>NZ_CM128608.1:382500-3597500 GCF_052908375.1 Rhizobium sp. PAMB 3174 | reverse complement strand
TCGAGCGGTAACGCGAGAAGGACAAGGAATTCCAAGCCCACTAGAAAAGATGATCATTGGCAATGAGAACGATCAAGTGTCTTAAGGGCATTTGGTGGATGCCTTGGCATGCACAGGCGATGAAGGACGTGATACGCTGCGATAAGCCGTGGGGAGCTGCGAATAAGCTTTGATCCATGGATCTCCGAATGGGGGAACCCACCTTAAATACTTGGGAATGTTGCTGTGTCTTTGGCGCGGCAATGTTCCAAGTATTGAAATAAGGTATCTTCATCTGAATAAAATAGGGTGAAAGAAGCGAACGCAGGGAACTGAAACATCTAAGTACCTGTAGGAAAGGACATCAACCGAGACTCCGCAAGTAGTGGCGAGCGAACGCGGACCAGGCCAGTGGCAATGAAGAATAAAGCGGAACATTCTGGAAAGTTTGGCCGTAGCGGGTGATAGCCCCGTACGCGTAGAATGCTTCATTGTCCTAGAGTAGGGCGGGACACGTGAAATCCTGTTCGAACATGGGGAGACCACTCTCCAAGCCTAAGTACTCGTGCATGACCGATAGCGAACAAGTACCGTGAGGGAAAGGTGAAAAGCACCCCGACAAGGGGAGTGAAATAGAACCTGAAACCGGATGCCTACAAACAGTTGGAGGGGGCAACCCTGACAGCGTACCTTTTGTATAATGGGTCAACGACTTAGTGTAACATGCAAGCTTAAGCCGGTAGGTGTAGGCGTAGCGAAAGCGAGTCTGAATAGGGCGACCATAGTATGTTGCATTAGACCCGAAACCGAGTGATCTAGCCATGAGCAGGTTGAAGGTTGGGTAACACCAACTGGAGGACCGAACCCGCATCTGTTGCAATAGATTGGGATGACTTGTGGCTAGGGGTGAAAGGCCAATCAAACTCGGAGATAGCTGGTTCTCCGCGAAATCTATTTAGGTAGAGCGTCGAGCGAATACCCCCGGGGGTAGAGCACTGGATGGGCTATGGGGACTCACCGTCTTACTGATCCTAACCAAACTGCGAATACCGGGGAGTACTACTCGGCAGACACACGGCGGGTGCTAACGTCCGTCGTGAAGAGGGCAACAACCCTGACCTCCAGCTAAGGTCCCCAAGTCATGGCTAAGTGGGAAAGGATGTGAGGATCCCAAAACAACCAGGATGTTGGCTTAGAAGCAGCCATCATTTAAAGAAAGCGTAACAGCTCACTGGTCTAAATAAGGGTCTTTGCGCCGAAAATGTAACGGGGCTAAAGCCATGCACCGAAGCTGAGGATGTGGATTTATCCACGTGGTAGCGGAGCGTTCCGTAAGTCTGTGAAGGGATACCTGTGAGGGGTCCTGGAGATATCGGAAGTGCGAATGTTGACATGAGTAACGATAAAGGGGGTGAGAGACCCCCTCGCCGAAAGACCAAGGGTTCCTGCTTAAAGTTAATCTGAGCAGGGTTAGCCGGCCCCTAAGACGAGGCGGAAACGCGTAGTCGATGGGAATCACGTTAATATTCGTGGGCCTGGTGGTAGTGACGGATTGCGACTGTTGTACTGACTTATTGGATTGTCAGTGCTGCTTAGCGGTTCCAGGAAATAGCTCCACCGTATAGACCGTACCCGAAACCGACACAGGTGGTCAGGTAGAGTATACCAAGGCGCTTGAGAGAACTGCGTTGAAGGAACTCGGCAAATTGCACGCGTAACTTCGGAAGAAGCGTGACCCTTATTTACGCAAGTAGATGAGGGTGGCACAGACCAGGGGGTAGCGACTGTTTATCAAAAACACAGGGCTCTGCGAAGTCGCAAGACGACGTATAGGGTCTGACGCCTGCCCGGTGCTGGAAGGTTAAGAGGAGGGGTGCAAGCTCTGAATCGAAGCCCCAGTAAACGGCGGCCGTAACTATAACGGTCCTAAGGTAGCGAAATTCCTTGTCGGGTAAGTTCCGACCTGCACGAATGGCGTAACGACTTCCCCGCTGTCTCCAACGCAGACTCAGTGAAATTGAATTCCCCGTGAAGATGCGGGGTTCCTGCGGTCAGACGGAAAGACCCCGTGCACCTTTACTATAGCTTTACACTGGCATTCGCCAAGGCATGTGTAGGATAGGTGGTAGGCTTTGAAGCAGGGACGCCAGTTCTTGTGGAGCCATCCTTGAAATACCACCCTTATCTTCGTGGATGTCTAACCGCGGTCCGTCATCCGGATCCGGGACAGTGTATGGTGGGTAGTTTGACTGGGGCGGTCGCCTCCTAAAGAGTAACGGAGGCGCGCGATGGTGGGCTCAGACCGGTCGGAAATCGGTCGTCGAGTGCAATGGCATAAGCCCGCCTGACTGCGAGACTGACAAGTCGAGCAGAGACGAAAGTCGGTCATAGTGATCCGGTGGTCCCGCGTGGAAGGGCCATCGCTCAACGGATAAAAGGTACGCCGGGGATAACAGGCTGATGACCCCCAAGAGTCCATATCGACGGGGTTGTTTGGCACCTCGATGTCGGCTCATCGCATCCTGGGGCTGGAGCAGGTCCCAAGGGTTTGGCTGTTCGCCAATTAAAGCGGTACGTGAGCTGGGTTCAGAACGTCGTGAGACAGTTCGGTCCCTATCTGCCGTGGGTGTAGGAATATTGACAGGATCTGTCCCTAGTACGAGAGGACCGGGATGGACATATCTCTGGTGGACCTGTTGTCGCGCCAGCGGCATAGCAGGGTAGCTATATATGGAAGGGATAACCGCTGAAGGCATCTAAGCGGGAAACCCACCTGAAAACGAGTGTTCCCTATCAGAGCCGTGGAAGACGACCACGTTGATAGGCCGGGTGTGGACGTGCAGCAATGCATGAAGCTTACCGGTACTAATAGCTCGATCGGCTTGATCGTTCTCATTGATCAATGATCATCGACAAAAGATGATCATCTTGTCCTGACGCTGTCGCGGCTTTCGCCGCTACGCTCCGGACGGGCCGCGCCACAAGGCGCGACGGCCGTTCGGCCTTGCGAAGCTTCGCTTCGGCAAGTGCCAGACGGACAGGCCCAAACGCGATCAAAAATCCAGCTTCTCATGTTTTGCCCTTTGCCGACCTGGTGGTTATGGCGGGGCGGCCGCACCCGTTCCCATTCCGAACACGGCCGTGAAACGCCCCAGCGCCAATGGTACTTCGTCTCAAGACGCGGGAGAGTAGGTCGCTGCCAGGTCTGCAAAAGGCAAAACAAATCTTCTCATTCACAAACCCAAGGGCCTCATGCCCAAGACGAGGCCGCATCCAAAGCGGCCTTTTGCTTTTGAGGCAGACCGCACAGGTCCCAGAAATAACGAGGGGTGGAGCAGCCCCGTCCAACCGCAGGCCCAAAGGGCCGAGGACGGACAAACGAAACAACCGGGCATGCCAATCCCGGTTCATGTGGCAAAGATCCACAGTCGGCTCATCAATAACGCGGGGTGGAGCAGCCCGGTAGCTCGTCAGGCTCATAACCTGAAGGCCGCAGGTTCAAATCCTGCCCCCGCAACCAATAAAAAACCCGCCCCAAAGGCGGGTTTTTTATTGTCAACGCGTCGAGAATTTACGGATGCCAGGATACGTGGTTCCTTCTGGAACTGCCGGTCCGTCGTGAACGCATCCATTGGCTTGTCAGCTTCTGCGTGTCAGCGATAGACAGGGTGCTGATCCTTATCGAGCGGGTTAGAGTTTGGTACGATCCGACTTCGGATCGTACATCGGACGAATGGAGGCATCGGCGACGTAGCGCTTGCCGGCGATCTCGATCTCGTAGACCGATGCGAGAACCTGCTCCTCGGTTTCTCCCTTGCAAGGCACGTAGCCCATGCCGATGGCACCACCCAGGAAGTGACCGTAATTGCCGGAGGTGATGATCGAGACAATCTGTCCGTCGCGCACCAGAGCTTCGTTGTGGAACAACAGCGGTTCGGGATCGCGAAGCTTGAACTGAAGCAGGCGACGTTTGAGACCCTCCTCCTTCTTCCTGACAACAGAACCGGCTCCCCGGAGCCGGGCGTTCTCGGCCTCCGCCTCTCTCAACCGCTTCACCTGGTCGCCCTTCAGGCCGCAGTACTCGGACCGCCACCGGTAGTATGTAACTTCTGTCACGCCTATCGACCGGATCGCCTCCGCCATCGATTTCCCTGCGCATTCAGCACATCAACATGACGAAGCTTCGTGACGGTCTCTTCTGCCTTGTATCTTCTCGCTGCCATTTCAATGTCCTTCTGAAGCTCATAAGCCATTCTTCATGAAGGATCACTCTTCTGGGGGCATGTCAGTCGGAAGGATCGCGCCGCAACCCATTTAAATTTGACTGGGCGGTAGGGGGGGCACCCCTGCCCGATGAAAAAGGAAAGGCCGACCTTTCTCAAGCGAATGTCGCCTTGCCCATGCCAAGTGCGTTTCCAGTTTTCCGCGACGCGTTTTACATATACTGAAAGTGTACCGAACACTTTGATTGAAAAGCAGTATGCGTCTCCAATCGCCCTGGATTCCCAGGCTATCCGAAAACGGCCACAGCCCCGCCGATCGTCTCATGGAGGCCCTATCCGAGGATATCCTTGCGGGGTTGCTCAAGGGCGGTGATCGCCTTCCGGCGCATCGCGACCTCGCCTGGAAGCTCAATCTTGCCGTCGGAACCGTCACGAAAGCCTATGCCATGCTGGAACGGCGTGGTCAGGCACGCAGCGTGAAAGGCAGTGGCACCTTCGTTGCAGCATTTCAGGCGCACAAGGGACCGGCAATCGACTTCTCGGAAAACCGGCTGCCGGTCATGCTGAGCGATCGGCTGCTGGCGCGCACGCTGTCGACGATCTCGAAGAAGATAGATTCGGCCCATATCAATCTCTATCCGCCGCCGGCCGGGCATGACGAACATCGTCGCCTTCTCGGTCGCTGGCTCGAAGGCTTGGGGATTGTTGCCGAGCCGAAACGCATCATCCTGACCGGTAGCGGCCAGCAGGCGCTCTGGCTTGCGTTCGACATACTGTGCGGCGGTCGAGGCCTCATTATCACCGAGCGGCTGAGCTATGCGGGAGCAATTGCCTTGGCGCGGTACAGGGCCCATCCGATGCGAAGCGTAGAGATTGATGCCGAGGGCATGCTGCCCGGCGATCTGGAACGGGTGTTGCGTGAAGAACAAGACAGTCCCAGGCGCCGGCTCGTCTACCTGACCCCGACCCTCCACAATCCGACAACAGCCTCTATGGGTAAGGATCGCCGTGAGGCGATTGTCGATGTCTGTCGAAACTTCAACGTCCCCGTTGTCGAGGATGGTGTCTACACCCTGGGCCAAACCGCCGATCTCCCCCCTCTCGTCGCCCTGATGCCCGACAGCGTCTTTCATGTCACGAGCCTTTCCAAATCGCTGAGCCCTGGTTTGCGGCTTGGCGTTCTGGTGCTGCCTTCGGGTCGGGAAGGACAAGCGGAGGAGGCATTGCGAGCGCTCCCACTAACGTCGTCACCAGTCGACTATGCTCTGCTGGAGGAGTGGATCACCAGCGGTGTGATGGAATCCGTGCGCATGTCATTGCGTGCCGAGGCCCGAAAGCGCGCCACCCTCGCCAAGACACTGCTCCCAGATCGAGCGATTGTCTCTCATGAGGATGCATTTCATGTATGGCTGCCTATGCCTCACGCGGAAGCGGAGGCCTTCGCCCTGGCGGCGGAAGCGCTTGGAGTAGTGGTGACACCACCTGACGCAGTACGCACCGACCCCAATGACGACGCCACCGGAATTAGGCTCTGCCTTGGCGGTCCGACGCTAGAAGACCTGACGACTGGCCTGTCATTGCTTTCGCGCTTGAAGAACTGCCTATAGGCACGAGCGAGAGCCGCAGGGCTATGCGACTCTCGGCAGCGCTAGCTCACCAGCGAATACGCGCAGTTGCGATGACTTCCGCGCGATCTCCATATCGGCAAATGGAGAATTCGCAGTAAGCATATTTCTTGTCAAAGATATTGTTGGCGTTCAGCGCCAGCGTAAGGTTCTCATTGACGTCGTAGCTCACCATTGCATCCACGAGGGCGTAGCCAGGGATTTCGTCGGGGATACCCGATGCCTTGGTCGAGCCGGTGTAACGCACGCCACCACCGATGGTCAGGCCTTCCACGCCAAGCTGCGAAGCGTCATAGGTTAGCCAGAGTGCAGCCTGATGATAGGGCGTATTTTCACTGCGCTGACCGATCTGCGAGGCGTCTTCGCTCTTGGTGATGCGGGCGTCGGTATAGGCGTAGGAAGCGATCATGGTCAGGTCGTCCGTCAGATCGGCCTTGGCCTCCAGTTCAAAGCCGCGCGCCCTCTGCTGACCGATCTGGGTCAGGTCGCCGGCGAGATTGCGTGACACCACGTTGTCCTGCGTCAACTGGTAGACGGCGGCGCTGAACAGCATGTTCGTTCCGAGCGGCTGATATCGAATACCGGCTTCGAATTGCTCGCCCGTCATCGGCTTGAAGCTTAGATCATCGACATATTCCGCAACCGAGATCGGGAAGAACGACTGCGAATAGCTGAGATAAGGTGCGAGTCCGTTGTCCGCTTCATAAACGATGCCTGCCCTCCAGGTGGTCGCTTCCGATTTTCTGTCGGTCGAGCCGTCAACGGCATGATAGCTGAACTTCTGGTCTGCCCAGTCATGCCTTACACCCAACAGAACGTTCCAGCGTTCGTCAAAGGTGATCTGATCCTGAAGGTAGAGACCGTGCTGGATCGTATCCGTCTGGCCGCCACGATTTCGGCTCGGGTCACGGTCGACGACGATATCGGCACCATAAGCCGGATCATTCAGGTCGATTGACGACACGGCAGCGCGGAAATTGTCCGACGTATAGGTGGTGTCATAGAAATCGTAACCGGCCAGGAATTCGTGCGAGAGCGGACCGGTGTCGAGCCCGAACTGCACATTCATGTCGTGGGTGAAACCCTTGGCACGGTCATGTCGGTCGCTGTATTGGCGGGCCAGGATGCCGGTATTGGAGACGGCGTCGACTGCGGTGGCACTGGTCTGGGCCTGCAGGTAGCGCCAGTCGAGATCGGACTCGTAGTAGCGCGACTTTGCCGAAACGCGGATATCATTGTCGAAGCGGTGCGAGAATTCGTAGCCCAGCGCGCCCATGTTGCTGATCATGCGGTCATAGTCCGGTTCGCCTATGAAGGTGTCGCGGTCGAGGATGAACGGCCCATCACCGATCCCCTCGACAATCTGATAGGGCAGCGGAGCGGAAAAGCGCGTGCTGCTACGCTGGTAAAAGCCGAGCATGGTCAGCGTCGTGTCCTCATCCGGCTTCCATTCCAGGGCCGGAGCCACATAGATGCGGTCATCATTCACGTGGTCCACGCTCGTATCACTGTCGCGTCCAAGGAAGGTCAGCCGATAGGACAGAGTGTCCGTAATGGCGTCGCTGATATCGACTGTGGCCTGCTTGTGATTATACATGCCGCCTTCAAGCGTCACCTCCCGGAGGGGTTCCTCGGTCGGCCGCTTACTGACACCATTGACAAAGCCGCCGGGCGAGAGCTGACCATAGAGCACGGAGGCGGCACCGCGCACCACATCCACACGCTCGAAGCCGAAAGGTTCCTGCGCTCCGTCATAGGAATTGTTCTGAAGTCTCATGCCATCGCGCAGCAGGCCGCCGGTACCCGGCTCAACATCAAAGCCACGAATACGGAACCGGTCGGAGACGCGCGAGAACGAGCGCGGCTGCGCCGTGAAGCTTGGCGTGTAGGCAAGTGCTTCGGCAAGAGTGCGCACAGTGCGGTCCCGGATCTCTTCCGCCGAGACAACCGACAGAGACTGCGGTGTCTGCAGGATGGGCGTGTCCGTCTTGGTGCCACTTCCGCTGACTTTGGCAACATATCCGTCGATAGGTGCCGTGGCGCTGCGTTGACCGTCGGTCTGAACAACGATGGTGTCCAGCACTGTGCCGTCAGATCCGTCCTGAGCGAGGGCGTTGTTTGCCGAGATGGCCGCGAAGCCAAGGGCGCAAGGTATTGTCATGGGCAATGCTGACAACAGCGGCCAACTGTTAAAACCCGGCCTCAGATTCCGTTTCCTGCTCGCCATTTCCCCACTCCTGAATTCAAATTTCCAGACACGCATTTTCGTCCGAAATAAACATGACAAATATGCTCAACAAAGATAGTTTGTGGCTATCATGTGATTCACTTTTGATAAATATTTAAAGTGTCACAACACACTTATTGGGGATTCTCTCATCTTCCGTGAGTGCTACAGGCGCAACGGAGGAGCCGCTTCGAGGCCCTTTTTCACAGTTGGGACCAGGAGTTGCAGGTCATGCTCGAGATCAGGAAACTGGACGTCTATCGCGGCGGCGAGCAAGTCTTGCACGACATCACCCTGACCATTCCAGAAGGACAATTTACGGCGCTGATCGGACCAAACGGATCTGGCAAGTCTACCCTAATGGCCAGCATGGCCGGTGCCATGCCCGTGCAGGGGGCAGCGCTGCAGCTCCGATCAAAACCGACGGCGAACTATTCCAAACGTGAACTTGCGCGGCTGATCTCCTTCCTGCCCCAGCACGTTTACACGCCTCAGGGCATGAGCGTGCGAGAATTGCTGGTGCAGGGCCGTTTTCCCTGGCGACCCTGGTTAGGGGGTTGGTCCAAGAGCGATGAAGACGCCGTAGACCGGGCCGTTGCCTTGTGCGGTATCGGTCACCTGATGAGCCGATCACTGCAAAGCCTCTCCGGGGGCCAGTTGCAGCGAGCCTGGATTGCCATGACCCTGGCACAGGACACGCCTATAATCCTGCTTGACGAGCCGACGACTTTTCTCGACGTAGCAAACCAGCTCAGCCTGCTCGACCTCCTTCTGGTCCTCCGTGATACGGGGCGCACGGTTGTCGCGATCCTTCACGATCTCAACCAGGCGGCCCGCTACGCCGATTTCCTGGTCATGCTCAAGGACGGCCGCGTCGTGGCAGAGGGCGCAACCGGGACGGTGTTCCACGCAGCCAATATCGAAAACGTCTTTTCGGTGCGCTCACGCATGCTCAACGATCCCGAGACGGGAGCGATGGTGTGCGTTCCGACCTCGCTGGCACGATAGGTGCAGTCGTGTCTACACTCGGTCGCCTTTCACAGTTCTCTCTTCTTTTCTTACTGCTGGGCGTGGCTTCGCTTCTGCACTTGAAGCTCGGTGCACGCCCGCTCGAATGGGGTGTCGTCTGGGCGGCGCTGGTCGACTATACCCCGGCCGATGCACTGCATAACATCGTCGTCGAGATGCGATTGCCGCGCCTACTTGGCGCCATAACAGTAGGGTTGGCGCTTGGCCTTGCCGGAACGCTGATGCAGGCAATCAGCGAAAATCCGCTCGCCGATCCAGGCCTGATGGGCGTCAACAGCGGTGCCGCATTCTTTGTGGTGGCGGGGTTGCTGGTGATGCCGGGCACGACGATGGCGATGATCCCGTATCTGGCCTTTGCTGGCGCGATTGTGGCAGCCGGGATAGTTCTCCTCAATAGCGGCACCGACCCCAATCCGGTTCGCCTGGTCTTGTCAGGCGTAATGGTGGCCGCATTGTTCAGCGCGTTGACATCCGTGCTCCTCATCTTGGATCAGCAGGGCCTCGAAACCCTGCGGCGTTGGCTCGTCGGTTCACTCGCTTTCGACACCGCCGATGCCAGACGTGAGACACTGCCCTTTCTCGTTCTGGGCGGAGTGATTGCAGTCGTCAACATTCCGGCGTTGAACCTTCATCGCCTGGGCGCGCAATCGGCCATGCTTATGGGATTGCATGTCGGGCGTTTGCGGCTGACCTGTCTGCTCGCCATCGTTTTGCTGGCCGGATCGTCTGTTGCCATTGCCGGCCCCATCGGCTTCGTCGGGCTCGTTGCACCCCATATCGCCCGCATCCTTTTCGGAGGCGATAATCGCCTGCTTGTACCCTCGGCACCGCTCGTCGGTGCCTTGCTCGTGGTGATGGGGGACATTGCGTCGCGAACAGCGGTGCGTCCTCTCGAGATAAATACGGGCATCGTGACGGCACTGATCGGCGGGCCGATCTTCATTGCACTGGTTCTGGGTAGGGTCAGATGAGCTTTACCAATGCGCCTGTCCGGAAACGGACATCGATCCACCGATTCTCGAGCGGCCTTGCAATGCTCATGCTGACCGCAGGATTGCTCCTGCTTACAGCAGTTGGTGCACTCGTCCTCGGCACGTATCCAATGACCCTCAGCCAGGCCATTGGTGCGCTCGTCGGTCACGACAGCGGCACAGATGACATCCTGGCCGAGATCGTCTTCGACATTCGGCTGCCGCGCATCCTGCTTGCCATCTTCTCGGGCATGGCTCTGGCTCTGTCCGGCGTGATCCTGCAGGCCCTGACCCGCAACTCTCTTGCCGCCCCCGGGCTCGTTGGCGTCGAGGCAGGCGCCGGCATTACCGTACTTGCTGCACTCGTGCTCTGGCCGACAGCCCTGCCGGTAGAGCTCTATCCGATAGCCGCACTGATCGGAGGGATTCTTGTCGCTTTGCTGGTGGTCGCTCTCGCCTGGAACAGAGGGGTTGCGCCCTTGCGTCTGATTCTGGTCGGCGTTGGAGTGACGGCCATTTTGAGTGCTGTGGCTGACCTTCTGATTACCTACGGACGCATAGAGCAGGTCGAGTCCGCCCTTCTATGGCTGTCGGGAAGCCTGCACCGCGCCGGATGGGCCAATGTCCGCAGCCAGTTCCTCTGGCTTTTTTTGGCGAGCGGCCCTGTTCTCCTTCTTGCGCGCCAGTTCGACTTGTTTCAGCTCGGCAATGCAGTTGCCGAGACCCGCGGCCTCGATACCGGCCGCTTCCAGGCCATCGCGCTGTTGCTAAGTGTCATGCTAAGCGCGTCTGCGGTTGCCAATGTCGGGACGATGAGCTTCATCGGACTGCTCGCACCCCACGCGGCCCGATTGCTTGTGGGCGACCGGCATGGACTGCTCCTGCCCCTTGCGGGCCTGCTCGGTGCCTTCCTCGTGCTCGTCAGTGACACGATCGGCCGAACCGCGTTTGCACCGCTCCAGATCCCGGCCGGCCTCGTTGTCGCGGTGATTGGTGCACCTTATCTCCTGTTTCTGCTTTCCCGCAAAGGATCCGCCCGATGACCAGAACCGCCTCGGCCCTGTGTCTTATCTCCATGATCTGCGGCTTCGCCTTCCCGACGCTGGCAGCCGAGATGAGGAGCTTCTCCAATCAATTCGGCACGGTGGAGGTGCCCGTGGCACCGCGCTGCGTTGTCTCCTTGCATGACTTCAGCCTGACAACCCAACTCCTCGAACTGGGCATCGTGCCCTGTGGCTCAACTGGGCGAAAAAGACTGCTGGAGGACACTTTCTATCGCGGCGCGGCGCAACGATACGATACCGCAGCGATCCATTATATCGGCACGCATCAGGCACCGGATATCGAAACGATTGCCGCGCTGAAACCGGACCTGATCGTCGGCCTTTCCTATCATGCTGCCCTGCGCGACAAATTGTCGGCAATCGCTCCAGTGGTGCTGCTGCCGGTACGCGAGGAAGGCATCGTCTCCTACGCCGGCCAACTGGCCGACCTTGTTGGACGCACGCCGCGCTACAACGAGATGCGACGAGAATACGATGGCATTGTCGCCGCATTCCGGCGACGCGTCGCTAATCCTTCCCAGATCACGGTGACCCCCATGGAGATTTACCGCGACGGTTTCAGGATCATTGGCCGCGGCGGCATCGAGCAGGTCATCGCCGATTTCGGGCTTGGCCACATGCCCGCCTATGAGAACAGCTCCCGCAACATTCCCTATAGCCTGGAGCGGCTGTCAGATTTTGACAGTGACGTCATCATCGACACCTATGAGGAAATGCTGGGCGAAGAAGCTGAAACCCGTGCCTTTCGCGCGACGGCACAATGGCAAAACATGTATGCCGTGCGAAACCGGCAATTCCTGTACTTCGACCGCAGCCGCTATGGGGAGACCATGGAGGGGCTGATCGGCTCGGCAACCCTGCTTTTCTCCCACATCGGTGAGCGCCAGATATTGCGGCAGGAGACCAATTAGTCGACGGGTTCAGTCAGGGGCTTGAGCGAGACTGCACGCCGGCGCGCTACCTGATTGGTCTGCCCACCTGGCCTCAGGCTGCTGCGGCGGGTCGCGACCTCGAAAGTCTCCGCCTGCAGCCGGGTCAGCAACCGCTGTGAGGCCAGCGACGCAAAAACTTCGACTGCTCCCTCGCCTTCGCTACCTGACTTGTGGTCGAGAACAACCTTGTCTGCGAAACCGAGATCCTTCCGGAAGTACCGCGCCGCGCACTCGGCAACCTGGCTGATGGCGTCCAATTCCGGATTGCCACGATAAGCCGGCAGATAGAGTTCGTCGCGTTGAAGGCAGGCAAGGAAATCTGGCACTTCCCGTGGCTTCAGGCGCCCGTATCGCGCCCGTATCGGTAAGACGAGAATGGAGGCTGCGAAACGGCAGCCCCCGATATGGGTAGACTGAAGAACGCGAAAGACGGCAGGATTGGCGTGGGCCGGCAATGCCTTCCAAGTGGAAAAACCATAACGCGCGCAGCACGGGTCGTGCTTGGAATCCGTGCAGCAGAGGATCGTGATGCGGTCGTCACGTTCTCCCGAAAGTTCTTCGCCGGCTGCCAAACACATCAACTGCTTGGCAATGTCAGCGGAACCCACAGCGCGGATAATCGAACCATTGGCCGAGAGAGCAATGTCATCACCATCGACCAGCGCGACATGGATGCCGGCAAGGTTCACGGCCACTATGGCTTAGGCTATAGCGTCGTCCATGCCAAGGACTTGCGTACGCGGCACGCGCCAGCGACCACGCGGCCAGCGAAGAAGAACGTAGCGGCCGGCTGCACTACCAGTCCCAGGCACCGGCTCGCCAGCCACATCGGCTATGTCCCGCAGCGCGGATCGAGGACTGAGATGGCATGGAGGGAGGCTTAGCTCCTTAAGGTTTTGGCGCATTTGGGCCTTCTGTCTCGATGAACACCCGTGGCACGCTTTCATAGCCCATCTTTCTGGAGATACGCGGCTTGATCGCCGTTAAGCTGAAACCTTCCCTATGTAACGATTCCCCTAAGACCCTGCTAACGTCAGTGATACTTTCAGTTTGTATGCCTCCGTGAGCGTCCTGGGCAGTCTTCTTCGGATCGCTACAATTGCAATCTTTTAACGACTGTTTTCGGGGGAGGGCAGTGACGGCCTGTACCGCTGGAGTGAAGGCACTTTTTCTGCCATTATGGGAGGTCATGGCACTGTCCAGTTTTTTCCAGTTTGTGTTTACCTATTGCCAAACTGCTCTTGTCTCAAAAAAACGGGCGAAATTTTCAAGTCTCGGTGTCATCAGGCCCCGCAACCAATAAAAAACCCGCCCTAAAGGCGGGTTTTTTATTGTCAACGCGTCCAGAATTGAACCCCTCTTCACAGCCCGCAAATAGGCAAAGCCATCGTAGGGCCTATGGCGGTTCTGGACCCGGTTCGTCCAATGCAGGCAAAAGCTCTCACAAAGCTAAGACGTCGCTTCAACCATAACTCCTCCTCGGATAAGCCATGGGGCTTTCGCCTGATGGCTTGCTGCGCCGTCACTCCGGAAGAATGCGCACCGGTGTGCCCTTGTAGGCCGGCGTCTTCGAGTGCTTCTCGTGATAGGACAGCGGAACGAGCGGATTGAGCTCGGGGTAGTAGCCGGCGACGCATCCCGGCGGCAGATCGTAGGGGGTAACGGTCAGGCCGGAGACAGTCCGCTCTATGCCATCGTTGATGTCGCATGTCAGTGATACGGTCTGGCCTTCGTTAAGCCCCAGACGCAGCATCTCGTCGCGGTTGATCAGAACCACGTCGCGGCTTCCCTCAAGTCCGCGCAGCCGGTCCGAATAGCCGTAGATCGTCGTGTTGAACTGGTCGTTGGAGCGGAGCGTGATGAGGGTCATCCGGTCGGGAGCGGGCCCGGTGGCGCCGGCATCCTCGCCGAGGCTGGTGATCGTCGTCGGCGTCGTGAATTCCGCCTTGCCGCTTTCGGTGTCCCACTTGCGCTCGCGGGCCGAATTGCCGCGATAAAAGCCGCCCGGCTGGTGAAGCCGCGCGTTGAAATCGTGAAACTGGTCCGGATAGGTTTCGGCGATCAGATCGCGGATCAGGTCGTAGTTTGCGGTCCACTCATCCCACTGCAGCCTGGGATTTTCAGGGAGGGTTGCCTTGGCGATGCCGCAGACGATGGCGACCTCGGAAAGCAGGGCATCGCTTGGCGGCTCTGCATTGCCGATGGAGCCGTAGACGTGGCTGAGGGAATCCTCCATCGACACCGCCTGACGACCGGTCGCCTGCTTGTCGATATCGGTCCGGCCGAGACAGGGCAGGATGTAGGAGACGGCACCGGGTGTCAGGTGCGACCTGTTGAGCTTGGTGGCAACGCTGACGGTCAATTGAAGGCGCGGCCAGGCTTCTTCCATTCTTGTCCGGTCGGGCAGAGCCCGTACGAGATTGCCGCCAAGCGAGACCAGCGCCTTCACAGAACCGTCGAGAATGCCCTCGCAGGTCTCGACGGCATTGCGACCGTCTTCACGCGGGGCGGTGAAGTTGAACATCTCTTCGAGCTTGTCGAGCGGAATGCTCGCCGTCTTCTCGCCGATCCCGACCGTGCGCTGGCCCTGTACGTTGGAGTGGCCGCGAACCGGTGAGATGCCGGCGCCCGGGCGTCCCATATGGCCGCGCAGCAGAAGCAGGTTGACGAGCATTCCAAGGTTCAGCCAGCCGTTGACATGCTGCGTCAGGCCCATGCCGTAAATGCCGATAACCCTCGGAGAGGCGAGATAGATGTCCGCCGCTTCCGCGATCATGGCCCGGTCGAGGCCCGAATGCGCCTCGATGTCCGCCCATTGCATGGCTTCGACGGCCGCTCGCATCGACCGGAAACCCGTGGTTTCGTTGTCGATGAAAGGCCTGTCCAAGACGGTTCCGGGAGCCGCCTCCTCCGCGGCGAACACGCATTTCATCATTCCGGCCAGCACCGCGATATCACCGCCCGGCCGCACCTGGTAATACCGGCTGGAAATTTTCGTCGGCTTCCCCACTGTCATCTGGACGATGTTCTGCGGATTCACGAATTCGATCAGCCCGCGTTCGCGCAAGGGATTGAACGTGACGATCTTGCAGCCGCGGTCGACTGCCGCCTTCAGTTGATGCAGGAAGCGCGGGCTGTTCGTGCCGGTGTTCTGGCCGAAGAAGAAGATCGCATCGCACTTTTCGAAATCTTCCAGCGTGCAGGTGCCGACGGGCGTGCCGATAAAGGTCTTGAGATTAACGGATGTCGTCTCGTGGCACATGTTGGACGACTGCGGCAGGTTGTTGTTGCCGTAGACGCGGGCGAGGAGCGCGTAGAGATAGGAGGCTTCCAGGCCCGCATGGCCCGATGCGTAGAAGACGGTCTCTTTCGGGTCCAGCGCCGTCAGCTCTGCGCCGATCTCGCGAAAGGCTTCGTCCCATTCCACGGCAACATAGCGGTCGGCCGCTGCATCATAGCGCATCGGATGCGTCAGGCGGCCGGCATGTTCGAGATTGTGATCCGGCCAGGTTCTGAGTTCCGTCACGGTATGTTCGGAGAAAAAGGCGGGCGTGACACGCTTCGGCGTGATTTCCCAAAGCGTAGCCTTGGCGCCGTTTTCGCAGAATTCGAAGGTCTTTGGGTTTGCTGGCTTCGCCCACGCGCAGGAAGAGCACATCACGCCCTTCGGCTTGTTGAGTTTCGCGAGCACCTTGAGCGCCATGGGAGAGCTGCGCTCCTCGCCGTATATTCTCACCACGCCTTCCAGTGAACCCCAGCCGCCAGTTGCGTGTTCGTATTCGGGCGTTTCCGGATCATGCCCGACCGCGCTGTGCGACCTGCCTTCATCATTGTCGTTCATTGCCATTTTCTCCTCATGCTCCCGGCGACATCGAAGGACAGAGATTTCCGCAGACGGTCGCATGCAGCTGCAAATCCATTGTCGGGAGTTCGACAGGAAAACGCCGGGCCGTCAGTCTTTGTTCCTGGGCGCGACATTGGTGCCGGGCCGGATCAGACGCGTTCCGCGATCCGGCTTCTCAGAAATGCCAGCAGCAGGGATTCAGTCGTGCTCAATCCGGAATGGAGTTTCGCCCGCCGGCCGCGCCAGCTGCGGAAACGCTTCAGCATGTCCGCATCACCCGAGGCGAGCGCCAGAACGCGTGGATGGACATAACTCTTGCGGCATATGGCCGGCGTGTTGTGAAGTTCAGCCGCTGCGGCCTCGCACAGTGACTTGATGGTTGGGCGCTCGCCTGCATCCAGGGCCGCGAGGGCCGAACCGAAGGCCGCGACCGAGCCGCCCCAGGTGCGAAAGGATTTTGCCGAAATCGCCTGTCCGGAAATGGTCTTAAGATAGTCGTTGAGCCTGCCGGAATCGATCGCGGCGCGGCGCCCTTCTCCGTCCCGCCAGGCAAACAGCTGCCGCCCCGGAAGATCGGCGATCTCTTCCAGAACCTTCTGGAGACGCCTGTTCTTGAGCGTCTTCTGGACGCGGTTGCCGCCCTTCGCGACAAAGCGCAGCTTCAGCCGACCGTCTTCGATTTTCAGATGTCTCTTTTCGAGGGTCGTCGCGCCGAACGTCCGGTTTTCGATGGCGTAGCGCTCGTTTCCCACACGGATATGCGTGAGATCGAGAAGCATGACGAGCGCCGCAAGGACGACCTTCTCCGTGTCGGGACCATTGGCGAGGTCACGGGCAATCCGTCGGCGGATGCGTGGCAATGCGCTGCCCATCTGCTGGAGCTGGGCAAATTTCTGGCCGCTGCGATGCTCATGCCAGTCGGGGTGATAGCGATATTGCTTTCGCTTGCGCGCGTCGAAACCGGTTGCCTGAAGATGCCCGAGCGGATCGAGGCATATCCAGACATCGCTATAGGCCGGTGGAACGGCCAGTCCGTTTATCCTCAGGATCTCGGCCTTGTTGCGTAGCCGCTTGCCGTCCGGCGTATGGTAGCTGAAACCATCGGCGCCGGCGCGACGCGAGATCCCCGGCTCGCAATCGCTCGAGAACACGAGGCCCAGATGTGAGATCGCCTTGCGCCCGTTTTTCAACGGATTGCCAAGGCTAGACATCATGGACGATGCATCAACCGGCTGACCTGCCATGTTTTCCTCCCAGACGGAGGGAACAGATTGGGCGTGGAATTGTTCCTGACGGTGCGAAGAGGTTCGGGTCGAAAATCCGGCTTTGAAGGTGACCGCTCTGGTTCATCCAGATGCTCGTTGAAGGAATGAACATGGCTCCGACATCCGGAACAGAAGAAGAGGACGACGGCAAAATGCCGGCGGACGAAAATTCGGCTACGAATCATGACGACGAGCATTTGAGCCGGAACGAAAAGCAGGAAGTGGACGAACGCGCCCAGCTCAGGCCGGTCGCCGTTTACGAGATTGTCAGGAAGGAGGGGGAGTCGGAACTCGCCAGGCCGACCAGCAGCCTCCTGTGGTCGGGATTTGCAGCGGGTCTGTCCATCGGATTTTCGGTCTTCAGCCAGGCGGCGCTACGCCACTATCTCCCGGACGCGGACTGGCGACCGCTGGTGGAGTGCTGGGGCTACGCCGTCGGCTTCCTGATCGTCATTCTAGCCCGACAGCAGCTCTTCACCGAGATCACGCTGACCGCCATGCTGCCCTTTCTGGCGAAGCCGAACGTCAAATGCATGTGTGCCATCGCCAGGCTCTGGTCGCTCGTCTTTGCGGCCAATCTGGCCGGCACGCTGATTTTCGGAGCGGGAATCGCGTTCGACATCCTTCACACGCCCGAGGTCAGGGCCGCGGCGCTCGAGATCGCCCGGGAAGCCATGGAGCCCTCGCGCGGCTACATGTTCCTGCGCGCCATTGCGGCCGGCTGGCTGATCGCCACAGTCGTATGGCTGTTGCCGTCAGCGGAAAGCTCTCGTTTCCCGGTCATCGCGCTGCTGACCTATCTTATCGCCCTGTTCCACCTTTCGCACATTGTTGCCGGTTCGGTGGAAGCTGCTTCGCTCATCTTTTCCGGCGGTCTCGACGTGGGACCCGCCATCACCAATTTCTATCTTCCAACACTTTTCGGCAATGTGATCGGCGGCAGCGCTCTCTTTGCTCTCGTCAGCTACGCCCAGATTGCCGAAGAACTCGAGACGTCTGTCGATCAGAAATAGGAACGGGCACATCCGATGCAGGGTCGACTTCCCCTGCATCGGAGCAGCCTTGTCCGGCGAAACAAGGCGTTGTGGTCTAGGCCGCTCCAGCCGTGTTCCCCGTCAGCATTTCGATAACATCGGGCGGGATTGCCGCCATCACAGCCGGGCCAGGATTTGCATCATGACAATCACCACAAAGGTGGACCTTCGCGCCGCAAGACCATTCTGGGCCGCCACCCCGGACATCAGCGTCGAAACGCAGGCGCTCCCGGGACGCAGGGATTACGACGTGATCATCGTCGTGGCGGTGTTTCCGGTGCGATCGTTGCCCGGATGCTGGCAGGCGGCAACCGTCGCATTCTGGTCCTCGACAGACGATCGCCAGTCCATGGTTCGACGATGGCGAGCACCGCCATGATCCAATACGAGATCGATGTGCCGCTCTTCAAGCTCTCCGCAATGATCGGGGAAGACAAGGCCGTGAGGGCCTGGCGGAGGTCTGCCAGGGCCGTGAAGGATCTTGTCGATATGTTGAAGGACCATTCCATCGATTGCGCATTGGAGGAAAAGAAGACGCTCTTTCTCGCCGGCGACGACCTGGGCTACAGGGCGCTGCGCAAGGAAGCGGAATTGCGCGCTGCCAACGATCTCTCGGCGGAATATCTTGAGGGATCGCGGCTGGTTGAAGAATACCGGCTCGAAAGGACGGGTGCGATCCGCTCGGATTGTTCGGCCTCCGCCAATCCCGCTCGCATGACCGCGGGACTCTTCCGTTCGCTGTCGCAAGCCGACGTGACCGTGTGCAGTCCGGTCGAGATCACCGACTATCGGGAAAGCGGCAACGAAGTGGTGCTGGCGACTGCCGACGGTCAACTGCTTTCCGCGGGACACGCCGTCTTCTGCACCGGTTACGAATTTTTAAAGCCGATGCGGAGCCAGCACCACCAGGTCATGGCCACATGGGCTGTCGCGACACGCCCGCATGCACCGAGGCCGGCATGGCTAGGCTCTCACATCGTCTGGGAGGCGAGCGATCCGTATCTCTATTTCCGCGCCACGCCGGACGGTCGCATCATTGCCGGAGGCGAGGACGAAATAACGGCGGCAAACATCACCGATCCGGACATCATGAGGCGGAAGGTCGCCCGCATAGGCGACAAGCTCGAAGCGCTGCTTGGGCGGCGGGTCGGCAAATTCGCCTATCGGTGGTCGGCGCGTTTCGGAACGACGGATGACGGTCTTCCGATCATCGATCACGTGCCCGGATGCAGCCGGGTTCTCTCCGTCATGGGCTTCGGGGGAAATGGCATCACCTTCAGCATGATTGCCGGTCAGATCATAAAGAGCCGCATATCCGGCAAGTCCGATCCGGACAGCGATCTTTTCGCCTTTCGCTGACACGCGAGGTGCAGAAATGGCCTGGCTGGGCTTTGGGAAATTACTGGCTGACCGGCGAAATGCAGGGGCGGATCGCGCCGCTATAGGAGCGGTACGTATCGGTGCCGGTATCGTAGGAACGATAGCGGGACTGGCACCAGGCCACATGCGCCGGATCGCCGCCGGCATCCTTTTGAGCCATCGCCTGCTCGGTGGGATTGTTTGCCGAGCCGGGAAACGCGCATGTGCGAATTTCACCGCTATAGGCCCGGTATGTATTGGTTTGCGGGTCGTAGGAACGGTAACGGGCGCCGCACCAGGCAAGCTGTTCAGGCGACACCTGCGCGACGGTGCCACCGGATTGGTCATTGGTGTGCATTGCGTTGCGGTCTTCAGCCGACGCCGTTTCGCTAGCACTGTCGACAGGGAGCGTGGCAGACGTCGATTTGGGATTCAAAGACGCAAGTTCGATCGTCTTACGCTCGTCGTCTGTCACATAGGAAGAAAACCGTGGGGTCAAGCGCTCCAGGCTCTGTCTGGCAGTGTCGATGCGCACGGGTTTTGACACCCAAAGCTGATCGGATTCCATCGGACGTAGCGGGCTGCTGCCCGATGAAGGTGTGACCAGAGACGCCACCGCCACCCCCGTCCAGACCATTGCGATGGAACTGGCAATTCCAAAGGTAAGCGTTGCAGCCGAGCGCATTTGAACCTCCTGATAACCACGGATTTCGCTTATTCATCGGGCAGGCTTCAGAAGAACTTGAATATTGCGCCTGTTGCCTTGGCCCTCTTGCCTCAGCTCCAATACGCGTGGCTGGGTATATTTGTTCCCTTCGAGAATTTGTTTTCAGCTGGCTTTTCCTCTTTTTCTCGAAACGGCTGCAGGTATTTCGTATTTGACCGAGGAACAAACCGCTGACGACTTCGTTTCCACTAGGCCTACAAAGGAGAGATGTCATGAATGGAATTATTTATCTCGTTGGCCTGGTGGTCGTTGTGGGATTTATTCTCTCGATGCTCGGTTTTGCATGAGTGTCCGCTGACGACCAAGGTCTTGAAAGTGAGCCGAAGTGCCGGATAGGGCTTCGGCTCCTTTGCATTCGGAAGCCTTTAACGTCTTTTGCATCTAACCGTTTCCAGTACGCGGATCCGGTCGATGGTTTGCCCGACTGAAAGATGCGACCGTTCGACCTGGCGCGATGCCGCCAAATGGTGTCCGTGATTCAGGGTGAACCCACGGATGGTTTAAGCGCAAAGAAATCGGTGGCGAACTTGTCGTTATCCTCGGCCTTGCCGATGCTGACGCGGATGAAATCGCGGAAGCCTTCCTGACGCCACGGCTTGACGATGGTGCCCGTCTTCAGAAGCGCGGTTGCGACGGCGTCCGAGGGCTGGCCGGCGTCGAAGAAGAGAAAATTGCCCGCCGATGGAGCGACCCGGAAGCCCTTCCCCGTAAGCATCCGCGCCAGCCTCTCCCGTTCGGAGAGGATATAGCGCACACCGATCTGGACGTGGTCTTCGTCGGCTATGGCGGCCAGCGCGGCGGCCTGGGCGGCCGCGTTGATGTTGAACGGCGTGCGGACCCTGTCGAGGTAGGATTTGAATTCAGGGCTGCTGGCAATGCCGTAGCCGATCCGCAATCCCGCAAGGCCATAGGCTTTCGAGAGCGTCCGCAGGACAATCCAGTTGAGGCCCGACCCCTTCAGCTCTTCAAGCGCGGAGGGGAAATCCTCTTCCAGCGCCGCATATTCGAAATAGGCTTCGTCGACGACCAGCAGCGTGTCCGTCGACAGGGAACCGATCAGCCGGCGAAACGCGTCCGTGCCCAGCCAGGCGCCGACCGGGTTCATCGGGTTGGAGAAGATCAGCATCTTGGCGCGATTGCCTGCCTCGATCAGGGCGTCGAGCGGGATCGCGAAGTCGCTGCCGATGACGACCCGATCCACTGTCGCACCCATTGTCGTCGCATAATCCTCGTGAAGCGGAAACGAGGGATAGAGCGTCGCCACCACGTCGCCGGGGTTCAAGACCGCGCGGCAGACTGCGCCAATCAGGTCCTCCGAGCCGTTGCCGAAGATGATCGTCTGCGGATCGACGGACAATTTGTCGGCCAGCGCGGCGCCGACGCTGCGGGCCAGGGGGTCGGGATAGAGTGCGATCGACGTACCAAGCGCATTCATCGCCTGAACGGCCTGCGGCGACGGTCCGAACGGATTTTCGTTGGAGCCCAGCTTGGCGATGCTTGCGGGCTGGTAGGCCGCCATCACTTCCTCGATCGTCAGGCCGGCATTGTAGGGTGTCAGTGCCCGGACTTCATCGCGTATATGCTTGCCCAATGGCATGGTCTTCTCCCCTTCGCGGAAAGGATGTTGGATATGCGGCTACCCTCAGTTCTGCGAGGGAATGAAGTGTGCGGTCAGCGTCCATTTGTGGCCCGGATAGGTCAGCCGGGCGAAGGTCACCGGTTCGCCGGCGCGCCATGTGCGCCGCTCGATGGCGAGGCATGGCGCGCCGACGGCCATGTCGAGGTTTTTCGCCGTCGCCTCCGAAGCTTCTATGGCCGCGATCCGGTGTTCGGCCGCCGTCCATGGCACATGGTTGAGAAGCCAGGCGCCCGGCGACAGCGTCTTGAATTCCTCCTCTGCCGCATCCGGCACGGCGGCCAGATGTATGCTTCTCTCCTCCAGGCAGAATGGCTGTTCGTCCGCCAGATGCAGGCACTCGATGTCCAGCATCTGCTGCCGTTTGGATGGCTGCGATCCGGCTTCCTCATCCTTGGAAATCGGCCGGATGCGCCGCACCAGAATCTGATAGCGATATGGCAGGCCGAGTGCTTTCACCTCGTCCTTGACATCCGAGATCTCGAGGATGGCGCTGTGGGTTCGTTGCGGCAGAACGAAGCTTCCGGTCTTTCGGCGCCGGACGATCAGGCCGGCCCGGGCAAGCTGGGCCAGGACCTTGCTGACCGTCATGCGCGAGCACTGGTACTGCTCGGTCAGTGCGATTTCAGAGGGTACCCTGTGCCCGGGAGGCCAGGCGCCAGTCAGGATGTTCTGCTCGATTTCGCCGAGGATGCGCTGATGTAGTGACGGTGCGACGGTCGATGCCTTGGTTCTGTCCTTCATCGGATCATCTCGTCTCGCATCTCCTGTTGGGGCCGGTCCATCCTCAAAGCAGGGCGGACGCGCCGCGGTCCAGGTAGGTGTCCAGGAACTGTTCGAGCCGGGGATGGCGCGGCTTCTGGAAGACCTCCGACGGCGGGCCCTTGAAGAGCAGCTTTCCATGGTCGAGGAAGTTGATCTGGTTGGCGACAGAGGCGGCGAAACCGATTTCATGCGTGACGACGACCATCGTCATGCCTTCCTCCGCGAGGCTGCGCATGACGTTCAGCACTTCGCCGGTCAGTTCCGGGTCGAGGGCCGATGTCGCCTCGTCGAACAGCATGATCTTCGGTTGGCGTGCCAGCGCCCGGGCGATCGCCACGCGCTGCTGCTGGCCGCCGGAGAGCTGCGACGGGTAATGCGAGGCGCGGTGTTCCAGCCCGACCTTTTTCAGCTGGATCATGGCAAGCTCTTCGGCGTCGGCCTTCTTCATGCCGTCGACCGTCTTCAGCGCCTCGCTGACATTGCCGAGCGCGGTCATGTGCGGCCACAGGTTGAACTGCTGGAACACCATGCCGATCTGCGAGCGCACCTCACGGATGGAGGAGACGGGCAGCCGTTCGCGCACACCTTTTGCGTTCTCGAAGAAGCCCAGGGCCTGGCCATCGATCGAGATGGTGCCCTGCGTATGTTCCTCGAGGAAGGCGATGCATCTGAGCAGCGTGCTCTTGCCGGAGCCGGAGGGGCCGATCAGGCAGGCCACCTGGCCCTGTGCGACTTCAAGATCGATGTCCTGAAGAACGGTGACGTCTCCGAACGTCTTGGCGAGGTTTCTGACTTCGATGGCGGGTGTCGTCATGGCTAGGAGAACCTGTATCTGGAGAGCCGGGTTTCGGCGGCCCGGCCCAATCGGCCGGCCAGTTCCACCAGACCCCAATAGATGATGGCGAGCAGGAAGATGGCTTCGAGGAAGGCATATTGTTGGGAGCCGAGGGCGCTGATCGTCAGCGTCATCTCGGGAACGGTGATGATCGAGAGCACTGCCGTTTCCTTGAGAAGGATGATCGACATGTTGGTCGATGGCGGCAGAACCAGCATGGTCATCTCCGGCAGCAGAATCCGCCGGATGATCTGGCCACGGGTAAAGCCGAGGCATTCCGCAGCCTCGATGTGGCCCTTCGGCACCGCGACGAAGCCGGCGCGGAAGATCTCGCTGAAATAGGCCGCGCCGTAGATGCAGAGGCAGAACAGGCCGGCCGGAATGGGATCGAGCGCGATCCCGGCATAGGGGCCGCCATAATAGAGAAGAAAGATCTGTATCAGGAACGGCGTGCCGCGAAGAACCTCGACGCAAAGGGCGAGGGCCGCAGCGGCCGGCTTCGGACCGTAGCGCCGCACGACCGCCACGAAGAAGCCGAGGATCACGGCACCGATCGTGCCGCCGATCCAGAGCGACAGGGTCACCAGCGCTCCCCTGAAGATCGCCGGCAGGCTGGCAAGGATCAGATCGATATCGAAAGTCATCAGGCTTGCCCCGGCAGGTTTCGTTCGACGACGCGTCCGAGCAGCGCGACCACCCAGTTGATGATCAGGTAGAGCAGCCCGGCGGCGGCAAAGATCTGCAGCGGCTGGAAGGTGCTTGCTGACAGGTCCTGCGCCATGCGGGTCAGTTCGACGACGCCGACCACGGAAATCAGGGACGAGGATTTCAGGATCAGGATGGCTTCGTTGATCAGGGCGGGAAGCGTCATCCGCACGGCGAGCGGCACGCGGATGCGCGTGAAGGTCTGGCGCGGGTTCAATCCGGCCATGTCGGCGGATTCGATCAGGCCTGTCGGTACGCTTTCAAACCCGCCGCGCAGATTTTCCGCCTGGTAGGCCGACGTGCACAGCGCCAGGCCGGCGATTGCCGCGACCACGCTCGGCACGTTGATGCCGATGACCGGCAGGAGATTGTAAATCAGCAGCAGCTGCACCAGCAGCGGCACGCCGCGAAAGAAGCTGACATAGATGCGCGCAAGCTTCACCAGCCACCGCTTGCCCGAAAGCAGGCAGGCCGAAATCAGGATCGCCAGGATGAGGCCGATCACGATCGAGATGACGCTGATGACGACCGTGTGGACGGACGCCTGAACAAGCAGCCAGAACAATTTTGTAGACATTGCCTAGGTCGTCCGCATTGGTTCGACGGCGGAGGGGAGGAGGCCGGATGCTGAGCCTGTCGTGCCCGCGTCCGGCCTCCGGCCGATGAATGTCAGAGTGCGGGGTCCTTGACAAAATCCGGCGTGTCGAAGCTTGCGCCGAACCACTTCTTCTGGATCTCGGCGAGGCGGCCGTCGGCCTTGATCTTCAGCATGGCCTGGTCGATCGCGTCCATCAGCGATGCATGGTCGGCGTCCTTCATGCCCGGATAGCCGAAATAGGCCTTCACGCCGAAGGGTGGCAGCACGACGGCGAACGTGTCCGGACGCTGCTTGGCGACGAAGGAAATGTTCGGCAGGGAGTTGGCGACACCGGCGATGCGGCCGGCGGCGAGGTCGGCATAGGCTTCGGTGTTGCCGGGGTATTCGCGGATTTCGACCGGCTTGTCGAGCTTATCGCCGAAGGCCTTCAGCTGATCGAGCTGGGCGGAGGCCTTGCCGGCGCCGATTGCCTTGCCGGCAATGTCTTCCGGCTTGCTGATCGTGTCATCGCCGGCCTTCTTCAGGATGGCGACGGTGGCTTCGGCGATCGGCGGCGTGAAGCGGTAACGCTCGGTGCGGGCCTTGGTGATGGTTGCCGGACCGGCAACGATGTCGAACTTGCCGGCTTCGAGGCCAGGCAGAACGCCCTCCCACGGCAGGGCGACCCATTCGATCTTCACACCCAGTTCCTTGCCGATTTCGGCGAAGAGATCGACGTTGAGGCCGACATGATCGCCGGCGTCGATATAGTCGAACGGCGCGAAGGCGGTTTCCGTACCGACCTTCAGGACGCCGGAGCTCTTGACGCTTTCGAGGACGTCCGCCGCATGCGCGGTCAGCGACGAGGCAAGAATGATGGCGGTGGCTGCGGCCGCCTTCAGAATACGATTCATCCGCATGGTTCTCTCCAGTTTTCCCCGTGACGACAGGGGTGATTGTTCCCGGTTATGGCGCGGGTTTTGGTCCCGCTTCTGTATTTGACTATACAAATAGATCGAGAAGAAAACGATCTGTCAATATGCTTGTGTCGGATTCAGAAACGGCATCGATACCGGCCCGTGCGGTCGTCTGCCTAGCCCGCAACCTGAGGTGCGGACAGCTTCGCCTGCTCGCGCGAAATGCCGACAAGCCAGGACTTGAAGGCGGGGGCATGCGGCTTCTGAAGGGCGGCGCGATCCCATGCGAGCCAATAGCTTTCGGCAAGTTTCAGGCGGATGTCGAATGGTATGACGAGGCTTTTCGTCGCCAGTTCGTCGGTGATCATCGAGATCTGGGCGAGCACGATGCCGCGGCCGGCGACGGCGGCATCGATGGCGCCGCTCGAGAGCGTGAACGAAAGGCCGCTGTCCGTTCGGCTGAAGGGGGCGGAGATCAGGGACGCCCAGTCGGCCCAGCGCGGCGGCGGCTTATACATCGGATCCCAGGCGATGTAGAGAAGCGGCAGCGAGAACAGGTCCTCCGGCCGTTCAAGCGTATGTCCGACAAGAAGCTTCGGCGAGCACACCGGCACCGCCCAATCGGTGAAAAGCTCGACGAAATGCTCATGCGCCGCAATGGCTTCGCCATAGGTGATGCGGAAATCGGCGACATCTCGGCCCAGCCGCGGCTCGTTGTCCGTCCCGACGATCCGGATGTTGGATTCGGGGTGCTTTTCGTGCCAGTCGAAGATCCTCTGGCCGATCCAGCGTGAGGCCACCGACGGGAGGGCGCTCAGAATGATGGCGTCTGCGTTGCGAGCGCGGTGGATCATGTCCTCGGCACCGCGGATCAGCGAAAATCCCTTGGCGATCTCCTGATAGTAGAGCTTGCCCCAGGAGGTCAGTTCCACCGTCCGGCCTCTCCGCTCGATCAGCTTCACGCCGAGGTTTTCCTCGATGAGATGGACGTGCTGGCTGATCGCGCCCGGCGAAACGCCGAGGTCGCGCGCGGCGGCCGTGACGCCGCCGCAGCGGCCGACCGCCTCAAAGGCCTGCAGGTTTCTCAAGGATGGCTGTTCTGGCATGGGACACGTGGCGATTTTCCCAATAGTTTAGCTCAGCTAAAATTAAAAGCAACTCAGATTGCTTGTCTGGAAGCCGGATCGCGATGAACATCAGGGAGATCAAGAACGAAAGAGGGTAACATGTTTCTGAAAAACGCCTGGTACGCCGCCGCCTGGGACAATGAGGTCGGCCGGCAGTTGACCCCGATGAAGATCCTCGGCGAGCCTATTGTGCTCTACCGCACCGCGGACGGCCGGCCGGTGGCGCTGGAAGATGCCTGTCCGCACAGAAAGCTGCCGCTCTCGATGGGACGGTTGAAGGGCGACCAGGTCGAATGCGGCTATCACGGCCTGACGTTCGACTGTTCCGGCGCTTGTACCCGCGTGCCGGGTGCGGAGCGCATTCCGCATGTGGCGCAGGTCAGGTCCTATCCTGTCGAAGAGCGCTATGGCTTGGTCTGGATCTGGATGGGCGAGGCCGAGAAGGCCAATCCCGACGAGATTTTCGAAGTCGAGCACTATGACGACCCGACATGGGGCATCAATCGTGGCGACTCGATGCAGCTTGCCGCAAACTACCTCTACCTTACCGACAACCTGCTCGACCCCTCGCACGTCGCCTGGGTGCATCAGACCTCCTTCGCCAGTTCTGCATGCGAGGAGACGCCGCTGCAGACGACGATCAAGGATGATGGCGTCGTCGTATGGCGGTGGATGCTCGACAGCGAGCCGGCGCCCTTCTACGCGCCTTTCCTGCGGTTTTCCGGCAATTGCGACCGCAAGCAGCATTACGAGGTGCGCTATCCGTCGAACGCCATCATCAAGGCCATCTTCACGCCGGTCGGTACTGGCGGTGACGAGACCAACCTGCCGCCCAACGCCTTCTGGATGGACAGCTACAACTTCATGACGCCGGTCGACGAGAACAGCACCCGGTACTTCTGGTTCCAGATGCGCAATTTCGCACCCGATGACCCGGATGTTTCGGCCCGCTTCGCCAAGTCGGTTCGCGGCGCGTTCGAAGAGGACAAGGCAGTGCTCGAAGCCGTCCATCATGGAATGGCCAACAAGCACACACCCAACCTCGACCTCAAGATCGACGTCGGCCCGCTGCGCTTCCGCCGGCGTCTGGCGCAGTTGATCGAGGCGGAAAACACAGTGACGGCTGAAGCGGCGGAATGAGCGGCTTTCGCAAGTTCACCGTCGTCGAGAAGGTTAGAGAAAGCGCGGTCATCACGTCTTTCCTTCTCGAGCCGGCAAAGGAAGGGGACTGGCTGCCTTTCAAGGCAGGCCAGTTCCTGACGGTCAATATTCCCGCCCTCACGGGCGAAGCGGGCAGATCACTGCGCCGTACCTATACTGTGTCTTCGCCGCCGAGCCTTCATGGACGTTACCGGATCACGGTCAAGCGCGAGAGCGCTCCCGGTGTCGAGCACGCTTCGGCGCTGCTGCATGACACGGTCAATCCGGGCGACGAGCTCGAAATCGCGGGGCCGTCGGGTGATTTCACGCTCGATACAGACAGCCCGCGCGCGGTCCTCCTCTTGAGCGGAGGCGTCGGGCTGACGCCGATGATTTCGATGCTGCACGAGCTCGCGTACCAGAGCGACCGTCCGGTCTATTTCCTGCACGCCTGTGAGAATGGCGAGGTGCAGGCCCTGGACGACGAGGTGCGTGCGCTGCAAGGCATCAGGCCCGGCATCCACAGCCACATCTGTTACCGGATGCCGACGGATGAAGACCACGCCGCTGTCCGCTTCCAGACGGCGGGAACGATCACGCGCGAGGTCCTGCAGGGATTCCTGCCGCTTGACGATTACGACGTCTACATGTGCGGACCCGAGCCATTCATGCAGGCCATGTTCGAGCTCCTGACCGGTCTTGGAATTCGCGAAGAGCGGATCGCCTACGAGTTCTTCACGACCGGCAAGAAGCTCGGTGCGCCGACTCCAGCGCCGATCCGGAAGGATGAGGCGCCTGCCGCGCCGGCCGATGCGTCTTCCGGTCTCGCCATTCGTCTCTCGAAGTCGGAAAAGAACCTGATCTGGGACCCGTCCGCCTCCTCATTGCTTTCCTTCCTCGAGGACCAGGGCCTGTCGCCCGAGTTCAGCTGCCGTGCCGGGATCTGTGGTTCATGTAAGTGCAAGATTACCGAAGGAAGGGTGGAGCATTTCGAGGAACCGCTTGACGAGTTGGGCGAGAACGATGTTCTGCTTTGCTGCTCCAGGCCGCTGCAGCCACTGGTGCTGGACCTGTAACGCCCCCGAAGAAAGACACCGCCGTGAACGCGATCGATAACAGTGCCATCCTGCCCGCGGGTTTTCTCTCGTCACTCGAAGACGCGCTCGGACCGCGGAACGTGAAGACCGGCGCGGATGTGCCGGCCATCGATCCGGGCTGGCATCCAGACAATCTGCGCTGCGGTGTCATCGTCTATCCGGGCTCCACCGACCAGCTCTCAGCCGTCGTCCGGCTCTGCCGGGAACACCGCATCGCCATCGTGCCGCATGGCGGCAAGACCGGGCTGGTGGGCGGCGGCATCTCGAAGGCCGGCGAGATCGTCGTCAGCCTGGAACGCATGAACCGCATCGAGCGTCTCGATTCCATCGAGCAGGTCGCCGTCGTCGAGGCGGGCGCCATATTGCAGACCTTGCAGGAGGCGGCCGCCGTTGAGGGTCTCAGCCCCGGCATCGATCTCGCCGCCCGCGGATCGGCGACGATCGGCGGGATGGTGTCGACCAATGCCGGTGGCATCATGGCCTTCCGCAACGGCGTCATGCGGCACCGCGTTCTCGGGCTCGAGGCCGTCCTCGCCGATGGGAGCGTGTTCTCGGATCTGACCCGCGTCGTCAAGAATTCCGCTGGCTATGATCTCAAGCATCTCTTCATCGGCGCGGAAGGCACGCTCGGCATCGTGACGCGGGTCGCCGTGAAGCTGGAGCCGGTGGTGCCGGAGGCCGCGACCGCGCTCTTCGGGCTGCCGTCGCTCGCCGCCGTCTTCGCGCTGCTGACGAAGGCTCGCTGTCTCGGATCCGGCCAGCTTGCCGCCTGCGAAGCCATGTGGAGCGGCTTCTTCGGCTTTTCGGCCGCCAATCATGGCTGGAGCGCGCCGGGATATCGCACCGACAATCCGGTAAACCTTCTTCTTTCCTTTTCCGGATACGACGAAGCGCGCATAAGCGACGAGATTGCCGGCCTCTATGAGGCGATGCTGGAGCAATTCCCCGAAACCGAGGCGGTGCTGGCGAGCTCGCTTGCCCAGAGGGACGCACTCTGGCGGCTTCGGGAAGACACCGAACAGATCTATCACGCCTACCCGGCGGCCCCGTCCTACGACGTGTCGGTCCCGCTCTCCGAGACCGAGGCCTATGTGGCGCGTCTCGAAGAGGGCCTGCGGTTGGTCGATCCTGACCTGAAGCCCTTTATCTTCGGCCATATCGCCGACGGCAACCTGCACATCATCCTGAACCGGCGCGGTGGCGACATGCCCGCCGAAACGCTCGCCGCCGCAGAAGCCGTCATCTACAAGGACATCCGCTCCCTCGGCGGCTCGTTTTCGGCGGAACACGGCGTGGGCTCGAAACGCATCCACTCGCTGAACGAGACCGCCGACCCGGTGAAGCTGCACTGGATCGGCCAGATGAAGCGTCTGCTCGACCCGGATAGCCTCTTCAATCCCGGCAAGCTTGTGTTGTAGGAAGCCGCCAATCAGCACGGCAGCCTGGTCGCCGCCAGAGATGTGAATCGCGTTCAGCTTGCCGGTTCCGGCTCTGGATAAGCCTTCGACAGGTGCGACCAGAAATTTTCCATTGCCGAACTTCCGGGGATATCCCGGCGGAAGGCCAGGACATCGAGATTGACCTCCTCCAGGCCGTTATCCAGCGGAACAAGAGATCCGTTTTTGAGCTCTTCCGATACGGCGCTGTACGGCAGCCAGCCTATTCCCTTGCCCTGCTGGATCATGCGCTTGACGGCTTCGGACATCGAGTTTTCAAAGACCGCGTGCAGTTCGGGTGCCGACGACCGCATCTTGCGGATGAGGTCGGCCTGCACCTTTCCCAGAAAGCAATCCATGCTGTAGGACACGAGCGGTATTCCGGTCCTCTTGCGATCCATTTCCAGCGAGTAGAGCGCAGTCCCGTCCTCCTTCGTCTTCGTCACGAGAAGGAAGGGATCCGTTCCGATCTTTCTGGAAAGAAACCGCCCCGCCTGCAGCACCGGTGGCCCCAGCGGGTGGCCGTAGCAGAGCGCGATCTCGCATCTTCCGAGCGACAGCGCTTCGATGCAGTCGTAAAAATCGGTGGCGCTCATTCGGGTGATGAACGGCCCCGCCATTTTTTCGATGTTGGTCAGCAGCTCGGGAAAAATGCTGAGTGCGATGGTATGCAATGCGCTGAAGCTGATTGCCTCCGAACTCGCACTCGCCTGCTGGCGGCAATCGTCGCGCAGACGGTAAATTTCGCGCATCAGGTCGCGGCCGGTTTCGAAGAAAATTTCACCAGCTCTGGTCAGCTTGACCGGGAAGCTGCTTCTGTCGATGAGTTCGGTGCCCACCCAGTTTTCGAGAGCCTTGATGCGCCGGCTGAAGGCGGGTTGGGTCACGTGGCGCGCCGCGGCGGCGACGGAGAAATTGCGTACCGCCGCCAGTTCAACGAAATCCTCAAGCCAAATCAATTCCAAGCGTTGCCCTCGTCAAATGCGCATAGGTTATAAGGAAATGGCATTTGCCACAACGGGAGCCAGATGCATGATCGATGAAACACGCTTTCATCCAGCCTGTTTCATCGGAGCACCGCCAGCATGCGCACCGTTTACGTCAACGGCAATTATCTTCCTGAAAACGAAGCAACAATTTCCATCTTCGATCGTGGTTTCATTTTCGCCGACGCGGTCTATGAAGTGACCGCCGTCATCGATGGCAGGCTCGTCGATTTCCCCGGCCATCTTGCCCGTCTTCGCACCTCTTTGGCCGAGATCAAGCTGACCCTGACGATGGGCGACGACGCCTTGCTGGCCGCGCACCGGCAGCTGATTGAGCTCAACGGACTGGTGGAAGGCCTGATCTATCTGCAGGTGACACGCGGCGCGGCGGACCGTGATTTTCTCTTTCCCCCGGCAGGAACCGACGCGACGGTCATCATGTTCACCCAGAAGAAGACGTTGGTGGACAACCCGGTCGCCGAACGCGGGCAGCATGTGATCCTCGTGTCGGACGATCGCTGGCGCCGGCGCGACATCAAGACGGTTCAGCTGCTCTATCCGGTCCTCGCCAAGAACCTCGCCCGGGAAAAGGGCGCCGATGATGCCTGGATGGTCGAGGAGGGCTACGTCACCGAGGGCTGTTCCAACAATGCCTACATCGTCACGCAGGACGGCACGCTGGTCACCCGCCAACTGTCGAGCGACATTCTCGCGGGGATCACGCGTCACTCGGTTTTGAAATGCGCCTCCGACCTGCAGATCAAGGTGGAGGAACGTGCCTTTTCCGTCGAGGAAATCAGGAACGCCCGGGAAGCGTTTTCGACGTCGGCATCGGGTTTCGTCAATCCGGTCGTGAAGGTGGATGACACGCAGATCGGCAACGGTCTGCCCGGGCCGGTCGCCCGGCGATTGCGGGAAGTCTACATCGAAGCCAGCAAGGCGATGGCGCTCTGAGCGCTGCCACGAGGCTTCACTCCGCCCCATAGATGCCGATTTCGGGTTCGCCGCCCTCGCATTGGGCGGCGCGGTACATGCCGGGCGTGTTGAAGATCATCACGGGATCTCCGGATGTACCGACCGCTATGATGCCGCCGCGTCCGTCGATTTCCATGAGTTCCTTCATCACCTTGCGAGACGCGGCGTCCGCCAGCGACAGGCCTGCATATTCCATCAGCGCGGCGATATCGCGGGCGACTGTCAGCCGGATGAACATCTCGCCATGTCCGGTCGCCGAGACGGCGCAGGACCGGTTGCTGGCATAGGTTCCGGCCCCGATGAGCGGGCTGTCGCCGATCCGCCCGCGCCGCTTGTTGGTCATGCCGCCCGTCGAGGTGGCTGCCGCCACATTGCCCATGCGATCGCGCGCGACCGCGCCGACGGTTCCGTATTTATTGTCGTTGTGATCGAGCGAAACCTGGTTCTTTGCCATCGCCTTGCGCAGCTGTTCCAGCCGGAAATCCGTTATGAAATAGGTATTCGGGACCATGGCCGCGTTCTGCTCCCGGGCAAAGCGTGATGCCCCTTCGCCCGCCAGCATGACGTGGCTCGACCGTTCCATGACCAGGCGGGCGAGGCTCACGGGATTGCGGATGTCGGCAACGCCGGCCACAGCCCCGGCGGCAAGATCGGAGCCGCGCATGATCGCGGCGTCAAGCTCGGCTGTTTCATCGGCCGTGAGAACAGCGCCATATCCGGCATTGAATAGAGGATTGTCTTCCAGTGCGTTGACGGTGGCTTCCACCGCCACCTCGCTGGCGCCGCCGGATTCAAGCACCTCGCGCCCGCGCGCCAACGCATCGGCGAGACCCTTTCGATAGGCGCTTTCGCGCTCTGCCGTCATGCTTTCCTTCAATATGGTTCCGGCGCCACCATGTAGCGCGATCGCCCAGCCGTTGGCCATGTCTCGTTCTCGTCGTTTTCAAAGCAGTCGGCTCAGCCAAGCATGCGGCGCGCGTTCCATCAATGCTTGCTGCTATGCAAAGACGGCATACGACATGCCGACTTTGCCTTGGACAGCAAGGAAATAGCCGTCTTTGATAGGTTTATTGTGCGGCGCAACAGATCTAACAATTGCCGCCAAGGGGAACAATTTTGCATGGAAAACGGCGAGCCCGATGGGGTTGGACGTAACGGCAATCTGTTGGAAATCGAAGGCCTCGACATCGCGTTCGGCCACGGTCCGGCCACCTTCACGGCGGTTCGCAATCTTGACCTGTCGATAAGGCGCGGAGAGACCGTCGCGATCGTCGGCGAATCCGGCTCCGGCAAGTCTGTCAGCGCGCTGTCCATCATGCGGCTCGTCGAATTCGGTGGCGGACGGATTGCCGGCGGTTCGATCCGGCTTCAAAGGCGGGATGGCTCGGTCACGTCGATCGAGACCTTGCCGGAGGAGCAAGTGCGCGGGATCCGCGGCGATGAGATTGCCATGATCTTTCAGGAACCGATGACCTCTCTCAATCCGGTTCTGCTGATCGGCGATCAGATCATCGAGGCGATCGTCACCCACCAGGACAAGACGAAGAAGGAAGCAAGCCGGATCGCTCTGGACATGCTGGAGACGGTGCGCATTCCGAATGCAGCAGCCGTGATGAAGCGCTATCCGCATCAGCTTTCCGGCGGCATGCGCCAGCGCGTCATGATCTCGCTCGCGCTCTGCTGCAATCCCCAGCTCCTGATCGCCGACGAGCCGACGACGGCGCTCGACGTCACAATCCAGGCCCAGATCCTTCGCCTCATCCGTGATCTTCAGAAGAAGACCGGCATGTCGGTTTTGTTCATCACCCACGATATGGGCGTAGTGGCCGAGGTCGCCGACCGGGTCGTGGTCATGTACCGTGGCGAGAAGGTCGAGGAAGGCAATGTGGAAACGGTGTTCAAGACACCTCAGCACGCCTACACGAAGGCGCTCCTCAACGCCGTGCCCCGTCTCGGCGCGATGCGCGGCACGACCTCGCCGGCGCCCTTCGAGCATCTGGCGTTCGGCGACAGGAAGGCGGCCGCTGCCGCTGCGGGAGACGCGCCGCGCGTCGACTACAAGGCTCCGCCGCTCCTTTCGGTACGGGGCCTGACGACGCGCTTCGATATTACGGGTGGCCTGTTCGGACGCACCCAGTCCCGGGTCCATGCGGTCGAAGGGATCGATCTCGACATATGGCCGGGCGAGACGCTTGGCATGGTCGGGGAATCGGGATGCGGAAAGTCGACCACCGGCCGGTCGCTGCTGCGCCTGGTCGGATCGAGCTACCAGTCGTTCATGTTCGACAACCACAACATGTCGGACCTCGCCAAAGCCGATCTTCAGCGCCTGCGCCGGCAGGTGCAGTTCATCTTTCAGGACCCCTATGCTTCTCTCAATCCGCGCCTGACGGTCGGATTCTCGATCTGCGAGCCGATGCTGATACACGGCATTGAAAACAAGGCCAACGCCATGGATCGCGCAGTCTGGCTGCTCGAGCAGGTGGGGCTGCAGGCCGACCATGCGCAGCGGTATCCGCACGCCTTCTCCGGCGGTCAGCGGCAGCGCATCGCGATTGCCCGGGCTCTGTCCACCAATCCGAAGCTGATCATCGCCGACGAGGCGGTCTCGGCGCTCGACGTCTCGGTCCAGGCCCAGGTCATCAATCTGATGATCGATCTGCAGCGGCGTTTCGGGATTTCCTATCTGTTCATATCGCACGACATGGCCGTCGTTGAGCGGATCAGCCATCGGGTCGCGGTTATGTATCTCGGGCAGATCGTCGAGCATGGCCCCCGCCAGCACGTCTTTGAAAATCCGCAGCACAGCTACACCAGGCGCCTGATGTCGGCCGTCCCGATCCCCGACCCCGCTCTGCGCGACAGAGACCGTCCGTTGATAACCGGCGAAATCCCGAGCCCGGTCCGGGCTCTCGATGATCCTCCACAATTGGTTCAGTTCGACGAAGTCGACAAGGCGCACTTCGTTGCTCGTGAGATGCACGCATAAATCAACAACAAAGTCATAATCCCAGAAGGAGAGAACAAAATGAATTTAATCAGGAAACTGAGCCTCGGTACGGCGCTTGTCGTCGGCCTTGCCATGCTGCCGGCCGTTGCCGGCGCTGCCTCGCTCAAGATCGCGATGGACTCCGACGTCGATACGCTCGACCCGCAGGACAGCACGGCCAATGCGGTCGCATCCGTCTCCTCAGGCATGATGGAGCGCCTGATCGGCTTCGACAAGGACATGAAGCTGGTGCCGATGCTGGCGACGAGTTGGGAAGTGAACGACAACGCCACGGAGTTCACGTTTCGTCTGCGTCAGGACGTGATGTTTCATGACGGCACTCCCTTCAATGCCGAGGCCGTCAAGGTCAACATGGATCGCCTGGCCGACCAGTCGCAGGGGCTGAAGCGCAACGGTATGATGCGCATTGTCAAGTCGACGGACGTGCTCGACGAATACACTGTCCGCATCAACCTTTCCGAGCCCTTCGGCGCCATGCTGGCAACGCTCGCGCATCCGTCGATTGTCATGGAAAGCCCGGCGGCGCTCGCCAAATACGGCAAGGACGTCAGCAAGCATCCCGTCGGAACGGGTCCGTTCAAATTCAAGGAATGGGTTCCGGGCGAGCATCTGACGGTCGAGAAATTCGACGGATACTGGAAGAAGGGCTGGCCGAAGGTCGACGACGTGACTTTCCTGAAGGTCAAGGAGGCAGCGACCGGCGTTGCGATGTTGCGGGCCGGTGAGGTGCAGTATGTCGACAACATGTCGCCGGAACTGGTTAAGTCCATACAAGCGGAATCCGGCTACAAGGTTCTCGAGGTGCCGGGCATCACGGTGTGGACCGCATCGATGAACATGCTGAAGAAGGAATTCCAGGATCCGCGCGTCCGCGAGGCCTTCAACCTCGCCATCGACAAGCAGGCCTTTGTCCAGGTCGTCTTCTCCGGACACGGCAAGGTTCCGGATTCCCCGCTTGCTCCCAACACGGCCTTCTACTCCGCCCAGCAGCCCTATCCGCACGACGTCGAGAAGGCCAAGGCGTTGATGAAGGAAGCCGGCTATGGAGACGGTTTCAAGATCGAGGCCTGGGCCCGCAATACGACCAAGGAAACGCGCATCCTGCAGATGCTCAAGCAGCAGCTTGCGAAGATCAATGTCGATGTCGAGATCTTCCCGCTGGAACCGGCGACCCGCTCCGCCAAGCTGTTTGGCGATGTGAAGCCGGAAGATCAGCCCTTTGGCCTGGCGGTCGGCGGCTGGTCGCCTTCCACGGGTGACGCCGACTGGCACCTGCGTCCGGTCTACGGCACGGAGGGCTGGGTTCCGAAGATCTACAACATGGGCTTCTACTCGAACTCCGATGTGGACAAGGACATCGAGACGGGCCTGAGCTCGGCCGACGACAAGATCCGCGGCGACGCCTATGCCGATGCGCAGAAGCGGATCTGGGATGACAAGCCGGTCATCTGGCTCGCCGTCGACAACAAGCTCGCCGGCGCGACGGCCAATCTCGAAGGTGTTTACCCGATGCCCGACGGCACGATGGTCTACGCCGACGCGGATTTCAAATAAGCAACCGCAAAGCGACCCGGCGGGCTGAACCCGCCGGGCTCCCTTTCAGGAACCGGCTGATGACAAGCTACATTTTACGGCGTCTGCTGGCGTTGATCCCTGTTCTGGCGATCATCTCCCTTTTCGTCTTCTCATTCGTGCACGTGTTGCCCGGCGATCCGGCGAGAATGCTGGCGGGCGAACAGGCGACGATCGATGACGTGAACGCGCTGCGCAAGAAGCTCGGCCTCGACCAACCCCTGTTCATCCAGTATTTCGGCTTCCTGAAAAACCTCGCCACCGGCGAACTCGGCAATTCTCTGCGAACCGGCGAACCGGTCTACGACATGCTGGCGCGCGCCTTCATGCCGACGTTCTGGCTGTCGATCTGTGCCATCGGCTGGTCGATGGTCTTCGGGCTTCTGATCGGGGTCTTCTCCGCCGTCCGGCATGGCAAGCTGCAGGACAAGCTTGGGATGGTGATCGCGGTTTCGGGTATTTCCATCCCCAATTTCTGGCTCGGCATCCTGTTGATGCAGCTCTTCTCGCTCAAGTTCAAATGGCTGGCGACGAGCGGTTTCGAAAAGCCGAGCGACCTGATCCTGCCGTCCATCACGCTCGGCACCACGGTTGCCGCCGTCATGGCCCGCTTCACACGCTCCGCGCTGATCGAGGTGGTCCGCGAGGACTACATCCGCACCGCCCGTGCCAAGGGGCTGGCCCCACGCCTCGTGATCTGGAAACACGCGCTGCGCAATGCGCTGATCCCGATCGTGACCATGACCGGACTGCAGTTCGGATTTCTGCTCGGCGGCTCCATCGTGGTGGAGCGGGTGTTCCGCTGGCCGGGGCTTGGCTCCATCCTGGTGGAGGCGGTCGCCTACCGCGATTACGCGGTCATCCAGGCGGAGCTCATGCTCTTTTCGCTCGAGTTTCTGCTGATCAATCTCGTCGTCGATATTCTCTACGCGCTGATCAACCCCGCAATCCGGTACAAGTGAGGCTCACCGTCCATGACAGACACGACAGAGATCACTCTACCTGAAATGGTCGCCTCAACCACCAGGGCAACTCTGCGCTCCCCGCTCGGAGAATTTTGGCGGCGGATGCGCAAGGAGAAACTGGCGCTCGCGGCCGGCATCGTGCTTCTCGCCATGCTCGTTGCTGCCTTTCTGGCGCCTCCTTTCATGCCCTTCGGGCCGGACGATTATGACTACGAACAGACCCTTGCCGGCCCGACGCTCGCCCATTGGGCCGGCACCAACGAATTCGGACAGGACATTCTCGTGCGAATTCTTTCGGGCGCCAAGCTTTCGCTCTACATCGGCTTTGCATCGGTGGCCGCCGGCGCGGTCCTCGGCATATTCCTCGGCCTGATCGCCGGATATTACGCCGGCTGGCTCGATGCCGTGATCATGCGCTTGTGTGACGTGCTGTTTGCCTTTCCGGGCATTCTGCTGGCGATCGGCATCATCGCTGTCCTCGGCCCCGGCCTCAACAATGTGATCATAGCAGTCGCGATCTTCTCCGTTCCTGCCTTCGCGCGGATCGTTCGCGGCGGAACACTGGGATTGAAGCAGACGACCTATGTCGAGGCCGCCCGTGCCGCCGGCGCCTCCGACGGGATCATCATGTTCCGCCATATCCTGCCGGGTGTCATGGGCAGCGTGATTGTCTACCTCACCATGCGCATCGGTTCGTCGATGCTGACGGCCGCAAGCCTGTCCTTCATGGGTCTCGGCGTCGAGCCTTCCACATCGGAATGGGGCGCGATGCTGTCGGCGGGGAGGGAATACATCATGGCCGGCGCGTGGCACCTGACCTTCTTTCCCGGCCTCGCCATCTTTATCACCGTTCTGTGTTTCAATGTTCTGGGCGACGGGCTACGGGATGCCCTTGATCCGAAACTGAACGATTCGAGATGAGGCATGCGCCATTTTCCGCAGGCTGAGAGCTGGTGGATCATACCGCCAGGTCCCCGAAATGCGATCACCGATGTCGAAGGCGTGACCGTCGGCCATGCGACCCTTCTCGAAGGGACGGCCAGAACGGGTGTCACCGCCATCCTGCCGCACGGCGGTGACCTGTTCCGCCTTCGCCCTCCCGCAGGCGCCGCCGTCCTCAACGGCTTCGGCAAGAGCCTCGGTCTCATCCAGGTCGCGGAGCTCGGCGAAATCGAAACGCCGATCCTGCTGACCAACACCTTCGGCGTTCATGCCTGCGCCTCCGCCCTGATCCGTAGGGCAATTACCGCCAATCCGGCGATCGGACGGCGTGACAGCACGGTCAATCCGCTGGTCTTCGAATGCAATGACGGGCAGATCAACGATATCCAGGCGATGGCGGTTGGCGAGGATCTCGCCACGGCGGCGATCGGACATGCCTCGACGGATGTTGCCCAGGGAACGATCGGCGCCGGAACGGGCATGAAGACGTTCGGTCTGGCGGGCGGCATCGGCAGCGCCTCCAGGCGCATCCGCCTTCCCGGCAAGAGCCAGTTCATGCTTGGGGCGCTGGTGCTCTCCAATTTCGGCCAGGCTTCCGAATTCCGCATTTTCGGCCAGAGGGTCGGCAAGCAGGTGCCGCCGCCGGCCGAGGAAAAGGACAAGGGGTCGATCATCGTCGTCTATGCGACGGACGCGCCGATGGAATCCCGACAGTTGACCCGGCTCGCGCGCCGGGCGAGCGCCGCCCTCGGGCGGCTCGGCAGCCACCTGGGGCACGGAAGCGGAGACATCGCACTTGCCTTCTCCACCGCCAACTGCCGTAACATGTCGTCGAAGCAAGACGTCGTTTCCGCCACGCGCCTGCCCGAGCAGCATATGAATATTTTCTTCCATGCCGCTGTCGAGGCGGCCGAAGAAGCCGTCCTCAACGCACTCTGGAATGCGGAGACAATCGAGGGCTATTCCGGCCGCAAGCTGCCGACCCTGCGTGACCAGCTGGAAGCAGGCGGCACGCCCTCACTGGCAAGCTGAACACGCCTGACAGGCGTCAGACCATCGCTCCGGCAATCAGCGCCATGGCCGCCAGGCAGCCGATGGCCTGACGATGGCTTTCCGCCGCGAAGGTGATTTCGCGAGGTCCGGTGCGGATGACGAAGGGCAGGAGACTGACGGCGTCCGTCTGCTGCTGATGATGGAACAGCACCTTCAGGGAAAGAGGCGGCGTGCAGGGCGTTTCGACAGGCGCTGTCTTTGCCTTGGAAACGGCATCCGCCACATCCTTTTCGATCAGCGCGCGGGATTCACCAGGTGACAGGCTGTCGGTGGCATTGGCGCCGATCGCGCGCTTGACCACGATGCATTTTGCCGACGGAAATTGTTCGCCGATCTCTCCTGCCAGCCGGTCGTCGCCGCTGATGGCGAGGAGCGGGACGCCGATCGAGGCGGCATGTCCTGCAAAAAGCGTCGGTTCACCGGTCAGCACGCCATTCATCTCGATGCGCCGGAAGGCGATGCCGCTGATCGTGTGGGACAAGGTGCCGTAGTTGTCGGCTGCGGCGTGATAGCCGATGAGGAGCGCGCCGTCGTATTCCTCCGTGATGCCCTCGATCATGGTCAGCGGACGCGGCTTTCCGGATATGAGCCGGGCGCGGGGATCCAGGTCCTCGGCGATGATGTTGCGCATCGGACCATGGGAATCGGCAACGGTTACGCTCGTTGCTCCGCCGGCAAATGCGCCACGAATGGCGGCATTGGCCTCCTCGGTCATCAGCCGGCGTGCCACCTCGTACTCCGGATTGCCCCGGCTTCCCTGAATTTTCTCGGCAACGCCGGCAATGCCCTCGATGTCGACGGAAATGAAGATCTTCATGAAATTGCCTCGCTGGGTGCACTGCGTTTCAGGCCGCTTTCGCATATTCGATCAAGCGGCCGGGAGATCGGGGATCGGCCGATCGGTGGGAAAGCGGCTGGCCGGGCATGTTCGGGGAAAATGGACTGCTGGATGAGGCCCGCAGCCACTGAGTCCCACCTTGGCGTTCTAGCAAGGCAACTTGACGCCGGCCAATTCCGATTTTGCACGGGCTATGCATCGCTTGCATGCGGAGGCAGGTAGCGCGCTCGACGGGCTTGATTTCCGCTACTGCTCCATCCGGTGCTGGCGGCGAGTGGTCACGGGTCTTTCGTCAGGCGCGCATGCGCAACGCCCGTTCCGTCCTGTCCGCGATCTGGGTGACGAGGTAGGCGATGACCATGTAGATCACCACGGCGACGAGGAAGGCTTCGAGGTAGTAGAAATTGAGGGCTGCGGTCAGCTGCGACTGGGCGAAGATGTCGACGACCTCGATCGCGAAGCCAAGTGACAGCGCCTTCATGATCACCATGAACGAGTTGGCGAGATCGGGAATAGCGGCGACGGTCACCTGCGGCAGGAGGATGCGGCGAAACATCTGCGTGCCCCGATAGCCCAGCGAATAGGCCGCATCGGCCTGCCCAGTGTCGAACGAGTTCAGCGCGCCCTTCACCACTTCGGCCTGGAAGGCCGCCACGCAGGCGGTGAGCGCCACGATCAGCGTGACCCAGTTCGGGGTCGTGTGGCCGTTGAAGTCGATGCCGAGCGCCCCCGCGAGGAAGTGCAGCGTTGCGGGCAGGCCGTAATAGGCGAGGAAGACCACGACGACCATCGGCACGCCCTTGAAGGCGATCTTGTAGGCGATGACGAGGTGCCTGAGGATCGGGATCCGGCGGTATTCGGCGAGCGCGAACAGGCTGCCGACAAGCGTCGACAGGACGAAGATTGCGACGGCCATGGCGAGCGTGCGCGGAACCGCGCTCATGATGCTCACGAAATCCGGCCAGAGGACACTGATGTCAAACATGGATCTTTTCCCTGATCAGACGCTGGGCATGGCGACGAGTTTCACCTGCGCGCCCTTGACCGTATATTTCGCGGAACGCTGCTCGAAAAAGCGCACGATGAGCCAGGTGATGAGGCAGAGGATGGAGTAGATCACCGCCAGGAGGAGATAGGTCTCGAACTGGTACTGGTTGTAGTCCCTCTCCATGACGAGATGGGCGGTCGCCATCACGTCCGCGGCGCCGATATACATGACCAGGGCGACGTTGTGGATCAGGTAGATGATCGAGTTGCCGTAGCCGGGCAGGGCGATGTGCACGGCCTGCGGCCCGACGATTCGGGTCACCTTCTGCCGGAAGGTGTAGCCAAGGCTGTCGGCGGCGTCATGCTGGCCGCGGTCGACGGCGAGATAGGCCGGCCGCATCACCTCCGAAAGGTAACCGCCGTGATAGAGGCTGAGCCCGACCATGGCGGCGACGTTTGCCGAGAAGAAATCCGCGACACCGACATGCGCGACCACCAGCGGCATGCCGTAGAAGGCGACGAACAGCTGCAAGACGACCGGCACGCTGCGGGCATAGGAGACATAGAGATCGGCGAACTGGCTCAGGACAGGGATCCTGCGAACCCTGAGGGTCGTCGCAAGGAGCGCCAGGCAGAAGCCGGCGGCCATCGCGACGAACATGATTGCCAGCGTCAGCGGCAGTGCCGAAAGCAATTCGGGAATCATCTCGGATAGATTCACGTTGAAACACTCCTTGGTGTGTCTTCAGCCTGCCGCTGACGATATTTCAGGAAATCCGGAGGCCGGATTACTTGATGTACTGGCTGATTTCTTCGCCGAACCACTTCTGGGACAGCTTGTCGATCGTGCCGTCTTCGCGCAGTTCGCCGAGCGCCGTGTTGATGTCCTCGGCCAGCTTCTCGTTTTCCGCCGACTTGTGGATCAGGATGTAGGTGTTGTTGATCACCACCGGCTCGGAGGCCTCGATGTCGAGCTTCTGGTTGTCGATCACCGTCTGCTCGCCGAGGTTGGACGGCAGGATGAGCGCGTCGTACTTGCCGTTCTGAACTTCCTTCAGGCGGTCCGGATACGGAATGCCGGCGCTCGAGGTCGAAACGTCGATCTTGTAGTCGGGATTGGCTTCCTGCCACTTGGTGACGAAGCGGTAGACGCCGCCGCCGGCGGTCACCGGCACGATCTTCTTGCCGACGAGATCCTTCATCTCCTTGATGCCGCTGTCCTTGCGGCTGTAGATCTTCATCATGCTCGCCCCTTCGGGGTTCTTCGGGATGAGGAACTGCTTGGCGCGGGCGTCGGACCAGTAGTAGCCGCCGGTCGCCATGTCGTACTTGCCGGTGACGAGGCCTGTTTCCTGGGCGATGTCGGCGGCACCTTCCATCTCGAACTTGTACTGCGGCAGCTTGGCGTTGATGGCCTTCAGGAGTTCGGGCTCATAGCCCTGCGGCTCCTCGCCGAGCGCGCCCCAGGAGAGCGGCTTGGATTCCGCCGCCGTGGCGATCTTGATGGTGCGGACGTCTTCCGCGCCGGCGGGACCGGAGAGCGTCAGCGCCATGAGGACGCCGCCGGCCAGAGCGAAGCCGAACTGCCGGCGGGTAATCGAATGGATGATGGACATGTCTAAGTTCCCTTCTTATTGAAACGAGTATTCAGACTGCAGGAATTGCGCGAGGCGAGGCGTGGAGGGTTCGTCGAAGATGGCGTCCGGACTGCCGTCGGCTGCGACGACACCGCCGTCCATGAAGACGATCCGGTTGGAAATGCTTCGCGCAAATTTCATCTCGTGGGTGACGAGAAGTGACGTCATGCCCGACGACGCGACATCGCGGATCACCTTGAGGACTTCGCCGACCAGTTCGGGGTCGAGCGAGGATGTGGGCTCGTCGAAGAGCATCACGTCTGGCTTGACGGCGAGAGCACGGGCGATGCCGGTGCGCTGAAGCTGGCCACCCGAAAGCTGGGAGGGATAGTGGTTGAGCTTGTCCGAAAGCCCGACGCGATCCAGCTCCTGCAGCGCGATCGCGCGCGCTTCCTCTTTGGATTTGCGCTGCACCACGACAAGCGGGTCCATGACGTTTTCGATGACCGTCATGTTCTTGAACACGTTGAACTGCTGGAACACCATCGCCGTGCGCAGCCGGATCGCCCGGATGGCGGCCTTGTCGGCGCGTTCGTAATCCATGTGGATCTGGTCGAAGGTGATCGTGCCCGATGCCGGCTTGGCGAGATAGTTGATGCATTTGAGCAGCGTCGTCTTGCCGGTCCCGCTGGGACCGATGATCGAGACGACGTCACCGCGCTTTACCGACAGGTCGACACCGTTCAGGATCCGGGAGCTTCCGTAGGACAGCTTCAGGTCTTTGATTTCGAGCATTTCTGGTTGGTGTCCCCTTGTTTCGTGGCGATGGAGATCGTGTCCGGCGTGGCGATATGGTTGCCGTCACCGCTATTTTTCGCTGTCGGCGTAGCCGAGCACATGCATCAGCCGGTTGGCCCAGCCGAAGATCGAGATGGCGTGGATGAGGTCGATGATCTCGACGTCGTTCATGCCGACGGCCCGAAGTGCCGCGATGTCCTCCGCCGTCGCCTCGGAAGGCGCCGCCGACAGACGGTTGGCAAAGGCGTGGATCGCCGCGTCGCGGGGACCGAGATCCTCCGGCCGGTTGAGATAGAGGGCGGTGACCACGTCGTCGTTCTTCGTCAGCTCGGCATGCCGGCGGGCATGCACGACGGCGCAATACTTGCAGCCGTTGACCATTGACGCGCCAAGCGCACCAAGCTCGCGATCGGCCCGGGCAAGGCCACCATCGACATACATGATGGCGTTGAAGAGCACGGTGCGGGCCACGTAGCTTTCCGGATCATGCGCCAACGTCAGCACATAGTCCGACACCTTCTTGGCGGACGGCGTGACCTTCATGGCATCCAGCTGCTCGGGCGTTGCTTCGCTGAGCACGACCGGTTCGATATAGGGATGCCAGTTCAAGGGCTTCAAACGGACGGAAGACATTATGCCGACCTCAGCAGTCTGAGACCCGCAGCAACCCGGGTCTGAAAGTTGACGAAGGCGATCAGTTCGGAGAGCGCGACGATCTGGGGATTGCTGAGCCCTGCCGCTTCGAGCTTCTCGATGTCGCCCCTTGCCGCCTTGCTCGGCGTCATGGTGACGAGATCGACGTGGCGGGCGATCGTTGCCAGAGGCTCGTCGAGATCGGTTTCACCATGGGCCAGCGCCAGATGTCCCGGCGAGGTCTCAAGAGACGCGAGTTCCGCGTCATAGCCGTCCATCAGCACCTGGTCGGCGTTGAACGCGGCCATGCGGCGGGCGAGTGCCAGGCGAAGAACGGGCGGCAGGCCCTGGTCGGTCTTCGGGGCCAGCACCGAAAGACGGCAGAGCTCCGCGCCCTCGACGAATTCGGGGCGGAACCGCCGCGCTTCGAAAACGGCGTCGTCCGGCGTAAGCCCGGCGGCCTTGTCCATGGCATCGATCACAATGCGGTCTCCTTCTGCAAGAGAGGGGTTGAATCTGTCCATTCGTCGCCAATGAGCTCGGGGACGTCATAGGCGACGAGATTGGCGTAATGGGTTTCGACATCTTCGGCGAAGAGCGATGCGGCGATGCCACGAACAAGACGGTCGGCACCTGCGCTGACGGCGGGAATGTCGCCGGAGACCTTACCGTGGGTGAGCATGGCCGCGTCGTTGAAGCAGTGAATGTGCCTCAGCTCTGGGCACTCGCCCGGCACCTTTTCCTGGAATTCGAAAACAGGCCCGAGATCCGGTGCCTCGATCAGCGACTCGCGCGGCGGCCCCATGTCCGGCTTGTATCTGCCGTCGGACCATTTGCGGATATGCGGTGCGATCGCGGCGAATTCCGGCCGGCCATCGAAATTGTTGGTAAAGCCGGTGGCGGCAATCAGGTAATCGTAGCGCAGCGGTCCCTGCGTGGTCTCGATCAGCAGTTCGCCATCCTGCTCGGCTACGGAGACGATGCCGCAATCGAGAAGGAAGCGCGCATTCTCGTGCCGTGAGACGCGTTGTGTCGAGGATCGCGGCGGCGGCGTCTGCGTCGCGGCAGAATAGTCGAAGAACTTCCACTTCCAGTGATCGGGAAGCGGCAGCATCCCGTGCACCATGCCCTGGCTGCCGACGCCGGTCATCTTGTTGATGCGCGGCATTTCCTTGCGCCGGATCAAAAGATCGACGGCCCCCGCGCCAGCCTCGAGTGCCGTCGCCGCATTGTCCATGGACGAGGCGCCGGCACCGATTACGGCAATCCGCTTGCCCTTCAACGCCTCGAAATCGACGTCGTCGGCCGAATGCGCCCACAAGGCACGGTCGATGCCCTTGAGGAAATCCGGGACCGCGAAGCCGCCGAGGCCGGAGCGGCCGGTGGCAAGCACCAGACGGCGGGTATGGACCCGCCCCGTTTCCGCGCCTTCAAGATCGATCGCGATCAGGTCGCCTTCGAAGGAAATGCCGGTCATCTTCACGCCGTTGCGCACGGGCAGGTTCAGGACGTTTCGATACCAGACCAGGTAATCCATCCACTGGACCCGCGGGATCTTGTCGAGCGCCTGCCATGCCTCGGTTCCCCATTGTGCGGTAAACCAGGCGCGAAATGTAAGCTGCGGCAGACCAAGGGCCGGGCCGGTCAGCGACTTCGGCGAGCGCAGTGTCTCCATGCGGGCGAATGTGACCCACGGGCCTTCAAGGCCTTCCGGCGCGGCGTCATAGGCGACGACATTGGTGATGCCGGTCAGCATAAGCTTCGCGGTTGCCGCCAGCCCGCACATGCCGGCGCCGATGACGACGACATCGCGCACGCGCTCGCCTCCCGTATAGTGTTCCGGCACCCAGGACTTTGCGGGCATCTCGAGATAGTCGAGGTCTCGTGCCAGCTGCGCCTCAAGGGCAGCAAGGCCTTCCGCGTTTGGCGTTGTCGTTGTGTCGGTCATGCTTCATTTCCGTGGTTTGTGCCCGAGGTGGGGCCTGTCACCAATTGGCCGGCAAGGGCCGGGTCGAGCTTTCTGAAGCCGGCAATCGATCGTGCGGCGACAGCTTCCACCGCGTCGATCAGTGCTTCCGCCAGCGGGCGTAGCGGCCGCCTTTCGCCAGCGATCACACCCCAATAGAACGGAACCGTCACGTCGATCGGCCGGATGACTACGCCCGGCAGGCTGAGGCCATAGGCCGTGACCGGCTCGATGACCGCGACAACTCCGGTCTCGCGGACCAGCTGCAGGGCACCGTAGGAAATATTGGTGCGGATAACCGGTCCGGTCTCGATGCCCTGGGATGCCAGCGCGCGCGCCACATGCAGCTGGAAGCGCAAGGGATTGAGCATGGTGGCGAGCCGGCGCCCGGCCAGTGCCGAGAGCGGGACCACGTCGAGACTTGCGAGCGGATCGTCTTCGCGCAGCGCAATGACGTCCGGTGCCGAATAAAGCCGCAGGACATCGAGCCCCGGCGTGTCGAGCGGCAGGCTTGAAAAGCCGATCTCGGCCCGCCCGCTGCGCACTTCCTGAGCGACCACCGGCGGCAGGAACTGACCCAGATGCGTCTCATGTGGCAAGGTCGCGTTCTTGAGTTCGGCGAGCGCCGTCGGGATGAGGGCGGTTCCGATCGCCGACGTCGTGGCAATCTGCAGGATGCGCCCCTTGCCGGCTGCGATCGTTTTGGCCCGGGCCGCGAGTTCGGTGAACGACATCAGCAGGCGCCGGGCTTCCTCCTCGAACGCGACGCCTTCCTCGGAGAGTTGCACCCGTCGACCCACGCGGTGGAGCAGTTCGAAACCGAGTTCGGCCTCCAGATCCTGGATGGTGCGCGTGACCGACGGCTGCGAACGGCCGAGCGCTTCGGCCGCCTTGGTAATGCTGCCGCTGTCAGCCACGGCCAGAAAGGTCTGAAGATCACGCGTTTCCATGGGGCCTTGATGCAGATTTTGTATAAATCAAATCATGTCATCCAATTTTAGCATATGTCAATACGACGCGTTCAATCCCTGGGCAGATTCTATCTCTGCCTATTTACTGGGCTTGAAGGCGGCTGGCCGGACGGATTGTGGCAACCGGCATCGGCGATGCTGCGGAGCGCCAGGATGCCTTGGCGGCGACCTAGTGCGTCGTCATTTTTCTGCCGAGGCGTACATGCCGTTGGTGCGGAATTCGGTCGGGCTGATGCCGTAGGTCTTGCGGAAGACCTTCGAGAAATAATTGTTCTCAGGCATGCCGCACAGCGCGGCGATTTCCTTTACGCTCATCTCGCGATTGGCGGTCAGCAACCGCGCCGCCCGGCGCATGCGTCGCTGCTGGACATATTCGGCCGGCGGCAGGCCCGTCATGGATGCGAAGCTGCGTGAGAAATGGGCGCGGCTGAGCCCGGCGACGGAGGCCAGCACGTCGACGCTGAGATCGGCGCTGAGATGGGCGGCGATGTGCTCTATCGTGCGGGTGATCGAGTTCTGCTCCTTCAGCACCCGGTCCGACGGTCCGAACACGTCGTCGTGCAGATGCATTGCGGCCTCATAGGCGATCGCCGAGGCCGCGCCCGGCGTTTCGGCCTCTCCCTTCAGAAGCCGCAGCGTGCAATTGGCCAGGCGGTCGATGGTCTTCGTCTTCAGTTTCAGGACCGGGCCGTGCGCGTTGAGCACGGTTTCGTGGATGCGCAGGGCGTCGATGCCGTTCATCGAGATCCAGAAATATTCCCAGCGATCACCTTTTTCGAGCCAATAGCGGTGATTGTGCGGGATGATCACAAGCAGCGTTTCACCCGCATGAATCTTTATGTCGCGGTTCTCGTAGCGCAGGGAGCCGCGGCCGCTGATTGTATGCTGAAGGACGGTGAAGGGGGTGTTGCCACGCAACCTTCCGTCCCAGGAATAGTTAGTGTTTTCACGCACTTCATAACCGGCGCTGGTCGGCATGGTGTGAAGATTGACGCGCGACCGGACGACGGAAAGGCTGCGCATGCCTTCGCCGTGAGAGATTAATTCCTGCAGCACAATTTTACCCTCAATAGCATAATGCTCCTCTTTTCATCTCATCAAATCTTGGCATATTCAACGGCGAAGAACGAGGAGTTGCCGACAATCTGGCCTTTGAGAACCGCGTGCCGGACATCCGGGGCGGACTGGATAGGCTTTGTTTTGTAGGGCATGGAGGATGGAGAGTCACATGAGTTTCAAGATTGCGATCATCGGCGCCGGCAGCGTCGAATTCACGCGCAAGCTTTTTTCGGACATCCTGTCCGTGCCGGAATTTCAGGACGTCGAATTCGCCCTCACCGACATATCGGAGCATAATCTCTCCCTCATCGAAAAAGTCCTGAACACGATCAAGGAGGCGAATGGCCTGAAGGTGCGCATCAGCGCGACGACGGACCGCCGCAAGGCGATCGAGGGCGCGCGCTACATCGTGTCCTGTGTGCGCGTCGGTGGCCTTGAGGCCTATGCGGACGACATCCGCATTCCGCTGAAATACGGCATTGACCAGTGCGTCGGCGATACCATCTGCGCCGGTGGCATCATGTACGGCCAGCGCAACATTCCGGTGATCCTCGATTTCTGCAAGGACATCCGCGAAGTCGCCGAGCCGGGCGCCCGCTTCCTGAACTACGCAAACCCGATGGTCATGAACACCTGGGCGGCGATCGAATACGGCAAGGTCGACACGATCGGTCTTTGCCACGGCGTGCAGCACGGCGGCGAGCAGATCGCCGAGGTGCTCGGCGTCAGCCACGATGACCTCGATTTCATCTGCTCGGGCATCAACCACCAGACCTGGTTCGTCGACGTCCGCGTCAAGGGCCGCAAGATCGGCAAGGACGAACTTGTCGCCGCTTTCGAGCGTCATCCGGTGATCAGCCAGCAGGAAAAGGTCCGCATCGACGTCCTGAAGCGTTTCGGCGTCTATTCGACCGAAAGCAATGGCCACCTCTCGGAATACCTGCCCTGGTACCGCAAGCGCCCGGACGAGATCGCCAAGTGGATCGACATGTCCGACTGGATTCACGGCGAGACCGGCGGCTACCTGCGCTACACGACGGAAAACCGCAACTGGTTCGAAACCGAGTTCCCGAGCGTTCTCGAAACCGCCCGACGTCCGTTTGGCGAATACGAGCGCTCCAACGAGCATGCGAGCTACATTCTCGAGGCGCTGGAAACCGGCCGGGTCTATCGCGGTCACTTCAACCAGAAGAACAAGGGCGTCATCACCAATCTGCCGGCCGATGCGATCATCGAATCGCCCGGCTTTGTCGACCGCTTCGGCATCAACATGGCCGCCGGCATCACGCTGCCGGAAGCCGCTGCCGCCACCTGCATGGCCTCGATCAATGTCCAGCGCATGTCGGTTCACGCCGCCGTCACCGGCGATGTCGATCTCCTGAAGCAGGCCGTTCTGCACGACCCGCTGGTCGGCGCGATCTGCACGCCGGAAGAGGTCTGGCAGATGGTCGATGAGATGCTCGTCGCCCAGGCCCGCTGGCTGCCGCAGTTTGCCGACGCCGTACCAGCGGCAAAGGAGCGGCTGTCGAAGGCGACCGTTAAGACACGCGACTGGCAGGGCTCGGCCCGCCGCGAGGTTCGCTCGATCGAGGAGCTTCGCGCCGCAAAGCTGGAGCGCAAGGCCGGCTAGGCTGCAAAGGGATGGGCGGTTGGAGGAATCGCCCGGGCCTTCCGTCGAGGATGGAAGCGCCGAACACTTGGCGACGGTCAAACCGTCATCGTCAAACAGGGGAGTGAAAATGAATAGCCGATATCTCAAGCTGACTGCGGCGCTGCTCATGGGCACAGCCGCCCTTACCGTCCAGGTCCGGGCCTCCGATCTGCAGCCCGTGCCGGCGCCGCCGGACTTTCCGGCGCAGACCAAGGTCCAGTATGTGGGCATCAAGGACATACTCGAATTCAAGGCGCTGCCGGAATATCACGAGCCGGCCTGGGTCACGAAGGATTTCGTCGACACCGGCAAGCTGCCGCCGGTCAAGGATCGTCTGCCGAAGGAGCCGATGGTCTACAAGGCCGGCAACATGCCCGACGGCATCGGCGCCTATGGCGGCACGCTTCGCCATGTCATCGGCGGTCGGCCCGAAGGCTGGAACTACAGCGCCGGCCAGAACCAGGGCTGGGGCGGCATCGATATCGGCATGTATGAGTGCCTGACGCGCACCGGTCCGCTGTTTCAGGTCAAGGCCGACGAACTGGAGCCGCTGCCGAACCTCGCCAAGAGCTGGGACTGGTCGGCCGACGGCCACAAGCTGACCATGCACCTGATCGAGGGCGCCAAGTGGTCGGATGGCGTCGACTTCACCTCCGACGACGTGATGTTCTACTGGAACGACAACGTTCTCGATCCGAACGTCTATCCGCTGAACGGCGCGACGCAGGAAACCTTCGGCCAGGGCACGACGCTGAAGGCGATCGACAAGTACACGATCGAGTGGACGTTCAAGGACGCCTTCCCGAAGCAGTTCCTCTACAACATGGCTTACGGCACCTTCTGCCCGGGCCCTGCGCATGTTCTTCAGCCGCAGCATCCGAAATATTCGAAGAACACATACGAGCAGTACAAGAACGCCTTCCCGCCGGATTACATGAATTTCCCGGTCATGGGCGCGTGGGTCCCGGTCGAGTACCGTCCGGACGACATCATCGTGCTGCGCCGCAACCCCTACTACTGGAAGGTTGACGAGAAGGGCAATCAGCTGCCTTACCTCGACGAGGTCCACTACAAGCTGTCGACCTGGGCCGACCGTGACGTGCAGGCCGTTGCCGGTTCCGCCGATCTCTCGAACCTTGAGCAGCCGGAGAACTTCGTCTCGTCGCTGAAGCGCGCGGCCCAGCCGGATGCGCCGGCCCGCCTCGCCTTCGGTCCGCGCCTCATCGGCTACAATCTGATGATGAACTTCTCGGGCAATGGCTGGGGTGATCCGGACGAGCGTGAGCAGGCCATCCGCGAGCTGAACCGCAATGAGCATTTCCGCAAGGCCGTCACCATGGCGATGGACCGCAAGAAGCTCGGCGAGGCGCTGGTGAAGGGTCCCTTCGTCGCGACCTATCCCGGCGGCATTCTCTCCGGCTCGAACTTCTACGACCGCGAATCGACCATGTACTATCCGTTCGATCTCGAAGGTGCCAAGAAGGAGCTGGCGGAAGCCGGCCTGAAGGACACCGACGGCAACGGCATCGTCAACTTCCCGGCCGGAACCGCAGGCGGCAAGGATGTCGAAGTCTCGCTTCTGGTCAACAACACCTACGGCACGGACAAGAACCTCGCCGAAGGCGTGATCGGCCAGATGGAAAAGCTCGGCCTGCGGGTCGTCCTAAACTCCCAGGACGGCAAGAACCGCGACCAGGCCAACTACGGCGGCAAATTCGACTGGATGGTGCTGCGCACCAATGCCGAACTGGCCTCCGTCGTGCAGAACACGCCGCAGCTTGCGCCGACCGGCCCGCGTACCAGCTGGTTCCACCGTGCCAACGGCAAGGACGAGCTTGACCTGATGCCGTTCGAAAAGCAGCTGGTCGACATCGTCAACAAGTTCATCGCCTCCAGCGATCCGGAGGAGAAGGCGACGTTGATGAAGGAATACCAGAAGGTCTACACGACCAACGTCAACACCGTTGGCCTGGTCGAGTATCCCGGCGCCCTGATCATCAACAAGCGTTTCGCCAACATTCCGAACGGAGCGCCGATCTTCATGTTCAACTGGGCTGAAGGAGCCATCATGCGCGAGCGGCTCTATGTGCCCACCGACAAGCAGGGCGGCTACGAACTGCACAAGGACTCGCTCCCCGGCAAGCCCGGCGGCGCAGGTCCGATCACCGAGTAACCACCTCCCAGCGCCGCATCCCTTCCTGCTTCGGCGGGGAGGGGTGCGGATTGTGCAACCAGGGCGACACGATCCTTGACCATGGACAGCACCCTTCTTGCAGGAGCGCATGAATGATCCGATTTCTTATCCTCCGCATCCTGTCGGCGATACCGGTCCTCTTTGTCCTGAGCGTCGTGACGTTTGCGATCATTCAGGCTCCGCCCGGCGACTACAGCGATTACATCCGTTCGCAGCTCATCAATCTCGGCGGCGCTTCATTCGAGCAGGCCGACGCCCAGGCCAAGGCCTATGCGGTCGAACACGGGCTCGACAAGCCGATGGCGGTCCAGTACCTCAACTGGATCAAGGGCATCGTCACCGAAGGCGATTTCGGCACCAGCCTCTATTACAACAAGCCGGTGGCGGACGTCGTCGCCGAGCGCCTGCCGCGCACGCTGCTTCTGGCGCTCACCTGCCACATCTTCGCGTCGATCCTTGGTATCAGTTTCGGCATCCTGGCCGCCACGCGCCAGTACAGCTGGGTCGACACGCTTCTGTCCGGTGTCGCCTTCCTCGGCATGACCGTGCCGCGCTTCCTGATGGCGCTGATCATGGTCTATGTCCTGGTGTTCCATTTTAACGTCAGCGAGATCGGCAGCTTCTTCTCGCCCCGCTACGGCGGCGCTCCCTGGTCATGGGGAAAATTCGTCGATCTCGTCAGCCATATCTGGCCGGTGGTCGCGATCGCCACGCTCGGCGGCCTCGCTTACAACATGCGCGTCATGCGCGGCAATCTGCTCGACACGCTGAATGCGCAGTATGTCGAGACGGCGCGGGCCAAGGGCCTCCGGGAAAGCACGGTCATCATGCGCCATGCCGTTCCCAATGCCCTGCATCCGCTCGTCATGTATCAGGGCGTCGTTCTGCCCTACATGCTGACCGGCGAAATCGAGGTCGCGATCATCTTCGCCCTTCCGACCGTCGGTCCGGCGATCGTCGGCTCCATGTATGTCGGTGACGTCTATGTCACGGCGACCTTCATGCTCGTTCTCTCGGCCACGCTGATCGTCGGCAACATCATCGCCGACATGCTTCTCGCCGCCCTTGATCCGCGCGTCAGACTGGGAGGCGCACGCTGATGCTGACACCCGCTGAATCCACCATCGACAACGACGTCCCGCAGGAGGCCGGTCGCAGCGAGAGCTACGCGGCACTCGTCTGGCGCCGCCTGAGGCATTCCGTGACCGGCATGCTCGGCCTTATCCTCGTGGCACTGCTGCTGTTCATGGCCGTCTTCGCCGGCTTCCTGTCGCCGGTCGATCCGAAGTTGACCGACAGTGCCTACATGCCGCCGGAATCGATCGCGATCCACGACAAGGACGGTAATCTCGTCTCGCCGCGCGTTTATCCGATCGTCGACGGCGACGAACTCGATCCCGTGACCTTCCAGCCGATCAGCGGCCCGGACTACGACAATCCGCGCATGCTCGGATTCTTCGTCTCCGGCTTCGAATACCGGTTCCTGGGCATCATCCCGATGAAGACCCATCTCCTGGGTTCCGTCGGCGGCAAGCCGATCCATATTCTCGGCACCGACAAGTTCGGCCGTGACGTGCTGTCGCGCGCCATATACGGGTCGCGCATCTCGCTGATGATCGCGCTGACGGTGGTCTTCGTGGTTACTGTGGTCGGCACGACGATCGGCATGATCTCCGGCTATTTCGGCGGCGCCGTCGATGCCTGGATCCAGCGTTTCGTCGAACTGGTGCTCGCCTTCCCGCAACTGCCGCTCTATCTGGCGCTCACCTCGCTCATTCCGGTCACCGCGCCGACCAACGTCTTCCTCGCCTTCGTCATTGTCGTCATGTCGGCGCTCGGCTGGGCGCAGATGTCGCGCGAGGTGCGGGGCAAGACGCTGGCGCTCGCCCGCATCGAATATGTGAAGGCGGCGATGGCGATCGGTGCGACCGACCGGCGCATCATCTTCCAGCACATCTTCCCGAACGTCATGAGCCACGTGATCGTCGCCGTGACGCTTGCCATCCCGACGGTCGTGCTCTTGGAATCCTTCCTCGGCTTCCTCGGCTTTGCGGTGAAACCGCCGCTCATTTCCTGGGGCCTGATGCTGCAGGATACCGCCAATTATTCGGTCATCGGCTCCTATCCCTGGATCCTGACGCCGGTCGGCTTCGTCCTCGTCACCGTCTTCGCGTTCAACGCGCTCGGCGATGGCCTGCGCGACGCGATCGACCCCTATTGAGCCGGAAGGAGGACGAGCAATGACCGAAGATCTGATCCCGGCGGTACGTTTGGACGCGGACGAGAAAGGCGACAAGCCGATCATCGACGTGCGCAATGCGGGCGTTACCTTCAAGACCGAACACGGTTCGGTGGAAGCCGTGCGCGACATCTCGCTGCAGCTCTATCGCGGAGAAACAGTGGCCGTCGTCGGCGAATCCGGCTCCGGAAAGTCCGTGACGGCGCGCATGATCATGGGCTTGCTCACCAAGCGCGCGACGGTCAACCCGAACGCGACCGTGCTTCTTGACGGCCAGAACATCCTGAAGTTTTCGAGCGAGAAGCGGCGGGCGCTACGTGGCGGCCGCATCGCGATGATCTTTCAGGAGCCCATGAGTTCGCTGAACCCGATCTACACCATCGGCAGCCAGATCGCCGAGGCGATCCGCGCGCACCAGAAGATGAGCAAGTCCGCCGCGCGCAAGCGGGCCGTCGAGCTGCTCGCCGAAGTGCAGATCCCGCAGCCGGAACTGCGGGTCGACCAATACCCGCACCAGCTCTCCGGCGGCCAGCGCCAGCGCGTCATGATCGCCATGGCGCTCGCCAACAATCCCGACGTGCTGATCGCCGACGAGCCAACGACGGCGCTCGACGTCACCGTGCAGGCACAGATCCTCAACCTGCTGCGCGATCTGCAGAAGAAGCATGGCATGGCGGTCATCCTGATCACCCATGACCTGACCGTGGTGCGGAAATTCTCCGACTATGTCTATGTCATGCAGAAGGGTGAGTTGAAGGAGCACAACAGGACGGGGACGCTGTTCGAAAATCCGCGCCATGCCTATACCCGCCATCTGCTCGGCTCCGAGCCGACCGGCAAGGCGAAGCCGCTTCCGGCGGACCAGCCGATCATCCTCGAAGGCCGCGACGTCAAGGTTGCCTTCACGCTGAGGGGCGGCGGCATCTTCAAGCCCACCACGCATGACCTGATTGCCGTCAACGGCCTGTCACTGACGCTGCGCCGTCACGAGACGCTTGGGCTGGTCGGTGAATCCGGCTCCGGCAAGACCACCTTCGGCCAGGCGCTGACCCGGCTGATCGAGAATGACGGCGGCGAGATCTTCTTCGACGGCAAGCCGATCCATGGGTGCAACCGCGACCAGATGCGGCCGCTGCGCTCGCGTATGCAGATCGTCTTCCAGGATCCCTTCTCCTCGCTTAACCCGCGCATGACCATCGGCCAGATCATCGGCGAAGGCCTGGTGGTCAACAATATCGGCACGGGCCGCAAGGAGCGGCTGGACCGGGTCCGCGAGGCGCTCGTCGCCTCTGGTCTGCCGGACAACATCACCAGCCGGTTCCCGCATGAATTCTCCGGCGGCCAGCGCCAGCGCATCGCGATCGCGCGTGCCATCGCGCTGGAGCCGGAATTCGTTCTCCTCGATGAACCAACCTCCGCACTCGACCTGTCGGTGCAAGCGCAGATCATCGAGCTTTTGAGAAAACTTCAGGACGAAAGAGGCTTGAGCTACCTCTTCATTTCCCACGACCTGAAGGTCGTCCGGGCGCTTTGCCACAGGGTCATCGTCATGCAGCATGGCAGGATCATGGAGGAAGGCCCGGTCGATGAAGTTCTGACCAATCCGAAAACCGAATACACAGAAAAACTCGTCAGGGCAGCCTTCGAGGTTGCGGCCTGATCCCGTGGAGATCCGTATGTCAAGACAACCAAAGATCACGTTCATCGGCGCCGGCTCGACAGTGTTCATGAAGAACATCATCGGCGACCTCCTGCATCGCCCGGCCCTGTCCGGCGCGACGATCGCGCTGATGGACATCAACCCGCAGCGACTGGCCGAAAGCGAGATCGTCGCCAGCAAGCTGGCGAAGACGCTCAACACCCAGGCGAAGGTCGAGACCTATTCCGACCAGCGCAAGGCGCTTGAGGGCGCCGATTTCGTTGTCGTCGCCTTCCAGATCGGCGGCTACGAGCCCTGCACCGTCACCGATTTCGAGGTGCCGAAGAAATACGGCCTGCGCCAGACGATCGCCGATACGCTCGGCGTCGGCGGCATCATGCGCGGCCTGCGCACGGTCCCGCATCTCTGGAAGATCTGCGAGGACATGCTGGCCGTCTGCCCCGAGGCCATCATGCTGCAATATGTGAACCCGATGGCGATCAACACCTGGGCCATCGCCGAGAAATACCCGACGATCAAGCAGGTCGGTCTCTGCCATTCTGTCCAGGGCACGGCCTACGAACTCGCCCGCGATCTCGACATTCCGCTTGACGAGATCCGCTACCGCGCCGCCGGCATCAACCACATGGCCTTCTATCTGAAGTTCGAGCACCGCCAGCCGGACGGCAGCTACAAGAACCTCTATCCGGACCTCCTGAAGGGCTATCGTGAAGGCCGCTTCCCGAAGCCCAGCCACTGGAACCCGCGCTGCCCCAACAAGGTGCGCTACGAGATGCTGACCCGCCTCGGCTATTTCGTCACCGAAAGCTCGGAGCATTTCGCCGAATACACGCCCTACTTCATCAAGGAGGGCCGCGAGGACCTGATCGAGAAGTTCGGCATTCCGCTCGACGAATATCCGAAGCGTTGCATCGAGCAGATCGAGCGCTGGAAGTCGCAGGCGCAGGAATACAAGGATGCCGACACGATCGATGTGAAGCCGAGCCATGAATATGCCTCGTCGATCATCAATTCGGTCTGGACCGGCGAGCCCTCGGTGATCTACGGCAATGTCCGCAACAATGGCTGCATCACCTCGCTGCCGGCAAATTGCGCCGCCGAAGTGCCCTGCCTGGTGGACGCGAGCGGCATCCAGCCGACCTATATCGGTGCCCTGCCGCCGCAGCTGACCGCGCTGATCCGCACCAACATCAACGTCCAGGAACTCACCGTCCAGGCACTGATGACGGAAAACCGCGAGCACATCTACCATGCCGCGATGATGGACCCGCACACCGCAGCGGAGCTCGATCTCGACCAGATCTGGTCGCTGACGGACGATCTCCTCAAGGCGCATGGCGAATGGCTCCCCGCCTGGGCCCGTGGCTGAATGAAGCAAGGGAGGAGCCCCGCAAGGCTCCTCCTTTTTTTTCAGCGCAATGGCGGACAAATTGTAAGTTAATACTAACTAATGCAGTTTCAGGCGGCGAACGCGCCGCACCCGGTGCTGTCCGCCTGATTGCGGTGCAGAAACAGCACCGACAGGCCAAGTCGATCGGCGAGTGCTCGTCCATCCTTTTCGCCAAGTACCATCATCGCCGTCGCCCAGGCATCCGCGCTCATGCAGTCGCGGGCGATCACGGTGACCGAGGCCGGAGCGCTGATGAGCGGCATGCCGCGGCGGGGATCCATCGTGTGCGATAGTCGGCGTCCGCCAAGCTCCACCCAGTGGCGATAGTCGCCCGACGTGGCGATGCCGGCGTTGTCCAGTTCGACGATGGAATGCGGTGCCCGCTGGCCGAGGTCGGGTCTCTCCACCGCGACGGTCCAGGGTGAGCCGTCCGGCTGCGTGCCGCGACCGACGAGTTCGCCGTCGATGGCAAACAGGCCCGCCTTGATCCCATGCCGGGCCGCCACCGCCGCGAGCCGGTCGACGCCATAGCCCTTCGCGATGCCGTTGAGGTCGAAGCGCATCGCTGCGTGCTTGCGCGCCTTTCCATTGCGGATGTCCAGTTCCAGCGCCTGATGTGCCGGGTATCGCTTCGCGATGCGGGCAGTTCGGATAGCCGTCTCGTTGGCCGTATCCGGACCGAATCCCCAGGCGGTCACCGCATCGCCCATGCCAATGTCGAAGGCGCCGCCGGAGGCCTGGCCGATCGCAAGTCCGGCGGCCAGCACCTCGATGATCTCTTGCGGCATGTTCAACCATTCGCCTGTCGGTGCCGCATTGAGCCGGTTGATGTCGCTCTCCGGTTTCCAGGTGGACATCTGCCGATCGACCGCGCTCACGGCATCCGCCATTTCCCGCTCCACCTCGCTGGCGTCGAAGTGGTGCGGCATGTGGAAGAGCGCAGACCAGCGTGTTCCCATGGTCGGGCCGTTCAGTGCATGCCGGGTGAAATCAGTAAACGTCTTCGCCATAACGGCCCTCCGCCTTCAATGTCACGAGGCTTACCCCGTGCGGGGTCAGGATGTCCGCGAGAGCCGCGGCAACGCCGGCCGCCATGTCGCGACCACCGCAGACGAGAACCTGTCCGCCGGCCGCGATCAGCTTGCCAATCTTTACGCCGTCCTTGCGGATGATGTCCTGCACATAAGCCGGGCTCGCCGTCCGCGAAAAGGCGGTGGAAACGCCCGTCAGTCGGCCGTCCTTCTGCCAGTCGGTCAGCTCTTCCTCATAGAGCGCATCGCTCTTCGGGTGCCTCGTGCCGAAATAGAGGAACATCGGCTTGCGGGCATGATTGGCGCGGGCAAAGCCCGCGAGCGGCCCGATGCCGGTGCCGGCGCCGATCAGGATGACCGGCTTGCGGTTGGCCGCCGGGCGGAAGCCCGGATTGGGCCGCACGAAGGCCGAAACCGTGTCGCCGGGTTCCAGCGCGGTCAATTGCCCGGAACAGAGGCCGCCCGGCTGCTTGCGCACGCAGATTTCGAGGAAGCCGTCTCGGGAGCTGGAAGCCAGCGAATAGAAGCGCGGGACCTCCGAGCCTTCCGGCACGATGCCGACGAGATCGCCCGCCTCGAAGATTGGAACGGCGTTGCCCGTCAGCCGCTGCCAGAGCGAAACCTTCGGCAGGTCGAAACGCAGGATCGCCGTCGTAGCCTGCACGCTGGCGCCATAGTCGCGGCGGGATGCAAGCTGAAGCTCCCAGGTCTTCGGCACCTCCGGCTGGTGATTGAGCTCGAAGTCGAGATCGAGCGCCTCTGCCAGCTGTCTGCCCCAGCGCGCGAAATCCTGCGGCGATTGTCGGTCGACGGTGTCACAGGGGATGAGCGTCGGCCAGCCGTTCTCCTTGGCAACCTCGGCAATGTCTCTGGCGAAGCCGCAGAAGTGATAGAAGCTCCGGTCGCCGAAGCCGAGAACGGCAAGCGGCAGGTGCTGCGCGGCAGGCGTTGCCCGGAAGCGGTCGAGAAATCCCTTTGCGGATGTCGGTGCTTCGCCGTCTCCGTAAGTGGCAGCAAACAGGATAAGACGCTCCGCCTTGTGCCAGCGGGCCGGGTTGAAGTCCGACATGGAACCGACATGCACCTGCCGGCCCTCCCGGGTGAGCGTGGCCCTCAGGGTTTCCGCAAAGCCCCAGGTGGAGCCGCCTTCGCTGCCGACGAGAATGATCGTGTCGGCGTGGCTTGCCGCGACGGACTTTGGCCGGCGCTTGCCACGCCCCCGTAGCCAGACGGCGATCCCGGTCCAGCTCAGCAAGGGAACGGACAATGCCGAGAGGCCGAGAAGCAGTCCGAGCGAGGCGAGGCCGCGTCCGGTGTGCAGCATCATGACGAACGCACTTGCCCGATCGACGAAGCTCGCATTCTGCCAGCCGAGCAAGGTGCCGTTGCCCTGGTCGATATAGCCTTCGCCCGCATCGGTCGTCAGCGTGTAGACGTCGGTGGCATCCCCATTGGCAGGGAAGCTCAGCGACACAAGCGTTTCGACGGGCGTTTGCTGGAGTCGTTCGATGGTACCGACCGGCATGCCGGTCTTGCCGCTGACGTCAGTAGGGAAGGGCGCTCCGTCCGCGCCTTCCGGCAGGAGGCCGAAGGTCGCGGACGACATCCACAGCGCTGTCAGCGAAGAGAGAAAGAGGCCGGGGAGCGCGGCGCGGGAGACGATCGCATGGAGCCGTCCGTTGCCGCGACCTCTGGCGGGCTTCAGGATATGTCGCCACCCGCCGGAGCGGCGAGCGAGAATCAAGAGGCCGGACATCGTCAGCGCAAGCATGGCGACCGCGCCGACCGCCATCGCGATGCGCCCGTAGTCGCCGAGGAACAGCGAACGGTGCAGATTGGTCAGCCAGCGCTCGACGGGTGACTGGTCGGCGTTGCCGACCGGCTGGCCGGTTGACGGATCGATGACCGACGAGACCGGCTGGTCGCCGTGGAAATAATAGGCGGTGATCCGGCCCGAGGGCGCGCGCTTGATCTGCTCGACCGATGGTTCCGCTGACCGCACCCTTGCGGCCAGTTCCGCCACGCTGATCTGTTGCGCGGCAGGTGTGGTGACCGCCTCGAAGGCGGGGAAGACCGACAGGGCCGCACCGCTCATCGCGATGACGACGAGCAGCACGGCGGCGATCAGCCCGAACCAGCGGTGGAGCGACCGGATCATGGCAACAGTCCTTCAATATCAATGCGTATAGGTGAAATCGGAAATATAGCGGGTGCCGGAGACAGCCTTGCCGGAACCGGCGGAGGTCAGCGGCACGACGATCTCGTTCGGGCTTTCGCGCATGTCCTCGACCGCGGCGTCGATGTGCAGCTGATAGCCGGCATCGAACAGGGCGTCGGTCAGGTCGAGCGAGATCTTCAGAGACTGCCCCGAGCCGACGCTGGCGCCGGTGATGCCGTTGATCTCGGCGGTGTTGCCGCCGGTGGCGCGGTACCAGCCGCTCAAGTGCCGGTAATAGCGCGAACGGCCGCCGGCCATCCAGAGACTGCCGGCATAGTTGCCCTGCGCGTCGGTCAGATAGTAGGCGAGATAGGCACCGTTGCCGCCGTAGTCGCGCAGGTTTGTCGTCAGCGTCACCTGTCCCGCGGAAGCGATGCCGGGAAGGGTCAGCGCGGTGGTGACCGCCAAAGCGGCCAGAAGCGATTTCAGTCTCATTCCAGTCTCCTTCGTCTGTCCGTGGGTCAGTTGATCTGGACCTGCGGCTTGCTGCCCGGCGTGAACAGGCCGTTGGCTGGCGGGTTGGCCTGCTGCATCATCGGCATTCCCGGATTGCCGCATCCGCCAACGCCATCGTCGTCGTCCTCTTCTGCCTGGCAGCGACAGTCGTTTGCCGCGTAATGATCGTCATCGCCGTCCTGATGACGGCCGCCTTCGTGGTCCTCCGACTGCCAGAGGCCGGTTCGCATGCCGAGATGCTTCCATCCGTCGAACGATTGCGCCTGACTGGCGAAGAGGGCGATGATGCCGGCACCGGCGAGGCCGGCAAGAACAAGCTTGGTCTGTTTCATGGTCTGGTCCTCGGTGTTGAAAAGGGAGGCAATACGCCGTCAGCGATGGCCGTGGCGTTCCTCGATTTCGATGACCTCGAGCGTGACGGGATCGATCTTCGCTTCGAACCGGCGGCCGCTTTCGTCCTGGCCGTAGACCTCGTAGCAGCCGTCATCGATCTTGATGCGCTTCAGCAGCCAGCCGCGTTCCTCCGCCAGCGCGCGAACGGCGTCGCGGCCCTTCCAGTCGCGGGTCGGCTGTTCGCAGTCGTCCCTTGCCTGTACGGATGTTGCTGCCATGATCGCCATGGCGACGGTGGGCAGGATGCCGGTTTTCATCAATCACGTCCTCTCGTTGTCAAAGCGATCATTTGCCGCCAGCCTGACGGGCACCTGACGAGCGCCGACGCATTGCTTCAGCTTCCCGTAAGGTGGCGGGTGGACTAGAAGGGACAGGTAGAGCGAGAAAGGTCGTCCATGAGGGTTCTGTTGATCGAAGACGATGCGGCGCTGGGCGCGGCGATCCGCGACCAGATTGCCGCCGATGGTCACTCCGTCGACTGGATGACCCGTCTCGACCAGGCCCGCGACGCGCTCGCCGCGGCCAACTACGATCTGGTGCTTCTCGATCTCATGCTTCCCGACGGACTGGGCATCCCGTTTCTCAAGACGCTTCGGGCGCGCGGCGACGTGACGCCGGTCATCATCTTGACCGCGCTGGACCAGGTGACTGACCGGATTGCCGGGCTGAATGCCGGCGCCGACGACTACATGGTCAAACCCTTCGATCTCGCGGAACTTTCCGCCCGAATCGGCTCGGTCGCCCGCCGCTACACCGGCAATCCCAATCCCATCATTGCCCTTGGACCGATCACCATCGATCTCGCCGGCCGCAGCGTGCGGGTCGACGGCAAGCCGGTCGTGCTGACCGCGCGCGAATGGGTTCTCTTCGAAGCCTTCGTCCAGCGTCCAGGCCAACTGCTATCGAAGTCGCAGCTCGAAGAGCGCCTCTATTCCTTCGATGCCGAAGTCGAAAGCAACGCCATCGAGGTGCATGTCAGCCGCCTGCGCAAGAAGCTCGGCGCCAATGTCATCGAAACCGAACGCGGCCTCGGTTACCGGCTGGGTCGCCCATGAGGATGATCTCTTCGCTTCAGGCCCGGCTGGCGATCGTCATCGGTGTTTGCGTGACGCTGCTGTGGCTGGCTGCCGCAGCCGTGACAGCCCATCGTCTGAATGAGGAAATGGAGACGGTCTATGACGACGGGCTGAAGGCGACCGCCGAGCGCATCCTGCCGATCGCCCGCCACGACCTGCGCGAGGGGCATGCAAGGAAATACGAGACCGAAGACAATGACGATGGTGACGACGACGGGAGTGATCTGCGCGGCGCCGGCGAGGCCCGCTATGGCGAGGACGTCACGTTCGTGGTGCGGGATCGGTCCGGGCAGGTCCTGATCGCATCCAAGGGCGCCGATGCTGCCATTTTCCCGGCCATGAGTGACGTGGGGTTCCAGAGCACCGACACGCACCGGCTTTATTATGACGCCTCCCCGGATGGCAGGCTGACGATCGCCGTCGCCGAGCCGCTGGACCATCGCCGCGATCTGTCGCGCCGCATGCTGATCGGCCTCCTGCTGCCGTTGCTGGTCGTCATTCCGTTGAGCCTTCTCGCCATTCTGTTTGCGGTTCGCTACTCGTTGCGGCCGGTGCGCGCTCTGCGTGAAGGGCTCGCCAGCCGTGGCGCACAGGATCTGTCTCCTTTGCCGGACAGCGGCCTGCCGTCCGAACTCCTGCCGATCTCGGCGAGTGTCAATCAGCTCATGGACAGGCTGTCGTCCGCCTTCAACGCCGAGCGGGCCTTTGCCGCCAACGCAGCGCATGAGCTTCGCACGCCGGTCGCCGGCGCGATCGCCCAGGCGCAGCGCATTCGTTCGGAGACGAAGGAGGAGCTCACCGCCCGGCGCGTCAACGAGATCGAGACGACGCTGAAGCGGCTGATGCGGATGTCGGAAAAGCTCATGCAGCTTGCCCGTGCCGAAGGCGGGCGTTTGCGGTCGGACGAGGCTTCCGACCTGCGGACGGTCGTCACGATGATCGTCGAGGATTTTCAGCGCATGGGAGAGGCTCGCATCGAGCTGACCCTGCCCGAGACCCCGGTGCTGTCGCTCCTCGATCCGGATGCGGTCGGCATATTGTCGCGCAACCTCGTGGAGAACGCGTTGAAGCACGGCGCGAAGGATCGCCCGGTGGAGGTCACGCTGGACGCTGATGGCCTGCTGACCATTGCCAATGCCGGAGCGCCCCTGCCGCCGGAGGCGATGGACAGGCTGATGCACCGGTTCGAGCGCGGCAATATCAAGATCGGCGGCGCCGGGCTCGGCCTCGCCATCGTCAAGGCGATCGCCGACCGCGCCGGGGCAACTCTTGAAGTGCTCTCGCCGCGACCCCTCGGCGAGGGTGGCGTCGAGGTCAAGGTCCGGCTTCCTGTCGCCTGATGTAAGGGGCCAAGAAATATGGCCTGTTGGTGCCTTCCGGCTTTCTCTATGATATGCAGCCGGAGACTGAAATGACGCGAGGGGAATAGACGGCGTGCCATCCGAGAAACGACAGCCGCGGAAAGTCGGCATCAAGGACGTATCGCGGGAGGCAGGGGTTGCCGTCAGCACCGTTTCGCATGTCCTCAATGGCACTGCGCCGATTTCGCAGGAGGTGCGTGCCCGCGTTCTGGAGGCCGCCCGTGCCCTCGGCTATCTGGCGAAGCGTCAGCAGAAGGGCGCCATCGCGTCGCTGAGCACGCTCTATCTGGCAGTGCCCCCGGGCAACCTTCCCCATAACGACATCAATCTCGTCTCCTGGACGTTGCTGACCGCACTGTCGCGGGAATGCGAAGCGCGCGGCATTCGTGTCGTTGCCCATAACGGCTCTCCGCAGCTCGACGCCGCCGAAATCATCGCCGGCGCCCGGGCGGCCGGGGCCGAGGGGATCGTGGTCGTCTATGACGACAGTTCGAAGCTCCTCAAGGGCCTGACGGCCAGCGAGATGGCGGTCGTGCTCCTGAACGGCGAGGATCCGTCGATGAAGGTCGACACTGTCGCTCCGGCCAATCGCTATGGCGCGCGGCTTGCCACCGAATGGCTGATCGAGCGCGGCCACCGCCGTATCTTGCATCTCACCTGGCGCGGCCGCAGCACGATTCTCAGGCGCGAGGACGGGTTTCACGATGCCTTTGGCGAACACGGGCTGGCCCCGGAGCAAGGCCGTGTTCTCTATACCGAAGGCTACGAGCCGGCGCATGCGCGCGAGGCATTGCGGGCTTTCGTGGCCGAGCATGGCGGCCTGGACGGCTTTACCGCAGTCTTCTGCGCTGCCGACAATCTGGCAATCGGTGCGCTCGGCGAGTTGCAGGCGCTCGGCTTCCGTATTCCGGCCGACGTCGCCGTCGTCGGTTTCGATGGCGTGGCGCCCGTGGACCTCACTCAGCCATCGCTGACCACCATCCGCGTCCCGCTCGACGAACTGGCCGCGGCCACCATGCAGGTTCTCGAACAGCGCCTTTCGAGCGTCGGCGGCGTCAAGCCGGCGACACGCATCGAGCTTGGCTGCCGTCTCGTGGAACGCGACAGCGCGGGGGCTCTGCAGGGCGCCTGAATTCGTGAAAATAATTTTTAGTTTGCATTTCAGCCTGTGATGACCAATTGTCAAACACAGAGCTTTATAGCGTCCTTATAGCGCAATTCTTCGTGTCCATGGCTCGATCATGGCGCATACGTGAATAGAAATATTTTCACGATTGGGTTTTGGCTTTACGGATGCGTGCCTCATGACATTGTACCAGTTCTGCCGATAGAGACTTCTTCATGCCTGAGCCCAAGATCACGGAATTCGCAAATGAAGACGCCGGTTTCGCGGTCGGCCGCGGAGAGACGGTCACCGCCTGGGCGATGTCGGCGATCGATGCCTGGTATTTTCCCGGTAAGTCGACGCTTGCGGAAGATCGCGTCAATTACCGCTTCATCAACGGCTTCGTCGATGTCGGCGACCTGCCTTGCCGCGTGGCTCTCTGGCAGGAGATCAAGACACGGACCGTCGAGCCCAATGTCGACTTTGCCGTCGACAGCCTCTACCTCCCGGGCTTCAGCCGCCGGGTCGAGTTCTCCGGCTTCTGGCACCGGCCGACACGGCTGGCGCGCTGGCTGAAGACGACGATCGTTCCCGGCAGTGCCGGTGATAACGCCTTCCGGCTGGCGACCTGCGGCGGTGTCCGGATCTGGGTCGACGGTGTCGAATGCGTCGTTTTCGAGCCCTTCCAGCGCAACCGCGAATCCGAAACCGTCGTCCACCTGCCTTTGAAGGCTGGCGGCTCGGAGGTTCTGGTGCTGACCGAGGAGCTCGCCGAGCGCGACGCGCTCTGGTATTTCGAGCTGACGTCGCTCACCGAGGAGCGCCTCGTCGTGCGTCTGCCCGTTGCCGTGTCCGGCGCCACCATTGCCTTGCTGAAGGACCTTGCCACCGACGTTCATCCTGAACCAATGCATGTGCGTGACGGTCGCTTGCGTTTGAAGGTCGGTCTCCCGGCGGCTGTTGACGTGACGGTTCACGCCCGCATCCTGCCGAGCGTGCATATGCGCCATACGCCGCCGCTTCTCGATTCGAGCGGCGTTTTGAAAGCGGGCTCGACGCTTGTGGACCTGCCGGGCGCCGAAGCGCTGCCGGACGGCTACCATCCGCTCGACCTGACATTCTCCGTCGGCGAATGCCGGGTCGCGCGGCATATCGCCTCTGCCACCTTCACGGAACCCTTCCTGGACATGGCGGGCCGCCCGCTGGCCGAGCGCAAGCGGCTGGCGCTCACCCACGCCGCAGCGAAGGGTGAGGCCCGGATCGGGCGAGCGCTCGCGAAATTGGCGATCGGCGAGCCGGTGGACGAAGTCTTCCGGAAAATCCTCTCCGATACAATTGCCGGCATCGACGAGCGGCGCGACTGCTCCGATTTCGTCATGGTCCCGCTTCTCTGGCTTTATGCGGACCACGGCCAAAGCCTGCCGAAGGATCTGCAGGACGAGATCCGCCGCGCCATGCTCGACTATCGCTACTGGGTGGATGAGCCCGGCAACGATGTGATGTGGTTCTGGAGCGAGAACCACGTGCTCTGCTTCCATGTCTCGCAATACCTCGCCGGACGGCTACTTCCGGACGAGACATTCCGCTGCTCGGGCCGAAGCGGCGCCGAACAGGCACGGATCGGCGAGGAACGGCTTGGAAAGTGGTTCGATTCCGTCGAACAACATGGGCTCGCCGAATGGAATTCCGCCGCCTACTACCCGATCGATTTCATCGGCCTCCTGGCGCTCCATCACCTCGCCGACGGCTCCATCAAGGCGCGTGCAACTGCGCTTCTCGACCGGCTGATGGTGATGATCGGCCTTCATACGCTCGCCGGCGTTCCCGCGGGTACGATGGGGCGCGCCTATGACAAGGAACTGCGCGCAGGCCCGCTGACCGAGCTTGCGCCTTTCGCCACCGTCGCCTTCGGCAAGGGCTGGCTGAATGATGGCGTTGCGGCCCTGCCGATGTTCTGTGCCGGAGCCTGTGAGCCGCCGGTAGCGGCCCTGTCCGTCGTCGAGCCCGCACCCGGCAAGGCGCTGACGGCGCATTACGTGCAAGGCCATGACGAGGCGGCCCGGCTGGTGCTCTACAAGTCGGCCGCCGTCCAGCTCTCCTCGATGATGGACGGCAAGCCCGGTGGGCGCGGGCACCAGCAGCACATCGTCGACCTGCGCTTTGCCTCCAATCCCTTCGCGCGAGCCTGGATCAACCATCCGGGCGAAGATGATCCCTGGGGCAGCCAGCGTCCCTCCTACTGGGCCGGCAATGGCTCCATGCCGCGCGCTGCGCAATACGAGAACGTTGCGCTTCTCCTCTTCGATCTCGGCGAGGACGCCCGCCAGACCTTCACGCACGCCTATGTCGAGGCTGGCGCATTCGACGCGGTCGAGCGCCACGGCAACTGGATCGTGCTGAGGGGCGGCCGTGGCTTTGCTGCCATCAATGCGACGGCGCCGATAGAGGCCGTGACCGAGGGGCCGGGCGCCAACATCGAATTCCGGGCAGCCGGCCGCCGGTGCGGCTGGGTCGCGGTGATGGGCGAGGGTGATGGTGACGCCGGCTACGCTGCCTTCATCGACCATCTCGCAGGCGTGACGCTGTCGCTCGCTGAATCGGGGACATGCCTGACGCTTGAGCGCAAAGGTCAGGATAAACTTACGCTTGACTGGAGCGCCGGCCTCTCGTGCGGCCAAACGCCATACATCTTTCCCAACAGAAGCCTCGATCCGGCCATCCGGACCATCGATGCCTTCTCGTTTTGACCAAGTGCTTGCTGACAGGACCGCCGATGCCGATCGACCGAGATACCCTTTCCGAAACCCTCTCCCGCGTGGCGACGGGTCTTGCCCGTCTGAAGGGCATGAACGAAACCGCCGCGATTGCCGAGGGCATTTACGAGCTCCAGTTCGACGAGTGGGACTGGGAGGTCGGTGTCGGCATCTATGGCCTCATCCGTCACGCTGAAGCGGTCAAGGATAAGTCGCTGATGGCGGCGATTGCCCGCTGGTACGACTGGCAGATCGGCCGCGGCCTGCCGCCGCGCCAGGTCAACTCCTCCTCGCCCATGCTGGCGCTCTCCGTCCTGATCGACCATGTCGACAGGCCGGATTGGGAAGCGCTGGTCAAGGACTGGGCGGAGTGGCTGGTGACCCGGCTCGCCCGCACCGAAGACCAGGGTTTCCAGCACGTCGTCAAGGAGCGCATGAACGACGGCGAGCTCTGGGACGATACGCTGTTCATGACCTGCCTGTTCCTCGCCCGTGCCGGAGAACGCTTCGGCCGGCAGGACTGGATTGAGGAGGCCTTCTACCAGTTCCTCGTGCATGAGCGCTACCTTGCCGATCCGGTCACCGGGCTCTGGTATCACGGCTGGACCTTCAACGGCCGCAACAATTTCGCCAACGCCTTCTGGGCGCGCGGCAATTCCTGGATCACGGTGGCCATTCCGGAACTCTTCAGTCTCGTCTCGAAAGTCCCGGATCACCTGCGCCGGCATCTCACCTTCATTCTGTCGTCGCAGGTCAGGACGCTCGTCGCCAATCAGCTCGACAACGGCATGTTCTGCACGCTGGTTTGCGATCCGGGTTCTCCGCCGGAAACATCGGCCACGGCGGCGATCGCCTACGGCATCCTCCTCGGCATCGATCTCGGCCTGCTCGACGAGAGTTTCCGGCCGGCGGCCGACAAGGCGCTTGACGCCGTGCTTGCGCGCATCGACGAAAACGGCATCGTGCTCGAGGTCTCCGACGGCACGCCGATGGGCCATTCGCTCGATTTCTACCGCCAGATCCCCAACGTCCCGGCGCCCTACGGCCAGGCCCTCGTCATGCTGCTGCTGGTGCGGGTGATGATGGAAGCGGAGACGGTTGCCGCCTGAGCGTTCAACCGAGGGAAGCGACCGAGCTGCGCTCGATCAACTCCGTCGGAATGATGATGCGCTTTGCCGGGCCGGTGCCGCCCTTCAACCGCTCGACGAGCATCTCGGCAACGGTCTTGCCCAGTTCATAGACGGGCTGGTTGATGACCGTGACGGGGGGCGTCGTGACACTCGTCCAGTCCGCGTCATGGAAGGTGATCAGCGACAGATCATCGGGGATCGACAGCGCCATGGCTCGGGCAGCGCGAAAGACCTCCAGCGCGATCAGGCTGTCGGAGGCAAGGATCGCGGTCGGCCGATCTGCGGCGCCAAGCAGTTCCTTCGCCAGCCTTCCCGCGTCTTCCGGGCCTTTTGCACCGAGGCGGACGAGACGTTCGGGTGATGAAATACCGAAGCGCCGGCAGGCATTCATGAAGCCCTGGATGCGGTCGCGCACGGACGCCGTGAAGATGTCGCTCGTTTCGTCATAGATGCGCTCCGGCGTATCGCAGGCCGTCATGTAGACGACGTGCCTGTGACCATTCTTGAGCAGCAGGTCCGTGGCGCTCTCGGCGGCCTCGCGATCGTCGACCGTCACCGTGTCGACATCGAGCTCCGGCACGGCGCGGTCGAGAAGCGCCAGCGGCCGGCCGGTGCGGACGATGTCGTTCAGATGGTCGATTTCGCTGCGGCGAGATGGCGTGACGATAAAGCCGTCGACACGCTTGGCCAGAAGCGTTCTGACCGCCGCCTTCTCCGCCTCGATCTTCTCGCTCGAATTCGCAAGGATCACCGTGAAACCGGCAGCGCGCGCGACGTCGGCAATGCCCCGCACCGCCGACGAAAAGAATGGGTTCTCGATATCGGCGACGACCACGCCGATGGCGCCGGAGCGTCCGGTCGTCATGCTGCGCGCCAGTTCATTCGGCCGATAGTCGAGCTTGGCCGCCGCCGCCAGCACCTTCTGCCGCACCGTGTCGCTGACCACGCCATACTTTCCAAGCACGCGCGCGGCGGTCGCCTTGGAGACGCCCGCCATGATGGCGACGTCGGCGACGGTGATGGACGGTTTTGCAGTGCTTTCGTCGTTCATTCCATCAGCTTTACAAGACATGTTGACGACCGGTCAATGTGAATATAACAATTATCAAATCGTAATGAGACCGGTCTCAATATAGAAAGAGACCGGTCTCATACTCGAAAATAAGAAAAACCGGTAGGCGCGGCTGTGTCGATCGGACGGGCGGTTTCGTCCGTCTGTCGGCAAGGGGGAAACTTTGTCTTCTGCCAGCGGCCGCCAAGCCGGATCAGCAATCATGCCAACAGAGCGGAGAACGCCACGATGACAATGCAAAACGCCACTAGAGCATTTCTCAATCGATGCCGGACCATTGCAGCCGCAACGGTTCTCGCCTTTACCGGATTTTCAGCGCCCCTGGCAGCAGCCGACAATCCCTACAGCCTGATCGACCCCGGCCAGATCAGCGTCGGCACGATGGGGGATGCCAAGCCCTACGCCTTCGTCACGGCCGACGGACAGTTTACCGGCTTCGACATCGAGTTCTTCCTGAATGTCGTGGAACGGATGGGCTTCAAGAAGGACCAGGTGGTCTTTACGGGCCAGGATTTCGCGGCGCTCATGCCGTCGGTCGCCAACGGCCGCTTCGACGTGGCGGTTGCCGCCATCGGCACCACCGACAAGCGCAAGGAAACTGTCGACTTTTCCGATGGGTACCTTGCCGGCTATCTTTCCGTTCTGACGTCCGACGCTGCCATCAAGGATGCCGTGACGCTGAAGGGCAAGCGCCTCGGGGTCGTGCAGGGCACGTTGCAGGAGATTTACGCGACGAAAAACTTCCCCGGTACGGATCTCGTCAAGTTCCCTGACAACAATTCCGCAATCGTGGCGCTGAACAACGGCACCATCGACGCCCACTTCCTCGACTACGAAGCCGCAAAGGACTACGCGGGTCGTTATGACGGTCTGAAGATCACCGTCAACATTCCGAGCTTCGACGCACCGGCCGGCTTCGTCATCCGCAAGGGCAACGACGCCTTCCGCGAAGCGCTCAACAAGAGCATTCACGAGGCGATGCAGGACGGTACCTGGAAAACGCTTTACGAAAAGTGGTTCCCGGGCTCGCCCATGCCGGAAGAGTATCTTCCCAAGAAGTAAGCTGCCGACCGCCCGCAGGCTGAAAGGCCTGCGGGCGGGAAGCCGTGCCCGCAGACAGGGCATTCGACTGGGAAGGACTGTTCTGAATGACATTTCTTGAAAGCCTGCACCGCACGTTCCTGGACTGGGATGCGATGGCGGAAGTCTTGCCGACCATGTTTGCCGTCGGCCTGAAAAATACCCTGATACTCGCCGTGGCGTCCACCATCATCGGCGTCATCCTCGGCATGATGCTCGCCGTCATGGGCATTTCGCAGTCTCCCTGGCTGCGCATTCCGGCCCGCATCTACACCGACATCTTTCGCGGCCTGCCGGCCATTCTGACGATCCTGCTCGTCGGCCAGGGCTTTGCCCGCTTCGGTCGCGATCTCTTCGGCCCGTCGCCCTTTCCCTTGGGCATCATGGCGCTGAGCCTGATCGCCGGCGCCTATATCGGCGAGATCTTCCGCGCCGGCATCCAGAGCGTCGAGCGGGGACAGATGGAAGCCTGCCGGGCGCTCAGCATGAGCTACGGACAGGGCATGCGGCTCATCGTGGTGCCGCAGGGCATCCGTCGCGTTTTGCCGGCGCTGGTCAACCAGTTCATCGGCAATGTGAAGGATTCGAGCCTCGTCTACTTTCTCGGCCTGCTGGCCTCCGAACGCGAGATTTTTCGCGTCGGGCAGGATCAGGCGGTGGTGACGGGCAATCTCTCGCCGCTGCTGCTGGCCGGAATATTCTACCTGTCGATTACCGTCCCTCTGACGCACGTCGTCAACTACATCGACAATCGCCTGAGAACGGGGAAGAACACGCCGACCGCGGTCACCAGCGGCCTTGCGGAAATCAGCGAACTCGAGACAACCGAGGAGCGGGGTGCCGGCGAGGTGCCGCGTTTCAAGGGTGGCAGTCTGGAGACGCACAATCTCGGCATGGCCTACGGCGCCCTGCAGGTACTGAAGGACGTGAACCTGACCATCCCTCCGGGCACCGTGACCTGCATCATCGGTCCGTCCGGCTCGGGCAAGTCCACCCTGCTGCGCTGCCTCAATCGCCTGGTCGAGCCGGCCGCCGGCGATATCCGCCTGGATGGAGACAGCATCCTGAAGATGAAGCCGGAGCGGCTGCGCCGCCGGGTCGGCATGGTGTTCCAGCACTTCAACCTCTTTCCGGATCACACGGCACTTGAGAACGTCATGCTGTCGCTGACCAGGATCAAGGGTCTGCCGAGAGAGGAGGCGCGTGCGATCGCCACCGCCCGGTTGACCGATGTCGGATTGGCGAACCGCCAGCACCAGCGGCCCGGCAGGCTGTCCGGCGGCCAGCAGCAGCGCGTCGCTATCGCCCGCGCACTGGCGATGGAGCCGGAAGTCATCCTGTTCGACGAGGTCACCAGCGCGCTCGATCCCGAGCTGGTCAAAGGCGTCCTCAACCTGATGGCGGATCTTGGCTCGAGGGGCATGACCATGGTCGTCGTCACCCACGAGATGGGCTTTGCCCGCAGGGTGGCCGACCAGGTGGTGTTCATGGATGAAGGCCGGATCGTCGAGATCGGGACGCCCGACGACCTGTTCGACAATCCGCAAAGCCCGCGCCTGAAGCGATTCCTCGCCGAGGTGCTCTGAAAAACTCCGTAAGCAGCGGAGAACATAATGATGGAAATCAGGAAAGCAGAAACAATGAAAGAGAACAGAATTGCCAGTGCGGTTGTCATCGGCGGCGGCATCTTCGGCGTATCGACCGCGGTGCAGCTTGCCCGCCGCGGCGTCAAGGTCACGCTCGTCAATGACGGGGCGGTCTCGAACGGCGCTTCCGGACGCTCGCTGTCCTGGCTGAACTCCTCCCGCATGCGCTCCGATGCCTATCATCGACTTCGCATGGCCGGCATCGACCGGTACCGCTCATTGGCCGCCCGCTACCCGGACGCAAAATGGCTGCGGTTCGACGGCGGCCTGACCTGGGATGCGGACAACGACAGGAACGAGATCGCTGCCGCATACGATCACGAGGTGAAGCTTGGCTATGATGCCGTCCATCTTGCCGCGGGCGATGTGGCTGCCGTAACCCCCGGCGTCGATCCGACAACGATCACGCCTCAGGGCGCCATTTTCAATCCCGGCGAAGGCTGGGTCGATCTGCCGAGCCTGATCGCCGTGCTGCTGGAGGAGTTTCATGAGCGCGGCGGCCGCCTCATCACCGATGCCGGCAAGGCGGGTGTCATCATCGAGGCCGGTCGGGCGACGGGCGTGGAAATGGCCGGCGGCCAGCAGATCCTGACCGATGCCGTACTCCTGGCAACTGGGCCCTCGGTTCCGATGATGGCCGCCGAACTTGGTCAGACCATCGGCGATGCGACGCCGATCTCGTTGCTGGTGACCACAAAGCCGATCGACCATCCGCTGAAAGCGGTCCTCAACACGCCGCGCGTGGCGATCCGCCCGACGCCGGACAGGACCTTCGCGCTCGATTCTGGGTGGTCGGAAGAAGAGGTGGAGGAGCAGGCGGACGGCACCGTCAAGGTTCGGCAGGAGACGCTGGACGGGCTGCTGGCCGAAGCCTCGCGCGTTCTCGAAGGCAACCCGAAACTGGAACTGGCTAGCTACGGCGCCGGGCGCAAGCCCATCCCGGGCGATGGCGAGCCGGTCTTCGGGGAATTTGTCGCGATTCCCGGCTGCTTCGTTGCCTTCAGCCACAGCGGCGCCACCCTGGGGTTGATTGCCGGAGAACTGCTGGCTTACGAAATGGCGACGGGCAAGCGCCATCCCATGCTGGAGCCCTTCCGCCCGGAGCGCTTCAGCGCAGCCGGCTGAGGCACCTCTTGTTATCGTTGAGAATGGGACCGGCCGCAGTTGATCTGCGGCCGGTATCGCGTTTTGGATGAACGAAAGTTATAAACATTCCAAAACGTTTCGGGGAATTTTGACGTAAACGCTTTGGACAATGGCGTCATCTGTGTAAATTGCCTCACGAAGTGGGTGAGGAAGGGCTTTTGCAATGGCGACCTTGAAGGATATCAGCCGGCATCTCAATCTGTCGGTGACACAGGTCAGTCGCGCCCTGAACGGCTACTCGGATGTCAACGAGAACACCCGAAAGCGCGTTCTCGAAGCCGCCAAGGAATTGAATTATCATCCGAATATTGCCGCGCAGAAGCTGGTATCCGGCCGCTCCGGCATGGTCGCCCTGGTGCTGCCCAAGCACCCGCAGCTGTCGTCGGACAACAATTTCCTCGAAGTCGTCAGCGGGTTATCGCAGGTCTTTTCCAGCCGCGACATGCAGTTCGTGCTGCATATCGCGCGCGAAGACGACGAGATCATTTCCGTTTACCGCAAGCTGATCGACCGTGGCGCACTGGACGGCTTCGTCGTGGTCGAGCCGCTTCTGGAAGACCCGCGCATCAATTTCCTGCGCGAGCGGCGGGTGCCGTTCGTTGTGCACGGGCGCACGCGGACGCAGACGGACTACCCGTATTACGATATCGACAATGATGGCGTCGGTTATCATCTCACGCGCCATTTGCTCGACAAGGGCCACAGGCGGATCGCATTCATCAACGGTCTGGAAAAGAGAAACTATTCGCTCGCCAGAACCGACGGATACCGCAAGGCGCTGGAGGAGGCAGGCATCGCGTTTGATCCCGATCTGATGCGCTACGGTCGAATGAATGATGCTCTGGGCATGATTTCGACGGTCCAGCTTTTCACCGGGGCGGCCCCAAGGCCGACTGCCGTGATCTGCGGTAACACATTGGTTGCGCGCGGTGTTTACGCCACGCTGAAGTCGCTCGGCCTCACCGTCCCGGATGATGTTTCGGTCGTCGCCCACGACGACGTGCTGCCGGATGTGCGCGGCTCCGCTTTCTATCCGGCCTTGACGGTAACGAAGGCGGCGCTCCGCAACAGTTGGGCGCCGATGGCCGCCTATCTTGTCGGTGCGATCAATGGCGAGCCGGTCGAGAGCCTGCAGGAAGTCGCGGTTTCCGAGTTCATCGAGCGGGCCTCCGTCGCGCCTCCGAAGTCCTGAAGCAACGCGTTTCTGCAACCTCCGATATCTTCGATGGTCAGTCGTATTGACAGCCATAATGGCTGGTGTTAGCTTTCCGAAACGTTTCGGATTTTCGGCCTCGCAATAGAGGAAACACGGAGCGTTAGAAGTCGCAACGGGCGTGGGAGTGCCCGTTCCGCAATTCAACGGGAGGAAATTGGCATGGATATGCAGGGAATTTGCCGTGCACTGCGCGGCACGGCGGCAACGCTCGCCTTTGTTTCGGTGGCCGGCCTGGCGCAGGCGGAGGAGATCACCTACGTCTCCGGCGCCGTCGGCAACGCGGTTCGGGATTTCAAGACGATCGTCGCGCCGTGGGAGAAGGAAACCGGCAACAAGGTGACCCTTGTCCCGATGCCGGCTTCGACGAGCGACCAGTTCGGCCAGTATCGCCTTTGGCTTGCCGCCGGCAATGCCGATATCGACCTCTACCAGACGGATGTCATCTGGGCGCCGCAGCTGGCCGACCAGTTCGTCGACCTGACGGACGTGGCCAAGGATCTCATTCCGCAGCACTTTCCTTCGATCATCGAGTCGCAGACGGTCGACGGCAAGCTGGTCGCCCTGCCGATCTTCACCGATGCGCCGGCGCTCTTCTACCGCAAGGACCTGCTCGAGAAATACGGCATGGAAGTGCCAAAGACCTGGGAAGAGCTGACCGATACGGCCAAGAAGATCCAGGACGGCGAGCGCGCCGCCGGCAGCAAGGACATGTGGGGCTATGTCTGGCAGGGCAATGCCTATGAAGGCCTGACCTGTAATGCGCTGGAATGGGTGAAGTCCTTCGGCGGCGGCCAGATCGTCGAGCCGGACGGTACCATCTCGATCAACAATCCGAAGGCGGTGGCCGCTCTCGAGCTGGCCAAGACCTGGCCCGGCAATATATCGCCCGAAGGCGTGCTGGCCTATCAGGAAGAAGAAGCCCGCGGCGTCTGGCAGACCGGCAATGCCGTCTTCATGCGCAACTGGCCCTATGCCTACACGCTCGGCAATGGCGACGACAGCGCGGTCAAGGGCAAGTTCGACGTGACCACGCTGCCGACCGGCGGCGACAACAAGACGTCGGCCGCGACGCTGGGCGGCTGGAATGTCGCCGTGTCCAAGTATTCCAAGCACAAGGACGCGGCCATTTCGCTGGCGCTCTATCTGTCCGGACCGGAAGCGCAGAAGACCCGCGCGCTGATCGCCTCCAACCTGCCGACCATCGTCAGTCTTTATGACGATGCGGATATCGCGGCCAAGCAGCCGATCGTCCCGCGCTGGAAGGACGTCTTCATGAATGCAGTGCCGCGTCCGTCCGCGCCGACCAAGGGCAAGTACAACGAGGTGTCGTCGAAGTTCTGGTCCGCGGTTCACAACACGCTCTCCGGCGACGGCAGCGCGGCGGACAATCTCGAAATCCTTGAGGCCGATCTCGAAGACCTCAAGGGATCCGGCTGGTAGCCTCCGGCCAGCCGCAGGCAGGACGGGGCGGTCTTCGACGGCCCCGTCCGCTGACCAGCATTCCCGGATTGCGCCTCTCGAAGGCCGCAACGAATTGCGACACTGGCATGGGAGCCCGTCATGTCGAGCATTCAGACCGAGACCTATCCATCCCCGGCGGCCGACAGAGGGCCAAGCCTGCAGCAGCAGCGTGCCCGTGCCGCCTTCTGGTTCCTCGCACCCATGCTGTTCGCGCTTGTCTGCGTTGCCGCATGGCCGCTGTTCAGGACCATCTATTTCTCGTTTACCGACACGTCGCTCACCAATCTCTATGGCGGCAAATGGGTCGGCTTCGACAACTACCTCTCCTTCCGGCAACTGAGCTCCGGCCGCATCCTCTGGCGCGGCACGCTGGTCGATCCGGCTTGGTGGAACGCCGTCTGGAACACCGTTCGCTTCTCGATGGTCTCGGTCGCGTTCGAAACCGTGCTCGGCCTCATGGTCGCGCTGGTCCTGAACGCCCATTTCGTCGGACGCGGCATCGTGCGCGCCGCCATCCTCATTCCCTGGGCGATCCCGACGATCGTGTCGGCGCGGCTGTGGGGCTGGATGCTGAACGACCAGTTCGGCATCATTAACGACATCCTGCTCAATCTCGGCATCATCGACCACAAGATTGCCTGGACGGCGAATGTCGACACCGCCATGTTCGCGGTCCTGATCGTCGACATCTGGAAGACGACGCCGTTCATGGCGCTCCTCTGCCTCGCCGGCCTGCAGATGATCCCGCGTGACATCTACGAGGCCGCCAGGGTCGATGGCGTCCACCCGGTCAAGGTCTTCTTCAAGGTGACGCTGCCGCTGGTCCGTCCGGCGCTCATGGTCGCGGTCATCTTCCGGGCGCTCGATGCGCTGCGCATCTTCGACCTCGTCTACGTGCTGACGCCGAATTCGAAGGCGACCAAGACCATGTCGATCATCAGCCGCGAAAACCTCATCGACTTCGACAAGTTCGCCTACGGCTCGGCGCAGTCGACGCTGCTCTTCGCCATCATCGCGATCTTCGTGTCGCTCTACATCTGGATCGGCAAGGTCAACCTGAGCGGGGAGGGCGAACGATGACCATGGATATCGTCAAGAAGACGGCCTTCTACGCCGTCGTCGTTCTGATCGTCGTGATCTCTGTCTTCCCGTTCTATTACGCGATCCTGACCAGCTTCAAGACCGGGACGGCGCTGTTTGAGGTCAACTATTTCCCGACGAGCTTCGATCTCGCCAACTACAGGTCCGTTTTGTCGGCACCCAATTTCACCCGCAGCATCCTGAACTCCGTGTTCATCGCCGGAGTTACCGTCATCTTCTCGCTGTTCCTCGCGGTGACGGCGTCCTACGCACTCGCCCGCGTCCGGTTTCGCGGCCGTGCGCTCCTGCTGATGACGATCCTCGCCGTCTCCATGTTTCCGCAGATCGCCGTGCTGGCCGGCCTGTTCGAGATGGTCCGCTATATCGGCATCTACAACACACCCTGGGCGATGATCCTCAGCTACACGATCTTCACACTGCCGTTCACGGTGTGGGTGCTGACGACCTTCATGCGCGACCTGCCGGTCGAGATCGAGGAAGCGGCTATCGTCGACGGGGCGACGCCCTGGGTTGTCATCACCCAGGTCTTCCTGCCGCTCCTGTGGCCGGCGTTGGTCACCACCGGGCTGCTTGCCTTCATCGGTGCGTGGAACGAGTTCCTGTTCGCCCTCACATTCACCTCATCGGAAACGCAGCGTACGGTGCCTGTCGCCATTGCCCTTCTCTCCGGCGCTTCGGAATTCGAAACGCCCTGGGGCAATATCATGGCGGCGTCGGTCATCGTCACCGTACCGCTGATCATTCTCGTTCTCATCTTCCAGCGCAAGATCGTGGCCGGCCTCACCGCCGGTGGCGTCAAAGGCTAGGTTTGGAGGCTCACACATATGGCCCAGATCAATCTCAAGAATGTCCGCAAGAGCTTCGGCGCGCTGGAAGTCATCAAGGGTATCGACCTTGATATCAAGAGCGGCGAGTTCATGGTTTTCGTCGGCCCCTCCGGCTGCGGCAAGTCGACCCTGTTGCGGATGATCTCCGGACTGGAGGACATCACCTCCGGAGACCTCCTGTTCGACGGCGAGCGGGTGAACAATGTCATCCCGTCCAAGCGCGGCATTGCCATGGTCTTCCAGTCCTATGCGCTCTACCCGCACATGAAGGTCTACGACAACATGGCTTTCGGCATGAAGCTCGCCAACGCCACCAAGGCGGAGATGGACGAACGGGTGCGGAAAGCCGCCGACATGCTGCAGATCGGCCATCTGCTCGACCGCCTGCCCAAGCAGCTCTCCGGCGGCCAGCGCCAGCGCGTCGCCATCGGCCGGGCGATCGTGCGCGATCCGCGCGTCTTCCTTTTCGACGAACCGCTGTCCAACCTCGACGCGGCCCTGCGTGTGGCAACACGCCTCGAGATCGCCAAGCTGCATCATGGTATGGAAAACGCCACGATGATCTATGTCACGCACGACCAGGTGGAGGCGATGACGCTCGCCGACCGGATCTGCGTGCTGCGCGACGGCCGGGTGGAGCAGGTGGGCACGCCCGCCGAGCTCTACGAGCGCCCGACTTCCATTTTCGTCGCCGGCTTCATCGGCTCGCCGAAGATGAACTTCCTGACCGGAGACATCGCCAAGTCCTTCGGATGCGAAACGCTGGGCATCCGCTCCGAGCATATCGACATCGTCGAAGGCGAGGGGCTGTGGTCGGGCGAGGTCGTCCATGCCGAAGATCTCGGCTCGGACAACTACCTTTTCGTCGACATCGGCGTCGGCGAACCCGTGCTGGTCCGCCAGCCCGGAAAACTGAAGATAACATACGGATCGAGGATCAACCTTAGACCGCAGGAACAGCACTTCCATCGCTTCGATGCGAACGGGAAGCCCATCAGCTGATTGAGCCCCCGCCGTCAGGCACGGCGGACCCCAAGTCCATTTTCAATCCGGCAACGCCTGGCGCCGGATGCTGGAGTTATTCATGAAGATCAGAACCGTTGTGTGGGGCGAAAACGTCCACGAACAGAAGAACAAGATTGTCTCGGATCTCTATCCCAAGGGCATGCATGCCTGCATCGCCGACGCGCTGAATGCGAACGGCGACATCGAGGCGACGACGGCGACCCTGCAGCAGCCGGAGCACGGGCTGACGCAGGAACGCCTCGCCAAGACCGACGTGCTGATCTGGTGGGGACACGCCGCCCATGGCGACGTCTCCGATGCGGTCGTAGAGCGCGTCTGCGAAGCGGTCTGGTCCGGCATGGGCCTGATCCTGCTGCACTCGGCCCATTTCTCCAAGCCGCTCAAGCGGCTGATGGGCACGCCGTGCAACCTGACCTGGCGCGAGGCCGGCGAGCGTGAGCGCCTGTGGGTGACCAGCCGCAACCATCCGATCACGAAAGATCTGCCCGACCATTTCGAGCTTGAGAACGAGGAAATGTACGGCGAGCCCTTCGGCGTGCCGGAACCGCTGGAAACGGTCTTCGTCAGCTGGTTCCAGGGTGGCGAGGTCTTCCGCTCGGGTCTCACCTACAAGCGCGGCGCTGGCAACGTCTTCTATTTCCGCCCCGGCCACGAGACCTACCCGACATATCACGACGGCAACGTGCAGACCGTCATCCGCAACGCCGTTCGCTGGGCCTACAACCCGATGGCGCGCGTTGAGAACGTCACCGCTGCTCCGAATGTGCCGGTCGAGACCGCACCCGAGAAGATCGAGGAGCGCGGCCCGAAACTGCACCAGGCCGGCGAGGAAGGCTACCGCTGAGCGCAAGTCGCTCAAGCGCAGTCAAAGATCAGGAACAGGACAATGAAACAGGCCAACACATCCCTTCGGGTGCTGATCCTCGGCACCGGCGGCATGGCACGCGTCCACGCCGAATCCTTCAAGAAGATCCCCGGCGTCGAGGTCGTCGCCGGGGTCGATATGCGCGCCGATGCGCTGGACGTCTTCTGCGATACCCACGGCATCGAGCATCGCTTCACCTCGCTCGAAGCGGCGATCGAATGGGGTGGCTTCGACGCAGCCTCCAACGTCACGCCGGACTCCGTCCACTACGCCACGACGCTGACGCTGCTTGCTGCCGGCAAGCACGTGCTTTGCGAGAAGCCGCTGTCGACCGATTTCGGCCGCGCCAGCGAAATGGCGGAAACGGCTAGGGCTGCCGGCGTGGTCAACATGGTCAACCTCAGCTATCGCAACTTCGCGGCAACGCAGAAGGCCGCGGAAATGATCAAGGCCGGCACGCTCGGCACGATCCGCCATTTCGAGGCCAACTACCTGCAGAGCTGGCTGACCCAGTCCAAATGGGGTGACTGGCGCACGGAATCGAAATGGTTGTGGCGCCTGTCGAAGCGGCATGGCTCGAAGGGCGTGCTCGGCGACGTCGGTATCCACATCATCGACTTCGCGACCTATATCGCCGACAGCCTGCCGGTCGAGGTGTCCAGCCGCCTGAAGACCTTCAGCAAGGCGCCGGGCGACAAGATCGGCGAGTATGATCTCGACGCCAATGACAGCTTCGTCATGCATGCCGAGCTTGCCGACGGCGCCATCGGCACCATCACGGCCACGCGTTTCGCATCCGGTCACCACAATGACCTGACGTTGCGCATCCATGGCGACTTCGGCGGCATGGAAGTCTCGCTCATCAAGAACAAGGGCTATCTGCGCGTTTGCCTTGGTGAGGATATGCTGACGGAAGAATGGCGCGACGTGCCGCTCGATAACGTGCCGGACATGTACGAGCGCTTTGCTGCAGCCTGCATGGGCAAGGGGCCGATAGAGCCGGACTTCGGTCGAGGTGCCGCACTGCAGCGCATCCTCGATCTTGCCGAGGATTCCAGTGTTGCCGGCGGTCTGTCGATGAAGGTTGGCGAGCAGGCCCTGGCATTGGACGGCGACGCATCGGTGGCGCCAGCTACCGAGCCGTCCAGGGCGCACACCGGCTGAACGCCTTGACGCTTTAAATGACAACGCCCGCCCGGATGTTTCTGAGGCATCCGGGCGGGCGTCTTCACTGAGAGCGGAGGCGCTGTCAGAAGGGCGAATCCGGGAAGTAGTAGTTCGCGGCATTGTCCTTGGTCACCAGCGTCGCATCGAGCGTGTAGGTGCCGTGGACCGGGATCTTGTCATAGAGGGCAGCGACGGTCAGCTCGATCGCCGTGCCGACCATTGCCGGCGGGTACAGGATATCGACCGGGATCATCTTGTCGCCGTCCATGACTCTCTTGATCATGTCCTTCGAGCCGGCGCCGGCAATGACATACTTGATGTCCGTCCGCTTGGCCTGCTCGATGGCCTGCAGCACGCCGACGGCCATGTCGTCGTCCTGGCACCAGACCACGTCGATCTGCGGGTACTTGGTCAGGTAGTCCTGCATGACCTTGAAGGCGTCGTCGCGGTTCCAGTTGCCGAACTGGCGATCGAGAACCTCGACGTTGGAGCCCTTGATGCCTTCATCGAAGCCGTCCTGGCGCTGCTGGTCGATCGGGATCGGCAGGCCGCGGATCACCACGACCTTGGCGTCAGGCGTGTTTTCCTTGATGTATTCACCAGCCACGCGGCCGAGCGCCGGGTTGTTGCCGGCGACATAGAGGTCGCGAACCGTACTGTCGTTCACGCTCGGCGCACGGTCGACGATCGTGACGAACGTGCCCTTTTCCTTCACCTGCTTGATGGCGTTGACCAGCGGATCCGGATCGGTCGGCAGGATCACCAGTGCGTCGAGCCCCTGAACGGCGAGGTCCTGGATGGCGTTTGCCTGGCTTGCCGGATCCGGCGAGGTCTTCACGATCACCTTGGCGTCCGGATACTCCTTCTGCACAAGTGCGGCCACGCGCTCGGCATGATAGACGACGCCGGCGGTCCAGCCGTGGTCGGCGGCGGGGATCGATACCCCGATCGTCTTCGCTTCCTGGGCATAGGCGGTGCCCGTCAATGTGGCGGCGACAAATGCGACGCCCATAAGCTTCTTCAACATGTCTCACTCCCTAATGCGTATCGGGGTCTTCTCCTCCTCAAGACCGGGTGCCCCGAGCCCGGTCATTTCGGTCATACCTTGCGCGTCAGCGAGCGCTGCACGAGCATGGCGATGATGATGATCGACCCCTGGATGGTGGCGATCAGATATTCGCTGATGAAGTTCGACAGCAGCATGATGTTGCCGACGAGCTCCAGAATGAAGGCGCCGCAGATCGTGCCCCAGACGCGGCCCGCGCCACCCTTCAGTGCCGTTCCGCCGACCACCACGGCGGTGATCGCCTGGAGTTCCCAGAGAATGCCGGTGGTTGCCGATGTCGAACCGAGGCGGGGCACGTAGAGCAGCACCGCGACGGCGACGCAGAGCCCCTGGATCATGAAGGCGATGGTGCGCACGCGGTTGACGGCGATGCCGGAATAGCGCGCCACGTCGCTGTTCGAGCCGACGGCGACGACATGGCGGCCATAGCGCGTGCGGTAGAGCACGAATGCGGCAACCAGCGTGACGGCGAGGATGACGACGATCGGCACCGGAATGCCGAGGATCGAGCCGAAATAGGCTGGCCCGTAGATCTGCTGGATTTCCGGCGACTTGAGCGTGATGGCACCGCCCTGCGACAGCCAGATCGTCAGGCCGCGATAGATGCCCATGGTGCCGAGGGTGGCGATGAACGGTTCGATCCTCCCGACCGTGGTGATCAGTCCGTTCGCCAGCCCGCAAAGCGCACCGACGACCATTGCCATCACCACGGCCGCTGTCAGCATCAGCGCCGGATCGGCGATCGCGCCGGAATTCATGAACAGGATCATCAGGCTGGCGACAAAGGCCAGCATCGAGCCGACGGAAAGATCGAGGTCGCCGGCCGAAATGACGAAGGTCGCGCCGACGGCGATGATGGCGATGAAGGCGCTGCGCGTCGCGACATTGGCGAGATTGTTGAGCCCGATGAAGTTCGGATTGGCGAGCGCGCCGAGAATGAGCAGCAGTATGAGAGCCACGAAAGGTGCGACCGCCCTCAGGTCGATATCCGACCAGAACGGCGCCTTGCGATCCTTTTCGGGCTCGTTGCCTTCAGCACTCATGTCCAAGTTCAGCCTCCCACTGTTTCGGCCCTGTTGTCCCCGGCCGTTTGTCTTTGTCCTGCTTGTCTCAGCCGGCCATTCTCTTCAGGCCGGCGGAGTAGCGCATGATTTCCTGCTCGTTGATCTCGCCGCCTTCCAGCCAGCCGACGATCCGGCCCTCGCGCATGACCGCCACACGGCTGCACAGACCGATGATCTCCTGCATCTCGGAAGACACGACGATGATCGACTTGCCGTCGCGCGCCAGCGCCGAGATGAAATGGTAGATCTGCTGCTTCGTGCCGACGTCGATGCCGCGGGTCGGTTCGTCGATGATGATGATGTCCGGCTCGGTTTCCATCACCTTGGCGAGCAGCAGCTTCTGCTGGTTGCCGCCCGACATGCGCCCGGCGACGACGTTGCTGTCGCGCACGCGGATGTCGAACCGGCGCCGTGCCCTTGCCAGGGCCTCGGCTTCGCTTTTCGGATGCAGGTAGCCATAGCGGCTGTGCTGTTCGAGCGATTGCAGGGTCAGGTTGACGCCCATGCCGGAGGCGAGCAGCAGACCTTTCGACTTGCGGTCCTTGGTCATGTAGGCGAGGCCGGCGCGGATCGCGCCGCGCGAATCGCCGGAAGCGATGGTTTCGCCCTGGATGACGACTTCGCCCTCGAGCCGCGGGCGCAGGCCGGCCACGGCCTCCATCAGTTCCGTGCGGCCGGAGCCGATCAGTCCGGAGAAACCGATGATCTCGCCCTTGCGTACCTCGAAGCTCGCGTCGCGCACGAAGCCGGTCGTCAGGTTCTTGACACTGACCGCCATCGTCTCGTCGACATCCGGTTCGCGCTTCGTCGGGTAAAGGCTGGAAAGCTCGCGGCCGACCATCAGCTGGGCGATGGATTCACCGTCGAGAAGTTCGGTCGGCGCCGTCTTCACCCATTGGCCGTCACGCAGGACCGTGACCCGGTCCGTCAGCTCCAGCACTTCGTCCAGCTTGTGCGACACGAAAACGAAGCTGGTGCCGCTCGCCCTGAGCTTGCGCACCTGTTCGAAGAGAACCTTGGTCTCTTCCTGGGAAAGGACCGCCGTCGGTTCGTCCATGAACACGACGCGGGCGTCCTTGCTGATCGCCTTGGCGATTTCCACCATCTGCTTGTCGGCGACCGGCAGGGAGCTGATCAGCGCGTTCTCGTCGATGTGCGAGCCGAGCATGTCCAGCACGCGCCGGGCTTCTGCCCGCATGCGCTTCCGGTCGAGGACGCCGAAGCGTGTCAGTTCGCGGCCCAGAAACAGGCTTTCGGTGACCGTCAGATGTTCGGCGAGATTGAATTCCTGGTGGATGATGACGATGCCGAGCGCTTCGGCGGCGCCGTTCGCGGGCAGGGTGACAGGCTTTCCGTCGAGCAGGATCTCTCCCGCTGTCGGCTGTTCGAAGCCGGACATGATCTTCACGAAGGTCGACTTGCCGGCGCCGTTTTCCCCGACCAGCGCATGGATCTCGCCTGCCTTCAGCTCGAAATTGACGCTGAAAAGCACCTGTACGCCACTGAATGATTTGGAGATTCGTCGCGCGGCGAGAACGATCTCGCCCGCCTCGGCAGTCTCGAAACGCATTGATTCCTCCCGCGGCTCCCATCCGCAAGGGCATATGTAAACCTTTACATAGGCCGTGTAAAGGTTTACATTAAGGTCTAATGTCGAAAATGTGAGGCGCGGGATTTGACCTTTGCGCCGCCCGATGTAGTGTCGCGTCGAAAATCAGACCCGAGGCAGGCCGGCGTGTCGAATTCCCCCTCCGCAACCATCGAAGACGTCGCCCGAATCGCGGAGGTTTCCATCGCCACGGTGTCGCGCGCGATCCACACGCCCGAGAAGGTCGCCAATTCGACGCTTCACAAGGTCAACCACGCGATTGCCGTCACCGGCTACACGGCCAACGCCATGGCCCGCAGCCTGCGGCTCGGACGCTCCAACATCATTCTCGTCGTCGCGCCGGATATCGGCGACCCGAATTTTTCCAATATTCTCGTCGGTCTTGAAAACGAGGCGCGCTCGCATGGCTACGGCATCCTGATCGGCCACACGCAGAACGATCCGCAGCGCGGCGTCGAATATCTGAAATTCCTCAACTCGAACCAGGCGACCGGCCTCATCCTGTTTACCGGTGTCCTTCCGTTTGGCCATCAGGCGATGACGGCGCGGCTGCCGCCGACGGTCGGCGTGTTCGAGCCGGTCTATAATGGCGGCATTCCCTATGTCGGCGTCGACGACGTCGTCGGCGCCCGCAAGGTCGCCGATCTGCTTCTCGCCGAGGGACATCGCAGGATCGCCTTCATCGGTGATTCCCGCACGCGGCTCTCCTACAGCCGGCGCCGGCAGGGTTATGACGAAGGCATGGAGGCCGCCGGCATTCCGGTCGATCAGCGCATGGTGATCGAGGGCGACGGCACGATCGAGAGTGGCCGGCTCGCGCTCGAGCAGCTGTTCATGCGCAACACGCTGCCGACCGCCTTCATGTGCGTCAACGACCAGACGGCGGTCGGCGTCATGCTCGGCCTCACCGCCCGCGGCTACGACATGCCGCGGGACTTCTCCGTCACGGGCTTTGACGACGTGCCGCAGGCCGGCTTCATGTCGCCGCCGCTCACCACCATCCGCCAGCCGCGCACTGCGATCGGCAAACAGGCGATGGCGCTGCTCCTGAACATGCTGTCGGGCGCCAAGCCGCCGGAAGAGGAAATCCTGCTGATGCCGGATCTGGTGATCCGCAATTCGGTGGCGCCGCCGCGCAAGACCCAGCCATTGCCGACGCGGGTACCGGCCGGCGGCGACTGATCCTGCTTTATGCCGGCTCAATCCCGAAAGACAGGCTTGGAATTGAGCCTTTCCTGCCCCATCTTTGGGGCTTGAAGAGAAGGGCAAGACCAATGGACGCGTCCCCGCCGATCCGATTTGACAATTCCTATACGCTGCTGCCGGCGCGCTTTTATGCCGACGCCCGTCCGGCTCATGCCAGCGAGCCGCGGCTGTTTGCCTTCAACCATGCGCTTGCCGGCGAATTGGGTCTCGATGTCGCCCTTCTGGAACGGGACGGCGCGGAGATCTTCTCCGGCAACGAACCGCTGCCCGGTGCCGCGATGGTGGCGCAGGTCTATGCCGGCCACCAGTTCGGCCACTTCGTGCCCCGGCTTGGCGACGGACGCGCGCTGCTTCTGGGCGAGGTCGTCGACCGTGAAGGCCATCGCCGCGATATCCAGTTGAAGGGCGCCGGTCCGACGGCTTGGTCACGCAATGGCGACGGCCGCGCCGCGCTTGGTCCGGTGATGCGGGAGTATATCGTGTCGGAAGCCATGCATGCGCTCGGCATTCCGACCACCCGCGCGCTGGCGGCTGTCACCACCGGCGATACAGTCTACCGCGAAACGAAGCTTCCAGGCGCCGTCTTCACCCGCGTCGCCGCCAGCCATGTCCGTGTCGGCACCTTCCAGTATTTCGCCGCCCGCCAGGATGAGGAGGCCCTGCGCCTCTTGGCGGACCATGTGATCGCCCGCCACTATCCGGAGCTGGACGGTGAGGAAGACCGCTACGCTCTGCTGATCGAAGCGGTCTGCCGACGCCAGGCGTCGCTGATCGCCGAATGGATGCGCGTCGGCTTCATTCACGGCGTCATGAACACCGACAACATGGCGGTCTCCGGCGAGACCATCGATTTCGGTCCCTGCGCCTTCATGGATGCGTTCAGCTTCAACAAGGTGTTCTCGTCGATCGACGCCCACGGCCGCTACGCATACGCCAACCAGCCGACCATCGGCCAATGGAACTTGGTGCGCTTCGCCGAAGCCGTCCTGCCGCTGCTCGACACGGACATGGACAAGGCCGTCGAGCGCGCCAACGAAGCCATCAAGGCGTTCGGCAATAGTTTCAACGACCGATGGTTGGAGGTGTTGCGCGCCAAGATCGGCATTGCGACGCCGGGCGAAGGCGATTTCGATCTGGCGCAGAAGCTCCTGAAGCTGATGGAAGACGGACGCGCCGATTTCACCCGCAGCTTTCGGGCGCTCACCGCCAGCGCCCTGTCTTCGACGGCGGATGCCGACTTTGCTGCCGAGTTCATCGATCGCGAGGCTGCGCTGGCATGGCTTGCCGAGTGGCGGGCCCATGTCGATGGCGACGGGATTGCACCGGAAGACCGCGCCGCAGCGATGCGCCGCGCCAATCCCGCCTTCATTCCCCGCAATCACCGCATCGAGCAGGCGATTGTCGCGGCACGGGAGGAGGGGGATTTCTCCCTGTTCGAGGCGCTGATGCGCGTGCTTGCCAATCCCTACGAGGATCAGCCGGCGTTTGCCCGCTACGCCGAACCGCCGATGCCGGACGAAGAGGTCGCGCGCACGTTCTGCGGCACCTGAGCCGCAAACGGGCATGATCCTCCGGCAAACCGGTTGCCTTTTCCCCCGCCGCTCGCGATAAGTTCGTCGACTGTGCCGCAAAGGGGAAGACCATGTCCGACGATCATCTCGAATACCTGAAAGCCCGCTATACCGGCGACAACGAGAAGGCCGTCCACGACGAGCATTTCAGCAAGATCGTCGGCAAGGTGATCGACAAGACCGGAAAGCGCGCCGCTCCCTATACCGGCCTGCCCACCTTCCTCGATGCGCCCTATCGGCCGATCGACTGGGCCAATCCGGATTTCTCCGGTCTCGATGTGGCGATCATCGGCATGCCGATGGATCTGGCGATTTCCAACCGCAACGGTTGCCGTTTCGGGCCGCGGGCCCTGCGGGCGATCGAGCGGATCGGACCCTATAATCACGTGCTGAAAGTCGCCCCGACCTTCGAACTCAAGGTCGCCGATGTCGGCGACGTCAGTTTCCGTAGCCGCTACGATCTGATCGGTTGCCACGAAGATATCGAAAAGGCGATCGACGCGATCATCGCTGGCGGTGCAAGGCCGCTTTCGGTCGGTGGTGATCATTCGATCTCGCTGCCGATCCTGCGTGCGGTTGCCAAGAAGCATGGGCCGGTCGCCATGATCCATATCGACGCCCATTGCGATACCGGCGGACCTTACGAGGAATGCCGCTTCCACCATGGTGGCCCCTTCCGCCATGCGGTGCTCGAAGGCGCACTCGATCCGCGCCATACGATCCAGATCGGCATTCGCGGCTCTTCCGAGATGCTGTGGGAGTTCTCTTATGATTCCGGCATGACCGTCATCCACGCGGAAGAGTTGAACGCGATCGGCCTCGATTCGGTTATCGCCCGGGCGCGGGATCTGGTCGGCGACAGGCCGGTCTATGTGTCCTTCGACGTCGACAGCCTCGATCCGGCCTTCGCACCTGGCACCGGAACGCCGGAAATCGGCGGCCTCTCGACGCGCGAAGCACAGGCGCTGCTGCGGGGATTGGCCGGGCTGAACATTGTCGGCGGTGACGTCGTCGAGGTCGCGCCGCAATATGACGCCACCACCAACACCGCCCATGCCGGCGCGCAGATGCTGTTCGAGATACTGTCGCTGATGTGCTGATCGGCGGCACGACGCGGAAGGAAACCGACACATCCGAATTGTGATCGGCGCGCCAAATTTGCCGGTCTGCCTAACCTATTCGTGCTCGCCGGCACGAAAATTCGCGCATGCGTCGCATTCCGGCGGTCTAAAGCTGACTCGTACGACAAATTTTTGGCCCGCGAGTCGTGCGCGCCTGCAATTGCACTAAGCACATTCATTCATTTGTATAATGCCGAATTCGTGTCCGGTTGCAGCATCATTCTTATGCGCGGCCTGATGGGTGTGAGGTATGCCAAGTCCTCGTTCCGCCCGGGCGGCAGTTCAAACTGCCTTACACTTGACATATTGCACCGCAATATTCTGCGAGCCAGTTTCATGGCGCCGGGTCTAGGCGACCTGGTCTGTATAATCAAGCATACTTGGAAAGGCATACCAACAGACATTTTGAACTGAGCATTGAACCCTTTGGGGAAGGTCTCTTGTGGTTGAAGCGCGCGCCTAACGCGCCAAACCCCGAATTACCTGCGTGAGAGGGAAAGATATGGATAATTCCGAATTCATTCGCGTGTTGATTTTGGACGAAAACCCGGTCTTGGCGGACGGGTTGGCCGCACTCCTCAATTCAACCAAGAATTTAAGGGCCGTAAGGCCATTTGACGCTATCGACGACGTGTCGATTCAGGTGAGCAGGTTGCGTCCCGACGTGCTTGTGACAGACCCTGAGTTTCTCGAAAGGTCCGTTCCGGCCGGGCTTGTCGCCGTCAGTGAAGCCAGCAGGCAGACACGGGCCCTTGCCTATTGCGCGGTGACGGATCCGCATTCGTCGCGTCACTATATGAATCTCGGCTATGCAGGGGTCGTCCCCAAGACAGCATCGGTCCAGAAAATCCTCAAGGCCATAAATGTTCTCGGCCATGGCGGAGTTCTCGAGCCGCCCGAAGAAATGGTGGAGCCGATCACCTATCGTGCCGAGAGCACCGGCCTGACAGGGGCTGTGTCGGCGAGTGCGCCACGCGGCCCGCTGACCGACCGGGAAGAAGCGGTCCTGCGTTACGTGGCCATGGGCCTCGCCACCAAGGAAATCGCCGCCGACATCAGCCTCAGCCAGAAGACGGTCGAAACCTACAAGTCGAGGGCGGTCAAGAAGCTCTCGTTGTCGAGCCGCTCCGAAATTGTCCAATACGCCATCAGGAACGGCTGGCTGAGTTAATCAAGAGCATTCCAGTACATAGTGACACCGCTGCCGGTCATTGACCGCCAGCGGCTTTTTGCGTTGCACAATAATTAGGCTAAATGATTGATTTTTATGCCTAATTTTCGTCAAAAAATTTCGGGTTTTCCTTACAGCTGTCAAGCTATTCCTGACTTCCATCGATTGGATTTGAAGCGCTTATCTAAGGGCAGACTAAAGTTCTGTTAACCAAGATGCGCGGTGCCTCGATAGCGTCCGCAGCAGCTGAGAGGTGAAGGCGATGGCCAGAATTAGCGTGTTCGGAATCGGTTATGTTGGTGCGGTGTCGGCGGCATGCCTGGCCAATGACGGCCATCAGGTCGTGGCCTGCGATGTCGATCCCGAGAAGGTCAAGGCCATCAATTCCGGCAGGACTCCCATCGTCGAGCGCGGGCTTGGCGAAATGATCGAGAAGGCTGTCGCGGAAGGTCGGCTGACGGCAACCACCGACACGGCCGAAGCGGTGGCTGACACCGATATTTCCTTCGTATGCGTCGGAACGCCGAGCGCTGCGGACGGATCGGTCGGTTTGACCTATGTGGTGTCGGCCTGCGAGATGATCGGCGCGGCCATCGCTGCAAAGGGAGCGTTCCATTCGGTGGTCATCCGTTCGACCATCGTTCCCGGCACCATGGATTCGGTTTGTGTCCCCGCCCTGGAAGCAGCGTCGGGACTGAAGGCCGGAAGCGACTTCGGTGTCGGTTACTATCCGGAGTTCCTGCGGGAAAGCACGGCGATTGCCGACAACTACGACCCGGGCCTGATCGTTTTCGGCACACTCGACAAGCCGACCGATGAAATCCTTCACGCGATCAACGCCAAGCTGCCCTGCGAGTGCCATTCCGTCAGTCTCGCGACGGCGGAAATGATCAAGTACACCAGCAATTCCTGGCGCGCGGTCAAGGTCACCTTTGCAAACGAGATCGGCAATATCGCCAAAGCGTCCGGCGTCGATGGTCAGCTGGTGATGAAGATCCTTTGCTCGGACCTGAAGGTGAACATTTCGCCTTACTTCATGCGTCCCGGCTTCGCCTTCGGCGGCTCCTGCCTGCCGAAGGACGTGCGCGCCCTGCGCCATCTGGCCTCGGAAAAGCATGTCAGCTCACATCTCCTCGATGCCGTGCTGGAGGCCAACCAGGCGCAGATCGCGCGCGCCGAAACCATGGTCTCAGAACTTGGCGGCCAGTCGATCGGCATGGTCGGCATCAGCTTCAAGACCGGCACGGACGATCTGCGCGAAAGCCCGCTCGCCAAGCTCGCCGGACGGCTGATCGACAAGGGTTACGACCTGAAGATCTATGATCCCTTCGTGCAGACGGCCTTCAGCGAGGGCATGAGCGGCGCCGGTCGTGGCAATGACGCGGTCAACGATCTCTCGAGCCGCCTGGTCGCCGATGTCAGCGATCTCATCAAGGGCGCCGACATCATCCTCGTCGGCAATCATTACGATGAGGCGATGCCGCTCCTGATGGAACACTCGCTGAACGTTCCGATGGTGGACCTTCTGCGCATTCGTCCGGAGATGCGCTCGCACGGCACCTATCAGGGCATCTGCTGGTAAGGGGCGCGACAATGACACTGCCCGGCCACATCCTCTATCTTCTGGCGATCACCGCGCTTGCGCTTTGCGTTCCGAACTCACCGTTCGACAATTACACGGGTGCGCTGATCACGGTCGGAACGATCGGCCTCTGGCGATATGGCTGGGCAGCGACGAACATCGTGCGCGCGATGTACTATCAGAAGGTGGCCTATCCCCGTCGCCGGGCGGCGGCCGAGGCCGAATATCAGCGGCGCGGCAAGCGCAATCACGCCTTCTTCCTGGTGACCACCTACAAGATCCCTTCCGAGATCTCGGCCCGCGTGTACCGCAGCGTCTTCGAAGCTGCGTGCCACGCGAAGGGCGGAGCCTCGGTGATCGCTTCCATCGTTGATGAATCCGACCGCCGGCTGATCCGCCAGGTGATGGCCTCGGTGATGGAAGAACAGGGCGCCGGCAAGCCGGCAATCCACCTGCAGATCGACAAGATCCCCGGCACGGGCAAGCGGGATGCGCTCGCCACGTCGTTGCGCTCCATTGCCGCTCTCAATCCCGGCCGCGACGACGTAATCCTTCTCGTGGACGGCGACAGTTGCGTTCCCCTCGATGTCGTCGACCGGTCCATCCCGTTCTTCGCCGACCCGGCCGTCGGTGCCGTGACAACGGACGAGAGAAGCGAAACCCAGGGCAGCAGGTTCTTCCGCGACTGGTTCGAGCTCCGCTTCGCCCAGCGTCACGTGATGATGTCGTCGATGGCGCTCAGCGAACGCGTGCTGACGCTGACCGGCCGCATGTCCGTCTTCCGTGCCAGCCTCGCCACCGAGACCGGCTTCATCGAGATGGTCCGCAACGATCACATCGATCACTGGCGCCTCGGCCGCGTTCAGTTCCTGACCGGCGACGACAAGTCGACATGGTTCTGGCTTCTCAAGCGCGGCTACAAGATGCTGTACCTGCCGGACCTGCTGACGACGGCGATCGAAACCCAGCCGAAGCCCGGCTTCTTCGAATCCGCCGGCGTGCTGATGATCCGCTGGTTCGGCAACATGCTGCGCACCAACGGGCGGGCGCTGAGCCTGGGCCCGTCACGCATCGGCTACTTCACCTGGTGGTCGATCCTCGACCAGGCGGTGTCGATCTGGACGACGCTTGCCGGTCCCGCCAGCGTCCTGCTCGCCGCCGTTTTCGTCAGCGCCTGGATCCTGCCGGTCTACCTCTCCTGGGTGATGCTGACGCGATACGTTGCCTGCACGATCATCCTCGGCGCGCGCGGCCGCAGCTTTCCCATCAGCTACCCGTTCCTTCTCTACTTCAGCCAGATCGGCGGCGCCCTCATCAAGAGCTTCGTTCTCTTCCGCCTCGACCGGCAGAAGTGGACCCGCCAGACGACCGAGGGACGCGCCACCTCGCAGGGCATCGCACAGCGCTGGCGGGCAGCGGGCTCCACTCACATGCATGCGCTGGCCGTTGGCTGGCTGGTCCTCGGCATCGCCTATATCGGCGGCCTCATCTGATATGAAAGGATAGTCGACAATGGATATTGAAAATACTGCTCCCAAGAGTATGTCCGTGCAGTCCGACGTAGAACCGGGCCTGGGCCCGATGCCGCTCGACAATGGCAGCGAACACCCGTCCGTGCGCATTCCCTTCCGCGCCATCATCGACGGGCGGCAATATACCGGCTCCAGCATTTCGCTGGTGAACGCGCATGTCGCCGGCCTGTCCGGACCTGAGCTGGATGGCCAGAAGCGCCTCGCAGTCCTGCGTTTCGATTTCAGCGGTTACGCCATCACCTTGCCGGTCGAGGCCCGCATCGCCAGGGCCCAGAGCGAAACCGGCGAAATGCGTCTCGATTTCACCCAGCCGACGGGCGATCATCTTCCAGCCCTGCGTTATCTGCTGAACTCCTACATCGCCGGCGACATCATGTCGGTCGACCGGATCATCGGCCTGCGCGACAAGGCATCCGGTCCGGAAGCCAAAAAGGGGGCGGCGGCCTCGGGCATTGGTGGCGGCGCGCGCCGGTTCGCCCGCTTCCTCGCCACATCCGTGCTGACCCTGGCGCTGGCCGGGATTGTCGCAAATCTCGCCTACAGCCGCATCTTCTCGCATGAAGTGCCGCAGCTCGGAATGGTCACGGGCAATGGCGAAGTGCTGCGAGCCGTGGCGAGCGGCCAGATCTCCTACCTCAACACGGCGGCCGCCAAGGGCGATGTCGTCTATTCGCTGCGGTCCAATTCCGGCGACACGCTGAATGTCACCATGCCCTGCGACTGCAAGGTCCTGCCGGGCAAGATCGCTGAGGGCGCGACCGTCCTCGCCGGCGATCCGGTGGTCGAAGCGGTCAGCGGCAATGTCGAACCGGTGGTCGAGGCCACCATGTCACCCGATCTCGCCAAGATGCTGCTCAACGGTTCGCTGGCCGAACTGCACTTTTCGGACGGCCGCGTCGTCTACGCCAAGCCGGCCGACGCCCCGGACGCCTTCCGCCCCACGGGCCGCGAGCATGAAGTCGACGTTCGCCTCGTGCCGGATGGTCCGATTGCCGGCGAAGCGCTCGGAACGCCGGTTTCGATCCGTGTCGTCAATGCCACCGCCATGAAACTGAAGGACAGGGTCACCCGGCTCATCAACCAGATCCCCGGCCAGGTCTGATTTCCCGGGCGATGGATCTCCATCGCCGGATCGGACCCGAAGCCAAATAAACAGGAGAAGACGATGCAGACCATTCACCCACTGATCCTTTGCGGCGGTGTCGGCACGCGACTGTGGCCCTTGTCTCGGACAGAGCATCCCAAGCAGTTCCAGCGGATCGAAGGCACCACTGGCCGCACCTTTTTCCATGCCACGATCGAGCGCCAGCGACAGGACGGCTTCAGCGATCCGATCGTCGCCGTCAGCAGTGCGCATGTCGGAACCGTGCTTCAGCAGCTGCATGAGCTGAATTGCCCGGCCCGGATCATTGCCGAGCCTCTGTCCCGCAACACCGGCCCGGCGGTTCTCGCCACGGCCCTGACATTGGCCGAAACCCAGCCCGACGCGCTGATCTGCGTCCTGCCGTCCGACCATATCGTCCGCGGCGACCTCGCCGCCTGCGTGCTGGCCATGCGCCCCGCGGCCCAGAGCGGTCGCATCGTTCTCTTCGGCGTGCAGCCGGAATATCCCGAAACCGGATACGGCTACATCGTCGACGGCGGCCTGCTCGATGACGTGCCGGGCGCCCGCAGCGTGGCAAGCTTCGTCGAGAAGCCGCCATTCGAAGTGGCGAGCCGCCTGATTGCGTCCGGAAACGCCTACTGGTCTTCGGGCATCAGCCTGTTCCGCGCCGATGTGCTGATTTCCGAGTTCCAGCGCCTCGATCCCGCGACGCTCGCCGCCGTGCGCGCCTCCCTGGCGCTTGCCGAAGAGACGGATCACGCCATCTTCCTCGATGCGGAATCCTTCTCCGCGGCTTCCAACCAGCCGACGGAGTCGATCATCTTCGAACAGTCGCCGCTGACCGTGGTCGCGCCGCTTGCCGTCCGCTGGAACGATGTCGGTGCCTGGAGCGCTCTCCACCAGATCGCCGACAAGAACGAGGACGGCAATGTCATCAGCGGCGATGTGGTCTGCATCGACTCCCGCAATTCCTATATCCGCGCCTCCGGCAAACTGATCGCCGTCGTTGGCATGGACAATGTGGTCGTCGTCGATACGGACGACGCGCTGCTGGTCACGTCCCATGACAAGGCCCAGCAGGTCAAACAGGTCGTCAAGCAGCTGGAGTCGATCAAGCGGCGCGAGCTCATGCAGCATGCCCGCAACCAGATGACCTGGGGCGAGGTGCGCCGCATCCAGGAAGGCCCCGGCTACGAATTGCGTGTGATGACACTGCGTCCCGGCACCGCCATCACCTTCTCGGAAGATCCGCAATCCCACCGCATGCTGACGATCGCCGAAGGCCGCGGCGTCTTCAAGGGCGATGCCGGCACCAAGCCGCTTTCGACCGGCGAGACGCTGGAAATTCCGATGGGCGCCAGCGGCGTCATCTATTGCAGCCCGGAAGAGCCAATGCAGATCGTCGAAGTCTGCTGCAGCGTCGTCGTCGAAACGGTCGCGGCGCAAGCGGCTTCGCTACAGATGGCCGGCGAGTAGGGGGGAACTGGTATGATTGCCCGCCCCACGGTTCTCGCGCTGATCGGCGCCCTGCTCGCCACGGCCTCCCATGCCGCCGGTCCCAACGACCGCCGTCACACGGAGGATCTGTCGCGGCAGGTCGCCAACATCGCGGCGGTCGCGCAGCTCGGCGAGCCGCCGGCGGCCGAGGTGGGCAACATGGCCAAGGGACCCTACGCCATGACGCCGGCCATGCTCGGCGTCCTGCAGGGCAAGAAGACGGCGTCGATCCTCACGCTCGGCGCAGCTACCGGCGCGGGAGAGGTCGACAGCGTGAAGGTCGATTTCGTTCTCGCCCAGCTTCGCATGCAGATGGGTGCGAACTATCACCTGCAGCTGCGCCAGGCGCTCCCCTCCCGCGAAGCGCCGACACTTTTCGTCCGTGGCGGACGCATGACCTTGAAGGAACTCGCGGCGGCGGCGGCAAAGGTCGATCCGCAAGCCATCGTCGCCGAAGACGGAGGGTTCGTCGCTCACTGGCCGATCATCGTCTGGTCCGACGCCGAACTCGTCCTCGAACCCGGCGACGATCTGCGGCTGGACGATGCCAATGGCGTCTTCCTGTTCAATGCCGGCCTGCTGCGCGCCGACGGCGCGACCGTGACCGGTCTCGGCAATGGCAATGCGCGGCAGGAAAAGTACCGCCCCTTCATCACCACGGCGCTCACCGGCGGCATGCAGGTCAGCGGCACGCATTTCTCCAACCTCGGCTTTGACGGCTATTCGGCCATGGAGGGCGTATCGCTGATTGGCGGGGCGATCTTTCCGTCGAAGATCCGCTCCTATGTGGTCGGAAGTGTCTTCGACAATGCCGGCACGCTGACGTTCCGCAACGCCAAGAACCTCGTTCTGCGCGGCAATACCTTCCGGGCAATGAGCGGACCGGCGATCGAACTCAACCGCGTCGACCACGCCCGCATCGCGGACAATCTGATCTCCGGAACCCTCAAGTCGCATGGCATCAGCCTCAAGGGCGGCACGTCGGATGCCAAGATTACGAGCAATGTCGTGATCGACAACGGCGGCAGCGGCGTATTCGCAGCCAATGGTACGCGAAAGCTTACCATTTCGGACAATCTGCTGGCCGGAAACCGCCAGGGCGGCGTGGGCCTCGTTCGGTCCGTCTGCGCAGATCTTGCGGGCAACACCGTGTTCCGCAACGGCCAGTCCGGCATCAAGCTGAGGCAGACCTCTTCCGTGACCATCTCCGGCAACGATCTCGTCGGCAACGACGGCATGGCGGTCTCGGTCGTCCAGCAACCGATGTCCGGCGACCTGTCGATCAGCGACAACGTCTTCGACGGCAACAAGTCCGGCCTGTTCGGCGCCGCCGTGCGCTCCGTCGCGCTTACCGGCAACGACTTCAGCGCCCAGATGCCGATCCTGTTCGATGGCGAACTGGCGCGCTTCGTTCCTGCCCTCCTGAAGGCCGACACCGGCCTGCAAGGCGCGGACATGACGCTGACCGGCAACCCGCTGCCGAGCCAGATGGATGTGTCGGGCATTTCACCCTACGGCCTGGAAACCTGCGATCTGGGAGACAGAAGCTAATGGTCTTTTCCTCCGAAACATTCCTGTTCCTTTTCCTGCCGCTGTTCCTGGTCGTCTATTACCTGACGCCGGACCGCTTCAAGTCCTGGACGATCCTCATCGGCTCCTATGCCTTCTACGCCTGGTGGCGGGCGGACTTTCTCGTCCTGTTCGTGGCCGTCACCGCCTGGGCCTATGCCTGCGGCCTGATGATCGAGAAATGGGAAGGGCAGGCGCGCCAGAAGATCCCGCTGATCCTCGGCGTGGTCGGCTGCCTGTCTGTTCTCGGCATCTTCAAGTATCTCAATTTCTTCATCGACAGCTTCGCCGAGCTGCTCGGCACCACCCCGGACGGCCTAGGCGTTCACTGGCGGCTGATCCTGCCGATCGGCATTTCCTTCTACATCTTCCAGGCCGTCGGCTATGTCATCGACGTCTATCGCAAGGACACGCCTGCGACCCGCAATTTCGTCGACTTCGCGGCCTTCATCGCGCTGTTCCCGCAATTGATCGCCGGCCCCATCCTGCGCTTCCGCGACCTTGCCGACCAGTTCGAGTCCCGCACGCACAGTCTGGCGATGTTCTGCTCCGGCATGTACGTCTTCACGATCGGCCTGTCGAAGAAGGTGCTTCTCGCCGACGCGATCGCGCCCATCGCCGATCATACCTTCGGCGTGCCCGGCGTCACCATGACCGAAGCCTGGCTGGGTGCAGCCGCCTACACGCTGCAGCTCTATTTCGACTTCTCCGGCTATTCGGACATGGCGATCGGCCTTGGCCTGATGATGGGCTTCAAGTTCATGAAGAACTTCGACACGCCCTATGTCAGCACCTCGATCACCGAGTTCTGGCAGCGCTGGCACATCAGCCTCTCCACCTGGCTGCGCGACTACCTCTACATTCCGCTCGGCGGCAACCGCAAAGGCAAGCTGCGCACCTATGTCAACCTGATCGTGGTCATGCTGCTCGGCGGCCTCTGGCACGGCGCCAACTGGACCTTCGTGCTCTGGGGCGGATGGCACGGGTCATGGCTCGCGGCCGAGCGCGCCACCGGCTGGAGCAAGGTTGCCCGCAACTACGCCTTCGCCCTGCCGCTGACACTACTGATCGTGATGATCGGATGGGTGATGTTCCGCGCGACCAGCGTCGGTGATGCGATCACCATGTATCAGGGCATGCTCGGCCTCAACGGCTTCATGCCGCGGCTCGACTTCCTTGCCAACATCAGTGCCGAGCACATCGTGTTCCTGGGGCTGGCCTTCATGGTGGCGGCGACCGAGCGCCACTTCAAGGAACCGGCCTTCGAGAAGCTCACCGTCAGCGGTGACGGAACCGCCGTGCTCGACACCTCGCTCGTCTATTCGCTGACGATGACGGCGCTGATGGTTCTGTCGATCGCCAAGCTCTCCGAGCAGAGCTTCTCCCCCTTCCTTTACTTCCAGTTCTGACGCGAGGCGACCATGGTCAAGATTTCCAAAACCTATGTGAACGCCCTGCTTCCGGCAGTCTTCTTCGGCTACGCGATCTATGCCAACGCCGATCTCCTGATGACGCCGCCGAAGGAGGAAAGCTCCAAGCCTCTGTCCGTTTCCTACTTCGTCGACGGCGACGCGACCAAGGACATGGATCACCTCTACAAGACCTCGCTTCCGCATCGCGAGGTCGCGATCGGCGTCGTTGGCGCAGCGCGCTACGCGCTTCTCGGCGCCGGTCGCGACGGCGTCGTCGTCGGCAAGGACGGCTGGCTTTTCACCGAGGAGGAATTCCGGCCGATCTCCGACGCCGACATCAAGGATGCGGTCGCCCGTATCGCCGAGGTGCGTGACGAGCTTCGCGCCGCGGGAAGCCAGCTGGTGGTCGTACCCATTCCGGCCAAGGCCGATGTCTACGCGGAACACCTCGGCTCGATCATGTCCGGCGATGCCATTCGCCAGGCCTACGCTGATTTCAATACATCCCTGAAGGCCGCCGGCATGACAACCGTCGACAGCCGCGAGGCGCTGATCGCGGACAAGGAAAGAGGCGGCGTCTTCCTGCAGAGCGACACCCACTGGACGCCCGAGGGCGCGCAGGTCGTGGCGGGCGCGATCGGCAACGCCGTCAATGGCGCCGGCCTCGACTTCGTGAAGGAAGAGGTCAAGGGCAAGAGCGAGAAACCGGTCGAGTTCTGGGGCGATCTCACCAAGTTCATCACCTCGCCGGACTATGCCGCGACGGCCGGCCTGAAGCAGGAAAAGGTGCCGCTCTTCCGTGCCGAACTGCAGAAGGAGGATGCGGCAACGGACATCTTCGGTAGTGACGACGAAGGCGTGCCGGTGGTCCTGGTCGGGACCAGCTACAGCGCCAATGAAAACTGGAGCTTCCAGGACTTCCTCGAAATGTCGATGTCGACCGATGTCCTAAATCTGGCGAAGGAAGGCATGGGGCCGGGCGTGCCGATGCTCGATTTCCTGAAGAGCGACACGTTCAAGTCGACGCCGCCGCAGCTGGTCATCTGGGAGTTCCCTGTCCGCTATCTCAGCCAGGACATTCTCTGGAAGCGTACCGACGAACCGAAGTCCGCAAGTGCCCCCGACCCCACCAAGGGAGGCAAGAATGCCTGACCGCAAGATGATGCGCCGCGCAGCTCTCGTGCTGACCGCGCTGTTCGGCACGACGATGCTGATGGATGGCTCGGCCCTTGCACGCTCTTCCGGGGGCCCGAAAAGACCGTGGGCGAAGTATACGCTGCAGGACATGATGGATCCGAACTTCGACAAGGACAGCGTCAACAAGCCGAAGGCCAAAGCCCGTCAGAAGACCCACACGGTAAAGACAGCCCCCGGCAGGCCGGCTCTTTCTCCGCGCCTCGAAGCGGTGCGCAAGAAGGTCATCGCCCGCAAGAAGGTACCCTATTCCGACCTGCAGGCCCTGGCCGATGCCGGCGACAGCCTGGGCTCCTACAGCCTCGGCAAGGTGATCATGGCGAGGGGAAAGCCGGAACTCCTCAGCCATGCGCTGCACTACTTCGCCTTCGCCGCGATGTACGACCGTGACTATGCGGTTTCCCCAATGGTCCAGATCCTGGCCCAGAAGGATGCAACCATGGACCCCGCGCATCTCCGTCAGGCCGAAAAGGCGCTGCTGCGCCAGGCGACTGATGGCAACGACAAGGCGCTGGAATCGCTCGTTCGCTTCTACCGCCTCGGGCAGCCCTTCGGATCGAAGCCGAAAGAAGCGACCGAGCTTCTCGAGGCTCGGGCCGGCAAGTCCGATGCCGCTGCTGCCTACCAGCTGGCTGTTCTGCTGCTGTCGGGCGACGGCAGCCATGATGCGGAGGCCCGGCAGGAGGCGATCAGATATCTGACGATTGCGCAGGAGGGCGGCAATATCGGCATCCGCGCTGCCGCATTCAATCTGATCCAGACCTTGTCCGACGAAAAGCCCAACGACGATCAAGACAACAAGGTGTAGCCATGACCAGTTTCAAGAGACAGTCCATCCTTGCAGCGGCGGCTTCGGCTTTCGCACTCCTTGCCGCGGGCCACGCGTTCTCCGCAGAAGGCGACGACCGCTCGGCCTTCGGCTGCAGCAATCTCGAAGACATTTCCGAGTTGCAGATGATCGAAGGCAAGGACGGCATGTTCTACCGCATCCTCGCCGACATGCGCCTGCAGCACGCCTTCACGACGGAGGTCACCGACCGGATGGCGGAGATGGCCAAGGCGCTGGAGGCGAAAGGAACGACATTGATCTACGTGCCGGTGCCCACCAAGTCGCAGGTGCTGCCGCAATACGCCCCTGACCGGGCGCAGCTCTATGGTTTCGATCCGTCGATCGCCAAGGCCGTCTACGATGACATCGTCGAGCGGTTGAACAAGAAGGGCGTGACGACGGTCGATATCGCCGAGCCGATGCGCGAGAAGCCGGAAAACCAGTTCGGCGAACTCGCCTTCTTCAAGTCCGACTTCCACTGGACGGCACAGGGCGCCAATGCCGCTGCCGAGGCGGTCGGCGAGAAGATCAAGTCGCTGCCGGAATATGCCGACGTTACGCCGGTGAAGTTCAAGCGTGATGATGGCCCGGTCTCCAGCGAGTTCTCCAGCATGCGCAAGCTCCTGCAGCAGCATTGCCTCGACAGCGTGCCGAAAGTGAAAGCGCATACTTACGTAGTATCCCGCGATGACGACGCGGCAGCCGGTGGAGATGCCGGCAGCGGCCTCGACATCTTCGGCAACGAGGATACGGGCAGCATCGCGCTGATCGGCACCAGTTATTCCGACAAGACGATCAGCAACTTCGCCGGCCTGCTGCAGTACTGGAGCGGCCTGCCGGTCGAAAACTACTCGATCTCGGGCGGCAACCAGTTCGGTTCGATCCTGTCCTACATCACCTCGCGCGAATTTCAGGAGCAGCGGCCGCGGTTCCTGATCTGGGAGAACCCGATCTACAACAATCTCGGCCAGTACGGCGATGGCCCGTGGTTCGAGATCATCGCCGCCTCGCGCGGCGAATGCGACCAGGCGATCCCGCTGACCCCGGGCGAAGTCAACAGCTTCCACGCCGACCTGTCCAAGATTTCCTTCGCGCCGGGTGATGTTCTGCTCGCCGATGCCGGCGACGGAGGAAACCGCAAGGCGACCTTTGCCTTCACCGGATCGGATGGCGAAGTCCGCACCCGGACAATCAGCCGTGACGATCGTCTGCGTGCGACCGGCCGCTATTTCGCCTCGACGGCCGGCATGCCGAAAGGCGCGCTCAACGGCCTCGATCTCACCTTTGACACCAATGCTGGGTCCGACACGACCCTTCATATCTGCAAGACCAACCTTGGAGAGCAATCATGAAGACCATTCTTGCACTCGGCGCATCCGCCATTTTCTCGTTCACCGCGCTCGTCGGCACCGCATCCGCGCAGGATGCAGGCCTCTATGCCAAGCCGATCGATCCGAACTCCGCCTTCGTGCGGGTCATTTCGCCGGGCTCGTCCATCGCATCCGTGAAGGGCAGCTCGTTCTCCGGCTTGACCGACGGCGTGTCGCCCTACGTGGCCGTCGACCCCGGCGATATCAGCGTCTCCTCCAGCCTGACCAACGCCAAGGTCGAGGCCGGAGCCGGCAAGTTCTACACCGCCATCCTGACGCAGGACGGCACCAAGACGGTGGTGGACGACATGTCCAAGAACCCCGCCAAGGCCAGCCTGACGCTCTACAACCTTTCGGATGCGGCGGACGCTGCCGTCTTCGTGCCGCAGGCCAAGTCCGAGGCGATCTCGAAAGTCGAGATGGGCGGGTCGAAGACCGTAGCGCTGCGCGCGCCGCTCAAGCTCGATCTCGTCGTGAAGGCGTCCGGCAAGGACGTTGCGGATCTGCACACGGTCGAATTCAAGCGCGGCTCGGGCATCACCGTGGTTCTGACCGGCTCTGGCGACAAGCTGTCCGCCATTGCGGTTCCGAGCACCATTGCCCGCTGACATCAACAGGATTTCCGGAGGTTACCATGATCAAAACGCACGTTCGAAAGCTTTCGCTGATTGCAGGCGTCATGTCGTTGGCCGCCGGAACTCCGGCGCTATCGGACCCGATCACCGTCCGCTTCATGCCGCCGGAGGTCAAGGGCCTGCCGGACAACGTCTGCGCCCCGCGCCTGCGTGACGACCAGATCGTCGCGCAATGGCAGGCCTGGGACCAGAAGGCGCTGCCGAAGAAGGATTCCTATGCGATCCAGCGCGACATGGGCCGGCTGCGCGATCTCGATGCGGAGAAGTACCAGAAGATCATCACCCGCATCATAGCCCTCCTGCCGACGGTCGATCCCGGCTACACGGACACCGACCAGAAGTTCGACACCGTGCGCCTGATGCTGGCGCTCGGCGAGGCCGACAAGGTCCGAAGCCAGCGGCTGATCGCAACCCTTCTCGACAGGTCCGACTTCTCTCCGGGCTCTCTGAATACGCTTGCCGACTTCGTGCTGGCGGGACGGGGTATCGAAGCCGACCGTGCCGCCGGCCTGAAGCTGAAGGTCGAGGCCGCCTATGGCGGGAATGCCGACGCCATGCTCGATCTCGCGACCCTCGCCCGCAACGGCGAGAAGGTCGAAGACTGGGACATCGAACCCGAAATCGCCGTCAACATGGCCTTCGGCTCGCTCGTCGGCGTCCTCAACGCCGGCATCTGCGACCGCGTCGGCCGCATCGCCCGCGAGTTCTCCAAGGGCGAACTGGTGACGAAGGACATCACCGCCAGCGCGGCCTGGTACCGGTTCGCGGCCGATCTCGGCGACAGCTATTCCGCCTGGAAAGTGGCGGAGTTTAATCTCGAAAGCGACGAGATCGACAAGGACAACAATGTCCTCATCAAATACATGAAGCAGGCGGCCGAGGGCGGCAACATGTCGGCCATGCTGGAAATGGGCCGCACCTATGCCGAAGGCTCGCTGATCGAAAAGGACCGAAAGAAGGCATTCAAGTTCTACGACATGGCCGTTGCTGCCGGAAACCAGGCGGCGCTCGTGCGCGAGGCCCAGCTTCTGGAGGAGACGAAGGACCGCTCGCCGGCTGATCGGGAGGCCTATGAGAAGGCGCTTCGCAAGCTGGTCAAGCGCGACCAGCCGCCGCCATGGGCCTTTACGAGACTTGCACGACTGATTGTCGCCAGGACGGGCATTTGGGAGGAACCGCCGGAAGTGCGCGAACTTCTCGAAAAGGCCGTCGAACTCGGCGATGCTGATGCCAAGCTCGACCTTGCCGATCTGATCCTGCGGCAGTCGCCCGACGCTGATGGTGTCTCCAGGGCCTCGACCCTGCTGACCGCCGCGGTCGAGGGCGATGGCAAGATCGATGCAATCGCCGATCTGCACCGGCTCTTTCTCTGCGTCTCGCCGAAGGGACCGGACGTGAAGACCGCATCCTACTGGAGCGGCGTCGAGGATGCCGCGGGTAACAAGACACTCGAGATCGATCCGGACCAGGTCGATGAAATCTCGAAGAAGAACGACCCGTTGCTGGTGGCATCCATGCAGACGCAGGCACTCTACCGGCGTCCGAATGCGCTGGCCGTCTACCAGCGCTATCTCCAGGACACCGGCCGTACGCAGGAGGTTCTCGCCTTCTGGAAGAAGTACGGCGCCAATCAGGTTGGCGTGGATGCGGCGGTGGCGCTGCTCGATTTCAAGCAGAAGCTCCTGAAGGGCAATATCCCGGAGGCACGAAAGAGCATCGACGCCGCATCTGGCGCCGGCAACAAGGATGCCGGTCTGAACTTCGCCCGCTTCCTGATTGAAAACTACATCACCGACCGCAACAGTCTGCAGCAGGCGCAGGTGATCCTCCAGCCGCTTGCGCAGGCCGGCATCGGCCGAGCGGTTGAGCTGCTGGAGCAGGTCGAACAGGCGCTGGCCGGCGGCCAGACCGATACGGTCTCCAAATACCAGCAGGCCATGGCGCGCTATGGCGACATGTACGCCCAGCTCATTCTCGCCAGTTCGGCGGACGATGCGCAGACACGCGACATGTACTACCGGCGCGCGGTCGGCTCCCAGGGATGCGATTACGACGATACGATGGCGCTCGCCGAATTCGCCGTCCGCAACAACAAGGCCGAAGATGCCGACCGCTGGCTGACAATTGCCCGCTATCTCGCCGGCGACGATTCCTGGAGGAAGGTCAAGATCGGCGATGCCTACCAGGCAATGAACACGCCGCAGGCCGTGCAGACCGCGCTCGAAATGTACCAGGAAGCCCGTAAGCAGAAGGAAACCTCGGCCTATTTCCGGCTGGTCAAATACTACGGCAACGACCAGAGCGCAGCCTATGCGCCACAGACTGCCGGCAATCTTTTCGTCGAGCTGCTGAAGATTTCTCCACTGGAGGAAATTCCGGGCGAACTGGAAACGCTGGACAAGCTGAAGCCCGCCATTCGCAATGCGGTCACTGCGCAGGTCGACATCAAGGATCTCTACACACGCTCGGCCGAGGCGGGCCAGCCGGTCGCCATGCGCGAACTGGCCAAGCTTATCCAGAACGGCCCGGTGAAGTCTGCCGCGGCCGCGAGCGAGGCCGTCGACTGGCTCGATCGCTCGGCTAAGGGGGGAGACGCGGAGGCGATGTATCTGCTGTCGCAGTCTTACGCCTTCGGCACTGGCGTCGAGCCTTCCTTGGAAAAAGCACGTTTCTGGCTCAAGAAGGCCTCGGATGCGGGGTATCAGCAAGCCGGAAAGACCCTTTCCCTCATGACGATTCAACCGGAAGGATGACGTTTTGACCCACTATTTCACCCGAATGCTCTCAGTCGCCGGCTTTTGTGCCGCATCCGCCGTCCTCCTGGCGCAACCGGCAGCTGGCGCGAGCGGGTCGGGGGACTGCTTTGCCGTTCCTCGACCCGTGGTCTCCCTGAATTTCGGCAGTCGCTACGAAGCAAATTCCAAGACCCGCTCCGATATCGACGAATCCTCGAACGCCAAGGTCGACGCGGCGCTGAAGCCGGTGGACAAGTTCATTCAGGATCTGACCCGCTATTCCAACAAGGTCCGCGAGGCCCCTCAGAAGAACCATGACCTCGCGGTCTGCGTCATCAAGGCGATCGATACCTGGGCCAAGGCCGATGCCCTGAGCGACATGGAGACGGACAATGCCAAGCTGGCAGTCCCGTCGCGCATCGGTGGCATCGCCATTGCTTATGCCCAGGTCGTTTCCGAAGCGACCCACTATCCCAACGAACGGCGCCGTATCGCCCGCTGGCTGCGGGTGCGCGCCTACGAAACCATGGCCTTCTTCGACTATCGCGCGCCACCCAAGGCGAGCCGCAACAATCTGCGGGCCTGGGCAGGTCTTGCGGTCGCGCAGATCGGCGTCATGCAGAATAACACCAAGTTCATTGGCTGGACGCTTGAAACCAACCGTACGATGCTGGCGGATGCCTCGTCCAACGGCACATTGCCCCTGGAGATGGGACGCGGAAAATATGCGCTCCACTACCAGATCCATGCCCTCGGCCCGTTGACGACCTCTATGGCGTTGATGTGTGAAGCCGGCTACGGCAATAGCGGAGCGGACATGGCGAAACTGGCGAAGATCGTCAAGTTCACGATGAAGGCCGTTGACGACCCGTCCCTGGTTCAGCCGATTGCCGGCAAGGCACAGAAGTTTTCCAAGGGTATCAAGGCCAACGACCATTCTCTGGCCTGGGTCGAGCCATACATCGCGATGACGAATGATCGGTCGCTGTCGAAGGCGGTTGACGGCTACAGGCCGTTCTCCAACTCGAAGCTCGGGGGCAACATGACCGAAGTCTATGCGAACCGCTCGATCAGTTGCAGCACCGGGGGCGGCTGATCCGCTCCGGCAACAGGTCTCAGGACTGAAGGTCGGATATTTTCGATGACGCTGTCAGGAGGATCATGGGCTTATCGGCCTGTGCGTCCTTCTGCACTTCGTCGATCTGCCAGTCGAGGACTTCCGTCTTCACGAGATCTCGGATCGCGTCGAGGTTCGGCGCGCGGCCATGGCTGCCGGCAAGTGCCTCTCCCAGGCGATGGACGAGCGACGCCGTACGCTGGGTTGCGGAAAGAGCAGGGTTTTCGCGATCAGGGGCCATGGCAATCTTCCGACGAGAGGCAATTGCGACGATACTAGGGCAGGGGGCCTACTAAACGCTTAAGTCCCTCTGCAGCTTTCGGCTCAATTACCACCGATTGAGCGGCCAATCGAGCGCCATACAGCCACAGATGGTCAAAAAGCGGGTAAATTCGTAAGATTTCGGGATATTTGGACGCGAAATTTTATTCCGAAATCCGCTGCAAATGTCTTCCCGTCGGGCGGTGATCCACCAATAACGCTCCGCCCGACATCATTTCATGCCCTTCACACCGACGAGATCTTCAAGAGGCGGGCGATCTCACCGATGATGCCGCGGCGGAACAGGAGCACGGCGGCGATGAAGGTCACGCCGATGACCACCTGCACCCAGGAGCCGATGCCGGCCAGCTCGTGCTGCAGCGTGACGATGGTGACGGCGCCGATCACTGGCCCGAAGATCGTCCCCATGCCGCCGAGCAGAGTCATCAGGATCACTTCGCCCGACATCTGCCAATGGGCGTCGGTCAGCGAGGCGAACTGGAAGACGACGGCCTTGGTGGCACCGGCAAGACCCGCAAGCGAGGCGGAGATGATGAAGGCGATCAGCTTGAAGCGGTCGACGTCGTAGCCGAGAGAAAGCGCCCGCGGCTCGTTCTCGCGGATCGCCTGCAGCACCTGCCCGAACGGCGAATGGATGGTGCGGTAGATGATCAGGAATCCGGCCATGAAGATCGCAGCGACGAAATAATACATCTGCAGCGGCTGACCGAGATCGATGATGCCGAACAGCGTGCCGCGCGGAATGCCCTGAAGGCCGTTCTCGCCGCCGGTAAAGGGCAGCTGCAGGGCGAAGAAATAGACGATCTGCGCCAGCGCCAGCGTGATCATGGCGAAATAGATGCCCTGGCGCCGGATCGCCAGCGCGCCGATCACATAACCGAGAGCGGCCGCGAAGAGGGCGCCCGTGAGGATGCCGACGAGCGGCGGGAAGCCCCAGACCTTGATCACGTGGCCGGCGATGTAGGCCGCGCCCCCGAAGAAGGCGGCATGGCCGAAGGACAGGAGCCCGGTGAAGCCGATCAGCAGGTTGAACGCGCAGGCAAACAGTGCAAAGCACAGAAGCTGCATGACGAAGACCGGATACAGGAAGAGCGGTGCGATGAGCACGGCAACGACCAGCAACACCCAGAGGATCGCCCGCGCGAGACGCGCCCGCGGCGAAGTTTCCTGGAGCCCCTGCTCGTCGAGCGTGGCGGTTTCGGCGACGGCCTGTTCCATGTTGCCTCCTCGAGCGCTTTCCATCAATTCTGCCGTCCGAACAGGCCGGCGGGCCTGACGAGCAGCACGACGACCATCAGGAAGAAGATCACCGTATTGGCCGCCGGTGCATAGAAGACCTTCGTCACGCCCTCGACGAGGCCGAGCGCGAAGCCGGAGACGACCGCTCCCATGATCGAGCCCATGCCGCCGATCACGACGACGGCAAAGATGACGATGATGAGGTCGGCCCCCATCAGCGGGCTCACCGAGTAGATCGGCGCGGCCAGCACGCCTGCAAGGCCTGCAAGGCCGGTGCCGAAACCGAAAGTCAGTGTCACCATCAGCGGCACGTTGATCCCGAAGGCCTTCACCAGATCCGGGTTTTCGGTCCCGGCCCTGAGCATCGCGCCGATGCGCGTGCGCTCGATCACAAACCAGACGGCGAGGCAGACGAGGATGGAGAAGACGATCGCGAACAGCCGGAATTTCGGGAACATCATGAAGCCGAGGTTGACGACGCCGCGCAGCGATTCCGGCTGGCCGGGGTAGGGTGTGCCGGAGGCCGAGAAGAAGTTGACGAACAGGCCCTGCAGCACCAGCGTCACGCCGAAGGTCAGAAGCAGGCTGTAGATCGGATCGAACTTGTAGAGCCATTTCAACATCGTGCGTTCCAGCAGCATGCCGAAACAGCCCACCAGGATCGGTACCAGCACCAGCGCCATCCAGAAATTCACATGCAGCCCGTCGAGCCCGATCCAGGCGCCGAAATAGGAATAGAGGATCAGCGCCAGGAAGGCGCCGGTCATGTAGAGCGCGCCATGGGCGAAGTTGACGACGTTCAGGAGCCCGAAAATAATGGCGAGCCCCAGACTGAGCATGGCGTAGAAGACGCCATTGTTGAGGCCCAGCATGCCTTGGGCAAGGATCAGCTTTAGCATGAATTAGGCCTCCTCAAACGCTTAGGTAATGGTTGAGCTTGTCCATGCTCGTTTTGACGTCGGCGTGCTCGATCGCATCGATCACCCGGCCGTGTTCGATCACGTAGTGCCGGTCGGCGACTTCCGCGGCAAAGCGGAAGTTCTGCTCGACTAGCACGATCGTGTAGCCCTGGTTCTTCAGCCGGCGGATCGCTTCGCCGAGCGTCTTGACGATGACCGGGGCAAGCCCCTCGGTGATCTCGTCGAGCAGCAGCAGCCGCGCACCGGTGCGCAGGATCCGGGCGATCGCCAGCATCTGCTGTTCGCCGCCGGAAAGCCGGGTGCCCATGCGCCGGCGCACCTCGCGCAGGTTCGGAAACATGCCGTATATGTCGGAAAGGCTCATGCCGCCGTCGCCGACGACCGGCGGCAGCATCAGGTTCTCCTCCACCGTCAGGCTGGCGAAGATGCCGCGCTCTTCCGGACAGTAGCCAATGCGCCCAAGCGGTGCGATCCGGTGGGCCGGCTTGTCGATGAACTCGTCGCCGTTGATGGTGATCGATCCCGTCCGCCGCGACACCATGCCCATGATGGCGCGCAACGTCGTCGTCCGCCCGGCGCCGTTGCGCCCGAGCAGCGTGATCAGCTGGCCTTCGCCAAGCTCGATGTCGATGCCGTGCAGGACGTGGGATTCGCCATACCAGGCGTGCAGGTCTTTGATTTTCAGCATGGGCTTCGTCAGCGTCGCAGTGGTCATGCGCCGGCCTCCTCGGCCTTGATGCCCATATAGGCTTCCATGACGGCGGGATTCTTCGAGACGGTCTCGTACGGACCTTCCGCGAGGATTTCGCCGCGGTTCAGCACGGTGATCTTGTCCGCGAGGTCTGCGACGACGCCGAGATTGTGCTCGACCATGATGATCGTGCGTCCGGCGGAGACCTTCTTGATCAGTTCTGCGACCTGGCCGACATCCTCGGTGCCCATGCCTTGGGTCGGCTCGTCGAGCAGCATCAGCTCCGGTTCGAGGCCGAGTGTCGTGGCGATTTCGAGCGCCCGCTTGCGGCCATAGGGCAGTTCGACGGCATGGACATGCGCGAAACGCTTGAGGCCGACCTGGTCCAGCCGTTCCATGGCCTCGTCGTCGAGCGAGGACAACAGGCTCTTCGACCGCCAGAAATGATAGCTGACGCCCAGCCGCTTCTGCAGCGACAGCCGGACGTTTTCGAGCGTCGTCAGGTGCGGGAAGACGGCGGAAATCTGGAACGAGCGGACGATGCCGTTATTGGCGATATCGACGGGTTTCCAGTGGGTTATGTCCTTGCCGTTGAAGAGAATCTGGCCGGATGTCGGCGTCAGGAACTTCGTCAGGAGATTGAAAACGGTGGTCTTGCCGGCCCCGTTCGGCCCGATCAGCGCGTGGATCGTCCCGCGCTCGATATTGAGATTGACGTTGCGGACGGCATGAAAGCCGCCGAAGCTCTTATTGAGCTGCCTTGCTTCCAGAATGAAATCGCTCATGAAACCGTCCAATCCTGCCGGGTCTTATCCCGATGCCCGGCTTTGCGGAGGAAGCGGCCGGCAAGCCGACCGCTTCTCACATGTTACGCCAGTCTCATCACTTCACAAGCGGGCAGCCGCCGTCGGCAAGCGACGCATAGGCCTCGTCGCCCGGAATGGTGCGGACCACCTTGGCGACGTTCCACGGATCGGAGGCGCCTTCCTGGACCTGCAGCAGGTACATGTCATGCACCAGCAGGCCGTCCTGGCGGATCATGCCGCCCTTGGCGAAGAAGTCGTCGATCTTCTCCTTGCCAAGCTGCTCGCGCACCGCGTCGGCATTGTCCGTGCCGGCGGCTTCGATCGCCTTCAGATAGGCCATCGTCAGCGAATAGTCGGCGGCATGAACGAAGGTCGGCGCCGCGTTGTTGGAGTACTTCATGTACTTCTCTTTCCAGGCGCGGGATTCGTCGTCGAGGTCCCAGTACCAGCCGGTCGTGAAGTTCAGGCCCTTGGCGACGTTGGTTCCGAGGCTTTTCACGTCGGAGATCAGCACCAGCATGCCCGCAAGCTGCTGGCCGCCTTCGACGATGCCGAACTCATGCGCCTGCTGAATGGCGTTGACCGTGTCCTGGCCGGCATTGGCAAGGCCGATGACCTTGGCGCCGGAAGACTGGGCCTGCAGCAGGTAGGAGGAGAAGTCGGTCGTCGCCAGCGGCACGTCCGACGAACCGACGACGGTGCCGCCGAGCTCCTTGACGACGGCCGACGTGTTGTCCTGCAGGGCATGGCCGAAGGCATAGTCGGCGGTGATGAAGTACCAGCTGTCGCCGCCGTTCTTGACCACGGCAGACGCCGTGCCGACGGGCAGGGCATGGGTGTCGTAGCCGTAGTGGATGCCGTACTTGGTGCAGGCCTTGCCGGTGAGGTCGGCGGACGCAGCGCCGGTGGCTATGGTGATGACGCCCTTTTCGGACGCCAACTGCTGGACGGCGAGAGCGACGGCCGAGTTGGTCAGGTCGGTGATCATGTCGACCTTGTTCTCGTCGATCCACTGGCGGGCGGTCGCCGAGGCGATGTCGGCCTTGTTCTGGTGGTCGGCGGAAATGACCTCGATCTTCTTGCCGAGCACGGTGCCGCCGAAGTCCTCGACAGCCATCTTGACGGCGGCGACGGCGCCGTCGCCGCTGAAGCCGGTCGAATAGACGCCGGACATGTCGCCGAGCACGCCGATCCTCACGACGTCATCGGAAATGCCTTCGGCCATGGCGCCGTTGGCGGCCATCAGCAGGGCTGCTGCACTTACGCTTCCATAAAAAAACGACTTCATAGTTCCTCCCTTTCGGTTCATGCGGGATTTTGAAGATCATCCGGTGTTCTTCGTGGTTCTGGCTCCGGAAGGGATAGGCAGGCACCCGCGACGCCCGCGTCTCTCCCGGAAATTGACCGGATCATGCAAGTCGAAACCCTCGAGCCATTCTCTCCCTCGGCTCGCAGCGTTCCGTAATTCCCCTCCGCGTGTCCTCCTCAGGCCTGATCGCGCTGGATGGACCTCAGATATTCGATCATAGCCGAAAAATCCCGGCCTGACCCATTATTGTCCAGAAACTCCCGGTAGAGTGCCAAGGCATGCGCGCCCATCGGGGTTGCCTGGTGAACGTCTTCGGCAGCCTGCTGGGACAGACCGAGGTCCTTGGTCATAAGATCCGCGGCAAAGCCCGGCTTGTAGCCGTTGTCGGCGGGCGACTTGGGACCGACGCCCGGAACCGGGCAATAGGTGTTGACCGACCAGCAGGACCCCGACGACGTCGAGATCACGTCGAAGGCCGCCTGGGCCGACAGGCCGAGCTTTTCCGCGAGCGCGAAGGCTTCGCAGGCGCCGATCATGGAAATGCCGAGCAGCATGTTGTTGCAGATCTTTGCCGCCTGTCCGGCGCCGCCGTCGCCGCAATGGACAACCTTGCCGCCCATGACATTCAGGATGGGCAGGGCCTTGTCGAACGCGGCTTTCGAACCGCCGACCATGAAGGTCAGCGTTCCGGCCGCAGCACCTGACGTTCCGCCGGACACCGGCGCATCGAGCGGCATCAGCCCGGCATTTTCAGCCATGCGATGCGCCTCCCGGGCACTGCCGACATCGATCGTCGAGCAATCGATGATCACGGCACCCTTGTCGGCGGCCGGTACGATTTCGCCGAAGACCTTGAGCGCGATCGGCCCGTTGGGCAGCATGGTGATGATGAAGTCCGCACCGGCTGCGGCCTTCGCGGCGCTGCCTGCGGGATGCATGCCTTCGGCCTTCGCATTCGCGAGCGCTTCGGGTACGGCATCGTAGACGTGAAGTTCATGGCCGGCCTTGGCGAGATTGATCGCCATCGGCAAGCCCATGTTGCCGAGCCCGACAAACGCTACTCTGGCCATTTGAAAGCCTCGTGCGTCATGGGTTCCTCCTCCCGTTCGCATTCCGGTTTGTGCTGTTTCACCGCCGCGGGGCTCCCATCCCGCCGTCCGTGCAGCACACTCCATATCGCAATTCATATATGCGATTGCTTCTGCAAGGCTACGGGCTTGATCGCCATACCATTGTGCGATTATGCTCATACCATGCTCTTTGATTGGGACGACTTACGCTATTTTCTCTCCGTTGCCCGCACCGGACGGCTTACTGCGGCCGCCGGCCGGATGGGGACGGATCACGCCACCGTAAGCCGTCGCGTACGCGCGCTGGAGGAAAAGCTGGGCGCCGCGCTCTTCACCCGCTCGCCGCGCGGATACACGCTCACCGACATCGGCGAGCGCCTGCTCAAGCACGCCGAGGACATCGAAAGCACGGCCGCCCACATCCAGAACGATATTGCCGGCGAGCGCTTTTCGTTGAGCGGCGCGGTGCGCATCGGCGCGCCCGACGGATTTGGAAGTTTCTTCCTGGCGCCCCGCATCGGCGAGCTTGCCGCGCGCAATCCCGAACTCGAACTGCAGATCGTGGCAATGCCGAGGGTCTTCAACCTGTCCAAGCGCGAGGCGGACATCGCCATCAGCCTGTCGCGGCCCGAGCGCGGTCGGCTCTTTTCCCGCAAGCTTGTGGATTACACGCTGCATCTCTACGCGTCGAAGGATTATCTGCGCCGCCACGGCCCGATCACCCGCAAGGAGGAATTCGTCCGCCATCTCCTGATCGGCTATATCCCCGAGCTGATCTACACGCCGGAGCTCGAATATCTCTACGCGGTCGGCGAAAATCTCTCGGCCCGGCTGTCGAGCACCAATCTCATCGCCCAGCTGAAGGCGACGGAGGCCGGGACGGGGCTCTGCATCCTGCCGGATTTCATTGCCGGCGACCTGCCGTCGCTGGTTCCCGTGCTGCCGGACGTGGTCGAGCTGAGGCGCACTTTCTGGCTGATCGCCCACGAGGATTCGCGCGAATCGGCCCGGGTGCAGACGGTCATCCAGTTCATTGCCGAACAGGTGGAGCAGTCGCACCGCGACTTTGTCAGGTCCTACAAACCATCCGCCACGACCGGTAACGTGGCAAGACGCTGATGCGAGTTGATTGCCGCCCCCGGATCGGCTTCAAATGCGGGAAGTTTTGGATTTGGAAGGAGTTTTCGGCATGGTCGCGACGGTGGATCTCAATTCGGACATGGGCGAAAGCTTCGGTGCCTATCGGATGGGCGACGATGAGGCGATGCTCGACATCGTCACCACGGCGAATGTCGCCTGCGGCTTCCATGCCGGCGATCCGATCGTCATGCGCGACACGATCCTCGCCGCCAAGGCGCGTGGTGTCGCCATCGGCGCGCATCCCTCCTTCATGGATCTCTACGGCTTCGGACGGCGGCGGATCGTCGGCGACAGCCCGGCCGATCTCGAAGCGCAGCTCATCTACCAGATCGCCGCGATCCAGGGCATGGCCCGCGCGCTCGGCTGGCCGATCACCCATGTGAAAACCCATGGCGCGCTCAACAACATGGCGGCGGAGGACGCGGATCTGGCGGCCATTTGCGTGCGCGCCGTCAAGGCGGTGGACCCTAGGCTGGTTTTCGTCTGCCTGCCCTATTCGGAAATGACGGCGGCGGCGGAAAAGGTCGGCCTGCCGGTGGTCTGCGAGGTCTTCGCCGACCGGACCTATACGCCCGAGGGACGCCTGACCTCCCGCAAGATGGAAGGCTCGGTGATCCACGACCCCAATCAAAGCGCCGATCACGTGCTCTCTATGGTGCGCGATGGCCAGATTGTGACGACGGCGGGCACGAAGCTGCCGGTCGAGGCAGCGACGGTCTGCGTGCATGGCGACACGCCGGGTGCGGTCGCGATGGCGCGGGCACTCCGCGAGGCGCTGACCGGTGAGGGCATCGCCATCCGGCCCTTCGCCATGCCGGTCGCGCAAATCTGACATTTCGCGCCGCCGGCACCAAGCCTCTTGACGCCGGCCGGCTTTCGCTCCTACCCTTGGCGCATTCACCAGGGGGGTCCCGCAAGGGGCTGAGATTCTGCTGGGCTTTCTTGAAAGCAGCGCAGTGACCCGTTGAACCTGATCCAGTTCATACTGGCGTAGGGACGGTGCTAGCGCTGCAGATGCGACGAAACCCGAAATCCGGGACGTCGCGGGCGTCTTACCATCATTCCGGCTTCGAACTGGGTCTCCAACTTGAAACATTGGAGCCTCAAATGAACATTGCCGCCAAGAATATTACCCCCGACATCACCAAGGGACCGTTGCCCGCTTCCACCAAGGTCTACAAGCCGGGCGAAATCCATCCGCATATCCGTGTGCCGATGCGCGAGATCGCTGTTCATCCGACCGCTGGCGAGCCGCCGGTCACGGTCTATGATTCCTCCGGGCCCTATACGGACCCGGCGCAATCGATCGATATCGAAAAGGGCCTGCCGCGCCTGCGCGCCGACTGGGTGGCCGCCCGCGGCGACACGGAGGAATACGAAGGCCGCGTCGTCAAGCCGGAGGATAACGGCTTTGCCACCGGCGAACGCCTGACGCCGGAATTCCCCAACCTGCAGACGCCGCGCCGGGCCAAGGAGGGCAAGGCCGTCACCCAGATCGCCTACGCCCGCGCCGGCATCGTCACGCCCGAGATGGAGTTCATCGCCATCCGCGAAAATCTCGGCCGCAAGGCGCTGAAGCAAAAGCTTGTCCGCGATGGCGAGAGCTTCGGTGCGGCGATCCCGGATTTCGTCACGGCGGAATTCGTCCGCGAGGAAGTCGCCCGCGGCCGCGCCGTCATTCCCTCCAACATCAACCATCCGGAAGCCGAGCCGATGATCATCGGCCGGAACTTCCTGGTGAAGATCAACGCCAATATCGGCAATTCCGCCGTCACCTCGTCCATGGCCGAAGAGGTCGAGAAGATGGTCTGGGCGACCCGCTGGGGCGCCGACACCGTCATGGACCTGTCGACCGGGCGCAACATCCACAACATCCGCGAATGGATCATCCGCAATTCGCCGGTGCCGATCGGCACGGTGCCGCTCTACCAGGCGCTCGAAAAGGTCGGCGGCATCGCCGAAGACCTGACCTGGGAGGTTTTCCGCGACACGCTGATCGAGCAGGCGGAGCAGGGCGTCGACTATTTCACCATCCATGCCGGCGTCCGGCTCTCCTATATCCCGCTCACCATCAACCGTGTCACCGGCATCGTGTCGCGCGGCGGCTCGATCATGGCCAAGTGGTGTCTGCATCATCACAGGGAGAGCTTCCTCTACGAGCATTTCGAGGAGATCTGCGACATCTGCCGCGCCTATGACGTGTCATTCTCGCTCGGCGACGGCCTGCGTCCCGGCTCGATTGCGGACGCCAACGACGCCGCGCAGTTTGCCGAACTGGAGACGCTCGGCGAACTGACGCAGATCGCCTGGGCAAAGGATTGCCAGGTCATGATTGAAGGCCCCGGCCATGTGCCGATGCACAAGATCAAGGAGAACATGGACAAGCAGCTCGCCGTATGCGGCGAGGCGCCGTTCTATACGCTCGGGCCGCTGACGACCGACATCGCGCCCGGCTACGATCACATCACCTCGGGCATCGGGGCGGCGATGATCGGCTGGTTCGGCACGGCGATGCTCTGCTACGTCACGCCGAAGGAGCATCTGGGCTTGCCGGACCGCAACGACGTGAAGACGGGCGTCATCACCTACAAGATCGCCGCCCACGCCGCCGATCTCGCCAAGGGTCATCCGGCCGCGAAGATTCGCGACGATGCGCTGTCGCGCGCCCGCTTCGAGTTCCGCTGGGAGGACCAGTTCAACCTCTCGCTGGACCCGGAAACGGCCCGCTCCATGCACGACGAGACGCTGCCGAAGGAGGCTCACAAAGTCGCCCATTTCTGCTCCATGTGCGGGCCGAAATTCTGCTCCATGCGCATTTCCCACGACATCCGCGCCGAGGCGCAGAAGGAGGGCATGGAAGCCATGGCCGCGAAATACCGCGAGGGCGGCGACCTCTACATGCCAGTCGATGAGGTGGCGAAATGATGACCCCGCGACAATACCCCCTCTGGCCTGACGGCCATCTCCCCCACAAGGGGGGAGAAAACTTCCGGCAACGCCTGGCCAGTTTGCTATCGCGAGGCGCCGGCGGTAAAGCCCCTCCCCCTCGTGGGGAGGGGTTGGGGAGGGGAAAGACGGAGCTGCGACCATGCGTATCCTGATCAAGGGGGCCGGCGTTGCCGGCCTCACGGCGGCGCATGCGCTGGTCCGACGCGGCCATGATGTGACGATCGCCGAGAAGCAAGCGGCCATCGGCCTTGGTGCCTCGCATTTCGCCGGCGGCATGCTCGCGCCCTGGTGCGAGGGCGAAAGCGCCGACCGGCAGGTCGTCGAGGCTGGAACGATGTCGCTCGAATGGTGGGCTGAGGCGGTCCCGGACGTGGTGGTCCGCAACGGCACGCTGGTCGTCGCGCAACCCCGCGACGATGCCGAACTCGACCGCTTCGCCAGCCGGACCAGCCATTTCGAGCGGATTGGCGAAGAGGAAATCGCCCGGCGGGAGCCGGCGCTCGCCGGACGGTTCCGCCGCGCGCTCTTCTTTAAGGACGAAGCGCATCTCGACCCACGCATGGCGCTCGCCGGGCTTCATCGCGGACTTCTGGAAGCCGGTGCGATCTTCCGCTTCGAAAGCCCGAATTATCCCGACAGCGGCTTCGACCGGGTGATCGACTGCACCGGGGCCGCCCGGATCGGGGCGACCGGCCGGCTTCGCGGCGTGCGCGGTGAAATGCTGTATCTGAGGACCGAGGAGGTCAGCCTGTCGCGTCCGGTGCGGCTGCTGCATCCGCGCATTCCGCTCTATGTCGCGCCGCAGCCCGGCAATCGCTTCATGGTCGGCGCGACGATGATCGAGAGCGATAGCGAGGGGCCGGTCACGGCCCGCTCGGTGATGGAACTGCTGAATGCGGCCTATGCGCTTCACCCGGCCTTCGGCGAGGCCGACCTCATCGAGACGGGCAGCGGCGTGCGCCCGGCTTACGACGACAACATTCCCCGCATCAGCGGAACGGGCCGGCATATTTCCATAAACGGCATGTACCGGCACGGCTTCCTGATGGCGCCCTATCTCGCGGAGACATTGGCGGCGGGGATCGAAAGCCGCCAACCGGCAATGGAGGTTTCGGCATGAAACTGACGATCAACGGCGAAGAGCAGGACATGGCGGCGGAAACGCTGGCGGCCCTTCTGTCAGCGCTCGATTACGAAGGCGACTGGCTGGCGACGGCGGTCAATGGCGAGCTTGTGCCGCGCAGCGAACGCGGAGAGTGCCTGCTTGCCGATGGCGACCGGATCGAGGTCCTGTCCCCGATGCAGGGAGGCTGAGCATGCTGACGCTCTATCAAACGCGGGTCTCCTCGCGCCTGCTTCTCGGCACGGCCCGTTATCCGTCCCCGGCCATCATGGCCGAGGCGGTGAAGGCTTCCCGCACGGAGATTGTCACCGTCTCGCTGCGCCGGGAAACAGCGGGCGGCGCCCGCGGTGGGCAGTTCTTCGACATCATTCGCGACCTCGGCGTGAAGGTGCTGCCGAATACGGCCGGATGCCACACGGTCAAGGAAGCGGTACTGACGGCGAAGATGGCCCGCGACCTCTTTGCCACCGACTGGATCAAGCTGGAGGTGATCGGCAACCACGACACGCTGCAGCCGGACGTCTTCGGTCTCGTCGAGGCCGCACGCATCCTGTCGGGCGAGGGGTTCCAGGTGTTTCCCTACACGACCGACGACCTCGTCGTTGCCGAACGGCTGCTCGAAGCCGGCTGCCGCGTGCTGATGCCCTGGGCCTCGCCGATCGGCTCCGCGCAAGGGCCGGTCAATCCCGCCGCCCTGAAATCGCTGCGCGCCTGGTTCCCCGACGTGCCGCTGATCGTCGACGCCGGCATTGGCCGGCCGTCGCACGCCGCCGCAGTCATGGAACTTGGCTACGACGCCGTGCTGCTGAACACGGCCATTGCCGGCGCAGCCGACCCGGTCGCCATGGCGAAGGCCTTTGCCGACGCGATCGACGCCGGCGCAATGGCCCATGCCGCCGGCCTTCTGGAACCGCGCGCCATGGCGGTGCCCTCGACGCCGGTCATCGGCAGGGCGGTGTTCTCATGAGGCTCGATCCCTTCTACCTCATCGTCGACAGCGCCGACTGGATCGAGCGCCTCGTGCCGCTCGGCGTGCGGCTCGTGCAGTTGCGCATCAAGGACAAGGCGGAGGACGACATCCGCGCCCATATCCGCCGCGCGAAAGCGGTCTGCGAGGTGAATGGCTGCCAGCTCATCGTCAACGACTACTGGCGGCTGGCGATCGAGGAAGGCTGCGACTTCGTTCATCTGGGCCAGGAAGACCTGGCGGAAGCGGACCTCGATGCGATCCGCCGCGCGGGATTGAAGCTTGGCGTCAGCACCCATGACGGCGAGGAACTGGACACGGCTCTCTCGGCCAAGCCGGACTATGTCGCTCTGGGCCCCGTCTACCCGACCATCCTGAAGAAGATGAAATGGGCGCCCCAGGGGCTGGAGCGAATCCGCACCTGGAAGGACGCGGTGGCGCCCTTGCCGCTGGTTGCCATCGGCGGCCTCAATCCGGAGCGGCTGGAGGGCGTCTTCCGGCACGGCGCCGACAGCGCCGCCGTGGTCACCGACATCACGCTCAACGCCGATCCGGAAGCCCGCACGCGCGAATGGATCGAACGGACGGCGCCATGGCGGTAGACACCGCGCCGCGGCTGCTGGTCATCGCCGGCTCCGATTCCTCCGGCGGCGCGGGTGTCGTTCGCGACGTCGAGACGGCGTCCGCCTTCGGCATACGCTGTTCGGTGGCCATCACAGCCGTTACCGCGCAGACGCATGGCGAGGTGCGCGCCGTCGAGCCCATGCCGGCCGCCCTCGCCGAAAGCCAGATTCGCGCTGCCTTTGAGGCTGGCAGTATCGGCGCCGTAAAGATCGGCATGCTGGCGACGGCTGAAATCGTCGATACGGTCGCAAGTTCCTTAGCCGGAGTCAGAAATATCCCGATTGTGCTGGATCCGGTTCTCGTTTCGAGCTCGGGAAAGCCTCTGTTGGAGCCCAATGCGATGCGGCTGCTGGTCGACCGGCTTCTGCCTTTGACAGCGCTGGTGACGCCGAACCTGCCGGAGCTGGAGGCGCTGGCTAGCTTGCTTGGTCTGCCTGTTCACGCTGATGCCACCATCATGGCGCGGGCGCTGCTGGCGAAGGGGGCGGCGGCGGTTCTCGTCAAGGGTGGGCATTCCGAAGTTTCCCATGCCGTGGATACGCTGGTCCGACTGAAAAGCGCGCCGAAGAGTTATGTCTGCCCGCGCTTTCCGGCGACGATGCGGGGCACTGGCTGTATGCTGGCAACAGCCACTGCAGCCGGTCTCGCGCAGGGTGAGACGCTGGAAATGGCGGTGGAGCGTGCGAAGGCCTTTCTGACGAATGCGTTTCGAGCTCAAGCCGCCGGCGGCTGAGACCGGCGATTGACCTTGCAGCTCAGCCGAGTTCGAGCGTCGAAATGCCGAATACGCCGTTCATGTCGATGTCTGGGGCTGGACCACGGTACATCCGCGCGGTGGTGAAGCCTGCGGAAAAGCCGATGTCCATCAAATGGCGCGAGAATTCGGTCTGTGGCGCGGGCACGTCTATGTGGATCGTGTGCCCGCCATAATCGCAGGCGAGATCCTGCAGCAGCGCTTTGGCCGCCGCGTCATCGCAGGCGAAAAGTGGTCCGAGCTTGAAGCCGTCCAGGCATTTTCGCAAAACTCCATAGCCGGCTAAGTTTTTGTCCCGGAGAATCGCGCGCGTCCGGTGTGGCTCGGCGAGCCAGAGGCTCAGGAAGCTTGTGCGAGGGCCGGGGAAATAGGCCCGGTCGAAAGCAATGATGTTCTTAAGGTCATCCTGCTCCCAAACGAGCTGCGTCTGCCCGCTGGGAGATGCGGGAGTGATCCTTCCGCTCCAGCGGACGGTTTCATACACCGGCGCAAACCCCATCGAGGCATAATTCGCCTGCTGCTCCGGAACGCCATCGAGGCCGACCGTGCGACCGGCAAGTGTTGCCATTCCCGCATCCCAGACGCGCCGGCCATAGCCCTTGCCCCTGTGCTCCGGCTTGCAGATGTAGAGGCCGATAAAGCCGAAATCCGGTCCGTAGCGCACGGCTGAAATGCCGGCGGCCACGGCGCCGTCGACGAAGCAGCCGATGAATCCCTCGGGATCCGCTGCGGTGAAGGCTCTCGCGTCGTTGAGGCCGGGGTTCCAGCCTTCTTCGCCCGCCCATGACACCAGTTCGGCGATTTCTTCCGGCGTGAGCGGCCTGACGGTCGGCGAAGACATCGGCGCCTAGCCCGCCTTGCGGTCGGTGAAAAGCCGTGCCGCAACGGCCATCAACGACCGGTCGGACCCGCGCGGCCCGGTCAGCGAAAGGCCGTAAGGCGCGCCTTCGATCCAGCCGGCTGGAAAGGTGACCTGTGGCAGCCCGGCCATTCCGGCAACGCAGAGGAGCTGCATCGCATCGTGGCGATAGCTGTCGAACACGCTGGCGGGCGCATCCAGCCGGAAGGGAGCGTCATGGACTGCCGGCGCAAGAAGAACGCCGTCGCTGCCGAGCAGCGTGTCGATCGCCGTGCGGAACTCTTCACGAAGCGCGATGGCCTCGTTCTCCTGTTCTTCGGTCACGGCCTGGGCGAACGCGACCCGGTCGTCGAGCCCGCGCGCCAGCGGCATGCCGCTTTCGAGGATGAAATCGAGTTGCGACCGCTTGATGTCGCAGGTCTGGACGACGCGGAAAGCCCGGTAGAGCGCCTCCGCTCCACCTTGGGGATAGACGGTGACCATCGCTGCGGGCAGGGCGGAGAAGAACGTGTCGTAGAGCGCCCGGCTCGCCGCCGGCAAGGGTTCGATCATATCGATCGGCTGCAGGAAGCGCGGCGCCTCGGACAGGGCGACCGCATCCGGGTCCAGCAAGACCGCCCCGACCTTCATCAGCGTTTCGCCGTCACGGGCGAAGAAGCCACAGGTATCGAGGCTGGCAGCAAGCTCCATGCAGCCGGCAAGCGGGATGCGGCCGTGCGTCGGACGCAATCCCCAGATGCCGCAAAAGCTTGCCGGGGCGCGGATCGAGCCGCCGGTGTCCGTTCCGAGCGCGATATCGACGAGGCCGCCGGCGACAGCCGAGGCCGAACCGGAGGAGGACCCGCCCGGAATGCGATCGGGCGCGGCCGGATTGACCGGCGTGCCGAAATGCGGGTTCATGCCGTAGAGCGACCAGGCAAGTTCGTCGGTATGCGTCTTGCCGACGAAGCGTGCGCCCGCATCGAGCAGAGCCTGCACGGCGGGCGCGTTGCTGTCCTTGATGTCGCTTGCCGCCAGCTTCAGCGGCGAGCCGCATCCGGTTCTGTATCCCTCGACGTCGAAGAGGTCCTTGACGGCAAGGGTGAGGCCGGCGAGTGGTCCGTCGGCGGCGTTGGCGACCGGAACGGCGGGATAGGGCAGGAAAGCGTGGAGTGGGTCGTGATCAATCAGCATGGCATAGTTGTGGCCCAAAATCAGCCGTCTGCCAACTGCCCGACGCTCCAATGAAACGCTTCGTCCAGGGCTGCGAATTTTTCCGCCTGCCAGCCAAGATAGTCGTCGATGAAGCTTCTGGAAAGCCAAAGCGTCTTTTTCCGGCTTTCGTCGCCCCAGGTCAGGTGCCCGGCGTCCTCGGCCCGCTTGAACATGCGCTTCACGTTCGAAACGGACACCATGTATGTGCGCGCAATGTGGGTGATGGAGATCTGCGCGACGCAGACCCTGTCCTGCTCGTGACGGAAATCGGTGATATGTGACATGAGTTCATGCAATACCATGCCGCCGAGGTCTGAATGCAGGAAGGCGCCTATGCTGTCGGCCGGGTGCCGCCAGACCGGGTTGTTGACCAGCCTCTCCGCGGCACGCGGCTGTGAAAGTCGGAATATCCGGGGCTCGTTCGTGCAGGCCGCAAATCGGTCGCCGCCGTCGAGACGGTCCAGGCCCTTCATGTGGCCGTTGAACCAGCTTTCCATCGCGTCGTAGCTGACATCGGTGATTGTCAGGATCTGAAAGCGCCGGTCGCGATCGTTCGGTATCTTTTCCAGAAACTTGTAAGTCAGCATTTCCTTGATGAACGACTCCGCCGTGTTGCGGCTGACGGCGCCAATCGATGTGGCGATATCGATGAAACGGGAAATCGTCAGGCCGGACAGCGGATCGGCCTCGTTGCGCTCCAGGCAGAGCGTGAACAGGGATTGCGTCATCAGCCATTTGCGATGCGATGCCTTCAGTCTGGCAAGCTTCGGCGTCTCGCGGTGAATGGCGATCAGGTGGCGTGCCAGATCCTGGTCGACTGCCGGGAACGACGGATGGGCGGCAAGCTCGACGGCCGAAAGCGGGCTTCCGTGACGACTTCCGGTGGGCTGAGCGGCGATGGAGGTTGAACTGATCATTATCCTGCACGAAGAGCTGAATGTCTAACGAACGAATCGCGTAATGCGAGCATGGGTCTCCGGCCTCTTTTTGAGCCCGATATCAAGAAAAAGGCCTTTCCGCGAACGTGAGGCCAATTGCTCGATGCCAGTTTCTGAGAAGCCGGGTTTGCAGTCGAAAATTAGAAATTTCCGATATACGACAACCATATACCAAAAATCATAACGTAACGGAAGGTGGGTCATTAGGCCCAAAAATGGTAACTAAAGCGTGTAAATTAAGTGTGGCATGAATGTGGTGAAATCGTGTATTGAATATATAACGGGTTAGAAATTGTTCAGGGGCATGGAATTGGTCGATAAAGCGGAGCGGCTTCAGAATTTGTGCTCAGCATTATTGGGCAATGCTATGGCCATTATTCCGCACGTGGCCAGCAATCAATCAGCTCTCGTCTGGCAAGTGATTGAAGATGTTACTCAATCCTTGCAATATGCATCTTTTGCCGCGTTGCAGAACAATTTGCGTGGCCTTTGTGAAGACATCAAGGTCGAGATCAGTCACCTTCCGTTACGTAAGCTGTCTGTCCGCAATGGATGGATGGAGTGCCTGGACGTTGTCGCCGACACGTTTGAGGCAAAGCATTTCGGTTTGCGCGCCGAGCCACATTTCCAGCGTCACTTCTCCGCGACGAACCTGGCGATCCTTGAGGCGATCTCGCTTCGGTTGCAAAGCGAAGGGATTGTCGAAAGCGACGAGAGTGAGATCGATGAGGCCGTGGAAGCTGTACAGGCCGCCGCAGATGCTGTCATGGGTGCGGGCGTTCTCGAAATCGAGGCTATGGCGCGCATCGACCATTACCTGAAACGGATGATGGCAATCCGCGAAGATTATCATTACTTCGGCGAACAGAATTTCTGGACATTCTTCAACGCGATGTTCTCCACATTCGTGCAGGTCCGCGATGCCATCCAGGCGTCGCAGGATCACGAGATCATCCAGAAGAAGGTTCTGCGCGTCTATTCGATCCTGATCGGCCGCGTCGGGGGCAGTGGCGAATGCGTGCCGCAGCAGCGCGCGGCGCCTGCGCCCGCGCCGAAACCCGCCGTTGCGCCTTTGCAAACCCGCGCCGCGCCTATGGCACCGGCCGCTCGGCCGCGACCCGCGCCGCAGCATCAGGAGGCGCCTCTCCGCAGGCCGGTGCAGCAGGGCACGCCCTTGCAGCAGCAGAAATCGGCAGAAGCCGTGTTTGCGGTGGATTCGCCCGCGACGGAAGGCTGGTTCATGAGAGCCAGCAACAGCAATGTGCCGGAAGAGCGCGAGCGCCCGCCGTCACAGAAATCGCGCTGGGAACAGTCGATCGCAGCCTCGGAAAAGAAGCGCCAGAACCTCACTCCGAGGGAACGGCTCACCAAGCATATCCAGCGCGTTCGCAAGCTGCGCGAAGAGTAAGTCCCGCAAGTTGTGACACGGAGACCGGGACATTCTGCCCGGTCCACCGTTCTTTTCCCAAAATCCAAGATCGTGAAAGCCGACCGCCAGAGGTGTCGGGCTTTGTCGGTCCACGATGTCAGCCGACCACGCTCGGCGTGTAGCCCGCGTCGCGAATGATGGATTCGGCCCGGGCCTTGTCGCCGCCAACACGGACCTCGGCCTTGCCGAGGTCGATTGCCACCGGCGCCTCGGGCATCTGTTCCGCGAGCGCCGACTTTATCGTTCCAACGCAGTGATTGCAGGTCATGTCCGGGACATGAAAGACTGTCGTGGCTGCGGAAGTCTGCGTGCTGTCGCCATTCATGATGGTATCCTTTCTCGATCCGTTCGGCATCACTGACAATGCCGCTTTGGTGAACTTAGGGCTTCCCACCGTAGGAAGGTCAAGTGTGCCTTCAATTTTCCCTTTCCGAAAATCATCCGGCCATCGCTATTGACCTTCCCATTGTGGGAAGGATTATTTTGAGTGCCAATGGGAATTTTCAATGAAAGGAAGGGGACCATGTCTTCTTCGGAAACACTGACGCTGAAGGTTGAGGGCATGTCTTGCGCATCCTGCGTCAAGCGGGTCGAAAAGGCGCTTTCGGCGGTGCCTGGCGTCAAGTCCGCCGCCGTCAACCTCGCCTCGGAAACGGCGCAAGTTCAGTATGACGGCCCTGCCGGCAGCGCGCCGCTCGTCGCGGCGCTGGAGAAGGCGGGCTATCCCGCAGTCGAAGACACCGTGACCCTGGAAATCGAATCCATGACCTGCGCCTCCTGCGTGAAGCGGGTGGAAAAGGCGCTCTCCGCCGTTCCCGGAGTGCTGGATGCGTCTGTGAACCTGGCATCGGAAACGGCGACGGTTCGCTTAGTCGATGGCGCCGTCTCGATACGACAGCTGACGGAGGCATCGGCAAAGGCCGGATATCCCGCGAAGATAAAGTCAAGTGCCACCGCGGACGAGGGCAGGGACCGGAAGGCGAGTGAGGCGGCGGAACTGAGGAAGAAGGCGATCATCGCCGGCCTTCTCACCCTGCCGGTCTTCGTCATGGAGATGGGCGGCCATCTCGTCCCCGCCTTTCACAACTGGCTGCACGCGACGATCGGCATGCAGACGAGCTGGATGATCCAGTTTGTCCTGACCACGATCGTTCTTGCCTGGCCCGGTCGCCGCTTCTTCACGATAGGATTTCCGGCCCTGTTCAAGGCCGCGCCCGACATGAACTCGCTGGTCGCGCTCGGCGCCTCGGCCGCCTGGGGCTTCTCCGTCATCGCGACCTTCTTCCCGGGTCTTCTCCCGCCCGGCACACGCAACGTTTACTACGAGGCAGGCGCGATGATCGTGGTCCTGATCCTCGTCGGCCGTTACCTCGAGGCGCGCGCCAAGGGACAGACCGGCGAAGCCATCCGCAAGCTCATCGGCCTTCAGGCAAAGACGGCGCAGGTAGAGCGTGACGGAGCCTTCGTCGAGGTCTCGATCGATGACATCGTCCCCGGCGACCTCATCCGCGTGCTCCCGGGGCAGAAGATCGCCGTTGACGGCGAAGTCGTCCATGGAAGTTCCTTCGTTGATGAAAGCATGATCAGCGGCGAGCCGGCGCCGGTCGAAAAGCGCGAAGGTGCTGCAGTCACCGGCGGCACGGTCAACGGCACCGGTTCGCTGACCTTCAAGGCCACCAAGGTCGGGGCCGACACCATGCTGTCGCAGATCATCCGCATGGTCGAGCAGGCCCAGGGCGCGAAGCTGCCGATCCAAGGCATGGTCGACCGGATAACCTCGTGGTTCGTTCCGGCGGTCATCGCCGTAGCGATCGCCACCATTGTCGTCTGGCTGATCTTCGGTCCCGATCTCACCTATGCCCTGGTCGCCGGCGTCGCCGTCCTGATCATCGCCTGCCCGTGCGCCATGGGACTGGCCACCCCCACCTCGATCATGGTCGGCAGTGGACGCGCGGCCGAACTCGGTGTGCTCTTCCGCAAGGGTGATGCGCTGCAGTCGCTGCATGAAAGCCGGATCGTGGCCTTCGACAAGACCGGAACGCTGACCGTCGGTCGGCCGGAACTTACCGATATCGTCGTGGCCGATGGGCTGGAGGAAGCGGAAGTCCTCAGCCTCGTCGCATCCCTGGAAAGCCTGTCAGAACATCCGATTGCAGCAGCCATCACCCGCGCAGCGGATGCGAAGGGACTTGCACGCTCGGAAGTGCAAAACTTTGCCTCCGTCACCGGCATGGGGCTGAAGGGCAACATTGATGGCCGCGAGGTCCTGGTCGGCGCGGACAGGCTGTTTGAAGCGGAAGGCATCGATCTTGGCCCGCTCACAGAGACCGGCGCGAAGTTCGGGGCTGCCGGACGCACACCGCTCTACGCCGCAGTCGATGGTCGCGCGGCCGCCGCCATCGGTGTCGCCGACCCGATCAAGCCGTCGGCGCGCGCCACGGTGTCCGCCCTGCACCGGCTCGGGCTGAAGATCGCGATGATCACCGGCGACAACCGGCGCACGGCGGAGGCGATCGCCGCCGAACTGGGGATCGATGACATCGTCGCCGAAGTCCTGCCGGACGGCAAGGTGCAGGCGCTGAAGCGGTTGCAGGCGGCGCACGGCAAGCTTGCCTTTGTCGGCGACGGCATCAACGACGCGCCGGCGCTCGCCAGCGCCGATGTCGGCCTCGCCATCGGCACGGGAACGGACGTGGCGATCGAAAGCGCGGATGTGGTTCTGATGTCGGGCGAGCTCGGCGGTGTCGTCAACGCCTTCGACATCAGCCGGCGGACCATGCGCAATATCAAGGAGAACTTGTTCTGGGCCTTCGGATACAACGTGCTTCTGATTCCGGTGGCCGCCGGCGTTCTCTATCCGGCCTACGGCATCCTGCTTTCTCCGGTCATCGCCGCAGGCGCCATGGCTCTGTCGTCCGTTTTCGTGTTGACCAATGCCCTGCGGCTGCGCTTCGTCCGGCCGGTCCTTGCCGAAACACGTCCGGCGGTGTTGAAAGCTTGACCTGATCGGTCGGATATGGTTGCTGGCGCGCAACAGGAAACCGCTTTCCGCCGGCAGCTCCCGCGTCACACAAATGTCGCTGGAACTGGATAGACGACAGCGCCGCCGGGTGCGCGCTGGACCCGGCCCGAACGCGCGACATTTGGAGCAGGGCATGAAAATTACGGTTGCCGGTCTCGGCTATGTGGGCATTTCCAACGCCATCACGCTGGCGCAGCACAACGAGGTCGTGGGCGTCGATATTTCCGAAAGCCGCGTCGACATGATCAACCGCCGCGTATCACCGCTGGTGGACAAGGAGATCGAGGAATATCTGGCGACGAAGGAGCTCAATCTCCGCGCGACGACGGACATCAACGATGCCTATGCCGGTGCCGATTTCGTCATCATTGGTACGCCGACCAACTACGATCCGGTGACCAACCATTTCGATACCCGCGCCGTCGAGGCGGCGATCCGCGACGCGATCTCGGTCAATCCGGCGGCGACGATCGTCATCAAGTCGACCATCCCCGTCGGCTACACGGACTCGGTCCGCCGATTGTTCAAGTCGGACAACATCATCTTCTCTCCGGAGTTCCTGCGCGAAGGCCGCGCCCTTTACGACAACCTCTACCCGTCCCGCATCGTCGTCGGCGAGCAGTCCGCACGCGCGAAGGTCTTTGCCGACCTTCTGTGTCAGGGTGCCATCAAGCAGGACATCCCGGTTCTCTTCACCGGATCCAGCGAGGCCGAGGCGGTCAAGCTGTTCGCCAACACTTACCTTGCCATGCGTGTTGCCTATTTCAACGAGCTCGACACATATGCCGCGACGCACGGCCTCAATGCCTCCGAAGTCATCAACGGCGTCAGCCTCGACCCGCGTATCGGCACGCACTACAACAATCCCTCCTTCGGCTATGGCGGATACTGCCTTCCGAAGGACACCAAGCAGCTGCTCGCCAATTACAGCGAAGTGCCGCAGAACCTGATCCGGGCCATCGTCGAGGCCAACTCGACCCGCAAGGATTTCGTCGCCGAGAGCGTCATTCGCATGAACCCGCGCGTCGTCGGCATCTACCGCCTGACGATGAAGGCAGAGTCAGACAATTTCCGCGATTCCTCCATCCAGGGCGTAATGAAGCGCATCAAGGCCAAGGGCATCAATGTCGTGCTCTACGAGCCGGCGATGAAGGAAGAGGAGTTCTTCCATTCCCGCGTCGTGCGCGACCTGGAAGAGTTCAAGTCGATGTCGGACGTCGTCCTGGCCAACCGTTTCCATCCGGAGCTCGATGACGTCAAGGACAAGGTCTATACCCGCGACATTTTCGGCGGCGACCTCTAAAGCGCAAAGAAAAGCCGCCACCCGCCGTTGTGGACGGGAGCGGCGGCTTTGCCCGGGCGTCAGTTATGGGCCGATGACGCCCTTTTTCAGGATGATATTGCCGTAAAGCCGCTGTTCGCCGGTCTGGACGATCGCGAAGGCATTGCTTGCGCGTTCGTAGAAGGCGAAGCGCTCCAGCGAGCCGATCTTCGCGGGATTGTCCGCCGTCGAATCGATCAGCGACTGGAACTGCGCCACGACTTCCGGCACCGCGTCAGGATCGCCGACCACCTGCATGGTCAGCGCCGGATCGGGTACAAAGGTGTCGAGCGGCATCACCGTCAGGATCGCCTTCAGCGTATCGGTCGCCGAAATGCCGTCGAGGCGCATGCAGTCGGGGCCAATGCTGGAGCCCGGAAAATTGGCGTCAGCAATGACGATTTCGTCGCCATGGCCCATGGCGCGCAGCGTGTAGAGCAGCTCCGGCGACAGGATTTGCGGAATGTCACGCAGCATGTGAAGTCTCCGTCGGCAGCGGCGCATCGGCACGAACAAGGCCCTGCGATTTCAGGTCGGACCAGAACGCGTCCGGAATGTGGGTTTCCATCAGCTTCGCATTCGCCTTGACCTCGTCGGCGTTGACGGCACCGGGGATAACGGTCTTGACGCAGGGATGGCCGAAGACGAATTGCAGGGCGGCCGCGATCAGTCTCGTGTCGTGCGCCCTGCAAACCTCCTCGATCCGGCGGACCCGCTCCAGGATGGGCTCCGGCGCCGGCGCATAATTGTATTTGGCGCCCTCAATTGCGCCCGTCGCCAGGATCCCCGAATTGTAGGGGCCGCCGAGAATGATGCCGACATCGCGGCGTTCGCAGAGCGGCAGGAAGCTGTCGAGCGCTTCCTGTTCCAGAAGCGTGTAGCGGCCGGCGAGCAGGAAACAATCGAAGTCCCCGAGCCCGAGCAGGCGTTCGCAGACCTGCCATTCGTTGACGCCGGCGCCGATTGCGGCGATTTCCCCGGCGTCGCGCAGTTCGACCAGCGCCTTGTAGCCACCGCCGTCGAAGAGTTCGCGGACCTTTGCGTCGCTCTTTTCCTGCGACCCTTGAGAGAACACGTCGACGTCATGGACGAGCAGGATGTCGGCATTGCGGATGTCCATCCGCTCGCGGCTCGCCTCGTAGCTGCGCATCACGCCGTCATAGGTGTAGTCGAAGACGATGCGCTTCTGCGGCACGTCGACGAAGGCTTCCGGCGTGACTTCGTCCGGCTCGCAGTCGAGAAGCAGCCGGCCGATCTTCGTAGACAGCTGAATGTTGTCGCGGCCGAAAACCTTCATCGCCTTTCCGAAGCGTTCCTCCGAGCGCCCGAGCCCGTATTGCGGCGCGGTGTCGAAATAGCGCACGCCGACGTCATAGGCAGCCAGAAGGGCGGCCTGGGCGTCCTCGTCGCTGACCTTGCGGTAGAGATTGCCAAGCGGCGCGCCGCCAAACCCCATGCGGGTCAATGGCACGGGCGTCTTGGTTCTCCCGTTGAGGAGACGGATGTCGGATGGTTTCATGATGTCCTCCCGTGGGGCATTCTGGTTGTTGCTGCCGCCCTATTTCGGGCGGAAGAATTCGGGGTGTTGCTTTTCCAGCGGGTCGAAACGGCTGACCAGCTGGCTGAGATGGAAGCGGAGTGAAGCCTGCGCCTTTTCGGCGTCGCCCTCGCGGATCGCCTCCAGCACCTCCCTGTGCTCGGCGATGACTTCTGCCGATCTGCCCGGCGAGGGAAGAAGCAGTATGCGTGGACGCTTCAGCTTCAGCGAGATGGTCGCGACGGCGGCAGCGAGGCCGGGGAAACCGGTAAACTCCATCATCAGCGCGTGAAACGCCTCGTCCTCCTTGTAGAAGCCCGCCTGATCGTTGTCTTCCGCGAGAAGCTCCATCAGGCGCAGGTTGCGGGTCAGCTGTGCCAGCTGCTCGGGTGTTCTCTCGGTCGCGACCTTGGCCACGGCGGCAAGCTCCAGCGCCTCGCGCATGAAGGCGGCTTCGCGGATTTCGTCGATGGAGAAGCGCGATACGCGCGTGCCCGACTGCGGAATGACGTCGACGAGCCCTTCGGAGGAGAGGCGGGCGATCGCTTCCGACACGGGCGAGCGCGAGACGCCGAGTTCCTCGCAGATCACGCTCTTGCGCAGCACCGCGCCCGGCGGAACCGCCAGCGACAGGATCGCATCGCGAAGCGACTGATAAACCCGCTGCGCCAGTGAACCGGGCAGGTCTGAAATGGCCGTCAATGATGCGGCATCCAGCGTTTCCGTCATGTCCCGAATTGTCCTCCTGCTGACTAACATGTTAGTTGACAGCTCTTCCAAGTCAAGCTACCTCTTGTTCAATCCCGAACTTGAATACGGGACGAGCATGGGAGGAAGTTTCCGGATGAACGCTGCCGCGAAGATCATTCGTCTGCAGGCTGACGATAACGTCGTGATCGCGCTTGACGATCTGGCGGCCGGCAGTGTTGTCGAGGGTGTGACGCTCTCCCAGGCCGTCCCGCGCGGACACAAGATCGCGACGATTGCGATTGCGGCCGGCGAAAACGTGCTGCGCTACGGTCAGATCATCGGCCAGGCCAAGCAGGACATCGCCGCCGGCGAACATGTTCATGTGCACAATCTCGGCATGGGCGAACACACCCAGGATTACGCTTTCGCAAGCCGGAATACTCCGCTGCCGGAGATCACCGAAAAGCGCACCTTCATGGGTTACCACCGCGCAGACGGAAAGGTCGGCACCCGCAACTACATCGGCATCCTGACGTCGGTGAACTGTTCCGGCTCGGTCGCCCGGTTCATCGCCGAGGCGGCCGAGAAATCCGGAATGCTCGATGCCTTCCCGAATGTCGACGGCATCGTGCCGATCGTCCACGGTACCGGCTGCGGCATGTCCGGCAAGGACGAGGGCTACGCCACCCTGTTCCGCACGCTCTCCGGCTATGCGCAGAACCCGAATTTCGGCGGCATCCTCCTCGTCGGCCTTGGCTGCGAGGTCATGCAGATCCCCGATCTCGTCGGTGGTCGCCGCATCCGCAAGGACGGCATGTTGCGCTACATGACGATCCAGCACGAAGGCGGCACCCGCAAGACGATCGAAAAGGGTCTGGAAGAATTGCGCGGCGTGGCCGAATTCGCCAATCGCGCCGTCCGCAGCCCGGCGCCGGTTTCCGAAATCGTCATCGGCATGCAGTGCGGCGGCTCCGACGGCTATTCCGGCATCACCGCCAACCCGGCGCTCGGCTATGCCTCAGACTTGCTGGTTCGCCACGGCGGCACCACCATCCTCTCTGAAACCTCCGAGATCTACGGCGCCGAGCACCTGCTGACGAGCCGCGCCGAGACTGTCGAGGTCGGCGAGAAGCTGATCGAGCGCATCCGCTGGTGGGAGGATTACACCGCCCGCAATGGCGGCGAGATGGACAACAACCCGTCGCCTGGCAACAAGCGCGGCGGCCTGACCACCATTCTGGAAAAGTCGCTGGGCGCGGTCGCCAAGGGCGGCACGGCACCGCTGCGCGGTGTCTACAAGTTCGGCGAGAAGATCGACCAGAAGGGCTTCGTCTTCATGGACAGCCCCGGCTTCGACCCCTGTTCGGTCACCGGCCAGGTCGCGTCCGGCGCCAACCTGATCGTGTTTACGACCGGCCGCGGCTCGGTCTCCGGCTACAAGCCGACGCCCTGCATCAAGCTCGCCACCAATTCGGAAATGTACGAGCGGATGAAGGACGACATGGACTTGAATTGCGGCGACATCGTTACGAATGGCGTCAGCATCGAGGAGAAGGGTCGCGAACTCTTCGAACTGATCATCCGGGTCGCCTCAGGCGAAGAAACGAAAAGCGAGGAACTGGGCTTTGGCGGGGCGGAATTCGTGCCCTGGCAAATCGGCGCGGTCATGTAGACGCCGGGCTCGGGGAGGAGTGGTATGAGACTGAAAGACAAGACCATCCTGATCACGGCAGCCGGCCAGGGCATCGGCAAGGCGTCCGCCCTTGCCTGCGCGGCCGAAGGCGCGAAGGTGATCGCGACCGACATCAATGCCGAGACGCTGGCCGCACTGGCCAAGGAAAATCCCGCCATCGAAACGCGTCTTCTGGACGTGACCAAGCCGGCCGACATCAAGGCGCTTGCCGCCGAATTGCCGCCGCTGGACGGTCTCTTCAATTGCGCCGGCTTCGTCCATCACGGCTCCATTCTGGACGTGAGCGACGAGGACTGGGCCTTTTCCATGGACCTGAACGTCACCGCCATGATGCGCATGTGCCGCGCGCTTCTGCCGGGCATGATCGAGCGGGCCCAGGTGACCGGTGCCGTCTCGATCCTCAACATGGCGTCCATGGCGTCTTCGATCAAAGGCTTCCCGCTGCGCGCCGTCTACGGGGCGAGCAAGGCCGCCGTCATCGGCCTGACGAAGGCGATCGCTGCCGATTTCGTCAAGCAGGGCGTGCGCTGCAATGCGCTCTGCCCGGGAACTGTCGACACGCCGTCGCTGCGCGGCCGCATCGCGTCCGCCGCCGATCCGGTGCAGGCGGAGAAGGACTTCATCGCCCGCCAGCCCATGGGCCGGCTGGCGACCGTCAGCGACATCGCGCCGATGGTCGTCTATCTTCTCTCCGACGAAAGTCGCTTCGTCAGTGGTCAGGCATTGCTGGTTGATGGTGGTGTGACGATCTGACGAAGAACATTCAAGGCATGGGAGGGCCGAGAATGGAAAACATGGTGGAAATGCGGGGGATCGAGAAGCGGTTTCCCGGCGTCCATGCCCTGAAGAGCGTGAACTTCGACCTCAGGCCCGGCGAAGTCCATGCATTGATGGGCGAAAACGGCGCCGGCAAGTCGACGCTGATGAAGATCCTGTCCGGCATCTACCAGCCCGACGAAGGCGAGATTTTCGTCGGCGGCTCTCCCGTCACGCTCGACGGTCCGCGCGCCGCCCAGGCGGCCGGCATCGGCATCATCCACCAGGAACTCAGCCTGATGAATGACCTGACGGCCGCGCAGAACATCTTCATCGGCCGCGAACCACGCCTGTCCTTCGGCCGTCTCGACGAGAAGACGCTGAACCGCCAGGCCGCCGACATCTTTTCCGCCATGCACCTGAAGCTCAGCCCCGAGGTCGTCGTCGGTGGGCTGACCATCGCCAAGCAGCAGATGGTCGAAATCGCCAAGGCGCTGTCCTATCGCTCGCGCATCCTGATCATGGACGAACCGACCGCCGCGCTGAACGACGCGGAAATCGCAGAACTCTTCGCGATGATCCGCAAGCTCAAGGCCGAAGGTGTCGGCGTCGTCTACATCAGCCACAAGATGGATGAACTCAAGCGCATCGCCGACCGCGTGACGGTCATGCGCGACGGAGAATGGGTCGGAACCGTCGAGGCGGCGGATACACCGATCAACCGGATCATCGCCATGATGGTCGGCCGCGAGGTCAAGGACGAGGCGCTCGCCGTTCCCGATACGTCGGCCAATGAGGTGGCGCTCGAAGTGCGCGGGCTCAATCGCGGCCGCGAAATTCGCGACGTGTCCTTCTCGGTCCGCAAGGGCGAGATCCTCGGCTTTGCCGGCCTGATGGGCGCAGGCCGCACCGAGGTCGCGCGGGCGATCTTCGGCGCCGACCCGCTCGAATCCGGCGAAGTCCATGTGCACGGAAAGCCCTGCAAGATCAGGACGCCGCATGACGCGGTGAAGGCCGGCATCGGCTATCTTTCCGAAGACCGCAAACACTTCGGCCTCGCCGTCGGCATGGACGTGCGTGCCAACATCACGCTCGCCTCGCTCAAGCAGTATACCAGCGGGCTTGGCCGGCTCGACGAAAAGGCAATGCAGGAGACCGCAGTCGGCTACATCCGCCAGCTCGGCATCCGCACACCGTCCGATCGACAGGAGGTCCGGCTTCTGTCGGGCGGCAACCAGCAGAAGGTGGTCATCGCCAAATGGCTGCTGCGTGACTGCGACATCCTCATCTTCGACGAGCCCACCCGTGGCATCGACGTCGGCGCCAAGTCGGAAATCTACGATCTGCTGATGGAGCTTGCCGCAAGCGGCAAGGCGATCATCGTCATCAGCTCGGAACTGCCGGAAGTCCTGCGCCTGTCGCACCGCATCGCCGTGATGTGCGAAGGGCGCCTGACCGGCATCCTGCCGGGCGGGTCGGCAACGAAACAGGAAGACATCATGCACCTGGCGACGCTGCGCGAATCGATGGCGGCCGGTGATCAGAACGAAGCAAGCGCCAGGAGGGCAGGATGACCAATCAGGAAGCAACGGCACCGCAGACGCCGGCTCAGGCCGCCCCGAAAGCACCTGGCCGCTTTTCCTCCGCGCAGCAGAAGATCTGGGCCTTCGCCTCGCTGATCGTGCTCGTCGCAGGGTTCTCGATCGCCTCGCCGAACTTCATGCAAACGTCGAATATCCTGGCGATCCTGCAGGCGACCAGCGTCAATGGCATCCTGGCGGTGGCCGCGACGCTCGTCATCATTACCGGCGGCATCGACCTGTCGGTCGGCACGCTGATGACCTTTACCGCCGTCATCGCCGGTGTCGTGCTGACCTATGCGGGCATGCCCTTGCCGCTCGGCGTCATTGCCGCAATCGGCACCGGCGCCTGCGTCGGTCTCGTCTCCGGCACGGTTATTGCCAAGATGAAGGTGCCGCCCTTCATCGCCACGCTCGGCATGATGCTGATATTGAAAGGCTTGTCGCTGGTCATTTCCGGCACCAAGCCGATCTACTTCAACGATACGCCGGGATTCTCGCTGATCTCGACGGGGTCGATCGTCGGCGACATCTTCCCCGGCGTTCCGGTCCCCAACGGCGTCATCATCCTGTTCATCGTCGCGGGGCTGGCGTCCTACATTCTCGGACGCACGGTCCTTGGCCGCTACTGCTTCGCGCTTGGCTCGAACGAGGAGGCCGCGCGCCTCTCGGGCGTCAATGTCGACGGCTGGAAGATGGCGATCTACGCGCTTGCCGGCGGCATCTGCGGCATTGCCGGTCTCGTCATCGCCTCGCGCCTCAATTCCGCCCAGCCGGCGCTCGGACAGGGCTACGAACTTGACGCGATCGCCGCCGTGGTGATCGGCGGAACGTCGCTCTCCGGCGGCCGCGGCACGATCCTTGGCACGGTGATCGGCGCGCTGATCATGTCCGTATTGCTGAATGGCCTGCGCATCCTGTCCATGCCGCAGGAATGGCAGACGGTCGTCACCGGCTCGATCATCATTGCGGCCGTCTATGCCGACATGGTCCGTCGCAAGCGCGTCTGACCGGACAAGAGTTTGCTTCCGTCTTCTGAGGAGGTCGGCGGAGGCAAGAAGGGGTGAAGAGCCCCTGGAATGGAATACGAAGACTGAGTGAACGTTAACTTGAGGAGGAACACATGTTCACAAGACGCACTATCCTGGGGCTCGTCAGCGCCACGGCCTTGCTTGCAGCCGCCGGCGGCGCAAGCGCCGAAGAGAAGATGTACATCCCGCTGATTTCGAAGGGCTTCCAGCACCAGTTCTGGCAGGCCGTGAAATCCGGTGCCGACAAGGCCGCCGCCGATCTCGGCGTCGAAGTCACCTTCGAAGGTCCCGATACCGAAGCCCAGGTCGACAAGCAGATCGACATGCTGAGCGCCGCACTTGCAAAGCATCCGCGCGCTATCGGCTTTGCCGCCCTCGACAGCCAGGCGGCCATCCCGCTCCTGAAGAAGGCACAGTCGGAAAACATCCCGGTCATTGCCTTCGACTCCGGCGTCGATAGCGATATCCCGGTTTCCACCTGCTCGACCGACAACGTTGCCGCAGCAGCGCTCGCTGCCGACAAGATGGCCGAGATGATCGGCGATTCCGGCAAGGTCGCGCTCGTCGTGCACGACCAGACCTCGCGCACAGGCATCGACCGCCGCGACGGCTTCGTCAACCAGATGAAGGAAAAGCATCCGAACGTTGAAATCGTCGACATCCAGTACGGTGCCGGCGACCAGCTTCAGTCGACCGAAATCACCAAGTCGATCATTGCCGCCAACCCTGACATCAAGGGCATCTTCGGCGCCAATGAAGGCTCGGCGCTCGGCGTCGTCAACGGCGTCAAGGAAACCGGCAATGTCGGCAAGATCGTCGTCATCGGCTACGATTCCGGCAAGGGCCAGAAGCAGGCGATCATGGACGGCGTGATGGCCGGCGCGATCACCCAGAACCCGGTCGGCATCGGCTATGAGACCGTCAAGGCTGCCGTCGCCGCCGTCAAGGGCGAGCCGGTCGAGAAGCACATCGACACCGGCTTCTACTGGTACGACAAGTCCAACATGGAAGATCCCAAGATCGCCGCCGTTCTCTACGATTGATCCATACGGCGGACCAAGGTCCATGAGGGGAGGCCCGGCGGTTTTCGCCGGGCCTTTCGCATTTCTGTTGCTCCGCTTTCATTTTTCCCTAGGATGAACGCAAAAAGCGCAAGTTCATGAGGGGGGACCATGCATTTCACCAGCCGCCAGACGGAGATCGTCGAACTTGCCAAGGGCCAGGGCCGGGTTCTGGTCGACGAACTTGCCACCCGCTTTTCCGTGACGCCCCAGACCATCCGCAAGGACCTGAACGATCTCTGCGACGCCGGTGCCCTGACGCGCATCCATGGCGGCGCGCTGTTTCCAACCGGAAACGAAAACGTCAAATACGAAGCGCGCCGGTCGATGGCGGCTGCGGAAAAGCAGGCGATCGGCCAGGCCGCGGCAGCGATCATCCCGGACAATTCCTCCCTGTTCATCAACATCGGAACGACCACCGAAGCGGTGGGGGAGGCCCTGAGCGACCACAAGGAACTGATGGTCATCACCAATAACATCAATGTCGCCAATCGCTTGCGGGTCTTCCCGTCGATCGAGGTGGTCATTTCCGGCGGCGTCGTCCGCGGCTCGGACGGCGGCATCGTCGGCGAGGCCGCGGTCGATTTCATCCGCCAGTTCAAGGTCGACTTCGCCGTCATCGGCGTATCTGCGATCGACGAGGACGGCGCGCTTCTCGATTTCGACTACCGCGAAGTGAAAGTCGCGCAGGCAATCATCGCCAATGCGCGCCACGTCATTCTCGTCTCCGATGCCAGCAAGTTCGAGCGCACCGCGCCGGTGCGCATCGGGCATATTTCCCAGGTCCACACCTTCATTACCGACCATTGTCCGTCGGCGGCAATCCGGGACGTCTGCAGCGAAAGCGATGTCCGGCTGATCGAAACTTCGGTCGCCACGGAACGAAATTCGGGACGACAATAATTTCATAAATCTTCGTTTGACATTCGTTTTGTTTTCGAATTAGATATTCATGCTTTCGCAAATGCGAAAAATTGTGCATTGCGAAAACAAGGTGGGGAGCAATGGCAGCGGAATCGATCTTCGATCTATTCGTCATAGGTGGCGGCATAAATGGCTGCGGCATCGCCCGCGATGCGGTCGGACGTGGATATACGGTCGCGCTTGCCGAAATGAACGATTTCGCCTCCGGCACCTCGTCCGGTGCCACCAAGCTCATCCATGGCGGCCTGCGCTATCTCGAATACTATGAATTCCGCCTGGTGCGCGAAGCCCTGATGGAGCGCGAAGTTCTCTGGGCCATGGCGCCGCACATCATCTGGCCGATGCGCTTCGTGCTGCCGTTCCACAAGGGCGGCATTCGTCCTGCCTGGCTCATCCGCCTCGGCCTTTTCCTCTACGATCACCTGGGCGGCCGCAAGCTTCTGCCGGCGACGAAGACGCTCAACATGCGCCAGGACCCGGCCGGCAAGCCGCTGAAGCCGCTGTTCGACAAGGCGTTCGAATATTCCGACGGCTGGGTGGACGACGCCCGCATGGTCGTCCTCAACGCCCGCGACGCCATGGAGCGCGGCGCGACCATCCTCAGTCGCACCAAGGTGACCTCGGCCCGCCGCGACGGCGCGGTCTGGAAGGTGACCGTCCGCGATAGCCTGACCGGTGAAATGACCGATTATCGCGCCCGCATGCTGGTGAATGCCGCCGGCCCCTGGGTCGATAATGTCTTGAGCGGCACCTTCGGCAACAACAATGTCCACAATGTCCGCCTGGTGCAGGGCAGCCACATCGTCGTGAAGAAGAAGTTCGACGATCCGCGCGCCTACTTCTTCCAGAACCCGGACAACCGCATCATCTTCGCCATCCCCTACGAACAGGAATTCACCCTGATCGGCACCACGGACCGCGACTACCAGGGCGACCCGAAGGACGTGAAGATCAGCGGCGAGGAGATTTCCTATCTCTGCAGCGCCGCAAGCGAATATTTCAAGGAACCGGTGACACCGGACGACGTCGTCTGGACCTATTCCGCCGTCCGCCCGCTCTATGACGACGGTGCCAGCAAGGCGCAGGAAGCGACCCGCGACTACGTGCTGCGCCTGGAGGGGGAAGAGGACGATGCTCCGCTTCTGAACGTCTTCGGCGGCAAGCTGACGACCTATCGCCGCCTTGCCGAGTCGGCACTCGAAAAGATCGGCTCGGCGATTGGCGAGAAGGGCACGTCCTGGACGGCCGGCGCCACGCTTCCGGGCGGCGACTTTCCGCCGACCGGCTACGAGGCCGAGGTTTCGCGGCTGAAGGCGGATTATCCGTTCCTGTCGGCCCGCCACGCCCGGCGTCTGGTCCGGCTTTACGGAACGCGTGCCTGGAAGCTGCTTGGCGATGCGAAGGAGGCGGCCGCACTCGGCCATCTCTTCGGCGCCGACCTTTACGAGGCCGAGGTCAGATATCTCGTGAATGAGGAGTGGGCCCGCTCTGCCGAGGATATCCTCTGGCGGCGGACCAAGATGGGGCTGCGACTGTCTGCCGAGGAGCGGACGGCGCTGGAGAGATACATGACGGCGACTGAGGCGGCATAGAGGAGAGACGCAAACTCTCCGCCGAAGTTCGCCAGGGTTGGGAGGCCCGGTAATTTCGATGTTGGAACTGCGAAATACGGCCAAATTGGTGGGAGGCGAGCAACACATTCGCCCAACCAATCTTGTGCTTCAGCGGGGAGAGCTGAACGTCCTTCTGGGGCCGACGCTCTCCGGCAAGACCTCGCTGATGCGATTGATGTGTGGCCTGGACAAGCCGACCAGCGGTTCGATCTTCTTTGATGGCGTCGACGTGACGGGCGTGCCCGTGCAGCATCGCAACGTCGCCATGGTCTATCAGCAGTTCATCAATTATCCGGCGATGACGGTTTACGAGAACATCGCCTCGCCGCTGCGCCTGCAGGGCAAGGACAAGGCGACCATCGACCGCGAGGTCCGCCACGCCGCCGAGCTTCTCAGGATGACGCCCTATCTCGACCGCACGCCGCTCAACCTGTCCGGCGGCCAGCAGCAGCGCACGGCGCTTGCCCGCGCCATCGTCAAGAATGCCAGCCTTGTCCTGCTCGACGAGCCGCTCGCCAACCTCGACTACAAGCTGCGCGAGGAACTGCGCGAAGAGCTTCCGAAGGTCTTCGCCCAGACCGGCGCGATCTTCGTCTACGCCACCACCGAGCCGTCCGAGGCGCTGCTTCTCGGCGGCAACACCGCGACGCTTTCGGAAGGCCGCATCACCCAGTTCGGCAAGACCATCGATGTCTATCGCAAGCCGGTCGATCTGGTCACCGCCCAGACCTTCGCCGATCCGCCGCTGAACATGCTGTCGGCCGTTAAGGCGGGCGCAGACTTCACGGTCGACGGAAGGCCGGTCATGGCGGTCCCGGCCCATCTGTCCGGCATTGCCGACGGGCCGGTCATGGTCGCATTCCAGCCGCATCACATTTCCTTCAGGCCGCAATCCGACACGGCGGCGAAGATGACCGTCCGCACCGAGATTTCGGAAATCGCCGGTTCGGAAAGCTTCGTCCACATGAGCTACGCCGGCCAGCGCTGGGTCATGATCGAACCGGGCGTCCATGACATCACGCCGGACCAGTCGCTGGATGTCCATGTCGACACCCGGCATCTGCTTGCCTTCGGCGCCGATGGCCGGACGCTGGCGGCAGGCGTGTAAGGGGGCGGGGAGAATAAAATGGCACGCATCAAACTCGACCATATCCGCCACGCCTACATGCCGAACCCGCGCTCGGACGCGGATTACGCGCTGAAGGAAGTGCATCACGAATGGAACGATGGCGGCGCCTATGCGCTGCTCGGACCGTCCGGCTGCGGCAAGACCACGCTCTTGAACATCATCTCCGGACTGCTGCAGCCCTCCGAAGGCCGCATCCTGTTCGGCGATCGCGACGTCACCAACCTGTCGACTCAGGAGCGCAACATCGCCCAGGTGTTCCAGTTCCCGGTCATCTACGACACCATGACCGTCTACGACAATCTCGCCTTCCCGCTGCGCAACCGCAACGTTCCGGAAAGCGACGTTGACAAGCGGGTGCGCGAGGTCCTCGAGATCATCGACCTCGCCGACTGGTCGAAGCGCAAGGCGCGGGGGCTCACCGCCGACCAGAAGCAGAAGATCTCGCTTGGCCGCGGCCTCGTGCGCTCCGACGTCAACGCCATCCTGTTCGACGAGCCGCTGACCGTCATCGATCCGCACATGAAGTGGGTGCTGCGATCCCAGCTGAAACAGCTGCACCGCCGCTTCGGCTTCACCATGGTCTACGTCACCCACGACCAGACGGAAGCGCTCACCTTCGCCGACAAGGTCGTCGTCATGTATGGCGGCGAGATCGTGCAGATCGGCACACCGGAAGAGCTTTTCGAGCGTCCGCGCCACACATTCGTCGGCTACTTCATCGGCTCGCCGGGCATGAACGTGCTGCCGGCGAAGATCGATGGCGCCAGCGCCGTGGTCGGCGGGGAGGCGATCGCGCTCGGCTTCGCGCCGGAGTTCAGGTCCGGCGCGCGCACCGAGATCGGCATACGTCCCGAATTCGCCAGGCTCGGCCGCGAGGGCATGGCCGTCAACATCGCCAAGGTCGAGGATATCGGCCGGCAGAAGATCGTCCGCGCCGAATTTGCCGGCCAGCCGTTCTCGATCGTCGTGCCGGAGGATGGTGAGATCCCGGCGGATGCCCGGCTGTCCTTCGATCCCGCCGCAATCAATGTCTACGTCGATTCCTGGCGTGTCGGACCGGAGGCCTGAGAGATGGAAAAACCCTGGAACAACAAGGCCTGGTTTCTCGTCCTGCCCGTGCTGGTGCTGGTGGCGTTCTCCGCCGTCATCCCGCTGATGACCGTGGTCAACTATTCGGTTCAGGACACCTTCGGCAACAACCAGTTCTTCTGGGCCGGAACGGACTGGTTCACGGAGATACTCTCCTCCGACCGGTTCTGGAATGCCCTCGCGCGCAACCTGATATTCTCGATGATCATTCTCGCCATCGAGGTGCCGCTCGGCATCCTGATCGCGCTCAACATGCCGAAGAAGGGGCTGGGCGTCCCGGTCTGCCTCGTCCTGATGGCGCTGCCACTGCTCATTCCATGGAACGTGGTCGGCACGATATGGCAGGTGTTCGGCCGCGTTGACATCGGACTTCTCGGCTATGCGTTGAATGCTGTCGGCATCGACTACAACTTCACGCAGGATCCGGTGGATGCCTGGATCACGGTGATCGTCATGGACGTCTGGCACTGGACCAGCCTCGTCGTGCTGCTCTGCTACGCCGGCCTCGCTTCGATCCCCGATGCGTATTATCAGGCCGCGAAGATCGACGGAGCCTCGCGCTGGGCCGTATTCCGCTTCATCCAGCTGCCGAAGATGCAGCGCGTGCTGACGATCGCGATTCTGCTGCGCTTCATGGACAGCTTCATGATCTATACCGAGCCCTTCGTCGTGACCGGCGGCGGTCCGGGCAACTCCACCACCTTCCTGTCGATCGATCTCGTCAAGATGGCGGTCGGGCAGTTCGACCTCGGACCCGCAGCTGCGATGTCCATCATCTACTTCCTGATCATCCTGCTGCTGTCATGGGTCTTCTACACCGTCATGACCACCAGCGACGCAAAGAATTGAAGGGAGAGCCGACGATGAGCACCGCAAAACGCAAGGAAGGCTCCCGCTTCTCATGGCTGGTTCCCACCCTTTACATCCTCTTTCTCATCTTGCCGATCTACTGGCTCGTCAATATGAGCTTCAAGACCAATAGCGATATCCTCGGGGATTTCTCGCTGTGGCCGACCAATCCCACGATCGCCAACTACGCCGTGATCTTCACCGATCCATCCTGGTATAACGGCTACATCAACTCGACCATCTACGTCGTGTTGAACACCATCATCTCGGTGGCGGCGGCGCTGCCGGCGGCCTATGCCTTCTCCCGCTATCGCTTCCTGGGCGACAAGCACCTTTTCTTCTGGTTGCTGACCAACCGCATGGCGCCGCCCGCCGTCTTTGCGCTGCCCTTCTTCCAGCTGTATTCGGCCTTCGGCCTGATCGACACGCACATCGCGGTTGCCATCGCGCACTGCCTGTTCAACGTGCCGCTCGCCGTCTGGATCCTGGAAGGCTTCATGTCGGGCGTGCCGAAGGAAATCGACGAGACCGCCTATATCGACGGCTATTCCTTCCCGCGCTTCTTCTTCAAGATCTTCATGCCGCTGATCGCGTCGGGCGTCGGAGTGGCCGCCTTCTTCTGCTTCATGTTCTCATGGGTGGAGCTTCTGATCGCCCGCACGCTGACGACGACGGACGCCAAGCCGATTGCCGCGACGATGACGCGGACGGTCTCGGCATCCGGCATGGATTGGGGCGTACTGGCCGCTGCCGGCGTCCTCACCATCATTCCGGGCGCGCTCGTCATCTATTTCGTCCGCAACTACATCGCCAAGGGCTTTGCCCTGGGCCGCGTCTGAGGAGGTTCCGATGGACTTTACATGGATGGCTTGGACGCTGCCGACCGCGGTGTTCTTCCTCGTGATATTCGGCCTGATCCTGTCGATGGCCGTCTGGGAATATCTTTCGCCCGGCGGCAATCCGCGAACCGGCATCCTGCGCTTCGAAACCACCCGCGGCGACCGCCTCTTTGTGTCGTTGCTCGGATCGGCTTTCATCAATCTCGCTTGGCTCGGTCTTGTTGGACCGAACCTGTGGTGGGCTCTCGCCCTGTCCGTGGTCTACGCCATCGGCGTATTCCGCTTCGTTTAGGGCAAGACAAGACGGATGGCGGCGGGAGGCTGCCATTCTGGAGACTGAAATCTGAATGCAATCGCAACCTTTGGGAGGATAATATGCGAAAGCACCTTTTGACGACGACAGCAGCCATGCTTCTGGCCATGACGGGCGTCGCATTCGCCGACATGGACGCAGCGAAGAAGTTCCTGGACACCGAAATCGGTGATCTCTCTGCCTTGGACCGCGCCTCTCAGGAGAAGGAGATGCAGTGGTTCATCGACGCCGCCAAGCCTTTTGACGGCATGGAGATCAAGGTCGTCTCGGAAACCATTACAACGCATGAGTACGAATCGAAGGTACTGGCACCCGCCTTTACCGCCATCACCGGCATCAAGATCACCCACGACCTCATCGGCGAAGGCGACGTCGTCGAGAAGCTGCAGACGCAGATGCAGTCGGGTGAGAACATCTACGATGCCTACATCAACGACTCCGACCTCATCGGCACGCACTGGCGCTACCAGCAGGCCCGTTCGCTGACCGATTTCATGGCGAACGAAGGCAAGGATGTCACCAATCCTGACCTCGACATAGACGACTTCATCGGTAAGTCCTTCACGACCGCGCCGGACGGCAAGCTCTATCAGTTGCCGGACCAGCAGTTCGCCAACCTTTATTTCTTCCGTTACGACTGGTTCAACGACGAGAAGAACAAGGCCGACTTCAAGGCGAAATACGGCTATGACCTCGGTGTCCCGGTCAACTGGTCGGCCTATGAGGATATCGCCGAGTTCTTCACCGGCCGCGAGATCGACGGCAAGAAGGTCTATGGTCACATGGACTACGGCAAGAAGGACCCGTCGCTCGGCTGGCGCTTCACCGACGCCTGGCTGTCGATGGCCGGCAACGGCGACAAGGGCATTCCGAATGGCAAGCCGGTCGACGAATGGGGCATCAAGGTCGACGAAAACTCGCGTCCGGTCGGCTCCTGCGTGGCCCGTGGTGGTGACACCAACGGCCCGGCCTCCGTCTACGCCATCGAGAAGTATCTGGAATGGATGAAGAAGTATGCCCCGGCCGCGGCCAACGGCATGACCTTCTCGGAATCCGGCCCGGTCCCGTCGCAGGGTGAAATCGCGCAGCAGATGTTCACCTACACGGCCTTCACCGCCGACTTCGTCAAGGAAGGCCTGCCGGTCGTCAACGAGGACGGCACGCCGAAGTGGCGCTTTGCTCCGAGCCCGCATGGCGTCTACTGGAAGGACGGAATGAAGCTCGGTTACCAGGATGCCGGCTCGTGGACCCTGATGAAGTCGACCCCTGACGATCGTGCGAAGGCCGCCTGGCTCTATGCCCAGTTCGTCACTTCGAAGACGGTCGACGTCAAGAAGAGCCATGTCGGCCTGACCTTCATCCGTCAGTCGACCCTCGATCACCAGTCCTTCACGGACCGCGCTCCGAAGCTCGGTGGTCTGATCGAGTTCTACCGCTCGCCGGCCCGTCTGCAGTGGTCGCCGACCGGCACCAACGTTCCGGACTATCCGAAGCTCGCCCAGCTCTGGTGGCAGGCGATCGGCGATGCGTCTTCAGGCGCCAAGACGGCCCAGGAGGCCATGGACTCGCTCTGCAGCGAGCAGGAAAAGGTCCTGCAGCGTCTTGAGCGCGCCGGCGTACAGGGCGATATCGGTCCGAAGCTCGCTGAGGAGCATGATCTCGAATACTGGAACAAAGATGCGGTGGCAAAGGGCAACCTGGCACCGCAGCTGAAGGTCGAGAACGAGAAGGAAAAGCCACTGACCGTCAACTACGACGAACTGGTCAAGAGCTGGCAGAAGTAAGCCCGTTCACCGTCGCGAATGGAGAAGGCCGGGGAGCGATCCCCGGCCTTTTTTGTTCGTCATTGCTAACGCTTCGAGGTCCGCCTGCTGTGTCTCTTCGACGCGCCGGCCAGCTGTTTCCAGATCTGCCAGCCGAGAAAGGCGGTGATCGCACCCGCCGCCAGCATGCCGCTCACGCTGGAGGCGATGTTGGCGATCATCAGGATATTCTCGCTGAAGACCATGCCGAGGCCGATATAGAGCGAAACCCATACGAGTTCGCCGAGCGCCGCCGGCAGAGAGAATTTCCACCAGCGCATATCCGCGGCACCGGTGATCAAGTTGACATAGGGTCCGAGCGGGCTGAAGAGCCACCGTGTCAGGAAGACGCCGACATTGCCGCGCCGTTCCAGCATGTTCTGCGCCTTTTCGAGCAGGTCCCGGCGTGCCGGCGTCCGTTTGATATAGGGAATGATGAACCGCCCGCCGATGCGCCCCGCGAAGAAGCCCGCCTGGTCGCCGGCGAGCGCCGCGCCGTAAGCGGCGGCGAAGACGGGCGTGAAGGCGAGATCGCCGGACGTCACCAGAGAACCGCTCATCAGCATGACGAAGGAGCAGGGAACAGGCAGCGCCAGGCAGCTCAGGAAGACGATCAGCGCCAGGAAGGGAATGCCGTAATTCGTCGCGAGCGTAATCAGCTGCTCGCTCATTCTGCGGGCCTTTCGGCCTTGAGCTTCGTCAGCGTCGCCTCGACCTTTGCCTTCAACTCCTCAAGCGTCATGCCGTTGTCCCTGGCAATCTGTTCGAGCGTCTGCCGTTCATGCGGCTTTGCCAGGTCCAGGCCGGCGTCGATGTCGCGCGGATCGACATGATAGGAATGGGCGACGTAACCCATCGTCATCCAGCCTTCGAGCGGCTGGTTCCAGTGCGCCGGATCGTTCCAGTAGAGCGCAAACAGCACGAAACGGACGGCGAAGAATAGCGTGATGGCCGCCATCAACACGAAGGCCAGCACGAGCATCCTGTTTTTGTGCCAGAGCGTGCGGATGGCGTTCATGGTGCGTTGTCCCCTTCGACTTCAGAGCAAGGCGGCCTTCGCCGCTGCCAGGCAGCGCTTGAAGGCATCCAGATCGGTATAAAGCCGATCGGCCGGCGCATTGCCGACGATGACCGTGCCGCCCCGGCGTTCGACGCCGCCATGCAGCATCAGATTGTCGATCATGTCGAAATCCTCGATCGAAAGCCCGTCCGGGCCGCGCACATGGCCGTCGTTCGTGGGAGCGGCCAGACCATTGTAATAGCCCATCACCCGCTCGTAGTGACCGGCCGCGACATTCGTATAGGCGAAGACCGGCTTGCCCAACGCGCACATGAAGCCGAGCTCGAACGTCGTGCCGACATCGGCGGCGATGCCGCGAAACGGCGTCAGGTTGGCGATGATCGCGTCGGCCTCCAGCATCATCTTCTCGTCGACGGCGCTGATCGCCAGCCCGAACTGCCTCTTGGTCTCGGTCGGCGCGATGTCGAGATCGCCGGGGGAGAGAGGCGTCAAACCGGCTTCGCGGGCAAGCGCCGCCTTGCGGTCGAGAATGTCGCGGGCATTGGCCAGGAACACTTCCGGGCCTGCGAGATATACTTTCTTGGTCATTGTCCTCGAGAATCCATTGAGTACGGCCGTCATTCTTGACGGTCCGGCGCTTCTGCCGCAAGAAAATTCCGGAGAAACAGCACGCGTCAGACGCCGTTGAATGTGGTATCCCCCCGCGCCAAATTGCGCTATAGCGCGCCTTTGCGCTTGGGCGAACAGGAAGACGAGTAAGGAAAGCACAATGGCAGAGATCCGGTACCACGAAGGCGATATTTCCGAAGCGGACGCGGCGCGCTACACCGATGCGATCGCCATCGATACCGAAACGCTCGGCCTGATCCCGCGCCGCGACCGGCTCTGCGTCGTGCAGCTGTCGCCCGGCGACGGCACGGCCGATGTCATCCGCATCGCCGCCGGCCAGAAGGATGCGCCGAACCTCGTCGCCATGCTGGCCGATCCGAAGCGCCAGAAGATCTTCCATTTCGGCCGCTTTGACATCGCCGTCCTGTTCCACACCTTCGGCGTGACCACGACGCCGGTGTTCTGCACCAAGATCGCCTCTCGGCTGACGCGCACCTATACCGACCGTCACGGCCTGAAGGACAATCTGAAGGAACTGCTCGAGGTGGATATTTCCAAGGCGCAGCAGTCTTCGGACTGGGCGGCGGAGAAGCTCAGCCCGGCGCAGCTCGAATATGCCGCCTCCGACGTCCTGCATCTCCACGCGCTTCGCGACAAGCTCGTCGAACGGCTGAACCGCGACGGGCGGATGGAGCATGCGAAGGCATGCTTCGAATTCCTGCCCACCCGCTCCAAGCTCGATCTCCTGGGCTGGGAAGAGACGGACATCTTCGCGCACAGCTGATCGGCATGTGAGCCTTTTTGAGATGATCTGGCCCGGTCCTTTGCCGGCCGCGTAAAAGGAATCTTAACGGAACCGGCGGACAATCGTTTATGAGGATCCGCGCCATACGGTGTGCGGGTCGGCGTAACAGGACAGTGCCGGTTTCGTGTCATGAAGAAGCGATCGCAAAAGGGCATGATTGCCGCAGCGCTGGCCGCCCCCGCGGGCGTGAAGAAGAAGCTGGCACCGGAAATCGAGCATCGGGTCCAGCCGGCAAGCCTGAGGAAACTCGGCGAAATCCATCCCTATTTCCCGCGTGTGAAGATCGAGCCGCCGCCGCTCGACTATGATCCGGATTACGAAATGCCGGTTTACCGGGATGAGCAGACGGAAGAGCCTGCCCCGCCCGCAAATGCCTCCGCCAGGGCCACCTGGCTCGATGCCGTCAAGCCGGCCGGCGATACCGGTATGCCGCAGACGGAAAAGGGCATTTCCGCCGTCAACTCCGACGACAATGGGATTTACCGCTTCTTCCGCAGTAACTGAGTTCGTGACCGCCTACGCGGTCGCGCGCTGGCGGACCTCGTCGAATGTCCAGTCCTGCAGCAATTCGCCGTTTTCCCACACGGGAACCAGTCGGCTTTTCTGGCTGCCGACCTTCTCGATCCGTGCCGCCTGAAGCTCGCCGTTCTCGGCGGCGATGACTGCCTGCCGTCCGGTCTTGTGCGGCGTCTCGTGAATGTGGCCCGGCCTGAGCTGGATGTCGTGCCATTTGCCGTCGGTGTCGAGCCGGGCATTGGTGCGCATGGTGAAGCCGTAATTGCCGCGTCCGACGTCATGCAGCAGGCCCGCGCCGATGCCGAAGGAGATGTTCTCGGCGGAAAAGCCGGTCGCCTCCAGCCGCCTCAGCACCATCAGCATGTCCTCCGGCAGGATGCCGCCGCTCTGGATGACGTGAATATTGCCGTTGAGCACCTTGTAGCCCTTGGCGTTTTGGTGCGTGCCGAAGGCGTAGGCGAGCTGCGAGATCGCCTGGATCGGCGTGTCGATCGGGTCGCCGCGGTCCGGCCGGATGATGAGCCGCCCCTGCGGCTGCATGACCTTGTCGTGCAGCGCCTTCCCCCAGATTTCCGAGATCGCGTAGTTGAGATCGAAACTGTCGGAAACCACGGCATAAGGGCCGGAGGCCGAGAACGTGTCGATCATGTGGGCATAGGCCTCTTCCTCCCGCGCCTGTCCCCAGGCCGCCATCGTCGCATGTTCCGAGGCGGGGTAGGAGTGGCCGGCCATAGCCGCGCCGTAGAAGGCGCGGGCGTTGAGCACGCCGGCAAGGGTGTCGGTGTGGTCGAAGAAGATGAGGTGGGCAGCACTGCCGAGCCCGGCCTGCTCGAGGCTTGCCATGCCACGCGCACCGAAGTCGTGTAGCCGGGAGGGCAGCACCTTTTCAGGCTCGTCGCAGGTCTGGACGATCAGCGGCTTCAACTGCTCGCGAATGCCGCGCGCCTGGCTGGCGATCGTCGACGGGTACCAGATGGCCCGCGTCAGCGCCGTCTCCAGATGCGAGACCATCCATGGCACCTTCGGGTCGGTGCTCGTTAGCTGGAGAACGGGAACGCCGCGTTTGACGACGCTGCCCTCGGCCAGCGCCTCGATCCTGACGGGCAGATGGCCGCCATGTTCGGCAAGGATGTAGTCCCAGCCTTCGCGATCGAACGGCAGGCCGTGCGCGTCGATGATCTCGGCGGCCTCCTCGATGTCGCTCGCTGTCACGGCGCGCGTCATGTAGGCCTTCAGGAACATCTGCAGCCCGAAGAAGACCACGTCCGGCACTTCCGATTGTCCGCGCGTCTCGATATGCGCCGAGATCGCCGCGGTGCCGGGTGGAAACTGCAGGAAATGGCTGAGCTTGTAGCTGTCTGTGTTCAGGATCGGATTCAGGTTGTTCATCGCAGCTCCCCGCGGCGGTCGCATTTTCAGAGGGCGACCTGCCAAATCAGCATGATCCGTAGCTTATGTGGCTTTCGCGATGCTGATGATCTCACATTGTTAACCTTGGTTAGCAGATTGTTAAGATATTGAAGGCATGCTGCAGACTGAAATTTCGCATTCTGCGATGCCATGAGGCATCACGCGGCGTCAGGCGCCCGCTGGAGAATGCAAGGGGTCGCATGAGCGGTCCTCCTGTCCATCCTGCGACATTCACCCGATCAAACGCCCGGAGAAAGCAGATGCTGCCTCCCGTAAGAGTGGAAGCCAGTTCCGCCGTATCAGCCAAGGCCCAAGGTTCTGCCGTGCCGAAGACCTCCGTCGTGCCGGCTGCCGTCATGCGTCCGGAGGTCGCCAGGGCCCTCACCCATGTCGCCAATGTCGAGCCCGGCCAGTTGAACATCCTGTCCTTCGGGTCGAGCGATCCGTTCCCCGCCGCCCTGCGCACGATCGCCACGCAGCTCGGCGATGTTCTCGGCATGACGCGCGGCGAGGCGGAAACCGATGCCGCCTTCGCGCAGAGGCTGGCCGCCGCGATCCGCAACCTGCCGGCCGCCTCGCGCGCCGGAGTCGAAAAGATGATCACCCAGTCCCTGCAGACGATCCAGCTTCAGACCCTGCTGGAGGTCCTGGATTCTCCTGCCGGCGTGCAGGCGGCTCGTGTCGCCGCTCTCCTCGAAGGCGGACGCGGTCGTGACGGTGAGGCTGTCACCCGCAATGTGCTGGAGTCCTATCATCAGAATGAAGGCGAGGACGCGGACGCCGTCGTCGATCCGGCCCGGCGACCGCTCCAGACCCGTGGTGAGGCGCCCGTTACCGGCTCCGCCGCCAGACCCGCAGCCGCTGCACCCGCGCAGACGCCGGCTAGAGCCGATCAGCAGGGTCCGGCGCAGCCGACCACGGTCGCCCAGGCCGACGATGAGGCGCCCGCCGCCCTGGCGAACCTGAAGCAGACGTCCGCGCAACAGACCGCAACGGCACCGCTGCCTTCGGCAGAACGGCCGGCAGCCGATGTGCAGGCGCTTCGCCAGCGCCTTGAACGCGCTTACGGTCCTGAAGGCCAGCCCGCCGCTGATGCGGACCGGGCGGAGCCGCAACATCAGGCGGTCGCCAACCAGAACGCTGCAAGGAACGCCGCCGGCGAGCGCCACCAGACGCTTCAGATCCTCAAAGGCTGGACGGAGGTCGTCACCGACCGGCTGATCGCCAATGCCATCCGCGATCCCGAACAGGTGGCGAAGGCCGCCGAACTGGTGAAGGCCCTGTCGCAGGCCGAGTTGCCCAAGGCATCGGCCTCCGCCGCTGCACGCCCGTCCGACGCTTTGCCGGCGCAGGCTTCGGCCATGCCTGCGCCCGAGGCCGGGCATGCGCCTGCACTGGCGGAAGATGAAACGGCCTTGATGCGTGAGCTCTCCCGTTCGGCCACGTCAGAAGCCGCGCGCAATGCGGCCGCCGAACCTCAGGCGCCCTCCCGCGATCTGGCAACAAATGCGTCCACGGCACGTCAGGCCCTTCTCCAGGAAGGCGCTCAGACACTCGCGGCGCAGGCCATGGTCGCGCAGTCAAAGGACGGCGTTCCGTTTGCGCAGGTCGGTTACCTGCCAGCGCAGGACGATCTGCCGGAAGAGAAGAAGCGTCGCCGTTATGCGCAGCCGGAAGGCGAGTCCGAGGGGCAGGCTGGCGACGAACAGGCAGCCGGCGAGCAGCACGGCGAGGCGGATGAAGGCGGGGATGGCGAGCGCCGCACCCCGCGCATGATCTCCGACGAGGACGGCCCGAAGGCTGGCGATGACGTCGAGGATCCGATGTACGATCTCTACCAGCGCATGGCCGGTCTGGTCTGAATACCCTGAAACCGGGCAAGAAAAAACCCGCCGGAGATGTCTCCGGCGGGCTTGTTGTTTTAAACCGTAAGGGAACGATTACTCGTTGCCGCGGTTCTTGAGCGCTGCGCCCAGGATGTCGCCGAGCGAAGCGCCAGAGTCGGACGAACCGAACTGTGCGACGGCTTCCTTCTCTTCTGCGATCTCGAGAGCCTTGATCGACAGCATGACCTTGCGGTCCTTCTTGGAGAAGTTGGTGACGCGGGCGTCGACAACCTGACCAACGGAGAAACGCTCCGGACGCTGTTCGTCACGGTCACGCGACAGGTCGGCGCGACGGATGAACGCGCTGATGTCTTCGTGGTTGACCAGCTTCACTTCGATGCCACCATCGTTGACCGCGGTGACTTCGCAGGAAACGACAGCGTTCTTGCGCAGGTCGCCGGAAGCGGCAGCTTCGCCGACCGAGTCCTTGCCGAGCTGCTTGATGCCGAGCGAGATACGCTCCTTCTCGACGTCCACATCCAGAACGACAGCCTTGACGACGTCGCCCTTGTTGAACTCCTCGATGACCTGCTCGCCCGGACGGTTCCAGTCGAGGTCGGAGAGGTGAACCATGCCGTCAACGTCGCCGTCGAGGCCGATGAACAGGCCGAATTCGGTCTTGTTCTTGACTTCGCCTTCGACTTCAGTGCCGGCCGGATGCGAGTGAGCGAATGCTTCCCACGGATTTTCCAGCGTCTGCTTGAGGCCAAGCGAGATACGACGCTTGGTCGGGTCGACTTCGAGAACGACGACATCGACTTCCTGGCTCGTGGACAGGATCTTGCCGGGGTGGACGTTCTTCTTGGTCCAGGACATTTCCGAAATGTGGATCAGGCCTTCGATGCCCGGCTCCAGCTCGACGAACGCACCGTAGTCGGTGATGTTCGTGACGGTACCGGAGATCTTCTTGCCGACCGGGTACTTCGCGCCGATGCCATCCCACGGATCTGCTTCCAGCTGCTTCATGCCGAGCGAGATGCGGTGGGTTTCCTGGTTGATGCGGATGATCTGAACCTTGACCGTCTGGCCGATGTTCAGGATTTCCGACGGATGGTTGACGCGACGCCATGCCATGTCGGTGACGTGCAGCAGACCGTCGATGCCGCCGAGGTCGACGAACGCACCGTAATCGGTGATGTTCTTGACGACACCCTCGACAACCTGGCCTTCTTCGAGGTTCTGAACGATTTCAGAACGCTGCTCGGCGCGGGACTCTTCGAGAACCGTGCGGCGGGAAACCACGATGTTGCCGCGACGCTTGTCCATCTTGAGGATTTCGAAGGGCTGCGGGTTGTGCATGAGCGGGGTAACGTCGCGGATCGGACGGATGTCGACCTGCGAACGCGGCAGGAAGGCGATCGCGCCGTCGAGATCGACGGTGAAGCCGCCCTTGACCTGGTTGAAGATGACGCCTTCAACGCGCTCGCCGGCTTCGAACTTGGCTTCGAGCTTGACCCAGCTTTCTTCGCGGCGAGCCTTCTCGCGCGACAGAACAGCTTCGCCCAGCGCGTTTTCGATGCGGTCGACGTAGACTTCGACTTCGTCGCCAACCTTGAGCGTGCCGTCCTTGGCACGGGCGCCGAATTCCTTGAGCGGTACGCGGCCTTCGACCTTCAGGCCGACGTCGACGATCGCTACGTCCTTTTCGATTGCGGTCACGATGCCCTTGGCAACGTAGCCTTCAGCGAGATCGTTCGTTGCGAACGATTCTTCGAGGAGGGCTGCGAAATCCTCCCGCATAGAGGTATCTACTGACATGAAATCTCCAAACTGCGATCCGGTGTTCTGGACCGCGCATACGCCGGTGGGTTTGTGTTGAACACGAGGCTGTGGCTTCCTCCGCCCTGTCGTCTTTTCATTTTGCGACAAGGCAAATCCGGCGCGGGGAGTAAAGTTCCAGCCTATTTCACGCTAGCGTCGACAATTGCCTTCGCTGCCTGAAACGCGGCCTCTATACCCATTTCGGACGTATCTATCAAGTGCGCGTCTTCCGCTGGCCGCAAAGGGCTGTCGGCCCGTCCGCTGTCGCGCGCGTCACGCTTGACGATGTCGGCGAGAATCTCGGCGAAATCGGCTTGCTTGCCGCCCGCCGTAATCTCGTCGAAACGGCGCTTTGCGCGCACCTCCGCCGAAGCCGTCACATAGAGCTTCACCGCCGCGTCCGGGCAGACGACCGTGCCGATGTCGCGCCCGTCGAGCACGGTGCCGGGCTCCTTGCGGGAAAACGCCCGCTGCGCCTCGACCAGCGCCCGGCGCACCGACGGCATGACGGCGATCTTCGAGGCCGCTTCGCCGATCTCGTGGGCCGACAGCACCGAGCGGTCGAGCCCGGCGAGATCGACCTTTGCCGCCATCCCGGCCGCCACGGCCTCGTCGTCGAGCGGCAGCCCGGCGTCGAGAAGCGCCTTGGCCGTGGCGCGGTAGGTGAGCCCGGTATCGAGATGGTGAAAGCCGTATTCCCCGGCAATCCGGCGCGAGAGCGTGCCCTTGCCGGCTGCCGCCGGGCCGTCGATGGCAATGGTGATGGTCATGACCGCTTCGCTCTTCTTTAATTCGCTCTTCTTTAAAAAGGGTGCCGTGCCGCAAGTGTGCGCCAGACATAATCGATCCCGCCGGAGCGTCAAGTTGCACCCGCGTCGCGCGACGGGCCCGCACGCGGGTGCGCGGTCTGTCATCCATCCCTGTCATCCATCAAACTTTGCCTTTGACAGAAGCGGGCGCAGGCAGTATGGGGACCGCCAACGTTTTTAACCGGCATGGCCCGGTCTGGCGGCATGAACCGCTTTTTTCCGGCACATATTCAAGAGGCTTTGACAGTGGCAAAAGCAGAACTTGGAACGAAACGCATCTGCCCCGACACGGGCAAGAAGTTCTACGACCTCAACCGCAACCCGGTTGTTTCTCCCTATTCCGGCAATTCCTGGCCGCTTTCCTTCTTCGAGGAAACGTCCGCCATCGCCGTGATGGAGAAGGAAGAGGAAGAGGACGTCGCGGAAGTCGATACCGAGAACAACGAAGTCGAGCTGGTTTCCCTCGAGGATGCCGACGGCAACGATTCCGGCGACGATATCCCGGATATCGGCGATGATGACGATGTCGACCTCGGCGATGATGACGATGACGACACCTTCCTCGAAAGCGACGATGACGACGACGACGACGACATGACCGGCCTGATCGGTGTTGGCGGCGACGACGACGAGACCTGATTTTGCCAAGGCGAGCCCGGTGCCGACAAAAAAATTCCGGGCTCGCGATTTTGGGGCTTGCCATCTTCCGACACAGGAAGTAGTAAGCCGCCACCCGACGGGCTGAAGCCCACCGGGAACCAGCATCCGGTCAGACCGGAACCCTTGGAATGGGGCTATAGCTCAGCTGGGAGAGCGCTTGCATGGCATGCAAGAGGTCAGCGGTTCGATCCCGCTTAGCTCCACCAAATTTTTCCTATATCACGTCTTGTCCACCGGCTTGCTGCGCAGGCGCATGACGGTTTCGCGTTCGGCGCGGCGGCAGCTGACGGGCGGCAGACCCTTGGCGATCTGGCCGACATCCTCCAGCACGCGACGGCCGATGTCCTGAAGCGCGCTGGTGAGCGCTCCGGCGCGGTGCGGGGAAAGCAGCGTGCCGGGAAGCGCGCGCACCGGGTCGTCTGGCGCGACCGGCTCCTCCGGGAAGACATCGGTCGCAAAGCGGATATGGCCTGAGCGCACGAGCTCGCCGACCGCCTCGAAATCGGCGACCGCGGCGCGTGACAGCAGGATCAGCGACGCGCCCTTCTGCATCTTCGGCAGATTGTTCGCATTCAGAAGATGCTGGTTCTCCGTGGTGATCGAGGCGACGACGAAGACGAACCGGCTTTTCGTCAGCACCTCGTCAAGGCTCGCCGGTGTCACGCCGATGCGCTCCAGATGGCCGGCCGGCAGCCACGGATCGAAGACGCGGATCGTCTTCGGGCGGAAGCCGGGCAGCAGCGCGAAGAGCGCGCGGCCGAGATCGCCGAAGCCGATGAAGCCGAACTCCGAGCCCGTCAGCAGTTCCGCCTCGCCATTGCCTTCCAGCCCGTAGCGCTCGCTGCCTTCGGCAAAGCGCTTGTGCTCGCTGTGAATGCCGCGCGCCAGCGAGATCGCCATGCCGAGGCCCATTTCGGCGACCGGCAGGGCGAACACGCCGCTCGGTGCCAGCACATGGATGCCGCGGGCGAAGCAGGCGTCATAGTCGATGTTCGGCAGGAAATTGGTCTCGACGTTGAAGATCGCCTTCAGCTTCGGTGCGCTGGCGAGTCGGGCATGGTCCATCGGCTGCTGGCTCATCAGGATTTCGCAGTCGGGCAGGTGGCGACTGTAGAACGCCTCCCGGTCGCCGCCCTCGTAGGCCACGACGTCATGCTCGGCCATCAGCCGGCGATAGTCTTCCGCGTCGAAAATCTCGGCGGCCGTGCGCGGCGCCGGATCCAGAATGATGCGCATGCTTTTCCTCCCGAATGCGTTTTGCGGCATCCTACAAAAAAAGAATGGTGATGTATTGCCGTGTCAGAAACACAAAGCGGGCATCGTGTCGCCCCCGAGCTCGCCGGCGGGCTTGCAGTCTGGCGTCCGGTGGCCGACAATCTGGATGACGTTGTCGCCAAGGGCATTCCGTATCTGGCCGAGGCGGCAAAGCGGGCAGGCATAACAATAGAGGCACCATGAGCAGACAATCCGTGTCGGTCGACGAGCTCGTCGGGATCATCAGGAATGCGTCTTCCGGCAATCGCATCATCGTCGCGGTTGCCGGGCCGCCGGGATCCGGAAAGTCGACGCTTGCCGAGGCGCTCGTCGAACGACTGAACGCCATGGAGGCCGGAAGTGCTGCCGTCCTGCCGATGGACGGTTATCACTACGACGACATGGTGCTGGTACCGCGCGGGCTTAGGCCCCGCAAGGGCGCGCCGGAGACCTTCGACGTCGCCGGCTTCCGCCACATGCTGTTGCGGCTGAAGGCCAATGACGAGCCGGAGATCGCCGTTCCCGTCTTCGATCGCTCGATCGAGATCGCCCGCGCCGGTGCGCGCATGATCGGCCGCGAGGTCCGCTATCTGATCGCCGAGGGCAATTATCTCCTCCTCGAGGAGGATCGTTGGCGCGACTTGAAGGACTGCTACGACATCACGGTGATGATCGAGGAACCGGAGGCGGTCTTGCGCGCGCGCCTTGAGGATCGCTGGAAGGCGCTGACCGGCCAGGCTCTGATCGACAAGATCGATGGCAACGACCTGCCGAACGGCCGGCGGGTGTTGACCGGCAGCGTGGACCCGGATTACGTCGTTTCGGCAAGCTGAACCGCGTCGCCCGGCGGCATCTCGCAGCAATCAACTGTCCAATTTTGGGAGCATCCCGCCTTCGCCATTGAAGGCGGGCCACCTGTTCGCATAGGTTGCGCCAACTCACCGAGAAGGACAATGAAATGAACAGGTTGTTGCTTGCCACCGCTGCGGCGGTGTTCGCGGCCTCGTGTCCGCACGCCTATGCGCAGGACATTTTGGGACCGGGTGCCACCTATAACTGGAGCGGCTTCTACGCAGGTTCGTTTGCCGGCGGCGGCAAGGCGAAGAGCGATATTACCAGCCGTACCGAGGGATATAACACGGATACTTCCTTTGCGGTGAATCTGAGCGACAGGGCTGCCAATATCGGAAGCTTTGCAGGCTTCAACTGGCAGGCAGGAAACTTTGTCTTTGGCGCCGAAACGGAACTCGGTTCCTTTCACGCGTCCTCAGACAAGCGCGTCGGAGGCTACGACGGCCTTGAGGGCAGCTTCGACATGAGTCTGCTCGGCTCAACACGCGCGCGTGTCGGGTTCGCCTTGGAAAATATACTGATCTACGCCACGGGTGGTCTTGCCTACACCGACGGCAAATACTCATGGACAGCCCATCACAACTCTCTCAGGGATGCCTCCGGTGGGCACGACTTCAAAACCGGTTACGTCGTCGGTGGTGGCGCCGAATATGGGATCACGCCTAACCTGTCGGTCCGTGCGGAGGCGCTCTACTACGACTTCGGCAAGGATAGCTTCCAAGGTGAGACGTCCGGCGGGGAAAGTGAAGAGCCCGGCTCGGAACGCATCACCGGAACGCTCTCCGCCACCGTCGCCCGCATCGGCATCACGTATCGTTTCTGACGCCCTTCGCCCGGCGTTCGGAAACGTTTGACGGGAGCGGCTGGCCGCTCCCGTCCCTTTATTCCCGGCAATCTATTTCGAAAACAGCGTCACGAAACGCGTGCCGCGCACGCGGATGGTCGTGATGCAGCGCGCTTCGTCGGGCTGCCGGTCGCAATAGCTCGGCGGCATTTCCATCTCGAAGACCATGTTGCCGAACCGCTTGACCATCTCGTAGCTGTAGAGCCGGGCGGTGGCGATCAGGATATAGCCGCCTTCCTTGCCCTGGACGTAGAAATTATACGGGCAACCCTCGTCGTCGCAGTAGAACTGCTCGTGGCCGTCGCAGTTGATCTCTCCTTCATTGACGATCATGTCTGGTATGCCGTCATTGTTGAAGTCGGTCTTTTTGACGAAGTCCGGTCCGAAATCGACCTGGCCGCAGAGCTTGCGGAAATGTTTCATCTCGAAGAGTTCCGGATCGGCAACCGGCGTCTGCTGCGCCAGCGCGGCCCCCGGCGCCACAAGCATGAGGACGATCTGCAGCATCGCAAGGACAGGCACGCGCATGGCCTTCATCTCCGTTCGGTCGTTTCTTGCCCGGCGCTCCAGGACCGGGACCGAACCGGTCCGACGATCATGCTCCGCTCCCTCGGGCAGACTGCTGCGGCAGGCGCCGCTCTCGGCATCAGGCGCCGATGGGCGTGACCGATCGAGGCCTGGCGCTTGTGCCGCGGGGAAAGGCATATTATCCGGGGCTTGTGCCGGGCTCACGTCTGAGGAGGGGGAAATGCCGTTGCTGCAGATTTTCGATTATGCCGGAGTGGCCGTGTTTGCCGCCACGGGTGCCCTTGCCGCATCGCGCAAGCAGCTCGACATCGTCGGCTTCCTGTTTCTGGCCTGCGTCACCGGCATCGGCGGCGGCACGCTTCGCGACATCATCCTCGGCTCTCGTCCGATCTTCTGGGTCGAGAACCCGTCCTACATCCTCGTCTGCGTGGCTGTCGCGCTGCTCATCTATTTCACCGCCCACCTGGTCGAATCCCGCTATCGCTGGCTTGTCTGGCTGGATGCGATCGGGCTTGCCGCCTACTGCGTCATGGGGGCGGCGAAGGGGCTTGCGGCCACCGGATCGCCGGTCATCGCCATTGTCACCGGCATCATGACAGCAGCCGTCGGCGGCATCATCCGCGACGTTCTGGCAGGCGAGCCGAGCATTCTTCTGAGGCCGGAAATCTACATCACCGCGGCCATGGCAGGCTCCATGGCCTTCACCATTGCCGATCTGGCGGGCCTTGGGATTGCCGTTGCTGCCCTGGTCGGCTTCGTGGCGGCCTTTGCCGTGCGCGGCGGTGCGCTGGCCTTCGGCTGGACGATACCGCCCTACAAGGCGCGTGCCGGCCGCCATCCCGATGATGTCATGTGATCCTGGTGGTCGCCGGCCCCGTTTGAGCCGGCCGGGCGTCAACAGCCCTTGCGGCGCAGGCGAATTACCACGTCGACATGGGCGATTTCCATGCCTTCCGGCGGCTCCGGCAGATTGTCGATGCTGATATTGCCGACCGGAATGTCGAGCACCTCGTTGCGGCCCTCGACGAAGAAGTGATGATGGTCGGAGATGTTGGTGTCGAAATAGGTCTTGGCACCTTCCACGGCGAGAACGCGGATCAGGCCGGCCTCGGTGAACTGGTGCAGCGTGTTGTAGACCGTGGCAAGCGAGACCGGAACGCCAGCGTCGGTGGCTTCCTCGTGGAGCTCCTCCACCGTCAAGTGACGGTCGCCCTTGGCGAACAGAAGCTCGGCCAGCGCCACCCGCTGACGCGTCGGACGAAGCCCGCACTTGCGCAATCTTGTTTCTGAACCCATATCGGTTTCAGCGGTCATCCACAAAACTCCGGAGCCCGAACGCTCGAGCAGTTAAACTTGTCTCTGGGATATAACTTTAACAAGCGGCGCTTTCAATAGGTTCAAGGGGGCCAAAGGCCCGGTAAAATGGCGGAAATCCAAAAATTGAAGCGATTGCCTCTGGCCGTTGGCCTCGCCTTCCTGTATGCGGGCCCGATCAAGGATCGTCGGTGCAGGCGCCCGGAAAAAAGGTGCCGTGCCGACGGAAACGCTTCAAATCGCTTGCGGCGCGCTTTAAACATGGTGTCGTTGCCGACAAGAAAATGAGGGGGAAAGCAGACAACATGGGTACCCGACAGTCCAGCTATACATATGAGGAAATCCTGACCTGCAGCCACGGCCAGATGTTTGGCCAGGGCAATGCGCAGCTTCCCCTGCCGCCCATGCTCATGCTGCACCGGATCACCGAGATTTCCGAAACCGGCGGACCGAACGACAAGGGCTTTGCCCGCGCCGAGTTCGACATCACGCCGGACCTGTGGTTCTTCCCCTGCCATTTCGAAGGCGATCCGGTCATGCCGGGCTGCCTTGGTCTCGATGCGCTCTGGCAGCTGACCGGCTTCTACCTCGGCTGGCTCGGCGAGCCCGGCAAGGGCCGCGCCCTGTCCACAGGCGAGGTCAAGTTCACCGGCCAGATCACGCCGGAGACGAAGCTTGTCGAATTCGGAATCGATTTCAAGCGCGTCATGCGCGGCCGTCTGGTCCTCGGCATTGCCGACGGCTGGGTCAAGGCTGACGGCGAGCTGGTGTTCAAGGCCTCCGACCTGCGGGTCGGCCTGTTCCAGGAAAAGGCGGCCTGACGCCAACCCTTCGCCGCTGACGCGAACGATCCGGTCCGGCCGACATTTCCGGCCGTCCGGGCACAGTAAAAAGAAAAGGTCCTCCATGATGAGACGGGTAGTTGTAACGGGTCTTGGGATTGTGTCTTCGATCGGCGCCGACGCCGCGGAAGTCACGTCCTCCTTGCGCGATGCGAAGTCTGGTATTTCCTTCTCGCCCGATTTTGCCGAGCACGGTTTCCGCTGCCAGGTATGGGGCAAGCCCTCGCTCGATCCGACCGACCTGGTCGATCGCCGCGCGATGCGCTTCCTCTCGCAGGGCGGCGCCTGGAACCACGTGGCCATGAAGCAGGCGATCGCCGACTCCGGTCTTGAGGAAAAGGACTACGCCGAAAACGAGCGCGCCGGCATCATCATGGGCTCCGGCGGACCGTCGACAAAGCAGATCGTCGAGGCAGCCGACGTGACCCGCAAGAACGGCAGCCCGAAGCGGGTCGGTCCGTTCGCGGTGCCGAAGGCGATGTCTTCGACGGCATCCGCGACGCTTGCCACCTGGTTCAAGATCCACGGCGTCAACTATTCCATCTCGTCCGCCTGCTCGACCTCTGCGCATTGCATCGGCAACGCCGCGGAAATGATCCAGTGGGGCAAGCAGGACGTGATGTTCGCCGGCGGCCACGAGGATCTCGACTGGACCATGTCCAACCTGTTCGACGCCATGGGCGCCATGTCGTCCAAGTACAACGACACGCCGGCAACCGCCTCGCGCGCCTACGACGTGTCGCGTGACGGCTTCGTCATCGCGGGCGGCGCCGGTGTGTTGATCCTCGAGGAACTGGAACACGCCAAGGCCCGCGGCGCCAAGATCTACGCGGAAATCACCGGCTACGGCGCCACCTCCGACGGCTACGACATGGTCGCGCCTTCGGGCGAGGGGGCAAAGCGTTGCATGCGTCAGGCGCTCGCCACCGTTAAGGGCGAGGTCGACTACATCAACACGCACGGCACCTCGACCCCGGTCGGCGACTCGAAGGAAATCGGCGCGATCCGCGAAGTCTTCGGCGACAAGATGCCCCACATCCAGTCGACCAAGTCGCTGACCGGCCATTCGCTGGGCGCGGCAGGCGCACAGGAAGCCATCTATGGCCTGCTGATGATGCAGGAACGCTTCATCGGCGAAAGCGCGCATATCACCGAGCTTGATCCGGAATTTGCCGGCGTGCCGGTCGTTCGCAAGCGCATCGACAACGCCAAGATCGATACCGTGCTGTCCAATTCGTTCGGCTTCGGCGGGACCAACGCCACGCTCGTCTTCCAGCGTTACGAGGGATAATGCCGATGAGCGGTATCATGAACGGCAAGCGCGGCCTCATCATGGGCGTCGCCAACAACCACTCCATCGCCTGGGGCATCTCCAAGGCGCTGGCCGCCCAGGGGGCGGAACTGGCCTTCACCTATCAGGGCGAGGCGCTCGGCAAGCGGGTGAAGCCACTGGCGGCCGAACTCGGTTCGGATTTCCTTCTGCCGTGCGACGTCGAGGATCTCGCATCCGTCGACGGTGTCATCGAGGCGATCAAGGAACGCTGGGGCAAGCTGGACTTCGTCGTCCACGCCATCGGCTTCTCCGACAAGAACGAGCTGAAGGGGCTTTACGCCGATACCACCCGGGACAATTTCTCCCGCACCATGGTCATCTCCTGCTTCTCCTTCACCGAGATCGCCAAGCGGGCGGCCGAGCTGATGGAGCCCGGCGGCGCCATGTTGACGCTGACCTATGGCGGCTCCGTCCGCGTCATGCCGAACTACAATGTCATGGGTGTTGCCAAGGCGGCGCTGGAGGCCTCGGTGCGCTATCTGGCGTCCGACTACGGTCCGCGTGGGGTGCGCGTCAACGCCATCTCCGCCGGCCCGATCCGCACGCTGGCCGGTGCCGGCATTGCCGATGCCCGAGCCATGCTGTCCTGGCAGCAGAAGAATTCGCCTCTGCGCCGGACCGTCACCATCGAGGACGTCGGCAATTCAGCGCTCTATCTGCTGTCTGATCTGTCTGGTGGCGTGACCGGCGAAATCCACTATGTGGATGCGGGTTACAACGTCACGTCTATGCCGACGCTCGAAGCCCTGCGCGCCAGCGACAAGGACTAGTTTTTCAAAGGGGGACGGGAGGGCCGGTAACGGCCCTCGGTGCCTGCGTTCAGCGGATGACGCCGCGCAGCAGCGCCAGGCTGACGGCATGCAGGCGATTGTTGGCGCCGAGCTTCTTCTGGGCGTCGGTCAGGGCGGTATTGACGTCCGGTTCCGTCATATTCATCGAAATCGAGATTTCCGCGTTCTTCTTGCCCTCTGCGACAAGCTTCAGGCAGGTGCGTTCAATCTCGGATAAATCACGATACGGCGCCGCAGACGACGCGTGTTCCTTGCTGGCCATTCGGGCGTTCTTTCCTAATTCCGGCAAGCTCACCGGCTCTGGCCGACCGGCATTCGTCCGCGTCATGGCACCAGGATAATCACGGCGAATTGCCGTGTTGCTTTTTGAAGTCCCCATATATGAATAGACCTCCGTTGCGTCTTTCACAGATCGTGCCAGAGTTTTACCTTTTGACAAGTCGCGAAATCCTATGAGGCGCGACCGGTTTTCGCTGTGCAGCGTCAGCGTGCGCTCTCGCGCAACTGACTGGGGGAGGCGGAAAACCATCTGAGAAAAGAGCGTGTCAAAGCGCTTTGAGCCGAGTATCCGAGGCGATAGGCGACTTCGCTGAAGGGAAGATCGGTGCTGGTGACGAGCCTGAAACCGAGTTGTCGCCGTTCCTCGTCCTTCAGATTCTGGAGGCTGTAGCCGCTCTCGGCAAGGCGCCGCTGCAACGTTCTCTGCGAAATGTTGAAATGTCTGGCGATGTCGCCGATACCGTCGGTTCCCCGCTCCGTATTGGCCTGAACATACTGCCGGACCCGGGTAATGAAATCGGTCGCCTGCCGGCTCTCGGGGATCATCTGCCGGCAGAGTAGCGACATCATCTCGAACAGCCGCTGGTCCGCCCGCGGGTTTTTCAGGTCAAGCAGGGCCGCCGGGAAAAACAGGATGTTTCTCGGGTGCGCATACGAGATCTGCTTGCTCAGCAGCTGCCTGAAAACACTTGCGGATTCGGGTGGCGGACGCTCCAGGCAGATGCGCACGCGATCGGATTTCTCGCCGACGATCGAACGAACATGGCGGAAGATCAGTGCCACCGACATGTCGACAAACTGATCCCGCTTGAGGATCAGCGGCGAGAAGGTCCAGGCCGCTTCTATGCCGCGGCTGTCGGCCGTCATCGTGATGGTATCGACCTCGCTTGCAAACTGGATATTGTCGCAGAGGAAGGTTACCATCGCCCGGAAATCGGGTGCGGTCATCAGCCCGTAGCCAAACGGTCCGGTGGAGCCGAGGGTGAAGATGGAGGCGCATTTCAGGCCGAATGCCTCATCGCCGCTGATGACGGCGCATGCCTCCATGAGCCGGCAGATCCGGTCGATACTGATCCGGCTGGAGATATCGGAGAACTGGGCGGGGTCGATGCCGAGGCTGGTGCACAGAGGCGCAATATTGATACCGTAGCCTTCCGCATGCTTCGCTATTGCCGAGGCAAGGCCCGCGGCAGCGGTCGGTTCAGGGTGGTCAATATTGTTAGACATCTACTGAATGGCGCCAAAAGAATTCAGATTGACGTCAAAAGTAAACCTAAAATCCCGCCGAGTCTAACAAATGTGCGGAGATTGACCTTGCACCCAGAAAAGACCGCTTAATACCGCAGGCAACGTTATCGGGCGCCCCAGAGTACCTTGTAGCGGGCGTTCCGGCATGTCTCGCCGAACTGCCGGAAACTTGCCGCCATCACATCCTCGTAAGGAAGGCCGCGATTGGCGACCAGCATCAGCCGCCCGCCGCTGCGAAGCGCGCCGGCTGCCGCCTTGATCAGCGTCTGGCCGAGCAGCGGGTCGGCCGCATGGCCTTCGTGGAAGGGCGGGTTCATGATCACCAGATCGTATTTCTCCTTGACCGCCTCGCCGGCGAGATCCTGCCAGAAGAAGCGGGTGGCGAGACGCGGGCAATTGGCGGCAAGGTTTGCCTTGGCCGCTTCCAGCGATGCGTGGTCGGCCTCGAACAGGTCGATCCGCTTCGTCGCCGGCGACTTGTCGGCCAGTGCCACGGAAAGGTAGCCCCAGCCGGCGGCGAAATCGGCGGCGAGGCCGTCGAAGTCGGTCGGCAGCCGCGAGGCCAGCAGTTCGGAACCGCCATCGACGCGGTCATGCGAGAACATGCCGGGCGCGGCCCTGAAGCGTCCCTCGACGGAAACCGGAGAAGACGAAAAGATCTTCAGCGCGCCGGAAATGTCCTCGGGCCGGGCAAACCAGACGGCGACGCCATGATACTTCGGCATGTGCTCCGGTGCGTAGCCGAGGGCGGCGAGGCGCTTTCTGAGCGGCTGCACGCCGTCCTCCTTGCCGCCGGCAAGAACGATCATGCCGCCGGGCACGACGCGCTCCAGCGCGGTCGCAAGCCAGGCTTCGTTGGCGCCGCGATGCTTGCCGCAGAGGATCAGCGCACCGTCATAGCCTTCGCCTTCGATCTCCGGCGTCACGGTGACGCCCGCCTGGCGCTGCAGCGCGTTGTAGAGCGGCCGGAAGCCCTGCACGCAGGCAATCGACGCATCGAAGCCCTGAGGGCGCTGGAAGCCGGCCTCGGCGCCCAGGAACAGGATACGGGCGTCTGCGCCCGGCGCGGCGATGACGTCGGTGGCAAAGGGATGGAAAAGGGTTTTCAGCGCGTCGCGGCTCATGGGCGTGTCTCGGGTTGCATCAGGCAACAATGGCAAGCGGTCCCGTTTCGGCGGAAGCGCTCCGGATAAAGAAAAGGCGCGGAGATATGCCCCGCGCCTCGAATGATGTGAGGTGAGGGCCGATTACTCGGCCGCTTCTTCCTTCTTCTTCTGCGGGATTTCCTCGCCGGTCGTCTGGTCGACGACCTTCATGGAGAGGCGAACCTTGCCGCGCTCGTCGAAGCCCATCAGCTTGACCCAGACCTTGTCGCCTTCCTTGACGACGTCCTGGGTCTTGGCAACCCGTTCCGAAGCCAGCTGCGAGATGTGCACGAGGCCGTCACGCGAACCGAAGAAGTTGACGAAGGCGCCGAAGTCGGCGGTCTTCACAACGGTGCCTTCGTAGATCACGCCGACTTCCGGTTCTGCGACGATCGAATGGATCCACTTGCGGGCCGCTTCGATTTCCTTGCCGGAAGACGAGGCGATCTTGACGGTGCCGTCGTCCTCGATGTTGATCTTCGCGCCGGTCTTCTCGACGATTTCGCGGATGACCTTGCCGCCCGAACCGATGACTTCACGGATCTTGTCGACCGGGATGTTCATCACTTCGATGCGCGGAGCGAATTCGCCGAGCTGGGCGCGGCCTTCGCTGATCGCCTTCGACATTTCGCCGAGGATGTGCTTGCGGCCGCCCTGTGCCTGGCCGAGTGCGACCTTCATGATCTCTTCGGTGATACCGGCGATCTTGATGTCCATCTGCAGCGAGGTGATGCCTTCGGCGGTACCTGCAACCTTGAAGTCCATGTCGCCGAGGTGGTCTTCGTCACCCAGGATGTCGGAGAGAACCGCGAAGCGGTCGCCTTCGAGGATCAGGCCCATGGCGATACCGGCAACCGGCTTTGCCAGAGGAACGCCGGCGTCCATGAGAGCAAGCGAGGTGCCGCAGACGGTCGCCATCGAGGACGAACCGTTCGACTCGGTGATTTCCGAGACGACGCGCAGCGTGTAGGGGAACTGTTCCGCCGTCGGCAGCATCGGGCGGATGGCGCGCCATGCGAGCTTGCCATGGCCGATTTCGCGGCGGCCCGGGGAGCCCATGCGGCCCGTTTCACCGACCGAGTAGGGCGGGAAGTTGTAGTGCAGCAGGAAGCGTTCCTTGTACATGCCGGTCAGGCTGTCGACATACTGCTCGTCTTCGCCGGTGCCGAGCGTGGCAACGACGATCGCCTGCGTTTCACCGCGGGTGAAGAGCGCCGAACCGTGCGTGCGCGGCAGGATGCCGACTTCCGAGACGATCGGACGGACGGTTTCGAGATCGCGGCCGTCGATGCGGCTCTTGGTGTCGAGAATGTTCCAGCGGACGATCTTGGCCTGCAGGTGCTTGAAGATCGCGCCGATTTCCTCGGCCGTGTACTTGGCTTCGCCTTCTTCCGGCAGGAAGTGCGCCTTGACCTTCGCCTTGACGGCGTCGACGGCGGCGTAGCGGGCAGCCTTTTCGGTGATCTTGTAGGCGTCGCGCAGTTCGGTTTCGGCGAGCTTCAGCATTTCGGCTTCGAGTTCGGAATGATCTTCCGGTTCGAATTCGCGCGGCTCCTTGGCGGCAACTTCGGCGAGCTTGATGATCGCGTCGATGACCGGCTGGAAGCCCTTGTGGCCGAACATGACGGCGCCGAGCATGACGTCCTCGTTCAGTTCCTTGGCTTCGGACTCAACCATCAGGACGGCGTCCTGCGTGCCGGCGACGACGAGGTCGAGGGCGCTTTCGTCCATCTCGTCGAGATGCGGGTTGAGAACATATTCGCCGTTGATGTAGCCGACGCGTGCGCCGCCGACCGGGCCCATGAAGGGAACGCCGGAAAGCGTCAGCGCGGCAGAAGCGGCAACCATCGACAGGACGTCCGGATCGTTTTCAAGGTCGTGCTGGACGACGGTGACGACGACCTGCGTGTCGTTCTTGTAGCCTTCCGGGAACAGCGGGCGGATCGGACGGTCGATCAGGCGGGAAACCAGCGTTTCCTTTTCCGACGGACGGCCTTCGCGCTTGAAGTAGCCGCCGGGGATCTTGCCGGCTGCGTAGGTCTTTTCCTGGTAGTTGACGGTCAGCGGGAAGAAGTCCTGGCCGGGCTTCGGAGCCTTTGCGGAAACGACGGTGGCGAGAACGACGGTTTCGCCGTAGGTCGCCAGAACGGCGCCGTCAGCCTGACGGGCGATCTTGCCGGTTTCCAGGATGAGCGGGCGGCCCGCCCATTCAATTTCCACCTTGTGGGTCTCAAACATATCTTGTCCTTACATATGCGGCCCGACCGTCCGGCAAAGCGCGTGGCGCGCTTCAGGATGGTCAGGCTCCGCTTTTTGGGCGACACATCACGGGCAAGACAACGGGAGGCTTTCGTCACTTCCCCCACCCTTGGCGGGAAGTCCGGCGCAGCTCCCGATGGTCGGGGACATGCGCCGCAGCCGGCAATCAGCCCGGCAAAGCATCCGGCAATCCTGCCCCATGACAGGTCGACGTTTGTAGTCTCGGCAGGACCGGCCCATCCGGTCTGCCAGTGTCCGACGCGAACGCGGCGGACGGTCTTTTCATCGAGGCGCTCTGCCCCGAATGAGAACCGGCGGGTCGGCCAGGCCGCCCGCCGGAAATTCGCTTAGCGGCGGATGCCGAGGCTGGCGATCAGCTTCGAGTAACGAGCCTCGTCCTTCTTCTTGAGGTAGTCAAGAAGCGAACGGCGGCTGGAAACGAGCTTGAGAAGACCACGACGCGAGTGGTTGTCCTTCTTGTGGCCCTTGAAGTGTTCGGTCAGGTTGGTGATCCGCTCGGTCAGGATGGCAACCTGGACTTCCGGCGAACCGGTGTCGCCTTCGACGGTTGCGTATTCCTTGATGAGGGCAGCCTTGCGCTCTGCAGTGATCGACATCGTGTTTCCTTTCTTGGATAACGAGGATTGAGAAGCCGCCAGAAGCCGGGATGTCGTCCAGCCTTGGCCGTTAACGCGATGGGATAACCCAAAGCTGGCGCCGCTATAACCGAAAACCATGGCAAATGGAAGGGGCGGCGTTTGGGGGCGTCTCCCTGCCGTCGCCGGAGAGGACAGCAAGTCCGCACAAGGCGAAGCCGCGTGCATGGACGCGCTTGGTGAGGGGTATGTGGTGAACGCTGCCGACAACCACACCCTCATCCTCGGGCTTGTCCCGGGGATCCAGCCGGCTCGCGTCTGCGAGCCGAAGGAACTGTCTTCCGCGCCCAAGGACTTGGGCGCACTGGATCCCCGCCACAAGGGCGAGGATGAGGGAGGTGTATTGAGGCACCGCCATACGCCAGCGCCTCAAACTTTCTGTTGACCGCCCGCAGGGGCGGGACGACACTTGCGGGAACGACAAGGGAGGAGGAACCCGCATGGCAGGTGAGGACCAGTGGCGCCACATGGCGAGCGCGCCGAAGGACGGCAGCCGGATTCTGGTGACGGTCCGCTCGTCCGAACAGGGGCCGGCGGAAGTCGACCTCGCCTACTGGGCGCATGGCGACCACCACGGCGGCGAGGGCTGGCGGGCCTCCGACAGCGCGCCGGGCTGCATCATCGAATATGCCGAGCCGGAGCTCAAATGCTGGATGCCGATGCCGTCGGCCAATGTCGCCCGCGCCGCCATGCCCGCCCCCTGGGAAGGCGAGGACGCCGAGGAACTGGACGGCTCGGGGATCTGAACCGGTCGCCTGCGGGCCCGAAGAAGAGTGTCCCGCATCCAGGGATCTAGACGCGATTTTGGACCGGGCCGCGCTGGATCCCCGCCACAAGGGCGAGGATGAGGGCGTGTGATGGTGGCGCCTCGCCCGAAATCCCTCTTCTCCCCTTGGGGAGAAGTGCCGAACGCAGTGAGGCGATGAGGGGTTCCCATAGACGTTTGATAAGAACCCCTCATCCGGCCCTTCGGGCCACCTTCTCCCCAGGGGGAGAAGAGGGGGCAGAAAATGCCGTTCGCCATATTGCCCATCCTTCATCATCCGCAACACCTTTCGCCCGGCAGGCGTCCGCCTCCGGGGTTTTCGTCCGTATCGATGTCCCGACCGCCAGCGATCGGATGGGGCGTTTCGAGCGCCTCAGGGTATTTTTTATAGTGTAGCGTTCGAAACGCCCCGCCTTCGGCTGCTGCCTTGCGAACTTGGATCTCACAGCCCGGTTCTCCGTCTCCTCCAAGAGGATCGGGACGATGTGCAGCGAACCGTATGTCAGCCTCCGCATCCCTGGGATGCACGTCGGAGAGGGCCTGCCTTTCCCTTTACTCCGCCGGGTCACCGTTTCTCGCAAGGCCCGGCGACCGTCGAACGACGACCGATGGTCCTCCTTTAAGGGGAGCACCCTATCCGGAAGCTGCGTCTGCCCCCGAACCCGGAACCGGCCCCGCTCGCCGCCACGCCTGGCGGTGTATCCGTACGGGACGGGAGTATTATGGCAGGTGCGGAGAGGGGGTGGAAAAGGGGGGATGAATTTTTTTGGGGGGGGGTGGGGAGGGGGGGGCGAGCGAGGACGGTTCGAATGAATGGGTGGTTTCGATGGCGGATATGGGGCCGGAAGTGGAATGGCGGGTTTAGACGCAACCGATAAACAAGGTGGACTTTGGTTGGCTTTCGGATAATGCCAGCGTTGCGCCCAATGAAGACATTCAATCGCTTCCAGCTCAATCCTAAAAGCCAAAATTCAATTATTACAGGCGCTTTTTCGCAACATATATGATCGCTATGCATGCATTTTCTGGCATTCGCCTGAGACCCGCTGTATGAACAAATAATTAAATATAAGTAGATTAAAGAATATGTAGATGGCGAATCGAACCAAACGACAGCATTTCGTTCCGCGTTTCTATTTGAGCAATTTTTGCGATGCGGACGGTTACATTTGGACTCATGATAGTCGGAGGGGTGATGCGAGGCGCTCGACGCCGGAAAACACAGGCTTTGAAACAAATATTTATTCTCCGGAGGTGGAAGGCGGAAAGCGGTTTGATGAGATCGAAGATTTTCTTGCTAAGATCGAAGGCGCGGCCGCGCCTCTTCTTACCCGCCTCCTAAAAGGTGAAAAACTCGATTATGACGAGAAAGCCACGATGGCCCGTCTCATTGCCAGTATGTTCGTTCGAAGCCCTGCACAAATTCGCCAAATCGCAGTGAATGCTGGTGAGATGGCAAGTTGGGCCGCAGCAATGCACGCCGAGCACGATCTGAATTCCAAGCAGAAATGTGGTGGAGATACAAAACTGGAAGAGGAGGTGCTTGATTATTTGGGAAGAAAGGACGCTTTGAAGATGAATGTGGACAGGCGTGCCGGACTCATGAGCTTTATACAATTGGAGCCGATCTCTCGTCTGATCGAAAATATGACATGGTCCTTTGAAGTTTCCAAAGATGAGGAGTTGATTACGAGCGATAACCCGGTTTTCTGGGTTCCATCAGAAGCCATTCCAAGTTCACCCTATGGATTTGGTCTTGCGCACAGGCTCGCCGTGATTCCATTTCCTTTGTCTCCATCACTAATGCTGCGAATCGATCATGCTAACCCACGGCCTTGGCAAAAACATCTTTTGGACAAGCGCCGCGCGAAGCTAGCCAACAAAATGCGAGCGCAACATAAAGATCATTGTCTGTACTATCGCACCCATCATGATGGCCTTCATAAACTCGGAATGAAATACTCCGCACCGGTTCAACAGTTGGTGTCTGGCTATTCGGGGCCGGAGGTGAAAGTGGTACGAAAACTCAAGGATTAGAGGTCGGATACAATGCCGGTATTTTGAATCGATCTCCAAAATACATATCGCGATCAAAAGTCTTCTTTGTCCCCAAACATAGTCACTTGCTCACGCCGTAGCGAAAGCATGGTCTCCACCGCACAAAAGACCTTTGCCGCATAGCAACGATCGGCAGCTATTGAGAAGCAAGGCTTAAAGCTCTAACGCTTGAGATGTGGACGCATACCAGCCGTTTAGAGAGTTAAAGGCAAGAGGAAGCTACTGTTACCTCCCCGTCATCCCGGACTTGATCCGGGATCCAGCCAGCGCGCGTCTGCGCGCTGAAAGAACAATTCTTCAAGCAGAGTCATGCGCGCCGTGGACACGGCGCGGCTGGATGCCGGATCAAGTCCGGCATGACGGAGTGTGTGGGTGGCGTCGGTGAAGTGGCCGAACGTCGGCGGGGATGGGGTCGCCCCTTCTCCCCTTGGGGAGAAGGTGGCCCGCAGGGCCGGAGGAGAGGTTCTGAGCTGGCGTAAGATGAGGGAACCCCCTCATCGCCTCGCTGTGCTCGGCACTTCTCCCCAAGGGGAGAAGGGGATGCCGTCAAGCGTCCTCCGCCGCTTGCCCAAACATTCTTCTTGAATTCTATTCACCGCCGGTGAACTTCCCAATCGCGATCAGCATTTCTCCCTGTCATCCCGGACTTGGATACCGGGATCCAGCCAGCGCGCGTCTGCGCGCTGAAAGAACAATTCTTTAAATGGAGTCATGCGCGCCGTGGGCACGGCGCGGCTGGATGCCGGATCAAGTCCGGCATGACGGAGTGTGTGGGTGGCGTCGGTGAAGTGGCCGAACGTCGGCGGGGATGGGGTCGCCCCTTCTCCCCCTGGGGAGAAGGTGGCCCGCAGGGCCGGATGAGGGGTTCTCAGCTGGCGCAGGAGGAGGGAACCCCTCATCGCCTCGCTGTGCTCGGCACTTGACCGGGGCGAGCCGACGGTCTCGCCCGTCCTTCGTACCCCCAAGGGGAGAAGAGGAAGCCGTCAAGACGCGTATGCTCGGCACCTGAGGGGGCGAACGTGGTGGTCCGCCCCCGATCAGATGTTACATTGCGGGAAGGACGGTGATGTCGCGGAGGTCGCCGTCGACGCCGCCGACCGCGCCGACTTCGGTCGCGGCACCGGTTTCCAGATTGACGGTGTAGAGCACCTTGCTGGCGACCAGATAGGCGGTGTTCTTGCCGCCTTCCATGCCCTGGATGTCGAAGGCGTAGGTCGCGGGCATGTCCTTGATGCCGAGCTTGCCGATGGCCTTCAGCGTGCCGTCGTTCGGCTTGGTCTGCTGGATGAGCGCGCCGATCGTCGCGTCGATGTTGTACATCGCGGTCTTTTCCGGCTTGCCGATCGAGTTGATATAGGCGGCCGAGACGATGTTCGGGGTTTCACCCTTGTGCATGTCGCCGTCCTCGAAGGCAAGCGAGCCGTCGACCGTGACGGCGCCGGTATCGGGGTGGACGCGGTGATTGGTCGTGCCCGTCATGAAGCGAAGGCGGTCGGCCATCGGGTTGAAGTCGACGACGACGGGGGCGTCGGTCATCGGCAGCGTCTTGTCCATCGTGGCGACGTCGGTGGCAGCGCCGGTTTCCGGGTCGATCGTCACGATCTTGTGGTCCGGTGTCACACCGATCACGGTGCCGTTTGCGGGGCGGAAGTCGACCCCGACCAGCTTGTCGACGCCCGTGACCTCCATGGTCTTCGCGACGTCCGGCTTCTCCGTGTCGAACATCACGAGGGTCTTGTCGCCGATGAGGCCGAGAACGGGGGCGGCAAGGGCATTTACTGCGGTGCCGGCCACGAGGACGGAGGCAAGCAGGCTGAGGGTGATCGTCTTTGTCATGTCATTCTCCCATTGGGTTTTTCAAACGGAAGCAGTCTGGCGGCGGCCAATTCCTGCTTCCTGTGGGGTAGACACGCCGGAGCTGCCATTTGGATGCAGCACCGAAAAAAATAATTTGCGCTGCATCTAATTGAGCATCTCTCGGTTATAGCTGTTGAAGGAAAAACCGATCCGCGGGATCAAGATCGCATTGGACGAGGAGGCTGCCGAATGCTGATGGGCGTCGCGCCGGAGGAACTCGAACGCCGGCTGGTGGCCTGCGCCGCCGGCGATCGCACGGCGCTCCGCGCCATCTTCGAGGTCGAGGCCGGGCGGCTTGTGGCGGTGGCGCAGCGCATCGTCCGACGCCGTGACCTGGCCGAAGAGGTCGTCCAGGAAGCCTTCATCCGGATCTGGACCCATGCCCACCAGTATGATCCCGCGCGCGGCTCGGCACGCGGCTGGATCTACGCCATCGTGCGCAACCGGGCGCTCAACATGCTGCGCGACGGCAAGCGGGAATATGGAAGCGAGGATATCGTGGCGCTTCAGGAGCGCGAGACCTCCGACGAGGTCATCGACGCCTGGAACCGGCTCGACCGCAACTCGCGTCTCTACGGCTGCCTCGGTGCGCTCGACGAGAAGAACAAGCGCGGCATCCTGATGGCCTATGTCGGCGGCTATTCCCACGGCGAAATCGCGGGACGGCTCGGCCTGCCGCTGGGGACGACCAAGTCCTGGATCCGGCGGGGGCTGGCGGCGCTGCGGGAGTGCATGGCATGACCTTCGAACGAGATGACATCCACGCCATCGCCGACGAATACGTGCTCGGGCTGCTTGAAACTGCCGAGGCGGCGGAAGTGGAGGCCGAGATGGAACACGACGCCGATCTCAGGAACGCCGTGGCCGCCAGCCGCGAGCGGTTTCTGCCGCTCGACACCAGCATTGAACCGGCGCCGGTCGATGAGGCGCTGTGGCAAAGGATACAGGGCGCACTGCCCGAGCAGTCGCGCGTTGCGGCGCGGTCGTCGCCACCGCCCGCCAATGACAATCGCCTCAAGGTCTGGCGCGCCACCGCGATTGCGGCCATGGCTGCGACCATCCTGCTTGTCGGCGGGCTGACGGCGTCGCTCATGCGCACCGTCGAGCCGGTCGTCATCGCCGTGCTGCTCGATGAAACGGGCCAGGTTCAGGCGGTGGTCGAGGATTTCGGCAATGAAAACGCCACCATCCAGCTGCTGGCCGACATCTCCGTTCCGGCCGACAGGACGATGCAGGTCTGGACCCTGCCGTCGAAGGAGATGGGGCCGGTGTCACTCGGCCTGATCGAAGGCACGCGCTCGACACGGCTCGACGGGCCGGCATTGCCGCGCCCGAAGGACCACCAGCTCTACGAGATCACGCTCGAGCAGCGTGGCGGTTCGCCGACGGGACGGCCGACAGGGCCGATCCTCGCCAAGGGCTTCGCACAGTTGCCGCGATAGCGGAGCAAGGCTGGCGGCTTTGGCGGCAATTGGTGATCGATTACCCGGAACACCCGCCGCGGCCGGAACTTCCCGCTGCCCGGCCGACGTACACGTCAGAAACCGGGCGCTTCGACCCGGTCAGGGCCGGTCGTATGTGAACGATGTCAGCAAGGAGGTCACGAAGTTGCTCGCCTTTTCCTTGACCAGCACTTCCGTCCATTCATCCGTCCCGCGCAGCCGAAGGTCGGAATGAATGCTGTCGACGGCGGCCTCCTCGATGCGCTTGATGTTCGCAAGAAAGGCGACCTCTCCATCCGCGTGATAAATGTCGCGGATCACCATTCGAAGGATTTCCTGAATGGCGATCTGCCACGCCGTGTTGATCGCCTGCAGCTCGACGGGAGTCTCTGGCATGGTGGGCACCTTTCGATAGGACGGATTACCTGGCGGGGGGTGGAAATCGCCGAGCGCGTCCGGTTGGTCGTTGCCGCAGGATCGCGCGGCCTGGCATAGCCGGCCGCATGACCCGGATCCGGACGTCAGGCCTGTCTGGCCTTCCGGTTGGCGTAGCGCCGGTCGCGCTCCGCCTTGCGGGCGGCCTCGTCTTCAAGCACCCGCGCGATGCGATTTTTGTCCGCAGACTCGCGGGCGTCGATTTCGGCGCGTTCTGCAGCATCCGCAGCCATCTGCCGTTCCAGGGCCTCCCTGGCGCTTCTCTCGGCGTCGGCACGCTTCAGCCGCTGCCGCTCGAGGCGTCGCTCTTCCCTGGCCGCGGCGGCAACCGCGCGTTCCGCCTGTCTTGCTTCCCTGGCGGGATCGGCTGCACTCTTGGCCGCCTGGTAGGCAGTGAGAAGAGCGGCCTTGGCATCCATGGAGGCGCCGCGGCGATCGGATATGTCGTTGTTTCTGGAGTTCTTCAAATGCTTGTCCTGCAAATCGTGTGTATCAAGCCCGGCTTGTCCTGGCCCGTTCAGCAAGGGGAGAGACGGTCGTCGCCTCGCGAGCCCTCAATTCCCTGACAAGACGGGCTGCACGAAGCCGCCGGGTGCTTGTCGTTCGGGCCAGGGCGGGCGAAGAATTGAGACCGGGTATCGGTGAAGGCCATCTCCGCCTTCCGGCGAGATCCGCCATGCCCTTGGTAATTGGTCGTTTCCCGGTCGGGGCGGCCTGATGCCGCGCCAACAAAAAAGGCCAGGCAATTTGCCTGACCTTGCGGGTATCTTGCTCTCGACAGTGCCAGTACATCCGTGGTCAAGGGAGAGCGGATACCGGGATGTTTCAGACGGCCTGGAGGTTGCAGGCCGACATCTTGCCGGACTTGTTGTCGCGTTCCAGCTCGTAGCCGACCTTCTGGCCTTCTGTGAGTTCGCGCATTCCGGCGCGCTCGACGGCAGAGATGTGGACGAACGCATCGGCGCCGCCATTGTCAGGCTGGATGAAGCCGAAGCCCTTGGTGGAATTGAACCATTTTACTGTGCCATTGGTCATGATGAACCCTTTCAAAGCATAGATTAAAGGACCGTGCAGCGGATGCTACGCGGATAAAACCGACTATTTTTGAAAGAAAAGTTCGCTAAGAGCGCGGTGCCAATCGCGCGGTAGACAAAGCTCGGCAAGCAAAAGATCGATGAACTATATTTAGGGTGCCTTGGGATGAATGTCAACCGGCGGATTTTTATTATTACTATATCGACTTTTTATTTGCCGGCGCGCCGGGGCAAGGCCGGCGTTTCGCCAAAGCGCACCGGGCCGCGAAGACGGGGCCTTTGGACCCATTCGCGCGACACCCGCAGGGCTGATTTCCAAGCCGGAGCGGACGCCCGGCCGGGGCTGGGCGACACTGCTGTTTGCAGGCGAGAGAACGCCTAGCCGAACACCCGCCGTGGCCGGAACTCGCCGCCGGCAATCTCGCCGATGGCGATCAGCTTGCCCTTGACCGTCGCATAGGCGTCGTCGGCGCCGAGCGGCGCGTCGCGGCCGCGTAAGAGGATGGGGTTGCCCATCCGGAGGCGGTGGGCCTGGTCTTCGGTGACGGGCACGTGCGGCAGCGAGGAGAGCGCTTCCGCGGTGTCGATCAGGAAGGCGTCGAGTGCGGCGAGACGGGCGTCCTGGTCCTCGATTTCTTCCAGAGCGGTCAGCTTTTCGAGCGGCACCATCTGCGCCTCGCCGAAGGGGGCGACATAGGTGCGGCGCAGCGCCGAGACATGGCCGTAGCAGCCAAGGTCGCGGCCGAAATCGCGGGCGAGCGAGCGGACATAGGTGCCCTTGCCGCACTCGACCTCGAAGAAGGCGCGGTCGGCTTCGGTCTTCAGGAGCGTCAGGCGGAAGATTTCGACCTCGCGGGCGGGGATTTCGACCGTCTCGCCGTCGCGGGCCATGTCATAGGCGCGCTCGCCGGCGATCTTGATCGCCGAAAACTGCGGCGGGATCTGCTCGATGACGCCGGTATAGTTCGGCAGGATGGCGCGGATCGCCTCTTCCGTCGGCCGCGCGTCGGAGGACTGGACGACATCGCCCTCGAGATCGTCGGTCGCGCGCTCCTCGCCCCAGGTGACGGCGAATTCGTAGATCTTGCGGCCGTCCATGACGTAGGGCACGGTCTTGGTGGCGTCGCCGAGTGCGATCGGAAGCATGCCGGAGGCGAGCGGATCGAGCGTGCCGGCATGGCCGGCCTTCTGCGCCTTATAGAGCCACTTGATCTTGGAAACGGCCTCGGTGGAGCCGAAATCGAACGGCTTGTCGAGGATCAGCCAGCCGGAAACCGGCCGGCCCTTGGGCTTGCGAGGTCTGGACATATATTCTTCTTAGTTTTGGGTGTCGTCATCGTGGTCGAGGTCGCGCTGGACCTCGGGCGACCGCAGGAGCTCGTCGATCTTCTGGTAGTTGTCGAACGAGGTGTCGTCGCGGAAGCGCACTTCCGGCATGTATTTCATCTGCCGGAGCTGGCCGCCGATACGGCCGCGGATGTACTTGGCGTTCTTGTTCAGCGCCTTGACGACCGCGTCATGGTCGGTGAGGCCGAGCGGCGTCACATAGGCCGTGGCAATCTTCAGGTCCGGCGACATGCGCACTTCGGAAATCGAAACGACGGTCTTTTCCAGAAGATCGTCACGCACTTCGCCGCGCTGCAGCACCTGGGTGATGGCGGCGCGGACCTGTTCTCCAACGCGCAGCATGCGCTGCGAGGGCGCCGATGATGTAGCTTTTGCCATTGTCTCTAACTCTTGCGCCGCAATACGGCGCGGCAGCCGGGGGATCGAACCCGAGATTTCAAAGTGGGCGGTGAATGAACCTTTTCGGGCGAAAGGTCAAGGGTGGGGGCTCACCGACTGCCCCTCATCCGCCCTGCCGGGCACCTTCTCCCCGCCGGCGGGGAGAAGGACAGCGGATGGTAACTGTTCTGCGCCAATCCATGAGGAGCCTGTTCACTTGTTGAATGAATAGGTGGAATATACCCAAACAGGTAGAGAGGCGTGAATTGGCACTCAGCATCAACGATCCCGAGACCGAGCGGTTGGCCCGCATGCTTGCGAGCCGGACGGGGGAAAGTATCATCGAGGCGACGAGGAAGGCGATCGAAGACCGTCTGAAGCGACTTGGGCCTACGGACGGGAGGAACGATCTTCTGAGGGGAAAGCTCGCCGAGAGCCGGCGCAGATGGGCTGCGATGCCCATTATCGATCCCCGAACAGCGGATGAAATTCTCGGCTATGACGATAACGGGCTGCCAGGCTGATAGCGATCGATACGTCCGCCAATCAAGAAAGCACTGCCTCGCGGACATGCCTTACCTGAGTTTATTACTCCAAACATCACGGACGGCTTTAAGCTCACTAATCCAAAATTCATCTTCGTCTCGAACATTCCGGCCTAGTTTTTGTGCCATTTCAAAGAAGCCCTTACCCGGCTTCTGATCGCCATTTTTGCGGTATTATGTAGCAAATGCCACCGATGGCCGCTTCCGGCCCATTGCGGACGTACGCCGTCGCAAAAATCAGCCGCGAAACTCTGATTTTGCGACCGAGTTCTGTGACAGAATTTCCCTTTTGATTTCAGCGGTGGCCGATCTGTCGCGCCAGTTAGGATATTTGCGACATTTCGTCAGGTTTGCGGGCGAGGTAAATCGCCGTGACAAAGTTCCGGCGAACGTACCCGCCGAATTCCTCATCCGCGATGCGTCCGATCTCGCTCAGAAACCGGGACCGTTCCGCTTCAGGCAGGCGGGCGACTGGCGAGAACGTTGCTGTCAACCCTACGACCTGTCGGGTCGTCAAAGTTGGGGTCCACCTGATTTCCTCATATGTGGCGTTCCGGAAACCCGCCACTTGCAACTCGGTCATCCGCACGTCCTTGTCGAGCGCGAATGGCTGATTGGAGCCGGCCGCATGAGAAGGGCTGAGACTGAGCGGCTGGAAAAGCGCCTGAGTTCGACACTGGAACGGGTCCATGTCAGCCGGATCGCCAAAGACTGTCCACCACATGGCCCACCAACCGCCCGGCCGCAAAACCCGAAACACCTTGGCAAGCGCGCTATCCTGCTGGAGCCAGTGAAAAGCCATGGCGGCGACACCGAGGTCGAAACCGGCAGAAGGTAGCAAACTGTTCTCGAAAGAGGATTGCATGATGGTCAGTGACGAACCGTAGTGCTTCAATCGATCACCCAGCGTCGTGGCGAGCCGCGCGTCCGGTTCGATAGCAGTCATCGTGCAGCCCAAGGCAAGCAACGGCGCGGTAGCCTGTCCTGTCCCCGCTCCAATTTCGAAAATTCTAGCGGTTTGCGAGACTGCGCCTTGATCGCGCAAAATATCGTAGACACGCGGCGGATAGGCGGGCCTTGCATCATTATAGGCTTCGCTGTTCGCTCCGAACGCGCGTCGGCCTTCTTCAAGCGAAATTACATCCGACACAGCATTCCTCGGTAGTTGTCGCGAAAATCCTAATTAAAGCGACACTTGTTTTCCTGACTTTTGCGACGTCGCAGAATAGGGAGTTTAACGGCAATCGCAATGTCCGCAAATGGCGCAAAGCGGCCACCGCGCACGATCATCGGCTGGTGGCATTTGCTACATAGCACCGCATTTTTGTGCACGACGAAGACGGTAAGCATCCCACGGCCAGCCTCATCTTCCTCCTCTGCGATTTCGCCGAGAAGATGTGAAAGACGGACGTCGTGCGCTTCAGTAGTATTTAGGTGCAAAGGCTTCCATGGATTGAAACACCGCATTGTACATGAGGCATTAGTATAAACGGCCGCCCCGTTGCCGGGGCGGCCGCTCATGATTTCTGAGTTCGCAGCTTGTTACAGCGTGCGCGTCACGTGTTCCACGCGGAAGCACTCGATCTGGTCGCCGGCGCGGATGTCTTCGTAGTTTTCGAACGCCATGCCGCACTCCTGGCCGACATTGACTTCCGAGACTTCGTCCTTGAAGCGCTTGAGCGTCTTGAGCTTGCCTTCGTGGATGACGACGTTGTCGCGCAGCAGGCGAACGCCGACGCCACGTTCGACCTTGCCTTCGGTGACGCGGCAACCCGCGACCTTGCCGACCTTCGTGATGTTGAACACCTCGAGGATCTCGGCGTAGCCGAGGAAGGTTTCGCGGCGTTCGGGCGAGAGCAGACCGGACATCGCCGCCTTCACGTCATCCACCAGGTCGTAGATGATGTTGTAGTAGCGGATCTCGATGCCGTCACGCTCGGACGCGGTGCGCGCCTGGGCATTGGCACGCACGTTGAAGCCGATGATCGCGGCATTCGAAGCCTCGGCGAGTGAGATATCCGATTCCGTGATGGCGCCGGCGCCCGAGTGGACGATCCGGGCCCGCACTTCGTCGGTCCCGAGCTTGTCGAGGGCTGCCACGATCGCTTCGACGGAACCCTGCACGTCGGCCTTGATGACCAGCGGGAATTCCTTGAAGCCGGTATCCTGCAGCTTGCTCATCATCTGCTCGAGCGAACCGCGCTGACCCGACTGGCGGGCAGCCGCCTTGTCACGTGCCAGACGCTGACGATACTCGGAGATTTCGCGAGCACGCGCCTCGTTCTCGACCACGGCGAACTTGTCGCCGGCCGCAGGCGTCCCGGAAAGACCGAGGACTTCGACCGGCATGGCCGGACCGGCTTCCTTGACATGGGTGCCCTGGTCGTTGACCAGCGCACGCACGCGGCCCCACTGATCGCCGGCCACGATGATCTGGCCGGGCTTCAGCGTGCCCTTCTGGACGAGCACGGTCGCAACCGCACCGCGGCCACGGTCGAGCTGCGCTTCGATGACGGTACCCTCGGCCGTGCGGGTCGGATCGGCCTTCAGGTCGAGGATTTCGGCCTGCAGAAGCACGGCTTCGAGGAGCTTGTCGAGGTTCAGCTTGTTCTTCGCCGAGACTTCGACGTCGAGCACTTCACCACCCATGGATTCGACGAACACTTCGTGCTGCAGAAGCTGCTGGCGAACCTTGTCCGGGTTTGCCTCATGCTTGTCGATCTTGTTGATCGCCACGATGATCGGCACGTTGGCCGCCTTGGCGTGGTTGATCGATTCGATCGTCTGCGGCATCACGCTGTCGTCGGCCGCCACCACGAGAATCGCGATGTCGGTCGCCTGGGCGCCACGGGCACGCATCGCGGTAAACGCGGCGTGGCCGGGGGTGTCGATGAAGGTGATCTTCTGGCCGTTCTGTTCGACCTGATAGGCGCCGATATGCTGCGTGATGCCACCGGCTTCACCAGCCACGACATTGGCTTTGCGAATGGCGTCGAGCAGCGAGGTCTTGCCGTGGTCGACGTGACCCATGATGGTCACGACCGGCGGACGGGAAACCAGCTCACCTTCATCGTCCTTAACGTTGAAGATGCCTTCTTCGACGTCGGATTCCGAGACGCGCTTGACGGTATGCCCGAATTCGGTCGCGATGATTTCAGCGAGGTCGGCGTCGATGACGTCGCCCGGCTTCATCATCTGGCCTTCCTTCATCAGGTACTTGATGACGTCGACGGCGCGTTCGGACATGCGCTGCGACAGTTCCTGGATAGTGATCGTTTCCGGCAGGATCACTTCGCGCATGACCTTTTCGCGGGTTTCCTGCATCTGGCTGCGGCGGAACTTCTCCTGCCGGCGGCGCATAGCAGACAGCGAACGGCCGCGAGCGCTGCCGTCCTCGTCGAGTGCGGCATTCAGCGTCAGCTTGCCGCGGCGGCGTTCGTCCTCGCCCTTCGGACGGGCAGGGGCCTTGGCCGGTTCCGGACGGGTAACCTTGCCGCGGGCTGGACCGCCGCGCGATGCTTCGCGGTCGTCATCGTCGTCATTGCGGCCACGGCCACGGACGGCCGGGGTGACGGCTGCACCTGGCTTGTCGGCTTCGGGCGCCCTGCGGGCCTGCACCGGTTCTGCTGCTGCTGCGGCGGCGGGAGCGGCCTGTGCCGGCTCTTCGGCTGCCTGCTGCGGCTCGGCGGCTGCGGCGGCCGCGCGTTCTGCGGCCTCGCGCTCTGCTGCGGCACGCTCGGCTGCGCGGCGGACGTCCTCCTCGCGGCGGCGCTTCTCATCTTCGGCGCGCTGCTTGGCTTCCTCGACGTCACGCGCCTGCGCTTCGACAAGCGCGCGGCGGCGGGCTTCCATCTCTCCGGCGGAAAGCGACTTTCCAGCGGGCGCGTTGCCCGGGCGCGGTGCCGTCGGACGGGTCTGCTGCGGGCCGCCCTGCGGACGGTTGTAGCGCTGGGTAACGGAGGGCTGCGGCGGGCGCGGCTGCGGCGTCTCGGGGGCGCGCGGCGCGGGGGCGGCAGCGGCCGCCGGGGCTGCCGCCGGCTTCTCGTCTTCCGGTCGGGCGATCCGGCGTTTGCGGGTTTCAACCACAACGGCCTTGGTGCGACCGCGACCCATATCCTGGCGCACGGTGCCCTGGCTCACGCCCGAAGGTTTCAGGGTGAGTGTCTTCTTGCCCGCTACGCTGATTGTCTTGTCGTCTTTGCTATCGGTCATTCCGTTCCGTTCCTTGGGACGGGAGCGGATGACCTTAGCATCAGACCCCGTCGTTCAAATCAATGCACGCTGCGCCACAGCCGGCTCCCGCCGGCAGGCGCTTCATTCTTCGATACGGCTTTTGCCGCCTTTCGTCATGTTCGGGCCACCATCGCGATACCGTGTGAGCATGTTTGCGCGCTTCACTACACCTTCTCCGGCCTGCCCCGCAAGCGCGCAAGCATGGATAAACGCGTTCTGGCCCATCAGCCGGTCCATTTCCTCCGTCGAGAGGAGCAGGAAGGCCGGAATTTCGCTCTCGGTCTCCATTCCGAGATGCCAGGCCTTGCGGGCCTGGTCGAGTTTTCTGATCCCGTCCGCTGCGGCATCCGCCGAGTGGAACACGGCGATCGCCTGGCCGCTGCGGATGGCGCCGTCGACCTTCGAGGCGCCGGTGACGAACTGGCCCGCCTTGCGCGCCAGGTTCATCATGCCGGCGAGCTGCTCGACCAGCAGGCGGTCGATCTCGGCGCCGAGCGCCGGATCCGCATTCACCTTCGTCTTCAGCGCCCGCGAGAACAGGCCCTTGGCGACGGCCTTGTCGACCAGCGGCCGTTCGGCCTTCACCCAGCAGCCGCGGCCGGGAAGCTTGCGCTTCAGGTCCGGCACGACGGTTCCGTCCGGTGCCGCCACGAAGCGGATCAGCTCGTCGGCCGATCCGCTTTCGCGCGTGACAATGCACATGCGTCCGTTGACGGCGCCGTCAAGTTCGTCGCCGCCCTCGTCGGGCTGCGTCTCGGGCGCCGTGTTCGGCATCACGCTTCCTCGCCGCTCTCTTCGCCTTCGGCGCCGTCCTCGGCTTCGACTTCGACTTCCTCGGTGGCGAGATCCTCTTCGGTGATCCAGCCGGCGGCCAGACGCGCCTGAACGATCATGTTCTCGGCTTCGACACGCGAAATGTCGAGATCGGAGAACAGGCCGGCGAACTTCTTGGTCTCGCCGTCCTTGCGCTCGCTCCAGCCGACGAGATCGTCAGCTGCGCAGCCGGCGAAGTCCTCGATCGTCTTGATGCCGTCTTCGCCGAGCTTGACCATCATGGCGGTGGTCATGCCGTCGATCTGGCGCAGTTCGTCGGAAACGCCGAGTTCCTGGCGCTTGGCGTCGAGTTCGGCTTCCTGGCGCTCCAGGAATTCGCGGGCGCGGGTCTGGATTTCCTGTGCCGTGTCTTCGTCGAAGCCGTCGATGGAGGCGATTTCGTCGAGTTCGACATAGGCCAGTTCCTCGATGGCGGCGAAGCCTTCCGAGGCCAGCACCTGGCCGACCATCTCGTCGACGTCGAGCGCGTCCATGAAGAGGGCGGTGCGCTCGTTGAATTCCTTCTGGCGGCGCTCCGACTCTTCCTGCTCGGTCATGATGTCGATGTCCCAGCCGGTCAGCTGAGAGGCGAGGCGGACGTTCTGGCCGCGACGGCCGATGGCCAGCGACAGCTGTTCGTCCGGAACGACCACTTCGATGCGCTCGGCATCTTCGTCGAGCACGACCTTGGCGACTTCCGCCGGCTGCAGTGCGTTGACGATGAAGGAGGCGGGTTCCGGCGACCACGGAATGATGTCGATCTTTTCGCCCTGCAGTTCGCCGACGACGGCCTGAACGCGAGAGCCGCGCATACCGACGCAGGCGCCGACCGGATCGATCGACGAATCGTTGGAGATGACGGCGATCTTGGCGCGCGAGCCCGGATCACGGGCAACCGACTTGATCTGGATGATGCCGTCGTAGATTTCCGGCACTTCCATGGTGAAGAGCTTGACCATGAACTGCGGATGCGTGCGCGACAGGAAGATCTGCGGGCCGCGCTGTTCGCGGCGTACGTCGTAGACATAGGCGCGGATGCGGTCGCCGTAGCGGACGTTTTCGCGCGGGATCATCTCGTCGCGACGGATGATGCCTTCGCCACGGCCGAGGTCGACGATGACGTTGCCGTATTCGACGCGCTTGACCGTGCCGTTGACGATCTCGCCGACGCGATCCTTGAATTCCTCGAACTGGCGGTCACGCTCGGCTTCGCGCACCTTCTGCACGATGACCTGCTTGGCCGACTGGGCGGCGATGCGGCCAAAATCCATCGGCGGCAGCGGATCGGCGATAAAGTCGCCGATAACGGCGTCCGGGTTGCGGTCGCGGGCAAGCTCCAGCGCGATCTGCGTGGAGTAGTCCTCGACCTGATCGACAACCTCGAGAAGACGCTGCAGATGGATCTCGCCGGTCTTCGGGTTGATGTCGGCCCTGATGTTGGACTCCGAGCCGTAGCGGGAGCGGGCGGCCTTCTGGATCGCGTCGGCCATCGCTGCAAGCACGATCTCGCGGTCGATTACCTTTTCGCGGGCTACGGCATCCGCGATCTGCAGAAGCTCCAGCCGGTTCGCACTGACTGCCATTTTCTCTTCTCCGTCTTGCTGCCGGCGCTTCCCCAAGCTTGACCGGCGTTGAATTCCAAAATGTTATTCTTCGTCTTCGACAGGTTCGTCGTTCTGATTGGCGGCCTGCTGCTTGGCCAGCTTGTCGGCGCGCAGCGCGTCGCGGATCAACTCGTCCGTCAGAATGAGCTTGGCCTCGGAAAGCGCCGCAAACGGGATCGTCACCCGCGGCTCCTCGCCATAGGCGATCTGGTCGCGCTCGAGCACGAAGCCTTCGTCGCCGCATTCGGCGATCTTGCCGCGGAAACGCTTGCGGCCGTCGACGACGATCGACGTCTCGCACTTGACGATATGGCCCTGCCAGCGGGCAAAGTCCGACTTGCGGACCATCGGCCGGTCGATGCCGGGCGACGACACTTCCAGATGATACTGCTTGTCGATCGGATCTTCCACATCGAGAACCGGCGAAACAGCCATGGAGACCTCTTCGCAGTCCTCCACCGTCATCGTGCCGTCGAGCCGCTCGGCCATGATCTGCAGCGTCAGGCCGTTCTGGCTGTTCAACCGCACGCGGACAAGCTGGAAGCCGATGTCGGCCAGAACGGGTTCGATGATGTCGGCAATGCGCGCATCGAGTCCCGTTTCGACGATCAGACGCGGTTCTGCAGCATTTTCGGTCATCGGTGTTTCCGTCAAGCAATGCCCTCCCGGGAGCATGTCGTTGCAAGTCAGCCTGATCGAGGTAACAAAAAAGAGCGGGTCCTTGGCGGCCCCACTCTTCATCAAACGATCAAGAATTTGCGCTGTATATACGCCGCCTCACCCGCGAATGCAAGGGCGGGGCGCAGGGCCGGTCCATCCGCGCGTTCACGCGCCGGTTTCACGGTCTGTCCGAAAGTGAACACTTTCTCAAGTAAACTGCAGATCGATCATAGCCCATCGCGCCTGACTTGTCTTATATCAGGAATCACGCCCCAAAATCGCATCACCGGATCGCATCGTGCAGGATAGGAAATCGTCATTGGCGCCGTTGAGGAACCCCGTCTTCCTCACCATCTGGCTTGCCAGCATCACGTCCAATTTCGGCGCGTTGATCCAGGATGTCGGCGCCGCCTGGATGATGACCTCGATTTCATCTTCGAAGGACATGGTGGCGCTGGTGCAGGCCTCCAATACGTTGCCGATCATGCTGTTTTCGCTGATCGCCGGCGCCATCGCCGACGGCTTCAACCGCCGCCGGGTGCTGCTGTTTGCGCAATCCTTCCTGCTCGTCGTCTCCGCGCTTTTGGCGCTCTTTACCTATGGCGGCTACATGACGCCGTGGCTGCTTCTGACCTTCACCTTCCTGATCGGCTGCGGCACGGCCCTCAACAGCCCCTCATGGCAGGCCTCCGTCGGCGACATCGTCAGCCGCGACGACCTGCCGTCGGCCGTCTCGCTCAACAGCGTGGCCTTCAACATCACCCGCAGCGTCGGCCCGGCGATCGGCGGCATCATCGTGGCGATCGCTGGCGCGGCGATGGCCTTCGCGGTCAATGCCGTTTCCTATCTGGCGATGATCTACGCGCTCATACGCTGGAAGCCGATCTATCCGGAAAGCCGGCTGCCGCGCGAATCGCTCGGCCACGCGATTGCCGCCGGCCTGCGCTACGTCTCCATGTCGCCGAAGCTGATGACGGTGATGTTCCGCGGCTTCTTTTTCGGCTTCGCCGCCATGTCAATCCTGGCGCTGCTGCCGATCGTCGTGCGCGAGCATATTCAGGGCGGCCCGTTCGTCTATGGCGGACTGCTCGGCGCCTTCGGGTTGGGCGCCATCGCCGGCGCCATTTCCAACAACGCCATCCGCGCGGTTCTGTCGAGCGAAGTGATCGTGCGCTGTTCGTTCGCCGGCTTTTCGCTGGCCGCCGCCATCGTCGCGGTTTCCAGCCATGTCTGGCAGGCCTTTCCGGCGCTGATGATCGCCGGCGCCGGCTGGGTGCTGTCTCTGTCGCTGTTCAACACGGTCGTGCAGCTTTCCACCCCGCGCTGGGTGGTCGGCCGCGCGCTGTCGCTCTACCAGACGGCGACCTTCGGCGGCATGGCGCTCGGCTCGTGGATCTGGGGCGTGCTGGCCGAAAGCCACGGCGTCAGCATCGCCCTCGTCATCTCGGCCATCATGCTGGCGCTCGGCATCGCCATCGGCTTCCGCCTGCCGATGCCCGCCTTCGAAACGCTCGACCTCGATCCGCTGAACCGCTTCGCCGAGCCGCACCTGCAGCTCGACATCAAGCCGCGCAGCGGCCCGATCGTCATCCAGATCGATTACGAGATCGACGAGAACGACATCGAGGATTTCCTGGCGCTGATGGTCGAACGCCGGCGCATCCGCATCCGCGACGGCGCACAGAACTGGGCGCTGATGCGCGATCTGGAAAACCCGGATTTATGGACCGAGACCTACCACACGCCGACCTGGGTCGAATATGTCCGCCACAACACCCGCCGCACCAAGGCCGACGCCGAATCCAGCGACCGCCTCAACGCCCTCCACAAGGGCGCAACCCGCCCGCGCGTTCACCGCATGATCGAACGCCAGGCAATCCCGCCCGCCGATGACGTGTTTCATCAGCATCATCATCATTGAGGGTGAGCCGTTTGCAGAGGCGATGGTCCCGTGCAGTTTCGATCGAGCTGCAAGGGTCAGCAGACGATCATCTTGAGATAGCCCTGCGCTGCCAAAGCCTGGAAAATGCTGTCTCTTGATATGATCGGGAGCTTTTTGACGCGCGCCGTGGCGATCAGATAACAGTCGCCCGGGTCCTTATGTCCAGTTTCGGAGACGACGGTGGCTGCTTCGATCGCGATGCGCTGCTTGATGGGGATGATCTTCGCACCGGTCTCCGCCAGTGATCGAGAAAACCACTTCGATGGCGAGTTTGCGCCAAAGTTCGGAGGATCCTTATGGGCCGGCTTTCGGGATGCGATTGTCAGTTCCCAGGCAGTAATCGGGGACACATAAAGTGAACCGCTGGCCTGACTGCCGGCAATTTCGATCAGCGCTTCCTCTGTCAATGATTCGGCGGCCGTAACCAGCCAGTAGAGCGCGTGAGTATCGAGCAATACCCCCGCCAAGGGTGTCAACCTTGAGAAGGAAGTTTTCGTTGTTTTGGAACGGAACTGCCTCGAACCTGCTTTGCAATCGGCTTGGTGAGATCAATGCCCTTCTTCAGTGGCAGCGGAGATGATTTCATTGCGTCTGCGCCACGCACTTCAAGGAAACGGCCGGTCCGTGAATCACGTACCACCAACTTGCCGGTCGGTTCCTTCATGCGCTCAGCCTTGGTCATCACTCATATATAGCGCGTATTTGCCCCATTTGCGAGCAGCTCATGAAGCCAGATCTTTATCATGTGTCGCTCCAAATTTGCCCATCTCCCCTACCTAACCATCCCCTTCAACCTTTCCTCCGGAAAGCACGTCGCGGCCATGCCGTTCTTTTCCTGCCAAGCCCCAAGCGAGCGGCGGGTCTTGTAGCCGGGGAGGCCGTCGGCGCCGCCGACGTCGTAGCCTTGTTTTTCAAGCGTGCGCTGCATCGCGGCGACATCCGAGCGGAGCATGTGGCCGATATCGCCCCAGGGCGCGCGGAACGGGCCGGAATTATAGGCGATCCGGTCGGCGAGGTTGCCGATGAACAGGGCGTAGAGGTCGGAGTTGTTGTATTCCTTGATGATGTAGAAGTTCGGCGTGACGATGAAAGCCGGGCCGTCGCGGCCGGCCGGCACCAGCATCATGCCCGGCTTCGACTTTTCCTCCGCCGGAAAGTCCTTGCCGGTGATGCGGGTGATGCCGGTCGCCGCCCATTGGCCGATCGGCTTCGCAAGATCCGGCCCTTCCTGCGCGCAGGAGACCTCGGCCGGAATGGTGACCTCAAAGCCCCAGTCGCGGCCGCGCTGCCAGCCTTTCTTGGATAGATAGTTGGCGATGGAAGCCAGCGTGTCCGGCACCGAGGTCCAGATGTTGCGCTTGCCGTCGCCGTCGAAATCGACGGCATATTGCAGATAGCTCGTCGGCATGAACTGCGGCTGGCCGAGTGCGCCGGCCCAGGAGCCCTTCAGCCCGTCGACCGTGCTGTCGCCGCCGCCAATGATATGAAGCGCCGAGATGAGTTCGCCTTCGAACATTTGCCTGCGGGTCGACATGAAGGCCTTGGTGGCGAGCACGTCGATCGCCCGGTTGGGGATGCTGGCGCGCCCGTATCCGGTTTCGCGACCCCAGACCGCCAGCACGATCCGCCCCGGCACGCCGTAGACCTGTTCGATCTTCTTCAGTGTTGCCGCATGGCTGCGCATCATCGCCTGGCCGCCGGCCGCCAGCGCCTGCAGGCGCTTTTCGGAAAAATACGGGCCGGGGGAGGAGAACTCCGCCTGGCTCTGTTCGCGCTTCTTCGGTGGCTTGGTGCCGGGTGGCACGAGGTCCGGCAGGTTCCACATCAGCTCGACATCGGAGAAGGCGCTGTCGAAGGTCTTGCGCGTGATGCCGGCCTTTTCCGCCTTCGGCCAGAGATCGGTCTTCAGCCAGCTGCGGAACTGGGCGGTCACGGCATTCTTGTCGAGGGCGGCGGCGGGGGTGGCGAGGATGAGGGTGAGGAATGCGGCGGCGAGGAAGTGGCCCGGTCGTTTACCCCCCTCTGCCCTGCCGGGCATCTCCCCCACAAGGGGGGAGATCGAACTTGGCATCCGCAGTCCATCCCCATTCCTCTTCTCCCCTTGGGGAGAAGTGCCGAACGCAGTGAGGCGATGAGGGGTTCCAAGAGAGGTCGCATGGGAACCCCTCATCCGGCCCTTCGGGCCACCTTCTCCCCAAGGGGAGAAGAGGAAAGATCCGCCAGCGGCTATTTCAAGCCAATCTCCCCCCTTGTGGGGGAGATGTCCCGAAGGGACAGAGGGGGGTGAATTCCGTTTCGGAAAAGCGAAGAGGCTTTTCAGCAATGGCACGATATTCGTCTCCCTAAGGTCATTGTCCTCAAATTGCAGTGCGGGCCCTCAAGGCCGCCGTCAGCGTGCCCTCGTCGAGATAGTCGAGCTCGCCGCCGACCGGCACGCCGTGGGCGAGCCGGGTGATCTTGACGTCGAGGTCGGCCAGCTGGTCGGTGATGTAGTGCGCGGTCGTCTGGCCCTCGACGGTGGCGTTGACGGCGATGATCAGTTCCTTGACGCCGCCTTCGGCGACGCGGTTGATCAGGCCGCGGATGTTGAGATCGTCCGGCCCGACGCCGTCGAGCGGCGACAGCGTGCCGCCGAGCACGTGATAGGCGGCGTTCATCGCGCCTGCGCGCTCCAGCGCCCAGAGGTCGGAGACGTCCTCGACGACGATGATCACCGTCTGGTCGCGGTTGATGTCGGTGCAGACGGTGCAGGGGTCGATCGTATCGACATTGCCGCAGCGCGAGCAGATCTTCACATTGCGGTGCGCGTCCGACATCGCATCGGCGAGCGGTCCGAGCAGCTGGTCCTTCTTCTTGACGAGATGCAGCGCCGCGCGGCGCGCCGAACGGGGGCCGAGCCCCGGCACCTTCGCCAGGAGCTGGATCAGTTTTTCGATTTCGGGACCGGTGACTCGCTTTGCCATGTCAGCGCTTTTAGCGCATGTTGCCGGCATTAGAAACGCTTGCGGCAGGGGAGCCGGAAAATAGAGATGAAAATCCTGGCAGTCTGCATCGGCGAAGCGCGAACGCTCCTCGGCAAGAGCTACAAGACCGGCATCTTCAAGCGTCCGGTGGACGTTCCGGTCTTCGTCGACAGCGAGGGCATTGTCGGTGACGCGATCTGCAACCGCAAGCATCATGGCGGCGTCGACCAGGCGATCTATGTCGAGGGATCGGTCACGCTCGACTGGTGGGCGCGCGAACTCGGCCGGCCGGTCGAACCCGGCACGTTCGGCGAGAACCTGGTGGTCGAGGGGCTGGACAACACCACGGTGTCGGTCGGCGACCGATTCCACGTCGCCGACGCGGTACTGGAAGTCACGTCGGCGCGCATTCCCTGCGCCACCTTTGCCGCCCGCATGGACGATCCGATGTTCGTCAAGCGCTACACGCAGGCCGGGCGGCCGGGCATCTATTGCCGCGTCATTTCCGGCGGCGTCATCAGCCCCGGCGAGAGGGTCGCCTACCAGCCCTTCGACGGCGAGAAGGTCACTATGCCGGAAATGATGGCGACCTACGGCAAGCCGCTCGATGCTGCCGACCGGGCGCGGTTTCTGGCCGCGCCGATCCACCACAAGCTCAAGGCGAAGCTCGAAGCGGCCTGAGCCGCCATAGACCCTGCGTCAGAACGTCGCCACGCTGGAAAAGCCACAATTATCTGCCGAAATCATTCAGTGGAAACGGAACAATGCCGGCGGGCCGGGTGTTTCCTATCCGAGAACCGGCGGCCGGCCATCGGCTGCGGCTCAAAGCAATTTCAGCATGAAGGAGTTTTCCCATGTCCTCATTCACCAAGTCTTCCTTTGCCAAGCTCTCCGCCGTTGCCCTGGCGTCCGCAACGCTCGTTCCGCTGGCAGCAACGCAGGCCAACGCCGCCATGGTCAAGACGGGCCTGCTGACCTGCGACATCAGCCCCGGCATCAGCGCCGTCATCGGTTCGCGCCGCAGCCTCGACTGCATCTTCGAGCCGACCCATAACGGCCCGGTCGAGCACTATCAGGGCCAGATCACCAAGGTCGGCGTCGATCTCGGCTATATCAAGAGCGGCAAGTTCGCCTGGGCCGTGTTCGCACCGTCCAGCATCGATGAAGGTGCGCTTCAGGGCAATTACGGCGGTCTCGGCGGCAATGTGACTGTCGGCTTCGGCGGCGGCGTTGAAGGCCTGGTCGGCGGTTTCGATGGTTCAGTCGCCCTGCAGCCGCTGTCGATCGAAAGCACGCTCGGCGTCAATCTCGCCGCCAACCTGACGGCTCTGAACCTGACCTACACGCCGGCAGCGGCTCCGGTCTACAAGCCGTAATCAGCCATAGTCCCGCTACGGGAAGAAGAGGGCCGGTCGCCAACGCGACCGGCCTTTTTCATGTCAGCGCATGGCGATCGCGACGGCGGCACCGGCCATGGTGCCAGCGCTGGCGCGGTTGGCGATGCGGATTGCCCGTGCGCTCCGCAACAGCCGTCGAGCCTTGGCGGCGAGCATTGCCCATGTCAGGTCGATGACGATCAGGACCGCGAACATGGTGGCGACCAGTTCGGCCCAGCCGGTCACGCCGACGGCATGCATGTCGATGATCGCCGGCAGCAGCGCCATGTAGAAGAGCATGATCTTCGGATTGCCGAGCGTCACGGTCATGCCGGCAAAGAACAGCTTGGCCAGCGAATGCGTCTCGGGAAGCGTCTCGCCCTCGGTGTCCGCCGGCGCACGCCACATCTTCCAGGCGAGATAGAGGAGATAGCAGACGCCGATCCATTTGATGGCGGCGAAGGCGTAGTGGAATGTTTCGGCAATGGCGGCGAGGCCCGCGACGGCAAGCGTCAGCCAGATCGCCTCGCTGATCCACATCGCGACGAGAAAAGGCAGCACATCGCGCGTGCCTTTCGACAGGACCCGCGCAACCAGTGCGGCCACGTTGGGGCCGGGAGAGCCGGCGGCGACGAACAGCGCGCCGGCAAAGAGAAGCAGACTGGAGATAGTCATCCCGAAACCTCCCCCGGATGAAAGGCCCTTCCTTAGAAAGGCATCTTGAAGCCGGGCGGGATCGGCAGTCCGGCAGTCATTTCCCTGGTCTTTTCGGCCATGGCCGCATCGGCCTTGCCCTTGGCGTCATTGTGCGCCGCGACGATCAGGTCTTCAAGGATTTCGGCTTCATCTTCCTTCATGAGCGAAGGATCGATCTTGACGCCGACGAGCGTGCCCTTGCCGGTCAGCTTGACGGTGACGAGCCCGCCGCCCGACGTGCCTTCGACTTCCATGGCGGCGATTTCGGCCTGCATGGCCTCCATCTTCGCCTGCATTTCCTTCACCTTGCCCATCATGCCCATGATGTCGCGCATAGACTGTCTCCTTGGAATATCGGTCGTGTCGTCTCAGAAATCGATGTCGTCGCCGGGAAGGATGTCGCCTTCGTCCGACTCGGCTGTCGCCGGCGGCGCCGCATCCTCGTCGTCCTCCGCCTGCTCGGCGCGGATCCGGACGTCGGTGATCTTGGCGCCGGGAAACTGGGCGAGGATGGCCGCGACGTCCGGGTCCTGTCGGGCGTCGGTGAGCCGCGTTTCCTTTTCCTTGGCCTCGACTTCGGCAAGCGTCGGCCCGCCCTGCTGGTCGCGGCTGACGACCACCATCCAGTGGACGCCGGTCCATTCCTTCAGATTGGCGGCGAGATCGTTGACGATGGATTTCGGCGCGTCGTTGCCGAGGCTGATCTCCAGCCGGCCCGGTTCGATGCGCACGGGGCGCACGTAGATCCGCAGGAGCGCGCGCAGCCGGATGTCGCCATGGCGCGAGCAGAGATCGGCAATGTCGGAGAGCGAGTTGACCGGCACCTGCGGCGCGGGCTTTTCGGCCGGTGCCGCCTCGACGGCAGCCTGCATCGCGGCGGCGACTTCGGGAGTGGTCTCCGGCTTCGGCACGGAGCGCAGCATCGCCGTCGGCGCGGAAGAAGGAGCCGCGCTCGGCATTGCCTGTGTGGCGCGGACCGTGGACGAGCTGTAGCTCGCCGTCGCGCCGCCATTTCCGCCGCGGGGTGCGCCGCTGCCATTGCCGGCCGGCTGGCCGCTTCCGGCCATGTCCAGGAGCCGGCGTGCGGCGTCTTCGGGCGAGGGCAGGTGGGCGGCGTGCGCCAGCCGGATCAACACCATTTCTGCGGCACCGGCGGGGCGCGAGGAATTTTCCGTTTCCGGAATGCCCTTCAGGAGCATCTGCCACATGCGCGACAGCGTGGTCACCGCAATGCTGGATGCGAACTCGGCACCGCGGGTGCGCTCAACTTCGCTGAGCGACGGGTCGTTCGCGGCTTCCGGCACATATTTGAGCTTGGTGACGAGATGGGTGAAATCGGCAAGGTCGGTCAGGACGACGGGCGGATTGGCGCCCGATTCGTACTGGCTCTGGAATTCGTTCAAGGCGGCTGCGGCCTCGCCGGCGACGATATGGCCGAAGAGGTCGACGATGCGGCCGCGGTCGGCAAGCCCCAGCATCGCGCGCACCTGGGCGGCATCGATGCGTCCGCCGCCATGCGCGATCGCCTGGTCCATCAGCGACAGGCCGTCGCGCGCCGAGCCTTCCGCCGCGCGGGCGATCATGGCGAGCGCTTCCGGATCGGCCTTGATGCCTTCCTTGCCGGCGATGGTGGAGAAGAGATGCACGAGGTCGGCCGCCGAGATGCGGCGCAGGTCGAAGCGCTGGCAGCGCGACAGGACCGTGATCGGAACTTTCCGGATTTCCGTCGTCGCGAAGATGAACTTCACATGTTCCGGCGGCTCCTCGAGCGTCTTCAACAACCCGTTGAAGGCCTGCGTCGAGAGCATGTGCACTTCGTCGATGATGTAGACCTTGTAGCGCGCCGAAACCGGGCGGTAGCGCACCTGCTCGATGATCTCGCGGATGTCGTCGATGCCGGTATGCGAGGCGGCGTCCATCTCGATCACGTCGACATGGCGGCCTTCCATGATCGCCTGGCAGTGTTCGCCGGGGATCGCGAGATCGATGGTCGGCTTGTCGACGGTCGGGCTCTTGTAATTCAGCGCACGGGCCAGGATGCGGGCGGTGGTCGTCTTGCCGACCCCGCGCACGCCGGTCAGCATGTATGCCTGCGCGATGCGGCCCGTCTCGAAGGCGTTGGTCAAGGTCTTGACCATCGGCTCCTGGCCGACCATCAGGTCGGTGAAATCCTTGGGGCGGTATTTGCGGGCGAGCACCCGGTAGCCGCCCTGCGGCGGATCGGTGGCCTTGTCTGTGGGTCCGCTCGTGCTCATTGCCCTCGCCGGCTTGGGTGCCTGGTTTTCTGGCCCGGCATGGCGGATCATCGATCCGCTCGCTCACGAAACCGGCCGGTAACTTAAGAGGTGGGAGGCTGGCACGGCGACCCGTGCCGGGCTCGTTAGGGCTGCTTCCTTCCGGACCTGACCCGGTTGGCGAGTGGCTCGTCCACCACCAACCTCCCGTCCGCACATATCGGGGATATCCCGCCCAATTGCAAGCCGGGTCGGCAAAAAACTCGTCCAACCCACTGGCGCAGCACTTTGCGTGCATCGGCAAGCCGATACGCACCAATCCTGCCATTCCAATTGTCCCGCCGATGATCTACTCTTCATGGAAAAACAGATGATTGGAGAGAACGGGTGGGGAAATTCGAACTCGACGGCCGCCTTGAGCGCGACAGCATTCTTGTCGCCAATCTCGGCCTGTGCCAACTGCGCCTGATGACGGATGCCCGCTGGCCGTGGCTCGTGCTCGTTCCGCAGCGCGCCGGCGTGTCGGAAGTGTTCGACCTGACGCCGCTCGACCAGACCATGCTGACCTTCGAGACCAACCAGGTCGCCTCCGCGCTGAAGGCGGCGACCGGTGCCGAAAAAATCAATGTCGGGGCGCTTGGCAATATCGTCCGCCAGCTCCATGTGCATGTGCTCGCGCGGTCCGAGGGCGATGCCAACTGGCCGGGCCCTGTTTGGGGTTTCGGCAAGGCTGAGCCCTATGACGACGACACGCGCAATGCTTTGATCGAGAAGATACTGGACGCCATTTCATCATGACATCAGCCCTGTTCGACCTTCATGCTCCCCATATCGAACCGAGCAGCATGACGGCCTTTGCCGGCAACGGCCTCGAAAGACGGTCGGAAAACCGCGACGAGAACTGCGTCGAGGAGGCGCTGTCGAAGGAAGGGTCGCATATCCTTGCCTTTTCCGGGCGCAATCTCGTGCTGAAGCACGACCGGCAGGTCCTCGATCCGCTGTTTGCGCCCTATGAGCTGGCCGAGCTGAAGCCGGAATTCGACGATGCGATCCTGCTCGGCTACTACAAGAACGGCGAGCCGAGACTGGCTGTGCCGGTCAAGGCGCCCGCCGAAGAGATCGAGAAGCACTACAAGATCGCCGACGGCCGCACGCTCTACCGCGACCAGCTGATATCGGAAGAACTTCTGGGCGAATTCGCCCAGGGTGCGGCGCTGATCGCCTGGAACTTCGACAATCGCTTCTGCGGCCGCTGCGGCAAGCCGACGGAGATGAAGATCGGCGGCTACAAGCGCGTCTGCACGGCGTGCGAACACATGATCTTTCCGCGCACCGATCCGGTGGTGATCATGCTCGTCGTCGACGAGGAACGTGACCTGTGCCTGCTCGGCCGCGGCGCCCATTTTGCGCCGGGCATGTATTCCTGCCTGGCGGGCTTCGTCGAGCCCGGCGAAACGATCGAGAATGCGGTGCGGCGCGAGACGCATGAAGAATCGGCGATCAAGGTCGGCCGCGTGCGCTACCATGCGTCGCAGCCCTGGCCGATGCCGCATACGCTGATGATCGGCTGCTATGGCGAGGCACTGTCACGCGACATCAAGCGCGACGAGGCCGAGCTGGAGGACTGCCGTTGGTTCACCCGGCAGGAAATGGCCGACATGCTCGACAACAGCGGTGCAAACGGCTCTTCGCCGCCGCCGAAGGGCGCGATTGCCCACCGGCTGATGCGCGACTGGCTGGAATGGGGCGGCGCCTGAGACGGGCGCCCGGCCTTCGTGAGGCCGGGCTCATCGTGGCAAGACGACGCGGCTAGAACTTGCCGCGCATCGGGTGGGCCTTGTAGACGCCGAGAATCCGGACCTTTTCCGAGAAGAAGTTCAACTCTTCCAGTGCCCGCTGCACCGGCGCATCGCTCGGATGGCCTTCGATGTCGGCATAGAACTGCGTCGCGAAGAACTTGCCGCCGAGCTGGTAGCTTTCCAGCTTCGTCATGTTGATGCCGTTGGTGGCAAAGCCGCCCATGGCCTTGTAGAGGGCTGCCGGAATGTTGCGCACGTTGAAGATGAAGGTGGTGATGTAGACCTCGTCATCGCTGGCGCGCTGCGGAATGCTCTCCTTCGGCGCCAGCACGACGAAGCGGGTGACATTGCTTTCCGTGTCCTCGACGTTTTCGGCCAGGATTTCCAGCCCGTAGAGTTCGGCGGCGAGCCGCGGCGCCAGCGCCGCCATGGTGCGGTCGCCCTTTTCCGAGATGAACTTGGCCGCGCCCGCGGTGTCGCCGGCGACCGTCGGCTTCCAGCCGTTGGCGCGGATGATCTTGCGGCACTGGCCGAGCGCATGGATATGGCTGTGGACGGTGAGGATCTCGCTCTTCGTCACGCCCGGCAGCGCCATCAGCTGGAAACGGATCGGCATGAAATATTCGCCGACGATGTGCAGGCGCGACTCCGGCAGCAGGTGATGGATGTCGGCGACGCGGCCGGCGATCGTGTTTTCGATCGGGATCATCGCGATGTCCGCCTCGCCGGTCTCGACCGCGTTGAAGGCGTCCTCGAACGTCTGGCAGGGCAGCGGGTCCATGTCCGGAAACATGTCGCGGCAGGCCATGTCGGAATTGGCGCCATAATCGCCCTGGAAGGCGATGCGGTTGGTCTTCTGGGTCATCGTGTTTCCGTTCTGTCTTCTTGAAATCATGCAGTCCGGCCGGAGAGAATCCGGCGGGCCTTTTCGAGATCGGCGTGGGTATCGACGCCGAGCGGCACCGAATCGACGATTTCGACGTCGATCCGCATGCCGGCTTCGAGCGCCCGCAGCTGCTCCAGCCGCTCGCGGCGTTCCAGCGTCGAGGGCTCCAGCGACACGAACCGCTCCAGCGCCGAGCGGCGATAGGCATAGAGGCCGATGTGATGGTAGAGCGGCCCGTCGCCGGTCGGCGCCGTGGCCCGGGTAAAGTAGAGCGCGCGCAGCCGCGTCGGCGAGAGCGGAGATCCGATGACCTTGACCACGTTCGGGTTGGTCTTCTCCTCCTCGTCGGTAATTTCGACGGTGAGTGTTCCGATGTCGACAGCCGGATCCTTCAGGATGTCGATCGACTGGTGGATCGGTTCCGGCTCGATCGTCGGCAGGTCGCCCTGGACATTGATGATGTAGTCGATGCGGCCATCGGGATCGACGAGCTGCAACGCTTCATTGATCCGGTCGGATCCGGACTGGTGGTCCTGGCTGGTCATCACCGCCTCGAAACCGGCCGCCTTGACGGCCTGCAGCACGTCGGCGTCATCGACGGCAACGACGACCCGGCCGCAATCGGCTTCCTTCGCGCGATGCGCCACCTGGACGATCATCGGCAGCCCGCAAATGTCCGCCAGCGGCTTTCCGGGAAGACGCGTCGACGCCATACGGGCCGGGATCATGAAAAGTGTATTGTCAAAGTGGGGGTACTTCATTCTCGACTCTTCTAATCCGGGCTGAAAGATGGCAAATAGACACCAACCGACAATCAATATCGTGTTGCATCCGAAATGCAAAAGACATAGGTTCCGCGCGATTTCAAGATGGTCCGGTCTTCATATCTGGCGGTTGCAGGGGAGCGTTTGCAGATGAATTCGAAGGTGAATATGGCCGTTGGGGCGTTGCTCGGCACGGTTTTCGTTCTTATGACGGTGTCGATCGCGTCGGAAGGGATCTTCCATTCCGAGGCACCGGAGAGCGAAGGCTTCAAGATCGTCGCCGAGGAAGCGTCGTCCGAAGGCGGCGCTGCGGAAGCAGCCCCGGCAGCCAAGCCGATCGCCGTCCTGCTGGCCAGCGCCGACGCTGCCGCCGGCGAAAAGGTCTTCAAGAAGTGTCAGGCCTGTCATGACGCCACCAAGGGTGGTCCGAACAAGGTCGGACCGAACCTTTGGGGCGTCGTTGACCGTCCGATCGCCTCGCATGAGGGCTTCAGCTATTCGTCTGCCATGAAGGACTTCTCCAAGGGCGGCTCCGAGGTCTGGGACTACGAGCACCTGAACCACTTCCTGCATGGTCCCAAGTCCTACATCGCCGGCACCGCCATGGGCTTTGCGGGTGTGAAGAAGGACGAGGAACGCGCCGACCTGATCGCCTACCTGCGGACGTTGTCCGACAATCCGGTGCCGCTGCCGACGCCTGAGGCCGAACCGGCCGCCGCTCCGGCTGGCGATGCTGCTGCCCCTGCCGCCGAGGCTCCCGCAGCGGAAACGCCGGCACCGGCTGCAGAAGCTCCTGCCGCCGAGACGCCCGCACCGGCAACGGAAGCGCCGGCCACCGAGGCGCCTGCCACGGAAGCGCCTAAGACATCGAACTGATCTTCGAGATGCCGAAGTAAAAATGGCCCGGAACGCGAGTTCCGGGCCATTTTCTATTGCCAGTCCTGCAGGGATATCGGTCTGTCGATATCGTAGACCGCCAGCCCGTCCAGCGCGCCGGGAGGTATGCGCCAGTCTTCGGCCTTCAGCGCCTTCCTGCCATCCTCCATGCCTGCTTCCCAATGCTGGTGCATCGAGACGCGCGAGAACTCGTAATCCTTCGAATGGATTGCCCTGTTCTTGCTGCGGTGGATCAGATGGATGAGGGTGACGCTGTAGTCGGCGCTCATGCCTTTCAGCTCGTCGATCTCCTCGCCGTCGAGCGCGTCATCCGGCAGCTTCTCGAGTAGCGTCGCGATCGAACGGCGCATCTTGTGGCGCTCGAGGAAGGCGTCGGTGATCATGCGCGTACGGCTGGAATAGGTGATGTCCTTGCGCCGCTCTTCGACCTCTTCCAGATTGCCGGGCACCTCTCCGCGGGAATTGAAGAGATCGACCTGGAAGATGACGGTGTCGACCGATGCGCCGCGGATCAGCACCTGCTGCAATGGCGTGTTGGAAACGAGGCCGCCGTCCCAGTAATGCCGACCGTCGATCTCGATCGATGGAAAGCCCGGCGGCAGCGCGCCGCTCGCCATGACGTGCTCCGGACCGAACGTCCAGGTGCGGCCCGGCTCCTGATTGTCGAAATAGCGGAAATTGCCGGATTCAACGTCCACCGCGCCGACCGAAAGCCGTGTCTTGCCTGCATTGATGCGATCGAAATCGACGAAACGCAGCAGTGTCTGTTTCAGCGGATGGGTATCGTAGAAGCTGGCGGCTTCGTCGCTGCCGTATTTCTGCAGCCACGGGCCAGGGAAGCGGGGCGTGAAGAAGCCCGGTACGCCGAGCATGATCGACCACAGGCTGCTGGCCTGCTTGAATTCCCGGCCGCTGGAAAGCTGCTTCGGCATGATCGAATCCATCGGGAATTCGACGCCGATCGTTTGCCAGAAGGAGGTCAGTTTCTCCACCCGGTCCTGAGGTTCGTTGCCGGCGATGATCGCGGCGTTGATCGCGCCGATCGAGATGCCGGCGACCCAGTCGGGTTCGATCGCTGCTTCCGCAAGCGCCTGGTAAGCGCCGGCCTGATAGGCGCCGAGCGCGCCGCCGCCCTGCAGGACAAGGACTTTCTGCTGGTAGGCTGCGGCGGGGCTGACGGCTCTGGTGCTGGACATGTTCACTTGGCTGTCCTCTCAAGGATCAGAAATATTGCAGTGCATATAAATCTGAATGTACCGCAGGATCGGCCCGAGAGAAGCACGTGGACGAAATTTAATGGTGGCCTGACGGATACGGGCGATCAGCTCAGCAGATAGGCCCAGAACGACACGGTCAGCACGCCGAGCGCGGTCGTCAGGCTGATCGTCGAGGCAGCGACCGTGTGGCCCGCCTTGAACTGGTTGGCGAACAGCCAGGCGTTGACGCCGGTCGGCACCGAGGCCGTCAGCACGATTGCCGTCGTCCAGATCTGGTTGAGGCCCACCAGGGTCGCCATCGCATAGACGATCGTCGGCAGCACCATCAGCTTCAGGAGCGTCATGATCGCCGTGATCATGCGGTTGCCGGAAATCTGGTAGCGGGTCAGCGCCATGCCGATGGCGATCAGCGCCGTCGGCCCGGCGATGCCGGCAAGCTCGTCGACGACCGTCTTGATTGGACCGATGAGCGGAATGCCGGCGAAGTGGACGATGACGCCGGCGATGATGCCGATGATCAGCGGATTGGTCAAAAGATTGCGGCCGACCTGCTTCACGACGTCGAAAGTGCTGCGTCCGGCAACGCCCTGTTCCAGCGCCGCCGCACGCTCGGTCAGGATCGTGCCCATCATCATCATGAAGGGGAGGTGGACGGCGAGCAGGATCGACATGGCGACCATGCCCGGCGGGCCGAGCAGCCGGTCGATCAGCGGCAGGCCGATGAACACGGCGTTGGAGAAGACCGCGGAAATGCCGGCAATCACGCTTTCGCGCGGCGGCCTTTTGAAGATGCGCCGGGCGGCAAAGGTCGCCAGTGTCATCGTGATGAGGACGCTGGAGAAATAGGCGGCCCACAGCCGGAACGGCGAGGCCCCGTGGAAATCCGCGACCGCGATCGTGCGGAACAGGATGAAGGGCACGGCGATCTTGAAGACGAAATCGCTGATCGCATCGCCGGTCTCGGCCTTCAGGAGGCCGGTGCGGGCGATCACCCATCCGATCAGGATGAGAATGAAGATCGGCAGGACGTTGGAAGCGATGACGAGCATGTCGGCGATTGTGTCGTGGGCAGGATGACCCGCGTTTATCAGGCCGACTTACGTTTGACAAACGGGTCGGGTGAAAACCGGGCAACAAAAAAGCGGGGTTGAACCCCGCTTCCGCCCTCCATCGGGAGGTTGCGGTACCGCTGCCAGTTCATCCGTGGTCAGCCGTCCCGCGTTTCAGCGCGAACCGTCTTCGGCCCACCGCTGTGTATTCATATAGATATGAATTGTATCAGCACAATGACAGCCGGAAAAATTCGGGAAGTCCCGAAAATTTGGCGAATTCCCGCGCCGGTCTTCCCAAGCCGGCAAAATCGGGTATTACCGGAGACTGCATCACTATAACCGGGAAGGGCTGATGAGCAGGTTCGACGTTTTGACGGTAGGCAACGCGATTGTCGACATTCTGGCACGCTGCGACGAGAAGTTTCTTGTCGACAACGGCATCATCAAGGGGGCGATGAACCTGATCGATGGCGACCGTGCCGAACTGCTCTATTCGCGCATGGGGCCGGCCGTCGAGGCCTCAGGCGGCAGCGCCGGCAACACGGCGGCCGGTGTGGCCAATTTCGGCGGACGCGCCGCCTATTTCGGCAAGGTCGCCGATGACCAGCTCGGCGAGATCTTCGCCCACGACATCCGCGCCCAGGGCGTCCATTACAAGACCCACGCCAAGGGCATCTCGCCGCCGACGGCGCGCTGCATGATCTTCGTCACGCCGGACGGCGAACGCTCGCTCAACACGTATCTTGGTGCCTGCGTCGAGCTCGGCCCGGAGGACGTCGAGGCCGACGTCGTCGCCGATGCGCTGGTCACCTATTTCGAGGGATATCTCTGGGATCCGCCGCGGGCGAAGGAGGCGATCGTCGAATGCTGCCGCATCGCCCACGAGGCGGGCCGCGAGACCTCGATGACACTCTCCGACAGCTTCTGCGTCGGCCGCTACCGGGCCGAGTTCCTCGAGCTGATGCGCTCGGGCACCGTCGATATCGTCTTTGCGAACCGGGACGAGGCGCTGTCGCTCTACGAGACGACGGATTTCGATCAGGCGCTCGACCGCATGTCGAAGGATTGCAAGCTGGCCGCTGTGACGATGAGCGAGGACGGCGCGGTCATCGTGCGTGGTGACGAACGCATCCGCATTCCGGCAACCCCGATCGCCCAGCTGGTCGACACCACCGGCGCCGGCGACCTGTTCGCGGCCGGCTTCCTGTTCGGCTACACCAAGGGACTGGATCTCGAGACCTGCGGCAAGCTCGGCTGCCTGGCTGCCGGCGTCGTCATCCAGCAGATCGGCCCGCGGCCGATGTCGTCGCTTGCAGATCTTGCTGCAACGGCGGGGCTTATTTGAAGGCTTCGCCGGGATAGGCGCCCCAGATTTCGGCCTGCGCCACCCAGCCTTCCAGATCCTTTGCGGTGACTTCGCACCAGTCGCCGTTGCATTCCTTGACCGTCAGCACCACGCCGGGTTCCATCTTGGCGATGACGCGGGCGGTCTTCTCCGGTTCGTTGCGCATGGTGATGTAGATATCCGCGCCCTTGCCGCGCATCCATGGCGCGGTGATGGCGGTGCGGTCGCCGGAGAGAAGCGAGCGGTTGACCCAGCCCTCGACGCCGTCGGCATCGCGGATGCGCCGCCAGTTGTCGTATTCCTGGATGATCTCCACCGGCAGGCCGTGACGGGTGTAGAGCCATTCGACCGCGTAATCCGTGCTCGGGCCGACGCGCATGTTCACCCGGCTCGCCTTCAGGCTGGCGAAACGCGGCAGCGGCAGGCCGCTGGCACCCTTGGCCGCCTGGGCATAGGTCCCGTGCGCCGTCGCGCTGAGATGCAGAAAGCTTGCCAGCAAAGAGAAGACGATTTTTGTCAGTACGCCGCGCATTGCACGTTTCCGATGGTCGTTGCCTGGGTGGTCGATTGCTTAACGCTGCTTCCATCCTGCCCGCGAATGCGCCAGACATCTGTTGGTCTTCGCTGACGGGTCTGGTAGAAACGATTGAAGCGGATCAAAGTATCACCCGTCTTGGTTAACGAGCTCTGAACAGGCGCAGCATCATCGATGATGAACAAGAAGAAGCCGAAGGTTTACATCACGAGGAAACTCCCGGACGCCGTCGAAACCCGCATGCGCGAACTGTTCGACGCGGAGCTGAACATCGATGATCGCCCACGCTCGCAGCCCGAGCTGGTTGCGGCGATGAAGACCGCCGACGTGCTGGTGCCGACCGTGACCGACCGAATCGACGCGGCGCTCATTGAACAGGCGGGGCCTCAACTCAAGCTCATAGCCAGCTATTCGAATGGCTACGACCACATCGACGTCGATGCCGCCGCCCGCAAGGGCATCACGGTGACGAACACGCCGAACGTCTTGAGCGAAGACACCGCCGACATGACCATGGCGCTCATTCTCGCTGTCTCGCGCCGCCTGCCGGAAGGCGCCCAGATCCTCACCGAAGAGGGCGCCGAATGGGCGGGCTGGTCACCGACCTGGATGCTCGGCCGCCGCATCTGGGGCAAGCGCATCGGCATCGTCGGCATGGGCCGTATCGGCACGGCGGTGGCCCGTCGCGCAAAAGCATTCGGCCTGGCCATCCATTATCACAACCGCAACCGGGTGAGCCCGGCGACGGAGGAGGAGCTGGAGGCCACCTATTGGGACAGCCTCGACCAGATGCTCGCCCGCGTCGACATCGTCTCGGTCAATTGCCCGTCGACGCCTGCGACCTATCATCTTCTCTCAGCCCGCCGTCTCGAACTGATGCGGCCGGAAAGCTACATCGTCAACACGGCGCGCGGCGACGTGATCGACGAGGCGGCGCTGATCAAGCTCCTGAGGGCCGGCAAGATTGCCGGCGCCGGCCTTGACGTGTTCGAAAACGAGCCGGCCGCCAATCCGAAGCTCGTGTCGCTCGCCCGGGACGGCAAGGTCGTCCTCCTGCCGCACATGGGCTCGGCGACGATCGAGGGCCGCATCGACATGGGCGACAAGGTGATCATCAACATTCGCACCTATTTCGACGGCCACCGGCCGCCGAACCGCGTCCTGCCCGGACGCAGCTAAGGGCGTTCCCGAAAGATCAGGCCACTGGCCGCTGCATCTCGATCGACGTGGTGCGGTCGAAGCCGGCATGACGGTTCTCGGCCGTCTTCACGAACCCCCAGGCGGCGAATGTCGCGTGGTTTTCGACAAGCTCGATCCGCGTCTCCAGCCTCAGCTTCGGCAGGCTGAGTTGGCGCGCGGTGTCCATGGCGGCCGCCAGCAACAGCTTGCCGAGACCCTTGCCCTGCGCGGCAGGCGAGACCGCCAGCTTGCCGAGATAGAGAAAGTCCGGCGGCTCCGGCCGGAAGAAGGCGCAGGCCAGCAGCGTGTCGCCGTCGGCAATGACATAGCCGATTTCGTCGCGGGCCTTCTCAGCCAGTGCCTCCGGCGTCAGCCTGTGGGCGGAGGAGGGCGGGTCGATCCGCTGATCCATGTAGGCAAACGACGCCATGACGAGCGCCAGCAGTGTGTCCCAGCGGGAAAAGCTGTCGTCGAGCCGGTAGAGTTCAGGCATGCTTGCGGGCGTCTGTCTTGGCGCGGCGATACTTGATCGTGTCGAAGCGGGAGGTGAGTGAATCGTAGAGCAGCAGCCGGCCGACCAGCGGCTCGCCAGCCCCGGTCACGAGCTTGATGACCTCCATTGCCATCAGCGTGCCGATGACGCCCGTCAGCGCGCCGACGACGCCGGCCTCGGCGCAGGACGGCACCATGCCCGGCGGTGGAGGGGCGGGAAAGAGATCGCGGTAGGAGGGAAGCAACTCGCCGTCGGCGTCGCGCTCGTAAGGCTTCAGCACCGTCAACGACCCGTCGAAGCGGCCGACCGCACCGCTGACCAGCGGCACTTTCGCCTGTTCCGCCCTATCGGCGGCGAGATAGCGGGTATCGAAATTGTCCGAGCCGTCGACGAGAATGTTGAAGCCGGAGATCTGCCGGTCGGCATTGTCGAAGCTGAAGCGCTCCTCGAAGCGGATCACCCTCACATGCGGGTTGAGGCGGGCGATCGCGTCGCTGGCACTCTGCGTCTTCATCTCGCCGAGCATGTCGGTCGAATGGATGACCTGCCGCTGCAGGTTGGAGAGCGACACGCGGTCGTCGTCGGCGATCCCGATCGTGCCGACACCGGCGGCGGCGAGATACTGCAGAACCGGCGCGCCGAGCCCGCCGGCGCCAATTACCAGCACCCGCGCGTTCTTCAGCTTCTGCTGACCCGGCCCGCCGATTTCCGGCAGCAGGATATGCCGTCCATAGCGGGTGATTTCGTCGGGGGTAAGGGGGTCGGTCATGGGCCGGGCATCCTTTTGGGGATCTGCATTCCAACACCATATAGTATCAAAGACCGGCAGAGTGAATTGCGTTCATTTGCACCGGCATAGAGCCCCCTCCCCAACCCCTCCCCACGAGGGGGAGGGGCTAACCCCGCGTCAGCTGTCTTCATCAATAAGGATGCTGCAGTTCTTAGGTGCCAGGCCTGCCACGAGTCTTCTCCCCCCTTGTGGGGGAGATGGCCGGCAGGCCAGAGGGGGCATTCTTCACCTCGGTCTTCATTCCGAAACGGCGCCGTTGGCAACCGTAAAAAACTGCGCGCGGTCGGCAAGGGCGGAAAACATTGCCCGGTCGGTGCCGGTCATGAAGGCCTGGCCGCCGAGATTGTCGATGAGGTCGAAGAGCGCGGCGCGCCGGCCCTCGTCCAGATGGGCGGCGATCTCGTCCAGAAGCAGGATCGGCGCAAAGCCGGTCATGTTGGCGGCAAGCCGCGCATGCGCGAGGATCAGCCCGACCAGCAGCGCCTTCTGTTCGCCGGTCGAGCAACGCTCCGCCTCCATGTCCTTCTCGCGGTGGCGGACCAGAAGGTCGGCGCGGTGCGGGCCTTCGAGCGTGCGGCCGGCGGCTTGGTCGCGGTACCGGCCCTTCGCCAGCATGTCGGCATAGTCGTCCTCGAGATCGATCGCCGGCCGATGATATTCGCCGTCGAAGAAGCCGGAGAGCATCAGGGTCGCGGAGGGAAACGGCGAGCCGCCCGCCGTCTCCTCGATCAGCTTTGCCAGCAGGCCGAGCATTTCATGCCGGGCGAGCATCATGGCGATGCCGAGGCTCGCCATCTGCTGCTCGATGCCCGAAAGCCAGGTCGGGTCCAGCCGGCCGTCGGCGAGAAGTTTGTTGCGGCTGCGCATGGCGCGCTCGAAGTCGCTCGCCCGCCGCCCATGGGCGGGGTCGATGGAGAGCACCAGCCGGTCGAGGAAGCGGCGGCGATCGCCGGCAGCCCCGGTGAACAGCCCGTCCATCGCCGGCGTCAGCCACAGGAGGCGCACATGGTCGAGCAGCTCGTCCATGGATTTTGCCTGCGTGCCGTTGATGCGCAGTTGCCGCGAGGCAATGTCCTCGCCGCCGGTCATGCCGGTGCCGACCTTGACCTCGCCCTCCATCCCCTCGACATCGGCGAAGATGGTGAAGCCGCCGGAGCCGTGGGCGCGCGGAAGGTCGCCATAGGCGGCGCGGCGCAGGCCGCGGCCGGGGGAGAGGAAGGAAACGGCTTCCATCAGGTTCGTCTTGCCGGCGCCGTTCTCGCCGGTCAGCACCACGTGCCGCCCGTCGAACGCGACCGACGCTTCGGCATAGTTGCGGAAGTCGGTGAGCTTCAGGCGGGTGATGGCAATCTTTTCCGGCATCGAAGCCAGCTACGATGAATCGGCCGTCGAGTGCAAGGCGGGATGACATCTTGTGGTCGCCGCAATGCGTCAGTATGAAGGCCGACATCAGGAGACGAGGCCATGTCCGACGAAGACCGCATCATCACGCTCGAGGAAACCGTCGCCCACCAGGCGAAGGTGATCGAGGAGCTTTCGGACCAGATCGCCGAGCAATGGAAGGTCGTCGAGCAGGTGCGCGCCAAGCTCGACCGGCTGACCGAGCGCTTCCTCAGCCTTGAGGAACAATCCATCGACGCGCCGCCGATCACCAAGCCGCCGCATTATTGACGCCGGCAAATCTTCGGCTATTCTCTTCATCGTGACCGCGCGGCGATGGCGTCGCTGCACTTTCGCGGATCACGATCATCGCCATGATGATTGCTTGTCCTGTACGCCCGGATGGAACGCCGGGCGTTATCCATCCTGCCCGGCTTTTGGACGAGGATGAACCCATGCTTGATGTCACCAAGCGTCCCGAAACATTTGTCTGCCACAATGGCGAGAAGGTGCCGCTGCCCTTCTCTCAAGCCGAATATGCGCGCCGGCTTGCCGGCCTGCGGGCGATCATGGCGGAACGCGACCTGCCGGCCGTTCTGCTGACCTCCATGCACAACATCGCCTATTATTCCGGCTTCCTCTATTGCAGCTTCGGCAGGCCCTATGGCTGCGTCGTCACCGCCGAGGGGCTGACGGTGGTGTCCGCCAATATCGACGGCGGCCAGCCCTGGCGCCGGTCGGTCGGCGACAACATCATCTACACCGACTGGCAGCGCGACAATTACTGGCGCGCCGTCGCCGGCCTTATCGGCACGAGCGGCCGGCTCGGCATCGAAGGCGACCACATGACGCTCGCCGCCCGCGCCACGCTGGAGCGCATCGTCGGCACCGTCGAACTCGTCGACATCGCGCAGGCGACCATGGCCTCGCGCATGATCAAGTCGGCAGAGGAAATCGCGCTCATCCGCGAGGGCGCGCGCATCGCCGATGTCGGCGGCGAGGCGATCCGTGCGGCGATCCGTGAAGGAACGCGCGAGATTGACGTGGCAATGGCCGGCCGCGATGCGATGGAACTCGAAATCGCCCGAGCCCATCCGAACGGCGAGCTGCGCGACAGCTGGGTGTGGTTCCAGTCCGGGCCCAACACCGATGGCGCCCACAACCCCGTCACCACGCGCCGGCTCGCGCCGGGCGAAATCCTCAGCCTCAATGCCTTCCCGATGATCTCCGGCTACTATACTGCGCTGGAGCGCACCCTGTTCCTCGGCGAGCCGGATGCGGCGTCATTGAAGCTGTGGGAAGCCAACGTCGCCGCCCATGAACTCGGCCTGTCGCTGATCAGGCCTGGCATCAGCTGCGCCGCTGTCTGCGCCGAGATCAACCGCTTCTTTGCCGACGAGGGCCTCTTGCAGTACCGCTCCTTCGGCTACGGCCATTCCTTCGGCATCCTGAGCCATTATTACGGCCGCGAGGCCGGGCTGGAGTTCCGCGAGGATATCGAGACGGTGCTGGAACCCGGCATGGTCGTCTCGATCGAGCCGATGCTCTGGGTGCCGAACGGCACGCCGGGGGCGGGTGGCTACCGCGAGCACGACATTCTGGTGGTCGGCGAGACCGGCGCCGAAAACATCACCGGCTTCCCCTACGGGCCGGAGAAGAACGTGATTGCCTGCTAGGGCCGAACCTGGGCCCAACAGGTCTCCGCAGAAACAAGAAGAGCCGGGCGATGCCGCCCGGCTCTTTGTATTCCATCATAAGACGAAGACGCCTTACTCGAAGAATTCCTTCATCCGGGCGAAGAAGCCGGAGGTCTCCGGATTGTTCTCCTTCGAGGAGAGCTGCTCGAATTCCTGCAACAGCTCACGCTGGCGCTTGGTGAGCTTCTGCGGTGTTTCGATCTGCACCTGGATGTAGAGATCACCCTTCTGTGCGGAACGCAGCACCGGCATGCCCTTGCCCTTGAGGCGGAACTGCTTGCCGGCCTGTGTGCCTTCCGGAACCGTCACCCGCGACTTCGTCGCGTCCAGCGTGCCGACGTCGAACGTGCCGCCAAGCGCTGCCGTCGTCATCGAGATCGGCACCGTGCAGTAGAGATCGGCGCCGTCGCGCTGGAAGAACTGGTGCGGCCTGACCGACAGGAAGATATAGAGATCGCCCGCCGGACCGCCCCGTACGCCGGCTTCGCCTTCGCCCTGCAGGCGGATGCGCGTGCCGTCCTCGATGCCGGCCGGGATGTTGACCGACAGCGACCGTTCTTCCTGGACCCGGCCATGACCATGGCACTTGGTACAGGGATCGGAAATCGTCTGGCCGCGACCCTGGCAGGTCGGACAGGTGCGTTCGATCGAGAAGAAGCCTTGCGCCGCGCGCACGCGGCCGGAGCCCTGGCAGGTGGCGCAGGTCTGCGGCTTGGTGCCGGGCTTGGCGCCGGAACCGGAGCACACGTCGCAGGTGATCGAGGTCGGAACCCGGATCTGCGCCGTCTTGCCGGCATAGGCTTCCTCAAGCGAAATTTCCATATTGTAGCGAAGGTCGGCGCCGCGTTCGCGTCCGCCGGTCGAACGCCGGCCGCGGCCACCGCCCATCATCTCGCCGAAAATGTCTTCGAAGATATCGGAGAAGCCACCGGCACCCATGCCGCCGGCGCCGAAAGGTCCACCGGCGCCACCGCCGCCACCCATGCCGCCATGTTCGAAGGCGGCGTGGCCGAAGCGGTCATAGGCGGCCCGCTTCTGCGGGTCCTTGAGCACTTCGTAGGCTTCGTTGAGTTCCTTGAACTTGTGTTCGGCTTCCTTGTCGTCGGGGTTCTTGTCGGGATGATACTTCATCGCCGCCTTGCGGAAGGCGCTTTTCAGCTCCTTCTCGTCAGCGGTTTTGCCGACCCCCAATGTTTCGTAGTAGTCCGCTTTTGCCATGGAGAAACCAACCCTGGAAAGTAAATGTCCGGCCGCAGGACGCGGCCGGAATTTCAGGACGTGGCGGACGCCTTGTCGGCGCCCGTCATCGAATTAGGCCGACTTCTTGTCGTCCTTGATTTCCTCATAGTCGGCGTCGACGACGTCGTCGTTGCCGCCGGCTGCGCCCTCTTCGGAAGCGCCGCCTTCAGCCTGCTGGGACTCATAGATCGCCTGACCGAGCTTCATGGAAACTTCCATGAGGGTCTGGGTCTTCGCCTTGATGTCCTCGGCGTCGGGCTCGGAAGCCTCGATGGCCGTCTTCAGCGCGGCAATGGCGTCCTCGATGGCCTTCTTGTCCTCGGCCGAAACCTTGTCGCCGTAGTCCTTCAGGGACTTTTCGGTCGAATGAACGAGGCTTTCGGCCTGGTTCTTGGCTTCGACGGAGTCACGACGCTTCTTGTCGGCCTCGGCATTGGCTTCGGCGTCCTTGACCATCTTGTCGATCTCGGCGTCGGAAAGGCCGCCAGATGCCTGGATGCGGATCTGGTGTTCCTTGCCGGTGCCCTTGTCCTTGGCCGAAACCTGGACGATGCCGTTGGCGTCGATGTCGAAGGTCACTTCGATCTGCGGCACGCCGCGCGGAGCCGGCGGAATGCCGACGAGGTCGAACTGGCCGAGCAGCTTGTTGTCGGCCGCCATTTCACGCTCGCCCTGCGAGACGCGGATCGTCACGGCCGACTGGTTGTCTTCGGCGGTCGAGAACGTCTGCGACTTCTTGGTCGGGATCGTCGTGTTGCGTTCGATCAGGCGGGTGAACACGCCACCGAGCGTTTCGATGCCGAGCGACAGCGGGGTCACGTCGAGAAGCAGAACGTCCTTGACGTCGCCCTGCAGGACGCCGCCCTGAATGGCCGCGCCCATGGCGACGACTTCATCCGGGTTCACACCCTTGTGCGGCTCCTTGCCGAACAGCTGCTTGACGACTTCCTGGACCTTCGGCATGCGGCTCATGCCGCCGACGAGAACCACTTCATCGATGTCGGCTGCGGTGACGCCGGCGTCCTTGAGGGCGGCCTTGCACGGCGCAACGGTGCGCTGCACGAGGTCGTCGACCAGGCTTTCGAACTTGGCGCGGGTCAGCTTCATCGTCAGGTGCTTCGGACCGGAGGCATCCGCCGTGATGAACGGCAGGTTGATTTCGGTCTGCTGCGAGGACGACAGCTCGATCTTTGCCTTTTCGGCGGCTTCCTTCAGACGCTGCAGGGCCAGCTTGTCGCCCTTCAGGTCGATGCCGTTGTCCTTCTTGAACTCGGCTGCCAGATATTCGACGAGACGCATGTCGAAGTCTTCACCGCCGAGGAAGGTGTCGCCGTTGGTCGACTTCACTTCGAAGACGCCGTCGCCGATTTCCAGGACGGAGATATCGAAGGTGCCGCCGCCAAGGTCGTAGACGGCGATCGTCTTGCCGTCCTTCTTGTCGAGACCGTAGGCGAGCGCGGCAGCGGTCGGCTCGTTGATGATGCGCAGGACTTCCAGACCGGCGATCTTGCCGGCGTCCTTGGTGGCCTGGCGCTGGGCGTCGTTGAAGTAGGCCGGAACGGTGATGACGGCTTTTTCAACCTTCTCGCCGAGATAGGCTTCCGCGGTTTCCTTCATCTTCTGAAGGATCATCGCCGAGATCTGCGAGGGAGAATAGTTCTTGCCGGTGGCTTCGACCCAGGCGTCGCCATTGTCGCCCTTGACGATGTGGTAGGGAACGAGGCCCTTGTCCTTTTCGACGGTCGGGTCTTCATAGCGGCGGCCGATCAGGCGCTTGACCGCGAACAGGGTGTTCGTCGGGTTGGTCACAGCCTGGCGCTTGGCCGGCTGGCCGACGAGACGTTCGCCGTCTTCCGTGAAGGCTACCATCGACGGCGTCGTGCGCGCGCCTTCGGCATTTTCGATCACCTTCGCGTCCTTGCCGTCCATGATGGAGACGCAGGAGTTGGTGGTTCCAAGGTCGATACCAATTACTTTTGCCATGTCATTCTCTCCTTTAAGCAGGCCGTCGGAACCCGGCTCAGGCGTTCCGCTGACAGCCCCTCGACTGGATGGTCTTTGGGATTGCGCAGCATCCAGGCTGCGGTTATGCGGCGTATATAAGTAGCAGTTTTGCGCTCTGCAAGGCGGAAGGCGGGGGCCGAAAGACGAAAATCAAAAGATTCCCGCCGCGAATTCCGTATCGCTCATCCACGTCAATTCGCATTAGCGGACCAGCCTTGCGCCGGGCCATCCCGGGGCTTGCGGCTGGACGCGGTCATTCTCCCATGATGATGCCGAGAAGGCTGGTCTTGCGCGGCGCGCGCGGCGGCGGCTCGTAGGTGCCGACATCGGCCGGCGGCACGGGTCCGCCATTGACCTGCTGCGGCATCTCCTCGACCGGCTGCCGGTTGTCATTGCCACCGCCGCCGACGGGCGCCGGCGGATAGGCGGTCTTGCGCTGGTCGCCGGTCAGTACCCGCGAAATCAGGCCGTAAAGCGTGTCGATGCCGTCGTCCTCGCGGACCATCTGCTGGTCGCCGGGCGCCTGCTGCTGTTGCTGCTGGCGGGGCTGCTGGTCGACCGTCTGTCCCTCGCCATAAAGGGGCGCGGGCGACAGGCCCTGATGAGCCGCGGCCATGAATTCCTGCCAGGTCCGCGCCGGCAATCCGCCGCCGGTCACCCGCTTCATCGAATGGCCGTCGTCGTTGCCGAACCACACGCCGGTCGTCAGGTTGCTGGTGAAGCCGACGAACAGGGCGTCCCTGTAGGACTGGGTGGTGCCGGTCTTGCCGGCGACCTGCCAGCCGGAAAGCCTGGCGGCGGTCCCGGTGCCCTTGTTCACGACGCCCATCATCATCGTGTTCATGTTGACGACGGTCTGCGGCTCCAGCACGCGCGGCGGCTTGTCGTAGGTGTTCTCGTAGAGCACCTTGCCGTCTGTGGTGGACACCCGCCGGATGATGTGCGGCGTCGCCTTGTAGCCGCCGTTCATGAAGGCGGCATAGGCGCCGGTCAGCTCGACCAGCGAAACTTCGGACGTGCCGAGCGCGATCGAGGCGTTTGGTTCCAGCTCGGATTCGATCCCCATCCGGTGGGCGAGCTTGATGATGTTGTTCGGGCCGACTTCCTGCGCCAGCTGGGCTGCGACCGTGTTGATCGAATGCGCCAATGCGTATGAAAGCGTGACCGGCCCCTCATACTTCTTCTCGTAGTTTTCCGGCGTCCAGTTGCCGATCTTCACCGGCGCGTCGTTGCGCATCGAATCCGGGCTGTCGCCCTGTTCGAGCGCCGTCGCATAGACGAAGGGCTTGAAGGCCGAGCCCGGCTGGCGCTTGGCCTTCCAGGCGCGGTTGTACTGGCTTTCCGAATAGTCCTTGCCGCCGACCAGCGCCCGGATCGCGCCGGTGCCGTCGATCGAGACGAGCGCACCCTGTTCGACGTCGAGCTTCTTGCCGTTTTTGTCGATCGCCGTGGCGATGGCGTCGCCAGCCGCCTTTTCCAGCGTCGGGTCGATGGTGGTGTCGACCACCAGATCCTGGTTGACGTCGCCGACCAGCGTCTTCAGCTCGTCCATGACCATGTCGGCGGCGTAATGCGACGCGCCGGACCAGAAATGCTTGGCCTGGGCCGGCTCCTGGTTCATGGCCGTCTTGATTTCGCTGTCGGTGATGTAGCCGGCGTCCTTCATGGCGCCCAGCACCACCTGGGCGCGGGCCTTGGCCCCGTCCGGATTGGTCGACGGCGAAAGCCGCGACGGAGCCTTCAGGAGGCCGGCAAGCGTGGCCGCCTCCGCGAGGTTCACGTCGCGCGCGGATTTGTTGAAGTAGCGCCGCGACGCCGCTTCGACGCCGTAGGAATTGGCGCCGAAATAGACGCGGTTCAAATACATCGCAAGGATCTGGTCCTTGCTGAATTTATGCTCCAGCCACAGGGAAAGCAGGACTTCCTGCACCTTGCGCTCCAGCGTCCGCTCCGGCGACAGGAAGAGGTTCTTCGCAAGCTGCTGTGTCAGCGTCGAGCCGCCCTGGACCATGTGGCCGGTCAGGACGTTGGTGACCATCGCGCGCGCCAGGCCGATCGGGTCGATGCCGAAATGCGAGTAGAAGCGGCGGTCCTCGATCGAGATGACGGCCATCGGGATATAGGGAGACATCTCGTCGAGCGTCAGCGCTTCGCCGCCGGTCGGCCCGCGATTGGCGAGCACGCTGCCGTCGACCGCCATGATCTTGACGTTCGGCGGGCGGTCCGGAATGGCCCAGCTGCTGGCAGCCGGCATCTTCGAGCCGTAGTAGACCACCACGCCCGCGACCGCGACGGTGCCCCAGATGCCGAGCACGATGCACCAGTAGGCGACGAAGCGGAAAAAACCGATCAATCCGCCGCGACGGGCCTTGGTCTTCTTCTTGCCCTTGGACGGGCGGCGGCCCGAATTCGGCTTTTCACGGGAGCCCTGGCTATCGAAGGTAGGTTCAATCCGGTCGCGGTATTTCTTGTTTCCAGCCATTGCCGACGGGTTAGCCTTGCTTGGGGGAGAATTCAAGTTTCGCGGACACGCCGGAACACTTCATGAAACATGATGATCGGGCGAGTCTGGATGCCCGGATGAAAACTCCATTGGTAATATGGTCGCCCTGAACTCTAAATGCGGCGATTTAAGGGGAAGTTAACTAGTTTCCCCGGTTCGCAATTCATTGATGCCGGTCGCCAACCCGAAATTTATCGGGCGGACATGCGCAAAAAACCGAAGCAGATATGGAAACCAACAGTTTCGGACAACGCGCGAAAAGGCAAATCCAAACCGGATTGCCTTATTTAAACCAATTTTAATCAGACTCGCCCGATTATCAACTGCAGATAGACGCCTCCTCCGCCGGGGGTGTCAGATGTCGACCAAATTTTGATCTGCAGGCCCCGAATACCGCGCAAGTAGAGGCATTTCGAAATGTTCAGCTTTTTTGACCGGGCTTTCTCCCGGCTCTCAATTCAGACCAAGGTCGTTGTTTTCATCATCCCGATTGTTGCCGGTATTGCCGGCCTGGCCTTTATCAGTCTGGTCACCGGTTCCATGCTCGGCCAGCGGCTGGACGGCACCGCGGCGAGCATCGATTCGCTCGGCGGCTTCAAGAAGGCCTATGCCGAGATGAACGAATTCCTCGGCTCGGCTACCGAAGAGCGCCGTGCTGCGGTCGTTGAGCACCTGCAGGAGCAGGTAACCGCGATGCAGACCATTCTCGACCACGTGCAGGACAATAGCCACGTCGCCGAACTGCAGAAGGGCGAGGATATCGCCCGCAACCTGATTGCCCGTGTCAACGACCTGTGGGAGCTGAACAAGAGCGAACTGGCGACCCGCGGCGAGATGGACAAGCATCTGGCCGAGCTGGCCGCCGTCAAGGACGAGCTCTTCGCCACATCCTCGAAGGTCAGCAAGGAGGCCCGCAAGGCTGACAACGAGGCGAAGGACATGTTGCGCGGCTCCGAGGTCCTGAGCCAGGGCGCCACCTTCGTCACCCGCCTCTCCGGCGACCTCTCCGCGGCCGGAACGCCGCAGGAGGCCTTCGATATCGTCAAGCAGAACTATTCCGACATCCGCGCTCTGGCGAAAGATATCGGCAGCGCTGTGCCCAAGGCGAGCGCCGTCGTCGCCGATACGATCCGCGAAAACCTTCAGGGTATCCTCGACACCGCCGAGAAGAACATGAATGTCGATGCATCGCTGATCACCATCCAGAAGCACGCCACGGCACTTCGCCCGATGGGCATCAAGCTGCGCGCGCTCGGCGCCACGGCGGCCCGCGACGCCATCAAGCGGTTCGGCGAACTGGACGAGCAGCTGTCGGATTCGCAGGCGATCGTCGCCTATACGACGAACGTGCTGATCCAGGTCAACAACACGCAGATCCTTGCCGCCGACTTCCTCGGCCGCGCGGATGCCGAGAGCCTGAAAAACCTGGTGAACGGCTCGCAGAAGCTCAAATCCGTCATCCAGGCCTTCCCGATGATCATGGGCGGCCTGCAGTCGGTCTTCGATACGGCCCAGAAGGCGGTCGCGCCGATCGATGCGATCAACGCCCAGGCAGCCAAGCTCGTCGAGGTCGCCAATACCCGCACGACCTCCTTCAAGCAGGCCTCGCTCGATATCGACGAAGCCTGGAAGAACATCGTCGCCTTCGCCGGCAGCCAGCGCAGTGAGGCGACCGAGGTTCAGGAGCAGGCCCGCACGATCACCGTCGTTGCGGCCTTCTCGGCGGTGGCGTTTGCCATCGTCGCGACGCTCCTGCTCGTCGCCGCCCTCAAGGGGCCGATCCTCCGCCTCACCAATGCCATGCGGGACGTCGCCTCCGGCAAGCTGCAGACCGCGGTCGCCGGCCTGGAGCGCGGTGACGAAATCGGCGAGATGGCCCGGGCGCTCGGCGTCTTCAAGACCAATGCCGAAGACAAGATCAAGGCGGAGCGGGAAGCCGAGCAGAACCGGCTGCGGGCCGAGGCCGAACGCCAGTCCGCCGACCGTGAGAGGGAACGTTCGGCCCAGGAACTGCGCGTGACCATCGACGCGCTGGCCTCAAGCCTCAGGGCTCTCGCCCATGGCGACCTCGTTTGCACCATCGACACGCCGTTTGCCGGCGAGCTCGATGAATTGCGCGTCAATTTCAACGAGTCCGTCGCCCATATGCGCGATACGCTCGCCAGCATCCGTGACAATGCGCTTTCCATCCAGGCGAAGAGCGGCCAGCTGAACGGCAGCGCCAACGACCTGGCGCGTCGCACGGAACAGCAGGCCTCGTCGCTGGAGGAAACGGCCGCCGCCGTCGACCAGATGACCGGCACGGTCAAGATGACGTCCGAACGTGCGGCCGAAACCGATCGCGTCACCCGCGACATTCTGAGCGAGGCGTCGAAGTCCGGCCAGGTGGTCTCGGAAGCCGTCAGGGCCATGGGCCGCATCGAACAGGCCTCGCAGCAGATCGGCCAGATCATCAGCGTCATCGACGACATCGCCTTCCAGACCAATCTTCTGGCGCTGAACGCGGGCGTCGAGGCGGCGCGGGCAGGCGAGGCCGGCAAGGGCTTCGCGGTCGTTGCCCACGAGGTTCGTGAACTTGCCCAGCGTTCGGCCAGCTCCGCCAAGGAGATCAAGGAGCTGATCCGCCGCTCCGACGAAGAGGTGAGGGACGGCGTCAAGCTGGTCGGCGAGACCGGCGAGGTGATCTCCCGCATCAACGCCCGGATCGGGGAAATCGGCATCAACATCTCGACCATGGCCAAGGCCAGCCAGGAACAGGCGACCGGCCTGCAGGAGGTCAATTCCGCCGTCAACTCGATGGACCAGATGACCCAGCAGAACGCGGCGATGGTGCAGGAGACGAACACCGCGAGCCACGCGCTGGCGCTGGAAGCCGTGGAGCTCAACGAGCTCGTGTCTCGCTTCCGCCTTGCCGACGATGGCGCGTCTATGTCCGGCGAACGTTACGCCGCCGCCTGATCGGGCCCGCCGCCAATCCTGAAATCTAGAAGGCCCGCCGTTTTACCGGCGGGCCTTTTGCGTGTCACTTGACCAGCGCGTCGAGGATGCGCACCCAGGAGCGGATGCCCCGGTGGAAGGAATTGAGGTCGTATTTCTCGTTCGGCGAATGGATGCGGTCGTCGTTCAGCCCGAAGCCGACCAGCAGCGAATCCATGCCGAGCGTCTTCTGGAAGTCGCCGACGATCGGGATCGAGCCGCCCATGCCGATGACGACGGCCGGCTTCGGCCATTCGTCGGAGAGCGCCGATTTCGCCCGGTTCAGGAGCGGCGAATCGTAGGACAGCTGGATCGCCGGCGAACCGCCATGCGGATGGAAGTCGACCTTGCAGTCGGCCGGCAGCTTGGAGCGCACATAGGCGCGGAAGCTCTCGCGGATCGCTTTCGGATCCTGCTTGCCGACCAGGCGGAACGACACCTTGGCGGAGGCCTTGGCGGCAATCACGGTCTTGAAGCCGTCGCCGGTATAGCCGCCCCACATGCCGTTGACTTCCGCCGTCGGCCGCGCCCAGGTCAGTTCGAGCGCCGAGCGACCCTTTTCGCCGGCGGGAACCGACAGGCCGACCTGGCCGAGGAAGGCCTCGTCCGTCTGGCCGAGCTTGTCCCACATCGCCTTGATCTGCGTGGGCGTCTCCTCGACGCCCTCGTAGAAGCCGTCGAGCGTCACGCGGCCCGTCTCGTCGTGCAGGCCGGCGAGAATGCTGGACATGATATGGAGCGGATTAGCCGCGGCACCTCCGAACATGCCGGAATGCAGGTCGCGGTCGGCGGCGGTGATGGTGATTTCCTCGCCGACGAGGCCGCGCAGCCCGGCGCAGATCGCCGGCGTATCGCGGTCCCACATGCCGGTATCGCAGACGAGCGCGAAATCGGCCTTCAGTTCCTCGGCATTGGCGTCGAGGAAGGGTTTCAGCGACGGTGAACCGGATTCTTCCTCGCCCTCGAACAGGATGGTCACCTTCACCGGCAGCGCGCCGTGGATTTCCTTGTAGGCCCGGCAGGCTTCGACGAAGGTCATCAGCTGGCCCTTGTCGTCGGACGTGCCGCGGCCGGTGATGGCCTTGTGTCCTTCCACCTCGCGCACCGCCGGGTCGAAGGGATCATTGTCCCAGAGTTCGATCGGATCGACCGGCTGCACGTCGTAATGGCCGTAGAAGAGGACATGCGGCGCATCGGCGCTGGCACCGGCATGATGGCCGACGACCATCGGATGGCCGGGCGTGTCGCGCACCGATGCCTCGAAGCCGATGCCGGTCAGGTATTTCGCCAGCCATTCGGCAGCCGAACGGCATTCGGCCTTGTAGGCCGGATCGGTCGAGATCGACTTGATCCGGCAAAGCTCGAATAGCGTTTCCAGGCTGGAGGGAAAATTCTTGTCGGCGCAATCGAGAACGGACGATAGTTCGGTCATCTGCAAATCCTTGTGGTGGGCAAAGGTATGGAGTCGGGGGGCAACTTAGGACAAAGGCGAGCGGCTTTCGAGATGGAATTTGCCGCAGCTGTAGGCCAGGTCAGAGAGTGCGGGCATTGCCCAGCGCCCGGCGCATATATTCCAGCATCAGCTCTTTTTCGAACTGGCGAAAGCCGGCAAACAGCGCCTCCTCGGCTTCTTCCGCCGCCCGCCGCGCATCGGCCTCCATGGCCTTCGCCTTATCGGTGAGGAAAATGAGCTGGGCTCGGCGGTCGGTCGGATGGGCGCGCCGCTCGATGAGCGCCGCCTTCTCCATACGCGACAACGTGTTGGCCATGGTCGGCTGCTCGATGTCTATGCGTTCGAGAAGCTGGCGCTGGGTCAGGCCGTCTTCGGCCCACAATTCGATCAGGATCGGCAGATGGCCCGGAGAAAACCCGAGTGCGGCGGCGCGCAGCTGCAGGGACCTGGTAAATCCCTTGGCGAGCTGGCCTGCGAGATAGGCGGCCGAATCCAGTTGATCGCTTGGCATGCCTTCTGAATAGGCTTGTTTCAGCACTTGGGCAAGGTGGCGCCGGATCGACGAAAAGGAAGATGAAAAAAGAAAGGCCGCCATGGTCGGAGGGGAAACCATGGCGGCCTGGGATGGGGGGACAAAGGCCCGGAGAGGGGGGTAAGGCCTTTGTCCGAAGTCTGATAAGGCGGGGGACAGGCCTTGCATCAGACTGCGGCGTTTTCGTTGCGCCGATGACTAAGAAATGTACTTCCGAATGTGTCTTTTCAAGGGAAACAAGGCCGCGGGATCATTACAAATTGGTAACGAAATGGTGAGCTTTCGGTGAGGCGGTTTCACCGCTTTTCCCCCGTCTTCGGGCAAAAGAAAACCGCCACGGCGGGGGACGGGCCGTGGCGGTTTTATAAATGCGGTTACAGGATCATCAGAGGGGGCCTGATCGACTGTCCGCAGAGGCCGGGATGAGGGGGAATCATCTCCGGTCAAGCGGCTTTGGTAAGGGCCGCTTAGTAATTATATCGTCCTGCAAATATGGCATTTCAATGTCTGCTATCCATTTTTGCGGTCGCGTGCCGCCAAAACCCCGATGGACCTTTGGTTCGACGCGCGCTATCCATGCTCCCCATGAAAACAGGTGATCATCTTTTCCTCGTCGACGGCTCCGGATTCATCTTCCGCGCCTTTCACGCGCTGCCGCCGCTGACCCGCAAATCCGACGGTCTTCCGGTCGGCGCCGTCTCCGGCTTCTGCAACATGCTGTGGAAGCTCCTGACGGATGCGCGCGACACCTCGGTGGGCGTCACACCGACCCATTTCGCGGTCATCTTCGACTATTCCTCGAAGACCTTCCGCAAGGAAATCTATCCGGAATACAAGGCCAACCGCTCGGCGCCGCCGGAAGAGCTGGTGCCGCAGTTCGGCCTGATCCGCGAAGCCACCCGCGCCTTCAACCTGCCCTGCATCGAGACCGAAGGCTTCGAGGCCGACGACATTATCGCCACCTATGCCCGGCATGCCGAAAAGGCCGGCGCCGACGTCACCATCGTCTCGTCCGACAAGGATCTGATGCAGCTCGTCACCGCCAATGTCCACATGTACGACAGCATGAAGGACAAGCAGATCTCGATACCGGAAGTGATCGAGAAATGGGGCGTGCCGCCGGAAAAGATGATCGACCTGCAGTCGCTGACCGGCGATTCGACAGACAACGTTCCCGGCGTTCCCGGCATCGGCCCGAAGACGGCCGCCCAGCTGCTGGAAGAGTTCGGCGACCTCGATACGCTGCTTTCGCGCGCGGAAGAGATCAAGCAGGTCAAGCGCCGCGAGAACATCATCGCCAACACCGAGCTGGTGCGCATCTCGCGCCAGCTGGTGACGCTCAGGACCGATGCGCCGATGGAGGTCGACCTCGACGGTCTGATCCTCGAGCCGCAGGACGGTCCGAAGCTGATCGCTTTCCTCAAGGCGATGGAATTCACCACGCTCACCCGCCGCGTCGCCGAGGCGACCGGCACCGACGCTTCCGCGGTCGACGCCGCCGGCATCGAGGTCGAGACCGCCGACGAGGCGCATGGACCGGATGTCGGCGAAGGTGACGCAAAGCCAGCTGCCGCCAACACGTCCGCCGCAAGCTCGGATGCCGGCAGCGGCGACCCGACGCCTGCCGATCTCGCCAAGGCGCGGGCCGAGGCCTTTGCCGGCGCCAAGATCGACCCGTCGGCCTATGTGACGATCCGCGACCTGAAGACGCTCGATGAGTGGATTGCGGCGGCGCGCGAAACCGGCATCGTCGCCTTCGACACCGAGACGACGTCGCTTGACGCGATGCAGGCCGATCTCGTCGGCTTTTCGCTGGCGCTTGCCGACAACAAGAAGGACCCGTCCGGCCTGTCGATCCGCGCGGCCTATGTGCCGCTCGCCCATCAGAGCGGCACCGGCGATCTTCTGGGCGGCGGCCTCGTCGAAAACCAGATCCCGATGAAGGATGCACTGGCACGGCTGAAGGATCTTTTGGAGGACGAAACCGTCCTCAAGGTCGCGCAGAACCTCAAATACGACTACCTGCTGATGAAGCGCTACGGCATCGAGACGAAGAGTTTCGATGACACGATGCTGCTCTCCTATGTGCTCGATGCCGGCGCGAATTCGCATGGCATGGATGCACTGTCGGAGCGCTGGCTTGGCCACACGCCGATCCCCTACAAGGAAGTCGCCGGCTCCGGCAAATCCTCCGTCACCTTCGACATGGTGGCGATCGACAAGGCGACGGCCTACGCGGCCGAAGACGCCGACGTCACGCTGCGGCTCTGGATGGTGTTGAAGCCGCGCCTGGCGGCTGACCGGCTGACGCGCGTCTACGAGCGGCTGGAACGGCCGCTGTTGCCGGTGCTCGCCCGTATGGAAGAGCGCGGCATTTCCGTCGACCGGCAGATCCTCTCGCGCCTCTCGGGCGATTTTGCGCAAGGGGCGGCGGCGCTGGAGGACGAGATCTTCAAGCTCGCCGGCGAAACCTTCAACATCGGCTCGCCCAAGCAGCTGGGCGACATCCTGTTCGGCAAGATGGGCTTGCCCGGCGGCTCGAAGACCAAGACCGGGCAATGGTCGACCTCGGCGCAGGTTCTGGAAGACCTCGCGGCGACGGGCCATGAACTGCCGCGCAAGATCGTCGACTGGCGCCAGCTGACGAAGCTGAAGTCGACCTATACCGATGCGCTGCCGGGCTTCATCCACCCGCAGACGAAGCGCGTGCACACGTCCTATTCGCTGGCGGCCACGACCACCGGCCGTCTGTCGTCCTCCGATCCGAACCTGCAGAACATCCCGGTCCGCACCGCCGAGGGCCGCAAGATCCGCACGGCGTTCGTCTCGACGCCCGGCCACAAGCTCTTGTCGGCCGACTACAGCCAAATCGAACTGCGCGTGCTCGCCCATGTCGCCGAAATCCCGCAATTGAAGCAGGCCTTCGCCGACGGCATCGACATTCACGCGATGACGGCATCCGAAATGTTCGGCGTGCCGGTCGAAGGCATGCCGTCGGAGGTGCGTCGCCGCGCCAAGGCGATCAACTTCGGCATCATCTACGGCATTTCCGCCTTCGGCCTTGCCAACCAGCTCGGCATCGAGCGTTCGGAGGCGGGCGACTACATCAAGAAGTATTTCGAGCGCTTTCCGGGCATCAAGGACTACATGGAAAGCACCAAGGCGGCGGCCCGCGAGCAGGGCTATGTGGAGACCATCTTCGGCCGTCGGATCCATTATCCGGAAATCAAGTCGTCGAACCCGCAGGTGCGCGCCTTCAACGAGCGCGCGGCCATCAATGCGCCGATCCAGGGTTCTGCGGCCGATATCATCCGCCGCGCCATGATCCAGATGGAGCCGGTGCTGGAGAACGCGAAGCTTTCGGCCCGCATGCTGCTGCAGGTCCACGACGAACTGATCTTCGAGGTTGAGGACGCCGAGGTCGAAAAGACGATCCCGGTGGTCGTTTCCACCATGGAAAACGCCACCATGCCGGCACTTTCGATGAAGGTGCCACTGAAGGTGGATGCCCGCGCCGCGACCAACTGGGACGAGGCGCACTGATATTCGCTTGACCGCTAGATCGCTTCGGTCGGCTGCATCCGCGCCGGAGCAGGGCCAGTGTAGCGCGCCCGCGGGCGTATGAGCACGTCGGCGTCCTGTTGCTCGATGGCATGGGCGATCCAGCCGGCGGTGCGGGCGAGCGCGAAGATCGCCAGTTCATGTCCGACCGGCAGGCCAAGCATGCGGGTCATGGCCGCAATCGCATAATCGATCGTCGGATGAAGCCCGGTTGCCTCGCGGATCAGGCGCGGCGCATCGACGGCAAAGCGCGGATCCGCGCCTGCCTTCTTGAGCGCTGCGAGCAGATGGTCGGCCCGCGGATCGCCGCCGGGGTAGACGGCATGGCCAAAGCCCGCAAAGCGTTCGCCAAGCGCCACCCGCTCCCGAATGCCGTTGGCGAGATCGCCATTGGCAAGCGTATCGATCAGCCGCGCGGCAAGCGGCCCGGCGCCGCCGTGGCGCGGCCCCTTGACCGCCGCAAGACCCGCGACGGTGGCGTCATAGAGATTGAGCCCGGTAGAGACCGCGCAGCGCACGGTGTAGGCGGACGCGTTGAGCTCATGTTCGGCGAGCAACACCAGCGCCCGGCGGATCAGGTCTTCCGCCACCCGGTTGTCGGGCGCCCAGGCCTCTGCCAGCTGCCGATGGATCGGCGTGCTCGACGGTTGTGCCCCGAGAATGGCGGCCGCGGCGAGCCGCATGACCCGTGCGCCGGTCTGCGTCCTGCCCGTTATCGAGCGGTTGAACGCCCGCGGGTCTTCCTCGCCGGCGACCGACATGATGGCCATTGTCCGCGCAAGCGGCGAGAAGGGCAGGGTCGACTGGCGGACCGCGTCCAGCGTTTCGGACGCGGAGGGCAGGTTCTCGACTGAGAACGGATCGGCCTCGTCGACATCCCATAAAAGCGTTGCCGTCTCTTCCAGCGTCGCATGATCCGCAAGCCGCACCGCCAGCACGCCGCGATAAAGCGGGCCGTGGGCGGTCAGCGTCGAGATAGCGGAATCGAGGACCGCAACCCTGTCGGCATCGCTGGACTTGGGAGTGCCGGCCGGCGCGCGCCGGTTCTTCAGGGCGCGCACATCATCGGCCCGGTAGCGCTTGGCACGCGACTCGGCGGTGGCCTCGGAGCGGACAAGGCCGCGGCTGACATAGGCATAGAGCGTTGCCGGCGAGACGGAGAGTTCGGCGGCGGCTTCGCGGGCACTGAGATAGAGCGGATCGGATGTGTTTTTCATATTGATCATGCTAATCAAGATTGATCAATATGAAAAGAGCGACATGCTTCTCGTCAAACATGAAAGGAGCATGATCCATGACCATCCAATCCATGCCCGTGGTCGGGCTCGAAGGTGTCGTTGCCGCAGAAACGCTGTTGTCGCATGTCGATGGCGAGAAAGGCGAACTGGTGATCGCCGGCGCGCGCGTGGCCGATCTCGCCTTCAGCCAGAGCTTCGAAGCGGTGACGGCAAGGCTATGGTCGCTGGCAAGCGGGACGCCGCATGACGCGGCGGACCTGGCGCGCGACCTTGGCCGCGCCCGCCTCGACGCCCATGCCCGCATGCCGGCAATCTTCGCGGTGACGGACGGCATGCCGATCGTTGACGGTTTCCGCGCCGCTGTCGCCGCCATCCGGCAGCACGGCGAAACACGTCCGGAGGTCGCCCTTCTCGGGGCGATGCCGGTGATCGCCGCCGGTCTGGTTCGGCGTGCCAACGGGCTCGATCTCGTCCGGCCCGACCCCGGGCTCGGACAGGCCGCCGACTTCCTGCGCATGCTTCGGGGCGAGGCGGCAACGGACAGCGAGACGGCGGCGTTGAACGCCTATCTGATCACCGTCTCCGACCACGGCATGAATGCCTCCACCTTCGCCGGCCGGGTGGTCGCCTCCACCGGCGCCGACCTGTTCATGGCCGTGACCGCCGCCTATTGCGCGCTGAGCGGCCCGCTGCACGGCGGCGCGCCGGAACCCGTGCTGAACATGCTGGACGACATCGGCTCGGTGGACCGGATCGAAAGCTGGATCGACGATGCGCTGTCGCGCGGCGAACGGCTGATGGGTTTCGGCCACCGCATCTACCGGGTCCGCGATCCGCGCGCCGACGTCCTGAAGGCGGCGGTGGAACGGCTGGACACGGCCGGCCGCGATCTGGGCCTGGCGGCCAGGGTGGAAGTCTATGCCCGCAAGGCGCTTGCGATCCACAAGCCGGACCGCAAGCTCGACACCAATGTCGAATTCTACACAGCCATCCTGCTTGATGCGCTGCAGATTCCGCGCCAGGCCTTCACGCCCGTCTTCGCCGCCGCGCGCACGGCCGGCTGGATCGGCCACGCCATGGAACAGCAGCGCAAGGGCCGCCTGCTGCGCCCGGCCTCGGTCTATATCGGCGAGATGCCGCGATAGGCGTCGAGCGGAGGCTAGAAGAAAAGGCCGGGCAGATGGCCCGGCCTTTGGTTGGTTTCGGTCTGCCGCTCAGTGGGCGCCGGACATGTCGCCGAGCACGTCCTTGGAGGCGACGGTCGAATCTGCGTTGAGCTTGTAGACCATCGGCACGCCAGTCGCGAGGTTGAGCTTGAGGATCTCCTCGCGGCTCATCCGGTCGAGCACCATGACCAGCGAGCGCAGCGAATTGCCGTGGGCGGCGACCAGCACCTTCTCGCCACGCAGGACGCGCGGCAGGATTTCCATCATGTAGTAGGGCCAGACGCGGGCGCCGGTGTCCTTCAGGCTTTCGCCGCCGGGCGGCGGAACGTCGTAGGAGCGGCGCCAGATGTGAACCTGCTCCTCACCCCATTTCTCGCGGGCATCGTCCTTGTTGAGGCCGGCGAGATCACCGTAGTCGCGCTCGTTGAGCGCTTCGTCGCGGATCGTCTCGAGACCTGACTGGCCGACATTGTCGAGGACGATCTGGCAGGTCCGCTGGGCGCGCGACAGCGCCGAGGTGAAGGCGATGTCGAACTTGATGCCGTAGTCGGCAAGCGCCTTGCCGCCGGCATTGGCCTCCTGGACGCCGAGCTCGGTCAGGTCCGGGTCCTTCCAGCCGGTAAACAGGTTCTTCAGGTTCCATTCGCTCTGGCCGTGGCGCACCAGCACAAGTGTTCCGCTCATCCGTTTGTCCTCAGTTGATGGTCAAGAATTGGATTTCGACAGCCCGAGCACGTCGAGCATGGAATAGAGGCCGGGCTTCTCGCCGCGGGCCCAGAGGGCGGCGGTAAGCGCGCCGCGGGCGAAAATCGTGCGGTCGCCGGCGCTGTGGGACAGCGTGATGACCTCGCCTTCACCGGCAATGACGACCGAATGATCGCCGATCACCGAGCCGCCGCGCAGCGTGGCAAAGCCGATCGTGCCGGCCTGGCGTGCGCCGGTATGACCGTCGCGCACGCGCACGGAATGCGAGGCGAGATCGATGCCGCGCCCCTTGGCGGCGGCGTTGCCCAGCAGCATGGCGGTGCCGGACGGCGCGTCGACCTTGTGCTTGTGGTGCATTTCCAGGATTTCGATGTCCCAGGCGTCCGGGCCGAGCGCGCGCGCGGCCTGTTCGGTCAGGACGCTGAGCAGATTGACGCCGAGGCTCATATTGCCGGAGCGGATGATACGGGCGTGGCGCGCCGCGGCTTCGAATTTCGCCTCGTCGTCGGTAGAGCATCCCGTCGTGCCGATGACATGCACGATGCGGGCCTGCGCTGCGAGCCCCGAAAACTTAACGCTCGAGGCGGGCGAGGTAAAGTCAAGGACGCCTTCCGCCTCGAGGAAGGCCTTCAGCGGATCGTCGGTGACGGTCACGCCGATCGGGCCGAGGCCGGCGAGCTCGCCTGCATCCTTGCCGATAAACGGCGAACCCTCGCGCTCGACGGTGGCGTGCAGGACGACGCCCGGCGTGGTGTGGACGAGACGGATCAGCGTCTGCCCCATCCGCCCGGCCGCGCCGACCACCACCAGCTTCATATCGGATCCGCTCATTCCCGTTCCTCGTCCCTTGGTCCCTGTCAGTCGGCGTGAAGGCCGAGCGCGTCCAGCTGCAGGCTGTTCAGTCGTGCATAAAGGCCGTTGTCCTGCCGCGCCAGCGTGTCGTGCGTGCCTTCCTCGATGACCCGGCCGTCGTTCATCACGACGATCTTGTCGGCGTCGGCGATGGTCGACAGGCGATGCGCGATGACGATCACGGTACGCCCGCTCATGGCGACATCAAGCGCCTTCTGTACCGCGGCCTCCGATTCCGTGTCGAGAGCGGAAGTCGCCTCGTCGAGAAGCAGGATCGGCGCATTGCGGACGATGGCGCGGGCAATCGACAGGCGCTGGCGCTGGCCACCCGACAGCGTGACTCCGTTTTCGCCGAGCGGCGTGTCGTAGCCGTTCTCCTGCTGCATGATGAAGTCGTGGGCATAGGCGTGACGCGCCGCCTCCTCGACCTCCGCGTCGGTCGCGTCGGGCCGGCCGTAACGGATGTTGTCGCGGATCGAACCTTCGAACAGATACGGCTGCTGCGAGACATAGGCGAGGCTGTGGCGCAGCGACACCTTGGTGATGTCGGCGATGTTCTGCCCGTCGATCAGCACCTCGCCCGACACCGGGTCGAAAAAGCGCGGAACGAGATTGATGACCGTCGACTTGCCGGCGCCGGACGGCCCGACGAGCGCGGTCGTCTTGCCGCCCTCGGCGGTGAAGCTGACATTGTCGAGGATCATGCGGCCGCCGTCGCTGTAGCTGAAGCAGACGTTGCGGAATTCGACGGTGGCCTTGTCGACCACGAGTGCCTTCGCGCCGTCCTTGTCACGCTGCGGCGGCTCCATGTCGAGCACTTCATAGAGCATGCTGGCATTGACCGCGGCCCGCTCGAAGCTGAGCTGCACGCGCGCCAGGCGCCGCGCCGGATCATAGGCCATCAGGAGTGCGGTGACGAAGGAGAAGAATGCGCCGGGCAGGACATGGAAGTAGATCGAGCGATAGGCGGAATAGGCGAGTACCGAGGCAATCGCCACGCCGGCGAACGTGTCGGTCAGCGGCGCGGTGCGCTCGCTCAGGCGGGCGATCCGGTTGGCGCGGTTTTCCGACCAGTCGATCAGCTTGTCGATCTTGCTCTGGAGTTGAGGCTCCATGGTGAAGGCCTTGACGATCGAGATGCCGGCGATCGTTTCCTGCATGGCTCCGAACACCTGGGCGCCGACGAGGGTCGATTCCCGTGACGCGGTTCTGAGGCGCTTCGACAGGTAGCGGATGCCGAACAGCAGGATCGGGGCGAATATCAGGACAAAGAACGACAGCACCGGATCCTGGACGATCATCACGCCGATCAGGCCGATCAGGCTCAGGAGGTCGCGCGCCGCCGTGGTCACGGTCAGGTTGAGGATCCCGGCGATGCCGCCGATGTTGCCGTTCAGCTGGGCGGCGATGCGCGCGGAGCGGGCTTCGGCATAAAAGCTGCTCGAAAGCGTCATCAGATGCGCGAAGACCCGTCGCTGGTAGCGGGCGACGATGTTGTTGCTGATCTTCGAAAGGGCGACGGCCTGGCCATAGGTCGCGAAGCCGCGCAAAACGAAGGCGCTGAACAGCGACAGGCAGACCACCCAGATGATGTCGGCGCGCTGCTTGGCGAAGGCCTCGTCCACGACGGTCTTCATGATCCAGGCGGTAAACGCAGTGGAGGCGGAGATGGTGATGAGGCAGCCGATGGCAAATGCGTAGCCCTTGACATGGTCCTTGGCATTTTCCCGCATCACCCTTTTCAGGATGACCCAGATGCCTTGCGTGTCGATGGCCTGTTTCTTCTTACTCAAAAGGTGTGACCTGTCTTGTCGAAAACATGGCCGGCGCCGCCGGCGCCGGATCAAGCGGCTGTATAAAGAAGCGCTTGCCTTTTGGCTATAGGACGACAGGCCACAGGGGACGCCGTCCTAGCGATGCCAGCGGCGGCCCTCGGTCGCCACGCTGAAGCCGCCGGGTGCGCGCGCGTAGGCGGCAAGTCCGGCAAGCGCCGCCAGTGGATGGGTGACGACATAGGTCGCAATGCCGGACATGGCCTTGTTGTGCGGCGCCTTGTCCTCGAATGCGGCGCGGAAGCCGCCGGCCTTCAGGGCCGGCATGATCTTCTGCGGAATGCCGCCGGAAATGAAGACGCCGCCCTTCGCCATGAAGGTGAGGGCGAGGTCGCCGGCGACGCGGCCGAGATAGGTTGCGAACAGGGAGAGGGTTTCCTTCGCCTGCGGGTCGGAGCCGTCGAGGCCCTTTTCGGAAACCGTTGCCGGCTCGCTGAGCTTTGGCTCGACGCCGTCGGCGGCGCAGATCGCCTTGTAGAGATTGACCATGCCGCGGCCGCAGAGGATCTGTTCGCCCGAGACGCGGCCGCCGATTTTTTCGACATGCGGGAAGATCTGGTAGTCCCGATCTGTGCGCGGTCCGAGGTCGACGTGCCCGCCTTCACCCGGAACCGGGATCCAGCGGTGCTGCGAGTAGACCACGCCGGCGACGCCGAGGCCCGTGCCGGGACCGAGCACCACGCGGGTCGCGATCCGCTCTTCGCCATTGCCGCCGATCTGCTCGCGGTCCGTATCCCGCAGCGAAGCGACGGCCAGCGCCTGCGCCTCGAAATCATTGATGATCGTGACGTCCTCGAAGCCGAGATTGGCGATCATGTCGCGCGGCTTGACCACCCAGGGGCAGTTGGTCAGCGGCAATTCGTCGCCCTGGATCGGCCCGGCGATCGCCAGGAGCGCCGAGCGGGGCTGGACCGAGGTGTGATCGAGGATGCAGCGCTGGATGGCGTCGTCGATCGTCTCGAATTCCGCCGTGCGGACGATCGGAAAGGTTTTCGGTTCGGCATAGGAATCGATCAGCAGCGAAAACCGGGCATTGGTGCCGCCGATATCGCCGATCAGGACCGGAAAGGCCATCGAATGTTCGTGGTGCTGGTTCGCCGCCATTGGATCCTGCATGTCTTATTTCCCGCTGCGGGCGAGGTCGTTCAGAAGAATTTGCGCCGACGACCGGTTCAGCGCCATCGGAATGTCGTAGACGATCGCCAGTCGCATCAGTGCCTTGACGTCGACATCATGCGGCATCGGCGTCAGAGGGTCGACGAAAAAGATCAGCCGGTCAATGTCGCCGGTGGCGATCAGTGCGCCGATCTGCTGGTCGCCGCCGAGCGGACCGCTCTTGAGTCGTGTGACGTCGAGATGCGGACAGACGTCGAGAATCCTCGCGCCCGTGGTCCCGGTTGCCACCAGCCGCCATTCCGACAGGAGCGGCGAGTTCTGATAGGCGAACTCCGCCATGTCGTCCTTCTTCTGGTCGTGAGCGATGAGCGCAATGCACTTTTCGCTGGGCATGCGGCCTCCCGGACAATGTGATTTAAATCGATTTGAGCCGCTTCTATACCATCATCGGAAAATTTGAAAAGCCGTGAGCGGCCGACGGCGTTTCGTCGGCCTGCAACTTTCCGTTGCGCGGTGCGTCACTGACCGGGCGGACGCGGCAGCGGCACGGGGACGTCGAAGGCGCCGGCCGCGTTTGGCTCGACGGGTGCGAATGCCGTGGCCGGCGAGGCGCCCGCAGACCCGCTACGGTATGTCGCGGCCTCGACGGAAGCGACCGACGGACCGTTGACGACGGCGGTGCAGGCCTTCGGCAGGTCCGCGAGCGTCTTCACATGCGGCTTGGGCGCAGGCTTCGTCGGTTTGGTCGGCTTTTTCGGTGGCGCCCAGGGTTCGTCGGAGTACCACCAGGCGAGTTCCTTGCCGCAGCCGTCGTCGGCGGGCACGGCCGCCTGCTTCTTGCAATCCGGCGAGCCGGGCCGGCAGAAGAGACGGACATGGATATGGTCGTCATGCCCGTAATAGGGCCGGAGCTTGCCGAAATTGGCGCGGCTGCCGGTCCATGTCTCGCAGAGCTTCTTCTTGATCGAGGGATTGACGAAGACGCGCTGAACCTCGGGATAGTTGGCGGCGCGGACGATCATGTCCGCGTAGCTGTCGTTCCATTTCGCCGGATCGACCGTCAGGCGCGCATTCTTCTTCAGGAGCGATTGCGCGGAAAGCTTTTCCCGCTCGTCGGCGCTCATACGGTGGTTCGGCATGGGTTGCAGCCAGATATCGACGTCGAGGCCGACCTGATGCGAGGCATGGCCGGATGCCATGGGCCCGCCGCGCGGCTGCGACATGTCGCCGATCAGGATGCCGGGCCAGCCGTCATTTCGGGCGACGTCGCCCGCATACTGTTCGATCCACGAAACGAGTTCCGGGTGGCCCCAGCGGCGATTGCGCGACAGTCGCATGACCTGCCATCCGGGCCCGTCCGTCGGCAACGCCACGGCGCCGGCAAGGCAGCCATTGGCGTAGTAGCCGATCGATTGCGGCGTACCCTGTTCGGGAAGCGCGATGGCGCTGAAAACCTGCTTGGCCGGCCGGTCGTCGGCCGAACTGTCGGCTGTGAACTGGCATACTGCGAGCGCTGCGGTCGCCAGCACCATGGCCGGCTTCCGGATGGCTTTAAAAAGCCTTGATTGCATTCATACCCCTCCCGCCAAGGGTTCGACTTTGGTGATTTGCTGTTGATCCTACACTGAATGGAGGGTTTGTTGAAATTGTGATCCGCATTTGTCTTCACCCGCTCTCTGTGTGGAATTGCCCCCTGTATTTCCGCAGTATTTCGCCTATGGTATGGCCGAAGAAACCCATGAAGGTCGCTATATGAAATTGGCATTCCGGACATTCGTTTTTCCCCTTGCCCTCCTTTTTCTGCAGAGTGTGTCCTCCGCTCCGGCCAGCGCCGCCGATCCGGTTTGGCGGCATGGCATCGCGACGATCGGCGATCTGAAATATCCGAACGGCTTCAAGCGTTTTGACTACGGAAATCCCGATGCGCCCAAGGGCGGCAGCATCGACGTGTCCGAGATCGGCACCTACGACACGTTCAACTTCGTCCTCGACAAGGGCGAGATTCCCGCCAGCATCTCCATGGTCTACGACACGCTGCTGACGCCGGCCAGCGACGAACTGTCGTCGAGCTACGGGCTGCTTGCCGAGGCGCTGTCCTACCCGGACGATTTTTCCTATGCGGTGTTCCGCCTGAGGCCGCAGGCAAAGTTTGCCGACGGCTCGCCGGTGACGCCGGCGGACGTCGTCTTCAGCTTCGACAAGTTCAAGGAACTCAGTCCGAAATTCACGCAATACTACGGCCATGTCACCGCCGCAGAGGTGACGGGCGAGCGCGAGGTGACATTCCGCTTTGACGAGAAGGGCAACCGCGAACTGCCGTCGATCGTCGGCCAGCTACCGGTGATTTCGAAGGCCTGGTGGCAGGCGAACGGCCCCGACGGCAAGCCGCGTGACATTTCGAAGACCTCGCTCGAACCGCCAATGGCGTCCGGCCCCTACAAGATCGCCGCCTTCTCGCCGGGTTCGACGATCACCTACGAATTGCGCGACGATTATTGGGCGAAGGATCTGAACGTCAACATCGGCCGGAACAACTTCAAGACGGTGAAATATTCGTTCTTTGCCGACCGTGACGTCGAGTTCCAGGCCTTCAAGGGCCACAATCTCGACTGGTGGTGGGACAACTCCGCCAAGCGCTGGGCGACGGCCTATGATTTTCCGGCCGCACAGGATGGGCGCATCAAGCGCGAGGAGCTTGAGAACGAGTACCGCAAGCGCGGCGTCATGGTCGGCTTCATTCCCAACATGCGCCGCGAGCAATTCAAGGACAAGCGGGTTCGCCAGGCGCTCAACTATGCCTTCGATTTCGAGGAACTGAACCGGACCATTTTCTATAACAGCTATCAGCGGATCAACAGCTACTTCTTCGGCACCGAGCTCGCCTCCAGCGACCTGCCGAAGGGCGAGGAACTCGACATCCTCGACAGCATCAAGGACATGGTGCCGCCGGAGGTCTTCACGACGCCTTACACCAATCCGGTCGGTGGCGACGAGATCAAGGAGCGGCAGAACCTTCGCCATGCCATCGACCTCTTCAAGCAGGCCGGCTACGAGATCCGCAACCGGCAGATGGTCAACGTCAAGACCGGCGCACCCTTCACCTTTGAGATTCTTCTCGACGGACCGATCATCGAGCGTGTGGCGCTGCCTTATGCCGCCAACCTCGCCAAGATCGGCGTGAAGGCGACCGTGCGCTCCGTGGACGCCTCACAGTTCACCAACCGGCTGCGCGCCTTCGATTATGACGTGGTCTACCAGGGCTGGACCCAGAGCATGAACCCGGGCAACGAGCAGACCGGCTATTGGGGCTCGCAGTCGGCCGAACGTCCCGGATCCGACAATTATGCAGGCATCGCGGATCCCGGCATTGACGCCCTGATCAAGAAGGTCATCTTCGCGCCGAACCGCGATACGCTGATCGCCTCGGTCCATGCCCTCGACCGCGTTCTCCTGTCCGGCGCCTACATCGTGCCGAGCTACTCCCGCCGGTCGCTGCCGATCGCCTATTGGAACAATATCGTGCGGCCGGACAACCTGCCGGAATATTCCATGGGTTTTCCGGACCTGTGGTGGGCGAAGTCGGCGGAAAAGAAGTAGCGTGGACGCCCGGAACATGGTCGGTGCGGCGCAAGCTTGGCACGGTAGCGCAGGTGGCATGATCAGGAGAATGACGGACAGAATGGCAGCAACAGACAGGATTCGGCCGGCGGCAATGCGCCAGGCGCGAACCGGAAAGGGGAAATAGCCGCAGATGGGCGCCTATATCCTTCGCCGAATTCTCCTCATGATCCCCACGATGATCGGGATCATGGCGATCTCCTTTGCAATCGTTCAGTTCGCGCCCGGCGGACCGGTCGAACAGGTCATCTCGCAGCTGACGGGGCAGGGCGGCAGCGCCGAGGAACGCCTGTCCGGCGCCAGCGGCGATCTCCTGAGCCAGCAGGACCAGTTCTCCGAGGCCAATTCCAGATACCGGGGCGCACAGGGCCTCGATCCCGACCTGATCAAGAAGCTCGAAAAGCAGTTCGGCTTCGACAAGCCGCCGCTCACCCGCTTTCTCGACATGATGTGGGACTATATCCGCTTCGACTTCGGCGAGAGCTTCTTCCGCAACACGTCCGTCATCGATCTGATCATCGACAAACTGCCGGTGTCGATGTCGCTCGGCCTGTGGATCCTGATCCTGTCCTACGGCATTTCAATCCCGCTCGGCATCCGCAAGGCGATCAAGGACGGGTCTGCCTTCGACGTCTGGACCTCCGGCGTCATCATCGTCGGCTATGCCGTGCCGAGCTTCCTATTCGGCATCCTGCTGATCGTCGTCTTCGCAGGCGGCTCCTTCTTCGACTGGTTTCCCTTGCGCGGCCTCGTCTCCGACAATTTCTGGCAGCTCACCTGGTATGAGAAGATCGTCGACTACTTCTGGCACCTGACGCTGCCGATCATTTCGCTGTCGCTTGCCGCCTTCGCGACGACGACGCTGCTGACGAAGAACTCCTTCATCGACGAGATCAAGAAGCAGTATGTCATCACCGCCAAGGCCAAGGGGCTCAACGACCGGCAGGTGCTCTACGGCCACGTCTTCCGCAACGCCATGCTGATCATCATCGCCGGCTTCCCCGGCGCCTTCATCTCGGCCTTCTTCACCGGTTCGCTGCTGATCGAGAACATCTTTTCCCTCGATGGCCTCGGTCGCATGGGCTATCTCGCCATCGTCAACCGCGACTATCCGATCGTCTTCGGCACGCTCTACATCTTCTCGCTGATGGGTCTCGTCATCGGCCTCATCTCCGACCTCGTCTACACCTGGGTCGATCCGCGCATCGACTTCGAGCGGAGGGAGGTGTGATGGAAGCGGGCGCCACCGAGATCGCCGCCGGCAAGCCGCCGAAGCGGCCGTTCCTCAATCCGACCAACCAGCGCCGGCTTGCCAATTTCAAGGCGAACCGCCGTGGCTACTGGTCGTTCTGGATCTTCCTCGTCCTGTTCACGCTGTCGATGTTCGCCGAACTCATCGCCAACGACAGGCCGCTCGTCGTCTCATACAAGGGCGAGATCCTGTTCCCCGTGCTGGTCGACTATCCGGAGGAGAAATTCGGCGGCTTCTATGCCGACACGGACTATCGCTCCGAGTTCATCCGGGACGAGATCAATGCGAACGGCTGGATGCTCTGGCCGCCGATCCGCTATTCCTACGATACCGCCAACTCCAACATTCCCCATTCGGCGCCGACCGCGCCGTTCTGGCTGATGAGCAAGGAGGAGCGCTGCTCGGGCTATCCGCAGGGTGACAAGGACCCGGATTGCGTTCTCGGCAACATGAACTGGCTCGGTACCGACGACCAGGCGCGCGACGTCACCGCCCGCATGATCTACGGGTTCCGTGTCGCCGTCCTCTTCGGGCTTGCGCTCACGATCGCCTCGGCATTCGTCGGGGTCAGCGCCGGCGCCATGCAGGGCTATTTCGGCGGCTGGCTCGACCTTCTGATGCAGCGCTTCATCGAGATCTGGTCGTCGATGCCGGTGCTCTACATCCTGCTGATCATCTCCTCGGTGTTGCCGCCGGGCTTCTTCGTTCTGCTCGGCATCATGCTGCTGTTTTCCTGGGTCGGCTTCGTCGGCATCGTCCGCGCCGAGTTCCTGAGGGCCCGCAATTTCGAGTATGTGAAGGCGGCCCGCGCGCTCGGCGTCGGCAACTGGACGATCATGTTCCGTCACCTGCTGCCCAATGCCATGGTGGCGACGCTGACCTTCCTTCCCTTCATCCTGTCCGGCTCGATCACGACCTTGACCTCGCTCGACTTCCTCGGCCTCGGTATGCCCCCCGGTTCGCCGTCGCTCGGCGAACTCATCGACCAGGGCAAGCGTAACCTTCAGGCTCCCTGGCTCGGCCTGACCGCCTTCTTCACCATGTCGATCATGCTCTCCCTGCTGATCTTCATCGGCGAGGCCGTCCGCGACGCCTTCGATCCGCGAAAGACGTTCAAATGACCGAGCCGCTTCTCTCCGTCCGCGATCTGTCCGTCGCCTTTCATCAGGGCGGTCAGACGTCGCTTGCCGTCGACCGGATTTCCTTTGATGTCGCGCCCGGCGAGGTGTTGGCTCTGGTTGGCGAATCCGGTTCCGGCAAGTCGGTTTCCGCCAATTCGATCCTGCAGCTCCTGCCCTATCCGGCGGCAAGCCATCCCTCGGGAGAGATCCTGTTTTCCGGCCGCGATCTTTTGAAGGCGAGCGAGGCCGAGCTGCGCAAGGTGCGCGGCGACGACATCACCATGATCTTCCAGGAGCCGATGACCTCGCTCAATCCGCTGCATTCGATCGAGAAGCAGATCGGCGAGATCCTGGCGCTGCACGGCGGCATTGTCGGCAAGCCGGCACGGGATCGGGTGCTCGAACTGCTCAATCAGGTCGGAATCCGCGATCCGGAGAAGCGCCTGAAGGCCTATCCGCATGAGCTCTCCGGCGGCCAGCGTCAGCGCGTGATGATCGCCATGGCGCTCGCCAACCGCCCGAAGCTGCTGATCGCCGACGAGCCGACGACGGCGCTCGACGTCACGGTGCAGGCGCAGATCCTGGAACTCCTGAAGGACCTGAAGACGACGCATGGCATGTCCATGCTGTTCATTACCCATGATCTCGGCATCGTCCGCAAGTTCGCCGATCGCGTCTGCGTGATGACCAAGGGCAAGATCGTCGAGAGCGGCCCGGTCGCGGACATCTTCTCCAATCCGCAGCATGCCTACACCCGGCATCTGCTCTCCTCCGAGCCGAGCGGCCAGCCGCCCGAGCGCAACGACGCCAAGCCGTTGGTCATGGAGGCGGAAGACGTCAAGGTCTGGTTCCCGATCAAGGCCGGCTTCCTGCGCAAGGTCGTCGACAATGTGAAGGCAGTCGACGGTATCGACGTGACGCTGCGGGCCGGTCACACGCTCGGCGTCGTCGGTGAATCCGGTTCGGGCAAGACGACGCTCGGCATGGCGCTGGCGCGGCTTATTTCCTCGCGCGGGCGGATCGCCTTTGTCGGTCGAGATATAGCCGGCTATTCTTTCAAGGAGATGCTGCCGTTGCGTCGCGAGATGCAGGTGGTCTTCCAGGATCCTTACGGCTCGCTCAGCCCCCGCATGTCGGTCGGCGAGATCATCGCCGAGGGGCTGAAGATCCATGAGCGGACGCTCAGCGCCGACGAGCGCGACCGTCGCGTGGCCGGTGTGCTGGAAGAGGTGGGTCTCGATCCGGCCACCCGCTGGCGTTATCCGCATGAATTCTCGGGCGGCCAGCGCCAGCGCATCGCCATTGCCCGCGCGATGGTGCTCAAACCCCGCTTCGTCATGCTCGACGAGCCGACCTCGGCGCTCGACATGAGCGTCCAGGCGCAGGTGGTCGACCTGTTGCGCGACCTGCAGAAGCGGCACGATCTCGCCTATCTGTTCATCAGCCACGACCTGAAAGTGGTGAAGGCGCTCGCCAACGACGTCGTCGTCATGCGTCTCGGCAAGGTTGTGGAGAAGGGGCCCGCCGAGAAGATATTTTCCAGTCCCGAAGATCCCTATACCCGCGCCCTGATGGCCGCTGCCTTCGATCTGAAGGCGGTCGATACCGGCGCGGTCAGCCAGTAGCACCGCGACCCGGTCCCCAGGGTCTCCAGGAACCCTTCTTCCCGTCGCGCGTTGATTGCATAAGCCCTTCTTGATGAAGGGCACAATGCAACAGGCAGACAAGGGAGACCGACATGAACAGTCAAACCGACTTCGCCAACAAGGTTGCTCCGCGCGCCGAGGCCATGAAGACCGAAAAGCCGCTTGAGCCGAAAGAGGCGCGGCAAGGCCGGCTGGGCCGTCCGGTTCTCTATGTCCTGCTTGCCGCTCTGGCCATTGCCCTGGCACTCTGGGTGCCGCTTGAATGGTGGGGCCGCACCGAAGCGCCGAGTGATCCGTCGCCCGCCGGCGTCAGCCAGTCGGCACCCGCCGACAGCGGTGCCGCGGTCCCGTCAAACTAATGTGGCTCGGCTAAACAACCGCCGGTAGCCACTGGACTTTCGTTGGATATTTCACGATAACGTCGCAGGTGCCGAAGCGCGGTTGCTTCGGCACTTTGCATTTCTGTATCGACGTGTGATGCGTTTCCGGGGGAGCACATGATGAAGACAGATATCGCCCGGCGCGTGTATAACCACGCCTGGAAGCTGGATCCGATCATCCGCAGCCTGATCGACACGGATTTCTACAAGCTTCTGATGCTGCAGATGATCTGGAAGCTCTATCCGGACGTCCACGCCACCTTTTCGCTGATCAACCGGACGACGTCCGTCCGTCTGGCCGACGAGATCGACGAGATGGAACTGCGCGAGCAGCTCGATCACGCCCGCACGCTGCGCCTCTCCAAGAAGGAGCTGATCTGGCTGGCCGGTAACACCTTCTACGGCCGCTCGCAGATCTTCGAGCCGGAATTCCTGGCCTGGCTGTCGAAATTCCAGCTGCCGGAGTATGAGCTGACGCGCCGTGACGGCCAGTACCAGCTCGATTTCCATGGTCCCTGGATGGAAACGACGCTGTGGGAAATTCCCGCGCTCGCGATCATCAACGAGCTTCGCTCGCGCGCCGCCATGCGCTCGCTCGGCCCCTTCACTCTCGACGTGCTCTATGCCCGCGCCAAGGCCAAGATGTGGGACAAGGTGGACCGGCTGAAGGCCCTGCCGGGCCTGAGAATCTCCGATTTCGGCACCCGCCGGCGCCATTCGTTCCTCTGGCAGCGCTGGTGCGTGGAAGCGCTGAAGGAAGGCATCGGCCCGGCCTTTACCGGCACCTCGAACGTGCTTCTCGCCATGGACTCCGACCTGGAAGCCGTCGGCACCAATGCGCACGAACTGCCGATGGTCGCCGCTGCACTGGCGGAAAACGACCAGCAACTCGCCGAAGCCCCCTACAAGGTCCTCAAGGACTGGAACACGCTTTACGGCGGCAACCTGCTGATCGTGCTGCCGGATGCCTTCGGCACGGCCGCCTTCCTCAAGAATGCGCCGGAATGGGTGGCCGACTGGACCGGTTTCCGGCCCGACAGCGCGCCCCCGATCGAGGGCGGCGAAAAGATCGTCGCCTGGTGGAAGAAGATGGGCCGCGATCCCAAGGAAAAACTGCTGATCTTCTCCGACGGCCTCGATGTCGATGCGATCATCGATACCTACCGCCATTTCGAGGGCAGGGTGCGCATGAGCTTCGGCTGGGGCACCAACCTCACCAACGACTTTGCCGGATGCGCACCGGACCCGATCGACGGCCTGAAGCCGATCTCGATCGTCTGCAAGGTGTCCGACGCCAATGGCCGCCCAGCGGTCAAGCTTTCCGACAATCCGCAGAAGGCGACCGGCGATCCGGAAGCCGTCAAACGCTACCTGCAGTTCTTCGGCAGCGAGGACCGGGTCGACCAGGAAGTCGTCGTCTGACAGTGATCTGATGTGTGTCGGTGCGTCATCCGCCAACACCCTCTCCGGACGGCCCTCGGCGAGAGCCGCCCGTATCGGGCTTTAGGCGGAACTGTTGCCGCCGCTACTGGCCGGTCGGGGCAGCAGGTGCGGCGTTCATCTGCGATTCCTGCTCCGCCTGCTTCCGTTCGGCTTCACGCTGGATATCCAGCAGGCTCATGAACGGAGGCGCATTCTGGAGGGCCTCGCTGTTCGAGGCCAGGACGAGCTTCGGTGCGCCGTTTTCGTCGGTTGACTGGTCAACGGCATCTATCGGAACGGCAATATGCCGCTCGCCCATGCCAAGAAAACCGCCGACGCTGATGACGAAGGCCGATATCTTGCCGTCGTCTCCGACAACGATGTCGCTGATATCGCCGAGCGTTTGGCCGTCATTCCCCTGAACATTCAGGCCAATATAGTCGGCAACGAGCCATTGGCCTTGTTCCTGCTTGGGGATGAATGCGATCGGCTTGATGGGAACTGCAGTCGCGTCTGGCGCAACCGTTGCGTCTGGCGTGGCAGAATCGCTTTGCGCCGGTGCCATCCCGGTATTCGGGGCGGCCGTATCTTGCGCGAATGCCGGAACACTTACCAGAACCAGCGTCAGCGCACTGGCCGAAAAAAGTCGTTTCAACATGACAAGCTCCTTTTCAGGTAGCCCTCTTTGGCATCGGACATTGAGGGCGCATGTCCGATGCCAAGCGAATCTGTAGTTGCAAAAGGTGGCGTTTTCGCGGCCAGGTGCGACCTGATGCCGCAGCCGCTGGTGTCAGCGGGCGATGGGCGGACCGTAGAGGGCGCGGGCGCCGTCGATGTCGCCTGATTGCGGTGCGCGGAACGCTTCAGTGTACTTGTAGTACATCAGGAAGCCGGCGTGATAGTAGTGGTCGAGACCGATCGCATGGCCCAGTTCATGCGTGAACGTGTAGCGGATATCATAGGCCGACGCGTTTCCGCCGAAGCCGCTTTTCCAGATGCGCTCCGGGTTGAGGCAGATCATCGAGCGGGAAATGGTCGCGACGGACTGCGCATTTGGCTCGCGGCCAAGGTTGGCCCGGCCATCAGGAATGTTCAGCGCGCGGTCGCCGGACCGCTTTGCGTCCTTGGCCAGCACGGGCTTGCGATATTCGACATTGGCAAAGGCGTAGCCGGTCGGTTCGCTCTGCTCCCCGATCAGGATGTTCGCCTTGGCCGGGTCCGAAACTTCCTCGAACGTGATGCCGGCGACGCTGGACCAGAGAGCCGCCGCCGCGGCCGCCTGTTGCCGGATGTCGTCTTCGCTGAGGCCCGATCGCTGTGCGACGCTCTTCAACGGAGCGATATCGCCGCAGTTCCGCGCCTCCGGATCGTGAAACGCCGCCGTCGCGAAGGCGTAGGTGACATGCGCCGGAGAACCAAGGGTCGGATCGCCCCATTTGACGACGTGGCCGTCAAGCTTCAGCAGCTTGTAGTGGTTTTCCTCGGCGTGAACCAAGCCAAACCCGGACATGAAAAGCATGCAGGCGCCAAGCGCCACCCTGGAATATCTGCCCAAATTCCTCGCCCCGTGGACTGTCGCCAGATCTGTCCCCACAGGCTGGCTCATTACTGATCATCATGTTTGACCAGAGTGGCCCGAGGCTTGCGGCCGGCGCAACTCCCCAGAAATTGCGGTATGCCCGCCTCGCACCTGATCCCGGCAGTTCGCCGGCGATGATCAAACCAGCAAACAAGCAATCCCCGTGCCATGGGGTGTAATTCATTGAAATCGCTGAAATACGGGTTCAGGCAATACTTTGGGGAAGGATGAAGTTGCCGTTTTCGGGGGCAATCCCGGGTATGACTGCACAATCGAACACCGTTTGCAGCGTCTTGGCGTCGAACACCTCAGCCGGCGTGCCTAGTGCCGCGACGCGGCCATTCTTCATCAGCACGATTCGGTCCGCGAACATGGCGCTGAGATTGAGATCATGCATGACGGCGATCACGCCGCCGCCGCGCCGTGCATAGGAGCGGGCGATCTCCATGAGGCCGATCTGGTGGCGGATGTCGAGGCTTGCGACCGGCTCGTCCATCAGCAGCCAGCGTGGCTCGCCATGCGCGACCGGCTCCCAGATCTGGCAGAGCACGCGGGCGAGTTGAACACGCTGGCGCTCGCCGCCGGAAAGCTCCTGGTAGAGCCGTCCGGAAAAGCCGGAAAGATCGACTGCCGTGAGCGCCTGCAGCACGCGGCGCCGGTTCTCTTTGTCCGATCCGCCGTGAATGCCCGCGGAAATGCCGAGCGAGACGACCTCGTCGACGGTAAACGGAAAGGCGAGCTGGATTTCCTGTGGCAGCACGGCGCGCATGGCGGCGAACTGCCACGGCTTCAGCGTGCCGAGCGGTCGGCCGTTGATGGAGACCTGGCCGGACACCGGCAGTTCGCCGGAAAGCGCCTTGATCAGCGTGGTCTTTCCCGAGCCGTTCGGCCCGGCGATCACGGTGACCTCGCCGGCGGTGGCGTCAAAGTCAAGATCGGCGAGGATGGTCCGGCCGCCGAGCCTGGCCGAGATCGCCTGCGCCTCGTAGCGCATGCCGGGATCGTGGCTCATATATCCACCACCGTGCGGCTTCTGAGCAGGAGCCAGAGGAAGACGGGGGCGCCGGCCGTGGCCGTCACGATGCCGATCGGCAGTTCGGCCGGTGCGACGATCGTGCGGGCGAAGGCATCGGCCAGCACCAGCAGCGAGGCACCCAGCAGGGCGGATGCCGGCAGCAGATAGCGGTGGTCCGGGCCAACGGACAGGCGGATGATATGAGGCACGACGATGCCGACGAAGCCGATGCCGCCGCTGACGGCGACAGCTGCCCCGGTCATGGCGGAGACGAGCAGGATGCAGCCGGTCTTCAGTCTCTGGACCGGCACACCCATATGGCCGGCCGCCGCCTCGCCGAGTGCGAGCGCGTTGAGCTGCTTTCCGAGGAAGGGCGCGGCAGCGAGGCACGCGAGGATCAGCGGTCCCACGGTCATGGCCTTGCTCCAGGTGGAACCCGCCAGCGAGCCGAGCCCCCAGAAGGTCAGGTCGCGAAGCTGCTTGTCGTCGGCCATGTAGACCAGAATGCCGGTCGCAGCCCCCGAAAAGGCGCCAAGCGCTATGCCGGCAAGCAGCATGGTCGCGACAGAGGTTCGTCCGCGGCGCGTCGCCGTCAGGTAAAGGATCGTGGTGGTGGCAAGCCCGCCGCCGAAGGCCGCGATGGGCAGCGCCGAAAAGCCGAAAAGGGCGGTGAGCGGAGCCAGCAGCGAGCCGCCAAGCACGATCATTCCCGCTGCCCCGAGAGCCGCCCCGGCGGAAACGCCGGCGAGGCCCGGGTCGGCGAGCGGATTGCGGAAAAGCCCCTGCATCAGGGCGCCGGAGACGGCGAGCGCCGCTCCGACCAGCGCGCCAAGCGCGATGCGCGGCAGGCGGATGGCGCCGAGGATGATGCGGTCGCTGGCCGACACGCCGGCATCGGACATGCCGGCAAGCGCAAGGAGGGCGTCAAGGGCCGATGTATCGGATGCACCGGCCGTCAGGGACAGGCCGCAGGCAAGCACCAGCGCGACGCCGAGTGCCGGAATGGCGATGCGCGCACGCGCCCCGCGATCGGCGGGCCACAGGCCTGTCCGCCGGCGAAGGGCGTGCCGCTCGACCTCTTGGAGCATGATCGTCATTCCGTCTATGTTGCCGGCTTGTATAGGGCGCTATGCAGATCGCGGATGGCATCGGGCGTCCGTGGCCCGAAGCCCAGCAGAAACATTCCGTCCATGCGGATGATGCGTTTGGCCTTGCCGGCCGGCGTTTCGGCAATTGCCGGCTGCGCGAGAACCTGCTCGTCGCCGGCCGCGTGGTCGCCGGCCCCAGTCATCATCAGGATGAGGTCAGGCGCGGCGGCGAGGATGGCTTCGTCACTCACGGGTTTGTAGCCGGAAACGCCGGCCATCGCGTTTTCGCCGCCCGCCATGGTGATGATGGCGTCCGCATGCGAGTTCGCACCGGCGGCCATCACCCGGCCGTTCTGAAGCGAGAGCACGAAGAGAACCTTCTTGCGGACGGACACGGCCTTGGCAGCAGTCTCGGCGGCGGCAAGGTCCGCGTCGAGCCGGGAGGCCAGCGCTTCGGCCTTCTCCTGCTCTCCGATCGCCTTGCCGACGGCATGCACCTTGCCGACGATCGCCTGGCGGTCGTAGCCGTCGGGAACCGTTGTCAGCGGGATGCCGGCCTGCTGCAGCACGGAGAGCGCCTCGGGTGGCCCGGCGCCCTCGAGGACGAGGATGAGATCCGGATTGACCGAGAGCACGCCTTCCGGCGACAGCGCCCTGATGTAGCCGGTGTCCGGAAGCTTGAGCGCTTCCGGCGGATAGGTGGAGGTCGTGTCGCGCGCCACCAGCCGGTCCCCGGCGCCAAGCGCGAAGACGATCTCGGTCAGGGAGCCGCCGATCGATACGATCCGGGACGGGGAGGCGACGCCGGCCGCCACCGAAAGGCGCGGCCACGCCAAGGTGGCGGAGCCGATCAGGGCGGTCGCGACAAGTGCACGTCTGGAAATCGATGTCATTGCCGTCTCACGCTGCCTGGGTGTCGGAAAGGCGCGGCAGCGCCTCGACGATCGCGCGCCAGTTCGGCCGCTCGTCCTGCCCCTCGATGCGCTTGCCGAAGAACTGGATGATCAGTTCGCCCTCGGCATCATAGGCTTCGATGGAGGTGACGTGTCCCTTGTCGACGGGTTTGCGTACCGCCCAGGTCTGGGCGACCTTGTCGGCGCGCAGATGCAGGTGGAAGGTCGGATCCATGACATTGACCCAGGGTCCCATCGTGGCGACGTTGTGGAGCGGTCCCGAATGAATCTGGATGCAGCCGCGGCTGCCGACGAAGCACATGATCGGCAGGCCGTCGTCGACGGCGGCGAGCATCATCGCATGCACGGCATCCGGTGCCAGCTGCCAGGCAAAATCCTCGCCGATGCTTTCGAGCGCCTTCAGGCGAGACAGTTCGAGGTCCTTCAGGATGCCGACGAACTGATGCGTGTCGGTCATGCCCTCCCAGCGTTCGCGCAGCTTCTCGTGCGGAACGGCGTTGTCGTTGACGGGGCTGGTGCGGGAGTAGGCGGCCGCGGCAACCGGAACATTCTGGTCTGGGAGCGCCAGCTTGTCGGCGAGGGCCTGCCAGGCGCTCACATCGCTGGCCGGACGCAGGTGCACCTTGTGAACGGCCTCGCCACTGGCGTCGAAGAACTGGAAGCTGCGCTTCACCGTCTCGCCGGTGTCGAACTCGACGGCAAAGCCGTGCACCCAATGCTTGGGAAACATCCGCATGTCGATCTGTTCACCAAGCATCATCGCGGCGTTGCGGCCGTCAATGTAGCGGTCATAGACCCCGATCTTCTCGTGCACCGCGAATTCATTGCGGGTCAGCGCCATGACTTCGCCCAGGGCTTCAAGGCCCGGAAAGACGCGCTCGAAGTCGGTCGAAATCCGACGGACACCGTGGCCAATCCATGCTGCGATATAATCGGCCTCCGTAATGCCGAGACTGGCGGCCAGATCGCGTTCGCGGAGTTTCGGATTGTCCTGTCTTGCTTTGCGGATGTCTTCCGCCGTCGGCAGATTGCCGTTCATTCTGCGCATCTCCTACTTGTTGAGAATAAGTTTGCCCTGGCGGGTGATCTTCAGCCGGTAGGAAAAACCGGCGTGTTCGATCCGTATCTCGCCCGTGCCCTTGAAGAGGAATGCGCTTGAATAGACGGGTGCATTATTGTCCGCGGGTTCGCCGCGGTCTTCGGCGTCGTAATTTTTGCTCGTGCCCATGTCACACTTCATCAGGTCACCCGATTTTCAAAAAGGGCTGATTGTTTCTATGGCCTGGCTTGCACTGCTGGCTGGGCTTGTCTCATTAATATGAATATCATAGTCAACTTATGAACGTGTCGCAATATATGATTTTTATAATCATCTTTTAAATGCCAGCCGATCGTCAGCCCGAACGGCCGCCTGCCGGAAAGGCGCCGCGGGCACGGGAATTATTGTTGACTAATCAATTCATGTATTCTAGCTCAAAGATGAATTGTAAAGTCATATTTATGTTCGCCTGCCTGCAAGGCTGCGGACAAGTCCCAGGGAAGCAATCGACCATGATGAGGACCGGAATTCGGATTTCATTGGCCGCGATGGCCCTTGCCGCCGCTCAGCCAGCGGCGGCGACGGGCGAGGCTGCCGCCACTCCGCCGCTGCAGATCGAACTCAACAAGCTCACATCCGTCGGTGGCGGCTGCCGCATGACCTTCGTGACCAGCAACCATACCGGCGCGGAGCTGAAGAAGGCGGCATTCGAGGTCGTTCTTTTCGACAGCCGCAACCTCGTCGACCGGCTGACGGTCTTCAATTTCGGCGAACTGCCGGATGGCAAGACGGTCGTCAAGCAGTTCGATCTCAAGGACGGCGATTGCACGAGCTTCTCGCGTCTCCTGATCAATGGTGCGGCCGCATGCGACGGTCTGCCGGGCGGAGTCGAGGCGTGCAACGGCATGCTGGAAACGGCCAACCGCACCGATCTGCAGTTTGGCAAATAACCCGATCGCGAGGGAAATGGACATGAACGCTTATTTTTCCGGAGCATATGACATGCTCGCCTCGTTCCTGGAACTGGGCGGGCCGGTGGTCGTGATCCTCTTTGTGACGTCCATCGTGGCCGCCGCGCTGGTGGGATTGAAGCTCGTGCAGTTCAGCGTGCTCAGAGTGGGGCGCACCGGCCGCGCCGCCAAGGCCATCGCGCTGTTCAAGGCGGGCGAGACAGAGGCTGCTGAAGATCTGGCTCGGGGCGGGCGAAGCGCCAGTGCCTTCGCCGTGGCCACGGCGATGCGCCTGTTGCGCCGCGGCGATCTCGCCAAGTCCGACATCGAGGAAGAGATCAGCCGGATCGCGCTCGTCAGGCTGCATTCCCTGGAAGGCGGTTTCCGCTTCCTCGATATCTGCGTTCAGCTCGCCCCGCTTCTCGGCCTTTTCGGAACCGTGCTCGGCATGATCGATGCGTTCCAGAAGCTGCAGGGAGCGGGAAGCTCCGTCGATCCGTCCATTCTCGCCGGCGGCATCTGGGTGGCGCTTCTGACCACGGCGGCCGGCCTTGCCGTCGCCATGCCGGTGTCGCTGGTCCTTACCTATCTGGAAGCGCGGGTGGAGAAGGAGCGGGTGGCGATCGAGACGATGGCCTCGGAAATACTGTCGCCGGCGCTGCGGCCGCCGCGTGACCCGCGCGCGCAGGCGCCGCTTCGCCAGGTGGAGCTGCGGCATGCGACTTGACATGCCGCGCCGGTCTCGCCGGCGCCTGTCGATGACCTCGCTGATCGACGTCATTTTCCTTCTGCTGCTGTTCTTCATGCTGTCTTCGACCTTCACGCGCTTCGCCTCGGTCGAACTCGCGGCGCCGGCGTCCGCCGGCGGCAGCGGCCGCCAGACGGCCGACATCATCGTCAAGCCCGGCGAGGAGGAATGGCGGATCAACGGCGTTTCGATAAGCCAGGCGGATGTCCCCGCGACGCTGGAAGACTACCGGGACAAGGGAGCCGCGAAGGCGCTTCTGATCGTCGATCCCTCCGTGGCCTCCCAAGGCTTCGTCAAGGCGCTGGAAACGCTCAGATATCTTCAGTTCACTGTGACGGTTGCGAAGTAGTGCCATGATTTCCATAGCCCGAAAGAGACAGAAGCGCGAAGTCGAGAGCACGATTGCCCTGATCAACGTCGTCTTCCTGATGCTGATCTTCTTCCTGATCGCCGGCACGCTCGCCCCGCCGCTCGATACCGGCCTCTCGATGATCGAGACGGAACAGTCGTCACCCTCTCCGCCGCCCGATGCGCTGGTGGTGCTCGAAGACGGCAGCCTTCGGTTTCGCGGCCAGCCGGTGGCGGCCGCCGCCTATGTCGAGATGCGTCGGCAAAACGAGGATGCGGACGACGGAACATACCGGCTGGTGGCCGACAGACGGTTGCCGGCGACGCAGATGCTGGAGGTTGTCGCCGCCCTTCAGGAGGCCGGCGCCGAGAGGATAGAACTCGTCACCGAACGGGCTGCAAAATGAAAACCCGCCTGATTCAATGGGGGGCGGCGCTGGTGCTGTCCGCTTTCGTTCACATGGCCTTTGCCGGCTATTTTGCGCCCGGCCCCGACGAGGTGCTGATCGCCGGCTCGAGCGACGTGGGCGTGACGGTGCTGGGCGATGCCTTCGCCGATGCGCAGATGGCCGGGGAGGCCTCCGAGGAGACGGACACGGTCGAGCCGACGGAATTGTCCGAGGCCGATATGGAAGAGCTGGATCCGGCCGCAGAACCGGTCGAAACGGTCTCTCCGGAGACGAGCGAAGTCGAGCCTGCCGACGCCACGGCGCAGGAAGTCCCGCTGGAGGCCGCGGAGGCTCCGACCGTCACCGAGGCGGAGGTCGAACCGACCGAGGCGGCCGAAGCGGATTCCGTCGCCGAAGTTGCGGCGGTTCAGGCCGAGCCGGAGGAGCTTCAGGCGAGTGAACCGGTGCCGGACGTCGTTCCGTTGCCGCGTCCGAAGCCGCCTGCGGCAGCCAAGCCCGAGCGTCCGCGCAAGACGGAGAAGGCGCGCGCCAGACCGGTGCGCCAGGCAAAGGGTTCGGGTGGTGATTCCGACGCCGACAGCCGACAGGCCCGGGAGGCGCAAAGCCAGGGACGCAAGGCGAGCGCTGCCGGCAATGCTGCTGTCTCCAACTACCCAGGCAAGGTTGCCCGCAAGCTGCGCCGCGCGGTGCGCTTTCCGTCCGGCGCCGGCAGCCAGGGGGAGGCGAGGGTCTCCTTCGTTGTCGACCGGAACGGCAATGCCGGGTCGGTCAGGGTCGTGAGAAGCTCCGGCTCTGCCGAGCTGGACCGGGCCGCTGCCGAGGCGGTTCGCCGCGCCGCGCCGTTTCCGCCGATCCCAGAGGGCGCCGGTCGTTCGAGCTGGCAGTTCGTCGTCCCGATCCGCTTCGATCGCTAGTGCGATTTGCCGGCGGCAGCCGCCGTTTCGCATCGCTGTCGGCTTTGCGTCCCGCCGCCGGGTCTGATATGCGGTGACGCCCGGTGCGGCCAGATGCGCCGGACTTCGGCGGGAGCGGTCGATGCACCCCCGGCCTGGGTGGACAAATTCAAGCGAGGCATACGATGGAACACACCATTCTCCTGATCGGTTGCGGAAACATGGGTTTCGCGATGATGCGCGGCTGGATGGCCGACAATCCATCGCTTGCCGTCCACGTCGTCGAGCCGGCGGACGCCCTGCGCAGTCGTGCGGCCGATGCCGGAGCCGTCGCCGTTGCCTCCATCGATGAGGTGCCGGCCGACCTCACCCCCGATCTCGTCGTCATCGCGGTCAAGCCGAACACGGTTGGCGACGTTCTCAGGCAATGCGCGGCCTTTGCCGAGCGCAAGGCGACTTTCGTCTCGGTTGCTGCCGGGATCACGACGGCGGCGATGGCGAAGAACCTGCCGGAGGGTGCTGCGATCATCCGCTGCATGCCGAACACGCCGGCGGCGATCGGCGAGGGCATGATGGTGCTGTTTGCGGGCGACCAGGTGAGCGCCGATGCCCGCGCGCTGGCCGAAACGCTCTTGAAGACCTCCGGCGCAGTTGCCTGGATCGACGACGAGGCGCAGATGGATGCCGTTACCGCCATTTCCGGCTCCGGGCCCGCCTATGTCTTTCATTTCATCGAGGCGCTGATCGACGCCGGCGTCGCTCTCGGCCTGCCCAGGGAGACCGCCGCCCTTCTCGCCAAGCAGACCGTTCTCGGAGCGGGCCGCCTCGCCATGGCGTCCGATACCGATCCGGGCACCCTGCGCGAGCAGGTGACGAGCCCCAACGGCACCACGGCTGCGGCCCTCAAGGTGTTCATGACCGATGATCGGACGAAGACGCTGATCGCCGAAGCCACCCGGGCTGCCTGCGAGCGCAGCATCGAGCTCGGCAAGGCGGATTGACTGGTCCGGCCAACTCCTTAAGGATCGCCGTCGAGCCCCTTCAGCCAGTCGGCAAGAGACAGCATGACCATCGACCGCATTCGCTTCGTTCTGTTCCTGAACGGTCTTTTCCTCTGGCCGCTTGCCACCATGATGCTGGTGCCGGCCATTGTCGATCTGGCTGACTACAACTACGGCGATGCGCGGAATTTTGCGATCTCCGCCGTCATCACCGGCGCGGTCGGGGCCCTACTGGTGCTTGCCTTCCGCGAACAGCATTTTGACGTGACCGACCGGCGCACGGGCTTTCTGATCACGGTCAGCGCCTGGCTGCTGGCGGTCTTCTTCGGCTGCATTCCGCTGCTCGGCAGTTCGCAGCATATCGGCTTCACCGATGCCATGTTCGAATCCGTCTCGGCGCTGACGACGACCGGCTCGACGATCCTCGTCGGTCTCGACAACATGCCGCGCGGTCTCCTTCTCTGGCGTTCTCTCCTGCAATGGCTCGGCGGCGTCGGCATCATCGTCATGGCGCTGTCCTTCCTGCCGGCCTTGCGTGTCGGCGGCATGCAGCTGTTCCAGTCGGAATCCTCCGACATTTCCGGCAAGCCGTTTCCGAAGATCAGCCAGATGGTGCGCGCCATCCTGTTCGTCTATTTGAGCCTGACGCTCGCCTGCGTGATCGCCATGATGTTCGCCGGCATGCCGGCCTTCGACGCCATCAATCACGCGATGGCGACGATCGCGACCGGCGGGCTTTCGACCAAGGACGCATCGATCGGCTACTATCGGTCGGTGCCGATCGAGATCGTCACCGAAATCTTCATGGTCGCCGGCGCCCTTCCGCTCGGCTCCTATGCGGTATTCCTCGTCAATCGCGGCAAGAAGCCCTTCGTCGACGACCAGGTGAAGGCGTTCCTGATCGTTCTGGCCACGGCGATCGGACTGTGCACGGTCTGGAACATTTCACAGGGCATGATCCCGCGCGAGGCGCTCCGCCTTTCCGCTTTCAACGTCACCTCCGTCATCACCGACACCGGTTTTGCCACGTCGGACTTCTCGACCTGGGGCAGCTTTGCCGTCGGGCTGTTCTTCATGCTCTATCTCATCGGCGGCTGCGCCGGTTCGACGGCCGGCTCGATCAAGATCTTCCGCTGGCAGATCCTGTTTGCCGGCGTGATCCGCGGCCTGAAAAGCATGCTCTATCCCAACTCGGTCATGCGCGTGCGCTATCAGGGCAGTGCCGTCGACGAAGCCGTGGTCAGCAATGTCCGCAACTTCTTCTTCGTCTACATCGTCACCCTGTTCGTCCTCTCCATGCTGGTGATGGCGACGGGCGTCGATTTCCTCTCCGCGACATCGGCGGTGGCCCAGGGCATGGCCAATGCCGGCCCCGGCCTCGGCCCCCTCGTCGGCCCTTCCACCAACTTCTCGGCCATCCCTGAACTCGCCAAATGGTGGATCATGGCCGCCATGATCCTCGGCCGCCTGGAGCTGATGACGTTCTATGTGATGCTGATACCGGCGTTCTGGAGGCGGTAGGGCAGGAAGGGAGTGTAGCTGTAAGGGCAAGCTCACAGGCGACATCAGGCATCGCCAGAGCTTCACAACAGTCCGGCAGAGACGAGGGCTGTACGGACTGCAGAAAGATGAGCCCGCGCTCCGTATCGATCAAGAGCAAGGTTCCTTGCTTGCTCCGACATCTCGGACGCAGCGGCGGGCGACGCCATGACCCACGCTATTTCGCGTGCGAATTCTTCCGGGGTTTCCGCCAGGCGGTAGTGCTCCTGCGGTATCAATCCCAAGCCCTCCACGGCTTTTGCGGTGGCGACAACAGGACAGCCCACCGCCATTGCTTCAAGCCCCTTCAGCCGCGTTCCTCCGCCCACCTGCAGAGGAATAGCCGTCACAGCAGCCGTCGCATATACCTGTGCCAAATCGAGAGGGTTCGTAGTGAGGCGATGACCAAGCGACTGAACGAGAACCTCAATGCTCTTGCAGGGTCTTTTCCCGCATACATGCAACTGCGCTTCCGGCACCAGTTGCTGCAGCCTCGGCATGATATCTTTGCATAGGATCTCGACTGCCTGGAGATTTGGAAAATAGCTGAGGTGTCCTAGGAATAGAACTTCCTGCGATTGCTCTGCAGCCCGCGCTGGGCCCTGTTGGGCCCAGTCGGGTATCGGGTTGGGAACAACGCTTAATCGCTCACAGACGAATAAGTCCTCGGCTTCTTTCTTGTCGTTTTCCGAGCAAACCCAGACCTGTCGCGCCGCTTCAACGCTGCGGCGCTCTGCACGAGGGCCGTTCCAGTCCCTAACCGCCAGGATCAATGGCGCTAAGGGACGCAGAATGCGTGAAACCCTCTGGACCTCGGTCTGCAGGCGCAATTTGCTTTCGACATTGTGCATATCGATGATGACGGGAATAGCCGGCACGGCCTTTTGGAGCGCATCGACGAATTGAAGTAGAACTATGCCCTCTACGAGAACGAAGGCGGGGCGCTCACGCAGACATTCCGCCACCAACTGGTCTATGCCTTCCGCGAGGCGAGGGCATCCACGATCAGCTTCAGGCCTTCTTCGAAGGCGGCCTCACGATCTATATGCGGAATTTCGGCCACATGACGTTCTGCCGTGCTGGAGGTGGCTTCCGCCTGTTCCTCGAGCACGCTTCCTATAGTGAAGTGACTGGACGCGAGCATTGCCATCTGAGCATCTCGCTCGGGCAAACCGGACGCGACCAGGAAGGCCATCTTGTGCGCAATCCGATCCATGTCTGTGGCGCCGGGACGGCTGCCCGCATGGAGCTTTGCTCCGTCGCGTCGCCTTAGCAACGTTCGTCGGAAACTGCGTGTGTTGTCGAGAAACCAGGCGCGCCAGTCGTCCGCTGGCGTTGGCAGCGGAGCGGCCGCGTGCGGCGCCATCGCGGTCTCGGCCATGGCGGAGAGCAGCTCCTCCTTGTTGCGAAAATGCCAGTACAGCGAGGGTTGTTCGACGCCAAGCCGCTTGGCGAGCTGTCTCGTGCTGATGCCCTCAAGACCAACCTCGTCCAGCAGGTCGAGCGCTGCGGCAATGACGGTTTCACGATTCAGCTTGGCCATATTGACAATCTATCGTTGATAGGGAATTTTGTAAATCAAACTATCATCGATAGATTGGAGTTGATCCCATGAAGATCGACGCAGGCAATCGCCGTCTGAAGGTTCTCGTCTGCGGTGGCGGGATTGCAGGGCCGGCCCTCGCCTACTGGCTCGCCCGGAGTGGCCATCGTGTCGTTGTCGTGGAGCGTTTCCCATCGCTCAGGGCCTCGGGTGCGCAGGTGGACCTGCGCGGCCAAGGCATCGAGGCCGCCAGGCGCATGGGTCTCATCGACACCATCCGGAACAACCTTGTCGATGAGGCGGGTGTCTCGTTCGTCGATGCCCGAGGCCGCGCCAAGGCGACGATCATGGCCAACCGGTCCGGTCGCGGCGCGCAATCTCTCACATCCGAATATGAGATCATGCGCGGCGATTTGGTACGCATTCTTCACGACGCGACCAAGGACGACGTCGAATACGTTTTCGGAAAGCACGTGGAGCATTTCGAGCAGGACGACCAGAGTGTTCTGGTGCACTTTTCCGACAGCACCTCTGACCGCTTCGATATGCTGGTCGGAGCCGATGGTCAGGGATCGCGCATTCGCAAGGGCATCCTGCCGCCGGAAGCCGGCGATCCCTACCTCGAGATGGGCATCCACATGGCCTATTGGTTCATCCCGCGCACAGCGGCCGACGATGGTAACATCCGCAACACCTACCTCGCTCCTTGCGGCCGGATGATCATGCGGCGAAGCCATAATCCGGCGGAAACGCAGGTCTACTTCGTGCTCAGGGAGCGCTCCGAGGAAGCCTCGGCCATTCACAGAGCGCCGCTGGATCAGCAGAAGCAGTTCTGGGCGCAACGGTTCCGGGATGCCGGCTGGCAGACGGATCGTTTCATCCAGGGCATGATGGCGACGGCCAATTTCTACTCCCAGGAAGTGGTGCAGGTGCGCACCGACAGCTGGTCCAAGGGGCGCGTGGTCCTTGCCGGAGACGCCGCGCATTGTGCATCCCCCTTCAGCGGCATGGGCGTATCCGGCAGTCTGGTTGGAGCCTACGTCCTGGCCGATGCGATCAATCGCAATCCGGGCGACCTTGCGCGCGCTTTTGCCCTCTATGACAAGACGCTGCGGCCATTTGTCGACGAAATCCAGAACGTGAACCCGTCGCTGCTGCGGCTGGGAATGCCGAGGACGAAGTTGGGGATTGGTGTCTTCCTGTTCCTCACGGGGCTCGCGGCGGCGCTTCACATCCCGGACCTGATCGCCAGGCTTTCGTCCGATGACCGGGATGGAGGTTGGCTGTTGCCCGACCAGGCTGCGCCGACTGACGCCAATTGACCTTGCTCAGCACATCGAGGGGCATGGGTGGTATGCGGCGATCTACGGAAATAACGGGATATGGAGGGCAACGATGTCTTGGGGGCAAACCGCTATCTATGTCTTCGGTATGCACGCCGACAGAAATGGCGGACAGAGAGGTTGTGCAGACCCCCATATTTTTCAGTTTGATGCTTTGTCCAACTCGCTGATTTCGCCAGTTGATTTCATTGACGAAATTCCAGCGATTCCCAACCGTCACGAGGTGCTGTCATGAGCATCAAAGTGATGAACTTGGTATTTGAAAACGGCCCTGCCGAACGCAATCAGTTCATGGTGCTTCTGGCGTTGGCAGATTGGGCCGACGACAAGGGCCGCGCCTATCCAGGCATCGAGGCGATCGCTCGCAAGTCGCGTTGTTCCGTGAGGACCGTTCAAGACACGCTGAAGCGGATCAAGTCGGACGGGAAGACGGGTAACGGCCTGGTCAAGATCGACACGAACGCCGGCCCAGGCGGCACCAACCGTTACACCATCAATTTGCAGGCGCTCGCCACGCCGATCGACGATCGTGAAGCAGACGAGAAGGGGGGTGCAGATTTTGCACCCCCGCAGATTTCGCACCCCGCAGAAAACGACGTGGAGGGGGTGCAAAATGCGGACGAGAATTGCACCCAAACCATCAGGAACCCTCAAAGCGCGCATGCGCGCACGAGAGAGCCGGATCTGGATGATGGAGTTGATGCGAAAGCCGACAAGAGGGCGTTTCTGTCGTTCGTGAACAACTGGCCTGGCTTCGCCGGCCTGTCTCAGGACAAGGCGCGACGCGAGTGGGGCGCACTTTCGCCGGATGACCGTAAGGCAGCCGCCGCAGGACGGGATGCATGGATCGCCTTGTTGCGCCATCAGGGCAAGGATCACACGCCGGCCCCGAGCACCTACCTGAGGGAGCGGCTTTGGGAGGCTGTGCCAGACGAGCCGCTGACCGCAGGCGCTAGCGTCTAATCGATATGCTCGCCGACAAGCAGAGGGGAGTGAAGACCAGTGGCGTTCACGGAGCGGGACAGGAGCGCACTCAGGCAGTGACTGATGAGGCGCTCATTCAGGCTTTGGCCTACAAGATCGGCGGGGCTGAACCGCAAGACGAGCGGGGCCGGGCACTGGCGGGGCGGTCGCTGATCTCGATCGCGCGTGAAGTCTACACTGCCCGCGGCTATCGCGCCGACAATTTCAGCGATGGCGAAATCGCCGACATGGTCATGGGCGGGGCGGCGCTGCAAGGTCAGAAGCGTGGCGAACACACTACATCGGATTTCCCGGTGCTGCTGATGGAGAGCGGCGACCGGGTGCTGATGGAGCGATTTTCTGCCGACCCTTCCGCGCTCAAGATGTTTTCGCGAAAGCGGAACAGCAGCGACTTCCGGCCCCAGACCCATATCCGTCCTGGTGAAGCGCCCCTTCTGCTGAAGGTGGCCGAAAGTGGTGAGGTCAAATACGGAACGCTCGGGACGGAGGCAGTCTCCTTCGCCGTCGAGACTTACGCGCGTGGCTTTCGCTTGAGCCGCAAGGCAATCATCAATGATGATCTCGGGGCGTTTTCGGACTTCCTTTACGCGTTCTCCGACGCGTCTCAGCAGACGGAAGGTAACCTCTTCTTCGAGATCCTGTCGGCGAACGCCTTTGGCGGCAAGAAGTACAGCGACAACAAGAATTTCTTCCACGCCGATCACGGCAATCTCGCGGCTGTCGGAGAAGCGCCGTCTGTTGCGACGTTGTCGGCAGCTCGGAAAGCGATGCGTCTGCAGGCCAATGTGAATGGCACCGGCACAGCAGGCGTGACGCCCAAGTATCTCGTTGTCGGACCGCTCTTGGAGACGTTGGCGCAGCAGGTGGTCGCCGAGATCAATGCGACCAAGACTGACGACGTCAACCCGTTCAGCAGCCAGCTCCAGGTGGTCGTCGAGAACCGCTATGGTGGCCAGGGTTGGTGGCTCTTCGCGGATCCCGCGAAGCGGCCCGCGTTCCTGCATGGTTACCTGGAAGGGCGTGATGGACCGTTCTTCGTCAGGCACGAAGTTGCGTCCGTCGCGGCTGGTGCGGTCTTCGAATGCATCCTCGATTTCGGATGCGGGCCGTATGAGTATCGCGCCGCCTACTTCAATCCCGGCGAATAAGCCGGCAACTGATTGCCGGTGCAGTCCTTCATCGGCAATAGACGAGGCGATCTAGCGGCCGCCTCAGGTAAAGGTCACCGCCCACGGTGACCGCATCGCCGCCCCCGCTTGAAAGCGTCGCGGGGGCGGCGAAACACCCGAGAGGATCATGGCATGGCAATTCGACAGGCATCGATAAAGCAGAGTGACGCCAAGCGCCTTTTCAAGGCGGCTCTGGAGGCCGGCTTCGAGGCTGCGCGGATCATCATTCATCCGGACGGGCGGATTGAGGCGTCTGCCTCCTTCAGCGATCCGAACGCCGCCTCGGAAAACAAGAACTCCTGGGATGACGTGCTGAAATGAAAGGGAAGCGCCGCAACGGTCTGCCGAAGCATTGCTCTCTGGTAACCGACCGACACAAGAAGCGGCGCATACGCTTTCGCGCCAAGGGCGTTGATACGTATCTCCCCTATCCCCCGACCGGACCTGAATTCGAGAAAGCATATGCCAGCGCGCTGGCCGGCGTCACCGAATGGCGCGCCAATATCGGCGCGACGCGGACCCGGCCCGGCACGATCGATGCGCTGGTCGTGTCCTATTACCGGTCTCCGGAGTTCGCCGGCCTGGCGCAGAGCACCCAGCAGACCTATCGCCGTATCATCGAGCGGTTCCGCGACGAACATGGCAAGCGCATGGTGCGCGACCTGCGGCGCGAACATGTCAAGGCAATCCTCGGCGGCATGGCGGATCGCCCGCAGGCCGCGAACCGCCTGCTGTCGCTCTTCAAGATCCTTTGGGACCATGCTCTCGATAATGGATGGGTGACGCTGAACCCGGCGCGCGGCGTCAAGGGTTACGGAAAGAAGACAAAAGGCTTTCACACATGGACGGAAGAGGAAATTGCCGCCTATGAGCAGCGCCACCCGCCTGGCTCCAAGGCGCGGCTGGCCCTCGTCCTCCTGCTCTATACGGCGCAACGGCGCGGCGACGTTGTTGCGATGGGATGGGAGAAAATTCGGGGGCGGGTGATCGCCGTCAAGCAATCCAAGACCGGGGCGGAACTGGATCTCTACATGCTGCCGGAGCTGACGGACGCGATCCGTGAGCTGCCGCGCGACAAGCCGACTTTCCTCACCACTGAATTCGGCAAGCCCTTCACGCCGGCCGGTTTCCGGCAACTGGTTTCGCGATCGATGCAATGAGGCAGGCTTGCTGCACTGTGCCGCCCACGGGCTGCGCAAGGCGGCCGCGCGGCGGATGGCGGAAGGCGGCGTGAGCGCCGACGTGATCAAGGCCGTCACCGGCCATACCGACCTGAAGCAGGTCTCGGTCTACACGGCAGCCGCCAACCAGGCGCAGCTCGCAGAGAGGGGCTTGAAGGTCATCGCCGGGAAGAAAAAGCGAACGAAAATTGTCCAACCAGTCCGAGAAGTTGGACAAAAGGAAGGTGAATAAGATGGAAAATCAACTGTTTGTTGAAAAGGATGGCGGACAGAGAGGGATTCGAACCCTCGGTACGCTTTCACGTACACACGCGTTCCAGGCGTGCGCCTTAAACCACTCGGCCACCTGTCCATTTGTCTCTTCACCCGTTGGAAATCCGGGTGCTTCGGCAGCGTTGAGGTCAACGGCGTACCGTGCGGAACGGGCGCGATATATACCGATGCTGCAGCGCTAATCAACCCGCCTGTGACAGAATTTTGATCATCCCGTGAAAATCGTTCACCGCTTTGACCATTGCGTCACAAGGGTGGGCAAACTAAATTACGCTCCGGGCGAGATGAGGGAAATCCCGGAAGACCGGAAAATACGGCACGGGAGCATAGGGGGAAGGCAAAATGCGGTTCATTTTCCGCGTTCTAAGTCTGGTTGCGCTCGTGCTGGCGGTGATTTCGGGTACGGTCGATTCCGTCCAGTCGGTCGCCGACAGCGATGTCGTTCTAACGCCGTTCGGAACGGCATGGCAGGATGTGAGCCCCGCGACGTTCCTGTCGCTGCAGGGCTTCGTCGAACACAATCTGAATGCGGGCTCATGGAACCTGATGGTTCAGTGGGTCCTCTCGCAGCCGGCCTTCGCGGTCTTTCTCGCGCTGGCGCTGGTGATGTGGATGATCGGTTACAAGAGAGAGCCGGCCGCAGGACGCTTCGCCGCGTGAACAGGCGAAGCCGCCTCCGCGCCGCTCGAGCCATAGCGGCAAAGGAAGGTGAAGCATGTTTCTGACCGAAATGTTTTCCAAGAAGACGATGATGCCCGATGCTGCCACGGCCCTGAAGGGCCGTCCGGATGCCATCCCGACGGCGGACCGGCATTTCGTCAACGGGCGGCCGCTGAAGGGGCCTTATCCGGAAGGCACGGAAGTCGCCTATTTCGGCATGGGCTGCTTCTGGGGCGCCGAGCGGCTGTTCTGGAAGCTGGACGGCGTCTGGGTGACCTCCGTCGGCTATTCCGGTGGCATCACCGAAAACCCGACCTACCAGGAAACCACGACGGGGCTGACCGGCCATGCCGAGGTCGTCAAGGTGGTCTACGACCCGTCGGTGATTTCCTACGAGACGCTGCTGAAGACCTTCTTCGAGGAGCACGACCCGACCCAGGGCATGCGCCAGGGCAATGATGTCGGCACGACTTATCGTTCGGCGCTCTATTGCACGACGGAAGAACAGTTGGCACAGGCGCAAGCCTCTCGCGACCGGTTCCAGACGGCGATGAAAGAGGCCGGCGTGAACGCCGAGATCACCACGGAAATCGCCATGATCGGCCCGTACTACTATGCCGAGGACTACCATCAGCAGTATCTTGCCAAGAACCCCGGCGGCTATTGCGGCTTGCGGGGAACAGGGGTCAGCTGCCCGATCGGCTGAGGTGCATTGGTCCCTTAAAATCTGAATGCCAGAGGGTCGCTTCCGCCGGAAGCGGCCCTTTTTGCACAGGTTTTGATGGCAGGAATAAATTTTTACCAGCTGAGAAAAATTCTGGTGAATTTTTTGTTTGGCCGTGCAAGGATACCTCGACCCTGCCGCCGTTGGCGGTGGCGGATGGTACCGCAGACATGTTCGTTTCCGAGAGGGGCGGGCTTGCGGGAGGACCCAACAAGATCAATAGCTACAACAGGGCTGCACAATGAAAAAATCACTTTTGACCCTCTTCGCCATGGCTGCCATGTCGGCTTCGGCGCTGGCCGCCGACATCAAGCCGGCGCTGGTTTACGGCACGGGCGGCAAGTTCGACAAGTCGTTCAACGAAGCCGCCTATAACGGCGCCGAGAAGTTCAAGTCGGAAACGGGGATCGAGTACCGCGATTTCGCACCGAACGACGACACCCAGGGCGAGCAGGCGCTGCGCAACTTCGCATCGAAGGGCTTCAATCCGGTTGTCGCGATCTCCTTTGCCTGGACGTCGGCGCTTGACAAGGTCGCTGCCGAATTTCCGGACACCAAGTTCGTCATCGTTGACTCGGTCGTTGAAAAGCCGAACGTCCGCTCTGTCCTCTTCAAGGAAAACGAAGGCTCCTATCTCGTCGGCGTCCTCGCCGGACTGAAGTCTGAGACCGGCAAGGTCGGCTTTGTCGGCGGCATGGACATTCCGCTGATCCGCAAGTTCGGATGTGGCTATGAGCTCGGGGCCAAGTCCGTCAAGCCGGACATCGAAGTCTTTCAGAACATGACCGGCACGACCGGTGCCGCCTGGAACGATCCGGTGCGCGGCGGCGAGTTGACCAAGAACCAGATCGATCAGGGTGCGGACGTGATCTTCGCAGCGGCCGGAGCCACCGGTCTCGGCGTGCTGCAGACGGCTGCCGACAACGGCAAGTTCTCGATCGGCGTCGACTCCAACCAGAACTACCTGCATCCGGGCTCGGTTCTGACCTCCATGGTCAAGCGCGTCGATCTGGCGATCTACAACGCCTTCGCCGACACCAAGGACGACAAGTTCTCCGCCGGCATCCAGAACCTCGGTCTCAAGGAAGGCGGCGTCGATTACGCACTCGACGACAACAACGCAAGCCTGATCACCGACGACATGAAGGCGGCAGTCGAAAAGGCCAAGGCCGACATCATCTCCGGTGCGGTCGAGGTTCACGATTACACGACGGACAGCGCCTGCCCGGCCAAGTAAGTCTCGAACAGGCGATGGGCGCATGGCGGAGGGGAAACCGTCATGCGCCCATTTGCCGTCTGCATCTGGAGTGGTCACGTGAGCCAGGACATCGCAATCGAGCTCGCCGGTATCGACAAGAAATTCGGCGCGGTTCATGCCAACAAGAATATCGACCTCAAGGTCGCAAAGGGGACGATCCACGGGATCATCGGTGAAAACGGGGCCGGGAAATCGACGTTGATGTCGATCCTCTATGGCTTCTATCAGGCCGACAGCGGCGAGATCCGCATCAATGGCGCGCCGGTCGCAATCCGCGACAGCCAGGCGGCCATCGACGCCGGCATCGGCATGGTGCATCAGCATTTCATGCTGGTCGAGAATTTTACCGTACTGGAAAACGTCATGCTGGGCGCCGAGGGCGGCAGCCTGCTGAAAAAGGGCGTGGCGGCGGCGCGGGCGGAGTTGAAGCGGCTGGAAAGCGAATACGGCCTCGATGTCGATCCCGATGCCGTCATCGAGGAACTGCCGGTCGGGCTGCAGCAGCGCGTCGAGATCCTCAAGGCCATGTATCGCGGCGCGGAGATCCTCATCCTCGACGAGCCGACGGGCGTGCTCACCCCCGCCGAGGCCGATCACCTCTTCCGAATCCTTGGCGTCCTGCGCGACCAGGGCAAGACCGTCATCCTCATCACCCACAAGCTGCGCGAGATCATGGCGATCACCGATACGGTCTCCGTCATGCGCCGCGGCGAGATGGTCGCCACGCGCAAGACGTCGGAGACGACGGTAGAGGAGCTTGCAGAACTGATGGTCGGCCGGCGCGTTCTCCTGCGAGTCGAAAAGGGTGAAGCCAACCCGGGCAACGTTCTCCTGTCGGTGAAGAATCTGACGGTGAAGGACAGCCGCGGCGTCACCATGGTGGACAACGTTTCCTTCGATGTTCGGGCCGGTGAGATCGTCGGCATCGCCGGTGTCGCCGGCAACGGCCAGTCCGAACTGCTGGAGGCGATCGCCGGCATCCGCAAGCCGACATCAGGACAGATCTTCATCGACGGCAAGCAGGTGCCCCACGCCGATCCCGCGACGCTGAGGGCGCTGGGCCTCGCCCATATTCCGGAAGACCGGCACCACATGGGCCTGGTCCTGAAGTTCGAGGAATATGAAAATTCCATACTCGGCTATCATCGTGACGAACGCTACGGCAAGGGTAGCTTTCTGGACCTGGAGGCAATCCGCAAGGATGCTGTCGAGAAGATCGAGAAATACGACATCCGCCCGCCGGACCCGCGCCTGAAGACGGCCAATTTTTCCGGCGGCAACCAGCAGAAGATCGTCGTCGCAAGAGAAATCGAGCGCGACCCGAAGATGCTGATCATCGGCCAGCCGACGCGCGGCGTCGACATCGGCGCCATCGAGTTCATTCACCGGCGCATCATCGAAATGCGCGACGAGGGCAAGGCCGTTCTTCTGGTGTCCGTCGAGCTGGACGAAATCCGCGCTCTTTCGGACCGTATCCTGGTGATGTTTGCCGGCCATGTGGTCGGCGAAAAGACGCCGGACGCGGACGAACAGGCGCTCGGTCTGATGATGGCCGGCATTGCGGCATAAGGGAAATACATGAGCACGGCATCCGTACCGCTACCCAACTGGATCAATTACGGTCTCATCCCGCTGATCAATCTCTGTGCCGCCTTCATCGTTTCGGGCTTCGTCGTCTGGATGATCGGCGAAAGCCCGATCGAGGCGCTGACGCTGCTGCTGCAGGGCGCGCTGGGACGGGGTGAGGGCATCGGTTTCACCCTCTATTATGCGACGAGCTTCATCTTCACCGGCCTTTCGGTCGCAGTCGCCATCCATGCGGGCCTTTTCAACATCGGTTCCGAAGGCCAGGCCTATATCGGCGGCCTCGGTGCGGCGATCGCCGCCCTGTCGCTCGATCATTACGTGCCGTGGTATGTCACCATGCCGTTCGCCGTCATCCTGTCGGCGCTCTTCGGGGCCGCATGGGCCTTCCTGCCGGCCCTGATGCAGGCAAAGCGCGGCAGCCACATCGTCATCACCACGATCATGTTCAACTTCATCGGCGCCAGCCTGATGAACTATCTGCTCGTGCGCGTGCTGATCGTGCCCGGCAAGATGGCGCCGGAAACGCGCACCTTCCTCGAAGGCGGACAGTTGCCGAAGCTCGACTGGCTGATCGCCATGTTCGGCTCCAAGCTCGGTGCCGCGCCTCTCAACTTCTCCTTCCTTGTTGCACTGTTCATGTGCCTGGTCGTCTGGCTGCTGATCTGGCGCACCAAGCTCGGCTACGAAATTCGCACCCTCGGCTTCTCGCCGTCGGCGGCGTCTTATGGCGGCATCCGCTATGTCCGCACGGTCATCATCACCATGCTGATTTCCGGTGGTCTCGCCGGCATGATGGCGCTCAATCCGGTGATGGGCGCATCCGCCCGCCTGCAGCTGGAATTCGTCGGCGGCGCCGGCTTCGTCGGGATCGCGGTATCGTTGATGGGACGCAACCATCCGCTCGGCATCATCTTCGCGGCGGTGCTGTTCGGCGTGCTCTACCAGGGCGGCGCGGAACTCTCCTTCGACATGCCGGCGATCACCCGCGAAATGATCCTGGTGATCCAGGGTCTCGTCATCCTGTTCGCCGGGGCGCTGGAATACATGTTCCGGCCGGCGATCGTTCGCGTCTACCAAAAATTCGTAACCGTGTGAGGTGAGGGGATGGAATACATCGATATTTTCATCAGTATTCTCGGCTCGACGATCCGTCTGTCGATCCCGCTGATCTTCACCGCGCTGGCCGGGCTGTTTTCGGAGCGTTCCGGCATTTTCGACATCGGCCTGGAAGGCAAGATGCTGGCGGCCGCCTTCGCTTCGGCAAGCGTCGCCTATGTCACCGGGTCCGCCTGGCTCGGCCTTGGCGGTGGCATCCTGGTGTCGATCCTGTTCTCGCTGATCCACGGCTTTGCCTCGATCACCAACCGCGGCAACCAGATCGTTTCCGGCGTGGCGCTGAACTTCCTGGCGGCCGGTCTGACCGTCGTGCTGGGCAGCGCCTGGTTCCAGCAGGGCGGCCGCACGCCGTCGCTTCCGGCAGGCGCACGCTTTACCGAGATCGTCTTCCCCGGTGCCGATGCCGCCCGCAGTATGGGCTATCTCGGCAAGTTCTATGCGAATGTCATTTCCGGTCAGAACATCCTGACCTACATGGCCTTTGCCGCCGTGCCGCTCTCCTGGTGGGTCCTCTACCGCACACGCTTCGGCCTGCGTCTGCGCGCCGTCGGCGAAAATCCGGGTGCGGTCGATACGGCCGGCATTTCGGTCACCTGGCTGCGCTACCGCGCCCTCATCTGTGCCGGCTTCCTCTGCGGCTTCGCCGGCACCTATCTTTCGACCGCCCAGTCGGCGGCCTTCATCAAGGACATGTCGGCCGGCAAGGGCTACATTGCGCTCGCCGCCCTGATCTTCGCCAAGTGGAAGCCGGTGCCCGTCATGCTCGCCTGCCTCCTGTTTGGCTTCCTCGATGCCTTCGCCAATTTCATGCAGGGCAAGACGGTATTCGGCATTGGCGAGATTCCCGTGCAGATCTTCCAGGCGCTGCCCTACATCCTGACCTGCGTGCTGCTTGCCGGCTTCATCGGCGTCGCGCGTCCGCCGAAGGCCGGCGGCGTACCCTATACCAAGGAGCGCTAGAGCCATGACCGACGAGCTTTTCAGGGCCGCGAAGGACGCGATGGCATTTGCCTATGCGCCTTATTCCAAGTTCCCCGTCGGCGCCGCGATCCGCGGCGAGGACGGCAAAGTCTACAAGGGCGCCAACATCGAGAACCTCGCCTTCCCGCAGGGCTGGTGCGCCGAATGCACGGCGATCGGCCAGATGATCATGGGCGGCGCGAAGAAAATTGTCGAGATCGCGGTGATCGCCGAGAAGCTGCCGCTTTGCCCGCCCTGCGGTGGCTGCAGGCAGAAGATCGCCGAATTCGCCACGAGAGAGACGCGCATCTATCTCTGTGATGAGGTCGGCGTGCAGAAGACACTGACGATCGACGAACTGCTGCCCTTCGCCTTCGAGACCGAGGTCATCGGATGAAGGAGGTCATCGACCTGCTTGTCGACCGGCTGAACGGGCTCTTGCCGAAATACGGCATCGTTCTCGGATCGGGGCTCGGCCATCTGGCCGATGAATTGCGGGATGCGGTCCGCGTCCCCTACGCCGAATTGGAAGGCTTTCCGCATGGTGGGGTCTCCGGCCATGCCGGCGAACTGGTGGCCGGCTACATGGGCAAGACGCCGGTCGTCATGCTGTCGGGCCGGGTGCACTACTACGAACAGGGCGATGCCGCGGCCATGCGGCTGCCGATCGCCGTGCTGGAAGGCCTTGGCGTCAACTCGCTGATCCTCACCAATTCCGCCGGCTCGCTGAAGGACGAGATGCCGCCGGGCTCGGTGATGCTGATTACCGATCACATCAACTATTCCGGCATGAATCCGCTGATCGGCGAGCGTAGCGACCGCCGTTTCGTCGGCATGACGAATGCCTATGACGCGGAACTCTTGGAGCGGATGCGTGCCGCCGCGACCAAGGCCACCGTCAACCTGGCGAGCGGTGTCTATATGTGGTTTTCCGGCCCGAGCTTCGAGACGCCGGCGGAAATCCGCATGGCCCGGATAATGGGTGCCGACGCTGTCGGCATGTCGACGGTTCCCGAAGTCATCCTGGCGCGCTATTATGGTATGAAGGTTGCCGCCGCTTCCGTCATTACCAATTTTGCCGCCGGCATGACCGGCGCAGAACTCAGTCACGAAGAAACAAAAGACATGGCCCCCATTGGTGGAAGGCGTCTTGCGGCAATCCTGAGGGAGATGATTGCCGGAGGAGACCTTCATCATGGATCGCCATGACCTGCGCGAGACGGCGGCGTTAGCCTTGTCCGTACTGGATTTGACCAACCTGCGTGCCGATTGCAGCGAGGACGATGTCGTTGAGCTCTGCGCCCGGGCCCAGACCGGATACGGCAATACAGCGGCGATCTGCATCCTGCCGCGCTACGTCTCACTGGCGCGGTCCATACTCGGACCGTCGCATGCGGTGCGGATTGCAACGGTGGTCAATTTTCCCGATGGCGAGAATACCTGCGTGGCCGTGGAGGACGAAACGCGCGCGGTTCTCGACGCCGGCGCGGACGAGATCGATCTGGTCATTCCCTACCGTGCCCTGATGGCCGGCGACGAGCAGGCCGTCACACGCATGGTTACGGCCGTCAAGGCCATTTGCGGCAGCGATGCAATGCTGAAGACCATCCTCGAGACCGGCATCCTTGGCGACCCGCATCTCATCCGCCGTGCCGCCGAACTGGCGATTGCCGCCGGTACTGACTTCATCAAGACGTCGACCGGGCGCGCCGGAGTGCACGCCACGCAGGAGGCCGTCGACACCATCCTGCAGGCCATTCGCTACTGCGGACGCAAGGTCGGGATAAAGCCGTCCGGCGGCATGCGGTCCGTCGAAAACTCCGGCCTCTATCTCGGTCTGGCACAAACGGTCATGGGGGAGGACTGGGTCATGCCCTCGACCTTCCGCTTTGGCGCGACCATCCTTCTCGACGACATCCTGTCGGTCCTTTCCGGCCGGCGCTTTGAAGACGCAACCCTCCAGGCGAACCATTAGAATGCTCCCACAGGAAACCATCCGGAAGAAGCGCGACGGCGAGGAATTGTCGGCTGCCGCGATCAGCGAGTTCATCGCCGGCATGACCGTCGGCACGATCACCGAAGGCCAGGCCGCCGCCTTCGCCATGGCCGTCTATTTCAAGGGCATGAGCCGCGCCGAGACCGTGGCGCTGACGCTTGCCATGCGCGACAGCGGCGATGTGCTCGACTGGAGCGATGCCGGCCGGCCGATCGTCGACAAGCATTCGACCGGCGGCATCGGCGACAATGTCTCGCTGATGCTGGCGCCCATCCTTGCGGCCTGCGGCGCCGCCGTACCGATGATCTCGGGCAGGGGCCTGGGTCACACCGGCGGCACGCTGGACAAACTTGAATCCATTCCGGGCTATCAAATCCGTCCTGATGCGCAGCGCCTTCGCGAAACCGTCCGCAATGTTGGCTGCGCCATCATCGGCCCGACCGGCGATCTCGCGCCGGCCGACCGTATTCTCTACGGCATCCGCGATGTGACCGCGACGGTCGATTCCATGCCGTTGATCTGCGCGTCCATCCTGTCGAAGAAGCTTGCCGCCGGCCTGGAAACGCTGGTCCTCGACGTCAAGTTCGGCAGCGGCGCCTTCATGACAACGGTCACGGAGGCCGAAGAACTGGCCCGCATCCTCGCGGGCGTCGCCAATGACGCGGGCGTCAGGACTTCGGCATTGATCACGGACATGAACGAGCCACTCGCCGATGCGGCCGGCAATGCGCTGGAAATCGCCAACTGCCTCGCCTTCCTGAAGGGCGAGAAGAAGGGAACGCGCCTGGAGGCGATCGTCTTTGCGCTGGCCGGCCAGATGCTGATGCAGTCGGGTATCGCGTCGGGCCCCACGGAGGCTGAAACGATGGCCCGCACAGTGCTTGAAAATGGCCAGGCGGCCGAGACGTTTGCGCGCATGGTCAGCGCACTCGGCGGTCCAGCTGATCTTCTGGAGAGGTCTTCCGCCTATCTGCCGGAAGCGGCCGTCATTCTCCCGGTCCCGGCATCTGCGGATGGCTTTCTCTCAGCCTGCAATGCGCGCGATGTCGGCCTTGCCGTGATCGGCCTCGGCGGGGGCCGCCGCAAGCCGTCCGACGCCATCGACCACGCTGTCGGCTTCAGCCGGCTCGTGCCGCTCGGTACCCAAGTGAGGCGAGGCGATCCCATAGCGTTCGTCCATGCCCGCAACGCTTCAGAGGCTGAGGCAGCGCGTGCAGAACTGTCTGAATGCTATCGGATATCGGCGGAAAGACCCGACGAGCGGCCGGTCATCGCCGGTCTGGTCTGACTTACTGGACGAGCTGCAGGACACCGTCCTTGACGGCATAGGACTGCAGCTTCTTCATGAAGCTCATGCCGACGAGCATACCGGACAGTGCCTTGTCCTCCAGCACCACGGCTTCGACATCGCGCACCCGGACATTGCCGATCTGGACGTCCTTCAGCACGACACTTGCCGCGCGTGCCTTCCCGTTGGCGGTGCCGACCGTGTACTTGTAGTCGATATCGCTGCCGGCAATGCCGATGCGTCGCGCGGTTGTCTCGTTGATGGCCACAGTGCTTGCGCCGGTGTCGATCAGGCCATCGAGGGGCCGCCCGTTAATGATCACCCGGGCATAGAAATGCCCGTTCCGTCCGACGGGTATCTCCGTCCGTCCGCTGTGTCCATAAGAGGCTGGCTCCGCCTTTGCCGTGTCGGTCATAATCGTCTGCTTTGGCTGCACCGGCTCGCTCTGGCGCGTGAAAGACGGCATCAGGGACGGGACCAGAATAGCCGAGACGCCGGCAACTGCGGCAATAACGATGCTGCGGACGATCATGTCGGACCCTTGTTTGCAAAACCGGACCGATCGTTATGGATGAGCGTCTGACGAATGGTTAACGCAGACGCAAACGGAGCCGAACCGGCCCCGTTTCCATGCGTCCTGGTTAAGGAAAGTTAAACTATTTGGTCCCGTACATCCGATCGCCCGCATCGCCAAGACCCGGAACGATATAGCCTTTTTCATTCAGATGGCTGTCGATCGAGGCGGTGTAGACCGGCACGTCCGGATGTGCCTCGGTGAAGTTCTTCACGCCTTCCGGTGCGGCCAGCAGACACAGGAAGCGGATGTTCTTCGCACCGCGCTCCTTCAGCTTGTCGACCGCGGCAATCGAGGAATTGCCGGTCGCCAGCATCGGGTCGACGACGATGATCAGGCGCGACGCGATATCCTCGGGCGCCTTGAAATAATATTCGACCGGCTTCAGCGTTTCGTGGTCGCGATAGACGCCGATGTGCGAGACGCGCGCGGAGGGGACCAGCTCCAGCATGCCTTCCAGAAGGCCGTTGCCGGCGCGCAGGATGGAGGCGAACACCAGCTTCTTGCCTTCCAGCACCGGCGCCTGCATTTCGGTCATCGGTGTCTCGATCGTCTCCATCGTCAAGTCCAGATCACGCGTCACCTCGTAACAGAGCAGCGTCGAGATCTCCCGGAGCAACCGGCGGAAGCTGGCCGTCGAGGTTTCCTTGCGGCGCATGATGGTGAGCTTGTGCTGCACGAGCGGGTGATCGATAACGGTGACGCCGTCCATGGGTAGGCCTTCTTTTCTGGTTATGTACGGACTTTTTTCCACGGAATCTGCGCAGGCCGCAAGAGACGAGACGGCGTTTTGCCCCGTTTCTTTAGGCAAAGCAGCTGCCGGCTTCAGAGAAAGCTGCGCCCGTAGCGTCCGGCGGGCAGGCCGAGGTGGCGCGCGATGGTTTCGCCGATGTCGGCATAGGTGCCGCGAATGCCGATCGACCGCGTCTGGATGTTCGGCCCGAACGCGATGACCGGAACGCGTTCTCGCGTGTGATCCGTTCCGCGCCAGGTGGGGTCGCAGCCGTGATCTGCCGTCAGCACGATGAGATCGCCGGGTCGCAGCCGGCGGAAAACGTCCGGCATCTGCCGGTCGAAGGCTTCCAGGGCGGCGGCATAACCCGCCACGTCGCGACGATGGCCGTAAAGCATGTCGAAGTCGACGAAGTTGGTGAAGGTGAGGCTGTTGTCCGGCGCGTTTTCCATCAGGTCGAGACTGGCCGACATCAGAGCCGCATTGCCGTCGGCCTTGATCTTGGCGGTCACGCCGCGCGCGGCGAAGATGTCGCTCACCTTGCCGACGGCGATCACCTCCCGGCCGGATTGCGCGGCGCGGTCGAGCAGCGTCGGCTCCGGCGGGGGTACGGAAAAGTCACGGCGGTTGCCGGTGCGGGTGAAGGTCGACGCATCCTCGCCGATGAACGGACGGGCGATCACCCGGCCGATGTTCAGCGGATCAAGCAGCTGGCGGACGATCTGCGAGAGCTGGTACAGGCGATCCAGCCCGAAATGCACTTCATGGGCGGCAATCTGGAAGACCGAGTCCGTCGATGTATAGACGATGGGCCTGCCGGTGCGGATATGCTCCTTGCCGAGCCGGGCGATGATATCGGTGCCGGATGCGTGGCAGTTGCCGAGGACGCCCGGCAGGTCGGCATGCCGACAGATCCCGTCCAGAAGCTCGGCGGGGAATGACTGCTCCCTGTCGGCAAAATAGCCCCAGTCGAAATTGACCGGCAGGCCGGCAATCTCCCAATGGCCCGACGGCGTGTCCTTGCCGCGCGAAACCTCGTTCGCTGCGCCAAAGAGGCCAAATACCCTGTCAGGGATCTCCATGCCGGCCGGAAAGCGGCCGCACGCCATCTCTGCAATGTGCATCAGTCCAAGCGCGGAAAGGTTGGGCAGGCGTAGCGGCCCGCTTCTCAGGCCCGCCCGGTCGGCCGCGCCGCCGGCACAGGCTTCGGCAATATGGCCAAGCGTGTTCGCTCCTGAATCTCCATAGGCGCGTGCATCAGGCGCCCCGCCCACGCCGAAGGAATCCAGAACGTAAAGGAATGCTCGTGCCATTGTGTCCTCGCCTGCCACGGAAGTCCGTCACAGGCTCTGCCTCAACGGGATATTCGGGCGCATCGATATCGCTCCGTCCAGTCATCTCATGCCTGTTGGGAGAGACGATGGCTGATGCCAACCCTCAATAAAGCAATTCCGGCAGATAAGGAAAGTGGGGACATGCGACATCCCCACCGGCCACCAGCTGTTACTTGGACGTGCCGGTCTCGGCGTGGACTTCGCAGTTCGGCGTGCAGGACAGGACGGTGCGTTCTGTCTGGCGGAAGACCCGGACTGTATCGTCTTCGTCGATGGCGACGAGGATGCGTTCGTCGAAAATGGCATTGCCGTCCGCATCGAGCAGAACCAGGTTCGTCGTACCGAACGCGTGGCCTGTCAACACGATCGTCTGGGAATCGGCGACCGTGGCGTCTGCGACATCGGAATTGCCGACGATGACCTTGCTGACCGGACGATCGAGCTTAAGCACCCGAGCCTGGTTCATGTAGACCGTCAGCATGCCATTGCTGTCGTTGGAAAAGGCCGGCTTCATCCCGCACACGGCAAAGGCCAGGACAAGGCAGGACTTGATGAGATGGCCACGCATGACGGCACGATCCTCGAAAGATGACGAGCTTCGGATGACGGAAATACTAACGGGACAATGGCGCGGAATGGTGAATGAATCGTTAAATGCCTCGATTCGGCGCAAAGGCGGAGCGAAATAGCCGAGCTAAGCGCAAATATTGGAGTGACCATTGCCGATAATTGCGGTTCGCCAAGTTCGCTCTTCGCGCGGGTAGCCAAGGTGTCCGGAAACCGTCATGGATCATTTAGAAATGCAGTAAAGCCGTTCGCAACTTGTTTACCATAGGAATGATGTGTCGATATTTACGGACTGGTAACTACTTTTTTTAAGTCGATTGCAACAGGGCTTGGCTAGTGTTTGCTCATCCGAACAACGGCAACAGTTGGCGGAAGTGCTGAACAAGTGGACTAAGGAGATCACCATGACCAAGCTTTTTGCACGCTTTATGAAGGACGAGTCCGGTGCGACCGCCATCGAATACGGTCTTATCGCAGCTCTCATCTCTGTCGCAATCATCACCGGTGCGACGACGCTGGGTAGCAGCCTGAGCAACCAGTTCACCAACATCGCTGGCAAGCTGAATTATTCGGGTTGATTTGGAGAAGCGGCGGAAGCGACCATCGCAACCGCCGTTGCAATCCGAGATCCCGATAGACCGCTCTCAGAGATGAGGGCGGTCTTCGTGTAGGAAAAATGCTTTTATTTCGCTGTCTAAATTCTAAATTATTAGCGGTTACACGCTAGGCTTCAGATGTCATAATAGAGGTAAAAGAGATGATTGCGGCTGCCCTTTTCGTTGTGTTCCCGATATGCTTGGCTTTAGCAGCATTCACCGACTTCTTTACCATGACAATCCCAAACAGGGTTTCGGCGATCCTCTTGATAACATTCTTTCTTGTCGCGCCATTTGTTGGCCTGTCTTGGCAGGAGATGGGAATGCACGCGGTTGCAGGCCTTCTGGTTCTCACTGTCTGCTTTGCTCTCTTTGCCTTCAACGTCATGGGTGGTGGGGATGCGAAATTGCTGGCCGCAGCTGCCGTCTGGTTCGGCTTTACGCCTTCACTCATGGAGTTCCTGATATACGTCTGCTATGTTGGCGGTGCGGTGACGCTCATGATCCTCGTTTTGCGAAGCAAGGCAAATGCCATCATGGCGATGGGCCTTAATCTGCCCGCTTCTATCCTGCATGCGAAAAAGATTCCCTATGGTATCGCAATTGGAATAGGAGGGTTTCTTGCCTATCCGTCCTCGCCTTTGATGGCCCTTGTCATTCAGGCGCATTGACCGGCCAGCTCCGCCGAAATCTCCAGCAGTAAGCTTACATTAACCAAGCCTGTACGCATCTCATTAACTATAATTACACCTTTTGCTGATCATCCTTGGGGGAAATCAAGTCGCGATTCCTCAAGGGACGATCATGAAACCTGCCCGCATCATTATTCTGACAGTTGCTGTCGTTGCCGCAGGCCTGGCGGGACTTCTAGTGGTCAACATGGTGAGCCGCCCGCAGGTTGTGGTGCAGCAGACTGAAGCTCTCGTCGAGAAGGAGCCGACGGTGGATGTTCTCGTCACGAAGGAGAACCTGCCGGTCGGAAGTCGCCTCAATCCGGAAAATGTCGAATGGATTGCCTGGCCGAAGGGAAGTGTGGCCGACGGGCTGATCACCAAGGCAAAGAGCCCGGATGCCGTCACCGCCATGGCAGGCTCGGTCGTGCGGCTTCCCCTGTTTGCTGGCGAGCCGATCCGGCCGGAAAAGATAGCCGACTCCTCGAGCCGAATCCTGTCTTCGCTGCTGCCGGCCGGCAAGCGCGCCATCTCGACGGATATCACCGTGTCGACGGGCGCCGGCGGCTTCATCCTCCCGAATGACCGGGTCGACGTCATCATGGTCCGTCGCGATGATAACCGAAACTTTCAGACGAGGACGATCCTGAGCAACGTTCGGGTCCTGGCGATCGACCAGCAGATCCAGGAGGAGAAGGATGGATCGAAGGCAGTCGTCGGTTCCACCGCGACGCTTGAGCTGACGCCCGATCAGGCGAAGGTGATCGCCGTGGCGCAGCAGATGGCCGACCGGCTGACGCTGGCATTGCGCTCTGTAGCGGACGCCGGCGAAGAGGACACAACGATCCCCAAGGGCATTCTGAATTCCGGGACCGGAGCCGACAGCATCACCGTGATCAAGTCCGGTGAGCTGGCAACCAGCAGCATCAATGCTGCTCAGTCGCAATAAGGGAGTGGGGACCATGAGAATTTTAAAGAAGACGGTCCATGCACTCCTTGCCGGCGGTGTATCGCTATCCTTGACCTTCTCCGGCCTGACAGCCGGGGTATCCACCGTTCTTCTGGTCCCGGAAGCTGCGCATGCGGCTTCGAGCGTGATCAAGATCGCACGTTTTGGGGCGGGCGCATCGCAGCGCGTCAAGCTCGGCCTGAACAAGGCCGTTGTCATCGATCTGCCGACGGATGCCCACGATATTCTCGTGTCCGATCCTGAAATGGCCGACGCGGTGACGCGGACGTCACGCCGGATCTATCTCTTCGGCAAGACGGTCGGGCAGACCAATGTCTTCATCTTCGGCCCCAACGGCCAGGAGATCGTGACACTTGAGATCGAGATCGAGCGTGACATCAGCGGGCTGGAGCAGAACCTGTCGCGCTTCATTCCCGACTCCGACATCAAGATCGAGATCGTATCGGACAACATTGTTCTGACGGGGACAGTCCGGACGCCGCAGGATGCGCTGCAGGCTCAAAAGCTCGCCCAAGCCTTCCTCAAGGGCGGTGAGGCGACGACCCGCAGTTCGTCGGCTGCAAGCAGCGCCCAAGGCGGAGATGTTGCGATCTACGAGGAAGACCGTCAGACGTCGCAGATCGTCAATCTGTTGAAGATCGAGGGCGAGGATCAGGTGACACTGAAGGTCACTGTTGCCGAAGTCACCCGTTCTGTCATGAAACAGCTCGGCTTCTCCGGCTCATTGAGCGGAGCGAATGCCGCGATCCAATATATGAACCCGACCAACCTTGGTTCGTCCGTCAACTCGACCGCGAACGCCACCTTGTCCGGATCGATTGCGGGCATGGATGTCAGCGCATATATCAATGCCATGGAGCGCGCCGGTGTCATGCGGACACTTGCCGAACCGAGCCTTACGGCGATCTCGGGCGAGGACGCCAAATTCTATGTGGGTGGCGAGTTCCGTCTTGCTTCCAGCCAGGACATCGACGAAGACGGCAAGGTGACGCGCGAGGTCACGACGACGGAATATGGCATCGAGCTCAACTTCACGCCCGTCGTTCTGTCTCCGGGCAGAATCAGTCTCAAGATCGAGACGAACGTTTCCGAGCCGACTTTCGAGGATTCCTACGTTACTGGCTCGACGCTCTCGACTCCGGGCGTCACCTATCAGGGCATCCGCAAGCGCGAGGCATCCACCACTGTCGAATTGCCGTCCGGCGGGTCCATCGTGATTGCCGGTCTGGTGCGCGACGATATTCGCCAGGCGATGTCGGGACTGCCGGGACTGGCGCGCATTCCTATCCTTGGCACACTGTTCCGCAGCAAGGATTTTACGCGCAACGAGACAGAACTCGTCATCATCGCGACGCCGTATCTGGTTCGCCCGGTGGCGCGCAACAATCTTGCCAAGCCGGATGACAACTTCAATCCGGCAAGCGACCAGGCGACGTTCTTCCTCAATCGCATCAACAAGGTTTACGGGCGCGAGGAGGACACCGTTCAACCGGGCCAGTTCCACGGCACCGTCGGCTTCATCTACAAGTAGGCGGAGAACGGCAATGACGAAAAATTCCAGAAAAACCCGCCAGGACGCAGAGGCTGCAACCATGGTTTACAAGCCATCCGCCTATCGCTTTTCGCGCCTTTTTGTCGCCAGCTCGATGATGGCGATCGCCGGATTTGTGACCTCCTGCGGCTCCATGGGAGACCGCATCCAGACAGGCTCGATCCCGGACGACTACCGCACCCGCCATCCGATTGTTCTTGCCGACGTCCCGCATACGCTCGACTTGGCAGTCGGCACCGGTGACAAGGCGCTTCCGATCGGTTCCAGGGACGTATTGAAGGGATTCGCGGCCAATTTCATCGCCAGTGGCGGTGGCACGATCCAGGTCGCCCTGCCGCAGGGCGCGATCAACAGCGCGACCGCGTCTCATTTGTCGAAGGACATCCGCCGGCAATTGGTGACGGCTGGAGTAAGTGCGCCGCAGATCGTCACGACGGTTTACGACGCCGGTTCCTACGAAGGCGCAGCACCTATTCATCTGAGCTACTCGGCAGTGACCGCGGTGACGAACACCTGCGGGCAATGGCCGAAGGATCTCATGGCAGACTCCATGGCGAACAAGAATTGGTACAACTTCGGTTGCGCCAGCCAGAACAACCTTGCCGCACAGATTGCCAATCCCATGGACCTCGTCGCACCGCGTGGAATGACGCCGATCGACGCGGACCGCAGGAGCACCGTCATAGACAATTATCGTGATGGGTCCAGCACCGCCTCCGAATGATCTGGCATTGGATTGAAAGTCAGGAAAGACGATGAACGCGATTGACTACGAAATTGGATCGGCGGGACCCGATGACGGCGGTGAGTTCGATCACGGCATCCTCGGCGATATGGAGCAGATCCGTCCTCTGCCGCGCATCTCCATTCATGCTTTTTGCGAAACCGATGCCGTCAGCCGGGTCATGGACCGGATGGCCGAGGATCGGCGGATGTCGAAGGTCAGCCTGCGGATCAACGGCGGCGGCATTGCCGCTGCGGCCCGGATGTTTTCCCAGATTCCGACGCCCAATCTGATCATTCTCGAGACGACTGCCAGCCCGCAGAACCTTCTCGAAGAGCTGAGCCCGCTTGCTGAGGTCTGCGATCCGACGACCAAGGTCATCGTGATTGGCCACCACAACGACATCAATCTCTATCGTGAACTGATCCGCAACGGCCTCTCCGAATATCTGGTCGCCCCTGTGGCGATGGCCGACGTCATGAGAACGGTGTCGGGAATCTTCGTCGATCCGCAGTCGGAACCGCTCGGTCGGAGCATTGCCTTCATCGGTGCCAAGGGCGGCGTTGGTTCCTCCACGATCGCGCACAATTGCGCATTCATGATCTCGCATCTGTTCGACAGCGAAACTGTTCTTGCCGATCTCGACCTGCCTTACGGTACGGCCAACATCGATTTCGACCAGGATCCGGCGCAGGGGATTGCCGAGGCGGTCTTCACGCCGGAGAGATTGGACGAGGTCTTTCTCGATCGTCTGCTGAACAAGTGCTCCGACAAGCTGTCGCTGCTGGCGGCGCCATCGCTGCTTGATCGTGCCTATGACTTTTCCGGAGATGCCTTCCTGCCTCTGCTGGAGATCCTCCAGCGCACGGCGCCGGTAACCGTGTTGGATGTGCCGCATGTCTGGACGGATTGGGCGCGTTCGGTGCTCTCGTCCGCCGACGAAGTGGTGATCACGGCGATGCCCGATCTCGCCAATCTGCGCAACACCAAGAACCTGCTGGATGCCCTGAAAAAATTGCGGCCGCACGACAAGGCACCGCATCTGATCCTCAACCAGGTCGGAATGGTCAAACGGCCGGAAATCGCGCCTGCCGACTTCTGCGAGCCGCTGGAGATGGAGGCGGCGGCCATCATCCCGCTCAACGTCCAGCTATTCGGCGATGCGGCCAACAGTGGCCGGATGATCTCAGAAATTGACGGCAAGTCACCGGTCGCGGAAACCTTCTCGCAGCTTGCCCATCTGGTGACCGGCCGGGCGACGATGAAGAAGGAAAAGCGCGGCGGTCTCGGCAAGGTTCTGGGAATGCTCGGCAGAAAATAGACGGTTGAGAAGAACAGCGACAGGATTCAATGATGTTTGGCAAGCGCGGAAATGAGGGATTTGGCAAGGCGGGTACTGGCATCGGTACGATCGCCCGACCGGCCGTCCCCGAAAAGGTCGCGGTCTCCGAACCCGTCGCGCCACCGTCTTCTGCCGCCGCACCTGCGCCGCCGGCTGCCGAAAATCCTGCACCCGCACCGGCAAGGCCGGGCGTGCTCGACGCGGGCCCCATTCCGGAGCGTGGCAAGATTGCGCCGCCGCCTCTGCAGCGCAAGAAGACTGCCCGCAACGAGGACTACTACGATACCAAGTCGCAGGTCTTTTCTGCGCTGATCGACACCATCGATCTGTCGCAGCTTGCCAAGCTTGACAGCGAGAGCGCGCGCGAGGAAATCCGCGATATCGTCAACGATATCATCACCATCAAGAATTTCGCGATGTCCATTTCCGAGCAGGAAGAGCTGCTCGAGGATATCTGCAACGACGTCTTGGGTTACGGTCCTCTGGAGCCGCTCCTGGCGCGTGACGACATCGCCGACATCATGGTCAACGGCGCCGGCCAGACTTTCATCGAAGTCGGCGGCAAGACGATCGAGTCGGAAATCCGTTTCCGCGACAATGCGCAGCTTCTGTCCGTCTGCCAGCGCATCGTCAGCCAGGTCGGCCGTCGCGTCGATGAATCGAGCCCGATCTGCGACGCACGTCTGCCAGACGGTTCGCGTGTCAACGTCATTGCGCCGCCACTGGCGATCGATGGCCCGGCACTCACGATCCGAAAGTTCAAGAAGGACAAGCTCAACCTCGATCAGCTGGTGAAGTTCGGCGCGATCACCCAGGAAGGGGCCGTACTGCTCCAGATCATCGGTCGCGTGCGATGCAACGTCGTCATTTCCGGCGGTACGGGCTCGGGCAAGACCACGCTGCTGAACTGCCTGACGGCTTACATCGACACTGATGAGCGCGTCATCACCTGCGAGGATACCGCGGAACTGCAGCTGCAGCAGCCGCACGTCGTCCGGCTCGAAACCCGCCCGCCGAACATCGAAGGCGAAGGCGAGATCACCATGCGCGATCTGGTCAAGAACTGCCTGCGTATGCGTCCCGAACGCATCATCGTCGGCGAAGTCCGTGGCCCGGAGGTGTTCGACCTCTTGCAGGCGATGAACACCGGCCATGACGGCTCCATGGGGACGATCCACGCCAACACTCCGCGCGAATGCCTCAGCCGTATGGAATCCATGATCGCCATGGGTGGCTTCAGCCTGCCGGCGAAAACCGTCCGCGAAATCATTTCAGGCTCGGTCGATGTCATCATCCAGGCGGCGCGCCTGCGCGACGGTTCGCGCCGCATCACGCACATCACCGAAGTCGTGGGCATGGAAGGCGACGTCATCGTGACCCAGGACCTGATGATCTACGACATGGAAGGCGAAGACGCGAACGGACGCATCATCGGCCGGCACAAGTCGACGGGCATCGGCAAGCCGAATTTCTGGGATCGTGCACGCTACTACAATGAAGAGCGACGTCTGGCCGCAGCGCTTGACGCCATGGCGCAGTGATGAACGCAAGTTGGAACGCCGATGTTCGGGATTGATATCAATCTGATTGCCATCATTGTCCTGTCGGCCATCGCCGCCGGCGCGGTATCCTACGGCATTTTGTTCGGCTCGATCGAAAAGCAGAAAAAGACGGAATCCCGGGTCAGCAAGATCAAGTCCGCCGAAACCGACGGAGCGAAGGTCAAGGCGGCGCGGGATCGCGTTCAGGAAATGTCCAAGAGGCGCAAGTCCGTCCAGGACACGCTGAAGGAGATGGAAAAGAAGCAGCAGGAAAAGAGCAAGAAGTCGCTCAGCATCGAGGCAAAGCTCAAGCAGGCATCGATTCCGATTTCGCTGAAGCAGTTCTACACCTATAGCGCCGCCGCCGCGGCCTTCGTTTTCTTTGCCGGCTTTCTGGCTGGCTTGCCCATTTTCGTTGTTCTCGGGGCCGCCTTCGTGATCGGGGCGGGCGTTCCACGCTGGTTTGTCGGCTTTCTGATCAAGCGCCGCCAGAAGAAGTTCCTGAACGAGTTTCCGTCCGCGCTCGACATCATGGTGCGCTCCATTCGCTCCGGCCTGCCATTGAACGATGCGCTTCGCCTGATTGCCGTCGAAGGCCAGGAGCCGGTCAAGACCGAATTCCGTCGCGTCATCGAAGCGCAGCAGGTCGGCATGAATATCCCGGAAGCCTGCGCGCGCATGGGTAACACCATGCCGCTGCAGGAAGTAAACTTCTTCGCGATCGTCATCGCCATCCAGTCCCAGGCCGGCGGTAACCTCTCCGAGGCGCTGGCCAATCTGTCGAAGGTTCTGCGCGAACGAAAGAAGATGAAGGCCAAGGTCAATGCGCTGTCCATGGAAGCCAAGGCCTCTGCCGTGATCATCGGCATCTTGCCGTTTGCCGTGGCGACGCTCGTCTATCTGACGTCCCCCGGCTACATCTCGGTCCTCGTCACCGATCCCCGCGGGCACATGATCCTGCTGGGGAGCGGCATCTGGATGAGCATCGGGATCTTCGTCATGCGCAACATGATCAACTTCGAGATATAGGGACCTGGAGCAATGACGGCTGACCTCGCATCCAGGCTTACCGATCCCGCAACCCTGGTGGCCCTGCTGGTCGCCATCACCGTGTTCGGCACCTTTTATTCGCTCGTCATGCCCTATTTCGAAAAGGGTGATCTCGAGAAGCGCATGAAAGCTGTCTCCACCGAGCGCGACCAGATCAGGGCGCGCGAACGGGCGCGCATGAGCCAGGAGGCATCATCGCAGGGCCGGCGCGTGTCGATCCGTGCCGAGAACAACAAGTCGGTTCGCAGCATCGTCGAGAAGTTCAACCTCAGGGAAGCGCTTGTCGACGAAAACACGATGAACAAGCTTCGCGCTGCCGGCTATCGTTCGCAGAACGCCTTGAACACATTTCTGGTGGCCCGGTTCGTTCTGCCGTTCGTCTTCTTCCTGCTCGCGCTCGGATGGGTTTTCGGCCTCGGCAACCTGCCGGACAAACCGTTCGCCATGCGCTTTCTGGTGACGATCTTCGTTGCCTATGCCGGTTTCTATGCGCCGAACCTCTATATCAGCAACCGCATGGGCAAACGGCAGAAGTCCATCCGCCTTGCTTGGCCGGACGCCCTCGACCTCCTGCTGATCTGCGTGGAATCCGGTATCTCGATGGAAATGGCGATGCGCCGCGTCGCCGAGGAAGTCGCCGAGCAGTCGCCGGAACTTGCAGAAGAAATGGTTCTGACGACGGCCGAGCTTTCCTTCCTGCAGGATCGTCGCCAGGCGCTGGAGAATCTCGCCAACCGCACGCAGCTTCCGGGTGTCCGTGGCGCCACCCAGGCGCTGATCCAGGCGGAGCGCTACGGCACGCCGATCGCCCAGGCGCTTCGCGTCCTGGCTCAGGAAGGCCGTGACGAGCGCATGAACGAGGCCGAAAAGAAGGCCGCCGCCCTGCCGCCAAAGCTGACTGTGCCGATGATCCTGTTCTTCCTCCCGGTCCTCATCGCCGTCATCCTCGGCCCCGCCGGCATCTCGGTTTCCGACAAGTTCCATTGATTGGACTGGGTTGAAATTTTTCAACTGAAGAACCATCATTTCCCGTACATATTCGGTGAAATTGATCTGTTGTTCGGCCGCAACAATTTATTGTTCTTTAATAAACCCTATCAGCTGTAACTAGAATGGCGGTATTTTCCCTGATAACCTTTGATGAAAGGGAGTAAGGGGTATGGGTTATCGTCAATTATTGCGTGCCGGCACAGCATTGGCTCTTATTGCTGCATTTGCTGCTGCCCGATCAGAGGCGTTTGCTGCGGATGTTTTTGTTGCGGCAGATGCTCCGTCTTCATTTGCGCCGCCAGCCGTCCAAAAGCCTGCCGTAGACGGTGTCAACGGTAGCCTGAGTGTCCTTGGCGGGGGCGGCGACAGCGACGGCATCTTCGGTCTTGTCGGTAAGCTATCGATCCCTGTGGGCCATGCATTCGGCACGCAATTCGACGGCGGCGTGTTCAGCAATGATGGAAACACCTATTTCTCGATCGCCAACCACACCTTCTGGCGAGATCCGGACGTCGGGCTCGCGGGCGTCTATGGTTCGTTTTCGCATTACGATGCCGCTGGCGGTCTGAATGGCGGCCGTATCGGCGCGGAAGGCGAGGCCTATCTCGGCCGCTTCACCATCCGCGGCGTGGCCGGCGTCGAATTCAGCAATGGTGATAGCTCCACCAGTGGCTCGACGCTGATATCATATGATGACGGCACCCGTTTCTTCGACATGGTCGATTTCGCCTATTATCCAACCGACAATATCAGTGTTTATGCCGGTCACCGTTATACGGGCGGCAACCATGCGTTGGCGCTCGGCACTGAAGTCCTATTCCAGAACGGCAGCGGTACGGCGTTCTCCGCATTCGCCGAAGGGCGCATCGGCGAGAGCGACCACCAGTCCGCCTGGGTCGGCGTCAGGGCCTATTTCGGGCAGTCCGACAAGTCCCTGATCCGGCGTCATCGCGAAGACGACCCGAATACCTGGGAACCGGATACCCTGTTCGGAATATCGAATTCGCTGGGTGAAACGCCGGTGAGCAGTGAGACGTCTGTCGAGTTGTATTGACGTTAATGTTAGACTTCGGAAATGAAGTCGAAAAACTTTCCTGACGAGCTTCTGGGGATGTGGGCGACGGGCTTAAAGTCGACGGCAATTTGATCTTTGTCGTCCTCAAGGCATTTCTTCACAAACGCTGAAGCTGAAACTTGATCAATGTAGTGGGCGCCTTTTGGCACATAACGCACTTCCAGGTGATCGGTTCGCGTTTGCGCAATCTGCATTTGACGCATTTCGACAAACTCTTGGAGTCGTGAAAATGGGATCACAGGCCAGATACTTCGCCCATCAGGGAGATGAAACATCTGTCTGGAACGACCGAGTATCTTTCCGAGGGTGGGCAACTTAATTCCACATCTACAGGCAGTCGGATTTCGAGTCCCGAAATCACCAGTATCGTATCGGATAAGAGGCGTCGCATAATTGTATAATGATGTGACGATCACTCTGCCGATCGCTGACCCTGTTATTGATTGGCCGTCATGGTCAACGATCTCAAGTCGGTTCGTTTCGCTTTGAATGTGAAGTCGGTTTTCAACGCACTCACCTGCAATCATCCCGCATTCTTCGGATGCATAGCGATCGACAACCTGAGTATTGAACGCCCTCGTCACATCCTCGCGTACATCATCGTCGAGCACTTCCCCAAAGCAGAAGACATGTTCCAAGTGTAAGGGGAGACGGTCCTCTGCTGCCGCCTTGCGGGCAAGAAACCCAGCATATGTTGGATAGCTGATTAGGTTATTCACTCCCGTTTTACGAAGCCAATCGAGCGGATCATCGCTACGGTGAGCAACGTCGTATAAATGGAAGTTAGATTGCTCGGAACGGACGCCGTCTTCCGAATCTGGAGCTGGTGGCCGTCCGTGACGCATTTGGGCAAATGCCGACGATTCGTCCAATCCAAACCATTTGAGGTGCCGATGCGTGCAGCTCTTGGAGGCAATGAAGAGCGCTGCGGATTGGAGAAAGATAAACGGTGTACCGGTCGATCCAGATGTTCGGATCAAATTTGCATTGCCGGCTTCTGGCGGCGTTGACTCCGCACGAAGTCGTTCTCCGGCTTCTTGTGCCTCTTCGCGCGTTAGAATGGGGACCTCGTGCCAGCGCGTGAGATCCACATTTCCGGTCTTATCGTCAAATATTGACGATAACCTACCCGTGTCGCGGTAGAATGGGACCTGGCGAGCGGCGTGAGCCACGAGCATTGTGGTCAGCCGGTCCTGGTAGCGCTGGAGCGCTTCCGGTTCCAACGATTGGGTCCGCATCAGCGTTTCTGTAAACGTCGTAAGGAGTTTGCTCAATCACCGCCTCTGAAGGTCTTGAGTACAACAAACACCAATTTACCGACGATTGCTGATAGGTCTAGCCGACCAGAACGGTTCTTCCTGATGACGCCCTCAGTAAGGTGTTCACCCGTTTTTCGCGAGCTTCTTCCAGGTGCCTTGCTGGTTCAGCATCTGCTTCAGGTAGGCGACGTTGGCGTCGGCCTGTTCCTTTGTCAGTTCGCGCTGGGCAATGTTGATCGCCTCGTCGAAGCGGCCCTGAAGGCCGACGACAAGTGCGAGGTTCTGGCGTACGCGGCTGTCGGCGGTCGGCTGGGCGATCGCCGTGCGCAAATAGGATTCGGCCGTCTTCAGGTCGCCGGTCAGGAGATAGGACATGCCGAGATTGGAGAGCACCGACGGCTCGTTCGGCACGATGTCGAGCGCATTGCGATAGCGTTCGCGCGCTTCCGCGGGCCGGCCGAGTTGGTCGAGTACGGCGCCCTCGGCGGAAAAGAGCTTCCAGTCCGGGCGATCCGGTGTCTGCGCCCGCTGGATCGAGGACAGCGCCTGGTCGAACTGGCCGGCAGCCGCCTGCGTCTTGCCGTAGGCGGCAAGAACGACGGGGTTCTTGGGATTGGCGATCGCGACGCGCTGCATGACGGCGAGCGCCTGATCGTTCTTGCCCGACATCAGGAGGAGGTTGGCATAGGTCGTGCCGACCTGCGGGTTGGTCGGTGCCTTGTCATAGGCTCTGCCGGCCTGATTGGCAGCCGCATTGAGTTCGGCCGAATCCATCTGCTCGATGGGCTTGGAGAATTTCGGGATGGAACCGGTGGTCATCTGGCTCGGCTTCATCGCGCAGCCGCTCACCGAGAGGGTTGCGATCGCCAGACACACGCCAACGAGAAGGCGGTTTTTTCCGGAAGCCAATTGTGCCGGCATGCTCATACTATGCCCCTGTCTCTTCGTGCCCGAGCCGAATCCGTGACCGGAATGCGGCGTCATTCTCACTCCAGCAATATTCTGTTAACCCTAATGGACGGTTAACGTCGCATTTGATTCCCAGCATTTCGAAGGTACTCATGGCTCCCTTTCAGCATATCAATCGCAGTTCTCCCTATCTCGAAGAGGGCGGCGCGACGCTGCCGATCTTCGCCGTTACGCCCGCCCAGATCGAGGCCGGATCGATCGATCCCGTGGCACTCGACTGGGCCCGGAAGGCAGGTTTCAAGGCCGAAGCCGGCGCGACGCTGCCGGTGCCGGGTGAAGACGGACATCTCGGTGGTGCCCTGTTCGGCCTCGGCAGTGCGCCGGAAACCCAGCCATTCCTGACGGGCAAGCTGCCGAAGGCGCTACCGGCCGGAAACTGGCACCTGGAAACGGCGCCGATCAATGTGGACTGGCTGTGCCTCGGCTTCGGCCTCGGTGCTTACAGTTTCGATCTCTACAAGGCCCCGTCTTCGGAAAAGGCACGCATGGCCATGCCGCAGGACGCCGATGCGGTGGAAATCGCCCGCCAGCTCGCGGCGGTCTACCTGGTTCGCGACCTGGTCAACACGCCGACAAACGACATGGGGCCGGAAGAGCTGGAGTCCGTGTTCCTCGCTCTCGCCAGGCACTATGGTGCTGAAACAGAGGTCATCCGCGGCGACGATCTCATCAAGCTGAATTTTCCACTGATCCATACCGTCGGTCGCGCCAGCACGTCGGCGCCGCGTCTCTTGGACATGCGCTGGGGACGCAAGGGCGCGCCGCGCCTGACGCTGGTCGGCAAGGGCGTCTGCTTCGACACCGGCGGCCTCGACATCAAGCCGGCCTCCTCCATGCTTCTGATGAAGAAGGACATGGGCGGCGCCGCCAACGTTCTCGGCCTGGCGCTCCTGATCATGGATGCGGGCCTCGACATCGACCTGCGGGTACTGGTGCCGGCAGTCGAGAATTCCATAGCGGGCAATGCGTTCCGGCCGAGCGACATCTACACCAGCCGCAAGGGCCTGACGGTGCAGATCGACAATACCGACGCGGAAGGCCGGCTGATCCTGGCCGACGCGCTGGCCTATGCCGACGAGGAAAAGCCCGATCTCATCATCGACATGGCGACGCTGACGGGCGCTGCCCGCGTCGCGCTCGGACCGGACGTGCCGCCGTTCTATACCGACGACGAGGCTCTCGCCGCCTCGCTTGCCAAGGCAAGCGGCGAGGTGTTCGATCCGATCTGGCGCATGCCGCTATTTGCCGGTTACGAGCAGATGGTGAACGCCAGGATCGCCGATCTGACCAACGCGCCGTCCGGCGGCATGGCGGGATCGATCACCGCCGCACTGTTCCTCAAGCGCTTCGTCACCAAAACGCCGCGCTGGGCGCATTTCGATATCTTCGCCTGGTCGCAGGCCGACAAGCCGCACGCACCCATGGGCGGCGAGGCGCAGGCGATCCGCGCCATTTACCATGTGCTGAAGGCAGGGCTCTGAGGGGCCTTGTCCCATGTGCCCGGTTGGCGGTAAATAGAACGGTAGCGTAACGGTTCTGGAGAGCCCCGTGTCCGTCGAATTGACCGCCAGCCAGGCGCTGGGCCTCATGCATGGCGTGAGCCTGGAGCAGGTGCGGCTTGAAAACCCGGACCTGACGCTCCGCCAGATGGCGATCCTTCTGCATGTCTACCTCGTGCCACCGCCGCACACGGTGCGCGGTCTGGCCGCGACGCTGAACGTCAGCAAGCCGGTCATCACGAGGGCGCTCGATACGATGGGCGCCATGAAGCTCATCGATCGGGTGCGTGACGAACGCGACCGCCGCAACGTCATCATCAAGCGCACCGTCGCCGGCGCGCTCTATCTCGAAAAGCTCGGCGATCTGATCATCGATCAGGCCCGCAAACTGGATTGACGACAGGAGACCACGATGCTCGACCGACGTCTTCATGCCTTCCGGCCCGATCTTGCCGACATCCGCCTGAAGGGTGAGGTTGAAGCGGAACGCTATGTCGAGGGCGAGGCGGGCATCATTACTGTGCCGGTTGTCGATGTCCGCCCGAAGCCGGATCTTGCGGTCGGGATCGATACCCAGTTCCTGATGGGCGAAGCGATGACGGTGTTCGACCGGGCCGACGGCTGGGCTTGGGTGCAGTCGGCCGTCGACGGCTATGTCGGCTATGTTCCGGTGGAGGCCGTGGCACAGGATGCGCCGGCGCCAACGCATGTGGTCAGCGTGCCGCGCACCTTCCTCTATCCCGGCCCGGACCTGCGCTTCCCGATCGTGGCGACACTGTCGATGGGAAGCCGGATTGCGGTTGTCGGAGAGACCGAGACCCGCAACACCCGTTATCTCCTGCTTGCCGACGGAACCGCCGTCATCGGCTTCCATTGCCGGCCGGTCGGCGACAGTCTCGACGACGATCCGGTGACGATTGCCGGTCTTTTCCTGCAGACGCCCTATCTCTGGGGCGGTCGCAGCGGTCTGGGCATCGATTGCTCGGCCCTCGTGCAACTCTCGATGCAGATGAGCGGCCGCAATGCGCCGCGCGACAGCGACATGCAGGCCGCCTTCGGCACGACCATCACCCGCAATGATTTGAGACGCGGCGATCTCGTCTTCTGGAAAGGCCATGTCGGCTTCATGGAGGATGCCGAGAGCCTGCTGCATGCCAACGGCCATACGATGCAGGTCACCCGCGAGCCTCTGTCCGACGCGGTCGCCCGCATCGAGCCGCTCTATGGCCAGCCGACGGCCTACCGCCGTTTTTATTGAGTGATCCTTTGCGGTAGCTGTTCGAGCGACCTATATTGGGTGTGTTCGCCGCTTGAGGCCGAGGAAGAATGTTGAAGATCGTCATTGCCATCTCCGGCGCATTCATGCTGGCCGCTGCCGCGCCGGCGTCCGCCACCGAGCTCGATTTTTCGAAGCTGAAGGGCCAGTATCCCTACAAGGATCTGCCTGGCGTGGAGACCTTCGGCACCAGCACCGACACGAGCGCGAAGTTCAGGTGCGAGACGGCGACACGCCAGTTCCGCTTCCATCGCTATGACGACGATGACGGCAATCTGCTGCGGAACAACAGGTCGCTGCCGCGGCTTGTGTACCGCTGCAGCAACGGCGTCTATTCCGTCGAGAGCACCCGCACGCCGTATCCTTCTACCAAGCGCTCGGACTGACGCCCTCAGCGATCGATCCTGGTCGACAAGATGATCGAGGAGAGTGTCCGTTCAACGCCCTCGATCTCACCGATCGCATCGATGATGTGATCAAGGGCGCCGATCGAGGTGGACGCGACGATCGCGATCAGGTCGAAACTGCCGCTCACAGAATGCAGCGCCTTGACTTCGCCGATGGCGGAGAGGTCAGCCGTCACCCGGCCAAGTGATTTCGGTGCGATCGTGATCAGCACATGGGCCTTCACCAGCCCGCTTTCATAGGCGGACGACAGCCGCACCCCGTAGCCGGCGATAACGCCGTCGCGCTCCAGCTTCTCGATGCGCGCCTGGACGGTGGTGCGCGACAGGCCCAGCCGGCGGGCAATGGTCGCCACTGGCATCCGGGCGTTTTCGCCCAGAAGATCCAGCAAGGCCCTGTCCTTGTCGCTTGTCGTCATTTTGCGCAATCTCTTCGCCTATATGTTCAATTCTATAAGGCAATGATGTCTTTTGGAAGCTGCAAATCGACGTAAATCTCCGTCATGCTGACGAAAACATGTCCAGAAGGGGATTCGCAATGAAGGATATCGTCGTCATCGGCGCCGGAAAGATCGGCTCGACCATTGCCCGCCTGCTCGCCCATAGCGGCGATTATCGGGTAGTCGTCGCGGATCGTGCGGAAGACCAGCTCGCCGCCATCGAAGCACATCCTGCCGTCTCGACCAGGGTCGTCGACATCGCCGACCGCGCGAGCCTTGAAGCCTTGCTATCCGGCAAGTTCGCCGTCCTCAGCGCCGCCCCCTTCCACCTGACGGTCGCCATCGCCGAAGCCGCGGCCAGCGCCGGCGTTCACTATCTCGACCTGACCGAGGACGTTGATTCCACCCGCCGCGTGAAGGAAATCGCGACCGGCGCGACGACCGCCTTCATCCCCCAGTGCGGGCTTGCACCGGGCTTCATCTCGATCGTCGCGCATGATCTTGCCAGCCGCTTCGATACGCTGGAGTCAGTGCGCATGCGGGTCGGCGCCCTGCCGCAATATCCGTCGAATGCTCTGAACTACAATCTGACCTGGAGCACCGACGGCGTCATCAACGAGTATATCGAGCCCTGTGAGGCGATCGTCGAGGGTGTGCTGACGGAAGTGCCGGCGCTGGAAGAACGCGAGGAATTCTCGCTCGACGGTGTGACCTATGAGGCCTTCAATACTTCCGGCGGCCTCGGGACGCTCTGCGAGACGCTGAAGGGCAGGGTCCGCACCCTCAACTACCGGACCATTCGCTATCCCGGCCATGCCGCGATCATGAAGGCATTGCTCAACGATCTCGGCCTGCGCCACCGCCGCGAGGTGCTGAAGGATATCTTCGAAAACGCGCTGCCGACAACGACGCAGGATGTCGTGATCATCTTCGTTACCGTCTCGGGTCGCAAGGACGGACGCCTCGTCCAGGAAACCTATGCCAACAAGGTCTATAGCGGCGTCGTCGCGGGTCGCATGACGAGCGCCATCCAGATCACCACGGCTGCCAGCATCTGCGCCGTGCTCGACATGATGTCCGAAGGCAAGCTGCCGCGCCAGGCCGGCTTCATCCGCCAGGAAGAAATCAGCCTTGAGGCGTTTCTGCAGAACCGGTTCGGGCAGTATTATGAAGACCGAAGCAAGACCCATCGCATCGCCGGATAGTGGCGATCAAAGACCTGACATGAAAACGGGGCCATGCGGCCCCGTTTTCATGTTCAGAAAAGGTTGGGAGCCGGAGCGAAGGTTCGCCCCGGCCTTTAAGGATCAATCGATGTCGAAGGACACACCCTGTGCGAGCGGCAGGGCCTTGGAATAATTGACCGTGTTGGTTGCCCGGCGCATGTAGGCCTTCCAGGCGTCGGAACCGGATTCGCGACCGCCGCCGGTCTCCTTTTCACCGCCGAACGCACCGCCGATTTCCGCACCCGACGTGCCGATATTGACGTTGGCGATGCCGCAGTCGGAACCTTCCGCCGACAGGAAGCGCTCGGCCTCCTGCATGTCGAGCGTGAAGATCGAGGAGGAGAGGCCGGCCGCGACGTCGTTGTGAAGCGCAAGCGCCTCGTCGAAATCGCTGTATTTCATCACGTAGAGGATCGGCGCGAAGGTTTCTTCGGTGACAGGCGAAACCTGCGCCGGCATTTCGATGAGCGCTGGCTTCACATAATAGGCCTGCGCGCTGCCGGCGTCATCGACGCGGTGGCCGCCGGTCACCGTGCCGCCCGCGGCCTTTGCCGTGTCGATCGCCTTCTGCATGGCGTCGAAGGCGGCCTTGTCGACCAGCGGGCCGACGAGGGCCGACGTCTCGAGCGGATTGCCAACCGATACGCTTTCATAGGCCTTCTTCAGCCGCGGCACGAGCGCGTCGTAGACGCTGTCATGGACGAACAGGCGCCTCAGCGTCGTGCAGCGCTGGCCGGCCGTGCCCATGGCGCCGAAGGCGATGGCACGCAGGGCCATGTCGAGGTCGGCGGACGGGCAGACGATGCCGGCATTGTTGCCGCCGAGTTCGAGGATGGAGCGGGCGAAACGCCTGGCGAGCCGAGGTCCGACTTCGCGGCCCATGCGGGTCGAGCCGGTCGCCGAGACGAGCGCGACCTTGCGGTCGTCGACCAGAACCTCGCCGATGGCGCGGTCGCCGATCAGCACGGAGGACAAGCCTACCGGCGCGTCGCCGAAGCGGGCGATGGCGCGCTCGAGGATAGCCTGCGATGCAAGTGCCGTCAGCGGCGTCTTTTCAGACGGCTTCCAGACGATCGCATTGCCGCAGACGAGCGCCAGCGCCGCATTCCACGACCAGACGGCGACCGGGAAATTGAAAGCGGAGATGATGCCGACGACGCCCAGCGGATGCCAGGTTTCCATCATCCGGTGGCCCGGCCGTTCGGTGGCGATCGTCAGGCCGTAGAGCTGACGGGAGAGGCCGACGGCGAAATCGCAGATGTCGATCATCTCCTGCACCTCGCCGAGGCCTTCGGAGGCGATCTTGCCGGCCTCGATCGACACAAGCCGGCCGAGATCGGCCTTGGCGGCCCGCAATTCCTCGCCGAGCAGACGGATCAGTTCGCCGCGCTTCGGCGCCGGCACGTTGCGCCAGATGCGGAACGCGGCGTCGGCATTGGCGATGATTTCAGCAGCAGCTTCCGGTGTGTGCGGGGTAAGCGCAGCGATCTGTTCGCCGGTCACCGGCGAATTCGACGCCATGCTGCCGCCGGTATAGAGCGCCGCATCGACGCCCAGCTTTTCCAGCAGGGCGGCGGCTTCCTTGGGCACGTTGATTTTTGAAGCTGCAATGGTCATGGGCACCTCTATCGCGAATGGGGTCGCTTGTAAGTTAATTCCGTTTCAGCATTATAATGAAATTCATCGGGGTAATATTGCAAAATTCGCAGTTCAGGTGATGCGTTATGGTCATGAAGCTCAACAGACGGCAGATGCCGGACATGGCGACGCTGCAGGCGTTCGAATGCGCCGCCAGGCATGGCGGCTTCACCCAGGCGGCGCGCGAACTCAACCTGACACAGAGCGCCGTCAGCCGCCAGATCAAGGAACTGGAGGTCCGCCTCGGTCTCACCCTGTTCGAGCGTGTGCGCCAGCGTGTCGTCCTGTCGGAGCAGGGGCATGCGCTGCTGCCGGAAGTGCGCAATCTTCTCAATCGCACGGAGGCCATGGTGCTGAAGGCGATGGCCTCGCGCGCCGGCCAACAAAACCTTTCGATCGCCACACTACCGACATTTGCCAGCCGTTGGCTGACGCCGCGGCTGCCGGGTTTTCTCGAAGGCCATCCGGGAACGACGCTCGAACTCGCCTCTCGCTCCGAGCCTTTCGATTTCGACGAAGAAAACTTCGATCTGGCGATCCATTACGGCCAGCCGGTCTGGGCGAAGGCCGTCTGCCACTATCTGTGTCGCGAAGTCATCTTGCCGGTCGCCTGTCCGGCGCTGAAAGCGCGCATGGCAGGACTGACGTCCGCCGACCTCGCCGATGTTCCGCTCCTGCACCTGACTGCACGACCGAAGCTCTGGGCGGAGTGGTTCGACGAACAGGGGCTGGAAACGGCCGGCGCCTTCAGCGGTCATCGCTTCGGACAGTTTTCCATGCAGATCGAGGCGGCCATTGCCGGGCTCGGCGCCGCCCTCCTGCCGCGCTACCTGATCGAACAGGAGCTTGCCGATGGCCGGCTGGCGATCCTGTTCGAGCAGCCGCTGACGACCGAAAACAGCTACTATGTCGTCGTACCGGAGGGAAAGCGCGAAAATCCGCTGGCCGAAGCCTTCCGCGTCTGGATCTCGTCGCAGGTCAGGGAGTAGGGCGCAGCCACCGGGCGAGCCAGACAGCGACGACCGCAAAGACCGCGATCCAGATGGCGATGATGACGGCTGCGGCCGCTTTGCTGGCCGGCCGCTCTGCGGATGTCAGCCGGCGGTGCTCCGCCATGATCTCCGGCGGAATGAGCTTGATCGCGGCCCATATGCCGAGCGGCACCAGGATGATGTCGTCGAGATAGCCGATGACGGGAACGAAATCCGGAATGAGATCGATCGGTGACAGCGCATAGCCGACTATGATGACGGCCAGCGCCTTCGCGTGCCAGGGGACACGCGGATCACGGCTGGCGCGGTAGAGCGCCGAGACGTCGCGCTTCATGGCGCGCGCCCAGTTGCGCAGGTTCCATGCCATGCCCGGTCCTCCCCAAGCGCCCAGAACGCCTGTCCGGCCTACAGGTCCAGCGCATCCTTCAGCGCCAGGCCTTCACGCATGCGGTAGTCGAGATCGGCCTCGATATGGTCGATGTGGTGCAGCATCAGGTCGGCGGCGCGCTTTGCATCGCCCTTTTCCAGGGAGTCGAGAATGCCGGTATGCTCGCTGTGGCCGCAACTCGAAATGCCGGTGCGTCCGTAAAGCGCGATGACCAGCGAGGAGCGGGCGACGAGCTCGTCCATGAAACGCTGCAGGATCTGGTTGCCTGCGACTTCCGCCAGCATCAGGTGAAAGTCGCCGGACGCCTTGATCTCTCCGCGCCGCGCCTGCGGCCCGCGGGCGTTCATGAAGCGCGATTCCTCATCCAGCTGCTTGCGGAAGCGGGCGATGTCGGTGGCCTTGATCCGCTCGGCGGCGGCAGTGGCGATGCCGGGTTCGATCAGACGTCTCGATGCAAAGACCTGCCGCGCTTCCTCCGGCGTCGGATTGGAGATGAACGCGCCGCGGTTGCGCTCGGTTTTGACCAGGCCTTCGAAGGCCAGCATCTGCAGGGCCGAGCGCACGACCGTGCGGCTCGCGTCGAACAGCGTTCCCACCTCCGCCTCGGAGAGCTTCGTGCCGGGCACCAGGCGGCGATCAACGATCGCATCGCGAAGCGCGTCGCGAATGGCCTGGGCCCGGTCTTCTGCCGGTGCGTCGATGGAATAGGCTGCGTCAGTCATGGAAGGAATTCACCGCATTTCGATGACTTCATTTAATCCCGAACCGCTTTTCATGCAAATGGCGAGTGTCTGAAAAAGTGCCATCAGATTGCATACAATTTTGACATTGCATCGGAGACAATAGGTTAAATTTTGTGCAATGCGACATTTGTCAATTTTGTGAGCAGGCAGCGTGTGCCAGAAACCTCCATGATATCAGAGGCTTCTTGAGTCTGGCACGCGAAATGCATTTCTCATTTGGCAAGCGAAGGGGCGCCGCATGAGCAAAGCTGCAGAAATCGAAATCGTATCTGTCGTCAAAAAATACGGCGCAACGACCGCCGTCCACGGCATCAACCTCAAAATTCCGGCCGGCACCTATTGCTGCCTGCTCGGCCCGTCGGGGTGCGGCAAGACGACGACGCTGCGCATGGTCGCCGGGCATGAGAGCATCACCGAGGGCGACGTGATCCTCGGCAACAAGAACGTGTCCGACCTGCCGCCGGCGCGCCGCGGCACGGCGATGATGTTCCAGTCCTATGCGCTCTTCCCGCATCTCGACCTCATCGACAATGTCGCCTTCAGCCTGAAGATGAAGGGTGTTGCCCGCGAGGAGCGGCGTGCCAAGGCGCTGGAAATGCTCAAGCTCATGCAGATGGAGCGCTATGCGACGCGCAAGCCCACCCAGCTTTCGGGCGGCCAGCAGCAGCGCGTGGCGCTTGCCCGCGCGCTGATCACCGATCCGGAGGCGCTGCTCCTCGACGAGCCGCTGTCGGCACTCGATCCCTTCCTGAAGGTGCACATGCGCGCCGAGCTGAAGAAGCTGCAGACCTCGCTCGGCATCACCTTCGTTCATGTCACGCACAGCCAGGAGGAGGCCCTGGCGCTGGCCGACCTGATCGTGGTCATGAACGACGGCCGCATTGAGCAGGCCGCGGCGCCGCGCACGGTCTTCGAGCGTCCGGCAACCGCATTCGTCGCCCGCTTCATGGGCGACCACAACGTGATCTCCGGCAAGGCGGCCGGCCATGACGGCAACTTCCTGTCGGTCGCGGTCGAGGATGCCGTCTTCACGGCCATCGACGGCCCGCGCGATCCCGGTGAACCCGTCGACATCGCCGTGCGCACGGACCGCGTGCGCCTCGGCGAGCCGACGGCGCCGGGTCTCGGCTTCTCCGGCACGATCACCAATGTCGAATATCGCGGCTCCTCCGTGAAGCTGACCGCGGACGGTGCGGGGATCACGGATTTCACTGCGATTGTGGGGGACACGGAGTTTTTCGCCCGGCCGGTCAAGGTCGGAGACGCCGTGGCGCTCGCTTGGGATGCCGGGGATGTGGTCGTCCTCGGTCGGATCGATAAATGACCGTCAACAAAACCACCAGGAGAACAGCTATGAGCGAGACGAAGACAGAGAAGAAGGGGCTGACGCGCCGCGACATCCTCAAGACGGGCGCCGCGGCGGCCGGTCTTGCCGCCGGCACCGGCGTCATCACCGGCTTCCCGACCATCTGGGCGAAGAACCCGATCACGCTGCGCCAGATCGGCACGGGCGTTTCCAACATCAACGCCATCGCCGAGAAGTGCAAGGAAGACCTCGGAATCACGCTCGAAATGACCGCGCTCGACTCCGACGCCGCCGCGCAGCGTACGGTCACCCAGCCGGACAGCTATGACATCGCCGACATCGAATACTGGATCCTGAAGAAGGTCTACCCGTCGGGCGCCATCCAGCCGATGGATACCTCCAAGCTGAAATACTATGACAAGATCGTGCCGCTCTTCAAAACCGGTAAGCTGACGCCCGACAGCGTCATTGCCCAGGGCACCGCGCCGCATACCGTCGGCTTCGTCGAAAAGCCCGGCGACAAGACGTTCGCTGCCGGCGAAACCGGCTGGTTCACGATGGTCCCGACGATCTACAACGCCGATACGCTCGGCATCCGTCCGGACCTCGTCGGCCGCGAGATCACCACCTGGGCCGACATCATGGATCCGGCCTTCAAGGGCAAGACCTCGATCCTCAACATTCCGTCGATCGGCATCATGGATGCCGCCATGATCATGGAAGCCATGGGCAACATCAAGTATGCCGACAAGGGCAACATGACCAAGGAAGAGATCGACAAGACGATCGACTTCCTCATCAAGGCCAAGCAGGACGGCCAGTTCCGCGCCTTCTGGAAGTCCTTCGACGAGTCCGTCAACCTGATGGCCTCCGGCGAAGTCGTGATCCAGTCCATGTGGTCGCCGGCCGTCGCCGCCGTCCGCTCCAAGGGCATCGCCTGCAAGTACCAGCCGCTCAAGGAAGGCTACCGTTCGTGGGGCGGCGGTCTTGGCCTTGCCTCGCACCTCTCCGGCGCCGAGCTCGACGCAGCCTACGAATACATCAACTGGTACACGTCCGGCTGGGTCGGTGGCTACCTCAACCGTCAGGGCTATTACTCGGCCTGCATGGACACCGCCAAGGAATACATGTCCGCCGACGAATGGGGCTACTGGATCGAAGGCAAGCCGGCCGAGGGCGATATCCTGTCGCCGGAAGGCAAGGTCATGGAGAAGGCCGGTGCCGTTCGCGACGGCGGCTCGTTCATGGAGCGCATGGGCCACGTCGCCTGCTGGAACTCGGTGATGGACGAGGACCGCTACATGGTCAAGCGCTGGAACGAGTTCATCGCAGCCTGATAACGACTGCCCCTCCCTCGATCTGCGGGGGAGGGGCGCCATCCAAAGCCCGGTCATAGGAGACGGCACCCGTGAGCACCGCTGCCACAGATGACATGATGCCGATGAAGCGCGTGAAGACCAGCCTCGCCTCGCGAATGGCCGGTAGCGCCGCCTCCTATCTCCAGGCCACACCGCTGACGCTGATCCTCGGCTTCTTCTTCCTGCTGCCGATCGTGCTGATCATTGCCGTCAGCTTCTGGGACTACGACTTCGCCGGTATCTATCCCGATTTCCTCTGGACCAATTACGAGGATGTGCTGTTTTCCTGGGTCACCTGGAAGACCTACCTCAACACCCTGAAATATGCGGCGATCGTCTGGGCGCTGACGCTGGTGATAGGCTTCTGGGTCGCCTATTTCCTCGCCTTCCATGTCAGAAGCGCGGCCATGCAGACGATCCTCTTCCTCGTCTGCACCGTTCCGTTCCTGACGTCGAACATTATCCGCATGATTTCCTGGATTCCGGTGCTCGGGCGCAATGGCCTCGTCAACATGGGGCTGCTGAAGGCCGGACTGGTCTCCTCACCGGTCGAATGGCTGCTCTACTCGGATTTCGCCGTGGTGCTCGCCATGGTCCATCTCTACACGTTGTTCATGGTCACGCCGATCTTCAACACGCTGATGCGCATCGACCGCTCGCTGGTGGAGGCCGCCAAGGATGCCGGCGCGACGGGCTGGCAGACGCTCTGGAACGTCATCATTCCGCTGGCCAAGCCCGGCATGGCGATCGGCACGATCTTCGTCGTCACGCTGGTGATGGCCGATTTCACCACCGTGCAGGTTATGTCCGGCGGCCAGAGCGCATCGGTCGCGCTGATGATGAAGAACCAGATGTCGCTCCTGCAATATCCGGCCGCCGCCGCCAATGCTGTGGTGCTGCTGCTTGCGGTTCTGATCATCGTCTCAGGCATCCTGCGGATCGTCGACATCAGGAAGGAGCTCTGAACCATGCACCACGAAAAGCGCGGCACCGGCTTCTATGTCCTCGCCATCTTCTTCGCGATCTTCGTCCTGTTCCTCTACGGGCCGATGTCGGCGATCTTCATCCTGTCCTTCCAGGGTCCGAACGGCGGCCTGACCTTCCCGATGAACAGCTGGTCGGTGCGCTGGTTCGCCAACCTGTTTGAAAAGCAGGCCGTCGGCGACTTCGCCGGCTCGATCACCCGCTCAGTCACCCTCGGCCTTTTGGTCATGGCCGTTACGGTCGTCGTCTCGCTTTTGGCGGGGCTTGCCTTCCGCAGGCGTTTCGTCGGCTCGACCGCGCTCTTCTATCTCGCCATCGCCAGCCTCGTGGTGCCGTCGATCATCGTCAGCCTTGGTATCGGCGTGATGTTCCAGCAATTCGGCTTCAAGCCGTTCTGGTATTCCTCGGCCTTCGGGGCGCACCTCACCTGGACGCTGCCCTTCGGCGTTCTCATCATGTTTGCGGTCTTCAACCGCTTCTCGCCGTCCTACGAAGAAGCGGCCCGCGATCTCGGCGCCTCTCCCTGGCAGACCTTCTCGAACGTGCTGTTGCCGATGATCGCGCCGAGCCTCGTCGGCGTCGGCCTGTTCGGCTTCTCGCTTTCCTATGACGAGTTTGCCCGCACTCTGCTGACGGCCGGCAGCTACAACACACTGCCGCTCGAAATCTACGGCATGACCACCAATGTGACGACGCCGGTGCTCTATGCGCTCGGCACCGTGACCACGCTGTTCTCCTTCGCGGTCATCGGTACGACGCTCGCGGTGATCGTCTATCTTGGGCGGAAGCGCGCGCGGGCGTGACCTCCGGTCAACTGTTTCCCTGCAATGCACCGTCGACCTGGGTCGGCGAACTGACGGACCTTCCATGCGCATCCTCGTCGTGAACCCCAACACCACCGCCAGCATGACGGAGACCATCGCTTCGGCGGCGGTGCGCGTCGCGGCCCCGGGCACGCAGATCTCCGCTGTGACCTCGGCCATGGGCCCGGTCTCGATCGAGGGTTACTACGACGAGGCGTTCGCGGTTCCGGGCCTGCTTGCGGAAATCGCGGCGGGTGAGAAGGCCGGAGCGGATGCGGCCGTCATCGCCTGCTTCGACGACACCGGCCTCGATGCCGCTCGCGCCATGGCCGCCATCCCCGTCATCGGCATCTGCGAGGCGGGCCTTGCCGCCGCCTCCTTCATCGCCCGCCGCATCGGCGTCGTCACCACCATGGTGATCTCGCTCGACCCTCTGGAACACCTCGTCCAGCGCTACGGCATGGCGGGCCGGGCGCGGGTGAGGGCGGCCGACATCCCGGTGCTTTCGCTTGAAGATCCGCAGTCCGGTGCGCGCGCCCGCCTAGAGGCGGAGATCCGCCGTTCCATCGAAGAGGACAGGTCCGAGGCGATCGTGCTTGGTTGCGCCGGCATGGCCGAGATGGCCGCCGAGCTTCAGGAGAAATACGGGCTGCCGGTCATCGATGGTGTCGGTGCCGCCGTCAAGCAGGCGGAAGCGCTGGTGACGCTCGGGCTCAGAACGGCCAAGCGTGGAGCCTATTCGTTTCCGATATCGAAGCCCTACACCGGACTGCTGGAGAGCTTCGGGCCGTCCGCCGTCCGCTAGGGAAGGCTTTTCTCAGGCGCTTCTTCGCCGCCGCGATGTCGCCGGCTTGTATGCCTTGGCGAAGGCCAGAAACTGGTCGGCACTCATCGGCCGCGCCAGCGCGAAGCCCTGCAGGAGATCGCAGCCGAGGTCGCGCAGCAGAGAGGCATGCTCCATCGTCTCGATGCCTTCGGCGACGCTTTCGATACCCCGTGACCGGCCGATGTCGATGATCGATCGCACCAGTTGCTTCTGTGACTCGCCGGACAGCACCGGCTTGATCAGTTGCCGGTCGATCTTGAGCCGGCGCGGCGACAGGTTGATGAGGCTGATGATCGAAGCATAGCCGGTGCCGAAATCGTCGAGCTCGATGGCGATCCCCAGCTCCTTGATGGCCTTGATCCGGCTCAGCAGCATATCGTCCTCGTCATCGAACGAGATCGATTCCAGGAGTTCGAACGACAGCGAGCCGGGCGCTGGAGCGATCTCGCGCAGCTTTTCGATCAGGCCGTCGTCCAGCAGACGCTGGGCGGAGATGTTGACCGATACCTGCGGTATGGCAAGTCCGGCCGCCTGCCAGCGGTGATACTGGAACAGCGCCTGGTGCAGGATGCTCGCGTCGATCTGGGCGACGTTGTTGAGCGCTTCGGCGATCGGCAGGAAGGCGGAAGGGGGCAGCATCCCCTTTTCCGGATGCTCCCAGCGGGCGAGCGCCTCGACGCCGGCGATTTCGAGCGTCCGCGCATCGAACTGCGGCTGGAAATACGGGATGAATTCTCCGTGCTCCAGGCCGCGAAGGATTTCGTCGGCCGTGCGCTTGTTCGAGACGGCGACCGCGCGAAGCTCATCGGAGAAGAATTCCACCCGGTTGCGGCCGCGGCGCTTGGCTTCGTAGAGGGCGATGTCCGCATTGATCAGCAGGTCGTCGGCCTTCTCCGAAAAATCGGTGCGGGACGCGACGCCGATGCTGGCGCCGACCCGGCATTCGTGCCCGTTGTAGTCGACGGGCCGGCTGATGCCTTCGATCAGTTTCTCGGCGAGCTGGCTGCTGTCCTCCGGGCCGCCATTGCCGCCGGTGATCACGACGAATTCGTCGCCGCCGATGCGTGCCACGAATTCGGTGACGCCGACATTGGCCAGCAGGGTGTCGGCAGTGTGCTTGAGAATACGGTCTCCGGCGCCGTGCCCGAGCGTATCGTTGATGTCCTTGAACCGGTCGAGGTCGATATGCAGCAGGGTCATGCCCGGCGCTTTCGCTCCGGCATCGCGTTCGGCGAGAATCTGATCGAGGAAGCGCCGGTTCGGCAGCCCGGTCAGCGCATCGTGCAGTGAATTGTACTCCATCCGCTTGCGGGCGATTTCCAGCTCGCGGTTCTGCTCATCCGCCTTCTTCTTGGCTGCCTTCAACTCGTCCTGGAGGCGGATATCCTCGGTGACGTTCCAGTTTACTCCGACGATCTTGTAATGACCCCGGCGGTCCCGGTAAGCCGTACCGTAGGCGCGGATATGCCGGATTTCCCCCGTTTCCGTGATGATCCGGAACTGGGTGATGTATTTACGCCCGGTGGCGATGGTTTCCGCGAAAGTGGCTTTCGCGATCGGCAGGTCTTCGGGATGCAGGGATCGCTCCCAGTCCTCATAGATGTTGTTCACCTGGCCTCTCGACATGCCGTAGATGTCGCGCATGCGCTCATCCCAGATGAGGATGTCTTCGTCGACGTCATAGTCCCAGACGCCGATCTGGGAGGTTTCGAGGGCGACCCCGAGCCTCTGGGACAGCTCTTCGAGCTGCTCCTCGCGGTTCCTCAACGCCAGGACATTCTCGTGGCGTTCGCGCATCAGGCGGCCGATCCACAGGAGCGGCAGAATGATCAGCAGGCCGACGAGTGCCAGGGTGAGGCGGAAGGTTGCGGTCCCCTCCGGCAACACATCCCAACCCTCCTTCGGAGAGGCGAGCATGATCCATTGCTCATAGCCGAGATCGATTGCCGCCGCTGTCGGCATCCGGCCCGCTTCGGCGCGGCTGCCGTAGAAATAGCGGATCGACCCGTTGTCGTGGTTGATGGCCCCGACCGTGATGTGCAGGTTCTTGGCAGCCGCGTCGAGGCCGCTCTCCCGGTAAAGCTTGTCCAGATCGATGACGGCGGACAGAACGCCCCAGAACGTCGTTTTTCCATCCGGGTCCGTGACATTGACCGGATATCGCACGAGCAGCCCCTGGCCGCCTTGCACAAGGTTGACGGGACCGGCGAGCGTCACCCTGTTCTCGTCACGGGCCCTGTAGACGGCGGAGCGCTGGTCGTCGTTCTTCCGGTAGTCTAGCCCCAGGGCCTTTTCATTACCCTTCAGCGGGTAGACGTGATTGACGACGAGGTTGGGTGCCAGCGCGATGCTTCTGATCTGCGTGCCCGATTGCATGAGGTGGCCGGCGAGCCTGTCGAAGCTCTCCCCCGGCATGTCGGGTTCCGTCGCGACCGCCGCCGCGAGGCCCTGTGCCAGCAGGATGTTGCCGTTGATCTTGCCTTCCAGCTTGCTGCGGATGAGGTTCAGTTCCTCATGAACCTTCGTTCGCGCCATGGTCTCGGCCGACTTCTTGCGGACGAAGTCGGCATAGAAAAGTGCGCTGAAGATTGCGACGACGAGCAGCAGCCCGGGAAGGTAGGGCGCCTTGACCAATCTCACCGCAATGCGGCGCAGGGAATGTGCTCGTCTGTCTGCCATTCAACCAGGGACCGGGTTAATTCACAACTATACTCGGCAGTATTGCACCAATAGGTTTAAGAATTTGCTGCGTTCCCCGGGGTGAGAAATGCCCCCGCGGCCAGGCCACGGGGGCATAATTGTCAGGCGGCCCGGCCGACTGCGCGTGTCCGTGCATCGCCGATCTGGAAGTGGCTGATGCGCTGGCTCAGCACGATGCTCTCGCTGTCGAGGCTGTGGGCCGATGCGGTGGTCTCCTCGACCATCGCCGCATTCTGCTGCGTGACCTGGTCGAGAGAGACAACGGTGGAGTTGATCTCGCCCAGACGCTCGGACTGATCACGAGACGCCATGACGATACCGTTGATCTCGGCGCTGATCGCCTGGATGCCCTCTTCGATCTTGGTCAGGCCTTCGCCCGTCTTCAGCACCAGCGCCACACCGTTCTCGACGTCGGTCGCGGAGCCGTTGATCAGGGCGTTGATGTCCTTGGCGGCGGCTGCCGAACGTTGGGCGAGTTCGCGGACTTCCTGCGCGACAACGGCAAAGCCCTTGCCGGCATCACCGGCACGTGCTGCCTCGACCCCGGCGTTGAGCGCCAGCAGGTTGGTCTGGAAGGCGATCTGGTCGATCACGTCGATGATCTGGCGGATCTGTTGCGAGGAACTCTCGATCTTGTCCATCGCCGAGATGGCTTCGCGGACGATCGAGGCCGAAGCACTCGCCTGCTGCGTCGTCTGCGTGGTCACGGCTTCAGCATGTTCGCAGCGTCCGCGCGTCTCCTTCAGCGTCTCGGTGATGCTGCCAAGCGCGGCCGCCGTCTGCTCAAGAGCGGCTGCCTGCCGCTCGGTACGCTGCGAGAGGCTCTCGGAAGCCGTCTTCAGGCTGGCCGAACCGCCGCTGATCGTGTCGACGCTTTCGCCGATGGCGCCGATCGTCTCTTCCAGTTGCTGCATGGACAGGTTGAAGTCCACACGCAGCTGGTCGAGGCTGGCGACGAAGGGAACGTTGATCCGGTGGCTGAGCCTGCCGCCGGCGAGGTTCTTCAACCCGCTGGCGAGAGCTGCGACCGCCGCCTCGAGGTCGGCGGCGCTGCGCGCCTTCTCGGCTTCGCGCTGGACGCGTTCCGTTTCGATCTCGCGGTTCTTCTCGGCGGCGCTGATCTCCATGGCGTCCTTTTCGAGTGCACTGTTGCGGAAGGAATCCAGTGCGCGCGCCATGGTGCCGATTTCGTCCTTGCGCTCGACGCCTTCGATGACGATCGACTTGTCGCCGGCATTCAGGCGGTTCATCAATTCCGCCAGCTTGGTTAGCGGACGCGTCATGCGGGCTGCGACAAAGGCACCGACGAGGCCCATGATGGCAAGCACGGCAAGCGTGGCGACAATTGCCGACTGCGCCAGCTTGGTCGAGGCGGCCAGAACCTTGCTCTCTTCCTGGCCGACGACAAGCATGTCGTTTTCACCGAAAAGCGAGATCGGCAGATAGGAGTAGAAGAACGAACCCTGGTCGTCGGAGGCAAGCAGCGAACCGGATGAGGACTGGCCGGCGGCCGCAGCGAGATCTGCGGGCGCCTTGCCGTCCTTGGCGAAGCTCGCCGCGCCGGCGCGCAGCTCACCGTTGCCGGTCAGCAGGAAGCCGGCGTCGACGGTCGAGCCAAGGCCTTCCGGTTCGACGACTTGCGCAAGCTTGGAGCTGGAGACGCGGATGATCACGAATCCCTTGCGGGTGGGCTTGCCCCAGTAGAGAATCTCAAGCGGTCGGCCGATGAACGCCGACACGTCACCGTCTTCGGCCTTGTAGGGCTGGAAGCCCTCGACGAAATCCTTCGTCTCGGTGCTCTTGCCGGCTTCCTCGATGATCTTGGCGAGCGGCTCGTTGCCCGGATCGCTGACGCTCTGCAGGAACTCGCGACCCTTGGTGACGGAGTAGACGATCAGGCCTTCCTGGTTGACGACGTAGATGTCGCTGACCTTGGCGTTCTTCCAGGCCGCGACCAGCGAGCTGTGGATCGTCGAATGGCGCATGCCGTAGATCAACTTGGTCGCCGAGCCGTCTTCCTTCACGCGCTGGTCAAGCGTCGAGCCGGACGGCGAAAAAGTCTTGAGGATGTTGTCGCGCTCGGACGACATGATGGAGGCGATGTTGTCCACCGCGTCGGCGACGGCCGTGTTCTGCCCTATGTCGCTCAATGTCTGGTTGACGCGCACGACATAGTTGGACACATCCTTCGCCTGGTTGCCGGCGATCGACGCCAGGCGAAGCTCGCTCGCTTCGATAAGCCCCTGCTTACCGATCTGGTAGCTCAGCAGACCCACGGACAAGCATGAAACCAGTGTCGCACCAATGACCAGCAAGGCAAACTTGGCCTTGATCGACGAGAATTGGAACAGCGGAATATTTCGAACAGGATTTTTCACCAATGGCCCCCCAATACAGTGTGGCGCCCAAACGCCCTCAAATCCCGGGCATTATTTGCAAAATGCCTTATCAAGCGGTTAAGCGATCGCGTAAGTATTGACTATTGGCCTTGCGCGCCACGATGCGGCGTTGACGTTTCGCCGGCGGTCACCCTATGACTGTCCCTCGAAACAGGATGAGGAGAAGGCCATGTCGGCGCAGGAATTTACAACCGGACTTTTCGTGGGGCGTGTCTGGCATCGGGACATCGACGGCCCGGCTCTGGTCGTTCTGCGTGACGGCAATGTGGTCGACATTACCGGCAAGGATGCCCCGACCATGCGTGATCTGCTCGAGAAAGACGATCCCGCCGCCTACGCCCGCGCGGCGAAGGGGGAGACGCTCTGCGCGGTGACAGATCTGCTCGAGGCACCGCAGGGCAAGGCATTGACGCTGCTCGCACCCTGCGACCTCCAGGCGGTCAAGGCCTGCGGCGTTACCTTCGCCCGCTCGATGATCGAGCGCGTCATCGAGGAACGCGCCGCCGGCAATGCGGCGCTCGCACTGAAGATCCGGGAGAAGGTCACCTCCATCATCGGCGACAGCCTGCGCAACCTGAAGGCCGGTTCGCCGGACGCCGAGAGGGTCAAGCAGGCGCTGATCGAGGAAGGCGTCTGGTCGCAATATCTCGAGGTCGGCATCGGTCCGGACGCTGAGGTCTTCACCAAGTCTCAGGTCATGTCCTCTGTCGGCCACGGTGCGGATGTGGGGCTTCACCCCGTCTCGAAGTGGAACAATCCCGAGCCGGAGATCGTGCTGGCGGTCAACAGCCGCGGCGAGGTGAAGGGCGCGACGCTAGGCAACGACGTCAACCTGCGGGACGTCGAGGGCCGCTCGGCCCTGCTGCTCGGCAAGGCGAAGGACAACAACGCCTCCTGCGCGATCGGCCCGTTCATCCGTCTGTTCGATGAGACTTACACGATCGACGATGTCCGGCAGGCGGAACTGGATCTCCTGATCGAAGGCACGGACGGCTATGTGCTGCACGGCAAGAGCTCGATGAAGGAGATCAGCCGCGATCCGCTCGACCTCGTCGCCCAGACGATTGGCCGTCACCACCAGTATCCGGACGGATTCATGCTGTTCCTCGGCACGCTGTTTGCGCCGGTGGAGGACCGGGACTTTCCGGGGCAGGGCTTCACGCACAAGGGCGACGACGTCGTGACGATTTCCAACGATCGCCTTGGCGCGCTCAGCAACCGGGTCCGCCTGTCGACGGAATGCGAGCCCTGGACCTTCGGGGTTTCGGCGCTGATGCGCAATCTTTCGAAGCGCCAGCTCCTCTGATTGCGAATAGAAGCTATGCGCTGAAGGCGGTTGTCACGCCGCCTTCAGGCCATAAATTCTTTGCCACCCAAGAGGAGTGGGAGAGTTCATGGCCGAGCGTATTCTCGAAGTCTGCATTGATGATGAAATTGGCATGATGGCAGCCTTTCGCGGAGGGGCGGGCAGGCTGGAACTCTGTAGTGCGCTCTCCATCGGCGGGCTGACCCCGACCCCGGGCCTCATTGCGGCCGCCGTGAACCTGTCCATCCCCTGCTACGCCATGATCCGCCCGCGCGATGGCGATTTCGTCTACTCCGAATCGGAGTTTTCGATGCTGATGCGCGAAATCGACATGGTCCGGCGCGCCGGCGTCGATGGCGTGGTGCTCGGCGCCACGCGGCCCGATGGCCGCCTCGACTACAATCTCCTGAAGATCCTCACCGGTCATTCCGAAGGGCTCGGCATGACGCTCCACCGGGCGATCGATCTCGTCCCGGATTTCGACGAGGCCGTCGAGATGGCGATCTCGCTCGGCTTCGAACGCATCCTGACCTCCGGCGGGAAGCGCACCGCACCGGAAGGCGTCGATGTCATCGAACGGGCCATCGAAGTGGCGGCCGGCCGCATTTCCATCATGCCCGGCTCCGGCGTCAATTCGGAAACGATCGACGTATTGCTGCCGCGATTGAAGACGAATGAGATCCACGGCTCCTGTTCCGTCTCCGTCCCGGTCAGCAATCCCAAGGTCATCGAGCTTGGCTTTGCCCCGACCAATCCGAAGAAGACCGACGAGGCAAGTGTACGCGCCCTGAAGACGAAGATCGACACGCTCTGATCAGCGCGTCTGCCACCGTTTCGAAAGCACCGCTTCCGGCTTGAACTCGAAATCCTTCTGGAACGGATAGATCGGCCGCTGCCGGCGCGCGTTTGCCAAGGCCTCGATGTCCTGGTTGACCGAACCGTCCGTCAGCGCCATCAGGTTGGGATTGGCGATCGGCGCCAGCTCCGGCGACAGATAGCCGGATTTCACCACAAGCAGCCGGACGGATTTCGGATCGAGTCCGAGCCGCGTGAAATCGGCGATGTTGTGATAGGGGCGACGTCGTGCCGAAAGAACGACGGTTAGGCCGCCGATCTCGACGACGGCCTGCCGCTCGGGCGCATCGGCGGGATCGTCCAGCCGCACGACATGTGCCTCGACCGCGACCGGTTGGCTCGCCGGATCGAGGCTGCCGCCGATGGTGAGCGTCACGCTCTGTCCTTCGCCGGCGGCAAAGCAGGCCTCCACCGAAGGCCGGTCGCAGATGCCGGCGACAAGCGCATCCTGCCAGCCGGCGGCAAGCAGCGCGGCAAGCACGTCCGCCCTGTCGCCGACCCCGCCTCCGGTCGGGTTGTCGCCGGAATCTGCGAGGATGATCGGCTTCGTCTCTGTCTGCGATGCGACTTTCAGCATATCCTCGAGCGGCCCTGTCGTCGGCCCGAAGCGGAAGTCCGTCCGCGCATCCCAGTACGCCGCAGCCAGTTTCTCCGCCTCTAGCATCGCGGCCGTCCGGTCCGTCGCGGTCATGATTGCCGCCGCCGTCGCCCGCGGCTCGTCCGCCCAGACGTAACCCACCATCAGATTGGCATCGAGAATGCCCGCAACGCCGTCGATCTCCGGCAGCAGGCCATAAAGCCCCTTGGCCGGCTCGTCTTCCGTCGAGGTCCTTTCGCCCGGCAACAGCACCGGGATCTTCGCCCAGGCGATGCCGGGCCTCACGCCGGATTTCAGTGCCTCGACCAGCATGGAGAAGGCCCGCTCCATCGTTTCCTGCGTGTCGATATGCGGGGCCGTGCGATAGGCCGCGAAAATGTCCAGCCGGTCGATGATCGGCTGGCTGACATTGCCGTGCAGGTCGTAGCTGGCGGCGACCACGCAGTCGGGTCCGACGACATCGCAGGCCGCCGAAATCCAGTCTGCTTCCGCATCGTCCATGCCTTCGACATTCATCGCGCCATGCATGGCGAGATAGAGGCCGTCGACCGGAAGCACGGCGGACAGCCGTTCGAGGAACTCCGTCTTGAAGCGTTCGTAAGTCTCGCGTGACACAGGGCCGCCCGGCACGGCCCGGGCATGCGTCAGCGGCAGGCAGTCCATGCCGGCCGCTGCCATGAAGCGGAACCGTGCGTCGGCAAGAAGGTCGTCGCCCCTGACGACCCGAAAGTCCTCTTCCTTCATGAACACCGAGGAAGATGTCGAGCATTCCGTATGAATGCCGCCGAAGGCGATGCGCATGGTCATCTCCTCAAAGCTTGGGTGAAAGTGGGGCGATCGCCGCGAAACGCAGCCAGTCCTTGCGTGCCTTCGGTGTCCATGCGGCTTCGGCGATCGCGCTGAGGCGCGGGAAGACCAGATGGTTGAAATAGGCGCGCGAGATGAAGTTCTCGGTCCAGATGCAGGCCTGGATGCCGCGCAGCCGTCCCTTCAGGTCTTCCGGAAACTCGCCTTCCGCCTCATAAGCGTAGCTGTGCGCCGGCGGCACCGTTCCCGCCCAGCTGGCGCCGGGCTCCTGCCATTCCTCGGCCTGCACCATGTCGAGATAATAGGCCTGGCCGGGCGTCATGACTACGTCGTAGCCTTCGCGTGCAAGCTCTATCCCCACCTCCGGGTTTTGCCACGCCATCAGCAGCGTTCCATCGGCGCTGACGCCGCCGCCATGCGCGACCTCGTTCCAGCCGGCAAGCTTGCGCCCGCGGGCGTCGAGCATCGCCTTCACCCGCTTCATGAAATGCGATTGCAGCTCGAAGGTCCCGGCAAGGCCTTCCTTGTCCATCAGGGCACGGGCGAGCGGCGATTTCAGCCACGAGCCGTCGGCAACCTCGTCGCCGCCGATGTGGATATATTCGGACGGGAAGAGCGCGACCATTTCATCGAAGACCTTGCCGAGGAAATCATAGGTCGCCTCGATCGCCGGGTTGAGCGCGTTGTTCGGATAGCCTTGAACGGAGCGGTAGCTGTCGGGGGCCTCCTGGCCGTCGGTCAGGTCCGGATAGGTGATGAGGACTGCCGTGCAATGGCCGGGAATGTCGACTTCCGGCACCGTCTCGATATGGAGCGAGGCGGCATGGGCGACGATCGCGCTGACCTCTTCCTGGCTGTAGAAGCCATGGCGCGGTTCGGCTCCGTCGCCGAGCTGCGGGATCAGCGGTTCGTCCGGGCCGCGGCGCGCGCCGGTGTCGGTCAGTGCGGGATAGGCCTTGATCTCCAGGCGCCACGCCTCGTCGTCGGTCAGGTGCCAATGGAAGATGTTGAGCTTGTGCCAGGCGAGAAGATCGATGAAGCGCAGGACGTCGGTGGCCGGTATGAATTGGCGGGAGACGTCCAGATGGCAGCCGCGCCAGCCATAGCGCGGGCTGTCGGAAATCCGGCCGGACTTCGGGAAGCGGAAGCCGCTGCCGCCGGGCCGCGCGCCGTGGAGCAGCTGCGCAAGGCTGGTCAGGCCGTATTGCCGGCCGGCAGCGCCGCCATAGACGAGCTTGATGCCGCCGGGTTCGAATGCGATCTCGCAGGCCTCCTGAGCAAGCGCGGACGTTTCGGCAAATTCGACTGCAATGCCGCCATCGACCGCGACGAGCGAGAAGGGCAGGTGATCGACCGGGAAAAGCCGCTGATAGAGCCCCTGGATCGCTGCCATGGCAGCAACGTCGGCGCCAGCAGTGCCCGCTGCCGGAAACAGCGCGACGGGCACCTCGGTTCCGGGTTCCAGCGTGCTTTCGCGCGGCCAGGGCAGAAGCGAGAAGGGCTCGTCCGCCTTGCCTTCGGGCAGAAGGCGGGGCGGCGTCCGGCTTTCCGCGCCCTTGAGCATCAGGTCACCGATCGCCACGGCCAGATGACGGTTATCGACCGTCGTGACATAGGCGGATTTCGCGCCGTCCGTGACATGCTTTGCCGGGCGCGTCAGCCCCTCGACCGTGAAAGACCAGATTGCTCCGGGCGCGAGCGAAAGACCTTCCGGCGGCGCGTACTCGTGATAATTGGCGACCTTCCTGGTGAGACGGGCATTTTCGCAGACGTGCTTTTCAGCCGTCCGGGTCAGCGACGTGTACGAGAGACGAAAGCCGGTCAGGGCTTCTTCGGACAGATTAACCAGCGAGAAATGGAATTTGCCGGAGGTGCCGGCAACGGGTTCCCAGGCAGCTTCTAGGCGAAATAGCGGAATGGTCATGATGGGGGCTCTTTTATCGGGAGGTTTTGAACATCAGTAATCGGCAGACTGGCTGAAGGTTGCCGCCAGTTCCGCCTGGCCGGCCGTCAGGCCACAGTCGACCGGCAGGCAGACGCCGGTGATCGATCGGGCGGCCGGACCGGCGAGGAATCGCACGGCGCTCGCCACGTCTTCCGGCGGCACGACGCGTTGCAGCGGATACCAGCGGCGCGCCTCCTCGAAGACGTTCGGATTGGCCGCCGCGCGCGCTTCCCAGGCCTGGGTGCGCACGGTGCCGGGCGCCACCGCATTGGCGCGGATGCCGAACTTGCCGTACTCGACGGCGATCAGCCGGGTGAGGTGGATCATGCCGGCCTTGGCGGCGCTGTAGGCCGGATGGCCGAAGACGTTGAGGCCGTTGACGGAGGCGATGTTGACGACCGAGCCCTGCGACTGCTTCAGCGCGCTTTCGAACGCCTTGAAGCAATGAAAGCAGCCGTCGAGGTTGAGCGCCATGTCGCGGCGCCAGTTGTCTCCCGTCGTGCTCTGCAGGGAGATGTCTCGGGCAGCACCGGCATTGTTGACGAGTGTAGCGACCGGCCCGAGCCCCGAGGCGAAGGCCGCCAGCGCTTCCGTCGACTGCGGGTCGGTGATGTCGCAGGCAAACGGTTCGAAGCGGGTACGGTCATCCGAGAGGCTGGCTGCGGCCGCTGCCGCCGCCGAAGCGTCGATATCGGCGAGCACGATCGCCTCATGGTCACCGGCAAGGGCGCGGGCGATCGCCCGTCCGATGTCCCCGGCCGCTCCCGTCACCACTGCAACGCTCGTCGCCATGTCGTTTCGTCTCCGATATTGCTCTAGTCGCCGAGAAGCTGGCGGTCGTCCTCGTCGCGGAACGTCACCAGCTGCTGCTTGATGCGCCGGAGCGTCGCCGTCGCCTGGTTCTTGATCTTGTGGGCCGCCACATTGGCAAGGACGTCGGTCATCGCGAGATAGGCGATACGCGTCGAGGTCGGGCGGAAGATGTCGACGCCTTCGGCAAGGTCGATCGTCAGGGCCAGGCCCGCAGCTCTCGACACCGGACTGTCGCTCTGCGTCAATGCGATGGTGAAGATGCCGTATTCCCGCGCTTGTTCAAGGATGCGCACGAGTTCCCGGTTGCGGCCCGAGAAGGACGAACCGACGATGACATCCTGCGTGGTGGCGGCGGCCGTCATCATCAGCATCATCTGGTGGTCGTTGCAGGCCGTCACGTTGATGCCGAGCCGGAAGAGACGGTTCTGCATTTCGTTGGCGACCATGGAGGAGTTGCCGCCGGACCCGAAGGCATAGATCATCCGCCCCTCGGCAATCCGCGTTGCCGCCGCCTCGACTTTTTCGAGGTCGATCGACCGGTGCAGGGCGTAAAGCGCCGACTGCGCCTTGGTGATGACGTTCTCGGCGATGTCCTGCGGCGAGGTCGCCCGGGTGGTCGGATTGAGGTAGCGCGTGCCGACAAAGGCCGTCTGGGCCAGCCGCACCTTGAACTCGGAGAAGCTCTGGCATTCGAGCCGCCGGCAGAAGCGCGTCACCGTCGGCGGCGAGACGTCGGCCCGTTCGGCAAGCTCGATGATCGAGGCGTTGACCGCAAAATCGAAATCCGAAAACAGGATGTCGGCGATGCGGCGCTCCGATTGGGAGAGGGCCTCTTTCTCCTGCTGCAGCCGAGTGAGAATGTCCATGAGGTCCCCCGCTTACCGTTGGTCTAGGCCTGGCGGGCCTTGTAGGCCACGCAGTCGATTTCGACCTTGCAGTCGACCATCATCCGCGACTGCACACAAGCGCGCGCCGGCGGATGTTCGCCGAAATAGCCTTCATAGATCTTGTTGAAGCTCCAGAAATCCCGCGGGTCGTCCAGCCACACGCCGACCCTAACGACATGCTCGAGCCCGTATCCGGCTTCCTCCAGAATGGCGATGACATTCTGGATGGTCTTGTGCGTCTGTGTGACGATGTTGCCTTCGATGATTTCGCCGTCTTCCATGGCAACCTGGCCGGAAACATAAAGCCAGCCGTCCGCTTCGACGGCACGCGCAAACGGCAGTCGCTGCCCGCCCGCGCCCTTCTTTTCCGCTCCATATCGCTTGATCGTCATGTGACCCTCATTATGCAAATTATTTTCTTATTTCGTTGACAATTGACCAGATAAGGCGGAAATTTGCCAGACAAAATTGCAATTCATGAAAAGAATTTAAATGCGCGACCCGTTCAAGAACCCTTTCGACGCTTCAGACAAGGCGCGCAGCGCCATTTGGGAGATGCTTGTTCCGCGCGATATCGATGCCTTCCTGGCGGCTGACTGGAGCATGGTCGCGAACGATTTCGTCGAGGATGGCTTCATCGGCATCGACGGCGGCAAGACGGAGAGCCCGGACGACTGGCGGCTCGCCTTTCCGACCCTCGGGCACTACCGCGACGAGTGGCTGCGCCAGGCGCAATCCTTCCAGAAGGAGAGCTTTGCCGAGGACCCGCGCACCGCGATCTTCACCACCACGACACTGGAAGACATCGAGATCAACGGCGACATGGCGCTGGTGCGCAAGAAGTTCGACGGCTCGATCTTGAAGGCCGATGGCGAGCGAGACATCATGAAGTGGCAGACGCTCTATTATTGCAGGCTGCATGAGGGACGCTGGAAGATTTCCGGTTTCACCGGCTACCTGCCCAATCCGATGGGTGGGAAATAAGCCGCAATCATGCCGGGGAGGCCTTCATCCTTGCGTTTCTTTACCGCTGCTCTTGCGACCGAAACCAATACGTTCTCGCCGATCTGCATCGACCGGCGCGCCTTTGAAGCCTCGCTCTACGCGCCGCCGGGAATGCATCCGGCGACACCGACGCTCTGTTCCTCGCCGATCACGGTCGGCCGGCGTCTTGCGCGCGAGCACGGGTTTGAACTGATCGAGGGAACGGCCACCTGGGCCGATCCGGCAGGCCTCATCAACCGCGAGACCTATGAGGGGCTGCGCGACGAGATCCTCGAGCAATTGCGTGCGGCACTGCCGGTCGATGGCGTCGTCCTCGGCCTGCACGGCGCCATGGTCGCCGACGGCTACGACGATCCGGAAGGCGATTTCCTGTCGCGTATACGCGAGATGGTCGGTCCCGACGTGCTCGTCTGCGCCGAACTGGACCCGCATTCCCATCTGACCCGCAAGCGTGTCGAGGCCGCGGACTTCTTCGTCGCCTTCAAGGAATTCCCCCATACCGATTTCGTCGATCGCGCCATCGACCTCTGGCAGATCGCGATCGATACGGTTGAGCGCCGGGTGACGCCGCGCATGTCGGTCTTCGACTGCCGGATGATCGACGTCTTCCCGACCTCGCGCGAGCCGATGCGTTCCTTCGTCGACCGCATGATGGACATGGAGAGCGCCGATCCGGATATCCTGTCGCTCTCCGTCATTCACGGCTTCATGGCCGGCGACGTGCCGGAAATGGGGACCAAGGTGATCGCCGTCACCAACGGCAAGCCGGAAAAGGGAGACGAGATCGCCCGCGATCTGGGAATGGAGCTTTTCAGCCTTCGCGGCACCTTCATGATGCCCCAGCTGGATGAGAGGGGGGCCGTCGACGAGGCGCTGAAGTCAGCCGAAGGGCCGGTCGTCATCGCCGACGTCTGGGACAATCCCGGCGGCGGCACGGCGGGCGATTCCACAGTACTTTTGGAAGAGCTTCTGTCCCGCGGCGTCACGGGCGCCGCCTTCGGCACGATCTGGGACCCGATCGCCGTGCAGATCTGCATGGCGGCAGGCGAGGGGGCGGAAATCCCCTTGCGCTTCGGCGCCAAGTCCGCGCCCGGCACCGGCAATCCGGTCGATGCGCGGGTGACGGTCGTCAAGCTGTTGCGCAATGCCGAGATGCGCTTCGGCGAAAGCTATGCGCCCTTCGGCGATGCGGCGCATATCCGCTTTGCCGGCATCGACGTGATCCTCAACTCGACCCGCGCGCAAAGCTTCGACCCGAGCCTGTTCGAGGTCATGGGCATCGATCCGCGGGCGCAGCGGATTCTGGTCATAAAGTCGACGAACCACTTCTATTCGTCCTTCTCCAAGATCGCCTCGAAAATCATTTACTGCGCGGCCGGGACGCCCTATCCCAACAACCCGGCCAGGACGCCCTATCGCAAGGCGCGCAGGACCATCTGGCCGATGGTCGAAAATCCCTACGCAGAAAAGGATGTGGTCGCTTAAATGAACCCCTTCGAACTGAAGCCCGGCATGGCTCTTGCAGGCTTGTCGACCCCCGTTCCGGTCATCGATGAGACCGTTCTCGCCAGCAACATCGCCCGCGTTCAGTCCTACATGGACGAGCATGGCCTGGCCTTCCGTCCGCACATCAAGACCCACAAGATCCCGGCACTGGCCAAGGCGCAGACGGATGCCGGCGCGCGCGGCATCAACTGCCAGAAGGTCACGGAGGCCGAAGTCTTCGCCGATGCCGGCTTCGACGACATCCTGATCACCTTCAACATTCTCGGCACCGAGAAGCTTGCCCGTCTGGTCGCACTCAACGATCGCGTCGCAAGCCTCAAGGTCGTGGCCGACAACGGGATCACTGTGGCGGCACTCTCGCGGGCGTTCGCCAATGGCAAACCGCTGACGGTGCTCGTCGAATGCGACACCGGCGGCGGTCGCTGCGGCGTGCAGACGCCGGAGGATGCGCTGGCGCTGGCAAGGCAGATCGTCGGATCGATGGGGCTGACGTTCGGCGGGCTCCTGACCTATCCCAAGGCATCCAGTGAAGAGGCGGTCGAGCGCTGGTTTTCCAAGGCCCTGGCGCTGCTGGGCGACGCCGGCATCAACTGTCCGGTGGTCAGCAGTGGCGGCACGCCGAGCCTGTTTTCCGCTCACCTGGTGCCGTCGGCGACCGAGCATCGTGCCGGTACATATATCTACAATGACCGGTCGATGGTGCGCGCCGGCCATTGCGATTACCGCGACTGCGCCATGCATATCCTGGCGACCGTCGTCTCCCGCCCGACGCCCGACCGCGCGGTGATCGATGCGGGGTCGAAGGCGCTGACCTCCGACCTGCTGGGTTTTGCCGATTACGGCTACCTGCCGGATTATCCGCAGGCCGTCATCACGGGCCTGTCGGAGGAGCACGGCGTCATCGATCTTTCGAAGGTTTCCGGCGAACGGCCGGCGATCGGCGATCGGGTCCGCATCATTCCCAACCACACCTGCGTGGTCTCGAACTTGTTTGATGAGATGGTGTTCCACCGCGACGGCCAGGTCACCCGTATCGAGAAGATCGCCGCCCGGGGATTGGTCTGGTAGGGAGCCCTCGGGCTCCCTGCCGTCATCAGTGCGTCATCGTCAGGAGTTGCGGGTCGATCGCCGTCAGTGCGACCTGGCGTTCGAACGCGCTGCCGTCCTCGTCGAAGAGGTGGCAGTCCGACGCGAAGAAGCCGCTTTCGACCGGTGCCTCGGATGCAAACGAGGCGAGGCCGTCGAACAGACCACAATAGTTTTCCGTCTCGCCGAAGGGCAGGATGAAATAGGCGACGGTGTGGGCGCCGAGCCGTTCGACAACGGTCGGGACCGCCGAGATCTTCATGTCGCCCTGGCCCATCTTGATGTGTTCGGGGCGGATGCCGAGCGTCAGTGTCTTGCCGACCGGGTTGCCGTGCGGCTTGACCGGAACCGTGATGGACTGGCCCTCGTAGGACACCGTGATGCCGTCCGGTCCGGAGGCCGTGCAGCTGACCGGCAGCATGTTCATCTTCGGATTGCCGATGAAGCCAGCGACGAACAGGTTCTGCGGCCTGTGGTAAAGCTCCAGCGGCGCGCCGTACTGGGCGATGTCGCCGCCATTCAGCACCACGATCCGGTCGGCCATGGTCATGGCTTCGACCTGGTCGTGGGTGACGTAGACCATCGTCGCCTTCAGGCGCTTGTGCAGCTTGGTGAGTTCGATGCGCATTTCGCCGCGCAGCGCGGCGTCGAGGTTCGAGAGCGGTTCGTCGAACAGGAAGATCTTCGGTTCGCGCACGATCGCCCGGCCGATGGCCACGCGCTGGCGCTGGCCGCCGGACAGCATGCCCGGCTTCTGCTGCAGGCGTTCTTCGAGCTGCAGCACGCGCGCGGCCTCGTGAACCTTCTCCTTAAGTTGTTGCTCGGGCATCTTCTCGACCCGCAGCGGGAAAGCGATGTTCTCGAAGACGGTCATGTGTGGATAAAGCGCGTAGGACTGGAACACCATGGCGATGCCGCGCTTGACGGGCGGCAGGTCGTTGACACGGTTGCCGGCGATGTGAATGTCGCCGTCGGAGATTTCCTCAAGCCCGGCGATCATCCTCAAAAGCGTGGACTTGCCGCATCCGGACGGGCCGACGAAGACCACGAATTCGCCTTCGCGGATTTCGAGATCGATGTCCTTGATGACGTCGTAAGTGCCGTAATTCTTGCGAATTTTGGTGAGGTTAAGCTGTCCCAAAACGCCAACTCCTGTCGTCCGGTTCATGCGGACGTATGATATGCGATCGGTTGAAGAATACCGGAAATGCCTGGCGTTGAGAAATGCGCCGCATGCCGGGGGTGAAAAAAGAGCGGCCCACCGTTCCAGGAAGGAAAGGCGGGCCGCAGGCTGGGATTACTTGTAGTCTTCGATCTCGGTGGCAGCCTTCTTGATCGCATCCTCAGGCTTGGCCTGCTTGGTGACGACCGACTGCACCATGTCGATCATGGCGTTCTGGAATGCCTTGTAGTCGGTGAAAAGCGGCTCCGGACCACCGTTGGAGATACCGTCGAGGAACGGCTTCCAGGTCGGGTCGGCTTTGACCATTTCTTCCACACCCGGAACCGGACGCAGCGGCGTCAGGCCATGGGTCTTTTCATAGAAGAACTGGTGTTCCGGGTTGGTCAGCCACTTGGCAAGGTCGGCTGCCTTGTCTTCGTAGCCGGTGCCCTTGAAGACGGCGAGGCTGTCGGTGATCAGCAGCGTGCCGGGGCCCTTGGCCTCGGGGCCGAGCGGCAGCGGAGCCACACCCCACTTCAGGTCCTTGTTGACGCGCACGCGCACCCACGGACCCTGCTCGATCATTGCCACCTTGGCATCGTTGAACAGCGGCGTCAGTTCGTCCTGCTCGTAAGCGGTCGGACCTTCTTCCGAAACGTCCGTCATCTTGCCGTACCAGGTCAGCGCCTCGATGTTCTCGGGGCTGTCGAGGGTGATCTTGCCTTCGTCGTCGATGACCGTGCCGTTATTGGTGTAAACCCAGTGCAGGAACTGGTGCATCGTGTTGTCGAAGGTCTTGGCGGTCAGACCATATCCGGCGGTGCCGGTCTTTTCCTTGATGGTCTTGGCCATGTCGTAGAGTTCCTGCCAGGTCTTCGGCGGGGTTTCCGGGTCGAGGCCGGCCTTTTCGAACAGGTCCTTGTTCCAGTAGAGCGCCTTGGTGGAGAAGGCGACCGGAACGCCCCACTGCTGGCCATCGAAGGTCACGGTGGAAACGATGTGCGGATAGTAGGAAGCCTTTTCCTCGTCCGTCATCGGTACGGGAACGATCAGGTCGCTTTCGGACAGCTGCTTCAATGTGCGCGAGCCGACATAGGCGAGGCCGACCGGCGTGCCGGCGGCGGCAAGCGTGGTGATCTTGTCCTGGCACTGCGCCCAGCCGACGATTTCGACGGAGACCTTGTAGCCCGGGTTCTTGGCTTCCCATTCCTTGATGAAGCCGTCATAGCCTTCGGCGAGCTTGTCGCCGCACTGGATCATGGAGACGGTCGTGTCTTCTGCGGCCGCCAGCTGCGTGGAGGCGAGAAGCGCCACGGCTGCTGCGCCAAGGATATTTCGGGTCATGCTCATTGTCTGGGTTCCCTTCTATTGTTTGCCCGTTCGGCAAGGCGCCGGGTTGACGTCAGTCACTCCCTTCCCGGGGCCTTGCCCTAATCCGCACACAGCTTTCTCGATGCCGTCCACGAAATCTGTTGTCATGTCTTCACGGCTCCCGCCGTCATGCCGGCCACCAGGTAGCGCTGCAGGAAGATGAAGACGATGAAGACCGGCAGAATGCCGAGGAAGCAGGCGGCCATGAGCTCGTTCCAGATGACTTCCTGGCGTCCGAAGAAGGCGTAGAGGCCGACGGACAGCGGCATGTATTCGGTCTTGGAATTAAACGTCAGCGCAAAGATGAACTGCTGCGCGTAGATGGTGAGGAAAGAGTGGATCGCGACAACCGCGATGCCAGGCAAGGCGAGCGGAATGATGACGCGCCGGAAGGTGTAGAGGCGCGATGCGCCGTCGACGAGTGCTGCCTCTTCCAGTTCCCTCGGAATGCGCAGCATGTAGGTGCGCAAAAGCCAGATGCCGGTCGGAATGACGAAGGCGACGCCCGGCACGATCATGGCGAAATAGGTGTTGAGCATCCCGAATGTGCGCATCAGGCGGAACAGCGGGATGAGCAGCACGGCGCCGGAGAACATGTTGACTGCCAGGAAGCCGCCCATCAGCGGTCCGCGTCCCTTGAACTCGAACCGGGCAAAGGCATAGGAGGCCGGCACGATCAGGAACAGCGAGATGATCATGCCGACGCCGGCGATGAAGATCGAGTTGACGATGTAGCGGCCAAGCAGCGGCACGCGCTCCCACATGGTGTGATAGGCCTCCAGCGAGGCGTCGTCCGGCCAGAAGCGGTAGGGCGAGGAGAAGAGGTGCGACAGCGGCTTCAGCGAGACGAAGAAGCCTTCCACGAAGGGCGCCAGCACGAAGCTGAGGAACAGGAGGATGCCGGCATAGATGCCGATCTTCTCGTACCAGGTGTAGCGGTTGATCAGCGCGCTCGAGCTCATCGTGCGGCCTCCCCGGAAAAGCGGTTGACCATGCGGAAATAGAGCCAGCAGAACAGCGACAGGAAGATGGTGATGAGCACGGCGCGCGCCGCACCTTCGCCGAACTTGTAGGCACCGATGGCCGTGCGATAGGTATCGATGATCATCGTCGTCGTCTGGCCGCTCGGCCCGCCCTGGGTCAGGATCCAGATGATGTCGAAGGAATTGAAGGTGGAGATCAGCGAGATCATCGACATGGTGATCATGGCCGGAACGATCAGCGGCAGGGTGATGCGGCGGAAGCGGTAGAAGCGGCCGGCACCGTCGGTCCAGGCGGCCTCATAGAGGTCGGTGGGGATCGATTGGATGGCCGCCAGCAGATAGATCGTCACGAAGGGAACGCCGATCCACACGTCGGTGACGATCGTCGCCCAGAAGGCGGTCGGTCCGGTCGAAAGGATGGGGAAGGGCCCGTCGAGGAAGCCGAAGCGCTGCAGCAGGCCGGAAATCATCCCGAACTGGCCGTTGTACATCCATCCCCACATGAAGATGCCGATGGCCATGGGCACGATCCATGGCGGCATGGTCAGCAGGCGAAACAGCGTGCGACCCGGCACGGCCGCGTTCAGCAGGACTGCGGCGCATGTGCCGATGATCATCTTGAAGAGGACGGAGAAGAAGGTCCACACGAAGGTCCGGACGATGATGTCCGAGAAGCCGCGGCGAAAGATCTTGGTGAAGTTCTCGAAGCCGACCCAGTCATAGGTCCGTTTGAGGGAGGCGTCGGTGAAGGAGAGCTTGATGGTATCGATCAGCGGATAGGCGACGATGATGAGGACATAGATCAGCGCCGGGAGCAAAAGCATCCAGGCGAAGAGCACCGCACTTCGTCTTGTCGTCATTCCCTGCATTCAAGCTCCCCTTTATTGTTTTGTGCTTGATTATGCGGCCTGTGCCTGGAGTGCGGCGTCGAACCGCGCCCATATGGGCCTCATGTCGATCACCGATCGCGTCCGTCGGGCCTCGTCCATGGCCATTGCCAACACCCCGGCTTCCATGGCGTTGAGGGCCGAGACCGGCAGCGGCGTGCCGTTCTTCATGTGATCGAGAATGTCTTCGGCCATCTGCTCGTCGGCGCCGTAGTGCTGCGAGAGCGCGGTGCGCGTATTGTAGCGCTCCTCGATGACCTTCTTGCCGGTATGCGCGTCGTGGACGTCGACATAGCCGCGGATGAAGTCGCCTTCCGCCATGCCCTTCGAGCCGATGACGCAGAAGCGGCGAAACTGGTCCGGAACGTTGAGATTGGTGTGGAAGGTCATCGCCACGCCGTTCTCGTATTCGACGATCGCGGTCTGGAAGTCGATGATGTCGGCATCGCTGTCGAACACCTTGTCCGAGCCCATCCAGCCGCTCGGCTTGCGGTGATAGACTTCCATGTCGTTGGTACCCTGATTGGCGGGCGAGTTCTGCGGAATGAAGCTCTTGCGGCCGCCGAAGCTCGCGACCCGCTCCGGCCGGCAGCCGACCACGCCGTTGTAGAGGTCGAGGTCGTGGCAGCATTTCTCCAGCATGAAGCCGCCGGCATAACGCTCGTAGCGGCGCCAGTCGCGCATGAAGAAGGCGCCGTGATAGGGCTCGATATGCTCGGAGGCCTCGATCGAGACGACTTCGCCGAGCAGGCCTTCCGCCTGTGCGGCGCGCAGCTTCTTGTAATGCGGGGAGTAGCGCAGCACGAGGCCGACCATCAGGCGGTCGTGGCCGTACTTGGCAAGCAGGTGGGCAAGCTCGTAGGTCTGTTCGAGCGTCGTGACGATCGGCTTTTCGGAGAACACCTTGCAACCAGCTTCGAGGCCGATGCGGATATGCTCGAGATGCATGTGGTTCGGCGAGCCGATCATCAGCAAGTCGAAGGTCTCGTTGGCGATCAGTTCCTGTGGCGTCTCATAGACGTTGCCGGGCGAAATGCCATGCTCGTTCAGGGTCGTCATGCCGGCCGGCGCCGGGTCGACATAGCCGGCGATCTGGAAATCCTTGTCCAGGGCATTGAACACATAACTCAGATATCCGAGACGGTAGCCGAGACCGATGATACCTACTCTCATTGATGGGACCCTTTACGATACGTCGTGTTTTCGTAATTTATTTTCTTAGGCTGTGACAAATTTTCGTCCTAGTCAATCGAATTTCGGGCCGAAACGCGAAGTCTATGAAATTCATTTTCAAATTCGTCAGGTTGGTTGATTTTTTATCCGACAGTTATTGAATTTTTTCAAGCCCCTTCAGCAACCCGCCGCAGAAGGCCGGTGTTGCGCCGGAAAGAGGGGATTCGACACGCCTAAATTTTGCGATTATATAAATGACCAGTCAGTTATTTATTCTCCGGAGAAGGTCCCTATGCTGCAACCGCCGAAGTTCCGCCGCAGGCCGACCGCGCGCCCGGACGAGGTCCTTGATGCGGCTCTTGATCTCTTCATCGAGCGCGGCTTTGCCATGACCCGTGTGGAGGATATCGCCGAGCGCGCCGGCATATCCAAGGGGGCGGTCTATCTCTACTTCCCCAACAAGGAAGCGCTGATCGAGGCGATCGTGAAGCGGGCCTTGGTCCCCGTCGCCGAGAACGTCGCGCAGGTGGCCGAAAACCTCACCGGCGATCCGGCCGAAGACATCGTCCGGATGATCCATCTCGTGGGCCGGCGTCTTGGTGACCAGCGAACCGCCGCCGTTCCGCGGCTCATCCTGTCGGAAGCCAAGCTCTTTCCAGACCTTGCCGCGATGTATCGCCGGGAAGTGCTCGACCGCGGCCTGGGGGCAGCGAAAGTCATCCTCGAACGGGGCATGCAGTCGGGACGCTTCCGCCGAATTGATCCTGATCATGCTGTGCGCGCCGTCGTCGGTCCATTGATTGCAAACCTCATCCTCTACCAGGTGTTCGGGCTGGGAAGCGCCGAAGCCGAGGCACAGGAAAGTTTCATGCGGTCGCACATAGACATCCTGATGAACGGACTGCTGCGGGAGAAAGACGATGAATGACGTGCAATCCTGGCTCGGGGCAGCATTCACCGGCCTGCTGAGCCTCTTCTCACCCACCCAGCCCGACGGCTTCTCCGGTTATGTTGAGGCGGACTACACCTATGTCGCGCCGCTCGTCTCCGGTCGCCTGGAACATGTCCATGTGAAGGAAGGCGAGACCGTTGCAGCCGGCACGCCGCTGTTCGATCTCGACGACACCGCGGCGGCAAGCGCGGTGGCTCAGGCCAAGGCGGAGGCCGATGCTGCGGCGGCCGAGCAGCGAAATCTGGAGACCGGCGCGCGCGAGGCGGATCTGGAGGTTATCCGTCAGAACCTGCAGCAGGCGCAGCTGACGCTGCAGCAGGCGACGGCGGATGCCTCCCGCATCCGCGCGCTGGCGGTGCGCGGCGTCGCCACCTCCGCCGATCGCGACAAGGCCGACACCGCCCTGCAGCAGGCGGCGGCCGAGGTCCGGCAGCTGAATGCCCAGCTTGCATCGGCGGAGCTGCCGGCCCGGCCGGAGCAGATTGCCGCCGCGAAGGCGAAGGCCGAGGCCGCCGGACAGGCGCTCGTGCAGGCGCAAACCGCGCTCGGCTATTATCACGTCGTCGCACCCGTCGAGGGCAGGGTCGACCGGCAGTTTCTCAAGGTCGGTGAAGTGTCCGGCCCGTCTTCGCCCGTTCTGTCGATCGTTCGGACGGGGGACCTCAAGCTGCGCTTCTTCGTGCCCGAAGCCGAACGGTCCCATTTCGCTATCGGCGCCCGGGTCGTGGCCGAATGCGACGGTTGCGACGGCGAGGTCGCGGCGGTGGTGACCTACCAGGCATCCGAGCCCGAATTCACGCCGCCGCTGATCTACAGCCGTGATGAGCGCGGCCGGCTGGTCTTCATGACCGAGGCCCGTCTGGATGAAGGGGGCTTCCGCCCACCTGTCGGCCAACCGGTGATGGTTCGTGCCGCGGATGGTTCAAGCCGATGAGCAGCGGCGAACAGGAGCGCGAGACGGTCATCGACGTGACCGGCCTGACGAAGGTCTTCGGCGCCAAGACGGTGGTCGACGATTTCGACATTCGTGTTCCGCGTGGCGCCATCTACGGTTTCCTCGGTCCGAACGGCAGCGGCAAGACGACGACGATCCGCATGCTCTGCGGCCTGCTGACGCCGGATGCCGGTTCGGGCACCTGCCTCGGCATGGACATCCGAACCGACAGCAACCGGATCAAGGAGCGGGTCGGCTACATGACCCAGAAATTCTCGCTCTATGAGGACCTGTCGATCCGCGAAAATCTCGATTTCATCGCTCGCATGTACCGGCTGGATCGAAGGCGCGAGCGCGTCGAGCAGGCGCTCGAGGATCTTGGGCTGCGCAACCGCGCCCATCAGCTCGCCGGCGAGCTTTCCGGCGGCTGGAAGCAGCGCCTGGCGCTCGCCGCCTGCATGCTGCACGAACCGGACCTGCTGCTCCTCGACGAACCGACCGCCGGCGTCGATCCCAAGGCGCGCCGCGAATTCTGGGACGAGATCCGCCGCCTGTCGCGCCGCGGCGTCACCGTGCTGGTGTCCACCCATTACATGGACGAGGCGGTGCAATGCGAGTTCATCGCCTACATCGCCTATGGCCGCAAGCTGATCGACGGACGCACCAGCGACATTCCGGACCAGGTCGGCCTCGAGACCTGGAATGTCGAGGGCCCGAACCTCACCACTCTTGAAGACGATTTGCGGGGTCAGCCGGGCGTCGACCAGGTGACCCGCTTCGGTACCGCGCTGCACGCCTCCGGCACGGATCACGAGGCGCTTGCAAAGACGGCCGAGACGTTGCGTGCGAAAGACAAGTCGCGCCAATGGACACGGCACAAGGCCGGGCTGGAGGATATCTTCATCCACCTGATGTCGAGGTCCAAGGACAATTTCGGCGGCCGGGAGTCGGAGGCATGATGTCCGGTCTTTCCTTCAGCCGTTTCCTCGCGGTCCTGGTCAAGGAATTCATCCAGATGCGGCGCGACCGGGTCACCTTCGCCATGATGGTGGCGCTGCCGATCGTCCAGCTGCTGCTCTTCGGCTACGCCATCAACACCGACCCGCGCCATCTGCCGACCCTCGTCGATATCCGCGACAGCGGGCCGCTGACGCGCGCGCTGATGGCGGGCCTCGACAATTCCACCTATTTCGATATTCGCGGCGCGGTTTCCGGAGAAAGGCAGGCCGACGAGGCGTTTGCTGCCGGCAGGGCGACCTTCATCATCGTCGTCCCCGGCGATTTCGAACGCGATGTCGTGCGCGGCGAGAAGCCGGCGGTGCTGCTTGCCGCCGACGCCTCCGATCCGACGGCGACCGGCGGCGCGGTCGGCGCCCTGAACGGCATCATCGAGGCGGCACTCACCGACAGCCTGCCGGGCGCGCTCAAGCACCTTGCGCCGCAGGCGCCGCCCTACGACATCGTCGTGCACAAGCATTTCAATCCGGCCGGCGTCACCGCCTTCAACATCGTCCCCGGCCTGCTGGCGATCATCATCTCCATGACGATGATCATGATCACCGCGGTCGCCATCGTGCGCGAGACCGAGCGCGGGACGATGGAGACGCTGATCTCGACCCCGGTACGGCCCGCCGAGGTGATGCTCGGCAAGATCCTGCCCTACGTGCTGGTCGGCTACGTGCAGACGGTGGTTTTCCTGTTGATCGCGCTCATCCTTTTCGCCGTTCCCTTCGAAGGCAGCGGCTGGGCCTTCCTCGCCGGGCTCAACCTGTTCATCGTCGTCAACCTGGCACTCGGATTCCTGTTCTCCACGGTCGCCAGGAACCAGATGCAGGCGATGCAGATGTCCTTCTTCTTCATCCTGCCGTCGGTCCTGCTGTCGGGTTTCATGTTCCCCTTCGCCGGCATGCCCGCCTGGGCGCAGGTGGTCGGAAGCGTCATTCCGGCCACCCACTTCGTCCGCATCGTCCGCAAGGTGATGCTGAAAGGCGCCGGCATGACCGACATAGTGCCGGACATGACGGCGCTCGGCCTGATCATGGTGGTGATCACGGTTATCGCCATGCTGCGCTACCGCCAGACGCTCGACTGACGTCGACGGCTTCGCGGCCGGCATCCCGGCGCAAAGACTTGACCGTGATCAAGTTCCCTCTGCAACGCCTATGCAATATTCTTCATGTCGGAGATCACGGCGACGAAGAGGAGGCCGGATATGACAGACGCACATCAGATCGTGTGCCCGTCCTGCGCGGGCATCAACCGGTTGCGGACCGACCGCGATCCGCTGACGGCAAAATGCGGGACGTGTGGGTCGCTTCTGTTTTCGGGGCATCCGATCGAGGTGAATGGAGCGCGTTTCAGCCGGCAGATCGAGAAGAGCACGGTCCCGGTGGTCGTTGACGTCTGGGCGCCCTGGTGCGGACCGTGCCGGTCGATGGCGCCGGCCTTCGAGGCGGCGGCCAAGAGGCTGGAGCCGAAGGTCCGGTTCCTGAAGCTCAATTCGGACGATGAGCAGGAAACCGCCGGCCGGCTGTCGATCCGGGGCATTCCGACCATGCTGCTCTACAGAAACGGCCGCGAGGTGGCGCGGGTGTCGGGCGCCATGGGCGAACGGCAGATCGTCGACTGGCTGACGTCAAGCCTCGCAGGTCACTGAATCGGCATCCCGAGATCAGGGGAGGAGCACAGACAGAAGGGCCCTTGAAAACCCGGTCAAACAAAAATATATGAATTTCACTATATATTATGGAGGTTCAGATGAACGTTGATCGTGCAGTTCTCGGCTTTGCCGGTTTCATGGTGCTCTTGTCTCTGGCGCTGACCTACGCCGTCAGTCCCTATTTTGTCTGGCTGACCGTCTTTGTCGGCGCCAACATGCTGCAATCGGCCTTCACGGGCTTCTGCCCGGCGGCCATGATCTTGAAGAAGCTCGGCATCAGGCCGGGTAACGCATTCTGATGAAAGCAGGGGATACCGAAATGGGGTGGAAAGCCTTCGTCTTGTCGGGCGCCCTGGCGCTTGGCCTCGCTGGCGGCGCGGTTGATGCCGCAGCCGAGACACTGCGCCTGGAGCCGGCCAGGATGACCGAGTGGAAGGCTGTCTACGGACGGGTGGAGGCGCGCGACAGCGTTCCCGCCCGCGCCCGTCTCGGCGGTACCATCATCGAGCTGAACGTGACCGAAGGCGATACCGTTAAGGCCGGTGACGTGTTGGCCGTGGTCAAGGATGACAAGATCGATTTCCAGGTCGCGGCCATCAATGCCCAGCTTTCGGGCCTGCAGGCATCGCTTGCCAATGCACAGAGCGAACTGAAGCGCGGCGAGCAATTGTTGAAGAGCGGCGTGACGACGACGCAGAGGCTGGACCAGTTGCGCACCCAGGTCGACGTCATCACCAACCAGATCGGCGCGGCCGAAGCAGAGCGCGCCGTCATCGAGGAGCAGGCAAAGGAAGGTCAGGTGCTGGCGCCGGTCGACGGCAAGGTTCTGGCCGTACCGGTCACCCGCGGCGCCGTGGCGCTGGCGGGCGAAACCGTCGCCACGGTCGGCGGCGGCGGCTTCTTCCTGCGGCTCGCCATCCCGGAGCGGCATGCGGCCACCCTGAAGCAGGGCGCCGGAATAGAGATCGACGGTGTCGACGGCACCAGCGCGACCGAAGGCCGGCTCGCCAAGATCTATCCCGAAATCGACAATGGCAGGGTGATCGCCGATGTCGAGGTCGCCGACCTGCCGACCGCCTTCGTCAACGCCCGCGTGCTGGTCCGCCTGCCCGTCGGCAGCCATGACGCACTGCTCGTGCCGAAGGCCGCCGTCGTCAACCGGTTCGGGATCGACTATGTCTCGGTGACGGCCGGCGACATCACCTCGGAACGCGCCGTCGTGACCGGCCAGACGATCTCGGACAATGGCAAGGACATGGTCGAGATCCTGACAGGCCTTCAAGCCGGCGAAGAGGTTCAGCTGCCATGAAGCACGGCCTTGGAATTGCCGGCGGCCTGACGAAGACCTTTATCTCGTCGCCGCTGACGCCGCTCTTTCTGCTTGCCGCCTTCGCGCTTGGCCTCATCGCCCTGATGACGCTCCCGCGCGAAGAAGAGCCGCAGATTTCCGTCCCCATGATCGATATCCTCGTCAAGGCCGAGGGGCTGAAGGCGGAGGATGCCGCCAAGCTCGTCACCGAGCCGCTGGAGACGATCGTCAAGGGCATCAACGGCGTTGAACACGTCTATTCGGAGACCAGCGACGATCAGGTCATGGTCACGGTGCGCTTCCTCGTCGGCACCTCCGCCGATGCGGCGGTTCTGCGTGTCCACGACAAGATCATGGCCAATATGGACCGCATTCCGGTCGGCATTCCCGAGCCGATGATCGTCGGCCGCACCATCGACGATGTGGCGATCATGGCGCTGACGCTGACGCCATCCGAAGACAAGGGCGCCGGCGTCACGGCGAATGACCTGACCCGCATTGCCAGCGAATTGCGCATGCAGCTGTCGACCATCGAGAATGTCGGCCTGACCTATCTGGTTGGCGAGACGGGCGACGCCATCCGCATCGCGCCGATCCCGGAAAAGCTCGCGCTCTACGGCGTCACGTTGCAGCAATTGACCGGCAAGGTGACCGCGGCCAACCGGTCCTTTTCCACCGGCCTCGTGCGCGACGGCGGCAAGCAGATCGACGTCGTCGCCGGCGAGACGCTGCGCTCCCCGGCCGAAATCGGCAATCTCCTGCTGACGACCCGCGACAACCGGCCGGTCTATGTGCGCGACGTCGCCGATGTCTCCTTCGTCACCGATACCGCAGACACGCACGTGTCTTCCGTCACCCGCGGCAAGGACGGCGAGCCGGTGCGCGTTCCCGCCGTCACCCTGGCCATCGCCAAGCGCGCCGGCGCCAACGCCGTCGTCGTTTCCGAGGAAATCCTCGCCAAGGTCGATGAACTCAAGGGCAAGTTGCTGCCGGACTCCGTATCGGTCGAGGTCACGCGAAACTACGGCGAGACGGCAAACGAGAAGGCCAACGAGCTTCTCTTCCATCTCGGGCTGGCGACGCTGTCGATCATCGCTCTGGTCTGGATCGCCATCGGCCGCCGCGAGGCGATGGTGGTGGCGATCGTCATTCCGGTGACGATCCTCTTGACGCTCTTTGCCGCCAACCTGATGGGCTACACGCTGAACCGCGTCTCTCTCTTCGCGCTCATCTTCTCGATCGGCATTTTGGTCGACGACGCCATCGTCGTCATCGAGAACATCGCCCGCCACTGGGGCATGGGCGGCAGCGACCGGCGGCAATCGGCAATCGAGGCCGTCGCCGAGGTCGGCAATCCGACGATCGTCGCGACCCTGACCGTGGTCGCCGCCCTTCTGCCGATGATGTTCGTTTCCGGCATGATGGGCCCCTATATGAGCCCGATCCCGGCGAACGCCTCGGCAGCGATGATCTTTTCCTTCTTCGTCGCCGTCATGGTCACCCCGTGGCTGATGCTGAAGATCGCCGGCAAGGCGGAATTGCATGCCGATACCGATCATAGTAGCGGCGGCCGTCTGGGCCGCGCCTATGCGGCCGTGGCACGCCCGATCCTCAAGACCAAGACCCGCAGCTGGATCTTCCTCCTCGCCGTCGGCGTGGCGACGCTCGGCTCTCTGACGCTGTTCTATACGAAGGACGTGACCGTCAAGCTCCTGCCTTTCGACAACAAGTCGGAGCTGCAGGTGACGGTGGACCTGCCGGAAGGCTCGTCCGTCGAGGATACCGATGCGGTCGTCCAGGCGGTTGCGCGTGTGGCGCTGGCGGAGCCTGAAGTCATCTCCATGCAGACGCATGCCGGAACCGCAGCACCCTTCAATTTCAACGGGCTGGTGCGCCACGCCTATCTGCGCTCCAACCCCGACATGGGCGACGTGCAGATCAACCTGACGCCGAAGAGTGATCGCGACCGCTCGAGCCATGAGATCGCCATCGACCTGCGCGATCGGCTGAAGGCCATCGATGTGCCGGAGGGTACCTCGCTGAAGGTCGTCGAGCCGCCGCCGGGACCGCCCGTCATGGCGACACTTCTTGCCGAAATCTACGGTCCGGATGCCGAGACCCGCCGCGCCGTGGCGCTCAAGGTCGAGGAAGCCTTCAAATCGGTGCCCTTCATCGTCGATGTCGACAATTCCTTCGGCACGCCGGCGCCGCGGCTGCGCGCGACGATTTCCACCGACGACCTCGATTTCTACGGTGTGTCGGAAAGCGATGTCTTCGATACGCTGAAGGCGTTGAACGGCGACACGGTCGTCGGCTATTCGCACCGTGGCGGCGGACGTGCGCCGATCCCGATCGAGATTGCCCGGCCAAAGGGGGCCAGGGTGCTTGACGAACGGTTCCTGTCGACGCCGGTTCCGGCCAATGTCCTGCCCGGCTCGCGCGCCGTCGTCGAACTCGGCGACGTCGTGAAGATCACCCGTGAACAGACGTCCTATCCGCTGTTCCGTCACAATGGCCGCTTCGCCGAAATGGTGACCGCCGAGCTTGCCGGCCAGTACGAAGCACCGCTCTACGGCATGCTGGCCGTCCAGGATGCGATCGACAGCATGGACTGGACGGGTCTGCAGAAGCCGGTGATCTCGCTGCATGGCCAGCCGACCGACGAGAGCCACCCGACGCTGTTGTGGGATGGCGAATGGGAGGTGACCTGGGTAACCTTCCGCGACATGGGCGCGGCCTTCATGGTGGCCCTGATCGGGATTTACATCCTCGTCGTCGCCCAGTTCGGTTCGTTCAAGGTGCCGCTCGTCATCCTGACACCGATCCCGCTGACCTTCATCGGCATTCTAGGCGGCCACTGGATCTTCCACGCGCCGTTCACCGCGACCTCGATGATCGGCTTCATCGCGCTTGCCGGCATCATTGTCCGCAATTCGATCCTGCTCGTCGATTTCATCCGCCATGCCGGCTCCGAAGACCGGCCATTGACCGAGGTCCTGATCGAGGCCGGCTCGATCCGCTTCAAGCCGATCCTCTTGACGGCGCTTGCCGCCATGATCGGCGCGGTGGTGATCCTGACGGACCCGATCTTCCAGGGCCTGGCGATCTCGCTGCTGTTCGGTCTGGCGTCGTCGACGCTGCTCACCGTCCTCGTCATCCCAGCCATCTACCGGGTACTGAGGACCTGAGGCGGATCAATCAGGTGAGACGGTGGCCGGCCTAGATCGCGGCCGGCGAAAGCGGTGCCGCCAATCCGGTGCCCGGCGCTCCACGCGCCGAGCAGCCGACAGGCGGATGCAGTCGCAACAGGACGGCCAGCGCTTCGTTGCCGTTAACGAGATCGGCCAGCGTGACGCGGTCCAGCGAAGCGTAGAAGGCAGAGACAGCATCGCCGATGGCGTTTCTCAGCCAGCAGGCTTCGACGAGCGGACAGGTGTTCGACGGGCTGAAGCATTCGGCAAAGGGCAGGTCGGCCTCGAACAGCCGGAAGACGGCGCCGATGCCGATCTCCTCCGGTCGCCTGGCGAGCTGCATGCCGCCATTGCGCCCGCGCGTCGCGTCCAGAAGGTCGTGCTGCGCCAGAAGCCGCACCACCTGGCCGAGATGATTTTCCGACGCGTTGCAGGCCAGGGCGATATCCGACTTTCGGACGATCGCCTCCCGGTTCACCGCACAGTACATCAGTGTCCTGATGGCAAGATTGGTCCTTGTCGTCAGCCGCATGTCAGATTTTCCCCACCACTAAGTCCGTGTTTTACAGGGCCGTGGCAATTTGGGGTTTGATCGAGATCATGGCTGCCCGTAGCGTGGTCATAAAAGATGCATCCAGAATATGTTTTTTAGATTGTTTCGTCCTCATGCCCCCCCATTCAACCGATGATCCGGCCAAACGCGCGCTCGATGCGCTGGAACAGGCAAGCCGCCGGCCGATCCTCGCCGCCGCGTCCATTGCCTGCGCCGCCTCGCTTCTCTGGATCGTCCAGGCCTATGTCGCAGCCGATCTGATCGGAGCACTGGTTGCCGGCACGGCGACGGTGCAGAAGGCGGTGCTTGGCGCCGTGTTGTTCATTGCCTTCGGCCTGCTGCGGCATGGCGGCGAAGCCTATGCGGCCCGCAGCGCGTTTCGTGCCGCTCAATCCGTCGTGGCCGGCGAGCGGCGGCGGATCATCGATCGGGAAAGCAGGGTCTCGCCGCTCGCCTCCAACCGGCAATCCTCCGCGGCGCTTGCGACACTGGTCGGCAACAAGCTCGAACTTCTCATCCCCTGGATGGCGCGCTACCGCGTCGCCGCCATCAAGGTGGCCGTCGTCCCGATCGCCATCCTCCTGGCCGCGCTTTTCTGGTCCTGGGTGGCGGCGCTGATCCTGCTGATGTCCGGGCCGCTGATCCCGCTGTTCATGGCGCTGATCGGCTTTGCCGCGCGGGACGCGAGCGAGAAGCATCTCGCCGAGACCGGCACGCTCAATGGGCTGCTTCTCGAATGGCTGACCGCCGCCTTCGACATCCGGCTCCTGAACGCGGAAGCCGCAACGCATGCGCGTTTCGAGGACGCGGCCGATAGTCTCCGGGTCCGCACCATGGCAGTGCTGAAGGTAGCTTTTCTCTCCTCGACCGTTCTCGAACTCTTCGCGGCGCTCGGCATTGCGCTTGCCGCCGTCTATGTGGGCTTCAGCCTGCTCGGCACGTTTTCCTTCGGCACCTACGGCACGCCGCTCTCGGTTGCCGGCGGCATCTTCATCCTGCTTCTGGTTCCGGACTTCTTCCAGCCGATGCGGGAACTGGCGGCTGCCTGGCACGACCGGGCGGCAGCGCTTGCTGTGGCGGGAGAGGTGGCGGCGCTGGAGACCGGGGCGGCTCACACCATCCTCGGCTCCGGAAAAAAGCAGCCGCCGCTTGGGCGCGCGCCTGCCGTCCGCGCGGAGGGTGTGGGGCTGTCGATGAGCGCCGGACGGCAGGTCCTCTTCCCGGACTTTGCCATCGAGCCCGGCGAGAAGGTTGCACTGACCGGCGGCAGCGGCGCCGGCAAGAGCACGCTTCTCTATCTCCTCGCCGGTCTGGCGAAGCCCGACCAGGGATCGCTGACGGTTGCCGGCCAGCGGCTGGACGACGAAACGGCGGATGCCTGGCGCGCCCGGATCGGCTATGTCGGCCAGCATCCCCATCTTCTGAATGCGAGCTTGAGAGCCAATTTGGCGCTGGCCGAAATACATGCGGATCCGGACCGCCTCTCCTCCGCTCTTGAGAGGGCGCAGGCGCCCGACGTGGTAGCGGCCCTGCCGCGCGGGGCCGATACCAGGCTTGGCGAGAACGGCGCAGGCGTTTCCGGCGGCGAAGCCCGGCGGTTGATGATCGCCCGCGCGATCTACGGCAATGCCGACGTCATTCTTGCCGACGAGCCGACGGCGGATCTCGACGCGATGACCGCGGCACGGATCACCGACGCCCTTCTGGCCGCCGCGCAATCCGGGGCAACCCTGATCGTCGCCACCCACGACCCGGCGCTGATTGCCCGCATGGACCGGGAAATCCGGCTGGAGGCCCACCCATGAGCGCGCTTTTCAAGGTCTTTCGCCGCGTCTGGAGCGGCCATTTCGGCTCGTTGCTGCTGGGCGTCCTGTTGTCGGTGACGGTGACCGCGGCCAGCATGGCGCTGCTGGGGCTGTCCGGCTGGTTCATCACCGCGGCGGGCGTCGCCGGCGGGGCAGGGGCCGGCCTCGTCTTCGACGTCTTCCGCCCCAGCGCCGGCGTGCGCATGCTGGCCTTCGGCCGGGCCGCCGCCCGCTATGGCGAGCGCCTGACCACCCATGACGCGACGCTGCGGGGTCTGGCACGTCTCAGGGTGTCCGTGCTTGCCGCCATGCTGCGCCGCCCCGCACTTGTCCTCTCCAGGCTCCGCGGTTCCGAACGCCTCAATCGCCTGACGATCGACATCGATGCCCTCGACGGTCTTGCCCTGCGGCTGGTCATTCCCTTCACCGCCGCCGCCATCACCTTTGTCGCCGCCTATCTCCTGCTGGCATGGCTGACGACGCCGCTGATCGCCGCCTGGCAGATCGGCGGCTTCCTTGTCGGCATCGCGGTTGCCACCCTCATGATGCTGAGGAAGGCCCGCAAGCCTTCGCGCCTCGGCCAGAGGGCGATGCAGGCGCTGCGCATGCGCGTTATCGACATGATGCGCGCCCAGCCGGAGCTGGCGGTTGCCGGGCGGCTCGACGATTGGCGCCTGTCGATCATGGATGCGCAGGATCGACTGCAGGCGGCCGGCGATGCGGTCGACCGCGCCGAACATCGCTCGGCCATTCTGATCACCGGTTTTGCGACAATTGCCGCCGGCGGTTCGCTTCTTCTCGGGGCACTCGCGACCTTGAACGGAACGCTGGATGCCGCCCACGCCGCCCTCGGCTTCTTTGCGGCCCTCGCCCTCGCCGAGATCGCCGTACCGCTCGCCCGCGGCATCGGCGAACTGGGCCGGATGACGGATGCGGCCCGCCGCATCGAGGCCGAGTTCACCGCAGCGGTTCCGACCTCTGCCGCCGATCGGACGTCGCTGCAGACGACTTCGTCCCCTGCCGCTCCGTTGCTGAGTTTCGAGACCGTTTCCCTCGTGCAGGGTGGACGGCCGTTGCTGAAGACACTCTCGTTCGACATCAACGCCGGCGAAATCGTCGCACTCACCGGCCCGAGCGGTTCCGGCAAGACGACGCTTCTCAATCTGGCGCGCGGCCTTCTCGCGCCGGACAGCGGAGTCGTTTCGCTGGCGGGCAGGCCGGTCCTTGATCTCGCCGAGGACGATGTGTCGCATCTCGTCGGCTACCTGCCACAACGTGCCGCATTGGTCGGCGGCAGCATCGCGGATAACCTTCGCCTGGCTCGTCCGGACGCTTCCGACGAAGAGATGATGGCTGCGTTGCAGATCGCCGCGCTTGACGTTGTGATCACGGAAAAAGGCGGCCTGGAATTCCGTCTCGGGGAAGGCGGAGGCGGCCTTTCCGGCGGAGAGAAGCGCCGGCTGGCCTTGGCCCGGATGGTGATCCGGCGGCCGCGTCTCCTGCTTCTCGACGAGCCGACCGAAGGGCTTGACGGCGCGACGGCGGAGACTGTTCTGGCGCGCCTGCAGGCCGCCTTTCCCGAAGCCGCGATCCTGGTCGCGGCCCACCGCGCGGCCGAGAAGGCCTGGGCTCATCGCCTGATATCGCTCTCCTGAAAACCTCTGCCGGCTGCGGCAACGGGGGTGCGACAATAAGGTGCGCGAAAAATGCATCTTATTGACGTGAATCAAGTACGCGGCAAGCGGAGGGGTCTAATGCAAGTCGGGTATGGATGAACGCCTGCTCTGACTAGAAAGCGAGGACGCCATGGCTATCGACATAGTCGAGCTGTCACGACTGCAATTTGCAATGACGGCACTTTATCATTTTCTCTTTGTCCCTTTGACACTAGGCCTTTCCATCATCGTCGCCATTATGGAGACGGTTTACGTGATGACCGACCGACCGGTCTGGCGCCAGATGACCAAGTTCTGGGGAACGCTGTTCGGCATCAATTTCGTTCTCGGGGTTGCCACCGGCATCACCATGGAATTCCAGTTCGGCATGAACTGGAGCTATTACAGCCATTATGTCGGCGACATCTTCGGCGCTCCGCTTGCCATCGAGGGCCTCATGGCCTTCTTCCTCGAGGCGACATTCGTCGGCCTCTTCTTCTTCGGCTGGGATCGCCTGTCCAAGCGCGCGCACATGATCGTCGCCTGGCTCGTTGCCATCGGCTCGAACTTCTCCGCGCTCTGGATCCTGATCGCCAATGGCTGGATGCAGAACCCGGTCGGCGCCGCCTTCAATCCGATGACGATGCGCATGGAGATGACCTCGTTCTTCGATGTGGTCTTCAATCCGGTCGCCCAGGCGAAGTTCGTGCACACGGTCTCCGCCGGCTACGTCACGGCCTCCGTCTTTGTGCTCGGCGTTTCTGCCTGGTACATGCTGAAGGGCCGGCATATCGAGCTTGCCCGCCGCTCGATCGCGGTTGCCGCCAGCTTCGGTCTCGCCTCGGCGCTGTCGGTCGTCCTGCTCGGCGACGAATCCGGCTATTCGGTCACCCATGACCAGAAGATGAAGCTCGCGGCCATCGAAGGCATGTGGGAAACCCAGCCCGCGCCGGCCTCCTTCACCCTGTTCGGCTTTCCCGACCAGGAAGCACGCGAAACGCACTATGCCATCCACATTCCCTATGCCATGGGCCTGATCGGCACCCGGTCGCTGACCGAGGAGATCCCCGGCATCGACAAGCTGGTGAAGGTGGCTGAAGAGCGGATCCGCTCCGGCATCATCGCCTATGACGCGCTGCTGACCATTCGCGGAAACAAGGGCAATGTCAGCGACGAGGTCCGCAAGACCTTCGAGGATCACTCGAGCGACCTCGGCTTCGCGCTGCTCCTGAAGCGCTACGTCGACGATCCGCGTCAGGCGAGCGAGGAGCAGATCGTCAAGGCGGCGAACGACACCATCCCAACCGTCTGGCCGCTGTTCTGGGCCTTCCGCATCATGGTCGCGCTCGGCTTCGCCTTCATCGCCATCCTTGGCTGGTTCTTCTACCAGGCCTCGTTCAAGCGCATGCGCTTCTCGCGCCCGGCGCTGTGGTTCGCGGTGGCGATCATTCCGACACCGTGGATTGCCGCCGAACTCGGCTGGTTCGTCGCCGAATTCGGCCGCCAGCCCTGGACGGTGGACGGCGTGCTGCCGACGGCGCTGTCCGCCTCGCAGCTGAGCGTCACCGATCTCCTGATCACGCTGATCGGCTTTGCCGTCTTCTACTCGGCGCTGTTCGTCATCGAGATGGGCCTGATGCTCAAATACATCCGCAAGGGCCCGTATATTGACGTGGCGGAAACCGAACAGTGGATGAACAAGCACCGTAATCGCCTGAGCGCAGGCAATCACGAACTGCAACCCGCGGAGTAACGATCATGATTCTCTTTGAACTGATTGGATTCGATGTCCTGCGCGTCATCTGGTGGGTGCTGCTTGGCGTCCTGTTGACGGGCTTTGCCCTGACCGACGGCTTCGACATGGGCGTCGGCGCGCTCATCCCCTTCGTCGGCAAGACCGACACGGAACGGCGCGTCGCCATCAACACGATCGGCCCCGTCTGGGAAGGCAACCAGGTCTGGTTCATTCTCGGCGGCGGCGCCATCTTCGCCGCCTGGCCGCCGCTCTATGCGGTCAGCTTTTCCGGCTTCTACCTGGCCATGTTCGCCATCCTCGCCGCCCTCATCCTGCGGCCGGTCGGCTTCAAGTATCGGTCCAAGCGCGATTCCGCCACCTGGCGCAACGGCTGGGACTGGGCGCTCTTCATTGGTGGCGCAGTTCCGGCGCTGATCTTCGGCGTCGCCATGGGCAATGTGCTGCAGGGCGTGCCGTTCCGCTTCAACGACGATCTGATGATCTTCTACGACGGAACCTTCTTCGGCCTCCTGAACCCCTTCGCGCTTCTGGCCGGCGTGGTCTCGCTGTCGATGATCGTCATGCACGGCGCGGCATGGCTGAACCTGAAAACGGAAGGTGCCGTACAGGCCCGGGCGCGCCGCTACGGCTCGATCGCCGCCCTTGTCATGATGGCAGGCTACGCGCTGGCCGGCGTCTGGCTGGCAGCGGGCATCCAGGCCTATGCCTTCAGCGTCCCGCCGCTTGCCAACGGACCTTCGAACCCGCTCCTGAGCGAGGTCGTCCGCCAGGGCTCCTGGATGGCCGCCTATTCGGCCCGACCGTGGATCATCGTATCGCCGATCCTCGGCTTTGCCGGCGCCTTCCTGGCCTTCCTCGGCCTGCGGGCCGGCCGCGAGGTCTCGACGCTGCTGTTCTCCAAGCTTTCGATCATCGGCGTCATCTCGTCGGTGGGGCTCACCATGTTCCCCTTCATTCTGCCGTCGTCGATCGCGCCCAGTTCGTCGCTGACGGTGTGGGACGCCTCGTCGTCGCACCAGACCCTGTTCGTCATGCTGGTGTCGGCGGTGATCTTCGTGCCGATCATCCTCGCCTACACGGCATGGGTCTACAAGGTCCTGTGGGGCAAGGTGACCGAGAAGAGCGTCACCGAAGCCAGCGACGTCGTCTATTGAGAAAGGACATCTGATATGTGGTATTTCGCATGGATCCTCGGCCTGCCGCTGGCCGCCCTCTTCGCCGTCCTCAACGCCATCTGGCTCGAACTGCAGGACGACCGCCGCTTCATCGAATCCGGTGACGAGAAAGAGCGCGGCTGATCCGCCCACGGCACGCGCAAGGTGCCCCCGACGCTACGAATGCGGCCGGGGGCATTGCCGTTTACAGACGGATTTCTGTTGGCAGAAAGAGCAAGCTGCTCACAAGAAAGAAGACAACAAAAAACCCCGCCTAGGCGGGGTTTTTGTATTTTCCGTAACAGTCCGGAACATGAAATTGGTGCCCAGAAGAGGACTCGAACCTCCACACCCTTGCGAGTACCAGCACCTGAAGCTGGCGCGTCTACCAATTCCGCCATCTGGGCGACGGGGAGCGATGTAAGAGGAGGAGAGCCTGCTGTCAACAGGCATTTTGAAGTTTTCGCGACAAAGCCGGAAAAGAATTTTCAAGGGCTTGCGGCGGCGAAGGCGCGGATCGTCCGCAACCCCTTGTCCAGCAGTGCGGAGGCCGCTTCCTCGCTCCCGGCTTCGACGTAGCAGCGCATTTCCGGCGCATTGCCCGACGGGCGGAAATGGATCGTCCGGCCGTCCTTGAGAGACACCCGCAGGCCGTCGATGTCGCTGGTCGATTCGACCTCGCCGATGTCGGCAAGGAAGCCGGCGAGGTTTTCGCGCGACGCCCTGAGATGCTGCATGAGCGCGGCGGAGCGTTCCTGCGCAAAGTTCTCCAGCCGGTCCGCGGCCGCCACGGGCAACCGGTAGTCGGCGGCGACGGCAGACAGGCTCTGGCCGCTCGTCGCGGCACGCGCCAGGCAGGCGAGGATCGGCACGAAGCAGTCGCGCGTCGGCAGCGGATTGAGCGTCCGGCCGTTCAAGAGGAACGGCGATGCGGTCAGAAGCCCGCCATTGGCCTCGAAGCCCATCACGCCGTCCTTGCCGTCGGCGAGCGCGTCCAGCATGCCGGCAATGACGTAGGGCGAGCCAACCCGGGTGCGCACCACCTCGTAGCGCCCGGCGCCTTCGATGCCGGAATTGGAGGTGACCGGGGTGACGACAACCTTGGCACCGAGGAAGCCGGCGGCGATCAGGCCGAGAAGATCGCCCCGAAGCGGCGTTCCGGTCTCGTCGGCCACCAGCGGCCGGTCGCCGTCGCCGTCGGCCGAGACGATGGCGTCGAGCTTTTCCGCGCGCGCCCATGTCTTCAGCTTGTCGATGGTCTCGGCAGAGACGGCCTCGGTGTCGACCGGGATAAACGTTTCGGAGCGCCCAAGCCGCTTCACGGTCGCCCCATACTGTTCCAGGAGGTCGGCCAGAAGATCGCGCGCCACGGTGGAATGCTCGTAGACGCCGATCGTCATGCCGGAGAGAGTGCCTGGCGACAGCAGGGCACGGTTGCGGTCGAAGAACACCGCCATCGCACGCTCGCTGGCATCTTCCATGTCCGCATCGGCGGGGGTGGAAAACGTTTCCGCCTCCACCTCGGCGGCGAGCGCCGTAATGGCGGCCTCGTCGTGCTTGTCGATCTCGCCGGACGGCAGGTAGAACTTGATCCCGTTTCGGTCGGCGGGGATGTGCGAGCCGGTGACCATCAGCGAGGCGGCGCCGGTCTTCAGCCCGTAGAGCGCCAGCGCCGGCGTCGGCAGTGTGCCGCAGTTGATCGGGCGCAAGCCGGCATCGGAAAGGGCGGCGGCGCAGGCGGCGGCGATGGCGGGGCTGGAGGGCCGGAAGTCCTGGCCGATCAGCACCGCGTCGCCGTTATTGGCATGTCCGGATTGGAGGAGATGCCTTGCGAACGCCGTCGCGTAGATTGTCGCCGGCTTGCCGGCAAGCTCGGTGGCAAGGCCGCGCAGGCCGCTGGTTCCAAATTTCAGGCTCAACTTTCTCTCCCTCGTCGGTATCGTGTGCGGCCGTCATCGGGCCGCAATCGGTATAGAAGTCATGGCCGAGAATGCAAAGTTTTGACTGGATCGCACCGCTCAATGCGGAACAATCGTCAGGCTTCGTCGTTTCTCGCCGGTAGTTCTGAGATAGGACGCCTCTTGGCTCATGACCACCGGTAGGCAAGATTTCTGTCGACAATCGACGGTTTTGTGCTTCAATTGGGGGCTGGCATGAATAACAAAGCGGCGGGATCGCGTTAACAACCCCATCATTGGGAAGGAGTGCCTCATGCAGAAGATTGCAAGAATAGCTGCTGGTATTGTCATGAGCGTCGCGGCTGTTGCGCCGGCGACGCCCGCGGGCGCGTTCGTCGCGTCTCCGCCGGCCGTTGCCGCCGGTGGCGGAGTGAGCGGCAACGTCCAGGACGTTCGCTGGGTCTGCGACATCTACCGCAACTGCTACTGGCGTGGCGGTCCTCGCCAAATTCGCCCGCTTCCGCCGCCACCGCGGCCTGCTCCGGGCGGATACTGGAACCGGCATGTCCGCTGGTGCCTCGACCGCTACCGGTCCTACAATCCGCGCACCAACCGCTTCCTCTCCTATAGCGGCGACTACAGGGTGTGCCATTCGCCGTGGGGCTGAGGCCGCGAAGCGACAATACGAACGCTGATGAAGCGGGGCCTTGCGCCCCGCTTTTTCACATCAGGACCTGTCGGTGTGGCCGAGGTCGCGCCCCGGTTCGATGACGTCGCGCACCCGCTGCTTGAGCTCCTTCGGACCGGGGAAGCCGCCGTCTCGCTTGCGCTCCCACAGAAGATCGTCGTCGATCCGGATCTCGAAAATGCCGCCGGTGCCGGGCACCAGGGCGACCTCGCTCAGCACATCGGAGAAGGTCGAGAGCAGCTCCTGCGCCATCCAGGCGGAGCGTAGCAGCCAGTTGCACTGCGTGCAGTAGAGGATCGAGATGCGGTATTTCCGGTCCATGGTCATCCAGTCTTTCATGTGGCGTGTGGCAATCGTATCAGCCGCCCGCCCGCCGGCAACAGATTTGTCCGTGGTTTCTGCGGGCCGGGCCCTTGCGGCGCTTTGGCGAACATGGTCATCTTCCTCCGATTTCGCAAAACGTCCCGAGGATTAGGCATGCGCATACTCGCCGTCGAAAACATGGCCGGCACCGAGCATGGTCTCGTTGGCGAGGCGCTGGCGGAGGCCGGGATTGCTCCTGTCATCCGTCGTCCTTATGCCGGTGACACGCTGCCGGCAGGCCATGCGGAATTCGATGCGCTGATCGTTTTCGGCGGTACTCAGAATGCACTGGATGACGAAGCCCACCCCTACCTTCCGGCGCTTGCCCGCCTGATGCGTGATTTCGGTGACAGCGGCAAGGCGGTGCTCGGCCTCTGCCTGGGCAGCCAGATTCTGGCGCGCGCCTATGGCGCCGCCAATATCGTCGGGACGGCGACGGAATTCGGCTGGTGCGAAATTGCGCCGACGGCGGAGGGTGCCCGCGATCAACTGCTTAGCGGCCTTGCAGGCGGCTTCCGCGCCTTCGAATGGCATGACGACACCTTCACGCTGCCGCAGGGCGCGGTCCACCTCGCGGCAGGTGCAACCGTTCCCAATCAGGCATTTCGCGTCGGAGAGGCTGCCTATGGCTTCCAGTGCCATTTCGAGGCGGGAACAAGGGTGGTGGAGCGCTGGAGCACGGAGTTCGCCGATGCCGCCCTGAGGATGGATCCCGACTGGCCGCGCCGCCATGCCAGTGAGGCCGCCTTGCATGGCGCACCGGCCCATGCATCGGGAATGGCGATTGCGCGGGCATGGATCGGCGTGGCGCGGCGGCAGGCCGCGCGCCGGTCGGAGGCCATGGCTGGCTGACCCCCCAAGTTCTATAGGCTCGCTAAAAACCGATCGTTAATCTTTACGATTTATAAATCTCTCGAATCCGGGAGTTTTGTTATGCGTTTCCTGGCGATCTGCCTTTTGCTTTCGCTCGCGGCCTGTGCCGCACCACCGTCCCAGACCCGCAATGCCTGCGCCATTTTCGAGCAGCGCGACGGCCTGTTCAACAACTGGCGCCGGGCCGCCGAGGCGACCGAGCGCGAATACGGCGTTCCGGTGCCGGTGCTGATGGCGACCATCTACGTCGAATCGAGCTTCAACGGCCGCGCCAAGCCGCCGCGCACGAAGCTGTTCGGCTTCATTCCCTGGAAGCGGCAGTCTTCGGCCTTCGGCTATTCGCAGGCGCTCGACGGAACCTGGGATCGCTACAAGCGCGAGACGGGCCGCTTTGCCGCCAACCGCACGAGCTTCTCGGACGCCATCCAGTTCATCGGCTGGTATCACTACCAGAGCCATCTGCAGAACGGCATTCAGCTCAACGATCCCTACAATCTCTATCTCGCCTATTATGTCGGCCACACCGGCTATTCGAAGGGGTCCTGGCGGGGCAATTCGACGGCACAGCGGACGGCCGCCAAGATGAATTCGATCACCAGCACCTATGCCGCCCAGCTCCAGCAGTGCCCAGGCTGACGGCGGGGCTTCAGCGCTTCCATCTTGAAACGCCCGGCTGAACGGGCGTAAATCGAACGGCGGCAATCCTGCTGCTGCCGGGGAGGGCAGGCATGGACGAGATCTTCGAAGGACAATGCTTCTGCGGCGGCGTCCGCTTTCGCCAGCACGGGCGGTCGATGTTCATCCATTGCTGCCACTGCAAGGACTGCCAGCGGCAGACGGGCAGCGCCTTTGCGATCAATGCGATCATCGAGGCGGACCGGATCGAGGTGCTCAAGGGGACGCCGGTCGCCGTTGAAATGGCCACCGACAGCGGCCATCCCCACGATATCCATCGCTGCCCCGATTGCGGCTCCGCCCTGTGGAGCGATTACGGGCGTCGCGGCTGGATGCTCTTCGTCCGGGTCGCCGCGCTCGACGATCCATCCTCCTTCGTTCCCGACGTCCATATCTTCACCCGCTCGAAAATGCCCTGGGTGGTCCTTCCCGACGGCGCGAACGCTTTCGAGGAATACTACGACATGAAGGCTCTCTGGCCTGCGGATAGCTGGGCCCGCCGTGACGCCGCCCGCGCAAAGGCAAAGGCGGCGCGCTAAATCGACGCAGCCCCGATTTTGCCGCAACAAAGGTAATTCCGAGGCAACGGAACCAGCGCTGTGGGTCGCGCATTCTCCTGTCACTGAATGAAAAGGAGAGAGCCATGACCTATGATCCCAACCTGAACAACCCGAACCCCAATCCCTATTCGCCGCCGCCGGAGCCCCCGCGTCGCGGCGGCTCGGTCACCTGGGTAGCCGTCGGCGCCATCGCCGTGGTCGTCATCGCCGTCTGGGCGATCATGGGCACGCCGAGCACCGATCCGGGCACGACCGCCTCCACCACGCCGCCGGCAACGACGGAACAGGCACCGGACGTCAAGCCGGCCGCCCCGGAAGCTCCGGCCACCAACGATGCGGCTCCCGCTGCCCCGGCCGCGCCGGGTTCGAACTAACGGTCTTCGACCGATAAGAAAAACCGCTCGCTTCCGGATGGAGGCGGGCGGTTTTCGTTTGTATATGCGCGAGTGTTCGGCGATCGAAATCCATTCGCGCGGCTTTAGCATTCACTCTTGTAGGTCATGGCAAATTTTGGCAATATCTGCCATAAAAAGGAAGCGACCATGGCCACGATGAATATTTCTCTCCCTGAGCAGATGAAGAATTGGGTGGAAGAGCAGTCGAGAGGTGGCCGCTATGGCAATGCCAGTGACTATGTCCGCGACCTCATTCGGCGGGACCAGGAGCGTCAGCAGGGTATCGTGGAGATGCAAAAGCTGATTGATGAAGGGCTGGAAAGTGGCGTCGGCACGCGCAGCCTGACGGAACTTTTGGCGGAAGCGCGCCGTCGTGCTGCAAAATAAAGTTGCGGTTCACCGCGCAGGCCGAAGAAGATTTTCTCGGTATATATGCCTTCGGAGTTGAGGCCTTCGGCATCAGCCAGGCCGAGCGATATCATGCGGAGTTAGAGACAACATTTCTTATGTTGGCCGACATGCCTTCAGTAGGGCGGGAGCACGCGGAATTTCATCCGCCAGTCCGCATCCACTTCCACGCCAGTCACGTCATCGTCTATCTGGCAAATCCTGATGGGATCCTGATCGTTCGCTTATTGGGAAGCCGTCAGAACTGGGCCCGCATTCTGGCGCGTGAAGACGGCTAGGCGCCGTCTCACTCGTCGCTCATCTTCAGCGCTGCGATGAACGCTTCCTGCGGGATTTCCACCTTGCCGAACTGGCGCATGCGCTTCTTGCCGGCCTTCTGCTTTTCCAGAAGCTTGCGCTTGCGGGTGGCGTCGCCGCCGTAGCATTTCGCCGTCACGTCCTTGCGCAGCGCCGAGATCGTTTCGCGGGCAATGACGTTGCCGCCTATGGCCGCCTGGATCGGGATCTTGAACATGTGCTTCGGGATCAGCTCCTTGAGCTTCTCGCACATGTCGCGGCCGCGCTTTTCGGCGGCCATGCGGTGCACCAGCATGGACAGCGCGTCGACCGGCTCGCCGTTGACGAGGATCGACATCTTCACGAGGTTGCCGGCCCGGTAGCCGTCGAGGTGATAGTCGAAGGAGGCATAGCCCTTCGAGATCGACTTCAGCCGGTCGTAGAAATCGAACACCACTTCGTTCAACGGCAGTTCATAGGTCAGCATCGCCCGGCTGCCGACATAGGTCAGGTCCGTCTGGATGCCGCGCCGGTCCTGACAGAGCTTCAGGATACCGCCGAGGTAGTCGTCCGGCGTCAGGATCGTCGCCTTGATCCACGGTTCGCGGATTTCCGAAATCCTCACCACGTCCGGCATGTCGGCCGGGTTGTGCAGCTCGCGCTGCGAGCCGTCCGTCATCGTCAGTTCGTAGACCACGGACGGGGCGGTGGCGATCAGGTCGAGATCGAATTCGCGCTCCAGCCGTTCCTGGATGATTTCAAGATGCAGGAGGCCGAGGAAGCCGCAGCGGAAGCCGAAGCCGAGTGCTGCCGAGCTTTCCATCTCGAAGGAGAACGAGGCGTCGTTCAGCCGGAGCTTGCCGACGGCGGCGCGCAGGTCCTCGAAATCATTGGCGTCGACCGGGAACAGGCCGCAGAACACCACCGGCTGTGCCGGCTTGAAGCCCGGCAGCATCTTGGCGGTCGGGCGCTTGTCCTCGGTGATGGTATCGCCGACGCGGGTGTCGGCCACTTCCTTGATCGAGCCGGTAAAGACGCCGATCTCGCCGGGGCCGAGGCTTTCCACGGTCAGCATCTTCGGCGTCAGCACGCCGACGCGCTCGACCTGGTACTTGGCGTCCGTCCCCATCATACGGATCGTCTGGCCGCGCTTCAGCTCGCCGTCGAGCACGCGCACGAGAACCATGACGCCGAGATAGGTGTCATACCAGCTGTCGACGAGCAGCGCCTTCAGCGGTGCACTGGCACCGCCCTCGCTCTTGGGCGCCGGCAACTTGTTGACGATGGCTTCCAGCACATCTGGAATACCGAGGCCGGTCTTGGCCGAGATCAGTACCGCCTCGGAAGCATCGATGCCGATCACTTCCTCGATCTGTTCCTTGATCCGGTCGGGTTCTGCGGCCGGCAGGTCGATCTTGTTGAGGACCGTCACCAGCTCGTGGTTGTTGTCGATCGCCTGATAGACATTGGCGAGCGTCTGGGCTTCAACGCCCTGTGAGGCGTCAACGACGAGCAGCGAGCCTTCGCAGGCCGAAAGCGAGCGGGAGACTTCATAGGCGAAGTCGACATGGCCGGGCGTGTCGATCAGGTTCAGCACATAGGTCTCGCCATCCTTGGCGATGTAGTGCAGCCGCACCGTCTGTGCCTTGATGGTGATGCCGCGCTCGCGCTCGATCTCCATGTTGTCGAGCACCTGCTCCGACATTTCGCGTTCGGCAAGGCCGCCGCATGTCTGGATCAGACGGTCGGCCAGCGTCGATTTCCCATGGTCGATATGGGCGACGATGGAGAAGTTGCGAATATGGTTAAGCGGTATGCGGTTCGGATCTGTGCTCATGGTCGCGCATATAGCAGCGGCTTCGACCCCGGAAAAGCGGCAATTTCGCGGGATGCGCAGAAATTCGGGTGATTTCGGCCCATTGCAAAGGGTGTCCGGGAGACCGGTGGCCGTTAACGATATGCATATCGATGCCGATGGCTGACCGATCATGCCGCGTGGTAGTTTCAGGCGCGTCCTCCTTGAGAGGCGGTTATGGGGCAATCGACATGACCAATCCGATCCATATTGCGCGTCGCATCCTCACAGCTGGAGCCCTGCTCCTCGCAGCTGCCGGCATCTCCAATGCAGCCGACATGAGCTTTGCTGTCACCAACAACCACTCCGACGCCGCGGACGTCGCCTTCTACGGCGAGGATACCGACACGGTCTGGCCGGGGGCGGATTCGGCTTATGATTTCCTGAAGGGCGAGACGAAGACGGTGACCTTCACCTGTCAGGAGGGCGAGCGCATCTGCTACGGCGCCTGGGCGACGGGCGACACGGAAACCTTCTGGGGCGTGGGCCAGGGCAACGAGCACGGCTGCCCCTACTGCTGCTTTACCTGCTCCGACGGCCGGACCGAAACCTTCAATCTCGTGCAGTAACGTTCTCTGCAATCGGCATTGACTCCATTATGAGAGAGAAATAATCTCTTATAATGGAAAGCGATGCGGACGGATTCGATCTGGCGATTGGCGAGCGGCTCAAGGCGTTGCGCCTTGGCGCCAACATGACGCTAGACACCCTGGCGGCCGAATCCGGCGTCAGCCGGGCGATGATCTCGCGCATCGAAAGGGCGGAGGCGAGCCCGACGGCCGTGCTGCTCGCCAGGCTCTGCACCGCCATGGGGCTTTCGCTGTCCTCCTTCTTCGAAGGCGCGGAAGAGACAGCCGATCCCCTGTCGCGCCGCGCAAGCCAGAAGGTCTGGACCGATCCAGAGACGGGATACCTGCGCCGCTCCGTTTCGCCACCGGGCATGGGTGCGCGCGTCGACATCGTTGAGGTCGAGTTTCCGCCGGGCGCGCGCGTCTTCTATCCGCCGCAGGCGGCGGCGCAGAGCCAGAGCCAGCATGTCTGGTTGTTCGAAGGGGTGATGGAGCTCTCCGTCGGAGAGGCGGTTCATCGCCTTGCCCCCGGCGACTGCCTTCACATGAACATCGGCCAGGGCCATGCCTTCTTTAATCCGGGCAAGACGACGGCGCGCTATGCGGTCGTCATAGACAGGGGACTGAAATGACGACGACGGCCAGTATGCGGCTTCTGGACCAGCAACAGGCGCTGGAGGCAATTCCTGCGCTTTCGGATATCCTGGTCGATGGCGTCGAGGGTGGCGCCTCGCTCGGCTTCATGTCGCCGCTCTCCAAGGACGAAGCGGATACCTACTGGAAAGGTATCGCCGGGGCGGTCGGTCGCGGCGAGATCCTGCTGTTTGCGGCCGAGGTCGACGGCAGGATCCTCGGCACGGTGCAGGTCGGCTTTGCCATGAAGCCCAACCAGCCCCACCGCGGCGACCTGATGAAGCTGCTCGTTCACAGCGCGGCCAGGGGCAGGGGCATCTCCCGCCTGCTGATGGAAGCCGCGGAACGCGAATCGGCGAAACACGGACGCTGGCTTCTGGTACTCGACACGGCGACGGGGTCACCGGCGGAGGAGATTTATGCTCGCTTCGGTTGGCAACGCAGCGGCGTCATCCCGGACTACGCGCTCTATCCGGACGGCAGCTATTGCTCGACGACGATTTTCTACAAGCGCGTCGCCGCTTGACCTCGCGGACCACTTCCAGACCCATCGGAAATGTGACTATATCGCTCCGGCCGCTCAAGGCTTTCGGGGAAATACACATGAAATCGCCTCTTCGCTCGGCAGCTCTCCGCTGCCGCCGCGCCGTCACGGCCGCGGCTCTCGTCCTCATCGTCGCGCCGGCATTTGCCGCCGACGTCACCTTCGTCATGCGCAACGACCACCCGAACGCGGTGGAGGTCGAACTCTATAGCCAGGACAGGGAGCATGTCTGGCCGGGCGGCGGCGAGGTCTACTATCTCGACGATGGCGAGACCAAGGAAATCCCGCTCTCCTGCACGGAAGGCGAGAACATTTGCTACGGCGCCTGGGTCGCGGGCGACCAGCAGACTTACTGGGGCGTCGGTCCGGACGACAAGGACGATTGCGACGACTGCTGCTACACCTGCACGGGCGGCGAGACCGAAGAGATCAACCTCACCGAATAGCCCGGACGATCCGGCTTGCGGCGCTTTAGCCGCCGCGCTAGCGTTCCCGGTGTATTGGCAAAGGGAACGCAGCATGCGCGTATTTTATTCGGAAGACCACAAACTGCGCGACGCGAAGACGGAGCTTCACGGCGGGCAACTGGTCAAGCCGTTCGAGGGGCCGTTTCGCGCCGAATGGATCCTGGCGGCGGTCAGGGAAGAGGGCTTCACCGATGTCGTCGCCCCTGCAAGCCACGGGCTCGAGACCGCATCGAAGGTCCACGACGCCGGCTATCTGGAATTCCTGAAGACCGCCTGGGAGCGCTGGGTCGCCGCCGGCTACGAGGGCGAGGCGATCCCGACGGTGCTGCCCGTCCGCCGGGCCCGCCAGATCGTGCCGAAGGACATCGACGGCGCGCTCGGCTATTATGCCAATGCCATCGAGACCTCGATCACCAAGGGCACCTACGAGGCTGCACTTGCCTCGATGAACTGCGCGCTTTCCGGCGTCGACTGGCTGAACGAGGGCAACCGCTCCTGCTTTTCGCTCTGCCGTCCGCCCGGTCACCATGCCGGCATCGACCTTTACGGCGGCTACTGCTTCATCAACAATGCGGCGGTCGCGGCGCAACGGTTTTTGGACCAAGGCGCCCGAAAGGTGGCCGTCCTCGACGTCGATTTCCACCATGGCAACGGCACGCAGGACATTCTCTACGAGCGCGGCGACATCTTCTTCGCCTCGCTGCATGGCGATCCGGCCGATGCCTTCCCGCATTTCTGGGGCTATGCCGACGAGACCGGCGCCGGTGCCGGCGAGGGGCTGAACGCCAACTATCCGATGCCGCCGGGAACCGCCTGGGAGGCATGGTCCGCAGCGCTTGCCGACGCACTGGCGCGCGTCAAGGCGTTCGGCGCCGAGGCGATTGTCGTCTCGCTCGGCGTCGACACCTTCGAAAAGGACCCGATCTCCTTCTTCAAGCTGAAGACACCGGACTATATCCGCATGGGCGAGATGATCGCCGGCAGCGGCCTGCCGGTGCTTGTGCTGATGGAGGGCGGCTACGGCGTCCCTGAAATCGGCCTCAACGTCGCCAATGTCCTGAAAGGGCTTGAGGCGTAGGCAAGCCGCCGGTCGTCAGAGCTTGCTGATCGAATTTCCGCCGTCGGCAAGAAAGGCGGTGCCGGTCACGAAGGAGGACCGCTGGCCGATGAGGAAAAGTGCTGCCTCCGCAATCTCTTCCGGATTTGCCATGCGCTTCAACGCATGAAGCCCGCGGACAAACTCATGAAAGGCGGGGTCGTCGCCGGCCATTTCCGTCATCGTGCCGCCCGGCAGCAGCGCATTGACCCGGATCCCCTGTGCCCCGTATTCGGCGGCGAGGACCTGCGTCAGCCCGATCAGGCCCGCCTTTGACGCGGCATAGGCGCCCATGCGTGGCAAACCGACCGTGTGTCCGACGAAGGACGAGGTGAACACGACCGATCCGCCACCGCGGCGCAGAATTGCCGGGATCTGCTTGCGGGCCGCGAAAAAGGCGCTGGTCAGGTTGGTGGCGATGACCGCATGCCAGTTGTCGGTGGTCATGTCGGGTATCGGAGCGTATTTGCCCGCCATTCCGGCATTGTTGAATGCGGCGTCGAGCCCTCCGAATTCCGTTTCGGCAAGATCGACAAGCGCTTCTGCATAGGTTTCGTCGCCGACATCGCCGGCAAGGAAGACGGCGCGTCCCGCTGCACTTCTGCTGATCTCGCCTGCGATGTCCTCAAGACGATCGGCGCGGCGGGCGCCGAGGATGAGGTTGGCGCCTTCCCTGGCAAAAAGCCGCGCTGACGCTTCGCCGATGCCGCTGCTGGCGCCGGTTATGATGATTGCTTTACCCTGCAGTTCCATTTGGGTTCTCCTCTTGTAGGGAGTTCCCAAGTAGACGGCCCGGTGTCCCGCAACCACCCGATTCCAGCGCGGCAGGCCGAGGCGCGGTCAGTTGGCGCGCTTGGCCGGATCGTCCAGCGCCGGATTGTAGAACAGCGCCAGCACCAGGCTCTTGGCGATCCGCTCGGCGGTTGTCATGAACCAGGCTTTGGCATCCGATGACACGCCGAGGTCGTCAAGCGTTGCCGCGAAAAGCTGCAGCCATTCCTTGAACAGCGGCTCTTTCATGTTCTCGACGGTCAGGTGCGCCTGGACAGGCTTGCCGCCATAGGCACCGTTCTTGAAGGCGACCGCCGACCAGAAGCGTTTCATCTTTGCCAGGTGATCCGGCCAGCGCCCGTCAAGGCGCGCGGCAAAGACCGGTCCGAGCGTGGGATGCGCCTGGATGCGGGAATAGAATGTCTCGACAAGGCGGTCGATGAAGGCGTCGTCGACACCCATCGCCGCCATGTTGGCGCGGGCACGGTCCTCGATATCCTTGAGGTGGGCGGCTCTCGCTGCAAGCTCCGGGTTCATCCGGCAATCTCCGTCGGTTCACGCCGCCGGTCGGGCGGTTCCGGCCTGAGATAGCCGGAACCGGAGGCCGAGGCAAATCAGAGATTGCCGGCGCGCTGCTGGGTCATCATGTAGGTATCGAAGGAATACTCCGCCACCTGTTCCCACAGATAGCCGTCGCGCTTGAACGCCTGCTGGCTGTCGTAGATCTTCTTGAACTCCGGCGACTTCTGCGAAAGTTCCGCAAAAAGCTCCTGCGACGCCTTGTAGGCGGCGTCCATGATCTCGCGGCTGAACGGCTTCAGTTGCGCGCCCTGGGCGACGAGCTGCTTGAGTGCCGTGGCATTGCGCGCATCGTACTTCGCCAGCATCGACTGGTTGGCACGCGCGCAGGCGTCGGTCAGCATGCGCTGGTAGCTCTTCGGCAGCGCCTTGAACTTCTCCAGGTTGAAGAACGCATGCACGGCCGGGCCACCTTCCCACCATGCGGGATAGTAGTAGTACTTGGCGACCTTGTAGAAGCCGAGCTTCAGGTCGTCATACGGACCGACGAATTCGGTCGCGTCGATCGAGCCCTTCTCGAGCGCGGAGTAGACATCGCCGCCGGCGATCTGCTGCGGCGTCACGCCGATCTTTTCCATCACCTGGCCGGTCAGGCCGGCGATGCGCATCTTCAGCCCCTTCATATCTTCCAGCGAGTTGATCTCCTTGCGGAACCAGCCGCCCATCTGGGCGCCGGTATTGCCGGCCGGCAGAGCGTAGAGGTTGTAGGACGACAGCAGCTCGTTGATCATGTCGTTGCCGCCGGCTTCGCTGAACCAGGCGTTGGTCATGCGGGCGTTCATGCCGAAGGGAACGGCGGTGCCGAGTGCGAAGGCCGGGTTCTTGCCGATATAGTAGTAGCAGCAGGAATGGCCCATCTCGACGGTGCCGTCACCAACGGCATCGGCTACCTGCAGCGCGGGAACGATCTCGCCCGCGGCATAGGTGGCGATCTGGAAATTGCCGTCCGAAGCTTCGTTCACGCTCTCGGCGATTTCCGTGCCGGCATCGAAGAGAATGTCGAGGTTCTTCGGGAAGGAAGAGACCATCTTCCAGCTGATCTTGGGGCTTTCGGCGGCGATTGCGGGTGCGGCAAGCGCGGTGGCCGCTGCTGCGCCGAGACCGGCGGTGCCGGTCTTCTTGAAAAATGTGCGACGATCCATGGTATTTCCTCAAAAATATACTGTCTTGGCGTCACGTCCTCCCCCGTGCGCGCGCAAGCTGTAAGTCCGCTCCCGGACACGTTGCAAGACCGGAATCGGCAAAACTAGTACGATTTGCTTATTATATTGATCGACTATTGCACGACGCGACGCGCGTTCAGGCAAGCTCGAAGCGGATCGGCTGCGCGCCCTTCCACAGCGTCGTCCTGCCAAGCTCGTAAAGCCGATCGAGACCGTCGGTGATCGTGATGAAGTGGTTGCCGGCAAGCTGGCCGGCCTTCGAGGCGAAGCAGACATTGCCGTAGGCGATCAGGATTTCCGTCTCGCTGACGCCGCCCGGATAGAGGATCACCTGACCGGGCGAGGGGTAGCTTGTCGCATCCTCGTAGCCGACGCCGAAATCTCGATCACCGAGCGGGATCCAGACCCCTTCGCCGCTCCAGCGCACATGCACGATCTGGCTTTCGAAGGGCATTGCCTTGCGAAAGGCCGCGACGGTTGCCGGCGCGCGCTTGTCCTCGAAGCGGGCCGGGAACTGGAAGGGCCCTGCGTGAATGATGAGATCTGGCATGGCGGATTCCTTCCTGAAGGCTTGGATGTCTACGCTTTTGTGAGAACTCTTCTCACGCAGATGCGAAACTTTCAATCGTCCGGCAGACATCCCCAGCAGGCAGCGGTTAAACGTCGCAAAAGCCTCATTGTCCGCGCCCCGGGTGTTGACGCTTGTGGGGCACGGGACTAAATTTAGAATAATTCTAAATTGAGGTTTTCCATGCTGCGTCTTTTTTCCCCTTCCAAGAAATCCTTCGAATCCCTGAGCGAGGAGGAGGTCCTGGGTCTGGCCATCTCCTCGGAGGAGGATGACGCGCGCATCTACCGTGCCTATGCCGCGATGTTGAAGGACCGGGCGCCGCAGTCCGCCAAGGTGTTTGAGGACATGGCCCTGGTGGAAGTCACCCACAAGAACATGCTGATCGACATGTTTCGCCGCCGCTTTGGCGAGGAGATCCCGCTGATCCGCCGCGAGCACGTCCGCGGCTTTCCCGAGCGCAAGCCGGACTGGCTGATGCAGACCATGTCGCTGGAAAAGATGCGCGACCAGGCCGAGGCCATGGAAGCGCAGGCCTACCGCTTTTACACCGAGGCGGCCAAGCGCACCTCGGACGCCTCGACCCGCAAGCTCTTGGATGAACTGGCGCTCGCCGAGCAGGGGCACGAGGAAACCGCCCACATGCTGACCGAACGCCACCTTGGCGACGGCGCGCGCGAGGAGGAGGACCAGGCCGAACACAAGCAGTTCGTCCTGACTTATGTCCAGCCCGGTCTTGCTGGCCTGATGGACGGCTCCGTCTCCACGCTGGCGCCGATCTTCGCGGCGGCCTTCGCCACCGGCGACACGTGGCAGACCTTCCTTGTCGGCCTGTCGGCATCAGTTGGCGCCGGCATCTCCATGGGCTTTACTGAAGCCGCACACGATGACGGCGTCATCTCCGGCCGCGGATCGCCGATCAAGCGCGGCCTGGCGTCGGGCATCATGACGGCGATCGGCGGCCTCGGTCACGCCCTGCCGTACCTCATCCCGCATTTCTGGACCGCGACGGCGATTGCCGCGGTGGTCGTGTTCGTCGAACTCTGGGCGATCGCCTTCATCCAGAACAAGTACATGGAAACGCCGTTCCTGCGCGCCGCCTTCCAGGTCGTGCTCGGTGGCTCGCTCGTGCTTGCCGCCGGCGTCCTGATCGGCAACTCGGGATAAGCGCAGGGCCTCAAATCCGACAGAGCGAACGCGAAAAAGCTCCCGGCGAGCACCGGGCGCTTTTTCGTAAGTCAGATCGAAAGGTTTACTTGAGCGCGCCGACCAGCACTTCGTCGGAGTTCTCGATCGTCACCCACCGGCCCGAATTGAAGGCCGCCTGGCGCTTCAGATAGGTGTAGGGGGTGTCCGACCAGAGCTTCACCTGGTTGTCGAGATTGTCGAGGATATAGTCTCCTTCGGACGTCCGGAGCGTCAGTACCGCGTGGCCCTCGCCGTCCGGCTTGCGCACGACGGTGATCAGCAGGTCCTGCGCGCCAAAACCCTTTTCCATCAAGAGCTTCTGCTTCAGGAGGACAAAGTCCTCGCAGTCACCGGCGGTCGTCGGGTAGGCCCAGACTTCCTCGCGGCCGTAGAGCTCCTCGTCGGTCATCGGCACGATCGTCGTGTTGACGGTGGTGTTGATCTTGCGGATCACGTCCCAGCCATAGGCGGTGATCTTCGGCGCCGGCTCGACCTTGCTGCGGATGCTGCACTCGGCCTTGTTGATCTTGCAGAATTCGTAATGGCCGATCGGCTGGGAGGTGATGTTGCCGGTGATCATCGCGCGCAGCTTGTTCTGTGCCGGCATAGCGATGTTGGCGGATGCCAGTATGGCCATGATGGCCACGAAAAGCATGGTTTTGCCTGATCCGGTCATGATCAACCCGTCCCCTAATTCTTAACAAAGAGTTAAGAACGTCGAGGCGGGTCGAGTCAATCATTATGACTTCGTTAACCATGGCCGATTGGGCTTATGGTTAAAATTGAAGTTATTCTGCAACCATGCCTTCGACGGCCGCAAGCATGCGCTCGATGTCCTGCGGGCGCGACAGCCGGTGGTCGCCGTCGCGGATGAGCGTCATGACCACGTCGTCGGCCGGCAGATGATTGAGAAGCTTCAGCGCGTGGGCGTAGGGCACGTCCGGGTCCTGCATGCCCTGCAGGATGTGGACGGGGCATCCCGTCTCGATGATGCCGTCGAGCACGCGGTTCTGCCGCCCGTCCTCGATCAGCGCACGGGTGAAGACGTTCGGATCGGCGCTGTATTCGGACGGCTCCTCGAAATAACCGCGCTCGGCAAGCGACGTCTTCTCCGCCTCCGTCAGAGCGGGCTCGATGAGCTCATAGGTGAAGTCCGGCGCCGGCGCGATCAGCACGATACCGGCAAGCCGCCCGGCGTCCCCGCGCTTCTTCATCTCCTCGACGACGCGAAGGGCAACCCAGCCGCCGAGCGAGGAGCCGACAAGGATCATTCTCTCCTTTATATAGTGGTCGATGACGGCCAGCGCCTCTTCCAGCCAGAGCGAGATGGTGCCGTCGCGATAGTCGCCGCTCGACCTGCCGTGACCCGAATAGTCGAACCGGACGCAGCCGATCCCGTTCTCCTCGGCGAAATGGTCCAGCTCTATCGCCTTGGTTCCGTCCATGTCGGAGCGGTAGCCGCCAAGCCAGACGAGCGTCGGCGCATCCGTTGCGTCGGTGGCCGGGCGTGCCGCAACAGCGATCCTGCGTTCGGGCGATGAGGTGGCAAGGGTCAGGAATTCCATGTCGATTGTATCCGCTCCGCTTTGCTTTTGAGGGCATGAGGGTTGAATTTTCCCCGTGTTAAACCAGATTCTGTCTCCTGCGGACAGGTGGTGATTTTTTCTTGAAGGCGTGCTATTGACTTCACCGGGGTAATCACGACATTGCCGCGAAAAGCGGAGCTATCCGCATTTATTCGACCGTCATCTGCAATAGTTTGAGGAGAACACGACCATTCGCAGACCTTTCAAAGCCGGCGCACCGACCAGCGAGGGCCCTCGCGCCAACGGGGACATCCGCGTTCCCAAAATCCAGCTCATCAACGATGAAGGCCAGAATCTCGGCGTCGTTTCCACCGATGAAGCACTGGCGCTTGCCGAACAGGCGGGTCTCGACCTCGTCGAAATCTCTCCGAATTCCGAACCTCCGGTCTGCAAGATCCTCGATCTGGGCAAGCTGAAGTATCAGAACCAGAAGAAGGCCGCCGAGCAGCGCAAGAAGCAGAAGGTCATCGAGATCAAGGAGATCAAGATGCGCCCGAACATCGACACCCATGACTACGAGGTGAAGATGAAGGCGATGAACCGCTTCTTCGAAGAAGGCGACAAGGTCAAGGTCACGCTGCGTTTCCGTGGTCGTGAAATGGCGCACCAGGAACTCGGCATGAAGCTCCTGATGCAGGTCAAGGACGACACGGCGGAAATCGCCAAGGTTGAGGCCGAGCCGAAGCTCGAAGGCCGTCAGATGATGATGGTTCTCGCTCCGCGCTGAGCTGAATTAAGACCGATTTTGCTCGAAGCCGCTCGTCATGGGGCGGCTTTTTGCATTCCGGGAAACAAAGCGCCGGACCCGGCTTGCACTTTCAAAGCCTTGCGGTTATAAGCGCGCGTTCCGAACGGTCCGGCAGGGCATGCCGAGGCCGTTCTTAATGCTGTCGGACCTGCATCTTCAACGGGTCCGCGACCAATATGAAGAACGGAGTAGCAAAATGCCCAAGATGAAGACGAAATCGTCCGCCAAGAAGCGGTTCAAGATCACCGCGACCGGCAAGGTCGTCGCGGCTGCCGCCGGCAAGCGCCACGGCATGATCAAGCGGTCCAACAAGTTCATCCGCGACGCACGCGGCACGATGGTTCTCGCCGAAGCAGACGGCAAGAAGGTCGTGAAGAACTACCTGCCCAACGGTCTCTGAGACTTTCGGCATTTTTGGATTTTAAGGAGATCATGACATGGCACGTGTAAAACGCGGCGTAACCGCTCACGCCAAGCACAAGAAGACCCTCAAGGCAGCCAAGGGCTTTTACGGCCGCCGCAAGAACACCATCCGCACCGCCAAGGCTGCGGTTGATCGCGCCAAGCAGTACGCTTACCGCGACCGCAAGGTCAACAAGCGCAATTTCCGCGCTCTGTGGATCCAGCGTATCAACGCCGCCGTCCGCGAATTCGGCCTGACCTACGGCCGCTTCATCGACGGCCTCAACAAGGCTGGCATCGAAGTTGACCGCAAGGTCCTCTCCGACATGGCGATCCATGAGCCGGAAGCATTCGGTGCGCTCGTTGCTGCCTCCAAGAAGGCGCTCGAGTACCTGAAGTCGGAAGGCACCACCAACGAGTTTGAACGCGCAGTCGGCTAAGACCAGCGCTTCCCAAGCTTGCACTTTATCAGAATTGGGAAACCCGCGCTGGCAGGGCCAGCGCGGGTTTTTCTGTTGTCAGGGTCCTGCGGGCGGATTAAGCAATGCGCCGGCAGACGATTAGGAAAGTTTTGAGAAACATGTCCGACCTGGAAATTTTGAAGACATCGCTGATGAGCGACATTGCCGCGGCCCTTGACGAAGGCTCGATCGAAGCCGTCCGCGTTTCGGCTCTCGGCAAGAAGGGGTCCATCTCCGAGCTTCTGAAGACGCTCGGCAAGATGTCGCCGGAAGAACGCAAGACCCGTGGCGCCGAGATCAATGCGATGCGCGACGAGGTCGCCGAGGCGATCGCCGCCCGCAAGTCCGATCTGAAGGCCGTCGCCATCGCCGAACGCCTGAAGGCCGAGACGGTGGACGTCTCTCTGCCGGTGCGTTCCTCCCCGGCCGAGCGCGGCCGCATCCATCCGATCAGCCAGATCGTCGACGAGATCACGGCGATCTTCGGCGACATGGGCTTCTCGATCGCGGAAGGCCCCGACGTCGAGACGGACTACTACAATTTCACCGCGCTGAACTTCCCGGAAGGCCATCCGGCCCGCGAGATGCACGACACCTTCTTCTTCGGCGCCGATGAAAAGGGCGAGCGCAAGGTGCTGCGCACCCACACCTCGCCGGTGCAGATCCGCACCATGGAGGCCCAGGAGCCGCCGATCCGCATCATCATTCCCGGCAAGACCTATCGCCAGGACAGCGACGCCACGCACTCGCCGATGTTCCACCAGGTCGAGGGCCTGGTCATCGACAAGAAGGCAAACGTCGCCAACCTGCGCTGGGTGCTGGAAGAATTCTGCAAGGCCTTCTTCGAGGTCGACAGCGTGACGATGCGTTTCCGCCCGTCCTTCTTCCCCTTCACCGAGCCGTCCTTCGAGGTCGACATCCAGTGCGACCGCTCCGGCCCGATCGTGAAGTTCGGCGAAGGCACCGACTGGATGGAGATCCTCGGCTGCGGCATGGTGCATCCGAACGTCCTGAAGTTCGGCGGGATCGATCCCGACGAGTATCAGGGCTTTGCCTGGGGCATGGGCCTCGACCGCATCGCCATGCTGAAATACGGCATGCCGGACCTGCGCGACTTCTTCAATGCGGACGCGCGCTGGATGACCCATTACGGCTTCCGTCCTCTGGACATGCCGACGCTGTTTGCAGGTCTGTCGTCGTGACGTCGGTGGCCCCCGACGATCACCGCCGGCAGCCCGTCGACGCCATGTGCGACGACAGCTACCTGCACGTGGAACTGGCCGACGGCCGGGTGATTTCCGTGCCAGTCGGCTGGGCGCCGGCTCTGGAAGCGGCAACGCCGACCGAGCGCAACGCCATGGAATTCATGTCGGCCAGCGTCTTCTGGCCGGAGCTCGGCGCGGAAATCGCGGTCGCCGACCTGCTCGCCGGAGAAGCCGCCGTCAAGGCCGCCGTCGCGCCGCAGGTCGAACTCGAAGCAGATGCATTGTTGAGATCCGTATCGGAAAGAATGGGCTGATCCGATGCCGACAGTCCTCCGGAAATATGGGTTCCGTTTTCATTTCTACGGATCCGATATGGGGGAACCGGCACATATTCATGTGACCGGCCATGGCGGCAAGGGCAAGATCTGGTTGAACCCGATTGAGGTGGCAGAGTGTCAGGGCTTCAAAGCCAATGATCTGAAGCGTATTCTTGAAGTGGCAAGCGAAAATAGGCAGTTGTTTCTGGAGGCATGGGATGAATTCTTCAAATCCATATCCTGACAATGAGCGTCCGGTCGAGGCTTGGTGCGATCCGAAGCATCTGCATGTAAAGCTTGCCGATGGAAGGGAAGTGGTGACCCCGCTTTGGTGGTATCCTCGGCTTCTCTCGGCCTCGCCATCCGAGCGCAACAATGTCGAGTTGATGTTGGACGGGGTTCATTGGCCGGACGTCGATGAGGATTTGTCGGTACGCGGAATGCTAAGCGGCTGGAAATATCCGAATGCCGTCGAGCCAAGGGAAGTGGCGTGATGATCGGATATATGGCTTCTTTGGAATTTGAAACCGAAGAAATGCGGCCGGTGAAGTTAGCATGAGCGAACTCGTGCACTATTTTGTAACCGATATCGAGACGGATGGTCCGGATTGCGCAAAGCACTCTATGCTGAGTTTTGCGACGGTCGTTGTCCGTCAAGACGGCACTATTTGCGGAGAATTTGAGGCGGCGATGACGTCGCGTGCAGATCGGACCACCGACCCCCGAACGATGGATTGGTGGGCGACTCAGCCGGAGGCTTGGGAAGCCGCAACATCAAATGCGGAAGCACCGGAAAAGGTGATGACGAAGTATGCGGATTGGATCGAGAGCTTTGAAGGCAAGCGCGCCTTTGCCGCTCGTCCCTTGATGTTCGACGGAATCTGGATCGATCGCTACTTACGCGATTTCGCTGGTTGTTTCGTGCTTGATGTCGCTCACTGGGGACGCTGCCTGTTCAACGAAAGTCCACTCGACATTGGCACATTCATGGCGGGTGTTTTCGGACGTGTGAACATGCTCGCCGGCAATCATGCGACACCCGAGGATTGGCTTGGAGATCACAAGCACACCCATCGAGCGATTGACGATGCGCGCGGATACGCGAGCGTCCTGCAGCGACTGCTGCGACTTGCCTCCCAACGTCCGCGCCTGCTGGATGATTACCTTGATGCCGAACCGGTGACATGATCCGGCAAAAGACTGACATGAATGAGGAGGGCCGAGCGGCCTTTCAAACGCGATGACACGGAAGATCGACCAATGAAATTCACACTCTCCTGGCTCAAGGAACACCTTGAAACCGAAGCAACGCTCGATGAGATCTGCGCCCGCCTGACGATGATCGGGCTGGAGGTCGAGGATGTCGACGACCGGGCGGCCTTCAAGCCATTTGTCATCGCCAAGGTGCTCTCGGCGGAAAAGCATCCGGAAGCGGACCGCCTGAAGGTGCTCTCGGTCGATGCCGGCGACGGCAAGCCGGTGCAGATCGTCTGCGGGGCGCCGAATGCACGCGCCGGCCTCGTCGGCGCGCTGGCGCGGCCGGGCGACTATGTGCCGGGCATCGATGTCACCCTGTCGGTCGGCAAGATCCGCGGTGTCGAAAGCCACGGCATGATGTGCTCCGAAAAGGAGCTGATGATCTCCGACAATCACGACGGCATCATCGACCTGCCGGACAATGCGCCGGTCGGCACCTCCTACGCCGCCTATGCCGGCCTTGACGATCCGGTCATCGAGATCAACCTGACGCCGAACCGGCCGGACTGCACCGGCGTCTTCGGCATCGCCCGTGATCTCGCCGCCTCCGGCCTCGGCAAGCTGAAGACGCGCGCCGCGCCGTCGTTTGCCGTCGAAGGCGAGACGCCGGTCAAGGTGAAGCTCGATTTTTCCGCCGAAGACAAGCATCTCTGCCCGGGCTTCGCGTTGCGCCTGGTGCGCGGCGTCAAGAACGGCCCGAGCCCTGTCTGGATGCAGAAGCGGCTGAAGGCGATCGGTCTTCGTCCGATCAACGCGCTGGTCGACGTCACCAATTACATGACCTTCGACCAGGGCCGCCCGCTGCACGTCTTCGACGCCGCCAAGGTCGCCGGCAACCTCACGGTCCGCCGTGCGAAGGACGGCGAGAAGGTGCTGGCGCTCGACGAGCGTGAATACGAGCTCAACCCGGCCAACGTCGTCATCGCCGATGACAACGGCATCGAGTCGATCGGCGGCATCATGGGCGGCGAGCATTCCGGCTGCGACGAGAATACCGTCGACGTGCTGATCGAATCGGCGCTCTGGGACCCGATGAACATCGCCAAGTCCGGCCGCGCCCATGGCATCATCACCGATGCCCGCTACCGCTTCGAGCGCGGCGTCGATCCGGAATACATGGTTCCGGGCATCGAGCGCGCCACCGAACTGGTGCTCGAGCTGTGCGGCGGCACGCCGGCGAAACTCGATATCGTCGGCTATGACGGCTACAAGGGCAAGGTCATCGACTTCCCGTTTGCGGAAGTGAAGCGCCTGACCGGTCTCGATGTGCATGCCGAGGAAAGCGCCAAGATCCTGACCTCGCTCGGCTTCGGCGTCACGTCGAAGGGTGACCGCGCCGACGTGACGGTTCCGTCCTGGCGTCCTGACGTCGAGGGCAAGGCTGATCTCGTGGAAGAGGTTCTGCGCATTCACGGTGTCGACCGGGTCTCCGGCGCGCCGCTCGAAAGCTTCGGTGCTGTTAATAGCAAGATCCTGACGACGCTGCAGATCCGCACCCGCACGGCCAAGCGGGCGCTTGCTTCGCGCGGCATGCTGGAAGCCGTTACCTGGTCGTTCATCTCCGAAGAACAGGCAAAGCTCTTCGGTGGTGGTTCGGCGAAGCTGAAGCTTGCCAACCCGATTGCCGCCGACATGTCGGACATGCGTCCGTCGCTGCTGCCGGGTCTCATTGCCGCTGCCCAGCGCAATGCCGACAAGGGCTATGGCGACGTCGCGATCTTCGAAGTGTCCGGCACCTACGAGACCGACACGCCCGATGGCCAGCGCCGTGTTGCCGGCGGCATCCGCCGTGGCACCGCTTCGCTTGCCGGGTCCGGCCGCATGTGGTCGAACGCGGCCAAGGGCGGCGGCAAGCCGGTCGACGTCTTCGACGCCAAGGCCGATGCGCTCGCCGTGCTCGAAGCCTGCGGCCTGCCGATGGGTAACATCCAGATCGAGCAGGGCGGACCGGAATGGTTCCACCCCGGCCGCTCCGGCACCATCAAGATGGGCCCGAAGGTCGTGCTCGGCTATTTCGGCGAGTTCCACCCGCTGACGCTCGAGGCGATGGACGCCACCGGCGCGCTTTGCGGCTTCGAAGTCTATATCGACGCGATGCCGGAACCGAAGAAGAAGGCGACCCGCACCAAGCCGGCGCTCGACCTTTCGCCCTTCCAGGCGGTCAAGCGCGACTTCGCCTTCGTGGTCGACAAGTCGGTCGAAGCCGGCGCCATCCTGCGCGCCGCCACCGGTGCCGACCGCAAGCTGATCACCAGCGTCAACGTCTTCGATATCTTCGAGGGCGCGTCTCTCGGCGAAGGCAAGAAGTCGATTGCGATCGAAGTGGCGATCCAGCCGGCCGAGCGCACGCTGACGGATGAGGATTTCGAGGCGCTGTCGGCCAAGATCGTCGCCAATGTCGAAAAGACCACCGGCGGCGTGCTGCGCGCCTGATCGCGAACCAATCGATCGAACTGAAGACGGCCGGCGTTTCGCCGGCCGTTTTTCATGGATGGATGTAGTAGACCTTGCTGACGATCTGCCAATGCCCTTCGATCTTCAGCAGGGACAGGAGATCAGTGAAGCGCAAGCCGGCGAAATCGTCGCTCACCCTGGCGCTTGCGGTATCGCCGGTCACGTCGATCGACTGGATGTCCATGAAGGGCTGGCTGGCCGGATCGGCGGGCTGTTCCGCCAGCACCGCCTCGATGAAGGCGTCGCGCGTCAGCCATTCCACGACGCCCTGATAATTTCCGATGATCGAGGCCTGCGGATGGAACGCCTTCTTCAGCGCGCCCGCATTACCGAAGGCCATGCCTTCCACATAGAGATGAACGACGGTTTCAACGGCCTGTCTGTCACTCATGGCGGTCCTCCCGGTCCGAATGTGCAACGGAATTCTAGCACATTCGGACCGGAAAGGCATTCAGCGGAGTACGGGCGTGCCGTTCAGCGATTGACCATCGCCGACATCGCCTCCGGATAGCGGTTGCCGGCGACATTGTCGGGGGCAAAGGCGTCGGCCAGCCGGTCGAGGTCGCCTTGAGCCAGCTTGACGTCGGCGGCAGCCGCGTTCTGTTCCAGATGCGTGATCCGCCGGGCGCCGGGGATGGGAACGATCATGTCGCCCTGGGCCAGAACCCAGGCAAGCGCCACCTGTGCGGCGGTTGCCTGCTTCTCGGCAGCGATCTCCTCGACGATGGTGACCAGCCGGGCATTGGCGTCCATGTTCTCCTTCTGGAAGCGCGGCAGGGTCAGGCGGAAGTCATTGGCCGCAAGCCCTTCGGTCGAGCGCATCTTGCCGGTCAGGAATCCGCGGCCGAGCGGGCTGAAGGGCACGAAGCCGATGCCAAGCTTGCGGCAGGCATCCAGTACGCCGTTGCTTTCCACATCGCGGGTCCAGAGCGAGTATTCGCTCTGCAGGGCGGTGATCGGATGGACGGAATGCGCCTTGGCGAGCGTCTCGGCGGAAACCTCCGACAGGCCGATGTGGCGCACCTTGCCTTCCTTCACCAGCTCGGCCATCGCGCCAACGGTGTCCTCGATCGGCACGGTCGGGTCCATGCGGTGCAGGTAGAAGAGATCGATGACGTCCATGTCGAGCCGCTTCAGCGAGGCTTCGGCCACCTCCCGGGCATGTTCCGGCCGACCATCGGTGCCAGCAAGCGCCTGTGCGCCCGCGCGTTCGGGATCGATCTTGAAGCCGAACTTTGTGGCGATCACCACCTTGTCGCGCATAGGCTTCAGCGCCTTGCCGACCAGGACTTCATTGGTGAAAGGTCCATAGGCCTCTGCCGTGTCGAAGAAGGTCACACCGATGTCGACGGCGCGGTGCAGCGTCTTGACGGATTCGGCCTCGTCATAGCCGCCATAGGCATGGCTCATGCCCATGCAGCCGAGGCCGACGGTGGAAACGGAAAGGCCTTGTCCAAGCGTTCGGGTTTTCATGACAATCTCCTGTGTCTCGGGCGTTCTTGGGATGGGGCGAACTATAGGCCGATGATGCAGCGCTGATAATCCGTGCAATTGGCAATAGGTTGATCTAAATAATGGAACAATGAACCGGACACATCTCTCCCAGCTCGCCGTCTTCGCCGCCGTCGCTAGGGCCGGCAGCTTTCGCGCTGCCGCCCGCGAGCTCGAGATCGCGCCGTCGGCGGTCAGCCATGCCATCGGCAGTCTCGAGGAGAGCCTCGGCATACGGCTGCTGGCCCGCACCACCCGCAGCGTCCGGCCGACGGAGGAGGGGGAGCGTCTGCTGGCGACCGTCGTGCCTGCCTTCGCGGAAATCGACGCGGGCCTTTCCGCCGTCACCGACAGCGGCAACCGGCCGGCGGGACCGCTGCGCATCACCATGCCGCTTCTCGCGGCGGAGGATCTGGTCGTGCCGAAGCTCGGCGAATTCGTCGCGCGCTATCCGGATATCGAGCTGGACATCCGCACCAATGACCGGTTCGAGGATATCGTCGAGAACGGTTTCGACGCCGGTCTTCGGCTCGGCGAGCATCTCGAGGCCGACATGATCGCCGTCAAGGCAAGCGGTCCGTGGCGCGGCATTGTAGTGGGGTCACCTGACTATTTCGCGAAACATCCGAAGCCGGTGCACCCCGGCGACCTGATCGACCATCGCTGCATCCGCAGGCGGTTCTCCAGCGGCTGCATCTACCGATGGGAATTCGAAAAGGACGGCAAGGCGCTTGAAGTGGACGTGCGCGGTCCGGTCATCCTGTCCGACCAACGGCTGATGCGTTCCGCCGCGCTCGACGGCGCCGGTCTCGCCTATGTGTTCGACCGCCGCATCGAGGAGGATCTCGCCGAAGGCCGGCTGATCGCGGTGCTGGAGGATTGGAGCCCGCCCTTCGACGGCTTCCACATCTATTATCCCACCCGCCGGCAGATGCGGCCCGCGCTGCGCGCCTTCATCGACTTCTTCCGCCACTCCGGCTGACGCTGCGGCCGATTGCGGCAGGTCTTTTCTGCCCGACGGGCCTTGCACATTCGGCCCGGTTGCGGAATGTCTAGGGCGAACCGAAATGCCAGCATTGTGAGTATTTGATGCAGATCGTCGAAACCGAAATTCCCGGTCTGATCTGGGCCTGCGGCATGCTTCCCGGCGCGGAGAAGCCGGCCATGCTGAAGGAGGAAACACTGCCGGCGGCGCTGGCAGCGTCGGAGGGCTTCGTCTGGTTGCATCTCAACCTTGCGGATGTGCGCGTCACGGACTATCTCGCTACTCTCTCGGATCTGACCGAACCGGCGCTGGTCGCGCTGACCGCACGCGACAGCCATCCGGCGGTCAACGTCGACGAAGGCTCGCTCTACGGAACGCTGATCGACTACCAACGCGAGTTCGATCGGCACACCCGCGATCTCGGCCGGCTGCATTTCGCCATTTGCGGTCGGCTGATCGTCACAACGCGCGTTCACCCGCTGCGCAGCCTCGACCGAGTGCGCGCGGCCATCGAGAAAAGCCCGTCCAAATTCGCCCTTCCGATCGACGTCTTCGAGCAGCTCGTCGCCGAGGTCCAGCGCACCATGTTCCAGCTGGTGCTGGAATTCACCGAGGAGCTGAACGAGATCGAGGACGCCGTCTACGGCCACAAGCCGCGGGAAGGGCAGGTGCCGCTGCAGCCGCTGCGTCGCTCGATCGTCCGTCTCCATCGCTATCTGCGCACGATGCTGACCGCCATGCGCCATGCCGCGGCCTGGGACGAGGAGGAAATGCCGGAAGGCTTTGACGAGGCTGCGGCCCGCCTGATCAGCCGGCTGGAAGCCGCCGACCATGAGGTCTCCGCCTTGCAGGACCGCGCCCGCCTGCTGCACGAAGAGGCGGATTCCCGCCTCTCCGCCGAGACCAACCGCCACCTCTACATCCTGTCGGTGATGACGGCTTTCCTTTTGCCGCCGACGCTCGTCACCGGCTTCTTCGGCATGAATACGCCGGGCCTGCCGTTTTCCCACGACGGGTCGAGCGGCACGATGTGGGCCTTCGGCCTGATCATCGCCTCCACCGTCGCCGCCTGGTGGCTGCTGCGCCGGGCCGGAATTCTCTAGCCGGCTTCGTCCAGCGCGCGCATCTGCTCGTCCGTCAGCTGCAGGGACGCCGCCTTCACAAGGCTGTCGAGCTGCGCCTTGCTGGTGGCGCTGGCAATCGGCGCAGTAAGGCCACGCTTACGCAAAAGCCAAGCGATCGCGATTTCCGCCGGCTTGGCTCCGGTCTCTTCGGCCACCCGGTCGAGTGCGCCGAGGATGGCGAGGCCGCGCTCGTCGAGATAGCGGGCGGCGCTGCCGCCACGGCTCTTGCCTTCCGTATCCGCCTTCGAACGGTATTTGCCGGTGAGGAAACCGGCCGCCAGCGCATAGAAGCTGATGACGCCGATCTCTTCCTTTACGCAAAGGTCCGCAAGGGGTCCTTCGAACAGGCTGCGATTGTGCAGATTGTACTCCGGCTGCAATACGTCATAGCGCGGCAGACCGGCCTTGCTCGCGGCAGCAAGCGACTGCGAGAGCTGAGCGGCGTCGAGGTTGGAGGCGCCGATCGAGCGGACCTTGCCCTGTTCCTTGAGCTTCGCCATGGCGCCAAGCGTTTCCTCGTAAGGCGTATCCGGGTCCGGAAAATGCGCCAGATAGACGTCGATGTAGTCGGTTTGCAGACGCCGCAGTGAATCGTCAGCCGCCTGCAGGATCCATTTTTCCTTGAGCCGCTTCTGGTCGCCCCACATGGGATGGCCGACCTTGGTGATGATGACGGCCTTATCCCGCGCCACCTTGTGCGCCTTCATCCACCGTCCGATGATTTCCTCGGACTCGCCGCCGCTATGCCCTTCCACCCATGCGGAATAGACGTCTGCGGTGTCGATGGCGTTGAGTCCGGCATCCAGCCAAGCGTCCAGCAGGGAAAACGAGGTCTGCTCGTCGGCCGTCCAGCCGAACACGTTGCCGCCGCAGACGATAGGTGAAATCCGGATGCCGGTCCGGCCGAGGTCGCGATATTGCATGGGTGGGATCCTGTCTCGAATAGGGTGCGGGTGGAGAAGAGTGTAGGGCGCGGCCACCGCCGATCAACCGCACCAGGGCCGGCGCTTGCCGGTCCATTTGCGCGCCAGTCCTTCCTCGACCATGAGTTCGCCCGCCGACTTCCCGTCGATCATCACCACGCGCAGCTTGCGGCCGTAACGGTCCCGATCGCGGCTTCCGAGTGGGCGGAGTTCGAAATCGTTGGCGGCCAGCAGTTGCGACAGCCGTTCGGTGGCGCGATCGCCGAGCTCCTGTTCCCGTTGGCAACGCGACGGATGGGTTTCCGGGGCGTCGATATCGGCGATGCGGATCTTCTCGCCGCCGAAATAGAATGTGTCGCCGTCGATGACGCAGTCCGTATGCTTTCCATGCCCGCAGAGGCGATAGGGCCTCTTGGCCGGCACGGGCGCGCTCTGTCGGGCCTCGGGCAGGAACCGGCTGGCAATGGCCGATGCCGTATCCGGATGCAGGAAGACCAGCGAACTGACCGCGCCGATGCCGACGCCGATGAGCGTCGACACAAGCTTCGCCAAACGGCCGGACCATCTCGAAGAAGGCCGCGCTCGGTGATGTGATCGAAGTCGCAGTGGAATCAGCTTGCCCATGCGGGCAGGCTAGGCGGCGAGACCTTACGCGACGGTTACCATCGATTAGACGAAGTCACACCTTGATACGATAGCGCACGTAATCGTCGGCGCCCGCGAAGGTGTCATAGAGCCGCCGGGCGGCGGCATTGTCGGTCTCGGTGTGCCAGTAGAGCCGCGACCAGCCGCGTTCCCGGCAGAGGGCGATCAAATCCTTGATCAGCGCTCGCCCGATTCTCTGGCCGCGAAAGCTTTCCTCGACGAAGAGATCTTCCAGATAGCAATCGGGTGCAATGCTCCAGGTCGAATCGTGGAAATGATGGATGGCGAAGCCGGCCAGCCCGCCGTCCACCTCGGCGACTCTGATGGAAAGCCGTGAATCGGGATCGAGAATGCGCGACCATGTCGAGGCGGTGACCTCTTCGCTCAGATCCGTCCTGTAGAAGGCCAGATAGGCGTCCCACAGCGCACGCCATGCCTCTTTGTCCGCAGCGTCCACGTCCCGGATCGTTATGCTCATTCGTGTCACACTCCGTTTGTTCGCAATCGGTAGGCGCGGAGGCCAAGCATGTCAATTCACGGTCAGCGCCATTGCCTTTGCGGGAGGCCGAAACTAAGTTGGCCGCAAATCAGGGACATAGGAGGACGGCATGCTGCGTTTCGGAATTCTCTCGACGGCCAAGATCGGTCGTGAACTGGTCGTTCCGGCCATTCAGGACGCCGAAAACTGTGTGGTGACGGCCATTGCCAGCCGCGATCTGTCGAAGGCCCGCGCGATGGCCGACCGCTTCTCCGTCCCGCATGCCTTCGGCTCCTATGAGGAAATGCTGGCGTCCGACGTCATCGACGCCGTCTATATTCCGCTGCCGACCTCGCAGCACATCGAATGGTCGATCAAGGCCGCCGACGCGGGCAAGCACGTCCTTTGCGAAAAGCCGATTGCGCTGAAGGCCGACGAGATCGACGACGTCATCGCCGCGCGCGACCGCAACAAGGTGCTGATCTCGGAGGCCTACATGGTCACCTATTCGCCGGTCTGGCGGAAGGTCCGCTCGCTGCTGTCGGAAGGCGCGATCGGCAAGCTGCGCCATGTCCAGGGCGCCTTCACCTATTTCAACCGCGACCCCGGCAACATGCGCAACATTCCGGCGCTCGGTGGCGGTGGTCTGCCCGACATCGGCGTCTATCCGACGATCACCACGCGCTTCTCGACCGGCATGGAGCCGCTGCGCGTGCAGGCGACGACCGAGCGCGATCCTGAATTCGGCACCGACATCTACTCTTCCGTCCGGGCCGATTTCGGCTCGTTCGAACTGAGCTTCTACATTTCCACCCAGCTTGCCGCCCGCCAGGTCATGGCCTTCCACGGCACGGAAGGCTTCATCGAGGTCAAGTCTCCCTTCAACGCCGACCGTTACGGCGCCGAAGAGATCGAGGTGACCAACCAGAGCCATGGCGAATCGCGCCTGTTCCGCTATCAGGACGCCCGCCAGTACCGCCTGGAAGCGGAAGCCTTCGCCCGCGCGGCTGCAGGCGAGGACGCCGAGGTCGTCACGCTTGAAAGCTCGAAGAAGAGCCAGCTCTTCATCGACGCCATCTACCGCGCCAGCGAGAAGGACGGCTGGGAAGCCGTCTGAGCGCCATCCGGCTTTGCCTCGGCGATGGGAATCATGCTGTTCTCGACGGCATGAACCATCTTCGTTTCGCCGGGGCCTCGCCGGAAGAACAGATTGACGCGCTGAAGGACATCATCCTGTCGGAGGATTGGCTCGTTGAAGCCTTGCACCGGCTGGACGGCATGCGCCTCAACGACAGCTGGATCGTTGCCGGTGCGCTCTACAATATGGCGTGGAACCGCCTGACAGACCGTCCATCGCTTCGCGGCATCAAGGATGTCGATATCTTCTATTTCGACGATCACGACCTCACCTACGAGGCGGAGGATCGTGTCATCCGGTGCGCGGCAGAGGTGTTCTCCGGCATGGCGGTACCTGCGGAGGTCCGCAACCAGGCGCGGGTCCATCTGTGGTTCGGCCGGCATTTCGGGTTTGACATCGAACCGATTGCGGACTGCCACGATGCCGTGTCCCGCTTCTCGTCGGTCGCCTACTGCGTCGGCGCCCGCCTGGACGAAACCGGCGATCTTCAGATCATGGCGCCTTACGGTCTCGACGATCTGTTCTCCTTCCGCATCCGGCCCAACCGTTACTACGAGAACCGCGAGACCCATGAACGCAAGGCGGAGAGAGCCCTGTCGCTCTGGCCGGAACTGACTGTCGAACCGTGGTGAGGGTTACCGCCGAAAGACGAAGCGCGAATAGCCGAAGTAGCTGAACGCCATCGCGGCAGCCGATGCGATGACGAGCGCGGCGAGTGGCGGGACTGCCGGGAAGGCGAGCAGGACCGCTGAGTAGATCGCATAGTTGAGGATGGCGGATGTCACGCCGACGCCGCCGTAGCGCGCGCCTTCAGACAATACATGGCGTCCTGACTTTCCGAATGTGAACGTACGGTTCAGGAGCCAGGTGACGCACATGGCGACGGCGATGGCGATCAGTCGGGCTGAGAACGGATCGAGCGGGCTCACGTGCAACAGCAGCGCAAGCACGCCGGCGTCCGTGACAAAGCCGCTGCCGCCTGCGACAGCGAACCAGATCAGGCGTTTCATGCCGCGTTTGCCTTGCGCCGACTCGTGGAGGGCGCCGGCGCCGTCGTCTCGCCCGGCTCGCCTGGCACCGAGATCATGCTCTGGCCGGACTTCCGGCTGGCATGCGCCGACAGGGCAGGCAGCCTCATATAGTGAATGCGCAATTGCTCCGCTCGGGACCGCGCCACCGAATCGAGAATGAGCCCGGCGGTAAAGACCATGAAGGAGATCATCATCAGGGCCATCGACAGGACCCAGGTCGGCAGGCGGTCGACGAGGCCGGTCTCGAAATACTCCAGGAGCACCGGCGTCATGAAGATGAGGCTCGCCGCCATGAAGAAGGCGCTGATGATGCTGAAGAAGACGAAGGGCCGGGTTTCCTTCATCAGCATGGCGAACATCCAGAGGATCTTGCCGCCGTCCTTGAAGGTGGAGAGCTTCGAATGCGAGCCCTCGGGCCGGCGTCCATAATCGAGCTCCAGTTCGCAAACCGGCATCTTCAGGCGCGAGGCATGAACCGACATCTCGGTCTCGATCTCGAAGCCGTCCGACACTGCGGGGAAGCTCTTGGCGAAACGTCGGGAGAAGGCGCGGTATCCGGAAAAGATGTCGGTGAAATCCGTGCCGAAGATCGTGCGGTAAAGGACGTTGAAAATGCGGTTGCCGAAGGCATGCCCTTGCCGCCCGGCATCGTCATGCACGCCGCGGCGCGTGCCGACGACCATGTCGACGCGCTCGGTGATCAGCGTGCGGACCAGTTCCTCGGCGTCCTCCGGAGCGTATGTTCCGTCGCCGTCCGCCATGATGAAGATGTCGGCATCGATATCGGAAAACATGCGCCGAACGACGTGGCCCTTGCCCTGGCGGCGCTCACGCACGACTTCGGCGCCAGCCTGCTTTGCCTTGCGCGCCGTGTCGTCTGTGGAGTTGTTGTCATAGACATAGATGTCCGCGCCCGGCAGGGAGGTCTTGAAGCCGCTGACGACGTTGGCGATCGTCGTTCCCTCATTGTAGCACGGCAAGAGGACTGCGATGCTGTAAGCGATGCTGTCGGGTTGACCCATGATGTCCGCTCGATCGGGGTTGGCGCTCAACGCGCGTGAAGCGCATCCGCAGGTATGATCATCCGTTTTACTATTTCTTGAGAAGGTTAAGGCTAGGTTTCGGACGTCTCAAGAACAAGCGGAAGGTCCGGAAAGATGACGGATTTGGTCGGGATGTCTGAAACTGCCGAACATCACCGATCTGCCTCACGGTCGAAAGCCTTCTTCCGCAACAGCTACGGACCGGTCTGCCTGGTTTATGCCCTGGCGCTTGTTGCTGTCCTCATAGCGTTGACCTGGTTCAGGGCGACCGATTATCTCGGCCCTGACAACGACGATGCCCTGCGCCTGGTAGAGGTGCGCGACCTTTTGAACGGCCAGGGCTGGTTCGATATGATGCAGTACAGGCTCGGCCTCGACGGCGGCACGCTCATGCACTGGTCGCGCTTCATCGATCTGCCGATTGCCGCGCTCATTTCCTTTTTCTCGCTTTTCCTGTCTTCGGAGAAGGCGGAGATCGCCGGCGTCGCCGCCTGGCCGCTGTTGCTGGCAGTTGCGCTGCAGTTCGTTCTGGGGCTCGCCGCTCTGCGTGCCGGTGGCATGCGTGCCCTGCATGCGGCCCTTCTCCTCAACATTTTCCAAACTCCGCTGTTTGGCCGCTTCCGGCCGGGCGCCATCGATCATCACAATGCCCAGCTGGTGCTGGTCGGGCTGATCGCCGCCATGCTTCTCGATCCCGGAAAACGGGCAATGAGCTACGCCGTGGCGGGCGTGTGCGCCGGGATCGCGATCGCCATCGGCGCGGAAACAACGCCGTTCATCGCGGCCGTCTGCGCCATGGTTGCGTTGCAATGGCTCTGGGACGGCCAGCGCAACATGGCGAGAGCTGCCGAAGCCTTCGGGCTATCCCTGTTGGTCACGGTCACCGCCGCATTTTTCCTGACTGTCCCGCCGGCGCGCTATTCCGTTGTGACCTGCGATAATCTCTCGCTCGGCTTTTTTGCCCTGGCGTCGATCGGTGGTGCCTCCCTGTTTCTCGCCGCCCGTCTGGCCAGCGAAGCGCGCTTTGCCGTCCGCCTCGCAGCTCTCGCCGGCATCGGGGCGGCCGTCGCGGCGTCAGCCTTGTTGATCGCGCCGCAATGCCTGCACAATCCGCTTGCCGACCTCGATCCGATGCTCGTCAAGCTCTGGCTGAACTCCGTGACCGAGGCGCAGTCCATCGTCTCCCAGTCACGTTTCAAGCCAGAGAGCATCGGGCTCTATTTTGCCGTTCCGGTCTTTGCCGTCGCGGTCTGCCTTACGCGTCTCTATCTTCGCGATCGGGTCGCGATGCACCTGGTGATGCTGGCACTTATATCGGTCAATCTGGTCATCGGCTGCATTCAGCTGCGCTCGATGTTCTTTGCCAATTTCCTCGCCTTGCTGCCGTTGGCGGTGCTCGCCGGCGAACTGCATGCGAAATCCAGGCGGGAGCCGCAGAATCTCGGCCTCGGCATGGTCTTCGTCGCGACGGTCCTGCTCTCCGCCGTGTCGACCTGGGGTCTCATCGAACCGGTCTACAGCAAGGTTCGGGGCGTTGACACCAAGACCGAGGGCAAGGATGGTGCCGGCCTCACCTGCCGCACGGGTGACGATATGCAGCAACTGGCGATGCTTCCCGCTGGCACGGTGGCGAGTGCGTCGAATGTCGGCGCGCCGATCCTGCGCTTTACCGATCACCGCGTTCTCTCCGCTCCGTATCATCGCAATGTCGGTGGCATGCTGGCCGAACTGCACATTGGCATGGCGCAGCCGAAGGAGGCCGAGGCCCTGCTGCGGGACGCCGATGTCAGTTACATCGCCTTCTGCGACACCGACCCGCAGACGGAGCATCTGATGACGCTTGAGCCCGGCGGGCTCTATGCCGAGTTGCAGAAGGGCGAGGTACCGGGCTATCTCAAGGCGCTTCCGGTGGATCCGAAATCGGGTATCCGCATATTTGAAGTGGTGCCGGGCTCTTAGCGCTTTCGGCTGCCAGTCGCCGCCCTGTCGGGTCTGTTCACGACCGCATGCCTTCGGCATGATGGCGCCATGAGCAATATCTTCGATACCGATTCGCCCTCCAACCTGGCCGAATATTCCGTTTCCGAACTGTCGGGCTCGATCAAGCGCACGATCGAGACGGCCTTCGATCAGGTGCGTGTGCGCGGCGAGATTTCCGGCTATCGCGGGCCGCACTCCTCCGGTCATGCCTATTTCACCCTGAAGGACGACAAGGCCCGCATCGACGCGGTCATCTGGCGCGGCAATTTCACACGGCTTCGCTTCAAGCCGGAGGAAGGCATGGAGGTGATTGCCACCGGCAAGGTCTCCACCTTCCCCGGTTCGTCGAAATACCAGATCATTATCGAGACCCTGGAACCGGCCGGTGCCGGCGCGCTGATGGCGCTTCTGGATGAGCGCCGCCGCAAGCTTGCCGCCGAAGGACTGTTCGACCAGGAGCGCAAGAAGCCGCTTCCCTACCTTCCGCGGGTGATCGGCGTCGTCACCTCGCCGACCGGCGCGGTCATCCGCGATATCCTGCACCGCATCTCGGACCGCTTTCCGGTTCACGTCGTCGTCTGGCCGGTCAAGGTCCAGGGCGAGGGATCCGGCGAGGAAGTGGCCAACGGCATTCGCGGCTTCAACGCGTTGAAGCCTGGCGGGCCGATCGCAAGGCCGGATGTGCTGATCGTCGCCCGGGGCGGCGGCAGCCTCGAGGACCTTTGGAGCTTCAACGACGAGATCGTCGTACGTGCCGCAGCCGAAAGCACCATCCCGCTGATATCCGCCGTCGGCCATGAGACCGACTGGACGCTGATCGATCATGCTGCCGACATCCGCGCCCCGACCCCGACCGGTGCCGCCGAAATTGCCGTTCCGGTCAAGGCGGATCTCGAGGCGGAAGTCGCCAGCCTGACGGCCCGCCTGCAAGGAGCAGTCTCCCGCCAGATGGACAATCGCGGCCAGGCGCTGCGGGCGCTGGTGCGCGCTCTGCCGTCGCTGGACCAGCTGCTGGCGCTCCCGCGCCGGCGCTTCGACGAGGCTGCCGCGCGCTTGGGCCGGGGGCTGGAGATGAGCACGATCAACAAGCGCCGGACTTACGAGCGGGCCGCTTCCGGCCTCGCCACGCTGCCGGTGCGGCTGCTCGGTCATATGGAACGGTCGCGCGACCGGGTGCAGGCGCTTTCCGCCCGTGCTGACGGCGCGATCGACGTTCGTATTGCACGGCGCAAGGATGCGCTCGCCGCGCATGGCCGCATCCTGAATTCCCTGTCCTACAAGAACGTGCTGGCGCGGGGCTACGCCGTCATCCGCGATGCCGAGGACCGGCCTTTGCCGCGGGCGGCCATGCTCTCCGAGGGGCAGGCGTTCCAAGTCGAATTCGCCGATGGCCGCGTAGACGCGATCGCCGGGCAGGGCGGCGGCCCGGACGCTTCGCCATCGAAGCCCAAGGCCGCGCCGAGGAAAGCTGCGGCAAAGCCGGCCAAGACCGATCCGCCGAAACAGGGCAGCCTGTTCTAGGGGATCATCGGGCCGTCCTGCCGGTCAGCCCTCGAAGCCTGCCAGATACGGCCGCAGGACATCGTCCAGTGCGGCAATATCCTCCGCGTTCAAGAGGGCCGCGAGCCGGGGCTGGTTCTTCACATGCGCGCCGACGGCCTCGTCGATCAGCGAAAAGCCCTTGTCCGTCAGGCCCATTCGCCGCCGCGCATCACGGGCACCTTGGAGCCGTCCGGCTTGATGCCGTCGACATCCACCTTGTCGGAGCCGATCATCCAGTCGATGTGGATAAGGGAGGAGTTGCCGCCCTGCGCGGCGATCTGCTCCTTCGAGAGCTTGGCGCCGTCGATGAAGCATTTCGAGTAGCACTGGCCAAGCGCGATATGGCTTGCGGCATTCTCGTCGAACAGCGTGTTGTAGAACAGGAGGCCGCTTTGCGAGATCGGCGAGGAATGCGGCACGAGGGCGACTTCGCCGAGCCGGCGCGCGCCTTCATCGGTGTCGAGTACCTTCTGCAGCACCGCTTCGCCCTTCGAAGCCTTCGCCTCGACGATGCGGCCCTTTTCGAACCGGACCTGGATGTTGTCGATCAGCGTTCCCTGGTGCGACAGCGGCTTGGTGGAGGAAACGGTGCCTTCGACGCGCATGGCATGCGGCGTCGTGAACACTTCCTCCGTCGGGATGTTCGGATTGCAGGTGATGCCGTTCTTGGCGGTCGACTCGCCGCCGAACCATTCATGGCCGTCGGCAAGGCCAAGTGTCAGGTCGGTGCCGGGGCCGCTGTAGTGCAGGGCCGAGAAGCGATGGCCGTTCAGCCAGGCCGAACGCTTGGCAAGTTCGCCGTTATGCGTGGTCCAGGCGGCGATCGGATCGGCGACATCGACCCGCGAAGCGGCGAAGATGGCGTCGGCGAGCTTCTTGACGGCCTCTTCCTCGGAAAGCTCGGGAAACATCTGCTTGGCCCACGAGGGGTTCGGATAGGAAACGATGTTCCAGTTGATGTCGAAGTTCGAGATATGCTCCAGCGCCGGCTTGTAGGCGATTGACATCGCCCGGTTGGCGCGCGCCACCTTGGCCGGGTCCTGTTCAGACAGCATCATCGGATTGTCGCCGGAAATGGCGAGCCGCGCCGTGTTGCCGGCATAGGCCTTGGCCATGCCCTCGTAGAGCCAGTCGGCGGCCTTGTCGAAGCTCTCGTCCGGGGCATGCGCATAGCGGGCGAGCGTCATCTCCTCGTCGGCGAAGAAGGTCGACACCAGCCCGGCGCCAGCCTTGTAGGCATGCTTGGTGATCAGCCGCGCGAGCGGCAGCGCGTTGACCGGCGCCGTGACCACGAGATCCTGCCCGCGCTGCAGCCGCAGGCCGACCTTGATGGCCACCTCGGCCAGCTTGTCGAGTTTTGCGGGATCGATGGCGGTGCGGGCGTCGGGCATTGCGGTCATGGGAAGGGCCTTCCTGGTGGTCTTTGAACGAATGGTTCGGAATTTAGGGTGCTTCTGCATCCAAATGAAGACGTCGAGACCAGTTTGACGCCGCGTCCCCGAAACTTTTCCGTCCGCCGCGCGTTTGCAATGTGACGCTCATTCGAAAGGAACGATCATGGAATATGGTATTATCGGGCTGCTGATCCTCATCGCCGACATCTACGCAGTCATCAAGGTCCTCGGCAGCGGCGCTTCCGGCGTCGAAAAGCTGCTCTGGATTCTCGGAATCGTGATCTTCCCGCTGCTCGGTTTCATCGTCTGGCTGCTCGCCGGTCCGGGCGGCCGTCGCGCCCGCATCTGACGCATCAGGCAATCAATGCGGCGGCCTTCGCTCCGAGGGCCGCTTGTGCATCCTTGGGGGACAGGCGCACCTGCAATCCGCGCTGCCCGCCGTTCATGTAGACAAGCGCGTGTTCCAATGCGGTCTCCTCGATCGCGGTCGGCACGCGCTTTTTCTGTCCGAACGGGCTGATCCCGCCGACATGATAGCCCGTCAGGCGTTCGGCCTCCGCGGGCTTCATCATCGCCGCCGACTTCGCCCCGAAGGCCGCCGCCAGCTTTTTCATGCTGACTTCGCTGTCCGAGGGAACGACCATGCAGACCGGCTTGCCATCGGCTTCCGCCATCAACGTCTTCAACACCTTCGAGGGATGTTCGCCCATCGCTTCGGCAGCCGCTTCGCCGATCCGGGCCACATTCGGATCGTAGTCATAGGTGTGGACGGTGAAGGCAACCTTGGCCTTCTCCAGAAATTGCGTCGCGCGCGTCGTCTTCGACATGTCTTTGCCTCAGGATGCGAAAAACGCCGCGTAGGCGTCCGGCTTGAAACCAATCTCGATCCGGCCGTCCTTCTCGATCACCGGCCGCTTGATCATCGAAGGCTGGTTGACCATCAGGGCGATCGCCTTTGCCTCGTCGAGATCCTGCTTGTCCTCGTCGGACAGCTTCTTGAAGGTCGTGCCGGCCCGGTTGATCACCTTGTTCCAGCCCGCCTTGGCGCACCATTCCCGGAGCTTCTCCTCCGTCACGCCCTGCTTCTCGTAGTCGTGGAAGTCATAGGCTTCATCGTGCTCGCCGAGCCAGGTGAATGCCTTCTTCATTGTGTCGCAGTTCTTGATGCCGTAGATGGTGACCGCCATGCCATGCCCTCGCTTCTTGTTGCGGCTCCTGCTTAGCCGCAGCGAACGCGCTGGAAAAGGTCACTCCGCGGCAAAACCGTCTACCGGCCGGTCCACAGCAGGCTGCTGTCGAGCGTCCCGCGCTCAAGGTGTCCCTTGATGACGTTGAGGCGCATGAAGTTGGACGTGCGGAAATCAGCGCTCAGCCAGGGGATGCGTTTGACCCCGTCGACCAGTTCGGCAATCGTGCCCTCCAGCGTGGCGAGCGGCTGGTGATCCGGGGCGAGGCGTTCGTAGAGCGAGAAATCCACCTTGTAGGACCGCTTGTCCGGCGGCGCATCGGAATTGATGTCGAGCACCGAGCCCGGAATGGCGGCGACCACGGCTTCGGCCAGGTCCTTCACCTGATAGTTCCAGCGATTGGACCCGGCATTGACGGCGAGATAGCGCCCGCCTTCTTCGGGATCGCGGATGAGCGCCCATTCGATGGCCCGCGCCATGTCCTTCACACTGATCAGCGGCCGCCAGGGCGAGCCGTCGGAGAGCACGGTGACCTTACCGGTCACGAGAGCCGAGGCGACGAAATCGTTGAGCACGAGGTCGAGCCGCAGCCGGTCGGACATGCCACAGGCCGTGGCAAAGCGCAGCGATGTGATCGTCGCCACGTCCTGGTCCAGCTGTTCGAGGAAGGTCTCGGTGTCGACCTTCGAGCGCGCATAGGCCGTCAGCGGGTTAAGCTCGTCCGTCTCGGTCTTCGCCACGCCGCTCGCCGCGCCATACATGCTGCAGCTCGACGCGAACACGATACGCTCGACACCGGCCTCGACCGCGCCGCGGGCGATCTCGCAGCAGGAGAGATTGTTGATGTCGCGCGTCACATCCTCGAACTGGTTGCCCATCGGATCGTTGGAGATCGCCGCCAGCAGCACGATCGCATCGAAATCCTCGTAGAAATGTGTCGGGAAGCTGCGCACGTCGCCGTAATACTGCGCGTCGAGCAGCACTTCCGGGCTTGATGTGGCGCCCGTCAGGCAATGCGCGAAATAGCCGGTGTCGTAACCGCAGATCGCCGATTCCGGAAAGCGCTCGCGCAGATGCCTGATCAGCACTGGCCCGACATAACCCTGGTTGCCGACGACAAGAATGTTCATGGAGACGATGTCCTCACGCGGGCACGCGTCATGGCATGCCGGTTTCCCTGCGCGGCAGACTGTCGCTTCAACCTTGTCCGAGCCTAAAGCTCGCAATGTGCTCTTATCCCTCTCCCAAGGATGAAGCTGCGCGAAGGTTTCACGCAGCCTCGATGCTGGATGGTGAGCGCTTGGCATCATCGGATGTCGAGTTTTAACCCCGACAGACGTTCGCAGATCTCGATCAGACGATCCTGTTGCTGATGATTGCGGGCGACGGCATGAACCTCGCGGGGCCGCATGTGATAGAAATACCCCGCCGTCACCACCGCGGCCGGATCATTGCTGACCGCAAGCCAGGTCTGCGTCCGATGCGCCTGGTCGAGATCGTCGGTTGCCGCCGGCCCGCCCATGCGCGTTGGCACCCAGCCGGGTTCGAGCGCGTTCGACAGGACGTCCGGCCAATATCTGGCGAAGGCAAAGGCCAGAAGCACATCGTGCAGTTTGCTTTCCGAATAGGCCATAGTTCCATCCCAACGGCGCTTCTCCCACGTGATGTCGTCAAGATCGGCCGATGCATTGCGATGAAGACCGGAACTCAGATAGACGAGCCGTTTCGGCCTTTCGATCAGCGCCGTCAGGATGAACGGCGCCAGCGTGTTGACGGCAAAGACATGCGGCAGGCCATCGCCGGTTTCGATACGCTGCGGCTCGCGGTAGCCGACGGCGACATTGTGGATGACCGCGTCATAGGGACCATGCCGGTTGGCTTTTTCGGCAAGCCGCATGGTGGCGCGAATGGTCGAGACATCGCCAACGACCGCCGCATGGGCTGCAGGCAGGGCCGCCATGGCGGCCTTGGCCCGTTCGTCGTTTCTGGCATGCAGGACGACCTCATGCCCTTTCTCCGCCAGCAAGGCGGCTGTCATCAGCCCAAGGCCCGTCGAGGAGCCGGTGATGAAGATTCGCGACAATGATCTTCTCCCTGTGTTGACACTCATGTCGGCTGCCTTGTCATTTCGGTGCGTGTTTCAGGGCAATCAGCAATGCGGGAATGCCGATGAGCGCCGAGATCGGCATGATCGACCAGGGGCCGGCATGATCGACGATTAGCCCGCCGACCAGCGCGCCGGCGGCAATCGCGCCATTATAGGCCGACACATAGAGTGAGGACGGCGCCTCGGCACCGTTCAGATGGGCCGCCGCCTTGAACACCCAGGTCTGCATGAGGACCGGCAAGGCGGTATAGGCCGCGCCCCAGATCAGAAGCAGCGCAATGACAAGTCCGCGATTCGTGCCGGCAAAGCTGAGCACTGCGATACTGGCGATCAGGACGATCATCGTAACAAAAAGCGTGGGCCGATAGCCGCGCGCCATGATTGGCCCGATGCCGAAATTCCCGACAAGACCTGCAGCGCCATAGGCCAGCAGTAGGCCGCCGATCCATGACGTCTCGAAACCCGTGATCTGTTCGAGGAAGGGGGCGATATAGGTGAAGGCGAGGAAATTCGCCATCATGATGAGTGTGGTCACGTAGACTGCCGCGCGCAGGGGCCGCTCGCGCCACGCCTCGGCAACCGTGCTGTACCTGCCGTTATGGCTTGCGGCAATATTGGGCAGGGTCAGCCACATCTTGATGAAAACGGCGAGGGAAAGGACCGCAAGCGCGATGAAGACGATGCGCCAGCCGGCATAATTTCCGAGAAACGTGCCGGCGGGAATGCCAAGCACAGAGGCGAGCGCAAGCCCGCCATAGACTGCCGAGGTGGCGCGGACAGCGTGTTTTTCGGGAACGATCCGAACTGCCATGCTGGCCGCCGTCGACCAGAAAATGCCGATGGCGGCGGCAACGATCAGCCGGCTTGCCAGAAGCACCGCATAGTTTTCCGAAAAATAGGTCAGCACATTGCCGAGCGTGCAGGCGAGCAGAAGGCTGAGCATCAGCCATTTGCGGTTCCAGTGGCGTGTAGCTGCCGTCAACGGCGTGGCGGCGATTGCCACGAGCAACGCGAAACCAGTCACCAAGAACCCGGCCTGCCCGAGTGATACGCCGACGCCTTCCGCCATCTGCGGAAGGATCCCGATGGGCATCAGTTCCGTGCTAACGAAAGCGAATGTTCCAAGTGAAAGCGCGACAACGGCAAGCGCTTCGGCCAGAGGTGAGCGCCGTTTGATTTCACCGATAAAGGCCGCCTTTGGAGCGGGCTCTCCACGATGTTGAGGAATAGCGTGGTCAGTCATGCCAAATCTCCGTTTTTCAGGTTCGGCCTACCATGCCGGTGAAAGGCTGATGCGTGTAACGTCGATTTGTCGTATCATTCATGACTGAAAGTCACCTATCGATGATCGACAAAGACGAAACATGCGGAGTATCGGGCATGAATTTTGACGGCCGTATCCTGTCCGGCGTTGGCGTGCTGGCCGCCGTTGTCGAAAGAGGCACGTTTGCGGGGGCAGCCGAGATGCTGGGCCTCACCCCTTCCGGGATCAGCCGATCGATTTCGCGGCTGGAGAACCGGCTGGGCATCCGACTGTTCAACAGGACGACCCGATCGCTGCACCTGACGGATGAGGGCGCGCGCTTTTATGAGGCCGTCGTCTCGCATCTGGAAGGTATAGAGGAGGCGGCGGGCGCTGCATCAGGGGCCGCGAGCGCAGTGCGCGGCCGTTTGCGGGTCAATGTTGATCCGTTCTTTTCCGGACTGGTGTTGGCGCCGCATCTCGGCAGCTTCACGAAGCGTTTCCCCGAACTGCAGATCGAAATCCACACCCGCGACGATGTGGGCGATCTGGTTTCGGAAGGCATGGACGTTGCCGTGCGTTTCGGGCCACAGCCGTCGTCCTCGCTGATCTCACGGCTTTTGATGGAGACGCGCATCTTGACTGTGGCCGCACCCTCCTATCTCGAAGCTCGCGGCAGGCCCAAAAGACCGGAGGATCTGTCAGAGCATGCCTGCATCCAGTTCCGCAATCCGTTGACGGGCCGTCCTTTCGAATGGGAATTGCAGCGCGGCAGGGAGGTCCTGCCTGTCCCGACGACCGGTCCGCTCCTGCTGACCGATGTGAACACCATGCTGCAGGCCTGCCTGGCAGGAGCCGGCGTGGCGCAGGTCATGTCCCTCGGCACCGCGCACTGGATCGCCAGCGGCGCACTGATTGATCTCTTTCCCGACTGGCCGGACGAGACCTTTCCGCTTTACGCCATTCACCCGTCCCGCCGCCACCCGGCGGCGAAGGTCCGCGCCTTTCTGAATTTCTGCGCCGAACTCACAAGGACAGAAACGCCAGACGGCTATTAATCGCTCTCGCATCCCGACAATGGGCGACTACGCGAATTGGCCAAGGAGAATACTGCTGTGGACGAAACACTGCCTGTCGTTGCTATTCGAGAACGACCGAAGGACAACCTACGCTAGACTAGCCCCAACTATCCAGCAGCATCCCCGTCACTCCCACTCGATCGTGCCGGGCGGCTTCGACGTGACGTCGTAGACGACGCGGTTGATGCCCTTGACCTCGTTGATAATGCGGGTCGAGACGCGGCCGAGGAAGTTCATGTCGAAGGGGAAGAAGTCTGCCGTCATGCCGTCGACGGAGGTCACGGCGCGCAGCGCTAGCACCCGGTCATAGGTGCGGCCGTCGCCCATGACGCCGACGGTCTGCACCGGCAGGAGAACCGAGAAGGCCTGCCAGATTTCGTCGTAGAGGCCTGCCTTCTTGATTTCGTCGATATAGATCGCATCCGCCTTGCGAAGGATGTCGAGCTTTTCGCGGGTTACGCCGCCGGGCAGGCGGATGCCGAGGCCCGGGCCGGGGAAGGGGTGGCGGCCGATGAAGCTTTCCGGAATGCCGAGCTCGCGGCCGAGCGCACGCACCTCGTCCTTGAACAGTTCGCGCAGGGGCTCGACCAGCTTCATGTTCATGCGTTCCGGCAGGCCACCGACATTGTGGTGGCTCTTGATCGTCACCGACGGGCCGCCGGAGAACGAGACGCTTTCGATGACGTCCGGATAGAGCGTGCCCTGGGCGAGGAAACTCGGCGAACCCTTGCCGTCCTCGGCGATCTTCTTGGCCTGCTCCTCGAACACCTCGATGAACAGGCGGCCGATGATCTTGCGCTTCTTCTCCGGATCGACTTCGCCTTCCAGCTGGCCGATGAAGAGGTCCGATGCATCGACATGCACGAGCGGGATGTTGAAATGGTCGCGGAACATCGAGACGACCTGCTCGGTTTCGCCAAGCCGCATCAGGCCGTGGTCGACATAGACGCAGGTCAGCTGGTCGCCGATCGCCTCGTGGATCAGCACGGCGGCAACGGAACTGTCGACGCCGCCCGACAGGGCGCAGAGCACGCGCTCGGAGCCGACCTGGTCGCGGATCTTCTGGATCATTTCCTGGCGGTAGGCCGCCATCGTCCAGTCGGAATGCAGGCCGACGATCTTGTGCACGAAATTGGCGAGCAGCTTGCCGCCATCCGGCGTGTGCACCACTTCCGGATGGAACATGGTGGTGTAGTAGCGCTTGTCCTCGTTGACGCAGATCGCGAACGGCGCGTTCGGTGAGGTGCCGATGATCTCGAAGCCTTCCGGGGCCTCAGTGACGCGGTCGCCGTGGCTCATCCAGACCGGGTAGCTGCCGCCGACTTCCCAGAAACCGTCGAACAGCGGCGAGGACTTCAGGATCTTCACGTCCGCCCGTCCGAACTCCGCCGCATGGCCGCCTTCGACCTTGCCGCCGAGCTGGGTCGCCAGCGTCTGCTGGCCGTAGCAGATGGCGAGGATCGGCACGCCGCTGTCGAACACCGCCTGTGGCGCGCGGGGGCTGCCCTCGCGGGTCACCGAGTCAGGGCCGCCGGAGAAGATCACACCCTTCGGTTTAAGCTTGGCAAAGCCCTCGTCGGCGCTCTGGTAAGGCCAGATCTCGCAATAGACGCCGGTCTCGCGGACGCGTCTGGCGATCAGCTGGGTAACCTGGCTGCCGAAGTCGATGATCAGGATGGTTTCGGGATGGGGGTGCGCTGTCTGGGTCATGGCGAGCCTTTAAAGCAAATCCAGGAAAAGTGGAACCCGGTTTTCCGTCGGGATTGCGAATATGCGAGTAGAGAAATCGCTGGCCTTTTTCAATCCGTGAATACCGGATTTCCGGGTTTTATTGCCTCAATTGTCCTGCTTCCGGGCCTTCTCGAACCCTACAATTGCAGGTCGCAGCCGATGGTCGCCGTCAGGCCGGCAATCTATCCAGCAGACCGTTCGTGATCGCAGCAAGAAGCTGATCGACGGCTGCAGCCAGCTTCTCGTCGACGACATGGAGATATTCCGTCCAGTCGTCGACGTGGCTGAGTTCCTTCTTGCCGTCTGAAATGCCTCTCAAGGCCACAAGCGGCAGATCGAAGGCCATGGCGGCGCGCAGCACAGCGAATGTCTCCATGTCCACCATCTCGGCCGGGATCAGGTCATAGGCGGCGCCGGAAACGATGTTGGCGCCGGTGGAAAGGCTGGCGGCCCTCAGGCCGGGAATGGCGGGCGTCAGCGGAACGGTATGGGGCAGGTCGAGAAACGGCGTCAGACCCTTCTCGAAGCCGAGCGGCGAGGCATCCATGTCGCGGTAGCTGACGGACGAGGCCTGGTAGACCTCGGTCTGCTCGAGCACGGCCGATCCCGCGGAGCCGAGCGACACGATGAGATCCGGCAGGCGGCTTTCGGCTTCCAGCCTCGCCAGCGTCCGTGTCAGCTGCACCGCGGCCTCCACCGGACCGACACCGGTCATCAACGGCTTGAAGCGGGCCCGCAGGTGGGGGCCGTATTCGGCGGCGACTGCCATGACGAAGAGCACGGACTTTCCGGATGATACATGCAGTTCGAATGTCATCCGGCAAACCCTTCGCGGCCGCGAAATGCCATCATCGTTCCGGTCATCGAGGCGATCAGTCGTGCCGGACCGTCGCTGATCTCATAGGCCCGTCCGTCCGCCACGATGATGTTCGTTCCCGGCTTGGTGATCTCGCCGCGAAACAGGAAGCGCTCGCCGCGCCCCGGCGCCATCAGGTTGACCTTGAACTCGATCGTCAGGATGGAGGTATCCGGTTCGATCAGCGTATAGGCAGCATAGGTGCAGGCGGTGTCGAGCGCGGCGGAGATGACGCCGGCATGCAGGATGCCGTGCTGCTGCGTGAGCTTCATGTCGAAGGGCAGCTCGATCTCCACGGTACCCTGGCTGACGCGCGTCAACTCCGCGCCGATCAGCGTCATCGCCGCCTGGCGTGAAAAACTCTGCCGGATCCGCTCTTCGAAATTGCTGTTCGCCATTGCCTCTCCCCACTCTCTTCGCAGTTGCGAAATTGGCATGCGGGCCGACGTTGGGCAAGGCGGAGTTGGATCGTCAGTTCAAAAAGACGATCGTCGCATTCAAGAGCGTCGCGAAGGCCACCCAGAGTGCGTAGGGGGCGAGCAGCCACACCGAAAGGCGGTCGCGCGTTCGTGTTGCCATCATCAGCGCCAGAATGCTGACAAGCAGCAGAATGATGACGCCAAGCGCAACGGACGGGCTCTGCAGCCGGAAGAAGGCGGGCGACCAGAGAAAGTTGAAGCCGAGCTGCACGAACCACAGGTTCAGCGTGTCGCCCGCGCCGCGCTGCAGATAGGCGCGGGCACCGACCACGCCTATCAGGACATAGAGAATGGTCCAGACGGGGCCGAACACATAGGCGGGCGGATTGAAGAACGGCTTCTCAAGCGCCGCGTACCATTCGCCCGGAGGATTGCTGATGCCGATCACCAGACCGCCGGCGACCGTCATCGCGATGAAGAAAGCGTAGATCCAGATGGTTTTCATGTGTGTAGAGATAGGGGACTTGTCGCGCTTTAGCCAGCCCCTGCGGCCTTGACCCGCACCAGATGCTGGTCCCAGTTGACCCGGCTTGCCGTCTCGGCCAATCGCCCGGAATAGCTTGAGACCGCAAAGCCGTGGCTCCCGCCGGCGACACCGGCGGCGTCCGGGATATCCGTCTCGGCCACGACCTGACCGGTCCTCTGGTCGATGCTGACCAGCCTTCCGCCCTTGGGAGACGTCAGGCCGACCAGTCCGTCACGATCATTGACGGCGATTGCGCCGACATAATTGGCAAGCGCCACGGTCGTCTCGTCGGGCAGGTCGACGAAGGTCAGCGGCTCGCCCTTGTTGAGAAATCCGGCGAGCGGCGGCAGGTCGTTGCGCGGCCCCTCGTACTGGCAGGCAAACCAGATGCGACCGTCGCCGGCGATCGCCAGGTGCCGGGTGGAAAGCTGGAAGAGCTGCTTCGGCAGTCCATGCTTCTCGATCAGGCGTCCGTCGGAGGCATCCACGAGGGTGATCGACGGCTGCATGTGGTCGAGGTTGAGCTTCGTGCGGCCGAAATCCGGATGCGTCTCGATGCCGCCATTGGCGACGATCAGCGTGCGGCCGTCAGGCGTGACCGTCAGATCGTGCGGGCCGACACCGTAGGTCTGGTACTCGGCAATGCGGCGATAGCCGTCATTTCCGTCATAGACGCCGATCATGCCGCGCGCATTGGCAAAGTCGTTTTCCGAGGCGTAGAGAAACCGCCCGTCCGGCGAGAAGGCGCCATGGCCGTAGAAATGCCGGTCGGCGACGGAGGTGATGACGGCAGGCTTCTGCCGCATCGCCCGGTCGATCACCATGACATAGGTGCCCGGCCGGCGGGCGAAGACGGCGATGCGGTTTGCGGAGGGGCTGTAGGCGAGGCCGTGCCCGCGATCCGGTAGTTTCGAGCGGTCGATGATCTCGCCGCGCTCGGAGATCGTCGCGATGCCGAAGGAGCCGTCCGCCGCCCTGAAACCCGACGCGTAGACGGCGTCGGCGTCCGACAGCGCAAACGCGGCCCTGGGCGCCAGCCCGCCGAGGAAGGCAAGGCCCGCCGCTATCACGAAGTCCCTGCGGTCGATCAGCAACCGTCCGGCCAAGGCATCAGTCTCCGTCCGAGAAGGAGAAGCCGGCACCAAGGCCGATCGCGCCACCGAAATCATTGTTGAGGCGGAAGACGAGGTCCTTCATGTTGATGACCACGAACTCGATCTTGCTGCGCTTCTTTTCGTCGCCGAGCAGCCGGTCGATATCCGGATCCATCGCCTTTGCCGCCTTGAGCACGGAATTGGTGACGAAATCGATCGAGCCTGCAATCGAGCGCATGCTCGGATCGAGCAGATCGACCATGCCGGACGACTTGAAGAGCTCGTCGATCGCCTCGACATTCGCCTCGATCGAGGCCCAGGTGAGCTGTGACCGCCAGTAAATGGCGCGATGCGGGAAATCCTGCTTGTTGGCGCCGCCGTAGAAATACTCGATGCGTTCGTCGCGCACGGTCTCGCCCGCATGGACGAGAATACCGAGAAGTGCGGTGATCGCCTCGTTGCCGTCACGGAAAACCGGATTGTTCGGGCCCGGCTGCTTCCAGGAGGCCGCGACGCCCTGCGGATCGTCCCAGGCTGCGGTCAGTTCGCCGGAAATCTCCTCGATGTTCTTTGCGATCGCATCGCCGAACCGGCAGCGATAGCTGCCCGGCGCCTTCAGCAGTTCGTCGGAACCCGTGCCGTACAGCACGAATTCCAGCGCGCCGAGCCCCTGCATCGCCACGCTCTTGTCCGCCAGCGTCTTCGGGTCCGTCGCGGTGGCGTCCTTGGTGGCGATCGCCTCCTGTACCTGCTTCAGGCCGATGCTCTTGCGGTCCGGGAAGAACAGGATGCGTTCGAAGCGGTGATTGTCGAGCGCCGGTCCCACGCGCACGATCTCGATGCGCGACCAGGCGTCCACCGTGCCGGCATAGGCGGAAAGGGCGCTCTGATAGGTGCCGCTGTCGGGGCTGGCGCAGAGCGCGTCCATCGCCGTCACCATCTTGGCGGCGCTCTCGTGCAGCTTGTGGTAGCCCGGGCGGATGAAGCCGTCGACGGCCTTCTCCAGCACGGTCGGGATCGCCTGCTCGTTGATGGACGGCGGCGGGGCGTCGGATTCCTGCGCATTGGCAATCGAGCCGCCGGCGATCAGGATTGTCAGGGCGGTGGCGATAAGGGCTCTTTGCATCAAAGCGACTCCAGGAATGTCAGTAGCGATTTTCTCTCGTCGGGCGCCAGCGCGGCAAACGCATCCCTGGCCGCCTGCGCCTCGCCCCCGTGCCAGAGAATCGCCTCCGTCAGATTGCGGGCGCGACCGTCATGCAGGAAGAACGTATGTCCGCTGACGGTCTCTGTCAGTCCGATACCCCAAAGCGGCTGCGTGCGCCACTCCCTTCCGCCTGCCAGGCCCACTTGCTGGCCGTCGGCGAGACCGTCACCCATGTCATGCAGCAGGAAATCGGAATAGGGCCAGATCAGCTGAAAGGACTGCGCCGTTCCGCCGGCATCGCGCCGGGTCACGAACTTCGGGATGTGACATGCAGCGCAGCCGGCCTGGTAGAAGGCCTGCTTGCCGCGCAGCACCGTGGGTGTATCCGCATCGCGCCGCGCCGGCACCGCCAGGTTTTCCGAATAGAAGGTGATGAGATCGAGCACCGGCGGCGGTGCCTCCGTCTTGCCAAGCCGCAGTTGCACGCCATTGGCCGCGTTCCGGCAGGCGGTCTCGGCATCGGTGCAGTCGCCATATGGGTCCGGCCGGTCGGGCGAGGAAATGCCGATGTCGCCGGACAGCGCGTCGGCCGCCTGGTCGCGCACCGTCGCGTTCTGCGCCTTCCAGCCGAACCGGCCAACGGCGATCTTGCCGCTCAGATGGTCGCGGACGATCGAGGCCTTTCCGGAAATGCCGTCGCCATCCGCATCGTCGGGATCGGCATGGGCAAGGATATCGGCGTCAGCAATCGCCTCGATCAATCCGAGGCCGAGCATCGGCTGCGTTATCCGCGCCGAAATGGTGGTCGCCTTCGAAAGCTGTCCATAGGAAAGGTCGGTCGCCTCGTAATGCGGCTTGCGCAGGTTGACGGTTTCGCCGCCGGCAAGCGTGACGGTCTCTTCCGTGTAATTGACCGCGACCTTGCCTTCCGCCGCGATGCCGGGCACGGCGACGTCCTGCAATTGCCTGCCGTAGACGGGGTCAGGGAAATTGAGGGAAAGGTGATCGGCGAGCGCCGCTTTCTCCGCCTCCGTTTCGGCCGGCCGCGCCAGCCGCAGGAACATCGAGGTCGCGTCGCCATCGGCGCGCGGCGGCTGGCCGCGTCCGTCATTCAGGTGACAGCTCTGGCAGGAGCGGGCGTTGTAGAGAGGCCCAAGCCCATCGGAGGCCTGCGTCGAGGACGGCGAGGCCACCCAGAACTTGCGGAACAGGGCGTTGCCGAGCTGGAAGTCCAGCGGCTGGTCGCCAACTAGATTGGCGGAGGGCTGCGAAAAGGCGGTGCGGCCGGCGGCTTCGCGCGACGTCAGGGCACCGCCCTGCATGGCCTCGAAGGCTTCCGCGCGGGAAAAATCGGTTGCCGGTCGGGTGACGTCGGCGACCCGCGCCAGGTCGGCGGCGCTGAGATCGGTCCGTTTGGAAGGGAAGGGGAGTTCCTCTGCCGATGTGGCGAAAAGGACAGACGGGGCCGCAGTGCCGGCAAACAGGCACAAAGCGATGAAACAGCCCGGACGGAAGATCATGTCAAAAGTCGAAGCCGGCCCCGCTGTTGCGGAGCCGGCTGTCCTTGGCTGATTACTGGAAGACGGCGTTCGGAGAATCGAGGCTGTCCGAACCCTCAAGCTCGATATTGCCGAGGTTGAGGGCCGCGATGACGCGCTGGATGGTCTTCGTCTGATCCGTCAGGCCGTCGATGGCCGCCTGTACGACAGCGTTGCCCTCGGTGTTGCCCTCGCCGATCATCTGGTCGTACTTCTCGACCTTCTCGCCGCGCTCCGCCATCTTGTGCATGGCGTCGAGCGTGGTGTTCAGCTTCGTGCGCATTTCCTCGTCCAGCGCCGGATCGATCGAGGCGACCAGGGCCGAGAGCGACGGGCCGGTCATCTTGGTGCCGTCCGGGCGGGTGTATTCGCCGGTATAGGCAGACGCGATGCCGATCGCGTCGTTGAGGTGCGAGTTGTAGGTGTTGTCGGAGAAGCAATCATGCTCTTCTTCCGGATCGTGCAGCAGCAGGCCGAGCTTCATGCGCTCGCCGGCAAGCTCGCCGTAGGAGAGCGAACCCATGCCGGTCAGAAGGGCTGTGATGCCCACCTTCGGATCGGCGAGATCAGGGCTGGCGGCAGCGCCGTCCGGTGCCCACATGGCGACCGCTTCCTCGAGGTCGCTGACGAGCAGCGTCGAGGCGGCCTTCAGATAGGCGGCGCGGCGGTCGCAATTGCCGTGCGTGCAGCCGTCGCCGATGATGTAGTCGGTGTAGGAACGCTCGCCGGCGCCGGGTCCGGTGCCGTGCAGGTCCTGGCCCCACAGCAGGAATTCGATGGCGTGGTAGCCGGTCGAGACGTTGGCCTCGACGCCGCCGGCTTCCTTCAACGTGTTCTTCAGGAGGTCCGGGGTGATCACCGAAACGTCGACATCGGCGCCGTTGATCTTGATCGTCTTGTTGGCGATGACGTTGGCCGTGTAGAGCGGGTTCTCGTCGCTTTCGGTGCCGTATGAGGCGTCGACATAGTCGATCAGGCCTTCGTCGAGCGGCCAGGCATTGACGTCGCCTTCCCAGTCGTCGATGGCGGCATGGCCGAAGCGGTAGACTTCCGTCTGCTGGTAGGGCACGCGGGCGGCGATCCAGGCGGCCTTGGCTGCGTCCTGGGTCTCCTTGCTCGGCTGCGTCAGGAAAGCGTCGATGGCAGCATCAAGCGCCTTGGCGGTTTCCAGGGAGTCGCCGTACTTTGCTCGTGCCAGCTCGATGTAATGGTTGACGACATCGGCTTCCTGCTTCGCAAGAGCCTCGTCCTTCGCCTTCTGAGCTTCCGTCTCGGCCGCGGCCTTCGCTGCGGTGTCTTCGGCGGTCGCAGCTGCGGCAGGCTTCTGCTCCTGAGCTACTGCCGGCAGCACGAAAGCCACCGAGGCGGTCATAAGTGCCAGCGTTGCGGCGATGGATCTTGTCCGTGTCATGATCTCTCCTTTCAGCTCTTGCAAGCCATAGTCCCCTGATGCGGAGCCTGTTCTTCGCGCAAAAATAAACTGGTGTCAAATAATCTAGTTATTTTAGCGGAAAATTTCCGGGCCCCCGAAGCGCCTTCGCCGGATGCCATGCGGGCGGGCGGAACCACGCCCGTCGGCGATGCGGCGCATGTCTCAGCCGCGCCGCTCCAGCATGGCGAAGAAGAAGCCGTCGGTATCGGTCGACGCCGGCGTCAGCGTCAGGCTGTTTCCTTCGGCGGAATGCGGCTTGGGGGTATCGTCGCCAAACAGGCCTGACCAGAGCGGCATGGCGGGCACGGCTGCAAATTGCGGATGGCTGTCGAGGAAGCGGGCAATCTGCTTCTCGTTCTCCTCCGGCAGGATCGAGCAGGTGATGTAGACGAGCTTGCCGCCCGGCCGGACGAATTTCGCCGCGGCTTCGAGCACGGCAGCCTGCTGGCCGGTCCGTTCCTCAAGGTTCTTGTCTGACAGCCGCCACTTGGTGTCGGGGCGGCGGCGCCATGTACCGGTGCCAGTGCAGGGGGCGTCGACCAGGACCCGGTCAAAGCGGTCGCCGAGTTGCGCCAGTGCCTTTTCGTTGTCGTGAACCTGCACATTGCGCGTGCCGGCCCGCTTCAGCCGCTCGATGATCGGCGCCAGCCGTTTGCGGTCCGCGTCGAAGGCATGCACCTGACCCTTGTTGCCCATGGATGCAGCCATTGCCAGCGTCTTGCCGCCACCGCCGGCGCAATAGTCGAGCACCTGTTCGCCTTCATGCGCGCCGGCGAGATCTGCGACGATCTGCGACCCTTCGTCCTGCACCTCGAACCAGCCCTTCTGGAAGGAAAGTTCCGCAGTGACGTTCGGCAGCCGCGACTGGCCCTCGCCCGGCGGAATGCGCAGCCCCAGCCTGGCAATACGGCAGGCCTCGGCGCCGGCGCGATCGAGCGCCTTCAGCACCTTGGCGCGGTCGGCCTTCAGGCTATTGACGCGAAGATCCAGCGACGGGCGGCTGTTGAGCGCCTGTGCCTCGACGAGCCAGTCGTCGCCAAAGCTTGCCTGGAAGGCGGGTAGCACCCATTCGGGAATGTCGCCCTGAACGTGCTCCGGCGCATCGCCGAGGTTGCGGCTCGAAAGGGCTGATGCCATGGCCTCGCTGAATGGCGGCGGCGCAAAGCGGTCGCCGTCGAATTCCGCCGCCAGGCTTTCCGGGCTCATGCCCCATTGCCGGATGAGAACGCCGTAGCCGAGCGCCGTCGCGCTGTCGTCGTCCATCAGCCATGCATGCGAAAGCTTCATCCGCAGCGCGTCGTAGACGATGTTGCCGATCGCGGAGCGGTCGCCCGAACCGGCGAACCGGTGGGCGAGCCCCCAATCCTTCAGCGCATCGGCGACGGGACGCCTGCGCGTCTCGATGTCCTCGAGGATTTCGATGGCTCCGGCAAGCCTACCGCCCAGGCGCATGGCATGTCTCCAAGATGCTTCCGACAAGTGTTTTCAACATTGCGGAAAAGGCAAACAAAAAACCTGACGTCCGGGATCGTTCCTCATTGGAGCGATCCCGGACGTCAGGTTGAGCCTCGTAGCCATGAATGACGGCGAGAGCAAGTCTTCGCCGCCTGCAGGCGCATTATTCGATGATGTCGTAACAGATCTTGGCAACGCCGGAGCTGACCATGCCGATATTCACGGCGGCGCCCTTGGAAAGGTCGATCACCCGTCCGCGAATGAACGGGCCGCGATCGTTGACGCGGACGATCACGCTCTTGCCGTTCTTGGCGTTGGTGACCTTGAGCTTGGTCCCGAACTTCAGCTTGCGATGAGCGGCGGTGAAGGCTGAGGGATTCATGCGTTCGCCGGAGGCGGTTTTCGAATGCAGAGCATACCAGGATGCTTTTCCACATTGACTTGCAGCCGATGTTGCCGGGGAGAGCGCAACGGCCAGAGCGGCCATCGCCGCGCCTGCGGCAATAGAGCGGGACAGTTTCATCAAAACAGGTAATCCTTTCACACGGGGCGTGTTCCGTACGTTCGCGGCTACCTCAAAAGGCAGAAAATGGCCAAAATGTGCCGCCGCTCTGAATTGTTATACTGGATATACTGACGGGATCGATTGTCGGTATATGCAGTATCGTGGCGCCATGAGTAAAATATTCCCTAAAAACGTTAATGAAATCAGACGTTGCTTGATGAATTTCGACGGGTAAGAAATTACCGTCGCAAGTGCGACAATCTGTCAGAAAAAAATTCCGGAACCCTGCTCGTCAGCGCCGATTTTCGGCCCGCCACAGGTCGGCGAGCGACGTCCGGTAGTCGGGAAACTGGAACGAAAATCCCATGCCGCGGATCTTGCGATTGGAGACGCGCTTGTTTTCGCCGTAGAAGGAGCGGGCCATCGGCGTCAGCTCTGCGGTCTCGAAATCCTGCTCCGGCGGCGGCTCGACGCCGGCGATGCGGCAGGCCTCCATGACCACGTCCTGCGGCGGCGCCGGCTCGTCGTCTGTAACGTTGAAGATGCCGTCGGCCATCCGGTCGACGAGAAAACGGGTGGCCGCCCCGATGTCCTCCAAGCGGATCCGGTTGAACACCTGGTCCTTCTTGACCAGCCGTCTCGCCGTGCCTTTTTCGATGTTGCGGAAGGTGTTGCGGCCCGGCCCGTAAATGCCGGACAGCCGGAGGATCGCCAGCGGCAGCCCGGCCGCCGTGCAGGCCGCCATCCACTGCTCTTCCGCCATGACGCGTTGACGCGAGCGGGCCGACACCGGGCGGCATTCGCTCGTCTCGTCCACCCAGGCACCGTCGTGATCGCCGTAGACCCCGACGGTGGAAAGATAGGCCGTCCACACCAGCTTGGGCATCAGGGTCTTCAGTCCACTCTTGCCCACGCAGTCGGAGATCAGCTTCAAGAGCGGATCGCCATGGGCGTCCGGCGCGATCGACTGAACCAGATGCGTCACGCTTTTGAGTTCCGACAGCAGGGCGTCGCTCATCGCGTTGCCGTCGAAGAGAAACGGCTCGATGCGGTGTTCCGTCAGCGCCGCCATCTTCTCCACCGAGCGCGTCGTCCCGGAGAGACGCGCCGCCTCCGGCATCGCGTTGGCAATCGCCTTGCCGGAATAGCCGGCGCCGAAAATCATCACATGCATCATGCGGCTTCCCATTCGCTGAGGACGTCCGGATCCGTCTCGCTTGTCGAGATGGAGCGCAACGCCTGAAATTCATCCGGCGGCAAAAGCCGCGATAGTGCCCAGACCGCCATGGCCCGCACGTCCGGTGCGCTGTCATCGAGCAATGCCCTGCAGGGTGCGACAAGTGCTGAAGCCCCGGAATTACCGGCTGCGATCAGCACGTTGCGCACGAAGCGGTCGCGGCCAATGCGCTTGACCGGAGAACCTGAAAAGAAACTACGGAAGCGAGCGTCGTCGAAGGACAGGAACAGGGCGATGTCCGGGGCGGATAAATCATCGCGGGCCTTGAGCTTCATTTCGCTCGCGGCCTGCGCGAACTTGTTCCACGGACAGGCGGCCAGGCAATCGTCGCAGCCATAGATGCGATTGCCCATCCGTTCGCGAAGGCTCCGCTCGATCGGGCCCCTGTGTTCTATGGTGAGATAGGAAATGCAGCGGCGCGCATCGATCCGGTAGGGCGCGGGAAAGGCTTCTGTCGGGCAGGCGTCGAGACAGGCGCGGCAGGAGCCGCAATGATCGACCTCCGGCGGGTCGCAGTCGAGCTCCGCCGTCGTGAACATCGAGCCGAGGAACAGCCAGGAACCGAATTCACGGCTCACCAGATTGGTGTGCTTGCCCTGCCAGCCGATGCCGGCCTTGGCGGCGAGCGGCTTCTCCATCACCGGTGCGGTATCGACGAAGACCTTCACGTCCTCGCCGGCGCGCGCCGCAAAGCGCGTGGCGATCTCCTTCAGCCGTCCCTTGATGACGTCGTGATAGTCGCGGTTGCGGGCGTAGACGGAAATGGCCGCTGTCTCCGGCGCGGCCTGCAGCAGGCGTGGGTCCTCGTCTGGACCGTAATTCATGGCGAAGACCACGACGGATTGCGCCTCGGGCCAGAGCGTGCGCGGATCGCCGCGCCGGTCCAGCGTCTCGGCCATCCATTCCATGGTGCCGTGGTGCCCGTTGGCGACGAAGGCGCCGAGGTCCGCAGCCGCCTTGTCCGGCAATGCGGCGGACGTGATCCGGCACAGGTCGAAGCCCTGCGCCTTCGCCTCCGCGCGCACGAAGGCGGTCAGCGTTTCGCGACGCTTCCGGCTCTTGTCATCCTGCCGGTTGATGGGCTGATCCTCGGTTAGAAATCCAGATCGGCGTAGTGTGACACAGGTGTCAGCCCGCGTACACGCTCGGTCAGAAGCGGCCGGAAGGATGGCCGCGACTTCAGCCGCTGGTACCATTCCTTGGCGACCGGCGCATCGGCCCAGTCGATCTCGCCCATATAGTCGAGAATGGAAACCGCGGACGCTGCCGCAAGGTCCGCATAGCTGATGCGGCTGCCGGCAAGCCATGGCCGGGAACCGGCAAGCCAGGTGAGATATTTCATGTGCTGGCGGATATTGGCCCGCGAGGTGCGCAGCACCTTGGAATCCGGCGCGCCGCCACCCTCGTCGGGGCGCATCTGCAGCTTGTAGACGCGCTCGCGCACCAGCGGCCGGGTCACGTCCGTTTCCAGTTTGTGCAGGAACCACTCCATCAGCCTGCGGATTTCCGCGCGCTGGAACGGATCTTCGGCCAGCAATCGGCGGTCGCGCTTCAGTGCGCCGTGCGTCTCGTCCATGAATTCGGAGATGACGCCGGCACCCGAAAGGGTGCGCATGCTGTTGTCGACATAGACGGGCAGGGTGCCGGCCGGATTGAGCGAGAGGAATTCCTTGCGCTTTTCCCAGGGCCTTTCCTCCATAAGCTCCACCTGAAAGCCGTACTCGGCAAGGATCAGTCGAACGAAGCGGGACGCCGAGGACATCGGATGGTGGTAGAGAACTGGCATGCTTGAGTTTTCTGGCCGGTTGGAGTGAGCGTTTGGTAAAACAGGCGCAAAATGTCTTTTAGCGTCTGCAAATTAAGAAAGAATTAGGGAAGAGCCGCTGATCGTCTGGCGCAGCCTTATTGCACGGGCGATCAAACATCGGAAAATGGACATTTCATGGCATCGCCTGCAAAAGGCCATGATTGACGGGGAGGGAGCTTTTCCCGCCGTTTGGTAAGCCGCGCTCCCGCTTCGAGTTGCATAGCAGTGACGACGAAGAGGGGCGGCTCTCGCCCAAGGCCTCGGGAATACCCCGGATCGCCTCCCGGCCCGGGCTCTGAAACCATCTGAACACGGAGAATGAGATGGGCTACATCGACGCAATCATCCTTGGCGTCATCGAAGGCATAACCGAGTTTCTGCCGATCTCTTCGACCGGCCACCTGATCATCGCCGAACAGTGGCTCGGGCATCGCTCCGACATGTTCAACATCGTGATCCAGGCAGGCGCGATTCTCGCCGTCACCTTCATCTACTGGCGGCGCATCCTGTCTTTCCTGACCGGTTGGCGCGATCCCGAGATCCGCGACTACGTCTTCAAGCTTGCAGCCGCTTTCCTCGTCACCGCCGTTCTCGGCCTCATCGTCAAGAAGATGGGCTTCGAACTGCCGGAAAATGTCACGCCGATCGCCTGGGCGCTGATCATTGGCGGCATCTGGATGATCGCGGCGGAACGGGTCGCGGCCACCAGGCCGCAAAGCAAGCGCATCACCTGGACCGTGGCGCTGCTGGTGGGCCTGGCCCAGGTCGTCGCCGGCGTCTTTCCGGGAACGTCGCGGTCGGCCGCAACCATCTTCATCGCCATGATCGCCGGCACCGGCAGCCGCGCGGCGGCAACCGAATTCGCCTTCCTGGTCGGCATTCCAACCATGTATGCGGCCAGCGCCTACGAACTGTTGAAGACATTCAAGGACGGCGGTGCGCCGGGTGAGGACTGGATGGCCCTGGCAATCGCCTTCGTCGTCTCCACCATCACGGCCTTCATCGCCGTCAAGTGGCTGCTGTCCTATATCCGCACCCACCGTTTCACGGCCTTCGCGATCTACCGGATCGTATTTGGCATCGCGCTTCTCGGCATGGTCTATGCCGGCTGGGTCATCTGAGAAAAAGGAAAAGGCCGCCTCGCATTCGAGACGGCCTTTTTCACACTATGACGATGAAACTGCTTTCGATCACTTGGTCGGGATCGACGCCGTCAGTTCGCTGCTGCAGGGATCAACGCCGTAAGCGGGCGAGCACTTGCTGTTGATGGCTGCGACGGTAGAAGGTGCGAGCGCAAAGCCGGCCAGCACGATCAAAGCCGCACCGGCGAAAAAGATTGCAATCGCTTTACCCATGAAATTTGCCCCCGAAATTTGCGATACGCGCTGATAGAAGTTTGTCAAATACGGCGCGCTCTGTGGCGGGCCTTCTATTCCGCAAACTGCCGTCAGACAATAACAGGAACATGTTGAACCTTCGATTAACGGCAGTAATTTTCATCTGATGCTTTTGTGCAACTTGTTCCGTATCGGATCTGTGTCTGCAAGCCGGCATCTTCATGACGAAAACGCGGCGGGAACCTGTTTGTTCCCCTTCGCACCTACCAAATAAGGCCATCGACGCCGCGCCAGAGCATGTCGAGCGCGATCAGGGTTAACAGCCATTTGAGGCCGATGCGGAAGATGTCTTCAGGCAGCCTGCCGAGGATTGCCAGCCCCGTCCTGGTGCCGGCCAGCCCGGTGACGATCATGGCCGCGACGAGCGGCAGCCAGTCCGAGAATACGAAGCCGGCGAAACCGAAGGCGATGATCTTCAGGAGATGCTGGATCGTCATGACGGCGGCAAGCGACGCCACCAGCGTCTTGCGATCGTCGAAGGACTTGTCGAAGGCGGCCGCGTTCAACGGCCCGGTTGCCCCGAAAAACATGCTGGCGAAGGTGGTGACGGCTCCGGTCGCGGCGAAACCCGGCAGGTTCATCGCCCGCATTTTTGAAAACTTGATCCAGGTGACGAGGATGATGAACGTCCCGAGCGCCAGTTCGAGCACGGCTTCGGGGAGCGCCACGACGACGCGGCTACCCAGACCCGCGCCGACGAGCCCACCGACCAGAAAGGCGCCGATCTGCGGCCAGGCGATGTCCGCGCGCTGCATGACGGCCCGCCCGGCATTGGAGCCGAGCTGCACGGCGCCGTGGACGGGGATCAATGCCGCCACCGGCATGTAGAAGCTCAGTACCGCAAGCATGGTCACCCCGCCGCCGATGCCGAACGTGGCGGTCAGCGCGGAGGTGAAGAAACTGACGATGACGAGAACGGCTGCTGCCGCCGGATGAAGGTCGGGCGGCAGGAGCGTTTGAAGCATGGGATCAGGCAGCCTTGCCGCTGTTAGTATACTGTCCGTGCTGACGGTAGCGCACGAGGTAGGACGGCAGGACCGACTGCAGGATCACGGGCGTGATGCCGATGCCCTTCAGCGTCCGGCCTTCCGCCTCGGCTTCCGGGGAAACGAGATTGTCGCTCTTCAGGAGCGTCACCTGGTCGGGGGTGAGTGGCGGTGCGATGAACGGGATCATCGAGGCGATGCTGCCGATCATCGATGCAATGCCGAAGGGGATGGAAACGAGCGGACGCTTGCGGAAGATGACCGCCAGCGTGGTTTCCAGACACTGCTTGAAGGTCAGTACCTGCGGACCGCCGAGCTCGTAGATCTTGCCCTTGGCGACCTTGCCGTCGACGGAGCGGGCGACGGCTTCTGCCACGTCTTCCACATAGACCGGCTGGAACTTCGTCTTGCCGCCGCCGATCAGCGGCAGGAAGGGCATGAAGCGGGCCATGTTGGCGAACTTGTTGAAGAAGTCGTCTTCCGGGCCGAACACGATCGACGGGCGCAGGATGACGGCGTCCGGCTTGATCGACAGAACGGCAGCCTCCGCCTTGCCCTTGGTGCTGGCATAGGTGGATTCAGCTGATGCGTCGGCGCCGATCGCCGAGATGTGGGTCAGGCTGGCATTGGCATTGCGAGCGGCTTCCGCCACGGCCCTGGCGCCGAATTCCTGGACGGCATCAAAAGTCTGGCGGCCGCTTTCGAACAGGATGCCGACGCAGTTGACGACATGGTCCGCACCCGCGACGGCGGCATCGATCGAGGCGCGGTAGCGCAGGTTCGCCTGCACGAAGGAAATCTGCCCGACATTGCCGGCGGGCTGCAGGAACCAGGCGAGATCCGGGCGGCGGACCGCGACGCGGATCCGGTAGCCGCGCTTGGCAAGCGCGCGCACCACATGGCGTCCCACGAAACCGGACCCTCCGAACACGGTGACGAGTGGAGGAAGGTTGGCAAGAGTCATGGCATGCTCCTCGGCAATGAATAGGCGTCTTTCAGTGAGCTCATTTCGTCTCTAGCCGAATTGGCATTCGAGGTGAAGTGCCAACTCGCCGCATGGAAAGCGCTTTTGCAGTCTTTTGTTGCAATTGCGAAGCCTGCTCGCTGCTCAGACGCCCTCGACCAGCATCAGTTCTCCATCCGCGTATTTCTGGCGGATCTTGATGGCTTCCTGGTATTCGGGCGAGTTGTAGCAGTCACGCGCCGCCTGCAGCGACGGAAACTCGATGATGACGTTGCGGGCGCGCGGCTTGCCTTCGCACTCGATCACTTCTCCGCCACGGGCCAGGAAATTCGCGCCGAAGCGCTCGAACGCCGGCTTCGCGGCAGCTACATACTGCTTGTAGTTTTCGGGGTCCCGCACATCCATGTGAGCGATCCAGTATCCCTTGGCCATCGTTCTCTCCCTGTCTGGTTTTGTTGCTGTCGATGTCAGTTGTTCGCCGGCCAGAGCGCGGCATGCATCTCGTCGAGGATCGCCCGCGCCGCGGCCTTCGGGTCGTCCGACTTCACGATTGGCCGCGCGACGACCAGGTGGCTCGAGCCGGCGTGAATGGCTTCGCCCGGCGTCATCACCCGCTTCTGGTCGCCCTTGTCGGCGCCGGCGGGGCGAATGCCCGGCGTGACCACGGCCATGTCGGGGCCGAGGATGCCGCGGACGGCGGTCGCTTCTCCGGCCGAGCAGACGATGCCGCCCATGCCGGCCGCGCGCGCCTGTTCCGCCCGTCTGGCGACGAGGCTCTTCGCGTCCGTCGCATAGCCGGCGTCGGCAAGATCGCCGTCATCCATGGAGGTCAGTACGGTGACACCGAGCAGGCAGAGCCCGGAGCCCTTCGCGGCTTCGACGGCGGCCTTCATCGCCTTCGGATAGGCATGCAGCGTCAGCATGCTCATGCCCATCTTGGCGATGTTCTCGACCCCGTGCGCCACGGTGTTGTCGATGTCGAGGAGCTTCATGTCGAGGAAGATCTTCTTGCCGCTTTCGGCAAGTTCGCGGGCAAATTCGAGCCCGCCGGCGAACACCAGCTGATAGCCGATCTTGTAGAAGGAAATGTCGTCGCCGATCTGCGAGACGATCTTCTCCGCCTCCGCAACGGTTGGAACATCCAGCCCGACGATCAGCCTGTCGCGTGCACTCATCATTCGATCCCTCGTCCGATTTCAGCCGGCTCCAAGTCGCACGGGACGCCGTCGAGGGCAAGGGAAAATGTGGCTTGTAAGGGGAGGGATCAGGCCTTGCGGTAGATCCAGAGCTGCGCCGGCGGAATGTTGCGGACGATGAAGTCGAAATGCTGGATCTGGTAGCGGTCGGGACAGGCGATGACCGGCGACACCGGGCCATAGGTGATCTGAACGACCGGGCGGCCGGGCGGAATGCGGGTGAGAAGGCTCTCAAGGAAGCTGACGCGGGCGTGCATCGGAAAATAGAGGAGCGGCACGGCGGAAATCACGCAGTCGAAGATGAGGTCCTTCTTCTCGCCGAGCGTCCGGTCGAGATCGAAGGCGTCACCATGGATGAAGTTGACGCCCTGGAACTGCTCGACGAGATGCCGGTAGAAATCCGAGGAATACTCGATCGCATAGAGGTCTTCCGGCTTCACGCCCTTTTCGAGGATCGCCTTGGTGATGACGCCCGTTCCGGGGCCGAGTTCCAGGACCGGCAGGCCGGAGCCGGTATTGACGACGCTTGCCATCTTGCGGGCGGTGACGGAGGAGGTCGGGACAATCGCGCCCACCTGCTTCGGCCCCTGCATCATGCCTTTGAAGAAGCGGATCTCCGCATCGAATTTCTTCTCCAGCTTTTGCTTCAGGCGGATCGCCATGGCGTCCTCTCCTCTTCCCGTCGTTATCGTTACAAAAAATGTCGCAGTCTGATTTATATAAGCGTCATCGTCAGTTTTGCAGCAAATTTGCGCTGCCTGTTTCTTCGTGCCTGAATTGCCGGGAATTGCGGCTTTAGCGAGACCGAGGCAGCGTCAAACGCGCATCGGCATCAGGACGTACAGCGCGTCGTCGCCGGCGGTGTCGCGAATGAGCGTCGGCGAGCCGGCGTCGGCGAACAGGAAGATCGCCTCGGAGCCGGACAGTTGGCCAGTAATGTCGAGCAGATACTTGGCATTGAAGCCGATCTCGAGCGGGTCGTTCTCGTAGCCGGCTGCGATTTCGTCGGTCGCGCTGCCGGAGTCCGGATTGTTGACGGTCAGGAGAAGCTGGCCGTCGGAGAGCGACAGCTTCACCGCCCGGCCGCGCTCGGACGAGATTGTCGACACGCGGTCGACCGCCTGCGCGAAGGTCTGGCAATCGACGGTCATTTCCTTGTCGTTGCCGGTCGGGATCACGCGCTGGTAATCCGGGAAGGTGCCGTCGATCAGCTTCGACGTCATGATGATCGAGCCGATGGTCAGGCGGATCTTCGCATCCGACACTTCGACGGTGACGACGACGTCGGGATTGTCGACGAGCTTCTGCAGTTCGCCAACCGTCTTGCGCGGGATGATGATGCCGGGCATGCCTTCCGAGCCGGACGGCGCATCGACGTCGGCGCGGGCGAGACGGTGACCGTCGGTCGCTACCGCGCGCAGCTTCAGGTCGCTGCCGGCTTCGACCGTATGGAAGAAGATGCCGTTGAGATAATAGCGGGTCTCTTCCGTCGAAATGGCGAACTGCGTGCGGTCGATCAGCATCTTCAGGTCGTTCGCCTTCAGTCGGAAGGTGTGGCTGAACGTGCCGGCGGTCAGGTCCGGGAAGTCCGACTGCGGCAGGCACTGCAGCGAGAACTTCGAGCGGCCCGAGGCAACCGTCATCGCCGTGCCGTCCGTGTTGGTGGCGAGCAGCACTTCGGCCCCGTCCGGCAGCTTGCGGACGATGTCGTAGAGCAGGTGGGCGGGAACCGTGGTCGCACCGGCCTGTTCGATATTGGCCGGCGTCGCCTCGGTGATCTCGAGGTCGAGGTCGGTCGCCTTCATTTCCAGGCTGGCGCCGTCGGCCTTCAGCAGCACGTTCGACAGGATCGGTATCGTATTGCGGCGCTCGACCACGCGATGCACGTGGTTCAGCGATTTCAAGAGATTGGACCGCTCGATCGTAATACGCATTGTGACTCTGCCGCTTTCGATAGGACCATCCGGACGGATGGCGGTATTTCCATGGACTGTGCCGGGACCGGGCCGGCGGGCGTGGAGGCGCAAAATGGCAGATGTTACCGTTGCATTGCAAGGGCTTTGTCGTCGCGCAGCCTGTCTTATCCCCGGAGCTTGCGGGCTGAGCGGCCTTGCCGCATAACGGTCCGACGCACCGCGGCGCCGAGTGTGGCCTCGGTATGGGTAAAGTACGGAATGAATGTCGATGAATGAAAGTCCCGCCGAAGGCCTTCGTGGCTACCGTCTGAACAATGTCGTGGTGCCGGCGCGCCCGCTGGAGCCGGCGCTTTATCTGGTGGCGACCCCGATCGGCAATCTCGGCGACATTACCCTTCGGGCGCTGGAAACGCTCGCCGGCGCCGATGTGCTCGCCTGCGAGGACACCCGCGTCAGCCGCGTGCTGCTCGACCGCTTCGGCATTCGCGGCCGCCCTTACGCCTATCACGAGCACAATGCCGCCGAGGCCGGGCCGAAGCTCCTGCAGGCGCTGGAGGAGGGGCGCTCGGTCGCGCTCGTCTCCGACGCCGGAACCCCGCTCGTCTCCGATCCGGGCTACCGGCTGGCGCTGCAGGCGATCGAGGCGGGCTACCGTGTCGTCCCCATTCCGGGCGCCTCCGCGCCTTTGGCAGCACTTCTCGGTTCCGGCCTGCCGAACGACGCCTTCCTGTTTGCCGGTTTCCTGCCGTCGAAGGATAAGGCCAGGCGCGACCGTCTTGCCGAGCTCGCCGCCGTGCCGGCGACGTTGATCTTCTTTGAATCGCCGCACCGGATTGCCCCCACGCTCACTGCCGCGTCCGATGTGCTTGGAGCCCGCCCGGCCGCCGTCTGCCGCGAACTGACCAAGACGTTCGAGGAATTCCGCCGCGGCTCGCTTGCCGATCTCGCCGCGCAATATGAAGGGCAAACCGTCAAGGGCGAGATCGTGCTCGTCATCGGTCCGCCGGAAGAGGCCGCGCCACCCGAGGCCGCCGACGTCGACAATATACTGAGAGAGCTCGCAAGCGCGCTGCCGGCCGGCAAGGCCGCTTCCGAGGCGGCAAAGCGCACCGGCCTGCCGCGCAAGGAGCTCTACGACCGCCTGATGGCGCTGAAGGGGTGACGCGATGGCCGACGGCGACGGCAGCTCCCGCAAGCGTAGCGCCTATCGCCGCGGCCTCCTGTCGGAATATATCGCCGCCGTCTTTCTGATGTTCAGGGGCTACCGCATTCTTTCGGTTCGCTATCGAACGAAGGTCGGAGAGATCGACATCATTGCCCGCCGGGGCGATCTTGTCGCCTTCGTCGAGGTGAAGGCGCGGGCCGGAGAGAACGCTGCCATCGACGCGGTCGGTTATTCCACCCAGCGCCGCATCCGGTCCGCCAGCGAGATCTGGCTTTCCCGCCAGCCGGATTACGCCCGGCTTTCCTGGCGATACGACATTGTCGCCGTCGTTCCCTGGCATTTGCCGCGCCATTTGCGCGACGCATTCTGACGGTTCCGGTGCCCGCGTCGCGCCGTCATGAAACTGTCATCCGATTGTCACCTGCCGTTCATTCGATGTGGCTAGAGAACCGAAAGTAAAGCGAAACCGTCCGGTCGCTGAACGAACGTCAAAGTGAAAATTCAAGCTTGACGGCCCACCCAACGTCTTTAATGTCTCAACTCTTCTGAGGAGGAGAGGAACACCATGATAAAGAAAATCGCTTTTGCCGCCCTGGCGCTCAGCCTGACGGCCTCCACATCCTATGCCAAGACGCAGATCACCTGGTGGCATGCCATGGGTGGCGAGAATGGCAAGAAACTCGAAGAAATCGTCGCGAACTACAACAAGTCGCAGGACAACTTTGAAGTTATCCCGACCTACAAGGGCTCGTATCCCGAAACGATGACCGCCGCGATCGCCGCTTTCCGTGCCAAGCAGCAGCCCGATATCGTGCAGGTCTTCGAAGTCGGCACCGCGACGATGATGGCGGCCAAGGGCGCCGTCTACCCGGTCTACAAGCTGATGGCCGACACCGGCACCGAATTCGACCCGAAGGGCTTCATCTCGGCCGTCGTCGGCTACTACTCCGATACCGACGGCAACATGCTGTCCATGCCGTTCAACTCGTCCACCCCGGTCCTTTACTACAACAAGGACGTCTTCAAGAAGGCCGGCCTCGATCCGGAAACTCCGCCGAAGACCTGGGAAGACATGGAAGCCTATTCCAAGAAGATCATGGAATCCGGCGCGGCCAAGTGCGGTTTCACCACCGGCTGGATCTCCTGGGTTCAGCTTGAGAACTTTTCCGCCTGGCACAACCTGCAGATCGGCACGAACCAGAACGGTTTCGGCTCGGTCGACTCGCAGCTGACCTTCAATGGCCCCACGCAGGCGCGCCACTGGGCGAACCTGAAGAAGTGGCAGGACGAAGGCCTCTTCCAGTACGGCGGCCCGGTCGGTGGCGATGACGCTCCGCCGAAGTTCTATTCGCAGGAATGCGCCATGTACATGAACTCGTCGGCAGCCCGCGCAGCCGTCGTCAACAACGCCAAGGACTTCGAAGTCGGCGTCGGCATGTTGCCGTACTACTCCGACGTCCAGGGCGCTCCGCAGAACTCCATCATCGGCGGCGCAACGCTGTGGGTGCTGCAGGGCCACGACCAGGAAGAATACAAGGGCGTGGCGGACTTCTTCCACTACCTGTCCTCGCCGGAAGTCCAGTCCGACTGGCACCAGTTCTCCGGCTACCTGCCGATCACCCAGGCTGCTTATGACTACACCAAGAAGCAGGGCTTCTATGACAAGAACCCCGGCGCCGAAGTGGCTCTCAAGCAGATCACGCTGAATGAGCCGACCGAAAACTCCAAGGGTCTGCGTTTCGGCAACTACGTTCAGGTTCGCACCATCATCGACGAAGAATTCGAAGCTCTGCTGTCCGGTCAGAAGGACGCCCAGGCTGCTCTCGACTCCGTCGTTGAGCGTGGCAACAAGCTCATTGCCGATTTTGCCGCGACGAACCAGTAATACCGGTTCATTGACGTCAATCTGAACGAATGGCAGGGCCTGCGGCGGATGTCCTATCCTCCGCAGGCCCTTCATCCCATGCAATACCTGACCGTCGGACGCCCATCATGCAGACCAAGCGCACGATATTCGGCAACAAGATACTGCCGTACTGGCTTTTGCTTCCGCAACTTGCCATCACTCTGATCTTCTTCATCTGGCCGGCCGCTCAGGCAATCCGCCAATCGTTCCTGCGTGAGGATCCGTTCGGCCTCAGTACGGCATTCGTGGGCCTGCAGAACTACAAGGCCCTGTTTGCCGATCCGAATTATCTGAATTCTCTCAAGGTGACGCTCGTCTTTTCCGTCAGCGTGGCCGCCTCGTCGATCATCCTGGCGCTGATCCTGGCGCTGGCCGCCGACGGGCGCCTGCGCAGCCGCAATGCCTATACCACGCTGCTCGTCTGGCCTTACGCGGTCGCACCCGCCGTCGGCGGCATCCTGTGGTGGTTCATGTTCAATCCGACGATCGGGATCGCACCCTATCTGCTGCAGGGGCTCGGTTATCAGTGGAACCACCGCCTCTCCGGCGTCGACGGCATGATCCTTGTCGTGCTTGCGGCGAGCTGGAAGCAGATTTCCTACAATTTCCTGTTCTTCCTCGCTGGCCTCCAGTCCATCCCGCAATCGCTGAAAGAGGCGGCTGCCATCGACGGCGCCGGTCCGGTCAAGCGCTTCTTCACCGTGGTCTTCCCGCTCCTGTCGCCGACGACCTTCTTCCTGATCGTCGTCAACGTCGTCTACACCATGTTCGATACCTTCGCCGTCATCCACGCCACCACCAAGGGCGGCCCGGCGCAGGCCACCAACATCCTCGTCTACAAGGTGTTCAACGACGGCTTCATCGGCCTCAACATGGGCTCGTCCGCAGCCCAGTCGGTCGTGCTCATGGGCATCGTCATCCTTCTGACCTTCATCCAGTTCCGCTTCGTCGAGCGGCGCGTACAGTACTGAGGAGAGAGCGGATGGTTGAAAACAGACCCGGTCTCAAGATCCTGTCGCACATCGTGCTCCTGATCGGCGTGGCCACCGTCGCCCTGCCGGTCTATATCGCCTTCATCGCGTCGACGCATGGACCGACCGACTTCCTGTCCGGGCTGATCCCGCTGACGCCAGGGGGCCATGGGTGGGAAAATTACAAGACCATGCTGACCAGCGGCATGGCATCTTCGGGCGCGCCGCCCGTCGGCCCCATGATGGTCAACAGCCTGGTCATGGCGCTGTCGATCGCCATCGGCAAGATTGCCATTTCCATCCTGTCGGCCTTCGCCATCGTCTATTTCCGCTTTCCCTTCCGGCAGTTCTGCTTCTGGATCATTTTCATCACCCTCATGCTGCCGGTCGAGGTTCGCATCGTGCCGACCTTCCAGGTCATCGCCAGCCTGCACCTGCTGGACAGCTATGCCGGTCTGTCGATCCCGCTGATTGCCTCGGCGACTGCGACCTTTCTGTTCCGCCAGTTCTTCCTGACGGTGCCGGACGAACTGCTCGAGGCGGCCCGCATCGACGGCGCCGGTCCGATGAAATTCTTCAGGGATATCCTCGTGCCGCTGTCGCGCACGAACATGGCGGCGCTCTTCGTCATCCTCTTCATCTATGGCTGGAACCAGTATCTCTGGCCGCTGATGGTGACGACCGATCCCCGCTATTACACCATCGTCATGGGCATCAAGCGCATGGCCGACGTCGCCGACGCAGAGCCGCAGTGGAACCTTGTCATGGCGACGGCCATGCTCGCCATGTTGCCGCCGGTCCTCGTGGTCGTCTTTATGCAGAGGCTCTTCGTAAAAGGCCTCGTGGAAACGGAGAAGTAACAATGGCGTCTATCGAAATCGACAAGGTCGGAAAGGTTTATACCGGCGGCGTTCAGGCCGTGGATAACGTTTCGATCTCGATCGCCGATGGCGAATTCATCGTGCTGGTCGGTCCGTCGGGCTGCGGCAAGTCCACGCTTCTGCGCATGGTCGCCGGGCTGGAGACGATTTCCAGCGGCACCGTCAGCATCGGCGGCAAGGTCGTCAACCGCATGGAGCCGGCCGAACGCGACATCGCCATGGTGTTCCAGAACTATGCGCTCTATCCGCATATGAGCGTCTACCAGAACCTGGCCTATGGTCTGAAGAACCGTGGCACACCGAAGGCCGAGATCGACGCGCGCGTCGCCGAAGCGGCCCGCATGCTGCAGCTGGAGCCTTATCTCGACCGCAAGCCGCGCGCCTTGTCCGGCGGCCAGCGCCAGCGCGTCGCCATGGGCCGCGCCATCGTGCGCAAGCCGGCGGCCTTCCTCTTCGATGAGCCGCTGTCGAACCTCGACGCCAAGCTGCGTGTCTCCATGCGCGGCGAGATCAAGCAGCTGCAGCGCCGCCTCGGCACGACGTCGATCTACGTCACCCACGATCAGCTCGAAGCCATGACGCTGGCCGATCGCCTCGTAGTGCTGAATGGCGGCCGTATCGAGCAGATCGGCACGCCGCTCGACGTCTATCACAATCCGGCCTCCACCTTCGTCGCGAGCTTCATCGGCTCGCCGGCGATGAACCTCGCCAAGGCATCCGTCGACGGCAACCAGCTGTCGATCGGCTCGGCCGTGATCGACCTTGAGGGCCGCTCGCTTCCGTCCGGTCCGTTGACCGTCGGCATGCGCGCCGAGGACATGAAGGTCTCCGAGGGCGGTGTGATCCGCATGAAGGTTTCCTACGTCGAGGAGCTCGGTTCGCAGCGCCTCGTCCACGGCATGGTCGGCGACGAAATGCTGAGCGCCGCCGTGCCGGCGCAAACCCCGATCGGCGACGATGTCGCCTTTTCGATCGTTCCCGAGCGGCTGCATTTCTTCGAGACCTCTTCGGGCCGGCGCATTGTGGCGGCGGGTGCCTGAGCGGCATGCGCTAAGCGACCCGCTCGCTAAAATTTTAACGAGCGGGTGAACCGGGACGAAACCCCCTGCATGCTAGGCCTTTTCGGCACAAACAGCATGTGGGGGATACCATGCCTTTGAAATTCATTGCCGCCGCCGTCGTTCTGGCGATCAAAGTACGCAACCGCTCTAACGAGTCGGCGCGAAGCCCTGTCGTCGCGAGCGGGCTCGACGCATTCGAGATGAAGCCGGCGCCCATCAATCCGGACTGGATCATCGAGGGAAATCCGGAAGCGCGTTGCGGCTTCCAGCCCGAGTCGGAAAACCGTGCCGTCATGACCGCCGTGTGGGATTGCACCGCCGGCACGTTCCGATGGAACTTCAGCTGGGAAGAGACCGTCCTGATCCTCGAAGGGGAAGTCGAGGTCACGGCTGAAGACGGAACTGTCACCGTCTTGCGCAAGGGTGATGTCGGCTATTTCGCCAGTGGTACCTGGGCGACCTGGCGGGTCGAAAACTATGTCAGGAAGGTTGCGGTCCTGCCCAAGCCACGCTCGATGCTCATTGCGGCCATGACGCGGCTCGCAAGCCCCCGGGCGTCCCGCGCCGGCGCGCAATGGGCTGCCTGATCAGGCTGGCTCTTCGACCGCAAATCGCAGCCTGCGGCCCGTTGCCATTCGGGCCGCCTCACCCTAAATGAGGATGGCCTTTCAAACGGGGAGTTCTCATGGCGGCGATCAAGAATGTAGCGGTCCAGATGGATCATGTGTCCGGCATCAACATCGCCGGCGATTCCACCTTCGCCATGAGCCTTGAAGCGCAATCGCGCGGCTACAAGCTTTTCCATTATACGCCGAACAAGCTGAGTCTCCGCGACGGCAAGGTCTATGCCACCGTCGAGCCGATGGAACTGCGCGACGTCAAGGGCGACCATTTCACGCTCGGCGCGCCGGAGCGCATCGATCTGTCGACCATGGACGTCGTCCTGCTGCGCCAGGATCCGCCCTTCGACATGGCCTATATCACTTCGACCCATCTGCTCGAACGCATTCATCCCAAGACGCTGGTCGTCAACGATCCGGCATGGGTGCGCAATTCGCCGGAGAAGATCTTCGTCACCGAATTCGCCGACCTGATGCCGCAGACGCTGATCACCCGCGATTTCGCCGAGATCGCCCGCTTCCGCGACGAGATGGGCGATATCATCCTGAAGCCGCTCTACGGCAATGGCGGCGCTGGGGTCTTCCACTCCTCGCGCGACGATCGCAACTTCACCTCGCTTCTCGAAATGTTCGACCAGATGTTCCGCGAGCCCTTCATCGCCCAGCAGTATCTGCCGGCCGTGCGCAAGGGCGACAAGCGCATCATCCTCGTCGACGGCGAGTTCGCCGGCGCGATCAACCGCGTTCCGGCCGAAACCGACAGCCGCTCCAACATGCATGTCGGCGGCCGCGCCGAGGCGACCGAACTGACGGCGCGCGAGAAGGAAATCTGGGAGCGCATCGGCCCGTCGCTGAAGGAGCGCGGCTTCCTGCTCGTCGGCATAGATGTGATCGGTGACTACATGACCGAGATCAACGTGACGTCCCCGACCGGCATCCGCGAGGTGAAGAAGTTCGGCGGCGCCGATATCGCCTCGCTTCTCTGGGATGCGATCGAACGCAAACGGACCTGATCGCGGGTTCCTTGAACCGCAGTGGACCCCACCTGTTCTCGGGCTGCAACCTGATGCAACCGTAGAGCTATCCTTGCGTGCATTTGTTCTGTTAATGTTCTTGTCTTGTCCGATCTGATATGCAACACTGCCTCCGGTAGCTCATGAAGAGCCCGGCAGGCGATGGTTGTGCCTGCCGCTTCCATGATGGAGGGGACAGGCATGGTCGCTCGCGTCAGTACGGTCGCATTCCAGGGCATCGAGGGCGTGCCCGTCGATGTTCAGGTCATGGTCGCCCCCGGCAAGGTGGGAATCCAGATCGTCGGTCTGCCGGACAAGGCGGTGGCCGAAAGCCGCGAACGGGTGCAGGCCGCCCTGCATGCCTCCGGCCTGTCGCTGCCGGGCAAACGCGTCACGGTCAATCTCGCACCGGCGGACCTGCCGAAGGAAGGCTCCCACTTCGACCTTCCGATTGCGCTCGGATTGATGGCCGCTCTGGGCGCCATTCCGGCCGATGCGCTCGGCGGCTATGTGGTGCTCGGCGAACTCAATCTCGACGGCACGATTGCCGCTGTCGCCGGTGCGCTGCCGGCCGCGATCGGCGCCAATGCGCTCGGCAAGGGGCTGATCTGCCCGGCCGAAAGCGGCCCGGAGGCCGCCTGGGCCGGTGCCGATATCGACATTCTCGCACCCCGCAGCCTGATCGCGCTCGCCAATCATTTCCGCGGAACGCAGGTCCTCTCACGTCCGAAAGCGGCGATCCGCGCCAATCCCGCCAACCTGCCGGATCTGGTCGAGATCAAGGGGCAGGAAAGCGCCAAGCGGGCGCTCGAAGTGGCCGCGGCCGGAGGGCATAATCTGCTGATGGTTGGCCCGCCCGGTTCTGGGAAATCGATGCTGGCGTCGCGCCTGCCGTCCATCCTGCCACCGCTGTCGGCCGGCGAACTGCTCGACGTTTCCATGGTCCATTCGATTGCCGGACAGCTCTCCGGCGGCAAGCTCTCCGACCGCCGGCCGTATCGCACGCCGCACCACTCGGCGACCATGGCCGCGCTCGTCGGCGGCGGGTTGAGGGCGAAGCCGGGGGAGGCGTCGCTTGCCCATCACGGCGTTCTCTTTCTCGACGAACTGCCGGAATTCTCGCCGCAGGCGCTTGATGCACTGCGCCAGCCTCTCGAAACCGGCGAATGCATCATCGCCCGGGCCAATCACCGGGTCTCCTATCCGGCCGAGTTCCAGCTCGTCGCCGCCATGAATCCCTGCCGCTGCGGCATGGCCGGCGAGCCGGGGCATTCCTGCGCCCGCGGTCCGCGTTGCGCCGCCGATTATCAGGCCCGCATTTCCGGGCCGCTGCTCGACCGTATCGATATCCGCATCGACGTGCCCGCCGTCTCCGCCATCGATCTCATCCAGCCTGTCGCCGCGGAGGCGAGTGCCGATGTCGCCAGGCGCGTGGCCCGCGCTCGCGCTTTGCAGCGCGACCGCTTTGCCGAGCTCGGCGAGGCGCGGTTGCGCATCAATGCGCGCGCCTCCACCGCGCTTGTCGAAAAGATCGCCAATCCGGATCCCGGTGGCCTGCAGCTCCTGCGCGACGCCGCAGAGAAGATGAAGTTTTCCGCGCGTGGCTATCATCGTGTCCTGAAGGTGGCGCGCACGCTCGCCGATCTCGACGGCGTGGAAACCGTCGGCCGCATTCATCTCGCCGAGGCGATCTCCTATCGCATTGCTGGAGAGAGGCTCACGGCAGCGGCTTGACCGTGTCGATCGCGCGACAAACAGAAACGCGGGAGGATTTCTCCTCCCGCGTTACAAATGGCAGCGAGTGTGCCGTGTCGGCTCAGCCGCCGAGGCCGTCGAACAGAGCCGTCGACAGGTAGCGCTCGGCAAAGGACGGGATGATGACGACGATCGTCTTGCCGGCGTTTTCCTCGCGTTGGCCGACCTTGATCGCCGCCGTCAGTGCCGCGCCGGACGAAATGCCGACCGGAAGGCCTTCGAGGCGGGCAACCTCGCGGGCAAGCGAGAAGGCTTCGTCATTCGTGACCGTGACGATCTCGTCATAGACATGCGTGTCGAGGATCGGCGGCGCGAAGCCGGCGCCGATGCCCTGGATCTTGTGCGGACCCGGATTACCGCCGGAAAGCACCGGGCTGTCGGCCGGCTCGACGGCCACGACCTTGACGCCCGGCTTCTTGGATTTAAGCACCTGGCCGACGCCTGTGATCGTGCCGCCCGTACCGATGCCGGCAACGAAGATGTCGACCGAACCGTCGGTATCGTTCCAGATTTCCTCGGCCGTCGTCTTGCGGTGGATTTCGGGGTTGGCCGGGTTTTCGAACTGCTGCGGGATCACGGCGCCCTCGGTCGAGGCGGCCAGTTCCTCGGCCTTGGCGATCGCGCCCTTCATGCCCTTCGGGCCTTCGGTTAGCACCAGTTCGGCGCCGAGCAGCGCCAGCATCTTGCGGCGCTCCACCGACATGGTTTCCGGCATGGTGAGGATCAGCTTGTAGCCCTTGGCGGCGGCGGCAAAGGCCAGTGCGATGCCGGTATTGCCGGAGGTCGGTTCGACGAGCGTCGTCTTGCCGGGGGCGATCTTGCCTTCTGCTTCCATGCTCTCGATCATGGCGACGCCGATGCGGTCCTTGACGGAGGAGATCGGGTTGAAGAATTCGAGCTTGGCGAGAAGATTGGCTTTCACGCCCTTGGCCTCGGCCAGCTTGTCGAGACGCACGATGGGCGTGTCGCCGATCGTGTCGATGATCGAATTGTAGATCCGGCCGCGGCCGGGCTTGCGTGCATCTGCCATGGTGCTCTCCCTTGATTGGTTGTGAGCCAAGATAGGGTGCCGCCGCCGGAATTGCCAGCGACCGCAGAGCCGCCGAAGGTTCAGACGGAGAATGCAATTTCGATTTTCGACCCGCTGCGGGAATGTCGTTTCATGTTCCGGCAAATGCCACGGTGACAAGAAATCCCTTGCCGGCAAAATCGCAATCACGCTTCATTCGGCCATTCAACCCGCCGCAGGAACACAGCCCATGCCGGATCTCGCCCATATCGCAGGCTTTGCCCTTATTGCGCTCGGCATGGTGCTGACGCCGGGTCCGAACATGATCTACCTGATCTCACGGTCGATCTGCCAGGGACCGGTTGCCGGGCTGATCTCGCTTGGCGGCGTGGCGCTCGGTTTCGTCTTCTACATGCTCTCGGCCGCCCTCGGCATCACAGTTCTGGTCATGGCGGTGCCGCTCGCCTATGACGCCCTGCGTCTGGCGGGCGCCCTCTACCTTCTCTATCTCGCCTGGAATGCGGTCAGGCCCGGCGGGCACTCGCCCTTCGCCGTCCGGCAGCTGCCGAAGGACAGCCCGAGGAAGCTGTTTCTCATGGGGCTTTTCACCAACCTGCTGAACCCGAAGGCGGCCGTGCTCTACCTTTCCCTGCTGCCACAGTTCATCGACCCGGCAAAAGGTCAGGTCCTGCTGCAGTCGCTGGTCTTCGGCAGCACGCAGATCGCTGTCAGCGTCACGGTAAACGCCATCATCGCAGTCACGGCCGGCTCGATCGCGCTATTCCTCGCCCGTCGTCCCTTCTGGGCGAGCGTGCAGCGCTGGCTGATGGCAACGGTTCTGGCGGGGCTTGCCGCCCGCATGGCGCTGGAAGGGCGGCGCTAAGGTCTCAGTTCGCCCGAACGGCGATCATCGCCGCGGCCCCGGCAATGAAGCTTGCCGCCACGCGGTTCAGCACCTTGAGCTGCTTCGGCTTCTGCAACAGGCCGCGGGCGCGGGCCGCGAGCAGCACATAGCCGCCGAGCACGAGCGTCAGCACGGTCGCGGTCGCGCCGACGAGTTCCAGGAAGCCTGTGGCGTTGACGCTTGAGACATCGATCAGCGTCGGCACCAGCGCGACATAGAAGAGCATCGGCTTCGGATTACCGAGCGTGGTGAAGAGGCCGGAGAAGAGCGGCATCCATATGCCGGTCTTCTTCTCCGCCGTCACCTCTCGCGGCAGGATGCCGGCGGTCCAGATCTTCCACGCCACATAGGCGAGATAGACCGCGCCGAGATACTTGATCACCATGAAGGCCGTCGAGAAGGTCTCGGCGATATAGGCGAGCCCGGCAATGACGGCGCTCAGGAACACGAGGTCGCCGAGCATCATGCCGATCGCCATCGGAAAGGTGGCGCGAAAGCCGGAGCCCAGCGCACGGGCAATCAGCGCGGTCACGCCGGGGCCAGGAATGAGCGCGGCCACGAAAAGCGCGCCGGTATAGGTCAGCAAAGCTGCGAACGTCATCAAGCACCTTCCATCTGCAGCCAGCGTCATACGCCTGTGTATCTTTGGCGGCAAGCCGCGGGAAAAGTCCTTGCAATGCACCGCGTCGCAGCGCCGCCTCAATGACAGTCGTCGATCGTTCGCATCACAGTTTCGCCGGCAAGATGCATGGCCAGCATGTCCATCTGGGCACCCGTTCCATGCAGTCGCGAGGCCGTCATCTCGCCCATGTCCTGATCGGAGAAATAGGAGGTCGTTTCCGCAAACCGCATCTTCGTCCCGCCATCGCGACCCTCGAACACGATGTCGGCGAGCGAGACGGAATAGAGCGCGCCGTCGATGAAGAGGTCGTAGCTGTAGACGAGGCGGCTCTCAGCCTCGACATGATGGAATTTCGCTTCGAAGCGGGTGACCGTGCCGCTCGGCCAGCGCACTTCCAGCACCTCGCGTCCGCCGGTGCGGCAGTCGAGCACGCGTTCCACTTCCGATCCGTCGGTCGGACCGGCGAACCACTGCGCCTTCTGGTCCTTCTGCGAGAAGGCGGCGAACACCCTCGCCGGCGACTGGCCGAACATCCTGTCGATGGTGATTGCGCTCATCCTGTCTGAAATCTTGGTCATGGTGTCCGGCTTCCTCAGTCCTGTTTCTTGTCCAGAAATGCTGCAAGATTGTCGAATTGCGCCTGCCAGAAGCGCTCGCGGTCGCTGATCCAAGTCTTCAACTGGGCCATGCCGGCGGGGTCGATGGCGCAGCGGCGAGTGCGCCCTTCCTTGCTGGTCTTGATCGCTCCGGCCCTTTCCAGCACCTGCACATGCTGCACGATCGCAGCCAGCGACATGCCGAAAGGCTCTGCGAGCTCACTGACGGAGCGCGGCGAAACGCTCAGCCGCTCGATCATGGCAAGCCGCGTCGGATCGGCAAGGGCGGCCATCAGGGTGGCGAGTCTGGGATCATAGTTAAGCATGGACTTAACTATATCGGTAGCAATTCAAAAGTAAAGTCATGACTTAACTTTCAGCGTGAAATCGGAAATCCGGTCGCGATCCAGCCGAACTGTGGCTCAGAACTCGGCCATTGGCGAAAGCATGAAAACTTCGGGCAGGGCGTCTGCCGGCAGGCCGGAGATCATCAGGTCGCAATAGCCCTTGTGCGGCACCGCAACGCCATCCCAGTTCAGCCGGTCTGTCGGGAAGAGCACGTCCAGCCGCGTGGCATCGGGATTGAGTGCGCCGACGATCCGCTCGACCGGCGGAATGTCATGGCACACGAGATCGAGAAGTTGCAGCGCTCCATCGTCTGAGACTTTCCAGGCCGCGACGCAGTCGAGTTCCTGGACAAAGGTCAGCCGGATTTCATCATCGAAATGGCAGTTAAGGAGAAACATTTCCTTCTGCCGGATCGGTGCAAAGATTTCGGAGACGGGCTGCCGCTGGTCGAGCAGCTTTGCAATGAGCGCGATGTCCTCGCCATTCCCGATGCTCAACGGACGCGCATTTGGGCGTTCCGCGCGCCTGTCCGGCATCGGGCCGGAAAAGCGATGCTGCGGAACGCTCCGGAATCCGTAGGGTGCATAGAGCGAAGGCTTGTCCGTCAGCAGGATGCCGATCTCGTGTCCGGTCTCCTCGGTCCAAGCGAAGGTGCGGCGCATCAAGTCCCTGTAAAGGCCCTTGCCGCGAAACTCCGGCCGCACCGCGCCGGACTGATAGCCGGCGGCCTTCACCGCCCGGCCGTTGATCATCAACGGCATGGTGAAGGCGGAGAAGTTCGCCACGCATCGGCCGCCGGCTTCATCGAAATAGCCAAGCGGCATGGACGTCGGGTCGGGTCCGCCAAAAGCGTTCTGCAGCGAGATGTCGATCCCGAATGTGTCCTGCAGCAGGTCGCTCAGAGCGGCAAAGGCCGACGGATCGGAGAAATAGTTCTGGCGAAAGACGAGCCCCGCCGGAACATTGGCGTTCATGCGGTCCCCGTCGAGCCGAAGCCGCCTGCGCCGCGCGTGGTGTCTTCCACCGCATGTGTTTCCGCGACGGATACTTGCGTCACCGGCGCAATCACCATCTGGGCGATCCGCATGCCGCGCTCGATCAGGAACTCCTCGTCGCCGTGGTTGACGAGCAGGACCTTGACCTCGCCGCGATAGTCGCTGTCGATCGTCCCGGGCGTGTTGAGGCAGGTGATGCCGTGCTTGAAAGCGAGGCCGGAGCGGGGGCGGACCTGCCCCTCGTAGCCGTCCGGGATTTCGAAGACGAAGCCGGTCGGCACCAGTGCCCGCTTGCCGGGCATCAGCATCAGCGGCCGGTCGTCCGGCACGGCGGCGCGCAGGTCCATTCCGGCGGCGCCGGCGGTCTCGTAGGACGGCAGGTCGAGCCCTTCGCCGTGCGGCAGGCGAAGAAGCGCGAGGCATGGTCTGGCATGCGGGCGTATGTTCATGGCAGAACCCATTTTCCATTGTGTGCAGGATGCGGAGACTCTCGGGCGAGTCCGCATCCCAGGTCAATTGCATCGCCGCCCATTAGCGGGTATGAGGGCGCCAATTCACAGGATTCTCGAAGACATGGCCGAAAGTTTGAACGAGGCGGTCTTGCGCCGCCGCACCTTTGCGATCATCGCCCACCCGGACGCCGGCAAGACCACGCTCACCGAAAAGCTGCTGCTGTTCGGCGGCGCGATCCAGTTGGCCGGTGAAGTGAAGGCGAAGAAGGACCGCATCCAGACGCGCTCCGACTGGATGAAGATCGAGCGCGAACGTGGCATCTCGGTCGTCACCTCGGTGATGACCTTCGAGTATAACGACCGCATCTTCAACATCCTCGATACGCCCGGTCACGAAGACTTCGCCGACGACACCTACCGCACGCTGACGGCGGTGGACGCCGCCATCATGGTCATCGACGCCGCCAAGGGCATCGAGCCACGGACGCTGAAGCTGTTCGAAGTCTGCCGCATGCGCGACATCCCGATCATCACCTTCATCAACAAGATGGACCGCGAAAGCCGCGATCCCTTCGAGATCCTGGATGAGGTCGAGGAGAAGTTGGCGCTCGACACCGCCCCGATCACCTGGCCGGTCGGCCGGTCGAAGACCTTTTGCGGCGCCTACCACCTGGCCGACAACGCCTTCCGCGGTTCCGATACCCAGGTCGTCGCCGTCCCGGTCAACGGCCCGCAAAGCGTTGCCGAGCACCTGCCGGAAAACGAGCGCGAGACCTTCATCGAGGAGCTCGAACTCGCCCGCGAGGCCTGCCGTCCCTTCGACCGTACGGCCTTCCTGGAAGGTCATCTGACGCCGGTCTTCTTTGGCTCGGCGCTCCGAAACTTCGGCGTTCGCGACCTGATCAATGCGCTCGGCGAAATCGCGCCGCCGCCGCGCGACCAGGTTGCCGACATCCGTACCGTGCATGCCGCCGAGGACAAGATGACGGCCTTCGTCTTCAAGATCCAGGCGAACATGGATCCCAACCACCGCGACCGCATCGCCTTTGCCCGCATCTGCTCCGGCAAGCTGGAGCGCGGCATGAAGGCGCGCCTGTCGCGCACCGGCAAGCAGATGGGCCTGACGGCGCCGCAATTCTTCTTCGCCTCGCAGCGCCAGCTGGCCGACACCGCCTATGCCGGCGACGTGGTCGGCATTCCGAACCATGGCAGCCTGCGCATCGGCGACACGCTGACCGAAGGCGAGCCGCTGGTCTTCCAGGGCGTGCCGAACTTCGCGCCTGAAATCCTGCGCCGCGTGCGCCTGGAAGACGCGATGAAGGCGAAGAAGCTGAAGGAAGCGCTGCAGCAGATGGCGGAAGAGGGCGTCGTACAGCTCTTCTCGCCCGAAGACGGCTCGCCCGCCATCGTCGGCGTTGTCGGCGCGCTGCAGCTCGACGTTCTGAAGGAGCGCCTTTCGGCCGAATATGGCCTGCCGGTCTCCTTCGAAATGCCGCGCTTCTCCGTCTGCCGCTGGATATCGGCCGACAAGACCCTGGACCTGGAAAAGTTCATTTCCACCCATCGCGGCGACATTGCCCGTGACCTCGACGGCGATCCGGTCTTCCTGGCGCAGGACGGCTTTTCGCTCCGGTACGAGAGCGAGCGCTCCCCGGATATCCGCATGGTCGCCATCAAGGAATATCACGCCGCCAAGGCTGCCTGATACCGTCAAGGCCCCCCTAAACGTCAGCCGCCTCTGCTCATCAAATGGGCAGGGGCGGCTTGCCTTTGTGGCCTGCACACAAATCATGCGGAATTTCGGCCGGCCTTAACCCAAAATAAACCATGCTTCCCTAGGGTTAGGCGCAGGTCCCGAGGCGGCGTTATTTCAATTCCGAATAGGTACTCTCTTTATTGGTCAGCTCCTTTTGAACGGTCATTTTCCGATGAACGCACGCTTGCCTGTGCCTTCCAAATCCCGAGCGGCAAATTCCGCAAGCCGACTGTCCGCAACGCCGCGCAGTATGCGCCTTCTGACGGAATCCATCGGCACCGCGCTTGAGGCCTTCAGCGTCGACAATCTCAAGATCGTCCGGATGATCCGCCTTCTGGCGACCAACGCCATCATCGAGGCGGCCCGTGCCGGCGAGGCCGGCAAAGGCTTTGCGGTCGTCGCCAACGAAGTGCAGCGCCTGGCGGAAAGCTCGGCATCGATTGCCGCGGACTTCGAAAACAGGGTGATGCACCGCATCGAGATTTCCCGCGGCATGTCCTCCGATCTCGTCCAGCAGATGGAGGGCAGCCGCCTGATCGACCTGTCGCTCAGCCTCGTGCAGCTGATCGTCCGCAACCTGTTCGAACGCACCGCCGACGTGCGCTGGTGGGCGACCGATCCGTCGCTCTGGAAGGCGCTGGAGGAGCCGACGGCCGACAGCGCCGCCTATGCCGCCTCGCGGCTCGGCGAAATCAACAAGTTCTACACCGTCTACATCGATCTGGTGATGACCGACCGCAACGGCCGCGTGGTCGCGAGCGCCAATCCGAAATACCGCAAGGGCCTCGAACGCGCCGATCTGTCTGGGCTCGACTGGGTCCGCGCGGCGGCCAAGACCCGATCCGGCAACGACTACATCGTCGACCAGATGCGGCCGAGCCAGCATCACGACAAGCGCAACGTGCTGGTCTATGCGACCGGTGTCAGGCGCGGCGGCAAGCCCGACGGCGAACTCCTGGGCACGCTCGGCGTCTATTTCGACTGGCAGGAGCAGGGCCAGGCGATCGTCGAGAAGGAGGCGAACCTGCCGCCGGCGGTCGCCGAGCGGACATCCGTGCTGCTGCTCGACCAGCACGGCACCATCATCGCCGCCTCGCGTCCCGAGCTTGTCTTCACCCGCTTCATGCTCGACCGCTCCGGCGGCGAAGGCAGCGGCAGCTATTACACCGACGACGGCGCGATCGTCGCCTATGCGAAGACGCTCGGCTACGAGGACTATGACGGCCTCGGCTGGTACGGCGTGATCGTCCAGCGTACCGAAGACGAACAGCGGATCCGCGCCGAGGTCGAGCGCCTCTGAAACGCCGCCGGTCTCAGCCGGTGAACGTGTCGTAGAGCAGCTTGAAGTTCAGGACCAGGATAAGGCCGGCGACCAGCCAGGCGATGAGCGCGACGGGCCGCGGAATGGCGAAGACGCCCATCTTCTTGCGGTCGGTGACGAAGCGCACGAGCGGGATCACCGCAAACGGCAGCTGCATCGACAGGATGACCTGCGACAGGATCAACAGTTCGGCTGTGCCGCGCTCGCCGTAGATGGCGGTGACCGCGATGACCGGGATGATCGCCAGGCCGCGGGTGATCAGCCGGCGCATCCAGCCCGGCAGCCGCAGCCTGAGGAACCCTTCCATGACGATCTGGCCGGCAAGCGTCGCCGTCACCGTCGAGTTGAGGCCCGAGGCGAGCAGGGCGACGGCAAACAGGGTCGAGGCGATGCCGAGCCCGAGAATCGGCGAGAGCAGCTTGTAGGCGTCCTCGATTTCGGCCACTTCCGTGTGGCCGGTCGTATGGAAGGCCGCTGCCGCGATGATCAGGATCGCCGCATTGATGAACAGCGCCATCATCAGGGCGATCGTGCTGTCGATGGTCGCCCATTTGATCGCTTCGCGCTTGCCGGTCTCGGTGCGCTCATAGGCGCGGGTCTGTACGATCGAGGAGTGCAGGTAGAGATTGTGCGGCATGACGGTGGCGCCGATGATGCCGATGGCGATGTAAAGCATGGCCGGATTGGTGACGATCTCGCCGGTCGGCACGAAGCCGCCGAGAACGGCCGCGACCGGCGGTGAAGCGGCAATGATCTGCACCGCGAAACAGACGAAAATCACCGTCAGCAGCGTGATGACGAAGGCCTCGAGGAAGCGGAAGCCCTTCTTCATCAGGAGCAGCAGCAGGAACACGTCAAGCGCCGTGATCAGCGCGCCGGCGATCAGCGGAATGCCGAAGAGCAGATTGAGCGCGATCGCGGTGCCGATGACTTCCGCGAGATCGCAGGCGATGATCGCAAGCTCGCAGGCAAACCACAGGCCGAAATTGACCGGCGGCGAATAATGGTCGCGACAGGCCTGGGCGAGATCGCGGCCGGTGGCGATGCCGAGCCGGGCCGTCAGCGCCTGCAGGAGGATCGCCATCAGGTTCGACAGCATGATGACGGAGAGCAGCGTGTAGCCGAACTGCGCGCCACCGGCGAGGTCCGTCGCCCAGTTGCCGGGGTCCATGTAGCCGACCGACACCATGTAGCCCGGCCCGGCAAAGGCCAGAAGCTTGCGCAGCCACGATCCGGTCTTCGGCACCGCCACGGAGCTGTGGACCTCCGGCAGGCTCGGGCGCTCGCTGTCTTCCGGCAGCGAGAATTGCCAGCCGGTCCTCTGTTCGGCGGTCGTCGGGGCATCGGACATCAAGGGGCCTTTCGCAGATGCAGCATTACCAGCTTCGTGCAATCTGCACCACAGCTTATAATTATGCAATAGGCTATATTTCATATATGAGGGTTCTTGAAATGTCGCGGCGACTCCGGCAAAGGGCACCGGACGGGATGCTCCGGGGATTGCGGCAGGAGCCGCTGTTAAAAATCCAAGCATTTGCTATAACTCTTCAAGGGCAATCGGGATTGGGGCGGAACAGGACCTTGGCGGCGACACGCAAACACATTCAGCGCAGCGAGCCATTGCCCGACGCGGAGGTGCATTCCGAAGGGTTTCGCCAGACCCGCGAGGCACGCCGCAACGCGCTCATTGAGGATTACGTCGAGCTGATCGCGGATCTCATCGAGGATGGCAACGAGGCGCGCCAGGTCGACATCGCCGCTCGCCTCGGCGTCGCCCAACCGACGGTCGCCAAGATGCTCGCCCGCCTGACCGCCGAGGGCCTCGTCACCCGCAAGCGCTACCGCGGCGTCTTCCTGACCGAGGCCGGGCTGAAGGTCGCCCAGGAAAGCCGCGAACGCCACCAGACCGTCGTCGCCTTCCTGATTTCGCTCGGTGTGTGCGAAGAAACCGCCCGCATCGACGCCGAGGGCATCGAGCACCATGTCAGCGTGGAAACGCTGGAAGCCTTCCGCAAGGCGATGCGGGGGTAGCGGGGTCGACGCTCCCAGCTCTCCCTCATCCTCGGGCTTGTCCCGGGGATCCAGCCGCCGCGCGTCGGCGCGGCCAGAGAACCCGCCTTCCAACAACCCAGCCGTCATCCTCACCATAGAGTCTCCTGCGCGATTGACATCACGCCGCTGGATCCCCGGCACAAGGCCGAGGATGAGGGTGGTGGGGATGGCGGCCTCGGTGCCTGCCGCTAATGGTGTCATTGCCGTGGTCCTCTTCTTTGCCACCGTTGCCCTCTCTTCCTTCCGTCATGCCGGACCTGATCCGGCATCCAGCCACCGCGCGTCGGCGCGGTGAGAGAAGGGGCGGCGGACGCCTCCCTTGGAAGGGAGTCCCCCGCGCGATCGATATCGCGCTGCTGGATCCCGGATCAGGTCCGGGATGACGGGTGTTGTTGGTGGCCATCGTCTGCATCACGATTTCTATCGTCATCACCATCAAACCTTCTCTCCGGACACGCCTTCCCCTTCACGCGCCGTTTTCGGCCGTGGCATGAAGGGTATGAAGGACGAAGCGCCCGGGGTGCCTCATCTTTTGTTTGGTATCATGGCCCTTCCGGGCGCCTCGTTCGGCGGTTTATGCCCGCGGATCCCTCTGCGGCCTTGCCTTGCGGCAGGGCCTTGCGTGCCTCGAAGGCACATCGTTCAAGGGCGCGCCGGCGGGTGTCTTCACACCCGACCGGTCTGCCCACCCGCCAGCACGCAACGGCTTGCGTCCTGTATGGCCCCCGCATCGCGGGAACCGCACGGGCCGAGGGGGACCGTTCGCGAACCCCGACGGATATGAGCCTGCGATCGCCCGCACCCGTCAGCGCCGGTTCCGCTCGCCAGGTTCGCTCCCCCGGCCTATCCACACGGAACGGGACGAGTATGGCACGGGATTTGGGGAGGGGGATTTTGGGGGGTGAGCTGCGGTCGGCTTTGCCGATGAAACGATCCAGTGGATCGTTTCAAGCAGCGAACGCCCGGAGCCATGCGAAGGGCCGGGGCTGGCGGCGGCGGTTCGCCTCTCCCCTTGCGGGAGAGGAAGAAAAATCTAGCACTTAGCCGGAAGGCTATTGCTAGATTTTTCAGGTGAGGGGGTTGCTTCGCCAGCTGCGTTCCTGACCCCCTCTCTTGGAATTTCTAACACTTAGCTGGCGCTAAGATGTTGACCAGCCTTCGCGCGGCGTCGCGCTCAGGCCTCCGTTCGCTGAAATCGACTTCATCGATTTCCGGCCTTTGGCCGCCGCTCCGAAGTCTCCCCCCGCCAAGGGGGAGATGATGCGTCGCGAGCGTCGTGCACTCGCCATAGAGTCTCCTACGCGATGGACATCGCGCTACTGGATCCCGGATCAAGTCCGGGATGACGGAGGTGGCTGCCCTCCTCTTTCCCTCATCCTCGAGCTTGTCCCGGTGATCCAGCCACTGCGCGCCTTTATGGAACGAAAGCGAACTGACGCAAGCCAATTTTGCGCGCGGAACACTGACGCAATTTTAAATAAAGATTGACTGACGGATGTAAGTCGGCAAGCTTTCTACCGTCGATGGTGGGAGGGGTACATGTCGATCGAAGACAATTTGCGGGCCTTATCGGAGAAGGTGAAAGTCCATTCTACATCAATGCTTACAGAAGAGGCAGTGAAGACGGCCATTGTTCTGCCTTTTCTCCGAGCACTTGGATATGATGTCTTTGACCCGTTCGAGGTCATCCCTGAGTTCACGGCTGATGCCGTGGGAAAGAAAGGGGAAAAGGTCGATTACGCCATAAAGCTCGATGGCGAGATTCGAATACTCATTGAGTGTAAGCCGTTGACGACGGTGCTGGACAAGCGACATCTGGATCAACTGTTTCGCTATTTCACGGTGACAAACGCCAAATTTGCCATTCTGACCAACGGGAAGACATTCAACTTCTACACGGACCTGGAAGAAACGAACAAGCTCGACACCAGACCGTTCCTCATCTTCGATATTGGCGATTTGCAAAGCGGCACTATCGCCGAGCTCAAGAAATTCGAGAAGGCAGCCTTTGATGTTTCCGCCATTCTCGCCACGGCAGAGCGGTTGAAATACACGTCAGGCGTCAAAAGGGAGATTGCCAAGCTCGTCGACGAGCCGACGGAGGAGTTTGTCAAACTGGTTGCTCGCAATGTCTATGAAGGCCAGATGCGTGCGCCGGTGAAAGAAATGCTGACCGGTGTCGTCAAGGCTGCGTTCAGGGAGGTCATCATGGATGCCGTTAAGAGCCGGCTATCCACCGCGTTGGCCGACGCAGAAGATGTGAGCGACTTAGCGGAGGAGGCGCCGCAGGTCGAAGAAGAGATTGTGACGACCGATGAAGAACGAGAAGGCTTCATGATCGTCAAGGCCATCGCCAGAGAAGCCATTTCATCAAAGCGGGTCTTCATGCGGGACGCAAAGAGCTATTGCGCGGTGCTGATAGACAACAACAACCGCCGCCCCCTTGCGAGGTTGCATTTCAACCGATCGACCAAATACCTCGGACTGTTTGACAAGGACGACGAAGAACGGGTTTCTCTGGACAGCCTGGATCAGATTTACGATCACGCGGAGCGAATTCGAACAACGGCCAAGAAATATCTGGATTAGTCGCGGCGCTTTGAGCGCCGCGGACAGTTCATCAGGCCAGCATCCAGCCGATCCAGATCAGCGCCGCCGCAATCACCCATAGCGCCAAGCGGCCGGAGCGGCTGTGGCGGGCTTCGGCCTTGCCGATGGCTTCCGCGGTGGCCGGGTCGAACCTGAGGCCGTTTTCGCTCATCACCATCAGTTCGTGATGGAATTTTTCCGTGCGGGCGGCGATTTCCGGGACGGCTTCGGCGAGTTTCAGGGCGGCGGAAAGGCCGTCCTTCAGGTCGGTGACGATGCGCTTCGGGCCGAGATTGTCGCGGATCCAGCCGCCGACCACCGGCTCGGAGGCCTTCCACATGTTGAACTTCGGATCGAGCGTGCGCGCCACGCCCTCGACGACGACCATGGTCTTCTGCAGCATGACGAGTTCGGGCCGCGTCTCCATGTCGAAGAGTTCGGTCACTTCGAAGAGCAGGGTCAGGAGCTTGGCCATCGAGATGGTCTCGGCCGGCTGGCCGTGGATCGGCTCACCGATTGCGCGGATCGCCTGGGCGAAGCTCGCATGGTCGTGGTGGCCGGGCACATAGCCGGCCTCGAAATGGGTTTCGGCGACGCGCATGTAGTCGCGGGTGATGAAGCCGTAGAGGATTTCGGCGAGGAAGCGGCGTTCCTTCTTGCCGAGCCTTCCGACGATGCCCATGTCGACGGCCACCACGGTGCCGTCGGCTTCCACGAAGAGGTTGCCCTGGTGCATGTCGGCATGGAAGAAGCCGTCGCGCAGCGTGTGACGCAGGAAGGCCTGCATCATGGTGACGGCGAGCGCGTTGAGATCGTGGCCGGCGGCGCGAAGCGCCTCGACATCCGACATCTTGATGCCGTCGATCCATTCCATGGTGACGACGTCGCGACCGGTGCGCTCCCAGTCGACCTTCGGCACGCGGAAACCCGGATCGTCCTTGGAATTCTCGCCGAGTTCGGAGAGTGCGGCGGCTTCGAGACGGAGGTCCATCTCGACCTTGGTCGTCTGCTCAAGTGTCTTCGTCACCTCGACCGGGCGCAACCGCCGGGTCTTGGGAATGAAGCGCTCCTGCAGCCGGGCAAAGGCATATTGCGCCTCGATGTCGCGGGCGAACCGCTCGCGCACGCCGGGCCGGATGACCTTGACGGCGACCTTGCGGGTGACGCCGTTCGCCTCGACCTCGGCAGGATGCACCTGCGCGATCGATGCGGCGGCGACCGGTTCGCCGAACGAGGCGTAGAGCGCCTCGATACTGCGGCCGAGCGAAGCCTCGATCTGCGCCCGTGCGGCGGCCGTCGGGAAGGTCTGCATGCGGTCCTGCAGCATGGAGAGGTCGGCGGCGAACTCGACGCCGACGACATCCGGGCGGGTGGCCAGAAACTGGCCGATCTTGACGTAGGAGGGGCCGAGCCGTTCGACCGCGCGGGCGAGATTGTCGCGCCGGTCGCGGCGAAGCGCGCGGTTGCGGGCGAATAGCCCGGCGAGCTTCTGGCCGACGCGGGCGAGCGGCGGCAGGTCTTCCGAAGGCAGCGCCGAAACGACACCCTCGCGGACGAGAACCCAGCCGACCCGGGCGAGCCGGTAATATGCGCCGATCGTGCTCATCCGGGCTTAAAGCTTCCAGCCGGAATGCAGCGCCGCGATGCCGCCGGTGTAATTGGTGAAGGTGACGCGGGAGAAGCCGGCAGTCTCGATCATCGCGGCAAAGTCCTTCTGGCTCGGGAACTTGCGGATCGATTCGACCAGATACTGGTAGGGCTCGTCGTCGCCGGTGATCGCCTTGCCGAATTTCGGGATCGCCTTGAACGACCACTCGTCATAGACGCGGTCGAGAAGCGGCAGTTCGACTTCGGAGAATTCGAGCACCAGCAGCCGGCCGCCGCGTTTCAAGACCCGGTAGGCTTCCGACAGCGCCACGTCGATGCGCGGTACGTTGCGGATGCCGAACGCGATCGTGTAGGCGTCGAAGGAATTGGCTTCGAACGGAAGCTCTTCGGCATTCGCCTCGACGAAGGTGAGGTTGTCGGAAAGCCCCTTCTTCGCCGCGCGCTCCTCGCCGACGGCCAGCATCGAGCCGTTGATGTCGAGCACGGTCGCATGCGCCTGGCGCTTCGAGGCCTCGATGATGCGAAACGCGATGTCGCCGGTGCCGCCGGCCACGTCAAGCACGCGGTAGGACGGATCGGGCCGTGGCGTCAGGGCGGCGACCATGGCGTTCTTCCACACCCGGTGCAGGCCGGCCGACATCACGTCGTTCATGATGTCGTAGCGCTTGGCCACCTTGTGGAAGACGTCGTTGACGAGGCCCTGCTTTTCGCCTTCCGCAACGTCGCGGAAACCGTAGGATGTCGCCATGCCGCCATCGGCGGACGTGCGGCCTTCAGCCATGAGCCTTACTCCATTTCAAACACGGGATGCGGAAATCGTCATTGCCGCACCTTATATAGGGCGTGACGGCGAAGGCGAGAACACCCTTTGCCGCAGCCTGTCCGCGCTGCTATAGCCGGAAACGGAAAATCTTGAAACAGGAAGTTCGACGAAGGGTTACCGGATGCCGGAATTGCCGGAAGTGGAGACCGTCAGGCGCGGGCTCGCCCCCGTGATGGAGGGCACCGTGCTCGGCCGGCTGGAGCTGCGCCGCAGCGACCTGCGCTTTCCCTTCCCCGCGGCCTTCGCCGAGCAGGTGGCGGGAAGGCGGATCGTTTCGCTGTCGCGCCGCGCCAAATATCTGCTGATCGATCTCGAGGACGATCTGACGGTGGTCGCCCATCTCGGCATGTCCGGCTCGTTTCGCGTTGCCGATGCGACGCTCGGCGAATTCCACCATCCGCGCGGCAAGGACGTCAAGCACGACCATGTCGTCTTCCATCTGGAAGGAGAGGGGGCCGGGCGGCATGTCATCTATAATGACCCGCGCCGCTTCGGCTTCATGGACCTGATGCGCCGCTCCAATGCGGCAGCCTATCCGGCCTTCCGCGACCTCGGGCCGGAGCCGACCGGCAATGCGCTCGACGCCGATTATCTCGCCGCCCGTTTCCGCGGCAAGGCGCAGCCGCTGAAATCGGCGCTCCTCGACCAGAAGGTGATCGCCGGGCTCGGCAATATCTATGTCTGCGAGGCGCTGTGGCGCGCCGGCCTGTCGCCGATAAAGCCCGCCGGCAGCCTGGTGACGAAGACCGGCCGGCCCGGCGCCAAGCTCCTGGAGCTGGAAGCGGCGATCCGCGCCGTCATCGCCGACGCGATCCTGGCCGGCGGCTCGACGCTGCGCGACCATATCCGCACCGACGGCTCGCTCGGCTATTTCCAGCACTCCTTCTCCGTCTATGACCGGGAAGGCGAGCCCTGCCGCCGCGAGGGCTGCGGCGGCACCATCCAGAGGCTCGTGCAGGCGGGCCGCTCGACATTCTATTGCCCGCGCTGCCAGAAATAGCGCGCAGAACAAGACAAAAGGGAGAAGCAGCATGGCCTATGAGACGCTGATCGTGGAGAAGAAGGGCAGGGTGGGTGTCGTCACGCTCAACCGGCCGCAGGCGCTGAACGCGCTGAATTCGACGGTGCTTGCCGAGATGATCGAGGCGCTCGCCGCCTTCGACGGCGACGACGAGGTCGGCGCGATCGTGATCACCGGCTCGGAAAAGGCCTTTGCCGCCGGTGCCGACATCAAGGAAATGCTGCCGCTCGAATACCCCGACATCTACAAGTCCGGCTTCATCGCCGGCTGGGACAAGGTGGCGGCGACCCGCAAGCCAATGATCGCGGCCGTTTCCGGCTATGCGCTCGGCGGCGGCTGCGAGCTCGTGATGATGTGCGACATCGTGATTGCCTCCGAGACGGCGAAATTCGGCCAGCCGGAGATCACGCTCGGCGTCATTCCCGGCATGGGCGGCACGCAGCGCCTGGTGCGTTCGGTCGGCAAGGCGAAGGCGATGGATCTCGTGCTGACGGGGCGGATGATGGATGCCAAGGAGGCGGAAAGCTGCGGCCTCGTCGCCCGGGTCGTCGCACCGGAAAAGCTGATCGAGGACGCCATGGCCGCCGCCGAGAAGATCGCCTCCTTCTCGCTGCCCTCGGTGATGATGGCCAAGGAAGCCGTCGCCAACGCGTTCGAGCTGACGCTCGCCGAAGGCATGCGCTACGAGCGCAACCTGTTCTACGCACTGTTTGCGACGGAGGACCAGAAGGAGGGCATGGGTGCCTTCGCCGAAAAACGCAAACCGGACTTCAAGAACCGGTGAATGGCGGTGGCGGCATGCAGATTCTTTTCCGCCGGACCCCGTTTGCGCGTTGACGTCAGGCCGGATTGCAGCTATATGCCCGCCACGGTTTGGGAAGCCCATCAGGCTTTCCCTTAAATTTGCTCCCGCATTGTTGCACGGAATGGCCGCAGACTGGCCGCGGCGATGACGGGATTGTTTGATTTCGAAGAGAGGCATACATGGCCAATACCAAGTCGGCAAAGAAGGCGACCCGCAAGATCGCTGGCCGTACCGCAGTCAACAAGAACCGCGTTTCGCGCGTCCGCACCTTCATCCGCAAGGTTGAAGAAGCGATCGCTTCGGGCAATGCTGCCGACGCTCTCGCAGCCCTCCAGTCCGCTCAGCCGGAACTGCAGCGCGCCGCATCGAAGGGCGTCATGCACCGCAACACCGCATCCCGCAAGGTGTCGCGTCTTGCCCAGCGCGTGAAGGCCCTTTCGGCCTAATTTCGACGCTTCATTTCGTCTCTCGACAAAGCCTGGCCGTTTCGGCCGGGCTTTTCGTGTTTGTCCCGATAGCCGTTTTGCCCTCCGTCAATGTGTCAATCTTATGACGTCGCGGTGACATTAAAAAATCATTAAAATCAAGAGCTTGCAGAAGGATATGACGGCCGGTTCGATCTTACGCTACGGAAGATGACCCCCGAAGTGAGTCAAGCGAATTTTTATTTTTTTTCGATTTCGGGTGTTGCAGACCTGCACTTGAGCTGAATCCCGTTGATTCAAAAGCGATTCTCCAACCCTCCAAAACGGGCTTTTAAACCCCGCCCCGAGAGTCAATGGCCGCCCGTTAAATTTGCGTAAATTTCACCGTTGATCTTGGCCATCGATCTTGCCTAAATGACTTCCAGCAAAGGGGTGGGGCAACTCCAAAGGGTTAGGCATGAAAATTGCTGGCGACAGCAAGCGGTTTTTTGCACCCACTTGCTGCGGGACTTTTCTGTCCCGCATTTCGCGAAACGAACAAGGGTTTGCCGGGAGTCCGTCTGGTCTCCGGACGCATTGTCTTTGTCTCTTTGCGAGAGTGTGAAGCGTAGGCGGGTGGCTCCGCCAGAAAAAGAAGGAGGCCGTGTTTTTAGGTGACCGGGTAAGCGCATGCGAGGGCGCGAACTTTGTGTCTTGACGGAGAACTGACTGGCGCGGCGGAGACCTGCTCGGCGAAGCGGGACGTGGCGGCTGTATAAAAAAGGCGGAAAAAAGTGCTGACTACAATCAAATCATCCGGTTCTAACGATAATGCCGAAGAAGTGCTGTCTGCGGTGGGAGGCTGGTCCACGATGGATCACAACGTTCTTTTCGACCGTTTCAGCAAGCGTCTGAAGGCTCAGGTCGGGTCCGATGTCTATGCAAGCTGGTTCGGACGCCTCAAGCTGCATTCGGTATCGAAGAGCGTCGTAAGGCTTTCCGTTCCCACCACCTTCCTGAAATCCTGGATCAACAACCGCTATCTGGATCTCATCACCAGCCTGCTGCAGGAAGAAGAGCCGGCGGTTCTGAAAGTCGAGATCATGGTGCGCAGCGCGACCCGCGCCGCCAAGCCGTCGGCTGAGGAGACCGCCTCCTCCGGCACCGACGCGCCGGTCCAGACCACCCTTTCCGGCCCGCAGTCGATCGCCCAGGCCGTGCCTGTGCTGAAGACGCAGATGCAGCGTCCGGCAAACACGCAAGGCCCGCTGTTCGGTTCGCCGCTCGACAGCCGCTACACCTTCGACAGCTTCATCGAGGGCGCGTCCAACCGTGTCGCGCTTGCCGCCGCCCGCACCATTGCGGAAGCCGGCGCGAGTGCTGTGCGCTTCAATCCGCTCTTCATCCATTCCTCCGTCGGCCTCGGCAAGACGCACCTCCTGCAGGCGATCGCCAATGCGGCGATTTCCAGCCCGCGCCAGCTGCGCGTCGTCTACCTGACGGCCGAATACTTCATGTGGCGCTTCGCCTCGGCGATCCGCGACAATGACGCCCTGTCGCTGAAAGACACGCTGCGCAACATCGACCTGCTCGTCATCGACGACATGCAGTTCCTGCAGGGCAAGTCGATCCAGCACGAATTCTGCCATCTCCTGAACATGCTGCTCGACAGCGCCAAGCAGGTCGTCGTCGCCGCCGACCGCGCGCCGTGGGAGCTGGAATCGCTCGACACCCGCGTTCGCTCCCGCCTGCAGGGTGGCGTGGCGATCGAGATGGAAGCGCCCGATTACGAGATGCGGCTGGAAATGCTCAAGGGCCGGCTCGAACAGGCGCGCAAGGAAGATCCGTCGATCGATATCCCCGCCGATATCCTCACGCATGTCGCCCGCAAGGTGACCGCCAGCGGCCGCGAGCTGGAAGGCGCATTCAACCAGCTCCTGTTCCGCCGTTCCTTCGAGCCGAACATCTCGGTCGAGCGCGTCGACGAACTGCTTGCCCATCTGGTCGGGGCCGGCGAGCCGCGCCGGGTGCGCATCGAGGACATCCAGCGCGTCGTCGCCCGTCATTACAACGTGTCGCGCCAGGAGCTGGTCTCCAACCGCCGCACCCGTGTCATCGTCAAGCCGCGCCAGATCGCCATGTATCTGTCGAAGACGCTGACGCCGCGCTCCTTCCCTGAAATCGGCCGCCGCTTCGGCGGACGCGATCACACCACCGTTTTGCATGCGGTGCGCAAGATCGAGGAACTGATTTCGGAGGATACGAAGCTTTCCCACGAGATCGAGCTGCTGAAACGGCTGATCAACGAATAGGCGGACCAGGAAGGGCCGGCGGAAACGCCGGCCTTTTTCTTTAGCAGTGCCCGAAAATCGCGTTGGAACGCATGAATCCGGCAATTCGCTCCCGGGCTGGCGGCATCATTTTTCTCCGCCAAGCGCCTTGAGATAATCCGAAATCGCTTGAACGCACTTCACTGACGCCTGGTGCCGCTCATCGGTCAGACGCCCGAGCCCCATGTGCTCGGTTACGACTCGGTCGAGATATGAAATTGCGTCCTTCGGTTGGCCTCCCTGACGCAGGAGATCAACGACATGGAGGAGGTAGGAATCGTATTCGTCGGCCGTGCAGGTCTTCCAGTCTGCCGATTCGGCACTGCGGATACCGATTGGATCCCAATCATCCCACCCGATCTTTCGTAGTTCGCTGATCTGGATGTTCAAAGGGCTTTTCATCAGAGCACCATCAACGCTCACCTGGACATTGATTATCCTATATTCGCGACATCATCTTGGGCAACCTTCGTGTCCTCTGAAGGACAGAGCGCTCGGCTTTCGCAAACATCGCCCTTGCCCTACAAGATTTGTGGACGCTACTGCTTCTATTCATGATTGAAAGGCGCGTGATGACCGACGACCATTCCACCGACCGCTTCTACGCGCAGAATGCCGCGCAATATGCCGCGGATACGGAGCGGCGGAATTTCGGGCGGCTGGACGCCTTCATTGCCCGCCTGCCGGCGAGCGCCCGCGTTCTCGAGCTTGGCTGCGGCGCGGGCCATGACAGCGCCCACATGCTGTCACTCGGGATCGAGGTCAGGCCAACCGACGGCACGGCGGAAATGGCCGCCGAAGCCGAGAGGCGGCTCGGCGTTCCGGTTCGCGTGCAGCCTTTCGCGACCCTCTCGGACATCGCCGCTTTCGACGCCGTCTGGGCGAACGCCTGCCTGCTGCACGTGCCGAGAACCGAACTGCCGGAGATCATCGGCCGCATCGCGCGGGCGCTGAAGGCCGGCGGCCTGTTCTACGCGAGCTACAAGACGGCGGCGGACGAGACGATCGACCGCTTCGGCCGCTACTACAACAATCCGTCGGCGGAGTATCTGCAAAGCGCTTACGAGGCCGCCGGCCTTGGCGCCGTCGAGATCGATGCCAGCTTGGGCGGCGGCTATGACGGCGTGCCGACAGATTGGCTGCATGTGACAGCGGTGAAGGTTTAAGGGTGGGCCGCAGCCTCTTCCCATTGAGGAGGGTCCAGTTACCTGTAGCGGCCCGGCCTGTCCCCAGTCACTCGGTCGTTGTCGGTTGTCGCGGCATGGGATCGAAACACAGGCGCGCCATCACGAGGGCGTCCGCGTAGGTTCCGTTTCGATAGGCATAGCCGCGCAGCAGCCCTTCTTCCTGAAAGCCGAATTTGCGGTAGAGACCGATTGCAGCCTTATTGTCGGCAAAGACCTCAAGCTCCAGACGGCGAATGTCGTGCCAATTGTCGGCGGCGTCGATGATGGCGGCAAGAAGAGCGGAGCCGATACCCCGCCGGTGATAGTCGTCATGCAGGCCCATGCCGATCCGCGCGACATGCGCACGCCGTCCGGCAAAGCGGCGTGCGCCGGCATCGCCTACCACCTTGCCGTTCAGTTCGGCGACGATGGAGATGTCCTCGGGGCCGATCGCCGCGAACCACTTCTCCGTGTCGGAGAATCGCTGGAAAGGGAGGCGGAGTGTTCCCGCCCGGAAACCGGGCATGGTGACGATTTCGAAAAGGGCAGGCAGATCCCGTTCATGGACAGGGCGGATGATGAGGTTTGCGGGGCCGGATCCCGGTTTGTTTGGCAGGTCTGCATGGTTCGTCTTGCTTTCACGCATGGCTTTTTCCTGGTTGTGGAGGAAGCGGAGCGCTGAAAAAACAAAACCCCGCTTGGTCCGCGGGGTTGGTCGGGATCTATGATGCTGAACTCAAACCTCAGCCAGTCCCGCAAACCCCGAGGTCTGCATGGTGGTCATGGTCATAAGGGTTTGGCCGGCTGTGATCATGAAGGGGAGGATAGCCGTGCGGTTCGAAAGATCAAGCAGGGTCGCCGCTTGTTCTTCATCAGCAAGCCAAATCGGCGACCACCGCGTCGAGCACCAGCATGCCCGACGGCGTGCATCTCAGCCGCGAATTGCCGATCCGCTCGATAAAGCCGTGTTCGAGGAGCGTTGCCTCGCGCTTCGGATCGGGGTCGCGGCCCGACAGCATCTGCCAGCGGGCGAGGTCGACCCCTTCGCGCAGGCGCAGGCCCATCAGCAGCAATTCGTCCGCCTGCTCCTCATAGCCGAGAAGCTCCTGGTCGATCATGCCGTGGCCCTGCGTCTCGACGAGTTGCAGCCAGCGTTCCGGATTGCGCTCCGTGCTGGTCGCGGTCTTGCGGTTGCCGGTCTTCAGACGGCCATGCGCCCCGGGGCCGATGCCGGCATAGTCGCCGTAGCGCCAGTAGGTGAGGTTGTGGCGGCTTTCGGCGCCCGGCCGGGCGTGGTTGGAAACCTCATAGGCCGGCAGCCCTTCGTCGGCGGTGATCGCCTGCGTGGCCTCGTAGAGCAGCGCCGACTGGTCGCCGTCCGGCACGATCAGCTTGCCGGCCTTGTGCAGGCCATAAAACGGCGTGCCTTCCTCGATCGTCAGCTGGTAGAGCGACAGGTGGTCGACGGCATAGGAAATCGCCTCGCGCAGTTCCTGCTCCCAGGCGGTGACCGTCTGGTTGGGGCGGGCGTAGATGAGGTCGAACGACATGCGCGGGAAGATTTCGCGCGCCAGCCGGATCGCCTTCAGCGCATCGGCGACGTCGTGCAGGCGGCCGAGGAATTTCAGGTCGATGTCGTTCAGCGCCTGGACGCCGAGCGAGACGCGGTTGACGCCGGCCGCGCGGTAGCCCCGAAACCGCTCGGCCTCGACGCTCGACGGATTGGCCTCCATGGTGATCTCGATGCCGGCCGGCACGTGCCATTCGCGGGCGATGCCGTCGAGGATGGTCTCGACCGTCCTCGGTTCCATCAACGAGGGCGTGCCGCCGCCGAGAAAGATGGACGTGACGGTGCGCGCGCCGCTCATCTGCCGCATGGTCGCCATTTCCTTCAGGAAGGCGGCGGCGAAGCGCTCCTGGTCCACCGGCTGGTGGCGCACATGGCTGTTGAAGTCACAATACGGGCATTTGGCCGCGCAGAACGGCCAATGCAGATAGACGCCGAAACCCGGATCGCCGGTGTCGGGCAGCAGTCCGGCATGTGCATCTATCAATGCCATCAGGCCTCCAGGCAGGTTTCGACGAAGAGCTTGAAGGCGCGGGCGCGGTGGGAAAGCGCGGTCGTATCGCCGGGCTTCCAGCCGTGTTTTTCGTCTGCCTCCATTTCGCCGAAGGTGCGCTCATGGCCGTCGGGCTTGAAGATCGGGTCGTAGCCGAAGCCGCGGCTGCCGCGCGGCGGCCAGACGATCTCGCCTTCGACCTCGCCGCGGAACATTTCGGTATGGCCATCCGGCCAGGCAAGGCAGAGCACGGAGACGAAGCGGGCGGTGCGCTCATTGGCGGCGGCGCCCTTGTCCTTGAGCGCCTGCTCGACCTTTTCCATCGCCATCATGAAGTCGCGGCCGCTGCCGTCCGGCTTCTCCGCCCAGTCGGCAGTGTAGACGCCCGGCGCGCCGTCGAGCGCGTCGATGACGAGGCCGGAATCGTCCGAAAGCGCCGGCAGGCCGGAGGCCTTCGCCGAGGCGAGCGCCTTGATGGCGGCGTTCTCCTCGAAGGTCGTGCCGGTCTCGTCGGGGACCGGAAAGTCGAGTGCCGCAGCCGAGCTGGCGTTAAAGCCGAACGGACCGATCAGGTCCTCGATCTCGCGGATCTTGCCGGCATTGTGGCTGGCGACGACGATCGTCTTCTGGTCGAGTTTGCGCATCAGTCCTGCTCTAGTCCCCATAGTTTCGGTTCGGCGCATTCGAGGCTGTTGCCGGCCGGATCGCGAAAGTAGATCGACCGCGCGCCGTTCGGCCAGCAAAAATCCGCTTCGATGGCGACGCCGGCCTCTTCAAGTCGCGCACGAACGCCGTCCATTTCGGCACCGGCGACGCGGAAGCAGGCATGTCCGGCGCCGCTCGTGCCGTGTGCCGGCACCGGCAGACGGTCCGGTGCGGCGGGCTTTGCCGTCTCGTCCGGATTGAAGACGAGCAGAATGCCGTCGCCGCAGCGAAAGAAGACGTGCCTGTTCGCCACCCGTGTGATTGTCTCAAGGCCAAGGATGCCGCCATAGAACGCCTCCGCCGCGTCGAGATCGCGGGCGTAGAGCGCTGTTTCCAGTATGGCGGCAATCGCGTTCGTCATGATCTCCGGACGCAGACCTCAGGCCGCGCCGACCGCCTGCTTCTGCAGCGATACGAGATCGGCAATGCCGGTCTTGGCGAGACCCATCAGGGTGAGGAATTCCTCGTCCGAGAACGGCTTGCCTTCCGCCGTGCCCTGGATTTCGACGATGCCGCCCTTGCCGGTCATGACGAAGTTGGCGTCGGTTTCGGCAGCCGAGTCTTCGAGATAATCGAGGTCGATGACCGGCTGGTTGGCGAAGATGCCGCAGGAAATGGCGGCGACATGATCGATCAGCACGCGATCGGTCTTGATCATGCTGCGCGCTTCCATCCACTTCAGGCAGTCGTAAAGGGCGATCCAGCCGCCGGTGATCGAGGCGGTGCGGGTGCCGCCGTCAGCCTGGATGACGTCGCAGTCGACGGTGATCTGGCGTTCGCCGAGCGCTTCGAGATCAATGACGGCGCGCAGGGAGCGGCCGATCAGGCGCTGGATTTCCTGCGTGCGGCCGCCCTGCTTGCCGGCGGTCGCCTCGCGGCGCATGCGTTCGCCGGTCGAGCGCGGCAGCATGCCGTATTCGGCCGTCACCCAGCCCTTGCCGGAATTGCGCATCCAGCCCGGTACCTTTTCCTCCAGGCTGGCGGTGCACAGAACATGCGTGTCGCCGAATTTCACCAGGCAGGAGCCTTCCGCATGCTTGGTGAAATTGCGCTCGAAGCTGACGGCGCGCATTTGATCTGTTTTTCTGCCGGATGGACGCATAAGGTATCTCCTTGTTCTTTGGTCAGCCTTCTACGGCTCACCCGGCCTTTTTGCAAAGAAAAAGCGAGGATCATGCCCGACTTCCATGGTCGCAGGCGAAATTCCGGTTTGAGTTGGAAAAGGGAACGACTATATTTCAGACAGAGTTGAACTGTGATGGATATCGCGCATCAGATGGGTTTTCCTGGCAAGCCGGACAAGGACGCTGTCACCGCACTGGACGACCGTTCGAAAGAGATTTTCCGGCGCATCGTGGAGAGTTATCTGGAGAGCGGCGAGCCCTTGGGCTCGCGCAATCTCTCGCGCCTCCTGCCGATGTCGCTGTCACCAGCCTCCGTGCGCAACGTGATGAGCGATCTCGAGGAGCTGGGTCTCGTCTATTCTCCGCATATCAGCGCCGGCCGGCTGCCGACGCAGCTTGGCCTGCGCTTCTTCGTCGACGCCTTCATGCAGATCGGCGACCTGTCGGAGGATGACCGCGCCTCGATCGATCGCCACATGCGCTCGGGCCATGCCGACCAGTCGGTCGAAACCCTCCTCAACGATGCCAGCCAGATGCTGTCTGGCATGTCGCGCGGCGCCGGCCTGGTGATCACCTCGAAGGCCGATCCGGTCTTGAAGCATGTCGAGTTCATAAGGCTCGAGCCGACCAAGGCGCTCGCCGTGCTGGTCGGCGAACAGGGGCAGGTGGAAAACCGCATCATCGACCTGCCGTCCGGCATCACCACCTCGCAGCTGACCGAGGCGGCCAATTTCATGAACGCCCACATGACCGGCAGGACGCTGGCCGAACTGCGCCGGCAGCTGGAGGCCTTGAAGGACGAGGTACGCCGCGAGCTCGACACGCTGTCGCAGGACCTCGTCAGTCGCGGTCTGGCGGTCTGGTCCGGATCGGGCGAGGAGGGCAAGCCTTCCCAGCTCGTGGTGCGCGGCCGCGCCAACCTGCTCGAAGGCGTGGGCGGCGTCGAGGACATCGACCGGCTGCGCATGCTGTTTGATGATCTGGAGAAGAAGGACAGCCTGATCGAGATCATGAGTCTCGCTGAAACCGGGTCGGGCGTGCGCATCTTCATCGGCTCGGAGAACAAGCTTTTCTCGCTCTCCGGCTCCTCGCTGATCGTCGCGCCCTTCCGCGATGCCGACGAGCGGATCGTCGGGGCGGTGGGCGTCATCGGCCCGACACGGCTCAATTACGCCCGCGTCGTACCCATGGTCGACTACACCGCGCAGCTGATGGCGCGGCTCGCCCGCTCGGGGCGCTAGACAATCCCGAAAACGACGGATTTCCGGCCGGCGATCGCACGCAAGCCTTGATTTTTCGGCCGTGAACCTCGATATCGGGCACGACATGAAATGACCTATCCGGAGATCGTCATGACCGATGAAATGAAGAAGAACGGCCCTGACACCGCCGCAGAGGCCCAAGCCGAAACCGAAGCTCCGAAGGAGCAGGATGCAGCCGGCGCCGCCGAAGCGGAAGCGCGGGCGCCCGACCCGATCGAACAGTTGCAGGCCGAAAACCTCGACCTTCGCGACCGCATGCTGCGCCTCGCTGCCGAGATGGAAAACCTGCGCCGCCGCACCGAGCGCGACGTCAAGGACGCCCGCTCCTATTCGGTCGCAGGTTTCGCCCGCGACATGCTCGCCGTATCCGACAACCTGCGCCGCGCGCTCGACGCCGTTCCGGCCGAGGTTCTGGAAAACGCCGATGCAGGCCTGAAGGCGCTCGTCGAAGGCGTCGACATGACCGAGCGTTCGATGCTCTCGGCGCTTGAGCGTCACGGCGTCAAGAAGATCGAATGCGAAGGCGAGAAGTTCGACCCGAACTTCCACCAGGCGATGTTCGAGGTTCCCAATCCGAACGTGCCGAACAACACCGTCATGCAGGTCGTCCAGGCCGGCTACACGATCGGCGAGCGCGTGCTGCGCCCGGCCATGGTCGGCGTTGCCAAGGGCGGCCCGAAGGCTGAAACCGTAGCGGCCGAACCGGGCACCGAGGCCGTCAACGAGAAGGACGCGTAAGGGCACATCCTTCCGCAACGTTCCAGAAACTCGACACAAGAAAGCCGCCGGACGCGTTTCACGTCCGGCGGCTTTTCATTGGTGCCTGCGAAAACGATCAGGCGGCGTTCGAGGCTTCTTCCTCGTTGAGGAAGGTGTAGATCGCCGAGGCGCTGTCGGTGGCGCGCAGCTTGGCGACGAGATCCTGGTCGCGCAGGATGCGGGCGATGCGCGATAACGCCTTCAGGTGGTCCGCACCGGCGCCTTCGGGCGCCAGGAGCAGGAACACCAGATCGACCGGCTGGTCGTCGAGCGCCTCGAAATCGACCGGTGTCTCCAGGCGTGCGAACACGCCGACGATCGACTTGATGCTGGTGAGCTTGCCGTGCGGGATGGCGATGCCATGTCCGACGCCGGTCGAGCCCAGTCGCTCGCGCTGCAGGATGACGTCAAAGATCTCCCGCTCGGGAATGCCGGTTATCTTGGAGGCCTTGGAAGCCAGTTCCTGGAGCAACTGCTTTTTCGAATGAGCCCTCATCGAGGGGATGACCGCATCTGTCTGCAGAAGGTCTGCCAATGCCATTTAATGTTCCTTCGTGCCGCATGAAGGGAGGAGAGCCCGGCGGGTGCCAGTTAACGGGTTCTTTGCCTGCCGGGCTATCTTGATTTCAACTCTTGATGGTGGCTGCGTCAATCCAGCCGATATTGCCGTCCTGACGACGGTAGACGATATTCAGGTCTTCCTTGCCCGGACTGCGGAAAATGAAGACCGGTTCGTCGGTCATGTCGAGCGCCATGACGGCGGTCGCCACCGTCATGGTTCTGATCTGCTTGCTGCTCTCGGCAACGATCGTCGGCGCGAAATCTTCCGGAAGCTCTTCGTGTTCTTCCGGAACCGCGTCCATCACCGTGTAGGAGATTTCCGCAGAGCCGTTCTGGTTGTTGCCGGCGTGATGATCCTTGAGTTTCCGCTTGTAGCGACGAAGCCGCTTCTCGATCCGTTCCGCGGCCGCGTCGAACGCAGCCTCCGGGCTGTTGGCCTGACCTGCCGCGTGCAGAACCACGCCGCTGTCGAGATGAAGCCTGCAATCCGCCGCAAAGCGGGAGGACGACTTCTCGACCGTCACCTGTCCTGAAAAGCCGCCGTCAAAGTACTTCTCGATCGCCTCCCCGATCTGACCTGTAATCCGTTGACGGAAAGAATCGCCAATTTCCATATGTTTACCGGATACACGCACACTCATGGATTTTTCCTTCTTATGCTGATTTGCGGGTATCAGTTTACGCCAACCGGCGGTCTCATCCAAGCGTTTCAAGCGAACAGGTCATTGATCGATGCCGTATCGACGATGACCAGCCATTCGAATTCGAGGAGTTTTGCGGGTCTCGTCGAGACGATCGCATCAATCGTGCCGGCTTTTCGCCCTGGCAATCGCTTGACCGATGCTCCGGTTCGGCTTTCGCTCATCCCCATTCAGGCGGACAAGCTGCGCCGGGAGCGCAAAAATCTTCGCATTCGAGCGTCGCAGGCTTCCTTTTCAGCTGGAACCATAGCGGCTGCGGCAATATGCCGTCAGCTTCCCAAGTGCGGGCGGCTTCTAGCGCCGGACCCCTTCGAAGTCAACACTTTCCGTTAACTTTTCCCCGGCAGTGCGGAGGGTTGTGGATAGTCAGAAGCCGGAAACCCTGGCCATCGCCCGCTTTTCGCGCCGGCGTTGAACGGAGGAGGGGATGTTCATCGCCTCGCGGTATTTGGCGACCGTGCGGCGGGCGAGATCGATGCCGCCGCCCTTCAGCCGCTCGACAATGTCGTCGTCCGACAGGACGGCATCCGGGGCCTCCTGGGCGATCATCACCTTGATGCGGTTGCGCACCGCTTCCGCGGAATGATTGTCGCCACCCTCGGAGGAGCCGATCGACACGGTGAAGAAGTATTTGAGCTCGAACAGGCCTCTCGGCGTCAGCATGTACTTGTTGGACGTCACGCGGCTGACGGTCGACTCGTGCATCTTGATGGCGTCGGCGACGGTCTTCAAGTTGAGCGGCCGCAGCGCGTCGACCCCGTGGGTCAGGAAGCCGTCCTGCTGGCGGATGATTTCGCTCGCCACCTTCATGATGGTGCGGGCCCGCTGGTCGAGGCTGCGGGTGAGCCAGTTGGCGTTCTGCAGGCATTCGGACAGGAATGCCTGGTCCTCGCTCTTGCACGCCCGGCCCTTCGACACTTCGGCGTAATAGCCCTGGTTGACGAGAACCCGGGGCAGGGTCTCCGGGTTGAGTTCGATCGCCCAGCCGCCGGAGGGAGCCTCGCGCACGATGACGTCGGGCACGATCGCCTCGACCGGATTGCGGTCGAAATTGCTGGCCGGCTTCGGGTTGAGCTTGCGGATCTCCGACAGCATGTCGATGAGGTCTTCCTCGTCGACGCCGCAGATCTTCTTCAGCGAGGCAAAGTCGCGGCGCGCCAGAAGATCGAGATTGACGACGAAGGCTTCCATGGCCGGATCGTACCGGTCGAGCAGCTTCAGCTGGATCGCCAGGCATTCGCTGAGCGAGCGGGCGAAGATGCCCGGCGGATCGAGCGTCTGAAGCGCGGCCAGCACCTTCTCGATGAAGACGAGGTCCATGCCCAGCCGGCTGGCAATCGAATCCGTGCTTTCCTGAAGGTAACCGGCATCGTCCAGAAGATCGACCATATGGTCGGCGGCGATGCGTTCGCGCGGCGTGGTCAGCACGAAGGGGATCTGCTGGCTGAGGTGGTCGCGAAGCGAAACCTGTCCGGCGACGAAATCCTCAAGATCATAGCCGTCCGACCCTTCCGACGAGCCCGGCATGGATTTCCACTGATCGATGAGGCCGGGCGCTTCCGCCTTGCGCGGCGCGCTGTCGTCCGACATGGCTTCGTCGAAGTTGCTGTCGAGCTGGTCGTTGAGCCGGACGGTGCCGCCCGTGGCGCCATGCTCGTACCAGTCGCCCGAGGGCTCGGCGTCCGCGGCTTGCGTCCGGGCATCCGCTTCGGCGGCCTCGGAAGCTTCGCGCTCCCGGTCTGGCGTCCGGTCGGACGTGTCGTCTTCGGCGATTTCGAGAAGGGGGTTCTTTTCGACTTCCTGGGCAATGAACTGCGTCAGTTCGAAATGATTCATCTGCAACAGCTGAATCGACTGCATCAATTGCGGTGTCATCACCAGGGACTGGCTCTGTCGCAGATGAAGGCTGGCCGATAATGCCATGGCGAACGCTGAACTCCCTACGGATCAGATCGGGACACCGCCTGCCTGTTTTGCAGGCAATATCCATCTGGCCCAAAAATTGCTTTTTTGTAGCCCGAGGTCAAGCGTCATGACGTCTTAAGATTAATTTCGCCCGGTCGCATCCCTGTTTTGGGGCCTTGGCGATGCCGATGAGCCGCGGATCAAGGCGCCGGAGCGTGACGCGCACACGGGAATCGCGCGAGCCGCGCGTCACATCCTGGTTTCCGAATGGGCGTCGGCGTTCAATCGGGAGCAATTGAACGCGGCAGGGCCTAGAGGCTGAACTTGTCGCCGAGATACAGGCGGCGCACTTCCGCATTGCCCACAACTTCATCGGCGCGGCCGTGAGTCAGCACCTCGCCGGCGTGGATGATGTAGGCGCGGTCGATCAGGCCAAGGGTCTCGCGGACATTGTGGTCGGTAATCAGCACGCCGATGCCGCGCGCCGTCAGGTGACGGACGAGGTTCTGGATATCGGCGACCGAGATCGGATCGACGCCGGCAAAGGGCTCGTCGAGCAGCATGAAGGCCGGATCGGTGGCCAGCGCGCGGGCGATTTCAAGACGGCGCCGTTCGCCGCCGGAAAGCGCCACGGCCGGAGACTTGCGCAGATTGTCGATGTGGAACTCTGCGAGCAGCGAATTCAGCTTCTCGGTCCGCTCACGCTTGTTCTTCACATGCATTTCGAGAATGGCGTTGATGTTCTGCTCGACGGTCAGGCCGCGAAAGATAGAGGCTTCCTGCGGCAGATAGCCGACACCGAGACGCGCGCGCCGGTACATCGGCATCGAGGTCACGTCATTGCCGTCAAGCTCGATGCGCCCCTCGTCGACCGGCACGAGGCCGGTGATCATGTAAAAGCAGGTCGTCTTGCCGGCGCCGTTCGGGCCGAGCAGACCGACGGCCTCGCCGCGGCGCACCACCAGCGACACGCCGTTGACGACGCGTCGGTTGCGGTAGGCCTTCGTCAGGCCGCGGGCAATCAGGGTTCCTTCATATCGGGACCTGTCTGACGGCGCTGCGGCCTGCTTCTTCGGTTCGGCAATCTCTTTGGTCGGGTTGAAGGGTTTCGTCACGGAAAGGTCAGTCCTGTTACGGCTTCTGCCGGGATTTCGGGTCTAGCTGGATCTTTACCCGCCCGCCACAGGCATCCAGCTTGGCTTCTCCGGTCTGCATCTGAACGGTCAGCTTGCAGCCGACGAACACGTTTTGCCCCTGCGACAGCACGACCTGCTTGCCTTGCAACACGAAGGTCTGCGCCTGCATGTCGAAATGACCGGTATCGGCGGTCGCCTGCTGGGTCTCGGAGCTCAGGAAGACATTGTCGGAGACATCGATCTTGTCGATGTCGGCATTGCCCGAGGCCACCGATGCGGCACCGCCGGAGGTCTGTCCCTGCTTGACGTAGTAGACGGTCATCTTGCCGGCCTTCAGCGTCGTCGTGCCCTGCACGACATTGACGTTGCCGGTGAACACGGCCGAACTCGACTGGTCATGGACCTCGAGCTGGTCGCTCTCGATCTGGATCGGCTGATCATTGGAAAGCTTCATGCCCTCCATCTGCGTCGATTGTGCCAGCGCTCCCGTCGACAGGCTCGCGGCGAGCGCGAAAGATGTCACCAGGCAACCAAATTTTTTCACTCGGCCTACATTCATCGGATTTCCATCTTTCACTTTTTCGTCTTTCGCAGAGCGTCCGGGCTTACATTCATGCGGACATGACCGGTGAACTTTATCACGCGGCCGTTATCCGACATATCAAGAGAATCGGCATCAATCGATGCGCCATTTGCCGTAATCGAGACGGGCCGGTCGGAGACCAGATGTCCGCCGTTGACGTCGAGGAAGCCCGACTGGAAGCGCGCCGTAACACCGTTCGACAGGGTGATCGTGAACGGTTCCTCGACGGTCAGGTCGTCGGCCTTGCGGTCGTAGGTGGCGGACTTGGCGACCACGTGGGCCATCGTATCGGCATTCATCGGCATCGATGCGTTGATGTCTTCAAGCTTGATGGTGTTCGAATCCTTGATCGGCTGCAAGGCTCTTGCCGCGGTCATGGAATAGAGGATGCCCATCCGGTTGCGCCCGGAAATCGCCGGCTTTTCCATCACCACCATGCCGTTCTCGATGGTGGCGGCGGCGATCTTGATGTTGTCCGGCAGGTAGCTGCGCACGACGGCGACGCCGACGAATGAGCCCGAGACGAGAATGGCGGCCAGCGGCAGGAGGACTTTCAGCCAGCGCACACGCCGAGAATGGCGAAGCCCGCGCGAATACGCGCTCTGCGACTTCGCCAGGCCGGCGCCGTATGCCGGCTTCTGCACGCTATCAAGCATGAACCCCAGACTTTCCCAACAATCGAATAGTCGGAACATATGTTCCGAAGTTAAAGTAATAACACAATATAATGCAAATCAATTGCATTGCGCGCAATGTCAAGCTCGGTCAAAGCCCGTTAATACCACGCAATTCACTGATTCCCGGTGAACATGCGACCTTTTCGGCACACATGCCATCATGACAGCCGATTGCCAATATGGTTTCTTTCTTGCCATATGCAACCGCGTGGCGCTAGTGGTGCGGCACGAACCGACATTTTCCGGCACAGGGCTTTTATTCTCCGATGGACCAATCCGCAATCGCCGACCGCCGAGCACTTCGCCGCAAGCTGGGCTTCTGGAGGCTCTTCGCGGCCGCGCTCATTCTTGTCGGTGGCTTTTCGGCCTATTTTATGGCCAATGGCGAGCGGGTCGGCTCGGCCCCGCAGGTTGTCCGCATCAGCGTCACCGGCCTGATCACCGACGACGAGGAGCTCTTGGCGCGGCTTACCCGGATCGAGGAGAGCGACGCGGTCAAGGCACTGGTCGTTTCCATCTCGTCGAATGGCGGCACCACCTATGGCGGAGAAAAGGTCTACAAGGCGATCCGCCGCATCGCGGCGGTCAAGCCGGTCGTCTCCGACATCCGCACCACCGCGGCGTCGGCCGCCTATATGATTGCGGTTGCCGGCGACCGCATCTTTGCAGGCGAGACATCGATCACCGGTTCGATCGGCGTGATCTTCCAATATCCGCAGGTCAAGGACCTCCTGGACAAGATCGGCGTTTCGCTTGAGGAGATCAAGTCGGCACCGCTGAAGGCCGAGCCATCGCCCTTCCATCCGCCGAGCGAGGATGCGAAAACCGTGGTGCGCGACCTGGTGCTCGACAGCTATGACTGGTTCGTAGACCTCGTCGCCGAACGGCGCGGCTTCTCGCATGACGAGGCCGTGACCCTTGCCGACGGACGCATCTTTTCCGGCCGCCAGGCGCTGAAGCTGAAGCTGGTCGACGAACTCGGCGGCGACGAGGAAATCCGCGCTTATCTTGAGACCAGAGGCGTGTCTTCGGACCTGCCGATGGTCGACTGGCAGGCGAGTGAGGGCATTTCCGGCTTCACGCTGCCCAGAGCACTTTCCACATTGATTAATTTGCTTGGTTATGGTGACTTAGCCGGACGTGACAAATTGCCGGCTGGTGCCGGAGAACACTTGCTGGTTGACGGGTTGACGTCGTACTGGCGGCCTTGAGTGGCCAAATAAGAATTTTGAAACGGGGGAAGTCGTGATCAAATCCGAGTTGGTGCAGATCGTTGCCGCGCGCAATCCGCACCTTTATCACCGCGACGTGGAAAATATCGTCAACGCCGTGCTGGACGAAATTACTGATGCGCTGGCGGCCGGCAACCGGGTCGAACTGCGTGGCTTCGGTGCGTTTTCCGTCAAGAATCGTCCGTCCCGCTCCGGTCGCAACCCGCGCACCGGCGAAAGCGTTTTCGTCGAGGAAAAGTGGGTTCCCTTCTTCAAGACCGGCAAGGAACTGCGTGAACGCCTGAATGCCGACGGCATGCTGGATGACGACGAGGACGACGAAGACGAGGATTGATCCGGCAGGGCGCGAGACGGCAAAATCCGCATGATGGTCTTGCGGAACGGTCGCTTCGCCCCATATTTTGCCGGAAATGCATGCCAGTCTGTGCCGACACTGGCGAGGAGAATGCCGAATGACGCGAAAGCTGATCAACATCATCGTCCTGGTGCCGCTCGGCATCGTCTTGATCCTGCTCTCCGTTGCCAATCGTGACAGCGTGACGCTGGCGCTCAACCCCTTCCGCCCGTCCGACCAGGTCCTGTCCGTCAGCGCACCGCTGTTCGTCTTCCTCTTCTGCGCCCTGATCCTCGGCATGATCGTCGGATCGGCCGCGACCTGGGTCAGCCAGGGCAAGCACCGCAAGCGCGCCCGCCGCGAGGCACGCGAGGCCGTCAAATGGCAGGCCGAAGCCGGCCAGCACAAGGCGCGGGCGGAATCGCTCGCGGGCCAGTCCCTGTCCCTGCCGGGCAACTGACCGGCTCCACCCTTCATTCCTTATGACGTATCGAGCAGGTTCACGCAAGTGTCGGCCGCTAGACCTTGCCGCCGTGGCAAGAGGCATGCGGTGATATGACGGACAATCCGCCGATGGCGGCTAAGGCGCTGGCTGACTACCGCGCGGGCGATTTTGCCGGCGCGGCCGATGCGGCGGGTGCGGCTCTTCAATCCGCCGGTGCGAACGCCCGGCCGATGCTCCTCGTCATCCTCGCCAATGCCAGCCTGAAGCTCGGCCGCCGGCAGGCCGCCGCCGATGCCTTCGTACGGGCGGCCGAGATTCTTCCCGACAAGCGCGCCGAATTCCTGAAGTTCGCCGCCAATCTGTTCTTCGACGAGGGACGGTTCGAGGCGATGGCGGCGATTGCCGCCGAGGTCGGGGCGGCGAACCGTGACGACAAGCCGCTGCTCGCCAAGCTCGCCTCGGCGCTGAAGCACGCGGGACGGCTGGCCGACGCCGCGCCCTTCATCGCCGACCTGGATCTCGAAAAGCCGCAGCAGTTCATGCTGCTCGGCGAGTTCGAGCAGGCGCTCGGCGATCCGGCCGGCTTCTACCGGTTCCTGAACGGCGCCTGCCGGCCGCGGCCGGACAACATTCCGCTCAACAGCGTGCGCTATGCACGGGCGAGGGCGATATGCGACTTTGCGGCCCTCGATGAATTCGATGCGGTCGCGACGGGCGACGGACCGCGCGCCCGCGCGTTTCGGGAATACGAGCTGGCGCTGATCCGCCTGACGCGGACCGACGACGAGCGCGCGCATGCGCGGCCGTCTTACGACACGCTGGTCATGCACCGGACCGATCCGGACGACATTCCGCGCAATCGCCGGCAGCCGTCCGCCGTCGGCGAAAAGATCCGCGTCGGCTACCTCTCCAACGACTTTTTCGGTCACGCGACCATGCGCCTGTTCGAGGAGGTGCTGCTCGGCCACGACCGCGAACGCTTCGATATCCGGCTGTTCTGCCATACGGGCAAGGAGGCCGCCCGCTATCAGGAACGCTGGCCGGCGGTGCTGCGCGACGAGGTGGTTTCCGTCCGGGACCTGGGCGACGCGGAGGCGGCGGCTTTGATCGATCGCGAGGGCACCGACATTCTCGTCGATCTCAAGGGTTTCACGCTTGGCGCCCGGCTCGGCATTCTCAACCGCTCCGACGCGCCCGTGAAGGCGACCTATCTCGGCTATCCCGGACCGCTGACAGGAATGGACGTCGACTATGCGATCACCGACCCTGTCGTGACGCCGGACGAAAGCCGGTCCGTCTATCGGGAGAAGCTGTGCCGCCTGCCGGACACCTACCAGTCGAACTGCAGCCGCAACCGGCCACGACCTGCTTCCGTCACACGCGCCGAACTGGGATTGCCGGCGGACCGGTTCGCTTTCGGGTCGTTCAACGCGGTCCACAAGATCACCCATGCGACGCTGCGGCTCTGGGCGGACATCCTGCGGCGCGTGCCGGATTCGCTGCTCTATATGCTCTGCAACGATCCGTTGGCGCGGGGTTACATTGCCGATGCCTTCGGGCGCGAGGGTATTGGCCAAGATCGGCTGATCTTCTTCGCGAACGTTGCGTACGAAGCCTATCTCGGCCGCATCGCCGCTGTTGACCTGGCGCTCGACACGCATCCCTATAATGGCCACACGACGACGTCCGATATCCTCTGGGCCGGAACGCCGCTGGTGACGTTCAAGGGCAGGAGCTTCGCTTCGCGGGTCTCGGAAAGCCTGCTTGAGGCGATCGGTCTGCCGGAGCTGATAGCGAAAGACGCGGCGGGCTTTTGTGATCTGGCTGTGGCGCTGGCGGGTGATACGGCGCGCCTGACGACGATCCGCGAGCGGATTGCGGCCAACCGTCCGACGGCCCCGCTCTTCGATACCGATCGCTTCACCCGGCATCTGGAGCGCGGCTATGAGATGATGATGGAGCGCGCCCGTGCGGGGTTGCCGCCGGACCACATCGATGTGCCGAAACTTGCGCGGTGACGGTCGCGACCTTTAACTAGTCCAGGGGGCATGATGCAAAGCTCGGATCGAAATACGCGATGAAACAGGCTCCATCCGGCATGGCGACTGCGCTCGCCGCCTATCAGGCCGGCCGCTTTGCGGACGCGGTAGAGGCGGCCGAGGGAGCGCTCGCGCGTGCCGACGTCAAGACGCGGCAGAACCTTCTGGTTATTCTCGCCAACAGCAATCTGAAGCTCGGGCGGAAGGTCGCGGCCGCGGAGGCATTTGTCAGCGCTGCGGCGGCGATCGCCGACAAGCGGGCGCTCTTCCTGCAGTTTGCCGTCAACCTGTTTGCGGACGAGGGGCAGCATGCCCGGACTGCCGCAATCGCCGCGGACGCCGCGCGTCTTCATCGCGGCGATCCGGCCTTCCTTTACCGGCTTGCCATGGCCTGCAAGCTCGCCGGCGCGCTCGCCGAGGCCGAGAGCTTCATCGCCGATCTCGACCTCGCCAATCCGCAGCATTTTGCCCTTCTCGCCGATTTCGAGACGGCGATCGGGGATGCCGACCGCTTCTATCTGTTCCTTGCCGAAGCCTGCCGCACGCGGCCGCAGAGCCTGCCCTTGAACAGCCTGCGCTATGCGCGGGCGATCAATGTCGCGGACCTGGACGCGACGGCGGAATTCAGTGCGCTCCAGAGCCGCAACGATGCGGCGGCGGAAGCGCTCTGCCGCAACGAACTGGCCTGGTCGCGGCTGATGCGCACCGACGACGAACGCGTCCACGGGCTGCCGTCCTACGATACGCTGGGCCTGCACCGCATCGAGCCGCAGGATATTCCTGCGCGAAGGCGGACGCCTTCGAAGGCCGGCGAAAAGATCAGGATCGGTTATCTCTCCAACGACTTCCATTGGCATGCGACGATGATCCTGTTCGAGGAGGTCATGCAGGCGCATGACCGCGAGCGCTTCGAGATCACGCTGTTCTGCTACACCGACGCGGCAGACGCGGACTACCAGAGGCGCTGGCCGGTATGGATGCGCGATGCGGTGGTGCCAGTGCGCGCCATGACGGATGCCGAGGCGGCCCAGTGCATCGCGGCGCACGGGATCAACATTCTCGTCGACCTGAAGGGCTTTACCACCGGCGCCCGGCTCGGCATCTTGAACCGCTCCGACGCCCCGGTGAAGGTGACCTATCTCGGCTATCCGGGATCGCTGACCGGCATGGACGTCGATTATGCCATCACCGATCCGATCGTCACGCCGGACACGAGCAAGCCCTTTTACACCGAGCGCCTGTGCCGCCTGCCTGAGACATACCAGGCGAATGGCAGCCGCAACCGCCCGAAGCCGCTGGCCCTCACGCGCGACGATCTCGGACTGCCGAACGACAGGCTGGTGTTCGGCTCGTTCAACTCGCCGGCCAAGATCACCATGACCACGCTGGACCTCTGGGCGGATATTTTGCGCCGCGTCCCGGATTCCGTCTTCTGCCTGCTGTGCCGGAAAGGCCTGCCGCGGGAAAATCTGGCGAAGGTGTTCGCCAGTCGTGGCGTGGCCGCCGAGCGGCTGATCTTCTTTTCCGGCGAAGCGTATGACAGCTACCTGTCGCGCATCGCCGCCGTGGACCTCGCGCTCGATGCCTATCCCTGCAACGGCCATACGACGACTTCCGACATCCTCTGGGCCGGCACGCCGCTGGTGACCTTCAAGGGAGGCAGTTTCGCCTCGCGGGTCTCCGAAAGCCTGCTGACAGCCGTCGGGCTTCCGGACCTGGTGGCCGACGACGCTGCCGGGTTCGCCGATCTCGCCGTGGCGCTGGCCGGTGACCGGGAACGCCTGGCCGCTGTCCGTGCGCGGCTTGCGGTAAGCCGGGTGAGCGCGCCGCTCTTCGATACCGAGCGCTTTGCCCGGCATCTGGAGCGCGCCTACGAGATGATGATCGAACGGGCCCGCGCCGGCCTCGGCCCCGACCACATCGACGTGCCCGCTCTGCCGGCACGGGGCGGCACCTTTCTCGTCTGACGGATGGTCCCGGCGCTGGAAACCTCTTGCGCCTTCCCTTATGTACGGCTTCCCTATATTGACGAACGAAAGCAACAGCCACGGGCCGGATGGTCCGGAGAGACAGGTGACGTGAAGAACAGGCAGCGCAGGACCGACGGTGGCAAGCCCTTTGCCAAGGGCGCCGGCACGAAGAACCCGGGCGGAAAGCCGCCGAAGCCGAAGCGCGAGCGCGCTGCGGACCGGCCGCAGGCGGCCAGGGCAAATGTTGCCGAAAGCCCGCGTTCCGAGCAGAAGGAGACGGTGACCGTCGAGCGCCTGCCGCTTCTTTCGGGCGAGCGCCCGGCCGAACGCCTGCCGGTCATCCTAGAAAGCGCCGCGTCCGGCGACTTCCACCTGATCGACAGCGGCTACGGGCTGAAGCTGGAACAATACGGCCCCTACCGCATCGTGCGCCCGGAGGCGCAGGCGCTGTGGCCGCCGGCATTGCCTGCGCATGTCTGGGAGAACGCCGATGCCATTTTCACCGGCGATACCGATGAGGACGGCATGGGTCGCTGGCGTTTTCCGCGCGAGGCGCTCGGCGAAACCTGGCCGCTGAAGGTGCTGGACGTCGATTTCCTTGGCCGCTTCACGTCCTTCCGCCATGTCGGCGTGTTCCCCGAGCAGATCGCCCACTGGTCGTGGATGAAGGATGCGATCGAGGCCGCCAAGCGGCCGGTCAAGGTCCTGAACCTGTTCGGCTATACGGGCGTCGCCTCGCTGGTCGCCGCCTCCGCCGGCGCCGAAGTCACCCATGTCGACGCCTCGAAGAAGGCGATCGGCTGGGCACGCGAAAACCAGGCGCTCTCGCGCATGGACAGGTTACCGATCCGCTGGATCTGCGAGGACGCCATGAAGTTTGTCGAGCGCGAGGGACGGCGCGGCAACCGCTATGACATCATCCTGACCGATCCGCCGAAATTCGGCCGCGGCCCGGCGGGCGAGGTCTGGCACCTGTTCGACCATTTGCCACACATGCTGGCCGGCTGCCGCGAAATCCTGGCGCCGAAGGCGATCGGCCTGGTGCTGACGGCCTACTCCATCCGGGCGAGCTTCTATTCCATGCATGAACTGATGCGCGAAACCATGCGCGGCAGGGGCGGCGTGGTGGAATCGGGCGAGCTCGTCATCCGCGAGGCGGGCCTCGACGGCAAATCGCAGGGCCGTGCCCTTTCGACCTCACTCTTCAGCCGCTGGGTGCCGAAATGACCATGAACCACGATCACGACCGCCGCCGCGTCGGCCAGGTCAAGGAAGTCACCAGCCTTTCCAATCCGATCGTCAAGGACATCAAGGCGCTCGCCCAGAAGAAGGAGCGCGACGCGACGAAGACCTTCCTCGCCGAAGGCCTGAAGCTGATCATCGACGCGATCGAACTCGGCTGGACCATCCGCACGCTGGTCTATGCGAAGGCGGCCAAGGGCAAGCCGGCGGTCGAGCAGGTGGCGGCAAAGACGGTCGCGACCGGCGGGCTGGTGCTGGAAGTCTCGGAAAAGGTCATGTCCTCCATCACCCGGCGCGACAATCCGCAGATGGTCGCCGGCGTCTTCGAGCAGCGCTGGCTGCCGCTGGCCAGGGTGAAGCCGCAGGCCGGAGAGACCTGGGTGGCGCTCGATCGGGTGCGCGATCCCGGCAATCTCGGCACCATCATCCGCACGGCCGATGCTTCTGGCGCCTCGGGCGTCATCTTGGTCGGCGAGACGACCGACCCGTTCTCGATGGAGACGGTTCGCGCCACCATGGGCTCGGTCTTCGCCATGCCGCTGATCCGCGCAACAGTGGACGAATTCATCGCCTGGAAGAAGACGGCGGGCGTCAGCGTGGTCGCCACGCATCTCGCCGGGGCGGTCGACTACCGGACCATCGACTATCGCAAGAAGCCGGTCGTCCTGTTGATGGGCAACGAGCAGTCCGGCCTGCCGGACGAGCTGGCAAGAGAGGCCGACGCGCTCGCCCGCATTCCGCAGCAGGGCAGGGCCGACAGCCTTAATCTCGCCGTCGCCACCGCCGTCATGCTGTTCGAAGCCCGTCGCCACCTCCTGACGCTGGACGGCGGCGCATGACGCAGACATCCGGCTTCCTGCGCAATCCCGTCGCGATCGTTCTCTTCATCGTGCTGGCGGTCGCCGCAGACCAGGCGGTCAAGATCGCCGTCGACCATTACCTGCCGTTCCAACAGGCCGTGCCGGTCATGCCCATGCTGGCGCTCTACCGCACCTACAATCTCGGCGTCGCCTTTTCGATGCTGTCGGGCATGGAAGGCTGGTTCATCGTCGGCATGCGGCTTGCCATCGTCGCCTTCGTCATCTGGCTCTGGCGACGGACCGAGCCCGACCGGCATTTCGCCCATGTCGGCTTCGCCATGATCATCGCCGGGGCGCTCGGCAATCTCTTCGACCGCTTCCTCTACGGCCACGTGATCGACTATGTTCTGTTTCACACATCGACGTGGTCGTTTGCCGTTTTCAACCTCGCCGACAGCTTCATCACCATCGGCGCGGTGCTCGTCGTCATCGATGAATTCCTCGGTTCCAAAGCGCAAAAACCCTAAAAATTTAGTGTTTCGACAAAACGATTCGGAAGAAGTGTATGCTACTCAGGTTGCATGAGTGAATTTGCGCGCAGCCTGAGAACCGATAAGGATATCCTGTCCGTCTCTTCGAAATCCGAAGCAACGGAGGCGTCGGCTGGCGTGGAGGTAAGGCCTGCCATGATGACTGATCCGAAGCCCGCGTCGAAACAGAATGGTGGCAGCATGGCCCGCCTGCTTCTTCGTATCTGGCTCGGTGGCGGCGGACTGGCAGCGGTGGCGCTGCTGTTCAGCGCGGCCGGCGGCCCGGCCGGCTGGATGGTGCTCGGCATCATGACCGCTGGCATCGTCTTCATCATCGTCCAGCTGGCGCTGGCGCCCGTCGACTACGGCACGGCCAAGGAGGATACGGCAACCGACGAGCTGTCGCGGCTGGTCGAGGAGGCCGATCACGATCGCTCCTGGGCGGACGCCGAACGCAGCGTCCGCTTGGCCGCGATCCATGACGACCTTGGCGACATCGCGCTCAGCCGCGATTCCGACCGGCGCATCATCGACGCCAACCAGACCTTCCGCCGCCTGACCGATTGCGATGAGCCCGAGGGAAAGACCTGCCGCGAGCTCGGCCTGATCTTCAACCCCTCGACGGTGCCCAACCGCTTCGAGGTCGAAATCACCGGTCCCGCCGGCAAGCGTCTCTTCATCTGGCACGACATTACCGTGCGTGACCCGTCAAGCGGGCAGCTGATCATCAGCAGCGTCGGCCGCGACGTTACCGACGAACGCCGGCTGATGCGGGCGCAGGAAGAGGCGCGGCTGAAGGCGGAACAGTCGAATGCCGCCAAGTCGCGCCTGCTGGCGACCGTCAGCCATGAAATCCGCACGCCGCTGTCGGGCATCATCGGCATGAGCCAGCTTCTGGAGGAAGCGCCGCTGACGCCGGCCCAGCGCAACTATCTCGAAGGCATCCGCCAGTCCGGCGACACGCTGGTCAAGCTGGTGGAGGACCTGCTCGACTTCTCCGCCATGGAGGCCGGCCGCTTCGAGCTGAGGCAGAAGCCGGTGGCGCTGCGCAAGCTGGTCGAAGGCGTCTCCGAAATGCTGTCGCACCGCGCCCATGACAAGGGCATCGAGATTGCCACCTCGATTGCGGCCGACGTTCCCGCCATTCTCGAATGCGACGAGGCCCGCCTGCAGCAGGTGCTCTACAATGTCATCGGCAATGCGGTGAAGTTCACCGTCAAGGGTGGTGTGCAGATCCGCGCGAGCCGCGAGGGCGACATGGCCGTCATTTCGGTGATCGACACCGGGCCGGGCATGACCGAGGACGAGGAGCGCCGCGTGTTCGGCGAATTCGAACAGGCCGGCAACAGCGAGGAAAAGAGCGCCGGATCCGGCCTCGGCCTGGCGATATCGCTGCGCATCATGAAGGCCTTCGGCGGCGATCTGAAGGTCGCCAGCATCAAGGGCAAGGGATCGACCTTCCGCATCCTGTTCCCGATCCGGTCCGAGGAGCGCGAGGACGTGGTGGTCGCCCGCCGCAAGGCGCTGGCCGAAACGAGCGTGCTGATCATCGCGCCGAAGGGCCCTGCCGAGACCGCGCTTGCCGCGACGATCACGACGCTGGGCGGCTCCTGCTCCAGTGCCGCCGGCATCGATGCCGCGATGGAGATCATCAGCGGCGGTCGCGCCTTCACCGACGTCATCGTCGACAACCGGCTTGCCGACGCCTTCAATGCGCGGATGCCGCAACATCTGCACGAGAACGGCCAGTCGCCGCGCAGGATCCTGCTCGTCAATCCGGAGGAGCGCAATGCCGCCGGCTTCGGCGCGTTCGACGCCTGGCTCATCCGGCCGCTGCGCGAACAGTCGCTGATCGACGTGCTCCTGGGCCGCATGCGCGGCGTCGAGCGGCGCGAAGCGATCAACGACAACGCCCGCAAATACGAGTTCAACCTGCCGAAGATGTCGGCACCGGCGGGCAGTGGCCTGAAGGTGCTGCTCGGCGAGGACGATCCGGTCAACGTCATGCTGGTGCGCGCCGTGCTCGAGAAGTCCGGCCATACGGTCGATGTCTGCGGCGATTTCGAGGCCATGATGACCGCGCTTTGCGGTGATGATGCCGACCGCCCGGACATGATCGTCACCGACCTTCACATGCCCGGCGGACATGGTCTGGAGATCCTGCCTAAGATCCGCGAGCGCGAACTGGGCCTCGGCTCCGATCCGATGCCGATCATCGTGCTCACCGGCGACAAGCGCGACGACATCCACCGCCAGGCGCTGATTGCCGGCGCCAACCGCGTGCTGACGAAGCCGCTCGATCCGGCGGGGCTGCTGGCCGAGATCGCAGCGCTGTCCAAGGCAAAGCCGGCCGCGCGCAAAGCCTGACCCGCCGCTTCACAGGGTTGTCATGCTGCTGTAGTACATCCATGATTTAAGCGCGCTCGAACTTTTCAGGCGAACACAAGGCGATTCGCAATGACAACCAATGTTGCCGACCGGCCTGGTCTCGATCTCATCGCGGAACGGGCATCCATCGTCCGTCCCGGCTCTGATGCGAAGCTGCTCGGACGCATCGGCAGCCTGGAAACGCGGCTCGCCCGCACGGCGTCCGAAATCGACGCTGCCCAGGCCGTGCGCTACCGGGTCTTCGTGGAGGAAATGCGGGCGAAGCTCGACCCCGAGGCAGAACGCCGCAAGCGCGACTTCGATGCCTTCGACCTGATCTGCGACCATCTGCTGGTGCTCGACCGCTCGCTCGAAGGCGATACCGAAGACCAGATCGTCGGCACTTACCGGCTGATGCGCCAGGAAGTAGCAGAAGCCCATGGCGGCTTCTATTCGGCCTCCGAATTCGATGTCGACGGGCTGATCGCCCACCATCCGGGCAAGCGTTTCATGGAGCTCGGCCGCTCCTGCGTGCTGCCGGCCTACCGCACCAAGCGCACCGTCGAGCTTCTGTGGCAGGGCAACTGGGCCTATGCGCTGCGTTACGGCGTCGACGCGATGTTCGGCTGCGCCTCGTTCCCGGGCGTCCATCCGGAGGCGCATGCACTGGCGCTCTCCTTCCTGCATCACAATGTCAGCGCCACCGGCGAATGGCATGTCGAGGCCCTGCCGCATTTGAAGCGCGACATGGACCTGATGCCGGCGGAAGCCGTCAATGCCCGCCGGGCGATGATGGCGCTGCCGCCGCTGATCAAGGGCTATCTGCGGCTCGGTGCCATGACCGGTTCCGGCGCCGTCGTCGACCAGGCGTTCAACACCACCGACGTGCTGATCGTTCTGCCGATTTCCTCGATCTCCGATCGCTACATCAACTATTACGGCGCCGACGCCGGCCGCTTCGCCAGCTAAGACGAACCGTTACGCGGCCTTTGGCGCGTGCCGCCAGATGCCGTTCCCGACCAGTGCGTCCCGTCCATGCGGTCCGTCGAAGGACTGCTGCGGTCCGAGCGGCACGATGCCGGTCGGATTGATGTGGCGGATGCCGTAGTAGCCGGCCTTGATGTGATCGACCCGCACGGTTTCGGCGACGCCGGGCCACTGATAGATTTCCCGCACATATCCCGAAAGGGCAGGATAATCGGCCAGCCGGCGGATGTTGCACTTGAAGGCGCCGTGATAGGCGGCGTCGAAGCGGATCAGGGTTACGAACAGCCGGATATCGGCTTCCGTCAGCCATTCTCCGGCGACGTAGCGATTCTTGCCGAGATGGGCCTCCAGCGTGTCGAGCGTCCCGAACACATCCCTGACAGCGGCCTCGTAGGCGGCCTGCGTCTTCGCAAAGCCCGCCCGGTAGACGCCGTTGTTCAGCGTGTCGTAGATCAGCGCGTTCCAGCGGTCGATCTCGGGGCGGAGCGGTTCCGGATAGAAATCCTGGCGGTCGCCGGTCATCCCGTCGAAGGCGGTGTTGAGAATGCGGATGATGTCCGCGGATTCGTTGTTGACGATCACGCCGTTCTTGCGGTCCCAGAGGACCGGAACCGAAACCTTGCCCGAATAGTGTTGGTCGCTGGCCGTGTAGAGCTGATGCAGGAAACGGATCGGTTGCAATGTCGGGCCTGCGTCCTGCGGTTCGGTGAATTCCCAGCCATTGTCGCCGATGCGCGGCTCGGCGACGGAAAGGCGGATAATGTCCTTCAGGCCCTTCAGGCTGCGCATCATCAGCGTGCGCGACGCCCAGGGGCAGAGATAGGAGACGAACAGCTGGTAGCGGCCGGGCTCGGCGATAAGGCCGAGCTGCCCATCCGGACCGGAAGCGCCGTCGGCGGTGATCCAGTTGCGGAACTTCGTCGGCTCGCGGTGGAAGCTGCCATTCTTCATTTCATTGGCGGCAACGTCGTCGTTCACCCATTTGCCATCGATCAGCTGCGGCATGGTCATCACATCCTTCGGTCTCGTTTGCTGGTCGGAAGATAGACCCTCACGCGCGCTCTGGCAGCCCGCTGAATGTTCGACAGAGCGTTTACCGTCTGCGTCGGCTGGGCCGAGGCTGACGGCGGCGCAACGAAAAAGGGGAGGCGCTGGGCCTCCCCTTCGCATTCCGGATCAGGGACGAATGTCTCAGGTCCCGGACGTATAGGCCGCGATCGCCGCCATGTTGACGATGTCGGAGTCCTTGGCGCCCATGGAGGTGATCTGCACCGACTTGTCGAGGCCGGTGAGGATCGGGCCGATGACGGTCGAGCCGCCGAGTTCCTGCAGCATCTTGGTCGAGATCGACGCCGAGTGGAACGCCGGCATGATCAGGACGTTGGCGGTGCCGGACAGGCGGCAGAATGGATACTGCTCCTGGATGCGCGGATTGAGCGCGACGTCGGCGGCCATTTCCCCGTCATATTCGAAATCGACGCGACGCTTGTCGAGAAGCTTGACCGCCTCGCGCACCCGTTCGGCACGCTCGCCGGTCGGATGGCCGAAGGTCGAATAGGCGAGGAAGGCGACGCGCGGGGTGTAGCCCATGCGGCGCGCCATGTTGGCGGCCTCGATGGCGATGTCGGCAAGCTCCTCCGAGGTCGGCATGTCGTGGACGGCCGTATCGGCGACGAAGACCGTGCGGCCGCGGCAGACGGCGACGCTGACGCCGATCACCCGGTGGCCGGGCTTAGGGTCGATGCAGCGGCGGACATCCTCGAAGGCCGTGTAGTAGTTGCGCGTCGTGCCGGTAACCATCGCGTCGGCATCGCCGAGCGCCACCATGCACGAGGCGAAGTGGTTGCGGTCGTTGTTGATCAGCCGCTGGCAGTCGCGGTGCAGGAAGCCCTGGCGCTGCAGGCGCTGGTAGAGATATTCGGTATAGGCCTCGACCCGATCCGAGAGGCGGGCGTTGACGATCTCGATCCCTGCGCGGTTGAGCTCGATGCCGGCCTTTTCGGCCGTCTCGCGCATCTGCTCATCGCGGCCGAGCAGGATGGCGGTGCCGAGTTCCTGGTTGGCGTAGGAGACGGCGGCGCGCATGACCTGCTCTTCCTCGCCCTCGGCGAAGACGACGCGCTTCGGCCGGCGCTTGACCCGCTCGTAGAGCGACTGCAGCGTCGAGGCGATCGGATTGCGCCGCGCCGACAGTTCCTGGGCATAGGCTTCGAGATCGGTGATCTCACGGCCGGCGACGCCGGATTCCATCGCTGCCTTGGCGACAGCCACGGGGATGGTCGAGATCAGGCGCGGGTCGAAGGGGACGGGGATGATGTATTGCGAGCCGAAGCGCGGACGGCTGCCCTGATAGGCGGCGGCGACATCGTCCGGCACGTCCTCACGGGCAAGCTCGGCGATCGCCTGGGCGGCGGCGATCTTCATGTGGTCGTTGATCGTCGAGGCCCTGACATCGAGCGCGCCGCGGAAGATGTAGGGGAAGCCGAGGACGTTGTTGACCTGGTTGGGATAGTCCGAGCGGCCGGTCGCCATGATCGCGTCGTCGCGGATGCGGGCGACCTCTTCCGGCGTGATTTCCGGATCCGGATTGGCCATGGCGAAAATGATCGGCTTCGGGGCCATCGAGCGGATCATGTCGGCGGTGAACGCGCCCTTCTGCGACAGGCCTAACACCACGTCGGCGCCTTCCATGGCTTCCGCCAGCGTGCGCCGGTCGGTCTTGACCGCATGCGCCGACTTCCACTGGTTCATGCCCTCTTCGCGGCCCTGGTAGATCACGCCCTTGGTGTCGCAGAGGATGACATTGGCCGGGTTGAAGCCCATCGACTTGATGAGCTCGACGCAGGCGATCGCCGCGGCACCCGCGCCGTTGCAGACCAGCCTGGTGGTCTTGAAGTCTCGGCCGGTCAGTTCGATCGCATTGATGAGGCCGGCCGCAGCGATGATCGCGGTGCCGTGCTGGTCGTCGTGGAAGACGGGGATGTCCATGACTTCCCGCAGGCGCTGCTCGATGATGAAGCACTCCGGCGCCTTGATGTCCTCCAGGTTGATGCCGCCGAAGGAGGGGCCGAGGAAGCGCACGCAGTTGATGAATTCCTCCGGGTTCTCGGTATCGACCTCGAGGTCGATGGAATCGACGTCGGCGAAGCGCTTGAAGAGAACCGACTTGCCTTCCATCACCGGCTTGGCGGCGAGCGCGCCGAGATTGCCGAGGCCGAGAATGGCCGTGCCGTTGGTGATGACCGCCACCATGTTGCCGCGCGTCGTGTAGTCGTAGGCGGTTGCCGGATTTTCCGCGATCGCCTTCACCGGTACGGCGACGCCCGGCGAGTAGGCGAGCGACAGGTCGCGCTGTGTCGCCATCGCCTTCGTCGGCGTGATTTCCAGCTTGCCGGGGCGGCCCTGCGAATGGAAATCGAGCGCCTCCTGCTCGGTGATCGAGGACATCGGTCGATTGGCCTTGTCGGTTGCGGGCATGTTTCCTCCAGCTTGTTGTGGGCAGCCACCGGGTTAGGGCGGTTTGTTATTGTCTTCCCGTTTCCGGCAAAGCTAATGTCACTCCACTTTTCCCGCAAGAACGCAAATTCTGTTTTAAAGCGAACAACGTGACGGGCATCCGCATATCTGAAGTTGAGAAATTGTCGGCCGAGGTTCTTGTGTCGGACGAGAGCCGCGCATCGGCGACGCCGATGATGGAACAGTATATCGAGATCAAGGCCAACAATCCGGACTCGCTGCTGTTCTACCGCATGGGCGATTTCTACGAGCTGTTCTTCCAGGACGCGGAGGAGGCGTCGCGCGCGCTCGGCATTACGCTCACCAAGCGCGGCCAGCATATGGGCGTCGACATTCCCATGTGCGGCGTGCCGGTGCATGCTGCCGACGACTATCTGCAGAAGCTGATCTCCAAGGGGTTCCGCGTTGCCGTCTGCGAGCAGGTCGAAGATCCGGCAGAGGCCAAGAAGCGCGGGTCGAAATCCGTCGTGCGCCGCGATGTCGTGCGCCTCGTCACGCCCGGCACGCTGACGGAAGAAAAGCTGCTGTCGCCATCGGAATCGAACTACCTGATGGCGCTTACCCGCATTCGCGGCGCGGGCGGCGAGATGGCGCTGGCCTGGATCGACATTTCGACGGGCGTGTTCCGGCTGGCCGAGACCGATGCCGCGCGGCTGCTTGCCGATATCCTGCGCATCGATCCGCGCGAGCTGATCCTGCCCGACACGCTGTTCCATGATCCGGAGCTTCGCTCGGTGTTCGACGTGCTCGGCAAGGTCGCGGTGCCGCAGCCGCCGGTGCTGTTCGACAGCGCGACGGCGGAAGGCCGCATCGCCCGCTATTTCGGCGTCAAGACGCTGGATGGCTTCGGCGGTTTCTCGCGCGCCGAAATGGCTGCCGCTGCCGCTGCCGTCGCCTATGTCGAGAAGACGCAGATCTCCGAACGGCCGGCGCTCGGCATCCCGGAGCGGGAGGCCGCCGCCTCGACGCTGTTCATCGATCCGGCCACCCGCGCCAATCTCGAGCTTGCGAAGACGCTGTCGGGCGACCGCAACGGCTCGCTCCTGAAAGCCATCGACCGCACCGTCACCGGCGGCGGCGCGCGCATGATCGCAGAACGGCTGATGTCGCCGCTGACCGATCCCGACGCGATCAACCGGCGGCTCGATTCGATCTCCTACCTGCTCGGCCGGCAGGCTTTGACCGACGATATCCGTATGGCGCTGAAGCACGTGCCGGACATGCCGCGCGCGCTCTCCCGCCTGGCGCTCGACCGCGGCGGGCCGCGTGATCTCGGCGCCGTGCGCCAGGGCATTGAAGCCGCCCGCACGATTGCCCTGCGCCTTGCCGCCGACCTCCCGCTGACGGAGGAGCTTTCGGCGGCGCTCGATGGGCTGAAGGCACTGCCGACCGAGCTAGAGAGCATGCTGGGTGCGACCCTTTCCGACGAACTGCCGCTCCTGAAGCGCGACGGCGGCTTCCTGAGCGCCGGCGCCAATGCCGAACTCGACGAGGTCCGCGCGCTGCGCGACGAGAGCCGCCGCGTGATCGCCGGCCTGCAGCTGCAATATGCGGAAGAGACCGGCATCAAATCGCTGAAGATCAAGCACAACAACGTGCTCGGCTATTTCATCGAGGTCACCGCCGGCAATTCCGGGACGATGACCGGCACCGACGAGGCGAAGGGCCGCTTCATCCACCGCCAGACGATGGCGAGCGCCATGCGGTTCACGACGACGGAGCTCTCCGATCTCGAAAGCCGCATTGCGAACGCCGCCGGCCGGGCGCTGGAGATCGAACTCGAAGCCTTCGACAGGATGAAGGCCGCCGTCGTGGCGCAGGCCGAGGCGATCAAGGCCGGCGCACGGGCGCTTTCCGTTCTCGACGTCGCGGCCGCTCTTGCCGTGCTGGCCGAAGAGCAGGGCTATTGCCGGCCGCATGTCGACGGCTCGAAGGAGTTCGCCATCGTCGCCGGCCGCCATCCGGTCGTCGAGCAGGCATTGCGCCGCCAGTCCGAGCATCCCTTCGTGGCCAACAATTGCGACCTGTCGCCGGAAAGCGGCGGCGATTTCGGCGCGATCTGGCTTCTGACCGGCCCTAACATGGGCGGTAAATCGACCTTCCTGCGCCAGAACGCGCTGATCGCCGTCATGGCCCAGATGGGTTCCTTCGTGCCGGCCGGTTCCGCCTCGATCGGCGTCGTCGACCGACTGTTCTCGCGCGTCGGCGCCTCCGACGATCTCGCCCGCGGACGTTCCACCTTCATGGTCGAGATGGTCGAGACGGCGGCGATCCTCAACCAGGCGACCGACCGCTCGCTGGTCATCCTCGACGAGATCGGCCGCGGCACGGCGACCTTCGACGGCCTGTCGATCGCCTGGGCGGCGGTCGAGCACCTGCATGAGGTCAATCGCTGCCGCGGCCTGTTCGCCACGCATTTCCACGAGCTGACGGTGCTGTCGGAAAAGCTCGGGCGGCTGTCGAATGCGACGATGCGGGTGAAGGAATGGGACGGCGACGTGATCTTCCTGCACGAGGTCGGCCCCGGAGCCGCGGACCGTTCCTACGGCATCCAGGTCGCCCGCCTCGCCGGGCTGCCGGCGGCCGTCGTCTCGCGGGCCCGAGAGGTGCTGACCATGCTGGAGGACGCCGACCGCAAGAACCCTGCCCATCAGTTGATCGACGACCTGCCGCTTTTCCAGGTGGCGGTCCGGCGCGACGAGCAGTCAAAAGCGAAGACGTCCGCCGTCGAGGAGGCCTTGAAGGCGATCAATCCGGACGATATGACACCGCGTGACGCGCTCGACGCGCTCTATGCCTTGAAGAAACGACTTGGAAATCCTTGATACCTATAGTCGCGACGCGGATGCGCGACAGGGAGTTTGAGGGCCAATGCAGGCGAGACATTCCGGCAACGGGCTGGTCAGAAGCGAAACAAAGAACGAAGACCGGCAAACCATGGCCAGGAACGACAGCGAACTTTCGAACATTCTTGACGTGGACGCCCTGAAGGCGGCCTGCAACAAGATCGCCACCGCGCACAAGTCCGATGCCGGCGCGATGCGCATGGCGCTGCTCACCGAGCTGCGCAAGGCCAGCCAGGCCGGCCGTGAAAAGGCCCGTGAACTGCTGTTCGAGGATGGCGGCGGACTCGCCTGCGCCAGGCGGATTTCCTGGCTGCAGGACAACCTGATCTCGATCCTCTACGAATTCGTGCTGACCCACGTGCATGACGAGAAGAAGGACGCGATGGCGGTCTGCGCCGTCGGCGGCTATGGCCGCGGTACGCTGGCGCCCGGCTCCGACATCGACCTTCTCTTCCTGTTTCCTGCGAGCCAGAAGCCGTGGATGAAGCAGGTCGTCGAATACATCCTCTACATCCTCTGGGACATGGGCTTCACCGTCGGCCACGCGACGCGCACGATCAACGAGTGCATCTCGCTGTCGAAGAGCGACATGACGATCCGCACCGCCGTCCTCGAAGTGCGCTATCTCTGCGGCGCGCCGGTGCTGGTCAGCGAACTCGAAAGCCGCTTCGAAAACGAAGTCGCCCACGATACCGGGCCGGAATTCATCGCCGCCAAGCTCGCCGAGCGCGATGCCCGGCATTCCAAGAGCGGCGACACGCGCTATCTGGTCGAGCCGAACGTCAAGGAAGGCAAGGGCGGTCTCCGAGACCTTCACACGCTCTACTGGATCTCGAAATACTACTACCACGTCCGCGACACGCAGGACCTCGTCAAGCTCGGCGTCTTGTCGCGCGCCGAATTGAAGCTGTTCAACAAGTCGGAGGATTTCCTCTGGGCGGTGCGCTGCCACCTGCATTTCCTCACCGGCAAGGAAGAGGAACGGCTGTCCTTCGACGTCCAGCGCGAGATTGCCGAAAATCTCGACTACCAGCCGCGTCCCGGACTTTCTGCCGTTGAGCGCTTCATGAAGCACTATTTCCTCGTCGCCAAGGATGTCGGTGACCTGACGCGGATCTTCTGCGCGGCGCTCGAAGACGAACAGGCGAAGTCCATTCCCGGCCTGACGGGCGCCTTCACGCGCTTTACCAAGCGCGCCCGCAAGATCCCCGGCACGCTCGATTTCGTGCAGGAGCGTGGCCGCATCGGGCTCGCCGACCCCGAGGTGTTGAAGCGCGATCCGGTCAACATCATCCGCCTGTTCCACATGGCCGACGTCCAGGGCCTCGAACTGCACCCGGACGCGCTGAAGGGCGTCACCCGCTCGCTGAAGCTGATCGACAACAAGCTGCGCGAGGACGAGGAGGCCAACCGCCTGTTCCTCTCGATCCTGACCTCGCGCAAGGATCCGGCGCTGATCCTGCGGCGCATGAACGAGGCCGGCGTGCTCGGCAAGTTCATCCCCGACTTCGGCAAGATCGTCTCGATGATGCAGTTCAACATGTATCATCACTACACCGTCGACGAGCACCTGCTGCGCACCGTCGACGCGCTCTCGCGCATCGAGCGCGGGCTGGAGAAGGATGCCCATCCGCTCGCCACCAAGGTGATCGCCAGCCTTGAGGACCGCACGGTTCTCTACACGGCCGTGCTGCTGCACGATATCGCCAAGGGCCGCAAGGAGGATCATTCGATCGCCGGCGCCAAGGTGGCTCGCAAGCTTTGCCCGCGGCTCGGGCTGACGCCGATGCAGACCGAACTCGTGGCATGGCTGATCGACGAGCATCTCGTCATGTCGATGACCGCCCAGACCCGCGACCTCGGCGACCGCAAGACGATCGTCGATTTTGCCGAGAAGGTGCAGTCGCTGGAACGCCTCAAGCTTCTGATGATCCTGACCGTCTGCGACATCCGCGCCGTCGGGCCGGGGGTCTGGAACGGCTGGAAGGGCCAGTTGATCCGCACGCTCTACTACGAGACCGAACTGCTGATTGCCGGCGGCTTCTCCGAGGTGTCCCGCAAGGAACGCGCCGCGCACGCCGCCAACAAGCTGCAGGGCGCGCTGGAAGGCTGGAGCGAGAAGGAGCGCAAGGCCTACGTCAAGCTCCACTACCAGCCCTATCTTCTGTCGGTGACGCTGGAGGACCAGATCCGCCACGCGAATTTCATCCGCGACGCCGGCAAGGCCAACAAGGTGCTCGCCACCATGGTGCGCACCCATTCCTTCCACGCGATCACCGAAATCACCGTGCTGGCGCCCGACCATCCGCGCCTGCTGACGATCATCGCCGGCGCCTGCGCCGCGGCCGGCGCCAATATCGCCGACGCGCACATCTTCACGACCTCGGACGGGCGCGCACTCGACACCATCGTCATCAACCGCGAATTCACCAATGACGAGGACGAGCTTCGCCGCGCCGCGGCGATCAGCGCGCTGATCGAAAGCGTGCTGGCCGGAAAGAAGCGCCTGCCGGAAGTGATCGCCAGCAAGGCGAAGAGCCGCAGGCGCCCCAAGGCCTTCACAATTCCGCCGCACGTCACTGTTTCAAACGGTCTGTCGAACAAGTTCACCGTCATCGAGGTGGAGTGCCTGGACCGAACCGGTCTTCTGGCCGATATCGCCGCCGTGCTGTCTGACCTGTCGCTCGATATCCATTCGGCCCGCATCACCACCTTCGGGGAAAAGATCATCGACAGTTTCTACGTGACCGACCTCGTCGGCGCCAAGATCACCAGCGACAATCGGCAGTCGAACATCGTTGCCCGGCTGAAGGCGGTTCTCGCCGGCCAGCAGGACGACCTGCGCGACAAGATGCCGAACGGCATCATCGCACCGGCGCCGGTCGCAACGCCCGCCCAAAAGGCGAAGGTGCGCGCCTCGTGAGCCCGGCCGCACGATGAGCCTCGTCAAGAAATTCGTCACGGTCGGTGGCGGCACGCTCGGCAGCCGCCTGATGGGCTTCGGCCGCGAAATGCTGATGGCGGCAGCCCTTGGCACGGGTCCGATGGCGGAAGCCTTCATGGCCGCCTTCAAGTTCCCGAACCTGTTCCGCCGGCTGTTTGCCGAGGGCGCGTTCAACGCCGCCTTCGTGCCGCTCTTCGCCAAGGAGATCGAGGCGGGCGGCATGGAAGGCGCCAAGCGCTTCTCCGAGGAAGTCTTCGGCGTGCTCTTCACCGTGCTGCTCGGCCTGACGGTGCTGATGGAGCTCGCCATGCCGCTCCTGATGCGCACGATCATCGCGCCAGGCTTTTCCGGCGACAAGTATGACGTGACGGTGCGGCTCGCCGTCATCATGTTTCCCTATCTCGCCTGCATGTCGCTGACGGCGATGCTGTCGGGCATGCTGAATTCCCTGCATCACTATTTCGCCGCCGCCATTGCGCCGATCTTCTTCAACATCGCCATGATCGGCGCGCTGGTCTACGGCCTGTGGATGGACTCCGATGCCGTCACCATCGCCTATTATCTGGCCTGGGCGGTGCTGGTCGCGGGCGTGCTGCAGATCCTCGTTCTCTATATCGGCGTGCGCTTTGCCGGCATGTCCATCGGTTTCCGCCGTCCGCACCTGACGCCGGGAGTGAAGCGGCTGCTGCTGCTCGCCTTTCCGGCGGCCGTCACGGGCGGTGTGCAGCAGATCAACCTGATCATCGGCCAAGCCATCGCCTCGCTGAAGGAAGGCGCGATCGCCTCGCTGCAATATGCCGACCGGATTTACCAGCTGCCGCTCGGCGTGGTCGGCGTCGCCGTTGGCGTCGTCCTGCTGCCGGAGCTGGCGCGGGCGCTGAAGGGTGGCCACAAGGCGGAAGCGGACAACCTGCAGAACCGGTCGATCGAGTTCGCGCTGTTCCTGACACTGCCCGCCGCCGCCGGCATCTTCGCGCTGGCGCCGGACATCATCCGCCTCGTCTACGAACGTGGCGCCTTCCGGCCGGAAGCCACGGCAACCGTTGCCGCCGTGCTCACCCTCTTCGGCTTCGGCCTGCCGGGCTTCGTCCTCAACAAGGCGCTCACCCCCGGCTTCTTCGCCCGCGAGGATACGAAGACGCCGATGCGTTTCACGATGATGTCGGTGGTCTTCAATACGGTGCTGTCCGTCAGCCTGTTCCCGATCCTCGCCGAACGCGGCATCGCGCTCGCCGAGACGCTGGCCGGCTGGCTGACCGTCGTGCTCTTGTTCTACACCCTGCGCAAGCGGGGGCATCTGACGATCGAGCGCTCACTCGTCTCGCGGGTCATCCGCATGATGATCGCCTCGGTGATCATGGCCGCCGCCGCGCGCTATGGTGCGAACTATTTCTCCGCCAGCCTCGCATCCAATGCGACGTCGCTGGAGCAGGCGGCGGTCCTGTTGCCGCTGATCGCCGCCGCGTTCGTGCTCTATCTGGTCATCGTCTTCGCCATCGGCGGCGCGGATATCGGCATGATCCGCCGCAGCCTGAAGCGCGGCCGCGCCAAGCCCGCGGCTTCGGATAAGGCGGACGGAGACATCCAGCCATGAAGCGACTGCTCGGGCTGATCACGCTGGTCGTGCGCAACTATGATCAAGCGCTGGCCTATTACTGCGACGTCCTGGGCTTTGAACGCGTCGAAGATACGGCCTTGCCGGACGGCAAGCGCTGGGTGGTGATCCGCCCGGGCGCCGACGGCGCGGCGCTGCTGCTGGCGGAAGCCGTCGACGAACGCCAACGCATGGCGGTCGGCAACCAGGCCGGCGGCAGGGTGGGCTTCTTTCTGCAGACCGGCGACTTCGCCGCCGATCACCGGCGCCTGTGCGAGCGTGGCGTCCGCTTCCTGGAAGAGCCGCGACACGAGGCCTATGGCAGCGTCGCGGTGTTCGAGGACATCTACGGCAACCGCTGGGACCTGATCGAGCCGAAGGAAAGTTAGGCGATCCCCTTGATTGCCGGCTTTCATCTGTGCATAAGCCCGCGCCAGTAGCATCAACCACGGGAACCTTTGTCCTACGGCATGTCGAGCCCATCGCAGGCGACATCTTGCGGTCACGGCATGACGATAATCGAGGCCCTCCACCAGCTCTTTCGAGGACGTACATGAACCAGTTCCAGCCGCTCGTCTTTTCCGGGGTCCAGCCCACCGGCAATCTCCATCTCGGCAATTATCTCGGCGCCATCCGCAAGTTCGTCGCCCTGCAGGCAACCAACGACTGCATCTACTGCGTCGTCGACATGCATGCGCTGACCGCGCAGCTCGTGCATGAGGACCTGAAGGAGCAGACGCGCTCGATTGCCGCAGCCTTCATCGCCTCCGGCATCGACCCGACGAAGCACATCGTCTTCAACCAGTCCGCCGTGTCCGGCCATGCCGAGCTTGCCTGGATCTTCAACTGTGTCGCCCGCATCGGCTGGATGAATCGCATGACCCAGTTCAAGGACAAGGCCGGCAAGGATGCCGAGAAGGCTTCGCTCGGCCTTTACGCCTATCCGTCGCTGATGGCCGCCGACATTCTGCTCTACCGCGCCACCCATGTGCCGGTCGGCGACGACCAGAAGCAGCATCTGGAACTGACCCGTGACATCGCCCAGAAGTTCAACCTCGATTTTGCGGCTAAGATCCGCGCCATCGGCAAGGGCATCGACATCAAGGTCGGCGACGAGCCGGTGCATGCCTATTTCCCGATGGTCGAGCCGCTGATCGACGGCCCGGCGCCGCGCGTCATGAGCCTGCGCGACGGCACGAAGAAGATGTCGAAATCGGACGCCTCGGACCTTTCGCGCATCAACCTGATGGACGATGCCGACACGATCGCCAAGAAGGTCCGCAAGGCCAAGACCGATGCCGACGGCCTGCCGAGCGAGACTGCGGGTCTTGCCGGACGCCCGGAAGCCGACAACCTCGTCGGCATCTATGCGGCGCTCTCCGACAAGTCCAAGGCCGACGTGCTTGCCGACTTCGGCGGCCAGCAGTTCTCCGCCTTCAAGCCGGCGCTGGCCGATCTCGCCGTCGAGGTGCTGTCGCCGATCACCGGGGAAATGCGCCGGCTGATGGACGACACGGCGCATATCGACGCGATCCTGAAGGACGGCGCCGAGCGCGCCAATGCCCGCGCCGAAGTCACCATGAAGGAAGTCCGCGACATCGTCGGCTTCCTGTGATCTGAGCGCCTTGCGCCTGCCGTTTCGAGGCCTTCTCAGCCGTGTCGGGGAGGGGGCTTGCGAAGCGGGGGGCGCGGTGGCAAAGTCCGCGCCATGGTATCAAAACGTCTTTCACGGCTTGAGGGTCACCGCCGCAAATTCATGGCGGTGATCGACAATACGCCCGAATGCGAGCGCGCTGTGCATTACGCAGGGCGCCGGGCGAAGAACTCCACCGGCGGTCTCGTCCTGCTCTTCGTCATCCCGGAGGGCGACTTCCAGCAATGGCTGGGGGTCGAGGAGATCATGCGCGCCGAAGCGCGCGAGGAGGCGGAATCGATCGTCGCCAAGGCGGCGCAGAAGGTGCGCGAGACGATCGGCATCGAGCCGGAGATCGTCATCCGCGAGGGAAGCGCCACCGAGGAGATCAACAAGCTGATCGAGGACGACCGCGACATCGCCATCCTCGTTCTGGCCGCAAGCTCCGCCAAGGAAGGGCCCGGCCCGCTGGTGGCCTCGATCGCCGGCCGCAGCGCCACCTTCCCGATCCCGGTCACCGTCCTGCCCGACACGCTTTCGGATGAGGAAATCGACGCGCTCTGCTGATCGCCAGGCCTTCGCGGAATTCTGTTCCGGAAATCCTGCATGGTGCGATCATGTTTTCGTGCTATAAGCCGCGCAAGCGCCGACTCCGTCCTTGAACTGGCATGACATTCGGCCTATTTTCTTTTGAAAGATTCTAAAGAATGCCGGCGCATGTTCCGGCATGCGGAGAGATACGATGTTCATTCAGACCGAAGCCACGCCGAACCCGGCGACCCTGAAGTTCCTGCCGGGCAAGGTGGTGCTGGAAACCGGAACGGCGGAATTCCGCTCTGCGACGGAAGCGGAAGCCTCGCCGCTCGCCTCGCGCATCTTCGCGGTGCCGGGCGTGACCGGCGTATTCTTCGGCTACGATTTCATCACCGTGACCAAGCAGGATCAGGAATGGCAGCACCTGAAGCCGGCGATCCTCGGCGCGATCATGGAGCATTTCATGACCGGCGCGCCCGTCATCGGCAACGCCGCGCAGGATGATGCCGATCTGGACGGCGAGTTCTTCGAGAAGGGCGACGAAACGATCGTCGCAACCATCAAGGAACTCCTGGAAACCCGCGTCCGCCCGGCGGTTGCCCAGGATGGCGGCGACATCACCTTCCGCGGCTTCCGCGATGGCAAGGTCTATCTCAACATGAAGGGCGCCTGCTCCGGTTGCCCGTCCTCGACGGCGACGCTGAAGCACGGCGTCCAGAACCTGCTCCGCCACTTCGTGCCGGAAGTACAGGAAGTCGAGGCCGTCTGACAGTGAAGATAAACGGCGGACGGCGATGATCGTCCTGGCACTGGATACGGCGGGGGTCGATTGCTCCGCCGCGCTCTACGACAGCGATACGGATGAAATTCTTGCCGAGGTGAGCGAGACGATCGGGCGCGGCCATGCCGAACGCCTGATGTCCTTCGTCGAGGCTTGCGTCGAGCAGTCCGGTCTGACGCTCGATCATGTCGATCGGATCGCCGTGACCATCGGCCCGGGCTCGTTTACCGGCATCCGCGTCGGCGTTGCCGCGGCCCGCGGGTTTGCGCTGGCGCTCGGCGTTCCGGCCGTTGGCGTGTCGACACTGGCGGTGCTGGCTGCGAAGGAAATCGAGGCCGGCTGCGGCGATGCCGTCATGGCCGCGATTGATGCCAAGCGCGGCGAAATCTATTTGCAGGCTTTTAACTCTCGGGGCGTAGCATCGACTGAGGCAGTGGTCGTGAGCGTGGAGGACGCAAGAGCGACTGCGGCGGCGTTTGAAGGCAGGATCATCGGATCCGGAGCCGCGCTGCTGGCCGGCGAGGGGAGGGAAGCGGACGTGGATCATTACCCGATCAGGACACTGGCAAGGCTGGCATCAGCCGAAGACGCCAGTATGGTGCGACCGAAGCCGCTCTATCTGAGGGGCCCGGATGCCAAGCCGCAAAGCGGATTCGCTCTCGCACGGAAATGAACGACATGCTGGCTTCCTTTCTCTCCTTCAAACCGGAATTCGAAATTCTGGCAATGGATGCGTCCGATTGCCGCCGGGTGGCCGAGGTGCATGCCGAACGCTTTTCCCGGCCGTGGAACGACGGCGAGTTCGAAAGCCTGCTGACGCAGGAAAACGTCTTCGGCTACGTCGCCCGCCAGCGCAATACGGTGTTCGGCAAGCCGGTGGCTGGCTTCGTGCTCGCCCGCGAAGTGGCCGGTGAAGCCGAAATCCTGACGATTGCCGTCGGCAGCAAGTACGGCCGCTTCGGCCTCGGCTGGCGGCTGATGCTGGCGGCCCTGCACGAGGCGAACCGCCGCGGCGGCGAGGCGATTTTCCTGGAGGTCGATGACACCAACACCGCAGCCCTCGCCCTCTATCGCAAGATGGGGTTCGAAAAGGTCGGCGAACGTCCGGCCTATTATTCCGATCCCAAAATTGGCAAGACCTCCGCGCTCGTCATGCGGCGGGATCTCCGCTAGCCTTGGCGGATCTTGTCTCAGGACATGGGATGATGGAGAGCAGCCGTTGATGGTCTGGTTGCGTGCCGCAATCGTGGCGGTCGTCCTCACGGTGACGACGCTTGTCCTCTTGCCGTTCCAGCTCGTCGGCCTGAAATTCGACCTGCCGATCGCGCGGCGTATTCCGCGCTGGTGGCACTGGGTCGCCTGCCGGATGCTGGGCATCCGGGTGCGCGTCCATGGCCGGCTGGAGACCCGCCGGCCGCTCATGCTGGCTCCCAACCACGCCTCCTGGCTCGACATTCTCGTGCTCGGATCGATTGCCGACGTCGCCTTCATCGCCAAGTCGGAGGTCAAGGGCTGGCCGGTCTTCGGCCAGCTTGCCCGCTGGCAGAACTCCGTCTTCATCGAGCGCGAGCAGAAACGCGCCACCGGCAAGCAGGTGAGCGAGATCGCGCTGCGCATGGCCAAGGGTGAAGTCATGGTGCTTTTTGCGGAAGGCACGACCGGCGACGGAAACCGCGTGCTACCGTTCAAGACGTCGCTGTTCGGGGCGGCCACCTCCGCGCTTGCTTCTGCACCCGAGGGCGTGGTCCACATCCAGCCGGTGGCGATCGCGTTCACCGGCTATCATGGCGCGCCGATGGGCCGATATCATCGCCCGGTCGCTGCCTGGGTGGGCGACGCCGAACTGCTGCCGCATCTGGTGGGCATCCTGCGCGCCGGCGCATTCGAGGTCGATGTCAGCTTCGGCGAGCCCTTGGCATTTACCGCCGAAACGAAGCGCAAGGACGCGGCCGCCTATCTGGAGGACCGCGTGCGCACCATGCTGCAGAGGCATCTGCACGGCCGCGACATCGACTGAGGCCCCTGGGGTCCGCATTTTTTGATTTCATCGCGGACTGAAAAGCACTAAATAGCGGCCATGACCCAGGATATTACTGTTCTCGACGCCCCGAAGGAGCCCCTTCGCGAAGGCTCGAACCGGCGCAAGGTTTTCATCAAGACCTATGGCTGCCAGATGAATGTCTACGATTCCGGCCGGATGAGCGATGCGCTCGACCGCGACGGATACGACCAGACGCAAGATCTCGGCGAGGCCGACCTGGTGCTGATCAACACCTGCCACATCCGCGAGAAGGCCGCCGAGAAGGTCTACTCGCAGCTCGGCCGCCTGCGCGACATGAAGAAGGCGCGCGAGGCCGAGGGCCGCGAATTCATGATCGGCGTCGCCGGCTGCGTCGCACAGGCCGAGGGCGAGGAAATCCTGCGCCGGGCGCCGGCCGTCGATGTCGTCATCGGTCCGCAGACCTATCATCGCCTGCCGGAAGCGCTGAAGCGCGCCAAGTCCGGCGAGCGCGTCATCGATACCGAATATGCGATCGAGGACAAGTTCGAGCACCTGCCGGCAACCGGCAAGGCGACCATCCGCGCCCGCGGCGTCACCGCCTTCCTGACGGTGCAGGAAGGCTGCGACAAGTTCTGCACATTCTGCGTCGTGCCCTATACGCGCGGTGCGGAAGTGTCGCGTCCGCTCGCTCAGATCGTTGAGGAAGCGCAGAAACTTGTGGATGGCGGGGTGCGCGAAATCACCCTTCTCGGCCAGAACGTCAACGCCTGGCACGGCCTCGATGCCGCCGGCCGCGAGATGACGCTCGGCGATCTGCTCTACCGGCTTGCCGAAATTCCGGGTCTCGCCCGGCTGCGCTACACGACCAGCCACCCACGCGACATGGACGACCGGCTGATCGACGCCCATCGCGACCTGCGCGCGTTGATGCCCTATCTGCACCTGCCGGTGCAGTCGGGTTCGGACCGCATATTGAAGGCCATGAACCGCCGCCATACGGCGGACGACTATGTGCGGCTCATCGGCAAAATCCGCGAAGCCCGCCCTGATATCGCCATTTCCGGGGACTTTATTGTCGGTTTCCCGGGGGAGACCGATGCCGACTTCGAAGACACGATGAAGATCGTTGGCGAGGTCAGATACGCACAGGCTTACTCGTTTAAATATTCGACAAGGCCGGGAACGCCCGGCGCGGATCTGAAGGATCAGGTGCCGGAAGCCGTCAAGGCAGAGCGTCTGGAGCGGCTTCAGGCGCTGCTGATCAGGCAGCAGCACGAGTTTGCGGAAGAATGCGTCGGCCGCGAGGTGGACGTCCTTCTGGAAAAACCGGGTCGATATGACGGCCAGTTGATCGGTCGCTCGCCCTGGCTGCAGTCAGTAATAGTTGATGCAAAAGCTTTGCAAATCGGTGACATTGTTAAGGTACGAATCACCGGAACGGGCCCGAACAGTCTGATTGCCGCGGTGGCGCAGAATTAGGGCCGACCCTACAGGAGCCAGACCCGCTTGAACGGACAGGAATTGGTAGCTACTTCTTCGCGTACCAGCAAAACTGCAGCGGCCGACGCCAACCACTTTGTCTTGACGTTCGAAAACAACCGGCTGGCCAGCGATCTCTTCGGACAATTCGACCAGAACCTGAAGCTGCTCGAGGAGCGCCTGCACATTGATGCGCGCGCCCGCGGCAACTCGGTCTCGATCAGCGGAGAGCTTCAGGCGACCAATCAGGCCCGCCGGGCCCTCGATTATCTCTACGACCGGCTGCAGAGCGGCGCTTCGGTGGAAACCTCCGACGTCGAGGGCGCGATCCGCATGGCGGTGGCCGCCGACGACCAGCTGAGCCTGCCCACCATGGAGCGCAAGGCCAAGCTGACGATGGCGCAGATTTCCACCCGCAAGAAGACGATTGCCGCCCGCACGCCGACGCAGGACGCCTATATCCGGGCGCTCGACCGCACCGAGCTTGTCTTCGGCGTCGGCCCGGCCGGTACCGGCAAGACCTATCTCGCCGTCGCCCATGCCGCACAGCTGCTCGAGCGCGGCCAGGTCGACCGCATCATCCTGTCGCGTCCGGCCGTCGAAGCCGGCGAGCGCCTGGGCTTCCTGCCCGGCGACATGAAGGAAAAGGTCGATCCCTACCTGCGACCGCTGTATGACGCGCTTTACGACATGATGCCCGGCGACAAGGTGGAGCGGGCGATCACCGCCGGCGTCATCGAAATCGCGCCGCTTGCCTTCATGCGTGGCCGTACGCTGGCGAACGCCGCCGTCATCCTCGACGAGGCGCAGAACACCACCTCGATGCAGATGAAGATGTTCCTGACGCGTCTTGGCGAAAACGCCCGGATGATCATCACCGGCGACCCGAGCCAGGTCGACTTGCCGCGTGGCGTCAAGTCGGGTCTTGTCGAAGCCCTGCAGATCCTGAAGGGTGTGGAAGGCGTATCGACCATCCGCTTCAAGGACGTCGACGTCGTGCGCCACCCGCTCGTCGCCCGCATTGTCCGGGCCTATGAAAGCCAGACCGCGGTGCCGGACGAAAGCGAGAGCGTGGAGCGCTGATGACGACGGCCGACATCGGCCCCGACCTCGATATCCAGATATCGGTGGAAGCGGGCGACTGGCCATCCGAGGATGAGCTTGAAGCGCTTGGCGACCGCGTACTTTCCGCCGCAGCCGGCTTTCTGGCCCGCGAGGAAGAACAGCCTTTTCCACAGATGCCGGTTGAACTGTCGCTGGTTTTCGCCGATGACGAGATGATCCGTGGCATCAATGCCGAATGGCGCGGCAAGGACAAGGCGACCAATGTCCTGTCCTTTCCCGCATTTCCCCTCGAACCAGGGGGTATGCCCGGACCGATGCTTGGTGATATCATCATCGCGAAGGAGACCGTCGAGCGTGAGGCCAGCGAGCTGGACAAGACGTTCGACGAACATTTGACGCATTTGTTGGTTCATGGATTTTTGCACCTTTTCGGATACGATCACATCGAAATATCCGAAGCGGAAGAAATGGAAGAGCTGGAGACTCGCATTCTGGCGGTCCTAGGCCTATCTGACCCCTATCAGGGCCAGGACCCGGTTTGACAGTAAGGAACGATGAACGACTACCCGACAGACACCGGCACTAACGCCGGCGAAGGCACCGAGCCTTCTTCCTCGGAAGAGGGAAGCAGTCCGCACAGGACCGAAACTGGTGCGAAATCCCCCACCTCGTTCTGGACGCGCGCCGCGCGTTTCCTGAAGGGCCAGCAAAGCTCCGGCCTGCGAGAGAACCTAGCCGACGCGCTGATGACCTATGCCGAGGGGGATGACGATTTCTCCCCGGAAGAGCGCGCCATGCTGCACAACATCCTCCGCTTCCGCGAAGTGCGGGTCGAGGACATCATGATCCCGCGCGCCGACATCGAGGCCGTGGACCAGTCGATCACTATCGGCGAGCTCATCGTGCTGTTCGAGGAAAGCGGCCGCTCGCGCATGCCGGTCTATTGCGACACGCTGGACGACCCGCGCGGCATGGTCCACATCCGCGACCTCCTGTCCTATCTGACCAAGCAGGCGCGCAACAAGCGGCGCAACGGATCGCGCAACGGCTCTGCAGCAACGGCGGCCGCCACGAACGGCGACAAGCCGGCGACGGAAAAGTCGTCGCGGGTGCCGAAGCCGAATTTCGATCTCGGACGCGTCGATCTCGAGAAGACCGTCGTCGAAGCCGGCATCATCCGCAAGATCCTGTTCGTGCCGCCATCCATGCTCGCGTCCGACCTTTTGACGCGCATGCAGGCGAACCGCACGCAGATGGCGCTGGTGATCGACGAATATGGCGGCACCGACGGCCTCGTCTCGCACGAGGACATCGTCGAGGTCGTGGTCGGCGACATCGACGACGAGCATGACGACGAGGAGGCGATGTTCACCCGCGTCTCCGCCGACGTGATGATCGCCGATGCCCGCGTCGAGCTTGAAGATCTCGCCGATGAGTTGGGCCCTGATTTCGACGTCAAGCAGCATACCGAGGAAATCGATACGCTCGGCGGCCTGATCTTCTCCGCGCTCGGCCGCATTCCGGTCCGCGGCGAGGTGGTGCAGGCCTTGCCCGGCTTCGAGTTCCAGATCCTCGACGCCGACCCGCGACGGGTCAAGCGCGTGCGGATCCTGCGCAAGCGCCAGGCCGTCCGCCGCCGCATCGTGAAGGGCGAACCGGAGCCGGTCGCGATGAAGCCGGAGGCAACCGCCGACGGCATCGATACCGCGAAGGCAGACGTCTGAGCTGCTTTGCAGCCAACGACCGTGCATCGGCAGCGATCAAAGGTCGCCGAACGGCCGGATTGCGCGACAAGTCCTGCTTTTTTTGGAAGACTGCCGGAGTGATTCGGCGGTGACTTTACCGGGTCCTGGCCAGCAAAGGCTGGGACCGGTATCAGGGAAGTGGGGACCAGGCATGCAAGGGCTCGCGAACAGGATCATGCTCCTGTGGGGATTTCGGCGGGCGCTGGTCGCCGTTCTGGCGGGAGCGGTCGGTGTCCTGGCGCTGCCGCCCTTCGGCTTCTTCGCCGCTCTCTTCGTCTCCTTCACGATCCTGACATGGCTGATGGACGGCAATGCCGGCGGCGAATATGGCGGCGTATGGGGTCGCCTGCGTGCCGATTTTGCCACCGGCTGGCTGTTCGGCCTCGGCTATTTCGTGGCCGGCCTGTGGTGGCTCGGCAATGCGCTGCTCGTCGATGCGGAGGGTTTTGCCTGGGCGATCCCCTTCGCCGTGCTCGGCCTGCCCGCGGTGCTTGCGATCTATTACGGGCTGGCAACCGCGGCGGCCGGCCTTCTCTGGTCGGAAGGCTGGGGCCGGCTCGCAGCCCTTGCCGCGGCCTTTGGCCTCGCCGAATGGCTGAGAAGCATTCTCCTGACCGGTTTTCCCTGGAACGCGATCGGCTACGGCGCCATGCCGATCCCGGTGATGATGCAGTCGGTCCATGTGATCGGCCTGTTCGGCGTGACGCTGCTTGCCGTCTTCGTCTTCTCGGCGTCGGCGCTGCTCGGATCGCCGGGGTCGCGGCGCACCGGCATCGTCATCGCCTGCCTGATCGGACTGCTGCACATCGGCTACGGCGCATACCGGCTTGAAAGCGCGCCGGGCGCCAAGGGCGACGCGGTCGCCATCCGTCTAGTGCAGCCCGATATAGACCAATCGAAGAAGCTCGACGACAAGGAGCGCGCCTCGATCTTCGAGGAGCATCTGGCGCTGTCGGCCGCTCCGCCCGCAGACGGCAAGCCCGAGCCGAAGATCATCGTCTGGCCCGAGACCTCCATTCCCTTCATCCTGACCCAGAACCCCGATGCGCTGACACGGATCGCCGACGTCCTGAAGCCGGGGCAGATCCTGATCGCCGGTGCGGTTCGCTCCGAGGACATGCTGCCGGGCACGCCGCCGCGCTACTACAATTCCATCTACGTCATCGACGACAACGGGCAGATCGTCTCGGCCGCCGACAAGGTGCACCTCGTACCTTTCGGCGAATATGTGCCCTTCGAGGATGTTCTCGACGACTACGGCATCGCCAACGTCTCGGAGATGCCTGGCGGCTTTTCCTCCGGCAGCATCCGGACGCTCCTGACCCTGCCCGACGACATGACCTTCTATCCGCTGGTCTGCTACGAAATCATCTTTCCGGGAGAGATGGAGGGCGCGGAAGGAGCCGCCGACGCGTTGCTCAACGTCACCAATGACGCATGGTTCGGCGATACGCCCGGACCCTACCAGCATTTTCTGCAGGCGCGGGTGCGGGCGGTCGAACTGGGCATGCCTCTGATCCGCGCGGCCAACAACGGCATCTCGGCGCTAGTCGATCCTTACGGCCGCGTCGTCGCCGGTCTGGGGTCTGGCAAAAGAGGATTTATAGATACAAGTTTAACTAGAAGTTCAGCAACAGCATCCGATGCCCAAATTCGGCATTATGCTTTTTTTGCGCTTCTGATACTTTCAATCACAATTGCGGCGCTTTCCCGTGTAAGTTTTGTTTCTAACAAGAATTGACCAAAAACCCCTAAAATTGCATAGTGCGAAAATTGGCAGTCCAGATAAGCTCTGTGGTGACAGTCGCGTTTAGGCCGATCACCATATAGGGAACTTGATGGGCACCGGGCTAAAGCGATGAAGGCAACTGGAACAAACTATGGTAGAAAACAAGAAAAAGCCGAACCCGATCGATGTGCACGTCGGCAGCCGCATAAGGTTGCGTCGTACCATGCTGGGGATGAGTCAGGAAAAACTGGGTGAAGCCCTGGGCATTACGTTCCAGCAGATCCAGAAATACGAGAAGGGCACGAACCGGGTCGGCGCCAGCCGCCTGCAGAATATCTCCGGTATTCTGAATGTTCCGGTCTCCTTCTTCTTCGAGGACGCACCCGGTGATCAGTCGGTCGGCCCGTCCGGCATGGCCGAGGCGTCCAGTTCCAACTACGTGGTGGACTTCCTGTCCTCGTCCGAAGGACTTCAGCTCAACCGCGCCTTCGTGAAGATCAACGATGCCAAGGTGCGCCGCAAGCTCGTCGACCTGGTCAAGGCATTGGCTGCCGAAGCCGAAAGCGAGTGAGCGGCCTTTGTCGCATACGGAACCTTCAGAAAAAGCGGCATTTGGCCGCTTTTTTTGTGCTCTGAGGCCATAATTCGTTCATATAAAGATATATTTATGTCCTTCTGCGCTTGTCATCGGGCGCGGGAATGACTACACAGTTTGCGCCTAGATTCACTGAGGGAAATCCCGCATGCGCGCTAACTATCTGTTTACCAGCGAGTCCGTTTCCGAAGGCCATCCCGACAAGGTTTGTGACCGCATTTCGGACGAGATCGTCGATCTCGTCTATCGCGAAGCCGCCAAGACCGGCGTCGATCCCTGGGGCGTCCGAATCGCCTGCGAAACGCTGGCGACCACCAACCGGGTGGTCATCGCCGGTGAGGTGCGCCTGCCGCCGAGCCTGATGAAGAAGGACAAGAACGGCAACGACGTGATCAACCCGTCGAAGTTCAAGTCCGCAGCGCGCAAGGCGATCCGCTCGATCGGCTACGAGCAGGACGGCTTCCACTGGAAGACGGTCAAGATCGACGTGCTCCTGCACTCGCAGTCGGCAGACATCGCGCAGGGCGTCGACAACGCCTCCGACCGTCAGGGCGACGAGGGCGCGGGCGACCAGGGCATCATGTTCGGCTACGCCTGCCGCGAGACCCCGGACCTCATGCCGGCGCCGATCTATTATTCGCACCGGATCCTCCAGCTGCTTGCCGATGCGCGCAAGAAGGGCGAGGGCGAGGCCGCCAAGCTCGGCCCTGACGCCAAGAGCCAGGTCACTGTTCGCTACATCGACGGCAAGGCCGCCGAGGCAGCGTCGATCGTGCTGTCGACCCAGCATCTCGATGCCTCCTGGGATTCCAAGAAGGTGCGCTCCGTCGTCGAGCCCTATATCCGCGAAGCGCTGGGTGACCTGAAGATCGCCGACGATTGCGTCTGGTACATCAACCCGACCGGCAAGTTCGTCATCGGCGGTCCAGACGGCGACGCCGGCCTGACCGGCCGCAAGATCATCGTCGACACCTATGGCGGAGCCGCACCGCATGGCGGCGGCGCCTTCTCGGGCAAGGACACGACCAAAGTCGACCGCTCGGCGGCCTATGTCGCGCGCTATCTCGCCAAGAACGTCGTGGCGGCGAACCTCGCCGAGCGTTGCACGATCCAGCTGTCCTACGCCATCGGCGTGGCGCAGCCGCTGTCGATCTATGTCGACCTGCACGGCACCGGCAAGAACGTGACGGAAGACCAGGTGGAACACGCGATCCGCAAGGTGATCGACCTGTCGCCGTCGGGCATCCGTCGTCATCTTGACCTCAACAAGCCGATCTACGCCCGCACCTCGGCCTACGGCCACTTCGGCCGCAAGGCCGGTCGTGACGGATCGTTCTCCTGGGAGCGGCTCGACCTCGTCAAGCCGCTGAAGGAAGCCATCAAGGCCTGATCGACATGGAAAATGACGGGCGCCGCTCCCGGGCAACGGAAGCCTTCTTCGGACGGCGCAAGGGCAAGCCCTTGCGTCGCCATCAGCAGGATGTGCTGGAAGGCGCGCTGCCGGACGCCAGGATCGACCTGACGGCGGCGGCGCCGTCGGATCTGCGCTTGCTGTTTTCGCGGCCGGTCGAGACCATCCGCCTCGAGATCGGCTTCGGCGGCGGCGAGCATCTGGCCCATCGTGCCGCCGAGAAGCCCGAGACCGGTTTCATCGGCGTCGAGCCGTTCGTCAATTCCATGGCCAAGCTGCTGATCGTCCGCGAGGAAAAGGGGCTGGACAATATCCGCGTCTATGACGACGACGCGACTCAGCTTCTGGACTGGATGCCGGAGGCCTCGGTCGATCACATCGACCTGCTCTATCCCGATCCCTGGCCGAAGAAGAAGCACTGGAAGCGCCGTTTCGTCTCGCAGGTGAACCTCGACCGCTTCCACCGGGTGCTGAAGCCCGGCGGCCTGTTCTGCTTCGCCTCGGATATCGATACCTATGTGAACTGGACGCTCACCCATTGCCGTGATCATGGCGGCTTCGAATGGACCGCGCGCAATGCGTCCGACTGGCTGACGCCGTATGCCGGCTGGCCGGGCACGCGCTACGAGGCCAAGGCCAAGCGCGAAGGCCGGTCTTCCGCCTATCTCACGTTCCGGCGGGTCTGACCGACGGCAATTGACCGTCGGCCGGCTGCGATTTGCCTCAGTGCAGGCTGACGGGCGTCAGCTCGTCTTCTGCTGCCTTGAAGAAGGTGCTGGAACGGTTGTCGGTGAGCAGGATCGGCGTGCCGTCGGCGCCGAACAGCGCCCAGAGATCCAGTGTCGGGTCGATTTCGGGCGCTTCCGGGAAGCAGCGCGAAATATCCTCGTGACGCATCTTGCGGATATAGCCCACTTCGCCTTCGCCCAGATGCGCGAATTCGGTCAGCGTGAGTTTCGAATTGGCGGTTTTCATCAGCATTTCAGTTCCTCCACAGCCAGGAGACCGGACCTGTGTCCGTTGTGCTACTGTGAAACCGAAATATTAATTTTCTTTACCATACGCGCCGGCTCCGGGCGAATAAGGTCGACGCAGAGCAGGCCGTTGCGCAGCGTCGCGCCGAGCACATGCATGCCCTCGGCGAGCACGAACATCCGCTGGAACTGGCGGGCGGCGATGCCGCGGTAGAGATAGTCGCGCTCTTCCTGCTCGATCTGTCGGCCACGGATGATCAGCTGGTTTTCCTCCGTCGTGACATCAAGGTCGTCCTCGGAAAAACCGGCGACGGCGAGCGTGATGCGCAGCTTCTCCGGATCGCCGGACCGTCGGTCGGCGCTGATGCGCTCGATATTGTAGGGCGGATAGCCGTCGCTCGCCTTGGAGATGCGCTCCAGCGTCTTTTCCATGGCGTCAAAGCCCAGGAGAAGCGGGCTGGCGAAGGGGGGCATGCGGCTCATTGTTCTTCAAGTCCTTGCTTTCAAGCGACTATGCCGGACCCGCAAGACGGCGTCCGTTACCGGCCAATATGGGGATGACGCGCGCGCCGCGCAACTCACAGGCCGCACCTTTTGGCGAAGTTTTGCAAGACATGGTGTATCGCATATCGCTTCCCGCCGACGGACCGCCATGTCGCCTTGACTTTCGGCCCGACTGTCCTTTTCAATCCGGCTCCCGACAGGCCGCTTCCGGCCGCACATTCCCTCATACAGGACGACATCATGGCCTCTCCCAGAAAGATCATCATCGACACGGACCCCGGGCAGGATGACGCCGCCGCCATCATGCTTGCCTTCGGCAGCCCGGACGAAATCGAGGTTCTGGGCATCACGGCGGTGGCCGGAAACGTGCCGCTGGCACTGACCAGCCGCAATGTCCGCCTGCTCTGCGAAGTCTGCGGCCGGACGGACACCAAGGTGTTTGCCGGCGCCGACAAGCCGATCGCAAGGCCGCTCGTGACGGCCGAGCACGTGCACGGCAAGACCGGGCTCGACGGCCCGGAATGGTGGGAACCGACAATGCCGCTGCAGGAGGGGCATGCCGTCGACTTCATCATCGACACGCTGCGCCGCGAGCCGGAAGGCACGGTCACGCTCTGCACGCTCGGGCCGCTGACGAACATCGCGCTCGCCCTTCAGAAGGCGCCGGACATCGCGCCGCGCGTGAAGGAGCTGGTGATGATGGGCGGCGCCTATTTCGAGGTCGGCAACATCACGCCGGCGGCGGAATTCAACATCTATGTCGATCCGGAAGCCGCCGCCGTCGTCTTCCGCGCCGGCATTCCGATCGTGATGATGCCGCTCGATGTCACCCACAAGCTGCTGACACTGAAGCGCCGGGTCGCCAGGATGGCGGAGATCGGCACGAAGGCGGCGAAGGTCATGGTCGAGATGCTGGAATTCTTCGAGCGCTTCGATATCGAGAAATACGGCTCCGACGGCGGACCGCTGCACGATCCGTCAGTCATCGCCTATCTGATCAGGCCGGAGCTTTTCACCGGACGCGACTGCAATGTCGAGATCGAGACGCAGTCGGAGCTGACGCTCGGCATGACCGTCGTCGACTGGTGGAAGGTGACGGACCGCAAGGTGAACGCCAAGGTGATCGGCGATGCGGATGCGGAAGGCTTCTTCGACCTGCTGACGGAGCGGCTGTCCCGCCTCTGACGACCTAGAGGCGAGCGGCCACTTCCTCGGCCATGGGGATGGACGGTTGCGCGCCCGGCTTCAGGCAGGCAAGCGATCCGGCCGCTGCCGCCCGGCGGAGTGCTGCGGCGAAGTCGAGGCCCTGGTCGAGGCTGGCGGCGAAGTAGCCGCAGAAGGTGTCGCCCGCGCCGACCGTATCGACCGGCTCGATGACGAGGCCCTTGGTGCTGTGGAATGCGCCGTCATGCATGGCGATGACGCCGTCGCCGCCAAGCGTGACGATCAGGGTCTGGCCGGTGGCCGCATGCAGGCGCTTCAACTCGGCGACACGCTCGTCCGCCGTCTGGCTTTCGACGCCGGCCCGTTGGGCGAACTCCGTCTCGTTGGCAATGACGATGTCGGCGCGCTCGGCGAGACGCGCCGCCTCGGCGCTCATCGGCGCGGTATTGAACACGGTGATGACGCCGCGCGCCTTGGCCGCGTCGAGCGCATGTTCGACCGTGCCGGCGGGAATTTCCATCTGCAGCAGCAGGTAGTCGCCCTTCGACATGGCCGCGAGCGCCGCGTCCGCGTCCTCTGTGGTGACCGTGCCGTTGGCGCCCGGCACCACGGCGATCATGTTCTCGCCGTCCGAACCCACCAGGATGAGGGCGGTTCCCGTCGGCTCGTCCGTCTCCTTGATCATGGAGAGACCGGTGCCGGCTTCTCTCAGCATGGCGATTGCCGAACCGGCAAATTCGTCCCTGCCGATCGCGCCGGCCATCTCGACCTTGGAGCCAGCCCGCCGTGCGGCGAGCGCCTGGTTGGAGCCCTTGCCGCCGGCGGCGGTGGAAAATCCGTTGCCGGACACCGTTTCGCCCGGCTTCGGCAGATGGCCCACCGTTGCAATGAGGTCGAGATTGATGGAGCCGAGAATGGTGATCATGAAGGTAAGTCCTGTCTGAAATTTGGCGCGACACTGCCCGACGGGATCACTCCTCGTCAACCAGTCTCAGCGTCAAATGCCCGGTCCTGCTTTCGACCGTGCGATCGGGGCGTGCGGTCGTTGCAGACGGCGCGGGCGCCAACGGCGCCTGCTGCAGCTCCAGCGCCGCGATCTTGTCGCCGCGCCGCGTGAGTTTCGCCGTCGAGGTCAGGATCTGCTCGACATCCTTCTCCGCCATGTTGAAATGCGCCTGCAGCTTGCGCACCCGGTCGTCCAGACGCCCGAGGTCGTCCATGAGGATTGCGACTTCGCCCTGGATCAGGTGCGCCTGTTCGCGCATGCGCTGGTCTTTCAGCATCGCCTGGATGACCTGGATCGACAGCATCAGGAGCGACGGCGAGACGATGATCACCCGGCTGCGCTGCGCCTTCTGGACGACCGCCTCGAATTCCTCGTGAATGCTGGCGAAGATCGATTCGGACGGCACGAACAGGAAGGCCATCTCCTGCGTTTCGCCGGCGATCAGGTATTTCTCCGCGATGTCGCGGATATGCGTTTCAAGATCCCGCCGGAATTGTGAGGCACGCGACTTGCGGTCGTCGGCAGTGGCGGCGTCGCGCATCGCATTCCAGCCTTCGAGTGGAAATTTCGCGTCGATGACGAGCGACGGCGCGCCGTTCGGCATCGTCACGGTGCAGTCCGGACGGGAGCCGTTGGAAAGCGTCGCCTGGAAATGATAGCCGCCCATCGGCAGGCCGTCGGCGATGATCGCTTCCATGCGCGCCTGACCGAAGGCGCCGCGTGTCTGCTTGTTGGAGAGGATCGCCTGCAGCCCGACGACATCCTTGGCGAGCGTCTGGATGTTGTTCTGCGCGGCGTCGATGACGGCGAGCCGCTCCTGCAGCTTGCGCAGATTGTCGCCGGTCGCCCGCGTCTGCTCGTTGATCGAGCTGCCGAGCCGGTGCGCCATGCCGTCGAGCCGATGGCCGATGGCATGGTTCAGTTCCTGCTGGCGCGCGCCGAACACGTCCGCCATGGCGGCAAGCCGGCCCTGCATCTCGGTCTGGCTGCGCAGCAGTTCCATCATCTGGGCGCGGGCCGCCTGCTGCTCCCGGACGGCCTTGCCGCGCAGGCGCAGCACGACAAGCAGAACCAGCAACATGATCACAAAAGCGGCGACGGCGGCTGCCGGAAAGGCGGGCATATTGGCCAGTTCGACAAGGGAAGGGAGATGCGGCATGGCGCTCCAGGGGGCTTTTGGTGGTCTGGACGGCAGTATGGCACGACGGTCGAGAGAGATCAAATAGGGAACAAAATTGGCGTGGCCATATGTTGCCCGGATGCTCAACCAATCGTTAAGGGTGCAGAACTAGAGGGGATGCAGCTTGGGTTAGAATTCCACCCCAAGATGTAAGGATATTCCACATAGTGTTTTTATATTTTAGCGGATTTTAAATAAACCGTTAGAATAGTGAAAGTTATGCAGCAGCGAAGGGTGGCCTGATGGTCACGATCGCGGAACCGGGGGATAAGCATGACAGCGCAACAAGGTAAGTCAGATCTTGCAGATCGCCTGGACTTCGTGGGTCTCGACCACGATGCCAGGAAGAGCCTGCAGGACGTCAGCGATGTCATTCGCGAATCGATCGGCCCTGCGCTGGACACTTTCTACGCCAAGGTCAAAAAGACCCCGCATACCGCCGCGTTCTTCCGCAATGACGATCATGTCGCCGGCGCCAAGAAGCGCCAGATGGAACACTGGGCCATCGTCAGCGCCGCGAAATATGACGAAAGCTATGTGGATGGCGTGACGGCGGTGGGCCGCGCCCATGCCCGCATCGGCCTGGAGCCGCGCTGGTACATCGGCGGCTATGCCGTCCTCATGGACCAGCTCGTCAGGGCGCTGGTCGACAAGCGCTGGCCAAGCCGCTTCGGCAAGGGCAAGTCTGCCCGGCTGGCCGACGAGATCGGCGCGGTCGTCAAGGCGGCGCTGCTGGACATGGACTACTCGATTTCCGTCTACCTCGACATCCTCGCCCGCGAACGCGCCGAGGCCGAGGAGGCCAAGCGGATCGCCGAGGCCGAGCAGGCCGCAGCTCTCGCCGAACTCACCAAGGCGCTCGACGCGCTGTCCGAGGGAGACCTGGAGGCACGGCTGCCGCAGGACATGCCGGGCAATTTCGCCAAGATGGTCGCCGACTACAACCAGGCCATGGACGGCCTGCGCGAGACGATCGGCACCGTGGGAAGCGCCGCCGAGCGCATCCTCAGCGAGACGACCGGCATTTCCGAATCGGCCGACGACCTGGCGCATCGCACGGAGCAGCAGGCCGCAGGCCTTGAGGAAAGCACCGCCGCGCTGCACGAGCTCACACAGAACGTGACGACGACTGCCGAGGGCGCCGCGAAGGCATCCGGAGCGGTCAAGGCGGCCCTCGGCGAGGCGGAAACCTCCGGCGCCGTGGTGCGCCAGGCGGTGACCGCGATGGGCGAGATCGAGAAATCGTCGGAGGAAATCTCCAAGATCATCGGCGTCATCGACGAGATCGCCTTCCAGACCAACCTGCTGGCGCTCAATGCCGGCGTCGAGGCGGCGCGTGCCGGTGAAGCCGGCCGCGGCTTTGCCGTCGTCGCCCAGGAAGTGCGCGAACTGGCGCAGCGCTGCGCCGGCGCGGCCAAGGAAATCAAGGGCCTGATCTCGCAGAGTTCTAGCCAGGTGCAATCCGGTGTCGGACTGGTCAACAGCACGGGCGAGGCGCTGGAAAGCATCATCCACCGCATCGGCGAGATCGACGCGACGGTTTCCGGCATCGCCGGCGCTGCCTCCGATCAGTCCGGTGGCCTGCGCGAGGTCAACCAGGCGATCGCCGCCATGGACCAGATCACCCAGCAGAACGCCGGCATGGTGGAACGCACCTCCGGCCAGACGCGCGCACTGCGCGACGAAGTCGAGCGGCTGACGATGGCACTGCGCCGCTTCCGCACCCATGGTGGCGAACGGCAGTCGAACGACGCCGGGCATTTCCAGCCGTTGCGCCGCAGCGCCTGACGAACAGGGCGTGTGCCGGCGAAAAAAGTTTCGCCGGCTTTGTTTGTCCGCATTCACTCCGCGCAAAAGATGGGGTAAGGGACGACGCCATGACGATCAAACCACTTATCATACTGCCGGATCCGGTGCTGCGTCAGCTCTCCGCCCCCATCGAACAGGTGGGCGACGACGTGCGCAAGCTGGCCGACGACATGCTGGAAACCATGTATGACGCCCCCGGCATCGGCCTGGCCGCGATCCAGATCGGCGTGCCGAAGCGCATGCTGGTGATCGACGTGTCGCGCGACGACGAGGACAAGGCGCCGCAGGTTTTCATCAATCCGGAAATCCTCGCCACGTCCGATGACCGTTCGGTCTACGAGGAGGGGTGCCTTTCCATCCCGAACTACTATGCCGAGGTGGAACGCCCGGCATCGCTGACCGTGCGCTATGTCGACCGCGATGGCAAACAGCAGACCATGGATGCCGACGGCCTGCTGGCGACCTGCCTGCAGCACGAGATCGATCACCTGAACGGCATCCTGTTCATCGATCACATCTCCAAGCTGAAGCGCGATATGGTGATCCGCAAGTTCACCAAGGCGGCCAAGAGCGGCGGCAAGCTCTGAAAAGGGCTTGATTTGCGGCCGATAAGTCCGTTTGAAGGAGCCTGAACGACAACAGGCGGTTCGAACATGTCTCTTCGCATCATTTTCATGGGTACGCCCGATTTCTCGGTGCCGACGCTGAGGGCGCTGAAGGATGCCGGCCACGAGATCGTCGCCGTCTACACCCAGCCGCCGCGCCCGGCCGGCCGCCGCGGGCTCGATCTCACCAAGTCGCCCGTGCATCAGGCCGCCGAGCTTCTGGGTATTCCGGTCGCCACCCCCGTCAATTTCAAGGATGAAGACGAGCGCCGGCGGTTCCGCGATCTCGACGCCGACGTCGCCGTCGTCGTCGCCTATGGCCTGCTGCTGCCCGAGGCGATCCTGACCGGCACGCGGCTCGGCTGCTACAACGGCCATGCCTCGCTGCTGCCGCGCTGGCGGGGGGCGGCACCGATCCAGCGGGCGATCATGGCCGGCGACGAAGAGACCGGCATGATGGTCATGAAGATGGAGAAGGGGCTCGATACCGGCCCGGTCGCCTTGACCGCGAAAGTCGCGATCGGCCCGGAGACGACGGCCGGCGAACTCCACGACCGGCTGATGCATGCGGGCGCGAAGCTGATGGCCGAGGCGATGGGGAAGCTCGAGGATGGCGACCTGCCGCTGACCCCGCAGGCCGAAGAGGGCGTCCTCTACGCCGCCAAGATCGCCAAGGAAGAGGCCCGCATCGATTTTTCCCGTAGCGCTCGCGAGGTCGATTGCCATATCCGCGGTCTGGCGCCCTTTCCCGGTGCCTGGTTCGAGGCGGATTTTGGTGGCAAGCATGAACGCGTCAAGGTGCTGGGCTCCATTCTCGGTGACGGCAACGGCGAACCCGGCACCGTGCTGGACGACAGGCTGAACATCGCCTGCGGCATGGGCGCCGTTCGCCTGACCCGGCTGCAGAAGGCCGGCGGCAAGCCGATGGATGCGGAGGATTTCCAGCGCGGCAACAGCTTATCCACCGGCGCGAGGATCGGCTGATGCCGCGGTTCCGCATGACCGTCGAATATGACGGCGGGCCCTATGTCGGCTGGCAGCGGCAGGAAAACGGCCAGTCGGTGCAGGGCGCGCTGGAAGACGCCGTCCTGTCCCTGACCGGCGAGACGGTCAGCATCCGCGGTGCCGGCCGTACGGATTCGGGCGTGCATGCGGTCGGGCAGGTGATCCATGTGGATCTCACGCGCGACTGGAGCGAGCACCAGCTCATCAATGCGCTGAACGCCCATCTGGCGATGGCCGGCGAGCGCGTCGCCGTCGTCGATGCTTGCCAGGTGCCCGACACGTTCGACGCCCGCTTCTCGGCGCTGCGCCGGCACTATCTCTACCGCATCGTCAACCGCAAGGCGCGCCTCGCGCTCGATGCCGGCCGCGCCTGGTGGGTGCCCAAACCGCTCGACCATCTGGCCATGCACGAGGCGGCGCAGACGCTGGTCGGCAAGCACGATTTCACCACCTTCCGCGCCTCGCAATGCCAGGCGGCGAGCCCGGTGAGGACGCTCGACCGGCTGGATGTGACCCGCGATGGCGACGTGATCGAGATCCGCGCCACCGCCCAGAGCTTCCTGCACAACCAGATCCGCTCGTTTGCCGGAACGCTGAAGCTCGCCGGCGAAGGCAAGATGACGACGGACGACGTCCGCGCCGCGCTGGAGGCGCGCGACCGGCGGGCCTGCGGCCAGGTGGCGCCGCCGGACGGCCTCTATTTCATGCAGGTCGACTATCCCGAATAGGCACCTGCGACAAATTTGACCACCCCTCCATAAATCGCTTGATTAAATCATGCGATTGAATAATGTGGGTGTCGGCAGCAGCGTCCGTGAATAGCGTCAATGGACAATGAAGCCTCTACCGCCGGTGCCCGGGAGACCTGAGAGCGCCAAGCTTTGTGTTCCTTGGCTTGGCTGACATGCTCAGAGTTCCCCATCCCCCGCCCCCCTACGGGCACCGGCGGCTAAATTTTCCCCGTTCCATCACAGATAACGACGCCCATTCGGGGCATCTTGCCTCTCGCAGCGCTCATATCTCTTCCAACACGATCTTCTTGTCCGAAGGAACGTTTCTCATTTCCCGACGTTCATGGCGGGCAGCAATCACGTTGCACAAGGAGAAACGCAATGGGTAGCACAGCAGACAAGATCAAAGGCAAGGCAAACGAACTCGCCGGCAAAGCGAAGCAGGAGGCCGGAAAGGCAACCGGAAGCGACAAGCTGAAGGCAAAAGGCGCAGCCCAGGAAGTGAAGGGTCATGCCCAGCAGGCAAAGGGCGCGGCCAAGGACGCTGTCAAGAAGGTCGTCGATAAAGCCTGACGTCATCTTCATCGCCCCGCACCTTAAAGGCGTGCGGGGCGATGAACGATTTGTTGAAAGCGGAAACGCTCTCGAGTCTCATCGGCGACTTTATGCCATTCGCTACCTAAATTCACAGAGATACAACCAACGGGTTGTGTCTCAGTTTGAAATTTGACGCTCACCCTATCGAAGCCAGTCCGATTTCTCCCTATGCTTACCGGAAAGCATAGGGGAAGATATGGGAACCCGGAAATCCGAAAGAACCAGCAAGTGTTGCGCCGTCTACGAACGAATAGAGATGAGCATCGCGGCGCGTGACATTGAAGACTTTTCCTGCGATTTGTGCGACGGCGAGCTAGAGCACTTCAGCGGGGCTGCTGTCGTGAGCTCCCGACTGATTACGGGGGCTGATGCTAACCGGACCTAAAGGCCAAAAACGCCCCGCTGACGTGATCGGCAACGCTGTACGCGTCATGCAGATCGCGGCCGGCGAAGCTGACGAAAGAATCATTGACGATGGCAAAGACCCTGCCGCCAAAGCTCTAGGAGCCAAGGGCGGCAAGAAACGCGCTGAGAATATGACGTCTGAGCGGCGTGCCGAGATTGCGAAGAAGGCAGCTGAAAAACGACGGGCTAAAAAAGATTAGTCAAAAATCTTTGCGTGTTCAGACTCGTCTTCGTCGGACTCCGCAAGGATTTCTTTGTCTAGTTCCAACTTGGCAATCAGACGCTCAATTTCCCGCACGCCAATCTTACCACTCACGATGACACGATACGTCGCGTCGCGGGAAAGAATGCCATCCTGCAAAATGCGCTCGCCGTCCATGAGAATAGCTCCCTTAGTCCTTACGGACGGCGGCGGCTTAGGCCCCTCGGCTTCGCGCTCAACTCGGTTGAGGCTTCCAGGTAAGGGGTCTTCTGCGATGCCGTCCTTTTCTTGTTCTTCGTTAGCTTCCGTGTCAGGATCCACGATTCCTGCATAGGACATAGTATCCTTAAAGATGCGGATAACGTCCTCGGCTGCTTGATCGCTAAATGTCGCCTTCCCTTCGTCGCCACGATCTAATGTCAGATAATTACGCAACACGACATCAGATATCCCAGGGTCAGCGCCGTACCTTTCTCGCAGTTCCACATGAATTGCTGGAGTCATTGCCGCACGGGCGATAGCATCACGACGCTTCTGAGAGTCGGGATCGGCATCTTTGATGATCCTGATCGCGGTGTCCGTCAAGGTGAACTTGCGCTTCGCGCCAGATCCTTCATCGCGCAGTAGTCCATAATGTATGAGCGCGGCGGCCGTCGCCCATAGGCCGCTGCTCTTATCTTTATACCCCCAGGCATCGGCTAGGACCGGGACGCCTGCCGGATGATGCATTGCCTTGGCGTAGACCGCTTTTGCTCGCTCGATAGCCTTTGCCAAGTTGACGAATGGGTAAGGTGGGCTGCGATGTCGCGGCTTGCCGCCGGTGGTCTCGTCGTCGCTCATTTGCGTTTCTCCGTTTGTGAACAGATAAATACGCCCATTCCTTGCGAAAAACAAGGTAAGCCATACCTGCGTACCTTATTTTTTTCTTGCGCGAACGCGAAAAGGCGCTATGGTCATGCCAGAATCAACGGAGGTCGTGATGACGAGAAGAGTTTCTGGCCAAAGCGTAACGCCGACCGGCGGCTGCGGCCCTTCCAAATAGAAAGCCGCTATCCAGCCCTTGCATGGAGGATAGCGGCTCTAGGTCGGCAACAGTGGCGGACGGCCTTCGGTCCGTCCGCTTTTGCGCTCGTAGCTCAGCGGATAGAGCAGGTCCCTACTAAGTTCCCGGTCGCAGGTTCAAATCCTGTCGAGCGCCCCACCCAATAACTACGGCTGTCGCTATCTAACATAGTGACAGCCGTTTGTGAATCAATGTTTTACATGAATTTCATGCTTGAGGCTAAGCACAAAAGTTCAGATAATATGGGCGTGAACAAATTGCCCACGAAGACCCGCGCCCAAATCCTTCATATGCTTTGCGAAGGTGTTTCCATGCGTTCCATAGTTCGCATGACCGGCGTATCGATCAACGCGGTTTCGAAGTTGCTGGTGGATGCGGGCAATGCCCGGACAGCCTTACATGACGAGGCGGTTGGCGGCGTTCGGGCAAAGCGTGTCCATTGCGATGAAATCTGGTCCTTCACATATGCCAAGTAAAAGAACGTGAAGACAGCAAGTTTGCGACGGCAAGTTTGCGCCGGAACAGCCTAGTGATACATGGATATGGACCGCGCTCGATGCAGATAGCAAGCTAATCGTCTCCTATCTCGTCAGTGGCCGCGACAGCGAATACCCGATGGCTTTCATGGACGACGTAGCATCTCGCCTTGCAGACCGTGTCCAGATGACAACAGACGGCCACAAGGCTTACCTTGAGGCTATGGAAGGTGCATTTGATTGCGACGTTGATTATGCTCAGCTTGTGAAGCTCTCGGTAATGCACCGGAAGGCATGAAGGGCCGCTATTCGTCGGCAGAATGCACGAGTATCAAGAAAACGCGGATCGAAGGCAAGCCGGATACTGCACATGTCTCGACTTCCTATGTCGAGCGCCAGAACCTCACCGTGCGGGTACGCAGGCGCCTGTTTACCCGCCTGATGAATGCATTCTCCAAGAAGTTCGAAAACCACGTTCACATGGTTTCGTTCTGCAGGGTGTTTTATAACTTCTTCAAAATCTACAAGACGCTTCGCGTTACCCCTGCAATGGAAGTTGGGTTGTCTGACACGGTTCGCGATTTTGAATGGATTGGCGAGTTGATTTATATTCCTGCTCCTAAGCCGGGTCCGCGCGGTCCTTACAAAAAGCGCAACGAAGAAATTTCAAACTGAGACACTACCAACCATCACCACCTTCAAAACGGCGCAACACCCAACAGCCGCTGCAGATAATCTTCCATGAACATGCCGGGCAGGATTTGCAGGGCGACGAAGGCGGCGACGAGGGCCATGTTGGCGCCGTAGACCATGCGCATCAGCCTCGCCAGCACGAAGACGGCGATCAGCAGCAGCGCCAGCCAGGCGAGATAGGCGATCGACAGCATCTGCGGAAAGAAGATGATCGGCGCGATGATCAGCGCGTGAGCGAAGGCAAAGGGCACGCTGATCCAGTTGGTGACGACGACGAAGGCCGGGAACTGGCGTTCGAGCTTCAGCGGCAGCGAGATGGCGGCGGCAAGCAGAAGCGGCAACATCCAGTCGACGGCATCGACGAGGGCGAGGCGGGCGAAGAAGGGCAGGCCGGTCTTGATCCCTTCCGGCATGATGGAAATGAACATCCAGTGCCACCAGCCCCAGGAGAGCAGGAGCGACGGCATGCACCAGAGGATCGCCCAGAAGGAGCGGGCGACGCCGCGGTCGGAAATGTCGAGATAGCCGAAGCCCTCGCGCTTGCCGCGAATGAGCAGCCGCAGCCCCGTCATGTAGTAACCGACCTCGGTAAACCCTGGCACCATCAAAAAAACTCGATCAAACGCTCATGTCAGGCCGGCTCGGAGAACCAGCGGTCGAGGAAGGTCTCGTAGATCCGGGTCAGCTTTTCCAGATCGGCAACCGCCACGCGCTCGTCGACCATGTGCATGGTCTGGCCGACGAGGCCGAATTCCACGACCGGGCAATAATCCTTGATGTAGCGCGCATCGGAGGTTCCGCCAGTGGTCGAAAGCTTCGGCGTCAGGCCGGTCACCTTTTCGATCGCCTCGGACAGAATGCCGGTCAGGCGATTGTCGCGGGTCAGGAACACCTGCGCGGTATTGGCCTTCCAGGTGAGGTCGAAGCGGACCGGATCGCGGCCATGCCTGAGGTTGCCGTCGGCGGCCGCCGCATCCAGCCGGCGGATGATCTCGCCCTTCAGGGTGTTTTCGGTCCACAGGTCGTTGAAACGGATGTTGAAGGCGGCGCGCGCCGTTTCCGGCACGACGTTGACGGCACCATTGCCGGTATCGACCGTGGTCACTTCAAGGTTCGACGGCTGGAAATCGTCGCTGCCGTGGTCGAAGGGCGGATGCATCAGCGCCGTCGTCAGCTGCAGGATGCCGCGCACCGGATTGTCGGCGAGGTGCGGATAGGCGGCGTGGCCCTGCACGCCATGGACGACGATCTCGCCGGAGAGCGAACCGCGCCGGCCGTTCTTGATCATGTCGCCGAGCTGGTCGGGATTGGTCGGTTCGCCGAGGATGCAGGCGTCCCAGGTCTCGCCCTTCTCCGCCGCCCACTTCAGGAGCTTGACGGTGCCGTTGATCGCCGGGCCTTCCTCGTCGCCGGTGATCAGGAAGGAGAGCGAACCGGCAATGTCGCCGTGCTTCTCGATATGGCGGGCAACGGCGGCCACGAAGCAGGCGATGCCGCCCTTCATGTCGACCGCGCCGCGCCCGTAGAGGACGCCGTCCTCGATATCGGCGGCAAAGGGCGGATGCGTCCAGGAGGCCTCGTTGCCGACCGGCACGACGTCGGTATGGCCGGCAAACATCAGGTGCGGACCGGACGTGCCGCGGCGGGCATAAAGGTTCTCGACATCCGGCGTCCCCTCGTCGCGCTCCGTGACACGCTCGACCGAAAAGCCGAGCGGCGCCAGCATGGCGTCGAGCGCGGAAAGCGCGCCGCCTTCCGCCGGGGTGACGGAGGGGCAGCGGATGAGTGTCTGGAGAACGGCGACGGGATCGGTGGTTTTCATGTGGCAAGGGTTAGCCGATTGCCGCGGCCCTGTCACGGGGCGATTTGACGCCAGCGGGGCGGCTGGCTCAGCATGCCTGGGAGGGCTGAAACGAAGAAAGCGGCCGCAGGGGCCGCTTCCATAAGCCATCGATTGTCATGCCATCGATTGTCCGGCGCAATCAGTCGCGCAGCAGCTCGTTGATGCCGGTCTTCGAGCGGGTCTTCTCGTCGACGCGCTTGACGATGACGGCGCAGTAGAGGCTCGGGCCCGGCTCGCCGTTCGGAAGCGGCTTGCCCGGCATGGTGCCGGCGACGACGACGGAGTAGGGCGGCACTTCGCCGTATGTCACTTCGCCGGTCGCGCGGTCGACGATCTTGGTCGACTTGCCGATGAACACGCCCATGCCGAGGACCGAGCCCTCGCGGATGATGCAGCCTTCGACGACTTCCGAGCGGGCGCCGATGAAGCAATTGTCCTCGATGATCGTCGGGCCGGCCTGCATCGGCTCCAGCACGCCGCCGATGCCGACGCCGCCGGAGAGATGCACATGCTTGCCGATCTGCGCGCAGGAGCCGACGGTTGCCCAGGTGTCGACCATCGTGCCCTCGTCGACATAGGCGCCGAGATTGACGAAGGACGGCATCAGCACGACGTTCTTGCCGATGAAGGCGGAGCGGCGGACGACGGCGTTCGGCACGGCGCGGAAGCCGGCTTCGCGGAAGGCGTTCTCGCCCCAGTTCTCGAACTTCGACGGCACCTTGTCCCACCAGGTCGAGTTGCCCGGACCGCCCTTGACGACTTCCATGTCGTTCAGGCGGAAGGACAGGAGCACGGCCTTCTTCAGCCACTGGTGAACGGTCCAGTTGCCGTCCTCGCCGCGGGTGGCGACGCGGGCCTTGCCGCTGTCGAGCAGGTTCAGCGCGGTTTCCACGGCATCGCGAACTTCGCCGCGCGTGGAGGTGTTGACGCTGTCACGGTTGTCGAACGCCGTTTCAATGCTTGTCTCCAGGGAAGCGAGATCGATGCCTGTCATGGGAAATCCTTAAACTTCGATGTTTAGACTCTGGGTCGGTGATCTGATGAGCCTGCCGGACGTAAGTCCTTAGGCAGGGGCTCAAATTTATCACGGATGCTGTAAGCGACGGGCTTGCAAGCGTCAATGTGATTCGGCCTCGCGCCGGAATAGAGGAATGATGACGAACATGAAGCATGTGGGCCGCCGACGCAGAGATGGTGCATGGGATCCGCTGAAGAACAGCTCCGCCGACAAGCAGAAGGCAGAGGGAATTCCGAAGACGCCGCAGACCGTCTCGCCGTCCTATCGGCTGGCCTATGCCGACGAGGATTTCCTGTGCCGCGAGGAGCTGCGCCCCGTCCGCTTCCAGCTCGAGCTTCTGAAGGCCGAGATGATCCTGGAAGAAAAGGGCATCCGCTCGACGGTCGTCATGTTCGGCGGCGCGCGCATCCCGGCACCCGGCGTCGAGCCCTGGGCGGCGAAAAACGAGACGCAGCGCCGCAACCTGTCGGAGGCTTCGGTCTATTACAGCGAGGCGCAGAAATTCGCCCGCCTCTGCTCGCAACATGCGCGCGACCATGAAAACCGCGAATATGTGGTGACCACCGGCGGCGGCCCGGGCGTCATGGAAGCCGGCAACCGCGGCGCGGCCGAAGTCGGCGCGCCGTCGATCGGCCTCAACATCGTGCTGCCGCACGAGCAGGCGCCGAACCCCTATGTGACGCCGGAACTCTCCTTCAACTTCCACTATTTCGCCATCCGCAAGATGCACTTCCTGATGCGGGCGAAGGCGGTCACCGTGTTTCCCGGCGGCTTCGGCACGCTGGACGAATTCTTCGAGTGCCTGACGCTGATCCAGACCGGCCGCATGAGCCGCGTGCCGCTGATCCTGTTCGGCTCGGAATTCTGGCACCGGATCGTCAATTTCGAGGCGCTTGCCGAGTTCGGCACGATCGCGCCGGAGGATCTCGACCTCATCAGTTTCGTCGACACCGCCGACGATGCCTGGCGGATCATCTGCGAATTCTACGGACACGCGTAAGGAATAGAACAAAGGAAAGGCCGGCCCTGCTTACAGCGGGGCCGGCCTTTTGTCGGTCCGAGTAGGGAGAGAGGGGTTTACTCGGCGGGAGGCATGTCCTTGATGTCGATGACGCCGTCCTTGTTGACGTCCATGCGGTCGAACATCTTGGTCATCGCGGCTTTCGCCTCTTCCTTGCTGACCTGACCGTTCTCGTCGGTGTCGGCCATGTGGATCAGCATCATGCCGCGCATCGGTCCGCCGAAGCGAGGGCCATGATCGTCGCGCGCCATTTTGCCGCGCGGTCCGTCGCCATCCCGGTCCATCCAGCGATGCCACGAGCCCGGACCGCGATCGCCATCACCGGGCGGTCCGCCCTGCGGGCCATTGCCCATGGCGTCTTCCTGCGGCGGCGGTCCGCCTTCCGGCTTGCCCTTGCCAGCGGGGGCGTTCTTGCCCTGCATCTGTTCTTTCATCATGCCGGGCTTCATGCCCTCGGGGCCAGGACCCTTGCCCATGCGGTCGGGGCGCGGATGATCCTTCATCCAGGCCTGGTGGTATTCACGTATTTCACCGGGCGTGATCGAGCCGTCCTTGTTGGCGTCGATCTCGGCGAATTTCTTCTCCTCGCCGGCGAGCGCTTCTTCCTTGCTGATCTTGCCGTCACCATTGGCGTCGAAAAGCTGCAGCATGCGGACATAGGCCTTTTCGGGCGAGGGGCCATGGCGGCCGCCGAACCCGTCGCCGAAGCCGCGGGCAGACACGGCTCCTGCTGACACGCCCGTAACCAGAACTGCGGCGGCTGCCGCAAGCGTAAGCATCTTGGTGTTCATGTTCATTCCTTTCCAGCGTCATTCACACTGAGAAAGGTAGGAACGGCCGCGTGCCTTCACCACTTAAACAACGGTAAGGTAGATGAAACTTTGGTAATGTGCTTGGTAATCTAAGTGATTGGCGTTATTTGCTTTTTGTTAGGAACTTTTCTGCCCGGAGACGATCGCGCGCAGGAAGCCGGCAAGATCGTCGGTCACGTAGTCGACATGGTCGCGCCCTTCTTCCGGACGCTCCCAGCTTTCCAGAAACGCCTCTTCGAGATTGCGCGGCACGAGCAGCACCGTGCGCATGCCGAGCGACTTCGGCACCGACAGGTTTCGCGGCAGGTCCTCGAACATCGCTGCGTGCGCCCCATCGATCCGGTTCAGGCTGGCGAACTTGTCATAGGTGCTGCCGGCCGGCTTCGGCACGTAGTCGGCCGCCACGATGTCGAAGATGTCATCGAAATGGTCAAGGATGCCGAGGGCCCGCGACACGGCTTCCGCATGCGCCGTGCTGCCATTGGTGAAGATGAACTTGCGGCCGGGCAGAGCCTTGATCGCGGCGCCGAGATTGGGGTCCGGCATCAGGATCGAGTAATCGATGGCATGCGCCCGTTGCAGGAAATCGTTCGGATCGACTTTGTGGTGGATCATCAGCCCCTGCAGCGTCGTGCCGTGCTCATGATAATAGCGCTTCTGGATCGTGCGGGCTTCCTCGGGCTCGAGCTGCAGGAGCTCGGAGACGAAGGCCGTCATGTTGCGGTCGATCTGCGCGAACAGATTGACGTGATGCGGGTAGAGCGTGTTGTCGAGATCGAAGACCCAGTCTTTGACGGAGTCGAAATCGGGCTTCTCGGGCAGGGATTTTCGCGTGTTCATGCCGGCTCTTATGGCAGACGCCGGGGCGCAAGGAAATGCCCCCGCCCGCCAAAGGGTCTGCTTTTCGCGACCCTGCGGCACCGATGGCGGAGATTGGCGGCGGCCGGGGGAGCTGCTATAGATCCATCATGTCGATATCGAAGCGAGACATGAGCGCCAAGGGCGCTGCCCTGATCCTGCAGGACCGCATGCGCCTGCCGGTGCGCTTCGTCGCGAGCCTCTCCGGCACCGCGCTCAGCCGACTTCGCTGATCTCTGCGGACCGCCAGACGGTCCGGACTATCGCGTCAGCCGGGATGTGCTTCCCGGACCTTCCGACATCGACAAGAGACCACCATGCCAGCCTGGATCGTCATCACCATCGCAGCCGCCTTCCTGCAGAACATTCGCTCGGCGCTGCAGAAACACCTCAAGGGCCGGATCGGCACGACCGGGGCGACCTTCGTGCGCTTCGGCTTCGGCGTGCCGTTCGCGCTGCTCTACCTCGCCGTTCTGGCCAGCCGGGAAGGCCATGTCCTGCCGGCGCTGAGCCCCGCCTTCGCGGGCTGGGCGCTGGTCGGCGCCTTTACCCAGATCGCCGCGCAGTTCCTGCTCGTCCACCTGTTTGCCTTTCGCAACTTTGCCGTCGGCACGGCCTATTCGCGAACCGAGCCCGCGCAGGCGGCGCTGTTCGCCCTCGTCTTCCTCGGCGAGACGGTGACCGCCAGCACGCTGCTCGCCATCGCCATCTCGGTTGCTGGCGTTATGCTGATCTCGGTCGCCCGCACGGCGCTTTCGGTCCGTTCGCTCCTGACCTCAGTCACCAGCCGGACCGCCCTGATCGGTCTCCTCTCCGGCACCTTCTTCGGCATTGCCGCCGTATCCTACCGCTCCGCTTCGCTGGCCCTCGGCCATACACTGCCGGCACCCGACTACGCCATGCAGGCAAGCGTCACGCTCGCCGTCGTCATCGTCGTCCAGACGGTGGCGATGCTTGGCTGGATGCTCTGGCGCGAGCCCGAGGAACTGGGACAGGTTATGAAAGCCTGGCGGCCGGCGATCCTCGTCGGCTTCGTCGGGGCGACGGCGTCCTTCGGCTGGTTTTCGGCGATGACCCTGCAGCAGGCGGCCGTCGTCAAGGCGCTCGCCCAGATCGAGATGCTGTTCACCTTTGCCTCGTCGGTCTTCATCTTCAAGGAGAAGATCAACGGCCTGGAAATTGCCGGCTGTCTGCTGATCGTTTTCGGCATCCTGGCGCTGCTGTTGTTTTGAGCGCGAAAGGCTGTCTTCGTACCCTTTCGAAGCCTGCCGGCCTTGACATCCAGCCGCCCCCCATCAATTGCTTGAATTATGAAGAAGCAGCCGCATCCCTATCTCCCGACGGAAGATCGCCGCCGTGCCATCGCCGAGGCCGCACGGGCGCTTATCGTCGAGAAGGGGTTCGAAGGGCTGCGCACCCGCGAGATTGCCGATCGGGTCGGCATCAACGTCGCCACGCTGCACTATCACGTCCCGACCAAGGAAGCGCTGATTGAGCTTCTGACCCAGTCCATGCTCGACGAATTCACCGCGCAGCACATGAGCAATCCGCGCGACGGCCTGTCGCCGCTCGAGCAGTTGAATCTCGAGTTTTCCGAATTCAAGGATACCGCGGTCAACAACCCGTCCCTGCTGCATGCGATGATCGAGTTGAAGCGCCGCTCCGAATACGATGACAAGGTCGCGCGCTACATCAACCCGATGAGCGCCGGCTGGCGCTGTCATTTCGCCACCATCCTGGAGGCGGGGATCGCCGACGGGAGCTTCCGGGCCGACATCGATGTCGATGCGGCGGCGCTGATCATCGTCGGCACGCTGGCCCTGCTTGCCGGCCGGCGGCAGCCGCTGGACGTGGCGATCTATGATCAGGTGACCACGGAGCTGGTGCGGTCGATCCGGGCGCAACCGGCAGCGACGCAGGCCGGCAATGGCTGACAGGACCTTTTCGCCGAGCGAACCCTATGCCTACCGCTGGGTCGCCATGACGATCCTGCTGATTTCGTCCTTCATGAATTTCATCGACGTCACCATCGTCAACGTCGCGCTGCCGAGCATGCAGAAGAGCCTTGGTGCGACGAGCGCCGGGATCGAATGGGTGGTGGCCGGCTATATCATGACCTTTGCGCTGGGCCTGATGCCGTTCGGCCGGCTCGGCGATGTGATCGGTCGCAAGCGCATCTTTATCGGCGGCGTCACCCTGTTCACGATCGCCTCGCTGCTGTGTGGCATCGCGCCGGGCATGGGACTGCTGATTGCTGCCCGCGTGCTGCAAGGCGTCGGTGGCGCGATGATGGTGCCGCAGGTCATCGCCATCGGCCAGGTCATGTTCCCGCCGCACGAGCGGGCCAAGGCCTTCGCGATGATCGGCCTCGTGGCGGGCCTGGCATCCGTCACCGGCCCGGTGCTAGGCGGTGCGCTGATCGCGGCGGACATCGCCGGCAGCGAATGGCGCCCGATTTTCCTCATCAACATTCCGATCGGCATCGCCGCCGTCTTCGCGGCACAGAAATACATTCCCGCCATCCCGGCCCATCCCGGCATGAAGAACGACGTGCCCGGCATCCTGATTGCCGCGGCCGCAATGTTCTGCGTGATCTTTCCCTTAATCGAGGGCAACGGCCTCGGCTGGCCGTGGTGGACGCTGGCAATGGTCGCCGCCGGGCTTGCCCTGTTCCTGGTGTTTTATGCCTGGGTCAACCGTCAGGAACAGCGCGGGCGCCCGCAGCTCCTGCCGGCGCATTTGATCCGCAACCGCAACTTCGCGATCGGCGCGCTGATCTCGCTGTTCTTTTTCTCAGCCGTTCCGGGCTTCTTCCTCGTCTTCGCAATCTACCTGCAGACCGGCCACGGGCTGACGCCGCTGCAGTCGGGCGTCACCACCATGCCGTTTCCGATCGGCGTTCTTGTGGCGTCGGTGTTTTCGGGTAGGGTCGGGTTTCGCTGGCACCGCGAGCGCATCGCCGCAGGCGTGATCGCGCTTTTCGCCGGCATTGCTCTCGTCCGCATCGTCGCTGACAATGCCGCGGAGGTCCTCAATCACTGGAATTTTGCGCCGGCGCTGGCACTTGCCGGCTTTGGCCTCGGACTGGCGATATCGTCGCTCTTCGAGACGATCCTCTCCGGCGTGCCGGACAAGGATGCGGGCTCAGGCTCCGGGTCGCTGCAGGCAATCCAGCAGGCCGGCGGCGCGTTCGGCGTCGCCGTCATCAGCAGTATTTTCTTCGCTGTGATCGGTGCGAGTTCCGCCGCCGGGGCAGCAACCCACGAGGCCTATACGAAGGGCCTCGAACTGGCGACGCTCTACAATCTCGGCTGCTACGTGCTGGTGGTCGGGATGGTGTTCCTCTTGAAGAAACCCGAACTTTCCGCCGCACGCCAGCAGCCGGTCATGGTCGACTGACGCCGGGACGGCGTCAGGGAACGATCAGCGTGCCCGCGCCACCTTCGGTGAAGATTTCCAGAAGGACGGAATGCGCGGTCTTGCCGTTCAGGATGACAACACCCTGGACGCCGGCATTGATGGCGTCGATGCAGGTTTCGACCTTGGGGATCATGCCGCCGGAAATCGTGCCATCCTTGATCAGCGCGCGTGCCTCGGAGACCGACAGTTCCTTGATCAGCTTGCCGTCCTTGTCGAGAACGCCCGGAACGTCTGTCAGGAAGAGGAGGCGGGTGGCGCGCAGCGCGCCGGCAATGGCGCCGGCAAAGGTATCGGCGTTGATGTTGTAGGTGTGGCCGTCACGGCCCGGGGCGACCGGAGCGATGACCGGGATCATCTCGGACTTGGCGAGCAGGTCGAGCAGCGTGCGGTCGACTTCCACGACGTCGCCGACGAAGCCGAGGTCGAGGATCCGCTCGATGTTGGAATCCGGATCGACGACCTTCTTCTGGGCCTTTTCGGCAAACACCATGTTGCCGTCCTTGCCGCAGAGGCCGATCGCCCATTCGCCCGTCTGGTTGATGAGCGCGACGATCTCCTTGTTGATCGAGCCGGCGAGAACCATCTCGACGATCTCGACGGTCTTCTCGTCGGTGACGCGAAGGCCGCCCTCGAATTTCGATTCGATGCCCATCTTGGTCAGCATCGCGCCGATCTGCGGTCCACCGCCATGCACGACGATCGGGTTGACGCCGGACTGCTTCAAAAGCGCGATATCGGCCGCGAAAGCCTTGCCGAGCTCGGCATCGCCCATGGCGTGACCGCCGTATTTCACGACGATCGTCTTGTTCTCGTAGCGCTGCATGAAGGGCAGCGCCTGCGCGAGAAGCCGGGCCTGGATTTCACTTTCCGATACGCTCATGGGGCTCTCCAGTAATCTGATCGCGGCCTTTTAACGTAAACTCCTATAGGTGTGAACAGCCAAAGCGCCGGGGACGAAGCATTTCGCCCGGATGTGTCGGACCCGTGGGGTCCGGTTGAGGCAAAGCCCGAAAGCGAGGAGGAATGACGGAAGAGGAAACCGGGACGCTGATCGGCCGCACGGCGATCGGCGACAGGGCCGCATTTCGAAGGCTTTACGACAGGACCGCTCCGAAACTTTTTGCGATCGCCCTGCGTATCTTGAAGGACAGGGCCGATGCGGAAGAGGCGCTGCAGGAGATTTACGTGAAGATCTGGCAACGCGCGGCACAGTTTTCCGATGCCCAGGGCACACCTGAAACCTGGCTTGCGGCAATTGCCCGCAACCAGGCGATCGACGTGATGCGCAAGCGCAAGCCGGTGGCGGACGAAATCGATACCGCGTATGATCTCCACGACGAGGCTCATAGCCCCGAGCAATGCGCGGTCATCGCCTCCGAAGGCAGGCGGATTGACACTTGCATGCAGGCGTTGGAACCTCAGAGGGCAAAGGCAGTGAGGAAGGCCTATGTGGAGGGGCTTTCCTACGAGGAGCTTGCCGGGGAATTCGAAGTGCCTATTAATACGATGAGGACCTGGCTGAGGAGAGGCCTCATCAGTTTGAGAGAGTGTCTGGAAAGATGACGTCGTCTGGTCGAAGCATGGGCGATCGTTCGCGCGATGAGGTGTTGGCGGGCGAGTATGTGCTGGGCGTGCTGTCCGCTTCGGACAGGCGCAAGGTGGAAGCGCGGATGCTGTCCGACCGCGAATTTGCGGCGATCGTGTTTCGCTGGACGCAGAATCTGGCCGGCATGAACGATGAATACGGCCTGCAGACGCCGCCGGCCGATCTCTATGCCGGCGTCGAGAAGCGGCTGTTCTCGCCCGATCTTGGCCGCAGGCAGGGTTTTTCGCTGCCGATCGCCGCAGTCTGGAATTCACTCGTCTTCTGGCGGCTCGCAGCCTTCGTCTTCTTCCTTGCCGCAGGCGCCTACGCCATTGTCGATTCCAACGTTTTCAGTGCGCCGCCGAAGTTGCTGGTCGCCGAGATGACCGGCGACAACAATCTGGCACTGCTGGCCAACTACAACGCTCGCGACGGTCATCTTAAGATCACCCCGGTCGCGGCCGGTGCCGAGGACAAGAAGTCGCTGGAGCTCTGGCTGATCAAGGGCGATGCAGCACCGGTCTCGCTCGGCGTGCTGCCGCAGAATGGTGGCGGCGAGGTGATCGTACCGGAGAGCATTCGCTCGACGATCGCCCCGGACGCGATCTTCGCCGTCAGCCTGGAACCGTTCGGCGGCTCGCCGACCGGCACGGCGACCGGCCCGGTCCTCGCGCTCGGCAAGCTCAAGAGCCTCTGATATCGGCGCCGTCGGAAACCTTTCCAAAAAAGATCCGGCGGCCTGAAACTTTCCTGAAGCACCTCCCGTACCTCTCTCTGTAACCCAAGCCGGACGGCATGACCGCACCGGCCACTCATAGAGGAGAATGAGATGCTCAAGGCCCTTCGTACCACCACCCTTTCCGCGCTTCTGATGGCTGCTGTTGCAGCGCCGGCATTTGCCGCGAACCCCGAAGTCGGCGGAGCGCCGATGTACGAAAACAAGAACATCGTCGAAAACGCCATCAACTCGAAGGATCACACCACGCTGGTCGCCGCGGTGAAGGCCGCCGGCCTGGTAGAAACGCTCTCCGGCGAGGGCCCGTTCACGGTCTTCGCGCCGACCAATGAAGCCTTTGACGCGCTGCCGGCCGGTACGGTCGACACGCTGCTGAAGCCGGAAAACAAGGACCAGCTGGTCAAGGTCCTGACCTGCCACGTCGTTGCTGCCGATGCCATGTCCACGGCCATCGAGAAGATGATCAAGGACGATGGCGGCGAGCATGACGTCAAGACGGTTGGCGGATGCGTGCTGAAGGCCAAGGAAGACATGGGCAAGCTGACGCTCACCGACGAAAACGGCAATGTCGCCAATGTGACGATCGCCGACGTCAAGCAGTCGAACGGCGTGATCCACGTGGTCGACCACGTTCTCCTGCCGAAGATGTAAACCCTCGTTCGTCTTCGAGTTCACACCGGGAGACGGCGCCGCCTGCTGATGAAGCAGGCGGCGTTTTTCATGCGTTGATGGTTTCGAGGATCGCCGTGCGCAGGTCGTCGAGGCCGCGGAACTTTTCCGACGAGGTGGCGACGATGCCCGGGAAGGCGGCCGGCCGCTTGCGGATCTTGGCTTCCGCATCGGCAATCACGCGCGGCACGCCGGCTTCCTTGATTTTGTCGGTCTTGGTCAGCACGATCTGGTAGGAAACGGCAGCCTTGTCGAGGAGCGACAGGACCTCCTCGTCGTTCTTCTTGATGCCGTGGCGGGCGTCGATCAGCACATAGACGCGCTTCAGTGTGGCGCGGCCACGCAGGTAGTCGAAGACGAGCTTCGTCCATGCGTCCACCTGTTCCTTCGGCGCCTGCGCGTAGCCGTAGCCCGGCATGTCGACGAGCGCCATCGGCGGCAGGTCGCCGGCCTCGCCCGAATAGCCGTCGGGAACGAAGTAGTTGAGTTCCTGGGTGCGGCCCGGGGTGTTCGATGTGCGCGCCAGACCCTTCTGGTTAATCAGCGCATTGATCAGCGACGACTTGCCGACATTGGACCGGCCCGCGAATGCGATTTCCGGCGGACCTTCCGGCGGCAGGAATTTCATCGACGGCACGCCGCGGATGAAGATCCACGGGCGCGCAAAAATGAGCGTGTCCGAAATTGGCGTTTCGCCGGTCATGCGGGTGTCCTGACTGCTGTTGTTGCCGCCTGCTTCCGGGTTTTGCCGGGTAAAGTCAAGTCTCGGGGGCTTGGCGGCCGGATTTACGGCATCGGCGGCGGTATCGGTCCCGGCGGGATGCGCCGGCCCTTGCGCTGCTCGCGCCATTCAAGCGTCAGGTGGAAGGCGAGGGCGACGATGATCAGTCCGCCGCCGATGAAGGTGTTGCGGCTCGGGATTTCGCCGTGCACGAGCGCGACCCAGAGCGGCGCCAGAACGGTCTCGAGCGTGGCGAGCAGGGTCGTCAGGGCGGGTGCAAGTCGGCGGGCGCCAGTGACGAAGAAGGCCATGCCGAGCGCCAGGTTGAAGCAGCCGAAAATCGCGATCAGCCCGTATTCGCGCGCGGGGATGAGGAAATAGCCTGCCGGGAAGGCGGCAACCGCGGTCGCGGCGATGAGGCCGAAGACGACGGCCGGCATCATGCGGATATGCGGATAGCGCCGGGTCATCAAGGCCGACGCGGCGAAGGCGACGGCGATGATGAAGGCGGCGGCGAGCCCGATCGCCGATCCGGGAGCGGAGAGCGAATCCCAGACCATCAGCGTGACGCCGAGAATGACGATGGCGATGGCCGCCCATGTCGTTGCGGAAATGCGCTGGCGGAAGATCAGCCAGCTGAACAGCGCCGTCATCAGCGGCACGGTGGCGAGGAACAACACCACCTTGGCGACCGTGGTGTAGTGCAGGGCCACCACATAGCCGATTGCCGTGACCCCAAGGCAGAGACCGGTGACGGCGCCGGGAATGCCCATGTCGCGGAATAGGCGAACGGTGCCGCGCGGACCGTCGCGCAGGATCAGAAAGGCAAACAGGAAAAGGGCGGCAAACAGGGAGCGCCAGAAAACGATCGTCCAGACATCCTCGACATGGATGAAGCGCGAGACGGTGCCGGCGAAGCTCCAGGCGACGGCGGCGCTGATGATGAGGACGATGCCGGTGACCTGTTCGTTCTCCGGCGTCGCGCCGGCGCCGGTCTGGATGGAATTGCTTGTCATATGGCCTCCCCGATGGCGCGACTATGCGCCAAATAGAGGGAAGTTTGGAGGCCGGCAAGCGACGTCCGCATGTCGCGGATCGTGACCACAAAAAAGAAGCCCCGGATCAGGTCCGGGGCTTCTTTGATCTCTTATTCGGCGGGCTTTGGCTTGCGCCGGAAGAGTGACTTCATGTTGTCGAACAGTTCGACCTTCACGCCGTGGCGGCGCATGATGATCGACTGCTGGATGATCGAGAGCGTGTTGTTCCAGGCCCAGTAGATGACGAGGCCGGCCGGGAAGCTGCCGAGCATGAAGGTGAACACGACCGGCATCCAGGTGAAGATCATCTTCTGTGCCGGATCCGGCGGCGTCGGGTTCATGCGCATCTGCAGGAACATGGTGATGCCCATGATGATCGGCCAGATGCCGAGATGCAGGGCGGTCGGAGCCTCGAACGGCAGAAGACCGAAGAGGTTGACGAAGGACGTCGGATCGGGAGCCGAAAGGTCCTGGATCCAGCCGAAGAACGGCGCATGACGCATCTCGATGGTGACGTAGATCACCTTGTAGAGGGAGAAGAACACCGGGATCTGCAGGAGAACCGGCCAGCAGCCGGCCACCGGGTTGATCTTCTCTTCCTTGTAGAGCTGCATCGTCGCCTGCTGCAGGCCCATGCGGTCGTCGCCGAACTTCTTCTTCAGCTCTTCCATCTTCGGCTGCATGCGCTTCATGTTGGCCATGGAAGCGTACTGCTTGGAGGCGAGCGGGAAGAACAGCGCCTTGACGACGATGGTCGTCATCAGGATGGCGACGCCGAAATTGCCGAAGAACTTGTAGAAGAAGTCCATGACGGCGAACATCGGCTTGGTGAGGAAGTAGAACCAGCCCCAGTCGATCAGCTTGTCGAACTTGGTGATGTGCAGGTTGTCGGCATAGGAGTTGACGACGGGCACTTCCTTGGCGCCGGCAAACACCATGTTGGTGACTTCGGTCGACTGGCCGGGCGCGATGGTGACGCCGTCATCCTTGTAGTCGGCCTGGAAGCGCGGCTCGCCGTCGGTGAAATGCGAGAAGCGGGAATCAAACGCGATCGTCTGCGGCGGCACGATGGCTGTCGCCCAGTACTTGTCGGTGATGCCGATCCAGCCGCCGGTCGCCTTCGGATTGACGTAGTTTTCCTTCTCGATGGCGGTGTACTTTTCCTCGACAAGGCTGCCATCGGTGCCGATGACGCCGAGGAAGCCTTCGTGCAGGACGTAGGTCGAGTGGTCGTCCGGCTTGTTGTTGCGGGTGATGCGGCCGTAGCCGGCGATCGAGACAGGTGCCGAACCGGCATTGTCGATCTTGTCCTTCACCGTGAACATGTAGTGGTCGTCGACCGAAATGGTGCGCAGGAAGGTGATCCCGGCGTCATTGGTGTAGGTCAGCTCGACGGGCGTGGTGGGGGTGAGCTTGTCGCCCTTGGAAAGCGTCCACTCGGTCGTCGGGCCGGGCATCTTGCCGGCGGCGCTGTCGGCGATGTAGCCGAGTTCGGCGAAATAGCCGTCCTTGGTATTGGCGGGGCTCAAGAGCGTGATGATCGGGCTGCTCTTGTCGACCGTCTCGTGGTAGCCCTTGAGCTCAAGGTCGTCGAGGCGGGCGCCGACGAGATTGATGGAGCCCTTGAGGTCCGGCGTGTCGATTTCGACGCGGGGCGCGGTGGTCAGAGCCGCTTCGCGGCTCAGCTTTTCGCTGCCTGCAGCGCCTGCGGGCAGGGCGCCGGCGACGGGCTTGTCCGTTCCGGCGGCCGGGGTGGCGTCGCTGGAGGCGGCTGCCTTCTGCTGTTCGGCAATCTGGGCCTGCTGGGCTTCCTGCGCGGCGCGCTGGGCTTCAAGCCGCGGGTTCATATAGAAAATCTGCCAGACGGCGATGATCGCCACCGACAGCACGATTGCCAACAGATAGTTGCGGTTTTTTTCCATCAGTCTTTCCCGGAGCGTGGCCCCTTGGTCCGTTTTTCCCCCGGCTTGCCACCGATGCGCGTTCGCAGGTGGTCGGCCAGCTCAATAAAGGGCGCGGAAAGCGCTTCCCGCCGCGCGACAATCACATAGTCGTGCCCGGGCTCCATTGCAAACCGTGCAGAAAGTCGCACGGCTTCCTTCAGACGCCGCCGCATGCGGTTGCGCTCCACGGCGTTGCCGTGCTTCTTGGTCACTGTGAAGCCGACGCGCGGCTCGTCATTATCCTTGCGGTCGAGCACTTCGAGCAGGACGTATTTGCCCTTGCGCTTCTCTCCGTTGCGAACAGCAAGAAACTGCGGCCGGCTTTTCAGCCGCCCGACAGTCATATCTTTCGTCTCAGACGTCATCGCCCGCTTGTTCCCGGGCACATCGGCTTTAGGCCGAAAGGCGCTTGCGGCCGCGGTTGCGACGTGCGCCGAGAACCAGACGACCACCCTTGGTGGCCATGCGGGCACGGAAGCCGTGGCGGCGCTTGCGGACAAGCTTGGACGGTTGGTAGGTACGCTTCACCATGTTATTTAATTACCGCGGAGTGCGGCCCTTCTTTGAGCTTTGCAATTTGCAAGGAGCGTTTGGTTTTTATTCGTACGGCAAAGCCCCGCCAAAAAGCGGCAAAAGGCCTCCGAACGTGCGCGGCTTATACGGACAGGTTTTCCGGAAGTCAATCGCCAAGCCGGCCGGAAACGGCCCGAAAGCCTTCGTTTCCGGCATTTGAGGCGGGGTTTTGCGATTCCAGCGACGTCCATTGCTGCCGTCGGAAATCGCGTTCACACAGATGTATGCGAAATGGGAGAAGATGTCATTGGCTTGCCTGCGGCCTCCGGGTTAGCGTGCCGGCATGAACGAATCCGACATTCCCGCCAGCGCGACCGACGAAACACCGCCGACGGCACCCATGGCCAGACGACGGTCGCCTGCAAGGTACGGCCCCTTGCTGGTCATCATCGCGTGCCTCGCCGCATTCTATCTGTCCGGAGCCTACCGCTATGTCAGCTTCGACGAGCTCGTGGCCTACCGGAGCGACATGAAGGCACTTGTGGCCGCGCACCCGGTGACCTCCGTCGCGCTGTATTTCCTGGTCTATGCAACACTGGTGGCCGTGTCCTTTCCGTCGGCTGCCATCTTGACGGTGGTTGCCGGCTTCCTGTTCGGCTTTGCCGTCGCCGTGCCGCTTGCCGTGCTGGCGGCGACGACGGGCGCGAGCCTTCTGTTTCTCGCGGCGCGCTACGCCTTCGGGGACCTGCTGCGCCGCAGGGCCGGCCCGGCCGTTCGCCATCTGGCCGACGGCATCAGGCGGGAAGCCTTCGCCTATCTGCTTGTCCTGCGCCTGGCGCCGATCTTCCCCTTCTTCGCCGTCACCATCGCGCCGGCCTTCCTCGATATCAGTCTCAAGACCTTCGCCCTGGCGACGTTGATCGGCATCATCCCTGGCACCGCCATCTACGCCTGGCTCGGAACGGGCTTCGATGAGGTGCTGGCGAAAGCGGCCGCGAGCGGCCATGCGCCATCACTGTCCGACTTCCTGACCCCGCAAATCACCCTGGCGCTTGCCGGTCTGGCGATATTTGCCGCCATACCGATTGTATTGCATCGCATAAAGGGTGAGAAAACGGCCTGAGCATCGATGCGGATGGATTGGAGAAAGTTCGGGGCATGGCGGCACACATGAAGACGGATGTCTGCGTGATCGGGGCAGGGGCGGGCGGATTGTCCGTGGCGGTGGCCGCCGCCGCGTTCGGCGCTTCCGTGGTGCTTGTCGAGAAGGGCAGGATGGGCGGCGACTGCCTGAACTACGGCTGCGTCCCCTCCAAGGCCCTGCTGGCCGCGGCCCGCAGGGCGGCGACCGTCCGCGACGGCGGCTTCGGTGTTGCCGGCGAAGAGCCGGTGGTCGATTACGGCAAGGTCCGCGAGCATGTCCGCGAGACGATCGCCGCCATCGCGCCGAACGATTCTGTCGAACGCATGACGGCACTCGGCATAAGAGTGATCCGCGGAGAGGCAAAGTTCATCGACCGCAAGACGCTGCAGGTCGGCAGTGAGACGCTGCGCGCCCGTCGCTTTGTGATCGCGACGGGATCGACGCCCTTCGTGCCGTCGATTTCCGGCATCTTTTCCATCAATTTTCTGACCAACGAGACGCTCCTCAATCTCTCCTACCTGCCGGCGCACCTGCTGGTCATCGGCGGCGGTCCGGTGGGCGTCGAAATGGCCCAGGCCTATCGCCGCCTCGGCTCGGCCGTCACGCTGATCGAAAGCGGGTCGATCCTGGCGAAGGAAGACCCGGAGCTGACGGCTGTCGTCCGCGCGCGGCTGAAAGCGGAAGGCATCGTCATCCATGAGGCGACTTCGGCAACGGGCGTCGAGAAGGTGCCGGGTGGCGTCAGGCTCTCCTGCATGGCGAAGGGCGGTGCGTTCCACGTCGAGGGCAGCAACCTGCTGGTGGCCGCCGGCCGCACGCCGTCGCTGCAATCGCTCGACCTGCAGGCGGCCGGTGTAAGAACGACCCGCGGCAAGGTTCGCAAATCCGCCGGCTACCGCACGTCCAACCGGCGCATCTATGTCGTCGGCGATGCGGCGGGCGGCATGCAGTTCACCCACGCCGCCGGCCATCATGCCGAAACGGTCGTCCGCCAGATACTCTTCCGGCTTCCCGCCAGGGTGCGCGAGGAGATAATTCCGCGCGTAACCTTCACCGATCCGGAACTGGCGCATGTGGGGCTCGGCGAGGTGGCGGCGGCGAAGCGTTATGGCAGGATTCACGTGCTCCGATGGCCCTACAGCGAGAACGACCGGGCGCAGGCGGAAGGGCGGACCGAGGGGCTGATCAAGATCGTGGCGCGGCGCGACGGCACCATCCTCGGCGCGTCGATCGTCGGGGCGGAAGCCGGCGAAATGATCAACATGTGGTCGCTGGCGCTCGCCCGCGGATTGAAGGTCAAGGACATGGCGTCTTTCGTCTCTCCCTATCCGACCTTCTCCGAGATTGGAAAACGGGCCGCCATCACCTATTATCAGCCGCTGACGCGCAAGCCGCTGATCCGGCGCATTGTGCGCCTGCTGGCGCGGTTCGGCTGAGAAAGAAATGAGCGACACCACACCCCAGACGCCCGTGCCGCGGATGCCGGGACTGATGACGGGATTGTCCGGCAAGCTTCTGCTGCTGACGGTGGCCTTCGTGATGATGGCCGAAATCCTGATCTTCGTGCCGTCGGTCGCGAACATGCGGCTGAACTGGCTGCGCGACCGGCTGAACACGGCGGCTGCCGCCGGCGTGGTGATCGACAGCCTGCAGCCCGTGACATTGCCCCGTGCCGTTCAGGACGAAGCGCTGATGGCGACGGGCACCAAGGCGATCGTCCTGCGCAAGGACGGTGTGTCGAACCTGCTGGCGATTTCCGACATGCCGCCGAAGGTCGACAAGCAGTACGATCTCTCCGACGTCTCGGCCTTCGTGGCGATTCGCGACGCGCTCGACACGCTGATCTTCGGCGGCGGACGGATCATCCGCGCCTCGGGTCCGATCGGCGACAGTTCGATGATCATCGAGCTGATCCTCGAGGAGGATGCGCTGCGTTCCGCCATGTTCGTCTATTCGCGCAACGTGCTTCTTCTCTCGGTGCTGATCTCGCTGATCACCGCCACGCTGATCTTCTTCGCCATCAACCGCATCATGATCCGGCCGATCCGCCGACTGACGCGCAGCATGCAGATCTTTTCGGAAAACCCGGAGGATCCCAATCGCATCCTGCCGGCGGACCGCGGCCATGACGAACTGGCGCTCGCCGCCCACCATCTGTCTGAGATGGAGGTGCAGCTGCAGCGGACGCTGAAGCAGCAGCGTAATCTCGCCGACCTCGGCCTCGCCGTCTCCAAGATCAACCACGACATGCGCAACATTCTCGCCTCCGCGCAGCTGATGTCCGACCGTCTGGCTGATGTCGACGATCCGATGGTCAGGAGCTTTGCACAGAAGCTGCTGCGCAGTCTCGATCGGGCAGTCGGCTATTCCAATTCGGTTCTCTCCTTCGGCAAGGCGTCCGAGGCGGCGCCCAACCGCAAACGCTTCCTGCTGGCGGGTCTCGTCCAGGAAATCCGCGAGACGCTGGCGATCGATCCGGCAGGCGGCATCGAGTTCCTGGAACAGGTCGATCCCGAGCTGGAGGTCGATGCCGACAGCGACCAGCTCTACCGCGTGCTCTCCAATCTCTGCCGCAACGCCTATCAGGCGCTTTCCGGCTGCCGGGGCGAGGACGACGGCATGCTGGTCAAGGTCATCACCGTCTCGGCCAAGCGGATGGGCAGCGTCGTGACGATTTCGGTCGACGATACCGGCCCCGGCCTGCCGCAGAAGGCACGCGAAAACCTGTTCATGGCCTTCCGTGGTTCGGCCCGCTCGGGCGGCACCGGCCTCGGCCTGACGATCGCCCGCGAACTGGTGCTCGCCCATGGCGGCACGATCGCGCTTGTGGAAAAACCGGGCGCAGGCACGCTGTTCCGGATCGAGATCCCGGACCGCCCTGTCTCCATTGAGGATTACCGGGCCCGCACGGCGGGCGAAGCGGCGATAACCCGCAGCGGCGGCGAACCTTCGAAGACCCCTTGACCAACTTTTTCTCAAAATTGCTCTTGCATTCCCAAACCGGACGTTTTAGAGGATCGCCACGCAGCCGGTCACCGGCAATGCAACACGCACCCGTAGCTCAGCTGGATAGAGCACCAGACTACGAATCTGGGGGTCAGGAGTTCGAATCTCTTCGGGTGCGCCACTTCCCTTCACATACATTGCTTGCTTAAGGACTGCCGCACGCCGGTGCTTGACGCCCCAACGCGCACGTCTCTGTTCATTCGGCTCTAGCGCCGTTTTGTGTCATGCGCGTGTCACCGCGACGGATCGGTGAAGAGGCGGTCGGCGGTGAATTCTATGAAGGCCCGCAGTCGAGATGATATTTGCCGTCCAGACGACCACAAGATGGAGAACTGGCCCGGATCGATGAGAAAGCGGTCCAGAACGGTTACGAGTGATCCGTCCTTTAAGGCCTCTGCGGCAAGAAAATCCGGCATATAGGCGATACCAAGCCCCTCGATTGCCGCTGCACGCATGGCCTCCATGTTGTTGCAGGTCAGTACAGTGCGCGGACGGGGCGGCGATACCTCTCCGGCGAGGCCCCATTCCTGGAGCTTGCCTGTCGTCGGGAAGCGGAAGCGCAGCGCGTCGTGCATTGCAAGGTCGGCGGGTCGGGCAGGCGTGCCTTTCCGGTGCAGATATTGTGGAGCGGCACACAGGGTGAAGCGGAAAGGACCGAGCCGGCGCGACATAAGGCTGGAGTCCGCCAGTGGACCGCTGCGGATCGCGGCGTCGAAACCGCCTTCAACGAGGTCGATGAGCCGATCGTTGAAATCAAGCTCCAGTTCGATCTCGGGGTAACGGTCCAGAAACTCGGGCAAGGTTGGCAACAGAAAGCGATAGCCGATGGTCGGCAGGCTGATCCGCAGGATGCCACGCGGTGTGCCCACGCTGCGGGCGACCAGGGTCTCGGCGTCGCGAAGATCATCGAGAATGCTGCGGCATCGTTCGTGGAACAGCGAGCCCTCTTCGGTCAGCGACACGCGTCGGGTCGTGCGGTGAAACAGCCGCACACCGAGTGAAGCCTCAAGCCGCGCCACGCTTTTGCCGATTGCCGAAGGCGACAATCCGAGATCACGCCCTGCCTCCGCAAAGCTCAGACGATCGGCGGTGCGCACGAAGGCAGCGATGTCACCAAGACTTTCCAACGATGATTATATCCCAGCAGGAACTAATGAAGGGACACGCAAGCATATTATCGCTGATTGAGCAATAAGGGATAGTGCCGACCGGGTGCGGAGGAGTTGCCGCATGACCGACCGCTTTGCCTGGAGATGCACGATGACCGATACCTCGCACGTCAAGAATGGAAGCCCGCTGGTTCTCGGCGCGGTTTGCCTTGCCGCACTGACGCTTCCGCTCAGCTTTTCCGCCGGAGCGGTCGCAACACCGGCGATTGCCCGTGATATCGGCGGCAGCGCGGCGGCTCTGACATGGATCACCAACGCTTTCATGCTGACGTTCGGCAGCCTGCTGATGGCTGCCGGAACGCTTGCCGACCGCTACGGCCGCAAGCGCGTCTTCACGATCGGCATGGCGACGTTTACGGCCTTTTCGCTTGCTCTGGGTTGGGTACCCTCGGTGTGGCTGATGGACCTGCTTCGCGCCGGACAGGGTGTTGGGGCGGCAGCGGCCCTGGCCGGTGGCAGCGCCGCGCTGGCGCAGGAATTTGAGGGTCAGGTGCGCACGCGCGCCTTCAGCCTGCTTGGTGCCACTTTCGGTGTCGGGCTCGCATTCGGACCTGTCCTGACAGGGTTCATGATAGAGACCGTCGGCTGGCGTGCGGTCTTTCTGACCTGCACGATTGTTGGAGCCGCCGCGCTCGTGCTCGGGCCACCGCGGATGCGCGAGACCCGCGATCCCGATGCGCGCAGCCTCGACTGGCCCGGAGCCATCAGCTTCACCACTTCACTCACCATATTCACCGTGGCGATGATCGAGTCGTCGACCATCGGCTGGCGAAGCCCGGCAATGCTTGCGCTTGGTGCCGCGTTCATAGTGTCCTTGCTGGCCTTCGTTTTCGTCGAACTGCGGACCGCGCGGCCGATGCTCGATCTGTCGTTGTTCCGCTATCACCGCTTCGTCGGCGTCCAGCTTCTGCCGATTGCCACTTGCGCCTGCTTCGTTGTCCTGCTGGTCCTCATGCCCCTGCGCTTCATCGGCATTGAGGGGCGGAGCGAGGTGGAGACCGGCTTGCTGATGCTGTCGCTTTCGGCGCCGATGCTCGTGGTGCCGATCGTCGCGGGAATGCTGGCAAGACATGTCTCGCCTGGCGCACTCTCCGGTATTGGCCTGCTGGCCGCGGCGGGTGGCCTCGTCTGGCTGGGAACCGTGGAGGTGGGGGCCGGCCTATCCGCCATCGGGCCGATGTTGCTCATCGGCGTGGGTAGCGGTCTGCCCTGGGGGCTGATGGATGGCTTGTCCGTGAGCGTCGTGCCGAAGGAGCGGGCCGGGATGGCGACGGGCATCTTCGGGACGGTGCGCGTGGCGGGCGAAGGCGTCGCCCTGGCGGTCGTCAGCGCGACGCTTGGCGGAATGATCGCAGCCACCCTTCACCATGACGCGGGCATGTCCGCACTGTTTTCGGCGCAAGCTGGCCAGCGACTCGCGGTTGGCGATGCGGCCGGCGCTTCGGCGATCTCTCCGCAACTCGACGGTGCGGTACTGATTCAGGCCTATCAGTCTGCTTTTGCGACGTTGTCATGGGTGTTGGCCGGCATCACGACGCTGAGCGCCGTTGCAGTCTTCATGCTGTTGACGCAACGAGAGGGGGCCGATGCCGCTGGAGCGGCGGTCAAGCGCTAAGGGCTTCGAAAGCAGAAACCCGGGAGACGCCTGGGAAGGGCGTGGCGGAGGGATGGGGATATTTTCACCTTGCGCGCAAGGTCTGTCTGCTGATCGCCGGGTTGGATCAACCGGTGTCGGCGCTGCCCCGGCCTGCAACCCCCTCAAGCCGCGCCACCAGTTTCTCCCCCGCCTCATTCATCTCCCCGCTGTTGTCGATGACGAAGGTCGGGAAGTCGGAAAGTGCCGTGACCGGCTGGCGGGCGAGGCGTTGGCGGATGTCTTCGGCCGATTCGCGGCCGCGGGCGGCGAGGCGCGCGGCGAGCACGTCGACGGAGGCGGTGATCATGATGACGTCCAGTGCCGCGTAGACCTCGCGAAACAACGGCAGGGCGGAGCGCGAGCCGTTGGCGATCAGGATGCGGCCTGCGGCCATGTCGGCGAGCGTGTCGGCGGGGAGCCCGTAGGACAGTCCGTGGGCGTTCCAGGCAAGCGCGAAACCGCCGTCCTGCTTCTGTCGTTCGAAAGCCTGCTCCGAAAGTTCGATATGGTCTTCGCCGCCGGCTTCGGTCGGACGGGTGATGAAGCGGCGGACGAAGCGGAAGCGGTCGCTGCCGGCAAGGCGCGTGAGGGCAAAGTTGATCAGCGTGTCCTTGCCGGCGCCGCTCGGGCCGACGATCGCGACCATCCTGCCTGTCGCGGCCCGCATCAGGCGATACGCTCGCCGTTTCGCCACACGCTACGCACGATCGGAACGCCGTCGGCGACGCGCACGCGCACGAGATCGGCCCGCAGGCCTTCGGTAATTCGGCCGCGATCGGCAAGGCCGACCGAGCGCGCAGGCGTCGCCGTGACCATGGCGATCGCCTCCGGCAGGCTGACGCCGGAGACCTGCTCGGCCAGCACGAAGGGCGCATGGATCAGGCTGTAGGGCACGTAGTCGGACGAGATCACGTCGAGCGTCTTGCGCGCGGCGAGATCGCGGGCGGCGATGTTGCCGGAATGGGACTTGCCGCGCACGATGTTCGGCGCGCCCATGAGGACGCTCAGGCCCGCCTTGTGCGAGGCATCGGCCGCCGCCAGGCTGGTCGGGAATTCCGCAAGCCGCACGCCGAGCGCGATGGCTTCCTCGACATGAGCCTCCGTCGCATCGTCATGCGAGGCGAGCGTGATGCCGCGCCCGCGGGCGGCTTCCGCGATCGTGGTGCGGTGCCGGTCGGAATAGGTGGCGGACGCGGCCTGCCGGCGCGCGACATAGGCGTCGAACTCCTCGTCCGAGAGGCCGCGCATGGTCTTATAATAGAGTGTGAACTGCTCCATCGTCTGGAACTGCCGCTGGCCGGGCGCATGATCCATAAGTGAGGCCAGGCGAACGATGTCGACGTCACCGAACGTGTCGAACTGTTCAAGGACGTCGTGCGAGGAGACTTCGCAGCGCAGATGGATGAAATGATCGGCCTTCAGCCGCCCGTCGGCGCGCGCACTCATCAGGGCGCCGGCCATGTCGCGCATGGCATTGTCGGCAAAGCGGCCATCCTCGTCGGAACCGAGGCGGAGACAGTCGAAGACGGTGGTGATGCCGCAGCTGGCGATCTGGCCGTCATAGGACTGGATCGCCGCGAGCTTCGGCCAGTGGACGGCGGGGCGGGGCGTGTGGTGCGTTTCCAGGTGGTCGGTGTGCAGTTCGACGAGACCGGGAATGAGATAATCGCCGTCGAGATCCTCACCGGAAGACACACTTCCTTCGTCGACCGAGACGATCCGTCCGTCGCGGATGACGACCGTGCCGGAGAGGATGCGGTCCTCCAGAACGATGCGGCCGTTGGTGAATGTGCTTTCCGCTGCCATGTCAGGCAATCCTCCCGTTGTCGGTGTCGCCAAGTGTGGCCAGTCGCAGCACCGTGAAGGGCGCGCCGCGCTCGGGCTCGGCAAAAAGGGCCAGATGACCGACCCGCATCGGCTGCCCGGCAAAGGGAGCGAAGGTGGCGTCCAGCATCTGCCGCATGGCCGGCCGCTCGGCCTCCGGCACCGCACCGGTCAGCGTCATGTGAAAGCGGAACTCGTCGAAGACGTAGGGGTAACCCCATTCGGCCAAATAGGTCCGCTGGCGCTCGTTCAGCCGTTCCGGGTTGCGCCGGGCAATATCGGCCTCGGAAAGCGGGGCGCGCAGCGGCTCGAAGGCTTCGACGCAGGCGCGGGCGAGCGCGGAAATGCCGTCTCCCGCATTGGCGGCGGGAACGAGCGCGAAGAACGGCCCGAGTGCGCCGACGACCATCTTCGGAATGGTGAAGGCCGGGTAGTCGCGCACGAACGCATCGAAGGCAGCGAAGAGATCGGCCTCGCTGCGGCCGGCCTTCAGGTGAAACGGCGCCTTCAGCGTGCCGTGGAAGCCGTAGCGGCGAGGCTCGGCGGTCAGGGCGGCGAGATCGAGGCCCGCAGCAGACGGTGGATTGAGAGCGGCGCCGACGAAGGCATTCCGGCCAAGCCAGGCCGCCGCCGTTTCCGTCAGCGGATCATCTGCCGGCGGCGTGAAGAACACGGCATAGCGCAAGGGTCCGCTCCTCTTCGGTCTGGGGGATGCAATCAGGGCTGGCGAATCTCGCTCCAGCATATAGCCGTGGATCGGGCATTCAATATGACGGCCACGCAAAAAGCGGCTGCGGAAAAGGGTCCGAAAAATGAAAGGCCCGCGAACCTGGGCAGGTCGCGGGCCTCAATGTCAGTCAGGGATGATCGGTTCGATCAGTCCTTGGCGCGCTCCACGTAAGAGCCGTCTTCGGTCAGCACGACGATGCGTGTGCCGGCGGTGATGTGTGGCGGGACGCTGGAGCGTACGCCGTTCGAAAGCATAGCCGGCTTGTAGGACGAGGACGCCGTCTGGCCCTTGACGACCGGCTCGGTTTCCATGACTTCGAGCGTGACATGACGCGGCAGATCGATGGCGATGGCATTGCCTTCATGGATGGAGAGCATAACTTCCATGCTTTCCTGCAGGTAGGCCTGGGAATCGCCGATGGTTTCCGGATCCATGACGACCTGGTCGTAGGTTTCCGGGTTCATGAAGTGGAAGCCTTCGCCGTCGGAATAGAGGAAGGTGAACTTGGCGTCCTCGACATGGGCGCGCTCGACCTGCTCGGTGGTCTTCCAGCGCTCGGAAACCTTCGTGCCGTCGGAGATGCGGCGCATGTCCACCTGGGTCACCGGCGTGCCCTTGCCGGGGTGAAAATTCTGTGCAGTGAGAACGACATAGAGCCTGCCGTCGACGTCCACCACATTGCCCTTGCGGAGCGAAGAGGCGATAACCTTTGCCATGAGTCTTCCTTGTTTCTGCTGCAAATGAGTCGTAGAGGGGAGCTAACTGCCAACCCGATTACGCCCTGTTTGAGATATTTTTCTGGGGCGCACCTAAACCAAAACAGGGAAAATAGCCAGCCTCTGGCGGCTGTATGAAGAAGAAACATCGCGAATGACACTTGTAAATACGAAGACCTCCGCCTGGTGGACGTCCGACGTCCACGCGGATCGGCGTCCTTTCCTGATGGCTCGCAACGCAATTCAGACCTCGCTGCGCGGTTATTTCGCCACAAGGGACTTCCTGGAGGTGGATACCTCGATCCTGCAGGTTTCGCCGGGCAACGAGGCGCATCTGCATGCGTTTTCGACCGAAGCCGTTTCCATCGACGGCCAGAGCCGGCCCTTCTACCTGCACACCTCGCCCGAATTCGCGATGAAGAAGCTGCTTGCCGCCGGCGAGACGCGCATCTTCACCTTCGCCCATGCCTTCCGCAACCGCGAGCATGGCCCGATGCACCATCCCGAGTTCACCATGCTCGAATGGTACCGTGTCGGAGAAGGCTACGAGAAGCTGATGGAGGATTGCGCCGCGATCCTCGCGCGCGCCTCGGAAAAGGCGAAGGCGAACAAGTTCAACTGGCGCGGTGTGAGCTGCGACCCGTTCCTTTCGCCGGAACGGTTGAGCGTTGCCGAGGCCTTCGACCGCTACGTCGGCATCGACCTGCTCGCAACGCTGTCGCCGGAAGGCCTGACGGACCGCGAAGGCTTTGCCGATGAGGCGATGGCTGCCGGCATCCGGGTGGCCGAGGACGATACCTGGTCCGACATCTTCAGCCGCGTGCTGGTCGAACGCATCGAGCCCAATCTCGGCCATGGCCGCCCGACCATCCTCGACCAGTATCCGGTTTGCGAAGCGGCGCTCGCGCGTCGTTCGCCGGAGGATCATCGCGTCGCCGAACGTTTCGAGCTCTATACCTGCGGCGTCGAGCTGGCGAACGGATTTGGCGAATTGACGGATGCGAGCGAGCAGCGTGCCCGCTTCGAGGAAGAGATGCGCATCAAGCGCCGGGTTTACGGCGAGAGCTACCCGATCGACGAGGATTTCCTTGAAGCCGTTTCGGCCATGCCGGAATCGGCGGGCATTGCGCTCGGCTTCGAGCGGCTCGTCATGCTCGCTGCGGGTGCATCGCGCATCGACCAGGTCATCTGGGCGCCGGTCGCAGTACCGGCATTCGAGATGCAGCAGGTGGACCGCGTCGAAAGCCAGCCGGTCCTGCAGAAGCCGGTAGCGCCTGCCGTGATTCCGGTCGTTTCCGCCGCAGCGGCTGCTCCGATTGCTGCTGAAACGGAACCCGCAGCGACAGCCGATTTCGTCGCCTTGATCTCGGCGGCTGTGGCCGGCGTTTCGATGGGCGGCAATCTCGTGGACGCAGATGAGGCTGCGCCGGCCGAAGAGCCGGTCGCCGTCGATGACGCCGAGGCGTCGTCTTCGACAGTTGATGCGCCGAATTCCGCGGAAAGTCCCTCGGAGGCGGAAGCCGAAGCGGAGATCTCCGCACCGGAAGATGCCGAGGCATTTGTCTTCGAAGCATTCGCTGACATGAACGATATTTCCGAAGCCGAAGCCGAAGCCGAGACAGAGACTGTCGCCGATGCACAGGTCGGGCAGGCGGATGAAGAGGCAGCCTCGATGCTGGACCTCTCCGACCTCGAGCCTGAGGAAGTCATCCAGCCCGATATCGACCTGCCTGTCACGGACGAGGCTGATGCCGAAGTTCATGAAGAAGGCGAGCAGACGAATGACGAACTGACCGAGGACGAGATCGACGCGGATATTGATCTCTCCGACGCCATGGAGGCCGAAATTCTGGCCGCGCTCGTGCTCGAACCCGAATTCGCGATCGAAGAGGTCGAGGACGGCGAAGTGGCCACACCGGTCGAAGAGGTAAACGCGACCAAGGCCGAGGACGCATCCGAGGATCACGACGACAAGGATCCGTTCGAGGGCTGGGACGGTCTGGATCTTCTCGAACTCAAGGAAGCCAAGGGCTGAGGATCGCGTGGGGGCAGCATTGAAGACGGCCGGCGGGCTGGTTGCCGCCGGTCTCCTGCCGGCAGAGCGCCTGCGTGAGGCCGAGACGGTCGCCGCGCGCTATGCGGTCGCGATCTCCCCGGACATTGCTGCGCTGATCGATCCGGCCGACCCGGCCGATCCGATCGCCCGACAGTTCCTTCCCGACCCCGCCGAGCTTTTGACGACGCCGGAAGAGCGTGCCGATCCGATCGGTGATGCCCCGCACTCGCCGGTGGAAGGCATCGTTCACCGCTATCCCGACCGCGTCCTTCTGAAGGCCGTTCATGTCTGCCCGGTCTATTGCCGCTTCTGCTTTCGTCGCGAGGTGGTCGGCCCGGAGGGCGCCGGCATGCTGGATACGCCGACGCTTGTTACCGCCATGGATTATATACGGTCGCGACCGGAAATCTGGGAGGTGATCCTCACCGGTGGCGATCCGTTCGTCATGTCGCCGCGCCGGCTCGCCGAGATCATGACCATGCTCGGCGCGATCGCGCATGTGAAGATCGTCCGCTTTCATACCCGCGTGCCGGCGGTCGATCCGGCGCGGATCGATGCCGACCTGATCGAGGCGCTGAAGGCCGCCGGCAAGACCGTCGTTGTCGCCCTGCATGCCAACCATGTCCGCGAACTGACGCCCAGGGCGCGCGCTGCCTGCAGGCGGCTGATCGACGCCGGCATCTCCATGGTCAGCCAGACCGTGCTGCTGGAGGGCGTCAATGCCGATCCGGCGGTCCTCGCGGACCTGATGCGCAGCTTCGTCGAGACCGGCATCAAGCCGTATTACCTGCATCACCCCGACCTGGCGCCCGGCACGGGGCATTTCCGTGTCGACATCGAGAAGGGCCGAGAAATCGTCGAGGCGTTGAGGGCAAGGGTTTCGGGCCTCTGCATGCCGACCTATGTGCTCGACATTCCGGGCGGGTTCGGCAAGGTGCCGCTGACCAATTCGCCTGTCTGCCAGACAGCCGGTAGCACATTCGTGGTGCGCGACCGTAAGGGAGGCTCGCACGCCTATCCGCCGGCGGAAGACACGACCCCCGAATGACAAGGGCTGCCGGCTGTGCAGCCATGGACCCTGCCGCCGGTCCTTTGGAATTTGCGCAACCTGTCTCTTCCTGCCATCAATTTGCCGGCATCGCCTCCGGCTTGTGAGCGAAGCGTCGCCTTCCCGCGCGGTGGTAGTCACATTACAAAAATTTAACTCACATTGAATCGTTCCCGTATCCCCTGGAAACCAACAGGTTTGGCGTGCGGGTGCCGGGACCGGGGCCGCTTTCGGGATGAAATTTTGCAAGGCGACCCAATCGCGTCATGCTGCCGCCATCGATGCGTGGTGTATTCTGTCCTGTAAGCGGGAAACATCCAATGAGGGTATGACATGTTGAACAAGGACAGCATTGCCTCAGTAAAAGTCTTAGTCTGGGGAGAGTTTTATCCCCGTTCCTCCGCCTGTCGCTCAGGCCGAATGCGATACCGGCTCGTATAAAACGCCGGACCATAATGCCCCTAGGGGGGCCGCAGACGCATAGAGGAAGATATTATGCAAAAAGCTGTAATCGAATACGGCGGCGAGCCCGTCGGAATTGTCGTGCCGGAAGGTAATCGACTGAAATTCATTGCCGTCAAGTTTCATGTGCATCCGCTGGACGAGCAGCGGTTTGATTCGCCCGAGGCGGTCACCTCGGCCATTCGCGACCTGATGGTCCGCGGAAGGCCGAAGGAAGCCATGCACGCATGAGGCTGGCGAAACCCATGATACGGACAGGCCGACGGTCGCGGCCTGTCTGCGTTGAACCGGAATTTCCATCGCAGGTTTGACATATGTCAGATCGGCGGCCGGACCGGGCCGCTAATCTGGGCAGGATTTCAACCAATGGAATATTGCCCATGTTTTCCAGCCACATTCGTTGCCCCGAACTCCTAGACAGGATTGTCAGCCCCGAACAGGCCGCCGGCCTGATCCGCGACGGCATGACCGTCGGCATGAGCGGCTTCACGCGGGCCGGCGAGGCGATGGCGGTGCCGCTGGCGCTCGCCGAACGCGCCCGCCGCGAAGAAATCCGCATCACGCTGATGACCGGCGCCTCGCTGGGCCACGATCTCGACAGCACGCTGGCCAGCCGCCACGTGCTGGCGCGCCGCCTGCCGTTCCAGTCGGATCCGGGCTTGCGCAAGGCGATCAATGCCGGCGAGGTGATGTTCATCGACCAGCACCTTTCCGAAACTGTCGAACAGCTGCGCACCCGCCAGATCCCGCCGGTCGGCATCGCCATTGTCGAGGCGGTCGCCATCACCCGCGAGGGCGGCATCGTTCCGACGACGTCGGTCGGTAATTCGGCAAGCTTCGCGATCCTAGCGGACAAGGTCATCGTCGAGGTCAACCTTGACGCCAATCCGGCGCTGGAAGGCCTGCATGACATCTACATTCCCACGCACCGGCCGCGCCGGCTGCCGATCCCGTTGATCGAGCCCGGCGACCGCATCGGCACGCCATACATTCCCATTCCGCCGGAGAAGATCGCGGCCATTGTCGTAACCCACAAGCACGACAGTTTCTCGCCGGTCCAGCCTCCTGACGAAGACACGAAGGCGATCGCGGCGCATCTCATGCGCTTTCTCGAAGGCGAGGTCGCCGCCGGCCGGCTGACCGAGCGGCTGCAGCCGCTGCAGGCGGGCATAGGCACCATCGCCAACGCGGTTTTGCACGGCTTCATCGACTCGCCCTTCCGCGATCTCACCATGTATTCGGAGGTGCTGCAGGATTCGACCTTCGAGCTCTTCGATTGCGGCAAGCTCCTGTTTGCCTCGGGCTCGTCGATGACGCTTTCGGAGGAGATGAACGCGCGCGTGATGCCCAATCTCGACGCCTACAAGGACCGGCTGGTCCTCAGGCCACAGGAAATCAGCAACCATCCGGAGGTCGTCCGCCGTCTCGGCATCATCGCCATCAACACCGCGCTGGAGTTCGACATCTACGGCAATGTCAATTCGACCCATGTCGGCGGTACGCACATGATGAACGGCATCGGCGGTTCGGGCGACTTTGCCCGCAACAGCTACATGTCGATCTTCGTCACCAAGTCGATCGCCAAGAAGGGTGCGATCTCCTCGGTCGTGCCGATGGTGAGCCACGTCGACCATACGGAACATGACGTCGATGTCCTGATCACCGAATGCGGGCTGGCGGACCTGCGCGGTCTTGCCCCGCGCGAGCGGGCCGAGAAGATCATCGCCAACTGCGTGCACCCGTCCTATCGCGACCTGTTGGCGGAGTACTACGAGCGGGCGCTCTCGCGCGGCGGACAGACGCCGCATCTGATCGAGGAGGCGCTCTCATGGCACGCCGCACTACGCGAGCGCGGCACGATGAGGCCCGAAGAAGACGTGACGGGCGCACTGCGGATGAAGACGGCCTGATCGCTCAGGCCGGATAGATCACGCCCTTGCGCAGGATGATGTTGCCGTAGAGGCGCGGCTCTGAGGTTTGGACGATCGTGTGGGCCGCGCGCACGCGGTTGTAGAACTCGTCCCCGGCCAGCGGCACCACCTTGCGGTCTGGCTCGTGGCGGGCGCAGCAGGCGATCATCTCCTCGTGCACCGGATCGACGAGGTTCAGGTCGCCCTTCACGGTGGCCCGGAAGATGGCGGCCGGGACGAAATCGTCGATCGGCAGCACGCTAAGGATCGCGTCGAGCACCGGCACGACGCCGTGTCCGTCCATGCGGATCAGCCGTCTCGCATGTTCCTGCCCGGGATAATTGCCGTCGACAAGGGCGATCTCGTCGCCATGGCCCATGGCCCTCAGCGTGTAGAGAAGGTCCGGGCTGAGCAGGGGGTCAAGCGACTTGAGCACTGTCGATATCCTTGAAGAGAACCGATTGGTCGATGAGGTAGCGTGAAAAGATCGGCAGGCTGGCGCCGCCGATGGCGCGTGCCTGCGCACCGACGGAGCCTTCGACAATCTCCGGGATGAGCACGCCCTGCAGGTCGAGCTTGCCGACCTCCCGGCGTGTGGCGTCGGTCAGCCGGGCCCGAATCCAGGCCGGGAAACCGCCGTCGATGATCGCTGCGGAAAAATCGATGACCGAGGCGGCCGACACGATCGCCTGGGCCAGCGCTTTTGCGCTGTCCTGGATCCAGAGTTCCGTCGGTTCACCGAAATCGATCCAGTCGTCGGCCGAATACCACAGCGGCTGCGGATCGACATTGCGTTTGCGCAACATGTTTTCGAGCACGAAGATCGATGCGATCTCGAGCAGCTGTCGTGTCTCGCCGGCGGCATTGCGCACGGGCATCGAACCGAGCGCGCCGGCGGTGCCGGTCCTGCCGGTGAAGATCGACGAGTTCAGCACCACGCCGCCGCCGATGAACGAGCCGACATAGAAGTAGACGAAATCCGGATAGCCGGCGCCGGCGCCGAACACCAGTTCCGCGCCGCAGGCGCTGGTCGCGTCGTTCTGCAGGAAGACGGGATGTTGGGTCCTCGCGGCAATCTCGGCGCGAAGGTCGAAGTCGCGCCAGACATCCATCGCTTTAGGCGGAGCACCGACCTGATCGGCCCAGTTCCAGAGTTCGAAGGGCGCGGCGACGCCGACGCCGGCGATGCGCTTTCTTTGCTGGAGCTCGAGGCCGGTTTCCAGAGCGGTGATCCCCTCGACGACGAAGTCGATGATCTGCTCGGGTGTCGGAAAGGCGTAGGTGTGATGCAGCCGGGTTCGGATCCTGCCGACGAAATCCATCAGGATCAGGTCGGCGCTGCGCCGGCCGATCTTGACGCCGAAGGAGTAGACGGCATCCGGATTGAGAAACATTGGCACCGAAGGCTGGCCGATCCGGCCGCGCACGGGCTCGCCGCGGCCGAGTAGCCCGTCCTTTTCCAGCGCGCGGATGATCACGGAAACGGTTTGCGCCGACAATCCCGTGCGGCGCGTGATGTCGGCCTTCGAAAGGCTGCCGTGCCGTCGGATCAGCGACAGCACCAGCCGTTCATTGTAGGCGCGGACGCGCTCCTGATTGGAGCCGCCGCCCGGATCAAGAACCACCTGCGGTGGTGGCGTGCCGCCAGAGCCGCTGTGCGTCGACATGTCCTCGTATCCTCCCGCGCTGGCCGCGAACAAAGGGTTTTCCGCGTCGGGTCGTTCGAATGAAACTTGCAGAAGCTGTAGCCTCCAATCCCTTCAGCTTCAATTCCCTAAACCGCTCGTTGCCGCCAGTTCTTTTCTTTGATCAGCACCATGCCACAAAAAAATACTAAATCAACTGGAATTAATTATTGACAGATGTCGCCGGCGAGGCGATTAATGGCGCCGTTGTGAAGGCGATCCCGAGGAGCTGGACGCTTTCGCAAAATGAAGTTTCCGGGCCTATTGGAGCAAGCATCTTCGGGCACCGGCATAATTTGAACTCTGGGAGGATAGAATGAAAAAGTCTCTCGTGGCATCCGCGCTCGGCGCGCTGGCACTCGGTGTCGTATTCGCAGCGCCGGCAAGCGCCGCAGGTGTATCGGCATGCCTGATCACCAAGACGGACACCAACCCCTTCTTCGTCAAGATGAAGGAAGGCGCGACCGAGAAGGCCAAGGAACTCGGCGTCGACCTGAAGACCTATGCCGGCAAGATCGACGGCGACTCTGAAAGCCAGGTTGCCGCAATCGAGTCCTGCATCGCCGATGGCGCCAAGGGCATCCTGATCACCGCGTCCGACACCAAGGGCATCGTTCCCTCGGTCAAGAAGGCACGCGACGCCGGCCTGCTGGTCATCGCACTCGACACGCCTCTCGATCCGATCGACGCCGCCGACATGACGTTTGCCACCGACAACCTGGAAGCCGGCAAGCTGATCGGCGCCTGGGCCAAGGCAACGATGGGCGACAAGGTGAACGACGCCAAGGTCGGCTTCCTCGACCTCACCCCGTCGCAGCCGACGGTCGACGTCCTGCGCGACCAGGGCTTCATGATGGGCTTCGGTATCGATCCGAAGGATCCGAACAAGATCGGCGACGAAGACGATCCGCGCATCGTCGGCCATGACGTGACCAACGGCAACGAAGAAGGCGGCCGCACGGCCATGGAAAACCTTCTTCAGAAGGACCCGGACATCAACGTCATCCACACCATCAACGAGCCGGCCGCTGTCGGCGCCTACCAGGCGCTCAAGGCTATCGGCAAGGAAAACGACGTCCTGATCGTGTCCGTCGACGGTGGCTGCCCGGGCGTCAAGGCTGTCGAGGAAGGCCAGATCGGCGCGACTTCGCAGCAGTATCCGCTGCTGATGGCTTCCAAGGGCATCGAGGCGATCGCTGCCTTCGCCAAGGACGGTACCAAGCCGCAGGCGACCGAAGGCAAGAACTTCTTCGACACCGGCGTGAACCTCGTCACGGACAAGCCGGCTGACGGCGTCACGTCGATCAGCGTCAAGGAAGGCCTGGAGAAGTGCTGGGGTTGATGAAGGGCTGATTTAGGATCAGTCTGGACAGGGAAGGGCGGTTCCGGCCGCCCTTTTCAATAACCGGAAACAAATCCGGACGGCTCGGGAGGATTGACGCCATGGCCACGATGCAGGAGTTCGAACGGGAACTCGAAAAAAGCGACAAGAATGTCGCGTCATTCAAGCACCATACCCCGCTGCAGAAGCTGCAGCATTTCCTTCATTCCACGCCGGCCGCCGTGCCGGGAATCGTGCTGATCGCAGCGATCATCATCTTCGGCGTGCTGAAGGGCGACCGCTTCTTCTCCGCCTATACGTTGACGCTGATCCTGCAGCAGATCGCCATCGTCGGCATTCTCGCGGCCGGTCAGACGCTCGTCATCCTGGTTGCCGGTATCGACCTGTCGATCGGCGTCGTCATGGTCATCTCGACAGTGATCATGGGCAATTGCGCCGTCACATACGGTCTGCCGCCCGTCCTTGCCATCGGCATAGGCATCCTTGCCGGCGGACTCTGCGGACTTCTGAACGGTGTCCTTGTCGCGGTGATGAAGCTGCCGCCGTTCATCGTGACGCTCGGCACCTGGTACATCGTCATGGCGACGAACTTCATCTATTCGGACAACGAGACCATCCGTGATTCCGACATTTCCGCCAATGCCGAGTTCCTGCATTTCTTCGGCATCAGCTTCAAGCTCGGCGGCGCTGTCCTGACGCTCGGCGTGGTCATGATGGTCGCCCTTGTGGGCATTCTCTGGTACGCGCTGAACCACACCGCCTGGGGCCGGCATCTCTATGCCGTCGGCGATGATCCGGATGCGGCGGAACTGTCCGGCATCCGCGTGCGCCGCGTGCTGATCTCCACCTACATGCTCGCCGGTGTCATCGCGGCACTTGCTGCCTGGGTATCGATTGGTCGCAACGGCTCGATCTCGCCCTCGGCGGCCGTCACCGAATACAATCTTCAGTCCATCACCGCCGCGGTGATCGGCGGCATCTCGCTCTTCGGCGGACGCGGTTCCATCCTCGGGACGCTGATCGGCGCGATGATCGTCGGCGTGGTCTCCATGGGCCTCAACATGCTCGGCGCCGACCCGCAGTGGAAGGTCTTCCTGACCGGCGTTCTCATTATCACGGCTGTCGCCGTCGACCAGTGGATCAGAAAGGTAGCAGCGTGATGGCAACCGAACCTCTTCTCAAGGCTCGCGGTCTGGTCAAGCGGTATGGCCGCGTCACGGCTCTCGACCAGGCGGATTTCGATCTCTATCCCGGCGAAATCCTCGCCGTGATCGGCGACAACGGCGCCGGCAAGTCCTCGCTCATCAAGGCGCTCTCCGGTGCCGTGACCCCGGACGAGGGCGAGATCCATCTGAACGGCAAGAAGGTCCGTTTCCATTCTCCGATGGAAGCGCGCGAGGCGGGCATCGAAACCGTCTACCAGAACCTTGCCCTGTCGCCGGCGCTGTCGATCGCCGACAACATGTTCCTCGGCCGCGAAATCCGCAAATCGGGATTGATGGGCTCGATGTTTCGCATGCTCGACCACAAGAAGATGCAACAGCTGGCGCGCGACAAGCTCACCGAACTCGGCCTGATGACCATCCAGAACATCAACCAGGCGGTGGAAACGCTGTCCGGCGGCCAGCGCCAGGGCGTGGCCGTGGCCCGCGCTGCGGCCTTCGGCTCGAAGGTGGTCATCATGGATGAGCCGACCGCCGCCCTCGGCGTCAAGGAATCCCGCCGCGTGCTGGAACTGATCCTCGACGTCAAGTCGCGCGGCCTGCCGATTGTGCTGATTTCGCACAACATGCCGCATGTCTTCGAAGTCGCGGACCGCATCCATGTGCACCGCCTCGGCAAGCGCCTCTGCGTCATCAATCCGAAGGACTACACCATGTCGGATGCGGTGGCCTTCATGACCGGGGCCAAGGAGCCGCCAGAGGCAAGCCTGGCTGCCTGACAAGTCTTTGATCCGGCATCGGCAGTCCCGATGCCGGATTTCTTCATGCGTCGAGAACAGCCTCTCCTGTCTACTCGGAATGGCAGAAGAAGCGGAGCGTTGTGGCACTGCTGTGCAGTATTACAGGACGATTTTCTTGCTTCGCTAAAATTTGAATGATGGGCTTCACCGTTCTTCAGGCTATCTCCATTAGAAAGAGCGTATAAGCCAGAGCGAAGCCCTAGATGGGTCGGCATGAAGCCCCCGCACTGAGCCGGAAAGCCCGGCGTTGTCTCTCTAGAAATCGATGCATCGAGCCATAGTCGCCGGCCGGTTCGCCCCAGCCCGCCGCGTTGGACGTTCGTGCAGGTCTTGTCCCGGCGCCGGCCGCCGCGGACTACATGGGGAATGACATGGCAATTCTGATCGTTGAAGACAACGCCACCAACGCTCTGATCCTCAAGCATCTCGCAAAGAAGATCGAGGCGGGCGAAATCCGCGTCGAGGCGGATCCGGGCAAGGCCCTGGCCCTGTGCCATCAGACCTTGTTCGACCTGCTCATTGTCGACCAGATGTTGCCGACCATGTCAGGCGTCCAATTCGTCAAGGCGATCAGGATGATCGACCGGTACAGACAGACGCCGGTGATCATGGTGACGGCCGATCACGGTCCGGACCTGAAGGCAAAGGCCATCGACGCCGGTGTCGACGATTTCCTCATGAAGCCGGTGGAGGCCGTCGCATTTCGCGAGCTGCTGTTCACCCATCTCCATCTTCCCTCGGTCGGACCCGGCATGAGTGCGGCGTCCTGACGGCAATCTGTCGAAATCCAAGAGGTCCATCATGAAGAAGTTCTTTACAGCATGTCTCGCTGCAGTCTGCCTGGCGGCTCCCGCCTGGGCGCTCGATGCCCCCAAGGGTGACGTGATCCTGGTCATCAAGGGTGCCATCACCAATACCAATGTCGACGGCACGGCGGCCTTCGACCGCGAGATGCTTGCCGCGCTGCCGGGACGCAAGGCGTCCATGGAGACGCCCTGGACGAAGGGCAAGGTAGAGTTCTCGGGCCCGCTCCTGCGCGAGGTCCTGAAGGCCGCTGGCGCCGAAGGCCACATGCTGAAGGTGCGCGCGCTCAACGACTATGCTGCCGAAGTGCCGGCCGATGATGCCAAACTCAACGTCATTCTCGCCGATCATCAGGATGGCGAGGTCATGTCCGTTCGCGACAAGGGACCTTTGATGGTGGTCTATCCGTTTGACGAGAACAAGGACCTCTACAACGAACTCTATTTCAGCCGTTCGGTCTGGCAGATCAAGGAAATCGAGGTCGTCGAGTGAAGCGGAGGGACCAAATCAGCAGCGAGGCCATTCGCCGGGCGGGAAAGGCCACTGCGGTCCTGCAGGGCGTTTCCGTCATGCTGCTGGTCGTCCTGGCCATGCTCTATTCCGATATCTCGTCCCGCTACACGTCCCTTCAGGACGGCATTCGCGAAAACACCCAGTGGTCGATCTACCAGTTGGACCGGGAGGCCAGAACGCTTGCCTTCGCCGTCGACGGCATGGTGCGTTCGCCGCAGCTGCGGACGGCCGACAATTACAAGGACATGTCCCTTCGCTACGATATCCTTTACTCGCGCATCAAGCTGATCAAGGAGACTCGCTTCGAAGAGTTCTTCGCGACCGATCGCAAGTTTGCGGACGTTGTAAGCAATGTGGGCGACATCATATTCTCCAACGAGCCGCTCTTCGACCGGATCAACCGCAAGGTCTACCCGACGGATAAGGAGATCACGGCACTGTCCGGCGCGGTTGCCTCGTTGACCGGACATTCCGAAAAGCTGCTGCTCTATATCAATTCGCGTTTGAGCGAGGTGCGGGCGGAGAGCCGAGAAGAGGTCTTCAAGCTCGAACGCACCTCCGCCATCATGCTTGGTCTGCTGTTCCTGTCGGTCGGCATGCTGATCGTGATGCTGCGCCGCCAGCTGAAATCCGTCCGCGCCGCCGGCCTGAAGCTTGAGCACATGGCCGACGAGCTTGGCTCCGCCTATGAGGCGGCCGACGCCGGCAACCGGGCCAAATCGCAGTTCATGGCGACCATGAGCCATGAGATCCGCACGCCGCTCAACGCCATTCTCGGCATGGCCGAATTGCTGGAACTGTCGGATCTGCCGAAGCCGGCGGCCGCCAATGTCGGCGTCATCCGTTCCTCCGGCGAGGCGCTGCTGGAAATCATCAACGAGATCCTCGACTTTTCCAAGATCGAGCACGGCAATCTGGATGTGGAGTCTCGGCCTGTCGATGTGCGTGAACTCTCCGAGATGGTCGCGAAGATCGTGACGGGAAGGGCCGCGGAGCGGCGCAACCGGCTGGTCCTCGACATTCCCGATAGTCTTGAGGCGCCATGCGTCGCCACCGACCCCACCCGGTTGCGGCAGGTGCTTCTCAACCTGATGAGCAATGCCGCCAAGTTCACGGAGGGTGGCCTGATCACCCTGAAGGTCAGGGAATTCGACGAGGGCAACGCCTTGCGTCTGCGGTTCGAGGTGTCCGACACCGGCATCGGTATCAATGAAGAGGGCAAGAAGAAGCTGTTCCAGCCGTTCTCGCAGGTCGATGCCTCGATCAGCCGTCGTTACGGCGGAACAGGATTGGGCCTGACCATCTGCAAGCAGATCGTCGAGCGGCTGGGTGGCAAGCTCGGGGTCGAGAGCCGGATCGGCGAGGGTTCGACTTTCTGGTTCGAACTGCCCGTCACGCGTGCCGTCGCAGCGGAAACCTGCAGCCACGAACGCGCCGAGCAGGCCGAGGGCCCCCTTCAGCGCCGCCGCGTTCTCCTTGTCGAGGACAATCGCGTCAACCAGCAGGTCGCCATGCGCTTTCTGGACCGGCTTGGGCAGGAGGTCGTGGTTGCGGCGAACGGCGCCGAAGCCGTGGACATGGCCGCGAACTCGAAGTTCGACCTGATCCTGATGGACATGCAGATGCCGGTGATGGACGGCATTCAGGCGACGACCGAGATCAGGCAGGGCGACGGATTGAGCGCCCGGACCGCGATCGTCGCGATGACCGCAAACGCGTCCGATGACGACAGGGAAAAATGCCGGCAGGCCGGCATGCAGGCCTTCGAGTCGAAGCCGATTTCCCTCGATCGCCTGCGCGGCATCTTGGCCGTTCACGCCTCGGCTTCAGCGGAAGACGTAGGCGCAGCTATAGCTGAAGAAGCGCCGCAGGCGGCCGCTCCGGTTTCGACGGACGACGCACTGAATGCAGCGCCTCGCGGCGAAGACTTCGATCGTGCGCGCCGCGACGAGCTTACGGAGGCTCTGGGTGAAGAGATATTTGAGGAGCTTCTGGACTCCTATTTCACAGATGCCGCCGAGCTTCTCGACGAGTTGCATGTGGCACTCGCCAATGGCGATACCGGCGGCATCGACAAGGGCCTTCACACATTGAAGGGCATGGCCGCCAACCTCGGCTTCAACGGAGTCGCCGGCATGGCCGAACAGCTTCGCGGCAGGCAACCCGCAATCGCCGACATCGAATACCTGGCGGAAAAGATCGAGGCCCATCGGCCGGATCAGGCAGCCTGAGCAAAAGATTTTACAAGGGAGGCAACAAGCCCATGCGCATCCTCATCGTCGACGACAACAAGACCAGCCTCAAGCTTCTCGTGCATCTCGCCGGCAAGATCGAAGGGTGCGAAATCGTCGCCTTCTCCACGCCGGACGAGGCGCTCGGCGCCTTGCCCGATCTCGACCTCGATCTGGCGATCCTCGATTACCAGATGCCCACTTACAATGGTGTCGAGCTCTATACCGAAATCGTCCGGTTCGAAAAATACGCGCAGATGCCGGTGGTCTTCGTGACCGCGGATACCGACCAGGCAACGCGCATGGAGGCACTGAACGCCGGCGCCATCGATTTCCTGATGAAGCCGGTCAATCCGCTCGAATTCAACGCGCGCGTCCACAACATCGTCAATCTTGCCCGCGCCCGCAGCGAGCTTCAGAAGCGCGCCGAATGGCTGCGCACCGAGGTCGAGAAGACCGTGAAGGAGTTGCGCGAGCGTGAGGAGGAGATCATCCAGCGTCTGACGCTTGCGGCCGGATACAAGGATCCGGACACGGCGCATCACACGCTGCGTGTCGCCGCCTATGCCGAAGCGATTGCCGCCGAGCTCGGCCTGCCGGAAGATCTCTGCCGCGACATCAAGCTGGCGGCGCCCATGCACGACATCGGCAAGGTCGCAATTCCCGATACGGTGCTTCTGAAGCAGGGCAAGTTGACCGAGGCGGAATACCGGCAGATGCAATGCCATGCGCTGGTCGGAAGCGACATTCTCGGTCGGTCTCACTCCTCGCTGCTGCAGCTGGCTGCGGAAATCGCTGCAAGCCATCATGAACGCTGGGATGGGCAGGGTTATCCCAACCGCATTGCCGGAGAGGAAATCCCGCTTGCCGGCCGCATCGTCTGCATTGCCGACAATTTCGACGCCCTGACATCCGAGCGGCCGTACAAGTCGGCGTGGCCCTTCGACCGGACGGTCGCCCACATTCTCGCCCGCGCCGGATCGCAGTTCGATCCCGGATGCGTGGCCGCATTCGAGCGTGCCCTGCCGAAGATCCGGGCGATCAGGGATGAGGACATGGCGCTCCAGGAAACGGAACTCACGCTCGCCGCGAAGTATCTGGAAGCCGTCTGAGGATCAGTTCCGGATTGTTTTCCGGCGCTCGAAAATGTTATGGCCCGACTGACAGTGACATCAGCCGGAGATAGCCGATCATGCAACGCCTCACCATCCGCCGCCCAGACGATTGGCACCTGCACCTGCGCGACGGCGAGATGCTGAAGGGCGTGATCGGCGACACCAGCCGGCATTTCGCCCGCGCCATCATCATGCCCAATCTCGTGCCGCCGGTCGTCACCACCGCCGATGCGCTCGCCTACAAGGCACGCATCGTCGATGCCATCCCCGCGGGCGATCGCTTCGCGCCGCTGATGACCCTCTACCTCACGGAGGGGACCAATGCGGACGACGTGGAGGAAGGCAGGAAGAGCGGGCTGATCAACGCCGTGAAGCTCTATCCGGCCGGCGCCACGACCAATTCCCATGGCGGCGTGCGCGATTTCGACAAGGTCATGCCGGTGCTGGAGCGCATGGCGAAGATCGGTCTGCCGCTTTGCGTCCATGGCGAGGTCACGACGCCGGAAGTCGACATCTTCGACCGCGAGGCCGTGTTCATCGAAACCGTCCTGGATCCGCTGCGCCGCCGGGTGCCGGAACTGAAGGTGACGATGGAGCACGTGACCACAAAGGACGGCATCGACTATATCAAGTCGTCTGCCGGCAATCTTGCCGGCACGCTCACCACCCATCACCTGATCATCAATCGCAACGCCATCCTGGTTGGCGGCATCAAGCCGCACTACTACTGCCTGCCGGTCGCCAAGCGCGAGAGCCACCGCCTTGCGCTGAGGGCGGCTGCTGTTTCCGGCGATCCGCGCTTCTTCCTCGGCACGGACTCGGCCCCGCATGTCGACCCGCTGAAGGAATGCGCCTGCGGCTGTGCCGGCATCTACACCTCCGTCAACACGATGAGCTGCCTCGCCCATGTCTTCGAAGAGGAGGGCGCGCTGGACAAGCTCGAAGCCTTCGCCTCGCTGAACGGCCCCGCCTGGTACGGGCTGACGCCGAACGAAGAGACGATCACGCTCGTCAAGCGCGACTCTCCGGTCGAATTTCCGAAGAAGATAGAGACCGGCGCAGGCCCCGTCACGGTCTTCGATCCGATGTTCCCGCTGCACTGGGATGTCGAGTAGTGATCTCCGTTCGCCAGGCGACGGCGGACGATTTCGAGTGTCTGCTGCCCCTGATGCTGGACATGGAACGCCATTATCTGGGCGAGGCGGCTGTCGCCGAACATGATGCTCGCCAGCGCCTGTTCCGCATCTTGAACGACAATCCGCCCGATTGCTTCCTCGTTGCCCTCGACGGTGACGAGGGCATCGGTTTCGCCACGCTTTACGAGACCTTTCCCGGCCTTCACCTCCACAATACCTGGTTCATGAAGGAACTTTACGTCCGCGCCGGCTCACGGGGACGTGGCGCCGGCAGGCTGCTGGTCGAAGCCGCCGGTGGCGAGGGTTCCCGGCGTGGCGGCACGCGGCTGGAATTCACCGCTTAAACGGGCAACTCTGGCGCACGGCGCTTTGCACGAAAGCCTGCACAAGCTGCAGTCTCGCACCTCGATCTTTCCCCGTATCTGTCTTGATCTGAACAGGAGCTTGAGCGGCTCCTGACGCCCCGCCTTGATGTCGTGATTCCGACAGGGTCGGTCCACGGAATCTGGGCGCAGGTGCGCTGCTTGAGGTCGTCTCCCGCAATCCCGGTCTCCCATGTTTTCAGTCTGAATCGCGAAGCGTCCGACAGCATTTTCGGAGCCTGTTTTGCCGCGGCACAGGTTTCGTCTAGCCGTTGCTTGTCAAGCCTTAACCATAAATAAAATCCCTAAAACTTTATTAAAACTAAGTATATCCCGCGCATCCTGTTGTTTTTCAAGGTTAACCATATCTTAAACTTCGATTGCAACTTAAAATTAGTTGTGGATAATACTTCATTACCGGGGATGGTCCGGTATTTGTTTTGCGTAGGAGTGGAGTTCATGGGTAAGATTGTCTCGGGGTGCGTCAATTCCCCAAGTAGAGAAAGTACTTCAAGCAGAAAGATCGTCGTTTCGACTTTTGTCGCCGCATTTGCATTCGCGACGATCGGTACAATGCCTGCATTCTATTCGTCGGCGGCATATGCTGCCGGACGGGGAGACCAACAGCAGCAGTCTGGTGGCCAGCAGAACGGTGGCCAAGAGCAGCAGTCTGGCGGCCCGCAGAATGGTGGGCAGCAGCAGTCTGGTGGTCCGCAGAACGGTGGACAGCAGCAGTCTGGCGGCCCGCAGAACGGCGGCCAGCAGCAGTCTGGTGGTCCGCAGAACGGTGGCCAGCAGCAGTCTGGTGGCCCGCAGAATGGTGGGCAGCAGCAGTCTGGCGGCCCGCAGAATGGTGGGCAGCAGCAGTCTGGTGGTCCGCAGAATGGTGGGCAGCAGCAGTCTGGTGGTCCGCAGAACGGCGGCCAGCATCAGTCTGGCGGCCCGCAGAACGGTGGACAGCAGCAGCCGGGTCCGCAGCCGATGTTCGGCGGTCGTGACGACAAGAAGCCGGGCAACGACAGAGGCTTCGGTAACAAGCGCGGTCCGCAGCCGATGTTTGGTGGCCGTGACGGCGGCAAGTCCGACGGCAAGCGCGGCGGCTTCGAGGGCAAGCCTGGGCAGAAGCCGATGTTCGGCAACCGCGAAGACAACAAGCGCGGCGGCGGCAAGAACTTCCGTGGTCCGTCAGGCGGGAAGCCGATGCACGCCAGCAATGAACGTCGTCATCGCGGCGGGGAATGGGGCGGACAAAAGCCCGGCCCGCAGAAGATGGGCGGTCATCGCGAAGGCCCGAAGGGCAAGGACTTCAAGAAGCCCGGCAATCGCCCGGTCAAGTCGTCCGGTCCGCGCAATTGGGACGATATCAAGCCGATGTTCCCCGGCAAGGACTGGAACAAGAAGCCGGAGATCAAGGAGCGTCCTCACCACAAGCCGTTCCACAAGGTCGAGGGCAAGCGGCCCGGTCACAAGAAGCACCACATGATGAAGCCGCCGCATCGCAAGCATCACGTGATGAAGCCGCATCACAAGCACCGCCATCACTGGAAGCATCATCGTCACCACTGGAAGCCTCACCACAAGCCGGTGCCGGTCGTTGCGACGATTGATACCGGTGCGGGCAGCGGTGCCGCCTGCTTCTACTACGTCAAGACGCTTCCGGAAAATCGCACTCCGGGCTGCGACTATGTCGTTCTGAAATAGGCTTTCAGGCCACGAGAATGAAAAGGCCCGCGTCAAGCGGGCCTTTTCCATATGAGGGATACTGCCGGGCCGCCCTCAAAGGGGCGCAAAACCTGGCGGCACCTGCGAGTTCAACCGCCCATCATGTGCGGGAACAGCCCGGTCAGGCCGATCAGGATGAGATAGATCGCCACCACGTAATTGAGGATACGCGGCGCGACCAGGATCAGGATGCCGGCAATCAGGGCGATGATCGGCTGGATGTAAACGGCGGAAATCATGTCAGTGCTCCTTCTTCATAAGGTTGCTTCAACGGGTATCAGCCGGCATCCGCCGGGGTCGGTGCGCTGCGCGCATGGTCGAAGGCTTCCCTGAGCTTGCCTTCCTGGGATGTGTCGAGGTTGGTGCGCAGGATGCGGCCGCCATGCATGCTCAGCTTGTCGATCACCTTGTCGGAGGAGGCGCGGTCGGCGAGGATGAAGAGCGCCGCCTGGCCAGGCTGCAGGACACCCGCGACATCCTTCATGAAATTGTCGGAGATGCCGTAGTCGGTCAGTGCGCCGGCAAGAGCCCCGGTCGCCGTCCCGGCGGCAAGTCCGATCAGCGGGTTGAAGAAGATGAGGCCGGCGAGGATGCCCCAGAAGGCCCCGCCGCTGGCACCGACCGCCCACATGTGGACCATCTGGTTGAGCTTGACCTTGCCGTCTGCTCCGGCGGAGGCGACCACGGCGTCCTTGATCTCCACCAGATATTCCTTCGAAAGGCCGTAGAGCGTCTCGCGGGCCTGTTCTGCCTGTGATTCCGTATTGTAACCAATGACTATCAGCTCGGACATCGCGGTTCCTTTCCGTCATCGTCCCATCGTCGGGATATACAACTGACTTGGCGTCGTTTTGTTGCATTTGAAAGGGCTGAATGCGTTAAACTTTGTTCATGAAGCCAGCCACGCTTCTGGAATACCGTCGCGCATCCTGCTATGCGCTGTCCAGTCCATGGCTTTGCAAGGAGCGCCGATGTTTCAGAACTCGTTTCCCGATCGCGCCGAGATGGCGTCTCTCGTGGCCCGGATGCTCTGGGAGATCAAGGCGGTGCATTTCAGCGCCGACAAGCCCTACAAGCTCGCTTCGGGGATGATGAGCCCGGTCTACATCGACTGCCGCAAGCTGATTTCCTATCCGCGCATCCGCTCGGCTGTGATGGACTTTGCCGCCTCCACCGTGCTGCGCGAGGCGGGTTTTGAACAGTTCGATTGTGTTGCCGGCGGCGAAACGGCGGGGATTCCCTTCGCCGCCTTTCTGGCCGATCGCCTCGGCCTGCCGATGATCTACGTCCGCAAACAGCCCAAGGGTCACGGCCGCAATGCCCAGATCGAGGGCCATATGCCCGAAGGCGCCCGGGTCCTTGTGATCGAGGATCTGACGACGGCCGGCGGCTCCATGTTCAAGTTCATCGACGCGATCCGCGCCGCCGGCGGCATCGTCGACCATGGCATGGCGCTCTTCTATTATGGTATCTTTCCGGAGGCTGGCGAGCGCTTCGTCAATGGCAAGGTCAAGCTGCACCACATCTCTACATGGCGCGAGGTCCTGGCCGCCGCCCGCCAGGACAAGCTGTTCGACGAGGCGACGCTGACCTCGGTCGCGGCCTTCCTCGATGCGCCGCTCAAATGGTCGGCCGAGCACGGCGGCGTGTCGGAACTCCCGACCCAGTAAGCCGTTGCCTATGCAGGCATAAAATGCTGGCTTTTGTCGGAACGTTGACTTAAATCGATTGAAATTCATTCTTTGGGAGAGAGACTATGATCCTATGCTGTGGCGAAGCCCTGATCGACATGCTGCCGCGTGAAACGACCAAGGGTGAAAATGGCTTTGCGCCCTATGCCGGCGGCGCGGTCTTCAACACGGCGATCGCGCTCGGCCGTCTCGGCGTGCCGACGGCATTCTTCACCGGTCTCTCCGACGACATGATGGGCGACATCCTGCAGAAGGCGCTGAAGGCGTCGAATGTCGATGCGTCGCCTTGCGCCATCTCCTCGCGGCCGACGACGATCGCCTTCGTCAAGCTGACCAATGGCAGCGCGTCCTACGCGTTCTACGACGAGAACACCGCCGGCCGGATGATCACCGAAGACGATCTTCCGGATCTCGGCGACGATTGCGAGGCGCTGCATTTCGGTGCGATCAGCCTGATTTCCGAACCCTGCGGCTCGACCTATGAGGCGCTGATGGCGCGCGAACACGACCGCCGCGTCATCTCGCTCGACCCCAATATCCGCCCAGGCTTCATCAAGGACAAGGTCGCGCACATGCAGCGCATCAACCGCATGGCGGCCATGTCGGACATCGTCAAGTTTTCCGACGAGGATCTGGAATGGTTCGGCATGACCGGCAGCCAGGAGGACCTTGCCCGTCACTGGCTCGACCACGGTGCCAAGCTGTTGATCATCACCAAGGGCGCAGATGGCGCCGATGGTTACACGAAGGACTTCAAGGTCTCGGTTCCCGGGGTCAAGGCCGAGGTGGTCGACACGGTCGGCGCCGGCGACACCTTCGATGCCGGCGTACTGGCGTCTTTGAAGCGCAACGACCTTCTGACCAAGGAAAAGGTGGCGTCGCTCAGCGAAGAGGCGGTGCGCGGTGCGCTGTCGCTGGCGGCAAAGGCCGCCGCCGTCACAGTCTCCCGCGCCGGCGCCAATCCGCCCTGGGCGAATGAAATCGGCCTCTGAGGCGACGGTCGATCAGAACTCGACCTCGAGCTCGATCATCTCGTCTTCTTCACCGGCGGCACCTTCGGCCCATTCCTGCATCAGGTCCCAGTTGAGGATCAGGTTGCAGTAGTCGGACAGCCGGTCGTCCAGCTCGACGGCATAGGTGCGGAAGCGCGAGCACACCGGCGCGAACATGGCGTCGGCCATGTTGGGTGCCGTGCCGAACAGATACGGCCCGCCATACTGGTCCAGGCACTCGTTCCAGATTTCCTTGATCCGCTCGATGTCCGGCCGCGCGCCGGAAAAGATCTTGAAGCGCTCGTGCCGCGCCTTGATGTTCATCGGCAGGGCCGAGCGGAGATTGTGGAAACCGGAATGCATTTCGCCGCAGATCGCCCGGCAATGCGCCCTGACCGCCTGGTCATAGGGCAGCAGGCCAGAGGTCGGTGCGTATTCGGCGGCATATTCGGCAATCGCCAGCGTGTCCCAGACGGTGACGTAGCCATGGGTCAGCCGCGGCACCAGGACGGAAGGCGACAGGAGCAGCAGTTCCTGCCGGTTCTTCTCGTCCGGCTTCGCCATCACCTCGGTGAAGGAGAGGCCCGCCATGCGGCACAGCAGCCAGCCGCGCAGCGACCAGGAGGAATAGTTCTTCGAGGAGATGGTCAGCGTTCCGTGCAACATGATCCGCCCTTTTTCGCGCCTTTTCGATATCGTCACTATTCTCTGGCAAGTTGGTCAAAGATGCACTAGTTTTTGTGCATTGCACAAGACGAAAAAGGATGCCCCCTCATGCTTTATCAGGTCTACCAGTTCCAGGACGACTTGGTTGGACCTTTTCGCGAAATGGCGCGGCTGTGGATGCGCTTCGGCAACTGGGGCGTCAGCGGCGTCGGGCAGGGTGCAAATCAGCATTTCCTCGCCGCCATGGAACTCATCTCCCGCTTCAAGCTCAGCCACGAGCGACCCGACTTCGGCATCGGCGAGGTGATGAGCGGCAACACCATGACGCCCGTTCGGGAAGAGGTGGCGCTGTCGTTGCCTTTCGGCAATCTCCTGCATTTCGTCAAGGAGACCGAGGCCGAGCAGCCGAAGGTGCTGGTCGTCGCGCCGCTCTCCGGTCACTTCTCGACGCTTCTGGCCGGAACGGTGAAAACGCTCCTGCGCGACCACGACGTCTACATCACCGACTGGACGAATGCCCGGGACGTGCCCTTGAGCGCCGGCGCGTTCGGCGTCGAGGATTACGTCGAATACATCATCCGCTTCCTTGGAGAGATGGGCCCGGGCGCGCACGTGCTGTCCGTCTGTCAGCCCTGCGTGCAGACGCTCGCCGCCGTCGCGGTCATGTCGCAGGACGATCATCCGGCGACGCCCCGTTCGATGACGCTGATGGCGGGGCCGGTCGATCCGCGCGAAAGCCCGACGGAAGTCAACGAATTCGCGGTCAAGAAGTCGCTCGCCTGGTTCGAGCATTCGGTTATCACCACCGTGCCGTGGCGCTTCAAGGGCGGTGGCCGCAAGGTCTATCCCGGCTTCCTGCAGCTGGTCGCCTTCATGGCCATGAACATCGACCGCCACCGCACCGCCCACCAGAACCTCTACGAATACCTGGCCAAGGGCGAGACCGAGAAGGCGGAGAAGATCAAGACCTTCTACGACGAGTATTTCGCCGTGCTCGACCTGACCGAGGAATTCTACATCGAGACGATCGACCGCGTCTTCCACAAGGCAGAGCTGGCGAACGGCACCTTCATGTATCGCGGCCGCCTGGTCGATCCGGGCGCGATCCGCAAGACGGCGCTCCTGACGGTGGAGGGCGGCCGCGACGACATCTGTGGCATGGGCCAGACGGCCGCCGCCCACGATCTCTGCAATTCGCTGCGCCCGCACCTGCGCCGTCACCACCTGCAGGCCAATGTCGGCCATTACGGCGTGTTCAACGGCCGCAAGTGGGACGGCGAGATCTATCCGGTGGTCCGCAACCATATTCTGGCGATGGAATAGGGTCAGTAATACCCCTCCCCAACCCCTCCCCACAGGGGGGAGGGGCTACCTCCTCGTCTTTCGCGTCATTCAAAAGACAGCATCTCTGCGGGTGATATTGCCGACGGAGGGCAGGGCGTCGCCGCGCGCTTTCTCCCCCCTTGTGGGGGAGATGCCCGGCAGGGCAGAGAGGGCCGTTACCCCTTCCGCGCGATCAACGTCTTGACCAGCCCGGCCGTCGAACTGTCGAGGTCGCCGCCGTCGGTCTTGCCTTCGACGGCCGACAGCAGGCCGGTTGCCAGTTCCTTGCCGAGCTCGACGCCCCACTGGTCGAAGGAGTTGATGCCGAACAGAACGCCTTCGACGAAGACGCGATGCTCGTAGAGCGCGATCAGCCGGCCGAGCGCGAATGGCGTCAGCTGGTCGTAGACGAAGGTGATCGACGGGCGGTTGCCGGTAAAGACGCGATGCGGGGCTATAAAGTCGGCCTGCTTGTCGTCCATGCCCTTGGCGGTCAGCTGCGCCTTGGCTTCGGCGAGAGTGCGGCCCTTCAGCAGCGCCTGGCTCTGGGCAAGGCAGTTTGCCATCAGCAGCTCATGCTGGTGGCGAAGCTCCGGCTCGAAGCCAGTGGCGGCGATCATGAACTCGATCGGGATGATCGAAGTGCCCTGGTGCAGGAGCTGGAAGAAGGCGTGCTGGCCGTTGGTGCCGGGCTCGCCCCAGACGACCGGGCCGCTCTCGCCCTTGACCGGCGTGCCGTCGACGGTGACGCCCTTGCCGTTCGATTCCATGTCGAGCTGCTGCAGATAGGCCGGGAAGCGCGACAGACGCTGGTCGTAAGGGATGATCGCCCGGGAGCCGTAGCCGAGCACGTTGCGATGATAGTAGCCGATCAGGCCGAGCAGCATCGGCAGGTTCTTCTCCGCCGACGCCTCGCGGAAATGCCGGTCCATGGCATGCGCGCCGTCGAGGAACTTGCCGAAGTTGGTGGGGCCGATGGCGATCATCAGCGGCAGGCCGATTGCCGACCAGATGGAGTAGCGTCCGCCCACCCAGTCCCAGAAACCGAAGACGCGGTCTGCGTCGATGCCGAAGGCGGCGACCTTGTCGAGCGCGGTCGAGACGGCGGCGAAGTGGTGCTTGACGGCGGCTTCGCCGAGCGCCTTGGCGACGAAGTCGCGGGCGGTCTTCGCGTTGGTCATCGTCTCGATGGTGGTGAAGGTCTTCGAGGCGATGATGAAGAGCGTGGTTTCGGCCGAGAGCGTCTTCAGCGTGTCGGCAATATGGGCGCCGTCGACATTGGAGACGAAATGCAGGCGCGGGCCGTCATGGAAGGGCGCCAGCGCCAGCGTCGCCATCACCGGGCCGAGATCGGAGCCGCCGATGCCGATGTTGACGACGTCGGTGATCTTGCGGCCGGTAGCCCCTGCAAGCTTGCCCGAGCGGATGCCATCGGAAAACGCGCCCATGGCATCGAGCACGCCGTTGACGTCCGGCATCACATCCTTGCCGTCGACCATCACCGGCTTGTTGGAGCGGTTGCGCAGTGCCGTGTGCAGCACGGCCCGGTCCTCGGTGAAGTTGATCGCCTCGCCGGCAAACATCTTATCGCGCTTGGCGGCGACGCCGCCTCTGTCGGCGAGCTCGAGCAGCCCGGCCATGATCTCGGCATTCACGGCGCATTTGGAATAGTCCATCAACAGATCGTCGAAGGCGGCGCTGAAATGGGCGAACCGGTCCGGATCGGCGGCAAAGGCGGCGCGGATGTCGGTGGCGGCGGTCGACGCGACGGTCTTCTTCAGCGCTTCAACGATGGACTGCATGGGGCATCTCCTTGATAGTCTTGTCGCCGCGAAACTAGCCGCTTTGCCAGGTAAATCAAGGGACGGGGGAGTGGCGGGCAGGTATTTCGTCACCTGCCCGCGACCAGTCAGGTGTTGCGCAACCGGCCCTCGACCAGATCGAGAACGGAGCGGGCGGCGTAAAGCACGTTGGTGCCGGGACCGAAGACGGCCGAGACGCCGTGATCGAGCAGGAACTGGTAGTCCTGCCGCGGGATGACGCCGCCGGCAACGACGATGATGTCTTCGGCGCCCTTGGCCTTAAGGGCATCGACAAGCTGCGGCACCAGCGTCTTGTGGCCGGCTGCAAGCGAGGAGACGCCGACGACGGCGACCTTGCTTTCGATGGCCGTATCGGCAGCCTCTTCCGGCGTCTGGAAGAGGGGACCGGAGAGCACGTCGAAGCCGATGTCGCCGAAGGCGGATGCGATCACCTTGGCGCCGCGGTCGTGACCGTCCTGGCCGAGCTTGGCGACCATGACCTTCGGCCGGTGGCCGGAGGCCTTGGTGTAATCGGCCAGCCGTCCGGCGAGCACCTGCATTTCCGGATCGTCGTCATAGGCTTCGCCATAGACGCCGTGCACCACTTCAGGCACTGCCGAATGGTCGCCGAAGGCGGTTCGCATGGCATCGGAAATCTCGCCGACGGTGGCGCGCGCCCGGGCGGCGTCCACGGCGGCACCGAGCAGGTTTCCCTTGCCGGTTTTCGCGACTTCGGTCAGCGCAGCCAGCGTCTTTTCGACGGCCTTGGGATCACGCCGGCGTTTCGTCTCGGCGAGGCGCTTGATCTGCGAGGCGCGAACGGCGGTGTTGTCGATGTCGAGAATGTCGATATCGTCCTCGTTTTCCAGCCGGTACTTGTTGACGCCGACGATGACCTCTTCGCCACGGTCGACTGCGGCCTGCCGCTTCGTCGCCGCCGCCTCGATCAGGCGCTTCGGCAGCCCGTCATTGACCGCCTTGGTCATGCCGCCGAGCTCCTCCACTTCCTCGATCAACGCCCAGGCCTTTTCCGCAAGCTCGTTCGTCAGGCTCTCGACGTAGTAGGAGCCGGCGAGCGGATCGACGACCTTGGTGACGCCGGTCTCGTGCTGCAGGATCAGCTGCGTGTTGCGGGCGATGCGGGCGGAGAACTCCGTCGGCAGCGCGATCGCCTCGTCGAACGAATTGGTGTGCAGCGACTGCGTGCCGCCGAGGACGGCCGACATGGCTTCAAACGCGGTGCGGATGATGTTGTTATAAGGGTCCTGCTCGGCCAGCGACACGCCCGATGTCTGGCAATGGGTGCGCAGCATCTTCGACGAGGCCTTCTTCGGCTCGAACTCCGACATGATGCGCGACCAGAGGAGGCGGGCGGCCCTGAGCTTTGCCGCCTCCATGAAGAAGTTCATACCGATGGCAAAGAAGAAGGAGAGGCGACCGGCGAACTCGTCGACGTCGAGGCCCTTCTTCAGCGCCGCGCGCACATATTCGCGCCCGTCGGCCAGCGTGAAGGCGAGTTCCTGCACCAGCGTCGCTCCGGCCTCCTGCATGTGGTAGCCGGAAATCGAGATCGAATTGAACTTCGGCATCTCGCGCGCCGTGTATTCGATGATGTCGGCGACGATCCGCATGGAGGGTTCCGGCGGATAGATATAGGTGTTGCGGACCATGAACTCCTTGAGGATGTCGTTCTGGATGGTCCCCGACAGCTTGTCGCGCGTGACACCCTGTTCCTCGCCGGCGACGATGAAGTTTGCGAGAATCGGGATCACAGCGCCATTCATGGTCATCGACACGGAAATCTTTTCGAGCGGAATGCCGTCGAACAGGATCTTCATGTCCTCGACGCTGTCGATCGCCACACCCGCCTTGCCGACATCGCCCTCGACGCGCGGATGGTCGCTGTCATAGCCGCGATGGGTGGCAAGGTCGAAGGCGACGGAGACGCCCTGCTGGCCGGCGGCGAGCGCCTTGCGGTAGAAGGCATTGGATGCTTCCGCCGTCGAGAAGCCGGCATATTGCCGGATCGTCCATGGCCGGCCGGCATACATGGTGGCCCGAGGCCCGCGCAGGAATGGCTCGAAGCCGGGGAGCGACCCCAGGTGCTCCATGCCCTGTAGATCGTCGCCGGTATAGAGCGGCTTGACGGCAATGCCCTCCGGCGTCTCCCAGGTGAGCTTGTCGGGCGAGGCCTTCAGCTCCTTTTCGGCAAGTGTTTGCCAGTCCTTGATGGTTTTGTCGGTCATTTCGTTCCCTCCCTGGGGAGGTCACTACCCCCCTCTGCCCTGCCGGGCATCTCCCCCACGAGGGGGGATCTTGTCGAAACAGGTCGATGTCGCCGATATGTTTCGACAAGATCCCCTCCCCAACCCCTCCCCACAAGGGGGAGGGGCTTAGCTTGCGGCAGCCGCCATATAAAGCTGATCCGCTTTCCACCTTGGAACGGTGTCTGTCTGGCGCAAACGGCATGGCAAAGGAGCCCATCCCCCTTGTGGGGAGGGATTGGGGAGGGGCTTTCCTGAAATAGAAGGAAGGGGGCCTGATGATGGAAGTCAGAGTACGACATCACTCGAACTCCAGAATGAGCTCGTCCACCGCAAGGCTGGCGCCGGCGGCGGCGGCGAGGCGTTTGACCACGCCGCGCTTTTCGGCGCGCAGCACGTTTTCCATCTTCATGGCTTCGACGGTCGCCAGCGGTTGGCCGGCTTCCACGGTCTGGCCTTCCGCAACGCTGAGCGCTGTCAGCACGCCCGGCATCGGGCAGAGCAGCATCTTCGACGTATCGCGCGGCGGCTTTTCCGGAATGAGGCGGGCAAGCTCGGCGACACGCGGCGAGCGGACATGGGCGGTCAGATCAATGCCACGCCAGCGCAGCCGGATGCCGGTTCCCGCCGCTTCGACCTTCACATGCGCCGCTTCGCCGCCGGCGCTGAAGAGCGCGGTGGTGCGGCCCGGCGTCCAATCACTGACGATGGTGAGCGACTGGCCGTCCTCGAATTCGACAAGCCGGCCCTTCTCGGTTGCAACACTGGAGACGGCAATGCCTTCGCCGTTGAAGCGGACGACCCAGTCCTTGCCGGGCACGCGGCGGTGATTGCCGATCGTGCCGGAAATCTGCACGGCGCGCTCCTGCAGCGTGAGGTGCACATGGGTGGCGATTGCCGCCAGGAAACGGGTCTCGGAGGCATCCGGCTTGACGCCGGAAAAGCCGTCGGGAAACTCCTCGGCGATATAGGCCGTCGTCAGCGTCCCCTTGCGGAACCGCTCCTGACCCATGACCGCCGAGAGGAAGGGCAGGTTGTGGCCGATGCCTTCGACTTCGAAACGGTCGAGCGCATCCGCCATGGCATCGATCGCTTCCGTCCGGTTGAGACCATGCGTGCAGAGCTTGGCGATCATCGGATCGTAATACATCGAGATTTCCGCACCCTCGAAGACGCCGGTATCGTTGCGGACCGTCGTGCCGTCCGCAGCCGTGCCTTCTTCCGGCGGCCGATAGCGGGTCAGCCGGCCGATCGACGGCAGGAAGTTGCGATAGGGATCTTCGGCATAAAGCCGGCTTTCGATCGCCCAGCCGTTGAGGCGGATGTCGTCCTGCCCGAAGGAGAGTTCTTCGCCGGAGGCGACGCGGATCATCTGTTCGACGAGATCGATGCCGGTGATCAGTTCTGTGACCGGATGCTCGACCTGCAGGCGGGTGTTCATTTCGAGGAAGTAGAAATTGCGGTCGCCGTCGACGATGAATTCCACCGTGCCGGCGGAGTGATAGCCGACCGCCTTCGACAGCGCTACGGCCTGCTCGCCCATGGCCTTGCGCGTTTCCTCGTCGAGGAACGGCGAGGGGGCTTCCTCGATCACCTTCTGGTTCCGGCGCTGGATCGAGCATTCGCGTTCGCCGAGATAGAGCGTGTTGCCGTGCTTGTCGCCGAGCACCTGGATTTCGATATGGCGCGGCTGGGTGACGAATTTTTCAATAAAGATGCGGTCGTCGCCGAAGGAGGATTTCGCCTCGTTCTTCGATGACTGGAAACCTTCGCGCGCCTCGGCGTCGTTCCAGGCAATGCGCATGCCCTTGCCGCCGCCGCCGGCCGATGCCTTGATCATCACCGGATAGCCGATGGAAGAGGCGATCTTCACCGCCTCGTCGGCGTCCTCGATCAGCCCCATATGGCCGGGGACGGTGGAAACGCCGGCTTCGGCTGCCAGCTTCTTCGAGGTGATCTTGTCGCCCATCGCCTCGATGGCGCCGACCGGCGGGCCGATGAAGGTCACGCCCTCCTTCTCCAGCGCCTTGGCAAACAGCGGGTTCTCCGACAGGAAGCCGTAGCCCGGATGCACCGCATCGGCGCCGGTCTTGCGGATCGCGTCGAGGATCTTGTCGATGACGATATAGGACTGGCTGGAAGGCGCCGGGCCGATATGCACGGCCTCGTCGGCCATCTTCACATGCATGGCCTCGCGATCGGCGTCGGAATAGACGGCGACGGTGGCAATGCCCATCTTCCGCGCCGTCTTGATGACCCGGCAGGCGATTTCACCGCGATTGGCGATCAGGATTTTCTTGATCATCGGCATCACACTTCCAGCACGTCTTCGAAGGCTTCGGGGAAATTCGAGCGGGCGAGCGGCTCGTTGAGCTGCAGCATGGCCTGGTAGGAGGCCTTGTCGAACGGCTTTTCGGCCGGCACCACCTCGCGCTCGAACAGGCGCGACAGGCGGCGGGCATCGAGATTGCCGCGCTCGAAGGGCTCCGCGCCGAAGCAGTGCCAGATCGCATGGATGAAGGCGGCATCGGCGCGGTGCTCGGTGTCGTCGCGGCTGAAGCGCCGCGGCAGCACCACCAGCGGGGAAATCCCCTTGGGGTTCGCCCGCCTTATGGTGAACTGGAGGCCGGTTCCCGGCATGCCGGACGGAAATCCGCGGTGTTTCGTCATGTCGGGAAGCTTGGCCATTCCAGTGTATCCTCAGTTCTTGCCGATCTTGTCCTGCGTCTTCGTTTCGAAGTCGGAGGCGTCGTGGCGTTCATGCAGTTGTTCGGACGGATCGCCGGAGGCCTTGTTGACCATGATGCCGCGCTTGACCGCCGGCCGCGCGCCGATCTCGTCCGTCCAGCGCTTGACGTTCTTGTAGCCCTCGACTTCGAGGAACGTGCCGGCGTCGTTATAGGCCTCGCTGCGGGCAAGGCGCCCGTACCAGGGCCAGATGGCCATGTCGGCGATCGAATAGTCGGAGCCGGCCATGAACTGATGGTCGGCCAGATGCCGGTCGAGCACGTCCATCTGCCGCTTCACTTCCATCGCGTAGCGGTCGATCGCGTATTTGATCTTGATCGGCGCGTAGGCATAGAAATGCCCGAAGCCGCCGCCGAGGAAGGGCGCCGAGCCCATCTGCCAGAACAGCCAGTTCATCGTCTCGGTGCGGGCCTTGTGGTCCTTCGGCAGGAAGGCGCCGAACTTTTCGGCGAGATAGAGAAGGATGGAGCCGGATTCGAAGACGCGGGTCGGCTCGGCCGTCGAGCGGTCCATCAGCGCCGGGATCTTGGAGTTCGGGTTGACCTCGACGAAGCCGGAGCCGAACTGGTCGCCATCGCCGATCTTGATCAGCCAGGCATCGTATTCGGCATCCTTGTGGCCGGCTTCCAGAAGCTCCTCCAGCATGATGGTGACCTTCTGGCCGTTCGGCGTGGCCAGCGAATAAAGCTGCAGCGGATGCTTGCCGACCGGCAGCTCTTTGTCATGCGTCGCGCCGGCGATCGGGCGGTTGATGGAAGCGAATGCGCCGCCATTCCCCTTGTCCCAGGTCCACACCTTGGCCGGCTCGTATCCGGCGGGAAAATTGTCTTGCGGGTTCTTATCGGTCATGAAATCCATCCTGAAATGTTGCCTGCGGCATCCGAGGGGCCGGACGCCGGCACTCTAATATAGGCGAGGCAGACAACATTTCCGCCCCTCACAGCGGTATCGTATCGTGCTTCTTCCAGTGCGTCGTCTGGTTCTTGTTGCGGAGAGACGCAAAGGCGCGGGCGATGCGGCGGCGCGAGGAATGGGGGCGGATCACCTCGTCGATGAAGCCGCGCTCGGCGGCGACGAAGGGATTGGCGAAGCGCTCCTCGTATTCCTTCGTGCGCGCGGCGATCTTCTCGGGATCGCCAAGCTCGGAGCGGTAGAGGATTTCGGTGGCGCCCTTGGCGCCCATCACGGCGATTTCGGCGGTCGGCCAGGCATAGTTGACGTCGGCGCCGATGTGCTTCGACGCCATCACGTCATAGGCGCCGCCATAGGCTTTGCGGGTGATCAGCGTCACCATCGGCACGGTCGCTTCCGAATAGGCGAACAGCAGCTTGGCGCCATGCTTGATGACGCCGCCATATTCCTGCGCGGTGCCGGGCAGGAAGCCGGGCACGTCGACCAGCGTCAGGATCGGGATCGAGAAGGCGTCGCAGAAGCGCACGAAGCGCGCCGCCTTGCGCGAACTATCGATGTCGAGGCAGCCGGCGAGCACCATCGGCTGGTTGGCGACGACACCGACCGTCTGGCCTTCGATGCGGATGAAGCCGGTGATGATGTTCTTGGCGAACTCCGCCTGCAGCTCGAAGAAGTCGCCTTCGTCTGCAATCGCGTGGATCAGCTCCTTCATGTCGTAGGGCTTGTTGGCGCTGTCCGGGATCAGCGTGTCGAGGCGGTTCTCGATGCGCGCCGGGTCGTCGTGGACGGGGCGGACGGGCGGCTTCTCGCGATTGTTGAGTGGCAGGAAGTCGAATAGCAGCCGCACCTGCTCCAGCGTCTCGATGTCGTCCTCATAGGCGCCATCGGCAACCGAGGATTTCTTCGTGTGGGTGGAGGCGCCGCCGAGCTCTTCGGCCGTGACGATCTCGTTGGTGACCGTCTTCACGACGTCCGGACCGGTCACGAACATGTAGGAACTATCGCGGACCATGAATATGAAGTCGGTCATCGCCGGCGAGTAGACCGCGCCGCCCGCACAAGGCCCCATGATGACGGAAATCTGCGGGATGACGCCGGAGGCCTCGGCGTTGCGGCGGAAGACTTCGGCGTAGCCGGCGAGCGATGCGACGCCTTCCTGGATGCGCGCGCCGCCCGAATCGTTGAGGCCAATCACAGGTGCGCCGTTCCTGACCGCCATGTCCATGATCTTGCAGATCTTCTGGGCATGGGTTTCCGACAGCGAGCCGCCGAGCACGGTGAAGTCCTGGCTGAACACGTAGACCTGGCGGCCGTTGATCGTGCCCCAGCCGGTCACCACGCCGTCGCCCGGCACCTTGCTCTCCGCCATGCCGAAGTCGACGCAGCGGTGGGTGACGTACATGTCGTATTCCTCGAACGAGCCCTCGTCGAGCAGCACTTCGATGCGTTCGCGCGCCGTCAGCTTGCCCTTGGCGTGCTGGGCCTCGATGCGCCGCGTGCCGCCGCCGAGATGCGCTTCGGCGCGACGGGCTTCCAGTTGCTCGAGAATTTCGGACATGGATCCTCCTCATTCGGATTGTTGCCGTTACATAATCCGCTTTGCGCGCACATAAAATGCTTGAAAATGTGAATGTGCACAATTTACAGATTAAGAAGATGAATTTTGCAAAGTTGCGAACATGGCGATCGGCAAACTCTATATCGGCCGCAAGGTGCGGGAACTCAGACAGCAGAACAAGGCCACGCAGGCCCGCTTTGCCGAAAGCATCGGCATCTCGGTCTCGTATCTGAACCAGATCGAGAACAACCAGCGGCCCGTCTCCGCCGCTGTTCTTCTGGCGCTCGCGGAGCGCTACCGCATCGATCTGGCGGATCTGTCGGGCGGCGAGGACGACCGGCTTCTCTCGGCGCTGTCCGAGGCGCTGGCCGATCCGATGTTCCAGGCATGGTCACCGACGCTCAAAGACATGAAGATGGTGGTGCAGAATGCGCCGGGGATTGCCCATGCGCTGATCGCCTGCCACCAGGCCTACCGCCACAATTCCGAACAGATTGCCAGCCTGGACCAGTCGCTGGGCCAGGGCGCGACGCTTGGCGAAAACACGCCCTATGAGGAAGTGCGCGACTACTTCCATTTCGTCGACAACTACGTCCACGATCTCGACCTGCAGGCGGAAAAGCTGGCAACGCGGCTGGGCGTCGGCGAGGTGGACCTCAACGCGGCCCTGACTGGCTTTCTCGAAGAGGCGCACGATATCCGCGTCATCCGCGCCGCCCGTGGTGACGACATGATCCGCCATTATGATGCCGATGCGCGGGTTCTGTCGCTGAACCCCTACCTGCCGGCGCAGACGCGGGCCTTCCAGATCGCCATGAAGATCGCCCAGGTCGAGGCCGGCGACGCGATCGACGCCATCGCCGGCGCCGCCGGCTTTCGCACCGCCGAGGCGCGCGAGATCTGCACGATCGGGCTGCAGAACTATTTTGCCGGGGCGCTCGTCCTTCCCTATCGCAAGTTCATGGACGCGGCCCGTGACCTGCGCCACGACCTCGACCTGTTGACGGCGCGTTTCGGCGCGAGCCTTGAGCAGGTCTGTCATCGACTCTCCACGCTGCAGCGTCCCGGCATGAAAGGCGTGCCGGTGTTCTTTGCCAAGATCGACCGTGCCGGCAACATCATCAAGCGCCACAGCGCCGCCAAGCTGCAGTTCGCCCGCTTCGGCTCCGCCTGTCCGTTGTGGAAGGTACATCAGGCATTTGAAATGCCGGGCCGCATCGTCCGCCAGCTGGCCGAGACGCCGGACGGCGTGCGCTATCTCAGCGTCGCCCTCCAGGTTTCCAAGGGCGGGCGCGGCTTCCGCCAGAGCCAGCAGCAATATGCGCTGGCGCTCGGCTGCGAGGTCTCGTACGCGGAAAACTTCGTCTATGCCGACGACATGGATCTCGGCAACCGGGCGGCCTTCGATCCGATCGGCATTTCCTGTCGCATCTGCGAGCGGCAGAGCTGTCCGAGCCGCGCCATGCCGCCGGTCAAGAGCCGCATCGTCGTCGATCACGAAAACCGCGATATCCTGCCTTACCGGCTGGTTTAGCCGCGCAGTTCCTTGCGCAGGATCTTGCCGACGTTCGACTTCGGCAGTTCGTCGCGGAATTCGATGAACTTCGGGCGCTTGTAATTGGTGAGGTTTTCCGCGCAATGCGCCTTCACGTCGGCCTCCGTCAGGTTCGGGTCCTTGCGCACGACGAAGAGCTTCACCGCCTCGCCCGAATGCTGGTCCGGAACGCCGACGGCCGCCGCCTCGAGAATGCCTTCGTGCATGACGGCGACTTCCTCGATCTCGTTCGGATAGACGTTGAAACCCGACACCAGGATCATGTCCTTCTTGCGGTCGACGATGGTGGTGTAGCCCGACGCGTTCATGAAGCCCATGTCGCCGGAGCGGAAGAAACCGTCCGCCGTCATCACCTGTGCCGTCTCTTCCGGCCTGTTCCAGTAGCCGGTCATCACCTGCGGACCGCGAATGCAGATCTCTCCGACTTCACCGATCGGCAGTGACTTGCCTTCCTCGTCGCGGATATCGATGTCGGTCGAGGGCAGCGGCAGGCCGACCGTGCCGGAAAACTCGGTCGCATCCAGCCGGTTGACGGTCGCCACCGGCGAGGTTTCGGAAAGTCCGTAGCCTTCGGTGATCGCGATCCCCGTCACTTCCTTCCAGCGTTCGGCCACGGGGCGCTGCACGGCCATGCCGCCGCCAAGCACGAGAAGGCCGTTGGAAAAGTCGAGATTGCGGAAATCGGGATTGTTGAGGAGCGCGTTGAAGAGCGTGTTGAGGCCGGGGAAGATGTGGAAGGGGTGTTTCTTCAGCTCTTCCACGAAGGCCGGAATGTCGCGCGGATTGGTGATCATCAGGTTGTGGCCGCCAAGCGCCATGCCGACCAGCGAGTTCACCGTCAGCGCGAAGATGTGGTAGAGCGGCAGCGCGCAGACCATCAGGATATCTTCCGGCAGCGGCTTGGCGTTGGCACGCGTCGTCAGCCAGGTCATGACCTGCGAGGTGTTGGCGAGCAGATTGGCGTGCGTCAGCGTCGTTCCCTTGGAAACGCCGGTCGTGCCGCCGGTATATTGCAGGAAGGCGACGTCCGATTGGCCGAGTGTAGGCTTGTTGAAAGGCAGGCGGCCGCCCTCGGCCAGCACGTCCTTGAAGCGGGTATGGCCCGGGATCGACCATTGCGGCACGAGTTTTTTCACCCGGCGCACGACCAGGTTGACGATCAGGCCCTTGAGCCCGAGCATGTCGCCAAGCGAGGCGACGACGACGTGCTTGACGTCGGTCTTCGCCAGGATCTTTTCCGCCGTGACGCAGAAGTTTTCCAGAATGAACAGAGCCTTGGCGCCGGAATCCTTCAACTGGTGTTCCAGTTCGCGCGGCGTATAGAGGGGATTGACGTTGACGACGGTCAGCCCGGCCCTGAGCACGGCATAGGTGGCGACCGGATTCTGCAGGATGTTCGGCATCATCACCGCGACACGGTCGCCCTTCTTCAGCCCCTTGCTCTGGAGCCATGCGGCAACCCGCCGGGACGAGGCGTCGAGGTCGCTGAAGGTGAGGTCCTTGCCCATGTTGGTGAAGGCTGTCCGGGCGGCGTATTTCGCCACATGCGCGTCGAAGAAGTCGCCGAGCGACTGGAAGGCCAGCGGCGGGATTTCGGCCGGCACGCCTTCCGGATAGGAGGCGAGCCACGGCTTGCCGGAAGCGGTGGCGGTGGTGTCTTCTCCGGTGGAGGTCGACATCGTGCTGGTCATTGGGGCCCTCCCGTGGCCTGATCTTCCGAACGGCTCCCCCGGATGCCGGGGCTTCCTCCTCCGTTCGGAGACGGCAGCATTGAGCCGCCAGTCTTGAAACCTGATTATTATAACCTTGACGTAAACGTCAATATTTTTGTTGCGCGCATTGGGACTGAAGGCATCATCGCTGCAAATGCCTGGGCGTGCAAACGCAATCTTGCGCGTCGCCGATCGCCGCATTTTCAGGCGTTGGAGCGCATAATGAGGGGTGGCACGCCGATTTCTGAAACAAAAATGAGCTTTGCTGAAAAATCGACTTAACAAAGCCGAAAATCGTGTCACCATCCTAATATTCGTTTGTGTACCAACCTCTTTTCAAGGCTGACGTAAAATGACGATCCACAGTCCTGAGCGGTCTCCCGCCGCCGAGCTCAAAGCCAATGTGTCGGTGCCTTTCGAACAGGCCGCGGCCATGCCGAAGAGCGTCTATACATCCGAGTCCTTTCTGGCCCAGGAACTGGAACACATCTTTTCCAAGGAATGGCTCTGCGCCGGACGGACCGATGGCCTGAAGAATCCGGGAGACTACCTGACGATGGAAATCGCCGGCGAGCCGGTGATCGTCCTGCGCGACCGGGACGGTCAGCTGCGGGCTCTTTCCAACGTCTGTCGCCATCGCATGTCGACCCTGCTCCAGGGAAGCGGCCATGTGCGCTCGATCGTCTGTCCCTATCACGCCTGGACCTACAATCTCGACGGCACGCTGCGCGGTGCGCCGGCGATGACGCTGAACGAAGGTTTCTGCAAGGACAATGTGGCGCTGCCTGCGATCCGCTGCGTCGACTGGAAGGGCTGGATCCTCGTCAGCCTCAATCCCGATGCGCCCGATCCGGAGGAAAGCCTGAAGGATGTCGACGCGCTTGTCGGCTATCTCGACATGGGCAGCTACATCGAAACCTTCCGCGAGGAGCACCGCTGGAACACCAACTGGAAGGTGCTCGGCGAGAACTTCATGGAAAGCTACCATCTGCCGGTCTGTCACTCAGGCACGATCGGCGGCTTCGTGTCGCTGGAGAAGATGACCTGTCCGGAGGGCTTTCCCACCTTCAACTATCACTGGATTCTGAAGAAGGGCGATGCGCCGCTGACGGTCGCCCATCCCTCCAACACGACGCTGACCGGCGAGGAGCGGGTCAAGACCTGGCTTCTGTCGATCTATCCGGCGCTCTTCATCACGCTGACGCCCGGCTACTTCTGGTACCTGTCCCTGCATCCGGACGGGCCGGACCACGTGAAGATCCTCTATGGCGGCGGCATGCATCCGGATTACGCCAACGATCCGGAGGCGCAGAAGCACTTTGCCACGCTGAAGGCGCTGCTCGACGATGTCAACGACGAGGACCGCGGCTGCACCGAGAAGGTTTACAAGGGTATCACCGGAAGACTATCGGCACCGGGCGCGCTGTCGCACCTGGAGCGGCCCAACTTCGAATTCGCCCAGTACATTTCGTCGAAGATTCCCGGCTGAGGCGGGCGCGGCCAATGCCGCGCCCCGACCACCTTCTTCATTCGGCGGCCGGAACACCTCCAAAGGCCGCCGAGATTTAGCAAACTGTTAGGGATGTCCGGCGAAACCGGCACTGTTCCGAAACGGGTCGGCTTCGGTCCCGCAATCGGACGTTTGCTACGCTTGGTGGCCACAAAATCCAGAGTTTATAGCGGTCTGCCGCAACTGCATCCATTCCACGAGTGTCAAAACAGGACAATCGCGCGCGGCGGGAAGGCCGCTTTTCCGCGCTCCGCGAGAATTTAACGAAAATTTTCCCTAATCCCTTAAGTCCATCAAAACATAAAGCCGTTCTAATCAGCTCAAAGCACACATGTTTAGGCCCGATAAACGGTATTGTTATGATGACAAACCTTACCTCATCACATTTAGCCAAGCGGTTTTTCAGATCCCGGGACGGCAACTTCGCCATCCTGACGGCGTTTTCCTTGCCGGTCCTGATCGCCTTCGTCGGCGTCGCGATCGACATGAGCCGTTTGCTCAATACACGGTCGCAGCTTCAGGCCGCAGCCGACTCGGCCGCCCTGGTCGCCTCCAAAGCGATGGCCGACAACGGCATGACCGAAGAGCAGGCCAAGGTCCTCGCGCTCAACTTTGTCAATTCCCAGCTGGCACTCGACAACGATCTGGGCGGAGTCCTGGACGAGGACGATATCGATATCGTTCCGACCAAGGCGACGAACGCGGATGGAACTGGCACCTACAAGGTCCAGGTCACGGTTGACTTCGACGTCAAGATGACCGCGATGACGGGACTCCTCGGCATCGACAGTCGACCGGTCGCGGTCAACTCGGTAGCGGAGACCTCGACGGAATCCACCAAGTCGCCTCTCAGCATGTATCTGGTTCTTGACCGCTCCGGCTCCATGGCCTGGGAGTCGAGCCAGTACGGCAGCTACGAGGTCGAATACGATTGCGGATACTGGGGCAACTGGTACTGGAACGGCTGGAAGTGGACCCAGGACTACTATTCAAAGACCTGCACGAAGACCGTCAACGGATACCTGCCGAAGATCAATGCGCTCAAGCTTGCCGTCGCCGATCTGATGGCGCAGCTGGCGACGGCCGACCCCGAAACCAAGTACGTGCGTACCGGAGCGGTCTCCTACAATAGCGCGATGGACTCGGCGCTGAATCTCGATTGGGGAACCGCGGCGACGCTGACCTACGTCAACGCCCTCGTCGCGGAAGGCGGCACGAATTCCAGCGATGCGGTCAAGACTGCCCGCAACAAGTTGAATGCCAGTTCCGAGGATGAGGCACACAAGAAGAAGAATGGCGGCGTCCCGACAAAGTACATGGTTTTCATGACCGACGGCGAGAACAACTACTCGAGCGACGACACGAAGACGAAGTCCTGGTGCGACAAGGCCAAGAAGGATGGCACCATCATCTATACGGTGGCCTTCATGGCGCCTGCGGCCGGCAAGTCGCTGTTGAGCTATTGCGCGACCGACGCCGCCCATTACTTCGACGCCAGCGACGCCAACGACCTGATTGCAGCTTTCAACAGCATCGGCGCCCAGGCAACCTCCAAGGTATCGCGCCTCACACAGTGAGACGGTCCAGCAGCCCCCTGCCGCCGGATCCGGTTGCCTGACGAACGCACTGTCTTCAAAAAGCGGGTCATCGCTATCGATGGCCCGCTTTTCCGTTGAAACGCTGCCGGTGGCGGGGCAAAGTCATCGCGATTTGAACGCTTTGGAGCCGGCAGCATGCGCAATTCCGAAATCATCTGGGACAAGGTCGAAAACCATCGCGAGGATCTGATCGGCCTCTCCGATCGGGTATGGGGCATGCCGGAAACGCTCTATGCGGAATATCGCTCCTGTGCCGAGCATACCGAAATGCTGCGACGGAAGGGGTTTCGCGTGACCGAGGAGGTCGCCGGCATTCCGACTGCCGTCATGGGCGAGGCGGGTGAGGGTGGGCCGGTGATCGCCATCCTCGGGGAATACGACGCCCTTCCGGGGCTGAGCCAGGAAGCCAACATCGCCGAGCCGCGCCCGGTCGAAGCCGGCGGCAACGGTCATGGCTGCGGCCACAACCTGCTCGGCTCCGCCTCGCTGCTCGCGGCCTGTGCGCTGAAGGACTGGCTGGCGGAAACCGGAACGCCCGGCCGCGTGCGCTATTACGGCTGCCCGGCGGAAGAGGGCGGTGCCGCGAAGGCCTTCATGGTCCGCGACGGCGCCTTCGACGACGTCGATGCTGCCGTCACCTGGCATCCGGCAACGATGACGCGCGTCGACACCGAGGACAGCCTCGCCAATACCCGCATGGATTTCGTCTTCACCGGCCGGGCGAGCCATGCGGCCGCGACGCCGCATCTCGGGCGATCCGCACTCGATGCCGCCGAGATCATGTCCGTTGGCGTCAATTATCTGCGCGAGCACATCCCCTCCGACAGTCGCATCCACTATGCCTATCTCGATGTCGGAGGTACGGCGCCGAACGTCGTACAGGCCCGCGCCAAGGTTCGCTACTCGATCCGATCGCTGACGCTTTCCGGCATGCTGGCGCTGACCGAGCGCGTGAAGAAGGTTGCCCGCGGCGCGGCGATGATTACGGAGACCGAGGTCGACATCTCCATCATGTCGGCCGTTTCCAACATGCTGCCGAATGCGACGATGGAGGCGACCATGCAGAGCGTGCTCGACCGGCTCGGCGGCGTTCCCTTCGACGAGGCTGATCGTGATTATGCCCGTCGCATCCAGGCGACGCTGTCGGATGAGGATATCCGCGCCAGCTACGCGAGTGTCGGCATGAAGCCGGTCAAGGACGAGCCGCTCTGTGATTACGTCGTGCCGCTGCGCAATGGCGGCGAGAAGATGCTGGGCTCCACCGACGTTGCCGACGTGACGTGGAAGGTCCCGACGGTCCAGTGCTGGGTGGCCACCCATGCGATCGGCACGCCTGGCCACAGCTGGCAGATCACCGCGCAGGGCAAGGCGCCCGCCGCTCACAAGGGCATGGTGCATGCGGCCAAGATCATGGCGCAGACGGCGCAGATGCTGATTGCCGACGAGACCTTGCTTGCCCGCGCGAAGAAGGAGCATCGCGAGACGCTGGCCGAAACGCCCTATGTCTGCCCAATCCCGGACGATGTCATGCCGCCGCTCCAGCCGCGGCCGATGGCGGCGGAATAGCGGTGCGGAACAAACGGGAACGAGAGGCGGGAGGCCGGGGAGGCAATGAACTTCAGGCGGCCGGTTGCTCCCTGCAGTCGGCAAAGACCGCTTGGAACGTCTGGTCGAGCACCATCATCTTGGTCGCCTGCGCCTGGTAGTATTCCTGCCGGAATGCCGGTGATATCCAGATCGGCGAGCGTCCCGGACGCTCGCTCCAGCCGATGGCGCCGATCGCCTCCGCGGCTGCGAACTTGCGGCCGACATGCGAACGCGACAGGCCGAAGGCGCGGGCGAGGTAACCGAGCGAGGTGACATCCGTCAGCAGGCGGATGCCGTCCGGCATCGTCTGGCCGGCAGCGCTGCCGACGATCAGCCGGTCCATCACCAGGCCGCCATCGTCCATCCAGGTGAAGATCGAGTAGATCTTGCCGGGAGAACGGATCTCGGGGCATTCGAGCAGCAGGCGGGCGAGCATCGGCTGCAGCGCCGCGATGTTGCCCGTGACGGCGCGCATGAAGTAGGCGCAGCGCGTGCCGCCATCCACCTTGTCGAGCGCCGCAAGGTGCAGCATGTACCAGCGGCCGAGCAGATCGAGTGTCTGCGGCGAAGGCTCGTAGGGCTGCAGCGTGCGCTGGCTGACACCTTCCACCGGCCGGATGACGCCATAGTGTATGGTCTCGAGAAAGAAGCTGATGGCGGTGTTGCGGCTGGCGATGCGGTATTGCAGCGCGGCCTTGACGATATCGCGCCGGTTCATTGCATGGCGGCCCTCCGCCAGCCCGGCAAAATAGATGCCGAGCGCCAGATGCGAGAGAAACCACCGTTGCTGCGTCGCGAATAGCGCAGCCAGACGCGGCGCCGCGTCATGAACGCTGATGAAACCGCGCGCCAGCTCGCCTGCAATCTGGTCGAAGCCGTCGCTGGCGGCGACCTGCTCGATACTTCCTAAAGACCAAGTCACTTTATCCGCCGCGACAGGTTATATTGATGAATTCGGCTGATTGTCGGAAATATGCTGAACTTGAATTTGACAATGCTACGAGAAAATTCTTTTGTCACCAAAGACCTATTATCGTGCTTAATCGCGGTGGCACACCGCGCGGTCCCCGGCAAGGTGGATATGGCGTTTTGTCAAAAATGGGCGGATGAAGTGCCGCAATGGAGAGTGATGCATTCGCAACCGTGACCACCGGCAGGGCGCGCGGGCGTCACGATATTGAAGGCTGATGCATCAAGGGAGTGAAATGGTGCCGCTTACGTGACTCGAACACGTGACCCCATCATTACGAATGATGTGCTCTACCGACTGAGCTAAAGCGGCCCTTCAAATGCCGGCGGCGCGGGGCCGGCGGCTGGCGTGAGGGGCTGATAACCGCAAAGCGGGCGGAATTCAAGTCATGAGTTTCGCCCGGCTTTAAAAAATTCGTGGAGAGCCCGCAATTTTCGGTCGCGCGCCCACAGCCGGATGCCTCAGGCGCAGAGTCGTGCTCTGGCGTCCTGGTATTCGCGTTCGAGCCGCGCCACCAGACCTTCGACGGAGGTGATGTCCTTGACCGCGCCGATCCCCTGGCCGCAGCCCCAGATATCCTTCCAGGCCTTGGCGCCGGTCACCGCGCTGTCGAAATCCATCGTCTTCAGGTCGCCTTCCGGCAGATGGTCCGGGTCCATGCCGGCTGCGATCACCGAGGGCTTCAGGTAGTTGCCGTGCACGCCGGTGAAGTAGTTGGAATAGACGATGTCGTCCGCCTTGCTGTCGACGATCATCTGCTTGTAGGCGTCGCTGGCGCGCGCCTCATGCGTGGCGATGAAGGGCGAGCCGATATAGGCCATGTCGGCGCCGGCGGCCCGTGCCGCGAGGATCGCGCCGCCATTGGCGATCGCGCCGGCGAGCAGCAGCGGCCCGTCGAACCATTCGCGGATCTCCTGGAGAAGGGCGAAGGGCGACAGGCGTCCGGCATGGCCGCCCGCACCGGCGGCAACCGCGATCAGCCCGTCGGCGCCCTTGCGGATCGCCGAATTGGCGTGGCGGTTGTTGATGACGTCGTGCAGCACGATGCCGCCATAGGAATGGACGGCCTGGTTGACCTCCGGCACGGCGCCGAGCGAGGAGATGACGATCGGCACCTTGTACTTCACGCACATCATCAGATCGTGCTCGAGGCGCTTGTTGGAGGTGTGGACGATCTGGTTGACCGCGAAGGGTGCGGCCGGGCGCTCCGGATTGGCGGCATTGTGTGACGCCAGGCCTTCGGTGATCTCGGCCAGCCATTCGTCGAGCTGGGATTCGGGCCGGGCATTGAGCGCAGGAAACGCGCCGACAACGCCAGCCTTGCATTGGGCGAGCGTCAGGGCCGGATGGGAAATGATGAAAAGCGGCGAGGCGATGACCGGCAGGCGCAGGTTTTCGCTGAGCAGTTTGGGAAGCGCCATGTCTCCTCCGACATAATTGACGTTTACGCGAACGTCAAAATCTCTAGCAGAGGCGACCGCGAAGGGAAAGCCCAATTCGCAGCCGGGCCGGTCGGGAATGCCGGGGACCCGGCGCGTGCGCCCTTGCCGATCCCGGGCATTTCCACGGGGACAAGGAAGGGCCGGCAGTATCGAGAACTTGATACGGCCTGACTTTGCGTCTACCGGTTCTTGGAATGCTATGTTCGGCAAGGCAAGGGTTTCTTCGTGACGGGATTGGATGCGGCGATCAGAAATGCGCTGGAGCGGGCGAACCGCTCCGATCCGCGCGTTCGAGCCAAGATTTATCAGTCGGCGCGCCGGGCGCTCGAATCCGGCCTGGAAAAGCAGGGCATCGATGACCCGGTGACGATTGCCGCGCAACGCGGCCGCCTGGAGCGAGTGATCGCCGCAATCGAGCAGGAAGAAGAGTTGCGGCCGGCTGAAGAGCCCGACGAGCCGACGCCGGAAGAGACCTATCCGCAAGCCGCACCCGAGCCGCAACCGGAACGCCCGGCGCCTGCCCGGCCGGCGCCGGCGAAGCCCGCTTATCCCGAGCCCGAAGTATCGCACGACGCCCCGCCCGCCGCGGACAAGGGCTGGTTCGACGCGCCTGCGCCGGGCACATCCCGGCGAACCCCGCCGCCGGTTGCCAACGATCTTTCCGCGCTCGGCGCGGCCGAAGCCCGCCCGATGGCAAGCGGCCGGTCGCCGCTGGCTGCGTCGCTCGATCTGCCCGCCACGCCGTCGGCCAAACCGCGCCGCAGCCGTGGCGTCTTCTCGCGCATCTTCATGTCGTCGGTCGCCGTCGCGTTCGTCGGCATCGGTCTCTGGTGGGCTGTCGATACCGGTCTTCTCGGCGGTGGTACGGCTGACGACGCGCCGCAAAGCCCGACGCCGCAGGTTGCGGACGAGGATTTCGACGGAACCGGCAAGCCGCAGACGGTCGGCATCCAGACCGGCTTCTCGTCCGAATGGATCGAACTCTTCACGCCGCAGAACATCTCCGTCCTGAACGCCCGACAGAACGCCACCATCGATCCGGTGGAAACCAGCGCCGGTCCGGCGATCCAGATGACCTCGACCAGCGCCGACGACGACGGCTCGGTGACGGTGACGATCCCGCCGGCGATCCTGAGAGCCATGGCCGGCAAGCGCTCGACGGTGGCGCTCACCTTCCAGTCCTCCTCGGAGAACAACGTGCAGGTGTCCGTGCAGTGCGATTTTTCCACGCTCGGCGGCTGTGGCCGGCATCGTTTCACAGTGGCGCAGGAAAAGACCGACACGCTGTTCCAGATCGAGTTCACCCGCTCGCTGACGCCGAACGCACCGGGCAAGCTGATCATCAATCCGGATCTCGCGGCCAAGGGCAACGGCATCAATCTCTATGCGGTGAGGCTGCTGCCCGGCCGGTGAGAGCCGCTACTTCAGGAAATCCGGGCCCTGGCCGAGGATCTTGTCGTCGATCTCGCCGATCACCTTCAGGTCGCGGCCGTCATAGTCCAGCGACAGCAGGATGTGGCGGGTCAGGTTGATGCGCGCGCGGCGCTTGTCGTTCGCCTTGACGATGGTCCATGGCGCATCCTTGGTGTGGGTCTCCTTCAGCATGCGGTCGCGCTTTTCGGTGTAATCGTCCCACTTCGACAGCGCGGCGATGTCCATCGGCGACAGTTTCCAGACCTTGAGCGGATCGTGGCGGCGGTCGTGGAAGCGCTTGATCTGCATTTCCTGGCCGATGTTCAGCCAGAACTTGAAGAAGAAGATGCCGTCGTCGACCAGCATCTCCTCGAAGCGTGGCACCTGCTTGAGAAAATGCTCGTATTGGTCCGGCGTGCAGAAGCCCATGACCGGCTCGACGCCGGCGCGATTGTACCAGGAGCGGTCGAACATCACGAACTCGCCGGTCGTCGGGAAATGCTCGACATAGCGCTGGAAATACCATTGCCCGCGTTCGATGTCGCTCGGTTTCGGCAGCGCCACGACCCGGGCGTAGCGGGGATTGAGATAGGCGCGGGTGGCGAAGATCGAGCCGCCCTTGCCGGCCGCATCACGCCCCTCGAAGACGGCCATCACGCGCTTGCCCTTCTCCTGCATCCAGAACTGCATCTTCACGAGCTCAACCTGCAGCGCTTCGAGCGTCTTCTCGTACTCGCCCTTGTCCATCTTCTCCTTGTAGGGAAAGTCGCCCGATTCGATTTCGTCCTTGTCGGCCCAGTCGGGCAGCTTGGGATCGTCGATGTCGAAGATGCGCTTCTTGCCGCCGACGGTCAGTTCCACAGCGCGGCTCTCCATTACATCGCTCATGGCGGTTCCTCTCCAAGGTGTTGATCGTTGTGAGAAAATCGATCGCCGCATGTGGCCATATCCTTGCGGCGAGTTCAAGATGCCTTGCAGATAGCCCTTGGCACCCGCTCTGGCGCGGACAAAAAACTTCTGTCATGAAAAAGGGATAACAAGGGCCTTCCGCACAATGAAGTGGAAGTGGGGAATGTTGCAGCGACCGGACCAACCAGAGACCAGAGAAGAGACCGCGAGCGTTGCGAACGTGCTTGCCGTGCGCCTGCGCCTGGCCGCCTGGCCTTTGCTGGTGCTCTCCTGCTTCGCCGTCCTGCTGGCGGTGATCAGCCCCGGCTGGCCTCTCGTTCTTATCCTGTGGTTGGCCGCCGCGGTCGCGCTTGTCGCCATGCCGGCCGGCCGCCGGCTGGATGAGGCCAAGGGCCATTCGGCGGAAGAACGGCGCAACTGGAGCGGCGACGTCCGCGGCGTTCGCGCCGCCTTGTCGGCAATCGACATGCCGCTCTTCCTGCTCGACCGCGACCTGACGGTCGTCTTTCAGAACGAGGCGGCGCTGAAGGCCTTTGGCGAGCTGACCGAAGGCGCGCATCTTTCCGCCCGCATCCGCTCGCCCGGTATTCTCGACATGGCGCGCGATACCGTGACGAGCGGGAAGGTCAACCAGACCGAACATTTCGAGCGCCTGCCGTCGGAGCGCAGCTTCATCGTCTGCGTCAAGCCGTTGATTGTTCCGGGCGAGGCGAGGCCCGGCCTCTTTCTTCTCTCCTTCCGCGATGTCTCCGAGTTGCGCCGTCTCGATCGCATGCGCTCCGATTTCGTCGCCAATGCCAGCCATGAGCTGCGGACGCCGCTCGCGTCGCTGCGCGGCTTCATCGAGACGATCCAGGGGCCGGCGAAGGACGATCCCAAGGCGCAGCAGCGCTTTCTCGGCATCATGCTGGAGCAGGCGACGCGGATGAGCCGGCTGATCGACGATCTGCTGTCGCTGTCGCGGTTGGAGTTGAAGTCGCATATCGCCCCCGACGCCAAGGTCGACCTCGTGCCGCTGCTCGGCCAGGTCACCGACGGGCTGAAGCCGTTGTCGGAGGAACTCGGCATCGACATCGTCCTGCACCTGCCGGAAAAACCTGTCGAGGTGATCGGCGATCGGGACGAACTCGTGCAGGTGTTCGAGAACCTGATTGAGAACGCCTGCAAGTATGGCCAGGAAGGCAAGCGGATCGATGTCTACCTCAGCGAAGGCGGTGGCAAGCCGACCGAGGTCAATGTCGTCGACTACGGGCCAGGGATTCCCGCCGAGCATGTGCCGCGCCTGACCGAACGCTTCTACCGGGTCAGCGTCGAGGATAGCCGGTCGAAGAAGGGCACTGGCCTGGGGCTGGCAATCGTCAAGCACATCCTCACGCGCCATCGCGCCAGGCTGCTTGTTTCCTCGGAAGTTGGCAAGGGCGCCAAGTTTACCGTCCGTTTTTGACATGTTGAAGGGCAGGTGATTTGTCTTTGAAAATAATATTGTTTATTTTCAATATCTTAAACTGTCACAAAACTTTCACTGAACTGACATAAAAGGGTGGCGCTGGAGCGGATATGACAAGCGGGCCGGGCGCCGGAAAGGTCAACAATCCAGCGCCGCAGACCAGGGGGATGAAGAAGCGTTCCTTGGGTTGCAGCGACGGAAAACGCCAAGCCGTCAACTGTTGTCCGGCCCCGACAGGCACCATTCGCGGTGCTTACAAGATCGAATTCCAAGAGGAGCGACCTCAATGAAAAACTTCTTCCGTCCAATGGCCTATGCCGTGGCAGTGGCTGCCTCCGCAGGCTTCATGTTCTCCGCCGCCCAGGCTGCCGACATCTCCGGCGCTGGCGCTACCTTCCCTTACCCGATCTACGCAAAGTGGGCTGACGCCTACAAGAAGGAAACCGGCATCGGCCTGAACTACCAGTCGATCGGTTCCGGCGGCGGTATCAAGCAGATCAAGGCGAAGACCGTCACCTTCGGTGCTTCCGACGCTCCGCTTTCCGGTGATGAGCTCAACGAAATCGGTCTCGCACAGTTCCCGATGGTCATGGGCGGTATCGTCCCGGTCGTCAACGTTGAAGGCCTCAAGCCGGGCGATCTGGTTCTCGACGGCGAAACCCTCGCCAAGATCTTCATGGGTGAAATCACCTCCTGGGACGACGAAGCCATCAAGAAGCTGAACCCGGACGTCACCCTGCCGTCGCAGGCGATCGCCGTCGTTCACCGTTCGGACGGTTCGGGCACCACCTACAACTTCACCTACTACCTCGCTGACGTTTCCGCCGACTGGAAGGAAAAGATCGGCGTGGACAAGGCTGTAGAATGGCCGGTCGGCATCGGCGCCAAGGGTAACGAAGGCGTTGCCAACAACGTTGCGCAGACCTCGGGCTCCATCGGCTACGTCGAGTATGCTTACGCCAAGCAGAACAAGATGACCTATGCCGACATGCTCAACAAGGACGGCAAGAAGGTTGCTCCGACGGCTGAAGCCTTCGCTGCTGCTGCCGCCAACGCTGACTGGAACTCGCAGCCGGGCTACGGCGTCATCCTCGCCAACCAGCCGGGCGCTGAATCCTGGCCGATGACGGCTGCTACCTGGATCCTCGTCTACAAGCAGCCGGAAGACGCTGCTGCGACCGGTTCGGCTCTGAAGTTCTTCGACTGGTCCTACAAGAACGGCGGCAAGATGGCCGACGAACTCGACTACGTCGCGATGCCGGAAAGCGTCGTCAAGAGCGTTGAGGAAATGTGGGCCAAGGACGTCGTCGGTTCTGACGGCAAGCCGCTCTACTCCGCAATGTAATGCATGAATGAAGAGGGGCGAGTTCTCGCCCCTCTTCTTCTTTCGGTTCCAGGCCTGCGAAGGGGAATAGCCGCATGTCGATGGCAGCAGTCACAGATCAACAAATGGCAGGTCGCCGCGAAAAGGTCGTCCGGCGCTTCGCTCTGACCGATGCGGTTTTCCATGCCGTTTCCCGCGCATCCGCTGTCATCGTCCTCCTTCTTCTCGGTGGTGTTGCGGCCTCGCTGTTCATCGGATCGTGGGACGCTCTTTCCAAGTTCGGCTTCTCCTTCCTTGTCACCGAAAGCTGGAACCCGGTGAAGGAAAACTTCGGCGCCGCTGCTCCGATCTACGGCACGATCGTCACTTCCGCGATCGCCATCCTGATCGCCGTGCCGATCGGCATTGGCATCGCCATCTTCCTGACCGAGCTCTGCCCGCGTCCGCTGCGCCGCCCGATCGGCATCGCCATCGAGCTACTCGCCGGCATTCCGTCGATCATCTACGGTATCTGGGGCCTGTTCGTTTTCGCACCGTTCATCCAGACGAAGGTTCAGCCCTTTGTAATCGATCTTTTCCACGACGTGCCGATCCTCTCCAGCCTTTTCGCCGGCCCGCCCTACGGCATCGGCCTGCTGACCTCCTCGCTGATCCTGGCGATCATGGTCCTGCCGTTCATCTCGTCGATCACCAAGGATGTGTTCGACACGGTGCCCTCGGTGCTGAAGGAATCCGCCTACGGCATCGGCTGCACCACCTGGGAAGTGATGAAGAACGTCGTCGTTCCCTATACCCGCGTTGGCATCATGGGCGGCGTCATGCTCGGCCTCGGCCGCGCTCTGGGCGAAACCATGGCCGTCACCTTCGTCATCGGCAACGCCCACCGCATCAGCGCCTCGCTCTTCGCACCGGGCACGACCATTTCGGCGACGATCGCCAACGAATTCACCGAAGCGGATGGCGAAATGTACACGTCCTCGCTGATCGCTCTCGGCCTTATCCTCTTCATCATTACCTTCATCATCCTTGCCATCGCGCGCTACATGCTGATGCGCATCGAGAGCAAGAAGGGAGCCTGACCGATGTCCTCGATCTATCCCCGTCGCAAGATCAAGAATACCGTGATGATGACGCTCTGCGTCGTCGCCGCCGGCATCGGCATCATCTGGCTTGCGCTCATTCTCGGCGCGCTGGTCTACAAGGGCGCCGCCGGTCTGAACCTGCAGGTCTTCACCGAAATGACTCCGCCTCCGGGTGAGGAGGGCGGTCTTCTGAACGCCATCGTCGGCAGCCTGATCGTGACCATCATCGCGATGTTCGTCGGCACGCCGATCGGCATCCTGGCCGGCACCTACATGGCCGAGTACGGCCGCTTCAGCAAGCTGACCATGGTCGTGCGCTTCATCAACGACATCCTGCTGTCGGCACCGTCCATTGTCGTCGGCCTGTTCATCTACGAGATCGTGGTGCGCCCGATGGGCCACTTCTCGGCGCTGGCCGGATCCTTCGCGCTCGCCGTGCTGGTCATCCCGGTGGTGCTGCGCACGACGGAGGACATGCTGAGCCTCGTGCCGAACGCGCTGCGTGAAGCCGGCACGGCGATCGGCGCACCGCGCTGGATCGTCATCCGCTCGGTCGCCTACCGCGCCGCCTCGTCGGGCATCGTCACGGGCATCCTGCTCGCCGTCGCCCGCATCTCCGGCGAAACGGCGCCGCTTCTATTTACCGCGCTCAACAACCAGTTCTGGAGTTCCAACCTCAATGCTCCGATGGCGAGCCTGCCGGTGACGATCTTCCAGTTTGCCCTCAGCCCCTATGAAGAATGGCAGCAATTGGCCTGGACCGGCGCATTGATCATAACCATGACCGTCTTGGGTTTGAGCGTAATTTCCCGTAGCCTGACCGGACGCAGAGAGGACAGATGAGCCAGATGCTTTCCCTAGACAAAGTCGCCCCACAGAAGGCCGCCGAAAAGACGAAGATCGAGATCAAGAATCTCAACTTCTACTATGGCAACAGCAAGGCCCTGAAGGACATCAGCCTGTCTCTGCCGGAGCGCAGCGTCACGGCCTTCATCGGTCCGTCGGGCTGTGGCAAGTCGACCCTGCTGCGTGTCCTGAACCGGATCTACGAGCTTTATCCGAAGCAGCGCGCCGAGGGCGAGGTGCTGATCGACGGCGAGAACATTCTCGACAAGTCGAAGGACCTGAACCTGCTGCGCACCAAGGTCGGCATGGTGTTCCAGAAGCCGACCCCGTTCCCGATGTCGATCTACGAGAACATCTCCTTCGGCATCCGCCTGTACGAGAATCTCAATAAGAGCGAGATGGACGAACGGGTGGAAGCTGCCCTGACCCGCGCCGCCCTGTGGAACGAGGTGAAGGACAAGCTGCATGCCAGCGGCCTCAGCCTGTCCGGCGGCCAGCAGCAGCGCCTCTGCATCGCCCGCACCGTTGCCGTCAAGCCGGAGATCATCCTGCTCGACGAACCGGCCTCCGCTCTCGACCCGCTCTCGACCGCCAAGATCGAGGAACTGATCGACGAGCTGCGCGCCGACTACACCATCGTCATCGTCACGCACAACATGCAGCAGGCTGCCCGCGTTTCGCGCCAGACCGCCTTCATGTATCTCGGCGAGCTGGTTGAATTCGACGAGACCGCGAAGATCTTCACGTCTCCGAAGGAAAGCCGCACGCAGGACTACGTCACCGGTCGCTTCGGCTGAGCCGCAGCCGCGCTGAAGCCTGCCTCAAGATATCAGGGAACACCAAAATGCCCTCGACACAACAGCATCTCATGTCGGCCTACGACGATGAATTGAAGTTCCTGCAGCGCCGGATCTCCGAAATGGGTGGTCTCGCCGAGCAGATGGTCAGCGAATCCGTGCAGGCGCTGGTCACCGGCGACCTGGCGCTTGCCCAGAAGCTGATCTCCGACGACGTCGTCCTCGACGTTGGCGAGCGCGAAATCGGCGACGCCGCCGTCGTCACCATCGCCCGTCGTCAGCCGGTTGCGGCAGACCTGCGCGAAATCATGGGTTCGATCCGCATCGCGGCCGACCTCGAACGCGTCGGCGACCTGGCCAAGAACATCGGCAAGCGCGTCATCGCCGTGCAGGGCACGGGTGTGCCGCGCAAGCTCGCCCGGGGCCTCGAGCATCTGTCCGAGCTTGCCTCGGTGCAGCTCAAGGAAGTGCTTGACGTCTATACCAGCCGCTCGGCGGAGAAGGCCAAGTCGATCCGCGACCGCGACGAGGAGATCGATGCCATCCACACCTCGCTGTTTCGCGAACTCTTGACCTACATGATGGAAGATCCGCGCAACATCACCACCTGCACGCATCTTCTCTTCTGCGCCAAGAACATCGAGCGCATTGGCGATCACGCGACGAACATCGCCGAAACGATCTACTACATGACGACCGGCAGCCAGCCGGAAGGCGAGCGTCCGAAGGACGACAACACGTCCACCATGGGCGTGACGTCCGAGTGACGGCTCGATAAGTTGGAGAACCGTGAATGGTCCCGAAAATAGCGGTTGTTGAAGACGAGGAAGCTCTGAGCGAGCTTCTTCGCTACAATCTGGAATCCGAGGGCTACGAGGTCGAGGCGATCATGCGCGGCGACGAGGCGGAAATCCGCCTCAAGGAGCGCGTGCCCGACCTTCTGCTTCTCGACTGGATGCTGCCGGGCGTTCCCGGCATCGAGCTTTGCCGTCGCCTGCGCATGCGCCCGGAAACGGAGCGCCTGCCGATCATCATGCTGACGGCACGTGGCGAGGAGAGCGAGCGGGTTCGCGGCCTTTCGACCGGCGCCGACGACTATGTCGTCAAGCCGTTCTCGATGCCTGAACTGATGGCTCGCGTCCGCGCAATGCTGCGGCGCGCGCATCCGGAAGTTCTCTCCGCCGTCCTTCGCTGCGGCGACATCGAGCTCGACCGCGAGACGCATCGCGTCCACCGCAAGAGTCGTGAGGTCCGCCTCGGCCCGACCGAGTTCCGGCTTCTGGAGTTCCTGATGGCCTCTCCGGGCCGCGTGTTTTCGCGCTCGCAGCTGCTGGATGGGGTCTGGGGCCATGACATTTATGTCGACGAGCGTACGGTCGACGTGCACGTCGGACGTCTGCGCAAGGCGCTGAACTTCTCCAACATGCAGGACGTCATCCGCACCGTTCGCGGCGCCGGCTACTCGATGGAAGTCTGAGCTTCGGCCAGTCCGTACCTCGGAGTTTTTGAGAACCCCGCCCATTGTCGGCGGGGTTTTTCATTTGGCCTAAAGTGCGGATACGGAAACGAAAAACGGGCCCCGAAGGCCCGTTCATCATGGTCAGTCGATTGACGCTGCAGCTATCAGTTCGCGGCCGCCGCGCGACGACGGTCGCTGCTGGTCGGCTGATAGGCGAGGCGGGCGTGATAGTTGCAGTAGGGCGACGTGTCCGGGGACTCGCAGCCGCAGAAGTGGAAGTCGTCCTGCAGCGGATCGCCGACCGGCCACTTGCAGGTGCGCTCGGTCAGTTCGGTCAGGGCCAGGCGGCGGGAGATCGGCACGACGACGTTCGACGCAGGAACGTATCGGAGTTCCTGGATCGCGTTGATCTCGACTTCTTCCTTCAGAGCCGTGGCGCCGGCCGTACGGGTGACGGAGCGGGTCGTGACGCGGGCCGCGTAGTTCGGAGCCTTCGGGGCGGTGACGGCTCTCTTGACCGTGCGCGCAGCCGAGGATGCGCCGCCGGACTTGGCGCGTCCGGGAAGATTGAGACGGTGAACCTTGCCGATGACGGCATTGCGGCTGACGCCACCGAGTTGTGCGGCGATCTGGCTGGCGCTCAGCCCATCCGCCCACAATTTCTTAAGCTTTTCAACGCGTTCGTCTGTCCAATTCATTGGGTCTTCTCCGCCTGCAGTCCAATGCATGGCAGAATCCTTCACCGTGTCCCGAATTCCTCCGGGACGGAGTACGCCTCTTGTACTGCCGGGTGACTTTTTTCCGCCAAGCGCAAATTCTTAATGCACGTTTAACCTAGTGCCAGCCTGACTCCGTGACAAGAGTCGCCGGAATCATCGTGATTCGATTTCGCAGTTTTCCCCAACTTGCTTCTTTTCACTTTTTTGCCTGGCGATGGATGCGAGGCCATCCTTCGAATTTGATGCGGCCGCCGCGATCGCCTGATTTTACAGGTGATTTGTTGACATCGGCGACCTATATGATGATAGTGCGGCAACCGCCCAAAAGGCGGTCTTTTTTATTTGTGCCCAGCCAACAAAGCCCAGGAAAGGTCAGCGCCATGGCTCAGAACGGTCCGCTCTACGATACCTATGCAAGAGCACCTCTGCGCTTCGAGCGAGGCGAGGGGATTTGGCTCGTCACCGAGGACGGCCAGCGCTACATCGACTTCGCCGCCGGCGTTGCCGTGAATTCGCTTGGCCATGCGCATCCGCATCTGGTCGAGGCGCTGACGACGCAGGCCGGCAAGGTCTGGCACCTGTCGAACGTCTACGAGAACCCCGGCCAGGAAAAGATGGCCGCGCGCCTCTCCGCTGCGACCTTTGCCGAAAAGGTGTTCTTCACCAATTCGGGCGCCGAAGCGCTGGAATGCGCCATCAAGACGGCCCGGCGCTACCAGTATGCCAACGGGCATCCGGACAAGTTCCACATCATCACCTTCGAGGGCGCGTTCCATGGCCGTACGCTCGGCACGATCGCGGCCGGCGGCAACGCGAAATATCTCGAAGGTTTTGGCCCGAAGGCGCCCGGCTTCGACCAGGTGCCGTTCGGTGACCTCGATGCCGTCAAGGCTGCGATCACGGACGCGACCGCGGCCATCCTCGTCGAGCCCGTGCAGGGCGAGGGCGGTGTCCGTCCGGCGTCCAAGGAATTCCTGCAGGCTTTGCGTGCTATTTGCGACGAGCACGACCTGCTGCTGATTTTCGACGAGGTGCAGACCGGCGTCGGCCGCACCGGCAAGCTCTTCGCCTATGAGTGGGCCGGCATCACGCCGGACATCATGGCGATCGCCAAGGGTATCGGCGGCGGCTTTCCGTTCGGCGCCTGCCTTGCGACGGCGGAAGCCGCTTCGGGCATGGTCGCTGGCACGCATGGCTCGACCTATGGCGGCAACCCGCTGGCCATGGCCGTCGGCAATGCCGTCCTGGACGTCATCCTCGCCGATGGCTTCCTGGAACATGTGCGCGACGTGGCACTCGTCTTCCGCCAGGGGCTCGCTTCCCTGAAGGATCGCTATCCCGATGTCATCGAGGATTTCCGCGGCGAAGGCCTGATGCTTGGCATCAAGGCAAAGATCCCGTCCGCGGAGCTGCTTGCCGCAATGCGCGAGCAGCATGTTCTCGGCGTGCTTGCGGGCGACAATGTCGTGCGCCTGCTGCCGCCGCTTATCGTCAGCGCGGAAGAAGCCCGCGAAGGACTGGCGCGCATCGAGCGTGCCGCCGAGGCGCTTCATTCCGCTCATATCAAGAAGTCCGCCTGAGGCGGCCAAGCGAATTCTGACAGGTTATCATGGCAGCTCCCAAGCATTTTCTCGATCTTTCCGCGGTCTCCTCGGAGGAACTCAGGGGTATTCTGAACGACGCACGCACGCGCAAGGTGGCGACGAAGGACGGAACGGCTGACAAGCCGCTTGCCGGCAAGATGCTGGCGATGATCTTCGAGAAGCCGTCCACCCGCACGCGCGTCTCCTTCGATGTCGGCATGCGCCAGCTCGGCGGCGAGACGCTCTTCCTGTCGGGAACCGAAATGCAGCTCGGCCGCGCCGAGACGATCGGCGACACGGCAAAGGTACTGTCGCGCTATGTCGACGCCATCATGATCCGCACCACCGACCACAAGCGCCTGCTCGAGCTTGCCGAGCATGCGACGGTGCCGGTGATCAACGGCCTGACGGACGACACGCATCCCTGCCAGATCATGGCCGACCTGCTCACCTTCGAGGAGCACAAGGGGCCGGTCGCCGGCAAGACCATCGCCTGGACCGGCGACGGCAACAACGTGCTGCATTCCTTCGTGGAAGGTGCTGCCCGCTTCGGCTACCGCATGAACATGGCCGTGCCGCTGGGCTCCGAACCGCACGACAAGTTCCTGAACTGGGCGCGCAACGAAGGCGCCGAAATCATGCTCTGCCACGACGCCGAGAAGGCCGTGTCGGGCGCCGACTGCGTCGTCACCGACACCTGGGTCTCGATGAACCAGGAGCACAAGGCACGCGGCCACAACATCTTCCAGCCCTTCCAGGTCAACAAGCAGCTGATGGGCCGGGCGAAGGACGATGCGTTGTTCATGCATTGCCTGCCGGCGCATCGTGGCGAGGAAGTGACCGACGACGTGATCGACGGACCGCAGTCTGTTGTCTTCGATGAGGCGGAAAACCGCCTGCATGCGCAGAAGTCCATTCTGGCCTGGTGCCTCGGGGCCATCTGATACGGCGCCGCCTCGTTTCGCGCGCCGAAACTTAAGGAGTATCCGCCATGGCGGAAGAAACCACCAAGCTCGGCGAATTCGGATTCGCCGGTGATGATCACGTTGTGCCTTTCCAGGTGGAAGGGCTCGACGTTCGTGGCCGCGCCGTCCAGCTCGGCCCGATGCTCGACGCCATTCTGGGCCGCCATGACTACCCCGTGCCGGTTGCCCGGCTTCTGGCGGAAGTCATCACGCTCACCGTGCTCATCGGCACGTCGCTGAAGTTTGAAGGCAAGTTCACCGTCCAGACGAAGAGCGACGGCCCGGTCGACCTGCTCGTCGCCGATTTTTCGACGCCCGACAGCATGCGCGCCTATGCCCGTTTCGACGAGGAGGCCCTTGAGCTTGCCATCAGCGAAGGCATGGCCGAACCCGAGCAGCTGCTCGGCACGGGCGTCCTCGCCTTCACCATCGACCAGGGGCGCTTCAGCCAGCCCTATCAGGGCATCGTCGCGCTCGACGGCGCATCGCTCGAGGAAATCGCCGGCACCTATTTCCGCCAGTCGGAACAGATCCCGACGCATATGCGGCTTGCCGCGGCCGAGCTCTACGATCGGGACGAGGACGGCAAGGCCCGGCATACCTGGCGGGCCGGTGGCCTCATCGTTCAGTTCCTGCCCGAAGCGCCGGAGCGCATGCGCCAGCCGGATCTTCCGGGTGGTGATGGCGACGACAATGCCTTGCCGATGTTCGAAGACGATGCCTGGATGGAGGCCCGCACGCTCGCCGAAACGATCGATGCGGACGAATTGACCGATCCGCAGGTCGGCTCGGAGCGGCTGCTGTTCCGGCTGTTCCACGAACGCGGCGTGCGGGTCTTCGAGCCCCAGCCGGTATTCGATCGCTGCTCCTGTTCGCGCGAGAAGATCGGTGGCGTGCTGAAGGGCTTCTCGGCAGAGGAGATCCTGGCGAGCGAGGAAGACGGCAAGATCGCGGTCACCTGCGAGTTTTGTTCGACGACTTATGTGTTCGACGCCAACGAGGTGATCGAATAAGGCCGGTCTGCTGCTGCTTCGGGGTTTCTTGGCCGAGAACGTCGGGCCGCGCGGGCGGGAGGTGCGCTGCCTGCGACATAATATTTCTTGATAAATGATCTCATGATATTAAGGCTGCAGCAAATCTGATGGCCCGGCAACCTGCCGACCATCGCCAACGATCCGGAGTTGACCCGATGAAGGAACGCATGACCATCGCCGTGGCCGCCATTGCCATTCTGGCCGGTACGGCCTTTAGCGCCGCGACAGCCGCTGACGTCAAGACCTACGAGATCACCTTGAGCAGCGAGAGCTTCAGCCCTCAGCAGATCAGCGCGAAGGCAGGCGAACCGTTCCGCATCAAGCTGCATAACAAGACGGAATTGCCGGTCGAGCTGGAGTCGGGGGCGCTCGGCTTTGAAAAGATCGTCGAAAGCGGCCATGACATCGTGGTGAACGTGCGGGCGCAGGAGCCTGGCACCTATGACTTCTTCGATGACTTCCATCCCAAACAGTATGTCGGCCACGTCGTCGTCGAATAATGTGACGGAGGAAGAGGCATGCTGGGCGCACTGGTCATTGTTTTCCGCGAGATTTTTGAAGCCGGCCTGATCGTCGGCATCGTGCTGGCCGCAACCCGGTTGGTTGCCGGCAGCCGCTGGTGGATCGCCGCCGGTGTTGCCGGAGGCATCGCCGGAAGCGTGGTGCTGGCCGCCTTTGCCGGCGTCGTCTCCGAATGGGCGGACGGCTTCGGGCAGGAACTCTTCAACGCCGGCATCCTGGCGATCGCCGCCGTCATGCTGATCTGGCACAATCTCTGGATGGCGCATCACGGACGTGAACTCGCCGCCGATCTCGCCGCCACCGGCAAGGCGGTCAGCGACGGGCAGCGTTCGCTGGCAGCGCTTGCGCTGGTCGTCGGCATCGCTGTCCTGCGCGAAGGCGCCGAAATCGCGCTCTTCATGTACGGCATCATCCTCGCCGGAGGCGACAGCTGGTCGTCGCTGGCGCTCGGATCGGCACTCGGCCTCGTTCTCGGAGCCGGCGTCTCGGCGCTCACCTATTTCGGTCTCGTGAAGATTCCGATGCGTCACCTGTTCTCGGTGACGAGCGTTCTCATCACCTTCCTCGCCGCCAGCATGGCGTCGCAGTCGGCAGCCTATCTGGAACGCGCAGGCAAGATCGACTGGCTGTCCGCTACTGCGTGGGACACCTCCTGGCTTCTCGAGGAAGGCAGCATTCCGGGCCGCCTGATGCACACCATGTTCGGCTATTCCCAGCAGCCGAGCGAGTTCCAGGTCCTGGTCTATGTCGTGACGCTAATTGCGGTCGTCGTCGCCACCCGCACGCTGGCAGCCCGTGGGCACCAGCCTGCCAGACATGCGAATGCTGGATAGTCCATCCCGGCTGGAGGCCGGAGCAATCAGCTCTGTCAGTTGAGGGTGCGGGTCATGTCCGGCGTGTCGAGCGAGAAGGCCGGAATGTCGACCTCGAACAGTTCGCCCTCGTCCGTCGACATCTGGTAGTGGCCGAACATAACGCCGGACGGAGTGTCGAGCGGGCAGCCCGATGAGTATTCATAGGAATCGCCCGGCGACAGCCGCGGCTGTTCGCCGACCACGCCTGGGCCGCGCACTTCATCGACCTGGCCGTTCTGGTCCGTGATGTGCCAGTAGCGGCTGATCAGCCGGACGGATATGTCGGAATTGTTGGAAATGACGATCCGGTAACCCCAGACATAGCGGCTGTCTTCCGGATCGGACTGTTCCTCCAGATAGTAGGGCTCCACCACAACTTCTATGTCCCGTGTCAGCGCGCGATACATACCGGACACCTTCCTTAAGATTTCATAAACGATATCGTATAGCCTGCCGGTTGCGTCAAGCCGGATGCCCGTACTCAAGTATTAAAAACCAGAAATGAACGCGGTTTTTGCCGTTAATCATAATAGGTTAGGTTAATATGTGCGTGCTCGCCGGCAAGCCGGTTTTCGGGGTGCGGATGAATAAGGCAAGGGGAGGGAGGCGCATGCTCGACGGTGCAATCAGAAAGCGCATCGATCCGCATCTGCGGCAGACGGGCGAATGGCTCGCGGAACGGGGCGTCGGTGCTGACACCATGACGTTGATCGCTTGCGGCCTGGGCCTCCTCTCGGCGGCCCTTGTTGCCTCCGGCCACGGCTGGCTGGCTCTACCGTTTCTGCTTGCCAGCCGGCTTGGAGACGGTCTTGACGGCGCCATTGCCCGTGCAACGCGCAAGACTGATTTCGGCGGCTTTCTCGATATCGTCCTGGACTTCGTGTTTTACGGCGCCGTCCCTCTCGCCTTCGTCATCGCCGACCCGGCGCGAAACGGCATTGCCGGCGCCGTCCTTCTGTTTGCCTTCTATGTGAACGGATCGAGCTTCCTCGCCTTCGCCGTCATGGCCGAAAAGCGCCGGCTGACGACCGATGCGCGCGGTGAAAAATCGTTCTATTTCACAACGGGACTGGCGGAAGCGACGGAGACGATCGCCGTCTTTGCGATTGCCTGCCTTTGTCCGGACTGGTTCTGGTGGCTGGCCTATCTCTTCGCGGCGCTCACGCTTTATACCGCTGCCGCCCGCATCCTCTTTGCCAGGCGCATCATGCGGGAGGAACGACCGGGGCGTGAGTGACGCCCCGGCGGTCTGATATGTGGGTCAGTATTTGACCTTGTCGAGCGCCTGTTCGAGATCGGCGACCAGGTCGCCGCCGTCCTCGATGCCGAGCGAAAGGCGCACGGTGCCCGGCGAAATGCCGAGTTCGGCCCGGGCTTCGTCGGTGAGGTTCTTGTGCGTCGTCGTCGCCGGATGGGTGATCAGGCTTCTGGTGTCGCCGAGATTGTTGGAAATCTTGATGATCTGCAGGGCATCCTGCATCGCGAACGCCGCTTCCTTGCCGCCCTTCAGCTCGAGGCAGACGAGCGTGGAGCCGGCCTTCATCTGCTTTGCAATGATATCGGCCTGCGGATGGTCCTTGCGGCCGGGATAGATGACCTTGGCGACGGCCTTGTGTTCGGCGAGGAAGTCGGCGGCTTTTGCAGCATTCTCCGTCTGCTGCTTCACGCGCAGCGGCAAGGTTTCCAGACCTTTCAGCAGCACCCAGGCATTGAACGGCGACATCGCCGGCCCGGTGTGGCGGAAGTAGTCGTGCAGGTTCTCGTCGATCCACTTCTTGGAGGACAGTACGATGCCGCCGAGGCAGCGGCCCTGGCCGTCGATGTGCTTGGTGGCCGAGTAGACGACGACATCGGCGCCGAGTTCGAACGGCTTCTGGAAGAGCGGCGTGGCAAAAACGTTGTCGACGATCAGCGTGGCGCCGACCTGCTTGGCGAGCTTCGAGACGCCGGCAATGTCGACGACTTCCAGCGTCGGGTTCGTCGGGCTTTCCAGGAAGAAGACCTTGGTGTTGGGGCGAACGGCGGCTTCCCAGTTGGCGATGTCGCGACCGTCGACCAGCGTGCAGGTCACGCCGTATTTCGGTGCCAGCGTCTCGATGATCCAGCGGTTGGAGCCGAACAGCGCGCGGGCCGCGACGATGTGGTCGCCGGCCTTGACCTGGCAGAGGATGGAGGACGAAATGGCGGCCATCCCTGATGCGGTGGCGCGCGCGTCTTCGGCGCCTTCCATCATGCACATGCGCTTTTCGAACATGTCGTTGGTCGGGCTGCCGTAGCGGGCGTAGATATAGCCTTCGGTCTCGCCCTTGAAACGGGCCTCGGCCGATGCCGAGTTCTCATAAAGGAAGCCCTGCGTCAGGAAGATCGATTCCGACATTTCGCCGAACTGCGACCGGATTGAGCCGCCGTGAACGAGTTGGGTTGCCGGTTGCCAATTCTTGCTCATGCCATGATCACTTTCCAAAACAAAAAAACCGGCCGCAAAAGCAGACCGGTTTCAACCCGGTCTTTTTAGCCACTTGTTTAACGTGGCTGCAAGCCGACCGGCCAAATCACCACGGGATAAGGAGCCAAATACTCCCCATCACCGCTTGCGTCAATTCCTCGAGTTTGGTTTTGTGCCTCACACTTCAAGGACGGGACATATGGCAAGACAGACGGGCATTCTGGCGGATGGCGCCATTCGCGAACTTTTCGAGGCGGGCAGGCTGAAGAGCCAGGCGGAACTCGACATCGACCAGGTGCAGCCGGCAAGCCTCGACCTGCGCCTCGGCGCCAAGGCGTTCCGGGTGCGGGCAAGCTTCCTTCCGGGGCCGAGCCACCTTGTCTCCGACAAGCTCGACCGGCTGAAACTGCATGTCATCGACCTCTCCGAAGGTGCGGTTCTGGAGACGGGCTGCGTCTACATCGTGCCGCTGATGGAAAGCCTCGATCTGCCCTCCGGCATGTCGGCTTCCGCCAATCCGAAGAGCTCCACCGGCCGCCTCGACATCTTCACCCGCGTCATCACCGACTATGCCCAGGAATTCGACAAGATACCGTCCGGCTATTCCGGTCCGCTCTATCTGGAAATCTCGCCGCGCACCTTCCCGATCGTCGTGCGCAGGGGCTCGCGCCTGTCGCAGATCCGCTTCCGCATCGGCCAGCCGCTCTTGAGCGAGACCGAATTGCTGGCGCTTCACAGAAGCGAGACTCTGGTCGCCAGCGACACGCCGAACGTGTCCGGCGGCGGGATCGCGCTGTCGATCGATCTCAAGGGTAGTGCCGACGACGGCCTGATCGGCTATCGCGGCAAGCATCACACCGCCGTCGTCGATGTCGACGAGAAGGCGGCCAACGAGGTGTTCGATTTCTGGGAGCCGCTCTACAGCCACGGCCGCGAGGAGTTGATCCTCGATCCGGATGAATTCTATATCCTGGTATCGCGCGAAGCCGTGCACGTGCCGCCGCTTTATGCCGCGGAAATGACGCCTTACGACCCGCTGGTCGGAGAATTCCGCGTTCACTATGCCGGCTTCTTCGATCCCGGCTTCGGCCATGCCGGCGCCGGCGGCACCGGATCGCGCGCCGTCCTCGAAGTGCGCAGCCACGAGGTGCCGTTCATCCTCGAGCATGGCCAGATCGTCGGGCGTCTCGTCTACGAACACATGCTGGAAAAGCCGCATTCGCTCTATGGTTCCGGCCTCGGCTCCAACTATCAGGCGCAGGGCCTGAAGCTCTCCAAGCATTTTCGCACCTGACATCATCGCCGGAGACGCAGAACCTGACTTCTCACGGGCCCGCGCCTCCGCGTTTCAGGCGGCCGAATAGCGTATCGGTATGCCGGCACTCTTTCGCCGCTCCGGGCCCTCGTAGGCGCTATCGTGCTTTTCGTCGCGCGTCCTGAACCGGGCGAGCTTCTCGTGCAGGTGATTGACCCGCGCGGTCAGATCGTGGATTTCGCGCGAACTGTCGATCACCATCTGGGTGTTCTGCGTCGTGATCTGCTCGATTTCGGAGATCGCGTGATTGACCTCGGTGAGCTGCGCGGACTGCTCCGTCGTGTTGCTGGCGATGATGGAGACCAGCCCGCTGGTTTCGGAGATCTGCTCGATGATCGCGGTCAGGACAGTGCCGGTCTCCTCCACCAGGGAAACGCCGGACTTCACCTGGTTCGAGCTTGCCGAGATCAGGCCCTTGATCTCCTTGGCGGCGTGCGCGGAGCGCTGCGCCAGTTCGCGGACTTCCTGGGCGACGACAGCAAATCCCTTGCCGGCTTCGCCAGCGCGGGCGGCCTCCACTCCGGCATTGAGCGCCAGGAGATTGGTCTGGAAGGCGATGTCGTCGATCACGCCGATGATCTGGCCGATCTGGCTGGAGGATGAGTTGATGGCTCCCATCGCCGCCACCGCCTGCCGAACGACATCGCCGGATCGCTCCGCCTGCATCTTGCTTTCCTGGGCGGCGTGCATGGCGCGTTGGGCGTTGTCGGCCGTCGAGCGCACGGTCTCCGTCAGGATGCGCAGGGCGTTCGAACTGGTCTCCAGCGAACGGTTCTGCTCTTCGGTGCGCGCGGCGAGTTCATCGGAGGTGAAAGCGAGGGCGTCGGCACTGCCGTTGATTTCACGCGACGTGGTGCGGATGTCAGACATCGTCTTGCGCATCATCTCCACGGTGTCATTGAAGTTGCGTGCCATCGGCCGAAAATTCTCGGAAAGATCGAGGGACATGCGCTTTTCGAAGTCGCCGTTCGCCAGGTGGTCGAGCGCCGCCGAGAGGGCTTCCAACGCGGCCGCCTGCTCCTGGGCGATGTGCGCCCGCTCGAGGTTCTGGGCCTCCTCCTCGTCGGCCTTCATCGCAGCGACCCGCAGCTCTTCTTGCCGTTCGCGCTCGCTCTGCTCGCTGACCATGACGAAGATGCCGCGGACGGAATCGGCCATCGCGCCGATTTCATTCTTGCCGAGCGAGGGTATCGAATGGATGTCGCCCCGGCCGGCAAGCAGATCGCGCATGGCCTGGGTCAGGGCCTTCAGGGGGCGCAGGACGGTTACGGCCAGCGACGCCGGAATGAGGATCGACAAGGTGGCGGCAATTGCGATGGCGGCCAGAAGCAGGATCACCTTGTGGTGGATGTCATCGCTCAGGCCGTCGGCGATCGTGCCGACCTCGGCCAGCGATGCTTCCTGAAGGGCGATCATCTTGCTGATCCGCTCGCTTGCATCGGCAAACCAGGCGGCGGGATCGAGACCGGACAAGTCCGCTTCGCTGCCACGCCTGATCAGGTTGTCGCGCATTCCGTCGAAGCTCGTGAATGCTTCCTGCCTGAAGGTGGCGCCGGCCTCAGCGCGTCTGCCTGCGTCCTGCAGGGCGAGGAAGCGATCCATCAGCACCGATTGTGCGCCGCCGAACTTGCTGAAGGCCGTAAACTGTCCGTCCGCGAACTTGCCGGAGCTGATGATGCCGGCGCCCATGCCGCGCTCCTGGCCCGCCAGTTCGCTGGCAAGCATGAGTTCGTTGACGGCCATCAGCTGAAACGTCACATCCGAATGAAAGGCAAGCCCGGTCAGGTCGGTGTTGAGCTGCAGCATCTTGCCGATCAGGCCGGTATAGTAGCCGAAGGCATCCTTGCCGGGAAGCGCTTGGCCGTCGATGGAACTCCGGATCGTGCCGATGCGGGCAAGCTCTGCCTCGATCTCAGCGATCAGTGCCGGGACGCTGACATCGGCGACCGCGAGTTTGTTGGCGACGGACGCTAGATTGCCCGCGACCGCGTCGGTCGCCGCTCGCGCCTTGCGCATCGGCTCGCCCATCTTTGCGCCGGCGGAGCCGATGAAGCCGGCCGTGGTGCCGCGCTCGACCTGGAGTGTCTCGATCAGCCGCCCGATCTGGGCGACGTCGCGGCTGACCTCGGCGATCAAATCCATGTTGCTTTGCGCACGCCACATGTCACGCACAATGATAACGGAAAGAAACAGGGCCACCGTCGCCGGTATCATGACGGCCAGCCAGAAGCGCTTGCTGACCGAAATGTCGGAAATTGTCATGCCATTACCCCCGAATGAGCCGATCTGACGAATACTGTGCATTTTGTCTTGGGGGGCCGTTTGGGGAGAAGATATTTTATAAATGCCTAATGCACCTTTAACGTCCATCGTCCTGAAATATTGGGATCATCACGGTTGCATTTCGGCTGTCGTGTCCGACCAGGGCAAACGGCCTTCGCGGAGTGACTTGACATCGTCCGCAACCTCATGAATGTGTCTCTGCGCGCGCGGGTGTAGCTCAATGGTAGAGCAGCAGCTTCCCAAGCTGAATACGAGGGTTCGATTCCCTTCACCCGCTCCATCAACCTTTTCAAAGGCTTACGACCCGATTGGGTTGGCGGATTCACCCCCTGTTTTACAGTTAGTTTTACACCGGTGTTGATTTGATCGATGACCGCTCGCGTTGCTGCTGTCCTGTCAACGTACCTTCGAATGATCCCTTGTACCTCATCTTCGGACCATCCCATGATCTCAGCGATGACGCGCTCTGGTAGCCCAAGAGTGTAGAATTTGGTTGCCGCTGTCCCTCTCAGATCGTGGAAGTGCAGGTTTCGGTCGTTCAAGCCAGCGTGTTTCTTGGCAGTATGAAACGATGAGGCAAGGCCGTCCTGCGTCCAGGCGGCGCCTCGGCTATTTGTAAGAATTGTATTGCTACGTCGTGGTATGCGGCTCAGTAGTGAGCGAAGGTCATCGTACAACGGTATGAGGGCTTCACGTTTGCCTTTGCTCTTGCTCGTGGCCATGATGATCGCATCCTGACCTACATGTGACCACGTAGCCTTGACCAGATCTCCGACACGCAAGCCGGTATAAATGGCCAGATCGATAGCCAATGCCATTTCTGTAGAGCAGGCAGGTTTGCCCTTGCCGTCTTTGGCATCTTTCAACGCAGCTAGATCATGCTCTGTCCATATTATGGCTGCACGGTCATTCTTGTAGAGATTCCTGATGCCCTCGCATGGATTGGCAGCAATCTTCCCCAAGGGATCAATGGCGTAGGATAGAACACGAGACAGCACCTGCATCCCGTAGTCAGCCGTGCGCGGTGTATCGGCGAACTGGCTGCGCCACTGCAGAATGGTTGGCCGTATCCTCTTGGGCCGGTCGAACTGCGCAATGCTGATGTCACCGAAGTGCGCGTCAATCTTGTCGAGCATTCTGGACCAGTTGCGCTTCGTGCTGTCAGCCAGCTTTGCGTACTCGGGACTGGTGCGGTAGGCTCGCACAAGCGCGCCGAACCTGGAACTGCTGGGAACATTCCTGCTTTCCAGTGCCTCGAAGTATGAGGCCATGAACTCTTCCGTTCCGGGCTTGCCGGGAAGACGCGGACCGCCTCGCCAAGCGTAATAGTAGTGCCTGCCCTTGCATTGGACCTTGTGCACGCCCTTCAAATCAACTGTGACCATTCGTTGCCTCGGTGTACTGCGACGTCATATTCAACAGAGACGTAGCGGGTTTCCATGAATCCGCAAACCCGCTGTGTCGCCCTGGGCTTACCAATTGCCCGCGTGGCCGCCTGGTGCCAACGAGCAAGATACAGATACCTGACCATGCTGGCCGTTAAACCTGAGGCTCCAATGCTGGATTGACACCGATTCCCAAATCCTGGAAACAGACCCTGGAGCCGTACGTGCGGCTTCGGGGCGTAGTAACCCCTCATGACTAGGAACGTGTGCCACTGAAATGGCACCACTCTTCGACCTATGGTCGGGGAGCCTGCGGCGTATGCAACAGGTTCTCTGAACTAAAGGCCGTAGGGCCGTGTCATGCGGTTACTAACTCCCCGATCACCAGAGATCGAAGGGCAACTCGCGGAGACGTACCGCGCCTACCGCCCTTCTGCATTGGGGGGTAGGTCATTGACATCGAAGGTCGCGTCGAATGCGAGAGCAGATCGCCAGCTAGTATCCCAGAGCTCGTCCCAGCTCCAGCACATCAAGCGAGGTGCAAGTTGTTTGCTAGTAGCTGCCAGCCTGTTGACAGGAACCGGCGGCGCTTATGCATGTGGCTTCGACAATATCCCTGAGAGCTTCCGCCCTATCGACACCTCCGAGGGCACAACCAACTCGATGGGGATGCCAGTCATAGGAGGGGAAGCGGCGAGCACACGTGCAGAGCGGGAATGCCGGGAGGCTCGCGACAGACAGTCATGGTATCAAACGCTGGGGATCGCCACAGACGACAAGACTGAGACGCTATTCGAGGGAATTGCTGACAGCTTCACAGCAGGAGGCAGCATCGTTTTCAACGCATCGCAGTCTTACCAGCGCGCCTACGAGAACCCTCCAGAGCTTGGCTTCCATCCTCAGGAATGGCTGACTAACAACAGCGCCTACATCCGGATCAGTGAAGAGTACCTACCAATGATTGGCGCCGCCGCTTCAGATCGAGAGGCGCATGCTGTTCTGGCAAACATTCAAGAACGTGAGGCCGCGAAAGCTCGCGTACAGCGCATGGGAACGATAGCGCAACTGATTGCTGGGGTTATCCCTGTTGCAATTGATGTGATGTTTCTGCTGGGTAGCCTAGCTGTACTATCTGTGCCAGCCAGAGGAGTGTGGTCTTGGCGGAACAGCCGAACGAAAGGGCGGAACGTCACAGCCTAGAGATCCGTCACAGGGTTCGCGGACTACCCAAAGCGGCTACGCAATGATGCTCTGCCTGAGGTTGTTCAGGCATGGAAACCGGCCAGCTATTTCTTTATAGCGTCCGGAATCGTCATTTCACGACAGCAGTGCAGCTATGCCCGAGACCAGATCCAGACCAGTCAACTGGTTCCGAGTGAACGCTCATCCAGCCTATCAAGCCGCCCTTGCCACGATCTTGCAGGAATTGAGCGCGCAAGAGAAGCGCACCAGAGGAAGAGGATCGTCTTCCGACGCATTCGCCAGCGCAGTCAGTGCCCTCATACTTGATCTGTTCGCGGCACATCTCAGTGACCCAGAGATGACGATTGGGATCAGCAAGTCGAACAGCGCCTACGTCAATCGGTCCATTTATCGTCCGAGCTTTGTCACCTGGAGCACCTTCAAAGATGCCTTCAGTGGTTTACTACAGGCCGGCTACATGGCTGTGATTACGAAGGGGTCTCACAGTGGCGGGCGAGTGACCCGAGTTGCCGGGACCGTGAAGCTAGCACATACCTTGGCCCCGATGTCAGATGTGTTGACCGCGACTACAGTTCTCAACACGGGTGACTTGCAGACGGTTGTGCTCAGGGACAAGGACAAGCGCGCTGTCGAGTATCAAGACGATGACAGCATACGATCCATGCGAGTCCATCTACAAAAAATCAACATCGTGCTACAGCACCACTGGTTCGATCTGCGGATCTCGGACACCGAGCACGAAGGGCTGAACCGGCGCATGGCCAATAAGGCCGTTGGTAGCGCATCATGGCGCGCGGACCCAGTCTATCAGCCTCCCGCTCACATTGACCTAACTAGACGATCAATTGTACGCATCTTCAATGACAACGACTGGACCAAAGGTGGCCGCTTCTACGGTGGATGGTGGCAAAGCGTTCCGAAAGCCTACAGACCGAACATCACAATTGATGACGAACCGACTGTAGAGCTCGATTACTCCCACATGCATCCAGCCATGATCTACGCCAAAGAAGGACTGGCGCTAGATTACGATGCCTACGAGATCGGACTGCCAGTTCCCCGCAAAATCGTCAAACAGACATTTAACGCAATGCTGAACGCGGGCGAACGGCTGAACCCTATCGAGGGATTCGACAGCCAGAAGCTAGGCATCAGCTGGGAACAGCTTCAGCACGAGATATTACAACGACACCGGCCAATCAGGAAATATTTCAAGTCCAAGCACGGGCTGCATCTACAACGAGAAGATTCCGATATGGCAGAGAAAATTATGCATCAGTTTGCGAAAAGGGATTACCCATGCCTACCCGTGCATGACAGCTTCATCATACATGCAAAACTGGAAGACGAGCTACAGGAGGTCATGCAAGAAACGTTCCATAGCAAGTACGGGAAGGATATAACCATTAAAGCGAAGAAGATTGAATATGATGAGCCTTCCACTGGATTTCTGGACATGACCAAGCCACTTAAAGATATCACTGGCCCCTATAGAAAATACTATGAAAGTGTGACCACATTCAAAGAGAACAGAAAATGGGTACTAAACTAAGGAAGGCCATCAGGCTCCGCCCAATGACCTCCCTATTACTCGTGCAAATAAGCGGAAGTGCCTGTATTCTATGAAGCTTTCGGCTCACATACCCCATTTTGTCAGGATCGCCTCAGCCTTCGCCTGATCATCCCTGATCCTAATCACAGTCTGCCTCTTCAAATTGGTGGCCTTCGAGATCTCTGAGGCTCCATGCCCTAGCGCAAGCAGGTCCACTACCTTCTGAAAGGCCTTCCGGTCGTAACTCGGCTTCTTGCCGGGGTAGGTCTTCGGATCCCCCTTCTTTGCCTCTATTCCGGCCCGCTGAGCGGCTTTCGACGCTTCGGCTTGTGCCTGCGCAGTTGCGGCCATGAACGCTATCAGCGCGTCCCTGACCGCCTTTTGCATTGGGTCTTTCGTTGCGCCGTCAAAGACCATGCCATTGATCACTGTTTTGACGATCACGCCCATGTCCATGAAGTCCTTGATCGACTTGGTTACGTCCTCATAGTTCCGCCCCAGGCGATCAACCCAACGAACAACCAACACGTCCCCATGCCTGAGCTTGTCGAACAACCTCTTGCCTTCGGGTCTGTCCCTAAGGTTGGTACTGATACCTGACACGCCATGGTCAGCAATCACCTCGTCAATCACAAATCCAGCTTGTTCCGCTTGGGTCCTCTGGTGATCAAGCGTCTGGTCTACGGTTGACACGCGGGCGTAGAGCACGGTCTTTGACATCACATCATCCTGTCCATAAGAGTCATGTTCACACAAATGCCTGTCCGTTGAAAGAAGTCAACCCTTATGGACACACATTTTCACACACAACCACTTGCTCACTAGGGTATACCCCTGTGGACAGGGGCCGTGACCCCGCCTTATGCCGCCTATGTAGGAGCCCAGCCCGACAACCTAGTAAGCGTAGGACCTGCGGAGGGCAGTGTGGTGGAGTGGGACCGATGCCGCCCCATGGGGGAAATCCCCGCACGAAAGAGCTTAAATACTCCCACGTAAAAATCTGCAGTTTTCGCGAAAGCAGCATGCAACCGATTGTCCAGCGTCACTCGACAACCTATAGATGATGGTTGGCAGCCCTCGCCCTTACTTCAGGCACATCGTTGGCGCTGCGAACGGGATGGGGGATGAGCCAAGATATCAGCGTGAACAGCTTGGCCGAAGCAATAGCTTTGTGTAAAAAGCTGAAATTAGATGGAAAATATAATCTGTTTCGGGGGCAGACACGGGATTGGCCGAGACTCATTCCTAGCCTACTCCGCGTCACAGACGAAGCGTTGTCAGTTGCTGAGAGTAACCTGAGCGAGTTCTTGGAGTGGGCGGAGGCGGTTCCTCAAATGGCTGCCTATCGTACGCAGTCAGGCGCAACGATGGCGATCGCTCAGCACTACGGCATTCCTACGAGATTCCTTGATCTAACCAGATCACCGGAGATCGCGGCGATATTCTCCAAGTCACCAGCTAGCTCGGATACGAGTGGAAACACAGCCGTAATATACTGCTTCAACTCTAACGACCTATCAGCGCTTAATGGCGCGGAGATTGTCGAGATAAATGTTGACAACCTTTGGCGTTTGGAAGCTCAGGAAGGTCTATTCCTGAATGTACAAGACAAAGACGTGGCAACAAAAATCCGCGATCATGCGTATAGAATACATTTCCCACTCGCACAGTTACTGCCCGACGAGCACGAGGCAATCTATCCAGTGCGGAAGAGCGCTTTGGAATGCGTAATTGACCAATGGATATATCGAAAAAGAGTTCAGGATCTGTTCTCAGATCTGACCTCCAGCGGGAATATCAACTTCATAAGTGCAACCCGGCGCCAGACCTATGACGGAGCGTTTAGGTGGAGAACCCCGCCAGAACTCGAAGCTGCTTGGTGCAACAACGACCACCGGTGGGTCGCACCAACAGTCGAGAAAGTCGCCCTCCTCGCAGACCCTACAACTGTGGTCGTTACCGCTCGTCCGAACAGCGAGTTAAAACAGTTAAAGTACGAAGTTGAGCAGCTAATTAAACAGCCCTTGGCTGACAGTGTTGCTACAGGCAGGCTCATCAGTTTCGCCATTAAGCTACCTGCAGATGCGGCACATTTTGAATGGGCAGTATCCACCCTCTGCAACAGATGCTGGGACGGTATCCGGTCCCTCCCTTACGACCAAAGCGAAATGTTGAACTGCATGAGCCTATTGATTTCATTGCTCATAATTCGGGCCCAGAAAGCTCCATCCGACTTTGATTGGGAAGACGACTACTGGGGCGAACATACTCTAATTGAAACAGCCCCTGTGGGAGGGCACATTGAAGCAGGGGCCGTCAGGCTTTCAGACTTGATGGAATGCATACACGAACATCCACCTTCACAACTTACCGAATACATGAAGGGAAAAGTAAAAAAAGACCCCTTGTTTGCGATGAATTTCATCACGGACTCTTGGATACTATTTGATTTTAATAGGTTCAAGAAATTGTTCTGTGAGCAGTTCATACCTTCAGCGCTAGATTCTTACTTTAGTGAGTGCATATCTCAAGACGACCTATCTCTGGACATATTGTGGAGCCTGAATTTCAATCCTCTGCTACTTGGGTACGTCACGGTCATAAACTACAGGTGGCAGTCACCAATTGCGACTGACTACGAATGCAATAACTGTGTTTACGTAATGCCAGACATGAACAGGAGCGACGTATTGGAGCTGTTCATCTCATGCCTTCCCAGGGTGTTATCTGGCGGACCACCATTCCAGGTCAAATTTCATGGCTACGACGGTGACCCCAGACCCATTTGGGAGATACCGCGCTCAATAGAGCAATGCGAATGGATTGTAGAGGATGCTGGTATTTCTGTCCTTGAAGTTTTCCCGTCGGCGCAATCCGACGATGGAGGACCGCATGCCACCGGCCTAGGAGCCTTCGAACTATGGTTGATCGCGAATGACCAATTCAAGCTGATGCAGCAAAGCGATCAAATTCAACTGCGGGCATGTTTCGACCAGTTTTATGCACAGCTCCCATCGGCCAATGCGAAGCTTGAAGGGTCTGCAAGGAAAATGGCGGACTGGATACAGCAACTTTAAACGACCAAGAGCGCTATCATGTTGCATCCATGCTCCCATACGATGCGGGAGCTGCAGGGATTTATGATGGATTCCTTGTATATTTTCACGGGAAGAAGAACTTAAACACGTATCCGCCCACCACCATAATGGACGAGAGGGCACTTATAATTTTCCCGACCTTTAGCGCTGTACTGCCTTCGATCTTGCTTATCAATGTTGGAGTGTTTTTCAGGATCGCGAACATTCGTGCCGTGCGACCCATGATTCTCGTGACTTCATCATGACCAAATCCATCATTTCGGTTTACGCCGCCCAGCTTACCCTGGTATTCGGCGAGGACCTGTAGATCCTCCATCACCTCCTGCTGAAGGCGACCTTCAGTGATCGCTTCTAGGACCGGAGCAGCTTCTTGGATCGCCTGAATGTTCTCCGTTGAAAGCTGGGTGAGGCTCGCGGATTGTAGGATCCGTCTATTCTGAGCGATATTTGGGTCGGTCGCCCGAATCCCTACCCCAGCGTCCTGTAGAGTTGAGACCAAATCTTGAATTTGGTCAGAATCAGGCAGGTCTCCCTTGCGTATTTTCGCAAGGATGCTTTTCCCGACAGAATTTGTATCCATCTCAACGCGTTGAGGATCAGTTGAATACTGTGACAGCATTCGCCGAAGCTTTCGGACCTCATGGTCGTTCTCTGAGAGCCCGTTTGATGGTGAAGCTAAGCAGTCTTCCAGCGCATCGCGGACGCGATCAAGGGTCGCCTCCAGAAGGTCGGGCTTTGTGACAAGGGTTGCCAGTGCCTGGAATACGCCGGTTTCTTCGTTGGGAACGATACGCTCCGCAAGAGGGAGATGTCGGTTAAGTCTGTCGGCGATCCTCGAAACGTACTCGTCCCTAGCCTCCGACCTATCCCGAGGTGACCACTCATACGTACCATCTTCATCCTCAACAGATTTGGCCACCGCCTCGATGGATTCGAAGCTGTATACTCTGTCGAACTCTTCCTGAAGGGCTTCTAATGGGGTGTACGGTCCGCCGTTGGTCCACTGATACCCACCATCTTTCGATGAATAGGGGAGTGAATTTGCCGGATCCTCATAATTCTCAAGAAACCACTGCCGCATTTCCTCGGCATCATCATCGGTGACGGAGGACGGTACGAGGTCATAGTCATCGTCAGGCTCTAGATCAGGGGTAGGATAGTCGATTTCGAAATGGAAATCAGTCTGCAGTTCGTGACCGTTCAAATCTGCTTCAGGCGTCCCTGAAATTGCTCCCTCTGGATACTCGGTGACCGACCATTCCAGCTCTCCAAGGTCTGGATGATATACGCGAGCCGTCCACAGGACTTCGGGTCCCATATCGCGCTCGTGCCTGGAAACATCTTCCCAATCGAGTTCGTTGCTAGGGATTTCATAAACCTGGCGGGTATCACGATGGCGGATAACGGCCGTTCCTGATGTCTGGATCATAAGTCACCGAAATGAATGCAAATAATAGGTGCCCTATAGCCCCAGTTGTATTCGGATGAAAGTGCGTATTCAGACCTAGGCTCAGAACCGATTAAATCCGGCTGAGAGGTGATCCTCGTTCTCTTGGAAGGACGTCGTGATGGGTGACTTGTTTTAGCTGAGCGAGCGTTAGATCTCCCCGCATTTCCCGCTGTCGCACGGAGTGCGGGGATCGATGATGGACTTCTGGTAGTGGCATCATCTATCGATTGCCAGTTGACTGAGATGGGCAGGGATCAGGGTGGGATGATCACGCGCTCTCTCCGGGCAGTTCGCGATTCGGTAAAGAGTTTTAAACGGAATAGTGGCTTAAAATCGCCGCCGCTGCTGGTACCGGCGGCCCATGGGAATCCGGAAGCGGTTGACCGGCTGCATAGAGCGAGTAACCTGTAACCATCGTAGCTCGCTGCCCGTCAGACAGAACTGTATGAAGCTATCTCGCGTGACTGCGCCTATAACCACTTTGCCGGTGATACGATCAAGCTGAAGCACCCAAAGTACGGCCGCAGGAAGCAGCAAGCTCGCTGCTGTGAATACTTCATCACCAAAATCGAGGAACACAGCGCAATGCAGGGGTGTCCATCGCCGGAAAATTGCAGCGGTATCAATACGAGGCTTCAGGTACATTGGACTATCATTAACGATCGATCCGAGCTCAAGTGCATTCCTGAATGCGAGCAGATCACGCTTATAGCGCCTACCGTCTACAACCCAGACCATCGACTTGTAGAAACTCTCGCGGGAAATGCGCTCGTCTGAAGCAATTGGTGAATGCTGCAGTTCGACCACCAACCCAGCACTAGTCTTCACGTCGGCAATATGGCGCTCACCACTCTCAGAGATATGCACGACCTCCTGCCACTCCTGAGGAAACTGGGCCTTCCACGAACGGTGCCATTCAGTTTCCGGCTCCCACCAATGGTCACATTCCAGTTTGCCAAGGTGAGCCCAGTGCCAAATACGGACCTCGCCACACTTAGCCACTACTTCGCGTTCGCAGTTTAGACATGCTCCCCGTAGCTTAGGCTTGGCCTCAGAGCGTGTTCCATTGACGAGTGCGTATCTCATGCTTTCTCCTCCTGTTTGCAGCGGGTAGAGGAAGCGTGTTGGTCGCTTGGCCGAAAGTAAAGATTGTCAGGTCTCGATTATGGGGCCGCTGTCAGTAAATGCACCTATGGACAGTAGCGTTATTAAAGAATTGCTGATGCGGATTTGCCACACAAAGAACTGCTTACAAGGCAGCCCACAGGGGGGACGATGAATGCGCCCAAGCTAGCCTCCATTGCTGATTCGAGGCCAGGATTCGCCCAAAACCTTTTTACAGCCGCCTCTTAAGTCTTTGATTGCTAAAGGCCTGTCTGGGGCGAGGCTTTGTAAAAAATTACGCTTAACTATTTGATATCATTGGGTTCGCAGACAGCTTCCCAAGCTGAATACGAGGGTTCGATTCCCTTCACCCGCTCCAGTCGACCGATCCACACTCGCTTCCGCCGCCCTTCTCTGGTTTGCGCTCTTTATTGCAAGGTTGGCGAGGGTCATGTTTTGACAGTCAGCCGCGACTCTCTTAGACCCGGATAAACGGACGAGAGGACGTGAGAGTATGAACGCAAGGATTTTGGTCACCGGAGGTGCCGGCTTTCTCGGGTCGCATCTGGTCGAGCGGCTTTTGGAGCGTGGTGACGAGGTGCTCTGCGTCGACAATTTCTTCACCGGCACCCGCCGTAATGTCGAGCACCTGATCGGCCATCCGCGTTTCGAGCTGATGCGCCACGATGTCTGCTTCCCGCTCTACGTCGAAGTCGACGAGATCTACAATCTCGCATGCCCCGCTTCACCCGTGCACTATCAGCACGATCCGGTGCAGACGACGAAGACATCCGTTCATGGCGCAATCAACATGCTGGGGCTCGCCAAGCGCGTGCGGGCGAAGATCCTGCAGGCTTCGACATCCGAGGTCTATGGCGACCCGAGCGTCCATCCGCAGGTCGAAGGTTATTGGGGCAACGTCAACCCGATCGGCATCCGCTCCTGCTATGACGAGGGCAAGCGCTGCGCCGAGACCCTGTTCTTCGACTACTGGCGCCAGCACAAGCTCGCCATCAAGGTCGTGCGCATCTTCAACACCTACGGTCCGCGCATGCACCCGAACGACGGCCGCGTCGTCTCCAACTTCATCGTCCAGGCGTTGAAGGGTGAGGACATCACGATTTTCGGCGAAGGCCAGCAGACCCGTTCCTTCTGCTACCGCGACGATCTCGTCGAAGCGATGATCAGGATGATGGGGACGGGAGACGATGTGGTCGGGCCGGTCAACATCGGCAACCCCAACGAGTTCACCATCCGGGCGCTGGCGGAGCTTGTGCTCGAACTGACCGGCTCGTCCTCGAAGCTGGTCTTCAAACCCTTGCCGCAGGACGATCCTGTGCAACGTCAGCCGGACATCTCGAAGGCGAAAGACCTTCTCGACTGGCAGCCAACGGTGGAGCTGCGCGAAGGGCTGGAAAAGACTATTGGCTATTTCGAGAGGTTGCTATCCGGTGGCGCCTCCCGTTCGGGTTGATTGGTTCTCCTATCAGGCCGCTCGGTCACTTCGTGCGGGGTCTTGTTCCAGAAATGCGGCTTCAACCAGAGTTCGATGACTGCGCGCCAGGCCGCATAGGAAATCAGCATCCAATAGAGCGGAAAGGCCATCCATCGCCGACCGAGCCGGCGCTTTTCGTACGGGATCAGGGAGACTGATCCCAGCGCCAGAAACAGCCCGTAATTGCCGAAGATGCTAATCGAATCCAGTGCAAAAAGCGCTGTGTGGACGAAATGGCTTTCCGGTGGGGGGACGCCGATATAGGGCATCAGCGGCGCAGCCAGGAACAGGAAGATCAATGGATGGGCGAGTGCTGAAATCAGCATGCCGCCGATCATCAGTTGGAACACGATGAAGGCTTTCGGGCCGAAATCACGGATGAGTGCGCCTGGCTTGCGCATCAGCACCAGCCATGTCTGCATCCAGCCCTTGAACCAGCGCGTCCGCTGCTTCCGCCAGACACCGATCCGCGTCGGCGCATCCTCCAGCGTTTGGCGCTTGATCACCTCGGCGCGGTAGCCCAGGCGATAGAGGCGCATGCCGAGATCCGCGTCCTCGGTCACGTTGTACGGATCCCATGCGCCGCAGCTTTTCAGCACATCGGTTCTGAAATGGTTCGAGGTGCCGCCAAGCGGCATCGGCATGCGCATCATCGAGAGCAGCGGCAGGATCGCCCGGAAGAACGCGCCGTATTCCATGGCGAACAGGGAAGGAAGCCATCCCCTGTGGGCATTGGTGATGATGAGCGGCGCCTGCAGGCAGGCGACATCCGGTCCGACCGACTGGAAATGATAATAGGCCTCGCGCAGCTGGTCAGGATGGGGGCGGTCTTCCGCATCGAAAATAGCCGTGTAGGTGCCGCGCGCTCCGGCAAGCGCATAATCCAGCGCCTTCGGTTTCGTCTGCGGGCCGACCTTCGGAACGACAACGATTTCGACCTCCGGGCCGGGTTGGGCACGCCGGATAGCCTCTATCGTCTCGTCATCGCCTTCCTCGCAGACGATCTTGATGTCCAGCCGGGATTTCGGCCAGTTCAGGCGCTTGAGCGAGGCCATCAGCTGTCCGGCGACCCCGGCTTCGCCGTAGAGCGCCACCAGCACGGTATAAACCGGAAGCGGGCCATCCTCGTTCGGAAGCGGCTTCGGGCGACGCGCCGTGACCCGCCAGAGAAGCGCGAGGCAGCGCAGCGCCAGGGAAAAGAAGTAGACGAACGAGACGACCGCGTGCAGGAAAAGCAGGGTGCGTCCGGGCATCGCGATCAGTGTGCTGACGAGGGCGGAGGCGAGCCCGCCGAGAAGCAGGCCCTGCGCGCCGGTAATGACGAACCGCGCGGAATAATCACTCCTGCCTTCGAAGAGCAGCCTGACGGCGTCTTCCACCCTGCGCTTGCTGCCCGCCTGCCAGACCGCGGTGCGAATGGTGGTTCGCGAGGCGATCGCAAATTGTTGGCGCAGGTGAGGCCGCTCTTTCAGCAGAGTCATGAGCTTTTCGCACTGTCCCGCCCTTGGCGCGATGACGGTCAGGGGCGCGGAGGCGGCAAGGGAGAGCCGTACCGTCGTGGGATTGGCAAGCTGGGTGTCGATCTGCGGAGTATCGACAATCAGCGTAGCGTCGATGCTGGCGACAAAGGGGAGGCCAACAAGCCGGGCGAGGGCCTCGAAGTAGGCGTTTTCGTCCACGAAGCCGGAGGCCAGCAACTCGTCTTCCGCTCTGGCGCCGTTCTTCGCGGCCAGCCGGAGGCAGCGCTCGATCATGGGCTTGGAGAAGCCGAGCGCCAGCAGAACGCGGCCTTCGGCATGGGTGCGCAGCCCGGCGGATGTCCCGGCTTCCCGGCTGTTTTGGGCATCAACCGCCTCACTGCGGAAAACGATGTTTTCCGCATCAGGACTGCCGGAAAAATCGCTAGGATGTTCCCCGATCCCCGCCACCGTGATATAGCCGCTGTCAAGCTGGCATGAAATTTCCCCGTTAGGAATTTAGCAATGATCTTTAAAGTTGCACCTCTCAAAACTAGGGGGAAATTGATAGCAATACTGCCGCTTTTGTTCCTTATCGGAGTAATTTCGGTATCCGCCGAAGAATTTGATGCTCCTAGCTTGCCTTTGTTGTTCAATGCGCATGAACGTCTTGAAAAGCCGGATCTGAGTCTCGTGCCGCGCATCCGCTTCCTGACGTCGACCGATTTTCCACCGTTCAATTTCATCGATCCGGCGGGCCGGCTGTCCGGCTTCAACATCGATCTCGCCCGGGCCATCTGCACTGAACTCGCAATCGACGCGAAGTGCCAGGTGGAAGCCATTCCGTTTGCGGAGCTTTCCGATGCGCTTGCCGCGGGTGAAGGGGAGGCCGTGATCGCCGGTGTCGCGGTGACGCCGGAGACGCGCCGCCAGGCCTCGTTCACGCGCCCCTACATGCTCCTGCCCGCACGCTTCGCCACCCAGTCTTCAGCCAAACTCGACGGCGGCGACGCAACCGCTGCACTCAACGGCAAACCGGTGGGGGTGATTTCCGGGAGTGCGCATGAGGCCATGCTGAGGGCGTTCTTTCCGGATCTTCAGCCGCGGCTATATAGCAGCAGGGGCGACATGTTGCGGGGGCTGGAGAAGGGGGAGATCCCGGCGGTATTCTCCGACGGAATCCAGTTGCCGTTCTGGGTCAACGGAACCGCCTCAAAAGGATGCTGCAAACTGTTCGACGGGCCGTATTACTCCTCGCGGTTCCTCGGCGAGGGCCTGTCGATCATGACGCGTCGCAAGGACCAGGGACTGGCGGCCGCCTTCGACTACGCGCTCGCCTCGCTGTCACGTGACGGCAAATTGCAGGAAATATTCGTCCGGTATTTTCCCTACGGCCTCTAGCCCGCATGCGCGAGCGCGGGATGCAGGCTTAGAGCCGGCGGTAGCGGGCGATGGCGCTGCGTTCGATGGCGGCGCAGGTCAGCTTGTCGAGCTGAAGCCGGTCGCGGAGCAGCTGAAGGAAGCGGATTTCTTCCGCGTTGACGATATGGTCGGCGCCGGACAGTTCGACGGCCAGCGCATAGGCGGTGTCGTAGAGGCGCGGTGGCAGGACGTCGCGGATCGTTTCCAGCGCAATGTCGAGGCCTTCGGCGCCGGAAAGGATCTCGGCGCACTTGCGAGCCACCTCGATCAGCCGGTCATCATCGAAATCGCGGAAAACCGGCATGGTCTGGACGAGATGGCCGATCCGGCCGAGTTCTTCGTCGGACATGGCGCTGTCGACTGCCGATGCCATCACCATGACGTAGATGAGCGCATCGTGTGGTGTCAGCAGAATTTTCATGCGGTGGGTGTTCCTTGCTTGGCTTCACTCCGGATTTAAGTTGCAGATGGGGGATTTGCAAGCCTTCGGGGCACAGGCCGACCCTGGCACTACTGGCGGGCGTCGTCGCCGTAAAGCCCGAGACCGGCGTCGCGGGCAGCATCGGCGGCCGTCTTGTATGGCGAGCCGTCGCTTGCTTCCGCCCAGCCGTGCTGGGCAAGCCAGGCGGCAATGTCCTGCCCGGCGAGCTTGCAGCGCCTGATAGGCATGCCGTCGGCGGCGGTTTCAATCGGATCGCCGCAATCGACGGTGCGGTTGCGCATGAACATCCGCATCGCGGTTCGCGCCATCATGCCACAAGGCCAGTCGTCCGGGCCGGACCGGCAGCGGCGATCGGGGTCGGTGGGGATGATCCCCCAGAGGCGGACAGGCCCCTCAGGCGTGCCGATGATGCCGGCGGCAATGGCGTTCGGGCGGGGAATTCCAGCCCCTGCCGCGTCTGTCGCCTTTTCCGGAGGAGGGGTGAGGGGAACGCGAGCCCCGATCCGCTCCAGCGTGTCGCCGGGCTTGACGGCGGCGTATCCGAACTGGTCGGGAGCGATCCGGCGGGCGGTGAGGGTTTCCGTGCCGATCACGGTCTCGTCTTGCGCAGTCGCGTCGGACATCGCCGGTGCCGCGTCGGCTTGTGCGGCTCGTTCCCCTGACGGTCGTGAGACAACGCCCGCCTCGATCCGCGTCGCGCCGGCGCCGAGCATGAGGACCCAGATCTCGACAGCGGCGATGGTGGCCAGCGGCAAAGTCAGCTTGCGGAGAAGAGAAAACATTCCTACTGACTGGCCCAGATGATGCGGGCGATCCACTCTACCTCTTCGGTAGCAAAGGACCGGTTGGGATGATCGGGGTTGAGCGACATCAGGTCGACGGCTTTCGATGTCTGGCGTACGAGGATCTTCGCCATGACCTCGCCTTCACGCGTCTTGACGACGACGCGGTCGCCGCGCCGGACCTGCGCGCCGGGCTCGACGATCAGCACGTCTCCGTCACGATATAGCGGCAGCATGCTGTCGCCCTGCACTTCGAGCGCATAGACGCCGGGCTTTTGTGCAGGCGAGGCGGGAAAGTCCACCTCGTCCCAGCCCTGACCGGCCGGAAATCCGCCGTCGTCGAAGAAGCCGCCGGCGCCGGCCTGCGCAAATCCCAGCAGCGGAATGGCACCGCCCGGCATCGGGGTCCGCCCGTTTGCCGGTTCGATACGACTGATGAATTCGTCAAAGCGGCTGCCGGTCGCATCAAGGATCTTGGCGATCGATTCCGTTGACGGCCATCGCATCCGCCCGTCCGGTGACAGGCGCTTCGACTTGTTGAAGGCGGTCGGGTCGAGGCCGGCGCGGCGGGCAAGACCCGACGGCGTCAGCTTGTTGGCTTCCGCCAATGCGTCGATCGCGCCCCAAATGGTCTGGTGAGAAAGCATTGCCCTGGCCCTGGTCCGCACATACGTTGCCGGTTTCGTTTCAAAGGCAGGAACGCCGAAATGAACTCTGCCTTTTGGGGGCATTTCGCCGGCCCCCGAGACGGCTACACCATAGAGAAGCGGCCCTGTGGAGTAAAGTGAAAAGGAATAAAATCCTCACATTCCGCTTCTATCCGTCAGGTCTTGGGAACCGGTTGTGCCTCATCTTCCGCCCGGAATTCGTCGGTCAGATCCTTGAAGCGGCGGAAGAACCGCTCCATGAACGAAAGGGTCCGGTCGAGCTCCTCGTCGCTTGGCAGCCCGTCCTGCGCCTTGACGCCGGATTTCACCGCCTGCTCAAGCGCAAGAACACGCCGCGACAGATCGTCGATTTCCTCCTGGTAGGCAGCCCGCTCATTGGCGGACGGACGGCAGGTCAGGTCGCCGCCCGCTTCGCTGCAATAGGTCATTTCGCCGGTCGCGGTGTCGAGCCGAACGAAACCCGTTTCCGAATGTTGCAGTTGATAGCGTCCGCTGGGTTCGTCCTGCGCGAACGCCGACAGTGGGAAGAGTCCTGCCGTCAGCCCCATGATTAGCCATTTCCACATTGTGCCCTCCATTTTTCGTCTCCGCCCCGGTTTGTGATGTGGACATCGTCCGCCGTTTCCGGCAAATCCGGGCGGAAGATGCTATGAGAGACTAGTGATGATACGCGTCATTTATAAGATTGTTCCGAAAAGCCTTTGGGATCAGGCGAAAACCACGGGTGTTTTCGAGGGCGCGGCGATCGATCTGACCGACGGTTACATCCATTTCTCGACGGCAGGCCAGGCGAGGGAAACGGCGGCCCGGCACTTTGCCGGCCAGGACGACCTGCTTCTGGTCGCCGTCGACGCCGGGCGTCTTGGCGCGGCTCTCAAATTCGAACCGTCGCGCGGCGGCGACCTTTTCCCGCATCTCTATGCGGCCCTCGACTTGAGCGCGGTACTTTGGGAAAAGCCCCTGCCGCTCACGCCGGATGGCCACCAGTTTCCGGAGCTAGACGCATGATCGACCCGTTCAAGATGTTCGGCCGCAAGGCGCTTTTCCTGATGGATCCCGAGCAGGCGCATGGCGTTTCGATCTCCGCCTTGAAGTCCGGTCTCGTGCCCGCCTGCGGAATGAAGACGGATCCGAAGCTCGGGCAGAAGGTGGCGGGCCTCGCCTTCGCCAACCCGCTCGGCATGGCCGCCGGCTATGACAAGAATGCCGAAGTGCCGGAGGCGCTGCTGCGCTTGGGCTTCGGCTTTACCGAAGTCGGCACGCTGACGCCGAAGCCGCAGGTCGGCAATCCGAAGCCGCGCATCTTCCGGCTGGTGAAGGATGAAGCGGTCATCAATCGCCTCGGCTTCAACAATGAAGGGCACGACGCGGCCTTCGGGCGGCTGTCGGGCCGCAAGTTCAGCGGCATCGTCGGCGTCAATATCGGCGCCAACAAGGACAGCGCCGACCGGATTGCCGACTATGTGGCCGGCATCCGCCGCTTCCACGCGGTCGCCGATTATTTCACCGCCAACATCTCTTCGCCGAACACGCCGGGCCTGCGCGATCTGCAGGCGCGCGAAAGCCTCGCGGCTCTGCTGTCGGCGGTGCTTTCCACCCGTGACGATCTGTCGGCAGGTACGGGCTCGCGCGTGCCGGTGTTCCTGAAGATCGCCCCGGACCTCACCGAGGAGGGCATGGACGATATCGCGGCCGAAGTCCTCGCCCATGATCTCGACGGCCTGATCGTCTCGAACACGACGCTTCGCCGCGACGGCCTGAAGGACCAGACGCAGGCAGGTGAAGCGGGCGGGCTCTCCGGAAAGCCGCTCTTCGATCTTTCGACGACGGTGCTTGCGAAGATGCGCCGGCGCGTCGGGCCGAACCTGCCGATCATCGGCGTCGGCGGCATTCATTCCGCCGAAACGGCGCTGGAAAAGATCAAGGCCGGCGCCAACCTGGTCCAGCTCTATTCGTCCATGGTCTACGAGGGCCCCGGCCTTGCCGGCCGCATCGTCCGCGGCCTGTCGCAACTGGTCGCGGCCGAGGGCGTCGGCAACATCGCCGAGCTCGTCGGCAGCCGCGTCGACTACTGGGCCGACCGGAAGCTCTGACGGATCTGCCGCGGCGTTGCTGCCGCAAGCGTCACCCCGCGCAGGAACAGGAAGAGGTTGAGCGACAGCCAGACGCCGTGATTTCCGAGAAGCGGCGTCAGCACTTCAAGCGCGATGACGTATCCGACGAAGGACAGGATCATCATGTTGCGCATTTCCTTCGACCATGTCGCGCCGAGATAGATGCCGTCCATCTGGAAGGCCAGCGCGCCGGTGATGCCGGTCAGCGCCATCCATGGCAGGTATTCCACCGCCGCTTCGCGCACCGTCTCGGCCGTCGTCAGGAATGCGATGACGGAAGAGCCGGAAAGCAGGATTACGGCTGCCAGCATTCCAGACAGCGCGAAGGACCAGAGCGCCGTCAGGCGAATGGACTTGCGGAAAGCCATCAGGTTCTGCGCACCGATGGAGCGGCCGGCCAGCTGCTCGGCAGCGGCGGCCATGCCGTCGAGGAAGAAGGCTGCGACCATGAAGAAGTTCATCAGCACGGCATTGGCAGCCAGCACGACCGTCGAGATTTCGGCACCGGCCCGGGTGAGGAGCACGAAGGAGCCTACCAGCAGCAGCGAGCGGATGGTGATGTCGCGGTTTAGCGCGAAGAGCGCGATGAGCTTGTCGCGTTCAAGGAGACGCTTTCGCGACGGATGCTGCTGTCCCCTGAAGGCGGGCAGGACGAAGATGAAACCGGCGACCGCCGCAACGATCTCGGAGATCACCGTCGCCCAGGCGACGCCGCTGACGCCGTAGCCGAGCATCAGGCCGAGAAAGATGGAGAGCGCGATATTGGTGCCGTTCAGGACGGTCTGCAGCACGAGGCCGAGCGTGCCGCGGCCCTTGCCGAGCGCATAGCCGAGCAGCGCGTCGTTGATGAGCCGCACCGGGCTCGACAGGATGCGGATGTAGAAATAGGTGGTGGCCACGGCCGCCGCCGCCGGTTCCGGTCCTATGACGGAGAGCCCGGCATAGAGGATGAGAGGCGACAGGATCACCAGCGCCAGCCCGCCGCCGACACCGGAGATGACGGCGCGCCAGAAGACCGCTTCCTCTTCGGTGCGATCGTCGCGCCCGAAGGCCTGGGCCACCAGTCCGGTGGTCGAGGTGCGGATGAAGCTGATCAGCGAAAAGACGAGATCGAAGATGACGGCGGCGACGCCGAGGCCGGCGAGATCCGCCGCCCGCCCGAACTGGCCGAGCACGGCCGTGTCCGTCAGCCCCAGGAGCGGCGTCGACACATAGGCGAAGGTCATCGGCACGGCGATCGCCAGCACGATGCGATGCGTGACGTCGAACGGCTGCTGCCGGCCCTCTGATGTGACGGTGCTCGTATCCAAGCAGGTCGTCCCCGGATGAATGATCAAGGCGAGGCGGGAATCGCCTCAGCCGGACAGCACCATGGACCAATAGGGCCGGTTTCCGGAAGCGCTATTTCTGGCCACGGCGACGCCGAGCCCCTTGTAGCTGCCGAGCATGTTCTTCAGGTGCTTGGGAGAGTTGATCCAGGCGGTGACGGCGCCTTCGGTGCTCCTCTGCCCTGAGGCGATGTTTTCCGCCGCCGGCAGTTGAACGTCCTGCCCCTTCATGCGCTTGGCGAAATCGGCGCCGAAGCCGATATTGTGCTGCATCTCGCCGGCCCGCGCCATGCGCCTGGCCTGGTCGAGTGCGGCTGCCTGCGCGTTCCGGTCGATGGTCAGTGGCGGCAGGCCATTTTTCGCCCTGAGATCGTTGACCAGCGGCAGGGCCTCGGCCGTCATGTCCGCCGAATTGCCGTCGTCCGTGTTCAGCACGTTCGATGTCGTGCAGGCGGACAGAAGGGACGCTGCGGCGGCCGCCGAGACGGCGAAGAACATCCGCCGTGTGGGTGCTATGGCTGTTGCTTCGTCCTGCATGTCAGCGGCGGTAGTTGAGCAGCCGCAGGATGATGAAGGCGGGGATGACGATCGTCGCGCCGAGCAACAGGTAGCGACCGACCGATCCGAGCGCGGCAAAGCCGGTGCGCCACAGTTCGCGGAAGAAATCCTGGATCGCGTAGAAGACGTCGATCGGATACCAGTGGAAGGCGCTCATGACGAAGCCGACGATGAGCGACACCACGAGCAGCTTGACGATGGTGCGGCCGATCGTATCGCCCAAGAATCTGTTTGCCTGATCCGACATCGGATGGTCTCCTGTTTGGCGCTTCAAATAAGGCCTCTTGCGCGCGGCTGCAAGGTTTTCGCCGTCCGCAACCGCCGTCGGATAAAATTCCACTTGTATTTTTTTATGACTTCGGTCATTGCCGCGCATCCCTTACTCCTCGGAACCCATTGCATGCAGGCGCATCAGCTTTCCTCGGGCGATATCATTGCCGACCGCCGGGCGGACTACGCTCGCATGCTGGACGAGGGTGGCGAGCCCGCGAGCGCGGCCGAGCTGATGGAGCAGGCGCTGGAGATCGCGCCGGTCTGGGCGGCCGGCTGGTTTCGCCTGGCCGAATACCGGGAAAAGGCCGGCAATGGCGAAGGCGCCATCGCCGCGCTCGACCGGGTGCGCGGGCTCGACCCCGACGACATGTTCGGCGCGGCGCTGAAACTGGCGCTGCTCGGCGGCATCGCCGTTCCCGAACAGCCCCCGACCGCCTACGTCGAACGCCTGTTCGACGACTATGCCGGTCATTTCGACGAGGCGCTGGTCGAGCGGCTGGACTACAGCGTGCCGAAGAAGCTGAGCGACGTCATCCGCCGCACGCTCGGCAAGAACTGCCGCTTCGCGCTCGCTGTCGATCTCGGCTGCGGAACCGGCCTGTTCGGCGAGGAAATCCGCGACTGCGTCGAGCGCCTCGAAGGGTTTGATCTCTCCACCAACATGCTGGCCAAGGCGGAGGAAAAGCGGGTCTATGACCTGCTGGAACAGGCGGATCTGTCGGTCGGCCCGGATGATTGCGGCCTGTTCTCCGAAGATTTGTCGCGCCATCGCGCCGGTCTCGTCAGTGCTGCAGACGTGCTGATGTATCTCGGCAATCTGGAAAACTTCTTCTCGCTCGCCGCCGAGATTTCTGCGCCCGGCGCAATCGTCGCCTTCTCGGTCGAGGATGCCGGGGCGGGCGAGGGGTTCCGGCTGCTGGAATCCCTGCGATACGCCCACAGCGAGGCCTACCTGAAGTCGCTCTGCGCAGCCAACGGCCTGCAGATTCTGGCGTTGGAAAAGACCGTGATCCGCATGGATGCCGGTCAGCCGGTGCACGGAATTCTGATTGTTTCGGAAAAGCCGGTCTGACAAATTGTGTGCAATGCACAATAGGTCAACATTACTTACATATTTCGCTTGATTCAGGTCTTCTTTAGGGAGACAATCGCGACAACTTCACTCCATGGGAACTGATGTCGTGGCGCAGATCAAACGCGTGCTTGGTATTTTCAATACGGAACCGTCGAAGCACTCGGTCGCCGAAGACGCCCAGGGCATCTTCTTCGGCTGCATGATGGCAGCCCTTGGCCTGTATTTCCTGAACAAGGTCGGCATTCTGATCGGCGGCACCGCCGGCGTCGCCTTTCTCATTCACTACGCCACCGGCATGAACTTCGGACTGCTGTTCTTCCTGGTGAACCTGCCGTTCTATTATCTCTCCTTCCGCCGCATCGGGCTTGCCTTCTCCGTGAAGACCTTCATCGCCATCGCGGTCACCTCGGGGCTGACCGAAATCGAATCCCGCTTCCTCGATATCAACTATCTCGATCCCATCTGGGGCGCGGTGCTGGGCGGCCTTCTCGTCGGCTTCGGACTGCTGGCGCTCTATCGCCACCGCGCCAGCCTCGGCGGCATCGGCATTCTCGCCGTCTACCTGCAGGATCACTTCGGCTGGCGCGCCGGCCTCGTGCAGATGGCGTTCGACGCGATTATCCTCGTCCTGTCCTTTCTCGTCCTCACCCCCTTCATCGTCTTCTGCTCGGTGGTCAGCGCGGTGGTGCTGAACTTCTTCGTCGCCATCAATCACCGCTCGGACCGCTACGTCGTGTTGCGATAGGCGGTAAGGGCGGATAAGCCTTCGAGAAACGTGAGCGAAGGATCAACGGCATGGGCGTGAAGCCGAATTTCAAGAGCTACATGCAGTCGACGTCCGACCGGCATTCGCTGCTGGAGGATGCGCAGGGCATTCTCGCCGGCAGCATGCTGGCGACCCTCGGCGTGATCCTGCTCGGCAAGGCAGGGCTGCTGACCGGCGGTGCCGCCGGCCTCGCATTCCTGGCCCATTACCTGACGGGCGTCAGCTTTGGCGTCGCCTTCTTTGTCATCAACCTGCCCTTCTACTATCTCGCGTTCCGGCGGCTGGGGCTTTCCTTCACGGTCAAGACCTTTACCGCGATCGCGCTGACCTCCGCTCTGACGGAAGTGGTGCCGCGCTTCATCGTCTTCTCGGACGTCAATCCGCTTGTTGGCGCTTTGTTCGGCGGGCTGGTGATCGGCTCCGGCATGCTCGCACTCTTCCGGCACCGCGCCAGCCTCGGCGGCGTCGGCATCCTGGCGCTCTACCTGCAGGACCGTTTCGGCTGGCGGGCCGGCTTCGTGCAGCTGGGGATCGACCTCTGCATCCTCAGCGCCTCGTTCTTCGTCGCCTCGCCCTTCATCATCGCCTGCTCGGTTGCCGGTGCGGTCACCCTCAACATGGTGCTGGCCATCAACCATCGCTCCGACCGCTACATTGCGATGTAGACGCCGCTTCCCGAAAGCCACCGGGCGTCCTAGTTTCGCTTTGTGAGCGTCGCTGATTCCGATACCGGCCCGAAGGCCACCGTCCTGCCGCAGCGTTTCCGCGACTGGTTCGCCGGACGCGGCTGGTCGCCGCGCGCCCATCAGTTGGAACTCCTCTCGCGGGCAGAGGCGGGGGAGAGCACGCTGCTGATCGCACCGACCGGTGCCGGCAAGACGCTTGCCGGCTTCCTGCCGTCGCTCGTCGAACTGGATGCGCGCGGGAAAGCAAAGCCCGGCGAAGCCTTTCGCGGCATCCACACGCTCTACATTTCTCCCCTGAAGGCGCTGGCCGTCGATATCGAGCGTAATCTGGCCCGTCCCGTGGCCGAGATGGGGCTGCCGGTGACGATCGAAAATCGCACCGGCGACACGCCGCAGGGCAAGCGTCAGCGCCAGAAGCTCAATCCGCCCGATATTCTGCTGACGACGCCCGAACAATTGGCGCTGCTGATCGCCGCCAAGGATGCGGCGCGCTTCTTCAAGGACCTGAAGTTCATCGTGCTCGACGAGCTGCACTCGCTGGTCACCTCCAAGCGCGGCCATCTGCTCTCGCTCGGCCTTGCGCGCGTCCGGTCTCTGGCGCCCGGCGTCCGGTCGATCGGCCTGTCGGCGACGGTCGCCGATCCGATGGATCTGCAGACATGGCTGGTCGGGCAGGAGGGGAATGATCATCATCACGCCGGCCTGGTGACCGTCGCCGGCGGCGCCAAGCCGATCATCAGCATCCTGAAGACCGAAGAGCGCATCCCCTGGTCCGGACATTCCGCCCGCTACGCCATTCCCGATGTCTACGAGGCGATCAAGCAACACGGTACGACGCTGCTTTTCGTCAACACCCGGTCGCAGGCGGAAATGCTGTTCCAGGAGCTCTGGACGATCAACGAGGACAATCTGCCGATCGCGTTGCATCACGGCTCGCTCGATGTCGGTCAGCGCCGCAAGGTCGAAGCGGCCATGGCCGAGAACCGGCTCCGCGCCGTGGTCGCCACGTCGACGCTGGATCTCGGCATCGACTGGGGCGACGTCGATCTCGTCGTCCATGTCGGCGCGCCGAAGGGCGCCAGCCGTCTGGCCCAGCGCATCGGTCGCGCCAATCACCGCATGGACGAGCCGAGCCGCGCCATCCTGGTTCCGGCCAACCGCTTCGAGGTGATGGAATGCCAGGCCGCCCTCGATGCAAACTATCTCGGAGCACAGGATACGCCGCCGGTCGGCGAGGGCGCGCTCGACGTGCTCGCCCAGCATGTCCTCGGCATGGCCTGCGCCGATCCCTTCGACGCCGACGCACTGTTTGCGGAGGTCAGGAGCGCGTCGCCCTACCGCAATCTCGACCGGGAGACCTTCGACCGCATCGTCGAGTTCGTGGCGACCGGCGGCTATGCGCTGAAGACCTACGAGCGCTACGCCCGTATCCGCAAGACCGCCGACGGGCTCTGGCGCGTCTCCAATCCGCAGGTGGCCCAGCAATACCGGCTGAACCTCGGCACGATCGTCGAGATGCCGATGCTGAACGTCCGCCTGGTCAAGCGCAACGCGCTCGGCAGTCTCGGGCGCGGCGGCATGACGCTCGGCAAGGTCGAGGAGTATTTCCTGGAATCGATGACGCAGGGCGACACATTCCTGTTCTCCGGCAAGGTGCTGCGCTTCGAAGGCATCCGCGAGAACGAGTGCCTCGTGTCGAATGCCTTCTCGCTGGACCCGAAGATCCCGGCCTATGCCGGCGGCAAGTTCCCACTTTCGACCTATCTCGCCGAGCAGGTGCGCGCCATGCTCGCCGATCCGGATCGCTGGAAGGACTTGCCCGATCAGGTGCGCGACTGGCTGTCGATCCAGAAGGACAAGTCGATCCTGCCGAAGCGCGACGAACTGCTGATCGAGACCTTTCCGCGCTCAAGCCGCTTCTACATGGTGGTCTACGCCTTCGAAGGCCGGCTGGCGCACCAGACCCTCGGCATGCTTTTGACGCGGCGCCTCGAGCGCGCCGGCGCCAAGCCGCTCGGCTTCGTCGCCACGGACTATGCGCTGGCGGTCTGGGGGCTTGAGGACATGGGCATCATGATCCGCAGCGGTCGCCTCAGCCTTGCCGCACTCTTCGACGAGGACATGCTCGGCGACGATCTGGAGGCGTGGCTCTCCGAATCCTGGATGCTGAAGCGCACCTTCCGCACCTGCGCCGTCATCGCCGGCCTGATCGAGAAACGCCATCCCGGCAAGGAAAAGACCGGGCGGCAGGTGACTGTCTCGGCGGATCTGATCTATGACGTGCTACGCAGCCACGAGCCCGACCATATATTGCTCGAGGCGACCCGGCGCGATGCCGCGACGGGCCTTTTGGATATCGGCCGGCTTGGCGATATGCTGAAGCGAATCAAGGGTCACATCACCCACCGGGCGCTCGAGCACATCTCGCCGCTCGCCGTGCCGGTGATGCTGGAGATCGGCAAGGAGCCGGTCGCCGGCGAAGCGCAGGACGCCGTGCTGGCGGAAGCGGCCGACGACCTGATCCGCGAAGCCATGGAATAGACGAGGGTTGGAAACCGGAATGAACCGCCTCGCTTTGGCACAACAGACGCAAACGCTGCCGGCTCCGCTCTGCGCGGAAATCTCCGTGAACGGCGTTGCCGCGGTGTGCGATCCGCTCGGCGCGCTGTTTCTGCCCGATCTGTCGCTGCTGGTGGTCTCCGACCTGCATCTGGAAAAGGGTGCGGCCTACGCCCGTCGCGGCTCGCTTCTGCCGCCCTACGACACGCTGGCGACGCTGAAGATCCTGTCGGCCGTCATCGCCCGCTATGACCCGTCGATCGTCGTCAGTCTCGGCGACAATTTCCATGACCGCGTCGGCTCTGCCGAAATGCCGGCGATGTTCCGCGAGCTGATCGGCGCGATGGCGCGCGGGCGCGAATGGATCTGGATCAACGGCAACCACGATCCGGACGGCACGGTCGACCTGCCGGGGCGCTCGGCTGACGAAATCCTCTATGGCGGGCTGGTCTTCCGCCACGAGCCGTTGGGCTCGGAAGCGGCGGGCGAGATCGCCGGCCACCTTCATCCGGCGGCGACGGTGCGGCGTCGTGAGAAATCCGTCCGGCGCCCTTGCTTTGCCAGCGACGGCAAGCGCCTGCTGATGCCGGCCTTCGGTGTCATGTCCGGCGGACTCGATCTGAGGCACATGGCGTTTCGCGGCATTTTCGACAAGCCGGCCCTGACCGCTCACCTGCTCGGCCGCGACCGCATCTATTCGGTGCGCTACGACAAGCTGTCGGGCTGACGTCCATCAATCCTTGCGGAAGATCAGGCTGGCGAGCCATCCGGTGATCGCCGCGATCAGCACGGCAAACAGGCCGTAGAGATAGGGGCGCTGGTGCGCCGCATCCGTCAGCATCTGCTCGAGGCCGGTCTTCACCACCCGCAGCGGCACGGTCTTGTCGGCGATCAGCTCGCCGCTCTTGTAGAGATAGGCATGGACCGTATGAACGCCGTTCGGGACGTTCGCCGGTATCCGGAGCGTGGCCTTGAAGAGGCTGGAGCTAATGAAGCTCACGCCGCTCGCATCGCGCTGGTAGAGGCCATGCTGCTCCTTCAGCCGCCGCAACGCCTGGCGAAATTCGTTCAGCCGCGCGCCGTCGCCGATATAGCCGACCGGGACGAGAGGGATATGGTTGATGCCGACCGGATTGTCCGGCTGCAGGGGCGTGATCGTTTCCGCGTCGAGCGCCCGCGAGCTGGACAGCGAATAGGATTCCGGCACCTTCTCGAACGTCATCGAATAACGGTTCACCCAGATGCCGAACATCCGTTCCTTTTCGCGAACGGTCGCCTCGGTCTTCGGTCCCTCCAGCGCGACGATGATGTCGTACTGGCCGATGGCGAGCAGAAGGTTATCGGCATTGGCGATCGCGCCGAAGATCGTCAGGTCGGCGCCGTTGAAGTCCGACGTGATGGCGATCTCGTTCGTCGAGGTGCCGATGTCGAGCGATTCCTTGACGTCCAGCGTCTGGCCGGGCAGCACCTGCGCGGTCGCTGCCGTCGCGAGCGCGAAAAGCATGCACAGCGAGACGAGGGGAGCGAGACGGGTCAACCGAAGCCTCCCTGGACAACCGAGAACAGGTCTTCCGGCTTCACCACCAGCGAAATCGCCAGGCGCAGGCCGACGGCAAGCACCAGAAGCGCCAGGAGGGCGCGCAGCTGTTCGCCGCGCAGCTTCTGCCCGACGCGCACGCCGTACTGCGCGCCGATGACGCTCGCCACCATCAGGATGGCCGCCAGCACGATGTCGACGGAATAATTGGTCGCGGCCTGGATGAAGGTCGTATAGGCCGAGACGAAGATGATCTGGAACAGCGACGTTCCGACGACCACGTTCGTCGGAATGCGCAGGAGGTAGATCATCGCCGGCACCAGGATGAAGCCGCCGCCGATACCCATAGGCGTCAGCAGGCCGATCATGAAGCCGAGCGTTATCACCGGAATGACGCTGAGATAGATCTTCGACTTCTTGAACCGCATCTTCAGCGGCAGGCCGTGAATCCAGTTGTGGTGGCCGGGACGGCGCAGCGGCACTTTCTCGCTGTTGCGGGCGCGTCTCAGAGCCCGCACGCTCTCCCACATCATCAGCGATCCGATGGTGCTGAGCAGGACGACGTAGAGCAGGGCGATGATCAGGTCGATCTGGCCGAGCTTGCGCAGGATGACAAAGATCCACACGCCGACGGTCGCTCCGGCGAGACCGCCGACCAGCAACAGACTGCCGAGCTTGAGATCGAGTGTCCCTCGCCGGAAATGCGTCATGGCCCCGGAAATGGAGGAGGCGACGACCTGGTTTGCGCCCGTGGCGACCGCGACGACCGGCGGAATGTTGTAGAAGATCAGCAGAGGCGTGATCAGGAACCCGCCGCCGACGCCGAACATCCCGGACAGGAAGCCGACAGCGGCTCCCATGCCGAGGATCACGAAAATATTGACCGACAATTCCGCGATAGGCAGGTAAACTGTCACGGTCGGATCCCTAGGAACGAATGATGCCTGCAGATACAGGCTTTGGAGGCTGGTGGCGTGCCCGGCACCGGCAACTTTACTTCTCATTACGGCACAAATGTTGCCATGACGTTGACGATACCGGATTTTGTCATGCGCCCGGTACCGATCCGTGTCAATTGCCGACGAAAGATGTTCTGCCTTTAGGAAGAGACTGGAAAAGAAAAAGCCGGACTGTGGAGCCCGGCTTTTGAGAAGTTACTTGTTGAGGGCGAGAATTTCCCGGACGAATTCGTCGGTAATCTTGCCGGTGGGTTCCTGTCCGTGCTTGGTCTGGAAGGCCTTGATGGCGGCGACGGTCTTGCCGCCCATCTGCCCGTCGACCGGACCGGCGTCGAAGCCGTTCTTGTTGAGCAGCGCCTGGATGTTGCGGATCGCCTTGCCCATGTCGACGGTGGCGGTCTTCAGGCCCTTGCCGGCCCATTCGTCCGGAACCTCGATGGAGTTGGCGTTGTCGTCCAGCGGTTCCGGCTTCCAGAGTTCGACTTCTGCCTTGGCGGCATCGATCTGGTCGGGGCGCATGGCATTGGCCACTTCGTCGCGCTTCTGGGCGGCGTCCTTGTCGCCGTCCTTCGCCGCGATCGTGAACCACTTGTAGGACTCCTCGAGGCTCTGCTTCACGCCGCTGCCGCGGGCATAAAGGATGGCGAGGTTGAACTGGCTGTCGGCGACGCCCATGTTGGCGGCCTTCTCGAACCAGGTCGCGGCGGCACCGAAGTCCGGCGCGCCGAAGGCGCCGGAGGCGAGCAGGACGGCGAGATTGTGCATCGAGCTGGCATTGCCGGCCTCGGCGGCCTTTTCATAATACTCGCGTGCCTTGTTCATGTCGGTGGCGACACCGCTGCCCTTCTCGTAGAGATTGGCAAGCCGGTATTCCGCCGGAGCGAAGCCGCGGTCGGCGGACAGCTTGTACCAGACGGCTGCCTGTTCCATGCTGGTCTTCACGCCGCGGCCTTCCGAATAGCGCGCACCGATTTCGAAGAGCGCCAGCGGGTCGCCGCTCTTGGCGGCTTCGACCAGCGACGGTGGCGAAATCTCGCTCGGCACGACGATTTCCGGCTGCGCGGCTACGGCCGGAGCGGCGGAAGCCGGCTCAGCCGCGGCATCCTGGTTCATGTCAGCCATGGCCGGCTGCGTGGCGTCGTCCACAGGTCCTGCGGCAGCGCCTGACTGGCTGCCATCCTGCGGCAGCGGTGCAAGTTCCGACTTGTCGCCGGTCGGCGCCGCATCGGCCGGAGCTGATTCCTGCATCTGGTCGGGCTGCGGTGCAGTCGCCTCGGGGGCTGCCGGTGCGTCGGCCTGCGGAGCGTCCATGGTTGCGGTCGCCGGTGCCTCTGCCGGAGCGATGGCCTGTTCCTCGATCTGCGGCGCCTTGGCCCCGTTCAGAAGCGTGTTGACCAGCGGCATGGCCATGACGACCAGCAGCACGGCGCCTGCGGCAAGCAGGACCGGGCGGCGGTATTTCGCCATGAGCGACGTGCCGTCGGAAGACTTCGCAGCCTTGACGGTCTTCTCGGCCTTCACCTTTTCCGGCGCGGCCGCCTTCGTCTTGCCCTTCTTCACCTTCGGCGAGCGGGGCTTTTCCTGTTCATCCCGTGCGGCCTCAACCTCCATGGCGGCAGCCTGGGCGGCGCGGCGGGCGGCGGCGATATAGTCCGGCGTGCCCGGCTCGATGTCTTGACCGGCCGGCCGGTCCTTCTTCTGGCTGGCGCGCACGCGGGCCATGATCTTCTTGACGTCGGGCGCGCCGGAGCCGGGCTCCAAAAGCAGGTTGCCTTCGTCCGAATCGATCAGGTCGTCGCCGGGATCGATCGATGGCGACGGGTCGATCGGGGTGCGTTCTTCCTTCCGCGACGGCATGAGGCGCTTGCCGATGCCGGAAAGCAGGCTCGCCTTCTGCGCCGGCTCCTCGAGAGTCGCGACATCGGCGGCCATGCTGCGGTCGGCGACGACGTCCTCGTCGTGGCGACGGCCGAAATGCCGCGGCTCCTCCGGCACATCGTCGAAGGCGGCCTCGGGCTCGGCGGCAAACTGCGGCGCGGCTTCCGTCTGGTAGTCGCGGGCGGCCGGAGCACGGACCTGCCCGCCCTGGCGGATGCCGGCGTCGAGGTGATCCAGCCGCTCGGCGATCTGGATCAGCGTCTCGTGAAGGGCGCCGAAGGTCTGCTGCGTACGCTCCTCGGAATTGCGGCTGAGGGATTCGAGGTTCTTCAGGTCCTGCGTCAGGCCGACCAGCGCCGACATGTCGGCGCCGCCCGGCTGTCCGCCGCTGCGGGCATAGGCTTCGAGAACGGATTCGGCGGCCTGGCGTGCGGCCTCGATGATATATTCGTCGTTGGTGGTGATGTAGTCCTCGATCGCGGCCATGCGCTGGTCGAAGTCGCTCGGCAGGCCACTGCCGCCAGCCGGCTGCAGGTCCTGCATGAGGGCCGAAAGATTGGCGATCTGCTCTTCGAGCGTTTCCAGTCCGGCGGCGGCCGAGATCGGCCGTGCGGACTGTTCGTCGAGGCGCTTGGCAATGCCGGCAAGCCGGTCTTCGAGCCGCTGGATGGCGGCGCCATCGAACCCGGCGTCGGATGCGGCCGGCATCTGCAGTTCGTCGATCTGGCGGGCAAGGGCGTCGAGCCGTGCGGTGATCGCATCGCTCAGCTCACCGCCCCCGACGGCGTCGATCTTGGTGGAGATCTCGGTCAGATAATCACTGATACCGTCGGCAATCCCGAATGCCTGGGACTGCTCGATGAGCTGCGCCAGATGGTCGAGGCGCTCCTCGAGCCGTGCAGCGGCTTCGATGTTGGCGAGATCCTCGATGCGTTCGGCCATCGCCTCGATGCGTGCGGCGAGGACGTCGGTTTCGCCGGGACGGCTGTCGAGCGAGCGGCTGATGCCGTCGATCTGCGAGGCGAGACCGGCAATCCGGTCGTCCAGCCGCTCGATCATCCGGCTGTCTTCCGGGTGGCGTGCCGTCTGCGGCCCGTCAATGAGTGCCGCCGCGATGTCTTCCATCCGGCTGTTGAGCGCGGCGAACTGCTCGTCGATCGAATGATCGGGGCGCATGTGGTTGCCAAGCTGCTCGACCGCGCTGGCGATCACCATGAGCTTGTCTTCGAGCGCATGGACAGCCGGCGAGGAATTCAGGCTGGAGATCTGCATCTTGATGTCGTCGATGCGGTAGGCGAGCGCCATGATGTCGTCTTTGACATTGATGCCGTCAAAGGCCTGCATCCGGTTCTCGAACAAGGCGAGATGGTCCTGCATGCGATTGACGTCGTCCTGGCGTGCCATGCTGTCGAGAGCGGTGCGCAGCCCCTGGAACTCGGCCCGCAGTTCTTCGGCCTGGCGCGGCGCGGCCTGGGCGGAGAGGCGGTCGACTCGGTCGGCGAGATGGGCAAGCTCGCTGCGGATTTCGGATGCATAGCGCGGATCGGAGGCGTCGGCCTTCAGTGCCCTCAGGTCGTTGCGCATGGCCGTCATTTCGCGGGCGACGCCGTCGGCGATGTCGCGCTTCAACTCGTGACGCAGCGCCTGAAGCGTGTCGGTGATGTCCGGCTGGGCCGCATGGGCGGCAGCCGGCATCGGCGCGGACGCCCGGGTCGGTTCGACGGCGGGACGCCGGTTGCCAAGCGGCGGCCGCGGCGAGGGTGCGGCAACCGGGCCGCGTCCGGCCTCCAGCGAACGCTGGCGCTCGAGAATTTCGTCGACCGGATTGAAGCGTCGGGCGGAGGGAGAAGCCTGGCGGACGTCGGCTGCGTCGCGCGGCCAGTCGGCGGCCTCGGTCCTTGCGGCGCGGGAAGAGCCCTTGGCCGGATCCTTGCGGCCTGCCGCTCCCATGAGCCCCTCGATGCGCGCTTCCAGCCCTTCAATCGTCTTGCTGAGCGCGTCGAGCGGCGATTGCTCGCCGTGGCGTGTGGAAGTCAATCGCGATCCGGTCATATGTCTGCTCGCTTCGAGTTCTGGCGGTTGCCCCGGCCGCCCTGCCGTATCCTGGCATGGAGGCTTGTTGGTGATGCAGCTGATCCTCGCCGGAACAATCATGCTCCTTCGCGGCTTCCCGAAAAACGCAAGACAGGGAAAGGGCGCGGTACGCCACATCGTTTCGCGTAGCATTCGCCAAACGTGGTAAATAAGCCGTTAACCCAGGTCGAAATTTTTTAACCTTTGACGGCCCATGCGTGCGGCATCGGGATATGCGACACTGCTGTCCTGGCTACCTGCGTCATGCTCCTCGAACAAATTTTTGATGTAGGCGATTATTTGACGTTTACGCAAACGTCAAAATTTTGTAATAGCCAGTGTGAGGAAACGAGTCCGGGTCAGCCCGGTGGAGGACTATAGGCGATGCCGATCTACAAAGCTCCCGTCGAGGATACGCTTTTCATTCTTAACAACGTGCTCGGTCTGGAGCGTTACAACAACCTGCCGGGCTTCGCCGATGCGACGCCCGATATGCTGGAAGCCATCACCGGCGAGGCAGCGAGGCTCGCGGAAGAAGAGCTTTTCCCTCTGAACCTGTCCGGCGACCAGGAAGGCTGCACGCGCCACGATGACGCGACCGTCTCGACGCCGAAGGGTTTCAAGCAGGCCTACGACCTCTACTGTCAGGGCGGCTGGATGGGGCTCGCATCCCCCGAGGAATTCGGCGGTCAGGGGCTTCCCTACACGCTGCACGTCGCAGTCGGCGAATATCTCTCCTCTGCTAACCTGTCGCTGATGATGTATCCGGGCCTCACCCAGGGCGCCGTCGCGGCCATCCTCGTGCATGGCTCGGACGAGCAGAAGCAGACCTATGTGCCGAAGATGCTGGAAGGCACCTGGACCGGCACGATGAACCTGACGGAGCCGCATTGCGGCACCGATCTCGGCCTGCTGCGCACCAAGGCGGTGCCGCAGGGCGATGGCAGCTACAAGATTTCCGGTCAGAAGATCTTCATCTCGGCCGGCGAACACGACATGGCGGACAATATCGTCCATCTGGTGCTGGCCCGCATCGAGGGCGCGCCGGAAGGCACCAAGGGCATCTCGCTCTTCATCGTGCCCAAATTCATGGTCAAGGAAGACGGTTCGCTCGGCGAGCGCAACGGTGTGACCTGCGGCGCGATCGAGCACAAGATGGGCATTCACGGCAACGCCACCTGCGTCATGAACTATGACGAGGCGACCGGCTACCTGATCGGTGCGGAGAACAAGGGCCTTGCGGCCATGTTCGTGATGATGAACGAGGCCCGCCTCGGCGTTGCCCTGCAGGGCCTCTGCGTCTCCGAAATCGCCTACCAGAATGCCGCGAACTATGCCCGCGAACGCATTCAGGGTCGGGCGCTGACGGGTCCGAAGGATCCGGACAAGAAGGCCGATCCGATCATCGTCCATCCCGACATCCGTCGCACGCTTCTGACCATCCGCGCCTTCAACGAAGGCGAGCGCGCCTTCGTGCTGTGGAGCGCGCTGAAGTCCGACATCGCCCATCGCTCGGGTGATGCCGCCGAACGCCAGGCAGCGGAAGACGTCCTCGGGCTGATGACGCCGATCCTCAAGGGCATGATGACGGACAAGGGCTTCGACCATGCCGTTCAGGCGCAGCAGGTCTTCGGCGGTCACGGCTACATCGAGGAACACGGCATGAGCCAGTATGTCCGCGATGCGCGCATCACCATGATCTACGAAGGCGCCAACGGCATCCAGGCGCTCGACCTCGTCGGCCGCAAGCTCGGCCTGAACGGCGGTCGCGCCGTCATGGCGATGTTCAAGGAAATCGGCGATTTCTGCGAGGAAAATCGCGACGACGAGGCGCTGGGCTTCTACACCAAGCACCTGAAGAAGGGCCTGAACGACCTGCAGGCGGCCACCATGTGGTTCATGCAGAACGCCATGGCCAAGCCCGACAATGCCGGCGCCGGCTCGACCGACTACATGCATCTCTTCGGTCTGGTCATGCTCGGCTACATGTGGGCGCAGATGGCCAAGGCCGCCAATGAAGGGCTTGCCTCGGGCGATGCCGACAAGGCGGACTTCTACAACAACAAGCTTCTGACCGCCCGCTTCTACATGGAGCGCATCATGCCGGAAACCGCGCTGCGCAAAGCCCGCATCGAAACCGGTGCCGACACCGTGATGGCGATGGCGGCCGACGCATTTTGAGGGTTTGGGGTTGCCGCAGGTGCGCGGCGACCCCACCCTTCTATCCAAGAATTCGAGGCCGCGGTGATGACCGCCGCTGAACGGCCAGGGAGATGAAACATGACCGACGTATTTATCTACGACCACGTGCGCACGCCGCGCGGACGCGGCAAGAAGGACGGCTCGCTGCACGAAGTGCCGACGCCGCGCCTGGCCGCCAAGACGCTGGAAGCGCTGCGTGACCGCAACGGCCTCGACACCGAAACCGTCGACGACATCATTTTCGGCTGCGTCGATCCGGTCTTCGAAGCCGGCGCCGTGATCCCGAAGGCAGCCGCCTTCGAGGCCGGCTATTCCAACAAGGCGCCCGGCATGCAGATCTCGCGCTTCTGCGCCTCCGGTCTCGATGCCATCAACTTCGGCGCCGGCAAGATCGCGCAGGGCGCGGACGACATCGTCATTGCCGGTGGCGTGGAAAGCATGTCGCGCATCGGTCTCGGCATGTCCGGCGGCGCCTGGTACATGGACCCGTCGGTCAATTTCCCGGCCTACTTCATGCCGCAGGGCGTTTCCGCCGACCTGATCGCCACCAAATACGGCTTCTCCCGCGATGACGTCGACGCCTATGCGGTCGAGAGCCAGAAGCGCGCGGCGAATTCCTGGGAAAAGGGGTATTTCAAGAATTCGGTCATTCCGGTCAAGGACCAGAACGGCCTCACCATTCTCGCCCATGACGAACACATGCGTCCGGGCACCGACATGCAGGGACTGGCGAGCCTCAATCCCTCCTTCCAGATGCCGGGCGAAATGGGCGGCTTCGAAGCCGTCGCCATCCAGGCCCATCCGGAAATCGAGAAGATCAACTACGTTCACCACGCCGGCAATTCATCGGGCATCGTCGATGGTGCCGCCGCCGTGCTGATCGGCTCGAAGGCGGGCGGCGAGAGCATGGGGATCAAGCCCCGTGCCCGCATCCGTGCCTTTGCCAATATCGGCTCCGATCCGGCCCTCATGCTGACCGGCCCGGTCGACGTCACCGAAAAGCTCCTGAAGCGTTCGGGCATGACGATGGCCGATATCGACCTGTTCGAACTGAACGAGGCATTCGCCGCCGTCGTGCTGCGCTTCATGCAGCACTTCGACGTCTCGCACGACAAGATGAACGTCAACGGCGGCGCGATTGCCATGGGCCATCCGCTCGGCGCGACCGGTGCGATGATCCTCGGCACGGTGCTCGACGAACTTGAGCGCCGCGACCTGAACACCGCGCTCGTCACCCTTTGCATCGGCGCCGGCATGGGCACCGCGACCGTCATCGAACGCGTCTGATTTCGGGAGGAAACCGATGACCTATACGAATTTCAAAGTCGAAACCGACGCCGACGGTATTGCTCTCGTCACCTGGGACATGCCGGACAAGTCCATGAACGTCTTCACCGTCGAGGTGATGGACGAGATCGAGGCGATCGTCGATCAGGTGGTGGCAGACAGCGCCATCAAGGGCGCGGTCTTCACCTCCGGCAAGTGGACCTTCTCCGGCGGCGCCGACCTCACCATGCTCAAGGGCATGTTCTCGATGATCGAGGAAGAGCGCGCCAAGGATCCGGCCAATGCCACGCAGAAGCTGTTTGATGCGGCCGGCCGCATGACCTGGCTGTGGCGCAAGCTCGAGACCTGCGGCAAGCCGTGGGTGTCGGCGATCAACGGCACCTGCATGGGCGGCGCGCTCGAGCTGTCGCTCGCCTGCCACGGTCGCGTTGCCGCCAATTCCAATTCCGTCAAGATCGCGCTTCCTGAAGTCAAGGTCGGCATTTTCCCCGGCGCCGGCGGCACGCAGCGCGTGTCCCGCCTGACGGACGCCCAGTCGGCACTGCAGATGATGACCACCGGCCAGACGCTGACCGCCTCGCGCGCCAAGGCCATGGGCCTTGTCCATCAGGTCGTCGAGCCCGGCGAACTGATCAACGCCGCCAAGCAGATGATCAAGGACGGTCTGAAGCCCGTCGCTCCGTGGGACGAGAAGGGCTTCAAGGTGCCCGGCGGCGGTATCTGGACCCCGGCCGCCGCGCAGCTTTGGCCGGCCGCCACTGCGATCCTGCGCCGCGAGACGCAGGGCAATTATCCGGGTGCTCTCGCCATCCTGAAATGCGTCTATGAGGGCCTGCAGGTTCCCTTTGATACGGCATTGAGGATCGAGCAGCGTTATTTCACGCAGATCCTGCAGACGACCGAAGCCTTCTCGATGATCCGCTCGCTGTTCGTCTCCATGCAGGAGCTCGGCAAGGGTGCGCGTCGCCCGGCCGGCGTGCCGAAGACCGAGTTCAAGAAGGTCGGCGTCGTCGGCGCCGGTTTCATGGGCGCGGGCATCGCTTATGTCACCGCCAAGGCCGGCATTCCCGTGGTTCTCATCGACCGCGACCAGGAAGCCGCCGACAAGGGCAAGGCGCATTCGGAAGGCCTGGTGAAGGCCGCCATCTCCAAGGGCCGGATGACCAAGGAAGACGCCGAGGCGCTTCTCGCTCTCATCACCGCGACGCCGGATTATAACCAGCTTGCCGACGCCGATCTCGTCGTCGAAGCGGTGTTCGAGGACCGCAATGTCAAGAAGGCCGTCACCGAAGCGGTCGAGGCCGTGCTGCCGGAAGGCTCCGTCTTCGCGTCCAACACCTCGACGCTGCCGATCACGGGTCTTGCCGAGAACTCGAAGCGTCCGGAACAGTTCATCGGCGTGCATTTCTTCTCGCCGGTCGACAAGATGATGCTGACGGAAGTCATCCTCGGCGAAAAGACCGGCGACAAGGCGATTGCCGTGGCGCTCGACTACGTCGCCGCCATCAAGAAGACGCCGATCGTCGTCAACGATACGCGCGGGTTCTACGTCAACCGCTGCGTCTTCCGCTACATCAACGAAGCCTACGACATGCTGATCGAAGGCGTGCCGGCGACGATGATCGAAAATGCCGCCAAGATGGCCGGCATGCCTGTCGGTCCGCTGTCCTTGAATGATGAGGTCGCCGTCGATCTTTCCTACAAGATCATGAAGGCTTCGATCGCCGACCTCGGTCCGGCATCGGTCAAGCCGGAGCACATGGCGCTCGTTGAAAAGATGGTCGACGTGCTCGGCCGTCTTGGCCGCAAGAGCAAGGCGGGCTTCTACGAGTATCCGGAAAAGCCGGCCAAGAAGTTCCTCTGGCCGGGTCTGAAGGAGCTTTATCCGCAGAAGGCTGCAAGTGACGTTGATGTCAACGTATTGAAGCAGCGCCTGCTGGCGACCATCGCTCTGGAGGCCGCCCGTACCATGGAAGAGGGCATCGTCACCGACCCGCGCGAAGCCGATGTCGGCTCGATCCTCGGTTTCGGTTTCGCGCCCTACACCGGCGGTACGCTGTCCTATATCGACGGCATGGGCGTGAAGAATTTCGTCGCGCTTTGCGAGAAGCTCGCCGCCGAATATGGCGACCACTTCCGTCCGACACCGCTGCTTCTCGAAATGGCGGAAAAGGGCGAGACCTTCTACGGCCGCTTCAATCCCTATGGGGACGAGGCGAAGGCGGCTTGAGGGGCGCCAATCCGGATACAGCTTCGAAAGGGCCGCCGCGTGCGGCCCTTTCTACGTCTGGGGACCAATTGCATCTTTGCCGTCTAACCCTTAGTTTGCGCCTCATGAGTAACGGCGAGTATCAAGGGCCGGGCATGACATTGAAAGACAAGCGCATTCTCCTGATCATCTCCGGCGGCATCGCGGCTTACAAGAGCCTCGACCTGATCCGCCGGTTGCGCGAACGTGGCGCGTCCGTCCGTCCGGTGATGACCAAGGGGGCGGAGGAATTCGTGACGCCGCTTGCGGTCGGGGCGCTCTCGGGTGGCAAGGTCTTCACCGAACTCTTTTCGCGCGAGGAAGAACAGGACGTCGGCCATATCCGGCTGGCGCGCGAATGCGACCTGATCCTCGTCGCCCCCGCCACCGCCGACCTGATGGCGAAGATGGCGAACGGGCTTGCAAATGATCTTGCCTCCGCCGTGCTGCTGGCCGCCGATCGTCCGATTCTCGTGGCGCCTGCCATGAACCCGAAAATGTGGGCGAATAGGGCGACGGCGCGCAATGTCGAAACGCTGAAAGGCGACGGCATCCGCTTCGTCGGTCCGATGAAGGGCGAGATGGCCGAGAGCGGCGAGGCGGGTCTTGGCCGCATGGCCGAACCGCTGGAGATCGTCGCCGCGGTGGAGGCGCTGCTCGACGGTGTACCGAAGCCGCTATCCGGCAAGACGGCCATCGTCACCTCCGGCCCGACCCATGAGCCGATCGATCCCGTGCGCTATATCGCCAACCGCTCCTCGGGCCGTCAGGGCCATGCCATCGCCGCCGCTCTTGCAGCGCTGGGGGCAGAGGTGACGCTCGTGTCCGGGCCGGTGACGATAGCCGATCCGCCCGGCGTGAAGACGCAGCATGTGGAAACGGCGCGCGAGATGCTTCAAGCGGTGGAGGCGGCACTCCCTGCCGATATCGCCGTGATGGTCGCTGCCGTCGCCGACTGGCGGGTTGCGGCCTCGGCGGACGAGAAGATCAAGAAGAAGGCGGGTGACGCTCCGCCGGCGCTGCAGCTCACCGAAAACCCGGATATCCTGAAGACGGTCGGCCATCACGCCAGAAGGCCGGCGATCGTCGTCGGCTTTGCCGCGGAAACGCAGGACGTCGAGACGAACGGCCGGGCGAAGCTGGAGCGCAAGGGGGCGGATTTCATCGTCGCCAACGACGTCTCGCCGGAAACCGGCATCATGGGCGGTACGCGCAACAGCGTGAAGATCATATCGGCGGGCGGCGTGGATGCCTGGCCGGATCTCTCCAAGGAAGAGGTGGCGGCACGTCTTGCCGCCATGATTGCCGACCGGCTGGCGTAAAGGCCTACTGCTTCATCGCCACGGCCGGCATGACGGCCTGCGGAATGCCGGCAGGCTCGAACACGGCGACGTCGATGCCGTGCTCATTGACGATGACCGCGCTGCCGCCGGGGATTTCCATCCAGGTGTCGGCTTCGTCGTTCAGCGGCTCCGATACGAGGCAGTAGCCCTTGCCGCCGGCCATTGGGGCGGCATAGAGCGTCGGCGCCTTCTGGTCGGTCGCATAGCGCACCGCATAGAGGCTCTTGCCATCCGAAAATGCCGCGGTGAACCGCACGAGCGCCTCGCCGATCAGCGCCATCGACTGCTGCTCGACAAGAGTGATCGCATCGCTTATGGCCGCCAGCGGATCGTTCTGCAGCCCGAACTGCATCGCCAGCAGGAACAGGAGTTCCGAATCGGTGGAGCCGGCGCGGGCACAGTAGAGTTCGTCGTCCAGCGCGGTCTCGAGCTTGCGGCGCAGGCGATCGAACCCGCCGATCTGGCCGTTGTGCATGAAGGACCAGCGTCCGTTGACGAATGGATGGCAATTGACGCGCTGCGTGCCGCCGGTCGTCGAGGCCCGGACATGGGCGAGAAAAAGCGGCGAGCGGATCTGCCGGGCAATGCTTTTCAGGTTGCAGTCGGACCAGGCCGGAAGAATGTCGCGGAAGCGGCCGGGCTCGGGATGGTCGCCGTACCAGGCAACGCCGAAGCCGTCGCCATTGGTCGCCGTTTTCGCCTGTGTCGCGTGGTGGGACTGTTCGATCAGCGAATGCGCGGGCGAGGAAACGATTTCTTCCAGATAGAGGGGTTCCCCCCGATAGGCTGCCCAGCGACACATGAATTGATGTCTCCAAATAAGATGGCGAATATGGCCTGTTCTGAAACGATAGCGCGAAAATGTTTAAGGGCGATTCAATGCCCCAAGCTTGCGTAGGCGCGCATTGTGGCGCGATTGCGGGTGAAAATGGCCCGCAAGCCTTTCCCGCATGAATTGTGAACAGTCCGTCCTTGGTGACCCTCCTGCGCTGGAGACCAATCGTCGCTATATTGGCGTCAACTTGGAAAACAGCGAGGAGATGAGATATGTCTATCCGCCCCGTAAAGCATGAAAGCGTCGCCGTGCCCGCCATGGAAGGCGCCGGCGTCAAACTGCACCGCGTCTTCGGCTTCGGCGATCCGTCGATGACCGACCCTTTCCTGATGATGGACGACTTCCGCAACGACCGTCCGGAGGATTTCATCCGCGGTTTCCCGTGGCATCCGCATCGCGGCATCGAGACGATCACCTATGTGCTGGCCGGCACCGTCGAGCACGGCGACAGCCTCGGCAACACCGGTACGCTCGGCGCCGGCGACGTCCAGTGGATGACGGCGGGTTCCGGCATCATGCACCAGGAAATGCCGAAGGGCGATTTCGCCGGCAAGATGCACGGCTTCCAGCTGTGGGCAAACCTGCCGTCGTCCCTGAAGATGACCGCGCCGCGCTATCAGGACATCAAGGGCGCCGAGATCCCCGTCGTTATCGATGACGACGGCACGGCCGTCCGGGTGATCACCGGCGATTTCTGGGGCAAGCAGGGTCCGGTCGACGGCATCGCCGCCGAACCCGTCTACCTCGACATCTCCGTGCCGCCGGGCAAGCGCAAGACCTTCCCGATCGATACCTATCGCTCGGCCTTCGCCTACATCTTTGCCGGTTCAGGCACTTTCCGCGATGCCTCGAAGCCGTTCGGCGTCAAGGTGGAGAAGGAGTTCCAGGGCGAGGAGCTGAATATCCGCGACATGTCCGGAAACCGAACCCTTGTGGTGTTCGACACCGGTGACGAAGTCACGGTCCAGGCCGGCGAGAAGGGCATCCGCTTCCTGCTGGTGTCCGGCAAGCCGATCCAGGAGCCGGTCGCCTGGCACGGGCCGATCGTCATGAACACGCGCGAGGAACTGATGCAGGCCATGCGCGAACTGCAGAACGGCACGTTCATCAAGCCCGCGCACTGAGATAGCTCACGGATCGACAAAGAACGGCTCCGGCGTCAACGCCGGAGCCGTCGTGTTTTCAGTCAGCCTTTGAACACGACCTTGCCCTTGCGGCCGGGAACCATGCTCGCCTTGGCGGCAGCCGCACCCTCCGTCAGGTCGAAGGTTTCCTCGACCGGCAGCTTCAACTCACCCCTGGCCGCCAGCGTCAGAAGCTCGCCGACCATTGCAGCAAACTCCTCCGGCTTGGTACGGGCGCTGCGCTTTGCCGCCCAGAAGCCGGTCACCGTCGCCTGCTTGAAGATGACGTCGCCGGAACCGATCTCCATGGCGCCGCCGCTCATCGTGCCGAAGGTCATCAGCGTGCCGCCTTCGCCGAGAAGCTTCATCAGCTGTCCGCTTTCCTTGCCGCCGACCGAGTCGATTGCCGCCTTGATCGAGGCCTCGCCGGCAATCGCGCGCACCTGATCCATCCAGTCGGTGTCGCTGGTCGACACGGTCTTGTCGATGCCGAGTTCCGCCAGTTCGGCGATGCCTTCCTTGCGGCGCACGATGTTGATCACGTTGATGCCGCGCGACTGGCAGATCATCGCCACCGTCTTGCCGACGGCGCCGGTCGCCGCGTTCTGGATCAGCCAGTCTCCCTTCTCGAGATGAAGGTCCTCGATCGCCATGACCGAGCTGATCGGCATGGCGACAAGCTGGCAGCCGATCTCGTCGCTGACCGAATCCGGCAGCGGCACCGCGCGGGCGGCAGGCATGACGAAATACTCCGCCCAGCTTTCGGTGAGCCCGGCACCCATGACCCTCTGGCCGATCTTCAGTTGGGTCACGCCTTCGCCAAGGGCATCAACGATACCCATCGCCTCCGTGCCGCCGACCGCCGGCAGTTCCGGCTTGACGCCATACTCGCCGCGAACGGTCCACAGATCATGATTGTGGATGGGCGAGAGCCGCATCTTCACCCGGATTTCTCCGGCCGCAGGTTCGGGCATAGAGCGCTCGCCGGCCGTCAGAACCTCGGAAGGGTTGCCATAGGTTTTGTATTCAACGACTCGCATCATGAGGCCTTCCTCTTTTTTTGTTTTCATCGTTGGGGTCAACTTAGGCGGCTTCCCGTGAAAGGAAAGCCACCGCCGGTATTTGTTCGACCCTTCCGTAACTGTTTGAGATTGAAGATTCTCTCTGCCGCCACATTGACCTTCCCCGTTCTTCCAATATCTTCGGTTGAACGAATTGCGCATGGCGCTGATCTCGACCGGCTGGACGACCCGCTGTCCCGCCGGTGCGACGGGTGGGGACAAGCGGGCAGGAGGCAGCATGCTCGACGAATTCAAATCATTCATTGCCCGCGGCAATGTCATGGATCTCGCCGTCGGCGTCATCATCGGCGGCGCATTCGGCAAGATCGTATCTTCGCTTGTCGACGATATCATCATGCCGATCATCGGTGCCATCACGGGCGGCATCGACTTTTCGAACTATTTCTTGCCGTTGAGCGCCAACGTCAATGCGACGACGCTGACCGCCGCCAGGGAACAGGGAGCGGTTTTCGCCTACGGCAACTTCATCACGGTCGTCCTCAACTTCATCATTCTTGCCTGGATCATCTTCCTGATGGTCAAGTTCGTGAACCGGATCCGCATCAAGGAAGAACAGAAGCCGGCCCCGGCTGCGCCGCCGCCGGCAGACGTTCAGTTGCTGACGGAAATCCGCGACCTGCTCAAGAAGGACTGACGCGGCCGGCGCGCTTTGGCGCATCACCGGAATCGATTGGTGCCTCAAACAATGGAATGGGATTTCCCCTTCCTGCTCGGATAAAAGGGCGTTCACACTGACCTGGACGCCCTTTGCTATTGTGGTGAATGCATGACCTTTCTTGAAAGCCTCAGCCCTCGCTCCCTTGCCGCTCCGCAGAGCGGCATCGTCGAAGTGGTCAATTATGCCCGCGGCCGCGATGGCCTCATCCCCCTCTGGGTTGGCGAGGGCGATCTGCCGACGCCGGACTTCATTTCGGATGCGGCTGCCGCAGCCCTGAAAGCCGGGGAAACCTTCTACACCTGGCAACGCGGCATCCCCGAACTGCGCCAGGCGCTCGCCGATTATTACGGCCGCCATTTCGGCACCAACCTCGGCCCGCAACATTTCTTCGCAACCGGCTCCGGCATGCAGGCCATCAAGCTCTGCGTCGAGGCGTTGACCTCGCCGGGCGACGAAATGCTGTATTTCACACCGGCATGGCCCAACATCGCCGCCGCACTCACGGTCTCCGGCGCAAAGGCGGTCGGCGTGCCCCTGCATTTCGGCGACGGCCGCTGGTCCGTCGATCTCGCCCAGGTCGAGGCAGCGATCACGCCGCGCACCCGTGCGATTTTCGTCAATACGCCGTCGAACCCGACCGGCTGGGCGGCGAGCGAAGAAGACCTGCGCAACATTCTGGCGCTGGCCCGCAAGCATGGCCTCTGGATCATGGCGGACGAAATCTACGCGCTGTTCTTCTACGCCGGCGGCCGAGCGCCGTCCTTCCTCGATGTGATGGATCCGGAAGACCGGATCGTCTTCGTCAATTCCTTCTCCAAGAACTGGTGCATGACCGGCTGGCGTGTCGGCTGGATCGTCGCACCGCCGGAAATCGGCCAGGTCCTGGAAAACCTGATCCAGTATTCCACCTCGGGCGTCGCGCCCTTCATGCAGCGTGGCGCTGTCGCAGCCCTGAATAAGGGCGACGACTTCATCCGCTCCAATATCGAGCGGGCGACGGTCTGCCGCGATCTTCTCTGCGATACGCTGATTGCCACAAACCGGGTGCAGACACTGAAGCCTGAGGGCGCCTTCTATGCCTTCCTGAAGTTCGACGGCATCAAGGACGTGCGCGCCGCCGCCATCGACATCGTCGACAAGACGGGCGTCGGCCTGGCACCGGGCACGGCGTTCGGCGCCGGCGGCGAAAGCTTCCTGCGCGCCTGCTTCCTGCGCAATCCGGATCATATCCGCGAAGCCGGCGCACGGCTGGCGGACTACATCTCAAAGCTCTGACGGGGGTGCCGGACCGGCATCCAGTTTGACAACAGCTTCATTGCTTAAGGTCGATACCGGAAAACTGTATCGACCGGGCGATGGGGCATGTCTGCGTTGGAAATTGCAAGACGAATTGACGGGCTGATGCCGGCATGCGGCGTCCGGTCCGGGAGCAGGGCATGAAGGCGGTCATTCTCGCCGGCGGGCTCGGCACACGCATCTCCGAAGAAACGCATCTGCGCCCGAAGCCCATGGTCGAGATCGGCGGCCGGCCGATCCTCTGGCACATCATGAAGCTCTACCATGGCTATGGCATCAGCGACTTCATCATCTGCTGCGGCTTTCGCGGCTATGTGATCAAGGAATATTTCGCCAATTACGGCCTGCACATGTCGGACATCACCTTCGACCTGGAGCGCAACCAGCTGCAGTTCCACCGCAAATATGCGGAGAACTGGCGGGTGACGCTGGTCAATACCGGCGAGGAAACCATGACCGGCGGCCGCCTGAAGCGCGTCGCCTCCTATCTGGAAGGCGAGGAGGCCTTCTGCTTCACCTATGGCGACGGCGTCAGCGACGTCGACATCGCCGAGACGATCCGTTTCCACAAGAGCCACGGCCGGCTGGCGACGGTGACCGCCGTCCGCCCGCCCGCCCGCTACGGCGCGCTGAAGCTCGACGGCGACAGCGTCGACGGCTTTGTCGAAAAGCCGGAAGGCGAGGGCGGCTTCATCAATGGCGGCTTCTTCGTCCTCTCGCCCAAGGTCATCGACCGCATCGAGGGCGATCATCAGCCCTGGGAATCCGAACCGCTGATGAGCCTCGCCAGCGACGGCGAGCTGAAGGCCTTCTTCCATCACGGTTTCTGGCAGCCGATGGACACGCTGCGCGACAAGAACCAGCTGGAAGCCATGTGGGCAAGCGGCAAAGCGCCCTGGAAGAACTGGTAGGCGATGGCAGGCCGGTTCGCAGTCACCAAGACGCCGCTGGAGGGACTGCTTGTGCTGGAGCGCAAGCGGCTCGGCGACGAGCGCGGCTATCTGACCCGGCTCTTCTGCGCCGATGAACTGGCCGAGTGCGGCTGGGATGGCCCGGTGGCCCAGGTCAACGAGACCGGCACAACCGAGGCCGGTACGGTGCGCGGCATGCATTATCAGAATCCGCCGCATGCGGAGATCAAGATCGTCACCTGCACGCGCGGCGCGGTCCTCGATGTCGTCGTCGACATTCGCCGCGGCTCGCCGACGTTTCTGAAACACCATGCCGTCGAACTGTCGGAGGAAAACGCCCGTTCGCTCATGATCCCGCGCGGCTTTGCCCACGGGTTCCAGACGCTGAGCGATGACGTGCGCATGGTCTACCTGCATTCCGCCGCCTACAGCGCGGAAGCCGAAGGCGGTCTCGACTGCCGGGACGCGGCACTTGGCATCGACTGGCCGCTGCCGATCCGCAATCTGTCGCCGCGCGATGCGGGCCATCCGCCGCTTGGGCCCGAGTTTCAGGGAGTGATCGTATGAAGTGCCGCCATTGCGGGTCTGAAAGCCTGTCGCCATTCCTGGATCTCGGCACGGCCCCGCCGTCTAATTCTTATGTGACCAAGGCGGGGCTCGGAGAACCTGAGTCCTGGTATCCGCTGGTCATCCGCGTCTGCGAGGCATGCCTCCTCGTCCAGACCGAGGATTTCGCCGGTCGCGAGGTCTTCTTCTCGGAAAACTACGCCTATTTCTCCTCTTTCTCCACGTCCTGGCTGGCGCACGCCAAATCCTATGTCGAGGCCATGGCGTCGCGCTTCGATCTGGGGCCGCAGTCGAGGGTCGTCGAGGTTGCCGCCAATGACGGCTACCTCCTGCAATATGTCAAGGAAAAGGGCATCGCCTGCCTGGGCGTCGAGCCGACATCGAGCACGGCTGCCGCCGCCCGCAAGAAAGGCATCGAGATCGTCGAGGAATTCTTCGGCGTGCCTCTGGCCGAAAAGCTTGCGGCCGACGGCTGGCAGGCCGACCTGACGGCCGCCAATAATGTGCTGGCGCATGTCCCGGACATCAATGACTTCGTCTCCGGCTTCGCCCGCATCCTGAAGCCGACCGGCGTCTCCACCTTCGAATTCCCGCATCTCCTCAACATGGTCGCCGAGAGCCAGTTCGATACGGCTTATCACGAACACTATTCCTACCTCTCGCTGACGGCGGTCGTCGGTATCTTCGAAAAGAACGGCCTGACTGTCTTCGACGTCGAGACCACGCCCTGGCATGGCGGCAGCCTGCGGGTCTTCGCCTGCCGGTCTGACGGTGTTGCCCGACCGGTCTCTCCGAATGTCGCGGCCATGCTGGCGGCGGAAGAAAAGGCCGGCATGCGCGGCATGGGCTACTATGCCGGCTTCCAGGAGCAGGCCCAGCGCGTGCGCAATGATTTCCTGTCCTTCCTGATCGACTGCCAGCGCCAGGGCCTGACGGTTGCCGCCTACGGCGCTGCCGCCAAGGGCAACACGCTGATGAATTTCGCAGGCATCAAGCCGGACTTGCTGCCGTTCGTCGTCGATCGCAATCCCGCCAAGCAGGACATGTTCATGCCCGGCAGCCGGATTCCGATCGTCTCCGAAGATGTGCTCAAGGCACGCAAACCTGAAAGGGTGGTCATCCTGCCATGGAATCTCAAGACCGAAATCGAGAACCAGCTTTCGTATATCAAAGACTGGGGTGGGAGGTTTGTGACGGCGGTGCCGGAACTGACGGTGCATGGGTGAAGCGCCCGGAATTGGACGCCACCAAAGTGGAAGCGGACGATCGCGTGAAAGCACCGGCCAAGGCCTGCTCGCACAACAAGACGTAAGAAAGACAGAGGAAAACAGACGATGACGACGCCGAGATATTCGATCTGTGTTCCCTCGCGGAACCGCCAGTTCTATTTCCAGAACCTGATTGCCGCGCTGGCGAAGAGCGAGCGCACCGACGTGCAGTTCGTCCTCGCCGACAATTCGGACGAGCCGGAGATCATGAACACGTTCATGCAGGCCTATGCCGGCGACCCGCGCATCGTCTATCTGCCGTCGGAAGACCGGACGCTGGCGATGGTCGACAACTGGGAACGGACCATGGAGGCGGCCACCGGCGACTGGATCACCTTCATCGGCGACGACGACTATGCCGACCCGGACTTCGCCGAGCTGGCCGCAAAGCTTGCAGAGAACGATCCGACCATCGACGCTCTCTGCTGGAGCTCCACCGCCTATATGTGGCCGTCGGAAAGCCGTGGGAAGATCGGTGTCTTCGTGCCGGCAGAGGCCTATGTCGTCAAATATCCGCGCGACGAGCTGCAGCGGCGCATGTTCGGCTGGAACGGCGCGACGCATACGCCATCCGCCGGCTTTTCCGTCTATCATTCGGCGATTTCGCGCAGGCTCATGGACCGGATCAAGGCCACCTTTGGCGGCCGCTATTTCGAGCATCCGGTGGTCGATTACGACAATGCCTTCAAGGTGATCGCGATTGCCGACAACTTCGCCTTCAGCCGGCGTCCGTTTTCGGTCATGGGCAGCTGCCCGAAGAGCAACTCCAACGGCTGCGTCGACTTCTCGGACTTCAGGAAAAAGACGGAGGTCTTCATCGCGGAGGCCGGACGGGACTATCTGACCACCGACGGGTTGGGCGGCTTTCCGTTCAAGAGCATGCTCGGAACCTCGGCGACCATTCTCGAGACACAGCACTGGTTCAAGGAAACCTACAAGCGCCCGCATAACGGCTGGGAGATCAACTTCGCCAAGGCGGCTGCGAAGGATGTAGAAAAGTACCAGGATCGCGAGATGTTCGATCTGGCGGTGAGCGCCTACGCGGCTGCGTTCAAGGCCTGGAAGGGCGGCAAATATGCCGCGCACTTCGCGCCGAAATTCAAGCCGCAGGTCAGCCCGGAATTCGTCGTGACGTCGGGCTTCACCGAGAATGGCTTCTACATCGACCAGGACATTGCCGGCACGGATTCCGCCGCCGGTATATTCGACGTCATCCGCGCTCTGGTGCGCCCGGCTGACCAGATGGAAGTCCCGGAGGGCGGGCTGAAGTTCTTCTGGGATGCACTCACGCAGGAGCAGCGCGCCCGCCGCGCCTGACGCTGTATCGGCCGGGAAGCGGGTCGGTCAGACCCGCTTCAGGAAGCCGTCCGGCCCGGCGGAGAAGACGATCTTGTGCTCGATCGTCTTGTCGATCTCGAAGTTGAGCGGGCTGCCGTCGGCGGCTGTCCGGCCTTCGTTAGCAACGCGCTTCATGTATTCCCAGACGGCGGTCTTCGGATTGTCGCCCTTGCCCCAGGGCCTGTTCGGCGACAGTTCGTCGGGATAGTCCTCGACCACCGTATCCCACACGACGCAATAGGAGCCCTTGGTCGTCAGCGGTGCGTAGTGCTCCAGCTCTTCCAGCACGTGGTCGTGGGTGTGGTTGGAATCGAGGAAGACCATCACCCGCTCGTAGCCTTCGGCCGCCGCCTTCACCTGGTCAACGATCTCCTGAGCGATGGACGAGCCCTGGAACATCTGGATCTTGTGGCTCAGCGGATGCGCCTCGATTGCCTTGCGGTTGTGGGCGCGGATGTCGATGTCGACGCCGATGACCTTGCGCTTCGATGCCTTCGGATCGAGCGTCGTGCCCTGTTCGACGGCGTCGCAGTAGTCGAGCATGGCGAGCATGGAAGCGCTCATGATCAGCGAACCGCCATGGGCGATGCCGGTCTCGATGATGAGATCCGGACGGCAGGCCCAGACGAGTTCCTGGGTGGCGTAGAGATCCTGCGGGATCTGGATCACCGGACGGCCGAGCCAGGAGAAGTTGTAGGGATAGCGATGACGGACGGATTCGCGCATCCAGATGTTGGAGAGACCAAGAAAGTCCCGGTCGTTCCCGATCTCTTCGATGCTCTTGGCAACCGACTGGCGGAATTCTTCGATCGGATCCATGTTTCCCTCGGCGTCCTGATTCCCTTGCCGACACTCTATGCGAAGCGGGTTTCCTTTGGCGAGCGCTGCGGTTAGTTTTCCCACGAACTAATCCATCGGGAGCATTCATGGCGCGCATTCTGTTGACGGGCGGATCGGGTTTTGTCGGACGGCAGGTCGCAGCCGCGCTCCAGGCTCAGGGCCACGAGCTGGTCCTCGTCCTGCGGCCCGACAGCAGTGCCCGCATCGCCGGGATCGCGGCTTCAGCCCGCGTGGTCGAGACCGCGGATCTCTTTGCCGAAAGCCTGGAGTGGTGGCAAAAAGCCTGTGATGGCGTCGAAGTCGTCGTTCATGCCGCCTGGCATGTGGTGCCCGGGCAGTTCTATTCCTCGCCGGTCAACTTCGATTGCGTATCCGGCAGCCTGACGCTCGCGCAGGGCGCAGTGGACGCGGGCGTGAGGCATTTCGTGGGCGTCGGCACCTGCATGGAATACCGGTTGCCCTCGGAGCATCTGGAGGTGACGGCGCCGCTGGAGCCGTCGAATGTCTATTCTGCCGCGAAGCTCGGCCTATATCAGATGCTCCAGCACTATTTCGCCGCTAACGGGACAGCCTTCTCGTGGTGCCGCCTGTTTCATCTCTATGGCGAGCACGAGAGTCCGGGTCGACTGGTGCCCTACCTGCGGGCGCAGCTGGAGGCCGGCGAGGTCGCGAAGCTTTCGGCCGGAACGCAGATCCGGGACTTCCTCGATGTTGCGGAGGCGGGTCGCATGATCGCCCGCGTGGTCGAGAGCGGCCAGCCCGGACCTGTCAACATCTGTTCCGGTCGTCCGGTGACGATCCGGCAGATGGCGGAACGCATTGCCGACGAATACGGCCGACGCGACCTGCTGGAGTTCGGTACGGCGCCGCCGCATCCCGCCGATCCGCCGGCAATCGTCGGTGTTCCCAATCTGCAGATTTGATGAGGACTTTCAGCCGACGTCGAGAAACGCCTGTTCCTCGCGCGGCGTAAGTGCCTTGCCGGTGACCACCTTGATCGCCGAGAGAACGCCGTTGGCCGCTGCATAGAATTCCTGCGCGGTGACGGCATTGCCGAGGAAGCGGTCGGCGAGCAGAACCTGTCCCTGCACGCCCCGTCGCCTGTCTGGCCTCGGCATGGGGTTGTATTCGGGCGCGAAGGCCTGGGCGAAACGCCCGTCGCCACAACGGGCGAGAGCCTCGCGATACGCCGCCACCTTCACGTCGAACGCGGCCCGGTCATGGGTCTTCATGCAGTCGATCAGGCAGGCGCGGATGAAGTCCTCGCCGAAGCCATTCCAGGGGCTGCCGAGATCGGTGAGCAGCCGCGCCTGGATGTCGGCGATCGCCGCCGTCACGCCGATGCCGGCATTGAAGGGAAAGCCTTCGAGCGGCGAGGGTATGGCCAGCGGCTGATAGGGTCTGAAGTCGACAGCCGAAAGCGGCCGGTAGCTGAGCGCCATCTGCTCGGAGAACATCAGCACACGGGCAGACCATTCATATTGCGGAAGCGGAGTGAGCCAGCTCAATGGTCCCGAATTGGCGAGAATGGTCTCGAGCAGTGTCCGTTTGATCGCGCCATGGAACAGGCCGAAGGGCATGGTGGGCGTATCATGCGCGCCGGCCCACAGGAAGAACGCCTGCAGCATCGGCGTTTTGTCCATCGCCGTAATATGGTGCTGACGGGGGATGGCGATCGATGCCGCCACATCGCGCGGGTGGCTGGCGTCGATCTGGAAACTGTTCCAGCCAAGCGCGTCGGTTCCAGGAAGCGCCCGATCGAGATAGGCAAGCACATCGGCGAGATCCGGCTCGATCATGTCGCCGGGCCTGACCAGTGTCAGCCATTCGCCGGTGACCGCCGCCACCGTGCCGATCCACAGATTGGCCGCGGAAATGTTCTCCGGTGCGCTCGGCAGGATGACGAGGCGCGGGTCGCGGGCGGCAATGTCGTGCAGCTCGACGGCCGCATCGCAGCTATCCATGTAGGGGGCAACGATGATTTCGAGGTCGGCATCGGGCTTTGCAAGCAGGCTCTGGACAAGGTGAAGCGGCGGAGAATAGCCCGGTTCGACGGGTATGCAGATCGAAAGCTTCGGCATGGCTCATCATCGCCGTCCGGACACGGCGCCCCAGTTCATCACGTCCTGTCTAGAAAACCAAACTTGACCGAACCTGTGCTGCGGGGCTGTCAGGCGGCTCAGCCGCCTGCCTGCTGGGCCAGCTGATAGACCATGGTGCAGCGATTGCCGGAGGCGCAATAGGCCAGCACCGGTCCTTCGGCCTCGCGGAGAATCTGTTTCAACTGCTTCGCCGCGTCGACCGGCATCGAGCCCGGCACGACCGGCAGATAATGGGCCTTCAGGTTGCGGGCTTCTGCGGCGGCCCGGATCTCGTCGAAGGCCGGCTGGAAGAAACCTTCGCGGTCGGGACGCATGCAGACGATGGCGACGTAGCCTGCTTCGGCGATGGCGGGAATATCGGCCTGCTTGATCTGGCCTGTGACGGCAAAACTGTTATCGATCGACCGGATGCTCATGGGGTCTTTCCTTTGGTCTGGGAGCGGAACTGAATATACATATGAAAAACAATATGTAAAAATCAAGGCGCAAACCGAAAACGCCCCGGTCACGAGGACCGGGGCGCCGAAAGCGACCTGCAATTGGCGGGCTCATCAGTCGATCAGATTGACCAGCTTGCTGATCGAATCCCGGGCATCACCGTAGAACATGCGGGTGTTGTCCTTGTAGAACAGCGGGTTTTCGATGCCGGAATAGCCGGTACCCTGGCCGCGCTTCGACACGAACACCTGCTTGGCCTTCCACACTTCCAGAACCGGCATGCCGGCGATCGGCGAATTCGGGTCTTCCTGTGCGGCCGGATTGACGATGTCGTTCGAGCCGATGACGATGACGACGTCGGTCTGCGGGAAGTCCTCGTTGATCTCGTCCATTTCCATAACGATGTCGTAGGGGACCTTGGCTTCCGCCAGCAGCACGTTCATGTGGCCGGGCAGGCGTCCGGCGACCGGGTGGATCGCGAAGCGAACCTCCTTGCCGCTCGCGCGCAGCTTGCGGGTAAGGTCGGAGACCGCGCCCTGGGCCTGGGCGACGGCCATGCCGTAACCCGGAACGATGATGATGCTGTCGGCATCGTTGAGCGCCGCTGCGACCCCTTCGGCATCGATGGCGATCTGCTCGCCCTCGACTTCCATCGCCGGACCTTTCGAGCCGCCGAAGCCGCCGAGGATGACCGAGATAAAGGAGCGGTTCATGGCCTTGCACATGATGTAGGACAGGATGGCGCCCGACGAGCCGACCAGCGCGCCGACGACGATCAACAGGTCGTTCGACAGCGAGAAGCCGATGGCCGCCGCCGCCCAGCCCGAATACGAGTTCAGCATCGAGACGACGACCGGCATGTCCGCGCCGCCGATACCCATGATCAGGTGGTAGCCGATGAACAGGGCGGCGAGCGTCACGACGACGATCGCCAGCGTCGAGCCGGACGAGAGATAGACGAACAGCATGACGAGGGAGAGGATCGCCGCGGCCGCATTCAGGGCATGGCCGCCCGGCAGCTTCTTCGCCTTGCCATCCACCTTGCCGGCAAGCTTGCCGAAGGCGATGACCGAGCCGGTGAAGGTCACGGCGCCGATGAAGATGCCTAGGAAGGTCTCGACGCGCAGGATGTTGATTTCGACTGGGCTCTTGTGCGCGATGACGGCGGCAAAGCCGGTGAGCGCATGGCGGGCCGTCTCATCCATGCCGGCAAGGCGGATGAGCTCGATATGCGTGTTGAAGCCGATCAGCACCGCGGCGAGGCCGACGAGCGAATGCATGGCGGCGACGAGCTGCGGCATTTCCGTCATCTGAACGCGCTGCGCCACAACCCAGCCGATCGCGCCGCCGATGACGATCATGATCAGCGACAGCAGCCAATTGCCCGCCCCCGGACCATAAAGCGTCGCGAGAACTGCGAGGCCCATGCCGACAATGCCGTACCAGACGGCGCGCTTGGCGCTTTCCTGTCCCGAAAGTCCGCCCAGCGACTGGATGAAGAGGACGGCTGCGACCACATAGGCCGCCGTGGTAAATCCGTATTCCATGGCTCAAGCCCTCCCCATCACGACTTCTGGAACATGGCGAGCATGCGCCGGGTGACCATGAAGCCACCGAAAATATTGATCCCCGCCATGAAGACGGAGAGCGCGCCGAGCACCGCCACCAGCACGCTTCCCGAGCCGATCTGCATCAGCGCGCCGAGAATGATGATGGAGGAGATGGCGTTCGTGACCGCCATCAGCGGCGTGTGCAGCGAATGCGACACGTTCCAGATCACCTGGAAGCCGACGAAGCAGGAGAGCACGAAGACGATGAAGTGCGACATGAAGCTTGCCGGCGCGAAATAACCGGCGAGAAGGATCAGCGCACCACCGACGACCAGGAGGCTCACCTGCTGGCGCGTTGCCTTCTTGAAGGCGGCTGTTTCGGCCGCGCGCTTTTCCTCGGGCGTCAGCTCCTTGGCCTTCTCCTTCGGCTTCTGCGCGGCGATCGCCTGGATCTTCGGCGGCGGCGGCGGGAAGGTGATCTCACCCTGGTAGGCGACCGTCGCTCCACGGATGACGTCGTCTTCCATGTTGTGGACGAGCTTGCCGTCCTTGGCCGGTGTCAGGTCCGTCATCATGTGGCGGATATTGGTGGAATAGAGCGTCGACGACTGCGCGGCCATGCGGCTCGGGAAGTCCGTGTAGCCGATGACGGTGACGCCGTTCTCGGAAACCACCTTCTGGTCGGCGACGGTCAGGTCGCAATTGCCACCGCGTTCGGCGGCAAGGTCGACGACGACCGAACCGGGCTTCATGGCGGCGACCATGTCGGCGAGCCAGAGCTTCGGCGCGTCGCGGCCGGGGATCAGCGCCGTGGTGATGACGATGTCGATCTCGGGCGCGATCTCGCGGAACTTCTTCAGCTGTGCTTCGCGGAATTCCGGCGAGGAGGGGGCTGCATAGCCGCCCGTCGCCGCACCGTCCTGGGCCGGGCCTTCGAAATCCAGGAAGACGAACTGGGCGCCCATGGATTCGATCTGCTCGGCCACTTCCGGGCGAACGTCGAAGGCATAGGTGATGGCGCCGAGCGAAACGCTGGTGCCGACGGCGGCAAGACCGGCGACGCCGGCGCCGATAACCAGAACCTTGGCCGGCGGGATCTTGCCGGCGGCAGTCACCTGGCCGGTGAAGAAGCGGCCGAAATTGTTGCCGGCCTCGATCACGGCGCGGTAGCCGGCGATGTTGGCCATCGACGAAAGCGCGTCCATCTTCTGGGCGCGCGAGATGCGCGGCACCATGTCCATGGCGATAACGTTCGCGCCGGTTGCGGAAGCGGCGTCCAGGAGATCCTTGTTCTGTGCCGGGTAGAAGAAGGAAATCAATGTCTTGCCGGCGGAAAGGCGGGCGACTTCATTCGTCTCCGGCGGCCGCACCTTGGCGATGACGTCCGCCTTCGCGAAAAGCGCTTCGGCGTTCTCGACGACGGTCACGCCGGCATTGGCGTAGGTCTCGTCGGAAAAGCCGGCGGCTTTGCCCGCGCCGGTCTCGATCACGCACTCATAGCCGAGCTTCTGCAGCTGCCTGGCACTGTCCGGTGTCATCGCAACGCGCGACTCCCCGGCAAAGGTCTCCTTGGGTGAGCCTATGTACATTGATTGTTGTCCTCCAAACCCTCTCGAAAAGCGGCTGACCGCTCCTGACGTCACCGCAGCCGAGCCGCGGATATCGTCGCCATGTCTTAGGGGCGAACCGCACGGTACGCAAGCTGTCGCATTCCAACAATTGGCCGGTTTTCGATCAAGTTTTGCCCAAATGCGACAAATTCAGGTTTGCAGGCGCCCCGCGCCGATTAGCGCGGCATGTCCCGACGGGGCATTCGCCCTCCGCCCGGTCAAATCCTCGACTTTCTGACCGTGCAAGATGCATTTCGTTAATCAGCCATTAAAGAATCTATGCGAGAACTGGCCATCGAATAAGCAAAGGCACGGGGCCGCCAATGCTTGTTCCGGGCCGCCGCGGAGCTATCCGCGCGGCCCTTTTTCGTTTGTGGGGGGCTGTAGCACGCCGCAGACGGAGGACACCATTCAAGGTGAGCGAACCGCCATGCGGGCACTAGCTCTGGCTTTGTCTGGAAGCTTGTCAGCAAAAATGGTGCTGCTAGAGAGATTTGAACTCTCGGCCTCTCCCTTACCAAGGGAGTGCTCTACCCCTGAGCTATAGCAGCTGATTGTGAAGCAGGTTGCTTCGTTCCTTGCGGTCGGGGCGGCTATTGCCACAGGTTTGGGGCGAGCGCAAGCTGCAAATTGCGCAACGGTGGACAAATTTGCTTCAGGTCGCCACTTTTGACAATTGCTGCAGTGCGGCTTTTGCATGGTGGCATATTTCGCTAGAACGGCGCCAGGACAGGCCGTCAAGCGGGTCGGGAGACGACCGTGATTGGAAGAATGAGGACGAATGCGCGTGTCTTCGAAGAATGCGAACGATGGTGAGAAACCTGTGAAAACCGCGGCCGAGCGGGCGGCGGAGCAGCGCAAGGCGCGCGCGGCGGCAAAGCTGCGGGAAAACCTGATGCGCCGCAAGACGCAGGCGCGTTCACGCCGGGCGGGCGATGCCGATGAGACGGACGGGCTTCCCGCCGTAAAATCGGACGAATCGTGACGGACAACCGTGCCGCTTTCAATTGAATGCGCGGACTTAATCATCTAAAGACCCATCCCAATCTTTTATGAATAGGAAAGGCGGGCACGAAAATCGGCCCGTAGGTTTACATGGATCGCATCAGGATCATCGGCGGCAATCCGCTTAACGGAATAATCCCGATCTCGGGCGCCAAGAACGCTGCACTGCCGCTCATGATCGCCTCGCTCCTGACCAGCGATACGCTGACACTCGAGAATGTCCCGCATCTGGCTGATGTCGAGCAGCTGATGCGCATCCTCGGCAATCACGGCGTCGACATCGCCGTCAATGGCCGCCGCGAAAGCCAGGGCGAGACTTATTCCCGCACCATCCATTTCACCTGCCGCACCGTCGTCGATACGACCGCGCCCTATGATCTCGTGTCCAAGATGCGCGCCAGCTTCTGGGTGATCGGCCCGCTGCTCGCCCGCGAAGGCCAGGCCCGCGTCTCTCTTCCGGGCGGCTGCGCCATCGGCACGCGGCCGGTCGACCTCTTCATCGAGGGCCTGACGGCGCTCGGTGCCGAAATGGAAATCGATAGCGGCTACATCAATGCCAAGGCGCCGAAGGGCGGCCTGGTTGGCACCCGCTACACCTTCCCGAAGGTGTCCGTCGGCGCCACCCATGTGATGATGATGGCCGCGTCGCTCGCACGCGGCACGACGGTGATCGGCAATGCGGCCCGCGAGCCGGAAGTCGTCGATCTTGCCAACTGCCTGAATGCCATGGGCGCCAAGATCACCGGGCAGGGCACCTCGACGATCACGATCGAAGGCGTCACTTCGCTGTCCGGCGCACGCCACCGCGTCCTGCCTGACCGAATCGAGACGGGCACTTACGCCATGGCGGTCGCCATGACCGGCGGCGACGTCACGCTCGAAGGCACCAATGCGCATCTCCTCGATACCGCGCTTGAAGCGATCCGCCGCGCCGGCGCCGAGGTCACCGAGACGGCATCGGGCATCCGCGTGGTGCGCAATGGCGGCGGCATCAAGCCGGTCGACGTGGTCACCGATCCCTATCCGGGCTTCCCGACCGACCTGCAGGCGCAGTTCATGGGGCTGATGACGCGGTCGTCCGGCGTCTCGCACATCACCGAGACCATTTTCGAAAACCGCTTCATGCATGTGCAGGAGCTGGCCCGCCTCGGCGCGCGGATCTCGCTCTCCGGCCAGACCGCCAAGATTGAGGGCGTCCAGAAGCTGCGCGGCGCGCCGGTCATGGCGACCGATCTTCGCGCTTCGGTGTCGCTGGTCATCGCCGGCCTTGCCGCCGAAGGAGAGACCACCGTCAGCCGCGTCTATCACCTCGATCGCGGTTTCGAGCGGCTGGAAGAAAAGCTCACCAATTGCGGTGCCACCGTCGAGCGGGTCAGCGACTGATCCGCCGCCACATTTCCGCACCCGGCCGCCTCGTGCTGTTGCGGTTTGCGCCGCAGCATCCTATGTGCTTCGCTAACGGTAAGTGACACGATGGAAACCTTGCAATGAGCGAATTGAAGCTTCTGGCACTGGATGAGGACGACCTGAAGGTCATCTCCGCCTGCATGCAGGACGCGGTGTTCAAGATCGGCGACATGTCCTTCGAGGCGAAGGCCGGGCAGTTCACGCTGGCTGCCAACCGTTTCGTCTGGGAAGAAGAAACCAAGAGACGGAAGACGCATGAGCGCCGCCGCGCCGCCGTCGTCTTCAAGCGCGTCAAAGCCGTCCGGTCGATCGGCTTCGACCGCAAGGACAGAGACGGCGTTCTGTCGCTGCTCGCCATCCGCTATGAGCGGGACGGCGACGGGCCGGAAGGCTGGGTCGAGCTGACGCTTGCCGGCGGCGGATCGATCATGCTTCAGGTCGAGGTATTGGAGGCCCAGCTCGCCGATATCGGCGGCGCCTGGGAAACCGCGCGCAAGCCCTTCCATCCGGAAGCCGGCTGAGGCACGGTTCCCCTTGACGGGGGCTATTGGGGGATTGGCCGCCTTGCGGCCGGACATGAAAGGAAGACGACGTGGCAATCTGGCTTGAGCGCTCGGCGGCGGATTTCGAGGCGCGGTTTGCGGCCTTCCTGACGACCAAGCGCGAGGTCTCGCAGGACGTCAATGCCGTCGTGGCTCGTATCATCGCGGACGTGCAGGAGCGCGGCGACGAAGCCCTTGCCGATTATACCGCCCGTTTCGATGGCATCGACGTGAGGACCGTCGGTCTGGCCGTCACCGCCGCCGAAATCGACAAGGCTTACGGTGAAGTCGAGCCGGCCGTCATCGAGGCCCTGAAGCTTGCGGCCGAACGCATCGAAAAGCACCACAGCCGGCAACTGCCGAAGGACGATATCTACGAGGATGCGCTGGGCGTCGGCCTCGGCTCGCGCTGGACGGCGATCGAGGCGGTCGGCCTTTATGTTCCCGGCGGTACGGCGAGCTATCCGAGTTCGGTGCTGATGAACGCCATCCCGGCCAAGGTCGCCGGCGTCGAGCGCATCGTCATGGTCGTGCCGGCCAATGGCGGCAAGCTCAATCCCGCGGTTCTCGCCGCCGCCCGCATCGCCGGCGTTTCGGAAATCTACCGCATCGGTGGCGCACAGGCCGTTGCCGCACTGGCCTATGGTACGAAAACCATCGCGCCGGTCGCCAAGATCACCGGCCCCGGCAACGCCTATGTGGCGGCTGCCAAGCGCCAGGTGTTCGGTACCGTTGGCATCGACATGATCGCCGGCCCGTCGGAAGTCCTGGTGATCGCCGATCGCAACAATGATCCCGACTGGATCGCCGCCGACCTGCTGGCCCAGGCCGAGCACGATGCCGGCGCGCAGTCGATCCTGATGACCGATGACGCCGAATTCGGCAAGGCGGTCGAGGCTGCCGTCGAGCGGCAGTTGAAAACCTTGCCGCGCGGCGAGACGGCGGCCGCCAGCTGGCGCGATTTCGGCGCCATCATCGTTGTCGAGACGCTCGACCAGTCGCTGCCGCTTGCCAACCGCATTGCCGCCGAACATCTGGAACTTGCCGTTGATGATCCAGACCGGCTGCTGTCGGGTATCCGCAATGCTGGCGCCATCTTTGTCGGCCGCCATACGCCGGAGGTGATCGGCGATTATGTCGGCGGCTCCAACCACGTCCTGCCGACCGCGCGCTCGGCTCGCTTCTCGTCCGGCCTTTCGGTGCTCGACTACATGAAGCGCACGTCTATCCTGCGTTTGGGACCGGAGCAGCTTCGCGCGCTCGGGCCCGCCGCCATCACGCTTGCCGAATGCGAGGGGCTCGGCGCGCACGCCCGCTCGGTCGGCATTCGCCTCAATCTGGAGAGTTAGGCGATGGCGGGGGAGAAAAGGCTCTGCGATGTCACGCTGGACGAAAGCATCGGCCGCTCCACCCCCGATGTCGAGCATGAACGCGCCGTCGCCATCTTCGATCTGATCGAGGAAAACAGCTTCCATCCCGTCGGCCACGAGGGCGGCCCCTACAAGCTCAACCTGTCTCTGGTCGATGCCAAGCTGGTCTTCGATATCAAGACGGACGGCGGCGCCCATGTGGCGACCCACATCCTGTCGCTGACGCCCTTTCGGCGGATCGTGAAGGACTATTTCATGATCTGCGAAAGCTACTACGAGGCGATCCGCTCCTCGACGCCGAGCCAGATCGAGGCGATCGACATGGGTCGCCGCGGCATCCATAACGATGGATCGCAGACGCTGATGGATCGTCTGAAGGGCAAGATCGAGATCGATTTCGATACGGCCCGCCGGCTCTTCACCCTCGTCTGCGTGCTTTATTGGCGGGGATGACGGGCATGACGGACCCGTCCGACGGCAAGCAGAACAGCCGGGCGCCGGGCGCGATCCTCTTCATGTGCGGCATGAATTCGATCCGCTCGCCGATGGCCGAAGCGATCGCTCGTTCGCTGCTGCCGCGCGGCACCTACATCGCCTCGGCCGGGGTGCGCACCGGCAAGCGCGATCCCTTCGTCGATGCCGTTCTCGAGGAAATCGGCCTCACGCTCGGCCGCCGTCAGCCACAGACGCTGGAAGAGCTTGAGGACGACTATTTCGATCTGGTCATCACGCTCGCGCCTGAAGCCCACCACGCCGCGCTCGAACTGACGCGCGCCAACGCGGTCGACGTCATGTACTGGCCGACGCCCGACCCGACAGTCGCCACCGGAACCCGCGAGCAGATCCTGTCGGCCTACCGTGACGTCCGCGACCACCTGACCCGGCAGATCAAGGCCCATCTTTCCACGGGCCGCGCGGCAGACCTCGGCTGAGAGCCGAGCTGACCCACTAAGCACCCCGCAATACGATCTTCCTGAAAAGCTCCTCGGCTTCTGCACAGGTTCTGCAAACGCAGCCTGCACAGTCTCGCCATGAGCAACATCATCGATTTCCCCAAACCGCACTCCATCGCTCTCCCCCGCCGTCTGATCAGGGACGGCTGGTGGCTCGAAGACCGTTTCGAGCGGAACCGTTTCCACGGCCCTGCTTGCCTTCCCCATTCCCCCATTGCCGAGAGCGCCCAGAATGAAAATGACGCCCATGAACCTTGTCCCCACATCGTCCCGCTCCGCATTCTTCCCGTATCGCAGTAAGAAGCTGCTCCTGCTGCCGGCGCTGGTCGGCGCCGCTGATTTTCTGATGTTTGGCCACCGCCTCGGCTTCAATCTCTTTCTCTTCGTTATCGTTATCGCCGCCGGCATCGCGCTGTCCGGAAAGGGAAGGCATCGCGTGCTGAGGGCGGGCCTCGGCATGGCTGCGACAAGCATCGCCGGCATTCCGCTTGTTCTAGAACCGACTTTGGCGGCGATCGTCCTGTCCCTTTCGGTGCTGGTCCTCATGTCGCTCTTCATGTTCCGGCTGTTGCCGAGCCGGCCCGAGGCCGTCGCGTCGGTCTTCCTGAGGTTCCTGGCTCAAGCCCCGCTCGGCCTCGGCCGGCTCGCCCGCAAGCGCCGTCCGCCGTCGCAAGACGGATCGCAACGACTGCGCACGACCTCCGGGGCGTTGAGGCTCTGGATCATGCCCCTTGCGCTGACTGCACTCTTCGTCGGCCTGTTTGCAATCGCCAATCCGCTGGTCGCGCTCGCGCTCGGCAATATCGATCTTTGGCGTCTTCTCGACCTGTTCGATGTCTGGCGCATTCTCTTCTGGCTTGCCGCTGCGGCCTGCATCTGGCTGCTTCTGCATCCGCGCCTGAAACGCCGGAACGCGCGACAGGCCGCGACCGCGGAGCCGGTGGAATGGGACAGCAGCCTCTTCGGCGAGGCCTCCCTGATCCGGGCATTGGCTCTCTTCAATGCGGTCTTTGCAGTCGAGACGCTGCTGGACATGATCTATCTCTGGGGAGGCGCTGGCCTGCCTGCCGGCGTCAGCCATGCAGAATATGCGCATCGCGGCGCGTATCCGCTGGTGGCAACGGCGCTGCTGGCCGCAGCCTTCGTCCTCGCCGCCATGCGGCGCGGCGGCCCGGGCGAGCGAAGCCCGCTGGTTCGAAAGCTGGTCTATCTCTGGATCGCGCAGAACGTCCTGCTCTGCCTCTCGGCGATCTTCCGGCTGGACCTTTATGTGGAAGTCTATTCGCTCACATGGCTGCGGGTTGCCGCCGGCATATGGATGGGACTGGTCGCCATCGGCCTTGGCCTTATCCTCCTCAGGATCTGGTTGCGCCGCTCCAATGCCTGGCTTGTCGCCATGAATCTCCTCTCGCTGCTCCTGGTGCTTTACGTGTCCGCCTTCATCAATTTTCCGGCGCTGATTGCCCGGTTCAACGTGGACCATAGCCTTGAAATCAGCGGCGAGGGGAGGCCTCTCGACTTTCGCTACCTGGCCCGTCTCGGGCCGGAAGCCATTCCCGCAATGGATAACTATATCGCGGCGCCCCAAAACCATCAGGTCGATAGTCGTCGCGTCGTTGAAAACACTCGGCGTGACCTGCAGTGGCAGTTCGAGAACCGCCCCCGCGGCTGGCGTAGCTGGACCTATCGGCAAAGCCGGCTTGCAGACTACCTTTCCGCGCCGCAGTCCGTTGCAAATTCGGACGGGAACGATAACAACACCTCATTGAATAATGTGCAGGAGTGATCGCTTGCCGCGAATCCTTGTCGTCGATGACGAACCCCATATCCGCGACGTCATCTGTTTCGCCCTGGAGCGGGCGGGCATGGCGCCGGTCGTCGCCCGCAATGGCACTGAAGCGATGATGGCGTTCCGCAAGGGCGGCCTCGATCTGGCGATCCTGGACATTGGCTTGCCCGACATGGACGGCCTGGAGGTCTGCCGGCAGATCCGTAGGACATCCCAACTGCCGATCCTCTTCCTGTCGGCGCGTGACGAGGAGATCGATCGTATCCTCGGGCTGGAGATCGGCGGTGACGACTATGTCACCAAGCCGTTCAGCCCGCGCGAACTGGTGGCGCGGACCCGCACAATCCTGAAGCGGACTGTCGCCACCGCCGGGTCCACAACCGATGCCGTCTTGAGTTCGGGTGATCTCACCCTTGACCGGGCCGGCCGGGCGGCAAGCTTTTCAGGCAAGCCGCTGCAGTTGACGGTGCTGGAATTTTCCATTCTGGAAACCCTGATCGGGCGCCCGGCTATGGTGTTCAGCCGGGAACAGCTGATGCAGGCCGCCTATGGGGTCGGCACCTATGTGGCCGAGCGTACCATCGACAGCCACATCCGAAACCTGAGGGCAAAGCTTGCCGCGGCGGGTGCGTCCGGCGTCATCGCGACGGTGCACGGCGTCGGGTTCAAGCTCTCCACACAGGACGAGGGAACCGCTTGATGGCCGCCCCCCGCGTCCGGATAAAATGGCGTCCGCCGCTGGCCCTGATCGTTTTCGCCGTCCTGCTCGCGGTCATGAGCATGCCCGTCGCGATCGTGCTGTGGTTCCGTGTCTCGGATGCGGGAGGCGAGGTGATGGAGACCGCCGAAGTGGCCGCGCTTGCCGTTGCAGCGGCACTCACCCTGATGATCGCCTATGTTCTGACCCGCACGATCACCACGCCGATCGGCGCTCTCGTCGAACGCACCAGGGAGATCGCCAGCGGCGGCAAGGCGGCGATCGTTCCGCTGTCGAGTTACGGCACACGGGAGATCGCGGTGCTGTCGCAGGGCTTTTTCGATCTGGCCACCAAGCTCGTCGACAGGACGGAATATGTGCGCGGCTTCGCAGCCCACGTTTCGCATGAGCTGAAGTCGCCGCTGACGGCCATTCGCGGTGCTGCGGAACTTCTGGGCGATGACGATGACGAGCCGATGGCGCCGGAGGATCGCCGCCGCTTTCTGAAGAACATTATCGACGACGTGGATCGGCTCGATGCGCTCCTTGTCAGGCTCAGGGAGCTTGCCTATGCCGAGGCGCCTCTGGCGGAAGGACATGTCACGGCAGGCGACGTCGTCGACCTTCTGCAGAAACGCTTTCCGCAGTTAGCCGTGATCGGCGATGGGGACTTGTCGCGCCGTATGGCGCTGTCGATCGAGGCCGCCGCCATCGTCTTCGGCAATCTGGCCGACAATGCCCGCCAGCATGGCGCGACGCGCCTGACGCTTTCGGCGGTCGGGGAGGCGGGAACGCTTGCCGTGCGTGTCACGGACAATGGCAACGGAATTGCCGAAGGCATCCGCAACCGGATCTTCGATCCGTTCTTCTCGACCCGCGCTCAGGAGGGGGGCACGGGCATCGGCCTCGATATCGTGCGCAACATGCTGAATACCTCTCAGGGGACGGTCTCTCTCGTCGAGACGGGTCCGTCCGGCACGACATTCGAGGTCGTGGTTCCGAGCGCGCGCTAGCCGGCAAAGACCTTCACTTGGCGCCCGATATAAAGTTCCCTGTTTATTCCATCAAAATGGTTCACAAATGAACGGCGAGGGTGTAGTTTCCGCCGCAATTTCCGGAGGCTGCCGCTTCCGGTTCTTTTCAAGACAGGAAGAATACCACTAGATGGCTAAAGAAGAAGTCCTCGAATTTCCCGGTGTCGTCACCGAACTTCTGCCGAACGCGACCTTCCGCGTGAAGCTGGAGAATGACCACGAAATCATCGCCCACACGGCGGGCCGCATGCGCAAGAACCGTATCCGCGTTCTGGCTGGCGACAAGGTGCTGGTCGAAATGACGCCTTACGATCTGACCAAGGGCCGGATCACCTACCGCTTCAAGTAACCGGTTTCCGGTCTCCCTCCTTCCGAAAAAAGGGGCTCCATGGCGCTCAGGGAAAAGCTCATTCTGGCATCCGGCTCGCCGCGTCGCGTCGACCTGCTTGCGCAGGTTGGGGTCACGCCCGATCGCCTGCTGCCGATGAACATCGACGAGACGCCGGAGAAGGGCGAGCATCCCCGCTCGCTTGCCAAGCGGCTGGCCGCCGAGAAGGCGTCCGCTGCCCACAAGGCGGTGAAGGGCGATCCGGAGCTGCAGGGAAGCTACATCCTGTCGGCCGACACGGTGGTCGCCGTTGGTCGCCGCATTCTCCCGAAGGCGGAGACGGCGGGCGAAGCGACGAGCTGCCTGCATTTGCTGTCGGGCCGGGCGCATTGGGTGTTTACCGGCATCTGCTTGGTCACCCCCGGCAATGCCAGCCGGATCAAGGTCGTCGAGACGAAAGTGCGCTTCAAGCGCCTCTCGGCGCGCGAGATCGACGCCTACCTGGCTTCCGGCCAGTGGCGAGGCAAGGCGGGCGGCTATGCGATCCAGGGAATTGCTGGCAGCTTCGTCCAGAAGCTCGTGGGCTCCTATTCCAGCGTCGTCGGCCTGCCGCTTCTCGAAACGGTGCAGCTCTTGTCCGGCGAGGGCTACGACGTGCAGCACACATGGTTGAACGGATAGACTGAGCTCATGCCGCAGGACGAAATAAAGGTGGGCGCCAAGGTGGAACCCTTGAGGAAGACGCGACCGTGCCCCGAATGCGGGCGGTCGTCTTCCCGCGAAAACTATCCCTTCTGCTCGGACCGCTGCCGCAACATCGATCTCAATCGCTGGCTGAGCGGCTCCTATGCCATCCCGGTCGCCGACGACGAGTCAAAGGCGGGCGAGGGCGACGAGGAGTGACCGGATTTCCGGTGTTTTTTCGTTTGGATTCAGTTATTTGAAATTCTTGTCAAAAAAGTCTTGTTTGGTGCTGGACATGGCCGAGCAAGATGCTATAACCCCGCTCGCTTCCGGGGCACACCAACTGCCCGATACGCCGAAGGGCAGGAAGCGACAAGGTTGCCCAGGTAGCTCAGTTGGTAGAGCAGCGGATTGAAAATCCGCGTGTCACTGGTTCGATTCCGGTCCTGGGCACCACTTTATGTCATCCTGCGACTTCGCCATCCTTCTTTTCGGCCTGGATACATTCGCATCAGGCCAGTGAAAAGCGTCCGATACGGGGATTGCGTCGGCATCCGGCAAATCGCATATTGTTCCGCCTTTGAAATCCGCGTCTCATGAGTACGCCGTGCAGCACTTCGATCTCGATACACTTGCAACATTCCTGGCGATCGTCGACACAGGAAGCTTCACCATGGCCGGCGAGCGCGTCGGCAAGAGCCAGGCGGCGGTCTCGACGTCCATCGCCAGGCTGGAGGAGAGGCTGGGCGTCCGCCTGCTCAATCGCACCGCCAGAACCGTCTCGCTGACGCCCGAGGGCGACAGGCTCTGCAGCCGGGCGAGAGAGCTGCTGGCGCTGGAACAGCAGGTGTTGGAGGAGCTAGGCAGCCTTGGTGACCGCAAGCATGTGCGGCTCGGCATGCCGGACGACTATATCGGCCTCTTCGGCGCCTGCGTCATGGAGAAGTTCTCGACGCGGTTCCGCGATATCTCCGTGGAAGTCGTTTGCGAGTTCTCCCATGACCTGGAACCGCTGGTCGCGAGAGGCGACATCGATCTGGCGATCGTCACGCGCCGCGACGGCGATACCCAAGGCGAGCTGCTGAAGCGCGAAAAGCAGATCTGGTGTGCTTCCGTCAATGCACAGCCGGAAAAGGCCGAGGAGCTTCCCCTGGCCCTGTTTCCGGAGAACTGCCGGGCGCGCCCTCACATCCTGCGGGTGCTGCAGGAGGTCAACAGGCCCTGGCGCATCGTCTGGGTGTCGTCGCACATGCAGTCGATTCAGTCGGCCGTGATGATGGGCTTCGGTGTGACGGCGCTTCCCCAGTCGGCATTGACTTTCGAACATCGCGTCCTGTCGGAGACCGATGGCCTGCCGCCGCTACCCGAACTCGAGCTGGCCCTGATCATGGCACCCGGCGTCAGCCTTGCCGGGCGCAAGCTGGCTTCTTTCCTGCGCTCGGAGTTCAGTCCTCTCGAAGAGCTGTCGCCGCCTGCCGGATCGCGCCTTCCATCTGCTCGATGACGTCGTCGTTGTGGGCGAAGCTCAGATAGAGCCGGCCGTAGCCCTGCGGCATCGTCATGACGCCCTGTTCTCTGAGCGCATAATGCAGTGCAAGCGACTTGTCCGGGCGGATGGTGGCCGCCGCTGTCTCGTAGGAGTGCGGCGCCTCATTGGCGAACCAGGGCGTGAAGACCATGCCAAGGCCTGAGGTCGAGACCTTCTGGGACTGCTCGGCAAAGGCGCTCGAGAAGCAGGCCCGCAGCCGTTCACCTCTGGCCGCAAGCGTCTCATAGTCGGCTTTCGCCAGTTGCTCCATCGTTGCCACGACGGCAGCGGTCGCCACCGGATTGCCGCTATAGGTGCCCGCGCGTACCGCCCTGCCGTCGGCAGCGGCCGCCATGACCTCCGGCTGGCCGAGGACGGCCGCGACGGCAAAGCCGTTACCGATCGCCTTGCCCACGGTTGCCATGTCGGGGTTCAGTTTCATTCCATGGCTGGCGAGCCCGAAGCGCGACCGGAAGCCCATCAGCACCTCGTCGGCAATCAGCAATGCGCCGTACCGGCGCGCGGTCGTCTGCAGCGTTTCCAGATAGCCAGGTTCGGCCACCACGCAGCCGGCATTGGCGAGCAGGGGCTCATAGATGACGGCGGCGATGTCGTCGTTTTCCTGGAACAGCCTCTCGATGTCCGCGATGTCGTTGTAGCGCAGCAGCGTGACGCCGTTTCGAACCGGCCTCGGGCCGTTGCCGAGCAGGGCTTCCTGAGAGCCGGCATTGCCGAGCGCGACGGGATCAAACCAGCCGTCGAAGCCCGCGGCGATCTTGGCGATCGTCCCGCGGCCGGTGACGGCACGCGCGATGCGGCAGGCCATATGCACCGCCTCGCTGCCGGAATTGGTGAACATGGCGGAGGCGAGCGGACCGCAGGCCGCCGTCAACAGCTCGGCCGCCTGTTCCTCTGCGCGATGGGCGAATGCCGGCATCGATCCGCGCTCGATGGCGGCGCAGACTGCGGCATTGACCACGGGATCGGCATGGCCGAGCAGGATCGCGCCGAAGCCCAGCGCGGTATCCACATAACGCCGGCCGTCATCGCCGACAATGTAGGGGCCGTAAGCATGATCGACCCGGAATGCCCGGTCGTTCAGCGCCGGAAGAGCCCGCCCGGCGCTTGAAATGCCACCAACAAGATGCTGCATCAGGAATTCCCAAAAATGCCCGGCAGCCATTCGCTGAGACCGGGGAATGCGACTAGAAGAACGAGGACCACGAGGCTCGCGATCCAGAAGGGCACGAGCTGCCGGGTAACGGCACCGATGCTCACGCGGCCGACATTGCAGACGACGAAGAGGTTGGTGCCGACCGGCGGGGTATAGAGTCCGACACCGAGCGCGACGGTGAACAGCACGCCGATCTGCAGCGGCGGCAGTCCGGCCTTGGCCAGGAGCGGAGCGAGGATGGGGGCGAGGATCACGATCGCCGGCCCGAGATCCAGCCATGTGCCAACGAACAGCAGCACGCCGAGGACGAGCGCGATCGTGCCGATCGGTCCGGCGCCGGTATGCTGGATGAAATCGGTTGCCATTTGCGGGATCTGCTCGACGGTCAGGATCCAGGCGAAGGGCGTCGCGACAGCCACGATCAGCATCACCGATCCGGTGCCGGAGACGGTCTCGACCAGAGCCGATCCGATCTCCTTCCAGGTCAGCTCGCGGTAGATGAAGCCGCCGACGAACACCGCATAGACGACCGAGAGCGCAGCAGCTTCCGTGGCCGTTGCCAGACCCGACAGGATGGTGCCGAGAATGAAGATCGGCATGGCGAGCGCCGGCAGGGCCTTGATGAGGTCGGCGAGAAAGGCCCGCATCGACAGCTGCGACTTGTGACCGCCATAGCCGGCGCGCTTGGCGACGATCCAGGAGGTGACCATGAAGGCCACAGCGATCAACGTTCCCGGCAGCACGCCGGCGAGGAACAGTCCGCCGATAGAGGTGTTTGTGAGCACGCCATAGAGGATGAAGATCACACTCGGCGGGACGATGATGCCGAGCGTTCCGGATGCCGCCGTGATGGCCGCGGCGTAGCTCCTCGGATAGCCTTGGCTTTCCATCGCCGGGATCATCAGCTTGGCGACGGCGCTGGTGTCGGCGGTCGCCGAACCGCTGATGCCGCCGTAGATGAAGGCCGTCACGACGTTGACGAAGCCGAGCCCGCCGGTGAAGCGTCCGAAGACGAAGTCGGCGAGGTTGATGAGGCGCCGCGTGAGGCCGCCGCGGTTCATCAGTTCGCCGGAAAACAGGAACAGCGGGATCGCGGCCAGATAGATGGAGTCCGCGCCGCGCACGATCTGCTGCGCCAGCCATGCCGACGGCATGGAAACATCGCCGAAGGTGAGTGCGGCGAGCGTGGAGACGCCCATTGCCCAGAGGATCGGCAGGCCGCCCAGAAGGCAGAAGAGGAAGGTTGCAAACAGGATGAGAATGGTCATTGCGCCGCCTTGCCTCTCAGGCACTGGAGGATGCGGAGGAAGGTGATCAGCGCGATGCCGCCTGCAAATATGATGAATGGCAGGATTTGCACGAGGCGCGGCAGCCGCAGGAGAGGCGTCGGTGCCATCCCGGATCGAGCCGCAAAACCGATGCCGCTGCGCGTCAGCTCGATGGCGAGCCAGAGCGTCAGCAGCGAGCAGATGAAGGCGATGATGCGGCCCCACCGGCTGTCGAGCTTGTCGACGACAAAGGTGAAGGCGACGTTCTCACGCCGCAATTCGGCGACGATGACGCCGAAGAAGCTGGTCCAGAGGAACAGGATACCGGTGACTTCGAAGGTCCATTCGACACCGCGCAAACCCATGTAGCGGGCGGCGACGCCCAGGAGCGTCGTGATCGTCATTCCGACGAAGGCGGAAACGGCGATGCCGGTCGTCAGCCAGCCGAACCAGCGCAGAAGCGTGGGGTCTTGGGGATGGGGTAGGGATGTTTCGTTCATGAACCGCTCGGATCAAAGAGCGTCCGCAGGGCAGTTGCCCCGCGAACGCATGCGCCCTGGGAGGCTTTGAAGGCTTAGTTGCCGGCAGCGGCGCTGCGAACCTTGGCAACCAGGTCGTCGCCCCATTCCTTGCCGAACTGGGCGTAGACGGGACCGACCATGTCGCGGAACGGTGCCTGGTCGACGGTGTTGAAGGTCACGCCGTTTTCTTCGAGGGTCTTCTGGACCTCGGCATAGGTGTTCGCCAGCTTCTCGCGATACCAGGCCGTCGTCTCGACGACGGCTTCGTCGACGGCAGCCTTGTCCTTGTCGGACAGGCCTTCGTAGCGGTCATTGTTCATGAACCAGTAGTTGGGCGTCCAGACATAGTTCGACAGCGACATGTACTTCGTCGTTTCATACCATTTTTGGTCGGCGAAATCGCGCATTTCCGGCTCGGTGCCGTCAACGACGCCCGACTGCAGGGCGGTGTAGACTTCGCCGAACGGAATGGACTGCGGCAAGGCGCCGAGCGCGTTCATGGTGGCGAGCAGCACCGGATTGCCGGGCACGCGGACCTTGACGCCCTTCATGTCGGCCGGCGTATTGACTGCACCCTTGGTCAGCGCGAACTGACGGAAGCCGGAGTCGAGTGCGCCGAGCATGTGGAAGCCGTTATCCGCGCCGGTGCTGAAGACTTCCTTGCCGACCGGGCCGTCGAGGAAGGCGTGTACGGCATCGAGATCCTTGAAGAGGAACGGCAGCGTAATGACGTTGAGCTTCGGATCGATCGGGTCGACGACGCCGCCGAGGCCGATATCGATGGAGCCGTTGCCGACGCCGTCGGCAATTGCGGCTTCATCGCCGAGCTGGCCGTCGGGGAATACCTGGACCTCGAGATCGCCACCTGATTTCTCCGATACGGTCTTGGCGAAAAGAAGGCTCGCTTCCTGGATCAGGCTGTTGGACGATGATTCATGCGCAAGACGCAGGGTCTCGGCATGGGCTGCGCTCGAAAGCAGCAGCGCGGCGATGGTTACAGAGAGATAGTTCAATCCGGATTTCATGGTTTCCCCTCGTTGTTCTTGGATGTGGAACTGATAATCCAATGATTACGAAAAGGGCGTCGTACGCCAACGCAAAAAAGTTATGCATCCATTTTTGCCGATTATGCCTCTCAACCGGAAGTACAGTCACCAAGAGGATCGGATTGCATCCGTTTGACAATATTGTCTTCCACGCGACCCTGTCATACGCGACTGGCGTCAAGAGGCATTTCGGCGGGCGCTTGCAGCCTTCGGCGTCGATGTCGGCTTGATCTCCGCGAGGTCGTTGAGGATCGGGCAGTCGGGCCGGTTGTCGCCGGAGCAGCAATGCGCGAGGTGCTTGAGCGTTCCGACCATGTCCTGCAGTTCGGCGATCCGGCTTTCCAGAGCGTCTATGTGGGCCTCGGCGACCCGCTTGACCTCGCGGCTTTCGCGCGTCTTGTCGCGCCAGAGCCCCAGGAGCGTTGCGGTTTCCTCGAGCGAGAAACCGAGATTGCGGGCCCGCTTGATGAAACGCAGCGTATGCACATCGTCTTCGCCATAGACCCGGTAGTTGTTCTCCGTCCGGTGGGCCGGACGGATGAGACCGACGGTCTCGTAGTAGCGGATCATTTTCGCCGAAACGCCCGATGCGCCTGCGGTTTCGCCTATGTTCATCGTTTTCTCCCCGGCCACCTGTGGCGGTTGCCTTTGATCTTACGGATCATAGACCTTCCCATCGTGGCAAGGTCAAGTGTACTGTCATTTTCGGTACGACTGCCGGTTTGCAGTTGCCAAACGCGTTCATCATGTTAACTTTTTGCGATGCAGCAAGTAACGCCTCCGCCTGATGCCGCCATGCCCGCTTCCGGAAGGGTGGCTCCCCGGCGCCTCCGTGACGGCATACGGGTTCTGGTCGGCTCCATTTATCCCGATCTCGATGCGGGGCAGCTGGCGGACAATATCGTGTCAGCCTTCTGGGGAATGGACCACACGCCGCGAAAACGCGGGCGCATGCTTCAAAACAACACGATCTGGAACGAGCGCGACGCCTACGTCATCACCTACGGCAACAGCCTTGTGGACGGCGAACACAAGCCGCTCGACCTGCTCTACGACTTCCTGCGCCGATACCTCAAGGGCACCGTCAATTCGGTGCATATCCTGCCGTTCTTTCCCTACACCTCGGACGACGGTTTCGCGATCACCGACTACCGGGCGGTCAACAGTATTCTCGGCGACTGGGAGGATGTCGAACGCATTGCCGGCGAGTTCCGGCTGATGTCCGACCTGGTCCTGAACCACTGCTCCAGCCAGTCGCACTGGTTCAACGAATATCGCCAGGGACACGCGCCCTATGACCGCTTCTTCTTCGAGGCCTCGCCTGAGGACGATCTTTCCGAGGTGGTGCGCCCGCGCGCCCATCCGCTGCTGCGTGAGGTCGAGACGGCGAACGGCATCCGCCATGTCTGGTGCACCTTCAGCCACGACCAGGTGGATTTCGATTTCTCCAATCCCGAGGTCCTGCTCGAATTCCTGCGCATCATGCGCATGCACATCGACAAGGGCGTGCGCACGATCCGTCTCGACGCCGTGGCCTTCGTCTGGAAGGAAGTCGGCACCAGCTGCATCCATCTGCGCCAGACGCACGAGATCGTCCGGCTCATGCGGCTTCTCGCCGATTTCGCCGAGGAGCAGCTGGTCCTGATCACCGAGACCAACGTGCCGAACGTGGAGAACCTCAGTTATTTCGGCAATCGCAACGAGGCGCATGCGATCTACAATTTCTCGCTGCCGCCGCTGATCCTGCACGGATTGCTCAACGGCACCTCACGCTCGCTGAACGCCTGGCAGATGGCGATGCCGCCGGCCCAGCTCGGCTGCGCATACTTCAATTTCACCGCCTCGCATGACGGCATCGGCCTGCGCCCGGCCGAAGGCCTCGTCCCCGACGAGGAGATCGCCGCGATGATCGAGACGGTCAAGGGCTTCGGCGGCCTCGTCAGCATGCGCAAGTTGCCGGACGGCGGCGTCAAGGCCTATGAGCTCAACGTCTCGCTCTACGATGCGCTGAAGGGCACGGTGAAGGGGGAGGACCAGTGGAACAGCGAGCGCTTCCTCTGCAGCCAGGCGATCGCCATGGCGCTGGAAGGCATTCCCGCTTTCTACATCCATTCGCTGCTCGCGACGCCCAACGATTATGAAGGCGTCGAAAAATCTCAGCACAATAGGGCGATCAACCGCCATCGCTGGCATTATCCGGATCTGCGCGAGGCGCTGGCCGATGACACAAGCCGGCATGCGCGGGTGTTTGCCGAGATGAAGCGCATGCTGGCCATCCGCATCCGCCAGCCGGCCTTTCACCCGAATGCGACGCAGTTCACGCTGCATCTCGGCGAAAAGCTGTTCGGATTCTGGCGCCAGAGCATGGACCGGTCGCAGAGCATCTTTGCCGTCAACAACATGACCGACGAGGAGGTCGTCATTCCCGCCATGTCGCTGAACCTGATCGGTGGCGCCAACTGGCAGGATCTCCTCTCAGGCGAGACGATCCGCGCCCAGGGCGGCGATATTGTCTTCGCGCCCTACCAATGCCGGTGGATCACCAATCGCAGCGGGTAGGGCAGGGAAGGCGTGTCGCCACATTACTTGCAGACGTCGATCCACTCGGCGCCGGTCAGGTCTGCCATCCGGTTCGGCTCGATTTTGACGGCGGCATTGATGGCGCCGGCGGCCGGCACGACGATGTCATAGGCCTTGAGCGACACATCGCAGTAGACCTTCATGGCGCGGGGCAGGCCGAAGGGGCAGACGCCGCCGACCGGATGGCCGGTTTCGGCCTCAACCTCCGACAGATCCAGCATCCGCGGCTTGGCGCTAAACTGCGCCTTGAATTTCTGGTTGTCGAGACGGGCGTCGCCCTTGGCGACCAAAAGGACCGTGCCGCCGTCCAGCTTCAGCGCCAAGGTCTTGGCGATCTGGCCGGGCTCGACGCCGTGACCCTGAGCGGCGAGCTCGACGGTTGCCGTGCTCTGCTCCAGTTCGATTACGGAAATGTCCGGTGCGTTGTCGGCGAAAAATGCTTTGACGGAAGAAAGGCTCATCGAAAAATACCTGCCATGTGAAATGCCGCGCGGACATTCCCAAGCAGGGCGACCGATGTCAACTGGCCGGAACGACGGAAGTCGATGCTTCGCCTTGTCAGAAAATGTGAAAGCCGGGCAGCTCGCGCCGCCGCTCGATGTTGATCAGAAGCGTCATCGCGCCGAGCGTGGCCGCTGAAAGAATGAATGCTGCGATACCAAGAACAACCACGGTTACACCCCCCGATACTGTCTACCCGCTATACCCTCATGCCTTGATAACGGGATAACCTTGCTTCTGGCTTTCGCCGGCCTTCTTCGGCGAAGATGATGAAGTGGTTAAATCTGACTAGTTCGGTTCACGGCACCAAAAATTAACCTTCAAGCAAGGAATTAACCATAATGATTAGCTTGTACGTCGGAATGGGATATCTGCTGCCGAAATTCCCATAAGGCATGACGCCGCAACCGTCGAAACCGGACTTGGGCCGGTATGTAATCAAGCCAATATTTTGCGAGTATTTTGCGTGGCCGGAGAGCGTTCCTGTGAGGAATGTCCCCATGGCCGCCGGATCATGAAAATTGGTTTTTCGGCCTTCCGGCCATGGGGTATTGCGGGGACTGGACTTGAACAACAAGCCGACGACAGAACAGGTGAGCGGAGCGAGGGCTGGAAGCCTGCGCGAGCGCCTGCGTTTTGCCGGCTTGAGCGCGGACGAATGTGATCTCCTGCGCCGCCATCGTCCCCAGATGCAGGCGAGCGTCAATGCCGGCCTGCGCGACCTTTTCCATCGTTTCCAGTCGATCCCTGAAGCCTCTGCGAATTTCACGAGCGAGCGCCAGATCGAACGTCTGCACGACCTGCAGGCATCCCATTGGGATGTTCTGACCGACGCCCGCTTTGACAGCCTCTACGCCGAGCGCGTGAAGGTTCTTTCGGATGCGGAATCCAAGATGGGGCTCGATCCCCGCTGGCACGTTGCCGGCCATGCGGTCGTCCTCGAACACCTGCTGTCGACGATCATCGGCGAAGCGGCCGGCCGCTCGCTGCTGTCTTCCGGCAAGAAGCGGGCGCAGGAAATGTCCGACCTGGCCGCCGCGATCATTCGTCTGGTTCTGGTCGATGTCGAGATCGCCGTTTCGCTGCGGTTCAATGCCCTGCGCGTGGAACACAAGCAGCAGATGGCCGCACAGCGCAAGGCCGAGCAGGCGCAGGTCGAAGAGATCTTCGGCTCCGTGCTGGCGGCACTGTCCCAGAATGACCTGACCGCCCGCGCCGATGTCGCGGATGCCGGCAACTACGCGCATCTGGCCGAACAGCTGAACACGGCCATGGAAGCCCTGCAGGACAATTTCATCCGCTTCTCCGGTGTTATCTCGCAGACTGAAGAGCAGACCGGAACGATCTCCGCGGAAGCCCGCGACTTCGCGGCCAGGGCGCTCGACCAGTGCCGGTCGCTGGAGGGTTCGGTACAGGCGCTTGGCGACCTGACGGTCGACGTCCGCCGCAACGCCGAGATGACCCGCGGCGCGGAAGAGGCCGTGGCGAAGACGCGGCAATCGGCCGAAACAAGCGGTCAGATCGTCGGCCAGGCGATTTCTGCCATGTCCGGTATCGAGACGTCGGCGGACGAGATCGGCAAGATCATCGGCGTCATCGACGAGATTGCCTTCCAGACCAACCTTCTGGCGCTGAATGCCGGCATCGAGGCAGCCCGCGCCGGCGAAACCGGTCGCGGCTTTGCGGTCGTCGCGCAGGAAGTCCGCGGCCTGGCGCAGCGCTCGGCGGAAGCTGCGCGCGAGATCAAGGCGCTGGTCACCAACACCAAGGCCCAGGTCGACGAAGGCGTCGAAATGGTTGCCCGCACGCAGAACGCCATCGGCGAGATCGTCACCCAGGTCAACGGCATCAGCGATTCCATCGCCGGCATTGCCCGCGACACCGGCAGCCATGCCAGCGAGTTGAAGCGCCTGTCCGAAGAACTGAGCTCGGCGCGCTCCGCCATCGCGCAGAACACCGAAGGTGCCGTCCGTTCCGGGCAGGACGCCGAGGATCTGCACACCGTTATCGTCGAACTCGGCGCGACGGTCAGGGAATTCCGTTACCAGCGGCAGTTTGCTGCAGCCCGGCCGGTGGCGCGCGTCGAAATCGCGCCCGTGCGTTTCGCCGAGGAAGCGCAGGACATGCTGGACAGGGAACTTGATTGGGAGGTCGCCGCCGTCCCGGCGATCGCCATTGCCGGCGCTGCCGGAGGTTGATGCACGCTTTCGCGGGCGGGCATCGGAAACATGAAATGCGGTCTGGAACAAGGAAGGTTCTGATGACGAAGAAAAAGAGTGAGACTGCGGAGCTGAAGCTGTCTGCCGTTCTCGACCTCAACGAAGCTTCCGCCCTGCACGGCAAGCTCATGGAACTGCGCGGCAAGGACCTTGCCCTCGACGCATCTGGCGTCGAACGGGTCGGCGCCCAGTGCGTCCAGGTGCTGATCGCCGGCTCCAGGGCCTGGGAAGAAGACAAGAAGGCCTTCGTGTTCAACAAGGTCTCGGACGTATTTTCAAAGACGCTGCAGCTCATCGGCGTCAACATTGATCACCTGCTGGCTAAGGAGATTCAGCAATGAAGAAAAGAGTGCTTACCGTGGATGATTCACGGACCATTCGTAACATGCTCCTCGTGACGTTGAACAACGCCGGGTTCGAAACGATCCAGGCCGAAGACGGCATCGAAGGACTGGAAGTCCTTGAAAACGCATGCCCCGATGTCATTGTCACGGACATCAACATGCCGCGTCTGGATGGCTTCGGCTTCATCGAGGGCGTCCGCAAGAACGACAAGTATCGCGCCATTCCGATCCTTGTCCTGACGACCGAAAGCGACGCCGAGAAGAAGAACCGCGCCCGTCAGGCCGGTGCGACCGGCTGGATCGTAAAGCCTTTCGATCCGACCAAACTGATCGATGCGATTGAGCGTGTAACCGCCTAACGGGATAATTCCTATGGATATGAACGAAATCAAAGAGATCTTTTTCCAGGAGTGCGAAGAGCAGCTCGCAGAACTGGAATCCGGTCTCCTGAAGATGAATGATGGCGATCGTGATCCCGAAACGGTGAATGCCGTGTTCCGGGCCGTCCATTCGATCAAGGGCGGCGCGGGCGCGTTCGGCCTCGATGATCTGGTGGCTTTCGCGCATGTTTTCGAGACCACTCTTGATTGCGTTCGATCCAACAAGCTTGAGCCCAACCTGGACGTCATGAAGGTGATGCTCAAGTCGGCCGACGTGCTTGCCGACCTGACCACGGCTGCCCGTGACGGCGGAAGCGTCGACCCGAGCCGAAGCGCGGGTCTCGTCAAGGAGCTTGAGGCGCTCGCCAAGGGGGAAATGCCAGCACCCTCCGCCGCCGCGCCGACGCCTGCACCTGCACCCAAGCCAGCTCCGGCCGCTGCTCCACAGCCGTCAGTTGGCGAGGAGGGCTTCGCGCCGATCCCGTTCTCCTTCGACGATTTCGGCGGCGATGAGGAAGCGTCCGCACCGGTTCCGTCCTTCGATGTGAAGTTCAAGCCGCGCGCCGAACTTTACAACAAGGGCAATGAAGCGGCCCTCCTGCTGCGCGATCTGTCCCGCATCGGCGCAATGAGCATCCGCTGCGACATGGAATCTCTTCCGGTTCTCGACCAGATGGATCCGGAAGGTGCCTACTTCCATTGGGATATTTCCATCGAAACGGAGAAGGGCGAAGAAGGCATCCGCACAGTCTTCGAATTCGCCGAGTGGGATTGTGATCTCGAGATAACGGCCCATGCCGTCGACGCCGAGGACGATGCCTCCGAACTCCCGATGGTTCCGGTTCCCTTCGATCTGTCCGCCCTTGATGGCGCCGACGAAGAAGATGAAGCGCCGGTCATGGAGACTGTTGTCGAGCCGGTTCGTCCGGCTCCCGCAGCGCCCATCGCAGCCCCGATCGCCGACGCCATTGCTGCCGCACAAACGGCGCGCGACGTCTTCCGCCAGACCGCATCCTCGACATCCGAGGCTGAAAAGGCCGCCGCGCTTGCGGCTGCCGCCCAGGCACAGAACTCCGCCGGCGCCGGTGTCGCCCAGACGATCCGCGTCGATCTCGACCGCGTCGATCGCCTGATCAACCTCGTCGGCGAGCTCGTTATCAACCAGGCGATGCTCTCTCAGAGCGTCATCGAGAACGACGCCTCCGGCACCAATTCGATGAACATGGGTCTCGAGGAGCTGCAGCAGCTCACCCGCGAGATCCAGGACAGCGTGATGGCCATCCGCGCGCAGCCGGTCAAGCCGGTCTTCCAGCGCATGTCGCGCATCGTGCGCGAAGTGGCCGACATGACCGGCAAACAGATCCGCCTGATCACCGAGGGTGAAAATACCGAAGTGGACAAGACGGTCATCGACAAGCTGGCCGAGCCGCTGACGCACATGATCCGTAACGCCGTAGACCACGGCGTGGAAACACCTGAGAAGCGCGAAGCCGCCGGCAAGAACCCGGAAGGCACGGTCCGCCTGTCCGCAAAGCATCGTTCGGGCCGCATCCTGATCGAGCTTGCCGACGACGGCGCCGGCATCAACCGCGAGCGCGTCCGCCAGAAGGCGATCGACAACGATCTGATCACCTCCGAAACGCCGCTCTCCGATGAGGAGATCGACAACCTGATCTTCCTGCCGGGCTTCTCGACCGCCGACAAGATCTCGGACATTTCCGGACGCGGCGTCGGCATGGATGTGGTCAAGCGCTCCATCCAGGCTCTTGGCGGCCGTATCTCGATCTCGTCGACGCCCGGCAAGGGCTCCGTCTTCACCATGAGCCTGCCGCTGACGCTCGCCGTCCTCGACGGCATGGTCGTCACGGTTGCCGGACAGACGCTCGTCGTGCCGCTGACGGCCATCGTCGAGACGTTGCAGCCGGAGGCGAAGTCCATTCACTCCTACGGCTCCAACCATCGCCTGCTCTCGATCCGCGACGGCTTCTGCCCGCTGGTCGATGTCGGCCGCATCCTGAACTACCGCGCCACCAGCGCGGACCCGGTCGAGGGTGTGGCGCTTCTCGTCGAATCCGAGAGTGGCGGACAGCGTGCGCTCATGGTCGATGCGATCCAGGGCCAGCGTCAGGTGGTTATTAAGAGTCTTGAGGCAAATTACACGCATGTACCCGGGATCGCCGCTGCGACGATCCTTGGAGACGGCCGGGTGGCTCTCATTCTTGATGTGGACGCGGTTTGCGCCGCATCCCGGGGACAGTCACTCAGCGCGAACGCGATGGCAGCGGCAGGGTGATATGACAATGGTCTCGACATCGGCAACAACGACAGGCGGTGCCGCGGGGCATCGGTTTGATGCGCACCGCACCTCGTCCGCAGCGCGGGCGTTGGGTGTCGCGACCAGAAACAGGCCTCCAAGCAGCCGAATCGGAAACGACGGCATGGGAAGTGTGATCGTATGAGTTTAATGCGTGCTTCTGATACAAGGCAGTCGGCGGACGATGTCCTGGCCAGCGGTGAATATCCGCTGACCCGGCGCGACCTGACCGAAATCGCGGCAATGATCTATGCGGATGCCGGCATCTTCCTCAATGAGACGAAGGCGTCGCTCGTCTATTCGCGGCTGTCCAAGCACATCCGCAATCTGGGGCTCAGCGGTTTCCGCGAATATTGCGAACTCGTGTCTTCCGAACAGGGAGCGCCCGAGCGCCGCGAGATGCTGTCGCACCTGACGACGAACTTCACGAAGTTCTTCCGCGAGAACCATCATTTCGATCATCTGAAGGCCGATGTCCTGCCGGACCTCATCCAGCGCGCCAAGTCGGGCGGCCGGGTGCGGATCTGGTCGGCGGCCTGTTCGGACGGACAGGAGCCCTATTCGATTGCCCTGACCGTGCTGGCGATGGCGCCGAACATCGCCGATTACGACTTCCGCATCCTTGCGACGGATATCGATCCGAAGATTCTGGCGATCGCCAGGGCTGGCGCCTATGACCATTCGTCCGCCGATACGATCTCGCCGGAAATGCGCCGCCAGTGGTTCAAGGACGTCGATGTCAACGGCCGCCGCAAACTGCAGATCGACGACCGCGTCAAGAAGCTGATCACCTTCAACGAGCTGAATCTCATGGCGCAATGGCCGTTCAAGGGCCAGTTCGACGTCATCTTCTGCCGCAACGTCGTCATCTATTTCGACGAGCCGACGCAGGTGAAGATCTGGAACCGGTTCGCCGGCCTCATGCCGCTCGGCGGCCATCTCTACATCGGTCATTCCGAGCGCGTGTCGGGTCCCGCCAAGGACGAATTCGACAACATCGGCATCACCACATATCGCTATATCGGCAAGGGCGGGAGGAAAAGCTAATGAGCATGCCCGCACGTGTCCTCGTCGTCGATGATTCACCGACCATGCGCGGTCTGATCACCGCCGTCCTGAATGCCGATCCGGAAGTGTCCGTCATCGGCCAGGCCGGCGATGCGATGGAAGCCCGCCAGGCCATCAAGCAATTGAACCCGGATGTCGTCACGCTCGACATCGAGATGCCGAACATGAACGGCCTGGAGTTCCTGGAAAAGATCATGAAGCTCCGGCCAATGCCGGTCATCATGGTCTCCTCGATGACCCATCGCGGTGCCGGCGCCACGCTGGCCGCCCTTGAAATCGGCGCTTTCGACTGCGTCGGCAAGCCGGCGCCCGGCGAGCGCGTGCCGTTCCTCGATCTTGCAGAGAAGGTCAAGGCCGCCGCCCGCTCGCAGCATCGTTACATCCGTACGGCCACGCCGCAGCCGCAGCCTCCGCGCGCCGTCTCCGAATATCATGTAGGCCGCAAGATCGTCGCGATCGGATCCTCGACTGGCGGTGTCGAAGCCCTGATCACGGTGCTGCAGAACTTTCCGGCCAATTGCCCGCCGACGGTGATCACCCAGCATATGCCGGGGACGTTCACCACAAGCTTCGCCGAACGCCTGAACCGTCTCTGCGCGCCGGTCGTCACCGAAGCAACAGACGGAGCCCGGCTGGAGATCGGCAAGATCTACCTGGCACCGGGCGGCGAGCGTCACCTGCAGATCGTCAATCCGTCGGCACCGTGCTGCCGGCTGATTGACAGCGGCCCCGTGAACGGTCACAGGCCATCCGTCGACGTCCTGTTCAACTCGGTCGCCGAGATCGCCGGCCGCAAGGCCGTCGGTGTCATCCTGACCGGCATGGGTCGCGACGGAGCAAACGGACTTCTGGCGATGCGCCGCGCGGGTGCCAGCACCATCGGCCAGAACGAGAAGACTTGCGTGGTTTATGGAATGCCGAGAGTTGCCTACGAGATTGGAGCCGTAGAGCAGCAGCTCCCCCTTGGCTCCATAGGGGAAGAGATATTGAAAATGACAGCCGCCCGGAAGGAAGGGATAGAATAATGTCGCTAGCGGAAAAGATAAAAGTGCTGATCGTCGACGATCAGGTCACGAGCCGCCTGTTGTTGAGTGATGCTTTGACCCAGCTCGGTTTCAAGCAGATCACGGCCGCAGGCGATGGCGAGCAGGGCATGAAGATCATGCAGCAGCAGCCGCATCACCTCGTGATTTCGGACTTCAACATGCCGAAGATGGATGGGCTCGGGCTGCTCCAGGCCGTGCGCAGCAATCCGGCGACGAAGAAGGCCGCGTTCATCATTCTGACGGCGCAGGGCGACCGTGCACTGGTGCAGAAGGCTGCCCAGCTCGGTGCCAACAACGTCCTGGCGAAGCCGTTCACCATCGAAAAGATGAAAGCCTCGATCGAAGCGGTATTCGGAGCGCTTAAATGACACTCGACGCACCAGTCAAACGAGTCCACATAATTCAAGGCGAGTACAAAATCTCGAATGATCCGGATGTCGTCCTGACGACCATTCTGGGCTCGTGCGTGGCTGCGTGCATGCGTGATCCGGTCGCCGGCGTCGGGGGCATGAACCATTTCCTCCTTCCGGGAAATGCTGCTTCCCTAGCCGCCGGTGGCGACGCCACCCGCTATGGCGTTCATTTGATGGAGTTGCTGATCAACGGCTTGCTGAAGGCGGGCGCACGGCGCGACCGCCTGGAAGCGAAGATCTTTGGCGGCGCCAAGACCATTGCCTCCTTCTCCAATGTCGGCGAGCAGAACGCGGCTTTCGCCACCCAGTTCCTCAAGGATGAAGGCATTCCGATCGTCGGGTCGTCGACAGGCGGGGACCACGGCCGGAAACTCGAATACTGGCCGATCAGCGGCCGTGCGCGCCAGCATCCGTTGACCGGTGCCGAAACCCAAAAGACGGTCGCGCTGGAACAGCGTCGCCCGGTTGTCGCGCCGAAGCCGGTCGACAACTCAATCGAATTTTTCTGAGAACGAGGGTCCAATGCAGGTCAGCAACACCGACGAAAAAGCCTATGAGGATGCACTGCCGGACGTTCTCATGCGTGTGGTTTCTGAACTGCATGACGTTGCCTATCTCATCGAGCGCATCGAGCCGCAGCTGCACGAACTTGCCGGCGTCGATTTCATGCAGCATCCGGACTGCATGAAGGTCCTGCAGGGCATCGATCTTGCCGTGCAGAAGACGCGTGGACTGGCCGAATTCATCGATACGGTGACGGCCTCGATCCCCGAGGGTCTGCTCGTCGACCTGGCGACCGCGCTGAACCTCGTGAAGCTTGCCGACATGCAGAGGGCGCTTGGCGGCGCGATCCGTCACGGCCATTCCCAGCCGCTGACCAAGGCGGTCGGCGACTGCGATCTCTTCTAGCCTGCCGTCGGGCGCAGGCAATTGGGCCGTACAGGCCTAGAGCGAACAATAAAATCCCTTTGAAAACGGCGCCTTCGGGCGCCGTTTCCTGTTTCCGGCTCTGTGCGTTGTTCGCCGGCCAGTCACCCGAAACGCTCGCGCAAGTTTCACTGCATAGTGTTCCAGGCGATCCAATAGCGGCCGCTTGCAGTTTTCTAGCGTGAGAACAGAATGAATCTGTTGAACCAGTTACCCCAGGTACTTCGTAACCTAGCCTCTCTTGGCAAAGCGCGGCTCTTCGCGCTCGCTGGCATCGGCATCGTCTCGCTGGCGCTCGTGCTTGCCGCCGCCTTCTTCGTGAACAAGCCAGCCTACGAAAACCTGTATATCGGCCTGGATGCGCAGGACCTCAATCAGATCAGTCTCGTACTTGCCGAATCCGGCGTCGATTTCGAGATCGGCGCCGATGGCTCCAGCATTTCGGTGCGGGCTGGCATGACGGGCAGGGCCCGGCTGCTCTTGGCCGAACGCGGCCTGCCAAACAGCTCTAATGCCGGCTACGAACTCTTCGACAATGTCGGATCGCTGGGCCTGACATCCTTTATGCAGGAAGTGACGCGTGTGCGTGCACTCGAAGGCGAAATCGCCCGCACGGTCCAGGCCATCAACGGCATCACGGCCGCCCGCGTCCACATCGTCATGGCCGACATCGGCAATTTCCGCCGTGGCGAGCAGAAACCGACGGCTTCCGTCATGATCCGCGCCAGCTCGTCGACTGGCCGCAAGGTGGCCCCTTCCATTCGCCATCTCGTCGCGGCTTCCGTGCCAGGCCTTGAGGTCGATGACGTGACCGTTCTGGATTCGGCCGGCCAGTTGCTGGCTTCCGGTACGGAAGGCGGGGACAACGGTCTCGGCCGCAATCTCGGTGTTGCCGAGAATGTCCAGAGCGAAGTTGAATCCAACATCGACAAGGCGCTGGCGCCGTTCCTCGGGCTCGACAATTTCCGGTCCAGCGTGACCGTTGCCGTCAACACCGACACCCAGCAGATCCAGGAGACCACCTACGATCCCGAATCGAAGGTCGAACGGTCGATCCGCGTCACCAAGGACACGCAGAAGTCCTTGCAGAAGCAGGCTGACACTGCCGCCACCGTCGAGCAGAACGTCCCGCAGGCTGCCAATGCCAATGGTGGCTCCGGTCCGGAATCGTCCGATCAGCAGGACAAGAAGGAAGAACAGACTAACTACGAGATCAACAGCAAGACGATCGCGACGGTCCGCAACGGCTATCGGGTCGAGAAGATGTCGGTCGCGGTTGTCGTCAACAAGAACCGGATTGCCGCGATGGTCGGCCAGCCGGCCGATCAGGCGAAGATCGATGCCTATCTTGCCGAGATGCAGAAGATCGTGACGTCCGCCGCCGGCCTCGACGTCGAGCGCGGCGACGTCGTGACGATCACCGCCATGGACTTCATGGAGAACGAACTGCTGAACGACGAATCGGCGGCGCCTGGCGTGATGGACATGCTGAGCCGCAACCTCGCCGGCATCATCAACTCCGCGGCTTTCGTCCTGGTGGCGTTCCTGGTTGTCTGGATGGGCTTCCGCCCGCTGTTGAAGTCGATCGGTGTCGGCGGCCAGGCCGGCATCAACCAGGCTGGCCTGGAAGAGGACCTCGGTCTCGAACTGCCCGACTTTTCGCCGGCCCTCGGCGACACGGCGGCTGGCCCCGGCGCGCTCATGGAAGGCTTCGGCTCCGACTTCGGCTTCGACAGCACCGAAGACCTGCTCACCATGGACACCGAAGGCGGCGGCTTCAACCGCAAGGTCAAGGAAGGTCCGGAACGGCGCCTGTCGCGCATGGTCGAAATCAGCGAAGAGCGGGCCGCGAAGATCCTGCGCAAGTGGGCGATCGATGAGGCGGCGTGACGCGGCACTTTACGGACAACGGATTGCCGGCACGTCGCCGGCGAGCCTTCGGCGGTGGATTGGCCGGGAATTCGTTTGTGATGGCGCCGCAAGTGGCCTATCATTTGTCAATGATGGAATTTTGGGTTCGGATGGCTGCTTGGCCGTCCGGTGAATGCGGAGAAAGCCTCAAACGCAAATCTGGCCTTTGATCGAGATCGTCCTACAATACGGTGATTCGATTATGGATTCGGACTTTTGTCGCTGGAGGGAAGAGGGCGGCGACAGGTGGTAATGAGGCTGAGCGTGGCTTGCGGGTGGAGTTCAATATTCAGCTGAGGCGGGAACATGGGACAGTGGGACAGAACTGTGAACGAGACTGATCCCCTTGGTGCGGAGGCGGGTGTCGGCCGGGTCGACACGAAGGAAGAACTCGTCAACAAGCTGGCCCAACTTGCCGTTTCCTCCGACATCGCCACCGGTCTGCGCTATCTCACCCAGCATGTCGGCGCTTCCTGCTTTCTCCTGGCCCGCTACGATCTCGTCCAGGAGCAGGGCCTCGACTTCATCGTCTCCTCGGACTGGCCCTTCGATCTCGTCCGCCGTCTGGCGACGGAGCTGGCCGGCGTCTATGCCCGCTCGACCGAACTCGACAAGTGCCTTTCGCTTTTCCAGCCCGCCTTCGCATTGCTGCCGGAAGATGCGGTGATCGGAACCGGGCTCAGCCGCGAGTTCTGCAGCATGACATTGAATGTCGGGCGCACGCGGCTTTCGCTGATGCTGCTCTACCGCGACGGCATGATCCTGTCGCCGGAGCGTCTGCGCAACATCGGCCTCCTGACGGGCTACTTCTTTAGCGTCGCCGACAATTTCAGCACCCGGCAGGAACGCGACTTCGAACTGACCGAGCGCGAGATCGAGTGTCTCTTCTGGATATCCGAAGGCAAGACGAGTGACGAGATCGCCGTCATCCTCGGCATCTCGCGCAACACCATCAACAACTACATCACCAGCGTGATGCGCAAGACCGCGACGAAGACGCGGTCGGAAGCGATCGCCTATGCGGTCCGCAACAATCTGGTGTGAAGCGGGGAGGGCGTAATGGAATATTTGCCCGAAAAGAAGCGTATGCTCTATGGCGACTTGCGACCGAACCGTACGACGCGTTCGGCGGCCAGCCGCTCGGACCTTTTCCCCGATCTCGTCACCATGCAGCGCATGGTGAAAGCCCGCCACAGTGCCGTGTTTCGCATCATCGGCGGCAGCCAGCCGGGCAAGCGCAGCCTCTTCTGCGAGATGGAGAACTGGGGATCTGTCGACCAGAATTATTCCGCCCAGTTCGTCGCCGCTTACGGTGACATCCTGCTGGCGCATATAGAGAGCTCCCTCCTGCCGCTTCTCTGGAACGGCGCGGACGAAAGCAGTTCGGCGGAAGCGCCGGACGCGGGACCGTTCGTCGTCCGGCTGAAGGCGCGTCTCCTGCCGTTTTCCGGCGTCGCCTTTCCCGTCCGGCTCGGCGCCATCGGCAACGGCTTCGTCATTTTCGCTGCCAACTACATCGACATCAGCAGCGACGTGCTGATCGACCTGCACGAGAAGTGCTGCCTGATCATGATGGAACTGCTGGGCCAGGACGAACGCCGCGCCGCGCCGTCGGAGGTTCTGTCGGAACGCGAGGTGGCCTGCCTGCAGCTTGCGGGAGACGGCCGCATCAGCGAGGAGATTGCCGACAGGCTGGGACTGTCGGTGCACACGGTCAATGCCTATCTTGGCTCGGCCACCGTGAAGCTCGACTCGGTCAACCGGATCCAGGCAATCGCCAAGGCCATCCGCCTCGGCTACATCAGCTGATCATCAGGATTTTCGCCGGAGGGGCACTTTGCCGTCAGCAGGCGATCGCCTGCGGTGGCGGTTCGGCTGATTTCACGAACTTGCAGTCGTTCAGCGCCTTCTGCAGGAACATCGTGTTGGTGTGCGGATCCGTCGCCGGGTTCTGGAAGGCGATATGGGTCAGTTCCACGCCGGCGAGCTTGTCCGTCAGGCAAAGACGCGTATAGGCGGTAACGCCCGTGGCCTTGATCTCCAGGTCGAGCGTGACTTCCGGAACGCTGTTCCAGTCCATCTTGTAATCGCCGCCCATGCCGAGATTGACGGTGCCCGGATGGAAATACAGCTCGGCCGCCGATGATACGAGGTCCGACAGGTTGCCGTAGCACTCGAGGTGCAGATAGGCGACGAGATTGGCCACTTCGATCATTCTCAATTCCGTCGCAACCGGGCTGATCGCTTCGGCAATGATCTTTTCTCTTTCGGCGGAGTATGGGCATTTTCTCATGGAGAGCCGACCGTTTCGTAAAGTGGAGAAATAAGGGTTTTAAGGATTAATGTGCCGGAGAGGCCCGCGTTCAGAACGCGGGCATGCAGCAGGGCGATCCGTCGCCGTGGTGGTCCGGGAAGGCCGGAAGACCGCAAAATATTGCCTGCTGCCATTGCTCGTTCATGCCGCTGCTCCGCCTGGGAAGCTGCCGCCGAACCTCGTGGCTCTACCGGCGTCTGTTCCGCATCTTTGCGGCGTTGACCCGGTGAATGAGTTCCGCGACAGCCTTGTAGAAGACTGATGGGATGACACTATCCACCGAGACTTGCGCAAACATGGAACGGGCGAGCGGCGGATCTTCAAAAATCGGAATTTCGTTCTGGGTCGCAATCTCGCGAATACGCAGCGCGATCAGGTCCTTGCCCTTGGCGACGACCACCGGCGCGTCGTTTTCGGCCCGCACATAGCGCAGGGCGACGGCATAGTGCGTCGGGTTGGTGATGACCAGCGTGGCGCGGGAAACGTTGTCCATCATTCGGCGGCGGGCGCGGTCGCGGGCGATCGACCGCTGGCGCGCCTTGACGATCGGATCGCCCTGGGACTGCTTGTGTTCTTCCTTGACCTCCTGCTTCGTCATCTTCAGCTTTTCGTACCAGTGATGGCGCGTCCAGAAGATGTCGATGGCGGCCAGCACCGCGGTCGCCAGCAGGATGACGACCATGATCCGCCGCATGATGTTGGCCATCTTCACGAAGATGACCTGCGGGTCGGAGAACATGGCATCGATGGACGAGAAATATTCGCCCTTCAGGACGAAGAACATGATCACCGCCACGACCACGATCTTGAAGATCGACTTTCCGAACTCGACGAAGCCCGGCACGCTGAAGATGCGCGACAGTCCCGCGGCTGGCGAAATTCGCGACCATTGCGGGCGGATGCGCTCCAGCACCGGCGAGGGCAGGTTCTGCAGGATCGAGGATCCGAGCCCGAAGATCATGAGCAGAAGGAAGGCCGGCACGATGACACCGGCCGTGGCGCGGCCGATGAAGGCGAAGATCGAGGTGACGTCCGGCCCGGTCTCGACGCGCCACTGGTCGGCCTGGCCGAAGAAGTCCTTGAGCGATTCTCCGAGCCGGAGCATGCCGGTGGGCAGGAAGAAGATCAGGTAGACATAGACGGCGAGCGCCGCGGCAAACAGGGTCGCCTCCCGCGAGAACGGCGTATTGCCCTTCTCCATGGCGTCACGGATTTTCTTCTCCGTCGGGTCTTCTGTTTTACTGTCTTTGTCCTGATCTTCAGACAGGGCTCGGTCCTCTCAGAGAGCCGGTGACAAGCACCAGACACCCCGGCTATGCCGTAGGCCTGCCTGTCAGCCGAATCAGGCGGCGGCAGCGCCGCCTTCACCCTCTTCTTTCAACTGTATCTGGTTCGCGTCCGCAAGCCGCAATGCTTCGCGGGCGACCGTACGGCGCGCCATGGCGATTTCGCGCGGGTTTACGCCGGCCGTGCCTGTGGAAAGATCGGATTCGATCATGCGGCGCTGGCGCGGGCTGATGGCGGACAGTGCGCATTCCGCGATTTCCGGAGAGGCGCCGCGCAGTGCGAGCGTGAGCACGTCGCCGGCGATTTCGTTGAGAAGCATGGCGCGGCCGCGGGCCGGCATGGTGAGGATGTCTTCGAAGAGGAAGATCTTCGGACGAACCTTGCGGACGGTGTCCGCCGAGATCGTCTCGAGGTTCTGCAGCAGGCTTTCGACCTGTGGCTTTTCCATTTCGTTGATGAGTTCGGCGGCCTTGACCGAACCGGTCGAGTTCCGGTCGCTTTCCATCTCCTGCATCAGTTCCATGACACGGTTCTCGATGATCTGCGCCGCCTTCGGGCTGACGGATTTGAGATTGACCGTGCGGTTCATGATGTCGGCGCGCTGTTCCTCCGGAATGCGCATCAGCACCTTCGCGCCGAAGGAGGACGGCATCATCGACAGGATATAGGCGATGGTCTGGGGATGCTCGGCGGAGAGGAAGCGCGACACGACGGCCGGATCCGCGTCCTGCAGGTTGTCCCAGATCGATGTCTCCAGGCTCTGGAAGGTGGCACGGCGGCCGAGAAGTCCGTCGACTTCCTCCGGCGTCAGGCCTTCCTCCAGGATGTCCTCGATCGCCTTGGCGTTGTCCATCAGGCCCGCGCCTTCGGTGAACAGGTCCTCGAATTCGTTGACGATGTTGATCAGTTCGTCCGGCGGAATGCTGCGCAGTGACTGCGCGGCAGTGATGATCTGCTGCAATTCGCCCTGGGTGAAGTATTTCAGCAGCTTGCCGGCGACGCCCTTGCCCATGGCAAGCAGCACGGCGGCGGCCTTTTCGGTCTGCGACAGCGGCTGCGTCGAGACCGCGCTGCTGCTGAAATCGTCAAAGTCCATCATGGTCTTTATCCTTCAGTCCGGCGTCATGCCTTCCCGGTTCGCTGCTATGTCTTCTTCGTGCTGATCACGTCGATGATCTTGACGCCGAAGCGCGTGCTGTCGCTTTCAAGGACGGTGATCTCGCCGCGGGCGATCACCCGCCCGTTGACGGTGATGTCGACGGGATCGCCGATCTTCTTGTCGAGTGCGATTGTCGCGCCTTCGGCGAGGTTCATCAGGCCGGAGACCTGCATGCGGCTCGAGCCGAGCACGATCTGCAGGTCGATCGGGATGTCCATGATGAGGTCGAGATTCGACGAAAGTGCGCTGCCGGGCGCCTGGTCGACGCCGCCGTCCATCATCCCGAAATCGTTGCCGCCCATGTCCCCGCCAAACTCGTTGCCGAAGTCCGAACCAAGACCCGAAAGATCATCGCCCATGCCGGCCGCCGGAAATTCCGCGCCGAAGTCGGAGCCGAGATCGCCGCCGATATCGGAGGAGAATTCGCCGATATCCGGCAGGCCGCCAGCTTCGTCGCTCTGCAGCACGCCGCGCAGATTGCCGATGGCCTCGTCAAGCTCGGCTTCGTTGCCTGCGCCGGCTTCGTTCATTTCATCAAGCGGTGTTTTCTTCGGTGCCATGAAGCTACTTATTCCATTCCAAGCTTGCCCTGAGCCTGCGTCGCCTGTCCCTGAACATGATATTCGGAACGTGCTACGAGTTCATCAGATGCCGGATCAGTTCGTCATCGGAGTTAATGTTGTCCTTCACCCGCAGCATGTATTTCTCGCCGGCTCTCCCGAATTCGCACACATAGAGATCCTTGCCGTTGGCATTGACCTCGACATGCACGTCCTTCTTGTCGAGAAACGGGATGACGTCGCCCGGCGCAAGCTTCGAGATCGTCTGCAGCGACAGAGCCTGCAGTTTGATGCGGGCTTCCAGCGTCACCTGCGAGCGCTTGACCTGCTCGTTGATCCGCTCGACCCAGTCCTGGTGAGCCGGGGAAACCTGTCCGCCGGCCTTGGGCAGGGCGAACGTGGTCTTCAGCATCACGCGCTGCGGGAGAATGACGCCGATTTCCGCCTTCACGGGACCGAGCTCCATGCTCATCCGGATGAGGGCCGCATGCGGGTCCTCGTCCTCGTCGAGCGGCTTCGGACGGCTTGCGGCGTTGTGCGGCTTTTCCAGCGTCGGCTCGTAGCGGTTTTCCGCGCAGGCGCCCGATTTCAGCACGCCTGCCATCTTCTCGAACAGGGTGACGGAAAGGTCGAGCTCCATCTTCGAGAGCGCCCGTTCGGCCGGTTCGCTGATGCTTTCAGTGACGGCGCCGAGCATCATTTCCATCAGGACGATCGAAAGCCGGTTGCCGACCACGAGAACGAAATGCGGGCACCAGCCGCGCAGGGTGACATCGGTCAGCGTGACCGTGTCGCCGAGATTTGCGATCAGTGCGTTCTGCCGGCCGGTCTGGCAACCGACATATTCGACGACGATGTCGCGGCCCGTCTCGCTCTGGAAGACGTCGGGCAGGAATTCCGCAAACAGCGTGCCGATCTGCGCCGCGGTCTTTGCGATGGTTTCGGTGTCGCCAAGGTCGCCGACCATGCGGGCAAGCAGGGCCGGATCGAATGCCTCTTCCTTGTGTTCGACGTTCTCCGACATCTATCAGGCCGCCTTCTCGCCACCGCCGCCGGGGTTCATCATCTCCTGCTCGACGGCGTCGATCGACGGGCGCTCATAGGAGGAAATGGTCTTGCGTCCGTATTCCAGCGCCACCTGCGGCACGGAGCCGTTCATGTAGGCGAGCAGCGTCTGCTTGACGATCACATAGAGCCGGTTCTGCTTGGAGCGCACGCCCTTGATGGCGGCTGCAATCGGCTGGATGACCGAGTAGGATATCAGAATGCCGAGAAAGGTGCCGACAAGCGCGGCGCCGATCAGGTGACCGAGCACTTCCGGTGACTCATTGATGGCGCCCATGGTGTGAATAATGCCCAGAACGGCAGCGACGATACCGATGGCGGGCATGGCGTCGCCGATACCGCACAGCGCCTCGTATGACTTCATCTTGTCATGCGAGATGGTTTCGATTTCTTCGTCCATCAGTGCCTCGATCTCGTGCGAGCGGGCGTTGCCGATGATGATCAGGCGGACGTAGTCGCAGATGAAGGAGGTCAGTTCCTGGTTCTTGAGGACTGTTGGAGCCGACTGGAAGATCGAGGATTCCATCGGATTGTCGATATGGGCCTCGATCTCGTTGCGTGACTTCGTCCTGAGATCGCGCATCAGCGAATAGAGAACGCCGAGCGTATCGAGATAATGCCGTTCCTTGGGCACCGCGTATTTGAAGGCTTCGCCGATTGCCTTGCCGCTGTCCTTGATGACTTTCATCGGATTGGAGACGATGAAGCCGCCGAGCGCGGCACCGCCGATCTGCACCAGCTCGAACGGCTGAATCAGCACATCGATATGGCCACCGGCCGCCATGTAGCCGCCAAAGACGCAGCCGAAGGTCACGACCAGTCCGATAATGATATTCATTTTAAGCTCTCGGATACCGATTTATACATCTTTGAACCCTAGGATTCCTGCCTTGCGTGAGGCTGTACCTTGCGCACGGGCGGGAGACAGTTTCGCACAAGCCTATCGCGGCACCTTCGCGGAAACCTGACAGCCTGCCCTCCTTTGGGACCGAACCGGATTTGGGAAGGCGGACGAAGCGATGACAACGACCTACACGAGCTACAAGCTGATCACGCAGGACATGACGGCGTCGCTGAAACGCGTTGCCGCCGAGCCCGATGTTGCGCGCGACACCCAGTATTATCTCGAGAACATCGGCAACGTGAAATCGATCGACGATTTCATGGCCGACGACCGCCTGTACAACTATGCGCTCAAGGCTCACGGCCTGGAGGACATGGGCTACGCCAAGGCCTTCATCCGCAAGGTCCTGACGGAAGGCAACACCTCCGACACGGCGTTTGCCAAGCAATTGAGCGACAACCGTTATTCCGAACTCGTCGACTCGCTGGACTTCGCCCAGCACAACACGGCCGCCACCGCTTTCGACCGCGCCCAGCAGGGCGTCGTCGACAAGTACATGCGCCAGACGCTGGAGCAGGAGGCCGGAGACGAGAACACCGGCGTTCGGCTGGCGCTCTATTTCGAGCGCAACGCGTCCAGCATCAACAGCGGCATGGATATCCTCGCCGACGAAGCGCTGTCGCAGGTGGTGCGCACGGCACTCGGCCTTCCCGACGAGATGGCCGCGTCCGATATCGACCAGCAGGCGGCCTATCTCGAGCGCGTCCTTGACGTGAAGGACTTCCAGGACCCCGAAAAGACCGGAAAGTTCCTGGAACGCTTCGCGGCAATGTGGGAGCTGGACAATCCCTCGGACAACTATGACCCGCTTGCCGTTTTCGGATCCTCGTCCCGCTCCGGCATCTCCGCCGACCTGCTCATATCCATCAATTCGCTGAAGCTCGGAGGGAGTTAGTACCGAATGCAGACCGGACTTTACGTTGCGTTGTCGTCGCAGGTTGCCCTGGACCGTCGTCTGACGACGATCGCGGACAACCTTGCCAATGTGAACACGACGGGCTTCCGCGCAACGGAAATCAAGTTCGATGACATCATGAGCCAGACGGCGGAAGCCAATGGCGGCAAGATCGCCTTCGTGTCCCAGGGCACCGACTATCTGGCGACCCGTCCGGGCGAACTTGCGCAGACAGGCGATACCTTCGACTTCGCGATCCGCGGTGACGGCTGGTTTGCAATCGACACGCCGGCCGGCCAGGTGCTGACCCGCGATGGCCGTTTCACGATCCGCGAGGATGGAAGCCTGGTCTCGTCGCGTGGCTATGCCGTGCTCGATCCGGGCGGCGGCGCGATCCAGCTGAACCGTGAAGGTGGACCGCCGCAAGTCGGCGCCGACGGTTCCGTGTTCCAGGACGGCAAGCTGGTCAACAAGATCGGCACCTTCACCATCGACATCACCAAGGGCTTCAGCCGCTACGAGAACAGCGGCATCATACCGACCGATCGCCCGAGGCCGACGCTCGAGGGAGAGGCCGGCAATATCCTGCAGGGCTACCTGGAGAACTCCAATGTCAACGGTATCCGCGAAATGACCCAGCTGATCGAGGTCAACCGCGCCTTCGAGAACATCGCGGCCCTGACGACGGAAAGCGATTCGTCTTTGGACGAAGCCATCAAGACCCTTGCCGGAACACGATGAACGGATAATGCCCGATGGGGAGCGAACTCCTTCACAAGGACGCGATTTCACCGAAGCTCGGCCGCCTGGCCGAGCTCGCCAATCGCTTTGCCGACCCGGAGTTCGCAATTGCCCATGGCGGTCGCGTCAAGACGATCGCGGCCGGTCACTACACCGTATCCGGCCTGTCGCGTCAGGTTAGGCTTGGCGATTTCGTCGCCCACCGTTCGGCGACCGGCACCCATCTTGGCGAGGTCGTGCGCGTCGAGCCTGAGCTCGTCTATGTCTGCCCGATCGAGCCCGGCGAACCGATCGCCATCCACGACATCGTCATCCGCAAGGGCGCCTTCCGCCTGGCCCCGGCCGAGAGCTGGTGCGGCCGCGCCATCAACGCGCTCGGCGACCCGATCGACGGCAAGGGTCCGCTCGAGGTCGGGACGGCGCAGCGCTCGATTTCCAACAATGCGCCGCCATCCATGACCCGCCGACGCGTCGAGAGCGGCTTCAAGACCGGCGTGAAGGCGGTCGACATCTTCTCGCCGCTCTGCCTCGGTCAGCGTCTCGGCATTTTCGCCGGTTCCGGCGTCGGCAAGTCGACGCTGCTGTCGATGCTGGCCAGGGCCGATGCCTTCGACAAGGTGGTGATTGCCCTTGTCGGCGAGCGCGGCCGTGAAGTGCGTGAATTCATCGAGGATACGCTCGGCGACAACATGGCGAAAGCGGTCGCCGTCGTCGCTACCAGCGACGAAAGCCCGATGCTGCGCAAGATGGCACCCCTGAGCGCCATCACCATCGCCGAACATTTCCGCGACAAGGGCGACAACGTCCTGATGATCGTCGACAGCGTCACGCGCTTTGCGCACGCCATTCGCGAGGTGGCGACCGCGTCCGGCGAGCCGCCGGTCGCCCGTGGCTATCCGGCGTCGGTCTTCACCGAACTGCCGCGACTTCTCGAACGCGCCGGTCCCGGCGCGGAAGGAACCGGTACGATCACCGCGATCATCTCCATCCTCGTCGATGGTGACAATCACAACGACCCGATCGCCGATTCCACGCGCGGCATTCTCGATGGGCACATCGTCCTCGACCGCACGCTGGCGGAGGAGGGCCGCTATCCGCCGGTCGATCCGCTCGCCTCGATTTCGCGACTGGCCCGCAAGGCCTGGACGCCGGACCAGGAAACGCTGGTCTCGCGCCTCAAGTCGCTGATCCACCGCTACCAGGAAACCACGGACCTGCGCCTGATCGGCGGCTACCGTCCCGGCACCGACCCTGAACTCGACATGGCGCTCAAGCAAGTGCCGATCATCTACGATGTCTTGAAGCAAACGCCGGGCGAACCGCCTTGCCCCGATGCCTTCTCGGCGCTGGCGGCTGCGCTGAAGTCGGGTAACGCCAATCAGCAGGGACAAGGCGGACTGCGGCAGAGGGGGAACGGATGACGGAGAGCGTGGACGAGGAAATCCGCGTCGACGATATCGGCGAGGCGTTCGGCGAGAAGCGTGTGTCGGCTCGCACAATATCCAAGGTCGACAGGGCGCTGGCGGTAACCGGTTTCCTTTTGGCGCTCGCTGCCGCGTCGTTCCCCTGGTACGTCTTCTTCAACGAAGAGAAATTCAAGGTCGAGGTCGCGGAAGGTCCAAGGACACGCGACCTGCCGGAAACGCCGCCGCGCCAGGTTTTGAGCGTCTCGCCGCTCGCCATGACCGACAATGACAATATCGCGCCGCCACCGAACAAGCAGCCGGACGCCGATCCACTGCAGACGGCGTCGGTGCCGAAGGTGGCCCCTCGTGACAGTTCCACGAGCTTCGACCAGCCCTTCCCGGTCAAGAGCGGCTTCCAGCTCCTTCACGTCTCCAATGGCCAGGCTCTGATCGAGGATCGTTCCGGCGTCTACATGGTCCGGGTCGGCTCCGTTCTGCCCGACAACAGCCGCCTGGCGAGCCTGGAACAGCGCGAGGGCAAATGGGTTCTCATCACCTCCAACGGTGATGTGATTGGCGACGAGCAAGTCCAGATCCGGCCTCCTTCGGTCTCCGTAAGTCCCACGCAAGATTAACTGCGTAGTTTTTCTCCGAAGATCGGAGTTAGGCCTATGCAACCAATCCAACTGTTTGAACTGGCGTCAAAACAGGCTGAATGGCTGTCTGTCCGCCAGGAACTCGTCGCCAACAACATCGCCAATGCCAACACGCCGAAATACGTCGCCAAGGATGTGACGCCTTTCAGCGCCGTCCTGACGCAGGCAGGCAATGGCATGGCGCGCACCAATTCCAGACATGTTTCCAGCAACACCGTCAGCGAGAATTTCTCTGTCGTGGACGCTGCCTTGTCGGACGAGGACGGCATCAAGGAATCCGGCAACACCGTCAGCCTCGCCGGCGAACTGACGAAGAGCGGCGAAATTCGCCGTGAGTTCGAGCTGAACGCCGCCCTGGTCAAATCCTTCCACCGCATGATGCTGATGGCAGTTAAGAGGTAGTAACACATGGATCCTTTGGTCGCGGCCCAAAAGATCGCCGGAAGCGGACTGGATGTGCAGTCCGCCAGATTGCGCGTCGTCTCGGAAAACATTGCCAACTCCCGCTCGACCGGCGACACGCCGGGTGCCGATCCCTATCGCCGCAAGACCGTCACGTTCGGAAACGAGCTGGACAAGTCGTCCGGGATCGACCTCGTCAAGGTGAGCAAGGTCGGCGTCGACCGTTCGAATTTCGGCCAGGAATACGATCCGGGCAGTCCGGCCGCGGACTCGCGCGGGATCGTCAAGATGCCGAACGTCAACGTGCTGATCGAAATGGCCGACATGCGGGAAGCCAATCGTACCTACGAGGCAAACCTGCAAACCATCAAGCAGTCGCGTGACCTGATCTCGGCGACCATCGACCTCCTGAAGGCATCGCAATGATAGACGGTATCCAGAAGATCAACTTCATGTCGTTTGGCCGCGACCTGGATGTGGATTCCAGCGCGTCGGCCAGCCAGGGCGTCACGCCTGGCAATCAGACCGGTCAGGGGTTCCTGGATGCGCTGCAGGATGCGGCCACCGACATGACCGAGAACCTCAAGCATGCAGAGAAGATGTCGTTCGACGGTATCAACGGCAAGGCGAACACCCGCGAAGTGGTGGATGCGATGCTGCAGGCCGAACAATCCCTGCAAACCGCCATGGCAGTGCGCGACAAGATCGTCTCGGCCTATCTCGAAATCACAAAGATGCAGATCTGACCGTCACGAGGAAGTTGAAATATGAGAGCGCTTGCCATTGCTGCGACCGGTATGGACGCCCAGCAGACGAACCTCGAAGTCATCGCGAACAACATCGCGAACATCAACACGACGGGCTACAAGCGCGCCCGCGCCGAATTCTCCGACCTTCTCTACCAGACGGAGAGAAGCCAGGGCGTTGCCAACAGCGGCAACTCGGCGATCGTCCCGGTCGGCACCAACATCGGTCTCGGTGTTCAGGCCGCCGCGGTTCGCAACATCCATATCCAGGGCGAACTGGCGCAGACCGAGAACTCGCTCGACCTGGCGCTGATCGGTCGCGGCTGGTTCCAGGTGGCCAATCCCGACGGCTCCACGGTCTATACCAGGGCCGGCTCCTTCAACACCAATGCCGACGGAGAGCTGGTGACCATCGACGGCTATGCCGTCGTGCCGGGGATCACCATTCCCGATGACGCCGTCAACGTGACGATCAGCCGGACCGGCGTCGTCGCAGCGCAGCTCGGTGGTGACACGACCTATACGGAACTCGGCCAGCTGACCTTGGCGAACTTCGTCAACGAAGCGGGCCTCGCACCGCTCGGCGACAACCTTTTCGCAGCGACTGCGGCCTCCGGCGACCCGATCGTCGCGGCTCCGGACGATCCGGGCTTCGCCTATGTGAAGCAGGGCTATCTGGAAACCTCGAACGTCGACCCGGTTCGCGAAATCACCGATCTGATCACCGCACAGCGCGCCTATGAAATGAACTCCAAGGTCATTCAGACGGCAGACGAAATGGCATCGATCGTCAGTAAGAACTTGAAATAACCTGAACAGGTGAGGGCAAACATGATGTTTCGCCGGAAGACTGGAATGAAGAGAGCGCGGGCGCTTGTTGCCGGCGCAGGCTTTCTCGTATTCGCCCCGGCCGTCATGGCCCAGGAAGCGATGGGCCGCGCCGTCATCCCGATTTCCATCATTTATCCCGGCGAGACCATCGTTGCGACCAAGCTCGATATTGTCGAGGTGACCAATCCCAACCTCAAGGGCGACTATGCCCACGAGGAGGGCCAGGTGGTCGGCATGATCGCCAAGAAGACCGTTCTGCCGGGACACGTCATCTACGTTTCCGACCTGCGTGAACCCTATGCGGTCCAGCGCGGTTCGCAGGTGCAGCTGCGCGTCAGGATCGGCAATCTCGTCATCACCGCCAAGGGGTCGCCGCTGGAAGATGCGGCGATCGGCGATTTTATCCGCGTCCGCAATCTCGATTCCGGCATCATCGTGTCGGGAACCGTTATGCAGGACGGAGCCGTCGAGGTGGCCGCGAAATGAGACTTGGCCGCATCGCATCCATGTTCGGTCTGGCGCTTCTGGTCTGCCTCGGTAACGCGGCGCCGGCTGCCGCCGTCGCTTCGCGCATCAAGGACATTGCCTCGCTGCAGTCCGGACGCGACAACCAGCTGATCGGCTACGGTCTGGTCGTCGGCCTGCAGGGCACCGGTGACGGATTGCGCTCTTCGCCCTTCACCGACCAGTCGCTGCGCGCCATGCTGCAGAACCTCGGCATCTCCACGCAGGGCGGCCAGTCGTCGGCGCGCAACGTCGCGGCCGTCATGGTGACGGCGACGCTGCCGCCATTCGCAAGTCCGGGAAGCCGCATCGACGTGTCTGTCAGTTCGCTCGGCGACGCCACGTCGCTGCGCGGCGGCACGCTCGTGATGACCTCGTTGACCGGCGCCGACGGGCAGATCTATTCGGTCGCCCAGGGTGCGGTCGTTGTCTCCGGCTTCTCCGCCCAGGGCAATGCCGCATCGGTGACCGAGGGGGTGACGACGGCTGGACGGATCCCGAACGGTGCGATCATCGAACGGCAGCTGCCCTCCCGCTTCATGGATGCGGTCAATCTTGTCTTCCAGCTCAGGAACCCGGACTTCTCGACAGCCGTCCGCGTCTCGGATGTGATCAACGCCTATGCCGGAAAGCGTTTCGGCGGCCCGATCGCCCAGGCGCAGGATTCGCAGGAAATCGTCGTTGAGAAGCCGAAGACCGTTGAGCTCGCCCGGCTGATGGCGGATATCGAGAACCTGATCGTCGAGACCGACACGCCGGCCAAGGTGGTCGTCAACGAGCGCACCGGCACGATCGTCATCGGCGCCGATGTCCGGGTGTCGAAGGTCGCCGTCAGCTACGGTACGCTCACGGTTCAGGTAACCGAGTCGCCGCAGGTCATTCAGCCCTTGCCCTTCTCTGACGGCACGACGGAAACGCAGCAGCAGACCGATATCCTGGCTTCGAAGACGGGCGGTCCGGTTGCCATACTCGACGGTCCGAACCTGCGCACGCTGGTTGCCGGCCTGAACAGCATCGGCGTCAAGCCGGACGGCATCATCGCCATTCTCCAGGGGATCAAGTCTGCCGGTGCGCTGCAGGCTGAGTTGGTGCTGCAATGATGGGGATACTTGCAAGCAAGCTGGTTCGGAAAAAACTGCGGCAGATCGGCTTGCCGCTGCTCTTCACCGCGCTCGCCGCCATCCCCTACGCCGTCGCGGCAGAAGAGCCTGCAATGCCGCCCCTTCCCGAATCCGACAGCGAGATCCGTCAGTTCTGCTCCAATATCGCCGACGCGGCGCGTGACCGGCGCTATCTCATCCAGAAGCAGGAGCTCGAGAAACTGCAGTCGGACGTCAACGACCGCATCGCGATCCTTGAACAGAAGAAGACCGAATACGAGGCCTGGCTCAATAAGCGCAACGACTTCCTGAAAAGGGCCGAGGTCGGGCTCATCGATATCTACAAGAACATGAAGCCCGATGCGGCGGCGCCGCAGCTGGCCGAACTCAACGTGCAGATCGCCGCTGCCATCATCATGCAGCTGCCTGCGCGCCAATCCAGTCTCATCCTCAGTGAAATGGATGCGCAGAAAGCGGCGATGGTGGCCGCGATCATCTCCAGCGCGGCCGACACGAACACAGGCAAGAAGAAGAATCCGACATGATAAAGCCTATTGTGACCCTGCTGGCCTGCCTGTCCCTCGCAAGCTGCGGAACCAAGGCGTTCCAGGAGGTCAATCGCGCGCCGGCAATGAGCCCGGTCGGCAGCGGCCTGGCCTATGGGCAGGCGCCGCAGCAGATGGTCATGTATCCGCAGCAGACCGCGCCGATGGCGCAGGGCTTCTCGCTCTGGAACGATTCCCAGGCGGCGCTGTTCAAGGATGCGCGGGCCCTGAAGGTCGGCGACATCCTGACCGTCTCGATCACCATCAACGACAAGGCGAGCTTCGACAATTCGACGAGCCGCAGCCGCACGAATTCGAGCGGGATGAACTTGTCCTCGGCGATTGACCTGTTCGGCAAGTTCAAGCCGGCCGATTCCAACGGCGATGTCAGCTACGGCTCCGACACCAGCACCGACGGCAAGGGCACGATCAGCCGCAAGGAGGTCCTCGACCTGAAGGTCGCTGCCGTCGTCACCGGCACGCTGCCGAACGGCAACCTGATCATCAGCGGCTCCCAGGAGGTGCGCGTGAACCAGGAAATGCGCATCCTCAACGTCGCGGGTATCGTGCGGCCGCAGGATGTCGACGCCGACAACATGATCTCCTACGATCGGATCGCGGAGGCCCGCATCTCCTACGGCGGACGTGGTCGCCTGATGGAAGTCCAGCAGCCGCCGATGGGCCAGCAGCTCGTCGACGTCTACACGCCGCTTTGACCTGAGGATCCCCATGGCTGAGCAGGAAGAGGAAGAGGGCGGAAAGAAGAAGAAATCCGCGATGATGCAGATGATCATCGGCTTCGCCGTCCTGACGATCGTCGGCGGCGGGGCAGGATGGGTCATCGGCAACATGTCGGCGCAGAAGATCCTCAGCGCGGAAAAGGCGGCGTCCGAACACAAGAAGGCCGAAGCGCCGCCGGCTGCCGAAGGCGGCGAGGCGTCGGCGGAAGGCGAGGCCGGTCCCAACACGCTCGAGAAGATTTCGACGGAGGCCAATGGCGTCGTCCAGCTGGAGCCAATCACCACCAACCTCGCATACCCATCGGAAAACTGGGTGCGGATGGAAGTGGCGCTGCTTTTCAAGGACAAGCCGGATGTCGCCCTGGCCGAGGACATTCACCAGGATATCCTCGCCTATCTGAGGACGGTTTCATTGCAGCAGATCGAAGGTCCGCGCGGCTTCGAATATCTCAAGGAGGATATTCAGGAGCGGGTTGACCTGCGTTCGGAGGGGCGGGTATCCAAGGTTCTGTTTAGGACCTTCGTGCTCGAATGATTCGGCTCATCTCCATATTGAGCGGACTGCTGCTTCTGCCGGCGGTCGCGCTCGCGCAGCAGCTGCCTTCCGATCTGTTGAATACGCAGATTGATGGATCCGTCGCCGCGTGGATCATCCGCACTTTCGGCCTTCTGACGGTCCTGTCGATCGCGCCCGGCATCCTGGTGATGGTCACCAGCTTTCCACGTTTCGTGATTGCCTTTTCGATCCTGCGCTCCGGGATGGGTCTGTCGTCGGCTCCCTCCAACATGGTGATGCTCAGCCTCGCCCTGTTCATGACCTTCTACGTCATGGCGCCGACGATGCAGAAGTCATGGGATGACGGTCTGCAGCCGCTTCTGGCCAACCAGATCACCGAGGCCGAGGCGATAGGACGGATTGCCGAGCCGTTCCGTACCTTCATGTCTGCCAACACCCGCGACAAGGATCTCAGCCTCTTCGTCGACCTCGCCCGCGAGCGGGGGCAGACCGTCGTGGAGACCGACGGCAAGGTCGATTATCATGTGCTGATCCCGGCCTTCATGATTTCGGAGATCCGGCGCGGCTTCGAGATCGGCTTCCTGGTCGTGCTGCCGTTCCTGGTCATCGATCTGATCGTCGCCACCATCACCATGGCCATGGGCATGATGATGCTGCCGCCGACGTCGATCTCGCTTCCCTTCAAGGTCTTGTTCTTTGTCCTCATCGACGGTTGGAACCTGCTTGTCGGCAGCCTGGTGCGATCGTTCTCCTAGGTCGCCTTTCTCCTTAAAGTACTGGTAACCATATATTATCTTACTCCAATGCGACGGCCAAAATTAAGGTCTTGGCAAGGAGTGAATCCCTATTGTCAGGTCACTTGACGGGCACGGTTTTGGATAACCAAGTGGCATGATGCCGGACCGTCATGACCGGAAAATCAGTCCGGTATGTCCCTCTTTGTATTTCGTAACCAAGGGACGATCCCATGACCAGTCTTATGACTAACAACTCCGCTATGGCGGCTCTGGATACTCTGCGTGGCATCAATTCCAAGATGGAAGAGACGCAGAACCACATTTCCTCCGGCTATCGCGTCGACACGGCGTCCGACAACGCAGCCTACTGGTCGATCGCGACCACCATGCGTTCGGACAATGCAGCGCTTTCCACCGTGCAGGACGCACTGGGCCTGGGCGCTGCCAAGGCCGATACCGCCTACACCGGTATGGACTCCGCCATCGACGTCGTGACCGAGATCAAGTCCAAGCTCGTTGCTGCCCGCGAACCGGGCGTCGACAAGGACAAGATCAACTCGGAACTGACGGAACTGAAGTCGCAGCTGTCCTCGATCGCCGAGTCAGCTTCGTTCTCCGGCGAAAACTGGCTGTATAACGACACCACGACCGCACCGGGCACCAAGGAAATGGTCGCCTCGTTCACCCGTGGTTCCGACGGCTCCGTTTCGCTGCAGACGATCTCGTTCGACACCGCGAACTCGGTTCTTGTCGACACTGACGACGCCGATAATGGTCTGCTGACGAAGGACTACACCGCGACCATTCCGAGCGGCACGGGGACGACGACGGTTCAGTACTTCCTGATCGACGCCTCGTCGACGACGACAGCCGCAGGTTCGGAAGTCGAGCTGTACACCACGACGACCGATGATCAGGTCGAAGGCATGATCAGCGCCGTCGACTCCATGCTCTCCGACATGACCGACGCCGCATCCACCCTCGGCGCCACCAAGTCGCGCATCGACATGCAGACGGAATTCGTTTCCGACCTGATGGACGTGATCGACACGGGTGTCGGCCGTCTCGTCGATGCGGACATGAACGAAGAGTCGACCAAGCTGAAGGCGCTGCAGACGCAGCAGCAGCTGGGCATCCAGGCGCTCTCGATCGCCAACAGCAACACTGAAAACGTGCTGTCGCTCTTCCGTTAACGAATCACCTGAAAGGGGGCCGAAAAACCCCCTCGAAGGCCGAAAATTAAGGTCGTACCCCCGGGGTGCGGCCTTTTTCGCGTTAGGATTAATTAAAATTACCAGGGAATTAAGAAAAATCTGTCGCCATTTAGGCTTTGTTAACCATGACGGTGCATTTGTTAACAAATCAGAGCGGTGAATTAATTTTATGTATGGCGCAAATTAATTGGCATGATGCAGATCACCCTCGCCGGTAAGTGAAATCCGGCATGTCCCGATGCCAAACGGAATAAACAGGGGCAATGCCAAAATGACTAGTATCATGACGAACGCTGCGGCAATGGCCGCGCTCAACACGATGCGCTCCATCGACAAGTCCTTGGAGCAGACGGAAAACCGCATCTCCTCCGGCTACCGGGTCGAATCGGCTTCCGACAACGCTGCTTATTGGTCGATCGCGACGACGATGCGCTCCGACAACAAGGCGCTCTCCACGGTGGAAGACGCCCTTGGCCTCGGCGCTGCGAAGGCGGACACCGCCTACACAGCGATGGACTCGGCAATTGACGTCGTCTCCGAAATCAAGGCCAAGCTGGTTGCTGCCCGCGAGCCGGGTGTCGACAAGGAAAAGATCAACTCGGAACTGACCGAGCTGAAGGCTCAGCTCTCCTCCATTTCCCAGTCCGCCTCCTTCTCCGGCGAGAACTGGCTCTATAACGATACGACGGCGGCTCCCGGCACCAAGGAAATGGTCGGATCGTTCATCCGCTCCACGGATGGTTCGGTCTCGATCCAGACCATCAGCTTCGATACCGCGACCTCGACGCTGGTCGACACCAACGACGCCGGCGATGGCCTGCTGACGAAGGACTATACGGCGACCGTTCCGAGCGGTACCGGCACGACGACGGTTCAGTACTTCCTGATCGACGCCTCCTCCAGCACGGCTGCGGTGGGCAGCGAGGTTGTTCTCTACACGACCAGCAGCGACACTGATGTCGAAGGCATGATCAGCGCGGTTGATGCCATGCTGTCCGACATGACGGACTCTGCCGCATCGCTTGGCGCCACCAAGTCGCGCATCGACATGCAGTCCGAGTTCGTCAAGGATCTGATGGACGTGATCGACACCGGTGTCGGCCGCCTCGTCGACGCCGACATGAACGAAGAGTCGACCAAGCTGAAGGCGCTGCAGACGCAGCAGCAGCTGGGCGTCCAGTCGCTGTCGATCGCCAACAGCAACTCCGAAAACATCCTCTCGCTCTTCCGGTAAGAGCGGCAGTTAATATAAAATTAATAAAGCCTATCCGTTGGCAGTATAATCCGCACCTTCCCCTGGGTGCGGATTTTCTTTTTATCCTCGATTAAGCATAAAATTCGATCATTTATCCAATTTTAACTATAATGGTGTCAGATCAGGTCATCAAACGGCGGGTTGACCTGAACAGTCGGCTTGCATGACGCTAGCCGCCGTTGCCGGTAATTCCGGAATGTCCCTTCCATTTGTTTACGTCCAAAAGGGGCAGTACCAATGACGAGTATCATGACCAACGGCGCAGCTATTGCGGCGCTCAATACCATGCGTTCGATCAACACCAGCATGGAAGAAACGCAGAACCGTATCTCTTCCGGCTACCGGGTCGACACGGCTTCCGACAACGCCGCATACTGGTCGATCGCGACCACCATGCGTTCGGATAACAAGGCACTCTCCACCGTCCAGGACGCCCTGGGTCTCGGTGCAGCGAAGGTCGACACCGCCTACACCGCCATGGATTCGTCGATCGACGTCGTTTCCGAAATCAAGGCCAAGCTGGTTGCAGCCCGCGAACCGGGCGTCGACAAGGAAAAGATCAATTCCGAACTGACCGAACTGAAGTCGCAGCTGTCCTCGATTGCCGAGTCCGCGTCGTTCTCCGGTGAAAACTGGCTCTACAACGACACGACGACAGCTCCGGCTACCAAGGAAATGGTCGGATCCTTCGTGCGTGCTTCCGACAATTCCGTCTCGGTCAAGCTCATCAGCTTCGACACAGCCGAGTCCATGCTGGTTGACACCAACGACGCCGGCGATGGCCTGCTGACCAAGGACTACACCGCGACCATTCCGAGCGGCACCGGCACGACGACGGTCCAGTACTTCCTCATTGACGCCTCCTCGACAACGACTGCGGCAGGTTCGGAAGTCACGCTCTATACGACCTCCACCGACGATGAAGTCGAAGGCATGATCAGCGCCGTTGACGCCATGCTCTCCGACATGACGGACGCTGCGTCCTCGCTCGGTGCGACGAAGTCCCGTATCGACATGCAGAACGAGTTCGTCGCCGACCTCATGGACGTGATCGACACCGGCGTCGGCCGCCTCGTCGATGCCGACATGAACGAAGAGTCGACGAAGCTGAAGGCGCTGCAGACGCAGCAGCAGCTGGGCATCCAGTCGCTGTCGATCGCCAACAGCAACTCCGAAAACATCCTCTCGCTCTTCCGTTAATCGGAGCGGGGCGGGGCGCTCGAGGCGCCCGGCCAGTGATCAGGCAAAAGGCCGCATTCTCCGGAATGCGGCCTTTTGTGCGTCTGGAAGACCCGAAACTTGCGTGAGGCATGCGCGTTAACGCTTTCTTCATCCCTCAGCGTCGTTTCCCCGTTGCGTTAACTATTTGTTAACTATATCAACCTTAACAAATTGTTAATGAACGTCGGGTTGACCATAGGGCAAACGGGTCAATTGGCATGAAGCTGTCCGTCGTTCCCGGTATTGCACTCCGGGATGTCCCTTGACGAAACGGGGCAATGACCAATGACCAGCATTATGACCAACACCGCCGCAATGGCGGCGCTTCAGACACTCAGATCCATCGACAAGAACATGGAGACCACCCAGAACCGGGTTTCCTCCGGCTATCGTGTCGAGACGGCGGCAGACAACGCCGCATACTGGTCGATCGCGACCACCATGCGCTCGGACAACGCGGCGCTTTCCACCGTTCAGGACGCACTCGGGCTGGGCGCCGCAAAGGCCGATACCGCCTACACCGGTCTTGAATCTGCCATCGACGTGATGACCGAGATCAAGTCCAAGCTGGTTGCCGCGCGCGAACCCGGCGTCGACAAGGACAAGATCAACAAGGAGTTGACCGAACTCAAGTCTCAGCTCTCCTCGATCGCCGAGTCGGCCTCCTTCTCCGGCGAGAACTGGCTCTACAACGAAACCAGCACGGCGCCAGGGACCAAGGAGATCGTCGCGTCCTTCAACCGCGCGACGGATGGATCCGTCTCCGTGACCACCTTGCCGTTCAATACGGCCGAGTCCGTGCTCATCGATACCAATGACGCGTCCTATGGTCTGCTGACGAAGGACGTGACCGTCACGATCGCGAGTGGCACGACCACGACGACGGTCCAGTACTTCCTGATCGACGCCTCCTCGTCCACCCCGGCGGCGGGCAGCGAGGTCGTTCTCTACACGACCTCCAGCGACGCCGATCTCGACGGCATGATCACCGCCGTCGACGACATGCTGCAGACCCTGACGGATTCGGCCTCGGCGCTGGGCGCCATCACCAGCCGCATCGACATGCAGACGGAGTTCGTCGCCACTCTCATGGATGTGATCGATCAGGGCGTCGGACGTCTGGTCGATGCGGACATGAACGAAGAGTCGACCAGGCTGAAGGCGCTGCAGACGCAGCAGCAGCTCGGCATCCAGTCGCTGTCGATCGCCAACACCAACGCGGAAAACATCCTCAGCCTCTTCAGGCAGTAAACCGGCGGCTGACCGCCTGATGCCTTTCCATTCTGCCGCGCCTTTGGTCATTGGCGGTTGGCGGAAACGGCGGGTCGCGCCAATTGCCCTGGCGCGACCCGATACCTTCATCCTCGCACAAGTTTGACACCCTAGCTTCGACCATGCCGCGTTTCCCGGCCGGGCCGCGGCATGGCCGTCGATTCGCCGAGTCGAGCGCGCCGGCAATCCGGGTGAGGCGATGTTAACGAACGATTCAGTCAGTCCTACATTTGTTTTTGTATCCATGAGGCTGCCCGGTGTTCCCTCCGTGCAGGAGGTTCGCCGATGAATGCATCCCTTGCCCGCCTGTTGAAGGATTTCAGTGAGCCGGTCGCGCCGACGCCTGACGAGATGTCGTTTGATCTCGACGTCATGAGCGCGCCGGACGCCCTCGATTTTCCGGAGATCGATCTGCCGCCTCCCGTCGATGTCGAGGCGGAGCGTCGCGAGGCGTTCGAAGATGGCCAGGCCGCCGCCCGCGAGCAACTGCTGGCGGAATTCGGCGAGGAGCGGGAAGCGCTTCTGGCTGCCCACCAGGCCGAAATGGCTGCCCTGCAGGAACGCCTGCATGGCGAAATGGCATCTCTCCTGCTTGCGAAGATCGAGCAGGCCGCCGGGGAGATCGCGGCCGTCCTCAGTGATCAGCTGGCATCGGTGATCGCGCCACTGCTGAGCAAAGCCGTCACGACCGCGGGTGTCTCGGAACTGTCCGAGATGATCAGGGCGGCAATCGCCGACGGGGAGTTCGGGCGCATTACGGTCAAGGGGCCGGCCTCCCTCCTGGAGCGCATCACCACGGAACTCGGCGACAAGGCCGAAAAAATTCACCTGGTCGAAGACCAGAGCCTCGACCTCAAGGTCGACATTGATGGAAGCCTGATGACCACGAAGCTCGAAGCGTGGGCCGACGGGCTTCGGAGAGCGATCGCATGAGCCAGGAATCCGGCAGCCACGACAAACACGAGATCATCATCGTCAAGCGCGGTGGCGGCGGACATGGCGGCCATCACGGTGGCGCCTGGAAGATTGCCTATGCCGACTTCATGACGGCAATGATGGCCTTCTTCCTCGTCATGTGGTTGGTCAACGCGGCCAATGAAGAAACGACCACAACGGTAGCAAGCTACTTCAATCCGATCCAGTTGACCGAACAGAAGCCATCGGAACGCGGCCTCAAGAAGCCGACCTCGCAGGCCGAGGGCGAGGAAGAGCGGGACAAGTCCAAGAGCAAGGAAAACGAGGACCAGTCCGGCAATACGCCGGAAAAGGGTCAGGATCAGGCGGCCTCCGCCGGGGAATCGGTGGCCTACTCGCAGGCGGACTATTTCGAGAACCCGTATGCCGTTTTGGCGGAGATCGCCCAGGAAGTCGGCCAGCAGGCCAATGTCAGCGCCAAGGGTGACGGCGGGGCGAGCGATTCCGGCCCGGCGACCGGCGCCGATGGCGGAGAGGCCTATCGCGATCCCTTCGATCCGGATTTCTGGACGGAGCAGGTCGAGGTGACGCGCGCCGACCAGACCCCCGTCCAGGTGACTGACGAAACCAAGAAAGCGGCGGAGGACCAGTCCCAGGACATGGCGGCCCTTCACGCCGGCGACACCGAGGCCAAGGGTGGTGCGGCCGACGGTACCGGGATGCTGGAAGGCGACAAGAAGCCTGGCGAGGCTGACGAGGGCACGACCGGCAAGGCTCAGGGTGGGCAGATGCCGGAGAAGGCTGGCGACAGCGAGGGCGCCAAAGCCGCGACCGGTGCGCAGCAGGACCAGCAGACCCCGGCGCTTGACCGCCCGATGACGGCTGAACAGAAAGCCAAGCTCGAAAAGGAAGCGGAGGATATCCGCTCCGAGCTGCAAGCGCAGTTGCAGGGTACGGCCGGCAAGCTGGCGGAGGGCCTGGTGGTGACGCCAGCCGAAGGCGGTGTGCTCGTCAGCCTCTCGGACCAGTCCGGCGCGCCGATGTTCAATGTCGGCTCCGCAGTGCCGCAGCGCGACATGGTGCTTGCCATGGAAAAGATCGGCAAGGTTCTTGAGGACCGCAAGGGCCGCATCGTCATCCGCGGACATACCGATGCGCGTCCCTTCGCCGATGGCACCGGCGACAACTGGCAGCTGTCGATGGATCGCGCCCACAGCGCCTATTTCATGCTGGTGCGCGGCGGGCTCGATGAGAAGCGCGTGGAGCAGGTCTCCGGCTTTGCCGATCGCCGGCTGAAGGTCCCGAACGATCCGTTGAACGATGCCAACCGGCGCATCGAAATCCTAATCGAGGGAGGGCAGGGGTAGGCGATGCGCATTGCTGCACGCGGCATCACCGTTGCGCTTGTCCTGCTGACCGGCGTCTTCTGCGTGCGCCCGGCTTCTGCCGCCGGCGGCGAAGAGGAGCTCGCGCCCTACAAGCTGCTGCGCTCTCTGCAGTTCATCCAGGATTCGGTCGTGCTCGGCGATCATTCCGCCGTCGAGATGCAGCGCTTCATGTTGAAGACCGTTGACAAGCGGCTGCGCGAGGCGAAGCCCGATGTGTTCGAGGATCCGCACAATGTCGATGCGGCTCTCATCTACGCCATGAGCGGCGGCAATCCGGATACGCTCGAATATCTCGTAGCCCGCGACGTTGACGGCCATTTCGACATCCGCGTCGCCGACGTGCTGCGCCAGTACCTGCGCGGCAAGGGGCTGCTCGTTCAAAAAGACATCGCTGGAATGATGCCCGAATACCGCGACACCATCATCGGCCCCTATCTCGCCCTCGTCGCGGGTAATGTCACCCAGACAAAAGACCCCGCCAAGGCGCTCGACTTTTATGCCTGGGCACGGCTGAAGGCCCCCGGCACCATTGTCGAAGAGGCAGCGCTGCGCCGCTCGATCCTGATTTCCATGGATGCCGGGTTCATTCACCGGGCCATGCGCTATGCGCGCCAGTATTCCCGGCGCTTCCTGCACTCCCCCTACGCCAGCCAGTTTGCTGATCTGTTTGTCACGCTGGCCGTCGACTTCGATGGCGAGGTGACGGAAGACGAGATCAACATGATCCTCGAGCCAATGGACAAGGACCGGCAGCGTGAGGTCTTCCTGCGGATTGCCAGGCGGGCTGCCATTTCGGGCCGCGACGACCTGGCCAAATCGGCCGCGGAAAAGGTCCGGGAGCTGTCGGACGGTCCTGGCAATCCGGAAGATCACCTCGCCGATCTCTACAGCGGGTTTGCCAGCATTCCGACCGATGGCGTCGAGTCTGCACTGTCGACCATCCTGGAGACGCCGAATGCCGTTCTGACAAGCCGCGACAAGGCCCTGAAGGCGGCTGCGGCCTTTGTCGCCAAGGAGGTCACCCGTCCGCCGGACCCGGCCCTGCTTCAGGAAAAGGCAGATCCCCAGCGGCCCTTCGCAAACCCGGTCGACGGCTCCCCCGGGACGCCGCCAGACAGCCTCGCGCAAGGGAATTCTTCTACTGATCAGCCACAAGATGGGGGCGCCGCTGCCAGCGATGTCCCGCAAGCCCCAGCGCAGGACGGAGCAATGACTGCTTCGGCGGAAGGCGGAGCGGATCACGCTTCTGCCGACCGGCAGGAAAATGACAATCTTGATCCTTCCATCAAGGGCTTTCTGACGTCGGGCAAATCCAAGCTCGACGAGATCGACAAGCTGTTGGACAAGGAAAGCATTTTGCCATGATGAATGCCGGATTTGCCGGGTATATGCCGATAGTCGACACGTATGGCTCCTCCGGTGCCGGCAAGGGTACGAGCGCGTCAGCGTCTCGCGATACCGGTTTTTCCGATACCTTGTCATCGGTCGCGAAGGATACCGCTCCAACCCAGCAGGATGAATCACAACCGCCATCTCCGGCGCCGACGACTGCGGCTGCCGATGGCCAGGGCAAGGTGTCTCCGGTGAAGAGCGGGGCAGAAGCCAAGGACGAGACCAACGCCGCGCCTGCCGACGATGCCGCCGAGGCTGACCCAGGCGAAGCCGCGGGCGAGGAGGTCGAAAAGGTTTCCTCCAAGGCATCCGACGAAAAGGCGAAGGAAAACCACGGCAAGATCGTTGCGGACGCGGCCAACCAGGCGAATGTGAAGGAGGCGGGCAAGGACGCGGAAGCGGGCAAGGCCGACGCCAAGGCAGATCCGGCAGAGGAAGCAAAGGCTGATGCCGACGACGGCACAGGCGTTGCCGACGACGCGCCGAAGTCTGCGGATTCAGAGGTCAAGAGTCTTCTGGCGCTGTTGTCATCGTCTGCATCGAGCACAGCCATTGCGGCGGCCGCTCAGGACCAGACCGGCAGCAAGGTGACCAATCCCGCAAATGCCGGAAAGCAGAAGGATGCCGATGCGAAGTCCAGCGTCGAAGACGTCGCTGCCGACCTGAAGGCGGATGCCAAGGCACTTGGCGCGCGCCAGAGCGACAAGGCCGGACAGTCCGAAACGGATCATGTCGTACCGGGCCTTTCCGACACTGGCGGCAGGCAGAGTGCGTCGGCATCGGACGAGGCGGGTCTCGCTGGCCTGTCGGTGTCGAAAACATCGCGGGCCGCAGCCGACAAGACTCTGACCGGCAACACGGATCAGACGCTGAATGTCGAGGTGCTGGACAGCCGGCGTTTCCTCGGTTTCACGCAGAATACCAACAGTTCGAATGTGCTGAAGGCGGTGACCGGAGACCAGTCCTGGACGTCGGCCATGCAGAACTCGGCTTCGACTGACATGACGACGGAGTCCGGTATCGCGGCGTCGAAGGTGGTCAACACCCTGAAGATCCAGATGAACCCGATCGACCTTGGCTCGGTCACAGCCACGCTGAAGCTCGTCGGCGAGCAGCTGGTGGTCGATCTGAAGGTTGAAAACAGCCATGCCTACCGGCAGCTCAAGGAAGACCAGCAGAACATGGTGAATGCGCTCCGGTCCCAGGGATACGCGGTCGACCAGATCAGCGTCAGCATGGCGCCGACCCCCGACAAGCCGTCAACCAGTACGGGCCAGGACACCGCACAGGGACAGGGTTTTGCCCAGCAGCAGGCGGGCCAGGGCAGTGCCGGCGGCAGCGGTCAGGGGAGCGGAAGCTCGTCGCGCAATTCGACCGGCGAAGACCAGCGTTACGCCTCCCCGGAAAGCGTCTCGACCTCTTCTTCTGCCAGCCAGCAAGGCGCCCGCAGCGGTCAGGTCTATCTCTAACTTTGTCACTTTTAGCCACCCGGAGCGAGGCGGGCGCGGCTTGAAGACCGGGACGGATCACCGCTTGAGCGCTTTGTGAACCGTCCTTTCCACCCCGGAATATGACATTCCAACACCCGAAACAGCACGGAATTTAACGCTCTCCAGCCAGGGGAGACGGGTGCCGTGCTGTGTCCCGATGGCCGGAATTGACTATTGCTGGGGGTAAAGTCATGCTTCCGGCGTTGCATTTACCACTGCGGCGAAATTGTGATTCATCATTTTTCGCCATAAAGCGGCCATCGAATGTACAACCTGAAATGGAAACCCATGGTGATTTCTAAGGATGTCATATTTATGCCGGATTCCAGCGTGGCCAAAATGGCAATTCCGTCGTTAAGCATAAGTTAACTTTTCCAAGGGAAATTTGTGCCTAAATGGGAAGTCGCACACTATATGTAGTTCAAATCAGCACAATATGGTTAATCAACTATTAATTTCCGCCATTCATAAGAGTTAGTTGCTGCCGATTCGCCCGATTCGTATCGATATCACATCGAGGCACCACACTGATTCGGAGGCGGACGAATGATCGTAGTGGTTGATGAGCGAGAGCTCGTGAAAGATGGCTACACATCCCTTTTTGGGCGCGAGGGGATTCCCTCGACAGGGTTTGATCCTGAAGAATTTGGCGAATGGGTGAATACCGCGGCGGATTGCGACCTCGCGGCAGTCGAAGCGTTTCTGATCGGGCAAGGTGGTCAGACCTGCGAACTGCCGAGAGCGATCCGTGACCGGTCCCAGGCACCTGTTATCGCCGTCAGCGACCAGCACTCGCTGGATGTGACGCTGGCCCTGTTCGACAGCGGCGTCGACGACGTCGTGCGCAAGCCGGTTCACCCCCGCGAAATCCTCGCTCGGGCTGCGGCGATCCGCCGTCGTCTGAAGGCGATTTCCAACTTCACCGAAGTCGGTCCGATCCGGGTTTTCTCGGACGGCCGTGATCCTGAAATCAGCGGCGACACGTTCCCGCTGCCGCGTCGTGAGCGTCGCATCCTGGAATACTTGGTCGCCAACCGTGGCCGCCGCGTTTCCAAGACGCAGATCTTCAGCGCAATCTACGGAATCTTCGACGACGAGGTCGAAGAGAATGTGGTCGAAAGCCACATCAGCAAGCTTCGCAAGAAGCTGCGCCGGAAGCTCGGTTTCGACCCGATCGATTCCAAGCGTTTTCTCGGCTACTGCATTGATTGGAATTAATTTTTAAACTGGCGCGGGCCTTCTGTCTGTCCTTTTCGGTTCTGCTTTAAAATCCCGAAAACACTGACACAGACAGCTTCACACAAGGCCCGCTCCTTACTCTCCAAAATCAAGATGGTCATGAGGATCCAAGATGAGTCTCTTTGGGACGATGAAGACTGCTGTCTCCGGCATGAGTGCGCAGGCAAACCGCCTGAGTACCGTTGGTGACAACATCGCGAACTCAAGTACAACGGGTTACAAGCGTGCATCGACTTCCTTCTCGTCTCTCGTTCTGCCGTCAACGGCCGGTGCCTACAACTCCGGTGGCGTGACCACCAGCATCCAGTATTCCATCTCCGAGCAGGGCGCTCTGGAATACACGACGTCCGACACCGATCTTGCCATCCAGGGCGACGGCTTCTTCATCGTTCAGGACGATGCCGGCAACTCCTACCTGACCCGCGCCGGCTCTTTCACGATCGACGACAACGGCAACATGGTGAACTCTCAGGGCTACACCCTGATGGGTTATTCCTATGATGGCGGCGATCCGGCCGTGGTCGTCAACGGCTATGCGGGGCTCGAAGAGATCAATATCAGCGGCAGCGGCCTGACGGCGTCCGAATCCACCAGCGGTGTGTTTTCCGCGAACCTCGACGCGGATTCGGAAACCGTTACCGGCGACCTGCCGAGCGCGAACCTTTCGACTTCCACCTACACCCACAAGAGCTCGCTGGTTGCCTATGACAGCCAGGGACGCGAAGTGACGTATGACTTCTACTACACCAAGACCAATGACAACGAATGGGAAGTGTCGGTCTACCTCAACTCCGAGGCGACAGATCAGACCGGCTTCCCCTATTCGCCGACGGGCCAGATCGGTTCCGCGACGCTGGTCTTCAACGATGACGGCACGCTGGATACGACCAGCGGCGACAGTAGCGTCGCGATTGCCGATAGCGTCAACGACATGGATGTCGAAATCGACTTCAGCGACATGACGCAGCTGGCGACTGACTTCGCCGTCAACAAGGCGAATGTCGACGGCAGTGCCGCATCCGCGGTCAAGTCGGTTGAAATCGATGGTGACGGCGTGGTCTACGCCAAATACTCCGACGGTTCGACCACGGCGATCTATCGCATCGCGCTCGGAACGGTGCAGAGCCCGGACAACCTCAAGGTCGTCTCCGGCAACATGTATTCCGAAACGGCCGATTCCGGCGTCGTGACCATCGGCTACGCGGAAACCGGCCAGTTTGGCACGATCATCTCAGGCGCGCTGGAAAGCTCCAACGTCGACCTGGCAAGTGAACTGACCGAAATGATCGAATCGCAGCGAAGCTATACGGCGAACTCCAAGGTCTTTCAGACAGGGTCTGACCTCATGGACGTCCTCATCAACCTCAAGAGATAAGCTAGAACGGTAAGGCGCGTCACATGTCGCTCTCGTCAGCAATCAACACGGCACAGAGTATCTTCACAAACACCGGCACGCAGACTGCCGTTGTTTCGAAGAACATTGCCAATGCTGGCAACGAGAACTACACGCGCCGTGATGCGACTGTCGTCGGAACGATCTACGGTTCCCAGACGGTCACCATCCAGCGGGCCAGCGATCCGACCATGATGGGCAAGGTGCTCGACAGCATTTCCCAGCAGAGCGGTCAGGAATCGCTGCTGAGCGGCCTGGAGAGCATGAGAAGCGTTCTTGGCGGCGACGATTATTCATTGTCGCCGTCAGCCTACATGTCGACGCTGCGCGATAGCCTGCAATCCTATGCGACGAAGCCGAACGAGGATGCGCTTGCGCAGACCGTCGTGACGAGCGCTCAGGACGTCGCCAACTCCCTGAACTCGGCCACCGACGAAATCCAGGGAATCCGCACCCAGGCCGACAAGGATATCAAGACCGCCGTCGAAAAGCTTCGCGACCTGCTCAACCAGTTCCAGGAAGCCAATGATGCGGTCAAGAATGCCAGCACGTCCGGTTCCTCCGATGTTGACGCGCTTGACACGCGTGACGGGCTGCTGAAGCAGATCTCGGAGATCGTCGGGGTCAAGACCCTGACACGCGACAACGGCGACATGGTGCTCTACACCACCGATGGCGCCACGCTCTTCGAGAGCACGCCGCGCGAGATCTCCTTCCAGCAGACGCTTGCCTACGATGCCTCCACGACCGGCGGAGCTGTCTATATCGATGGCGTTCCGGTCAAGGCGGGCGAAGGCGGCAACACATCGGCAAAGGGCTCGCTCAGCGCCCTGATCCAGATTCGCGACGAAATCGCCCCCGAATTCCAGAGCCAACTCGACGAGACCGCCCGCGGGCTCATCAGCATGTTCTCGGAAGTCGACCAGACGGGCATGACGGACAACCTTCCGGGTCTCTTCACCTGGGATGACGGTACGGTTCCGTCGGATGGGACGCTGGTTCCCGGGATTGCCGCCCGCATCAAGGTGAACACGGCGCTGGTGACCTCGCAGGGCGGCGATCCGACTCTCCTGCGTGACGGCGGCATCAACGGTTCAGACTTCGTCGTCAACAGCAGCGGCGGGACCGGCTACTCCGATCTGCTTGACGGATATGTCACCGCGATGGACGACGACGTGAGCTTTGACGCCGCCGCGGGCATCGACACCTCGACGGACATTCTCTCCTACGCCAGCAACTCGATCGGCTGGCTGGAAAACCTGCGTAGCAACGCGGACGGCGCGGCGGAAAACAAGGCGGCGCTCTATCAGCGCTCGCAGGAGGCGTTCTCGAACAAGACGGGCGTCAGCCTTGATGAGGAACTGTCGCTTCTTCTCGACCTCGAGCAGTCCTACAAGGCATCGACGAAGCTTTTGAACACAGTCGACGAAATGATGAAATCATTGTTGGAGGTGGCGGGGTAATTCATGGATACTTCCTCGATTTCCAACCTTTCCGTCCAAAACGCCATGCGGCTGACGATACGCCAGTCGCAGAACGAACTGGTCGATGCCCAGAAAGAGGTCGTGACCGGCACGCATGCCGACCTCGGCGTGGCGCTCGGCGCCAAGACCAGCCAGAGCATCGATCTCAACCGCGACGTCATGCGCATCCAGTCGCTGATGGATACGAACTCGCTCGTATCGCAGCGTCTCGATGCGTCGCAGGCGGCGCTGGAACAGATGTCCAACAATGCGAGCGACATCATGTCCGCCCTCGTCGCGCTGTCCGGTAGCGACGACCAGAGCACGCTGTCGACCGCCGTCCAGTCTGCCAGCAATGCCTTGCAGGCGTTCACGGGGCTCGCCAACACATCGCTCAACGGTGAATATCTCTTCGCTGGCATCAACACCGATGTGCAGCCGATGACCGACTATACGGAGAGCGGAAACGCGGCGAAGGCGGCCTTCGACGATGCGTTCCTGACCTATTTCGGCTTCACGCAGGACGATTCAGCCGCGTCGACGATCACGGCCACCGACATGGAGGATTTCATTTCCAATACGGTCGAGCCGATGTTCACTGGCAGTGACTGGCAGACCAACTGGTCCAGCGCCAGCGACCAGAACATGACAAGCCGCATTACCAAGTCGGAAGTCGTCGACTCCTCGACCAACACCAATACGGATGGGATGCGCTATTTCGCGCTGTCCGCCGTGCTGTCGGTCGAGCTTCTTGGGACGAACATTGCATCCGATGTGCGCCAGGTGGTCTCGGATGCCGCCATCAACTATGCCGGCCAGGCGATTTCCGGCGTCGACTACCAGCGCACCCAGCTCGGGCTATCCCAGTCGCGTGTGTCCAAGGCCGACGACACCCTGTCCGAGCAGAAAAACATCATCGAAACGCACCTTAGCGATCTCGAAGGGGTCGATGCGTATGAAGCTTCAACGCGCGTTAACAATTTGCTTGCTCAAGTTGAGGCATCATACACGCTGACATCCAGGATTCAGCAATTGAGCCTGGTGAATTTCCTTTGATGACCAAGGGACGTCGATAAGAATGAAGGACGTGTGAAATGTACCAGTTTTCATATGCCGAGATCATGGAGGACGGCGTCGCCGACGCCAAGGATCGCGAACGGCAAGTCCTTACCCGCTCGATTGAACTTCTGCGGGCGGCCAAGGCCGCCGGCGGCTATAACCGTGATGCGATTGAGGCGTTGTTCTATACCCGCCGGGTATGGATCCGTTTCATCGAGGACCTGAAGCAGCCGGAGAACCAGCTGAATCAGGAACTGCGCGCCAATCTCATCTCGATCGCAATCTGGATACTCAAGGAATGCGACCGCATCCGGCGACGGGAAACGGACAATTTCCAGGGTATCATCGACGTGACCACCATCATCAGGGATGGCCTGCAATGAAAAGTACACTCAGAATTTCGCTGAAATCCGGCGAGCGCATCTTCATCAACGGCGCCGTGTTGCGCGTTGACCGAAAGGTGGCCCTGGAATTCCTGAACGATGTCACGTTCCTTCTGGAAAACCACGTTCTGCAGCCGGAAGACGCGACGACGCCGCTGCGCCAGCTCTACTTCATCTCCCAGATGATCCTCATCAATCCGGAGGGCGCAGAGCAGACCACGGCCATGTTCCGCAAGTCGATCACGATGTTGCTCGCCTGCTTCAAGAACGAAGAGGTTCTGGCGGAACTGAAGCGCATCGACGGACTGGTTTCCTCCGGCCGGGCGTTCGAGGCCCTCAAGGCAATTCGCCAGCTCTATCCGATCGAAGATCGCATCCTCAACGAGCAGGAAATGTCGCCGACTACGGTCGAGCAAATTCGCAGGGAGATCGCGCCATGGCGGTAGATGCAGTCAGTTCATCCACGTCCACAACGACGACCACGGCGGCCCAGAGTGCGTCGGCTTCCGCGTCGCTGAACTACGAAAGCTTCCTGCAGCTTCTGATCGCGCAGATCCAGAACCAGGATCCGACCGACCCGATGGACGCGAGCGAGCAGATCGCCCAGCTTGCGACCTTTTCGCAGGTCGAGCAGACCATCCAGACCAACTCCAACCTCGAGAACCTGATTTCGCAGACGGCCCTCTCGCAGGCGTCCAGCTATATCGGCAAGACGATCACCTCGTCCGATGGCGAGACCACGGGTGTGATTGCCTCCGTGGCGGTTGGCAGCGACGGTTTGACCGCCATCACCGAGGATGGCTCGAAGGTCACCATCGAAGCCGGCATCACGCTCGCCGCCACGGAGTGACCAGTCGCCGCTGGCCGTTTGATCCGCCGGCGTCCAATCTTCCTGTTCCGCGTCTTTTGAGGAAGGCTTTCATCTGACATGATGAAAGGCAGCCGATTCGGCATGCTGTGTCCTGCCAGGGCAGGGGAATGAAATGAACGAAGCAGACGCGCTCGACATCATGCAGTCCGCCATCTGGACGGTGCTTGCGGCATCCGGACCGGCGGTTCTCGCCGCCATGGTCGTCGGCCTGACCATCGCGTTCATTCAGGCGCTGACGCAGGTACAGGAAATCACGCTGACCTTCGTGCCGAAAATTCTCGCGATCTTCGTCACCGTCGCGATTTCCGCCCCCTTTATCGGCGGCCAGATTTCGCTTTTCACCGACCTTGTCTTCTCCCGCATTCAATCCGGTTTCTGATCTGTCCTGAGCGCGTATCGCCTAGCGGCGGACCCCTCCTGACGGTCGCGTTTCACCCTCGCGCAAGCTTCGATGGCTAACCCTGTCGTCACGATCGCGGGGCATCTGGCTTGCCCTTGAAAAAACCTCTCATGAAGAGACGGGACCGTAAATGGCGCAACCACCAGCTCTACCGCTTCCCAAGGTCAATCCGAGCGGACGTGACGTCGGCTTCGCCGCCGGCATCGTGCTTATTCTCTGTATCCTCTTCCTGCCGATCCCGACCTTCCTCATCGACATGGGGCTGGCCTTCTCGATCGCGCTGTCGGTCCTGATACTCATGGTGGCGCTGTGGATCCAGAAGCCGCTCGACTTCTCCTCCTTCCCGACGATCCTGCTGATCGTGACGATGACGCGCCTGGCGCTGAACATCGCCACCACGCGCGTGATCCTGTCGAACGGCAATCAGGGCGACCATGCCGCCGGTGGCGTGATCGCGGGCTTCTCGAAGCTCATCATGTCCGGCGACTTCGTCATCGGTCTCATCGTCTTCCTCATCCTGATCGTGGTGAACTTCATCGTCATCACCAAGGGCGCGACGCGTATCGCTGAAGTCGGCGCGCGCTTCACCCTCGATGCCATTCCCGGCAAGCAGATGTCGATCGATGCCGACCTGTCGGCGGGCATCATCGACGAAAAGGAGGCGCAGCGCCGCCGTCGCGAACTGGAAGAGGAAAGCTCCTTCTTCGGTTCGATGGACGGTGCCTCGAAGTTCGTGCGTGGCGACGCCGTTGCGGGCCTGCTGATCACCGGCATCAACATTTTCGGCGGCATCATCATCGGTTACTTCCGCCACGGCATGCAGATCGGCGAGGCGGCCGACGTCTTCGTCAAGCTTTCCGTCGGCGACGGCGTGGTCTCGCAGATCCCGGCGCTGATCGTCTCGCTCGCCGCCGGCCTCATCGTCTCGCGTGGCGGCACGCTCGGCTCGACAGACAAGGCCGTCGTCGAGCAGCTGAGCGGCTATCCCCGCGCGCTTTCGGTGGCTGCCGCGCTGATGGGCCTGCTGGCATTGATGCCGGGCCTGCCACTCATCCCCTTCACCGTCCTCGGCGGCATCATGGCCTTCGGTGGCTGGTATATTCCGCGCCAGATCGAAGCCGAGAACAAGGTGGTCCGCGATCAGGAAGAAAAGAAGGTGATGCAGACGAAGGAGCAGGAAAAGGACTCCGTCAAGTCTGCTCTGAAAACCGCGGAAATCGAATTGGCGCTCGGCAAGCTGGTCTCGACCCGCCTGCTCGGACAGCACCAGGAACTCGCCTTCCGCGTCGGCAAGATGCGCAAGAAATTCGCCTCGCAATACGGCTTCGTCGTTCCGGAGATCAAGGTATCAGACGACATTGCCATTCAGGAAAAGACCTACCAGATCCGCATCCACGGCACGACGATCGCCTCCAATCAGCTGCGCGTCGGCGAAGTCATGGTTGTCACCGGCGCCGGACGCAAGCCGTCCGTGCCGGGCGACGAGATCCGCGAGCCGGCCTTCGGCATGCCGGCTGTCTCCATCCTGGAGACATTCACCGAGGATCTGAAGCGCGAGGGTTTCCATCCGATCGACAACGTGTCCGTCGTGCTTACCCATCTGAGCGAGGTGATCCGCAACAACCTGCCTCAGCTCTTGTCCTACAAGGACGTGAAGGTGCTGATCGAGCGGCTCGATCCCGAATACAAGAAGCTCGCCGACGAAATCTGCACGTCGCACATGTCCTATTCCGGCCTGCAGGCGGTCTTGAAGCTGCTGCTCGCCGAACGCGTCTCGATCCGCAACCTGCATCTCATCCTCGAAGCCGTCGCCGAGCTCGCGCCGCATGTGCGCAAGACCGAGCAGATCGTCGAGCATGTCCGCATCCGCATGGCCCAGCAGCTCTGCGGCGACCTTGCCGACAATGGCGTGTTGCGGGTGCTGCGCCTCGGGCCGAAATGGGACCTCGTCTTCCATCAGGCCCTCAAGCGCGACGCCAAGGGCGAAGTCGTCGAGTTCGACATCGACCCGCGCAGCCTCGAGGAATTCAGCGAGCAGGCCACCAAGGTTATCCGTGAATTCATGGACCGTGGATTGCCCTTTGTTCTTGTCACGTCGCCGGAAACGCGTTCCTATGTGCGCATGATCATCGAGCGCCTGTTCGCGACGTTGCCGGTCCTGTCGCACGTCGAACTGGCGAAAGGTATAGAAATCAAGATCCTGGGCTCCATTTCATGATTCCTGATCCGCAGGGCACTGTGCTGGCGCTGTTTCTGGTGTTCTGCCGAATCGGTGGCTGCATGATGGCCCTGCCGGGGTTCTCTTCGATCCGCCTGTCGGCGACCATCCGCCTGTTCGTGGCACTCGCCGTCTCGTTGGCGCTCTTGCCGCTGATGTGGGAAGAGGTCTATCCGCGCGTGTCGGACGCTACCCCGACCTATATCGGCCTGATCTTTTCCGAAACGCTGATCGGCACGACCTACGGGCTGATCGCCCGCTTCTTCGCGGACGGCCTGCAGTTTGCCGGTTCCATCACGGCGATGTTCATGGGCTTCAACGCGCCGCCGTCGGCGCCTGACATCGTCGAAGGCAATCCGGAAAGCCCGATGACCAGCATGCTGGTCTTTGCCGGGCTGATGATGCTGTTCGCGCTGAACTTTCACGAGATCGTCTTTCGCGCGCTGATCGACTCCTACAAGGTCATGCCCGTCGGCGCCTTCGGGCGGGAAGAGACGCAGCGCATGCTGATCACGTTGACGGACACGATCGACATGACGTTCCATATCATGCTCAGGCTATCGAGCCCGTTCCTGCTCTACGGGCTGATGTTCAACGTCTCGATCGGCATGATCAACAAACTCGCCCAGCAGGTGCCGATCTACTTCATTTCGATGCCTTATCACCTAATGGGTGGCCTCTTCCTGTTCTATCTCTGCATTGCCGCGTTCTTGAGGCAGTTCGCGGACGCCTTCCCGTCCGTCTTCCTGGGACATTGAGGAGCGCGCATGGCACCGAAAGGCAAATCGGAAAAGCTCAAGCGATTGGTGGCGGTCCAGCGCCATCTCGAGCGCATGGCAGAGAACGATCTGGCCAACACGGCGCGCACCCGCCGTGAACTCGGCGAGTCCATGGATGTGATCATGACGGCGATCGGTTCCATCGATCCGATCCATCGGCACATGTCGCGGAATTATTCGGAACGCTTCTCGCGGCTGATGACGCAGGAGCAGCAGCTCTCCGCGACGCAGAAGGTTCAGGAAAGCCGCGTCATGCGCGAACGCGCCAAGGCTGACCGGCTGGAGGACCGCATGCGCGACGCCCGCACGGACGAAGCGCGCGAGGCGGAAGACAACGCCATCTACGATTTGATCGACCAGGCGATCGCCTCTGCCGCATCACCAGCCTCCAGCAAGTTTCAAAAACCATAATCCTCCCGCTGATCACGCATGGCTGAATCGCACGGGAGTTGCAGTTGGCAGACGGATATTCACCAGACATGACGCTGGACGCGCTGCGCGCGACCGATCCAGCCGTCACGAAGGTGCAGGACGACATCGCGCGCATGCAGTTGCAGCGCTCCGCCGCCACCGCGCGCAATGCGGGGCAGGGCTTTGACGTGTCGCTCGAACAGTTGCGCCAGCTGGAAACGGAGGCCGGTCTCGACCACGTGGCCCAGAACGCCAATCTCGGCAAGGTGCCGGAAACCTATCGCAAGTTCGAGGCCATGGTCCTGCAACAGTTCGTTCAGTACATGCTGCCGAAGGAAAGCGAACAGGTCTACGGCAGCGGCAATGCCGGCGAGATCTGGAAGAGCATGATGGCCGAACAGTTTGCCAACGTCCTGTCCAAGCGGGGCGGCATCGGCATTGCCGAGGAACTTTACGCCAAGGATCGGGCCAAGGCCCAGAACAACAACAGTGAGTGAACGGTAGGTCATGGAAGTCATTTCCAACGAATACAGGATCAAGAGCACGCTGAACCGCCTCGAACTCATCATTGACGGCGAGAATCAGCGCATCGGCAGGGACCCGCAGTTCGACGTTAAGGCGTCGAACGATCACAAGAGCCGCTGCCTGTACGAGCTCGCTATCCTGGTGCGCGACGCACGTCTGAAGGGCCCGTCGGGATTTTTTGCAGACGATCTCAACCGGCTGAAGACAAAGCTTGCGCTGAATGCCCGGCGCGTCCATGCGCATATGGAAGCCGTGCGTTCGGTCGCCGATCTCATCAAGAGCGCCGTGCAGGAGGAGGAGGCCGATGGCACCTATTCTCAGCAGCAGTTCGGCTATTGTGACTTCTGATGGGTAAGCTGATCTTCGCCGGTCTCTGGGCCTGTGCCTGCACGCTTGTCGCGGTCTTCTTCGCGATCAAGCTGGCGACGGCGCCACCACCGCCGGCGGAAGAGGAGCCGCGCATCGCCAATCTGGAGCTCGTCAGCGGTGAATCCCTGACCATCCCGATCATCGAGGACGGCAAGGTGACGGGATACTTCCTCGGTCGTATTTCCTTCATGATGGACAAGCAGAAGATCGAGGGCCTCCATCTTCCGATGACACAGCTGATGACCGATGAGCTGTTCACCGTTCTCGTCGGCGACAAGATGATCGACGTCGGCAAGATCAACGAATTCGACGTTGCGGGCTTCCGCAATCGTCTGAAGACCGACCTCAACAAGCAGCTCGGCGGCGAATTCATCAACGAGATCCTGGTCGAGCAGCTCGACTATCTCTCCAAGGACGATGTGAAGAAGAAGAACGAGGGCAATGGCCAGGACAAGCGGACGGTGACGAAGATCATCGACGAGCCGTCACCCTATGCGAAGAGCGTCAAGAAGGAAGGGCACTGACCGCCCGTCACGGCGCCGGCCCGGTCGAGGCCCTGACGATCAGCTCGGCCTTCCACAATTCATGGTCCGGCGCCGACATGTCGCCCGCGATCCGGCCGATCAGCCGCTCGGCAATCCGCGATCCGGCGGCGCGCAGCGAAGACCGCGTCGTCGTCAGCGGCACGCGGAAATTCTCAGGCTTCAGCATCGGCAGTTCGTCGTCATGGGCGATCAGCGAGATGTCCTGACCGAGCGTCAGGCCTGCTTCCCCGATGGCCCGCACGGCACCCAGCGCCAGCACGGTACTGGCACAAAGAACGGCCGTCGGCCGTTCCGCGGCAGGTGCGGCGAGAAACGCTTTCATGCCCTTCAGTCCGGCCTCGTCGGTCATGTTGGAGTGCTGGACAAACCGCTCTTCGAGAACCAGTCCACGCTCTGACAGCGCCTTCTTGAGCCCGAGACAGCGGCGGATGGCGAAGTCGTGGTAACCGTTGCCGTTCAGAAGCGCGAAGCGCCTGTGGCCGAGTTGCAGAAGCAGCCTTGCCGCATCGAAGAAGGCGGCCTCGTTGTCGACATCGAGAAAGGGGTAGTCCTCCGGATCGCCGAACGAGCGGCCATGCACGAGATAGGGAATGTTCAGCGTGCGCACCAGCGCCAGCCGCCTGTCGTGCTCGCGCATGTAGGCGAGGAACACGGCATCCACATTGCCGCTCGTCGCCAGCGCCCTGAGTGCGGCCGCCTCTTCCTCGGGATGCGCGGGCGTGATGATGAAATGGAAGTCATGCTTGACGGCCACCTCGGAAAGGCCGTTGAGGAACTCGCCGAAGTGCACGTCCGAATAATGGCCGGGCGCCACCGGCATGACGAGCCCGATCGAACCCGCCTTTCCGGTCGCCAGCCGCTGCGCCGTCCGGTTTGGCCGGTAGCCGGTCTGCTTGGCGACCTTCATGATCCGCTCGCGCGTCGCCTCGCTCACTTCGGGGTAGCCGTTGAGTGCTCTGCTGACGGTCGTTTGCGACAGGCCGAGAAGCTCGGACAGCTGCTTCAGGTTCAAGTTTTTGCTCCTCCCAGCGTTTCTCGTGTGCGTTTCCGAGGCAAGGAAAGCACTAAAAGCGCTTTGAGAAAGCGTAGCAAGCCGGTGACATATCTCAACTGAAATCTATCTTGCTGCGATGCAAAAACTTGCTGCAATGCGAAATTTTCGCTCAAAACTTGCAAAGAACCTAAAAAAGCTTGACAGTTTGGAGGCGGACGTGGATTCAAATGTAATCCAAAGCGCTTTGATTATTTGAAGGCGTTTCGAATTTGGAACTGGCGAAAAGAGCCAGAAAGCACGGGAGGCTTTGAAATCATGAAATATTCGTTGCTGATGACTGTTGCCGCTGTGGCGCTCTCTGCGGGAGTGGCAGGCGCTGCCGAGCTGAAATTCAAGCCGGGCGAAGACAGCAAGTTCCATTGGGACAGCTATGAAGAACTGAAGAAGACCGACCTGAAGGGTGAGCAGCTCACCATCTTCGGTCCGTGGCTTGGTCCCGACCAGGCGCTTTTCGAGAGCGTTCTTGCCTATTTCTCCGAGGCGACAGGCGCTGACGTGCGCTATACGGGTTCCGACTCCTTCGAGCAGCAGGTCGTCGTCGATCTCGAAGCCGGCTCCGCGCCCAACATCTCCGTCTTTCCGCAGCCCGGCCTCGCATCCGACATGGCCAAGCGCGGCTTCCTGACGCCGCTTGGCAAGGAAGCATCCGATTGGCTCGTTGCAAACTACGCCGCTGGTCAGTCCTGGGCCGATCTCGGCACCTATGCCGGCAAGGATGGCGAGAAGGCCTTCTACGGCTTCCCCTTCAAGGCCGACGTAAAGTCGCTGGTCTGGTATTCGCCTGAAAACTTCGAGGATGCCGGCTATGAAGTGCCGCAGACGATGGAAGAGCTGAAGGCGCTGACCGAGAAGATCGTTGCCGACGGCGGCACGCCCTGGTGCATCGGCCTCGGTTCGGGCGCCGCCACCGGCTGGCCGGCGACCGACTGGGTCGAAGACATGATGCTGCGCACCACCACGCCGGAAAACTACGACAAGTGGGTTTCCAACGAGATGAAGTTCAACGATCCGATCGTCATCAACGCGATCAATGACTTCGGCTGGTTCGCCAAGAACGACAAGTTCGTCGCCGGCGGCGCCGGTGCAGTGGCTTCCACCGACTTCCGCGACAGCCCCAAGGGTCTCTTCACCTCGCCGCCGCAGTGCTACATGCACCGCCAGGCCTCCTTCATCCCGTCCTTCTTCCCGGAAGACGTGGTTGTGGGTGAAGATGCGGACTTCTTCTACTTCCCGGCCTATGCTGACAAGGACCTCGGCAAGCCGGTTCTGGGTGCAGGCACCACCTTCACCATCACCAAGGACAGCAAGGCCGCGGAAGCCTTCATCAAGTTCCTTGAAACCCCGATCGCCCACGAGATTTGGATGGCCCAGAAGGGCTTCCTGACCCCCTACAAGGGCGTCAACCCGGAAGTCTTCACCGATCCGACGGTGCGCAAGATGAATGACATCCTGCTCAACGCCACCACCTTCCGCTTCGACGGTTCCGACATGATGCCGGGTGCCATCGGCGCCGGCGCGTTCTGGACGGGCATGGTTGACTATGTGGGCGGCAAGTCTGCCGAGCAGGTCGCCGACACCATCCAGAAGGCCTGGGACGGTATCAAGAAGTAAGTCCTCGCGACTTGAAAAGACTTCTCCTGCCCGGCGATCTGTACGCTGGGCAGGAGACAAGACAAAAAAAGTCGTGAGCAATGACTTATTGGTATCTCTTGGGAGGGCACCATGAATCCGGCATTTCAGGCTGTGATCACCATCGTCATCGGCGTTGGTGGTTGTCTTGGATACTTCTATTTGTCGAATGTCTTTCTCGACAAGGTTCTGTTTCCAGCCAAAGGCTCGCACGCCGGGCGTAACATCAACCGCGCCAACATGATCCGGCCCTGGTTGTTTCTCTTCCCGGCCATTTTTGCCCTCGGCCTCTATCTCGCCTATCCGGTTGTCGCCACCATCTGGCTGTCGCTGACGACCCGCGATGGCACTTTCATCGGCCTTTCCAATTACACCCGCATGGCCTCCGAGGCCAAGTTCTGGGAAGCGGTCAGCAACAACCTGCTCTGGCTCGTCATCGTGCCGGCGGCCTCCACCGCCTTCGGCCTTCTGGCCGCCCAGCTGACCGACCGCATCCGCTGGGGCAGCATCGCCAAGTCACTGATCTTCATGCCGATGGCAATTTCCTTTGTCGGTGCATCGGTAATCTTCAAGCTCGTCTACGACGCCCGCCCCGCCGGGCAGGACCAGATCGGCATTCTCAATGCCATGTGGCTGTCCTTCGATGGCGGTATCGGCTCGGTCATCGTCCTGCGCATCGTGCCGATGCTGCTGCTTCTCGCTTTCGCGGCGTTCGTCGCCTATGCGATCTTCAATCTCATCTGGCCTCTCGTCTCGCGCCGGCCGCATCAGCCTGATACGCCGGCATGGATGATCGGCCTGCGCGCCATTGCCGCGCTGATCGGTGTATGGCTGATCTTCCTGTCGTTCCGCTCCATCATCGAACTGTTCTTCGTCGAATACGCCTATGGCGAGCCGCAGAACTGGCTGACGATCCTGTTCTGGAACAACTTCTTCCTCATGGTCGTGTTGATCTGGATCCAGACCGGCTTCGCCATGGTGATCCTGTCGGCGGCCATTCGCGGCATCCCGGAAGAAACGATCGAGGCCGCCGTCATCGATGGCGCCAATCCCTTCCAGATATTCTTCAAGATCAAGGTCCCCCAGATCATGGGAACCGTCGTCGTGGTCTGGACCACGATCACGCTGGTGGTCCTGAAGATCTTCGACATCGTCTTTGCCATGACCAATGGCCAGTGGCAGACGCAGGTTCTGGCCAACTACATGTATTCCAAACTGTTCGTTGCCGGCGATTGGGGCGTGGGTTCCGCTGCCGCCATCGTCATCATGCTGCTGGTGCTGCCGATCCTTGTCTGGAACGTCTACAGCGCCCGCAAGGAAATGCGATGAGGGAGGGCTAAGCCATGGCAACGTTCACACGAAAAAAATCCGGTCTCGTCTGGGCGGTTCATATCTCCGTCGCGCTGCTGGTCATTTTGTGGCTCACCCCCACGCTCGGACTGTTCATCTCCTCCTTCCGCACCTCCGACCAGATCGCGTCGAGCGGCTGGTGGGATTCGATCTTTCCCCAGCAGCAGAACATGATGCTGAGGACGGCCGAGCCGGCCAAGCAGAAGCAGGATGGCAATGTCTTCGTCATTGAAGGCAACCTCTTCGACGACAACAACGAGAATGCTAAGTCGGATATCTCGGCCTGGGGCACCTCCTCGCTGAAGATTTCCGAATACAATCCCGGTGACACCGCCGACATGGGCAAGGACGGCCGTCTGACCGTTCAGGACAACGGTGACTACCGGCTGGAAAGCAATACCGAGTTCAAGGGTAGCCGCGGCGAGCGCGTCTTCCTGACAGCCTCCGCGCCGCCCAAGTTCACGCTCGACAACTATCGCCATGTGCTGTTTTCCGGAAACAGCACCGACTCCATGGCCAAGGCCTTCTTCAATACGCTGACGGTCACCATTCCTGCCACCATCATTCCGATCGTCGTGGCAGCCTTCGCAGCCTACGCTCTTGCCTGGATGCGCTTTCCGGGACGAGCCCTGTTGATCGCGGCGGTCGTTGCCCTGCTGGTCGTGCCGCTGCAGCTGGCGCTCATTCCGCTGCTGCGTCTCCATCTGGAGATCGGCATCGGCAAGGGCTATCTCGGTGTCTGGCTCGCCCATACGGGCTTCGGTCTGCCGCTCGCCATCTACCTCCTGCGCAATTACATGGTCGGGCTTCCGCGCGACATCATCGAGTGCGCCAAGGTCGATGGCGCAACCGACTTCCAGATCTTCACCCGCATCGTGCTGCCCTTGTCCTTCCCGGCGCTCGCATCCTTCGCGATCTTCCAGTTCCTGTGGACCTGGAACGATCTGCTTGTCGCCAAGGTCTTCCTCATCGATGCGACCGGCGACACGACGGTGATGACGAACCAGATCGTCGAGCTTCTCGGAACGCGCGGCGGCAACTGGGAAATTCTGGCCACGGCCGCCTTCGTTTCGATGGCAGTCCCGCTCGCCGTCTTCTTTGCAATGCAGCGCTACCTTGTCCGCGGTCTTCTGGCCGGTTCGGTGAAGGGCGGCTGATGACCCCATATCGTTTGTTCACAAGGACCCGAAATGACTGAAATGACGCAATCCGCCGCAGCGCCCGACAAGGATTGGTGGCGCGGCGCGGTGATCTACCAGATTTACCCGCGCTCCTATCAGGACTCCAACGCCGACGGCATTGGCGACCTCAAGGGCATCACCGCGCGGCTTGGCCATATTGCCGATCTCGGCGCCGATGCGATCTGGATTTCGCCGTTCTTCGCCTCGCCGATGAAAGACTTCGGCTACGACGTGTCGAACTATGTCGAAGTCGATCCGATGTTCGGTTCGCTGGCCGATTTCGATGCCTTGATCGCGGAAGCCCATCGCCTCGGCATCAAGGTGATGATCGATCTGGTGATCTCCCACACCTCCGACCAGCACGCCTGGTTCGTCGAGAGCCGGTCGAGCCGCGACAATGCCAAGGCCGACTGGTACGTCTGGTCCGATCCGCGTCCCGACGGTACGCCGCCGAACAACTGGCTGTCGATCTTCGGCGGGTCCGCCTGGCAGTGGGACCCGACGCGCATGCAGTATTACATGCACAACTTCCTGACCTCGCAGCCCGACCTCAACCTGCACAATCCGGAAGTGCAGGACGCCGTACTCGGCGCGACGCGCTTCTGGCTGGAGCGCGGCGTCGACGGCTTCCGCCTCGACACAATCAACTTCTACTTCCACGACAAGGAATTGCGCGACAACCCGCCGCTGGCGCCAGAGCGCCGCAATGCCTCGACGGCGCCTGCGGTCAATCCGTACAATTTCCAGGAACACATCTACGACAAGAACCGCCCGGAAAACATCGCCTTCCTCAAGCGCTTCCGCGCGCTTCTCGAGGAATACCCGGCAATTGCCGCCGTCGGCGAAGTTGGCGACAGCCAGCGTGGTCTTGAGATCGTCGGCGAATACACCTCCGGCGACGACAAGATGCAGATGTGCTACGCCTTCGAATTCCTGGCGCCCGAGCCGCTGACGCCGCAAGTGGTCCGCAACACGCAGGATGCCTTCATGGCCGCCGCGCCCGAGGGCTGGGCCTGCTGGGCGTTTTCCAACCATGACGTCGTGCGCCACGTCACCCGCTGGGGTGCGGAAGTCGTCGACCGCGACGCCTTCGCAAAGATGCTGAATGCCGTCCTGATGACGCAGCGCGGTTCGGTCTGCATCTACCAGGGCGAGGAACTCGGCCTGACGGAAGCCGATATCGCCTTCGAGGACCTGCAGGATCCCTATGGCATCCAGTTCTGGCCGGAGTTCAAGGGTCGCGACGGCTGCCGCACGCCGATGGTCTGGGATTCGCACGCGCTCAATGCCGGCTTCAGCGGCACGGCCGAGAAGACTTGGCTGCCGATCCCGGTGGAACACACGCTGCGCGCCGTCGATACCCAGCAGGGCGTCGCCGGCTCGGTGATGGAGCAGTATCGCCGCTTCATGGCCTTCCGCAAGCAGCTGCCGGCGCTCAGCAAGGGCACGATCCATTTCGAGGATGCAGGCGACCTCCTCATGTACCGACGCGAGCTCGGCAACGAGAGCATTCTCTGCGTCTTCAACATGAGCGAGACCGCTGCATCGGCAAGCCTGCCGGCAGGCAACTGGGCAACGCTCGAAGGTCACGGTTTCGACAGCGCGCGCAATGATAATACGGTGGAACTGCCGGCGTGGGGCGCATACTTCGCCCGGCGGGCGTAAATAACAGGGAGGACGGCATGGCAGGTCTGGTTCTGAAGGATATCCGCAAGTCCTACGGGGCGGTGAAGGTTCTGCACGGCATCGATCTTGAGATCAAACAGGGCGAATTCGTGGTCTTCGTCGGGCCGTCCGGCTGCGGCAAGTCCACGCTCTTGCGCATGATTGCCGGGCTGGAAGACATCACCGGTGGCGAGATGCAGATCGACGGCATGGTGGTCAACGATGTGCCGCCGTCGAAACGCGGCATCGCCATGGTGTTCCAGTCCTACGCCCTCTATCCGCACATGACCGTCTACGACAACATGGCGTTCGGCATGCGGATCGCAGGCGAAAGCAAGGAAGAGATCGACCGTCGGGTGACGAAGGCCGCGTCCATGCTGCAGCTCGAGCCTTACCTCGACCGCCTGCCCAAGGCGCTTTCGGGCGGCCAGCGCCAGCGCGTTGCCATCGGTCGCGCCATCTGCCGCGATCCGAAGGTCTTCCTCTTCGACGAGCCGCTGTCGAACCTCGATGCCGCGCTGCGCGTCGCCACCCGCATCGAGATCGCCAAGCTCAACGAGAGCATGCCGGACACGACGATGATCTACGTCACCCACGACCAGGTCGAGGCAATGACGCTCGCCGACCGCATCGTGGTGCTCTCCGCCGGTCGCGTCGAACAGGTCGGTCCGCCGCTCGAACTCTATGAGCGTCCGGCAAACCTCTTCGTCGCCCGCTTCATCGGCTCGCCGGCCATGAACATCATTCCGGCCGAGATCACCGCGGCGGGTGCGCAGACGACCGTCCTTCTGCCCGACGGCAAGTCCGTGACCGTTCCGATCACCACCAACGAAAACGAGAAGGGCAAGAAGGCAAGCTTCGGCGTTCGTCCGGAAGACCTGACGATCGCCGAAGGCGACGACTTCCTGTTCGAAGGCCACGCCGCCATCGTCGAAGCGCTCGGCGAAGTGACGCTGATCTATGTCGAAGGCCTCACCGAAGACGAACCGATCATCGCCAAGGTGCCGGGCATCCTGAAGGTCAACAAGGGCGACCGCCTGCGCTTCGCCGCCGATCCCTCCAAGCTCCATCTGTTCAACGCGGACGGCAAGACCTACCGTATGGATTGACGGGTACGTTTCCACTTACCGGATTTGATACGGCGGCGGATATCATCCGCCGCCGTTTTATTTCTCGGATCAAATCAGCAGCCCAAGCCTCGACAGCGTCAGCCGGCACTGCCGGCAGAGGGCTTCGTTTTTCCCGCCACGATAGTAGCTGAGCGCAATGACGGCACCATAGAGCGCCCAGCCCTTGGCCCGTTGCCAGTCGCCGTCATCCAGTTCAAGTGCATCCCGGAACTGCTCTCTTGATTCCGGCTGTACCCAGGTCCATGCGGCGGCATAATCCGCCGCCGGGTCGCCGACCGCCGACAGGCCCCAGTCGATCACGGCGGTGAGCCTTCCGTGCTTTGTCAGCAGATTGTCAGCCTTGAGGTCTCCGTGCAGCCAGACGGGCGCGGAGCGATGGCGTTCATCGACAACCGAAGCCCAGAGATCTTTCGCGGCGCGCGTATCGATCTCGTCGGCGAGGAGATCGATGGAGGACAGTGTCGCCTCAGCCATCTCTGAAAGCGGCACGCCGCGCCGGGAGTTCTCCGGACCGGCCACCGGCGCTCCTTCAGTCGGTTGTCGCTGCAGCGCCTTGATGAACGCTGCCAGCGCCACCGCAGCCTCATCCGCGTCCGCGATCGCCTCGGGCGTGGCGATTTCGCCGTCGATCCAGTCGAATATGCCGAACTCGCACGGCTTGCCGAGATCAATGCGTCCGCGATGCCGAAGTCGAGGGATTGCCAGCGGCAGGCCGGTCAGGCGTGGCAGCCAGTCGAGTTCCTTGGACAGGGATGCGATTGCGCTTTCCCTCAGCGGCAGCCGCACCAGCAGTTCGTCGCCAAGGCGGTACAGGGCGTTGTCCGTTCCCGTCGAATGGATGCGACGCATCGGCAGGTCCGCCCATGGCGGCGCCTGTTCGGCAAGCCGGCGGCGTATCGACGACTCGTCGATCGCAAGACTGTCCTCGTGCATGCTCTTCTGTCTCCAGCCGATGCGGTTGCGAGTCTGGTGGACAGCATCTCACGCATGATTAACGCCCCTGCATAGGCCTGTTGGGACCCTTGTCGTCAAATGACCACGGCTGTGAGACATTAATGCCGCATTTCCGGCTATTCATCGGCCTCCATGATTGATGGGTTCAAATTCTCACGCAGCCGTAAAGACTTTGGTTACCAAGTTTCTTCATCCTTCCAGTCAGGTCCGAGGGCGTGACCGCGGTGAAGAACAAGGCCGCATCCGCCACGAGTTTGAGTACCGCCGGACACGCGCGACGTTTTGCGCGCTGGCGGAAACCTGTTTGTAGATGAGTTTCAGTATGGCGTTTGCGACCGATTACTACCCGGCCAAGCCGGGCTTCAGACTTCCGGTTCTGCCGGCCCTTCCACGGCTCATGTCAGGCGCAGCCTTCGTCGGCGGCACGCTCGCCGTCGGCTTGTGGGTATCCGCGACGCTCGGCGCGCTGCACGGCATTTCCTCGACATCCTCGGGCCGAAGTGAAGACTTCAGGACGAGCCTGCTGCTGGCCGCACCGCGCCAGCCTGCCGGCCCGACGACATGGACGCGCTACAGCCGGCCGGCCAACCGCGCGACGGGAGAAACGCTGGCGGCATTGAAGACGCCGGATGCGCAATCGCTCGACACCAGCGGCCGCACCATCGTGAAGCAGGCGCTTGTCGCCGATATCGCGGAACGGGCGCTCGGCAATCGCTGGGCATCGTCGGCCTCTGCGAAGGACGGCGATACACAACTGGCCGCCGCCGAGACCACGCTCGGAAGCGCGCTGAGAAACCATCTCGACCGCAAGATCACCACTGCTGCGCTGGCAAATGCGCAGACGCCGGGTGCGCTGGTGTCCGGCCTTCCGCCGGCGCTGAAATCGACGCCGGCGCAGATCGCCGCGGCCGCCGCCCAGCCGTCTGCCGTCGAGCTTGCCATGCTGCCTGACGCCGTTCCCGCTCCAATGGTCAGGCCCAAGCAGGATCCGTTCAACGAAGTGCTCTCCGCCGGCAATGCGAAAGCCGTTGCCGAAAAGGGCGACGCCAGCATCCCGCTGAAGACGGCACCGCAGAAGACCGGGCCGAAGACGCTGCTCGCCTATGCCCGTCCGGACGAACCGATGGACGATGCCGATGTCCGTCCCTCGCTGCTGCGCAAGCAGGCGGCTCTGCCGGGACCCGGCAGCAAGGTGGCCGTCTACGACATCACCGCACAGACCGTCTACATGCCCGACGGCCGCAAGCTTGTCGCCCATTCGGGTCGCGGCAAGATGCGCGACAAGCCGAAATACATCAGCGTCAACAGCTGGGGGCCGACCCCGCCGAACGTCTATCGCCTGAGCAAGCGCGAAGCCCTGTTCCATGGCGTCGAGGCCCTCCGCATGACGCCGGTCGGTGGCGAGAAGATGTATGGTCGCAACGGCTTCCTGACCCACTCCTACCTGCGCCGCGTGCCGGGCGATTCCGCCGGCTGCATCGCGTTTGCGAACTACCCGACCTTCCTGGCCGCCTACAAGCGCGGCGAGGTCAAGACGGTGATCGTCGTGCCGAGCATCGATGAACTGCCGCGCTACATGGCAATGCTGTAAGGCACCACAGGATCTTCAATAAAAAACGGCCGCGCCTCATTCCAGGCGCGGCCGTTTTCGTTTGTCTGCTGGCTGTCGGCGATGCCTAGAAGAGCACGCTGGCGCCCGTGTCGGCCGTGCCGGCAGCGAGGCGGAACGGTGCGAAGAGTTCGCGGCCCATGCCGTATTCGTTTTCGGAAAGGTCGGCGATCACTGGCTGGCGGGCATCGAACTCCGCCTTGTCGACAAGCACCTCGACCGTGCCGTTGATGGCATCGATGCGGATCATGTCGCCGTCCTTGATCTTGGCGATCGGGCCGCCTTCGGCCGCTTCCGGCGTCAGGTGGATGGCGGCCGGCACCTTGCCGGATGCGCCCGACATGCGGCCGTCGGTCAGAAGCGCCACCTTGTGGCCGCGATCCTGCAGCACGCCGAGGGGAGGGGTAAGCTTGTGCAGTTCCGGCATGCCGTTGGCCTTCGGGCCCTGGAAGCGGACGACGGCGACGAAATCGCGGTCGAGCTTGCCGGACTTGAAGGCGTCCTGGATGTCGTGCTGGCTGTGGAAGACGACGGCCGGCGCCTCGATGACATGCCGCTCGGGCTTCACGGCGGAAATCTTGATCACCGCCTTGCCGAGATTGCCCGTCAGCATCTTCAGCCCGCCATTCGCCTGGAAGGGCTCGGAGATGGTCGACAGCACCTTCGGGTCGTGGCTGACATCCGGCGCCTCGTAGCGGCCGACAGTGCCGTCCGAGTTGAGCTTCGGCTCGATCGTGTAGGCGTCGAGACCCTGGCCATAGACCGTGCGCACGTCGTCATGCAGCAGCCCCTGCTTCAGAAGCTGCTTGATCAGGAAGCCGAGGCCGCCCGCGGCGTGGAAATGGTTCACGTCGGCAAGACCGTTCGGATAGACGCGTGCGAGAAGCGGAATGGCGTCTGAGAGATCGGAAATGTCTTCCCAGGTCAGCATGATGCCGGCGGCACGCGCCATTGCGACGAGGTGCATGGTGTGGTTGGTCGAGCCGCCGGTCGCATGCAGGCCGACGACGCCGTTGACGATCGAGCGTTCGTCGATCATCTCGCCGGCGGGCGTGAAGTCGTTGCCGAGCGCGGTGATCGCCAGGGCGCGCTTCGTGGCTTCGCGCGTCAGCGCATCGCGCAGCGGCGTGTTCGGATTGACGAAGGAGGCGCCGGGCATGTGGAAGCCCATGATCTCCATCAGCATCTGGTTGGAATTGGCGGTGCCGTAGAAGGTGCAGGTGCCGGGGCCGTGATAGGACTTGGACTCGGCTTCCAGCAGTTCCTTGCGGCCGACCTTGCCTTCGGCATAGAGCTGGCGGATGCGCGACTTCTCGTCGTTCGGCAGGCCCGAGGTCATCGGCCCGGCCGGAATGAAGACCGCCGGCAGGTGGCCGAAGGAGAGGGCGGCAATCACCAGCCCGGGAACGATCTTGTCGCAGACGCCGAGATAGACGGCCGCGTCGAACATGTTGTGCGAGAGCCCGACGCCGGCCGCCATGGCGATCAGGTCGCGGGAAAACAGCGACAGCTCCATGCCCGGCTGGCCCTGGGTGACGCCGTCGCACATGGCCGGCACGCCGCCGGCGACCTGGGCCACTCCGCCGGCCTCGTGCGCGGCCTCGCGGATCAGAGCCGGATAGGTTTCGAACGGCTGGTGCGCCGACAGCATGTCGTTGTAGGCGGTGATGATGCCGAGATTGGCGACGCGGTCACCCGCAAGAGCCGCCTTCTCGGAGGGGGAACAGACGGCAAATCCGTGCGCGAGGTTGCCGCAGGAGAGAACCGCGCGGTGCGGGCCCTTCGCGGCGGCGGCGCGTACGCGATCAAGATAGCGTTCACGGGTCGGCTTGGAGCGCTCGACGATGCGGGCGGTGACGGCGGCAATGCGGGAGTCGGCAGTCATGGTCTTTAAATCCCATCCTGTTCGTTATCGTTTTCGCCGGCGGATCGATCCGCCGCATGTGGTGCGTCCCGATCAGGGCGCCCAGTATATCTCGACCGGGGAGGCGGCCCGGCGCAGGATCGCCCGGATCGGCATGTCCTCTTCGGCGCCGTCTTCCTCGGCCTTCTTGAGCACGGTCATCTTGCCGTCGCCCTCGATATGCAGCACCAGGAGATCGGCATCCTGGAGCGCCGAGAAAGTGAAGGTGACGCGCGGTTCGCCGGCGCCTTCGGCCTGCATGGCGATCACACCGCGCGGCGTATCGGCGGCAAGCGCGGTGGCGAGATTGTCGCCACCCGGGAAGAACGAGGCCGTATGGCCGTCCGTGCCCATTCCCAGAATAGCAACGTCGAAAGGTCTTTCAATGACGGAAGCGGTCTTTGCGGTGGCGATCGTCGCGCCCTCAGCCGCATCGGCTGCTTCATAATAGAGCGGCAGGAATGTCGCGGCCGTCGCCTTGCCGGTCAGCAGGTTTTCCTGGACGAGCTTGTGGTTCGACCGAGGATCATCTGCCGGCACATACCGTTCGTCGACCAGCGTCACCGTCACATTGCTCCAGTCGACCGGACAGCCGGAGAGCGCCTTGAAGAAGGCTTTTGGTGTCGAGCCGCCGGAGACGGCGAGCGTCGCCTTGCCACGCACGGCAATCGCCGCGGAAAGCATGCCGGCAACCTTGTCGGCCAACGCGGCGGCGAGGGTGGAACCACTGTCGAACGTGTTGAGCTTGGTCGCCATTGCTTTCCCTTCAGTCCGCTTCGTGCCAGGTCCGCCCATCCCGTTCGATGAGCGCGATCGCCTGGCTCGGTCCCCAGGTGCCGGCGGTATACCCCTGAACCTTCTGGCCGGTCTGCTCCCAGGCCTTCAGGATCGGATCGACCCACGTCCACGCGGCCTCGACTTCGTCGCGGCGCATGAACAGCGTCTGGTTGGAACGGATGACGTCCATCAGCAGGCGCTCATAGGCGTCCGGGTTGCGCACGGCGAAGGCCTCGGCAAAGCTCATGTCGAGCGAGACGTGGCGCAGGCGCATGCCGCCCGGACCCGGGTCCTTGATCATCAGCCACTGACGAACGCCTTCATCCGGCTGCAGGCGGATGACGAGCTGGTTGGCGGCAATCTTGCCGGCCGCGTCGTCAAAGATCGAATGCGGGATCGGCTTGAAGGTGATGACGATTTCCGACATGCGCGCGGCAAGCCGCTTGCCGGTGCGGATGTAGAAGGGCACGCCGGCCCAACGCCAGTTGCCGATCTCGGCCTTGATGCCGACGAAGGTTTCCGTGTCGGAAACGCCGCCTTCGAGTTCTTCCAGATAGCCCTTGACCGGGCCGCCGGCGGAGGCGCCAGCGCGGTACTGGCCGCGAACCGTGTACTTCTCGACATTGGAGGCATCGATCGGCTTCAGCGAGCGCAGGACCTTCAGCTTCTCGTCGCGCACGGCCTCGCCGTCGAGCGATGCCGGCGGTTCCATGGCCACGAGGCAGAGAAGCTGCAGGATGTGGTTCTGCACCATGTCGCGCAGCGCGCCAGCCTTGTCATAGTAGCCTGCGCGGCCTTCGAGGCCGACGGCCTCCGCGACGGTGATCTGGACGTGGTCGATATGGGCAGAGTTCCACAGCGGCTCGTAGAGCGCGTTGGCGAAGCGCAGCGCCATCAGGTTCTGCACCGTCTCTTTGCCGAGATAGTGGTCGATGCGGTAGACCTGATCTTCGTGGAAGACCTTGCCGATGGTGTTGTTGAGCTCGAGCGCGGAAGCGAGGTCACGCCCGATCGGCTTCTCGACGACGATGCGGGTGGTCTTGGTGATCAGCTTGTGATCGCGGATCTTCTCCGAGATATCGCCGAAAATGGCCGGCGCCACGGCGAGGTAGAAGGCGCGGACGCGATCCTTGCCCTCGTCCAGGAGCTTCTTCAGGCTGTCCCAGCCCTTGTCCGACTTGGCGTCGATGGCGACGTAGAACAGCCGCGAGCAGAAGTCCTTGACGTCCTTGTCGTTGTATTCGTCGGCCTTGAGGTGCTCTTTCAGCGCCGTCTGGGCGAATTCGCGGTAGGCTTCATGGGTCAGGTCCGAACGCGATGCGCCGATGATGCGCGTCGGATCGGTGAGCTGGCCGGCCAGCATGCGATGGTAGAGGGCAGGCAGAAGCTTGCGTTCCGCGAGATCGCCGGTGCCGCCGAAGACGACGTAGTCAAAGGGCTCGACGGGAATGATCTGGCTGGTCATGGGCTATCTTTCTATCAAAATAGAATTCGGCCTCCTTGTAATCTAATCGATTTAAAAAGGCCAGAGTGCGATGCGAAAAAATGCGTCGGGCGGCCTCGGGGATCAGAAGCGATCCCGGAGCGCGTACCAGCTGAGGGCCAGGAACAGAAGCGGCTTGCGCAGATGCGAGCCGCCCGGAAAGGCCGGAATTTTCAGTGTTTTCAAAAGGTCGAGCTCGCCTGAGCCCGAAAGCACGTCGTCTGCAAAGAGCTTGCCGCAATAATTCGACAGCATGACGCCGTGGCCGGAATAGCCGCCGATCGCGGTCACGCCGGGCATGACCTCGCGGGCGAAGGGCTGGCGCGGCAGGGTGATGCCGACCGACCCGCCCCATGCATGGGTCATCTCGACGTCCTTGAGCTGCGGGTAGAGCTCGGCAATCTGCCGGCGGATATGCGTGGTGATGTCGCGCGGATTGTCGGACGTATAGGCCTCGCGGCCACCGAACAGCAGGCGTCCGTCCCGCGACTTGCGGAAGTAGCGCACGACGAAGCGGGAGTCGGCAATCGCTTCGTTGCCGGGGATGATCTCGGGATGATCGGTGAGCGGTACGGTCGCGCCGATGAAGGAGCGGATCGGCATGACGCGTGCGGCATTCACCGGCTCGAGATGGCCGATATAGCCGTTGCAGGCGATGAGAGCGCGGTCGGCGCGAATGTCGCCGCGGTCGGTCTTCACAATGATCTTGCCGCCCTCGCGCGTCACCGATCGGGCGGGCGTCATTTCATGCAGGCTGGCGCCGGCCGCGGCTGCGACCCGGGCCAATCCGACCAGCAGCTTCAGCGGCTGTATGTGGCCCGTGCCGGTGTCGCGGATGCCGCAGAAATAGCGCTTCGAGCCAAGCCGTTCGCAGGTCTCCGCCCGGTCCATGTAGGACATGTGCGGATAGCCGTAGCGAGAGGCCGTGATTTCGACGTGGTCCCGGTACTCCTTCTCCCAGCCGGCCTTGTGGGCGACATTGAGTTGACCCGGCAGGTATTCGATGTCGATCCCGTGTGTTTCTGCAAATCCGAGCAGATGCTTCTTGGCGTTTTCGGCAAGGTCGAACAAGGCCTTGGCGCGCCCGAAGCCGAGCGACTTTTCCAGCTCCTCAACCTCTGCCCGGTGTCCGGTGCCCATCTGGCCGCCATTGCGTCCGGACGCGCCGTCGCCGAAGCGTACGGCATCGATCAGCACGACGCGGGTGCCGGCCTTCGCCAGATTGTAGGCCGCCTGCAGTCCGGTAAAGCCACCGCCGACGATGACGACGTCGGCAGAAGTCGAGCCGTCGAGCGCCGGATATTCCGGGCGATCGGCGACTGTGGACTGATACCAGGAAACCCCCGGTGCGATCGGGCTCTGCCAGATCATGCAAACCTCGTTTTCATTACACGTTCAGAAGCAGGAATTCACGCTCCCAGGGGCTGATCACCTGCATGAAGGTTTCGAATTCACCGCGCTTGATGCCGCCGTAAATGCCGATGAACTCCGGATCGAAGACGGCCTTGAAGTCTTCCTCCTCTTCCAGGAGGGACACGGCCCTGAGCAGGTCGCGCGGCAGTTCGATGTCGCCTTCATTGGCGGTATCGGCGGTCGGCGGTGTCGGCTCGATCGCATTGACCATGCCGAGATAGCCGGCCGCAAGCGAGCCTGCCAGCGCCAGATAGGGATTGGCGTCGGAGCTCGGAAGGCGGTTTTCGACACGGCGGGCAGCCGGATCGGAGACCGGCACGCGGAAGGCCGTGGTGCGGTTGTCAAAACCCCAGGCCGTATTCACCGGGCAGGACATGTCCGGCGACAGGCGGCGATAGGAGTTCACGTAAGGGGCCATCATGATCAGCGCATGCGGCACGTATTTCTGCATGCCGCCGATGAAGTTGTAGAATGCTTTCGACGGAGACCCGTCGGCATTCGAGAAGATGTTCTTGCCGCCGTCGATTTCAACCACCGACTGGTGAATGTGCATGGCCGAGCCCGGCTGGCCCTGCATCGGCTTCGCCATGAAGGTGGCGTAGATCCCGTGTTTGAGCGCCGCCTCGCGGATCGTGCGCTTGAACATGAAGACCTGGTCGGCAAGCTCCACCGGATCGCCGTGGCGCAGGTTGATCTCCAGCTGTGCGGGCCCTTCCTCGTGGATCAGGGTGTCGATCTCGAGACCCTGCTTTTCGGAGAAGTGGTAGATGTCGTCGATCAGGTCGTCGAACTCGTTGATGCCGGCGATCGAATAGGCCTGTCCGCCGAGGATCGGGCGACCCGAACGGCCCTTCGGCGGATGCAGCGGATAGTCGGGGTCCTCGCTCATGGCGACGAGGTAGAACTCGATTTCCGGGGCCACCACCGCCTTCCAGCCCTTGTCGGCGTAAAGCGCCATCACGCGCTTCAAGACATTGCGCGGCGCATAGGGCACTTCGCCGCCATCGGCGTAGACGACATCGCAGATCACCTGTGCCGTCGGATCGCTTTCCCACGGCACCGTCGACAGTGTCGAAAGGTCGGGCACCAGTTTCAGGTCGTTGTCGCGCGGCTCGTAGCGGAAGCTGCCGGTCTCGTCGGGATATTCGCCCGATATCGTATGCCGGTAGAGGGCAGAGGGCAGCGCCAGCGACGTGTTGGAGGTGAATTTCGACGATGGCATCATCTTGCCGCGCGGAACACCCGCCAGGTCCGGCGTGATGCACTCGATGTCCTCGATACCCCGCGTCTTCAGCCACTGCGTGGCATCTCTCCAGGTCTTCACCCCGCGTGGATTGCGCAGGCTTGCGGGGGTGATTGGAGACTTGAGGGAAGCGCTGGAGGGTCGTTTGGTCGTTTTCTTGGCAGGCATGATTCACCGGGTTGTGACGGATGATGGCCGCATCATAGCCGTAGTTTTCCAATTGGCGAGGGGGGAAACATTGACTTTATGCCCCCGGTGACGGACACGGAGGCATCTCAGCCAGGGGAAAAGCGTGCGAGAACAGTTTGATGTGGTCATCCTCGGAGCCGGCGCCGCCGGTATGATGGCGGCCATTGAGGCCGGCAGGCGGGGACGGCGTGTCCTCATCCTCGATCATGCCGCCGCACCCGGCGAAAAAATCCGCATTTCCGGTGGCGGCCGCTGCAATTTCACCAATATCGGCGCCGGCCCGAAGAATTTCCTGTCCGCCAATCCGCATTTCTGCAAGTCGGCGCTGGCCGGCTACACGCCCCGCGATTTCCTCGACATGGTCGAACGCCATGGCATCGCCTGGCATGAGAAGACACTTGGCCAGCTGTTTTGTGACAACAGCGCCAAGGACATCATCGCCATGCTGTTGAAGGAAATGCGCGATGTCGGCGTCACGCTCCGCCTGAAGCAGGTGATTTCATCCGTGACGCGTATCGGTGAGCGTTTCGAGATCCAGGCGTCCGACGGTGCCGTGATGACTGACGCCCTGATCGTGGCGACCGGCGGCAAGTCGATCCCGAAGATGGGGGCGACCGGCCTGGCCTACGACATTGCCCGCCAGTTCGGTCTACCACTTATCGAGCCGCGGCCGGGGCTGGTGCCGTTCACGCTCGAACCCGGGCTTCTGGAGCGGCTCGCGCCACTCGCCGGCGTGGCCGTCGACGCCGAGGTGCGGCATGGCAAGACGGCGTTTCGCGAGGCGGTTCTCTTCACCCATCGCGGTCTGAGCGGCCCGGCCATCCTGCAGATCTCGTCCTATTGGCGGGAAGGGGACGCCGTCACTCTTGCGCTGGAGCCGGATGTGAATGTCCTAGCATCCCTGAAGCAGGCAAAGGCCGAAAACGGCCGGCAGGCGCTCTCGACCGCGCTCGCGCAGATCCTGCCTAAGAGGCTCGCGCAATATCTCGCCGAACAGCAAGGCGCCACCGGCAATCTGGCGGAGTTTCCGGATGCGAGGCTGCAGGCAATCGCCGCGTCCGTGCAGAACTGGCAGGTCAAACCGGCCGGCAGCGAGGGCTACCGTACCGCCGAGGTTACGCTTGGCGGCGTCGATACGGGGGCGCTGAACTCGAAGACCATGGCGGTAAAATCCGTTCCCGGACTCTATTTCATCGGCGAATGCGTCGATGTGACCGGCTGGCTGGGCGGCTACAATTTCCAGTGGGCATGGTCCTCCGGCGTTGCCGCGGGGCGTGCGGCGTAGCCCATTTTTCGGTTTTGGCGCCGAAAATCATTATTTTCTGCGTTCTGGTGCCATTTAGTGATTGTTAATTGAAGCAAGTCATCGTCTTATAGTGCAGTGCGTCAGGGTTTGTTATGGCATGACCTTCACGCCGGCAGGAGTACCGCAACGTCGTTACACGGAATTGAGGGAAGTCCATGAGAAACCGCAAGAGCAGAGCACGCGCCATTGCCATCGCCCGGACCGAGAACACCCGGTTCGTTCTTGCAACGAAAATTCTTCTGGCAACGCTAGCCGCCTGCGCCGCTCTGGCAGTTCTCGCCCACTGAGCGCAAGGCCGGTTTGATTGTCTTTGACCCGGGCCATTCGCTGCCCGGCTGTCACGTGGACGATGAGAAATTCTCGTCGTCAGCGGCATCTGCCGCACTGAGCCGCTTTCAAGCGCGACCTTTACGATTGTCTCCATAAGCCGCTCTGCAGCGTTTGAAGCGCCTGCGTGAGATGGATCAGCCATGAGGCTGCCCGCAGCAGGCCGTTCGAAGCGTGCGTGCGGTAAAATTCGTCTTCGGCTTCTGGCCGATTCCGTTCGATGCGCCGCTCCTCGGCGCTTTTGCAGGCGATATATGCACTTGGATCGATAATGATCATGGGATGTCTCCTCTGGAAACTGGGACATCACCCTAAATACACATCGAATTTTGCTTTACATATATCGAAAAATGTCAGCTATTTTTCACTTATGAAAAACGCACCCTGGGATCTTTATCAGATTTTCATCGTCGTCGCCCGGCATGGCGGCCTGACGGGCGCCACCTCCGCCCTTGGTCTCAGCCCGGCGACGATCGGCCGACGCATGCTGGAACTCGAGGACATGCTGGCGACGGCCCTGTTCGTTCGAAGCCAGGCCGGTTACGCCTTGACGCCGGAAGGGCAGTCGCTGTTCGAGCATCTTCGCGAGATGGAGGCGGCTGCGCGAAAGGTCGATGGCTGGCGGATGGAAAAGCAGCAGGCCGTCACCATTCGCATCGCTGCGGGTACCTGGATGGTGAAACTGCTCTGCGACAATATCGCTGCACTGTGTGCCGAGACGGACCCGTTCCGGCTGTACTTCTCGATTTCAGAGCAGCGGGCGCGTCTCGCCTATCGCGAAGCGGACATCGGCATTCGTGCCTTCGCGCCGGAGGAAGGCAATCTGGCGACGCGGCGGCTTTCGGATAGCGCCTACGCGATCTATCGCTCGCGCGTCTCCCGGCCGGCCGCCGATCGTTGGGTGGCGGTCAATCGCGATGAGGCCGTGTCGACCTATCTGCGCTGGCCGCACGAAAATCACTCCGACGACATCGTCTTCACGGTCAACAGGCCGACCGCATTGCGCGATCTGCTGGTTGCCGGTGCCGGCATCGGTCTTCTTCCCTGCATGATCGGCGATCGCGATCCGCAGCTCGAAAGGGTGGGGGAGTGCATTCGCGAGCTGCAGCATGGCCAATGGTTGCTGGTCAACAATGCCGATCGGCATCGCCGCGAGATCCGCACCGTGACCGAGCGGATGGCCAGATTGCTGAAGGGCTATGCGCCCCTGATGACCGGCAAGCTTGGCGGGTTGTGACGAGTCCGCCTCCGGATGCGCCAAAATAGAGAAGACGCCCGGCGTGGCTCCATCAGGCCGGGCGTCTTCGTCTCCGCGGGCAGGGCTTGCCTGCCCCGGTCAAGGCCCGGCAGGTTGGGCGCCGGGCCTGTGTTGCTTATGTCTGGCGGATGCCTCAGGCCGCAGACCGGCCGCTGTTGGCGATGATGATCGGGATCAGCAGGTCGCCCCAGTTGCCGTCGCCGCCGTGATGGCGGGCGGACCGGACGAGCTCGACCGACACGCCGGCATCGACCGCCTTCATGACCGACTGGTTCAGCCGGTGCAGGTCGTTGGCGACCATGCGGATCATCGCCTGCTGGTCGGCCGTCATGGTGGTCGACTGTTCTTCTGCTCTTTCCTTGACTCGGGTCTGCGGTGTCATGGCATTTCTCCTCTATAGCCGGGGTTCGTGAAGGTCGTTGGGTTTGTCGGCGACGCGGAGGGCAGGGACCCCCGCGCCGCCGTCTCGAAGCCTGCTTATTCGGCGGCGGGCTTGAACTGCTCTGCCTCGGTCGGCTTGAACTGCTCGGTTTCGGTCGATTCCTTCATCGCCGTTGTCGACGACTGGCCGCCGGTGATCGCCAGCGAGACGGCGTCGAAGTAGCCGGTGCCGACCTCGCGCTGGTGCTTGGTGGCGGTGTAGCCGTTGACCTCGGCCGCGAATTCCGCTTCCTGCAGCTCGGAATAGGCTGCCATCTGGCGGTCCTTGTAGCCGCGGGCCAGTTCGAACATGCCGAAGTTCAGCTGGTGGAAGCCGGCGAGCGTGATGAACTGGAACTTGTAGCCCATCGCACCCAGCTCGCGCTGGAACTTGGCGATCGTCGCATCGTCCAGGTTCTTCTTCCAGTTGAACGAGGGCGAGCAATTGTACGCTAGCTTCTTGCCCGGATGGACCTTGTGCACGGCCTCGGCGAACTTGCGGGCCTGTTCGAGGTCCGGCTTGCCGGTTTCCATCCAGATCAGGTCGCAATGGGGCGCATAGGCGATGGCACGGGCGATGCACGGGTCGATACCGTTCTTCACCTGGTAGAAGCCTTCCGCCGTGCGGCCTGCGTCGTAGTCGACGAAGGGCTGGTCGCGCTCGTCGATATCGGAGGTCAGAAGCTTTGCTGCCTCGGCGTCGGTGCGGGCGATGATCAGCGTCGGCGTACCCATGACGTCGGCGGCAAGCCGCGCGGCGTTCAGGTTGCGGATATGCGCGGCCGTCGGGATCAGAACCTTGCCGCCGAGATGGCCGCACTTCTTTTCCGACGCCAGCTGGTCCTCGAAGTGAACGCCGGCGGCGCCTGCCTCGATGAAGGCCTTCATGATCTCGAAAGCGTTCAGCGGACCACCGAAGCCAGCCTCGGCGTCGGCGACGATCGGCGCGAACCATGTGTCGACGGAAAGGCCCTTGCCTTCGGCTGTTTCGATCTGGTCGGCGCGCTGCAGAGTGCGGTTGATGCGCTTGGCGAGCTCCGGGGCGGCGTTGGCCGGGTAGAGCGACTGGTCCGGATACATGGCGGAAGCCGTGTTGGCGTCAGCCGCGACCTGCCAGCCGGAAAGGTAGATCGCCTTCAGCCCGGCGCGAACCATCTGCATGGCCTGGTTGCCGGAAAGCGCGCCCAGCGCGTTGACGAAGTTTTCTTCGCTGATCAGCTTCCAGAGACGGTTGGCGCCCATCTCGGCCAGCGTATGCCTGATCTGGACGGAACCGCGCAGACGCTTGACGTCTTCCGCGGTGTAGGGACGCTCGATGCCATCGAAGCGGCCAGCCGGTGCGTTCAGGATAAGATTGTCAAAGTCAGTCATAATATTCTCCTCGTCTTCGCATTTACAACAATGACACGCTTCATTCGGTGTGCCTGTTGTTTTGTTCGATGAAGGAGTCTTAGCTCGGATCGGCGCAGTTTTCGAGATAAATAACTGAATAATAGGGGTAAAAGGGGTTAGGCTGTCTTGTCTTTGACAGCTGTCCAATGTAAATATGTAAAGATTGTAAAACTCAAGCAGGGCGTGATTGCTGCGCTGCATTGTAAAGGCTTGTGACAAATGGCGGAAAATAAGATCTTTGCCGGCCCGCGCGTGCGCCGCATCCGCAATTCCCTGTCGTTGACCCAGACGGCGATGGCCGAAGCGCTCGGAATTTCGCCCTCCTACCTGAACCTGATCGAGCGCAACCAGCGGCCGCTGACCGTGCAGCTGCTCTTGAAGCTCGCTTCCGTCTACAAGATCGATATCGAGGAACTGCAGGGCGCGCAGGGCGGCTCTCTCTCTCAGCTGAAGGAGGTCTTTACGGATCCGCTGCTCGCCGGTGAAATCCCCGGGGAGCAGGAACTGGTCGAGGTGGCGGAGGCTGCGCCCAATGCCGCGGCCGGCATCGTCAAGCTCTACCGCGCCTTCAAGGAGCAGGCGGCACGGCTCAGCGACCTGTCGGAGGTGCTGGCGCGGGAAGGGCACGAAACGCTGCTCTCCGGCGCCCGGCTGCCAATGGACGAGGTGCGCGAGAAGCTGGAGCAGCGCCCCAATTTCTTTGCCCGGATCGAGGATGCGGCCGAGGCCTTCCATGCCGAACTCAAGCCCGGCGACGACCTGTCGTCCGCCCTGAAGGAATGGCTGAAGACAAAGCACGGCATCGTCGTGCGCACGCTGCCGGTCCACGCCATGCCGACCCTGCGTCGCCGCTATGACCGCCATTCCATGCGGCTCTTCCTGTCGGAGCGGTTGTCACCATTCGACCAGCTGCGCGAGGCGGCGATGGAGACGGTCATGCTCGCGCTCTCGGCGCCGATCGAGGCCGAGCTGGACGGCTTGGGCCTGTCATCGAACGAGGCGCGCCGCATTGCCCGCTTCGATCTCGCCCGCTATGCCGCGCATGCCCTCATGATGCCCTATGGTGCGTACCTCGCGGCCGCCCAGCGGGCCAGGTACGATATCGACGTGCTGCGGGCCCGCTTTGGCGTGTCCTTCGAGCAGGCGGCAAGCCGGCTGACGACATTGCAGCGTCCGGGAGCGGTCGGGTTGCCCTTCTTCCTTCTGGAGGCCGACCACTCCGGCCGTCAATTGCGCCGGGCGGGCGCCAGCGGCTTCCCGCAATCGGCCTTCGGCGGCGGCTGTCCCAAGCTCAACATTCACGCCGCTTTTGCCCAGCCTTCGCAGATCCTCGTCGATCACGTCGAGATGCCGAACGGCACGGGCTTCCTGACCGTCGCACGCACCCTCGAGGGTCCGCAGGCCATGTTCCATGAGCGGGTCCGGCGCACGGCGGTCCTTCTCGGGCTTCCCGTCGAGCAGGCCGGCGAGGTCGTCTACGGCGCGGCAATCGGCGGAAGCGGCATGCCGCCGGTCGCGATCGGCCCCTCCTGCAGGCTTTGCGAGCGGCAGGGATGTCTGTCTCGCGCCGAGCCGCCCGTGACCCGGCCGCTCGGTCTCGACGAGATGGTGACCGGGCTCAGCGCCTTCGACTTCCAGTAACGGAAGGCCACGCATCAGGGGAAAGAATTTTTCCTTGTGGCTTCGCAAAATCCTTTCTAGTCTGTCCCAAAATAAGCAAAGGGAACGGCTGGGGGACATCCTGGCATACTCGCGACAGGAGAAAATTGTGCGAAAATTTCTACTTAATGTATCGGCCGCAGCCATTGCGTCCGTAAGTTTAGTGGCTGTTGCCCATGCGGAAGACCGCGTTGTCAATGTCTATAACTGGTCCGATTATATCGACGAATCCATTCTCCAGGATTTCACCAAGGAAACCGGCATCAAGGTCGTCTACGACGTTTTCGATTCCAACGAGGTGCTCGAAACCAAGATGCTTGCCGGCGGCTCCGGCTATGACGTCGTCGTGCCGACCGCCGACTTCCTGTCGCGCCAGATCAAGGCGGGCGTCTTCCAGAAGCTAGACAAGTCCAAGCTGCCGAACATTTCGAACATGTGGGACGTCATCCAGCAGCGCACGGCCGTTTACGATCCCGGCAACGACTACGCCATCAACTATATGTGGGGCACGACCGGCCTCGGCTACAATGTCGACAAGTACAAGGAGATCATGGGCACCGACGCCAAGCCGGACTGGAACGTGCTGTTCGATCCGGAGATCGCCGCCAAGTTCAAGGATTGCGGCATCTATATGCTCGACGCGCCGACCGAGGCGATCCCAGCCGCGCTCAACTACCTTGGCCTCGACCCGAATTCGCACAATCCGGAAGAGCTGCAGAAGGCGGAAGAACTGCTGTTGAAGATCCGCCCCTTCGTGCGCAAGTTCCACTCGTCGGAATACATCAATGCGCTGGCGAACGGCGATATCTGCCTGGCCTTCGGCTGGTCCGGCGACGTCCTGCAGGCGCGTGACCGCGCCGATGAAGCCGGCGCCGGCGTTCATGTCAGCTACTCCATCCCCGCCGGCGGCGCGCTGATGTGGTTCGACATGATGGCGATCCCGGCCGATGCACCGCATCCGCAGGAAGCGCTCGAATTCCTCAACTACATCATGAAGCCGGAAGTGATCGCCAAGGCGTCGAACTACGTCTACTACGCCAACGGCAACAAGGCCTCGCAGGAATTCATCGACAAGGACGTTCTGGACGATCCGGCCATCTACCCGCCGGAAGAGACGATGAAGAAGCTCTACACCTTCATCCCCTACGACCAGAAAACGCAGAGACTGGCGACCCGGATCTGGACCAAGGTGGTCACCGGACAATAACAAAAGCTTGGAACAGCCCGGATAAATTCCGGGCTGTTTGCTTTTCAGAAGCAGGCATCGGGGGCCTTCATGAAGTCGCTTGGCAGCATTCGCCGTTCTTTCGCACCCTGGAATGATCCGGACGCAAAGCCGTTCATCTCCTTCCGCAACATCACCAAGAAGTTCGGCGATTTCGTCGCCGTTGATAACCTCTCGCTCGATATCTATCACCGCGAGTTCTTCGCGCTGCTCGGCGCGTCGGGCTGCGGCAAGTCGACGCTGCTGCGCATGCTGGCGGGCTTCGAACAGCCGAGCTCTGGGGAAATCATTCTCGACGGGCAAAGCCTTGCCGGCACGCCGCCCTATCGGCGCCCCGTCAACATGATGTTCCAGTCCTATGCCCTGTTCCCGCACATGTCGGTGGAAAAGAACATCGCCTTTGGCCTCAAGCAGGACGGCATGTCGTCCGCCGACATAGAGGCCCGCGTCACCCAGATGCTGAAGCTCGTCAAGCTGGATGAGTTCGCCAAGCGCAAGCCGCATCAGCTTTCCGGCGGCCAGCGCCAGCGCGTGGCACTTGCCCGCTCGCTTGCCAAGCGGCCGAAGGTGCTGCTGCTCGACGAGCCGCTCGGCGCGCTCGACAAGAAGCTGCGCGAGGAAACCCAGTTCGAGCTGATGGACCTGCAGCAGGAGCTCGGCCTCACCTTCATCGTGGTCACCCACGACCAGGAAGAGGCGATGACCATGGCCGACCGCATCGCCGTCATGTCGCGCGGCAATGTCATTCAGGTGGCGACGCCTGCCGAAATCTACGAGGCCCCGAACTCGCGCTTCGTTGCCGACTTCATCGGCGACGTCAACATTTTCGACGGCACGGTGACCGCGAATACGGACGGCGTGACGGAGATCGCGATCGGGGAGGGCTTCTCGGTCCGCGCCGAGCAATCGGAACCGCTCAGCGGCAATGCCGGTTTTGCCGTACGCCCCGAAAAGATCCGCGTGTCGCGCAATATGCCGGAGACGCCGGGCGTCAATTCCGCCGAGGGCGAGATGTGGGACATCGCCTATCTCGGCGACGTCACCGTCTTCCACGTGAAGCTGAAGAACGGCAAGGTCATCAAGGCGACCAGCCTCAACGCCCAGCGCGAGGTGCAGAACCCGCTCGGCTATGACGACCAGGTCTGGATCTCGTTCGACCAGAACGCCGGCGTCGTGTTGAGGGATTGATGATATGACACGCATCGGTTCGGCCATCTTCAACCGCCTGGTCATCGCCATACCCTATACGTGGCTGGTGGTCCTTTTCCTCGTTCCCTTCTTCATTGTCTTCAAGATCTCGCTGTCGACCTCCGAGATCGCGATGCCGCCCTATTCGCCGACCTTCTCGTTCGCCGATACGTTCGAGACGTTGCGGCAGAAACTCTCGGAACTGTCGCTCGACAATTACATCTGGCTGTCCCAGGACTCGCTTTACTACAAGTCCTACCTGTCCAGCCTGACGATCGCCTTCTTCTCCACCTGCCTGACGCTGGCCGTCGGCTATCCGATCGCCTACGGCATGGCGCAGGCGCCGCGGACCGTGCGTCCGACACTGCTCATGCTGGTCATCCTGCCGTTCTGGACGAGCTTCCTGATCCGCGTCTATGCCTGGATGGCCATCCTCAAGCCGGAAGGGCTGCTCAACCAGTTGCTTATGGGGATCGGCGTCATCCACGAGCCGCTGGTGATCCTCAACACCGACACCGCCGTCTACATCGGCATCGTCTATTCCTACCTGCCGTTCATGGTCCTGCCGCTCTATGCCGCGCTGGAAAAGATGGACGACACGCTGATCGAGGCGGCCGAGGATCTCGGCTGCACCCGGCTGACGGCCTTCTGGAAGATCACCTTTCCCCTGTCGCTGCCCGGCGTCTTCGCCGGCTGCCTGCTGGTCTTCATTCCCGCCGTCGGCGAATTCGTGATCCCGGACCTGCTCGGCGGATCGCAGACGCTGATGATCGGCAAGACGCTCTGGACGGAGTTCAACAACAACCGCGACTGGCCGCTGTCGTCCGCCGTGGCGACGATCCTTCTCCTGCTTCTGGTGATCCCGATCGTTCTCTTCCAGAATGCCCAGACGAAAGCGGAGAGCCGCTGATGAACCGCTGGTCCCGCTTCAACATCGCCTCCGTCACGCTCGGCTTCGCGTTCCTGTATCTGCCGATCGTGCTTCTGGTCATCTATTCCTTCAACAAGTCGAAGCTCGTCACTGTGTGGGCCGGCTTCTCGACCGTCTGGTATGTCGAATTGTTCCGCGACCAGGCGCTGCTCGACGCCGCCTGGGTGACGATCCGCGTCGGCCTGCTGTCGGCGACGGTGGCGACCGTGCTCGGCACCATGGCGGCGATTTCGCTGACCCGCTACACGCGCTTTCGCGGTCGGCTGCTGTTCTCCGGCATGATCTATGCGCCGCTCGTCATGCCGGATGTGATCACCGGCCTGTCGATGCTGCTCCTGTTCGTCGCGATCGGTCTCGACCGCGGCTTCTGGACGGTCACCATGGCGCATATCACCTTTTCCATGTGCTATGCCGCCGTCGTCGTGCAGTCGCGCCTGATCACCTTCGACCGCTCGATCGAGGAGGCGGCGATGGATCTGGGCGCCACGCCGGTCAAGACCTTCTTCCAGGTCACGCTGCCCGTGATCCTGCCGGCGATTTTCTCCGCATGGGTGTTGGCCTTCACGCTGTCGCTCGACGATCTGGTGATCGCCAACTTCACCTCCGGCCCCGGAGCGACGACGCTGCCGATGAAGATCTACAGCCAGGTGCGCCTGGGTGTGACGCCGGAAATCAACGCGGCCTGTACGATCCTGATCGGGTTTGTGACCACCGGCGTCATCATCGCCTCGATCGTGACCAAGCGACAGGAAGTTCGCCGGCAGCGCGACGAGCACATGGCCGCTGCCGGCCTTGTCGCCAATTGATGATGGCTATTCTGCCGCCGCAGCGGACTATTCTCCGCCCGGCGGCAGGAAGATATAGACGAGTATCCATGTTGGCAGGATGAAGATCGAGCCGAGAATAATGTTCGGCACGGCCCAGTTCAGGGCCTGACTTGCGTGTGTTGCCAGGCTTTCGGGGCTCTGCCCGATTATGGCCAGGAGTGAATCGATCGTGACGCCGAAGAACGATAGAAGCGCTCCCGCCATCAGCGACGCAATCAGTATCTTCAAAACGACGCCCGCAAATCGCAACAAGAAATGCCCCCAGATCAAATCCAATATATACATTATAGCATGTTCTTCTTTTCAAGAAATTATGCCGGATTGGGAATGCTCGAGATGGTAAAGGTGTAAAGTAAATGCCGCAGATGGCCGGATGCCGATCTGTCAAGCGGATGTTCGCCCGACCCCGTCGCCAAGAATCACTTCAAGCTCTTCCGAAACTGTAGTTGATCATCAGTAGCTTGCGCTTCAGCGGGAGCAAATACGCCATTTACCGTAGGACCTCGCATGGGACGATTGTCCCCACGGTCTCCGGGCGGAGCAGTATTTATATTGCGGTGCGGCATGCTATAGAGATAAAAAAATGAGGAGGAATGCATGACTGACGCAATGCCTTTGTGGGAGCCTTCGCCGGAATATCGGAAGAGCACACCGATGTTCGCCTTCATGTCCTATTGCGCCGAAAAGGCCGGGCATGAATTCGCCGACTACGACGCCTTTCACACATGGTCGATCACTGAACGTGGCGCCTTCTGGGAGGCCGTCTGGGACTATTGCGACGTCAAGGGCGTGCGCGGCGAGCGGGCGCTGATCCATGGCGACGACATGCTCGAAGCCCGCTTCTTTCCCGATGCAAGATTGAACTTCGCCGAAAACCTGCTGGCAAAGTCAGGCAGCGAAACGGCGATGATTTTCCGCGGTGAGGACAAGGTCGAGGACCGCTGGTCCTGGGATCGCCTGACTGACCTCGTCTCGCGCCTGCAGCAGGCCTACAAGGCAATGGGGATCGGCGAGGGGGACCGGATCGCCGCGATGATGCCGAACATGCCGGAAACGATCGCCTGCATGCTGGCGGCGGCCTCGATCGGCGCCATCTGGTCGTCCTGCTCTCCCGACTTCGGCGTTCAGGGCGTACTCGACCGCTTCGGACAGATCGAGCCCAAGCTCTTCATCGTCTGCGACGGCTACTGGTACAATGGCAAGCTGCAGGACGTTTCCGCCAAGGTGAAGGAGATCGTTGCAAAGCTTGGCGTGCCGGCGGTCATCATTCCCTATGCCGGCGATGCCGAGGCTCTTGCCGGTTCGGTTGCTGGTGCCAGCACGCTTGCCGCGTTTGTCGAACCCTATGCGGCGAAGGCGGTGGAGTTCACGCCGCTTCCGTTCTCGCACCCGCTCTACATCCTGTTTTCCTCGGGCACGACCGGCGTGCCGAAATGCATCGTCCATTCGGCGGGCGGCACGCTGCTGCAGCACCTGAAGGAGCATCGCTTCCATTGCGGGCTGGGAGACGGCGACCGTCTCTTCTACTTCACCACCTGCGGCTGGATGATGTGGAACTGGCTGGTCACGGGGCTCGCCTCCGGTGCAACGCTCTGCCTGTTCGACGGTTCCCCCTTCGCGCCGGACGAAAAGGTGCTGTTCGATTATGCCCGCGACGAAAAATTCGCGGTCTTCGGCACCTCTGCGAAATACATCGATGCCGTGCGCAAGAGCGGCTTCATTCCCAAGGACAGTCATGACCTGTCGTCGCTGAGAATGATGACGTCGACCGGTTCGCCGCTGTCGCCTGAAGGCTTCACCTTCGTCTACGAGGACATCAAGAAGGACATCCTGCTGGCGTCCATTTCCGGCGGCACGGATATCGTCTCCTGCTTCGTGCTCGGCAATCCGATGAAGCCGGTCTGGCGCGGCGAGATCCAGGGTCCCGGCCTCGGGCTCGCCGTCGACATATGGGACGACGAAGGCAAGCCGGTGCGTGGCGAAAAGGGCGAACTCATCTGCGCCAAGGCCTTCCCGAGCATGCCGATCATGTTCTGGAACGATCCGGAAAAGACCAAGTACAAGGCGGCCTATTTCGAGCGTTTCGACAACATCTGGTGCCATGGCGACTTCGCCGAATGGACGGAGCATGGCGGCATCATCATCCACGGCCGCTCGGATGCGACCCTCAATCCCGGCGGCGTGCGCATCGGCACGGCGGAGATCTACAATCAGGTCGAGCAGATGGAAGAGGTCGTCGAGGCGCTGTGCGTCGGCCAGGACTGGGACAACGACGTCCGTGTCGTCCTCTTCGTACGGCTGGCCCCGGGCGCTTCACTCGATGACGCGCTCGTCAAGGCGATCAAGACCCGCATCCGCGTCGGCGCCTCGCCGCGCCATGTGCCGGCCAAGGTGATCGCCGTCGCCGACATTCCGCGCACCAAGTCCGGCAAGATCGTCGAGCTCGCGGTGCGCGAGGTCGTGCATGGCCGACCGGTGAAGAACAAGGAAGCGCTGGCCAATCCGGAAGCCCTTGAACTCTACGCCGATCTTCCGGACCTGAAGGACTGAGCCGGGATCAGGTTCCCCGTTCCAGCGATCGCGACACCAGAATCGCTGGGACGAGGCCGGCGATGATGATGATGATCGCCGGCACCGAGGCATTGGCGACCTGCGAGCGCGATGCGTCCTCGTAGACGAGCGTCGCCAGCGTGTTGAAGTTGAAGGGGCGGAGCAGGATCGTCGCCGACAGTTCCTTCAGCGTTTCGATGAAGACCAGCAGTCCGGCGGTCAGAAGTGCCGGCCGCAGGTTCGGCAGGATGACCCGCCAGAGCGTCTGGCGGGCATTGTGGCCCAGCATGCGCGAGGCCATGTCGAGATGCGGCGAGAGCTTCTGCAGCCCCGCATCGATATTGCCCTCCGCCATGGTGATGAAACGCACCGTGCAGGCATAGACGATCGCAAAGCCGGTGCCCGACAGGATCAGCCCCAGCGAAAAGCCGAAATAGTCCTTGGTGAAGTGGGCGAAGAGATTGTCGAAGGCGGCAAGCGGCACGAGCACGCCGATCGCCAGCACGGTGCCGGGAATGCCGTAGCCGAAGGAGGCAAGCCGCACCAGCATCTTGACCAGCCGCGAGGAGTTGCTGCGCGCCGATTGCGACAGCGCGAAGCTCAAGCTGACGGCGACAACGGCGGTGATCGCGGCGATGGTGATGCTTGTGGTGAGCGCATCTATGAGCTTGGGCGAGGTAAAGGCCGGAAGGCGCTTCAACGCATAGGAGCCGAGCACGAGCACTGGCACGACGAAGCCGACGAGGACGGGCAGGGCGCAGGCCGTGACCGCCGCCCATTTCGCCCAGCCCTTCAGCTTGAGCCTGATGACATCATGAACCGCGGCGGTCGTCTTCTGGCTGGCGAAGCGTTGCTGGCGGCGCGCGCGTCGCTCGACGACCATCAGGACGGCGATGAAGACGAGGATGAGGCAGGCGAGCTGCACGGCGCCGACAAGGCTGCCGCGGTTGAGCCAGGTGTCGTAGATGGCGAAGGTCAGCGTGTTGACGCCGAGATACTGGACCGCGCCGATGTCGTTCAGCGTTTCCATCATCACCAGGGTGAGGCCGATCATCAGGGCCGGCCGGGCCATCGGCAATTGTACTCGGAAAAACACCTTGACCGGCCCGGCGCCGAGCGTGCGCGCCACGTCCGCGGCAGCCCGGCCCTGCATGCGGAACACCGAGCGGCAGGCGAGATAGACATAAGGGTAGAGAACCGCGGTCATGACGAGCACCGCGCCGCCGAGCGAGCGGATGTCCGGAAACCAGTAGTCGCGCATCGTCTTGAAGCCGAAGACGGTGCGGACCAAAGTCTGTGCCGGTCCGGTAAAGTCGAAGAACTCGCCGAACGCGTAGGCAGCGAGATAGGCGGGGAGCGCCAGCGGCAGGACGAGAACGGCGGAAAAGAACCGCCTGAGCGGGAAGTCGCAGGAGGAGACGAGCCAGGCACAGGCAACGCCGATCACGGCGGTCGCAAGACCGGTATAGGCCATCAGCGCCAGCGTGCGGCCAAGCGCGCGGGGAATGACGTTTTCGGCGAGGTGCCGCCAGGTGTCGGCATCTCCGGACGAGGCGATCCACAGGATCGCGAACACCGGCATGGCCGCGACCGCGAAAACGACGAAGGCCACGAGCGGTTGCCGCCACGTGCCGCGCCGTCTCACTCTCGAAGGTGCCGGCCCTTCCGTGACCAGCGTCGTCTGCGCCGCCAATTGGTGATCCCTTTAATCAGCTTATCCATCGGCTCTAGCCGATGAAGCCTCAGTCTGCAAGGACGCGCGGGGACGGGAAGGTGATTTCGACCAGCGTGCCGCGGCTCGGCTCCGACTGGATGGACAAGGATGCGCGGTTTGCTTCGACCATCGCCTTCGTCAGCGGCAGGCCGAGACCGGTACCGTCACCCTTCTGGCGATTGCCGCCGGAGACCTGGCGGAACGGCTTCATCGCCTGCTCCAGTTCGGCCTTCGACATGCCGATGCCGGTGTCACGGATCCTGAGCACGACGCTGCCATTGACCTCGTAGGAGGTCGACACGACGATCTGTCCGCCCGACGGCGTGAAGCGGATGGCGTTCGACAGGATGTTGAGCGCGATCTGCTTGACCGAGCGCAGGTCGGCGACCACCATCGGCACGGCCTGCGACAGCGCCGTTCGCACGATGACGCGCTGGTTGTTGGCTTGCGGCTGCACCAGGGACACGGCCTCCGACAGCGTCTCGTTGAGGCTGACGGCGGCGAAATCCATCTCCATCTGACCGGCTTCGATCTTGGAGATGTCGAGAAGGTCGTTGACGATATCGAGAACCAGCCGTCCCGAACGGCCGATGTCGTTCGCATATTCGATGTAGCGGTGATGCCCGATCGGCCCGAAGCGCTCGTTCGACATCATGTCGGAAAAGCCGATGATGGCATTCAGCGGCGTGCGGATCTCGTGGCTCACATGGGCGAGGAAATCGCTCTTGTGCTTGTTGGCCGTTTCCGCGTCGCGCTTCGCCTTGCGCAACTCTTCCTCGGTCCGCTTCCAGTTCGTCACGTCGCGGATGACGGCGCAATAGCCATCGGAGGAAGACAGGCGGCCGAGCGTCATGAACAGCGGAATGAAGCCGCCACCGGATTCCCGGCCGATCACTTCGCGGCCGTCGTTCAAAACGCTGGCGACGCCGTTGTCGGTCAGCCCGTTCAGATAGTCGGCGACCGCGCGCTGGCTTTCATGGGCAAACAGCATGGCGAAGGGTTTGCCGCGCGTGTCGGCCTCGTCATAGTTGAAGAGGGCGCTCGCCGAGCGGTTCATCGACCGGATGCCGCCCTCCGGCCCGATGATGACCACGCCGTCCGTCGCCGTCTCGAGAATGGAACGCAGCTCCTCGACCTCGATGCGCAGCCGGGACACATCTTCCTGCTCCGCCGGGGTCTCCTCGCCAATGAAAGGCAGGATGGTACCGGATGAGTCTTCCACCGGGGTGCCTGCGTCCGCGGCGGTGACCGGCGCGGACGGGATCAGCGCCAGCATCAACGCGTCGGAATCCTCGAAGCGGATCGACCGCAGCCGTGCGGCCACGGGAACGATGGTGTCGTCGGCGCGCACGATCATCATGCCGCCGCCGGCTTCGGACGTTTCCTCGAGCTCGCTTCTTTGCAGCAGCGCGTCGAGGCCACCGGCAGTCTCAAGCGTTTCGAGCGTCTCGTAGCCGGTCAGCTTGGCGAATTCGCCGTTGGCGTGGATCAGCCGGTCGCCGGCGTGAATGAGGATTGCCACCGGCATCTCGTCGATCGCGGAAGCGGGAAGCGGTGATGCCATGTCGCGGCGCGGCGGAAGAAACTCGCCGAGCGGATTGGTGTCGCGGGTTTCGTCGGCAGGTGACATCTGCTGCGAATGGCTTTCCGCCTCGACCATGCTTTCGGCTTCGGGTGAATCGGCAATGCTCTCGTCAACAGAAGCGACGTCCGCAGTCTCTGCCGGCAGCTCTTCCGTGCCGAGCCGTTTGGCGATCTCGCGGAATGCCGCCTGTTCGCCGGGGCTCAACCCGTCGTTCATGCGTGCGCGGTGTTCCTCCAGGCGGATGATCTTGTCCGACTGACGGCGGTCCGGTGTCTCGGTGACGAGAAGCGCCGGTGGTTCGCTCTGCGGCGTCGGGGCGATCGTTTCCGGCGACCATTCGATGCCGGCATCGTCGGCCGGCTGCTCATTGGCATGTTCGACGGTGTCGTCGCCCTGATCGTCCGACGGCGCGTCGTAGGCTATCTCGCTGTCAGCCGCGGAGGTCTGTATGTCGTCGGCCGGCGCGACGTCTTCCTGCTCTGCCACGGTCTCGACAGTGGCTTCCACCGTTTCCTCCGGTGCGGCTTGAGGCTGTTCGTCGGGCGCGGCAACGTCCGGGGCCTCGGAGTTGCTCTCGCTTTCCGTGGGCAGGGGCTTGCCGCTAAGCGTCAGTCCGGTTGCCAGCGGATCCTCGACCGCATCGGCGCGACGCACGATGCCGAAGCCGCGGAACCCGTCGAAACCGCGCGACCGGCTATAGGTCGGAAGGGCGGCGAGATCGACCGGCACCTTGAGGCTCGTGCCTTCGACCGGCCAGTAGATCGTCTTGCCGGACCATGTGTCGCGCTTCTTCAGAAGCTCGGTGATCTTGCCGTCCGGGTCGAGGTCGAAAAGATGCGCGAGGTCGCTGAAGGCGACGCCGTTGATCGCGGCGGCATTCTGGCCGACCGCCTCGGCGAATTCGTCCGAGACCTCGCAGAAATGGCCGTCCGCATCCACCTTCCAGACGAAGCGGATGGCGCGTCCCTCCGGATTGAACCGGAAATCGGACTTCGGCGCTTCCTGTGTGATGAAGCGTTCGACGGGCTCGGCAGGGGGTTGCTCGGCTTCGACCGGAGGAGCGTCCGTGGATGCGGCAGGCGCCATCGGAATGTCGGAGATCGTCATCGGAGGAATCTCGACCGACGGGTCGTCCGTCAGCAGGTCCATCAGAGAAGCCGGTTTTGCCGGCGGCTCGGCCTGGTCTTCCGTCTCCTGGTTGGTTTCCGCGGATGCTTCGTCGGAGACCGCTTCGGTCCCCATCCCGTCGTCCTCGCCGGATGTCGGGTCGGCAGGTTCGGAATAGTCCTGCACGCTCTCTTCGGCGAAGCGAGCACTGTCGTCCGGCGGCGCAACAGGCGCCTCCTCGGTGTCCTCCTGTTGCGGCGCTTCGACGACGAAGAGAAGATAGAGGCTGGGCTCTTCGGCAAGCCGGCCGATGGCGGCGGGCATCAGACCGCGTCCGGTTTCCAGCCGGCGCTTGAGAAGCCGGGCCGGTTCGTCAGCCGCATTGCCGGCCAGCGTCTGGACGGTTTCGGCGCTCATGCCGAGCTCGGCAAAGCCGCTGGACGAGGCCAGCACGAAACCGTTCTCGTCGAGGATCGCCACATGCGTATCCGGATCGTCGAAGCCTTCGATCATCCGCGCCGCAGTGGCCTGAGGCCCCTTTGGCTCGGAGACGGCAGGCACCGAAAGCAGGATCGCCTCGTCCATGCCGATGCGGATCATCTCGGCTTCGGCGCGCACGGTCGAACGCTGAAAGCCGTTCGGCACGCGAATGAGGAAACCGCGCACGTCGCCGATGCGCTCCAGGCTGCGCGCCATCACGGCCGCCTGCCGGAAGGTCAGGTCGTTCAGCGGCGGCGCCTGGTCTATGAAGTCGTAAACGGAGCTTCCGCCGAATACCGCAGCACCCGGGCCATTCGCCCACAGCACATCGTCCATGCTGGCGGAAAAGATCACCAGCGCCTCGCCGCGCGCAAAGCGGCCGCGAACGCGATCGTGGACGGCGACATCTATGAAAGGGTACTGCACGGCGGACATTTCAACCTTTAACGGGGAGGCTTGTATGCGCTGATATTTAACGCATTATTAATATCTTTCCCGCTCCTGCGGGTCCAGCATCGGCATCGGGAAACTCGTAAACAGAGTTAATTTATTGTGCGGCGCACAAAAGTTATTGCAATGCACAACGGACTGTATTATATAGTGCTCACCGAAGAACGCGAGGGTGCCTGTTTAAAGAGGGCCCTAACTCAAGGAGCGCAAAACAATGGCTACGAAGAAAACGCAGGACGTATTTTCCATTTCCACTTTCGACCCGAGCAAGCTCGGCGAAGGTTTTCGCGATTTCGCTGAAAAGGGTGCAGAGCAGTCCAAGGAAGCCTATGCAAAGATGAAGCAGGCTGCCGAAGAAGCAACGCAGACCGTTGAAGCGACGCTGAAGAATGCCCAGGCCGGCACCGTCGAACTCGGTCTCAAGACCATCGACACGATGCGCGCCAACGCTGAAAGCTCTTTCTCGCATTTCGAAGCCCTGCTCGGCGTAAAGTCGGTCGCAGAACTCTTCGAACTGCAGACCTCTTTCTTCCGCAAGCAGTCTGAAGCCGCCGTCGAGCAGGCCAAGTCCATGCAGGAAGCCAGCAAGAAGGTCGCTGAATCGGTTGCCGCGCCGTCCAAGGCTGCCGCCGAAAAGGCTTCGACCTACTTCAAGGCCGCCTGATCGGACAAATGTCCAACTGATGAAAAAGCCGGGTGGCAAAACCCGGCTTTTTTTTGTATTCAATATCAAGGGTCTTGCAAAAGCGGAAAACAGCCCGTATGTGACCCTCCGTGACGCCGAGGCGTCCAGTGTGCGGTTGTAGCTCAGTTGGTTAGAGCGCAGGTTTGTGGCACCTGAGGTCGTAGGTTCGATTCCCACCAACCGTACCATTTCTTCTTCCCCCGCTTTATTGCGTTTCGCTTGTGCCGGCGTCCGGCGGCGACGTTTGGTCGCCCGTCTTGTTGCCGGGCTCCAGCCGGTGCAGCAGTGCCAGGACGATGATCGCGCCGAGCGTCGCGATGCCGGCGATCAGCCAGAGGCCAAGGCCGCAGGCGAGGCCGACCGCGCCGGCGAGCCACATGCCCGCGCCGGTCGTCAGCCCGCGCACCCGTCCCTGACTGAAGACGATCATGCCGGCGGCCAGAAATGCCACGCCGCTTGTCAGAGCCTCGATCAGGCGGATCGGGTCGATCCGGATCGATTCGTCGGCGAAGGTCGGCATGTGGATGATCTCGATCGCCAGCACGGCGATGATCGCCGCCGTCAGGCTGACGAGAATATGCGTGCGCAGCCCCGCGGCGTGGCTCGCCATCTCCCGGTCGAGCCCGACGATCGCACCGCAGATCATGGCGATCAGGACCCGTACGGCGATCACTGACGGGGCGAGGAAGGTGGAGTAGTCGAATTCTCTGAAAAGTGCTTCCATGCGGAAGACAACTTCAAACCACCCTGCAGGGTTCCACTGAAGTGCTCAGATGAATCTCCCGCGTTCCTCCCGCACCAGTTCCTGCAGGAAGTCGATGACCGTCCGCACCCGCAGCAGGTCGCGGATGCTCTCGTGATAGGTGGTCCAGTAGGCGCGGCGGATCTCGATCTCCGGCAGCACCCTGACCAGCGTGTCCTTCTCGTGGGCGATGTAGTTGTGCAGGATGCCGATGCCGGCGCCCGAAAGCACGGCCTCGGTCTGACCGATCGATGAGGAGACGCCGAACGCCGTGTCCCAGTTGCGCAGGATATCGGCGCTGAAGTCCAGCGACGGCGTGAAGATCAGGTCTTCCACATAGCCGATGCGCGGATGGCGGCGCAGGTCTTCGATCCGCTCAGGTGTGCCGTTCTCCTTCACATAGTCTGCGGAGGCGTAGAGACCGAGGGTGTAGTCGGTCAGCTTCGACGAGATGAGCCGGCCCTGGTCCGGCCGCTCCAGCGTGATGGCGATGTCGGCCTCGCGCTGCGACAGCGAGAATGAGCGTGGCACCGGCACGAGTTCGATCTTGAGGTCGGGATAGCGCCGGATCAGCCGGCCCAGCCGCGGCGAGAGGAACGAGACGCCGAACCCGTCCGGCGCGCCGATGCGGACCGTACCGGCAATCGCGCTGTCGACCTTGGCGATCATCGCCTGCGCGGCCAGCATTTCGGTTTCCATGCGCTCGGCTGCCTTCAGGAAGGTCTCGCCCTCCGCCGTCAGGTCGCAGCCATTGGTGCGGCGGATCAAAAGCCGTGTGTTGAGGCTTTCTTCCAGCGCGCTGACACGGCGCGACAGCGTCGCATGGTTGACCCCCATGCGCTTGGAGGCCGACAGGATCTGCCCGCTTCGCGCGACCGCGAGAAACATGCGCACATCATCCCAGTCCATATCCACTCCGGCTTGAATTTTTGCACAACGGATATGTAAATCATGCCGTTGAATTGTGCAAATTAAAGTGCGATCCTCTCCTAAATCATCAAGGAGGAAACCCATGAAAAAGATTGGTCATTTCATCGGCGGCAAGCAGGTTGCCGGCACCAGCGGCCGTTTCGCGCCCGTCTACAATCCGGCGACCGGCGAAGTGCAGGCGGAAGTCGCGCTCGCCAGCGACGCCGAGCTGCGCGCTGCCGTAGAGAACGCGAAGGCTGCGCAGCCGCAATGGGCTGCCACCAACCCGCAGCGCCGCGCCCGCGTGTTCATGAAGTTCGTTGCCCTTCTCAATGACAACATGAACGAACTCGCCGAAATGCTGTCGAAGGAGCACGGCAAGACCATCGAGGACGCCAAGGGCGACATCGTCCGCGGTCTCGAAGTCTGCGAATTCGTCATCGGCATCCCGCACCTGTCGAAGAGCGAGTTCACGGAAGGCGCCGGTCCGAACATCGACATGTATTCCATCCGGCAGGCCGTCGGCATCGGCGCCGGCATCACGCCGTTCAACTTCCCGGCCATGATCCCGATGTGGATGTTTGCCCCGGCGATCGCCTGCGGCAACGCCTTTATCCTGAAGCCCTCCGAGCGTGATCCGTCCGTGCCGATCCGTCTGGCCGAACTGATGATCGAAGCCGGCCTGCCGGCAGGTATCCTCAACGTCGTCAACGGCGACAAGAGCGCGGTTGACGCGATCCTGACCGATCCGGATATCGGCGCCGTTTCCTTCGTCGGCTCGACCCCGATCGCGCGCTATGTCTACGGCACCGCTGCCATGAACGGCAAGCGCGCCCAGTGCTTCGGCGGCGCCAAGAACCACATGATCATCATGCCCGACGCCGACCTCGACCAGGCCGCCAACGCCCTGATGGGTGCCGGCTACGGTTCGGCCGGCGAGCGCTGCATGGCGATCTCGGTTGCCGTCCCGGTCGGCGAGGAAACCGCCAACCGCCTGATCGAAAAGCTGACCCCGATGGTCGAAGCGCTGCGCATCGGTCCCTACACCGACGACAAGGCCGACCTGGGCCCGTTGGTCACCAAGGAAGCCCAGGCCCGCGTCACGGGTCTCATCGACCGCGGCGTCGAGCAGGGCGCGAAGCTCGTTGTCGATGGCCGCGACTTCAAGCTGCAGGGCTATGAGAACGGCTACTTCGTCGGGGGCTGCCTGTTCGACAACGTCACCCCGGACATGGACATCTACAAGACGGAAATCTTCGGACCGGTTCTCTCGGTCGTCCGCGCCAAGAATTACGAGGAAGCCCTCGAACTGCCGATGAAGCACGAATACGGCAACGGCGTCGCGATCTACACCCGCGATGGTGATGCGGCCCGTGACTTCGCCTCGCGCATTAACATCGGCATGGTCGGCGTCAACGTGCCGATCCCGGTTCCGCTGGCCTACCACTCCTTCGGCGGCTGGAAGTCTTCGTCCTTCGGCGACCTGAACCAGCACGGCACGGATTCGATCAAGTTCTGGACCCGCACCAAGACGGTCACCAGCCGCTGGCCGTCGGGCATCAAGGACGGCGCCGAATTCGTCATGCCGACGATGAAGTAAGTGACAAGCCGGTGGCCCGGCCCCGGTAGATTCTTTTGACAAGAACCCCGGAAGCACTGCTTCCGGGGTTCTTCTTTTGCTATTGCCAGCCTGGCAATCAGCCGGCTTTCGGTACCTTAAGGTGAACCGTTAGCGTACCGTTGTCATAGGTCGCGTCCAGCGTTTGCCCCTTCGAGGAAACGACATGCGCAAACGTACCGTGGATGCGGCCGGCCTTGATCGCAATGACGGAGGCATCCGGTTCGGCTCCGCTCAAGTCGACCTGTAGCGTACCGCCGTTGATAGCGACTTCACCCGGCATGTCCACGCCGTGCGTGCTGACGGCAAGCGTTCCGCCATCGACCTGAAGGTCGCCGGTGCCGAGCGCGTCGGCGTGAGCCGCGACAAGTGTCCCGTCCTTCAGCACCGTACCACCCGCGTAGCTGTTGTGGCCGCCAAGCGTCAGCGTGCCGCTGCCGGCCTTTGTCAGCATGCCCTTCCCGGCAATGTCGTGCAGCCATTGGTCGTCGGCGCTGAAGCCACCTTTGTCGGCCTGCATGTTCACGGTGACATCTCCCGGGAATGCGCCGAAGCCTCCCGCTGCAGCGACGAGGTCCAGCCGGCCCCAGCCATTGCTCTTGTCGAGCAGCGGATAGCCGCTGTCGATGCCGGTGGTGTAGAGAACGACGCGGCGCTGGTCGGCGTCGAGATAGGGGAAGCGGGTTTCAATCAGCGCTTCCGCGCCCTTCGGCACGATCATCGCCTGGCCGGCCTTCGCCTTGTCCTGCGGCAAGCCGTATGTCATGCGCTGACGGTAGACATCCGCATCGGCGAAGTAGCTGGAGAAGCGGTCATCCTTTGCCGTATGGGCCGCGGCATAGAGGCTCTCGCCGGCCGGCACGTTCGCCTTCATCGTCGCCGTCATGTTGTCGAGCGCCCGGACCTTCAGCTCGGAATTGGCGGGATCGTTGAGGTAGGCCGCGGCCGTCGCTGTCGCCATGATGCGTCCGCCGATGACGTCGAGCGGCGAGTGCATGCCGGTGACGACGCGATGCTCGCCGAGTTCGGATGCGCGCGTCAGCAGTTCCGCAAACCGCACCGGCAGCGCATAGGCGTAGGCAAAGGCAGAGACATAGGCGGCATTGGTGTGGCCGGACGGGAAGCCGCCGTCCTTTCTCCGTCCCCGGGTTTCGCGGGCGCTGAGCAAAGCGGGAATGACATTGACATGACTGTCGTAGACTTCGACCGTCTTGTCGCCGAGCGGCTCCGTACCGGTCTGCACGACGTCACCGCTATCCGTCATGCGCCAGGGGCGTGGCGAGGCGTAGAAGTACTTGGCCGGAGAGGTCGAACCTTCCGGTCCACGCATCACGGTCATGAAGGCGATGAAATCCTGAAGCGACGGATTGCCGGTGCCGGCCTCGCTGCCCTGATCCTCTTCCTTTTCGGCCAGAGGCGCATTCGGATCGAAGTCGGCGAGCGTATGGGCGATGGTCGTCGTCGCACCGGCTTCGCGGCGATAGATGTCGGCAAGCGGCCCCATGCCGTCGATCACCGAATTGCCCTGCGCGCGGCGATCGTCGAGATAGGCGGCAAGCGCGTTTTCGGTCGTCCGCGAAGGCCCGGTCACGTCTAGTACATAGCGCATGTTGGCTGCCCAGATGTCCGGCGCAACGATCTTGACCTTGCTGTAGTCTTCGGGCCCATCGCCGTTCGCGCCGCCATCGGCCCAGGCGGTGTCGCCCAGTGACCATATATCGTCGAAGCCGGACAGGATCTGGATGATCGGATTGTCGGCCCGGTCATACTTGTTGATCTTGCTGCCGTCGGCCTTGAGGCCGGCCTGCGCCTTGTAGTTGTCGACGACGGGCAAGGGGTAGGCTGCTTCGGGAACAGGAACGGCAAAGGTGCCGGCGGGAACCGGAGCGGCGAACGCCGAACCGGCGAGAAGCACGATGGCCGTGGACGCAAACAAGCCGCGCGACCGCAGGGGCTGGCAAAGCAAAGGCATGAAATCTCCTTTTGGGGCGTTCCGGAGCGAGGTCCGTCAGCCTTCGATCCGGAGGCTCAGCCCATCGTCCCACGCCCTCAGAACATGGATTGTGACAATTCGCCGCCTCTTGTCGGAGATGAAGCAAACCGCGGCTCCGGAGGCAACGGCCTCTCGTCTAGGTAGCGGCTGTAACAATCGGATGACATGTTGCGCACGCCAGTGCGATTTCCACGCGAACTCCAAAAAAGAAAAACCGGCCCAGATGGGCCGGTCGGGAAATGACATATCGGTTTTGCCGGCAGTGCCGGTTTCTACATCGACGGGCCTTCGTTGTAGCCCGTCTTGTCGACGAGTTCGGAGGCCAGCTTGCGATTGTTGGCAATGTCGATCAGGGGAAGCGGATCGGCTTTCAACGTGCCGAAGGACTTGACGATCTCGGACGGCTCCGCGCCGGCGATGACCGGATATTCGAACACGCGTTCGGCGTAGATTTCCTGCGCTTCCTTGGTCGTCAGGAATTCCATCAGCTTGACGGCGTTATCCTTGTTGGGCGCGTGCTTGGCGAGCGCCATGCCGGAAATGTTGACATGCGTGCCGCGGTCTTCGGCATTCGGGAAGATCACGTTGATGGCGCCTGCCCATTCCTGCTGTTCCGGCTCGCTGGTGTCCGTCATCATCAGGCCGACATAATAGGTGTTGCCGAGCGCGATGTCGCATCCGCCGGCATAGATGTCCTTGGCCTGCGAGCGGTCGTTGCCGTCCGGCTTGCGCACGAGGTTGTCGCGGACGCCCTTGAGCCAGGTTTCCGCATATTCGGGACCGTGATGGGCGATCATCGAGGCAAACAGCGCGAGATTGTACTGGTGCTGTCCGTCGCGCGTGCAAAGCCGGCCCTTCCACTTCGGATCGGCAAGCTCCTCATAGGTGATCTGCTTTTCCTCGACGCGCTCCTTGGACGCGTAGATGACGCGGCCGCGCCGCGTCAGGCCGAACCAGTAGCCATCCGGATCGCGGTATTCGGCCGGGATGTCCTTGTTGACGACGTCGTTGACGAGCGGCTGGGTGATGCCGCCATCCTTGGTTTCGACGAGACGACCGATGTCGACGGTCAGGATGACGTCTGCCGGGGAGTTTTCACCTTCGGCGCGCACACGCTCGACCAGACCCTTGTCGAGGAACAGAACGTTGGTTTCGATGCCCGTCTCCTTGGTGAAGGCATCGAGCAGCGGCTGGATCAGATCCGGCTGACGATAGGAATAGATATTGACTTCCTCGGCAAGAGCCGGTGCGGCGAGCGAGACAAGTGCCGCCGCGGCGGTGAGGGTGGCAAGCTTCTTCTGAAAGCCGTTCATCGCAAACTCCTGATTTTGTCAAATGTTGATGGTTTTCATCATGTTTCTAATGTAAATGTCAATGGCAATCCGGACTAGCGAAAAAAGATGATTGTGATTTTCGTATTTTGGAATTGTTCCAAACTACGAATGGCCCTATATAAACATGACGGCCAAGGAAGACTTTAAACGGAGATCGGCATGCGACTGACGAAACAGACCAATTATGCGGTGCGCATGCTGATGTATTGCGCGGCCAACGAAGGTCGGCTGAGCCGTATTCCGGAGATCGCCAAGGCCTACGGGGTTTCCGAACTGTTTCTGTTCAAGATTCTGCAGCCACTCAACAAGGCCGGCATCGTCGAGACGGTGCGTGGCCGCAACGGCGGCGTACGCCTCGGCCGGCCGGCGGACAAGATCAGCCTGTTCGATGTGGTCAAGGTCACCGAAGACAACTTCGCCATGGCCGAATGCTTCGAGGACGGCGTGGCCGAATGCCCGCTGGTCGACAGCTGTGGCCTGAACTCGGCCCTGCGCAAGGCCCTGAATGCCTTCTTCGAAGTCTTGATGGACTATTCGATCGACGATCTGGTCAAGGCGCGTCCGCAGATCAACTTTCTGCTCGGCATCGACGAAACCGAGCGGGTCCGGGCCGGCCTGGCGGCACCCGCCGCCTGAGCCCTTCGCGGTCGGCCGTCAAATTCCGAGCTTGTCCCTCAGTCCGTACCACCATGCGCCGAGCGCGGTGAGCGGCACCCGGAAAGTCTTTCCGCCGGGGAAGGGGAAGTTCGGCAGCGAACTCCACACATCGAACCGTTCGGCATGGCCGGACACGGCCTCGCCCAGGATCTTGCCGAGCAGGTGAGTCGTCGTCACGCCGTGACCGCTGTCGCCGTGCGAGAAGTAGACGGTATCGGACAGCTTGCCCATATGCGGAATGCGGCTGAAGGTCAGCGCGAAATTGCCGCTCCAGGCAAAGTCGATCTTCTTGCTTGAAAGCGACGGGAAGGTCTTGGCCAGATGCGGCTGGATCTTGGCGACGATATTGGCCGGATCCTGCCCACCATAGCCGATGCCGCCGCCGAACAGCAGCCGGTTGTCGGCGGTACGGCGGTAATAGTCGAGCACGTAGTTGGCATCCTCGACGCAGTAGTCCGCCGGCAGCAGATTGGCGATGGTGGCCTCGTCCAGCGGTTCGGTGACGATCACCTGGCTCGAAACCGGCATCATCCGGCTACCGATCTGCGGCAGCAGTTCGCCGAGATAGGCATTGCCGCAGACGATCACGTACTTCGCCCTGACCGATCCCGTTGCAGTGCGCACCGAGGGTGAGGGGCCGGTGTCGACGCCCGTCGCCCGGCTGTTTTCGAAGATGCGGCCACCGAGGCTTTCCAGCGCCCGCGCCTCACCGAGCACCAGGTTCAGCGGGTGAATGTGGCCGCCGTGCCGGTCGACCATGCCGCCGGCGTAGAGATCGCATTTGACGATGCCCGGCAGGTCGGTCTTCGCGACCATCTCCAGCCCGTCATGGCCGTGCTTTTCCCAATGTGCCTTGTGCGCCTCCATCTCGCGGATCTGCTTGTCGGTGAACGCCGCGAAGAACCCGCCATGCCTGAGGTCGCAATCGATGCCGTATGTTTCAACGCGCTCACGGATAATGTTGCCGCCCTCAAGCGACATGGCGCCAAGCTCAACCGCCTTCTCCTCGCCGTAGCGGGAAGCGATGGTTTTCAGGTCGCGGCTGTAGCCGTTGACGATCTGGCCGCCATTGCGCCCGGAGGCGCCGAAACCGATGCGGCTGCCCTCCAGCACGACGACCGAATAGCCGCGCTCGGCCAGCGTCAGGCCGGCGGAAATCCCGGAAAAACCGGCGCCGATGACACAGACATCGGTCTCGACATCACCCTCGAGCGTTGGACGGATGGTCTTGTCGTTGGCGCTGGAGGCGTACCAGGAAGGGGCATGGCCCGGGTTGTTGGCAAGCGAAGTCGGTGCGTTCATGTCAGACCGTCCTGATGTAGGCATCATATTCGACATCCGTCACGCGGAGCGAGAATTCGGAAATCTCCTGCTGTTTGCAGGAGGCGTATAGCGCCCGGTACTTCGGTCCGAAGGTCGCATAGGCGAAACCGGATTTGGCGAACTTGCCAAGCGCATAGTCCCAGTTGGTCGGCAGCGGCTCATGGCTGATCGCATGGTCGTCGCCGGTAATCGCACCGCCCGGCTGGATCTTTTCGCGCATGCCGAGAAGGGCCGCGTTGAGGATCATCGCCAGCACGAGGTAGGGGTTTGTGTCGGCGCCCGCCACGCGGTGCTCGATGCGCGTCGCCGGCTTGCTGGCGACGATGACGCGGACCGCAGCCGAGCGGTTGTCGATGCCCCAGGAGGCATAGGTCGGCGCGTGCTCGCTTGGCCTGAGCCGGCGATAGGAATTGGCATGCGGCGCGAACACCGCCATGCTCTCGCCCATGTTGGCAAGCAGCCCGCCGACGGAATGGAACAGCGTGTCGGCCGGACCGTTCTCGCCGGCATAGATGTTGTTGCCGCTCTCGTCGAGAACCGAGAAATGCACATGCATGCCGCTGCCGGCCTGCAGGCCGTAGGGCTTGGCCATGAAGGTGGCGTCGAGATCGTGCTTGCGCGCCACGCCCTTGACGATGCGCTTTAAAAGCAGCGCGTTGTCGGCGGCTTCCAGCGCATCCGGGACATGATTGAGGTTGATCTCGTACTGGCCGGGACCGTTTTCGCGCAGCGTCGTATCGGCTGGCACCGATTGCGCCCGACAGGCAATCGCGATGTCGTGAAAGACATTCTCGAAATCCTGCAGTTCCGAGATCGACAGTACCTGCGTCTGGCCGCTCTGCCAGCGGCCCTCGCGCGAATTCGGCGGCCGCACGGGATCGAGCGCCGAGCGCACCGGGTCGATGAGGTAGAACTCAAGCTCGGTGGCGACGACGGGCGTCAGCTTCAGTTTGCGGTACTTCTCCAGGACGTTCGCCAGCACCTGGCGCGGATCGCCGTAAAAGCCCTTGCCGTCGGAATCCCTCATGCCGAGCATGACCTGCGCCGTCGGCCTTTGCAGCCAGGTGACGCGCGACAGCGTGCCAGGAACCGGAAAGCACATGCCGTCTGGATCGCCGGTGCCTTCGGCAAGGCCGGCGGCGTTGACGTCGCGGCCCCAGACGTCGAGCGCGTAGACCGAGCGCGGGATCGCCATCCCCTTTTCGAGCACGTCGAGGGCGCGGTCCCGAGGGATCCACTTGCCCCGGGGAACGCCGTTCACATCGATGACGAAGGCCTCCAGGATCTCGATGTCCGGATTGTCCCGGAAGAAGGTCTCGGCATCAGTCATTGCATTCATAAGGCACCGGTGTTCGGAGCGCTTTCCGGGATTGGAAAGGCGGAATGGATGGGAGCGGGCAGACCCGCGCCGGGCAAATCTAGCGTTTCTTCCCAGCAGGTGGCAAGCGCGCGGCACTGTCCGTCGATCCGGTGCGGATTTATCTTTGGCCAATCCGCGGCGTTGCGTGTATGTCTCGCGCAGCAGAACCGATCGATCCGAAGCGGGTGGAATGCTGGACGCCAACGCCTCAACTGCCGAACTTTCAAGCGGAGAGACCATGCCGGCCGAACTGGTCCGGGCATGGACATGGCTTGGAGAGGCCTCGCCGCTTCGACTGAGTTGGTCGCCCCTCGACGGAGACTGGTTCACCGTTGCCGACCTCGCCGATCCCGGCTCCGAGGCGCTCTCCACGCTGCTGGCCTACCAGCGCTCCTTCGCCCGCGGCATGGATCAGCGAACGCAGGCGGCCTATCTCATCGGCCAGTACAGCTATTTCCATGCGCTTGCGGTGGCAGCGGCTATTTTGCGCGAGGCCGTCGTCCCCGTCTTCGCTCCAAACGCCCTGAAATGGCACCTCGTATCCGGAGAAGGCGGAATGCCGGCCCGGCTCGAACTCGGCGTGACGGAAGCCTCCATCCGGCCCGTGTCCGAAAATATCGCGGCGACGGAGTTGGAGCGCGCCTTGGCGCCGATCATCGAAGCGCTGAAAACGAGAACCGGCTTCGGTCGCCGGCCGCAATGGCGGATCGCCGCCGATTCCATCGCCTCTGCCTTTCTCGATGTCGGCAAGTCGGACGGGGATCAGGAAAGGGCGGCAGAGCTTGCCGATGCAACCCTCAAGGCCGAAGGTTCTCCATTCGCCAACGGCGCGCTCGCCTTCGAGCGGGTTTCCTCTTCCAAGGGCGATGCAAGCGAGATATTCCGGCTTCGCGGCGGGTGCTGTCGCTATGTGAAGGTTGAGGACGGCAGCCTGTGCCCGACCTGCGTCCTGCGCGACCGCGAAGAGCAGCTTGCCCTTCTGCAACGCTTCATGGACGAGCGGCAGGGCTGAAAGCAGCGACAACGGGCTGGCGCTTCGTTGGGCTCATGTGCCAGTCTGGCCGAAGCATAAGCCGCAACGCGCTGCCGGACAATGAGAAACGGCATTCGCCAAGCAGGAGACAGGGACCATTGACCGACATTGCATCGCCGGAAACCTTCTTGCGCACGCTGTTCGACAAGGCCGTCGAGGTCGCCGATCCCATGCGGTCGCTGGCGGGATTCCTGCCGCCGAAACCTGAACGCCGGGTGATCGTGGTCGGCGCCGGCAAGGCAAGCGCGCGCATGGCCGAGGCGGTGGAAGCCATTTGGGGGCCGTGCGAGGGCTTGGTGATCACCCGCTACGGCTATCAGCGCGCCTGCCAGGGGATAGAAATCGTCCAGGCCGCCCATCCGGTGCCGGACGAAGCAGGGTTCGAAGCGACGCGGCGGATGCTCGATCTCGTCAGCGAGGCAGGCGAAGGCGACTTCGTGCTGGCGCTGATTTCCGGCGGCGCCTCCGCGCTGCTGGTCGCACCCGTCGAAGGGGTGACGCTTGAAGAGAAGAAGGCAGTCAACGCCGCGCTTCTTTCCTCCGGCGCGCCGATCGACAGGATGAACACCGTGCGCAAGCATTTAAGCCGGGTGAAAGGTGGGCAACTGGCCGCCGCGGCCTGGCCGGCCCGCATGCTGACCCTGATGATCTCCGACGTGCCCGGTGACGATCCGGCCTTTATCGGCTCCGGCCCGACCGTTGGCGACGCGTCGTCGCAGGATGACGCATTGGCGATCCTGAAAAAATGGAATGTGTCTGTTCCCGACAGTGTTCTCGCCGCTTTGGAGAAGCCGAACCGCGTTGTCGCGCCGGACGACGATAGGCTGTCACGGGTGGAGAATGTCATCTATGCCGCGCCGAGGCAGTCGCTTGAGGCGGCGGCGGAACTCGCTCGTGCGGCGGGTGTCGAGGTCCGCATGCTCGGCGACGCACTGGAGGGGGAAGCCCGCGAGGTCGCGGCCACGCAGGCAGCAGAGGCGTTGAAGATAAAGGCCGGCCGCTGCGCGGGCGACCCGCCGGTCCTGCTGTTGTCGGGCGGCGAACTGACCGTGACCCGAAAAGGGCAGGGCGTCGGCGGACCGAACGCCGAGTTCGGCCTCGCGCTCGCCCTGGCGCTCGATGGTGCCGAGGGCATCCACGCAATTGCCTGCGACACCGACGGCGTGGACGGCGCCGCGGAAGTGGCAGGGGCAATCATCGGTCCCGGAACGCTGAAGGCAGCTAAAGACGCCGGTGTCAGTGCTGACAAGGCCCTTGCCGAGAACGATGCCCACACCTTCTTCGAGCGCATCGGCGGCCAGGTCGTTACCGGCCCGACGCTCACCAATGTCAACGATTTCCGGGCCATCCTGATCACCTGACAACCAGCCAGATCAGGGCCCGCAGGCATCGCCATTAATGGATCGTTAGACTTTATTCACCATATTTGTCCTTGGACGATAAGGGAATTCCGTTCTCGGACGAATTTCCGCGTCCGGATATGTGACCTCTGCGCGCGCGCCGCGGCGGACGCCGGTCAAGTAAGGCGCGCCCTGGATCATGGTTCGAGCGAAGAGGAACACGACCGTTGCTTCATGATGACGGGGCCACGCTATGACCCGATTTTTGGGTAGCAATCCTGTTTTCGATCCGGGCATGCTGTCGGCGGGAAATCCGCTGTCGGCGCTCTGGCGAAGGCGTGTCCTGTTCGTCTCGGTATTCATCTCCGTCTGGGCGGCCGTGATGGTCGCGCTCTTCCTCATTCCATCCACCTATGTCGCCTCGGGAATGGTGGCGATCGTTCAGCCCCAGAGCGTGTTCGATGTGCCGTCGGGAGATGCCCTGAACGCGGGCGATCCCTCCGACATGGAAAGCCAGGTCTACATCTCCCAATCGCCGGCCGTTCTGCAAAGGGTTCTGCAAATACCAGAGGCGAAGGCGGCGGCGCTTGCGGAGTGCCGCGCTTCGACAGGCTTCCTGGGCCTGAAAGAGACGGACTGCGGTGGCTTCGCTTCAGGTACGTCGGACGCCATCACCTATCTGCAATCGAGATATTCCGTCAGCGGGTCCGGCCGTTCCCGTGTCATTGCGGCATCCTACAGTTCCCCGGATCCGCAGACGGCTCGCATCATGGCGGATGCGCTGGTCGAGGCCATGCTCGCACAGCATAGAGAAGAGCTTGCAAGGTCCCGCCAGATGGCCATCGACAGCCTCACGGCGCAGCTCAAGGAGATCAATGGTGAAATCGAGCGCGAAAGCGCCACGGTTCAAGCCTTTCGCAACAACAACGGTCTCGTCAGCGGCGCGCAGGCAACTGTGAGCGCGGAGCGGCTGACATCGATCCTCGGGCAGCTGTCAAAGGCAGAGGCGGACCGCTCCAGGGCGATCGGCATCATGGAAGCGGCCAAGCAGGGCAATATCGAGAGCGTGACCCTGCTGACCGGCGACGAGAACAGTCGCTCGATTGCCGATCTCAAGCAGCAGCTCGCAACGGCCGAGGCCGAAGCGCAATCGGCGGCGGCCGCGCTTGGCCCTCGCCATCCGCAATTGCGGGCGCTCGAAATTCGTGCCGACACCTTGCGCTCCGCCCTTCGCCAGGAACTCGAGCGGATTTCCGCCAACGCCGAAAAGCAGCTGAAGGTGACGGAGGATATCGTCAATTCCCTGAAGGCCCAGCTCGACACGGCCAAGACCGGTGCCGCCGACGCGAATTCGGCCGAAACCTCGATCGAGGACGCAGTGCGGCAACTGGCACTCAGCAAGCAACGCTTCGATACGCTGTCCGTCCAGAAGAACAGGCTGGAAGCCGACAGCCTTTCGGCGCTCGGTCGCCTGAGGCTGGTCAGCAAGGCGGTGCTGCCGACAAGCCGGTACTTTCCGAAGACCACGCCCTTCTTCGCCGGAGGGTTTGCGCTGGCTCTTGTCATGGCGGTGGTTTCGGCTCTGGTCTGCGACAATCTCGCGGGCGGCAACCGGCAGACAGCCATCCGCCAGCCGATTCCCGCGCCTGCCGGCGATAGTCTCGTCGAACCTCCGGTCGTCATCCGGTTGCCGCGGCTGCGCCTGCCGGACGGCGATGCGCTGGCGCGGGCCGGTTTTGCGCTCGCCGATCCCGCCATGCGCGAAGCCCTGGGCGCCCTCGTCGAAGGCATTATCGGCGACGATCGTGCCGATGCGCCGCGCATGGTGACGCTTCTCTCCGCATTTCCCGAAGAGGGCCGGACGCTGATTTCGCTGATGCTGGCAATCCGGGCGAGCCAGCTGGGTCACAGGGTGCTTGTCGTGGACGCCGATTTGCGGCCGGTGCAGTCGGCTCGCACGCAGCGGGTCTCCGCCGGTCCGGGCCTTTTCGAAACGCTCACCATGGATCTTGAGCCGGACTCGACCGTCCGTCGAACCCCGCAGGGGCCGGATGTCATTGGCGCCGGCCGCGGCACAGCCGATCCCGACAGCGTGCTGGAAGGCTTTGCGATCGGACCATTCGTCGAGGCCGTCGGCATCTATGACCTCGTGCTTTTCGACAGCCCGCCTCTCGAACAGGGCATCGGCGCCGGCCTTCTTGCCAGGCAGGCCGATTGCGCCCTCTTTTGTACGACGGAAAAGGAGGCCGGCTCGGAGGAGACGGTCGCGCTGCTGCAACGCCTCCAGGGAATGGGCATCAACGTGGTGGCGGAAATCGTCACCGACGCGCCCATCTCAAGCCTGCTCGACATCGCCGTCGGCAGTGATCCGAAGCGCGGGCGGGAGTTGGTGTGATGGCGCTTTCAGGCCAGGACGTGGCTTCGGCGAGCAGTGACATGCCCAAGGCTGTGCCGCCGGGCTGGCTGGCGGCTGTTGCCTTGCTGATCATGGTGCTGGCCATGGCGCCGGTGGCCGGAAGCCTTGCCAGGCCGCTTTTCCTCGTCGGCTGCGTGGGCGTTGGCTGGTATGCGTGGCGACAAAGCCCGGAGGCCCATCTGCAGGCAATCGTGATGCTGTTCTGCTTTGCGCCGTTTGCCCGTCGCGTCGTCGACTATTATGTCGGCTATGATGGCAAGGGCATCATGCTGATCGGTCCGCTGGCGGCCATGCTGGTGCCGATCCCGCGCCTATTCCCCTTCCTGGACGGCCGGTCCAGTCCGCTCGAAAAGGGGCATGGGCCGATCGCCGTCGTGCTGATCTGCGTGGCATACGCATGCTTCATGACGCTCTTCAAGGGGGCCTATTTCGATGCCGCGTCGGGCGCTGTGAAGTGGTTGGCGCCGCTGTTCTATGCCATGGTGCTGATCGAGACGGGAGACCGCGAGCGTCTGCTCGAGGCCGCCGCGTCGATGTTTGCCATTGCCATTCCGGTGATGGGACTTTACGGCATGGTCCAGTACTTCCTCGTGCCGGGCTGGGACGGCTACTGGATGAACTTCTCCCAGATCACATCGGTCGGTCTTCCGGTGCCCTATGAAGTGCGCGTCTTCAGCACGATGAACGGTCCGGCAAGCTTCGCGACCTTCACGGCGGTCGGCATTCTGCTTGTCAGCTTTCTCCGTCCGCCTTTGTTTGCGATCATCTCGGTCGCGCCGGCGAGCGTCGGGCTCATGCTGTCGCAATACCGCACCGCGTGGCTGTCGCTGGCGATCGGCGTTCTCTTCTGCATGCTGTTTTCGACGACGCGCTTTCGCAGCGGTTTCATCATTGCAATGCTTTTCTTGGCCGGGTTTTCGGCCACTCTCGTTCCCGAGTTCAACGATGCGATATCCAAGCGTCTGGAAACATTCTCGCAAGGCACCCAGGACGGGAGCTTTCAGGAACGGTTGCACGAATTCGTGACCCTTTGGGAGACCCCCAACAGCTCACTGGCCGGTATCGGCTTCTCCAATGACGACCCCGGTGTGGCCGGGACCATGCCCGTGGATGGCATGCTCATCGCCTGCTGGCAGGTGATGGGGATTGTTGTGGGAATATTCTGCCTGGCCGCCTTCATCTGGGCGGCTGCCTGCATGCCGCTGACGGCGTTGCGCGACAAGGACCTGCGCGCGGTGATATTGGGCGGACTGGGGTGCGGGTTCCTCTTTCAGATCCCCTTTGCCAATATCTCCGCCGCCGAACTCGGCTTCCTGTTCTGGATATTCGCAGTCATGGCCCGCCTACCAGGTCATGGTGGAAAAGCAGGTAATGACGGATGAACGACTGACAAGCCAACCGGTCACCCGCCTGATCCTTGACGGATCAAACCGTGGTTTGCTGCCTGCCGTCCTGTCTCAGGCGGCGATCTCGTCGGTGAAGATGTCGAAGCGCTTGAGAAGCGCCGGCCCGAATGCCGTCGACAGCGCCACGTCGGTCGCGTCGCGCCCCGTCGCCATCAGGATGCGGCCGATGCGTGGCTTGTTGTGGCGGGCATCGACGGTGTACCAGCGGCCGCTGAGATAAACCTCGAACCATGCGCTGAAGTCCATCGGATTGTGGTCCAGCGGCACGCCAATGTCGCCCAGATAGCCGGTGCAGTAGCGGGCCGGAATGTTCATGCAGCGGCACAGCGTGATGGCGAGATGTGCGTAGTCCCGGCAGACGCCGGTCTGGTCCGTGTACCCGCCAAAGGCGGTCCTGAACGGGTCCGCCTTCATGTAGTCGAAGGCGATGCGGTTGTGCGTGAAGTCGAGAATGGCTTTCACCCGCGGCCAGCCGAGCGGCGTGTTCGAGAAGGTCTTCCAGGCAAAGTCCGCCAGCCGGTCCGTGTCGCAGTAGCGGCTGCCGAGCAGGTAGACGAGCACGGCGTCGGGCAGGTGACTGATGTCGTGCTGGATAGCGTTTTCGGGGATCGGATCGGGCAGGCCGGTATCGTAGATCTCGAACGCGGTGGAGATGGTGGTCAGCCCCGGCGGCGCGACGATGCGGTTGCAGGCATTGCCGAAGCCGTCGGTATAGCCCCAGACGTCGATCGGCCGGTCGAAGCTCAGCGTCTGTTCGGTCAGGAGATCGCCCCGGCGCGATGGTGCGACGTTGAGAACGAGCAGCATCGGGGTGTAGTTCTGGCATTCGAATCCAATCTGGAAACCGGCCCTTATCTTCATCTAGTCTTGTTCCTCTGGAATGGGGTCCATGCTGGACTGGCGGATGGGCTTTTCCGTGGCATGCCCGTTGGTGCCGCCGTCCTGGGTGATAGCGTCTTCGGTGGTCACGTTGACCTGTACCTGCATACGGTCGAAGTCTTCCTGCGCGCCGTCATAGCTGCCGGAGAGCGGAATGGCCTGCCGCGGGTCGCGGGCAACCCCGATGCGGATCAGGTCGCGATTGCCGACGATGCCGTTGGTGGGGTCGAATTCGACCCACCCGGCGCCCGGCAGATACACCTGGCACCAGGCATGGGTGGAGCCGCCGCCAAGCGTCGTCGAGCCGTCCCGGTCGGGCACGTAGATGTAGCCGGTGACGAAGCGGGCGGCGAGGCCCAGCGAACGGGCCGCCTCCATCATCAGCAGCGCGAAGTCGCGGCAGGATCCACTGCGCAGCCGCAAGGTGTCCTGCGGCGTCTGGACGCCGTGCTCGCTGCGCCTGGAATAGCGGAAGCTCTCGCGGATTGCGTAGCACAGCGTCATCAGCACATGTCCCGCCAGCGCCTTCGGTCCGAAGGCGACGAACTGGCTCGCCCACTTTCCGACCGTGTCGTCCTTGTCCGGATGGTGCCGGGCCATGCTGCAGGCGAGATCCGGCGCCTCTTCCTCGTCATAGACGACCGGAAAACGCAGCGCCCGCGCATCGATGTCGAGGGGCACATGCGGCGTGTGATCCAGGCGGACGAGAGTCTCGATCCGCAATTCGCGCGCCGGCGCGGCGATGTCGATCAGCGCGATGCAGTTTCCGAATACGTCGTGGATCCAGCGGACCGCATCCGGTTGCGGGAAAACCTCAAGCTCGCAGCTGAGCAGCGTCTGGTCGAAACTGTCGCGCGGCCTGAACATCAGCCGGTGCTGTCCGAAATGCACCGGCCTCAGATAGTGATAGGCCGTGATATGCCGGACCGAGAAGATTGTCATGCAATCCTCTCGACCGTATAGGCACGGCAAAATTCATTGCCGGTCTGCCTGGGCTTCGCGGTGCCGGAAAAGCGTCTGCGGGTAAGCGCGGCGACGGAGATGTCACAGGCCGAACGGATGCTCACCAATTCCCGTCTGCCGCGCATGTGGGCGCAAGTACGCCGAAGCCCCGTGTGGCGATCGCAATATCCATCGCGTTCGCACGCGCAGTCATCTGAAAATTATGGGCAACGGAAGACATCGCGTCCTCCCTGGCTTGGGGCGAAGGAAACCATCCCCCGTCGGCAGCGCCCGTTTCAAGTGCCGCCGATAAGGCAGAGTGCGCCTCAATTGCGGTTCTGGCAAGGCGCAGACCGCCGCCCATACAGGATTTCGCGCAATAGTCGGGGCGATCACGCAATCATGATGCGTCCGCAGCATTTTTTAAAAGCTGCTCAAGGATGGATATCGCGGGAGTAGTCTATGATCGCCTCGGTAACAAGGGCTCTTGCTTTGGGTTGACCTCAACGTGGCGGAAGAACGGTAGCGATTTCCGCAGGTGGAGAGGCGCGACTTCAGATGAGGAGCCCCTCCAGCATGTTTCATTCATCGCATCAAACGGCTTCGTCGAGGCAGCTAAGCACAACGTCGGAACGTCAGAATTTCGCCTGTGCAGTCGAGCCGTCGGGCGCCGTGATCTTGATGGCGCCCTTCACTCCGCTCGGGATCGCGACGGGGTAGATGCCCACGAGGCTGTTGCCTTCGCCCGGCGTCAGTGCGAAGCGCTGCGCGGCACCATCCACCAGGAGGATCGCGCTGGCGGCATAGCCTGCGGCTGGCACAGGCTGGTCGGCGCTGTCAAACAGATAGACGGTGACCTGATCGGTGCCGCCAACCACCAGTTCGACATGATGGTTGGCGCCGGCATCGACCTTCACGCCGCCATTCGGGCCGGGACGAGGGGCGTGCGCGTAGGCCTGGCCTGCGGCCAGGGATGCGATCAGGGTGAGTGCAAAAAGACTGCGACGCATGGGAACTCCTTTAAGGATCAAAATGCTTCAATAGGCTGACCGGCTTGCGGGTCTCGGGAGCTTGTCTGTGCGGCTTGTGCCCGCGCCTGTTCGACCAGCCGCTCCAGGGGTTTGCGGCCGTAGCGCAGGAACAGGGTCGGTGTCAGGACCGTATCCAGAACCGTGGCGGTAACGAGTCCGCCGAAGATGGTGATCGCCACCGGGTGCAGGATTTCCTTGCCCGGCGCGCTCGCATCGATCATCAACGGTACCAGTGCCACGCCAGCGGAAAGAGCGGTCATCAAGACCGGCGTCAGCCGTTCGAGGGAGCCGCGCACCACAAGGTCCCTGCCGAAGGGCATGTGATCCTGGATCGCCAGATTGATGTAGTGGCTGATCTTCAGGATGCCGTTGCGTGTCGAGATGCCCGTCAAGGTGATGAAGCCGATCATGGAGGCGACCGAGAGCGGTTGTCCGGCAATCCACAGCGCCGTGACCGATCCGATCAGTGCCAGCGGAACGCTCGCCATGATGATCGACACGAAGAGCACGGAACGATAGCGCGAGTAGAGGATGGCGAAGACCATCGCCAGCGAGATGAGCGACAACAGCCCGATGGTGCGCATGGATTCTTCCTGGGCCTGGAACGTCCCTTCCAGGCTGACGAAGAAGCCGGGCGGCAGCTTTGTGGTCGCGATGACCTCGCGGATATTGGCAATCACGGTCGCCATGTCGGCTGCGCCGTCCGTGTTGGCGAGCACGACCACGCGCCGCTTGCCGTTTTCCCGGAGGATCTGGTTCGGGCCGTCGGTTTCGCGGGCCTGGGCGATCTGGCTGATCGGGATCCATCCCGCAGGCGTTTCGATCAAAAGGTCGGCCAGCCCCTTGGTGCTGCGAATGTCGTCTTCCAGACGGAGGACGACGTCGAAACGCTTGTTGCCGTCGACTATCCGGGACACAACAGTCCCGTTCGAGAGACGTTCGAGCTGCTCGGTGACGGCAGCGGGTTGGATGCCGTAAAGCGCCGCACGCCGGTAATCGACCAGCACTTCGAGATGCGGAATGCGGACCTGTTTTTCGACCTGCAGGTCGACAATGCCCGGAATGGCCTCGAGCTTCCCGCGAAACTCCTCTGCAAAGCTTCGGATGGAATCGAGATCTTCGCCGAAGATCTTGAGTGCGATCTGGGCGCGCACGCCCGACAACATGTGGTCGAGACGGTGAGAAATCGGCTGCCCGACATTGGTGGCGATCGGCAGGACCGAGAGACGCGAGCGGATGTCCGCTATGATCTCGTCCTTCGGTCGTCCCTCGGCGTGCAAAGCCACTTCAATTTCCGAGGAGTGAACACCCTCGGCGTGTTCGTCGAGTTCCGCTCTGCCTGTCCGGCGTCCGACCTGTTCAACCTCCGGCACCTCCATGATCAGTCTCTCGGCAATCAATCCCACGCGGTGGCTTTCCGCGAGCGATATGCCGGGGTTGAAGAGCATGTTGATCGTGAGTGTCCCTTCGTTGAAGGGCGGCAGGAAGGAGCGCGGCAACTGCCCAGCGAAGAGCACGGCGGCCACGACGCCGGCGAGCGTCGCCGACATCAGCATCTTTGGATGGGCGAACGACCAGCCGAGCAGCCGGCGGTTTGCGCGTTTGAGAACGCGCACTATAACGCCTTCATGCTCGTCCAGCCGCTTGAGGCTCGGCAGCAGGTAGTAGGCCATGACCGGGGTGAGGGTGATCGAAACCACCAGCGATGCCAGGATCGAGATGATGTAGGCCTGTCCGAGCGGCGCGAACAGACGGCCTTCGATGCCCGAGAGCGCAAAGAGCGGAACGAAGACGAGAACGATGATCATCGTCGCATAGACGATGCCCGAGCGAACTTCCTGGCTGGCGGAAACCACAACGTCGAAGACGGAGCGCGGATTGCCCTTTTCCCTGTTTTCGCGCAGCCGGCGGAAGATGTTCTCGACGTCGACGACAGCGTCGTCGACAAGTTCGCCGATGGCAATCGCCAGCCCGCCCAGCGTCATTGTGTTGATCGATAATCCGAGAAGGTGAAAGACGATGGCCGTGACAAGGATCGAGACGGGAATGGCGGTCAGCGATATCGCTGTCGTGCGCGTGTTCAGGAGGAACGCGAAGAGAATGATGGCGACCACGACGATGGCTTCGAGCAGAACCTTCTGCACGTTGCTGATCGACGTTTCAATGAAGTTGGCCTGGCGGAACAGGATCTGGTCGGCCTTCACGCCCTCCGGCATGGTGGCGCTGATCTCGGCGAGTGCTGCCTCCACCTCGCGTGTCAGCTTGACGGTGTCGACATTCGGTTGCTTTTCCACTGACACGATGACGGCGGACTGACCCTGATATCCGGCGTCGCCACGCTTCAACCGGGATGCGAACGAGACATCAGCCACCTGGCGCAAGGTAACCGCTTGGCCATCGACCGTCGCCACGACGATCCCGGCGAGATCATCCAGGTTCTGTGTGCGGCCGACATTGCGGATCAGGAACTCGCGGCTGTACTGGTCGGTGAATCCGCCGCCGGTGTTGGAACCGAATTGGGCGAGTGCCTGCTCGATCTGTTCGAAGGACACGCCCAGCGCCCGCATGGCCGCGGAATTCGGCGAGACGCGATATTGCCGCACCTCGCCGCCGATGGGGATGACCTGGGCCACGCCCGGAATGCTGAGCAGCCTCGGACGGATGGTGAAGTCCGCGAGTTCGCGCAGGTCCATGGGCGACACGGTCTCCGGGCCCGTCACGGCAATCAGCATGATCTGGCCCATGATGGAATTCACCGGGCCCATTTGGGGCACGACATTCGCCGGCAGCTGCGGTTGAACGAGGGACAGTCGCTCGGCGATCTGCTGGCGGTTGCGGAAGATCTCGGTGTCCCAGTCGAACTCGACATAGATGATAGAAAGGCCGACGCCGGAGGTCGAGCGGACGCGGGTGACCCCCGGCAGTCCGTTCATCTGCGCTTCCAGCGGGTAGGTGACAAGTTGCTCGACCTCTTCCGGCGCAAGGCCCTCGGCCTCTGTCATGATCGTCACGGTCGGACGGTTGAGATCCGGAAACACGTCGACGGGGAGGCGTGTGACCGTGAATGCGCCGTAGATCATCAGCACGGCGGCGATCGCGAGGACGAAAAGGCGGTTCTTCAGCGACTGGGTGACGAGAAAGTTGAACATCGGCGTCTCAGCGGATCTGATTGAGGAGTTCGGCGCCCTGGGTCACGATCCGCTTGCCCGGCTCGACACCGGACACGATGATCACGCGTTCACCATCCAGAGGTTCGGTTCGCACCTCGCGCGGCACGAAGCGCTCCGCGTTCGTGTGCTCGTAGACCAGCGACTGGCCGTTTGACGCCCGCAACACGCTTGTGCGCGGGACCGCAATGCCGGATCGTTCCTCTGCCGTATTGGCGAGAACTGTCAGCAACTGCCCGGCACGGACGCCCGCCGGAGCTGTCTCGATGCTGAAATGCACGGGGATGGCCTGATTGCGATCCGCGAGGCCGGAACCGCGATAGGTGAGCGCGGCGCTTGCGCCGTCCATGAATTTTCCTTGCGCGGTCCCGTCGATGGAATGTGCTTCGAAACTCAGGGCTTCCACCCAATTCCGGGCCGGATCGATGATCTGAAAGATGATCGTATTCGGTTCGGCGATCTGGCCCGCCACCGCCTGTGCTGCAGCGACGACACCGGAGACGGGCGCCGTGAGCTTCTCGGGGGCGGTTGGTGACTTTTCAAGGCTCGAGCGACGCGCCCGCAATCCCTTCAGTTCGAGGGTCGCATCCTCGATCTCCCCGCGTGCGATCACGGACTGGAGTCGCTTGAAACGCTCCAGTTTGCGTTCGACCAGCGCGATTTCCTGATCAAGTTCGTGTGCCTGCTGAAGCTGGCTGGTCAGGTCAACGGCGCCAATCGAAGGCTGGACCAGGGCCAGGACATCGCCGGCGGAAACACGGGTGCCGAGCTGGGGAAATCCGCCTGGGGGCGGCGACAGCCTGCCGGACACGGAGGCCTGGACATAGCCTGAGGCAGACGGGTCCGGGATGACGCGTGCGGGCAGTTCCAGTGTTCCCGGATGAGCTTCAAATTCCGTGAACTGCGTGCGGATGGCCAGGATCCGCTGTGTCGCCTTCGGCACGAAGATCGAGCCGTCAGGAAAGCGTTGGGCGACATCCCGTCCAACGACGGAAGACGGCGAGGGGTCAGCCGCTTCCGCGCCCGTTGCGCCAGAAAGGGCGAGGGCACCGGCGGCAGCGATCACAACCGCTGCGGTGCCGCGTCGGCGCAACAGCGTGGCCAGGAGCCATCCGACGACCAGGCCGCCCGCACCGACGAGCCAGATGCCGATTGGCTGCCGCTGCAGGTGTGCGCCAATATCCTGCGCCCATGCAGCACTGACCAGAGACGTCGAGGGATGGTTTTTCGGCGGGGCAGCGCTTCCCGTTTCAGGCATAACCAGGGAAGCCGTCAACACGTCGAAAACGTCGTCCGCCATGACCGTCATTGCCAGATCGAACGTGCCGGGTTGTGCGAGGAAAGGGGCTTGCGCCATATAGACCCCGTCGCCCACCGCCTCGGCAGTGAACGTTCCGGCGGGCCCGTCGATCTCAATCGACGCTCCATCGATGGGCTGATTTTCCCTGAAACTGTCGAGATAGATCCAGAGTTGCTCGCCACGGGCGACGGCCACCAACTCAAGATCGGCCGTTGCTGCGTCGGCGCGCGGCGCAATAGACGCAGAGACCGGTGGCGGGGGCGCGCCGTGGTCGTGTCCTTCATGGGCGACCGCGGGGCTGGCAATGAAGGACACCAGCGTTGCGGCGAGGGCGAATAGGGGAAGGGCGAATCGTTCGACCATGTTGAACCAACCAAATCAGTTTGAGTCGGCTGGATTTACCGCAGCCCGCATATCTGCGGATTGCGCTTGTGTAACAGAATGTTTCAGGAGGGTGGGTGTTTCGGCAGGACCAGGGTCACGATCAGTCCTCCGTCGCTGTGGGTCCCGAGCGTCAAAGTGCCTTGATGACCCTCGATGATCGCCTTCGCGATCGGCAGGCCCAGGCCGAAGCCGCCCGTCTTCTGGTTTCGCGAGGGCTCCAGCCTGACGAACGGCGAGAGCGCGCGATCGATATCCGCCTCCTCGATTCCAGGCCCCCGATCGCGAACCGTAACGATGACGTTATCTTCCTGATCTGTCACGTTGATGTCAGCCTGCTCGCCGTATTTGAGCGCATTGTCTATGAGGTTTGAGAAGGCACGCTTGAGGGCGAGCCGTCGACCCTGGACGATTGCGTGGCTTGCGCCGCCAAGCGTTGCGATAGCCCCAAGATCGGAGGCGTCGTCCGATAGCGTTTCCAGAATGGCGACGACATCGAGCGGCTTGATCTCTTCGTCGCTTCGGTCACCACGCAGATAGGACAGCGTCTGGTCGATCATGTGCTCCATCTCGACCAGATCCGCCGTCATGGCCGCCTTCACCTCGACGTCTGCAAGATCCTCGGCCCTGAACCGAAGGCGGGTGATCGGTGTCTTCAGGTCGTGGGACACTGCCGCCAATGCCTGAGTTCTGTCTTCGATCAGACGACCGATGCGTCGCTGCATGTCGTTGAAGGCGGCGGCCAGTTCGACCACTTCGCGCGGTCCGGTCTCGTTGATGGGGACGATCGTGCGGCCTCGATACAAATCCTGTGCCGCGTTCGCGACAACTGTCAGGGGACGGGTGAACCATCTGACCAGCAGGACGGAGGCGACAATCGCTGCGATCGCCATAAGGCTCGTCGACACGAGTAAACCTCGAGGGGGAGGGAGCCTGCGCTGCCAGGATACCAGATTGACGTTGACCCAGGTCTCGTCCGGCAATTTCATCGAGACGGTCGCTAGATGCGGGTCATTGCCAGCCTGAAGATCTGCCCCGATGACCAGTCCGTCTTCTGCGATCTCCGGCGCCAGTTTGCGCAGCCGGTCATCAAGGCCTCGCCACTGCTCGGAGCCGCTCTCGTCGGGTGTGGCATAGGCAGTGGGCCCCCAATGGGCATCGATCGAGCCTCCCGAAAAGTCGTGTGCCACGCTTTCCCGCTCGGTTTCAGGTGCGCGCAGCACCGCTCTCTTGATGCTCAGGAGCTGGTCGGCGAGCCGAGCCTCGTTCGCCAGGTCGAGCTCCTGTTCCAGGCTGTACTGATAGGTCGCAAGGCTGGCGAAGTGCACGATCGTGATGCCGAAAAGAACAACGATCGCTGTTCTGAGCCTCAGACTGTCGAAGGAACGCCACCATCGCCGATCAGACACGCGCGACATCCGATGCAAAGAGATATCCGGCACCGCGGACGGTCTTGATCATGTCTCCGGTGAGATCCAGCTTGCGTCGCAACCGGCTGACCTGCACGTCGATCGAACGGTCATAGCCTTCGATGGTGCGATTGCGCGCTGCATCGAGCAGAAACTCGCGGGTCAGCACACGCTGCGGGGCTTCCAGAAAGGCGGTAAGAAGATCGTATTCCCCTGTGGAGAGATCAACCACCACGCCATTGGGCGCGGTCAGTTCACGCTTCAACGTGTCCAAAGTCCAGCCGGAAAATTCGAACGCTCGGCCGTTGCGCCTTTTCGATTGTGTGTCGTCGGAACGCGTGCGACGCAGGACGGCACTGATGCGTGCCAGGAGTTCGCGCGGGTTGAAAGGCTTGGGAAGGTAATCGTCCGCTCCGACTTCGAGCCCGATGATGCGATCGGTCTCGTCTCCCTTGGCGGTCAGCATGATGATGGGGACCGACGACGAGCGGCGCAACTCGCGGCAGAGCTCCAGCCCGTTCTTGCCCGGAAGCATCAGGTCGAGAACGATGAGATCGACGGTCGCGCGACGCAACGCTTCATTCATCTCTGCGCCGTTGCGTGCGGTGTGAACGCGAAAGCCGTTTGCCCTGAGAAACTTCGCGACCAGAGCGAGAATCTGGCCGTCATCATCCACAATCAGGATCTCGACCGGAGCATCCAAAGACAATTTACCCTCCACCCCGTGCACCTTGCTGCTCTACAAATAGGCGCAGTTCCTCAGCCGTACTGTTTCGCCACGGTAACAGATTGTTGCACACTCGGCGCCTCGGCTCGAGTGTGCTTTGGCGATTGTTGTATTGTCCCTTGTCAGTCGACAAAGGACGTTACGCCAGTCGCCCGATCGGCAGGTCATACCCCGAAGGACCGCAGGATGGGGCAGGGGCCCGACGTGCCCGATGCGCATTCTCCCAATAACCGTGAGAGTGAGCGTCGCGCATCTTCCATCTCCGTGATCCGCGCATTGAGCGCCTCGAGCCGTGCGCCTGCGAGCGCGCGGACAGCCTCCCGATCATGGCCGGCATCGAGCGCCAGCAGCCGTCCGATCTCGTCAAGGGTGAAGCCGGCAGTCTGCGCCTGCTTGATGAACTTCAGTCTGCGGAGATCTTCACCTGAGTACCGCCTTGTTCCATCGCCGCCCTTCGGCGTCGGCAAAAGCCCACGCCGCTGGTAGAACCGGACGGTCTCCACGCCGACGCCGCCAGCCGAGGCAAATTTTCCGATTGTCATGTCCATGGGGTCTTGACTCCGTACTATGGTACGGAACGTATGGTCTTGCCAACAGTTTCACAAGAGAAAGGAGATCGTGAAATGTTGGAAAGCGTTCATCAGGACCATAAGGCCAGGAAGGCAACGATTTACCGCATGGTGATGCCTGAGCACACATGCCCGTACGGCCTCAAGGCAACGCATCTGCTCAAGTCGGCCGGATACGAGGTGGAGGATATTCACCTCAAATCCCGTGAGGAGACGGACAAGTTCAAAGAGGAACACGGGGTCGCCACCACGCCGCAGATATTCATAGGCGGCGAGCGGATCGGCGGGCATGACGACTTGAGGAGGTTCCTGGGCAAGAAGGTTGTCGACCCCAAAGCAACAAGTTACCGACCTGTTGCAGTGCTCTTCACCTTGACCGCCTTGATGGCGCTGGCCGCGAGCTATGCCGTCAACGGCGATGCCTTCACGGTTCGCGCCGCAGAATGGTTCATCGCCTTCTCCATGGTGGTGCTCGCACTGCTCAAGCTGCAGAACGTGGAAAGCTTTTCGACCATGTTCCTGAACTATGACCTCCTCGCCAAGCGCTGGGTCCCGTACAGCTATATCTATCCCTATGCGGAGGCGTTTGCCGGGGTGCTGATGGTCGCTGGCGTGCTCAACTGGCTTTCGGTTCCGGTCGCCTTGTTCATTGGCACGGTCGGCGCAGCCTCGGTCTTCAAGGCGGTGTATGTCGACCGCCGTGAATTGAAATGCGCCTGCGTCGGCGGATCGAGCAATGTCCCGCTGGGCTTCATCTCGCTGACCGAGAACCTGATGATGGTGGCGATGGCGATCTGGATGGCCGTAATGTCTGCGGGACTGCTTGGCGGCCACGCGATGTAGGGTTCGCATTGCGCGCCAATTCAGTTGGTAAAAAGGGCTTCCCGGCAACGATCGGAACTGGTCGTGTCTGGAGGCGTGCTGTTCTCAACAGGTAGGATAGCGTTTGCGGTTCGGGCCAAGTGAGTGACATCACCCGTCGGCTGAATGGGCCTGCGTATTGTGGACCTCCTCGGGGTTCGGTTTCTGCTGCTTTTCGCACTCGGCAGGCGACGGCATTCCGCTTCTGATGCGCTTGCCCTTCGGCTTGGACCGCCAGACAGCCATCAGCAATGCCTGCAGCACGACACTGGTGCTTTGACGGTGCTGCACCGACCAGCCAAGGACCCGGCGGGAGTAAAGATCGATGATGGCGGCCAGACAAGCGAGACCGCGGCGGTCCGGATCAGGGGGGGTGATGTCTGCGGCCTATGCCTTGTCCGTAGCCTCGACGTCGAATTGCAGATCCGGTGTGTTGTTGATGACAACGGCGGTCTGCCGTCATGGATGCCGGGACGGCATTTGTGGCCGATTATCAGCTTTGATGCCGGCAAGCCCTCGGGGTGATCCGGCCCAACGCATTGTACTTGAACTCGTCGCTGAACTCGATTTGCTCTTCAGAGGCTTCTTGCCTCAAAATCAGGAAAGAAGATGCCCGCAAATCTCCGGGCTATTCACACCGCCAATGATGCCAAAACGGGATCCAAACGGGCGGAAAAGTCTTTTTTATCAGGAATTTACTGAGGTTGGCTGGGGAACCTGGATTCGAACCAGGACTAACGGAGTCAGAGTCCGTGGGTCTACCGTTAACCTATTCCCCAAGATGTCGCGGGCGGCTTAGCCTCGACTGGCAAAGCGGACGGGTAGACTTTTAAGTGTCGCCGGGGCGACCGTGTCCGCTTCGTGGGCGGCTTATAACCAAATCGATTGCGCTTGCAAATACCCAAAACGATTTTTTTTGAAGTGGTGCTGTTGGCCGTCGTTCCGGTGCCTCGAAGATCCCGCGCGAAAAAGCGGTTGGCGATCCCGTGCGGCCCTGATATTGTCGTTCCCAACGAAAATCAAACGAGCGCCTGCAGCTCCCTCTTAGAAGACTTGGCGAGCGCGGCGTAACTGGAATTGAACACGTGAGAGACCCCGAGAGCGGCGAAAAGCCGTCAATCGCCGGGGCGTTCGTGAATGCCGGTCATGCGGAGCCTCCTGGCTCGGAGCAGGGCCAGGGTCGCAGCCGCCGGTCGAAGAACCGGAAGCGACGGCCGTCTCAGGAGCATTCCGGCCAGGACGGGCCGAAAGAACGCCAGACCCCGGTCCAGAGCCTGGATGCAGCGGAGACGCAGCACAAGCGCAAGAAGCGGCGACGTTCGCGCGGCAAGAAGCCGCCGGGCGCCCGGCCGGAAACCGCCGATCAACTGGTCGTTTCCACCGCGCTGCAGCCGGTCCAGGGGCAGGGGCCTTCCGGCAAGAACCGCAAGAAGAACCGTCACAAGCGTGGGCTGCAGGGCCGTCCGCTGCTGCCGGCGCATACGCCGGTCGCGATGAACGGTCCGGCCGCAAGCCCGAGGCCTGATGTGTCCGACGCACCCGCTGCCGCGTCGACGTCGCGCGGGCCCGGCCAGACCCCACGTCCGGCTCACGCTTCTCCCTTTCCGTCGCATCTCTACGCCGCGCTCGATCTCGGAACGAACAATTGCCGCCTGCTGATCGCCCAGCCCGGGCGTCCGGGCCAGTTTCGCGTCGTCGATGCCTTCTCGCGCATCGTCCGCCTTGGCGAAGGTCTCGCTGCCAGCGGACGGCTGTCCGAGGACGCGATGGACCGCGCGGTCGAGGCGCTGCGCATCTGCGCCGGCAAGCTCGCCGCCAAGCAGATCCGCAAGATGCGGCTGATCGCCACCGAGGCCTGCCGGTCCGCCGCAAACGGCGTCGAGTTCCTCGAACGCGTCAAGCGCGAGGCGGGCCTCGAACTCGAAATCATCAATCGCGAGACCGAGGCGCGGCTCGCCGTTTCCGGCTGCGCATCGCTGGTCGAGCGTGACGCGCGGTCGGTCGTGCTGTTCGACATCGGCGGCGGCTCGTCGGAAATCGCCGTCATCAACGTGACGGACCGGCGCTCGACCCGGCTTGCCAACCACATCACCCACTGGACCTCGCTGCCGGTCGGCGTTGTCACGCTGTCGGAAAAGCACGGCGGCCGCGACGTCACTCCGGAAGTGTTCGGCGCCATGGTCGACGAGGTCGAAGGCATGTTGTCGCGCTTCGAATGCCCGCCGCCGGTCGGTGGCCACGATGCCGTCGACTATCACCTGATCGGCACCTCCGGCACGGTCACCACGCTCGCAGGCGTCCATCTCGACCTGCCGCGCTATGACCGCCGCCGCGTCGATGGCCTCTGGATGCACGACGACGATGTCACCGCCATGCAGGCGCGGCTCCTCTCGTGGAATTTCGATGCGCGCGCCTCCAATCCGTGCATCGGCCCGGACCGCGCCGATCTCGTGCTCGCCGGCTGCGCCATCCTGGAGGCGATCCGCCGCCGCTGGCCGTCGAAACGCATGCGGGTGGCAGACCGTGGTCTGCGCGAAGGCCTGCTCACCGACATGATGGCCGATGACGGCGCCTGGCGCCGCCACCGCAACAAACGCTTCAACACTCCCAGGAATGGCGGACGGCAAGGATGACGAAACCACCGACAGGCGGCAATCGCACCGGCCGCAAGATCGGCCAGAAGGTCAAGAAGACGAAGCTGAAGGCCTCGTCGCGCCGCTGGCTGGAGCGCCACATCAACGATCCCTATGTCCAGCGCGCCAAGCTCGAGGGCTACCGCGCCCGTGCGGCGTTCAAGCTTCTGGAGATCGACGAGAAGCATCAGATTCTGAAGGGTGCCAAGCGCATCATCGACCTTGGCGCCGCACCCGGCAGCTGGTCGCAGATCGCCGCCAAGGTCACCAATTCGACTCAGGATGACATCCGCGTCGCGGCGATCGACTTCCTGGAAATGGCGCCGATCCCCGGCGTCACGATCCTGCAGCTCGACTTCCTCGACGACGAGGCGCCGGCCAAGCTCCTGGACGCGATCGGCAGCGCGCCCGATCTGGTCATGTCGGACATGGCGGCCCCGACGACCGGCCATCACCGTACCGATCACCTGCGTACCATGCATCTGTGCGAGGTGGCCGCGTATTTCGCGGTCGAGGTGCTGGCTGAAGGCGGGCATTTTCTCGCCAAGACCTTCCAGGGCGGCACGGAGCGTGATCTCCTGAATTTCCTGAAGAAGAACTTTCGGCAGGTCGTGCATGTAAAGCCGGGCGCGTCGCGTTCGGAATCCGTCGAGATGTTCCTGCTCGCCAAGGGCTTCAAGGGTCGTCGGGACGAAGAGGACGGCGCAGAGGAAGAGTAGCCTAGGCTATTCCCCCGCCGCCGGACGCCGGTGGCCCGAAACTGCGGCACCCGCATCGCCGGGTAGCTTCAGGATCGGCACGATCGCGCAGAGCGACCAGATGGAAATCAGCAGGAAGGCGAGGTGGAAGTCGGAGACCGACAGCGCTTGCCCGCGGAAATAGGTCGACGTCTCCAGGATCATCGCCGCCACAGCGACGCCGAGCGCGAGGCTTACCTGCTGCAGGACGGAGGAGATCGACGTTGCCTGGCTCGCCCGGTCGTCCTCGATCTCCGAATAGCTCATCGCATTGTTGCCGGTGAAGAAGAACGACCGCGAAAAGCCGGTCATCAGCAGGAAGCAGAACAGCACGGCATAGGGTGTCGTGGCGGTAAACAGGCTGTTGGCCGCCGTCGCGATCGAGGCGGTGATGGCCGCTGTGATCAGCGTCGCCTTGAAGCCGGCCGCGGCATAGACGCGTTTGGCGATGAACTTCGTCATGATCGCGCCGATCGCGCCGGCAAAGGTGATCATGCCGGACTGGAACGGATTGAGGCCGAAGCCGATCTGCAGCATCAGCGGCATGAGAAAGGGAACGGCGCCGGTCGATATCCGGAAGATCGTGCCGCTTGATGCCGCCGCGCGAAAGACCTTGTTGTCGAAGAGCTTGAGGTCGAGCATCGGCGCCGGATGCCGCCTTGCGTGGAAGACATAGGCGATGCCGCTGGCGAAACCCGCCAGCGTCGCCACGATGCCGACGGCTGTCGGCAGGGCGGGCAGGCTGATTACCGACAGGCCGAAGACGATGCCGGATGTGGTGACGGTGATCAGCAGGAAGCCGCGGATGTCGAGCTTCGGCGTTCCGCGCGTCGGAATATCGGGCAGCAGAAGGCCGGAGACCCAGATGCCGACGATGCCGAAGGGAATGTTGATCCAGAAGATCCAGTGCCAGGAGAGATAGGTGGTGAGAAAGCCGCCGACCGGCGGTCCGGTCAACGGCCCGATCAGCGCCGGTATGGTGAGAAGCGCCATGGCGGACACGAGATCGCTGCGCTTGGTGGTGCGCAGGAGAACGAGGCGGCCGACCGGCGTCATCATCGCGCCGCCCATGCCCTGCAGGAAGCGCGAGAAGACGAAAGCAAGCAGGCTGCCGGAGAAGGCGCAGGCAATCGAGCCGAGCATGAAGACGGCGATCGCGATGCGGAAGATCCGCTTGGCGCCGAACTTGTCGGCCATCCAGCCGCTGACCGGAATGAAGGTGGCGAGCGCCACCATGTAGGAGGTCAGCGCCAGCTTCAGCGTGATCGGCTCGACATGCAGGTCGTGGGCGATGGCCGGCAGCGCCGTCGCGATCACGGTCGAATCCATCTGCTCCATGAACAGGGCGACGGCGAGGATCAGCGGAATGGAGCGGTTCATGGGAGAACGGGATCGACAGTGTTGAGAAGCTGAGGCGAAAGTAGCGGAAGTTGTGGAAAATGGAATGGCTGGCTTATGAATTTAATGTTGTGGTCGCGATTGGTTGCTGACGGGAGCCATGCCTTGCCAGCCATCGTATCCACGGCTGCATTAGGCCGTTCCGCTCGCAGATGTGCACATGGCCTATGGTCGTTGCTTCTCCTGCGGCGTTGTGGAAGGGGCTGGCCTGCCGTTAAGTATCTTCAGCATAGGGGCCAGGAACTCCGCATAGGGCCGCCATTCCTCGGAGCTGCCCTTGTAGATTTCCTGCCGTACCTGCAGCGCCGAGGCGGTCAGCACGATGCGCGCGCTCTTGTGGAAGTCGAGAACCCCGCTGTCCCAGCTGAGCCCGACATGGGAAAGCAATTGCCGGATGACCTCTTCCGGCTTTTCGGTCAGCGCCTCGTAGTCGAGATCGTAGATCGCGTTTGCATATCGGTCGCGCCAGAACGCCATCAGATCCGCGTAGAGGCCATGATAGCGGGCGATATCCTCCATGTCGCAGGCAAAGCCCATGCCCCTGGCCGTGAATGGCCGGCGGAAGTTTGACCAGCAGACGGCCTCCGCAGAGCGTCGCAGGTGAACGATCCTGGCTTCCGGGAAGGCATTGGCGATGAAGCCGATCAGCCGGAAATTGAGAGGCATCTTGTCGGTAACGAACGGCTTGTCGGTCAAGGATCTGACCGCCTTGGCATATTCCCTCCGGATGGCGCGGAACGTCTCGACCTGTCGTTCGTCGGTATACCATGGCGTCTCGGCGGCGATGGTCGCCAGATCGCTGAGTTCGCCGGCGCCGAAGCATTGCGAATGCGAGGCAAGAATCTGTTCGACCAGCGTCGTTCCCGATCGCGGCATGCCGACGATGAAAACGGGTGTGAAGCCGAGCTCGTCGGTGTAAGTCGGTTGCGATGGAGCGGTGATCTCGAAATAGGTTCGGATGTCCTCGAAGCGCTGCCGGTCCGTGTCGAACGAATAGCCGATTTGGGATTTGCGAAGCCCGTTGCCGGCAATCAAGTGTTCGAACGCGTGCTCATCGTCGCTGATGTCGAACCCTGCCTTGGCGAGCGCGAAATGAAGCAATATGGCGCTGTCTTCATCCTGCTTCCCGTCCGCCGCCAGCGAGCGCATGCGGGCGAGGAAGGGATCATTGGGCGCAATCTTCGTCGCCTGCACATAGGCGAGCATGGTCGCGGCCTTGTCCGAGCCGAGTTCGATGGCTCTGGCGAAGACCTTGCTGGCGGCTGCAGCCTGGCCGAGCTGCATCAGGCATGCTCCATGCTCTTCAAGCACGCCAATCAGATTGCGTCTGGTGTCCGCTGCATCCGGTTGAAGCTGCCGCGCCTTCTCCAGGGCGCCCACGGCTTCATCGTGTTGGCCCGCTCTGGCGAGCGCCAGGCCGAGATTGTTGAAGGCGTCGAGAAAGCCGGGACTTATGGCGAGGGCCCTGCGGTGTGCGTCGATCGCACCGGAAATATTGCCCGTCTTCTCCAGCGCTATGCCGAGATTGGTCAGGATTTCCGGGGCCCTGGGATTAAGGGACAGGGCGCGCTCGTAGCTGGTGATGGCGGCTGTCCAGTTCTGAAGTCCGGCCTGGGTCAGGCCGAGGACGTTGTGAATGATGAAGGCGGACGGATAGCGAGCGGCCATGGCGGTGGCCGCCTGCAGTGTCTCCCTCAGCATGCCGCGCTGATACATGGCGACCAGCCTGTCGTAGTCGGCGCGGGGCGGCATCTCCTTCGGGCGGCGGGCATTCAGCGCATCGAGTTCCTGGCGCGCCCGGCGGTTGGCAGGAAAGGCCTCCAGCACATCGCGGTAGATGTCCGATGCAGCCTGCAGGTCGCCGGCGCGGGCGAGCTTTGCGGCCTTGGAGAGCGATTTATCGATGGACAATGACATTGCGAATCCCGGTTTGCTCTATTGTTTTAGTCCGAACCGGACAGCGCGTGCAGAAAAATTGCCGGCCTTCTTCCCTTCGCGTCATGAACATGTTACCAGCCCTCGCCAACTTCCAAGAATCTCTTGCAAGGTTCCGTACTGAGCGACTCACATCATCAGGCCGGTGACGATCCTATTCTAAAAGGAATTTGGCATGGCACAGATTATTATCACGGCAACCGGCGCTGAAGCGCTTACCTTCGACGACGTGCTCCTGCAGCCCGGTCATTCCATGGTCATGCCGGGGCAGACCGACATCGCGACCCGCATTGCCAAAGATATCGAGCTCAACCTGCCGATCCTTTCCTCCGCCATGGACACGGTGACCGAAAGCCGGCTGGCGATCGCCATGGCGCAGGCTGGCGGCCTTGGCGTCATCCACCGCAACCTGACGCCCGAGCAGCAGGCCGAGGAAGTCCGCCAGGTCAAGAAATTCGAAAGCGGCATGGTCGTCAATCCGGTGACGATCGGACCGCAGGCGACGTTGGCCGACGCCCTGGCGCTGATGAAGGCGCACGGCATTTCCGGCATCCCGGTCGTCGAAGGCAGCAATGGCAGTCGCGGCAAGCTGGTCGGCATCCTGACCAACCGCGACGTCCGCTTCGCCTCCGATCCGACACAGAAGATCTTCGATCTGATGACCAAGGAAGGCCTGATCACGGTCCGCGAGACCGTCGAGCAGCAGGAAGCCAAGCGTCTGCTTCACCATCACCGCATCGAAAAGCTCCTCGTCGTCGACGACGCCGGCCATTGCGTCGGCCTGATCACGGTCAAGGACATCGAGAAGTCGCAGTTGAACCCGAATGCCACCAAGGACGCCCAGGGCCGCCTTCGCGCCGCCGCTGCCATTTCGGTCGGCAAGGACGCGCAGGAGCGTGCCGAGCGGCTGATGGATGCCGGCGTCGACGTTCTCGTCGTCGATACCGCCCATGGCCATTCGCAGGGCGTGCTCGATGCCGTCAGCGCGGTCAAGAAGATGAGCAATTCGGTGCGCATCATCGCCGGCAATGTCGCAACGAGCGACGGCACCAAGGCGCTGATCGATGCGGGCGCGGATGCCGTCAAGGTCGGCATCGGTCCGGGCTCGATCTGCACCACCCGTATCGTCGCCGGCGTTGGCGTGCCGCAGCTGGCAGCCATCATGGCCTCCGTCGAAGCCGCGCAGGCAAGGGATATTCCGGTCATCGCCGATGGCGGCATCAAGTTCTCCGGCGACCTCGCCAAGGCAATCGCAGCTGGCGCCTCCGCCTGTATGGTCGGCTCGCTGCTCGCCGGCACGGACGAAAGCCCGGGCGAGGTCTATCTCTACCAGGGTCGCTCCTTCAAGGCCTATCGCGGCATGGGCTCCGTGGGCGCCATGGCCCGTGGTTCCGCCGACCGCTATTTCCAGGCCGAGGTTCGCGACACGCTGAAGCTTGTTCCGGAAGGCATCGAAGGCCAGGTGCCCTACAAGGGCCCGGTCTCCGCGGTTCTGCATCAGCTCGCCGGCGGCTTGAAGGCTGCCATGGGCTATGTTGGCGGCGGCGACATCAAGGAGTTCCAGAAGCGCGCGACCTTCGTTCGCATCTCCGGCGCCGGCCTGCGCGAAAGCCACGCACACGACGTGACGATCACCCGCGAAAGCCCGAACTATCCGGGCGGCATGTGATTGTTGCCGGACGGCGATAAAGTAAACAATCGGCGAGCCCTGTGGCTGACAGGGCTCGCCAGCGCTTTTCTCTTTGCGATCAACGGTCTCTGGTTTCCGTGGCGCTTCGGTTCGGAATTGCCGCATGCGGTGATGCCGGACAAGGATATCTTCGCGACGCCAGAAAGCCTGCTGGACCTGCGCGAACGCCTGGTCGGCGATGAAGCTGCGGCGTCGCTCCTGAAGACCATGCATCTGACGACCGACCTGGTTTTTCCCGTCATCTTCGCCGCCTTTCTGTTCCTTCTTCTCCGCCGGCTTCTTCCAACCGCTCGGCTGCGTGGGGCCCCTCTGCCGGGCTGGCTGGCTTCGGCCTTGCTCGCCTTGCCGCTTCTCTACATGGCAAGCGACTATGCCGAGAATGTTACCTGTCTCCTGTTCTTTCCGCCGGCTGAACCATCCGCGAGTCTCGCATCGCTTCTCGCCTTTCTCCTGCCCTGGATGATCCGGCTCAAGCTGATGTTCGTAACCATCATAGGCGTCATCGTTCTGCGCCTGACCGTTCTCCGCCCGAGCTCCTCAACGGAAGGCTGATACGCATGACCGCTCCTTACGACACCGCCATCTTCTGGCCGATGATCGCCCATTTCCTGCTGGTGTCGATCGTCTATGTGCTGCTCGGGATGCGCCGCGCCGCGGCGGTCAAGGGCGGATCGGCGCGCATCTCGCAGTTTCGCGAGAACAGGGACGAACCCCCGGAAAGCCTGTTCGTCCGCAACAATCTGGAGAACCAGTTCGAACTGCCGGTGTTCTTTCACATCGGTTGCCTGGCGCTTTACGTGACCGGCGCGGCCACGTTGACGGTCGTTCTCATCGCCTGGATCTTCGTGGTGAGCCGATACGCGCACGCCTGGATCCACATCACCAGCAATCGCATCCGCTACCGCCAGCCCGCCTTCATGGTCGGTGTCCTGATGATCGTCCTGATGTGGGCGCTGCTCGCCTATCATCTCGCCGTCGGCTGATTGACGCAGGTCAATTTGTGCGTGCGATCTCTCGGCTAGTATCCATTTCGGATCACCGTCCAGCCCCTGTGGTTTAACAGACACCTTTGTTCCTCAAGGCCTGCGCCGCCCGCTCTCGCGGATTTCGGCGGCGTCGACCTGTTGGCAAATTTGGGAGATTGAAATGGCAATGACCATGAAAGCAGCCGTGGTGCGCGAGTTCAAGAAGCCGCTCGTCATCGAGGAGGTGCCGGTGCCCGAGCCCGGCCCCGGACAGATTCTGGTGAAATATGAGGCGACCGGCGTCTGCCACACGGACCTCCATGCCGCCCATGGCGACTGGCCGGTCAAGCCCAACCCGCCCTTCATTCCGGGTCATGAAGGCGTCGGTTATGTGGCGAAGCTCGGTGCCGGCGTCACCAGCGTCAAGGAAGGCGATCGCGTCGGCGTGCCGTGGCTCCACACCGCCTGCGGCTGCTGCAATCCCTGCCGCACCGGTTGGGAAACGCTGTGTGCCAAGCAGCAGAACACCGGCTACTCCGTCAACGGCACCTTCGCCCAATACGGCCTTGCCGATCCCGATTATGTCGGCATCCTGCCGGACAAGCTCGAATTCGGCCCGGCGGCACCCGTCCTGTGCGCCGGCGTCACCGTCTACAAGGGGCTGAAGGAAACCGAGGTGCGGCCGGGCGAATGGGTGCTGATCTCCGGCATCGGCGGCCTCGGTCACATGGCCGTCCAATATGCCAAGGCCATGGGCATGCATGTCGTCGCGGCGGATATTTTCAAGGACAAGCTGGACCTTGCCAAGTCCCTCGGCGCCGACCTGATCGTCGATGCGCGCGAAGTCGGGGCGGTCGATGAGGTGCAAAAAGCGGTTGGCGGCGTGCATGGCGCGCTGGTGACTGCTGTTTCGCCAAAGGCGATGGAGCAGGCGTTCCACATGCTCCGCTCGAAGGGCACGATGGCGCTCGTCGGCCTGCCGCCGTCGATGATCAGCCTGCCGGTCTTCGACACCGTGCTGAAGCGCATCACGGTGCGCGGCTCGATCGTCGGCACGCGGCAGGACTTGGAGGAATCCCTGCAGTTCGCCGGCGAAGGCAAGGTCGCCTCGCACTTCACCTGGGACAAGATCGAGAACATCAACGCGATCTTCGCTCGCATGGAAGAGGGCAAGATCGACGGCCGCATCGTTCTCGATCTCGCCGGCTGAGCGCGGCGGGTTTCATCGACAATGCGATTCAAATAAAAAGACCGGCGGTGATGAACCGCCGGTCTTTTCTGATTTTGAAGCCTGTCAGGCGGCGCTTCGCATCCGGCCACCCTGGCTCCGATGTCCGCCGGGTGTCAGGTTGAAGCTTGCGAGCCCTTCGGCCAGCGTCTGCGCTTCCGTCGAAAGCTGCGCCGTGGCGGCGGAGGTCTGCTCGACCATGGCCGCGTTGCGCTGCGTCATCTGATCCATCGAGGTCACCGATCCGTTGATCGCCGAGAGGCTCGCGAATTGCTCTTGCGACGAACCGGCGATGGACTGGATGCGGTTCAGCATGTCGTTGACGAAATGCTCGATCTCGCTCAGCGTCTCGCCGGTCTCGGTAACCAGCGACACGCCCGCCTTCACTTCCGCATTCGATGCGTTGATCAGCGCCTTGATCTCCTTGGCGGCATTGGCCGAGCGTCCGGCGAGCTCGCGCACTTCCTGGGCGACGACGGCAAAGCCCTTGCCGGCTTCGCCCGCACGGGCGGCCTCGACGCCGGCATTCAGCGCCAGGAGGTTCGTCTGGAAGGCGATGTCGTCCATGACGGAGATGATCTGGCTGATCTTGGCCGCCGAACTCTCGATCCGGCCCATCGCCTCGACGGCATTGCCGACAACAGCGGCGGACCGCGAGGTCGCCTTCACGGTGCGGGATGCAATTTCACCGGCTTCGCTCGCCCGCTCGGAGGAGGATTTGACGGTTGCGGTGATTTCCTCGAGCGCTGCTGCGGTCTCCTCAAGCGAGGCGGCCTGCTGTTCGGTGCGGTGCGAGAGGTCGCCGGATGCACTTTCCATCTCGGCGGCATTCAGCCGGATTGACCGGGCGGTGGCGTCTACAACCGAAAGCACGCTGCGCAAATGCGCCTGTGCCGCGTTGAAGTCGAGGCGCAGGCGGTCGAGGTCGGCGGTGAAGGTCTCGTCGATGTCCTCGGAAATGTCGCCGTCGGCAAGACGACCGAGGCCATTCGCCAGGGCGGAAACGGCAAACGAAAGCTCTTCGGCGCGGGCATTCTTCTCGAAGTCGTTCGCCTCCCGCTCGCGGGCGGCCGCGATGCGGTTTGCCTCTTCCTGCTCCTCAAGGCGGATCTTTTCGCGCGCGCCTTCCTGAAGGTGCGCGACCGCATTGGCCATCACGCCGATTTCGTCCTTGCGGCTGGTGCCAGGCACCTCTGCGTCATAATTGCCGCCGGCAATGGCCTCGAGCGAGCCGGTGAGTGAGGCAAGCGGTCGTGTGATCGACCGGCCAAGCAGGACGGCGAGAACGATGGTGATGCCGGCGACGAGCAGGGTGGCCAGAGACCAGAGAATGGTCGAGAGCTTGGCCGAGGTGTAGAGGTCGGTCGCCCGTTCCGTGATGCGCTGCTCCGAGGCGTGCTGCATCTCGACCAGCTTGTTGATGCGCTTGGTCGTCGTTTCGAACCAGCCGTCGAAGGCCTTGGCGCGGATCTTGCCGTCCGGACCAACCCGGCGCAGCTTGCCGTCGAAGCGCTTCAGGCCGACGACATCGTCGGACTTCAGGGCTTCTTCGAAGGTGGCTTTGAGGTCCGGATCCTGATGGCGCATGAACAGGCCGAGGTGAATATCCTGAGAGACCGTGTAGTCGAGGAATTTCTCGAACTGGACGGTGGTCAGCTTTTCGGCGGCGATCGCGCTGTCGATCATTGCCCGTTCCTGGGCGGCGCCTTCGATCACCAGCGCGATGTCGGCAATGGCGGCGGATTTCAGCGCGATGTTGACATCGCTGCTGGCGCGGCTGCTGGCCTGATCGAAGTCCAGAAGCGGTTCGATCAGCGCGGTATAGGCGAAGATGGCGCCGCTGAAGGACAGTTCGCGCTGGTCGACCTTCTTGCGAATGTCGCCGAGGCCGGCGATCGCCGTGTTGAGGTTGGCAAGCACATCGTCCTGGATCACGCCGTCGGATTGCTTCAAGACGCTGACCGCGCCGTCGAGATCGCCAAGAGCGGCATCGGTCTGCTGGCGCGACGCGTTGAGTACGGAGGTATCGGTCGCCTTGTCGTCGGTCAGGAAACGACCGGCGGCGCTGCGTTCCTCGCGCAGGCTCGTGTTGAGAAGATTGATCTTGCCGAGCGCCTGCTGCAATTCGCCCAGGCTGCGGTATTCGCTCATCGACTTGTAGGTATCCGTCAACGAGATGGCAGCAAAGCAGAGAAGGCCGAGCAGCGGAAATATGATGGCAATGGAAAGACGGTGAGAAACGCCCAGATTGATCGACTTCACGGTGATGTCCCCGATATTTTTAATGCACAAATCCGGCACGCACCTCAGTGCGGGCCGTTCTGAAACAGATTATGGGGAGGAGTATAGAGGCTAGTTTTTTACCAAAGCGTGTATTTGCGGTGGAGAAAAGCCACCATTTCTGCCGCTGTCAGGCGGTTTTTCCGCTGCTGCACGCGCGAATTGCTTCGGCGAGCGCCTCGACATCGGCGCGTGACGCGCCCCGGTGGCGCCAGGCAAGGCCGATCTGTCGCGCCGGCTGAGGTTCGGCAAAGGGGATGATGCGAATGTCGTTGCGGCCGGTTTCGGTCTCGATCGCCATTTCCGGAATGAGGGTCATGCCCATGTTGTGGGAGACCATCTGCAACAGGGTGGCCATCGAGGTCGCACCGAAATTGACGAGGCTGCGCTTGCCGGCCATCGTGCAGACCGCCAGCGCCTGGTCGCGCAGGCAATGACCTTCCTCCAGCAGGAGCAGCCGGTCGGCGTCGATCTCCGTCTCCGTCATCGGCGACATCAGGACGTCCGTGTCGTTGCTGGCCACCGCCATGAAGAACCGGTCTGAGAAGAGCGCCATCGTGTCCAGCCGTTCGTCATCGACGGGCAGGGCGGCGACCATCACGTCCACCTTGCCCTCCAGCAACTCGCCAACCAGACTGTCCGTGACCGCTTCCTTCAGCTCGATCTCGATTGCCGGATGGTTCGCCCGCAGGTGCGGGATCAGTCGCGGCACGAGATAGGGAGCCACCGTCGGAATGATGCCGATGCGGATGCGGCCTTCGAGCACGCCCCGCCGCCGCCGCGCCCGCCCGTGCAATTCTTCGGTCATGGCCAGGATCTGGCGGATCTGCGGCAGCAGGTCCTCGCCCTCACGGGTCAGGATCGTCGCGCCCCGCCGTCGCTCGACGAGCGGCATGCCGAGTTCCTTTTCCATCTCGGCGATCTGGGCCGAAAGAGCAGGCTGGCTGACATGCACGAGTTCGGCCGCCCGGCCGAAATGTCCGGTGCTTGCCAGGGCCTCGAAATAGCGCATTTGTCTGAGTGTCAGCATGATAGGTTTTTCTTATGATGAAAAACAGAAAATGCAATTGGAAATTATCGATGGCGGGTGTGATAAGCTTCTTTCGTCGACGAAAACATTTCGCGGCAAGGACAACGTCTCGCTGTCCCGACCCGGAAGATGAACATATCCGCGATGTCTTTTTTAAAGGCCGCTCCGCCGAATTTTCGCGCAGGACAAACGGATTTCACATCTCGGGTGCAGGATGGCGGGATCGCAACGAAGAATGATAGGAGATCGCTATGGATGCCAAAGTAGGCAAATGTCCCGTGATGCACGGCGGCAATACGGAAACCGGCAAGTCGGTTATGGACTGGTGGCCGAACGCACTCAACCTCGACATTCTTCACCAGCACGACACCAAGACCAATCCGCTCGGCAAGGACTTCAACTACCGCGAAGCCGTCAAGACGCTCGACTATGACGCCTTGAAGAAGGACCTCCATGCGCTGATGACCGACAGCCAGGAATGGTGGCCGGCCGACTGGGGTCACTATGGCGGCTTCATGATCCGCATGGCCTGGCATTCCGCCGGCTCCTACCGTCTGGCCGATGGTCGTGGCGGCGGCGGCACCGGCAACCAGCGCTTCGCCCCGCTCAATTCCTGGCCGGACAATGCCAGCCTCGACAAGGCCCGCCGCCTGCTGTGGCCGATCAAGAAAAAGTACGGCAACAAGCTCTCCTGGGCCGACCTGATGATTCTCGCCGGCAATGTCGCCTACGAATCCATGGGTCTGAAGACCTTCGGCTTCGCCTTCGGCCGTGAGGACATCTGGCATCCGGAAATCGACGTCTACTGGGGCGCCGAGAAGGAATGGCTTGCGCCGTCCGACGCACGCTATGAAAACGTCGAAAACCCCGCGACGATGGAAAATCCGCTGGCCGCGGTCCAGATGGGTCTCATCTACGTCAACCCGGAAGGCGTGAACGGCAAGTCCGATCCGCTGAAGACCGCCGCCCAGATGCGCGAGACCTTTGCCCGCATGGCCATGGACGACGAGGAAACCGTCGCGCTGACCGCCGGCGGCCATACCGTCGGCAAGACCCACGGCAATGGCGATGCAGCCGCGCTCGGTCGCGAACCGGAAGCTGCGGACGTCGTCGACCAGGGCATGGGCTGGAGCAACCCGAACATGGGCGGCAAGGCTGCCAATGCCGTGACCTCCGGTCTCGAAGGTGCCTGGACCACCAATCCGACGAAGTTCGACATGGGCTTCTTCGACATGCTGTTCGGCCACGACTGGGAACTGCGCAAGAGCCCGGCCGGCGCCACGCAGTGGGAACCGATCAACATCCGGGAAGAAGACAAGCCGCTCGACGCGTCCGACCCGACCAGGCGCCGCAACCCGATGATGACGGATGCCGACATGGCCCTGAAGGTCGATCCGGCCTACAACGCCATCTGCCAGAAGTTCATGGCCGATCCGGAATACTTCAAGGACACCTTTGCCCGCGCCTGGTTCAAGCTGACCCACCGCGACATGGGCCCGAAGGCCCGTTACATCGGTCCGGAAGTTCCCGCCGAAGACCTGATCTGGCAGGATCCGATCCCGGCCGGCTCGACCTCCTACGATGTCGAAGCCGTCAAGGCGAAGATTGCCGCTTCCGGCCTGACGCTCGTCGACATGGTTTCCACGGCCTGGGATTCCGCTCGTACCTATCGCGGTTCCGACATGCGCGGCGGCGCCAACGGTGCCCGCATCCGTCTCGCGCCGCAGAAGGATTGGGAAGGCAATGAACCGGCCCGCCTCGCCAGGGTCCTCTCCGTTCTGGAGCCGATCGCAAGCGAAGCCGGCGCGTCCGTCGCCGACGTCATCGTTCTCGCCGGCAATGTCGGCGTCGAGCAGGCTGCCAAGGCCGCCGGTTACGACTTGACGCTGCCGTTCTCTCCGGGCCGCGGCGACGCCACCGACGAGATGACGGATGCAGACTCCTTCGCGCCGCTGGAGCCGCTGGCCGATGGCTTCCGCAACTACCTGAAGAAGAACTATGTCGTCAGCCCGGAAGAGCTGATGCTCGACCGCAGCCAGCTCATGGGCCTCACCGCGCATGAAATGACGGTTCTGGTCGGCGGCATGCGCGTCATGGGCGCCAACTATGCCGGCTCGACGCATGGCGTCTTCACCGACAATGTCGGCGCGCTGACGACCGACTTCTTCGTCAACCTGACCGACATGGCCTACACTTGGAACCCGGTTGAAGGCGGATACTACGAAATCCGCGATCGCAAGACCGGCGCAGTCAAGTGGACGGCCACGCGCATGGACCTCGTCTTCGGTTCGAACTCGATCCTGCGCGCCTATGCCGAAGTCTACGCCCAGGACGACAACAAGGAGAAGTTCGTGCGTGACTTCGCCGCCGCGTGGACAAAGGTCATGAACGCCGATCGCTTCGATCTGGTCGACTGATCCAATCAAGCTTCATGCGCCTGGCGCCAGGCCCCAACCTGCCGGCGCATGACTGGAGAAAGGCCGGGACATTGTCCCGGCCTTTCGCTATTTGGTCCGTATTTTCCGGGGCGGCATCACCAGCCCGGCAGGATATGTCCCGGGCGCAGCCGGGGCAGGCGGCCCATCACCCGGATGTCGCCATCCAGCCCGTCATCGGTCGCTTGAGCCGGCGTCATGTTGTCGAGGCAGGCGACGATATGGTTCGAAAGCGCGTTGATCAGCGACACCGGCGCGCCGGGTCGCTTGATTATGCCGATCTGGACCGGCGGTAGGGGCGGGAACCCGTCCGCCTGCGTCAGCACCCGCATTCCGGACCGCAAGGCCGATTCCGGCAGGACGGAGACCGCCATGCCGGCAAGAACGGCGGCCGCAACCACGGTCGAGGACCAGCTGGTAAACAGGATCTGGTAGTCGCGGTTGCCGGCGTCGAGCGCCGAACAGGCGAGCTGCCGCCAGCGGCAGTCCATGCGGCCGACCGCCAGCGGCACCGGCGCGCTTTCCCGGAGCGGATGGTTGGCCGAGGCGACCCAGCAGAGCGGCTCCGTTCGAACGACCGTGGAGATCGCCGTCGCCGGATCGTGCGTGATCAGTGCGATGTCCAGCTCGCCGCGCGACATCTTCTGGATCAGCGTCACGGAAGGTTCGCAGGCGATGTAAAGCTCGACATTCGGATGGGTCTTGGCGAAGCGTCCGATGATCTCCGGCATGTATCGGTCGGCGTAATCGTCGGGCGTGCCGATCCTGACCGTGCCTTCGAGACGATTGTCGTCGAATGCGGCCATCGCCTCGTTGTTGAGCCGGATCATTCGCCGCGCATAGTTCAGGAGCTTCTCGCCCTCGATCGTCAGGCGGACGCCGCGCCCGTCCTTGGCGAACAGCTGCTTGCCGATCCGCTCTTCCAGCCGACGCATCTGCATGGAGACGGCCGATTGGGTCTTGTAGACCCGGTCGGCGGCCTTTGTGAAGCTGCCGGTGTCGACGATGGAGACGAAGGTTTGAAGCTGATCGATATCGAGTGGCGCGCTCATCTTGTACCTATAAGAAGGTTTGATGATAATCATTAGAAACATTCGTTGGACTGATCAATGTCTTTTTGACAATCTGGCATTGTAGACGCCACGGAGCGAAAGCTCCTCCCTCTAAACGACATCGACCACACCCTCCAGGGCCGCCCTCTGGAGGGCAGGTTTATCTCGTGCCTTGTGAAAGGATGATCCGATGAGCACGATTGAACGGACACTGGACCTCGACCTCGCCGCCCTGCGCCCCGCACGCCGCCCGATTGCCGCCCGGGCCTGGAATGTGGTGGCATCCGTTTATCGTGCAATCCGCAATCGTATCATCGTGACGAAAATGACCGATCTGGATGATCATATGCTGCAAGACATCGGCATCGACCGGCGCGACGTTCATCGCGCACTGGCGAAGACCGATCTCTTCAACGATCCGTCCGGTTACCTGACCCGCCAGGCAAGGGCCCGCGCCCGTCGGTCGATCGTGTATTTGCCGCGAGATTGATTTCCCCGCAGGGTGAGAGCCAATAGCCCTGCCTTTGCCCGGTGTTCGTTTATCGAATACCGGGCTTTTTTACGTCCTGACTTGTCGGATGGAGGCGCTTTGCTGCCTCAGCTCTTGTCGGCTGTGTCGCCGTTTTTCATGTAGCCGTCGAGAATGGATTCGATGCTTTTCTGGTAGGCCTTGCCCACTTCCAGGCCGCTGTCGAACATCGCGCTCATCATGTCCGAATATTGCTTCAGCTCGGCGCCTGCAGCGCTTTCCTTCGGCGGCTCCGGCTTGGGCTCCGGTTCCGGCTTCTTGTCTTCGGCCGGCTTCATCATGTCGGAAAACATCTTCATGAATGGGTTGGCGGCAAACATGTCGGCAGGGTTGACCTGCTTGGCCTGCTGCTGCCCGCCGAACATGGACTGCATCGCCTGGGTGAAGGGATTGTCGAACGGATTGGCCTGAGGCTGCGGTTTCGGCGCAAAGCCGGTGCTTTCCAGCCACTGCTGCATCATCTGCGTCATGGCCGCATTGGTGAAGGCGGCGTTCGCCTGCTGTACCTGACCCATGGATTGCTTGAAGATGCCGCCCATCAGCGTGCTGGCGGTCGCCGGCATCATCTGCTTGACGATCTCCTGGCCGATGCCGGTCATCTGTTCGACCTGCGCGGCGATCGCCCGCGAAACCTCCTTCGAGCCGAAGATGGTTTCTAGCGCCGCATTGCCATCGGCAATGCCCTTCGGCGTGAAAGCCTTGCCGATATCCTCGAAATATTCCGCGTAATTGCCGGATTGCATGGCGGCGAGGAAGGTGGTGAAGTCGTATGGATTGGCCGCCTTGCGCTGCAGGCCGGACGAAAAGGCCGGCATCAGTGCAGCCATGGCCTTTGCCGCCTGTTCCTGGGCGATGTTGTACTGCTTGGCCATGGCTTCGACAGCGGCGCCGTTCTGCGCCTGCATCATCATATCGAACAGTGGCAGCATGCAGGACCCTCTCGCTTGGACATTCGTGTCATTTCGCTGAAGCATAAGTGCTTCATCTTACGGCACAACTGCAAAAAGCCAAAGCACCCGCATATTTTGCCGGAGCCGGCTCTTCGCCAGCCTTCAATATTGATACTCGGAAAAGACCGGCTCGACCGAACCGTTCCAGCGGCCGTTGTAGAGCATCAGCAGGTCGTCGGCGAGCGTCGCTTTCTTGGCGATGATCTCGTCGAGCGTTGCCAGGAACACGCTCTCGTCCTCGCCGTCGCCGTTGAGGTTGGCGCGGGATTTGAGACCACCCCGGGCGATGGAAATCACCTCGCGCGCCGTATCGAGCACCGAGCGTCCCTTGATCGTCGCCTTCAGCCCCTGCGAGGGAACCGCGTCACGCATTTCCCGGACGTCCGCAAACGACCAGTCGGCGGTCAGCGCCTCTGCGGCGTCGAGCGCGCCGGCGTCATAGAGCAGGCCGGTCCAGAAGGCCGGCAGGGCGCAGATGCGCCGCCACGGGCCGCCGTCGGCGCCGCGCATTTCGAGGAACCGCTTCAGCCGCACTTCGGGGAAGAGCGTCGAAAGGTGGTTGGTCCAGTCGCCCATCGTCGGCGCCCAGGCGTCGACTTCGCCCTTCAGCGCGCCGCCCATGAACTGGCGGAAGGTGATGTTGGTACAGTCGCGGTAGCGACCGTCGCGGACGATGAAATACATCGGCACGTCGAGCGCCCATTCGACATAGCGCCGGAAACCGAAATCCGCGTCGAAGATGAAGGGCAGCAGGCCGGCGCGCTGGTTGTCCGTGTCACGCCAGATATCGCCGCGCCAGGAAACGAGTCCGTTCGGCTTTCCATCGGTAAACGGTGAGGATGCGAACAGCGCGGTCGCCACCGACTGCAGCTTGGTCGACACGCGCATCTTGCGCGCCATGTCCTCTTCAGAGGAGAAGTCGAGGTTCACCTGGATCGTGCAGGTGCGGTACATCATGTCCAGGCCCTGGCTGCCGACCTTCGGCATGTAGCGGCTCATGATGCCGTAGCGCGATTTCGGCATGCGCGGCGTTTCGGCGAGCGTCCATTTCGGGCTGCCGCCAAGCCCAAGGAAGCGGATGCCGAGCGGCTCGGCGATCTCGCGCAGCATCGCCAGGTGCTGGTTGGATTCCTTGCAGGTCTCGTGCAGGTATCTCAGCGGCGCGCCGGAAAGCTCGAACTGCCCGCCGGGCTCCAGCGAAATCGCCCCCATGCCATGCTGCTCGGCGAGCCCGATGATCTTGCCTTCGTCGATGATCGGATCCCAGCCGAGCTTTTCCTGCATGCCGAGGAGCAGCGCGGAAATGCTGGCCTTGCCTTCATAGGGAACGGGCGCGTTCGTGCCGACGAAGAACGGGAATTTCTCGTGCTCGGTGCCGATGCGGAAATCGGCTTCCGGCTTTGAGCCGCCCGCGAGGTATTCGGTCAGCTCATCGATCGAGGTGATCGGCGTATCGTCGGTCGTATCGCGGGCCATCAGGTCCATCCTGCTTTGGTCAAACGGAACCGGCGAAGCCGCCGGCACATGGCGCTCCGGCTTCGGACACCATTGCGCTGATTGGACCGGAAACCACATCCGCGCAAGTGAATTTCTTTCAACCCGTGTTCAAATTTTGGAAAGCGGGCTGGAGCGGCCGGTGGTGTCTAGCGCCAGTCGCCGATGGCCGCCTGTATGACGGCGAGCGCCGCGACCGCGGCCGTGTCCGCCCGCAAGATGCGCGGGCCGAGGGGTATGGCGGTCACGAAGTCAAGCGAACGCAGCGTGCTGCGCTCGGCATCCGAAAACCCGCCTTCCGGGCCGACCAGCAGGGCGAGCTTCGTCTCCCTGATTGCAGAGAGCACCGGCAGGGGATTCTGTCCATCATGACCCTCGTCGCAGTAGATGATGCGGCGGCTCTTGTCCCAGCCGTCCAGCAGGTCCGAGAGCTTCACCGGCTCCTCGACCGCCGGAATGGAGAGGATCCCGCACTGCTCGGCCGCTTCGACGACATTCGCCTTCAGCTTGTCGGTCGAGTGGATCTTGCCCTGCACATGCTGGGTCATGACGGGGACCAGCGTCCCGGCCCCCATTTCGACGGCCTTCTGCACGAGATAGTCCATGCGCCCGACCTTCAGCGGCGCGAAGAGATAATGGAGGTCGGAGGCATCCGGCTGCGGCCGCGTCTGCTCCTTGGGAGACAGCAGAATACGCTTGCGCGTCGGAAAGGAGAGCTCCGCCTTCCATTCGCCGTCACGGCCGTTGAACAGCAGGATCTCCGCCCCGTCGCCCATCCGCAGCACGTTGGCGAGATAGTTGAACTGGGCGGAATCGGCTTCGACCGGTGTTGCGGCGGCAAGGGGGGCGTCGACAAACAGCCGCTGCATGCGGAAATTGGCGCGCATGGGATGCTCCGGCGATCGGTGATGGATGTCTGGTTCAGACGGCGATGGAGGCAAGTATCCAGTAAATGACGGCGGCAAGCAAGGCCGAGGCCGGCACCGTGATGATCCAGGCGGCGACGATGGTCATGAAGTGCGAGCGGCGCACGAGATAGCGGCGGCGGATTTCCTCTTCCGAGGGCTGCTTGAGCGATTCCGGCTTGCCGGCCTTCATCTGGATGTAGGCGGCGCGGCGCTTGGAGTTCTTGGTGTACCATTCACGGAAGAATCCGACGCCGAAAACGGCACCGACGGCGATATGGGTAGAGGAGACCGGCAGTCCGAGCCAGGAGGCGACGATGACGGTCAGCGCCGCCGACAGCGCCACGCAAAAGGCGCGCATCGGATTGAGCTTGGTGATCTGCTCGCCGACAAGACGGATCAGCCGCGGCCCGAACAGCAGCAGGCCGATCGAGATCCCGATCGCGCCGATGATCATGACCCAGAGCGGAATGTTGACGTTGGCCGAAATCTCGTTTGCCTCGGCCGCATGCACGACGGCTGATAGCGGTCCGATGGCGTTTGCGACGTCGTTGGCACCGTGCGCAAAGGACAGCAGGGCGGCCGAGAAGATCAGCGGAATCTGGAAGAGCTTGCGCAGCGACTGGTTACGGTTCTCGAGGCCGCGCGCCTGCCGCGCGACGAGCGGCACGGATGCCGCCCAGCCGATGCCGCCGGCCACGAGGCCAATCAGCGCGGCAATGCCAAGCGAGATGGAGATCAGGTGGTTGAGGCCCTTCAGCGACAGATAGGCGGTGAATGCGCCGGTCATGACGGCGATCAGCACCGGAACCCATTTCTTCGCCGCTTCGATCTTGTCTTCGCGGTAGATGATGAATTCCTTGATGAAGGCGAGAAACAGCGCGGCGATGATGCCGCCAAGGAAGGGCGAAATCACCCAGCTTGCCGCGATCGCCGACATGGACTGCCAGTTGATCGTGCCGAAGCCGGAGGCGGCTATACCCGCGCCCATCACGCCGCCGACGACCGCATGCGTGGTCGAGACCGGCGCGCCGATCCAGGTGGCGAGGTTGACCCACAGCGCCGACGACAGGAGCGCCGCCATCATCGCCCAGATGAACATGTCGGCGGTTGGGATCAGCGACGGGTCGATGATGCCCTTGGAAATGGTCGAGACCACGTCGCCGCCGGCAATCAGCGCGCCGGCTGTCTCGAAGACAGCGGCGACGACGAGCGCCAGCGTCATGCTCATCGCCCGGGAACCGACGGCCGGGCCGACATTGTTGGTCACGTCGTTGGCGCCGATGTTCATCGCCATGTAGGCGCCGAGCGCTGCCGCCGCGATCATGATCAGCGAGCTTTCGCCCTTGCCGACGAAGACGGCGGCAAACAGCATGGCCAGGATCAGGAAGATGAGCGCGATGCCGGGCGCGACCAGCGACTTCGAGACGAAATGCGTGGCCGCCTCGACATGGGTGATCTTGTCGAGATCCTTGTCGAGCGTCAGTTTTTCCAGTCGCGGCTTAGAATTGGCCATGCGGCATCTCCAAAAGTGAGGCCTTCGCCTACCGTCAGTGACGCCAAAGCGCAATATGACAGTCTTGTGACAGTGCTGATTTTCGCCCGTCAGGCCTGCAGGACACGTTTTTTCTGTGTCGTGCGGTCCGCAATCTCCTGCTCGAAATCGATGAGCAGCTTTTTCAGCTCGGGCTCCTGAACCCGCGTCGCGGCTTCACGGCAGCTTACCCATTCCAGGGTCCGGCTGCCTTTTTCGGGATAGTTCTTCATCATGCCGTCCACCTCGACGGCATGCACCTGCACCTTGCAGCTGACTTTCAGTCCGCTGTTGAGGCCCTTCATGTAGGTGTAGTAGCCAAGAGGTTCGCGGCTCGCCTTGCCCGAAACGCCGGCCTCCTCGAAGGCCTCCCGTTCCGCGACCGTATGCGCCTTCTTGCCGGCCATCGGCCAGCCCTTGGGAATGACCCAGCGACCGGTGTCCCGGCTGGTGATCAGCAGGACCTCCAGTTCCGGCTTCTTCTTCTTCCATCGATAGCACAGCGCTGCGAATTGCAGGCGCGCCGGACGGCGCACCATCAGATGGATGTCGGACGCTATGCGTTCCCAGAGGTTCACTCTTCCTGCCTTTCAGCGCTGACGTGACGAATCATCGTGATAAGCATCTCTACAATGCAGAGATTGTGTGACACTGGAGTATATAATCAATGCTTCGCGTACAAACAGTCCGCGAATTGCCAAAAAAAGACTGTATCGGCCGGGTTTCCCGCCTAGTCGACGATCACGATGTGCAGGGCGCGCGGACCGTGGGCGCCGAGCAGGATGGTCTGCTCGATGTCGCCGGATCGCGACGGACCGGTCACCATGTTGACCGTGCGCGGCATCGTCCCCTTGCCATAGGTCTGGCGGATACCCTCGAAAGCCTCTTCCATCGTCGCGCCGATATCGCTCGCCTTAACGGCGACGATGTGGTGTTCGGGCAGGAAGGTGATCGTCACCGGATTGTCCGGTCCCGAGGCGAGGACGAGCGTTCCGGTTTCGGCGATTGCGGCCCGCGCATGGCTGACGCCGGCGAGGTCGGAACCGTCCGACGGCCCGCTCTTGATCTCGAGTGTCCGCTCGCTGTCGAAGCCGGCGCCCGTCAGCAGCGGATCGGCGCCCATGCGCACGGATGCCGGCAGGTTGCGCGATTTCAGGTAGGTGCTGACTTCCTTGGGCAGATCGGTGATCGAGCCGATCCGCGCGACGGTCGCGTTGTATTTCTCCGCATATTTCACGAAGACCGCGATGCGTTCCTCGTCCGGCAGCTGCGCGCGGGCGGGCAGGATGCCGGTCGGCGCGTCCTTGATGCGTTCGGAAACGGTCGCCGCGCGCGTGCCGTCATCCGCCGGCGCGCCGAGCGACTTCTTCACCTTGGTGAGAATATTGGCGCGGGCGTTCATCGGCCTGCCTCCTGCTTCCTGTTTTCGCGCTGTGCCCATTCCTGCAGGAAGGTGCGGCCTTCGGGTGCCGGAAAATCACGGTACTTCGTCCATCCGCCGGCTAGAGGCAGCGAGCGGATGCGGCGTCCGGTGCCGCCGAGAAGCGACAGCGCCGGCATCGCGAAGGAGACGGCGAAGCGGTAGAGTTTCGGCCGGCGGGCAAAGAACGCCCAGAGGCCGAGGCCGTAGCGGGCGGCCGACGGCGTCAGATGCCGCTCGAACTCACGTTCCCGCCAGTTGCGCATCATCTTCGGCAGAGGAATGCGCATCGGGCACACGCTTTCGCAGCGCCCGCAGAAGGTCGAGGCGTTCGGAAGATGCCCGGCCTTGTCGATGCCGTTCAGCGACGGGGTCAGCACCGCGCCCATCGGGCCGGGATAGACGGAGCCGTAGGCATGGCCGCCGACGGCGTGATAGACCGGACAGTGGTTCATGCAGGCGCCGCAGCGGATGCAGCGGAGCATTTCCTGGAATTCGGTGCCAAGCATCGCCGAGCGGCCGTTGTCGAGCAGCACGACATGGTATTCCTCGGGCCCGTCCTCGTCTTCCGGTCGCTTCGGACCCGTGGAAAAGGTGGTGTAGACCGACATGTCCTGGCCCGTCGCCGAGCGCGCCAGCAATCGCAGGATCTGGGCGCAGTCGTTGAGCGTCGGCACGATCTTTTCAAGCGAGGCGACGGCGATGTGGCATTTGCCGAGCGACTGGGTGAGATCGCCATTGCCCTCGTTGGTGACGATCACGGAGGAGCCTGTCTCGGCAATCAGGAAATTGGCGCCGGTAATCCCGACATCGGCCTCGAAATAGCGCTTGCGGAGAACCTCCCGGGCCTCGGAGAGAAGCGAGGTCGGCTCCGTCAGGTCACGCGCCTCGGGCAAATGCGTGTGGACGCGGCGGAAGTCGCCTTCGACCTGTTCCTTGTTGAGATGCACGGCCGGCGCGATGATGTGGCTCGGATGCTCGCCCCGCAGCTGGATGATGTATTCGCCAAGGTCGGTCTCGACCGGCACGATGCCGTTTTCTTCCAGATACTCGTTGAGATTGATCTCCTCGGTGATCATGGACTTGCCCTTGGTCACCGTCTTCGCATTCCGCTTGCGGCAGATGGCGAGAATGATCTCGCGGGCCTCTTCGGCCGTTTCCGCCCAGTGCACGTGGCCGCCGGCCTCGGTCACCTTCTTCTCGTAGGCCTCCAGGTAGAGGTCGAGATGGCCGAGCACGTGGTTCTTGATCTCGCGGGCGTTGTCGCGCAGCGCGTCGAATTCCGGCAGGTCGGCCGCCGCCGCCGCGCGTTTGCCGATGAAGCCCTTCTGGACGTTGAGCAGCGCCTTCTGCAGCTGTTCGTCGGCGAGCGCCCTGGCGCTGTTTTCCTTGAATTGCGGCGAGGTCAGCTTCATTTGGCTTGTCCTGCAATCGGTTTCGTGTCGGTCATCCCGGCCAGCACCTCGGCGACATGGCGGACCTCGATCTTCGAGCCCTCCCGCTTCAGCTTGCCGGCCATGTTCATGAGACAGCCCATGTCGCCGGCCAGCAGCACATCGGCGCCGGAGGCATCGATGTTGGTGGTCTTCTTTGAAACGATGGCGTTGGAGATATCGGAATACTTCACGCAGAACGTGCCGCCGAAGCCGCAACAGACGTCGCTGTCCTTCATCTCGTTGATCGTCAGGCCGTCCACTGACGTCAGAAGATCGCGCGGCTGCTTCGAAATGCCGAGCTCGCGCAGGCCCGAACAGCTGTCGTGATAGGTGACGGAGCCGTCGAAGGCCGCGTCGACGGATTTGACCTTCATGACGTCGGCGAGGAAGGAGACGAGTTCGAATACCTTGGCTGAAAAAGCGGAAGCGCGCGCTTCCCATTTGGCATCGCCCTTGAACAGGCCGGGATAATGCTTCTTCAGCATGGAGGAACAGGAGCCGGACGGCGCGACGATATAGTCGAAGCCTTCGAAGGTCTCGATGACCTGCTCGGCAATCGCCCGCGTATCGGCCCGGTCGCCGGAATTGTAGGCCGGCTGGCCGCAACAGGTCTGCGCCATCGGCACATGCACCTCGCAGCCGGCATCCTCGATCAGCTTGACGGCCGCAAAGCCGACCGTCGGGCGGAACAGGTCGACGAGACAGGTGGCGAAAAGGCCCACCTGCGGTTTGCGTGCATCCGCTTGCATGTCATGCGTTTCAGCCATCGCTGGTCATCCGTCCTTTTCCGTCTTGCGTGTCGTGCGCCGCGCCGCGCGAAAGCATGCGCAGACGTGAAACGCGGTCCCATTCGCCGGCCCGCTCGCTTTCGCGGACCGCGTTGATTACGAAATCTATGTGCGCCTGGGCCGCCGCCTTGGCCGCCTCCGGACGACCGGCGAGGATGGCGTCGCAGATCGTCACATGCTGCGCCAGAAGCTTCTCCCGATAGTCGGCAAAGGAAAACACGGCCTGCCGATTGAAGAAGATGCCGCGGTTCAAGAGCTTGTAGCAGGCGCGCAGCGTGTGCAGCAGGATGAGATTGTGGGCCGCTTCGCCGATCGCCGAATGGAACTCCACGTCGGCGCGAAGCTCGTCGTCGAAATTGCCGCGCTCATGCGCCGCCTTCATGTCGGCGACGATCCGCTCCAGCAGTGCCCGGTCGGTGGCGGTCGCCCGCTTGGCCGCCAGTTCCGCCGTCAGGCCTTCAAGTTCGCGCCGGTATTCGAGATAGTCGAGCGCCGCATGGCTGTGCCGGCCGATGAGATCCATCAGCGGCTGCGAGAACACTTCGCCGATGATATCGGCCACATAGGTGCCGCCGCCGTGATGGCTGATGAGCAACCCGCGCGCCTCGAGTTCCTTCAGAGCCTGCCGCAGGATCGGTCGCGAGACGTCGAGCATCTGCGCCAGTTCGCGTTCGCCCGGCAGCTTCTCGCTGTCGCGCAGCACGCCGTCGAGCAGCAGAAGCTCGATCTGCTGCACCACCTCGTCGGCGGTCTTCATCGGCGAAATGCGGGCAAAGGGTCCGATATCCGACATGGCATCCTTCCTGATGAGCCAAGAAGTAGCAGCAGACCGGAGAAGTGGTCAATCTTTTTGTCCACTTACCGCGAGGATGTCGTTTCCTCGCGGCAAGGCCGACCGATCAGCCGAACTTGAGGAAGAGTTTGGAGTAGGGCGCCTTCAGTCCATCGATCGCCGAACGCACGGCAGCCGCATCGCCGGCGCTTTCCAGTTTGGCAAGGCTGTCTTCGACGGATGCGAGCAGCGCTGCAAAGCTGTCATCGACGTCGGCAGGGGGATGGGCGGCGATATCACTCAGCAGGTATTCGAGCACGGCAGCCTCTTCATGGGCTTCCTCCGGCGACATGTCGGGTTTTCCGATCACCTCTTCCATGCGGGCGTGATAGGCATTCATCCGATCTGAGATGCCGAACAGGCCGTTGCGGATATGCATGTCGCCAATCTGATCGCGTATGCCTTCGAGGGCCTCGTGGGCCTCTGGCAGTGCGCCGGCCGCGATCTTTTCTTCTGCCGCGCTGGCAATGGTGACGATGGCGGACATCGTCTCGCCATAACGCACGTCGTCGGCATATTGCGGCGGTGCGGGCCGGTCTTTCAGTGCGGTCCATTCCGACGAGAACTTGGAGACGGCCTTGGCTGATTCCGCAGCCTTGCCCATGTTGGTCATGAACAATGCTGTCCTGTAGTCGCCATAGGCGGTGCGCATCGCCGCTTCGAAATCGGTAAAGTCATTGGCGAGCGCCGGGCTCCACAACGCCACCGGCAATAGAGCCGCAATGGCAAGCTGTGCAATTCTCATGATAGGAACTCCCTTGTCGAGCTTGGCACCGTGAAGGTGCCGGCGATGCAGCGCGGTGTTGCAGTGTCTGGCTCCAATAGATATTGAAAATTATATATATGCAATAATAAAGATCCCGAGATCGACAATTGTTCCGGCGTCGGTTTGTAGTAGGAGGATGAAAGAGCCGATGAGGGGAAATTCATGGCCGATCGCAAGTTTGCCTTTCCAGCCGCGCCGGAGCGTGCCAGGGCTCTGGGCGAGATTCACGCCCGGCCATACGCACTTGTCAGCTCGCCACGGGTGATCTTCCAGCTCGCCTTCATGATGGACGGCGGATCGGTCGTTCATCACACGGCATTGAGCGAGCTTGCCAAGAGCCGCGGGGCGACGCCGCCGGTGCGTGATGCCAGCCATTATTCGATGCCGTGGGGGCAGGGGACGCTGCGCTGGGAGAAGCACACGGAGTTTTCCACCTGGTTCTGGGACTGTCCCGTTCCGGAGTCGTTTGGCGCAGATGTTCCGGTTCATCCGTTCGGCGACGGCTTCACGGCACCCGGTTCGCTGATTTCCGGCATCCGTCTGGAGCTTCGCCCGCAAGGCGAGGCTCTGAAGCAGGCGCTGGCGATCTTCGATCCCGCGAGCCTCTGCCACAGTGAGGTCAAGGACGGGCAGGCGACGATCCTCACCGATTTTCACCAGAACGGAGACGGCCTCACGCAGATCCTGGTCATCGACAAGGGGCTGACGGAGGCAGGGCGCGGCGCGCTGGTCCAGCGCCTCCTCGATATAGAGACCTACCGCACGCTGGCGATGCTCGGCCTGCCGCTCGCCCAGTCGCTGTCGGGCGATATCCGCCGCATCGAGGACGAGCTGACGCAGATCACGCAGCGCATGAAGACAGATGCGCGCGAGGAGGCCGACCAGATGCTCGGCGACATCACGCGGCTCGCCTCCGAGGTCGAGGCGAATTCGGCGCTGAGCCTATATCGCTTCGGCGCCAGCAAGGCCTATTACGGCATCGTGCAGGAGCGCACGAAGGTACTCGGCGAAACGCCGGTTTCCGGTTTCGAGACGCTGGGGTCCTTTCTCGAACGGCGGCTCGCGCCGGCCATGCGGACCTGCCGCTCGGTCGAGGACCGCCAGGAAAGCATTTCCAACAAGCTCTACCGCGCCACAGGGCTCCTGCGCAGCTGGATCGATGTCGAACTGGAGCGCCAGAACAGCGACCTGCTCGCCTCGATGAACCGGCGGGCCAACCTGCAGCTTCGCCTGCAGCAGACGGTGGAAGGCCTCTCTGTCGCCGCCGTTTCCTATTATGTCATCGGCTTGGTCGGCTATCTCGCCAAGGGCGCGGAGGAGATGGGCGCGCCGTTCCACTACACGACCGTCACCGCGATTGCCGTTCCCTTCGTCGTCGCCCTCATCTGGTGGACAGTGCGTCGCATTCGCCGGAGCCATGCGGAAGACGGGCACTGAGTTTGGAAGGCGTCAGAAGGCCGGATCGTAGTTGAAGTAGATCGGATTGGAGAGCGCCACCTTGTTGCCGCTGAGCGCCATCGCGTTCGGCACGTCCGGATAGGGCGTCTGCGGTCCTTCGATCTCCACACGGTAATAGCTTCGCTCCCCGATAGCCGGCGTGTCGACGAAGCGCACCGTCTGCGTTTCCGGATCGGCGGTCAGGACGGCGAAATCCTGGCGGTTCTTGATGACCTTCACGGTATAGCGCACGCCGCTGATGCCGCCGCCGATCAGCCGTACCTCGAATGTGACCGGACCGCCGGAAGGCTTCACATTGTCGCCCATGCCGAGTTCCATGATGCCGTCACCGTCGAGGTCGGCATGCAGTTCGACACGCGGATTGAACGGGTTGGCGCTGATGGAGGCGCGGCCTGCCTCCAGCGCCTCGAACAGGGCTTCCTTCGTGCGTTCGCGGGCGAAGATCCAGGTGGTCGGCGTCCCGACATAATTCGCGGTCGCCTCGACGCTGAGCGCGGTCGTCAGTTCCGGACGGTCCGGAACGCCGTGGTGGGCGTCGCTGCCGCCGCGTGCGCCGAGCATTCGGCCGGAGAGCAGCATGTCGTCCCAGATCCGCACCCCCGGAATGTTCTTGGGCCAGGTACTGCCGTTCCAGATCTCGACCGAATCGGCGATGTCGAAGGAGTAGCCGTAGTGGTTCTTGGTGCTGGGGTGATTTGCGGAGAAGTGAATACCCAGTTTTTTCTTCAGGGCCAGAAGATCCCAGTCGCGGGCGTTGCGGGCATCGAACACCGCCTGATGGTCGTAGGGCTCGCTCGCAAGGATGTTGATATGGCCGCGCGGTGCCGTCAGTTCGCCGCCATAGGGCAGGAGAAGCCGGTCGGACCGATACTCCGGATCGGCCCAGGTGTGGCTGGCGACCGCGCCGTTCACATGCACGTCGTGGTCTGTCACCACCAGATAGTCGAAGCCGGTGCGCTCGGCAAACGCGATGATCTTGCCGATCGGATTGTTGGTGGAATCCGTGCTGTGGCGGGAATGCAGGTGCCAGTCGCCCTTGAGCCAGATGCCCTCGCGAGGGGCGTGGATCGTCGGGAGCGTATCGGGAATGGCAGGCATGAAATGGAACCGTGTTTTACGCGACGACCGGAGCAAGGGCCGCCCTGGAAAAATAAGCTGCGGGGCGCGGCGAAAAGCCAGCCCTGTTTAGTCCCTCCGCCCCGTCAGGACAAGCATCGCGGTCGCGGTCAACTGCTGTCTTACCGGTCCCAATAGGGCGCGGGACCGTAAAGCGCTGCGAGATAGTCGATGAAGGCACGCACCTTCTGTGGCAGGAATTCGCGGCTTGGATAGACCGCCGACAGCGCCACATTGCGCGAGCTCTCGTAACCGGGCAGCACCTGCACGATTTGCCCGGCCTTCAGTTCGGGGCCGATATCCCAGGTGGATCTGAGCGCGATGCCGAGACCGCCGATCACCGCCTCGCGGATCACCTCGCTGGAATTGGTCACCAGCTTGCCTTCCGGGCGCAGCACCACCGGGCCGTCCGGTCCTTCGAGCCGCCAGCTGTCATTGTTGTGGGCCGGCAGGCAGGCATGCGTCTTCAGTTCCTCGATTGTCTTCGGCGTCCCGTGAATGGCGAGATAATCCGGTGAGGCGCAGAGTATGCGCCGCACCGGCGCCAGCCGGCGGGCGACAAGGCTCGAATCGCTCAGTTCGGCAATGCGGATGGCGAGATCGAAACCGCCACCGACAATATCGGTGAATTCGTCGGTCAGCGTCAGCTGGATCGAGATGCCGGGATGGCGTTCCATGAAGCCCTTGAGATGCGGCGCGATGTGCATGCGCCCGAACGACGTCGGCGCGGAGATCTTCAGCGTGCCGTGCATCTCGCTGGACCGGCCCGAGGCGAAGGCTTCGGCGTCTTCGAGATCGGCGAGGATGGCCGTCACCCGGTCATGATAGCCCTTGCCGGCTTCGGTCAGGGCGATCTGCCGGGTGGTGCGCTGGAAAAGCCTTGTGCCGAGCCGCTCCTCCAGCCGTTTGATACGCTTGGAAATCACCGCCGGCGAGAGCCCGAGAATGCGGCCTGCCGCCGACATGCTGCCCGTCGCCGCAACACGGACGAACGCGTCCAGGTCTTCGAGATTCGTCATCAATCGCCGCCATCTTTTCCAGATTGGAATAAATGATTAGCATTTGTGGAGGATTGAGTGAAGTGGTAAAGAAAGATTACCAATCGCTGTCCGTAGATGGTCATGCCGCTTTTGACCGGTTGTCACCGGCGCTGCTTCGGGGCAATCTGCGGCACACGGACAAGGGAGGAAGATCATGACAGGCGCAATCGGATTTCTGGAGCCGAAGGCGTCGGTGCTGTCGCGGCGCGACATCATCGTCGGCGATCTTGCCGATCTCCTGCCGCCGGAATGTCTGGTCCACGAGGCGCGCGAACTCGTGCCCTTCGAGACCGACGCCTTCATCGCCTATCGCCGCGTGCCGCTCGCCGTCGCCCTGCCGCAGACCACAGAGCAGGTCTCCGCCGTGATGAAATACTGCCACCGCTACGGCATTCCCGTCGTTCCGCGCGGTGCCGGCACTTCACTGTCGGGCGGTGCGATCCCGCAGGAGGACGCGGTCGTTCTCGGCCTCTCCAAGATGAACCGCATTCTCGACGTCGATCTCGCCAACCGCACGGCGACGGTGCAGGCGGGCGTCACCAACATCAACATTTCCGAAGCCGTTTCCGCGGAAGGCTTCTTCTACGCGCCGGATCCGAGCTCGCAGCTCGCCTGCACCATCGGCGGCAATATCGGCATGAATTCCGGCGGCGCGCACTGTCTGAAATACGGGGTGACCACCAACAATCTCCTCGGGGTCAAGATGGTGTTGGTCGACGGCACCGTGATCGAACTCGGCGGCAAGCATCTCGACGCCGGCGGCTACGACCTGCTCGGCCTCGTTTGCGGTTCGGAAGGGCAGCTGGGCATCGTCACCGAGGCGACGGTCCGCCTGATTGCAAAGCCCGAAGGCGCCCGCCCGGTTCTCTTCGGCTTCGAGACGTCGGAGGAGGCGGGCTCCTGCGTGGCCGATATCATCGGAACGGGCATCATCCCGGTCGCGATCGAATTCATGGACAAGCGGGCGGTCGAAATCTGCGAGGCCTTCGCCCATGCTGGCTATCCGCTCGATGTCGGCGCGCTGCTGATCATCGAGGTCGAGGGCTCGGAGAAGGAAATGGATGCCATGCTCGCGGAGATCGTGGTGATTGCCGGCCGGCACAACGTCAAGGTCGTCAAGGAATGCCAGTCGGCGACCGAGGCGGCGCTGATCTGGAAGGGCCGGAAATCCGCCTTCGGCGCGACCGGCCGCATTGCCGATTACATCTGCATGGACGGGACGGTGCCGCTGAGCCAGCTCTCCTACGTGCTGAAGAAGACCTCGGAAATCACCGACGGCTTGGGGTTGCGCGTCGCCAACGTCTTCCACGCCGGCGACGGCAACATGCATCCGCTGATCCTCTACAATATCAACGATCCCGAAGACGCGGCCCGCGCCGAGCAGGCCGGCAATGAGATCCTGAAACTCTGTGTCGATGCCGGCGGCTGCCTGACCGGCGAACACGGCGTCGGCATCGAAAAGCGCGACCTCATGCGCCACCAGTATACGGATATCGATCTCGACCAGCAGATGGCCGTGCGCGCCGCCTTCGATCCGGACTGGCTGCTCAATCCGTCCAAGGTCTTCCCGCTGGATGGAAGGAGCGCGGCATGAGCGCGCCTTTGACACCGACGACCGAGATTGAAGTCGCCGACATCGTTCGCAGCCATGCCGCGAGCGGGACAACGCTGGCGATCCGGGGCGGCGGCACGCGTTCCGGTTTCGGCAATCCGGTGCGCGCCGATGCCTCACTGACGACGACCGGCCTCTCCGGCATCGTCTCCTACAATCCGTCGGAAATGGTGCTGACCGCGAAATCCGGAACACCGATCGTGGAGATCGAGGCGGCGCTCGCCGAGGCCGGCCAGATGATGGCCTTCGAGCCGGTCGACCATCGCCCGTTGATGGGGACCGATGGCGAGCCGACGATCGGCGGCCTGTTTGCTGCAAACGTCTCCGGTCCGCGCCGCTTCGTATCCGGTGCGGCGCGCGATGCGCTTCTCGGCGTTCGTTTCGTCAATGGTCGCGGCGAAGCCGTCAAGGCCGGCGGCCGGGTGATGAAGAACGTCACCGGCCTCGATCTCGTCAAGGCGATGGCCGGCTCCTACGGCACGCTCGGCATCATGACCGAAGTCACCTTCAAGGTCCTGCCGCGTCCGCAGGCCGTGGAAACCATTGTCGTGGACGATCTGGACGACGAGCAGGCGACGGCTGCGATGGCGGCCGCCATGGCGCTGCCGGTCGAAGTCTCCGGCGCCGCGCACCTGCCGCCGACCGTTGCCTGGCGCTACGGCGAGCTCGGCCTGTCGTCAGGCGGCGCGACTGTCCTGCGTCTGGAGGGTCTCCCAAGCTCCGTCGAGGCGCGGGCGGAAAAGCTCGTCTCTGCCATGTCCGCTCTAGGCCCTGTGCGGCGGCTTGGCCGTGAACCGAGCCTTGCTCTCTGGCAGGCGATTGCCAATGTCTCGCCCTATGCGGATGGTTCGCAAAAACCCGTCTGGCGGGTCTCCGTTGCGCCGAGCAGGGGGCATGAGCTGGTCGCAGCCCTTCGCCTCGAAGCGGGCATCGATGCCTTTTACGACTGGCAGGGCGGTCTCGTCTGGATGCGCATGGAGGCCGGAATCGAGGCCGACCTCGTGCGTGCCGGCATTCGTAGCGTCGGCGGCGGTCATGCGACACTTGTGCGCGCCGCCGAAGGGATGCGCGTGGGCATCGCCGCGTTCGAGCCGCGCGACAGCGCGGTTGCGGTTCTGGAAGAGGCGATCCGCCTGAAGTTCGACCCCGGCGGCATCTTCAATCCAGGCAAGATGGCGCTGAAGACCGCCCTTGCAGCTGCGTGATGGACAATGGAAAGGGAGACTTGCGATGAGTGAAAACGGACAGGCGTTCCCGGACTCGAAGGGGCTTCTCGAGCCGGGCAAGGCCAATGTGCAATTGGTCTACGTTCTCTACCTCTTCGGCTTCATCGTCGGCATCACGCCGCTGATCGGCGTGGTGATCGCCTATCTCAACCGCGGCAAGGCCGGCGGCTGGGTCGAGAGTCACTACAGTTGGCAGATCCGCACCTTCTGGATCGGTCTTCTGTTCAGCCTCGTCTCGCTGGTGCTGACCTTCGTCTTCATCGGCATCCTGCTGTTCGTGCTGACGGCCGTCTGGATGATCGCCCGTTGCGTCGTCGGTCTGCAGAAGGCCGGCAATGATGAGCCGATCGCCAATCCGCAAGCCTGGATCCTCTGAAAAGGGCAGTCCTCCAACACCGGAGTTATCGTGCAGACCAATTTCACGCCCGAACAGTTGCTGGATCCGCATGTCGCCGAATCCGAGGCCATCCTGCGCAAATGCGTGCATTGCGGCTTCTGCACGGCGACCTGTCCGACCTATGTCACGCTCGGCAATGAACTCGACAGCCCGCGTGGCCGCATATACCTGATCAAGGACATGCTGGAAAACGGCCGGCCGGCGGACAAGGAACTGGTCACCCATATCGACCGCTGCCTGTCGTGCCTGGCCTGCACGACGACCTGTCCCTCCGGCGTCGACTACATGCATCTGGTCGATCACGCCCGCATTCATATCGAGAAGACCTATCGCAGGCCTCTGTCGGAGCGGCTCATCCGCTCTCTTCTTGCCTTCGTCCTGCCCTATCCGGCCCGCTTTCGCGCCGCGCTGAGCCTTGCCCGGCTGGCGCGCCCATTTGCCGGGCTGTTCGATCGCATTGCGCCGCTGAAGCCGATGGCGGCGATGCTGCGGCTGGCGCCGGAGGCGGGGCCGCAAGCGGCCGCGCCGCGCGGCAACCATGCCGCCGCCGGCGTCACGCGGGGGCGGGTGGCAATCCTCGGCGGCTGCGCCCAGCCGGTGCTCGATCCCGGCATTAATGCCGCCGCGATCCGCCTGCTGACGCGCTTTGGCGTCGAGGTCGTCGAGCCGAAGGGCGAGGGGTGCTGCGGCGCGCTCGTTCATCACATGGGACGCGAGGAGGCAGCCCTTGCCGATGCCCGCCGCAATGTCGACGTCTGGACGCGGGAGATCGAGGCGGGCGGGCTCGACGCGATCATCGTCACCACATCCGGCTGCGGCACGGTGATCAAGGATTACGGCCACATGCTCCGCCTCGACCCGGCCTATGCCGAAAAGGCGGCAAGGGTTTCGGCGCTTGCCAAGGACATCACGGAATATCTGGCGACACTGGACCTTCCCGAACAACCGCAGTCCGGCGTCACCGTCGCCTATCACTCGGCCTGCTCGCTCCAGCATGGGCAGAAAGTCACCGTCGCGCCCAAGGCGCTCCTGAAGCGCGCGGGGTTTGCCGTGCGCGACCCGGCCGAGGCACATCTGTGCTGTGGCTCCGCAGGCACGTACAACATCCTGCAGTCGGATATCTCGGAAAAGTTGAAGGCGCGCAAGGTGCGTAATCTTCAGGCCTTGAAGGCGGATGTCGTCGCTGCCGGCAATATCGGCTGCATCACACAGATTGCATCTGCTGCGAACGTTCCCATCGTTCACACGGTAGAGTTGCTGGACTGGGCATATGGAGGTAAAAGTCCGGAAAGATTAAGAAAATCGTGATATAGCGAGTGTTACGTTCTGAGGCTCGAACTTGATGGGAGGCGAGAATCGTGACGAAATTCTGGATCACATTTCTGCTCGCATGCGTGGTTCTGGCACGGGTGCCGGCATTTGCGGACGACCGCTTCAACTGTGCCAATGACGACAAGGACCTGCGCCTGTCGCTCGATGTCGGCTTCTCGGAAGAGCCGGGGCAGGGGCTCATCCATCTGCGCGGCGCGGCCACCTTCACCGTCAATGCGCCCGACGAAATCCGCACCATCCGGCTCGAAAGCAACCTGCTGAAACAGTACTGGTTCGACGGCAAGGACCTGCGCCTGCGCTTCATCCAGGAAAGCTACAGCGATTCGCCCTTCTACATCGTCGATTTCACGGTGGCAGTCTCGAAGACCCTGGGCCAGCGCATAGCCGGCAGCTATGACGTCATCATTCGCAAGACCAACGAGAAGCGCCTGAAGCGCTATTCGACGATCTTCGAGCGATCCGACAAGCTTCTCTGTTCCAAGCGATAAAAAAAGCCCGTCATGTTTGTGGACGGGCTTCTTTCAATGTAGGCCGGGTGTGCCTTACCAGTGATAGGTCACGCCGAGGTTGACCGCGTTGGTCCAGATATTGGTCTTCAGCGATGCGTTGTTGTCGATATCGACGTCGATCATCGAATAGTTTCCCTTGTACTCGGCAAACATCGACCATTGGTCATTGAACTTGTAGTCGATGCCGGCCTGCACCTGGAAAGCGGCGCCGCCAAGCTGATATTCGAAGGTGCTGTTTCCGTTCCGGGTGACTTCGACATGCGGGGCGTTGATACCGGCGCCGACACCGACATAGGGCGTCCAGCTGGGCGAGAAATCGGTGAAGCGATAGATCGCATTGACCGTCAGCAGGTTGAGGCCGTCGGTGAATTCGAAATGCGTCCAGTCGCCGGCAGCCGATGCCATGGTGCCGTCGGTCGCATAGACCTTGGCGTGGGTATAGTCGAGCGAAACACCCCAGTTGGAATAACCGAAGTCATCGAGCCAGTAGAGGCCGCGGATACCCCAATAGGGCGGAAGCTTCGAGAGTGACTTTCCTTCCCACTTGGCGTCGAAATCCGCCTGGTCGCTGACATCGACGTCGCTGTCGAGTGCGCCCTGGATGCCGCCGTAAGCGGAAAACTGCATTTCAGCCGCCGCATGTCCTGCCGGCAGCAGGATCATGGTGGAGCATAGAAGAGGAAGAGTTTTGCGCAGAGCGGAAGAAAACATCATCGTCGGCACTGTCCCGTCAATTATAGCGAATCGAATCTCTACGTATTTCTAAAATTCGAACTTGGGACCGGCAAGCAAGACTTGGCCATGTTTCCGCCATATTTGCGGAATGGTTGCAAAAATGCCGCGGTTTTAATCAAAACCGCGGCATTTCGGATTTCTTGTGGAATGGCGTGAGCGGCGGTTAGCCGCCGAACAGCGTGCGCAGGATGTCGACGCCCCTGTCGTCGTATTGAACGTTGCCCTGGCGGTTACCCGGGCCGACGACGATCACCTTGGTGCCGAGCGCCACGCGCTCATAGAGATCCGTGACGTCCTTGTTCATCATCCGGATGCAGCCGGACGACATGTTCTGGCCGATAGACCACGGCTGGTTGGTGCCGTGGATCCGGAAGCCGGAATCGCCACCGCCATTGTAGAGGTAGAGCGCGCGGGCACCGAGCGGATTGTCCTCACCGCCTGGCATGTAGGCCGGCAGGATGTGGCCCTTCTTGCGCTCGCGGACGATCATCTGCGGCGGCGGCGTCCAGCCGGGCCATTCGGCCTTGCGGCGCACCTTCACCACACCCGACCAGCCGAAGCCCTCGCGGCCGACGCCGATGCCGTAGCGGATCGCGCGGTTGTTGCCGAGCGTGTAGTAGAGGAACTTGTTGTTCGTATCGACGATGATGGTGCCGGGGGCCTCGGTGGTCGAGAAGCGGACGATCTGCTTCTTGAACTTCGGATTCACTTCCTTGCGGTTGGTCGCGACCATGACCACATCGGCCGGCGGCGTCGGGCTTGCAGTGCGCGTTGATACCGTCAGGGCGTTGGCGGACGATATGCCCGACAGGCTGGTTACGGTGAACGCGGCCGCAGCCAGCAGCGTCGATAGCTTCAGCATAATGAAATCCCTCTCCAGTTGATCATGAAAAAACAGCAGATGTACGCAGGCAATTCAAGTCTTGACGGCCACGATAAAGCAGATGTGAACGCGTGACGTGGCCTCAAGACCACAATATCCGGCCGCAGACGACCGAATATTGCGATGAATGCCGGAAATAGTGGCGAGACGGCCGCGTCAGATGACGACGACCTTGGTGCCGACCGGAACGCGCTCGTAAAGGTCGGTCACGTCCTCGTTGCGCATGCGGATGCAGCCCGACGAGACGGCGTTGCCGATCGTCCAGGGCGCGTTGGTGCCGTGGATGCGGTAGAGGGTCGAGCCGAGATACATGGCGCGGGCGCCGAGCGGATTGGCAAGGCCGCCTTCCATGTGGGCAGGCAGGTAGTGTCCCTTCTTCGCCTCGCGGTCGATCATTTCCTTCGGCGGGTTCCACTGCGGCCATTCGGCCTTGCGGGTGATCCGCTCCGTGCCGTTCCAGCCGAAGCCTTCCTTGCCGACGCCGACGCCGTAGCGGCGTGCCATGCCGTTGTCGAGAACGAGGTAGAGGAAGCGCTGGTTCGTATCGATGACGATCGTGCCGGGCTTTTCATTCGTCTGGTAGGAGACGATCTGGGGCAGGAATTGCGGGGCGATCTGCTGGCGAGCCGGATTTTGCGGCTGCACGGCGACCTGCTGCACCGGCATGCCGGCGGCGGGCTGGCGGTTCATCGGCCGGCCGTAGAGCGAGTTGCTGTAGACGATCGCCCGCTGCGGCTGGCGCGCATAGACCCGCGGGCGCTGCACGCCCTGACCGCCGAGTTGCACCAGCCACGGGGCGGCGAGGTCGGGGCTGACGATCACCGGCGGCCGGCTCTGGTAACGGTCGTCGGCCTTCGCCGGGGCGGACATGGCGCAAGCGACGCTTGCCATCAAACACAGAATGGTCTTCTTCATCGGATACTCGCTACTTGTTGCTCGATGATCTCAATGCGACAGGGGAACCAAGGTTCCTTCAAAGCCCGATACTGCCGCTTTTTGGTCAACGCATTCGTTAAGGGCCATTCATAAAATGCCACCGAAGGCTGAAACCTTTGCGCAAGGTTACCGCGGGGTTTGCAAACTGCGTTAACCGGTGGTAAATCCGGCGATGGATCGAACAAAGAGGGAACGATAATGTCGGCTGACGGCTTGATCATGGGCGACGATGGCAATCACCGCTGCTTCTGGTATGGCGGTCTTCCCGACTACATGCGCTATCACGACGAGGAATGGGGATATCCGGTGACCGACGATATCCGCCTGTTCGAGAAGATCTGCCTGGAAGGCTTCCAGTCGGGGCTTTCCTGGCTGACCATCCTGCGCAAGCGCGACAATTTCCGTGCCGCCTTCGCCGGTTTCGATTTCCACAAGGTCGCCGTCTTCGACGATTCCGACATCGAGCGCTGCCTTGCCGACAAGGGCATCGTCCGCCATCGCGGCAAGATCGTCTCGACGATCAACAACGCCCGCCGCGCCGTCGACCTGAAGGCCGAATTCGGCACGCTGGCGCGCTATTTCTGGAGCTTCGAGCCGAAACCTGAGGAGCGCCCGGCGACCATGGACTGGGCGACGCTGAAGGCCAATCCAACGACGCCGGCCTCCGTGCGCCTGTCAAAGGACCTGAAGAAGCGTGGCTGGTCCTTTGTCGGACCGACGACGGTCTACGCCTTCATGCAGGCCATGGGCCTCGTCAACGACCATATCGAAGGCTGCTGCTGCCGGGAAAAGGCGCTCGGCGCACGTCGCGCGCTAGCCACGCCGTGAGGCTGACCGTCAGTCGATACTGACGGCCAGCACGCGGCTGATTTCCGTCAGCGACCGGCCGGACTGTTCCTTCCAGGTGTTGAAGGCCTTCTGCACGGCGGCCAGCTGCTTGGCTGACGACGGCGCCTTGTCGACCACGCCCTCGGCGATCAGCCGATTGACGACGCTTTGCGACAGGATGAAGCTATCGACACCGGCAAAGCGCAGGAAATACTGCCCGGTATTGCCACCAAGCCGCGTGCCGCGCTTCTTGAGAATGTCCAGCAGTCCGACATAATCGTCTGCCGGCCAGTCGGCGAAGAAGCGGCCGGCCGAACCGTGCTCCTCGGCAAGATCGGCGACAAACCGGGCATTGTCCTGCACCGCCTTGATCTTCGGCCCGTGGCGGACGATCCGTTCGTCGCTGACAAGGCGTTCGAAATCCTCGTCATGCAGCATCGCGCAGAAGGCGATGTCGAAGCCTTCGAACGCGGCTTCGAACCCCGGCCACATGGCCTCGACGACCTTCCAGTTGAAGCCCGCCTGGAAGATGCATTTCGTCATCAGCGCCAGATAGCGGTCGTCAGGCATGGCGGCGATCTCGGCCGACGTCCTGGGCCGTATCACATGCGCTTCGATCTCGTCGGCGCTGCCCTTTCGCTGGATGGCGAGGTCGTAGATTTCCGGGAAGGAACGCATGCGATGTGGATCTCCGGTCAGTCGAGTGAGGCGATCAGCGGCAGCAATTGGCCGAGATTGGAAATTTCGCGAAAGCGCGGCGCTTCGCGCGGCGGCTCGACATGTTCGAGCACCCAGGTCAACTCGTGTGGCACGAACACGCCGTAGCTGCCGGCGGCAATCGCCGGCACCACGTCCGATTTCAACGAATTGCCGACCATCATCGCCCGTTCCGGCCCGTCGCCGGTCTCGGCGAAAATGCGGCGATAGGTTACCGCGGTCTTGTCGGAGACGATCTCGACGGCATCGAACAGGTCGCCGAGCCCCGATTGCGCTAGCTTGCGTTCCTGGTCGAACAGGTCGCCCTTGGTGATCAGCACCAGCATGTATTTGCCGGCGAGCGCTGCGAGTGTCTCTTCCACATGCGGGAGCGTCTCCACGGGGTGGGAGAGGAGCGAGCGGCCGATATCGAGGATCTCGCTGATGGTGCGTGCCGGCACGTTGCCCTCGGTGATCTCGATTGCCGTTTCGATCATCGACAGGGTGAAGCCCTTGATGCCGAAGCCGTAGTGCTGGAGATTGCGTTTCTCGGCGTCCAGCAGGCGGCTGGCGATGTGCTCGCCTTCCGCATAGTCGCCGAGCAGCTTGATGAACTCGCCTTCGGTCAGCCGGTAGAACTGTTCGTTCTGCCACAGCGTGTCATCGGCATCGAAACCGATCGTCGTCAGGTGATGGGCGGACATACTCGCTCCCGTCGGTCCGGCATTCGCGTTCAAGGTAGCGCGTTTATAAGGAGAGGCAAGGGAGGTCGGAGACTTGACGCTGCCCCTCCCCAACCCCTCCCCACAAGGGGGAGGGGCTTAACCCGATTGCCGGCCTTTCCGTTGAAGCAGGTCTTCACCACACGTCTTCTCTCCCCTTGTGGGAGAGATGGCCGGCAGGCCAGAGAGGGCCTTTGTCCTTTTCACTCAAACCGCAATCACCCGATGCACGAACTCATGCTCGCGGCTTTCCTCGCCGAAGGGCGAGACCGGCCAGAGCCAGCTGTCTTCCGCAGGCGGTAGCGCGACACCATGCATCAGGTCGACTTCGGAGAGTGTCTTGCCGCTCCTGTCCATCACCGCATAGGAGACGTCGGTGACGAGGCAGGCGCTGGCGGGCAGGGCGGTGAGCCCCTGCCAGTGGGCGGCGAGGATGCGCGCGACGGTATCCTCGGGCATGGGATCACGCTCTTTCTTCAGCCGGTGCTCGGCGCCGGTGCCGAGTTGCGAGAGAAGATTTGGCGAGACGATGAAGTCGAGATCGGCGATGTCTTCCAGAAAGGCGAGCGGCCTCAGATCGCGGCCATGCTTCAAGGCGTCGTAACCGGAGAGATCCCGTTCCACGCAGCTGACATTGCGGTATTTGCCGAGCTTCAGCATCAGCCGCACGCTGGCAAGATGGGCGATGTCGTAGAGGATCACCCTGTCGAACGCATCCGCCAACTGCCGGATCGGCACGTCGCGCAACAGGCCGGAGCCGAGGACGACGGCGGTCCGCCGCTTCTCCAGCGTCGCCATCTTCTTCAGGATGAAATTCTTGGTCCGCGTCTCATGCTCGCGCCAGGCGCCGCGGCAACGCTTGGCCCGCGACCACAGTTTGACCGAATAATGGATCGCCCCGGCGTTCTTCGTCGGGCTGACGGCCAGTGTGGCGGCAAAGAGAGCGGCTTCGGCAAGCATTATCGGTATATGTCGCTTCGATGGCCGACTTCGATCACCAGCACCACCAGGCGCTGGTCCTGTATATCGCAAATGATCCGATAGTCTCCGACGCGGTAGCGCCAAAAATTGCCCAACTCATCTCCTTGAAGGGCGGAGCCGATCTGGCGGGGATTGTCCAGTTTGCTGACACGGTCATGCAGGAACGATCGAATACGCTTGCGAGTTTGTGAATCCAGTTTCTCAACGAGCTTGCGCGCAGAGCGATTGTATTCAATCGTCCAGACCACGCCAGAATTCCTGTTCACTGACGACTTCTGTCTCTCCGCTTTCGATCTGTCGCTGGGCCTCGCGGGCCCGCGCCAGCAAATACTGGTCCTCAAGCCGTTCCTCAAGGATATGCAGCATGTAGGCATCGGGTTTCGTACCCGCCTCGGCCGCATATTTTTCAATGAGGCGGAGCATTTCTTCCGGCATATCGAGCGTGACGCGCTTGTTCATCGGCAAAATCCCTGGCAATGCGGCCGAATATAGCAGTCGCGGCCCTGCCTCGCCAGCCTTCCGGGCTTGATGGCGAAAGCCCAATCCGTTACAGCAACGCCACAATCAACCCGATGCTGACGTATCATCCTGCAGTTGGATTTCCGACCATGAGCGACAAGACCAAGAAGCCCCAGAAGCTCAAAGCCCGCCTGCCGCGCGGCTTCGTCGACCGTGGCGCCGCCGACATCCGCGCCGTCAACGAGATGACCGCGAAGATCCGCGAAGTCTACGAACGCTACGGTTTCGATCCGGTCGAAACGCCGCTGTTCGAATATACCGATGCGCTCGGCAAGTTCCTGCCCGATGCTGACCGCCCGAACGAAGGCGTCTTCTCGCTGCAGGACGACGACGACCAGTGGATGAGCCTGCGCTACGACCTGACCGCGCCGCTCGCCCGCCATGTCGCGGAAAACTTCAACGAGATCCAGCTTCCTTACCGCACCTATCGCGCCGGCTACGTCTTCCGCAACGAAAAGCCCGGCCCCGGCCGCTTCCGCCAGTTCATGCAGTTTGACGCCGACACCGTCGGCGCCCCGGGCGTCCAGGCGGATGCCGAAATGTGCATGATGATGGCCGACACGCTGGAAGCCCTCGGCATCAAGCGCGGCGACTATGTGATCCGGGTGAACAACCGCAAGGTTCTGGATGGTGTGCTCGAGGCCATCGGTCTCGGAGGCGACGACAAGGCCGGACAGCGCCTGAATGTCCTGCGCGCCATCGACAAGCTCGACAAGTTCGGTCCCGAGGGCGTGAAGCTTTTGCTCGGCCCCGGCCGCAAGGATGAGTCCGGTGATTTCACCAAGGGTGCGGGGCTGAACGATGAGCAGATCGCCAAGGTCCTCTTTTTTGTCGGCATCAAGAATTACGCTGAAAGCGCCGAAGAACTGGCAGAGCTTCTGCGTGGTACGTCCAAGGGTGAAGAGGGCGTCGAAGAACTGAACTTCATCGGCGCATTGGTCGCAGGCGCCGGCTACGACGCCACGAGGGTCAAGATCGACCCCTCCGTCGTTCGCGGCCTCGAATACTACACCGGCCCCGTCTACGAAGCCGAACTCACCTTCGACGTCACCAACGAAAAAGGCGAGAAGGTCGTCTTTGGTTCGGTCGGCGGCGGCGGGCGCTATGACGGGCTCGTCTCGCGTTTTATGGGCCAGCCGGTCCCGGCGACGGGCTTCTCCATCGGCGTGTCGCGCCTGATGACAGCGCTCAAAAACCTCGGCAAGCTCGGCGCGTCCGAGGTCATCGAGCCGGTGCTGATCACCGTCATGGATGGCGATGCGGAGAGCATGGGCCGCTACCAGCGCTTCACCCAGGCGCTGCGCAATGAAGGCATCCGCGCCGAAATGTACCAGGGCAACTGGAAAAAGTTCGGCAATCAGCTGAAATACGCCGACCGCCGCGGCTGCCCGCTCGCCATCATCCAGGGCGGCGACGAGCGCTCGCAAGGCGTCGTGCAGATCAAGGACCTGATCGAGGGCAAGCGCCTCTCCGGCGAAATCACCGACAACGCCGAATGGCGCGAGGCCCGCGTCGCCCAGGTGACCGTGCCGGAAGCCGAACTGGTCGAAAAGGTCAAGGCCATGCTCGCCGACCAGGCCGAAGACCGGGCGAGGGCGACCTCAACTGGATCGGGGAATTGAGCGATGATGTTTGAGAGGGTTTTTCCCCTCCCCACCCCCTCCCCACAAGGGGGAGGGGCTTTCAGGCCCCGCCTCGCGCTTTTATGTTTGTTCAGCTGTAAGGCTGGCGTCTTGCGCCAACCCGCTCCCTCCCCCCTGTGGGGAGGGTTGGGGAGGGGCTTTGGCACGGGAGACCGCCAATGGCCCTGATCAACCTTCCCGCCTTCTCCAATGATCTTCTCGCCCTCTTCGAAAAGCTGAAGACCGAGCGGGTCGATACACCGGTGATCCAGCCGGCCGAACCGTTTCTGGATATTGCCGGCGAAGACCTTCGCCGGCGCATCTTCATGACGGAAAGCGAGACGGGCGCCAGCCTGTGCCTGCGGCCGGAATTCACCATTCCCGTCTGCTTGCGGCATCTGGAAACCGCAACCGGTACGCCGAAGCGCTATGCCTATCTCGGCGAGGTCTTCCGCCAGCGCCGCGAGGGCTCCAATGAGTTCTATCAGGCCGGCATCGAGGATCTGGGCGAGGGCGACATAGCAAGTGCCGACGCCCGTTCCATCGCCGATGCCGATCGCATCTTGAAGGCGCTGCTGCCGGCCTCGGCCCTTGCCGTCGTCATCGGCGACCAGACCGTCTTCGAGGCCGTGGTTCAGGCCCTGGGCCTGCCGGGTGGCTGGCAGAAGCGGCTCGTCCAGGCCTTTGGTGACATGCAGCAGCTCGACGGACTGCTGAAGAAGCTGGCACGGCCCGAAACGGTCGATGGGCTTGGCGATGACGTAGCCGCCATGCTGGCCGCCGGCGATGACGCCGAGCTTGTCGCCCATATCGACCGGACGATGCAGGAAACCGGCTATTCGACCAATGCGTCGCGCGCGCCGGCGGATATCGCAAGGCGGTTGAAGGAAAAGCTGTCGCTCGCGGAAACGCACCTGTCCGACCAGCAGATCGGCATCCTCAAGACCTTCCTGCGCCTCGATGTGTCGCTCGCCGAAGCCTCCACCGCGCTCGCGCAATTCGCGGCGGCGACCGGGCTGAAGATCGATGCCGCGCTCAATCATTTCGACCGGCGCATTGCAGCACTTGCCAATGCCGGCATGGACCTTGCCGCTATCCGCTACAAGGCGGCCTTCGGGCGTCCGCTGGATTACTACACCGGTCTGGTCTTCGAGATTAGCGTTGCCGGCAGCGACGCGGTTCTGGCCGGCGGCGGCCGTTTCGACCGGCTGCTGACCCTGCTCGGCGCGAAGGACCGTATTCCCGCCGTCGGCTTCTCGCTGTGGCTGGACCGCATCGAAGCCGCCAGACCGACGGGAGCGGGCCAATGACCATCACCATCGCCCTGCCGTCCAAGGGACGCATGAAGGACGACGCCTCGGCGATTTTCGAGCGCGCCGGCATGAAGATCGTCGCCGTCGGCAATGACCGCTCCTATCGCGGCCGCGTCGAGGGCTGGGAGGATGTCGAGATCGCCTTTCTGTCGGCCTCCGAAATCTCGCGTGAAGTCGGCAACGGCACCGTCGATTTCGGCGTCACCGGCGAGGACCTGATGCGCGAAGGCATTCCGGCCGTAGACGACAAGGTCGAGTTCTGCGCTCGTCTCGGCTTCGGCCATGCCGATGTCGTCGTCGCCGTGCCGGAAATCTGGCTCGATGTCGATACCATGGCCGACCTTGGCGATGTCGCCGCCGATTTTCGTGCCCGCCATCACCGCCGCCTGACGGTGGCGACCAAATACTGGCGTCTGACGCAGCAGTTCTTCTCGCGCCAGCATGGCATCCAGCTCTATCGCATCGTCGAAAGCCTCGGCGCGACCGAAGGCGCGCCCGCTGCCGGTCAGGCGGACATCATCGTCGACATCACCTCGACCGGCTCGACGCTCAAGGCCAACCACCTGAAGGTTCTCTCCGACGGCGTCATCCTGAAGTCGGAAGCCTGCCTGGTGCGCGCCCGCAAGGCGGAGCACGAAAACGATCCGACGGTCGGGAAGATCGTGGACGCCGTCCGTTCGGTGCTGTGACAGCGGCCGTGGATTTCATCTGGCCTTGCATTTCTGTTTGACACGAAAAAGCCCGCCGGCAGGGGGCGGCGGGCTTTCCAGTCTTGGGTCTTAATAGGAGACCGGATCTGGCCTCAGGCGGCCGCGAAAGCGGCACCGCGGCGGGCGTCGAGCGAGTAGGCGCCCGGGCCGAAGGTGGCGAGGAAGATGTAGGCGCCGGCAAGCGTCAGGTTCTTCATCAGCATGATCTGGTTCAGCGTGTTGATCCAGCCGAGCGCGCCTTCCGGCCAGCCGTCGATGGCAACGGTGCCCGAATGGAAGACGAGAGCGGTGAACACGCAGAAGAGAGCCAGCGCCCAGCCGACGATGCGGGTCTGGAAGCCGACGAGAACGGCAAGGCCGGCGACCAGCTCGAAGAGACCGGCGAGGTAGGCAAGTGCCGTAGCGGCCGGCAGGCCGGCGCCGGTGATCATGCCTGCAGTGCCGGCCGGATCGGTCAGCTTGCCGAAGCCGGACAGGATGAACATGAAGGACAGAAGAATGCGGGCAATCAGCAGGATGGTGCTGTTGGCAGAGGACATCGTGAATTCTCCAAAAGGTGGCGTCTGGTTGAAAGTCGACGCCTTTAAAACGTCGCCAATTAGATGCCCTCTTTTGGCCGTTATGAATAGCTGCACGATGCTTTACATATTGTTCGAAAAATGAAGACGGTATTCAAGTCAATGTGACCGCCGGCCCTCTTTCTCCGCTGTGGCGCCCACCTATATGGCAGTCCGATTATCATCGGAGCTTCCCATGGACAGACTTTCACCCTTTCCCATTTCCAAGCGCTGGCCGGCGCGAAATCCCCGGATCATTCAGCTATATTCCGTTCCCACGCCCAATGGGGTGAAGGTCTCCATTGCCCTCGAAGAGCTTGGGCTTCCGTACGAAGCCCATGCCGTTTCGTTCTCCGACAACGAACAGAAGTCCGCGGAATTCCTGTCGCTCAATCCGAACGGAAAGATCCCGGCCATCATCGATCCGGACGGCCCGGACGGCGATGCGGTCGGCCTGTTCGAATCCGGCGCCATCCTGATCTACCTCGCCGAGAAGACCGGACGGCTGATGCCGAACGATCCGATCGGCCGCTACGAGACGATCCAGTGGGTGTTTTTCCAGGTTGGCGGAGTCGGCCCGATGTTCGGCCAGTTCGGACACTTCTTCAAGTTCGCCGCCGACAAGATTGCCGGCAACCCCTATCCGATGGAGCGCTATCGCGATGAAACGAGGCGGCTTCTTGCCGTGCTGGAGGAGCGCCTTCAGGGGCGGCCCTGGCTGATGGGCGAGGAGTACACCATTGCCGACATCGCAACGTTTCCCTGGGTGCGCGGCCTCGATGTCTTCTACAAGGCCGGCGACGTGCTGGGCCTGGATGACTTCGTGGCGGTCAGGGATTGGGTGGCACGGGCATCAAACCGCCCGGCGAGCGTCGCCGGTCTGGAGATTCCCAAGCGCGGATGACGAGGTGACCTTGGCTGGCTGAGGTAGCCTCAGTTGGCCACGGCATCGTCGTGAACGCGGAACAGCGGAAAGAAGAACATGCCCGCCATGGCGCCGGACTGCTTGTCGTGGAAGCCGTTGGATTCGCCGATGCAGAATATCGGCTGGCCCCCGCCCTTGGAGGACGGGATCGTCGTCGCATAGCAGAAGGACGAGGTGGCCATGGCGGCTCTCTCGAACAGTTCGAGAATGCGGCCGCGGTCGTAGGACGCATAGCAGCGCATCAGCGTCAGCAGGCCGCATTCACCTTGCGAGATGCCATGGTGCGTGGCGGCATGTGCCCCGAGATATATGGCGCCGTGATTGAGATCGGCTGTCCAGGCTTCGGATATGCAGAACTGCCCGAGCAGGCGCATGTCCTCGCTCAGGGACGCGAGCTCGGGATGCTCGAATGACGCCGACAGATTGTTATGTGCAATCTTAAACAAGCCGTCCCTCTGTGCCAGATCTGTCTGATACCGGTGTCCATCTCCGTCGTCATCCTCCGCGCCGCCTCGCGCCTGTTCGGTCGGCTGAGGCGAAGTACAGAGTATCACGTCGATATCTTGCGAATTCATGCGAGCAGATAGTGCCGATAGGATGTATATGTACTAACGAACCGCGTTGCAACTGTGCTCTTCTGCCGGATATTTTTAATATTTTCAAAGCTAGGATCAGAATAGCTTTCTGAAGTCTATGAGGATGTTGGTCGGCCTTGGCTCTCTCAAGGTAGAAATACATATTGATTTGCGTATATGAATTCAGTGCGGGTAATGAAAAAATATTTACGACGGACTGAAGTTGAAGGGAATATTATTAAATTCATATGTATTTATAATGACGATAATATCAAAATTTAGATATATATAAATCAATGTAAATCTACATTTACTGCATAGGATAAGCAGGTGTTTAATTGTGGTGATGCTCGCATTAATTGCGTTTGATTTGAGTTAAAATTGGAATTTTGTTTATCTGTAGAAAAGATTTGATCAGGCGTGTTTGCGCCAAGCATAAGGGAATATGTGTGCTCGACTTTCCGGTTGAATGGCATTGGCAATAGTAAAATTGACTATCGTCAATTATATGGGCTCGCTTATTATTCTTCGGAATTCTGGTGCCCGATCCGGAAGGTTTTTGGGTGGAACGAGAAAAGGCGGCCTGAGGGCCGCCTTTCCGTCAATGCCTTCTGCCTCTTTCCGGATGTGGCGACGATGTCTTGCAATCGTCGCCAGTCTCCCGGCGGGGCTCAAGCCGCATGGATGGTAACAGGGCGAGGCCCTATTACATCATGCCGCCCATACCGCCCATGCCGCCCATGTCAGGCATGCCGCCGGCAGCTTCCTTCTTCGGAAGTTCGGCGATCATGGCTTCCGTCGTGATCAGCAGCGAGGCAACCGAAGCTGCGTTCTGCAGAGCCGTACGGACAACCTTGACCGGATCGACGATACCCATGGCGATCATGTCGCCATATTCGGACGTCTGGGCGTTGTAGCCGTAGTTTTCTTCGTTCTTGTCGAGGATCTTGCCAACAACGATCGAAGCTTCGTCACCAGCGTTGGTGGCGATCTGGCGAACCAGCGACTGGAGGGCGCGGCGAACGATGTTGATGCCGGCTTCCTGGTCGTCGTTTACACCCTTGACGGTGATCTTCGTGGAAGAGCGCAGGAGAGCGGTACCGCCGCCGGGGACGATGCCTTCCTGGACGGCTGCGCGCGTTGCGTTCAGCGCGTCGTCGATGCGGTCCTTGCGCTCCTTGACTTCGATTTCCGTGGAGCCGCCGACGCGGATCACGGCAACGCCGCCGGCGAGCTTGGCAAGACGTTCCTGCAGCTTTTCGCGGTCGTAGTCAGAGGTGGTTTCTTCGATCTGGGCCTTGATCTGGGCAACACGGCCTTCGATGTCCGACTTCTGGCCGGCACCGTCGACGATCGTGGTGTTTTCCTTGGTGATCGAGACCTTCTTGGCGCGGCCGAGCATGTCGAGGGTGACAGTCTCGAGCTTGATGCCGAGATCTTCGGAGATCACGGTACCGCCGGTCAGGATGGCGATGTCTTCGAGCATGGCCTTGCGGCGGTCGCCGAAGCCCGGAGCCTTGACGGCAGCAATCTTCAGGCCGCCACGCAGCTTGTTGACGACGAGGGTCGCAAGAGCTTCGCCTTCGACGTCTTCAGCGATGATGACGAGCGGCTTGCCGGTCTGGACGACGGCTTCGAGCACCGGCAGCATGGCCTGGAGGTTCGAAAGCTTCTTCTCGTGCAGGAGGACGTAGGCGTCTTCCAGGTCAGCGACCATCTTTTCCGGGTTGGTCACGAAGTAGGGCGACAGGTAGCCGCGGTCGAACTGCATGCCTTCGACGACTTCGAGTTCGGTTTCGGCGGTCTTGGCTTCTTCGACGGTGATGACGCCTTCGTTGCCGACCTTCTGCATGGCTTCGGCAATGTCCTTGCCGACCTGCGTATCGCCGTTAGCCGAGATCGTGCCGACCTGAGCAACTTCTTCGGAGGTGGAGATCTTCTTGGCCTTGGCGGCGAGGTCCTTGACGACTTCTGCAACGGCGAGGTCGATACCGCGCTTCAGGTCCATCGGGTTCATGCCGGCGGCAACGGCCTTGTTGCCTTCGCGAACGATGGCCTGGGCCAGAACGGTCGCGGTCGTGGTGCCGTCACCGGCGATGTCGTTGGTCTTCGAAGCAACTTCGCGGACCATCTGGGCGCCCATGTTCTCGAACTTGTCTTCCAGTTCGATTTCCTTGGCGACCGATACACCGTCCTTGGTGATGCGCGGAGCGCCGAAGGACTTGTCGATGATGACGTTACGACCCTTCGGGCCGAGGGTTACCTTCACTGCGTCTGCGAGGACGTCGACGCCGTGCAGCATCTTTTCGCGCGCGGTGCGGCCAAACTTGATTTCTTTAGCAGCCATGTTCAAAACTCCCGGGCTTTAAGCCCTTTGGTGAATTTCAGTTGAGATGGATAGGGTTGGCTCGGATCAGCCGATAACGCCCATGATGTCGGCTTCCTTCATGATCAGAAGGTCGACGCCATCGAGCTTGACTTCGGTGCCCGACCACTTGCCGAACAGAACGCGGTCGCCGACCTTGACGTCGAGTGCAACCTGCTTGCCGCTATCGTCACGGGCGCCCGGGCCGACGGCGATGACTTCGCCTTCAGCCGGCTTTTCCTTGGCGGTGTCCGGAATGATGATACCGCCCTTGGTCTTTTCTTCAGACTCGACGCGCTTGACTACAACGCGGTCGTGCAGCGGACGGAAATTGGTGCTTGCCATTGTCTAATCCCTCGATCAAATGACATTCACGGGCCGCGAGGCCCGTATGGATTGGTGTTAGCACTCATATCGTGCGAGTGCTAGCGGCGGAGAGATAGGAGTTGGCCGACTTGGAGTCAAGAACGGCCGCTTTCAAATTTTCAAAAAATCCATCGCGGTTAACGGCAGGCTTTCAAGGCGTTGGGCCTGCCGCCGAACGCACTGTCTCCCGCAGACACATGGGCATTCGGCACCGACCCTTTGATGTGGCATTCGGTCACCCCGAGCGCGGTTGCGACCCGGCGCATTTTTTCTCCTCCCGCACCAAAGTCCCTTGCCAATCGGCGCATGCTTTGCAATGTCAGCCGTGGCTCAGACTGACAAAGGACCTCGCATGGCAGACCGCATTTCGACCCTGACGGATGTTTCCGGCAGCTATGACGTGATCCTCTGCGATGTGTGGGGCGTGCTTCATGACGGCATCAGCGCGTTCCCGCTGGCCGCCGAAGCGCTGGCGAAGGCACGGGCCAAGGGGGCGACCGTGGTCCTCATTACCAATTCGCCGCGGCCGTTTCCGGGCGTTGTCAGCCAGCTGCGCATGATCGGCGTTCCGGACGATGCCTATGACCGCATCGTGACATCGGGCGACGTCACCCGTCACCTGATTGCCGAAGGCCCGAAGAAAGTCTTCCTGCTCGGCCCCGAACGTGACCTGCCGCTCTTGGATGGACTGGGCGTCGAGGTTGTCGGCGAGGCCGACGCCACCTGTGTGGTCTGCACCGGCTTCTACGACGACGAGACCGAAACGCCGGAAGACTATCGCGACATGCTGATGCGTTTTCTCGCCCGCGGCGTGCCGATGATCTGTGCGAACCCGGATCTGGTCGTCGAGCGCGGCCACAAGATTATCCCCTGCGCCGGCGCCGTGGCGGCGCTCTATGCCGAACTTGGCGGCGAGACGCGCATCGCCGGCAAGCCGCACCGGCCGATCTATGAGGCGGCGATTGTCGAGGCTCGCGAAGCACGCGGCGATTTCGACCTGTCGCGCGTGATGGCGATCGGCGACGGCATGCCGACGGATGTGCGCGGTGCGATCAACTACGGCCTCGACCTTCTTTATATCAGCGGTGGTATCCACGTCCGTGAATACTCCGTCGACGGCAGGATCGACGAGGCGGCGCTGGACGCCTATCTCGAACGGGAAGGGGCTGCGCCCAAATGGTGGATGCCGAGGCTGGCCTGAACGCGATGACCGTCTTTCACCGCAACGAGAAAAAGGAGCTGCTGCCCGACAGCCTGAAAGGCGGCGTGGTGGCGATCGGCAATTTTGACGGTGTTCACCGCGGCCATCAATCGGTTCTCAACCGGGCCCTCGAGATCGCCGAGAGCCGCGGCGTGCCGGCGCTGGTCTTGAGCTTCGAGCCGCATCCGCGCACGGTCTTCCGGCCCGACCAGCCGGTATTTCGCCTGTCGCCGGCGCCGATGAAGGCGCGGCTCCTGGAAGCGCTTGGCTTCAAGGCGGTCATCGAATATCCCTTCGATCTCGATTTCTCCGGCCGCTCGGCCGATGAATTCATCCAGTCGATCCTGATGGACTGGCTGCAGGTATCCCACGTTGTTACCGGCTTCGACTTCCACTTCGGCAAGGGGCGCGAGGGTGGACCGGCGTTTCTGATGGCCGCCGGCGAGGCCTATGGTTTCGGCGTTTCGCTGATGGATGCCTTCCGCGACGAGAACGCTGCGGTGATTTCATCAAGCCGCATCCGCGCGTTGCTGGCCGAAGGCGAGGTCGCCGAGGTCGCGGGGCTGCTCGGCTATCGCTATACGGTCGAAGCCGAGGTCATCAAGGGCGCGCAGCTTGGCCGCACGCTCGGCTACCCGACGGCCAACATGGCCTTGCCGCCGGAATCGGCCCTGAAGCCCGGCATCTACGCCGTTAGGCTGCGCCGCCCCGACGGCATGCTGCATGACGGTGTCGCGAGCTTCGGCTTCCGCCCGACCGTCACCGAAAACGGCGCCGCTCTGCTCGAGACCTTCGTGTTCGATTTCACCGGCGATCTCTATGGTGAGGTCTGCGCCGTTTCCTTCTTCGGCTATCTGCGCGAGGAGATGAAGTTCTCCGGTCTCGATCCGCTGGTCGAGCAGATCAAGAAGGACGAGGCGGAGGCGAGGGCGCTTCTTGCCGGCGTGACGCCACTCGGCGACCTGGACGCGAAGATCGCTTTCTGAGCCCGCGCGTAAGGTCAATCACCAGACAATGGAGCGATATTTCGCCGGCAGGCATGGAAATATTGCCGCGATCCTATATGTTTCCGGTCGCCACGCTCGCATGAGCCTCAATTTGCCCCGAACGGATCGCCTCTTTGACTGACTTTACACCGCTTGCCTCCTTTGCCGGAGGTCTCCTGATCGGCCTTGCCGCCGTCCTGCTCATGGCCTCCTGGGGTCGCATCGCCGGCATGACGGCGATCGTCGGCGGACTGCTGCCGCCCTTCGACAAGGACTGGGCGTGGAAAGCCGCGTTCCTCGCCGGCGCGATAGGATTGCCGCTGGTCGTCAAGCTTGCCGGCGGCGTCATCGAATACAGCGTGCCGGTTTCGACGACGACGCTCATTATCGGCGGCCTGATCACCGGGATCGGCGTCACCTTCGGGTCCGGCTGCACATCGGGGCACGGCATCTGCGGCATCGCCCGTTTTTCGCGCCGCTCGATTGCCGCGACGGCAACCTTCATGGCATTCGCCTTCCTGACGGTGTTCATCCTCCGCCACCTTCTCGGAGGAGCCTTCTGATGCGCTATCCCGTCGCTTTCCTCGCCGGCGCGCTGTTCGGCCTCGGCATCATTTTTTCCGGCATGGCCAACCCGTCGAAGGTGCTCAATTTCTTCGACCTCGCCGGCACCTTCGACCCGAGCCTCGTCTTCGTCATGGCGGGCGCCCTGTCGGTCGCCATTCCAGGCTATGCGCTGATCTTCCGCAAGGCACGAAGACCGCTCTACGACGAGACGTTCCGGCTTCCGAAGGCGACGGCGATCGATGCCCGGCTGATCGGCGGTTCGGCCATCTTCGGCATCGGCTGGGGCATTGCCGGCTTCTGCCCCGGGGCCTCCATTCCGGCGATCGGCCTCGGTCATCCCTCAGCACTTCTCTTCGTCGCAGCCCTTCTCGCCGGCATGTGGATCGCCCGCATCATCGGCAAGGCCGACTTCTTTTCCAACCGCTCCGGCGGCGAGGCGGGCGGCAGGGCATAATTCCGCCGCTCCCTCTTTCCATTTGCGGCAAAAACGCCTAAACAACCGCCGCTATGACTGTAATCCGGTTGATGATCATTTCCCGAATTATTGGCCCGGCCTTCTGAGGCGCTCGCCGGAGCGGCCCGAAGGTCCGGGATTTCGGCGCTGGAGAAAAGCCGCGCCACCGTGAATTTCCTTGAGAGTTACCTATATCCGGGCGGCTGACATGCAGCGCCCCCAGCCAATGGCGAAACCATGAGCGATACCGCAGAAAAAGTCGACTATTCCTCCACCCTCTATCTGCCCAAGACCGATTTTCCGATGCGCGGCGGCCTGCCGCAGAAGGAACCGGAAATTGTCGAGCGCTGGCAGAAGATGGGCCTCTACAAGAAACTTCGCGCCTCGGCCGCCGGCCGCGAGAAGTTCGTCCTCCACGACGGCCCGCCCTATGCCAACGGCAACATCCATATCGGCCACGCGCTGAACAAGATCTTGAAGGACGTCATCACCCGCTCGTTCCAGATGCGCGGCTACGACTCCAACTACGTGCCCGGCTGGGACTGCCACGGCCTGCCGATCGAATGGAAGATCGAGGAAGCCTACCGCGCCAAGGGCAAGAACAAGGATGAGGTCGAGATCAACGAGTTCCGCAAGGAATGCCGCGAGTTCGCGCAACACTGGATCGACGTCCAGACCGCCGAATTCAAGCGCCTCGGCATCGAAGGCGACTTCGAGACGCCCTACACGACGATGGCCTTCCATTCCGAAGCCCGCATCGCCGGCGAACTCCTGAAGATCGCCAAGGCCGGACAGCTCTATCGCGGCTCCAAGCCGGTCATGTGGTCGGTCGTCGAGCGCACGGCGCTCGCCGAAGCCGAAGTGGAATACCACGAGGTCGAGAGCGACACGATCTGGGTCAAGTTCCCGATTCCGAACCGATTGGTTGAGCCGACACCCCGTGGCGGAACGGGAGAGAAAGCCAACCCGCAGGATGAACTGGCTGGTGCCTACGTCGTCATCTGGACGACGACTCCCTGGACGATCCCTGGCAACCGCGCGATCTCCTTTTCGTCCCGTTTCGCCTATGGCCTCTATGAAGTCACCGAAGCGACCAATGACTTCGGTCCGCAAACGGGTGAAAAGCTGATCTTCGCCAAGCGCCTTGCCGACGATTGCGCCGCCAAGGCGAAGGTCACGCTGAAGCTGGTGCGCGACATCGAAGGCGCGGAACTCTCGGCCATCACCTGCGCCCATCCGCTGGCCGATCTCGGCTACACCTTCCCGGTGCCGCTTCTCGATGGCGACCACGTCACCGACGATGCCGGTACGGGCTTCGTGCACACCGCGCCCGGCCACGGCCGCGAGGACTTTGACGCATGGATGGATGCCGCCCGCGAGCTGGAAGCCCGTGGTATCTCGACCAAGATCCCCTTCACGGTCGCCGATGACGGCTTCTATACCGAGGATGCACCCGGCTTCGGTCCTTCGGCCGAAGGCGGCGCGGCCCGCGTCATGGACGACAACGGCAAGAAGGGCGACGCCAACAAGCGCGTCATCGAGGCGCTGATCGCCGCGAACAATCTCTTCGCCCGCGGTCGCATCAAGCATGACTATCCGCATTCCTGGCGCTCCAAGAAGCCGGTCATCTTCCGCAACACGCCGCAATGGTTCGTCTACATGGACAAGGAACTCGGCGACGGCACCACGCTGCGCTCGCGCGCGCTATCGGCGATCGATGCCACCCGCTTCGTGCCGGCGTCCGGCCAGAACCGCCTGCGCGGCATGATCGAACAGCGCCCGGATTGGGTTCTGTCGCGCCAGCGCGCCTGGGGCGTTCCGATCGCCGTCTTCGCGGACGACAAGGGCAACGTCCTCGTCGATGAAGAGGTCAACGCCCGCATCCTCGACGCCTTCGAGAAGGAAGGCGCCGATGCCTGGTTTGCGCCGGGCGCCAAGGAGCGTTTCCTCGGCAATGGCCATGACGCCGACAAGTGGACGCAGGTCATGGACATCCTCGACGTCTGGTTCGATTCAGGCTCGACCCACAGCTTCGTCTTGGAAGACCGTCCCGACCTGAAATGGCCGGCCGACGTCTACCTCGAAGGTTCCGACCAGCATCGCGGCTGGTTCCATTCGTCGCTGCTGGAAGGCTGCGCGACGCGCGGCCGTGCGCCCTATAACGCCGTCGTCACCCATGGCTTCACCATGGCGGAAGACGGTCGCAAGATGTCGAAGTCGCTCGGCAACCAGGTGTTCCCGCAGGACGTCATGTCCCAGTCCGGCGCCGATATCCTGCGCCTGTGGGTGATGAACACCGACTACTGGGAAGACCAGCGCCTCGGCAAGACGATCATCCAGACCAACATCGACAGCTACCGCAAGATCCGCAACACGATCCGCTGGATGCTCGGCACGCTGGCGCATGACACCGGCGAGGAGATCGCGCTCTCCGACATGCCGGAACTCGAACGCCTGATGCTGCACCGTCTGGCCGAACTCGATAAGATCGTTCGCACCGGCTATGACGAGTTCGACTTCAAGCGCGTCGTGCGCTCGCTGACGGATTTTGCCAACATCGAACTGTCGGCCTTCTACTTCGACGTCCGCAAGGATGCGCTCTACTGCGACGCGCCGTCGTCGATGAAGCGCCGCTCGGCGCTCTTCGTCATCCGCAAGCTGTTCGATTGCCTCGTCACGTGGCTGGCGCCGATGCTCGCCTTCACCATGGAAGAGGCGTGGCTGGCGCGCGATCCGAACGCCGAATCGGTCCATCTCGAACAGTTCCCGGATGTGCCGGCGGACTGGAAGAACGATGCGCTCGCCGCCAAGTGGAAGAAGATCCGCGATGTCCGCTACGTCGTCACCGGCGCGCTGGAAGTCGAACGCCGCGAAAAGCGGATCGGGTCTTCGCTGGAAGCCGCGCCGATCGTCCATGTCGCCGATCCGGAGCTTCTGAAGGCGCTGGAAGGCCAGGATTTCGCCGAAATCTGCATCACCTCCGACATCAAGGTTGTGGATGGCGAAGGCCCGGCCGACGCCTTCCGCCTGCCGGAAGTCGCCAAGGTCTCGGTGGTGCCCGCGCTTGCAGAGGGCCGCAAATGCGCGCGTTCGTGGAAAATCACCAGGGATGTCGGTTCCGATCCGGCCTATCCGGACGTTTCCGCACGCGATGCAGCCGCTCTCAGGGAATTGGCCGAAGGCTGAGTAACAACAACCGGATGAATTGCGCGAATGCTTTTCATCCGTTAAAACGCTGCCTGAAATTGGTCGGATTTAGCACCTAAGAGGCGCAGACTGGCTGTTTGAGAGGGTCCGAACAGCGGGCTGGAAGGATTTGCATGGTAATGTCGCATCGGTTTCGCGTAGGCGCTGGTATAGCAGCGGCGCTGGTTGCCAGTGTCATGGCCACGGGGTGCGTCGGCAGCCCGACTTATGGAACCGGCAAGACCTCCGCCGAACAGCTGGTTGACGATCTGGGAAGTTCAGTGTCGTTGAGCAACAAGGAAGCGAAGGAAAAGCAGAAGATCGCTCTGGCCAACGCCCAGCCGCGTCCGACGCTCGTCGTTCCCTCCAACCCCGAACAGGCAACCCTGGTACCGCCGGAGCAGAGCCTCGCTTCGAAGAGCAACCCGGCCTGGGTTGAATCTCCGGAAGAGACCCGTGCCCGCCTGCTCGAGGAGGCGACGGCCAATCAGGACAGCTCGACCTATCGCTCGCCGCTTGCCGCGTCTTCCGGGACCGCCAAGCAGCTCTCCGAGAAGGAGCAGCAGCAGGCCTACCGCGAGGCACGCAAGCTGCAGAAGGGCGCCTATCTGGATCAGCGCCGCTACCTCAGCGATCCGCCGGACAAGTTTCGCACGGTCCAGGATCCTGCCGTGCTGGCCGATGTAGGCGAGCCCGAGAGGATCAAGGAAAAACGCCGCAAGAAGGAAGCAGTCGCAGAGCGGCAGCGTCCCTGGACCTGCTCGCTGCCGTGGAATTCCGACAAGCAAGAATGCCAGTAATGCTATCGTCAATCGCCCGGAGGCCTTCGGCATGGCTTTGACCATTCGCCGCGCCGAGCCTGCGGACATCCCTGTCATCCTGCGTTTCATCGTCGAGCTTGCCGCCTACGAGATGGCCGAGCACGAGGTCGAAGCAACCGAGGAAAGCCTGTCGCACTCCATTTTCGGCGACGGTTCGGTCACGAGGGCAGCGATCTGCGAGGACGATGGCGCGCCCGTCGGTTTTGCGGTCTGGTTCTACAACTATTCCACATGGCAGGCGAAGAAGGGGCTCTATCTCGAGGACCTCTATGTCTCGCCGTCGCATCGCGGCCAGGGTGCGGGCAAGCTTCTCCTGAAGTATCTCGCCCGGACCGCCGTCGAGGAAGACTGCGGCCGCTTCGAATGGAGCGTGCTCACCTGGAACGAGCCGGCCATCCGCGTCTACGAATCCATGGGCGCCGAACCCCAGAGCGAATGGATGCGCTACCGGCTCGCCGGCGATGCGCTGAAGACCTTCGCATCCGGCTGAAACCGGACACGTTTCATAAACCTTCTCCGTCTGGCGGAGTGAGGCTTTTCCATTTCGTAAACACATTGGCGCTATGCCCGGTCTGGTTGAATTCATGATTCCAGATTGAGGAGGGCGCGGGCATGGTAGCCATCGTTGCAAAAGCATCGATTGCGGCCGTCCTTTCGGTGCTCGCATCGCTTGCAATCTGTTTCGTTGCCGTGCCGCTGATGGGTGGACGCGTCGACGGCAACGGCTTGATCATGGCGATCGTCTGCCCGCTGCTGATCGCTTGGCCGGTCAGCGCCTTCCAGTTCTCCCAGCAGGCACGGCTTCGGCGGATGCGCAACGAATTGCGGATTGCCCATGCCGACCTGAAGCAGGCCCATCGTGATCTCTACGAACGATCGCGCATCGACCAGATGACCGGTGCGATGAACCGGGAGACCTTCTTCGCCACGGTTGATGCCCGCTCCCGCTCCGGAGGACCGGAAAGCCTCGTCTATATCGACGTCGACCACTTCAAGAGCATCAACGACACTTATGGCCATCACGCCGGCGACGAGGCGTTGCGAAGGATTGCCGCCGCAATCCGCACCGTTCTCGACGAGGAAGCCTTGTGGGGACGGATTGGCGGCGAAGAGTTCGCGGTCTTCCTGCCGCGCATCGGCCATGCCGCCGCCTGTCGGACAGCGGAAGACATTCGTGCATCGGTCGAAAAGATCTCTCTCGCGCTTGACGATGCCGCCGTGTCGCTGACGGTCAGCATCGGCCTCGTCACCGTGTCCGAGCGCTTCGATATAGCCCACGCCGCCCGTGAGGCCGACAAGCGCCTCTATCGCGCCAAGCGTGCCGGCCGCAATTGCATCATTGCCGACCTGGACGATGCGGCGGCCGCAGATGTCACGGTATCAAGTGCCTCAGCGCTTGCCGGCAAAGAAGTCACGCAGGATGTCGGCCGCCCGGCGCTCGTCGATCCCTGAATAGACCTCCGGTGCATGATGGCAGGTCGGCTGGCTGTAGAAGCGCCCGCCATGGTCCACGCCGCCACCCTTCGGATCCTCGGCGCCGTAGTAGAGCCTGCGGATGCGGGCAAAGGAAATGGCCGCCGCACACATGGCGCAGGGCTCCAGCGTGACATAGAGGTCGGCGTCCGTCAGCCGCTCCTGTCCAAGCTTCGCGGAGGCCTCGCGGATGGCCAGGATTTCGGCGTGCGCCGTCACATCGTTGAGTTCGCGTGTCCGGTTGCCGGCGCGTGCGACGATCTCGCCGTCGACCACGACGACCGCGCCGATCGGCACCTCGCCACGTTCGCCCGCGGCCTGCGCCTCCTCAAGCGCCTCTTCCATATGGCGAATTGTACCGATCACCCGATATTTCCTCTTAACCGCGCGGCTCCGAACTGCTAGGAGAGCCGCAAAGAACAGGCACTGCCGCGCCCCTGTCGGTTGCGTGTGCGGGCAGTGTGCCGGACCGTTTGGCGCGGAACCGCAACAAGGCAAACAACATATGGCATTCAATGACAAGCCCAGGCGTCCCGGTTCGAAACCGGCGGGCGCAAAATCCACCGGTCCGAAGCGGCCGTTCAAGAGCGGCCCGAAGGATGGCGGCAAGCCCTTTGCCGCAAAGTCCGACGAGAAGCGCGCGCCGCGTCGCGAGCCCCGCGATGTCAAGCCGGTGATCAAGCCGCAGGCGACCTCCGAGGTGAGCCTCAATGCCGAGCAGGAGCCGGAGCGCATTTCCAAGCTTCTGGCGCGTGCCGGCATCGCATCGCGCCGCGACATCGAGCGCATGATCCTCGACGGCCGCATCAAGCTCAACGGCGAAGTGCTGACCACGCCGGCGGTCAACGTGACCTTCGCCGACAAGATCGAGGTCGACGATGAACAGATCCGCGGCATCGAGCGCACCCGCCTCTGGCTTTACCACAAGCCGGCCGGCCTGGTGACCACCAACTCCGATCCGGAAGGTCGTCCGACGGTGTTCGAAAGCCTGCCGAAGGATCTGCCGCGCGTCATGTCGATCGGCCGCCTCGATATCAACACCGAGGGCCTGCTGCTCCTGACCAATGACGGCGGCCTTGCCCGCACCCTCGAGCTGCCGACCACCGGCTGGCTGCGCCGCTACCGCGTGCGCGCCTACGGCGAAATCGAACAGGCCGATCTCGACAAGCTGAAGGACGGCATCGCCGTCGACGGCGTGCTCTACGGTTCGATCGACGCGACGCTCGACCGCGTCCAGGGCCACAATGTCTGGATCACCATGGGCCTGCGCGAAGGCAAGAACCGCGAGATCAAGAATGTGCTCGGTGCGCTCGGCCTCGACGTCAACCGGCTGATCCGCATTTCCTACGGTCCGTTCCAGCTCGGCGATCTCGGCGAAGGCAAGGTGATCGAGGTGCGCGGCCGCATGCTGCGCGACCAGCTCGGTCCGCGTCTCATCGAGGACGCCAAGGCCAACTTTGATGCGCCGATCTACACGCAGACCGGCGAAGTCATCGAATCCGACGAAAAGCCGGATCGTGCCCCCAAGGCTGCGGCACCGGCGAAAAGCGCTCCGCCCGAACGCGAGCGCCCGGCCCGCGAGGAACGCTTCCGCGGTGACGAAGGCGACCGCCGCGAGCGCGCCCGTGACCGTCTCGACACCAAGAAGCCGGGTGGCTTTTCCAAGGCCGGCGGCTTCGGCAAGCGCGACGACAAGGACGATTTCAAGAAGAAGAAGGCGCCTGCCGCCGGCAAGCGCACGGCCAATGTCTGGATGGCGCCCGGCGCCAAGCCGCTCGGCCCCAAGGCCATAGAAAAGGCCGAGGAGAGAGCCCGCAAGCGCGCCCAGCGCGAAGCCCGTGGCGAGGCACCGTTCCGCGGCCCGGGCAAGCCGCGCTCCGGCAAGCCGGAAGGTGGACGATCGGACGGCGGACGGCCAGAAGGCGGCAGGCCCGCCTCGGCGCGCGGACCGAAGCGTGACAGCGCATCCGAAGGCCGCGGCGGCCCGAGGGATGGAGCAGGGCGCGGCGGCAAGCCGGGCGGTCGCCCGAGCGGCCCTTCGGGAGGAAAGAGGGGCGGCGGTGCGGATCGTCGGCGGTGAATTCCGTGGCCGCTCGCTGGCCACTCCGAAATCCGATGCGATCCGTCCGACCAGCGACCGGACGCGCGAAAGCCTGTTCAACATCCTGGCTCACGCCTATGCGGACGTGCTCGATGGCGGCCGCATCCTCGACATCTTCGCAGGCACCGGCGCCGTCGGCATCGAAGCCCTGTCGCGCGGCTGCCGCAGCGCGCTGTTCATCGAGAACGGCGTCGAAGGCCGCGGCCTGATCTGGGACAATATCGAGGCGTTCGGCCTGCAGGGCCGCGCCCGCATCCTGCGCCGCGACGCCACCCAGATCGGCAAGCCGGGCACCATCGAACCCTTCGATTTCATCTTCGCCGACCCGCCCTATGGCAAGGGGCTCGGCGAAAAGGCGCTCACCGGCGCAGGCGAGGGTGGATGGATCAAGCCCGGCGCACTGGTGATCCTGGAAGAACGCGCGGATGTCGATCCGATCCTTCCGGCAACCTTCATGACCGTCGAGACGCGCACCTTCGGCGACACGCGGATGCATTTCTATCGCTACCAGCCGGCGTGAGGCCTGCATGACGGACGCTCCCACCAACAGCTCGACACCGACCGTCGCGGTCGCCTTCGGCGGCGGCGGCGCGCGGGGGCTTGCCCACATCCATGTCATCGAGGCGCTCGACGAACTCGGCATTCGCCCCGTCGCGATTGCCGGCTCCTCGATCGGCGCGATCATGGGCGCGGCCATGGCTGCGGGCCTGACGGGTGAGGCGATCCGCGACCATACGCTCGCGACCGTCGGCAAGCCCGGCGAGGTGATGAACCGCATCTGGAGCCTTCGCCCGACGACGATGCGCGACGTCATGAACGGCTTCCGCTTCGGCCAGTACAATCTGGAGCGCATCCTGCGCGCCTTTCTTCCCGGAGAAATTCCCGAAGACTTCTCTGCGCTCACCATCCCGACGACGATCTGCGTGACCGATTATTACGGCCAGAAGGAAGTGGTGTTGTCGGAGGGCGATCTCTTTCAGGCGCTCGCAGCCTCTGCGGCCATTCCCGCCGTGTTCATGCCGGTCACCATCAACGGCCGGGTGATGATCGACGGCGGCATCACCAATCCCGTGCCATTCGATTATCTGATGGGCAAGGCGGACATCGTCATCGGCGTCGACGTGGTCGGCGGACCGGAAGGCGAGGCCGACCAGATCCCGGCCCGCATCGACAGCCTGTTCGGGGCCAGCCAGCTGATGATGCAGGCGATCATCGCGCTGAAGATCAGTCAGCAGAAGCCGCACATCTTCCTGCGCCCGGCCGTCGGCCGCTTTCACGTTCTCGATTTCATGAAGGCCGGCGAGGTTCTGGAAAGCTCCCGCGCCCTGAAGGAAGAGGTAAAGTTCGCGATCGACCGCGAAATCGAGCGGCGCCTGATTTCCTAGACCGGGCGTATGCCGACAGTAACTACTTCGACAGCGGGGGCCTGCATCGGGAACGTCTCAATGGTCCAATGTCGGGGCTAGGCGGTCATGACGCGTCGGGCTGATTGTCCCAATGCTACGGACCAATCCTGATCTCCGAGGCCAGCGGCATCTGCGCTGGACAGGTTTGCGCGCAATGCGTCCAGAACCTTCGTATGAAGAGAGGCGTTTCTGGCGACGGCGGACAAAAGCGCCATGTCCTTCATCGGCAGCGCCAAACCACTTGGCGGAAGGGTAGCCGTTCCGAGGACGGAGGCAGCGTAGTTCCGGTAGACGGGAGACGAAAACAACGTTTCCGTCATCAGCGACATGAATGCTGCGGCGTCGCCGTTGCCCGCGCTGATCAGGCTTGCCGCCTCCGCCATGGATTCGATCGCGGCGCCGATCATGAAGTTCCCGCAGAGCTTTGCCACGCTTGCCTGGCGGGGCTTTTCACCGACCCTCCAGACACGTCCGAAACATTCAAGATAGGGTCGGCCCCGTTCGATGCAGTCGTCATCTCCTGCGACGCAGATGTTTGCCTCACGCCGTTCGACTGCCTCGGGACGACCAAAAAGTGGTGCCGCGAGGTAGCCAACCCCCAGCGAGGCGTGCAGATTTTCGAGCTCTTCCGTAAGATCGGGACTGACGGTGGACAGGCAGATGTGCAGCGAACCGCGGTCGGAGGCTCCTTGAAGCCGTTCTGCGGTGACGACCGAGCGAACCGCCTCGTCGTCGAAAAGCACGGAGAGGACAATATCGGCCGCGAATGCGTCGGAAATATCGGACGCCGGCGTCACGCCGGGCTTGATGAGCCTGTCGATGGCGGCACCTGACCGGTTCCAGATTTTTACGTCTTCGCCCAGAGGCAGTAAGTGCGGGAGGATCGCAGTCCCGATTTTCCCAAGTCCGATCAATGATACTGACATGCGCTATCTCCTTATTGCGAAAACGATAAGGGTTGAATTATCCTGTTGCCATATGACTTTTATACTGTTGCTGAAGTAACAGGTCTTCAGGAGGAGACCATGACGTCATCCCGTCTGACCCGTGTTCCCGAAAGGCGGGAACTGTCGCAATTTGTAAGGTATTGCCGGGAGCAGGCTTCGCCTGAGAAGCTCGGGCTGTCGGTAGGTGGGCGCCGGCGGACGGCAGGGCTGCGGCGTGAGGAGGTGGCGACCCTGGCCGGGGTCGGGTTAACCTGGTACACCTGGTTCGAACAGGGACGAGACATTCACGTGTCTGACGATTTCCTCGGGCGCTTCGTGCGGGGGTTGAAGCTTGATCGTGCCGAGCAGGAGTATCTTTACGCGCTTGCAGGGCGAGATATCAAACCACATGCGGATGGGCGCTCCGATGTTCCCGCCTCTCTTGTCGCGATGATCACCGCTCTCCCAAATCCCGCCTACATCTTGAACCTGCGGTGGGACGTGCTGGAATTCAACAGCGAGGCCGAACGGCTTTTCCCGGCCTTGCGCGAGCGAGATCCGAACATGCTGGGGATCGTGTTCTTTAGCGAAGCCTATCGGACTATCGTCCGAGAGTGGGAGCGAGCGGCCCGGCAGATATTTCTCAAAGCCCGGCACGACTACCTCACCGCCGGCAAGGACCCGATCCTTCGCAGCCTTCTCGACAAGGTGATGCAAGAATTCCCCATCGCTCAAGAATGGTGGAAAGACCCGGAAGCCGTGCGGATCGGGGATAGCTCCAAGGAACTGTTTCACCCCGTTGTCGGCTGGCAGCGCTATGATCTGAACGTGCTCCTCTACGAAGGCCGTTCTGACATTCGTGTTGTCATTTACGGGCTTGACGTCTAGCGCCGGGACGAACTCACACCTGGCTGTTGCCCTTGGGCTGAATCAGCGAGGCGCTTCCAACTAGTCCTCGATCTCTTCGACCTGTCGCTTGGGCTTCGTCAGCGGTTCCGGCCGGACCGGCTGCGAATGCAGCATGTGCATTCCGGCTGAGATGCCCTCCGCCGCCTGAATGGCGAGGCGTTCCGCATCGCGCCGGCGGATGTCGTCGCCGATCGCCATCGCCTGTTCCTGGCCGAGTCCGAGACCTTCCAGCGTCTTGCGGCCGAACTTCAGGCCGGATTCGAGCGTTTCGCGGAGCTCGTATTCCACGCCGCGCGCCTTCAGGGACAGGGAGTGCACGCGGTCGTAGGAGCGCGCGAAAATGCGTACGTCCGGAAACTCCGACTGGATCAGGTCGATCACTTGATCGGTGGTTTCCTTCTTCTGCGTGCAGACCGCGACGATCTTGGCTTTCTCGATGCCGGCGGAAATCAGCACGTCCTTGCGCTGGCCGTCGCCGAAATAGATGCGGAAGCCGAACCGGGCGGCCTGGCGGATGCGCTCGGCGGACGTGTCGAGAACCGTGACCTCGCTGCCGCCGGCGAGCAGCACCTGGGCGGCGATCTGGCCGAAACGCGAAAAGCCGATCATCAGCACGTCGGCGCCCGCGCCCTCGAAATCCTCGTCCATCACCTCGTCCTGCGGCGGCGCGATGAAGCGTCCGGCAAGGCGTACGGTCAGCGGCGTCAGCGCCATGGAAAGGGTGACGACGGCGATCATCGTGGAGGCGACGTTCTCGGAAAAAAGCCCGGCGGCCGCCGCCGTGGTGAACAGCACGAAACCGAATTCGCCGCCTTGCGGCAACAGCGCGGCGATCTTCACCGCGTCCTCGTGCGCCGAGCCGGCAATCCGACAGGTGACATAGAGGGTCGCGGCCTTGGCGGCCATCAGCAGCGGCACCGAGACGAGGATCAGTAGCCAGTGATCGGCAATGACCTCCAGTTTCAGCGACAGGCCGACGGCGATGAAGAAGATCGCCAGCAGGATACCGCGGAAGGGCTCGATGTCGGCTTCCAGCTCGTGCCGGTAGGAGGATTCGGCCAGCATCAGGCCGGCGAGGAACGCGCCCATGGCCATGGAGAGGCCGGCAAACTGCATGAGCGCCGCCGAACCGAGCACCACGAACAGGGCGGCCGCGATCATCGCCTCGCGCGCGCCGGTGCTGGCGATCGTCTGGAACAGCGGCGTCAGCAGGTAGCGGCCGGCCGTGATCAGTCCCCCGACGGCGAGAACGGCGATGCCGAGGCTGACGAGCGCCGGCGTGTGCTCTTCGCCTCCGCCGCTGCCGAATGCCGGGATCAGCGCCAGAAGCGGCACGATGGCGAGGTCCTGCAAGAGGAGGATGGAGAAAGACCTCTGGCCGTATCGGGTATTGGTGTCGCCGTCGTCGTCGAGGATCTGGAGGGCGAAGGCGGTGGACGAAAGCGCCAGGCCGAACCCGGCGATCACAGCGCCCTGCCATCCGGGAAACCCGCCCCAGATCAGCACTGCGGTGATGACGAGGCCGCTCAGGATCACCTGCGCGGAGCCGAGACCGAAAATGTCGCGCCGCATCTGCCACAGGCGGGAGGGCTTCAGTTCCAGCCCGACGATGAAGAGAAGGAGCACGACGCCGAGTTCGGCGACGGAGAGAATCTGCTCGCCGTCGCTGATGCGCGCGAACACCGGTCCGAGAAGAACACCGGCCGCGAGGTAGCCGAGAACGGTGCCGAGCCCTAGTTTCTTGAAAATCGGAGCGGCAAGCGTTGCTCCACCCAACAAAACGATGGTGTCTGTCAGCAAGGCATGTGCGTCGCTCATTGCGGCTCCGGTGGTTGAAACGATAATTATCGTCGCACCCGGCTCCAGTCAGCGGTGGATTGGCGTGGCGACACTTGATGCTTTGTGTACTGCACAATAAATGGAGCGCAAAGGAAAGGTCCACAATGTCCTCAGAAATCAATTCCGAAACACTCCTTGCCCGCGCCTCCGAACTCGTCGACATGGCGCGCCGCGCCGGAGCGGATGCCGCCGACGCCGTCGTCGTCCGCAGCTATGGCCATTCTGTCAGCGTTCGTAACGGCAAGGTGGAAGGCACCAGCGCCGCCGAGAGCGACGACTTCTCGCTGCGTGTCTTCATCGGACGCAAGGTCGCTAGCGTTTCGGCCAATCCCGGCGCCGACCTCAAGGCGCTTGCCGAACGCGCCGTCGCCATGGCCCGGGTTTCGCCGGAAGATCCCTATGCGGGCCTCGCCGATCCCGCCCGTCTTGCCACCTCCATTCCCGATCTCGATCTCTACGATCCGACGGAGGTCAGCGCCGAGGCACTGACGGAAGCGGCGCTGGCCGCCGAAGCGGCGGTTCTGTCCGTGGAGGGCGTCACCAATTCCCCGGGCGCATCGGCGTCCGCCGGCATGGGCGGGCTCGTGCTGGTGACCTCGGACGGCTTTTCCGGCAGCTACATGGGCTCGCGCTACTCGCGCTCCGCCAGCGCGATCGCCGGCGAGGGCACGGCGATGGAACGCGACTATGATTTCGACAGCCGGCTGTTCTTCGCCGAACTCGAAGACGCAGGCGAGATCGGCCGACGCGCCGGCGAGCGGGCGGTGCGCCGGCTCAATCCGCGCCAGGTGGATACCGGTTCCAACCTCACGGTCGTCTTCGATCCCCGTATTGCCCGCGGTTTCGTCGGTCATATCGCCGGCGCGATCAACGGTGCGTCGGTTGCCCGCAAGACGAGCTTCCTGCGCGACCGCATGGGACAGCAGGTATTGAAGGCCGGCCTCAACATCACCGACGATCCGATGATCGTCCGCGGACCGGCCTCGCGCCCCTTCGATGGCGAGGGTGTGAAGGGCGAGAAGATGACGATGATCGAGGACGGGGTGCTCAAGCACTGGTTCCTGTCGTCCTCGGCCGCCCGCGAGTTGGGACTGGAAACCAATGGCCGCGGCGCACGCGGCGGCACCAGCGTCTCGCCGACCTCGACCAACCTGGCGCTGGAACCGGGCGACATCAGCCCGGAGGACCTGATCCGCTCGGTCGGAAACGGTTTCTACGTGACGGAACTGATCGGGCAGGGCGTCAACATGATCTCCGGCGAGTACAGCCGCGGCGCCACCGGCTTCTGGATCGAGAACGGCGAACTGACCTTCCCGGTGTCGGAAGTCACCATCGCCTCCAACCTCAAGGACATGTTCATGCGCCTGACGCCTGCAAACGACATCGACCGCAAGTTCGGCACCGCCGCGCCGACGATCGCGATCGAAGGCATGACGCTGGCCGGGCGTTGAAGGTGTTGATGGAACAGGTGACATCGGAAAACTGGCAGCAGGATATCGACCTCATCGTCGAGGCCGCCCGCGAAGCGGGGGACGTCGCGCGGTCCTTCTGGGGCCAGTCCCCGGAGGTCTGGTGGAAGAATGGCGGCGTTTCGCCCGTCAGCGCCGCCGATTACGCCGCCAACGAGGTGCTGGAGGCGCGGCTTCGTCCCGCACGTCCGAGCTATGGCTGGCTGTCGGAGGAATCGGAGGACGATCCGGCGCGGCTTGCCGCCAGCACGCTGTTCGTCGTCGACCCGATCGACGGCACCCGGGCGTTCCTTGCCGGCCGGCGCACCTGGTGCGTCAGCGTTGCGGTCGTCCATCACGGCCGGCCCGTCGCCGGCGTCCTCTATGCCCCGGCCTTCGGCGAAACCTTCGTCGCCGGACCTTCCGGGCCGGCAACATTGAACGGCTCGCCGATCACGGTGGATGCCAGCCGTCCGGGCGGGCCGGTACGCTTCGCCACGGGCTCGGAAATGCTCGCCCGCCTAGCCGATGATTTCGCAGCCGACGTCGAGCGCGTCGATCACGTGCCGTCGCTTGCCTACCGGCTGGCGATGATCGCCGCCGGGCGGATAGACGGTACGTTGGTCATGAGGAGTTCGCACGACTGGGACCTCGCAGCGGCCGACCTCATTTTGCAAAGGGCCGGTGGACAACTGGTGACGCTGGAAGGCGAGCCGGTCCGCTACAACGGGGCCAGCGTCAGCCACGGTGAGCTCTACGCCGCCTCCGATTGGCTGTTGCCCAAGCTCTTGTCGAGCATTCGTCGCAGTTGACCTTTCGGGCGAAATCCCTCACAGGGATGCCACGGGAGGCGTTTAACCACGGAAAGGGCCGGATATGGCAGAAACGGAAAACAAAAAGCAGCTCCTGCATCTCGTCTTCGGTGGCGAGCTCGACAACCTCCAGGAGGTTCAGTTCCGCAATCTCGACGACCTGGACATCGTCGGAATCTTCCCGGATTACGCCACCGCGTTGACCGCCTGGAAGGCCAAGGCTCAGGCGACCGTCGACAACGCCCATATGCGCTATTTCATCGTACACATGCACCGTCTTCTCGACCCGGCGTCGCCCAAGTGAGAAAATCCGGCTATTCGCCGATTTTTTCAGGGGTTTGATGTCGATTGCGTGTTGCATTGGAACGGGATTTGCCGGACCGTACCGCTCAGCAATTTTTGAGCGACTTCATTTGACCGTAATCATAATTAAAGTCATCTGACCAATTCCAAGAACCCGTTTCTAAGGTAGCATGCGTTGAAAAGGGCATTTGCATTCATTCCGACGACAGTCCGGAGCCTTGGCCCATGACGGCGCTTCTTGCTCGGCTTTTCTTGTCGGCCTACCAATGGGCGGGTTCGGCCGCCTATCCGGTGATGGGTCCCTATCTTTCCTACCGCGCCCGCAAGGGCAAGGAAGACGCTGCCCGCCGCAACGAGCGCTTCGGTTTTGCCAGCGCGCCCCGGCCGCAGGGGCCGCTGGTCTGGTGTCACGCCGCCAGCGTCGGCGAAACCCTGGCGATCATCCCGCTGATCCGGGAACTGCGCCGCCGCGACATTCACGTGGTGCTGACGTCGGGAACGACGACATCCGCGGCCCTGATCGCGAGCCGGCTGAAGGATGAGGTCATCCATCAATACGTGCCTCTCGACATGAAGCCGGCCGTGCGCCGCTTCCTCGACTACTGGCATCCTGACGCGGCACTCGTCGCCGAATCCGAGATCTGGCCGGTGATCTGCACGGAGCTCAAGCGCCGTCAGATCCCGCAAATCCTCATCAATGCCCGCATATCCGACCGCTCGTTCGATCGCTGGAGACGGCGCCCGGCGATCGCCGAACTCTTGTTCGAGGGCATCTCGCTGGCGATCGCGCAATCGGACATCGACGCCGAGCGCTATCATGATTTGGGAGTCCAGAACGTCATCGTCTCCGGCAATCTCAAGGTCGATACCGATGCGCCGCCGGTCAACCAGCAGCTGTTCGAGACCTACAGTGCCCAGATCGGCGACCGGAAGACCTGGGCGGCGATCTCCACCTTCGAAGGCGAGGAAGCCGCCGCCGCCGACGTGCATCTGGCCATTCGTGCGAGAAACAACCAGCTGTCGATCATCGTGCCCCGCCATCCGGACCGCGCCGATGCCGTCGAAGCCATGCTGGTTGGCAAGGGCCTGACGGTCGCCCGCCGCAGCCGTAACGATGTGATCACGCCGCAGACCGACATTTTTCTCGGCGACACGATCGGCGAGATGGGTCTCTATCTGCGTCTCACGCAGGTCACTTTCGTCGGTCGATCGCTCTATGCGGAAGGCGGCCAGAACCCGCTTGAGCCGGCCATGCTCGGCAGTGCGGTTCTCTCCGGCGCCCATGTGCAGAATTTCCGCGACGCCTACCAGAGACTGGTCAAGTCCGGCGGAGCCCGCCTCGTCCGTGACACCGAGATGCTGACGAAGGCGGTCAACTATCTCTTGAACAATGAGCCGGCGCGCCAGAAGATGATCGAGGCCGGACACGAGACGGTGCAGCGCATGCGCGGCGCCTTGCCGGCGACGATCAAGGGGCTGACGCCCTATATCACGCCGCTCGCCGTTCAGGCCCGGCTGATGCCGCGCGCCAGCTGATCGTCTCGCATGCCCGGGGAGGGGTGATGAAGGATATTGCCGGAATTCTGTTCGACAAGGACGGCACGCTGCTCGACTACGACCAGAGCTGGCTGCCGGTCAATCGCGAGCTTGCCCGCATCGCCTCGCGCGATGATGCCGCGCTTGCCGATCGCCTGCTGCTCGCCTGCGGCATGGATCCGGTGACCGGGGCGATCGTGCCGGACAGCCTGCTCGCCGCTGGCAACACCCATGAGATTACGGAAGGCCTTATCGCCGCCGGCTCGCCGGTACCGGCAGAGGAACTCATCAGCAAGCTGGACGCACTGTTTGCCGACGCCACCGCCTTCTCGGTCCCCGTCACGGATCTCGCCGCATTCTTTACTGAACTGCATGGCCGCGGCCTGAAGCTCGGCATCGCCTCCAGCGACAACGAACGTTCCATCCGCAATCTGACGGAGCGTTTCGGTTTTGCCCGTCATGTCGACTATATCGCCGGCTACGACAGCGGTTTCGGCTGCAAGCCGGCGCCGGGCATGCTGCTCGGATTCTGCGAGGCGATGGGCATTGCGCCCGCCAATGTGGCGATGGTCGGCGACAACAATCACGACATGCTGATGGGCATCAATGCCGGCGCCGGCATGAAGATCGGCGTGCTGACCGGCACCGGATCGCGCGACAGCCTGTCTGCCGCCGCCGATTTCTGCCTTGCGAGCATCGTCGACATTCTCGATCTGCTGCCGGCAAAACAGCCGGCCTGAAGGGTCGTTTGCAGGATGCGGCCTTCCGGAAGGGCCGCTTCGATGCTAGCTAGGTCCTTGATGACGGCTGAGGCAGAGACACGGGAGCGTCCATGATTTCGGAAGCGCCGCCCTTCTGGTGGCAAAAAGCGGACTGGCGTGCCTGGGGCCTCTATCCCTTTTCCTATCTCTACGGCGTCGTCGCTGGCGCGCGCATGCGCCGGACGAAACGCAAGTCGGTGCCCGTTCCGGTCCTCTGCGTCGGAAATTTCACCGTCGGCGGGGCTGGCAAGACGCCGACCGCGATCGCGCTCTGCCGTCAGGCGAAGGCGATGGGGCTGAAACCGGGTTTCTTGAGCCGCGGCTATGGCGGCTCGATCGACGTGCCGACCCTCGTCGATCCCGCCCATCATCTGGCCGCTCACGTCGGCGACGAGCCCCTGCTGCTGACGCGCGAGGCGCCGACAGTCATTTCCCGCAACCGCATCGACGGCGCCCGCATTCTGGCCGACATGGGCGTCGACTTGATCATCATGGATGACGGCTTCCAGAGCGCCCGCCTGGCGATCGACTTTGCGCTTGTCGTCGTCGACACCATGCGCGGCATCGGCAATGGCCACATGCTACCTGGAGGCCCCGTGCGCGCGCCGCTCGGTCAGCAGTTGCGCATGGCCAGCGCCTTGCTGGTCGTCGGCAACGGCCATGGCGCTGACGACGTGATCCGCCGCGCCGCCCGCGCCGGTCGACCTGCCTATCTCGCCCATTCGCGCCCGCTGCCGAACCCCGAACTGTCGGGGAAGAAGGTGCTCGCCTACGCCGGCATCGCCGATCCGGCCAAGTTCTTCCGCACCCTGGAAGCGCTCGGCGCGGAAATCTGCGTGCGTCGCGAATTCGGTGACCACCAGCATCTGCAGGACGACGAGATCGCCGATCTTCTCGATCATGCGGAGGCGAACGGCTACCTGCTCGCAACCACCTCGAAGGATCACGTTCGCCTGGCCGGCCACCATGGCCGCGCGCACGAACTGGCCGAAAAAAGCCATGTCGTCGATATCGAGTTGCTGTTCGACGACCAGCGGGCGCCGGGCAAGATCATCGACCAGACCATCGTCAATTTCCGCAAGCGGCGGCTGGCGGAAACGGAGGCCGAGCGCCGCGCCGAGATGAAGAAGGCGGAAAAGGCCGAGCAGGCCAAGAAGGCCTCTAAGACGCCGAAGCGCTGATCCGGTAGGTGCAGCGCCGCGCGCCGGTGACGATGTGCTCCTCGCGTTCGACGATGACGCCTTCGCCGAGGGCTGTGCGGAAGATTTCCAGTTCAGACCGGCAGAAGCCCTGGCAGGACTTCGCGGCCGCGCAGATCGGGCAGTGATTCTCGAAGAACAGGTATTCGTCCGCAGAAACCGGCTGCCAGTCCGCCATGTAGCCTTCCGCCGTGCGCAGCGCCGCAAGTGTCGCGATCTTCTCTCCCAGCGTCTCCTGTTGCCTGAGCGCGTCCCGGTAGTGGCTGAGGCTTTCGGCCTCGCGATGGGAGATCAGCCTGTCGAGCCCGTCCTTCCCGAACAGCGCTCGCACGGAAGCAATGAGGTCGACGGTCAGTTCCGCATGCCTGTCAGGAAACCGGCCATGTCCGTCCTCCGTCAGCTGCCAGTATTTGCGCGGTCGCCCACGGCCCTGCCGCCGCGGCTCGTCGATCACCAGACCGCGGGCCTTCAGCCTGGCGAAATGCTGCTGCGCGCCGGGCGCGGTCATGCCGAGCGCGTTGCCGGTCTCGTCGGAAGTCTGCGGTCCCGCTGTCTTCAACAGGTCGAGAATGCGAACCTCGGTATTCGTTTCACTGGCCGTTGACATTTTCCAAAGCGAAGGATTATTGAAAGTAATTGCTTTTAAAAATAACGGATCAATCGGCCATGGGCAAGAGCGAAAACGAAGGCGTCGCCTGGAGCGAAATCCTGACCCCGCGCTACACGGCGCCACTCGTCCTCATCTGCTTTGGCGTCTGGCTGCATGCCGCCGACGAGCTACTGGTGGCCACCATGTCGCCTTCGATCGTCGGCGAAATCGGCGGCGCGGGGCTGATCTCCTGGCTGTTCTCGCTTTACCAGCTGGGCTCGATCATCGCCGGTGCCTCCGCCGCGCTCCTGTCGCTGCGCTACGGCATCCGCAAGTCGATGGCGATCGCCGCGCTGGTGTTCGCGACCGGCTGCGGCATCGCGGCAATTGCGCCGGCCATGTGGGTGGTCCTCCTCGGCCGCTTTCTGCAGGGCCTCGGCGGCGGCGGCCTGCTGTCGCTGGCCTACATCGCGGTGGTCCTGTTCTTCCCGCCGCGCCTGTCGGTCAGGGCGATTGCAGTCATGTCGGCGATCTGGGGCATCTCGTCCTTTCTCGGTCCGTTGATCGGCGGCCTGTTTGCCGAATATCTGAGCTGGCGCGGCGGCTTCCTTCTGTTCGGCGCCAAGGCGCTGCTTCTCGCCGCCGCCATTCCGCTCGTCGCCCGTGTGGCGCCACCGCCGAAGCTCAAGCCCGAAGAAGCCTACATTCCCTATCGGCGTCTTGCGCTGTTGGGGCTCGGCATCATTTCGGTCTCATTTGCCGGAACGGGCATTTCCGCTCCGCTGATGATCGTCAGCCTTCTCGTCGGTATCGGTGCGGTCGCCCTTTTCCTGAAACTCGATGCGGCGTCTGGCGAGCGCAGGCTGCTGCCGGATGGTGTGACACGGCTGTCCACACAGGCGGGTGCCTGTCTTGGCCTCCTGTTCTTCTTCGCCTTCGCCACCATTCCGCTGGCGATCTACGCGCCGCTGGCGATGAAGCTGATCCATGACATCTCGGCGGTGGAGGCCGGCTACGCGATTGCCTGCACTTCGATTGCCTGGACATTCTCCGCCATCGCCGTCTCCGGTCGGCCGGAATCAGAGGACGGCAAGTTCATCCTGATCGGGCTGTCGATGGTGACGGTCGCGACGACCGGCTACGTCTTCTTCGTGCCGCACGGTTCGGTGTTCGGAATTGCTGCTTGTGCTGCGCTCGACGGAGGCGGTTTCGGCATGGCCTATGGCTTCGTGCGCCGTCGCGCCAATGCCGTCGCCGGACCCGGCGATACGGAACGCATGGCCGGCGCGCTGCCTACGATGACGCGTCTCGGATACGCGATCGGTGCGGCATTCTCCGGCATCATCGCGCATCTGGGCGGGCTTGCGGATGGAATGGATTCAGCCGAGGCGGCGCGCGTCAGCACCTTCGTCTTCTTGTCGGCCGTGCCGTTCGCCCTGGTCGGCTGGCTGCTCGCCTTCCGCTTCGTGCGGTCGCAAGCAAACGTGGTCACGGCCTGACGCGACGGTGAATTCGAAAGAGTAAAGGATCAGCCCTTGGCTTGAACGGGGAGGGTGCCGGCGCGCTTTTCGGCTTCCAGGGACGCTTCGGCGTCGACATAGGCTTCCTGCCGGGCAACGCTCCAGTAACGCAGCTCGTCGATAGGAATGATCTTTCCGGTCACCGCGCACACGACATGCGAACCGGGCATCAGAATCTGAAAATCGGCGCCAAGATACTTGATCTTCGCTTCGCGATTACCGCCGCCTTCAAACCGGTTCATCAATGATCTTCTCCTGAACAGTCTGGATGTTCTCATAAACCTGCGGCCATCTCAATTCAACTGCGGCCAAAAAGGCGTTCGATATCCGCCAGCTTCAGCTCGATATAGGTCGGACGCCCGTGATTGCACTGGCCCGAACCGGGCGTCGCTTCCATCTGGCGCAGGAGCGCGTTCATCTCCTCCGCCCTGAGGCGCCGGCCGGACCGGACCGAACCGTGGCAGGCCATTGTCGCCGCGAGATAGTCGAGCCGCGCCGCCAGACCATGGGCAGTATCCCACTCGGCGATCTCGTCCGCAAGCTGGCGGACAAGGCCGGCGGCATCCATCTCGCCGAGCATGGCTGGCGTTTCCCGGACCGCAATTGCGCCCGGGCCGAAACGCTCGATCGCCAGGCCAAGCTGTTCGAACTCGCCGGCATGGGCGATCAGCCGGTCGCAGTCTTCTTCCGGCAGGTCGACGATTTCCGGAATGAGCAGGGCCTGCGAGGGAAGCCTGCGGTCCTGCAACGCCTTGCGCATGGCTTCGAACACCAGCCGTTCGTGCGCCGCATGCTGGTCGACGATCACCAGGCCGTCCGCGGTCTGCGCGACGATATAGTTCTCGTGCACCTGCGCCCGCGCCGCGCCGAGCGGAAACTGCTGGGCCGCCGCTTCGACGGACGGCGCCATCTCGGCGGTCGCGAGCGGTGTTTCCGCCCGCGCCGAAGGCTGGGCGAAAGCGTCGAAGGCTGATTGCCGGCTTTCTGCAAAGCCGAACGAGGCGGCGGGCGCGGAGAAGGGCCGGCTCGGCGAGGTCTGCGGGCTCCAAGGCTGTGCCGGTGTCTGCGGCTGGAAGCCGGGGCGGAAGGACCGCATCATCGCGCTCGCTCCGGTCGTCGAGGCGCGGTCGCCCTCGCGGCTCAGCGCCTCCCGTACAGCGCCGACGATCAGGCCGCGGATCAGTCCGGGATCGCGGAAGCGCACGTCGGACTTGGCCGGATGCACGTTGACGTCGACCAGCGCCGGGTCGATGCCGATCGAAAGAACCGCGACCGGATAGCGCCCGTGCGGGATCGTTTCGGCGTAGGCGCCGCGGATCGCCGACAGGATGAGCTTGTCCTGCACCGGCCGGCCGTTGACGAAGGTGTATTGATGCGCCGAGTTGCCGCGATTGAAGGTCGGCACGCCGGCAAATCCGGTCAGCGTCACGTCCTCGCGGGCAGCGTCGAGCTCAATGGCATTGTCCTTGAATTCGGTGCCGAGGATCTGCGCGATACGGGCCAGCCGGTCGTCGCCGGTCGAGGCGAGTTCGAGCGTGGACCGGTCTGACCCGGAGAGCACGAAGCGGATCTGCGGAAAGGCGATGGCCATGCGCTTCACCATCTCGGTGATCGCGCCTGCCTCCGCCCGTTCCGTCTTCAGGAATTTGAGCCGCGCCGGCGTGGCGAAGAAGAGGTCGCGCACCTCGACGACGGTGCCGGGATTGGCGGGCGCGGGGCGGACCGGCGACACCTTGCCGGCGGCAACCGTGATCGCCGCGCCTTCGGCGGCACCCTGGCTGCGGCTGGTGATCGACAGCCGGGCGACCGAGCCGATCGACGGCAACGCCTCGCCGCGAAAGCCGAGCGTGCGGATGTCATCGAGCGTGTCATCGATCTTCGAGGTGCAGTGCCGGCGGATCGCCAGTTCAAGATCTGCCGGGCTCATGCCGCCGCCATTGTCGGTGACCCGCAGCAAACCCTTGCCGCCGCCGGCCGTCGCGATCTCGATGCGGGTCGCCCCGGCGTCGATCGCATTCTCGATCAGTTCCTTCGCAGCGCTCGCCGGACGCTCGATGACCTCGCCGGCGGCGATCTGGTTGATCAGGGTTTCTGTCAGCTGTTTGATTGCCATCCGCGCATTTATCCGGATTCGCTGTTGGGCGCAAAGCGGCCCGCAATTCGCCGCTCGTCTTTGCTGGACGAGAAGTCGCTGAAAATGGTGCCGGAACTGCCAATCGACAATTAAGGCAGCTTTAAGACTATCATGGGAAGAATTCGCTTGGGTTGAAATGACCGAAGGCAGCCGGCTTCGCCGGAAAGATCCATGGAGACAGGCTGGTCGTCTCCAAAGATGGACCGAACCATGCCTTTTCAACTCTTGCACCAGCATGTTCCCCCAACTTTTTTCCCTTTCTGCGGGCAGATTTTCGTGCCGCGAAATTGATTGCAATGCGTCAGGAGTGGTCCGGATGCCGACCGGATTCGAGACAGGATATGCGTCATGACGAGTGACGGACCAGAGGTCCAGAGCTTGAGTGCTGATGTGATGAAGGCGGTTTTCGATGGAACCGCGATGGCCGTCATCCTGTGCGACAAGAACGACCATATTGCCTTTGTCGGGCCACAGATCACCAACTTCTTTCCCCTCTCAGACGAGATCATGAAGGGCGGCGTAAGGCTGCGCGATTTCCTTGGCGCAATCTACGACAGCCGTCCGACTGCGGACTGGCGCATGGCAAACGGCGACCCTGCGCTCAGCCGCGCGGAATGGGTGGCCGAACGCCTGGCGCTGCATTGGCGCGAGCGGTACGAAACGGAGGAGGGGCTGGGCAACGGCCGCTGGATCCGCTGGACCAAGCGGCGTCTCGCCAACGGCTATGGCGTTGCGGTCATCGTCGATGTCTCCGAAGATCACAATCGCGAGGAACAGTGGCGCGCCGATCTCGAGCGCGTGCAGCTTACCGAGGAAATTCTCGACAGCTTTCCCTTCCCCCTTTGCGTCAAGGACAAGGACCTCATCTACGTGGCCGCCAACCGGGCCTTTTGCCGGCTGCAGGGCCGGTCGCCGGAAGAGCTCATTGGCAGGCATGTGTCCGATTTCCTGCCGCTGCATCACGCAGAGATCATCGATGCGGCCGACCGCTATGTCATGGACAGCGGCACCGCCCATAACCAGCACCAGCGACTTTTGAGTGCCGAAGGGCACGAGCTGCCGGTTCTTGCCCGCAAGATCAGGGTCGGCAAGCCCGGACGCTACCTGCTGGTGACGGTGCTCGAGGATCTGTCCGATTTCCTGACGCCGGACGGTGTCGCGAGAAAAGGGGCGTTCAAGCTGGACGTCGACTGGCCCAGGATCGACAATTCCGGCATGACCCGCGCGGACCCGGCGATATGGCCGATTATGGACGGTGGCGATGGCAGCCGCCTGAAAGGCAGGAAGATCCTGCTTGTCGGGTGCGGCAGCATGCAGGCGATCGCCATCGAGCAACTCGGGGCGATGGAGGCGGAGGCCTGCTGCGTCGACACGCTCGGCGAACTCGAGCTCTTTCTCGACATGGCGGCCAACAGCGGCGTCCAGATCGATATTGTTGTCGTCAACAGTGATCTGGGCATCGAATATCTGGAGATGGCGGAAAACTTCGGTATTCCGGCGATCGGCTGTGATCTGCTGCAGTTCGACGCGAACCTGCCGAGCCTCGTCGCCCGCCACTTCTGCAACGAGGGCAATGCGGCGGGGGAAGATCTCGACGACGGGGACTGGGAAATCTCGACAGATGCCGGCACGGGCGGGGCTGAGGTGCTGGTTGTCGAGGACAACGAGGTCAATCGCATCGTCTTCCGGCACCTTTTGGAGGGGATCGGCTGTGCCTATGTCCTCGCCGGTGACGGCGTGGAGGCGGTAAGCCTGTGGAACGAGCACCGGCCGTCACTGGTCCTGATGGACATTTCGTTGCCCGACATCGACGGGTTCGAGGCTTGCCGGCAGATCCGCGTCCTGGAGGAGGGCGAGGAGGTTCGCACGCCGATCATCGGAGTCCTGGCGCATGTGTCCGAGAGTGATGAGAGGCGTTGCATGGAGGCGGGCATGGACGGCAGCATCTGCAAGCCGTTGAGTCCGGCGGTCATCGCCGGTCTGCTGGCACAATACGGCCGGCGCGACGGGTTCTCGGCAACCGGCTGAGCGGCTTATCTGCCGCAGACCTATATAAAATGGGGGATTATAACCTGTAGGGCGGGCGCGGCCCTCACTATGGGTTTGTTAATATATCCATATCATTTTTGGACAGATGGATCGGCAGGATGCACATCCGACCGCGTCAGATACAAAAATGATTGGAAAAGCCGTGCTGTCGGATACGAATGCCGCGGGGGAGCAGAAGCTGCAGCAGACCGTCTACACGGATGCGCTCACCGGTCTTGGCAACCGCAATCGATTTTACGACAAGGTGTGCCAGCTTGCTGCCGAGCGCGCCGCCGATCCCGCACCCTTTACCATCGGTATTACCAATCTCGACGGCTTCAAGCCGATCAATGACCTCTTCGGCGCCGCCGCCGGCGACGAGATCCTGTGTCAGGTCGCCCATCGCCTGAAGGCCTGCGCGCCCGACGGCGCAACCGTCACCAGGCACGACGGCGACAGTTTTGCTTTCGTCCTGCCGCTCGTCTTCGAGCAGTCCGGCGCGCAGAAGGTCGGACGCATGATCCGCGACGTGCTTTCGGCGCCCTACGATCTTGGTGGACGCAATGTCCGTCTGTCGGCCTCCTTCGGCTTCTCGGTCCATCCGTTTGCCGGCGAGGGCTATGCCGAACTCCTCAAGAATGCCGAGACGGCGCTCTATCGGTCCAAGCGCCGTGGCCGCGGACAGGTCACGGTCTATTCCGAAGAGATCGCCGAGGAGATGCGCCGCGCCACCCAGCTCGAGCAGGCGCTTCGCAACGCCATCATCGCGGATTCCGTCGATACCTATTTCCAGCCGATCGTCGATCTGGCGAGCGAGACGGTGGTCGGCTTCGAGGCGCTGGCCCGCTGGAACGATCCGGAGCTCGGTTTCGTGTCCCCGGCCGTCTTCATTCCGCTCGCCGAGGAGCGGGGCTTTATCGATGCCCTTTCGGAATCCCTGCTGCGCAAGGCGGCGGAAGCCGCGCTTGGCTGGCCGCGCGACCTCTTCCTGTCCTTCAACCTGTCCTCCGCGCAGCTGACCGATACCAGCACGACTCGAACGATCCTCTCCATCCTTGGGCGAATCGGCTTCGATCCGCATCGCCTGGAGCTGGAAATCACCGAGACGGCGATGATGACGTCGGCCGAAACGGCACACAAGATCATCACCAGCCTGCGCGCTGCGGGCGTCGGCATTTCGCTGGACGATTTCGGTGCCGGGCAGTCGAGCCTCGGGCGGCTTCGGGAGTTTTCCTTCGACAAGGTCAAGATCGACCGGGCTTTCGTGTCCTGCATCGCGACCGACAAGGCCTCCGAGCATATCGTCCGGGCGATCGTCACCATGTGCGCCGGCCTCGAGCTGAACGTGGTGGCGGAGGGAATCGAGAACGCCGCCGAAGCGGAAATCCTTAAGTCCCTTGGCTGCGGCATGGGGCAGGGATACTTCTACGGAAGGCCGATGACGGCCGCCGATACCTTGCGATACCTTCATGATGCGGGCATGAGCCAGTCCGTTTATCCGTCACTCAGAATAAGGACCTGACACGGTCACATATCTCGTTATGCTGTGATGTCGAATCGGTTGTGTCGTCGGTGGGGACAGGCGGCATCGAACGGCATAGTTCTTATATTTTAGTCAAATATTATATAATGATTGTTTGCTGCGCAGGCAGGAAGGTCTTGACCAGCTAAGGCAACCAGGTCGTTCCACGGTCGGTGCTTGCCTGTCCGGAACCCGCATGTTGCAAAGTTTTTTCAGTTGTGTCTGGAATTGCGTCTGCCATGCAACTGGGGATTGGGCTATCGGTGGCAAATCATTCCGCTCATCGCCGCAGCGGACTGTTTGAGAGGGATTAATGTCAGACACTGCTCATCCTGAAACGGGGATCGAGAAATTTGCCGCGGAAATCCCGGCATTGAAGACCCAGTTCGATATCTTTCGTCTGATGCGCCGGATCACGGAAGGCTTCGGTGCCCGAGGCTTCCTCGTGCTCAATATGCCGGAGGCGGTGTCGTCGAACCTCTCGGCAAATTCGGTGATCACCAACTGGCCGGCCGAGCTCCTGGCGTCCTATGATGCCGAGGGGATGCTGAAGGACAGCCCGGTAATCCGGAGGCTGCGCACCTCCACGGTGCCGTTTCGTTACGATGTCAACGAGATCAACACCGACCGCGCAGACGGCAAGGAACTGATCGCCCGCAACCTGTTCATTCGCCACGGGCTGGCCCGTGGTGCCTATTTCCCTGTTCACGAATTTTCCGGCACCCGCGGCGCGATATCCTTTTCGGGCGACCGCACGCCCTTCACCGATGGCGAAATGCGCGATCTCGCCTATCTGTCCACGCTGATCTACGACCACATGGCGGCGATCCGGACGACCGACGAGCGTGTCTCGAAAACCTTGACGGACCGCGAGATCGATTGCCTGACCTGGACCGCGGCGGGCAAGACGAGTGCCGAGATCGCCGAAATCCTCGGCCTGTCCGAGCATACCATCAACCACTACCTCAACCGTGCGACGAAGAAGCTCGACACGGTCAACCGCACGCAGGCGGTGGTCAAGGCGATGCGCACGGGGATTATCCGCTAACCGTCACGATGCAGGCCGCAATGACCTTTTTTGCGTTGCGAAAAAGTGCGAACTGTTGGATGGTCCCGGCATGCAGAGCAAAGCCTTGGCCATCCTCGTCATCGATGAGAATACCTTGCGTGCGTCGATCATCGAGGCAGGCCTGAGGGCTGCCGGGCATGACAATGTCACCGTCCTGCACGAGGTCATCGGTGTCGCGCGCGAAATCGAACGCGTGCAGCCGGACGTGATCGTCATCGATCTGGAAAACCCGAATCGCGACATGCTCGAAAGCATGTTCCAGTTGTCGCGCTCCGTCAGGCGCCCGATCGCCATGTTCGTCGACCGGTCCGACGACGGCATGATCGAGGCGGCGGTGGATGCCGGCGTCTCGGCCTATGTGGTCGATGGCCTGCGCCAGGAACGGGTCAAGCCCATCCTCGACATGGCGATCAGCCGCTTCAATGCGTTTTCGCGCATGGCGCGGGAGCTTGAAGAGGCGCGCACGGAGCTTGAGAGCCGCAAGATCGTCGACCGCGCCAAGTCCATTTTGATGAAGTCGCGCGGAATGTCGGAAGACGAGGCCTACAAGCTCTTGAGAAAGACGGCGATGAACCAGAACCGCAAGATTTCCGATATCGCGCAGAGCCTGATCGTCGCGGCCGGACTGCTGGAGGGTTAGGCATGAGGGATTTTCCGGAAATCACCGTCGGTTTCATGCCTTTGCTCGACAGCGCCGTCCTCATCGCCGCGGTGGAAAAAGGTTTCGTCAGCGACGAGAACGTCGTCGCCAATCTCGTCCGGGAAAGCTCCTGGGCCAATATCCGCGACCGGATCGCGGTCGGACATTTCCAGGCGGCGCACATGCTGGCGCCAATGCCGATCAGCTCCAACCTCGGACTTTCGCCCTTGTCGGTTCCCCTGATCGCGCCCATGGCGCTGGGGCTCGGCGGCAATGCGGTGACGGTGTCGAATGCCTTGTTCAAGGCGATGGAGGAGGAGGGCTGCTCAGGTGACCTCGACCCGGCCACCGCCGGCGCGGCGCTGAAATCTGTCATCGCCAAGCGGCGGGCGGCGGGCGGCGATGGTCCCCGCTTCGCCGTCGTCCACCCGTTCTCGGGACACAATTACGAACTGCGCTATTGGCTCGCGGCCTGTGGCATCGATCCGGACCGGGACGTCGAGATCGCTGTCGTGCCGCCGCCGCTGATGGCCGACGCCCTGCGTTCCGGCCGTGTCGACGGTTATTGCGTCGGCGAACCCTGGAACACGATTGCCGTCGATCAGGGCATTGGCCGGATCGCCACCGTCAAGGCGCGCATCTGGCGCAACAGCCCGGAAAAGGTTCTCGGCGTCGCCAGGAAATGGGCCGACGACAACCGGCCCGTTTTGGAAGCGTTTCTGCGGGCCCTCTACCGGGCCGGCGAGTGGTGCGCGAAACCGGAAAACGCGGTCGAACTGGCCTCGATCCTGTCGGACCCGCGATGGCTCGGCATCGAGGAGCGGCTTTTGCTGCCGGCATTGACCGACAGCCTTGTGGTCGGCCCGAAGACCCTGATCGAGATCGACGACTTCTTCGTGCTGCACCAGAAGGCGGCGGCATTTCCATGGCAGAGCCACGCTTTGTGGTTCTACAGCCAGATGGTGCGTTGGGGGCATTGCAATCATTCCGCCAACAATGTGCTGATCGCCAGGGACAGCTACCGGCCCGACATCTACCGTCAGGCGTTGCGCCCTCTCTTTGCGCCGCTGCCCGGCGCCAATCTCAAGGTCGAGGGCGCGCTCTCCGCCGCCACGCCGGTCGGCGCATCGAATGCCGGGCTGGTGCTGGGCCCGGACGGCTTTTTCGACGGGCGAACCTTCGATCCGGACATGCTGGATGCCTACATTGCCAGCCAGCGGCGTGTTGAAAATTAAATCAGGGTCACGTCCAAATATTGTGCATTGCCTATAATTACGCCTTCGGTGTGGAGGCTGAGAATTGCTCATATTTGCGCCATTTAAGCTATCTGATTGTTTTTAAAGTATAAAAATTTCATATTGCCAACTGGCATGATTCCTGCTTGTATAAGTTCAGGTCCAGAGGGGGCCACAAAAAACAGATAACATCTGCGTCCAGCGTCGGGCGCTCGAAGGCAAGGCTGCCAAACCGTTTCCACACTCCACGGGAGTTGTTGAGACTGGTTCGGCAGCCTTTTTCGTTTGTTCTCTTCAATCTTACTCGGCCGTTGGAACTCCCACCATCGGCACATCGGAGGCAGGGAAATGAAAGTTACGAAAAGAACCGTCCTGAAATTCGGCTCGGTCGTTGCGGCGGCCAGCCTGCTGCCGGGCGTCATGCCGTCGGCGCGCGCCAGGGCCGAGAGCCTGGACGTGGAGAAGGACGAACTGAAGCTCGGCTTCATCAAGCTGACCGACATGGCGCCGCTGGCGATCGCCTATGAAAAGGGCTTCTTCGAGGACGAAGGCCTGTTCGTGACGCTCGAAGCCCAGGCCAACTGGAAGGTTCTGCTCGACCGCGTCATTACCGGCGAACTGGACGGCGCCCACATGCTGGCCGGCCAGCCGCTCGCCGCCACCATCGGCTTCGGTACCAAGGCCCATATCGTCACGCCCTTCTCGATGGACCTGAACGGCAACGCGATCACCGTTTCCAATGCCATCTGGGAGATGATGAAGGAGCACGTTCCGGTCGGTGACGACGGCAAGCCGGTGCACCCGATCAAGGCGGATGCGCTGAAACCGGTCGTCGACAAGTACAAGACGGAAGGCAAGCCGTTCAACATGGGCATGGTCTTCCCGGTTTCCACCCACAATTACGAGCTGCGCTACTGGCTGGCCTCCGGCGGCATCAATCCGGGCTTCTATTCGACCACCGACATTTCCGGCCAGATCAAGGCCGACGCGCTGTTGTCCGTCACCCCGCCGCCGCAGATGCCGGCGACGCTGGAGGCCGGCACCATCCTCGGCTACTGTGTCGGCGAACCGTGGAACCAGGCGGCTGTCTTCAAGGGCATCGGCGTTCCGGTCATCACCGACTACGAGATCTGGAAGAACAATCCGGAGAAGGTCTTCGGCATGACTGCCGAATTCGTCGAGAAGAACCCGAACACCGTACTGGCGCTCACCAAGGCGCTGATCCGCGCCGCCATGTGGCTCGACGAAAACAACAACGCCAACCGTGAAGAAGCCGTGCAGATCCTGTCGCAGCCGCAATATGTCGGCGCCGACGCCAAGGTCATCGCCAACTCCATGACGGGCACCTTCGAATACGAGAAGGGCGACAAGCGCGACGTTCCGGATTTCAACGTCTTCTTCCGCGACAACGCCACCTATCCCTTCTACTCCGACGCCATCTGGTATCTGACCCAGATGCGCCGCTGGGGCCAGATTCCGGAATACAAGGACGACAGCTGGTACGCCGATACCGCCAAGTCCGTCTACAAGCCGGACATCTACATGCAGGCAGCCCAGCTCCTGATCGATGAGGGCAAGGCGAAGAAGGAAGACTTCCCCTTCGGTTCCGACGGCTACCGCCCACCGGTCCCGGCCTCCGATTTCATCGACGGTATTGCCTACGATGGCAAGCAGCCGAACGCCTACATCGATGCCATGAAGATCGGCCTGAAGGACCACCAGATCGTCGACGGCACCGACATCGTCAACGGCTGACAACCGCTGTCCGGCCGGAGCGGATGCTGCGGCCGGACCCAATCTCACCAACTGCATGCAAGATCGAGGTTTTGAACCATGGCCGATGCCACCATTGCATTCGACGAAAGCGATAGCCGCCGCGCCGAACGCCGCGAAAGGGCTTTTCAGCGCATCAACAGGCTGGGCCGCTGGCTGGACGCGCTGGGACTGGCCTTCGTCACGCCGCTCCTGAAGATCGCCGCCGGCGACAACATTGCCGAGCAGTTGCAGGAGCTGAAGCGCGTCCTCATCATTCCGCTTGTCGGTATCGTCCTGTTCCTGGGCGCCTGGTCCGTGCTGGCGCCGCAGGTCAAGACCTCGCTCGGCGCCATTCCGGGTCCGCTCGCCGTCTGGGAGCAGGCCGGCGTGATGTGGGCCGACTACAAGGCGGAAGGGCTGAAGGCCGATGAATTCTACGCCCGCCAGGACGAGCGCAATGCCAAGTACAAGGAAGAAGGCAAGCTCGACCGGATCAAGTATCGCACCTACACCGGCCAGCCGACCTATATCTCGCAGATTACAACCTCGCTTCTGACCGTCGGCCTCGGCTTCCTCATCGCCACCCTGATCGCCGTACCGCTCGGCATTGCATCGGGCCTGTCGCGCACCTTCAACGGCGCGATCAATCCGCTGATCCAGATCTTCAAGCCGGTCTCGCCGCTCGCCTGGCTCCCGATCGTCACGATGATCGTCGCCGCGACCTACGAGAATCCGTATGATTTCATGCCGAAGTCTCTGGTCATCTCCGCCGTTACCGTGACGCTCTGTTCGCTCTGGCCGACGCTGATCAATACAGCGCTCGGTGTGGCTTCCATCGACAAGGACCTCGTCAATGTCGGCAAGGTGCTGCAGCTCTCCACCTGGACGACGGTGCGCAAGCTGGTGCTGCCGTCCGCGCTGCCGCTGATCTTCACCGGTCTGAGGCTCTCCCTCGGTGTGGGCTGGATGGTGCTGATCGCCGCTGAAATGCTGGCGCAGAACCCGGGCCTCGGCAAGTTCGTCTGGGACGAGTTCCAGAACGGCTCCTCGGATTCGCTCGCCCGCATCATGCTCGCCGTCTTCACCATCGGCATCATCGGTTTCGTGCTCGACCGCATCATGTATGCGCTCCAGCAGGCCTTCACCTTCTCGTCGAACCGGTAGGGGAGGGTATAATGACCATTCTCGAAATCTCCGGCGCGTCGAAAAGCTTCGGCTCGGGCAAGACCCGCAACGATGTGCTGGACGACGTCAACCTCAAGGTGGCCGAAGGGGAATTCATCGCCATCGTCGGCTTCTCCGGATCCGGCAAGTCGACGCTGATCTCGCTTCTGGCCGGCCTGTCGCGGCCGGACAGCGGCGCGGTGCTCTTCAAGGGTCGCGAAGTGACCGGTCCCGATCCGGAACGCGGCGTGGTTTTCCAGTCCTACGCGCTGATGCCGTGGCTGACCGTCTGGGGCAACGTTTCGCTGGCAGTCGACAGCGTCCACAAGAGCCTTGGCAAGTCCGAGCGCCGGGCCCTGGCGGAAAAGTACATCGAGATGGTCGGCCTCGGTCACGCCGTCGACCGCAGACCGGCCGAACTCTCCGGCGGTATGCGGCAGCGTGTCTCTGTCGCCCGGGCGCTTGCCATGCAGCCGGAAATCCTGCTGCTCGACGAGCCGCTGTCGGCGCTCGACGCGCTGACCCGCGCCAAGCTCCAGGACGAATTCGCCGAGATCTGCGAGCGCGAGAAGAAGACCATCGTCCTCATCACCAACGATGTCGACGAGGCCATCCTGCTTGCCGACCGCATCATTGCCCTGACGCCCGGCCCGAAGGCCACCCTGGGCAAGAGCTTTGCGGTCAACCTGGCCCGGCCACGCGCCCGCGCCGAGATGAACCACGACGAGGATTTCATCCGCATCCGTGCCGAGGTCACCGAATATCTCATGGATCTGGGCACGAAACGCGGCAGCGAGACGGAAAACGACATCGTCCTGCCGAATGTCGTTCCGATCACCCAGAAGCCCGCGGCCGAAAAGCTGCCTGCCGCCTACGAGAAGGCGGCCCAGACCGTCACCGAGAAGCGCTTCGTCGAATTCTACGACGTCAAGAAGGTCTATCCGACGCCGAAGGGGCCGCTGACCGTTGTCGACGGCTTCGAGCTGAAGATGGACAAGGGCGAGTTCATCTCGATCATCGGCCATTCCGGCTGCGGCAAGTCCACCGTCCTGTCGATGGTCGCGGGGCTCAACAAGATTTCCTCGGGCGGCATCGTGCTGGACGGCAAGGAAATCAGCGGCGCCGGACCGGACCGCGCGGTGGTCTTTCAGGCGCCGTCGCTGATGCCGTGGCTGACGGCGCGCGAGAACGTCGCCCTCGGCGTCGACAAGGTCTATCCGGACGCCACGCCTGCCGAGCGCAAGGACATCGTCGAATACTATCTCCACCGCGTCGGCCTCGGCGACGCCATGCATCGTCATGCCGCCGATCTGTCGAACGGCATGAAGCAGCGCGTCGGCATTGCCCGCGCCTTTGCGCTGTCGCCCAAGCTCCTCCTGCTCGACGAGCCCTTCGGGATGCTCGATAGCCTGACGCGCTGGGAGTTGCAGGAAGTGCTGATGGACGTGTGGAAACGCACCAAGGTCACGGCCATCTGCGTCACCCATGACGTCGACGAGGCGATCCTGCTCGCCGACCGCGTGGTGATGATGTCGAACGGTCCGAATGCCAGGATCGGCAACATCATGGAAGTCGACCTGCCGCGTCCGCGCACCCGCAAGGCGCTGCTCGCCCATCCCGACTACTACGCCTATCGCGAGGAACTCCTCGATTTTTTGGAAGCCTATGAAGGCGGCGCCGATCCCAGCGCCGAGCAACTGCAATCAATTCAGGAAAAACGCGCCGCCCGCATCGCCCGTCAGAAGGCGGCGGCCATGGAAGCTGCGGAGTAAACTCATGACAAAGAAGCTTGTCATCATTGGTAACGGCATGGCGCCAGGCCGCATGCTGGACGAATTGTTCGAAAAGGCGCCCGGTCTCTACGACGTCACTATCTTCAACGCCGAGCCGCGCGTCAATTACGACCGCATCATGCTCTCGCCGGTTCTTTCCGGCGAAAAGGCCTATGAGGACATCATCATCCACACGGATGAATGGTATGCCGCGCACGGTGTGACGCTGCACAAGGGCGCAAAGGTCGCGAAGATCGATCGCGAGGCCAAGACGGTGACCGCCGAAAACGGTGTCACCGCTTCCTACGACAAGCTGGTGATCGCCACCGGCTCCTCGCCCTTCATCATCCCGGTACCGGGCCACGATCTGCCCGGCGTTCTCGCCTATCGCGACCTTGACGACGTGTCGAAGATGCTCGACATCGCGGCGCGCAAGGGCAGGGCGGTCGTCATCGGCGGCGGCCTGCTCGGCCTGGAAGCGGCCTATGGTCTCAAGCGCCAGGGCATGGAAGTGACCGTCATCCACCTGATGCCGACGATCATGGAACGCCAGCTCGATCCGGCCGCGGCCTATCTTCTCGAAAAGGCGTTGACCGAACGCGGCATCGAGATCATCACCAAGGCTAACACGAAGCGCATCATCGGCGAGGACAAGGTCACCGGCATCGAGCTGGAAGACGGGCGCGTCATCGACGCCGATATGGTCGTCATGGCGGTCGGCATCCGCCCGGCCTCCGCCCTTGCCAAGGACGCCGGCATCGCCGTCAACCGCGGCATCGTCGTCGACGACGGCATGATGACCTCCGATCCGGACGTCTACGCTCTCGGCGAATGCGCCGAACATCGCGGCGTCTGCTACGGTCTCGTCGCGCCGCTTTACGAAAGCGCGCGCGTGCTCGCCGATCGCCTGACCGGCGGCAGCGGCGAATACCAGGGTTCGGTCGTCAACACCAAGCTGAAGGTCACCGGCATCAACCTCTTCTCGGCCGGTGATTTCGCTGATGGCGACGACCGCCAGGAGATCGTGCTGCGCGATGCCAATGCCGGCGTCTACAAGCGGCTGATCCTCAAGGACAACCGGATCATCGGCGCCGTTCTCTACGGCGAAACCGCCGACGGCTCCTGGTTCTTCGACCTGATGAAACGCCAGGTCGACATTACTGAAATGCGCGACACGCTGATCTTCGGCCAGGCTTACCAGGGCGGTGCCCCGCTGGACCCTACGGCGGCCGTTGCAGCCTTGCCGGATGATGCGGAAATCTGCGGCTGCAACGGCGTATGCAAATCCAAGATCACCGGCACGATCACGGCCAAGGGACTGACGACGCTCGACGAAGTCCGCGCCCACACCAAGGCGTCGGCCTCCTGCGGCTCGTGCACCCATCTCGTCGAACAACTGATGGCCGTCACGCTCGGCGACAGCTACAATCCGCAGGCCGTCAAGCCGATGTGCGGCTGCACCGACTTCAGCCACGACGACGTGCGCCGGCTGATCGTCGCCAAGAAGCTGAAGACGATCCCGGCCGTCATGCAGGAGCTCGAATGGAAGACCTCCTGCGGCTGCGCCAAGTGCCGGCCAGCGCTCAACTACTACCTCGTCTGCGACTGGCCGGATGAATATGCCGACGACTACCAGTCGCGTTTCATCAACGAGCGCGTCCACGCCAACATCCAGAAGGACGGCACCTATTCCGTCGTTCCGCGGATGTGGGGCGGAGTGACCTCGTCGGCTGAACTCCGCGCCATCGCCGATGTCGTCGACAAGTTCAACATCCCGACGGTCAAGGTCACTGGCGGCCAGCGCATCGACATGCTGGGCATCCACAAGGAAGACCTGCCCGCCGTCTGGGCCGATCTCGGCAAGGCCGGCTTCGTCTCCGGCCAGGCCTATGCCAAGGGCCTGCGGACGGTGAAGACCTGCGTAGGCTCCGACTGGTGCCGCTTCGGCACGCAGGATTCGACCGGGCTCGGCATCCGGCTGGAGAAATTCATGTGGGGTTCCTGGACCCCGGCCAAGGTGAAGCTCGCCGTTTCCGGCTGTCCGCGCAATTGCGCGGAAGCGACCTGCAAGGACGTCGGCGTCATCTGCGTCGACAGCGGCTACGAAATCCACTTCGCCGGTGCTGCCGGCCTCGACATCAAGGGCACGGAAGTCCTGGGCCTCGTGAAAACCGAGGAGGAGGCGCTCGAATACATCGTTGCCCTGACGCAGATGTACCGCGAACAGGGCCACTATCTCGAGCGCATCTACAAGTGGGCCAAACGCATCGGCTACGATGAGGTCCGCCGCCAGATCATGGACGATGCCGAAAAGCGCAAGGCCTATTTCGACCGCTTCGTCTTCAGCCAGAAATTCGCGCAGGTCGACCCCTGGTCGGAACGCGTGTCCGGCAAGGACAAGCATGAGTTCAAGCCGATGGCGAGCGTCGGCTATTCCGCAGCCGCCGAATAAGGGGAAACGTCATGAACTGGATTTCAATCGGCAGACTCGAGGACATTCCGCGCCGCGGTGCGCGCTGCGTGAAAACCCCTCACGGCAAGATCGCGGTCTTCCGCACCATGGACGACCACGTTTTCGCGATCGAGGATCACTGCCCGCACAAGGGCGGCCCGCTCTCCCAGGGCATCGTTCACGGCCATGACGTGACATGCCCGCTGCACAACTGGGTAATCTCGCTCGAAACCGGCAAGGCGCTCGGTGCGGACGAGGGCGCGGTCAAGACCGTACCGGTGAAAAACGACGAGGGCGCTCTCTCCATTGCCCTCGAAAGCTTGATGATGGCGGCGGAATAGCCGTCGGGAAGAAGTTCCCCAACCTGCCAAGGAATATACGTCTTGGGAGGGAAACTGGCGTGGTCCGCAGTGGCCACGCACCTTTTCCCGGGGTCGGGGAAGGGAAGACAAGGAAACGGATCGATTGAGCGCGGTGAACCATGGCCTGTGACGTCAAGACAACCTGCCCCTATTGCGGCGTCGGCTGCGGCGTCATTGCGACGGTTGCCGATGATGGGGCCGTCACCATCAAGGGTGATCCGGATCATCCGGCCAATTATGGGCGGCTCTGCTCCAAGGGATCGGCGCTCGCCGATACGCTCGACCTCGACGACCGCATTCTCAATCCGGAAATTGGCGGCCAGCGCGCCGCCTGGAACGAGGCGTTCGATCTCATTGCGAAGACCTTCTCGGAAACGATCGCCGAGCACGGCCCGGATTCGGTCGCCTTCTATGTCTCGGGCCAGCTTCTGACGGAAGACTATTACGTTGCCAACAAGCTGATGAAGGGCTTCATCGGTTCCGCCAACATCGACACCAATTCCAGGCTCTGCATGGCCTCGTCGGTTGCCGGTCATCGCCGGGCCTTCGGATCGGACACGGTTCCGGGCACCTATGAGGACCTCGAACTGGCCGATCTCGTCATCCTGACCGGTTCCAACCTCGCCTGGTGCCATCCGGTGATCTACCAGCGCATTGCGGCGGCGAAGGCGAAGCGTCCCGACATGAAGGTGGTGCTGATCGATCCGCGCCGCACCATGACGGCCGATATCGCCGACCTGCATCTTGCGATCCGCCCGGATGGCGATATGGCGCTGTTCAATGGACTGCTTGCCCATCTCGCCGGCAGTCCCGTCCTCGACACGGCCTATATCGCGGCCCATACGCATGGCTTTGCCGACGCTCTGGCCGCGGCCAGGGCCTTGAGCGTCGCCAGCGTGGCCGATGCCACCGGGATCGACGAGGAGACGCTGAAGGCGTTCTACAACCTCTTTGAAGCCACGGAAAAGGTCGTCACCTGCTACAGCCAGGGCGTCAACCAGTCGTCTGCCGGCACCGACAAGGTCAATGCCATCATCAACTGCCATCTGGCGACGGGGCGTATCGGCCGGCCCGGCATGGGGCCGTTCTCGCTGACCGGCCAGCCGAACGCCATGGGGGGCCGCGAGGTCGGCGGCCTCGCCAACATGCTCGCCGCGCACATGGCGATCGAAAATCCCGGACACCGGGATCTGGTCCAGACATTCTGGAACGCACCGGCAATGCCGGATAAACCCGGCCTGAAGGCAGTCGACATGTTCGAGGCCGTCGCCGATGGCCGCATCAAGGCGCTGTGGATCATGGCGACCAATCCGGTCGTCTCGCTGCCGGACGCCGATCGGGTTCGCGAGGCGATCCGCAACTGCCCGTTCGTCGTCGTCTCCGACATCCTGAAGACCACCGACACGGCCGAACTCGCCGATGTGCTGCTGCCCTCGGAAGGCTGGGGCGAGAAGAACGGCACGGTGACCAACTCAGAGCGCCGCATCTCCCGGCAGCGCCGTTTCCTGAAAGCGCCGGGCGAGGCAGTCGCCGACTGGCGCCAGTTTGCCGAAGTCGGAAAGCGCATGGGCTTTGCCGATGCCTTTGCCTGGACGACAGCGGCAGAGATCTTCGCCGAACACGCCGCGCTGTCGGCGCATGAGAACCGCGGCAACCGGGATTTCGATATCGGCGCCTATGCTGAAATCGACAGAGAGACGTTCGATGCCATGCAGCCCTTCCAGTGGCCGCAGCCCAAAGGCATGGACCGGCAGGAGACCCGTTTCTTTGCCGACGGCCGCTTCTACCACCAGGACGGCAAGGCCCGCTTCATTGCGGTCGCGACGGTGACTCCGGAGCGCGCCGACGGTGACTTTCCCTATCTGCTCAACACCGGCCGCATCCGCGATCATTGGCATACCATGACGCGGACCGGCAAAAGCGCCCGCCTTTCGGCCCATATTGCCGAGCCCTTCGCCGAAATTCATCCGGAAGACGCGCTGAAGATCGGCATCCGCGATGCGGGCCTCGTCCAGCTGGAAAGTCCGCATGGGCGGGTCGCTGTCCGCGCCCTGCTGACCCGTCGCCAGCACCGCGGCAGCATCTTTGTCCCGATGCACTGGACCGACCAGTATTCCGCCAATGCCCGCATTGACGCCCTGGTCGCGCCGTTGACCGATCCCGTGTCGGGCCAGCCGGCATCGAAGAACGTTGCGATCCGTGCCTCCGCCTTTCCGGCAACGGCCTTCGGCTTCGCCGTCAGCGCCACAAAGCCGGAACAGCCCGACTGCGCCTATTGGGCGCTGGCGCGTGCCGAAGGCGGTTGGCGCATGGAGTTCGCCTTCACCGATCCGGTCGAGAACGTTGACGCCTGGTGCCGCAAGGTTCTCGGGGTGCCGGACACGGCCGAATGCATCGGCTATGAAGACCGTCACAGCGGCCATGTCCGCCTTGCCTATTTTGCCGGTGACCGTCTCGTCGCGGCGCTGTTCGTGGCGCGCCAGCCGGTCGCGGTGTCGCGCAACTGGATGGTTGCGCAACTGACGGAGGTCCATGCGGATCCCGCCGCCCGCAATGCTTTGGTCGCCGGCAGACCCGGAGCCGATCGTCCCGACCCCGGCGCCACCGTCTGCTCCTGCTTCTCCGTCGGCGTCAACCAGATCGTTGCGGCGGTGCAGGCCGGCAATGCCACCGTCGAGGCCATCGGCAAATGCCTGAACGCCGGAACCAATTGCGGCTCCTGCCGCGCCGAAATCAGGGGGGTCATCGATGGATGCCATGTCGCTGCCGCTGAATGAAATGCCGACGCGCCCGGCGCCGGCCCGCATGGCGCCGCTCGCCAAGCTGCCCGTCTTCTGGTCTCTGGAAGGAAAGCCGGTGCTCGTTGCCGGCGGGTCGGACGCTGCGGCCTGGAAAGCCGAGCTTCTGGCGGCCTGCGGTGCCGAAGTTCACGTCTGGGCACCGGAAGGCGAGCTTGGCGAGGCCATGGGCGCTCTCCTCCGCAATCCGCCGGTCCACACCGCCGCCTCGCTCGTGCTTCATGAGGCTGGCTGGAGCGGGTCCGCATTCGACGGCATGGCGATCGCCATAGCCGACTGCGAAACCGAGGAAGAAGCGGCAGAATTCTTCGATGCGGCCAGGGCGGCAGGCGTTCCGGTCAACGTCATCGACAAGCCTGTCTTCTGCCAGTTCCAGTTTGGCGCGATCGTCAACCGCTCGCCGGTCGTCGTATCCATTTCGACGGATGGCGCGGCGCCGATCCTCGGCCAAGCGATCCGCCGGCGGATCGAGACGCTGTTGCCGCCGGCGCTGAAGGATTGGGCGGCGCTCGCACAGTTGCTGCGCGAAAAGGTCAACGAGAGCCTCAAGCCCGGTGCGCCGCGCCGCGCCTTCTGGGAGCGCTTCACCGACCGGGCGCTGACAACGAATGACAAGCCTCGGGAGGACGAGGATGCGCGGCTGATGGCGGATCTTGCGCGGCTGGAAACGGCCGCCGGCGCCATCGGCCGCGTCACGCTCGTCGGCGCCGGTCCGGGAGATGCAGAATTGCTGACGCTGAAGGCGGTGCGCGCGCTGCAGGCCGCCGATGTCATCCTGTTCGACGATCTGGTGTCGCCGGAGGTGCTGGAACTCGCCCGCCGCGAGGCGAAACGCATGCTGGTCGGCAAGCGCGGCGGCCGCGAAAGCTGCCGTCAGGAAGACATCAACGACATGATGGTGGCCTTTGCCCGGGCCGGCAAGCGCGTCGTGCGCCTGAAGGCCGGCGACCCGGTGATCTTCGGTCGGGCTGGGGAGGAGATTTCGCGTCTGCAAAGTGAGGGAATTGCCGTCGATATCGTGCCCGGCATCACGTCGGCCAGCGCCATGGCCGCAAGGCTCGGCGTCTCGCTGACCCACCGCGACTGCGCGCAATCGGTCCGCTTCGTGACCGGTCATTCGAAGAAGGGTGAATTGCCGGAAGATATCGACTGGAAGGCGCTGAGCGACCCGACGGCCACGACCATCTTCTACATGGGCGGCCGCACCGCCGCCAAGATCGAGGCCCGCCTCGTCGGAGCCGGCCTTTCGGCCTCAACCCCCATCGTCATCATGTCCTCCGTCTCCCGCAGCAACGAACGCCGCTGGACGGGCACGCTCGGTGGCCTCGGCGCCGCCATGCAGGAAATCGGCGTCGATGAGCCGGTATTGATTGGGGTTGGCCGGGTGTTCGCAGACGTGGCCCGGGCGGAGGCTTCGCAGTCCGTTCCCCACTTCTCTTGGGGCTGAAGGACCTTGCCGACGCAGTTATGGCCCGACCGATGCGGGTTCCGACCGCGTGATGGAGCCTCGTGATCCGTCATGCCTGACAGCGGCCGCGAACAGGAGCGTGGTGACCATCAGTCCGATCGGCACCATGGTGTAGGATGCGATGGTTCTCGCCAGCAGAGGAACCAGCCAAGCAGCAGCGAGGAGCGAAATTTCGTATCTGGCAAACCCGGAACGCATACCGTTGCGCACGAGAAATGCGACGGCTGCGCCCAACACGACCATGTCGTAATCCAGCACATAGGGTGTAGCGAGCAGGGTGGCGCTGCACAGAGCCGAAGCCTTGACATCGAATGCGACAGGTCGTCTCCAGAGCCGTACCGTCCACATCGCAATGATGATCGTGAAAAGGGTCTGGAGGACGTGCGCCAGCGGGATCGAACCACCCCACATGCGCACGGCGGAGAATATGCTCTGTATTTTCTCCCAGCCGGTTGATCCCGCCTCAAGAACGATGGACTTTGTCAGCGCGAGACTTGCATAGAAGGAAAGCCAGACGTCGATGCCGAGAACGGCCGTTACCAGAAGCACCATGGAAATCACGGTTGCCGCGGCGGCCATGAAGGTTCTCCACCGCCCGGTTGCCATCAGCACCAGCGGGATCAACAGTCCGAATTGCGGCTTGTAGGCAAGAAGTCCGATCAGGATACCGGCAACGACCGGCCGCCGATCAAGAAGGATAAGTGCGCCGGCAAGAAGCGATACCGTGAGGAAGCCATTGTGCCCGTGCCCGACATTGACGAAGACGACTGGCGAGGCGGCAGCCAGGAAAAGCATCTCCCTTGATGGAATGATGGCGTAGGCTGTCCGGAGATATAGAATGAATGTGGAAACCTGCCAGACTGCCAGTGCTGCCAGATACGGCAGCGCTGCAAGGCCAGCGGCAAGAAGCAGGAAAAAGGGAGGATAGTGCCAACCATAGAATGGGATATCGGGCCTGCCGAAAATGCTCTGCTCTTCGGCGTGTTCCAATGACCAGTCATAGGCATTGGCGGCGTCGCCGCGCAGGGTCATGCGGCCTGCTGCATAGACGTTGGAAAAGTCCGTTCCGAGCGGCTTCCCGTCCCAGGCAACAAGTCCGTTGGAAGTGGCGAGAAGCCAGGTCATGCCGGCAACCATCAAGACGATGCATATCCAGCCATAGCCGCGTCTGCGATCCGCGGTCAGCCAGATCCCGCTTGCAATGGTTTCGAGCATCGACAGCATGTTCCCGTTTGAGCCGGCGCCCGCGGCCAGCATGAGCAGAAGAGTATCGACCTGACTGTTAAGAATGACTTAGGCCGCGTTATGTTGAAAAGAATCGCAGTCGACAAACCGTAATCCGCGCCCCATATGGCCGTTGACTGGCAACTGTCGTGGCCCTGGCTTATATCGGCCTGGATAAGGCCGCCTTTCAGCATGGAGATTCGGGGATAATGTCGGAAATCACCAAACAGCAGGTCATGGAAAAACTGAAGTCGGTCCGCGGGCCGGATCTGGATGGTGACATTGTCAGTCTCGGCATGGTGTCCGATGCCTTCATCGCCGACGGCAAGGTGTATTTTTCCATCACCGTACCGGCCGAGCGGGCGCGCGAGCTGGAGCCGCTGCGCCAGGCCGGCGTTTGTCGTTAAATCTTGTTTCAGACAATCGCGTCATTTTGGTTCGCAATTTCCGAATATGAGCCGCGAGCCCCTCATGTCTGCTGATCGCCCAGTCACTCTCTCGATCGTCGCACCTTGCTACAACGAGGCCGAAGGTATCCTGGAGTTCTGCCGCCGCGCGAGCGCTGCCGCGCGCGATGTAGCTGGCAATTCGTTCGAGCTTTTGCTTGTCGATGATGGCTCGCGGGATGCGACGTGGGACAAATTGTCTGACCTTGCCGAAAAGCAAAAGGAAATCGTGGCGATCAAGCTGATGCGCAATCACGGTCACCAACTCGCCGCGACCGCGGGACTGGCAAATTCCAGGGGAGAGTTTGTGCTGCTGATCGATGCCGACCTGCAAGATCCCCCGGAACTTGTCTCCCAAATGATGGCCATGATGAATGAAGGGCTGGATGTTGTTTACGGCCAGCGGAGGGAGCGCAAGGGCGAGAGCTGGTTCAAGCTCGCGACCGCGAAGGCATTTTACCGGATACTTCCATGGCTTGCGAAGACCGATATCCCCAAGGACACCGGTGATTTCCGCCTCATGCGCCGCAGGGTTGTCGACATTCTCCTTTCCATGCCGGAGCAGGACCGCTTCCTTCGCGGCATGGTCAGCTGGATCGGGGGGCGACAGGCACCGATCCTCTATGAACGGGATCCACGTTATGCGGGCACCACGGGCTACCCACTGACCAAGATGCTGCGGCTTGCCATCGATGCGATTACAGGGTTTTCAACCCGCCCACTGAGGATTGCGACATGGTGCGGCGTCTTCTCGGCGGCGGCCGCAGTCGGTCTCTTGCTCTACACGATTGCCCGATGGATGGCAGGCGACACGGTTGTCGGCTGGTCGAGCCTTATGGTCGTCATAACCGGCTTCAGCGCGGTGCAGCTGCTGACGCTCGGAATTCTCGGCGAGTATCTTGGACGCCTCGTGCAACAGAGCAAGTCGCGGCCGCTCTATTTGGTTGACCAGATCGTCGCGGACGGGTTTTCCAGGACGATCTCTCATACCCGTATCGACCGACTGTCCGACGGTTATTCCAAGGTGCCAGGCGATCGGGAGCTGCTGTGATGATCCGCGAAATCACGGAGCGGGCGTCGATGATCCTGGGCCGCGATATTACAACTTTCCTTAAATACGGCATGACAGGCGTTGCCAACACGCTGGTCGATATCGCGACGTTTTCCGTGCTCCTTTGGCTGGGCGCAGATGGCAATCTGGCAAATGTGGCCGGCTTCGGAATGGGTGCCGTCAACAGTTACATGATGAACAAGCATTACACCTTCGCCGTCGCAAAAGGCGCTGGAGCAGGCGCCGAAGTGAGGCGGATTGCCGCCTTTTCCTGCGTTGTGCTTCTTTGCCTGCTGGTGTCGGCTGTGACGTTCCATTTGGCCTACAGCCCATTCGGGGCGGTGGTGGCGAAACTCATCTCGACCCTCGCGGTGCTGGTCTTCGGCTTCACGCTGAACCGTGCTTTCGTCTTTCGCAGTGTGTCCTGAAATGGTGTTGTGATCGTCATGCGGAACCTTTCAGGAATGAGCGACGGTTCGGCAGGCGCTACGGGCCGCCACAGCCTTGCCGCGCTGACGCCATGGCTCATCCTCCTCCATGTGCTTGCCGTTGGCCTGTTGGTGACGGTGATTACCGTGCCGCCGGTCCTGGACTATCCAAATCACTATGTTCGGTTTTGGCTTCTGGCCGGCGGGATCAACGAAGCTCCGCTTTCATCGATGTACAGCGTGGACTGGTCTCGAACGGTCACCAACATCGGTGTCGATCTTGTGGCCAGCCTTGCCGGCCCCATCCTCGGCGCCGATGTCATTGCAAAACTGGCCCTGTTCCTGAGCTTCAGCCTGCCAACGTTCGGCGCGATTGTGCTCAATCGCCATTTGGCAGGGCGCTGGCATCCGTGGCAGCTTGCGATACTCTTCTTTGCATGGTCGGCAACATCGATAGGCGGCTTCATGAATTTTCAGATCGGGCTGGGGCTCGCTCTGATTTTTGCGTGGGTCGATTGCCGGATAAGCGTTCGCAGGCAGATCATTCTATTGCCATGGCGGGCTGTGGCATTCGGCCTGTTGCTGATCGTTCACGCCTTTCCGGCCTGCTTCTTCCTTCTGATCATTGGCGCACTCGAGTTCGGTTCTGACTTCACGCCCTTCCATTCGTGGAGAAAGGCTGGAGCGGCTGCCAGACGAATATTTTGGGCAGCACTCGCCTGCGCAATCCCCCTCGTATTGATCTTCGCCCTCGGTCCGGCTGTTCCCGGCGGCAACGCCGGTCTGCAACTGATGTGGAACGACACGTTGCAGACCCAGCTTTTGAATATCGCATCAGCCTTCTGGAGCTACGACTTTCGTGTTGACTACTCCTTTCTGGTCTTGCTCTGCATCGGGCTCCTGCTTTTGCGCCGCTCTGCCCGCGGACATGCTCATGCCGGGTTGCTCCTGGGGTTCGCCGCTCTGTGCATCTTTTCCGTGATTGCACCGCGCAACATGCTGGCCACCGGCTGGATCAGTTGGCGCTTTCCGATCATGGCAGCGCTGGTCGGGATGGCTGCCTTCCTGCCGGGCGAAATGCAGGACAACAATCGATATCGTTTTGCATGGGTGCTGATCGTCCTTGCCGTCTTCGGCAGGATGGCATGGGTCGGCAGCAACTGGATACGCTACCAGGACGACGTCAACGACGTCATCGCCGTGGTCAAGGATATTCCCGCGGGATCGGCGGTCCTTCAGGCTGGGCATGTTGACCCTGCGGGAGTTCCGTTCTGGAAGTCCTATCGACACATGGCTTGGTCTTACGACACATATAGGCATGTGGCCACGCTTGCCGTGCCCATCGCCCACTCTTTCGTGCCAACCGTTTTCACCGCCTACGGAAAGCAGCCATTGGAGGTCCGTCGAGACTGGCGGGACATAGATGTTCCGGAAGACAACTTGATCCCGATTTTCTGGCTGGCATGCAAGAGTGCTGCCGACTATGACGGGACATATTGGCAATATCTCGCAAATTGGCGCCAGCGCTTTGATTACGTGCTTGTTCTCAACGCCGACCTTCCGGATGAACGGGCAGGCTTCGATGTGCCAGATGGTCTGGATCTGGTTCACCATACCACTTTCGCTGATCTTTTTCGCGTCGCGAAAAATAGACAAGGCCAGGGCGTTGAAATGGAAAGGCCTTATTGTTCCAACAAGTAGGGCGGCATTTTCGCGGGTATCTCTTCGCCTGCATCAGTCTTGATTTGCCGAAAACATCTCCGATGCCTAAATACGGTGTCATCGCCAATAGGAATAAGCTTGAAATGCCCGAAATCACCAAACAGCAGGTCATGGAGAAACTGAAGTCGGTCCGCGGGCCGGATCTGGATGGTGACATTGTCAGTCTCGGCATGGTCTCCGATGCCTTCATCGCCGACGGCAAGGTGTATTTTTCCATCACCGTTCCGGCCGAGCGGGCGCGCGAGCTGGAGCCGCTGCGCCAGGCCGCCGAGCGGGTGGTGAAAGACATTCCCGGCGTGACCGGGGTCCTGGCGACGCTGACGGCAGACAAGAAGGCCGGCACACCCAATCCGGCGCCTGAGCGTCCGGCACCGCAGGCTGCCCACGCCGGCCATGGCCATGCGGGCCACTCTCATGGAAGCCAAGGCCAAGGAAATCAGGGCCAGCCGCGCGGCAAGTCGGGCGTTCCGGGTATCGGCGCCATCATCGCGGTCGCCTCCGGCAAGGGCGGCGTCGGCAAGTCGACCACAGCCGTCAATCTGGCGCTTGGCCTTCAGGCCAACGGCCTGAAGGTCGGGCTTCTGGACGCCGACATCTACGGCCCCTCGGTGCCACGTTTGCTGAAGATCACCGGACGTCCGACGCAGATCGACGGCCGGGTCATCCGGCCGATGGAAAATTACGGGTTGAAGGCCATGTCGATGGGCTTCCTGGTCGAGGAAGACACGGCGATGATCTGGCGTGGCCCGATGGTGCAGTCGGCGCTGATGCAGATGCTGCGCGAAGTCGCCTGGGGCGATCTCGACGTGCTCGTGGTCGACATGCCGCCGGGCACCGGCGACGCGCAGCTCACAATGGCCCAGCAGGTGCCGCTCGCCGGCGCCGTCATCGTCTCGACGCCGCAGGATCTCGCGCTGATCGACGCCCGCAAGGCGGTCAACATGTTCAACAAGGTCGAAATCCCGGTTCTCGGCGTCGTCGAGAACATGAGCTATTTCGTCTGCCCGAACTGCGGGACCAGCCACGATATCTTCGGCCATGGCGGCGCTCGCGCCGAAGCCGAAAAGATCGGCGTGCCGTTCCTCGGCGAGGTGCCGCTGACCATGGAAATCCGCGAGAACTCGGATGCCGGAACGCCGGTCGTCGTCTCCGCGCCTGACGGCCCGCATGCCAAGGTCTACCGCGCCATCGCCGAGAAGGTCTGGCAGTCGGTCGGAGAAAAACGCCAGCCGGCCGCGCCGTCCATCGTCTTTGACGAGTAAAAGCCGACCGCCCAATCGGGCGGAAAGGTTAAGTTCAGACTATCCCATTGTTTTGATGATGAAATGATTTGAATTTCGCAGCGGAAATTATGGCTTCTCTGCGAAGTTCAAGCACGTTTCAATCTGATGATGGCGTCAGAATAGCGCAGGGGGCTGGCGTGTCTTTGGCAATTTCACTATGTTGCGGCTCCCTAGACATGAGGCAGGACCTCCCACCTGTTGCACTCTGATGACTGATTTCACTGAGTATGCGGCGCACGGCCCGAAAGATGAGGGCGCGCGCAAACTTCTTCCTTTGACACTTGGATCCATCGGCGTCGTCTACGGCGATATCGGCACGAGTCCGCTCTATGCCTTCCGCGAGGCATTGCGCCCGATCGCGTTCGACGGCATCGCCCGCGCGGAAATCATCGGCCTCGTTTCGCTGATGATCTGGTCGCTGACGATCATCGTGACGATCAAATACGTCCTTGTGCTCCTGAGGGCGGACAATGACGGCGAAGGCGGGACGCTCTCGCTGCTGGCGCTGCTGATGAAGACCGGCAACGGCCACACGGCGCTGTTGATGTTCATGGGCCTGGCCGGCGCCGCACTGTTCCTTGGCGATGCCATGATCACCCCGGCGCTCTCCGTCATGTCCGCGGTCGAGGGCCTGAAGCTGACGGCGCCCGGGTTGTCCGAGTTCATCGTGCCGATCTCGCTCGGCATCCTGATCGGCCTCTTTGCGATCCAGTCGCGGGGTACCGGCACGGTTGCCAGCTTCTTCGGGCCGATCACCCTGATCTGGTTTATCGTGCTGGCGGCCGGCGGCGTGTCGCACATCTTCGACGATCCGGCGATCTTCCAGGCGTTCAATCCGGTCCATGCCGTCTCCTTCCTGCTGCGCGAGGGCACGCTCGGCCTGATCGTGCTTGGCGCGGTGTTCCTGACGGTGACGGGGGCGGAAGCGCTTTATGCCGACCTCGGCCATTTCGGCCGGCGGCCGATCCAGCTCGCCTGGTTCGTCGTCGTCTTCCCGGCCTTGACGTTGAACTATCTAGGCCAGGGTGCCTTCATCCTGAAGACGCCGGAAGCCGCAAGCGATCCGTTCTTCCTGATGTTCCCGCAATGGGCGCTGCTGCCCGTGGTGCTTCTGGCGACGGCGGCGACCATCATCGCCAGCCAGGCGGTCATCACCGGCGCGTTTTCTCTGACCCGCCAGGCGATCCACCTCGGCTTCCTGCCGCGCCTCGACATCCTCTTTACCTCCGAGACGAATACCGGGCAGATCTATCTGCCGGCGGTCAACGCCGTGCTTCTCTTCGGCGTCACCGTTCTCGTCCTCGGCTTCGAGAGTTCCGACCGGCTGGCCACCGCCTACGGTCTCTCCGTCACCGGCGCCATGGTGGTTACGACCATCCTGTTCTTCGAATTCGCCCGCGTGCGCTGGAAATGGCCGACGCCGGTCGCCATCCTCGTGCTTCTGCCGCTCTTCTGCCTGGAACTCATCTTCCTTGGCGCCAACCTTTTGAAGATCCATGAGGGTGGTTATGTGCCGGTGCTGCTCGCCAGCTTCTTCACGCTCATCATGTGGACCTGGTGGCGCGGTTCGCGGCTGATTTCGTCGAAGATCGCCCAGCAGGACCTGCGGCTGATGCCGTTCCTGCAGTCGATCGAGCGCAAGAGCGACCATGCTCCGGTCTCGGTGCCCGGCACGGCGATCTTCCTGACATCCGATCCCGACACGCCGCCGCCGGCGCTGATGCACAATCTGAAGCACAATCACGTGCTGCACGAGCGCAACATCATCCTGACGATCCGCACGATCAACAAGCCGCGGCTGAGGGAGGAGGACCGCTACGTCCTCGACAAGATCTCGGAGCGCTTCTGGCGGGTGGAACTGCATTTCGGCTTCATGGAGACGCAGAACGTTTCTAAGGCCCTCGGCTATCTGCGCAAGGCCGGCCTGAAGTTCGACATCATGTCGACCTCCTTCTATCTGGGCCGGCGCAAGCTCGTGCCGGACGCCAAGCACGGCATGCCGCTCTGGCAGGACAAGCTGTTCATCGCGATAGCCAACACCGCGGCCGACCCCTCGGATTACTTCCGCCTACCGGCCAACCGCGTCGTCGAGCTCGGTACCCAGGTCATCATCTAGCACCGCTTTCGCCTGCCGGCGTTTACCCGAAATGGCGCCAATCCGCGCCTTTTCGGGGCGGTCTTCCGCATGCTTTCTCCGGCGTTAACCGCTCATCAAGGTTAATGAGAGATATTTTTCCCCGTGTAGAGAGTTTTGTTGGAGTAGCGTGTTGCGTAGGAAGTACTCGTACCGGCGCCGCAAGGGAGCCTGGGTTTCGCCGGTCGTCTTCGGCATCGCCGCCTGGCTTTCCTTTCCGTCCGTCGCCGCCTATGCGGATCTGGCCGGTCTGCTGAGCGGGGTCGATGGCGGCCCGCAAAGCTGGAACATGGTGCTGACAAAGGCGCCGTCCGGCTCGGTCCATGACGCCGAACTGGCGTTCAACGATCCGATCATCACCGGCGCGATCGGCCACGATGCCGGCATTATTCTCCCCAATGGCGAAAAGGTCGCCATCCGCAATTCAGCCAAGCCGAAATCGGACACGCCTGACGAAGACCGTGTCATGCGCGCCGACAAGAAGAGCCGTATCGTCGCCGTCGCGCCGATGCTGCCGCCGGAGGAGTTTACCGCTGGCTCGATCAGCGGCCGGGTCAAGCTGTTCTTCTCGCCGGTCGCGGCCGGCAACAAGCGCACGTCGTTCCTGAAGCCGAAGAAGGGCGAACACCAGACGCAGATCGCGTCGGTGTTCCGCAAGGACAAGAAGACGAACTCGGAACTGCCTGCACCGCCCGCGGCCCTTGTCGCGCTGATGAACCATGACAGTGGCGATGTGCTTGCCTCGGCCTACGCGCCGTCGAAGCCGGATTACACGAGGGCCTCGCCGTTCGATTCGATCCTGCGCAAGGAGCCGAAGGATCCCGGCCGCTTCGTGCCGCCGAAGGAAGCCGGTGACCATGCCTGGGTGGCGACCGTATTGCCCGAAGGCGTCTTTTCTGCCCGAGAACAACAATGCCTGGCGTCCGGCATCTACTTCGAAGCCCGCGGCGAATCCGTCAAGGGGCAGGCCGCCGTCGCCCAGGTGATCCTCAACCGGGTGCGCAATCCCGCCTATCCGGATACGGTTTGCGGCGTCGTCTACCAGAACAAGGACTGGCGCAACCGCTGCCAGTTCTCGTTTGCCTGCGACAACATCCGCGACCGGATCAACTCCACCTACCACTGGAAGGTCGCCCGCGAAGTGGCGATGGCGACCACGTCAGGCAAGATCTGGCTGCCGGAAGTGGGATCGGCGACGCACTATCATGCCGTCTACGTCCGGCCGCGCTGGGCAAAGACGATGGAGAAGGTCGGCCGCATCGGACTGCATGTCTTCTACCGCACGTATGGCGGCGGCTGGAGCTGACCACGGACTTCGGCCCTGTTCCTTATATAAAGACAGACTTCACAGACTGCCGGTCGGGACATTCCACCGGCAGTCTGGCGCGTTTTTGTGCCAAACTTTCGCTATATCGCTGCGGTCGCGATTTAAATGCATGATTTTCATAGGTATTTTTGTCGTGCATTGAGCATGGTCTACGCCTTGACTATGCGGAAACCTAAAACTATGTTGCGCGCGACTTCAAAACGGGCCAGAAGGTATCGACCCACGCCATTTGAATGTCCAGAAGGGGCGGGGGCCCCGGCCGGATTGGGATGGGTAGGATGACCGAAGACCGCGACGAGAGTCTGGAAGAACGCCGCAAGCGGCTGGGAGCTGAAATCGCTTCCGTGCGCAAGGATGCGGAGATGGATGAGGCGGGGGAAATCAGGGCCGAGGAAAGCCGTAAAGGCTACGCGATGGCCGTGAAACTCTCCAGCGAATTCATTTCTGCCATCATCGTCGGCGGGTTGCTGGGCTATCTTCTCGACTGGCTGGCCGGTACGTCGCCATGGGGGCTTATCGTCTTGCTCCTGCTTGGCTTCTGTGCCGGTGTGTTGAACGTGTTGCGGGCGAGCGGGAAGGTGACGACACCGCATCCGATCGACCGTGACGTACATAAATAAGAAGTGTGCTTCGGCCCCGGGCTGAAAGCATCCGTGAAATGAAACAGGCTTCCGCTTTCAGGCGGGCAACGTGAGAGAGAGCTCAAGGTGTCCAACGATCCGACCCACCAGTTCCTGATCCAGAAGATTGTTCCGATCGAAATCGGTGGAATTGATTTCTCGTTCACCAACGCCTCGCTGTTCATGGTGGCGACTGTCGCTGCAGCATCCGGTTTCCTCTACCTGTCGACCACGCGCCGCGGCCTGATCCCGACGCGCATGCAGTCCGCAGCAGAGATGTCCTACGAATTCATCGCCTCGATGCTGAGGGAAGGGGCGGGCAGCCACGGGATGAAGTTCTTCCCGCTCGTCTTTTCGCTGTTCATGTTCGTTCTGACGGCAAACCTTCTCGGCCTCGTGCCCTACTTCTTCACCGTGACCGCGCAGATCGTCGTCACCTTCGCGCTGGCGCTGTTCGTCATCGGCACGGTGCTGGTCTACGGTTTCTACAAGCATGGTTTCGGGTTCCTCCAGCTCTTCGTGCCGTCGGGTGTGCCCGGCGCGCTCCTGCCGCTGGTGATAACGATCGAAATCATCTCGTTCCTGTCGCGTCCGGTTTCGCTGTCGGTTCGTCTGTTTGCGAACATGCTGGCCGGCCACATCACGCTCAAGGTTTTCGCGGGCTTCGTTGCCTCGCTTGGCGCTCTCGGTGCACTCGGTGTTGGCGGGGCAATCCTGCCGCTCGCCATGACGGTTGCCCTGACCGCCCTCGAACTTCTCGTCGCCTTCCTGCAGGCCTACGTCTTCGCCGTTCTGACCTGCATGTATCTCAATGATGCGATCCATCCCGGCGGGCACTGAGAATTGAAGTCATCGGTGCCTGGTCAGGCACCTAAAATGCCGCAACAACCATTTCGAAGGAGTTCACACATGGAAGCGGAAGCAGCAAAGTACATCGGCGCAGGCCTGGCTTGCTTTGGTATGGCCGGCACGGCTCTCGGCCTCGGCAACATCTTCGGCAACTACCTGTCCGGCGCTCTGCGTAACCCGTCTGCAGCTGACAGCCAGTTCGGCCGCCTCGTATTCGGCTTCGCCGTTACGGAAGCTCTGGGCATCTTCTCGCTGCTCATCGCTCTCCTCCTGCTGTTCGCTGTCTAATACAGCGTAAAGCTCCGGATCACGGGCGGGCTTCATGCCTCTCCCGTGATCCTTTGCATTTGCAGGACACCTGGAGGTGAGCATGTTTGTGACCCCGGCTTATGCCGAGACGGCACCGGCCGCAGGCGAGGTGCATACCGAGACCGGCGTAGCCCAAGAGGCCGGTCACGAAACCGGTGTGTTCCCGCCATTCGATCATACGACGTTTCCGTCGCAGCTCTTGTGGCTGGCGATTACGTTCGGCCTTTTCTACCTGCTGATGCAGAAGGTCATCGTTCCGCAGATCGGCGGCATCCTGGAAAACCGGCACGACCGGATCGCCCAGGATCTCGACGAAGCGGCTCGCCTGAAGGGCGATGCCGACGCGGCCATCGCGACCTATGAAAAGGAATTGGCGGACGCCAAGGCCAAGGCAGGCGCCATTGCTTCGAAGGCACGTGACGAGGCTCAGGCCAAGGCCGATGCCGAGCGCAGCGCGCTGGAGGCAAGCCTTGCCGAAAAGCTTGCCGCCGCAGAAGCAAGCATTGCCGAAATCAAGGCCAAGGCGTTCAATGACGTCGGCACGATTGCTGCGGAAACCGCGGCGACGATCGTCGACGAACTGATCGGCGTCAGCGGCAACCAGGCAGATGCCACGGCTGCGGTCGCTGGCCTGTCGATGGGCAAGGGAGCGTAACACGATGCATTTTGATGCAACATTTTTCGCTTTCGTCGCATTCCTGATCTTCATCGTCGGTATCGTCTACCTGAAGGTTCCGGGCATGCTGGCAAAGTCGCTCGACGACCGCGCCGGCCAGATCCGTGACGAGTTGGCGGAAGCCAAGCGCCTGCGCGAAGAGGCTCAGCACCTGCTGGCCGAATACCAGCGCAAGCGCAAGGAAGCCGAAGCCGAAGCCGCAAGCATTGTCGCCGTCGCCGAGCGCGAAGCGAAGATGCTGGCCGAGGAAGCCAAGCAGAAGACGGAAGACTACGTCGCCCGTCGCAACGCGCTTTCCGAGCAGAAGATCAAGCAGGCCGAGACCGACGCCGTCAACGCGGTTCGCTCCGCAGCCGTCGATCTGGCCATTGCCGCCGCCGAGAAGGTTCTGGCCGACAAGGTGGATGGCAGCGTCAAGGAAAAGCTGTTCAACGCGTCGGTCGAACAGGTTCGCACGCGCCTGAACTGAGGCCTGGCCTCAAGCCAACAGATATTGAAAAGGCCGGGTCTGACCCGGCCTTTTTCGTTCGTGGTGGATCTGGTCCTTGTGGTCAGTCCTTGCGCAGGGGCCGGAAGCTCATGCGGTGAAGCCGACAACCGCCGTGAAGTTCGATTGCGGCCCTGTGGATGGCCGTTCCATAGCCGGCATGGCCGGCGAAGCCATAGGCAGGAAAGATCCGGTCGGCTTCTTCCATCATCCGGTCGCGCGTCACCTTGGCGACAATGGAGGCAGCGGCAATCGACAGGCTGCGGGCATCGCCCTTGATGATGGCGTCGCCGGCGCAGGGCAGGCCCTTCGGCACGTCGCGGCCATCGACCAGCACCATGGCCGGCTTGAGGGTGAGGCCCAGGACCGCGCGGCGCATGGCATCAAGGCTGGCCTTCAGGATGTCTGTCCGGTCGATGCGCGCCGGTCCGGATGAGGCGATGCCGACGGAAAGCGCCGAGGTCAGGATCTCCTCGAACAGGGCCGCGCGTCTGGCAGCCGAAAGCTTCTTGGAATCGTTGAGGCCGAGCGGGATATTGTCCGGGTCGAGGATCACCGCGGCTGCCACCACCGGACCGGCGAGCGGCCCCCGGCCGGCTTCGTCGGCGCCGGCGACAGGCCAGTGGCCGGCCTTCTTCTTGCGCATCTCGAGATCGAAGTCGGGACCGGCGGCTGGCGGAAAAAGGTCAGGAGAATCGGGCGGCGTGCGGCGTTTCATACGCGGACGTTTGCACGCCGCCTCGATTTCCTGCAAGCCCCCGGATCGGGCTGGAAGTCATATCGCAGCCCGAGGGAGCGTTCCCGCACAAGGGCGGGTGGAACGGGAACGCATCCTGGCGGCATCCGGGGGCTATCCGGGAGGAGAGGCAGGCGGAACCTCCCGGAAAGCTTCAAGTCTAGAGCAGCGACAGCTGCACGCCGCCGCCGTCCGGCGGCACGAATAGGTCGTCGCGCAGTGGCATCTGCCGGCGGGCGAGACCCAGCCGCTTGGTCGCCAGTTCGAAGCGCCGGCTGATCTGCCAGGCATAGGGACCGGCACCCTTCATGCGCTTGCCGAATTCGGCGTCGTAGTCCTTGCCGCCGCGCATGGAGCGCACCAGCGACATGACATGACGGTAGCGGTCCGGGTAATGCTGCAGCAGCCAGTCGCGGAAGAGGGGGCTGACTTCGAGCGGCAGGCGCAGCAGCACGTAGCCGGCCTCGCACGCGCCCGCCGCCTTGCCGGAATCGAGCAGCCGCTCGATCTCGTGGTCGTTGAGCGCGGGAATGATCGGCGCCGTCAGGATGCCCGTCGGAATGCCGGCATCCGAAAGCGCCTTGATCGTCTCCAGCCGCTTGGCCGGCGTCGCGGCCCGTGGTTCCATTGCCCGCGCCAGCTTCCTGTCGAGCGTCGTCACGGAGATCGTCACCTTGGCGAGGCCCTTCTCGGCGAGCTTCGACAAGAGGTCGATGTCGCGCATCACCATCGCCGACTTGGTGACGATGCCGACGGGATGGCTGGCGGCCAGCAGCACTTCGAGGATCTGGCGCATGATCCGCCATTCCTTCTCGACCGGCTGGTAGGGGTCGGTATTGGTGCCGATGGCGATCGTCCGCGGACGGTAGCCGGGCTTGGAAATCTCCCGCTCCAGAAGCTTCGCGGCATCCGGCTTGGCAAACAGCTTGGACTCGAATTCCAGCCCCGGTGAAAGCCCCATGAAGGCATGCGTCGGCCGGGCGAAGCAATAGATGCAGCCGTGCTCGCAACCGCGATAGGGATTGATCGAACGGTCGAAGGGTATGTCGGGGGATTCGTTGCGCGTGATGATCGAGCGCGGCTTTTCCACCTGCACATCGGTCTTGAAGACGGGCAGGTCTTCCAGCGTGCTCCAGCCGTCGTCGAAGCTGACGGTCTCATGCTTCTCGAAGCGGCCGCCAGGGTTCAACCCTGCACCGCGTCCCTTGCGGCGATCGATGTCGATCCGCAAGCCAGACGTCTTGATCAGCGAATTGGCAATATCAGCCGTATTGGCAGGCGCAAAAGCGTCCTGCCCCGAATGGTTCAAGCTTGCCATTGGGACTTCTCCGTTAAGGGAATCTGCTTGTTCCCTCGTCTCTGTTCCAATTCGTAACGGGGAAATGAGAACAAAGCAAGTACAGAACTTTATTTTTTTGTGGCATTCGGTTGTGCGGCGCGATAATCATAACCCCATGTTGACAGTCATCATGGAATGCCAGGATCAGGAACCGGAGTTGGCGCAGACCCTGTCAGTGCTGGTCGCCGGAGCTGTTGAAGGGTTGGTCAGCGACGTCGTGGTGCTCGACCGGGGGTCGCAGGACGGGTCGGCCCGGGTGGCCGAGGCGGCAGGCTGTCGCTATCATGAAGACTGGGATCTGGGCGAGGTGGTCAGCAAGGCGCGCGGCGAGTGGATACTCCTGCTCGAGCCGGGTGCGCGGCCGCAGACCGGCTGGGTCGAGGAACTGCTCGAATACCTGTCGCTGAACAAGCTGCCGGCCCGCTTCTCGCCTTCGCGAAATTACCGCCTGCCGTTCCTCAAGCGCTTTCGGCGCGGCCGCAAGCCGCTGGAATACGGCTTCCTCATTCCAAAGCGCCAGGCGCTGGACCTTGTCCGGTCCGGCAAGCATCTGGCCGAGGTCGCCGCCAGCAGCAAGGCGAAGACGCTGAGCAGCGAAGTCATCCCTTCATGGGTGGCCAGGGCTGCCCGGGCGGCCTGACTGTTCGCCATGAGTTGTGCGTCAGCTACGGCGCAGGTGTTCGTCCAGGCGCGGCATGATTTCCACGAAATTGCAGGGCATGTGGCGGTAGTCGAGTTGCGCCTTCAGAATGCCGTCCCAGGCGTCCTTGCAGGCGCCGGGCGATCCCGGCAGCACGAATATGAAGGTGGCGTTCGCCACTCCACCCGTTGCCCGCGACTGGATCGTCGACGTGCCGATCTTGTCGAAAGAGATGCGATGGAAGACCTCCGAGAAACCGTCCATGCGCTTTTCGAACAGGGGCTCCAGCGCTTCCGGCGTCACGTCGCGGCCGGTAAAGCCCGTACCGCCTGTGGTGATGACCACGTCGATGTCTGCGGACAGCGTCCAGGCTTCCACCTGCGCGCGAATGCGGTCCTTGTCGTCGGGCACGATCGCCCGGTCGATCAGCCGGTGTCCGGCCTCAGCGATCCGCGCCACCAGTGTGTCGCCGGAACGGTCATCGGCAAGCGTGCGCGTGTCCGATACCGTCAGTACGGCGATGCCGACGGGAATGAAGGGGCGTTCGGTTTGCGTCGTGCTCATGTCCGGTCTTCCGTTGTCTGCGTTGCCTCAACATACCATTCCGGCCGCGCTTGCCGAAGGGCGTCTGCTGCCCGCTGTGCCGCCTGCTGATCGGCGTAGAGCCCGAAGCAGGTCGCGCCGGAGCCGGACATGCGCGCAAGCAGCGCACCGCCTTCGGTCAGCATCGCGATCACGTTTGCGATCTCCGGCAGAACCTCTTCGGCCGGCGGCTGCAGGTCATTGCGGCAGGCCGCGAGATAGTCGATCCACGCCTTCGCGTCTGCGGGGGCGGCGCTCGGTAGCGCCGGCAGTGGCGGATTGTTCTTTTCCGTCAGACGCCGGAAGATGGCCGGCGTCGACACTTCCTTCAGTGGATTGACGAGGACGAGATGAAACGTGAGAAAGTCCCGGAGCGTCTCGATGTCCTCGCCGATCCCGCGCGCCACCAGCGGACGGCCGGAAAGGCACATCGGCACGTCGGCACCGAGCGAAAGCGCCAGTTGCGAAAGGCGTGCCGGGTCCAAGGCGTCGCCGTTCCAGAACCGCATGAGCCCGCGGATCGCGGCCGCCGCATCCGCCGAGCCGCCGCCGATTCCGGAGGCGACCGGCAGGTTCTTTTCCAGATGGATGGCAACAGGCGGTGTGGCCGTGCCTTGGTCCGCCAGCAATGCCCGCAGCCGGTCGCGGGCCCGCGTCACCAGGTTGCCGTCATTTCCGTCCGGCGGGGGCAGGGAGGCGCCAAACGGACCAGACAGCGTCAGGCTGTCCCCAGCTGCGCCGGTGAAGGTAAGCCGGTCTCCTGCCTCGGCAAAGACCACCAGGCTTTCCAGGAGGTGATAGCCGTCGGGGCGCTGGCCGGTCACATGCAGGGCGAGGTTCAGCTTTGCCCGCGCGTGTTCGACGAGCGGTTCTTCCCCTGTTGCGGCATGCATGGCGCCCCTCAGGACTTGTTCTTGCCCGGCACGTCTTCTTCGGCCGGCGGCGGGGTCGGCGCGTCATGCGTGCTTGACGACTGCGCATCCTCGTCCTGGATCGGCGGCAGGCCGTTGGCGATCTTGTTCTGGATCTTGACGATCTCGCCTTCTTCCGGCTTGAAGGCCAGCGTCTGGTTCCACTGGTAGATCGCCTCGAGCTTGCGCCCGACACGCCAGTAGGCATCGCCCAGATGGTCGTTGATCGTCGGGTCGGAAGCGTTCAGCTGGATGGCGCGCTCCAGTTCGTTGACGGCGTCGTCGTAGCGGCCCATGCGGTAATAGGCCCAGCCGAGCGAGTCGACGATGTAACCGTCGTCCGGTCTGAGGTCGACGGCCTTCTGGATCATCTCCAGGCCCTTGTCGAGGTTCATGTTCATGTCGACCCAGGAATAGCCGAGATAGTTCAGCACCTGCGGCTGCTCCGGGCTCAGCTCAAGAGCCTTGAGGAAATTCGGTTCGGCCTTCGGCCATTCCTTCAGGCGCTCATAGGCGATCCCGCGCTGGAAGAAGACCTGCCAGTCGTTCTGCCGCGGCACCGGGCCGATAACCTCGACGGCCTTGTCGTAATTGGCGGCCATCGCCTTGTAGTCCTTGGCGTCAGACAGGATCGCGCCATAGGTCAGGTAGCTGCGGATATCGGTCGGATCGGCCGCAATCAGCTTGTCCATGTGCTGCTTGGCCTGATCCACCTCGCCGGTGCTCGAAAGCGTCAGCGCCAGCTGCAGTTCGGACAGGCGGCGCATCGGAGAGCCTTCCGGCACGTCCTTGTAATAGGCGATCGCCTTCGCGGTCTTCTTCTGGTCCTCGGCAATGCCGCCGAGCAGGATCAGCGTGTCGGCGCTCTTCGGGTCAAGCGCGCGTGCGGCCTGCAGGTAGAGGGAGACGATGTCCTCCGAGCCGCCGCGGTTCAGCGCGCCACCAATGCTGAACAGGACGCCGGCAGCACCCTCGGTCGCGTTGGTGATCTGTTGGGCCGGCTTGCCGCCCTTGGTGACTTCGTCACGCAGCGCCTTCAGCGGCGCGTAATTGTTGAAGAAATCGTCGCCGACGGAGATGGCGTCGAGCGCCTTGCGGGTGTTGCCCTGACCGGCTTCCAGCGCCGCCAGTGCCAGCACGGAGCGGAAATAGGTATCCGGCGCCGTTGCCCCGCCTGGGCGGTCGAGAATGGCGTCGTTCCAGTATTTGCGTGCGCCGGCGATATCACCGGCGACCAGCGACATCGCGCCGGCATTGTAGTTCTTGAAGATGCCGTACCATTTCGGCCCCTTCATCTTGTTGATGAGCGCGATGCCTTCCTTCGGCTTGCCGGCCCCGGCTTCCGCCCAGGCGATCAGCAGCTCGTTCATCATCTTGTCGAGATCGTTCGGGCCTTCATATTTCAGGATCTGCTTGGCAGCGTTGTATTCCTTGCCCTTGATCGCGTTCAGGCCGCGGATGACGGTCGTCACCCGTTCGATCGAATCGTCCTTCTTGAGCTTCTCCGCCAGCCTGGCGCCGTCCTTGAAGTCGCCATTCAGCAGATAGGAGATCATCAGCCGCTGTTCGATGTCGGTATTCTCTGCGTCGAAATCGAGCGCCCGCTTGTAGAGGATGACCGCATTGGCATAGTCCTGATCGACATCGGCCGTGCGCGCGGCAAGGAAAGCCCCGGAAAACGTGTTGATCGTATCGGCTTTCACCAGCTGGCCGGCGTCCTCCGTCGGCGCCTGGGTCTCGGCTTTGGCAGTCGCTGCGCCAAGGAGCAGGACCGCGGCGAAGGCCGCTTGGGACAGGAGGCGCAACGTCAGTCTATGCTGCATGTAGAAGGACCTTTCATCAGGTGCATCAGGCGGGACGATTCACCCACTCATTCACAATAGAATGGCTTTTTTGCGCTCTGGTCGCAAGCACACCCGGCCGTTCGCCCGCGCGCCGGCCCAACAGGGTTAAAATTCGACTAAAATGCCGGGGAGCGGTCAGCTGACACGGCTGATGGTGAAGTCGATGACATCCATCAGGGCGGATTTCCAGGCCGAATCCGGCAGCGGCGCCAGTGCGTCGCGGGCAATCGCGCCGTAGTGCAGGGCCCGGGCGATCGTGTCGCTGAGGCCGTTGTACTTGTTGATCAGCGCCAGCGCCTGACCGAGGTTCTCATCGCCGTTCTGGCCGTTCTCGATGGCGTCCTTCCAGAACGCCCGTTCCTGCGCCGTGCCGCGACGGTAGGCTAGGATGACCGGCAGGGTGATCTTGCCCTCGCGGAAATCGTCGCCGACATTCTTGCCGAGATCGGCGGCCTTGCCGCCATAGTCGAGCGCGTCGTCGACCAGCTGGAAGGCGAGGCCGAGGTTCATGCCGTAGGATTTCAGCGCGTTGCGCTCCGACTTGCCGGTGCGCGCGACGATCGGGCCAACTTCGGCAGCGGCCGCAAACAGCGCCGCCGTCTTTGCCTTGATGACTTCCAGATAGTCGTCTTCCGTCGTCTCCATGTGCTTGGCGACGGAAAGCTGCAGAACTTCACCCTCGGCAATCACGCAGGCCGCGGTCGACAGCACGTCGAGCGCATCGAGCGAGCCGACCTCGACCATCATGCGGAAGGCCTGGCCGAGCAGGAAGTCGCCGACGAGCACGCTTGCCTGGTTGCCCCAGATCATCCGCGCCGTCGACTTGCCGCGGCGAAGATCGCTTTCGTCGACCACGTCGTCATGCAGGAGCGTCGCCGTGTGCATGAACTCGACGCTGGTGGCGAGCTTGATATGGTCCTCGCCCTGGTATTCGAACATGGCCGCCGAGGCGAGTGTCAGCATTGGTCTCAGGCGCTTGCCGCCCGACGAAATCAGGTGGCGGGCAACTTCCGGGATCATCTGCACGTCGGAACCGGCTTTCGACAGGATAAGCTGGTTGACGCGCTCCATGTCTGCCTTGGTCAGGTCGACCAGCGGCTTGATGGAAGCCTGTTTGTTTTTGTTTTCTTCAAGCGGTATGACGACGCCCAACGCACCGGACTCCTATTCCAATTTCGAAAAAGACAATAGAAAGGGGGCATGGTGGCGGCAAGAGGCGAATTGTCCATCTCCCGGAAAATAGGCGAGAAATCGACCATATGTATGAACTTATCAGAACCAATGATGCCGTTGTGCTGTCCTTCGTGGAGAGTCTGATGAAGGATGCCGGCATTCAATGCTTCGTCGCCGATCAGGGCATGAGCATCCTGGAAGGCTCGCTCGGCATGCTGCCGCGCCGTCTTCTTGTCGACGAGGAGAGGGCCGACGAGGCGCGCCGCATCTGCATCGATGCCGGTCTCGCCGCAGAATTGCGCAGCGGGGACTGAAGCGATGACGGGCTTGCCGGAGCGGGTCGAGCGCACTGTCGACGCGTTTCACCGCGGTGGTTTCCACCTGGTCCAGCCGAAGGGCAGGGGCCACCGTTCCGGCATGGACGCGATGCTGCTTGCCTCGCTGGTCGACCATCACGGCGCCTGCCGCGTCGCCGATCTCGGCGCGGGAGCGGGTGCAGCCGGCATGGCCGTCGCCTCCAGGCTCAAGCAAGCGAGCGTCACGCTGTTCGAGCGGTCCGCGGAAATGGCGGATTACGCCCGGGAAAGCCTCGGCCTGCCGGGAAATGTCCATCTCGCCTCCCGCGTCGAGGTCATCGAGGCGGACGTGACGCTGACCGGCAAGGCGCGGCTTGCCGCCGGTCTTGCCGACGACGTCTTCCACCACGTCATCATGAACCCGCCCTTCAACGATGCCGGCGACCGCAGGACGCCCGATGCGCTGAAAGCGGAGGCACATGCGATGACCGACGACCTCTTCGAGCGCTGGATCCGCACCGCCGGCGCCATCATGATCCCCGGCGGCCAGCTGTCTTTGATCGCCAGGCCGCAATCGGTTGGCGAGATCATCGCCGCCTGTGGCCGGCGTTTCGGGGGCATCGAGATCACGCCCATCCATCCGCGCGAGGGCGAAAATGCAGTGCGCATCCTCGTGACCGCCATCAAGGGATCGCGGGCGCGGCTCAACATCCGCATGCCGCTCGTCATGCATGACGAAGGCACGCACAAGTTCTCCGCCTTCGTCGACGACCTGAACAACGGCCGGGCGGCGTACCCAAGAAAAGGCAGCTGATTTCGGCCTGCAGCCATTGCGTTTGCCGGCCGGATACATAAATCAGCGGTAACGGATTTCGAAATATCAGAGGTTTTCTCTATGGCCCGCTTCATCAAGCGCCTTCTTCCCAAACGCTTCCGCAGCAACGAAACGGTGATCCCGGTCGTGCGCCTGCACGGCACGATCATGGCGGGCGGCAGCCAGCTGCGACCCGCGCTCAATCTCGCGAGCGCCGCCGGCGTGCTGGAGAAGGCATTTTCGAAAAAGGATGCGCCGGCTGTCGCGATTTCGGTCAATTCGCCCGGCGGCTCGCCGGTCCAGTCCCGGCTGATCTTCCAGCGCATCCGGTCGCTTGCGGCAGAGAAGAACAAGAAGGTGCTGATCTTCGTCGAGGATGTGGCGGCGTCCGGCGGCTACATGATCGCGCTCGCCGGTGACGAGATCTTCGCCGACCCGACCTCGATCGTCGGCTCGATCGGCGTCGTCTCCGGCGGCTTCGGCTTCCCGGAACTTCTGAAGAAAATCGGCGTCGAGCGGCGCGTTTATACGGCCGGCGAGAACAAGGTGATCCTCGATCCGTTCCAGCCGGAAAAGGAAAGCGACATCGAGTATCTGAAGACGCTTCAGCTCGAAATCCACAAGGTTTTCATCGACATGGTGAAGGAGCGCCGCGTCGGCAAGCTCGCCGATGACGCGACGATCTTCTCCGGCCTGTTCTGGACCGGAACGCGCGGCCTCGACCTCGGCCTGATCGACGGGCTTGCCGATATGCGGACCGAAATCCGCCGCCGCTTCGGCGACAAGGCCAAGCTGGAACTGATCACCGCCCCGCGCGACATCTTCGGCCGCCGCCAGCCCGGCGCCTCTATTCTTGACGGCGCCGCGGAGCGCGTCGGCGCTTCCGCCATCGCGGCACTTGCCGAAACGGCAGAAGAAAAGGCATTGTGGGGCCGGTACGGGTTATAATTCGAAAGTTTGAACGGAAATGCCGGTTCTCTTATTCTGGATTCTCTTCGGCGTTGCCGGGTGGTTGTTCTACAAGAAGTTCGTCAAGGACGCCGAAAAGCTGTCCGAGAAGAACAAGCGTGTCCGCAAGGAACAGAAGAACGGCGCCGACGGCACGCTGGTGAAAGACCCCGTGACCGGCGAATACCGCGTCAAGCGCGACGACGAGTAGGCGGCGGAACCGAACCGCCCTCAATCCGGTTATCCTTCGTGAATAACGGAAGGAGACGGCGATGCCCGCACAATCCAAGGCACAGCAGAAGGCGGCAGGCGCGGCGCTTGCGGCCAAGCGCGGTGAGGCGAAGAAGTCCGAGCTGAAGGGCGCTTCGCGCGAGATGTACGAAAGCATGACGGAAAAGGAACTGGAAGAGCTGGCCTCGACCAAGCGCAGTTCGCTGCCGGACAAGAAGAGCGACGACTGACGGAGCTATTTGATACGGCCGGTTGACCCTGGCTCAACTGGCTTGAGATTGCACCTAACTTTGACAGTTGATATACTATTCGAATGTATATCAATGGAGGCGATCCATGCAGGTTTCCAAATGGGGAAACAGTCTCGCGATCAGGATTCCCGCTTCGGTCGCGGAGGCGCTGAAGCTGAAGGAGGGTGACGATATCGAAGTGCGTATTGCCGGAGAACGCACGTTCGAGATCGCCCTCGACCCGTCGCGGGAAAATGCTCTGAAGCTTATCCGGTCCTTCCGGAAACCGCTTCCCGCCGGCTGGACGTTCAGCCGCGAGGACGCAAACGAGCGCTGAATGGCCGCTCCCTTTCTCGACAGCAACATCCTCGTCTATTCGATCACCGACGACAACCGTGCGGAGGTGGCGCAAGGGCTGCTCGCTGCGCCGTTCGTGACCAGCGTCCAGGGGCTGAATGAATTCGCCAATGTCGCATTCCGCAAGCAGGGACTGCGATGGCATGAGATCCGCGCGCTGACACAGGCGTTCGAGACGCTCGCGGATGTCATTCTGCCGATCGGCCCGGCGACGCATTTCGAGGCGCTGGACTTGTCCGAGGAACACCAACTGCCGTTCTACGACGCGCTGATGTTGGCCGCCGCGCTGGAAGCGGGATGCGAGCTCTTTTATTCCGAGGACCTGCACGACGGACTGGTGATCAGGGGCCGGCTGCGGATTGTCGATCCCTTCCGCAGGCAGGCAGGGCGTCCCTCGGAAGACAGCGCCACTTGACCCCGGCGGCCGGCCATGGCACTGACCGCAGCCAGAAATCCAGCCATAAATCACCGGTTTTGCCATGTCCGCGACGTCCGATCTTCCCGACCACATGAACCCGAAGCGCTCGTTCCAGGCGTTGATCCTGACGCTCCACAATTACTGGGCGGACAAGGGTTGCGCGGTTCTGCAGCCCTACGACATGGAAGTCGGTGCCGGTACCTTTCACCCGGCAACGACCCTGCGTGCGCTCGGTCCGAAGCCGTGGAAGGCCGCCTATGTGCAGCCCTCGCGCCGCCCGACGGACGGCCGCTACGGGGAAAACCCGAACCGTATGCAGCACTATTACCAGTATCAGGTGATCCTGAAGCCGAACCCGTCGAACCTGCAGGAACTTTATCTCGGCTCGCTGGCGGCAATCGGCCTCGATCCGCTGCTGCATGACATCCGCTTCGTCGAGGACGACTGGGAAAGCCCGACGCTCGGCGCCTGGGGGCTTGGCTGGGAGTGCTGGTGCGATGGCATGGAAGTCTCGCAGTTCACCTATTTCCAGCAGGTCTGCGGCATCGAATGCGCGCCGGTTGCCGGCGAGCTGACCTATGGTCTCGAACGCCTCGCCATGTATGTGCAGGGCGTCGACAATGTCTACGACCTCAACTTCAACGGCCGCGAAGGCGACGAGAAGATTTCCTATGGCGAGGTCTTCCTGCAGGCCGAGCAGGAATATTCGCGCCACAACTTCGAATTCGCCAACACCGAGATGCTGCACCGGCATTTCATCGACGCCGAGAAGGAATGCCAGGCATTGCTTGCCGCCGGCAGCCCGTCGGAACCCGGCGCGCTGCACAAATGCGTGCTTCCGGCCTACGACCAGTGCATCAAGGCCAGCCACGTCTTCAACCTGCTCGATGCCCGCGGCGTGATTTCGGTCACCGAGCGCCAGAGCTATATCCTGCGGGTGCGCACGCTGGCCAAAGCCTGCGGCGAAGCCTTCCTGCTGACCGATGCCGGTGGTGCGAACTGGAACAAGGCTGCCTGAAGTCTGGCCGCTGACGGGTCAGTTGACTTTATCCGTCACCGTCACGCCAAGTTCCCATGACGGCTTTAGCGTCGGATAGGCGCCGGTCGGCACCTGCTTTGCCATCGTCCGGAGGCAGCGCCGCATGCCCATCGGCTCGACCGTCTGCATCGCGATCGCGTAGTCGACGAACAGGATCATCAGCGCGGCGGCATTGATCGTCTTGATGAGCGGCAGCATGTCCGTGACCCCCTCGGCCATCCACGCTTTCCGGGCTCCCTTGCCGGATTGCGCTGTTGAACTGGGATGATCCTGGAGCATCGCCGTTGAACCCGTGCTGAAGCAGCCGTTCATCCGGCGTTCGGGTTGCGGAGTTTCGCGCCGCAGCTTTGCACTCGTCTCCGGCTCACAAATGATGTATGCGGCTTTGAACGGGGGCGATCGGCATGACAGGCGCCGGGCCCGATCCGAGCGGAGGGAATTCGATGTATGTGACCATTGCCATCATCGTTGTCGTCGGGCTTTACGTCATGATGACCTATAACGGCCTTGTGCGCTTCCGGCAGATGACGGAAGAGGCATGGTCGGGAATCGACGTGCAGCTCAAACGCCGCGCCGACCTGATCCCCAACCTGATCGAGACCGTCAAGGGTTATGCCGCGCACGAGAAGTCGACGCTCGAAGAGGTCGTCGAGCTGCGCAACAAGGCGCAAGCCATGCCGTCGGGCGATGTGGCGGGCCGCGCGCAGGTGGAAGGCATGCTCTCCCAGGCGCTCGGCCGGGTGATGGCGATCGCCGAAGCCTACCCGGACCTGAAAGCCAACGAGAACTTTCTGGAGCTGCAGAAGTCGCTTGCCGAAATCGAGGGCGAGATCCAGATGTCGCGGCGCTATTACAACGGCGCCGCCCGCCAGCTGAACGTCAAGGTCGACAGCTTCCCCTCAAACCTGATCGCCAACCAGTTCGGCTTCCAGAAGGCCGGCTATTTCGAGATCGCCGATCCGGCCGACCGCGCCGTGCCGCAGGTGAAGTTTTAAGACAGAAGAAGGCCGGGCTTGAGCGCCTGGCCATGCAAGAGAAGAGAATGAACAAGGACCGTCTGACCGTCATCCCGCCCGGCCATCCGCTTTCCGGCAAGGTGAGCCCTCCCGGCTCGAAATCGATCACCAATCGTGCGCTCCTGCTCGCCGGCCTCGCCAAGGGCACAAGCCGCCTGACCGGCGCGCTGAAGAGCGACGACACGCGCTACATGGCCGAAGCGCTGCGCGCCATGGGCGTTACCGTCGAGGAGCCGGATGCGACGACCTTCGTGGTCACCTCGTCGGGCAAGCTGAACGCGCCCGCAAACCCGCTCTTTCTCGGCAATGCCGGCACGGCGACCCGCTTCCTGACGGCCGCCGTCGCTATGTTCGACGGCACCTTCGTGGTCGATGGCGATGAGCATATGCGCAAGCGCCCGATCAAGCCGCTGGTGGCAGCGTTGAACGCGCTCGGCGTCGAGGCCGATGCGCCGACCGGCTGCCCGCCGGTCACCGTCAAGGCCGCCGGCGGCTTCAAGGCCGACCGCGTGGTCATCGATGCCGGATTGTCGAGCCAATATGTATCGGCCCTGCTGATGGCCGCTGCCTGCGGTAGCCGCCCGCTCGACATCGAGCTTGCCGGAACCGCCATCGGTGCGCGCGGCTATATCGGCCTGACGATCGCCTCGATGGAGGCCTTCGGCGCCAGCGTCGAACAGCCGACGTCGTCCACCTGGCGCGTGCTGCCGGCCGGCTACAAGGCTGCCGACTATCACATCGAGCCGGACGCGTCCGCCGCGACCTATCTCTGGGCTGCCGAAGTGCTGACCGGCGGGCGGATCGACATCGGCACGGCGACGGCGGATTTCACCCAGCCGGACGCCAAGTCGCATGATTTCATGGCGAAGTTCCCCTATATGCCGGAGGAAATCGACGGCAGCCAGATGCAGGACGCCATTCCGACGCTCGCCGTTCTCGCCGCCTTCAACGAGACGCCGGTGCGCTTCGTCGGCATCGAGAACCTGCGGGTCAAGGAATGCGACCGCATCCGCGCGCTTTCGACCGGTTTGAACAACATCCGCCCGGGCCTCGCGGTCGAAGAGGGCGACGATCTCGTCGTCAATTCGGACCCGGCCCTTGCCGGACAGCGCCTGCCGGCGGATATCGACACCTTCGCCGACCACCGCATCGCCATGAGCTTCGCGCTGGCCGGCCTGAAGATCGAGGGTGTCACCATTCTCGACCCCGGCTGTGTCGCCAAGACCTATCCCGCCTATTGGGATGCGCTCGGCTCGCTGGGGGTCAAGTTCGAGGGGTAGGGGGATGCATAAAAGGGGGAACAGGATGGCAGTTTTGCGATTTTTCGATCAGATAAGACGAAATTCCCCCTCTGGCCTGCCGGCCATCTCCCCCACAAGGGGGGAGAACATGTGCCGTGGCGTCCAGCCTGCCGATGAGCGACGGCGTGCAAAGAAGCCCCTCCCACCTGTGGGGAGAGGTTGGGGAGGGGCAAAGATGCTTTGCGTCGTTCTCCTCACCTTGCTTTTCGCCCTGCCGGCCATGGCCAACGAGGTCATCACCAACTTCCATTCGGACATCACCCTCGACCAGGACGGAACGATGCTCGTGCGCGAGAACATCGACGTCATTGCCGAGGGCGACCAGATCCGCCGCGGCATTTTCCGCGACTTTCCGCTGACCTTCCTCGATGATCAGGGCCGCGAGGTCAGCGTCGAATTCGACCTGATCTCGGTCACCCGCGACGGTCACGACGAGCCGTATCATACGGAATCGATCAGCGACGGCATCCGCATCTATGCCGGCGATCCGAACGTGTTCCTCGACTACGGCGCCCATTCCTATGTCTTCACCTACGAGACCAGCCGCCAGGTCCGCTATTTCGACGATCACGACGAACTCTACTGGAACGTGACCGGCAATGGCTGGATCTTCCCGATCCAGCAGGCGAGCGCCACAGTCACCCTGCCGGAAGATGCCAAGGTGGAAGACACCGTCGCCTTCACCGGCGCCTATGGCGAAACGGAAAGGGATGCCCGCGCCTCCGTGTCCGGCAATGTGGTCGAGTTCCGCACCACAAGGCCACTCGGATCGGAGGAAGGCCTGACGATCGGCGTCAAGCTTCCCAAGGGCGTGCTCGACGCGCCCTCGCAGGAAGATGAGGCCTGGTGGTTCCTGAAGGACAACCGCAACTATATCTTCTCCTTCGGCGGGCTCATCCTTGTCCTCGGCTTCTATTTCAAATCCTGGACAAAGGTCGGCAAGGACCCGGAACGCGGGGTCGTCGTACCACGCTGGGACGCGCCTGACGGCATTTCTCCCGCTCTCGTCAACTACATCGACAACAAGGGCTTTTCGGGTGCCGGCTGGCAGGCCTTTTCCGCCGCCGCCATCAATCTTGCGGTCAAGGGGTACGTCATCCTCGACGACCTCAAGAGCTCGATCATCATCCGCCGCACGGCAAAGCCGGTGGATGAGGTGCTTCCGGCTGGCGAGAAGGTGCTTTTGACGGGGCTGAGCCGCGAAGGGCAGGAATTCCAGATCAACAAGGCGAACGGCCCCGCCGTCCAGAGCCGGGGCTCAAGCTTCCGCTCCGCGATCGAGAAGGAGCATCGCGGCCGTTACTACAAGTTCAACACCGGCTACATCGCCGCCGGCGTCATTCTCTCCGTCCTGTCGATCGTCATCCTGGTTGTCTTCGGCACCTTCGACAGCGACACGCTCGGCGCGTTGTTCGGCCTCGGCATCGCCTCCACCGTGCTCGGCGTCTTCGCCGCCGTCATCGGCCGCAACCTCATCAGCGCCCGGTCGCTGGCCCAGAAGGTGGCCTCGGTGATTGCGCTCGGCTTCATCGGCACGTTTGGCCTCACCATGCTGACCAGCATCCTCAGCACGTTCTCCACCTCGTTCGTCGAGATGCAGGAACTGCCGGTGTTCTTCGCGATCGGCGGCATCGTCGTCACCAATGTCGTCTTCTTCTTCCTGATGGGTGCGCCGACCCCGCTCGGGACGAAGATGATGGATGGCATTGAGGGACTGAAGATGTACCTGACGCTCGCCGAAAAGGACCGGCTGAACATGCAGGGCGCGCCCAAAATGTCGCCGCAGCATTTCGAAAAACTGCTGCCCTATGCCGTGGCGCTCGGCGTGGAAAAACCCTGGACGCGGACCTTCGACGCCTGGCTTGCGGCAGCCGTTGCCGCAGGTGCCGCATCCGCCGCCTATCATCCCGCCTGGTATTCCGGTGGCAGTTTCGACGGCGGCCGCTTCGGTGACAGCTTCAGCCGCTTCCCCTCTGCCATGGCCTCGACGGTCGCCTCCACCATCCCGGCACCGAAATCATCGTCCTCCTCCTCGGGCTTTTCGTCCGGCGGCGGCTTTTCCGGCGGCGGCGGCGGCGGTGGCGGCGGCGGCGGCTGGTAAGGGGTGATGAGCCAACGGGCAGACAGGCTGCTGGCCATTGTCTTTGCGGTGTTCATCGTGGTGTTGCTGGCGGTGTTCTTCACCAGCGAGACGTTCTTCGACTGGGCCTTCGAGCGCCATCGCAACACCGCCTCCTGGGTCGTCCGTCCGCTGCTTGTGCTGCCATTCTGCTATTTCGCCTGGCGCCGGTCGCTTGCCGGCGTGATGGCTTCGGTGCTGGCGATCCTCAGTTCGATGTTCTGGTTCCCGCCGCCAACAGAACCGAACGCCGAGGTCACGGAATTCCTGGCGATGGAGCGGAGCCTGCTTTCGCAGGGCTGGACGGCGCAGACCGTCTTCGGCGCCCTTGCAGTCATCGCCTATTGTGTCGCACTCGCCGCCGCCTTCTGGAGGCGCTCATGGGTGCTGGGGCTTGCCGTTGCCGCGGCGGGTGCGCTTTTGAAAATGCTCTGGAGCGTCCTGTTCTCGCCGGAGGCCGGCCATGCTGTTTTCCCCTTCGCGCTCGGCGGTCTTGCCGTGCTGGTCGTCATCGTGCTGGCCATCCGCCGTCTCGGTTCCCGTCGCGGCTGAAGCCGGCGGAGGCCAAGAAATCTCCGGCTTTTCTGGTGACAAGCCCGCGTCTCCTTGCTAAGTCCCGCGCACCTGCTTTTTCCGACAATCATGAAGTCTCATACCCATGCCCGATCTTCTGCTTGAACTCCGCTCCGAGGAAATCCCAGCCCGCATGCAGCGCAAGGCGGCGGGCGACCTGAAGAAACTCGTCACCGACGCACTGGTCGAGGCGGGCCTGACCTATGAAGGCGCACGCGAATACTGGACGCCGCGCCGCCTGACGCTCGATATCCGCGGCCTCAATGCGCGTTCCGCCGACAGCCGCGAGGAGCGCAAGGGCCCGCGCACCGACGCGCCGGAAAAGGCGATCGAAGGCTTCCTGCGCGGCGCGGGGCTTTCTTCCGTCAGCGAGGCTCAGGTCGTCAGCGATCCGAAGAAGGGCGAGTTCTACGTCGCCGTCATTTCCAAGCCCGGCCGCCCGGCGGAAGAGATCATCGCCGACATCATGCCCGGCATCATTCGCAATTTCCCCTGGCCGAAGCCGATGCGCTGGGGCGCAGCCTCGGCAAAGCCCGGCTCGCTGCAATGGGTGCGCCCGCTGCAGTCGATCGTCTGCCTGTTCGGACCGGAGCACGAGGAAACGCAGGTCATCCCGTTCGAAATCGACGGTCTCGTCGCCGGCAACGTCACCTATGGCCACCGCTTCCATGCGCCGGACGCCATCACCGTGCGCCGCTTCGATGATTATGTCGCAAGCCTTGCCGCCGCCAAGGTCGTGCTCGACGCCGAGCGCCGCAAGGAAATGATCGCCCAGGACGCCCGCAATCTGGCCTTCGCCAACGGTCTCGACATGGTCGAGGACGAGGGCCTGCTGGAAGAAGTGTCCGGCCTCGTCGAATATCCGAACGTCCTGCTCGGCACCTTCGAGGAAGAGTATCTGACGATCCCGGACGAGATCATCCGCCTGACGATCAAGACCAACCAGAAATGTTTCGTCTGCCGCAAGCAGGGCGGCGAGCGGCTGTCCAACCACTTCATCCTCGTCTCCAACATCGAGGCGAAGGACGGCGGCAAGGAGATCATGCACGGCAACGGCAAGGTCGTGCGCGCACGTCTCTCCGACGCGCTGCACTTCTGGAAGCGCGACCAGTCGGACCTGCCGGACCTCGGCGAACTGACCGCGTCCGCCGAAAAATTCGGCCTCGACCTGAAGAAGCCGCTCGACCAGCGCATGGCCAAGCTCGACCACCTGAACGTTACCTTCCACGCCAAGCTCGGCTCTCAGGGTGAGCGGGTGACGCGCATTCGTGCGCTCGCCGCAGAACTGGCCAAGGTGACCGGCGCCGATCCGAAGCTCGTCGACCGCGCCGTGGTGCTGGCAAAGGCCGACCTGCGCACCGAAGCCGTCGGTGAGTTCCCGGAACTGCAGGGCATCATGGGCCGCAAATATGCCGTCCTGCAGGGCGAGGACGATGCCGTCGCCATTGCCATCGAAGACCACTACAAGCCGCAGGGCCCGTCCGACAACCTGCCGTCGAACGCCGTCGCGACCACCGTCGCGCTCGCCGACAAGCTCGACACCCTCGTCGGCTTTTGGTTCATCAACGAAAAGCCGACGGGCTCCAAGGACCCCTATGCCCTGAGACGCGCGGCGCTGGGCGTCATACGCATGCTGCTGGAGAAGGGGAATATCCGAGTGGCGTTGCTTCCCGCCTTTGATGAGCATTTGAGGAGACAGGAAAAAGTTGGAGGGAGCGTCCAGCTACTCGCAAAAAGAAACCTGCCAACGAAACAGGCTTTTGAGGAAAGCATCGACCTCCTCGCCTTCTTCCATGACCGACTGAAGGTCTATCTCCGCGATCTCGGCGCCCGCCACGATATCATCGACGCCGTGCTGACGCCGGAATCCGACGATCTGCTGATGGTCGCCCGCAAGGCAGAAGCGCTGACGGCGTTCATCACCTCCGAGGACGGCATCAACCTGCTCGCCGGCACCAAGCGCGCCACCCAGCTTCTCGCCGCCGAAGAGAAGAAGGGCACGAAGGTCGCAAGCTCCGTCGATGACGAGTTGTTCACCGAAAAGGCCGAAAAGGCGCTGTTTGCCGCCGTCAGCGTCGCAGCGATGGAAGCCTCCGAAGCGATCAAGCGCGAGGATTTCCGCGAGGCGATGGAGGCTCTCTCGAAGCTCCGCGCCCCAGTCGACCGCTTCTTCAACGAAGTGCTCGTCAACGACGAGGACGAGGCGATCCGCGCCAACCGCCTCGCGCTCCTGAAGCTTATCCGCGAAGCCATCGGAACCGTCGCGGATTTCTCCAAGATCAGCGGCTGATCGACGTCTCTTCGCGCCTGAAAAGCGCACATAAGAAAAGCGCCCCCGTCTTCTCTCGGGAGCGCTTTTTTGTCGCCCAGGGACTGGCGACGGCCCGTCAACTCGTTGAAGTTGGTGGGGGCAGGGATTGGGTCACATCACTTCATGCGCAGCTGGAAATTCTCCGGGTTGATTTCCTTCACCGGCTTTTCCGCAGGGCCCGCGAGGTCGGCGATGCTGGCCGCGACCGGCTCGCCGGGGGCGATCTTCGGCGCGCCGACGGCCGTCGTCATCATCCCGTCGACGCCGTCCTTGCCGGCTTCGGCGAGGGTCTTGTCGGAAATGGTGGCATTGGCGAGAGCCGACATGATATCGGGTGTCGGCGTGGAGACGAGCTCGACGGGCGAACCGCCCATCATCGCCTCGGTGCGCACCAGCTTCTTCTCGCCGTTGATGTTGCGGATCTCCAGCTTCTGGGCTTCGCCTGTCAGGACCGGCACCTTGTAGAGCATGTTGATCTGCGGATCGGCGGTCCGGCAGGTCGTGCAGGTGATCGCCTCGACGCTGCGGCTTTCCGCGAGCGGCTTGGTCTTGATGTCCACGATGGAGGAGGCCTGCGCCTGGAAGGCGAGGGCGGTCATGGCGGCTGTCAAAACGAAGTAACGCATAGGATCATCTCCCGTCATTCTTTAAGGGGAGAGTACCGCGCGATTATTTCCATCCCGTCAGGGGATTAGGTAAAATTTGAATGAATCGCACCGTTTTCGTGCGATTCCGGGAAGAATTCTCTCTTAATCAGCCCTGTTCGCGGGCAATCGCCCGCCAGCCGATGTCACGGCGGCAGAAGCCGTTGTCCCATTTCACACGGTCGACCAGCGCATAGGCCTTCGCCTGCGCTTCCGCCACGGTCTTGCCCGTCGCCGTCACGTTCAGCACGCGCCCGCCGGTTGCGACCAGCTGGCCGTCCTTGAGGGCGGTTCCGGCATGAAACACCTTGCCGTCGTCGCCGGCTTCGGGAAGCGCCGCGATCGGCGTGCCCCTGTCATAGGAGCCTGGATAACCCTTGGAGGCCATGACGACGGTCAGCGCCACGTCGTCGCTCCAGTCGGCGGAAACCTGGTCGAGCGTGCCGTTCGAGCAGGCGTAGAGGAGCGGCAGCAGATCGCTTTTCAGCCGCATCAGCAGCACCTGGCATTCCGGATCACCGAAGCGGACATTGTATTCGATGAGCTCCGGACCCTTTTCGGTGATCATCAGGCCGGCGAAGAATATGCCGGAGAACGGATAGCCGCTCTCGGCCATGCCCTTGATGGTCGGCTCGATGATCTCCTTCATCGTCCGCGATACCATCTCGTCGGTCATCACGGGGGCGGGCGAATAGGCGCCCATGCCGCCGGTGTTCGGTCCGGTGTCGCCGTCGCCGACGCGCTTGTGGTCCTGGGCGGTGGCGAGCGCCAGGGCCGTCTTACCGTCCGACAGGCAGAAGAAGCTTGCTTCCTCGCCATCGAGAAACGCCTCGACCACGACTTCCGCACCGGCGTCGCCGAAAGCACCTTCGAAGCAGTCGTCGATGGCGGAGAGCGCCTCGTCGACCGTCATCGCCACTGTCACGCCCTTGCCGGCGGCAAGCCCATCGGCCTTGATGACGATCGGCGCGCCTTCAGCGCGGACGTATGCCTTGGCCTTCGGGGCGTTGTTGAAGCGCTGATAGGCGCCTGTCGGAATGTTGTAGCGGGCGCAGATGTCCTTTGTGAAACCCTTGGAGCCTTCAAGCTGCGCCGCACCGGCCGACGGCCCGAAGACGGCGATATCAGCGGCCCGCAGGGCATCCGCAATGCCCGCCACGAGCGGGGCTTCCGGGCCGACGACGACGAAGTCGATCGCCTTGTCCTTGCAGAAGGCGACGACGGCGGCATGGTCGTCGATGTTGATATCGGCGAGCGTCGCGTGTTCGGCGATGCCGGGATTGCCCGGAGCGGCATAGAACTCTTCCATCAGCGGCGACTGCGCCAGTTTCCAGGCAAGCGCATGCTCGCGTCCGCCGGATCCGATCAGAAGAACTTTCATCGCCTGCTCCCGAAGAGTTTTTAAACGTGCCCCGCGCGTAGCGACAGAGGCCGGAAAGGTCAAGCGGAAAGCCCTTGGAGGGCCGACGCAATTGCGGATGGCGGTCCATGGAATAAATGTGCTACATTAATGTCATGGAGATAGTCTTCGACGAGAACAAGCGGAAAGCGAACGTGGAAAAACACGGGTTCGACTTCGCCGATCTCGATCTGGACTTCTTCGGTTCGGCAACCACCTTCCCGGTGGAGAAAGGGCGGTTCATGGCGGTCGGACTATTCCGTTCGGCAGCGATCACCGTCGTCTTCTCGGTGCTTGGCAGCGAGGCGATTTCGATTGTTTCCATGCGCCCTGCGAGCCGAAAGGAAAGGAGAATATTATGACAGGCAAACTGAAACATCTTCGACCGCTCACGGACGAAGAGGAAGCGGAAATTCAAAGAGCAATTGCGCTGGATCCTGATGCACCTGAGGCTACGGACGAACAGCTAGCAAAGGCCCGTCCGTTCGCCGAAGTCTTTCCGGACCTTCACGAGAGCATTCAGCGCTCGCGCGGAAGGCCGCCGGTCGACAATCCCCGCAAGCATGTCTCGCTGCGGTTGGACGCGGATGTTCTCGATCACTTCAAGGCGACCGGCAAGGGGTGGCAATCGCGCATCAACGAAGCCCTGCGCAAGGCGGCGGGGTTGTAGGCGCATTTCTGTGGAGCGCGGCAGGCCTTCGTGTTGCCATGGTTTGAAGTCTCGTTATGGTCGCGCCTCTGATTTGCAGAAACCGGGAAGACCATGACAGCAGACAACAGGAAACTCGCCATCCTCATCGCCGCTGAGATCAGCGCCCGCCCAGAGCAGGTGACTGCGGCAGTCGACCTTCTGGATGGCGGCGCGACCGTTCCCTTCATCGCCCGCTACCGCAAGGAAGTGACCGGCGGTCTCGATGACGGCCAGCTGCGCACGCTGTCCGAACGCCTCGTCTACCTGCGCGAACTCGAATCTCGCCGGAAGACGATCCTCGACAGCATCTCGTCGCAGGGCAAGCTGACCGACGATCTTGCCGGCAAGATCGCCAGTGTGACGACCAAGGCCGAGCTGGAAGACATCTATCTTCCCTACAAGCCGAAGCGCCGCACCCGCGCCGAGATCGCCCGCGAGCGCGGCCTCGGGCCGTTGGCAGACGCAATCCTTGCCGACCGCATGGCCGATCCGGCAAAACTTGCGGAAGGCTACATCACCGCCGATGTGCCGGACGTGAAGACGGCGCTCGACGGCGCCCGCGACATCGTCGCCGAAGCCATTTCCGAAAATGCCGACCTTCTCGGCAAGCTGCGCAACTACATGAAGGACAAGGCCATGCTGCGCGCCCGTGTGGTCGACGGCAAGCAGGACGCGGGCATGAAGTTCTCGGATTACTTCGATCATTCCGAGCGCTGGGCGACCGCGCCCGGCCACCGTGCGCTCGCCATGCTGCGCGGCTGGAACGAGGAGTTCCTGACGCTGACCATCGATGTCGATGCAGACGATCCGGCACCGATCAAGCCCGCCCAGCGGATGATCGCCGCCGAATATGAAATCCGCGGCGAGGGTGCCGGCAATCAATGGCTGATGGAGGTCGCCGGCTGGACGTGGCGGGTCAAGCTCTCCATGTCGCTCTCGCTCGACCTGATGCGCGAACTGCGCGAGCGCGCGGAGGAGGAGGCAATCCACGTCTTCGCCCGCAATCTGAAGGACCTGCTGCTCGCTGCTCCAGCCGGCTCCAAGGCAACAATGGGGCTCGATCCGGGCATCCGCACCGGCGTCAAGGTCGCGATCGTCGACGGCACCGGCAAGCTGCTCGATACCACCACCGTCTATCCGTTTCCGCCGAAGAATGATGTGCGCGGCACGCAGGCCGAACTCGCCTCGCTCATCCGCAAGCACAAGGTCGAGCTGATCGCCATCGGCAACGGCACCGGCAGCCGCGAGACCGAAAAGCTGGTGGCCGACATGCTCGCTGCCCTGCCTGCGCCGAAGCCAACCAAGGTCATCGTGTCGGAGGCCGGCGCGTCGGTCTATTCCGCGTCGCAAACCGCGGCCACCGAATTCCCCGGCCTCGACGTGTCGCTGCGCGGCGCCGTTTCCATCGCCCGCCGCCTGCAGGACCCGCTCGCCGAACTGGTGAAGATCGAGCCGAAGTCGATCGGCGTCGGCCAGTACCAGCACGATGTCGATCAGGTGAAGCTCGGCCGCTCGCTCGATGCCGTCGTCGAGGATGCGGTGAATGCCGTCGGCGTCGATCTCAACACGGCCTCCGTGCCGCTGCTCGCCCGCGTGTCCGGCCTCGGTCCGTCGATTGCCGAGGCGATCGTCCTGCACCGCGACACCAATGGTGCTTTCGCCAGCCGCCGCCAGCTTCTCGATGTCGCCCGCCTTGGCCAGCGTACCTTCGAGCAATGCGCCGGCTTCCTGCGCATTCCGAACGGCAAGGAGCCGCTTGATGCATCCGCCGTGCACCCGGAAGCCTATGGAGTCGCCAAGAAGATTGTCGCTGCCTGTGGCCGTGATCTGCGCACGCTGATGGGCGACAGCGCGGCGCTGAAGGCGGTCGATCCGCGCAAGTTCGTCGATGAGACCTTCGGCTTGCCGACAGTCAAGGACATCATCGCCGAACTCGAAAAGCCCGGCCGCGACCCGCGCCCGGAGTTCAGGACGGCGACCTTCGCCGACGGCATCGACGAAATCACGGACTTGAAGCCCGGCATGCTGCTGGAAGGCACTGTCACCAACGTCGCGGCCTTCGGCGCCTTCGTCGATATCGGCGTCCATCAGGACGGTCTCGTCCACGTGTCGCAGCTCGCCGATCGCTTCGTCAAGGATCCTCATGAGGTGGTCAAGGCCGGCGACGTGGTCAAGGTCCGCGTCGTCGAGGTCGACGTCAAGCGCAAGCGCATCGGCCTGACCATGCGCAAGGACGATGGCGGCGCGGCAGCCGAACGCGCGGCCCGGCCTCCCCAGCCGAATGCGGGTCGGCCGCCGGCCCGCGACGCGCGCAAGCCGCAGCCCGCCCAGCAGGGCAGTCTCGGCGCCGCCCTGGCCGAGGCCATGAAGCGCAAGTAACGGAAAAATCGACCGGATTTCATGTTTGGCCACGCCTGCATCCATGACGGGTGATGCAGGCGTGCAACACGCCAGTTTTCTGCACCAGAACAGGCCAGATCTGCCGCTTGCTTCTGCTTTTGAACGCGCTAATTTTTTTCATGCAAATTTTTTAGGCATGAAAGTTTGAGCGTGCGAGGGCAGAAATGGCATTGGATTTTAATGCTTTAGTCCGGCAGATCATACGTGTCGGCACATTAAGGGTTCAGCATTCGGACGGAAAGAAGGTGACCTTCGGTGACGGTTCGGGGGTGCCGGTCGCCATCCGGTTTGTGGATGACAAGGCCGCGGCGGAAATTGCAGCCGATCCGCCGTTGAGACTGGGCGAAGTCTACATGGATGGCCGCATGGTCTTCGATGAAGGCGACATCTATTCCTTCCTGGCGCTCGTCAAGAGCAACACGGTCAACGAGGTCTTCAGCCCGCTGATGATGGCGCGGTTGTTCTGGCGCATGGGCCTTTCTCAGGCGCTTGCCCGGCTGCCGGTTAATCACAACCGGCGCAACGTCTCGCATCACTACGACCTCTCGGCGAAGCTGTTCGATCTCTTCCTCGATCCGGATTGGCAGTATTCCTGCGCCTATTTCGAACCGGCTGGCATCAGCCTCGAGGAGGCGCAGGTCGCCAAGAAGCGCCACATCGCTGCCAAGCTCCTGATGGAAGAGGGACAGAAGGTGCTGGAGATCGGGTCCGGCTGGGGCGGAATGGCGATGTATCTGGCCGAAGCCTATGGCGCGGACGTCACCGGCATCACACTGTCGCACGAGCAGCTCGATGTATCCCGTCGCCGGGCCGAAAAGCGCGGTCTCGCCGACCGCGTCCGATTCGAATTGCAGGATTACCGCTATTACAAGGACCGGAGCTTCGACCGCATCGTGTCTGTCGGCATGTTCGAACATGTCGGGGTCGCCAATTATGCGGGTTTCTTCCGCAAGTGCGCCGAACTGCTGGACAAGGACGGCGTCATGCTCCTGCATTCGATCGGCCGGCCGAAGCCGTCCTATGCGACCAACCCGTTCATCGAGAAGTACATCTTCCCGGGCGGCTACATCCCCGCGTTAAGCGAGGTGCTTCCAAGCGTCGAGAAGGCCGGCTTGCTGGTCAAGGACGTGGAAATCCTGCCGCTGCATTACGCCGATACGCTGAAGGCCTGGCGAGAGCGTTTCCTCGCCCGCCGGGAAGAGGCGACCGCCATCTACGACGAACGCTTCGTACGCATGTGGGAATTCTATCTCGCCGGATCCGAGATCGCCTTCCGCTACGACGAACTCTTCGTCTTCCAGATGCAGATTTCCTGCAATCAATATGCGGTTCCCAATAATCGCAACTACATCGCCGAGCGCGAAACGAGCCTGAAAGGCTTCGAGGCGACACGCGCGCCTTTGGAGAAAGTGGAATTCTGAGGCCTCGGCCGGAGCGCAGCTTGACCGCGCTGCCGCGCGGGCGGTACTGCTTCGGCATGAGTGAGATGCAACACACGCAGCGCGTCTCTGATGCGCCTTCCGACAATTTCGTCTACCGGCTGCTGCCGCCGTGGCTCTGGCCCTATGCCCAGCTTGCCCGCTGGGACCGGCCGATCGGCTGGCAGCTCCTGATGTGGCCGTGCTTCTGGTCGGCGGCACTTGCCGCCAATGCCAAGGCCGCGGTTCACACGTTTTCCGGCAGCCAGCTCGTCTGGCATCTGGTGCTGTTCTTCATCGGCGCGGTTGCCATGCGCGGCGCCGGCTGTGCCTATAACGATCTCGTCGATCACCGGATCGATGCCAAGGTCGAGCGCACCCGCTCGCGGCCTCTGCCGTCCGGCCGGGTGACGCGCATGCAGACGAAGGCCTTTATCGCGCTTCAGGCGCTGGTCGGATTGCTCGTGCTTCTGCAGTTCAACTGGTTCACGGTGATCCTTGGCGTCTGCTCGCTGGTGGTCATCGCGATTTATCCCTTTGCCAAGCGCTTCACCGATTGGCCGCAATTCTTTCTCGGGCTCGCCTTTTCCTGGGGCGCGTTGATGGGCTGGGCGGCCGCATTCGGCTCGCTGTCGGCCGCGCCGCTGGTTCTCTACGCGGCCGCTATCTTCTGGACGATCGGCTACGACACGATCTACGCCCATCAGGACAAGGAGGATGACGCCCTGATCGGCGTGCGCTCCACCGCCCGCCTGTTCGGCGAAAACACGCGCCTCTGGCTTGTCGGACTGTATGGAGCGACCGTGGTCCTGATTGCTTCGGCCTGCATTCTCGCCGGCGCCGGTTTCATCGTCTATCTCGGCCTCATCGTCGGCGCAGGGCTTCTCGCCTGGCAGATCGCCGTCATCGACATCGACGATGGCGAGCAGTGCCTGAAGCTGTTCAAGTTCAACAACAAGGTCGGCGCGGTCATCTTCCTTGGCATGCTGATCGCTATCCCGACGGCCATATAGAAAAGCCCGGCACCGTTTCCGGAGCCGGGCCTGTCCTCCCGATTTGGGGCGCCCGATCAGTTGCGGGCGATGATTTCCTTGCCGTCGATCTTCATCGTCACGCCCAGCTTGCCCGTCTGGCGGCGAACGAGGAAGCGTGGACGACGGTTGGCGAAGTAGGAGTGGCGGCGACGCTGGCGGGGCGGGCCGACCTGGAAGCCGGTCAGGTGATCGTCGAGCGGCCGTGCGACGCCGTCGGCCTCGACCATCAGCATCGGAATGCCGTAGGCCTGCGCCCAGCCGCGCCAATCGGCGGCGATGTCGCAGAGGTCGTGTGCGACCAGCAGCGGAACGCAGAGTTCCGGATCCGGATGGTGGAGCTCGAGGGTGACGGTCACATGGCCGTCGCCGTGGTCGATGGCGCGGGCCGCGACGCCGGTGAAGACGCGCGACGGCAGGGCGACCGAGATCGGCAGGCCGCTGCCCGAGAGCACCTTGCGGAGCACCGCGCCGCGTTCGTCGAGGCTGATGGTCACGGTGCTCGTGGAACCCGAGGGGGCGTAGGTTACCTGCTGGGGAAAGCGCATCGGATCGAGCCGAAGCGTGGTGCCTGCCCAGATTGGTTTCAGAACCGTTGTTGTCATCGTCATTACTACCCTGTTTTATCCTGAGAGCCGGTTTTCCAGTCTTCTCGTCGGGACTTTTGTCCCTTGTTCTGAGGGTAGAGTACGGATTTTCCTTTCCGGACCGCTTAAGAGGTTCGGTTAAAAAAGGCTTGAACTGTCAGATGGTTATCAAAACCCAACGGAGCAGGGTTGCGAAAAAATGAACGGCGCACGCCAAGGTGTGTCACGGTCGAATACGGCGTCACAGCCTGAGGCAAGGCTGGAGTGAGACAATCACACAAGCTCCGTCATCCGCCTCCTGCCGATCGCGAATTGATATGATTTCGACCTTCCTCAGCTACAATCTCGTCACGCGTGACATGAAAGCGAGCCTCGATCGCGTCGCCTCCGATCCGAATGTCAGCCGGGATGCGAAATACTACGAGGAGAACATCGGAAACGTCACCTCCGTCAAGGAGTTCATGGACGACTACCGGCTCTATTCCTACGCCATGAAAGCCCATGGCCTGGAGGATATGACCTACGCCAAGGCCTTCATGGAGAAGGTCCTGGAGAGCGACCTTTCCGACGAGAACAGCTACGCGAACAAGCTCAGCGACGACCGTTACCGCAACTTCGCCGCCTCCTTCAATTTCACCCCGGATACCGCCGACGTCCAGTCGGATGCCCAGGAAGAGGACACGATCGGCCTCTACAAGCAGTCGCTTGCCGACGAGGCCACGTCCGTTGCCGATGAGACGGCCTATTACAAGGATACGATCACCCGCATCAGTTCGGTGGACGATCTCCTGGGCAATGCGCGGCTGAAGAACTATGTGCTCGACGCCTTCGATATCCAGAAGGATTACTATTCCAACGACTATCTGCGCTCCATCCTGACCAGCGATCTGAGCGACACTGAGAGCGTAGCCAACAAGACCGGCAAATCGAATTTCAAGGCAATGGCTGCGGCCTTCTCCTTCGACGCTAGCGGCAACATGACCGGCTCCTCCGTGCAGACCGAAGAGCAGCAGCACACCGTCGTCCAGGCCTATACCTTCAACGTGCCGTCCTACACGATCCCGGCAGCCGCCGAGATGAACAAGGAATATTTCGAGGAGCAGATCAAGAACATCACGTCGGTCGACGAGCTGACTTCGGATTCGCGTCTTTTCGGCATCGTCAAGACGGCCCTCGGGCTCGACCAGTTCACCTTGAAGTCGACCTTCGCCAACATCGTCACCAGCGACCTCTCGGATCCGAACAACTACGCCCAGACCTTTGGCGGGGCAAAATACGTCCAGATCGCCCAGATGTTCAATTTTCAGACGGACGGCTCGGTCGCCAGCGGCGAAACCGCCCAGACCGACGACAACATCAAGGCGATCATGAACAAATACATGACGGCCTATGACGACGAGGATCAGGCAACCCTCGCAGATCTGACGGATTATTATTCCACCAACATGAAACGCCTGGAGTCCGCCGACGAGCTGATCAGCAACAAGAAAATCCACGACATGGTGCTGAAGGCCTATGGCATCGGCGAAGACGAGATCAGCGACAGCGAGCTGCGCAAGATCCTGACGAGCGACCTGTCCGATCCGGCGAGCTTTGCCAACAAGGCCAAGGACGACCGCTTCGTCAAGCTCGCCCGGGACTTCAACTTTGACAGCGAGGGCGATGCAACGGCGCCGCTGCTGGCGCAATCGGAAGCGTCGATCACCAGCACGGCCAAGGACTATATCGTCGCCAAGACGAAGTTCGCGGATGCCGAGGAAAAGGACCAGATCAAGAAGGAGGCCGAGGCGGAAGCGACATACTACCAGGAGAACATCACCAAGATCACCAGCGCAAAGGAGCTGTTGTCCGACAGCCGGCTGGTGGACTTCCTGCTGGAGGCGAATGGTATCGATCCCGAGTCGGTCAGCTCCGACGATATGGAGAAAATGTTTGCCTCCGACCTGGATGATCCGAAAAGCTTCGTCAACCAGCAGAGCAATGAACGCTTCGCCGAAATCGTCGCCTCGTTCAATTTCGATCAGAACGGTCAGCTGACCCGGGAAACGCTCGGCACGATCCAGCAGCGTGGCGCGGTGAAGGAAACGCAGGATCTCTATCTGCACCAGTCGCTGGAGGAGGAGCAGGGCGATGACAATGCCGGCGTACGCCTGGCGCTCTATTTCGAACGCATGGCGCCGACGGTTACCTCGGCCTACGACATCCTCGGCGACAGCGCGCTTCTGGAAGTCTTCCGCACCGCCTACAATCTGCCCTCCGAAATCAGCTCGATGGACATCGACAAGCAGGCGGCACTGGTGAAGAAGACGATGAATCTGGAAGATCTCGACGATCCGGACGAGCTCCGCAAGTTCGTCCAGCGCTTCATCGCCATGTACGACCTGCAGAACGACGACGGCTCATCGAATGCCGCCGTCTCGATTCTCTCCGGGTCGGGCGGCTCGATCAGCGCGGATACGCTGCTGTCGCTCGCCCAGCTCAATACCGGCGGCTAGTCGACCCTGACGACCTTGCCGGGGTTCATGATGCCGGCCGGGTCGAAGGCGCGCTTGATGCGCCGCATCAGGTCCATCTCGATCTCGGACCGGACCGCGGCGAGCTTGTCGCGCTTCAACTGGCCGATACCGTGCTCGGCGGAAATCGAACCGCCATATTTCAGCACGATGGCATGCACGGCGTCGTTGACCTCGTCCCAGCGGGAAAGGAAGGCATCGCGGTTTGCGCCGACCGGCTGGGATATGTTGTAGTGGATATTGCCGTCGCCGATGTGGCCGAAGCCGCAGATGCGCGCGCCGGGGATCATCTCCAAAACCTTCTCGTCCGCCTCGTGCATGAAGGCCGGGATCGCGGAAACCGGAACCGACACGTCGTGCTTGATCGAGCCGCCTTCCGGCTTTTGCGCCGGCGACAGGCTCTCGCGCATGTGCCACAGGGCCTGGCCCTGCGCCTCCGAACTCGCGATCACCGCGTCCTCGACCAGCCCGCCTTCGAGACCCTTTTCAAGGAGCGCTTCCATCATGCGGGTCGCCGCTTCGCTGGTGTCGGAGGTGGACACGTCGATCAGCGCGTACCATTTGTGGCTCGATGCCAGCGGATCGCGGACACCGGGAATATGCCTGACCGCGAACTCGACGGCGATGCGCGGCATCAGCTCGAAGCCGGTCAGGGAGGCGCCGCAGACGCCGCCAGCGATCTCGAACAGGCGAAGCGCGTCTTCCACCGAATTCAGCCCCGCAAGCGCGACCTGATGGCCGAGCGGGCGCGGGAAGAGCCGGAGCACGGCACCGGTGATGATGCCGAGTGTGCCCTCCGCGCCGATGAAGAGATCGCGAAGGTCGTAACCGGTATTGTCCTTCTTCAGCCGCCTGAGCCCGTTCCAGATCTCGCCGGTCGGCAGAACCACCTCGAGGCCGAGGCAGAGATTGCGCATGTTGCCGTAAGCGAGCACGGCCGTGCCGCCGGCATTGGTGGAAAGGTTGCCGCCGATCTGGCAGCTGCCCTGCGAGCCGAGCGACAGCGGGAACAGGCGATCGACCTTTGTCGCCGCGGCATGCAGGTCGTCGAGCACGACGCCCGCATCGGCAACGACCACGTTGGCCACCGGATCGATATCGCGGATGCGGTTCATGCGCTTCAAGGACAGGATGACCTCGCGTCCGTCGGTCGCCGGCACCTGGCCGCCGACATGCCCGGTATTGCCGCCTTGCGGCACGATCGGCGTTCCCGTTTGCGTGGCGAGCGCCAGAATCTGCGAGACCTCCTCGATGGAGCCCGGCAGCAGCACCAGCGGCGACTTGCGGAAATAGAGGCCGCGATCTTCGGTCACGAACGGCTTGATGTCCGAAGCCTCGGTGATCGCATGGCGCTCGCCGACGATGGCCGCAAAACGGCTCAGGAGCGCGGGCGAAAGGGGCTCACTGGTCATCGTGCGTCTTTCCTGTGGTTTCGGGCGTGCGCGGCGCGGCGGCGCGTGCCAGGCGGTCATTGATCGCTTCGCCGAGCCCGTGGCCGGGGATGGCAGTAACCGCAATCGTCTTCGCGCCCGTCGCGTCCGCTTCCTTCATCATGCCGAACAGGCTCGCCGCCGCCTCGGCAAGATCGCCGGACGGGCTCAAGTCGAAGATGCCGAGCGCATATTCGATGCCGGGCAGGCGTTTGCCGCCAAAGGTCAGCAACGCTTCGCCCGGCAGCAGCATGTCTGCCATCAGCCGCATGGAGGCGCCCGGCGCATAATGGGAGAGCAGCATGCCCGGCGCTTCGATCTCGGCATTCGTGCCGTCATGGCGCACGACCTCGAGGCCGGTCGCCGCGGCGATCTCTTCGGCGCTGATGCCGCCCGGACGCAGCAGCCGGATGACGTCGCCGTCGACCTTGACGATGGTCGATTCCAGCCCGACCTTCGCGGGGCCGCCGTCGAGGATGAGATCGATCCTCTCGCCGAGATCCTCGTCCACATGGACGGCGGTCGTCGGGCTGATCTTGCCGGACGTGTTGGCCGAGGGGGCTGCGAGCGGACGGTCGAAAGCCTTGATCAGCGAGGCGGAAAAACCGCGCGGGACACGCACGCCGACGGTCTCCAGCCCGGCGGTTGCGAGGGGATGGACGCCGGAGCCTTCCTTCAGCGGCAGGATGAGCGTCAACGGCCCGGGCCAGAAGGCGTCCGCCAGTTGCGCCGAAACGGGGTCGAAGGTCGCATAGCGTTCCGCCATCGCCTTGTCGGCCATGTGGCAGATCAGCGGATTGAAGCGCGGCCTGCCCTTGGTCTCGTATATGGCGGTGACGGCCGCTGGGTTGGTCGCATCCGCCGCCAGCCCATAGACCGTCTCGGTCGGCATGGCGATCGGCCGGCCGGCCTCCAGCAGAGGCAGGGCCGCGGCAATCGCCTCGTCGGGATTTCGGGTGATGTCGATAATGCGGGCCATGGCTCACCGGTCTTCGGAATGCGCATGTCCTTAGCCCGGAACGGCCGGGTGTTCAACTGCGTCCGATCGGAGCAGGGTAGGGGAACCGGGTGCGTCAGAGCGCCTGAATGATTCGCCTCAGTGCCTCGTCGCGGGCGCCGAGCAGGAGGACGTTCTTGACCGCTTCCTTCTTCTCGTGCGTCTGGAAGAGGATGCCGCCATTGTTGATGCTGCGGTCGATCTGCAGGCGTGGCGGCGCCGGCAGCTGTGCCATCGCCGTCCGTGGCTTGGTCTGCGCCGGCCTTTCTGCGGGGACCGGCTGGTTCTGGTTGACCGCCACGGCGAAGTACATGCGCGGATATTTGAGGTTCAGACGCCCGAAGAAGGCGTCCGTGCCGCCGATTTCGGAGAAGAAGTTGGCGATGTAGAAGGCCCAGATGACCTCGTTGAAGCGCGGATGGTTCGTCCGCGCGGCCGTGATGTGACAATAGCCGAGATGCGGGCTCTGCTCGAACGTGCGGTGAAAGATAATCTTCGGAAACTGGATCGACTTGTGAAACCGGTTCAACCGTTCATGGGTCCGTTCGCCGGCGGACATCAGCATCTTGCCCGTGCGCTGGGCGACCTCCTCGTAGGTGAGGTAGCGCCGTTCCTCTTCCAGCCAGTTTTCCTTGCTGCGCACGATGCGGCCGGTGCGCAGGAACTCGGAGTGAACCGCCTGTCCGGGAAGCTTCGGCTTTTTCTCCGCTGCCTGGTAATATCTGGTCTTCATGGCTTCGGACACGTGCAGGGCTCCGCTATGGTCCATCATCGTCGCAAAACGTGGTTAACCGCCGGTTAAGAGCCGTCCTCGACCGCTTGCCTGTCCCGTCTGCGACGTTCTTGCGTGTCGTCAATTGTCGTGTCGCGTGTCGCTGGCAGCGTGTCTGCGACATCGGTTCCCAACTATAGTGTGTTCAGGCTCAAGGTCTCGCCCTGCTAGGGAGGGCGGAAAATTGGGAAAGCCGGTGAAAATCCGGCGCTGCCTAGCAACGGTATAAGAGCTTGAAACTGGCGCAAGAACCACCGGCATGGTCCGGAACGGCCAGTTCCCGCAGCGACGGGAGGCTCTTCAGCCCGGAAACCAGCCTGAAGCATGGATTTTGAAACTTGGCCGCAGCAACCGGCCGGGGTCTCCAACTGTCGGTGCTCCCAGCCGGCCGTGACCTGTCGGTTGTCTGCATCACTGATTTTTTTTGGCGCATGAGGATGGGTCATGGATATTCGTAACACTGTGCTGCGGCAATTGAACAACCGTCGCGAAGGCTTCAGCCTGGAGCAGGCCTTCTACACCGATCCGGATTATTTCAAGCTGGATATGGAAACGATCTGGTATCGCGACTGGCTCTTCATCGGCCATGACTGCGAAATCCCGAAGGCAGGCAATTTCTTCACCGTTCAGGTCGGCGATTATCCGGTCGTCGTCGTGCGTGGCCGCGACGGTGTCATCCGCGCCCTGCACAATTCCTGCCGTCACCGCGGTTCGCGCGTCTGCAACACCGAGCGCGGCGCCTCCGCCAAGCTCGTTTGCCCGTACCACCAGTGGACCTACGAACTCGACGGCTCGCTGCTGTTTGCCCGGCAGATGGGTGACGACTTCGACAAGTCGCAGTTTTCGCTGAAGAAAATGCATTGCGAAACGGTGGCCGGCTACATCTTCGTCTGTCTCGCCAAGGTCGCTCCCGACTTTGAACCCGTCCGCGCAATGGTCGATGCCTATGTCGGGCCGCACCGTCTCAAGGAAGCCAAGATCGCCCACCAGTCGACCATTATCGAGAAGGGCAACTGGAAGCTCGTCTGGGAAAACAACCGCGAATGCTACCACTGCGCCGGCAACCATCCGGAGCTCTGCCGCACATACCCGGAAGCCCCGTCGGTTACCGGCACGCAGGGCGCGGGCGATGACCCTGTCATCGCTGCCCACTGGAAGCATTGCGAGGACGCCGGCCTGCCGAGCCAGTTCAAGATGCATGACAGCGGCCAGTTCCGCGCCGCCCGCATGCCACTGATCGAAGGCGCCGTCAGCTACACCATGTCCGGCAAGCCGGCAGTCAAGAAGCCGCTGTCCTCTGACGTCACCGTCGGCAACATCGGCACCATGCTGCTGTTCCATTATCCGACCACCTGGAACCACATGCTGGGCGATCACGCGATCTCCTTCCGCGTGCTGCCGCTTGGTCCGGAAGAGACCATGGTCACGACCAAGTGGCTGGTGAACAAGGATGCCGTCGAGGGCGTCGACTACGACCTCGAGGAGCTGACCCACGTCTGGAACGAGACCAATGACCAGGACCGTCGCATCGTCGAGGAAAACGCCTTCGGCATCCGTTCGCCGGCCTATGAGCCCGGTCCGTATTCGCCCGACCATGAAGGCGGCGTCATGCAGTTCGTCGAGTGGTACACCAACTTCATGATCGACCGCCTGCAGGGCGATCAGACCAAGCTGTCGGTTGTCGCGTAATGAGCAGCGTGAAAAAAGCTCCCTTCAAGCATGTCGACGAAATGCTCCCCTGGAGCGACAATGAAGACATGCTGGAATGTGTTGGCTGGACGCCGGAAGCGCCGGACACGATGACCTTCACCTTCCGGGCGGACAAGGAGAACCGCTGGTTCCGCTATCTGCCCGGCCAGTTCGTCACGCTGGAACTGCCGGTCGGACCGGAACCGGTGCTGCGCACCTACACGCTGTCGTCCAGCCCGTCGCGGCCCTTCATGCTGGCCGTCACGGTCAAGGCGCAGAAGGACAGCATCGGTACCCGCTGGATGCAGGAAAGCCTCTATCCGGGCATGAAGATCAAGGCGCACGGTCCGCGCGGGGATTTCTCCTATGTCCGTCATCCGGGCGAGAAGTACCTGTTCATCTCGGCCGGCTCCGGCATCACGCCGATGATGTCGATGACCCGCGACCTCGGCGACCGCGAACCGGACAGCGACATCGCCTTCATCCACTGCGCCCGTTCGCCGAACGACATCATCTTCCGCTCGGAGCTGGAGTACAAGGCGCGCTACATGCCGAACTTCTCGCTCGGCCTGATCGTCGAGCAGCTGGAGCGTTCGCAGTTCTGGTCGGGCCTGAAGGGCCGGGTCGACAAGGCCAAGATCGCGCTGCTGGCGCCGGACTTCCTTGACCGCACGGTGTTCTGCTGCGGACCCGAGCCGTTCATGGCGACGGTGCGGGAATCGCTGGAGACCGCCGGCTTCGACATGAGCCGCTATCACCAGGAGGCCTTCGCGACGGCCGCCCCGATCGCCGACATGCCGATCGTCGTCAACGAGGACAAGGACGAGGAACCGTCGTTCAAGGTGCGCTTCGCCGACAGCGGCAAGAATGTCGAGTGTCAGCCGGGCTTTACCGTGCTGCAGACGGCCCGTGCCAACGGCGTGCGCATCGGCGCGGCCTGCGAATCCGGCATCTGTGGCACCTGCCGGGTCAAGTGCCTGTCGGGCAAGGTCGATATGCAGCACAATGGCGGCATTCTCGACGACGAGATCGACGAGGGCTACATCCTCGCCTGCTGCTCGCGTCCCTTGACGGATGTCGAGATCGAGGCCTGACAAAGGCCTCGATCAACTTCGAGCAGCGCGGAGCCGGCTGGACCGTCAGATGGTCGTCGGCACCCGCAGCTCGAAATCGGCCAAAGTCATCGGACGGCCGAAATAGTAGCCCTGGAGGGCGCTGCAGCCGCAGTCGAGCATGAAGCGGTATTGCGCCTCCGTCTCCACGCCTTCCGCCAGCACGTCGAGGCTCAGATCGTGCCCCATCTGGACGATGGTCTTGGCAAGCGAGGCGTCGAGTTCGTTTTCCGACACGCCGCGTACGAAGCTGCGATCGATCTTCAATTGCGTGAGCGGCAGTCTGCGCAGATAGCTCAGCGACGAGTAGCCGGTGCCGAAGTCGTCGAGCGAAATGCCGATGCCGATATCCTGCAGGGCCGTCATCTTGGCGGCCAGCCCTTCGACATCGGCGACGAACACGCTTTCCGTCAGCTCCAGCTTCAGCCGCTTAGGATCGACGCCATAGGTCCTGACGGTACCCTCCACCAGTTGCACGAAATCCGTCAGCAGAAACTGGTCGGCGGTGATGTTGATCGCCAGCGTCAGGTGCCTTGTGCTGGCGTTGGCGTTCCACGCCGACAACGTCTGGCACGCTTCCTTCAGCACCCAGCTGCCGATCTTCGGCATGATGCCACTGCGCTCGGCGAGCGGAATGAACTCGGCCGGGGAGATGTAGCCCCGTTTGGGATGTTGCCAGCGCAACAGGGCCTCGGCCCCGATTGTCCGGCCGCCGCGGTCGACCTGCGGCTGGTAGAAGAGTTCGAACTCGCCGCGACTGACGCCGAGCAGCAATTCCCGCACAAGGCCGCCTTGTTCGGCGGCGTTCGTCTGCAGGACCACAACGATACCGGAAAACAGCGTTGTCAGGATTCCGGCATTGATGATGGCCAGGGGGCCGCGAACCGTGCCGGAGATTGGGGTCGCAGCCGGGATGCTGAAATTGCTGCTCGCGAAAAAGACGAAGCCGGCAAGGCAGGCCGCGATGATGCCGATCTGCAGCCATGAGCGTTGTCGCTGGTAATTGACGTAGCCGACAAGGGCGATCACCAGCAGGTAGATATGCAGGATGCGCGGCGTGTCCGCGTCCGGAATGTCGAAGCACAGGGCGAAATGGCAGACGAAGATGTAGCTGGTGATTTGCGAAAAGAGGAGCCCGGCTTGAACCATGCCTGCCTTCAGCATCAGAAGGGAGGTGACCATCGCCAGGCCCAGAACCCCAACGCTGACCGCGGCGACCCGGTATCCGAGGGTCATGTATAGCACGAACCAGGCAGCGCAGAGTGCGGCGCTGATCCACATGAGCGCTTCGCAGATTTGCAGGATGCGAGGGGACGACAGGGAGGTGGTCTGTGCTGTGCTGGTGTTCAGCGACGTGCTGTGCATAAGGCCCTTGCTCGTTGTGCCGTGAACCGGAAACCGCGATCAGGTCGTGAACCGGTTTAGGATACGCAGCTTTGACGAGCAAATGTTAAGAATTGGCTGAGACGGACTGTCAGATATGGGAGTTTTGGTCATGAAATCGGTGGGTTAGGCCCCGAACAGCGATCGGTTTGGGGCCGCGGCGTGCCTAGCGTCGCATGAAGGCTTCGAAGGCAGCGCGCGCCTCGGCGCTTCTCAACCGTTCGCCGAAATGCCTGGCCTCTTCGTGGATGCGCTGCGACAGCGCCGCCTTGTCGCCGCGCAGCAGGCCGCGGGTGATCTTCAGGGCTTCCGGCGGCTTTGTCGCCAACCTTGCGGCCATCGTCAGCGTTGCCGTCTCGATGTCCGCTTCCGGCACGATCTTCCAGATCAGGCCGGCCATGTGCGCCTCGTCTGCCGAAAAGCCTTCGCCGGCGGCAAGCAACGCGAAGGCCCGCTGATGGCCGGCGACGCGCGGCACGATGAGGCTCGATCCAGCCTCCGGCACGAGGCCGAGATCGACGAAAGGCGTCTTGAACAGGCTGCGGGGCGTGGCAAGCGTCAGGTCGCAATGCAGGTTCAGCGTCGTGCCGATGCCGACGGCCAGTCCGTCGACGCCCGAGACGAGCGGCTTTTCCGAATGGACGAGGGCGGCGAGGAAGTCGAGCACCTCCGTGCCCATGTTGCCGCCCATGGCGACGGCGAGGAAATCGGCGACATCGTTGCCCGCCGAAAAGCAGCCATCGGTTCCAAGGAAGGCGGTAACGCGAATGCGCTCCTCGCCATTGGCCGTGTGCAGCGCATCGGTCATCCGGGCATACATGTCCCGCGTGAACGCGTTCTTCTTTTCCGGGCGGTTGAAGCGGATCACCTGGACGCCGGGATAGGCTTCGGGACGTTCGACGAGGATATGGTCGGTCATGGTCGTTCTCACAGGCAGGCGCGGGCGGCGGCGAGGCTCGCCGCACCGGAAATCACGCGATGCTTCAATGCCGAGGTTTCACCAGTCATGTTTTCGGCGGCGAAGCGGCAGAGCGCGATGCGGTTGTCCTGCTTGCCGTCGTCGGTTGCTGCAAGTCCGCCCTTGGCGAGATAGCAGCCGGTCAGCGCAAGGCCGAACAGCCGCTGATAGGGCGTGGCGCCCGCAAGCGCGTCTTCCACCTTGCCCGCGGCAAGCGCCGCAAGCAGCCAGTCGGTCGCCGCCTGCAGGTCGTCGAGCGCGGCGCTCAGCGCCTCCGCCGTATGGCCGAAACCACCGATGTTGGAGGCCCGGACCGCAGACGCGATCATCCTCAGTTCGGCGATGAAGCCGCGCACCTGCTCGCCGTCTGACAGCGGCAGCTTGCGGGTCACGAGGTCGATCGCCTGGATGCCGTTTGTGCCTTCGTAGATCGGCGCGATGCGGGCGTCGCGGTAGAGGCGGGCGGCACCCGTCTCCTCGATGAAGCCCATGCCGCCATGCACCTGGATGCCGAGCGACGCGGCTTCGACGCCGGCATCCGTGGAAAACGCCTTTGCGATCGGTGTCAGAAGGGCGGCGCGCTCGCCCCAATGACTGGCATTTGCTCCCGACAGCCTATGCGAGAGGTCAATCGCATGCGCGCAGGCATAGCTGATCGCCCGGGAACCCTGTGTCAGCGCCTTCATGGTCAAAAGCATGCGGGCGACGTCCGGATGCTCGATGATAGGACTCATGCCCGCTCCCGTCCACCCCGGAGCCTTGCCCTGGGTGCGCTCGCGGGCGTACTCGGTCGCCTTCTGGGTGGCGGCTTCGCAGATCGCCACACCCTGCATGCCGACCGCCAGGCGGGCGTTGTTCATCATCGTGAACATGCAGTTCAAGCCCCGGTTCTCCTCGCCGATCAGCCAGCCGATGGCGCCCTTTTCGTCGCCGAAGCGGCCGTCGCCGTAGATCATCGTGCAGGTCGGCGAGCCGTGGATGCCGAGCTTGTGTTCCAGCGAATGGCAGAAGACATCGTTGCGCTCACCGAGCGAACCATCCTCGTTGACGAGGAATTTCGGCACCAGGAAGAGCGAGATGCCGCGCGAGCCGGGCGGTGCATCGGGCAGGCGGGCCAGCACCAGATGGATGATGTTGTCGGTAAAATCGTGTTCGCCATAGGTGATGAAGATCTTCTGGCCGAAGATGCGGTATGTGCCGTCGTCACGCCGTTCGGCGCGCGTCTTCATCACGCCGAGATCGGAGCCGGCGCCGGGCTCCGTCAGGTTCATCGATGCCATCCATTCGCCGGAAATCATCTTCGGCAGGTAGGTCGCCTTCAACTCGTCCGAGCCATGGGCGGAAAGCGCTTCCGCCGCACCCTCCGTCAAAGTCGGGCCGAGCGCGAAGGCCATGGAGGCACCGTTCCACATTTCCAGCGTCGCGACATTCAGCATATGGGGAAGGCCCTGGCCGCCATGGTCGGGGCTGCCGGTCAGCGAGTTCCAGCCGCCTTCCATCCAGTGGCGGTAGCACTCCTTCCACCCATCCGGCGTCTTCACGCTGGCATCGTCCTTGAGCGTCGCGCCTTGCGTGTCGCCGATCTCGCCAAGCGGCGCCAGTTCCTCGCTCGCAAACCGTCCGGCTTCCGTCAGGATCGCATCCACCAGATCGTCGGAAAGGTCGTCGAAGAGCCCCTTGTCGATCGCCTCATCGAGCCCGGCGACGTGTTTCAGGGTGAAGAGAATCTCCTCGACCGGTGCCTTGTACATTCCGTTCCTCCTCCGAACAGACGAATTGGACGCTCAAGCATTCCACGCGCAGCCTGAGCGCGCATGGTGTCATTTCCATGGGCTAATTGATTTTTACGTAAACGTCAATTTGAAAATGGGAGGAGGGGTGGTGATTCGGGGGCGGCGGACTGGCAGGTTTCAGATTATGGTCACGGGAAGCCGGCCGTTCCTCAGCAGGCAGAGCAGCCGATCGCCTCCGACCTAAGCCGGTCTTCCGCTCAGTTATTGTGATGTCCGCTTCTAGGGCTCTGCGAGTCGTCCGGCTGCGAAGTCGCGTGCGAGCGTTACAAAGGCTTGGAAGGCCGCGGATGAATTGCGCCGATTGGAATAGTAGAGGCACAGCGGCACAAGGGGCGGCGTCCAGTCTTCGAGAATGCGCACGAGCCGTCCAGCCTCGATGTCTTCGCGTATATCGGCTTCCATGAAATAGCCGATCCCCACGCCGTTCGTCACCGCGATCCGGGCCAGGGAGGCTTCGTCGAGCGTGATCGGGCCTTCGACGTCGAGTTGCAATTCCTCGCCGTCCCTCTCGAACCGCCAGCGGAACAAGGCGCCATTGGGAAGCCGAACGCGGACACAAGGGTAGGTGAGTAGCTCTTGTGGCACCTGGGGAATATCCCTGCTTTTGAAAAAGGCTGGAGATGCGGCAACCGCCATGCGTCGCATCTGGCCCAGCGGTATGGCAATCGCGTCGCTGGGCACCAAATCCGCGCTGCGCACTCCCAGATCGAAGCCCGCCGCCACGACGTCAACAAGCCGCCCCTCGGTGACCAGGTCGATATGAACCTGCGGATAGCGCTGCAAATAGCTCAGGACCAGCGGCGCCATGATTTCACGCGCCGCCGTGGCGAAGGCATTGATGCGCAAGGTACCGGACGGCGTCTCCTGCTGGGAGCGCGCCGTGTCCATCGCTTTTTGAATGTCCTCGAGCGCAGATTTGATCTGTGCGACGAAAATTCGCCCGGCATAGGTGAGTGAGACGCTGCGTGTGGTGCGATTGAACAATCGCACGGCAAGCTCCCGCTCGAGTTTGCCGACCGCATTGCTGATGGCCGTGGTCGACATGCCGAGATCGAGCGCCGCTGCCCGAAACGAGCCGCACCGAACGATGGCAAGAACCGCCTCGAGTTCGATCAGCGAATGGCGCGTCATTATCCCGATTTCCGTAACACGGTATGCTGATTTGTCTCGATTATCAGGAGAGAAGTCAATCGCTATTTAGGTCTTGTCACCATCGAGGAGATGAAAATGTCAATGCACCTACCCAAACCAATCGCTGACTATGTCGAAGCAAATGCTTGTCTCGATATCGACGGCATGTTGAAGCCCTTCCTGCGTGACGCTGTCTTTATCGACAACGGCAAGCATTTCGAGGGGCAGCCGGCAATCCGGCAACTGGTCGAAGAAGAAGTGATCCCGGTGAAGGCCATCTTCGTGCCTGACACGGTTCGGGAAGAAGACGGCGATGTCGTCGTCGAAGGTCCCGCGCATGGTGATTTCCCGGGCAGCCCGCTCCGTTTCACCTATCGCTTCACGCTGGCCCACGGTGCCATCAAGACCCTGGAGGTCACGGTATGAACCTCAAGGCAGATCCCACCGAATTCGCCGGCAAACGCGTGCTTGTCAGCGGAGGCACCAAGGGTCTGGGCCGCGCGACTGTCGAGCGCTTTCTGGCCGGCGGCGCCCGTGTTGTTACCGCCGCCCGCACGATCAAGGATCCTATCGAGGGCGTCGAATATGTCCAGGCGGACCTCACCACTGCGGAGGGCGGCGAAGCGCTGGCCAAGGCGGCGCTTGAGCGGCTGGGCGGCATCGACATTCTCGCCCATGTCATAGGCGGTTCGGTTTCGCCGGCGGGCGGCTTCGTTGCGCTGACCGACGACAATTGGCTCGCCGAGCTGAGCCTCAATCTGCTGGCGACGGTCCGGCTCGATCGGCTGCTGATCCCGCAGATGCTCGAGCGGGGGAAGGGCATTGTGGTGCACATCACCTCGATCCAGTCCGTCCTGCCGCTGCCAGAATCCACAACCGGCTATGCCGCCGCCAAAGCCGCGCTGAGGACCTACAGCAAGTCGATTTCGAAGGAGCTCGGCCCCAAGGGCGTAAGAGTCAATTCCGTCTCACCCGGCTGGATCATGACAGAGGCCGCCGGAGACTTTCTCGAAACACTTCGGGTTGCCAATGGCGGAACGACTGAAGAGGCGCGTCAGTCCGTGCTTGATGCCCTGGGAGGGATCTCCATCGGGCGGGCAGCCGAGCCCGAAGAGGTGGCCGACCTCATCGCATATCTTGCCGCCGATCGTGCCGCCGCGATCCATGGCGCCGAGTTCGTGATCGATGGAGGGACCATCCGCACCATCTGAGGGTGCCTCCCGGCGCTCGCCCTCCGCATGGAAGGACGGGCGTCGGTATGCGGATGATGGTAAGCGATGGATGCCACCGCGCACCACCAAACTCCCGGTCCGGTTTGAAAGGAACGACCATGTCCGCCGTCTACGCAAAAGAAGCGAGTTTCGAAGAGCCGCTTGCCTCTGTTGCCCTTCGCTTCGAACTGGCCGGAAGCTGCTAGGCTCATCCCCAAACCTACCTCCCCAGCACAGCCACAGCCTCCACATGCCCCGACCACAAGAACTGGTCGATCGGCGTCACGCTTTCGATTTTATAGCCGCCGTCCACCAGCAGCGCGAGGTCGCGGGCGAGCGTGATTGGGTTGCAGGAGACCGCGATCACCTTTGGCGTCTTCGCCTTGGCAAGCTCGCGACACTGGGCTTCGGCGCCGGCGCGGGGCGGGTCGAAGACGATGGCGTCGTAGCGCGAGAGATCCTTGGTGAGCAGCGGCCGGCGGAAGAGGTCGCGGCGCTCGGTGGTGATCGGCTTCAGACCCTGCGTGTTGCGCACGGCCTGGTCGAGCGCCTTCAGCGCCGCGCCGTCGCTTTCCACCGCATGCACCTTGGCCTTCCTGGCCAGCCGGAAGGTGAAGGTTCCTGCGCCGGCAAAGAGATCGGCGACCTGCTTGGCCTTGCCGAGATTGTCGGCGACGAGCCGTGCCATCGCCTCTTCGGCGGCCCGCGTCGCCTGGGTGAAGCCGCCCGGATTCGGGCTCACGCCGGCGCCTTCGAAGTCGAGCAGCGGCTTGCGCATCTCGATCAGGATTTCGCCATTGACCGAAACGCGGGCGACCGGCTTGCAGGCAAGCGCGACTTCGACCGTGCGCGCACGGATGTCGTCGGGCAGCGATTTCAACTCGTCGAAGGCGATGTCGAGGCCGGTCAGCGTCTCGAGAACGGTCACGCGGAAGGGATTGGCGCCCTGCGCCACCGCCGCCGCGATCTTGCGGATATCGTCGAGATGGCCGGTGATGCCGGCCGACGCGACGGGACATTCGGCAATGGCGACGATGTGGTGCGAGCCGGCCTGGTTGAAGCCGAGCAGCAGGCCCTTTTCGGTGCCGCGGGCCGTCATCACCATGCGCCGCCGCTCGCCGGGATGGGCCGGCACGAGTTCGTGGACGGTCGGCGTCAGCCCCTTCGATTTCAGGGCGTCGACGACCAGCTGGCGCTTGAAGGCGCGGTAGGGTTCGTCGGCGTAATGCTGCAGCGTGCAGCCGCCGCAGGTGCCGTTCTCGCCCTCGGGGCCGAAATGCCGGCAGGCGGGTGCGCGCCGGTCGGGCGAGGGCGCTTCCAGCGACATCACTGTCCCTTGCGTCTTCACGCGTGCGATCGCGACCGTTTCGCCGGGCAGCGCGAAGGGCACGTAGACCGGCCCGTCGGTGGTGTGCGCGATGCCGTCGCCCTGTGCGCCAAGCTTGCTGATGGTGACCGTTTCGGTGCTCATCTTTTCCGTCCTGCCAAGAGAAATTCCTGATTGCCGTCGCCGCCAGCGATCGGCGAGGCTATGAAGCCGAGGCTCGTCCAGCCCTGTTCCTGTTCGAGCCACGTCTCGATGTCGGCCGCGATTGCCGGTCCAGTCGTCGGGTCTTTCAGAAGCCCGCCCTTGCCGATTGCCGCCTTGCCCGCCTCGAACTGCGGCTTGACGAGCAGGGCGCAGAAGCCGCCCGCTGCGCAAAGCGACAGAGCCGGCGGCAGGGCGAGCTTCAGCGAAATGAAGGAGACGTCCGAGACGACCGCCTGCACCGGACGGCCGCCGATATCGTCGGCCGAAAGATTGCGCGCGTTCAAGCCTTCGAGGTTCGTCACATTCGGGTGGGCCGCGATCCGTTCGTGCAGCTGCCCGTGGCCGACATCGACGGCGGTCACATGGGCCGCCCCGCGTTCGAGGAGAACCTGCGTGAAGCCGCCGGTGGAGGCACCGATGTCGAGACAGTGGAGCCCGGCCGGATCGAGGCCGAAATGGTCGAGTGCCGCAATCAGCTTCAGCACCGCGCGCGAGACATAGGCATGCGCCGGATCGTCAATCGCGATCGCTGCCGATGAGGGGACCGTCTGGCCCGGCTTTGCCGCTTTCCGGCCGTCGACAGACACTGTGCCCCGGCGCACCGCGTCGGCGGCGCGAGAGCGCGTCTCGAAGTGGCCCAGGTTCACCAGAAGCTGATCCAGGCGCTGCGGTGTCTTGTCGTCGGCAGTCATGCCCTGTCCATGACCTGCATGGGCCGATTGCGCAAGGGGGGAAATGGCAGCGGGCGCAGGCGGCGGATTTCGACTATTATTGACAGTCATCAAGAATAGCCTCGGCGTCTGCGTGTTTATTCATGATATCTTATGAACAGTCGAGTTTGTTAGCGGGGTGTTAACCGGCTTTTTCTTAACTGCCTGAGATCGAATTTCAGTGCAGTCCGCCTCTGCGGACATTCTCTTGGTTGCTTCACATGTTTTCATATCTCAAGCGCATCCCGCTCACCGTGCAGATCGTGCTCAGCGTCGTCGTCGTCCTGATGGTCGGCGAAAGCGCCAAGGTCGCCTACGATATCAGCCAGGACTGGGCGCGGATTCGAGAGAGCGGCGAGATGCGCGGCAATGCGGCGCTCGATCTGCTGGAGGCGATGCACATCCAGGCGATGCTGAACCGCGGCCAGATCGAGGACGGCGACCCCGCCGTCATGACGCTCGACGGGGCGATGAAGCAGTTTTCCGAGGCCAACGGCGACGTCGATATCTGGGTGGTGATGGCGGAAAAGATCGAGGCCTTCCAGAAGGAAAACGGCGGCACCATCCTGCCGCCGAAGGATGCGGTCGATACCGCGGCAATGGCGTCGCTTGCCAGGCAGTCGGTAGTCGAGGGCGAAAAGCTCCGCCTGTCGCGTCCGGTCGTCCTCGGCCAGGGCGATGCCGCCGACGAGCGCTGCGCCGGCTGCCATACCGGGCTGATGAACATCGAGCCGGGCGAGGTCATGGGCACCTATTCCGCATCGATCAATCTTGCCCCGCAGATCGCCAGCTGGAAAAGCCGCATCATGCTGAAGGTGCTGGCAGGCCTCGGCACGCTGACGGTCGCCGCCCTGCTGATCATCACGCTCCTGCGCTCCAATACGCTGAAGCCGCTGCGGCGTCTCAGCGAGGTCACCGAGAGGCTGGCCAGGGGCGATGCCGATACGGCGGTGACCGGCGCCGAACGCAAGGACGAGATCGGCGCGCTGGCCCGCTCGCTCGGTATCTTCCGCGAGGCCGTGATTGCCAAGAAGCGTCTGGAGGAGGAGGCCGAGGATCATCGCCTGCACGCCGAGGAGCAGCGCCGCGCCGCCGAGGAGGAGGCCGAACGCCAGGCCGCCGAGCGCCTTCGCATCGCCACGTCCGGCCTTGCCGCCGGACTGAAGAAGCTGGCCGAAGGCGATCTTACCTATCAGCTGAACGAGCGCTTCGCGCCCGAATTCGAAGAGCTGCGCGGCGACTTCAACGCCTCGGTCCGCCAGCTCGGCGACACGCTTTCGGTGATCTACCAGAGCTCCGGCAACATCGACAATCACAGCCGCGAGATCGCCGACGGCATCGCGGATCTGTCGAAGCGCACCGAACATCAGGCATCGTCGCTCGACGTGACGACGGTGGCGCTGGAGCAGATCACCGGCAATGTCTCGGAGTCCGCCAAGCGCGTTGACGAGGCCCGTGCGGTCTCCAAGCAGGCCAACGAGAACGCCCGCCAGTCGGCAAGTGTCGTCGTCAATGCCGAGGACGCCATGCGCCGCATCGAGGAATCCTCCGGCAAGATCGCCTCGATCATCTCCGTGATCGACGAGATCGCCTTCCAGACGAACCTGCTGGCGCTGAACGCCGGCGTCGAGGCGGCGCGGGCAGGGGATGCAGGCAAGGGCTTCGCCGTCGTCGCGCAGGAAGTCCGCGAACTGGCCGGCCGGTCGGCGAGGGCCGCCCGCGAGATCAAGGAGCTGATCGACAATTCGTCGGCCGAGATCGAGGGCGGCGTCGCGCTTGTTCGCGATGCCGGCCAGGCCTTGACGGGCATCGGTGAGCTGATCGTCTCGATCAATGGCTACATGGACGCGATTACCGCCAATACCCACGAGCAGTCGACGGGACTGGGCGAAGTCAACAAGGCCGTCCGCAGCCTCGACCAGGTCACCCAGCAGAACACCGCCATGGTCGAGGAGGCAAGCGCCGCCAGCATGAGCCTCGCCAGCGAGGCGACGCGGCTGCGCGAAATGATCTCGCATTTCCGGATTGCCGGAGCCGGGTCGCAATCCCACGGTGGCGAAGCGTTCGCACCGATGGCCGCTTCAGCCGGCAACCGCCGTCGCTAGCCGGTTGCCATCGTCGCCACGACGCTGCTGGAATTGCGCCTTTTGCGGTTGGCCTTGATTGGATAAGGTCGCCGCAGCGATTTCGGATGGAGGGGGTGCTATGCGACGGATCGGACATGCCTTGCTGCTGGCGGGCCTCGTGGTGGGCGGCGGAACCGCGCAGGCTAACGATTCCATGAGCGAACTCGGCGCCGGTGGCCTGACCTTCGTCAAAAGCTATGACGTGACGATGGCCCGCGAGGATCTGTTCATCTCGCAGGAGGAAGTGCGCGTCGACTACACCTTCCACAACGGCTCGGACAAGGACGTGCGCAGCATGGTCGCCTTTCCGATGCCGGATATCGAAGGCGGGATCGACGCCAATGTCGCGCTCAACGATACGGACGACGCCAACTTCCTGCAGTTTTCCGTGACCCAAGACGGCAAGCCGATCGAGGCTACCCTGCAGCAGCGCGCCTATGTCGCCGGCATCGACATGACGGAGGAGCTGCAGTCGAAAGGCGTTCCGCTTCTTCCCTTTGCCGATGCCACCTTCAAGGCACTGGAAGCGCTGCCGAAGGAGACGCAGGAGGACTGGCTCGCCAGGGGTTTGATCGTGCCGGACGAATACGACAATGACGGCACCGGCATGAAGGTGCACCTGACCCCGAGCTGGACGCTGAAGACCACCTACTGGTGGAACACGACCTTTCCGGCCGGCGCTGACGTGCATGTCTCGCACCGGTATCGTCCGAGCGTCGGTGGCACGGTGCAGGTCGCCTATCTGCACTATGACGGTACGCGTAGCGAGGAATTCCGGCGTTACCAGGACAAGTTCTGCATCGACGAAACATTCGAGAAGATAGGCCGCAAGTCGCTCGCCGACATGAACGCCGGCAAGCCTTTCTACACCGAGCAGTGGCTGTCCTACATCCTGACGACCGGGGCGAACTGGAACGGCCCGATCGGCCAGTTCCATCTGACGATCGACAAGGGGCAACCGGAAAATTACGTCAGCTTCTGTGGCGACGGGGTCAAGAAGACCGGGCCGACGACCTTCGAAATGACGAAACAGGATTTCTATCCGGAGAAGAATCTGGACGTATTGTTTTTAGTCCGCTCGGCGCAGCCCTGACGGTTGCCGTCTTCAAAGCCAGGAAATGCGGCCGTAATAGGCGGGTTCGGCTTCTTCTGCCAGCGCGTGCAGACCGGTCGGCTTGCGCTGCGCGGCTGCGTGGACGAGGCGGGCCCGTTCGTGAATCCCGAAGGTCGGGCGCAGCTCCGGCAGCTTCGGCTGCAGCCGTTCGATCATGATGCGTTCCAGCATCGGATCATGGTCCGGAAAGTCTTCGGCAAAGACCGGAGCGGCGGCAAGCGCCGCCCCGGCGATCAGCAATCCCCGTTTCAGCATGGTCTGAATTTCCCTGTCATTTCTTTTTGTTGACAGGGAAAATAACCGGAAAAATTTCAGAAAACGCCAAGGAAACTGGTTAGTTGAAGGCGAACGGCTTTGGTTTCCAAGAGGTTAGTTCGGCTGGCCGTCAGGCCCGCGAACCGCTCTCCACGCGGTCCTGGCCGAGCGCCTTGAACACCGTCGAGACGATGCCGGCCTTGTCGAGCCCGGCGCGGCTGTACATGGTTTCCGGCTTCATCTGTTCCATCCAGATGTCCGGCAGGACCATGGAGCGGAACTTCAGGCCCGTGTCGAGCAGTCCCTCATTGGCAAGGTAATGGGCGACATGGCTGCCGAAGCCGCCGACTGCGCCTTCCTCGATGGTGACGAGGACCTCGTGATGGGCGGCCAGCTGGCGGATCAGGTCGTGATCGAGCGGCTTGGCGAAACGGGCGTCGGCAACCGTCGTCGGCAGGCCGGAGGCATCCAGTTCTTCGGAAGCCAGCAAGCATTCGGCCAGTCGCGTGCCGAAGGAGAGGAGGGCGACCTTGGCGCCCTGCTTGATGATGCGGCCCTTGCCGATCTCCAGGATCTGGCCGCGCTCCGGCAGTTCAACGCCGACGCCTTCGCCGCGCGGATAGCGGAACGAGATCGGGCCTTCGTCGAAGGCGGCCGCGGTGCGCACCATATGTTTGAGTTCCGCCTCGTCCGCGGCAGCCATCACCACGAAGTTCGGCAGGGTGGCGAGGAAGGTCGTGTCGAAGGAGCCCGCATGGGTCGGCCCGTCGGCGCCGACGAAGCCGGCACGGTCGATCGGGAAACGCACCGGCAGGCCCTGGATTGCCACATCGTGGACGACCTGGTCATAGGCGCGCTGCAGGAAGGTCGAGTAGATCGCGGCAAACGGCTTGTAGCCCTCGGCCGCAAGGCCGGCGGCAAAGGTAACGGCGTGCTGTTCGGCGATCCCGACGTCAAAGCAGCGGGTCGGGAAGGCTTCGGCCAGCTTGTCGAGCCCGGTGCCCGATGGCATGGCGGCGGTAATCCCGACGATCTTGTCGTCATGGCCCGCTTCCTGCACCAGCGCATTGGCGAAGACGGAGGTGTAGCTCGGCGCATTCGGCTTGGCCTTCGCCTGCGCGCCGGTGATGACGTCGAACTTGTTGACGCCGTGATACTTGTCGGCAGCCTCTTCGGCCGGCGGATAGCCCTTGCCTTTCTGCGTCACGATGTGGATGAGGACCGGGCCCTTCTGGTTGTCGCGCACGTTGCGCAGCACTGGCAGCAGGTGATCGAAGGAGTGACCGTCGATCGGGCCGATGTGGTAGAAGCCCATTTCCTCGAACATGGTGCCGCCGGTCACGTAGCCGCGGGCGTGCTCGACGGCACGGGTGATGGCCCGGTCGATGTTCTTGCCGAGATAGGCGGTCAGCTTCTTGCCGAATTCCCTAAAGCCCATATAGGTCCGGCCGGAGGCGAGGCGGGCAAGATAGGCGCTCATCGCGCCGGTCGGCGGCGCAATCGACATGTCATTGTCGTTGAGGATGACGATCAGCCGTGCATCGAGCGCTCCGGCATTGTTGAGCGCTTCATAGGCCATGCCCGCCGACATCGCGCCGTCGCCGATGACGGCGATTACCTTGCGGTCCTTGTGGTCCAGTTCGGCGGCGACCGCCATGCCGAGGCCGGCCGAAATCGACGTCGAGGAATGGGCGGCGCCGAACGGATCGTATTCGCTTTCGGCCCGGCGGGTGAAGCCGGAGAGGCCACCTTCCTGGCGCAGCGTGCGGATGCGGTCGCGCCGGCCGGTGAGGATCTTGTGCGGATAACACTGGTGGCCGACGTCGAAGATCAGCCGGTCTTCAGGCGTGTTGAAGACCTTGTGGATCGCAATCGTCAATTCCACGACGCCAAGGCCGGCGCCCAGGTGGCCGCCGGTGCGCGAAACGGCCTCGATCATCTCGTCGCGCACTTCGCGGGCGAGCTGCGGCAGTGCCGCATCCTCCACCGATTTGAGGTCGGCGGGAATGTTGATGCTGTCCAGAAGAGGCGTGTCTATTTCGGTCAATTGCGGCGGTCTCGTTTAGCGTTATCTGGTGCGCCGGAAGCGATATTCAATAAGACGCCTTAGCACAAGCCGCCCCGTGCCGTCTCCCATTTCCTGTTCAACCCTGCGGCAAAGGCACAAATTCCTCCTCGTCGCCAGGCACGATATCGAAGCGGCCGGTGCGCCATTCTTCCTTCGCCTGTTCGATGCGTTCCTTCGAGGAGGAGACGAAATTCCACCAGATATAGCGCTTGGACGACATCGCTGCTCCGCCGAAGAGCATCAGGTGACAGCCGCGTTCGCCGGCCTGCAGCGTGATCGCGTCGCCGGGACGGAAGACGAGAAGCTGATCGCTGGCAAAGCGGTCACCGGCAATCACGACGTCGCCGGACAGGATATAGGCCGCGCGCTCCTCCGCCTGCGCCGCAAAGGGAAAGCGTGCGCCGGACTCGAGCGTCAGGTCCACATAAAGCGTGTCGGAGAAGACCTTCACCGGCGAGGCGAGGCCTTCGAGATTGCCGATCACCACACGTGCATGCGCGCCGTCGGCATTGATCTCGGGCATATCGCCGCGGGTCGTGTGCGCAAAGGCGGGGTCGATCTCCTCCATGTTGTCCGGCAGCGTCAGCCAGGTCTGCAGGCCGGAGATGGAGAAGGCGTCGCCGCGCAGCTTCTCCGGCGTGCGCTCGGAGTGGACGATGCCGCGGCCGGCCGTCATCAGGTTAATATCGCCGGGCTCGATGACCATTTCCGTGCCCAGGCTGTCGCGGTGCTTGATCTCGCCGTCGAACAGGTAGGTGACTGTCGAAAGGCCGATATGCGGATGCGGCTTGACGTCCAGGGCGTCGCCCGCGCGCAGCACGGCCGGTCCCATGCGGTCGAAGAAGATGAACGGGCCGACCAGTCGGCGCTTGGCTGTCGGCAGGGCGCGGCGCACTTCGAACCCGCCGATGTCGCTGGTGCGCGGGATGATCAGTTGCTCGATGGCGTCGCAGGCAAATGCGTCTCCCGCGACGGGATCCTTTCCGGGAAAGAAGGACATGGGGCTCACTCCGTTCTCAATGTCGATGCCGAACGCTACCCGTCATTCGTGTCGCGGCATAGGGCGAAAAACCGAACGCTGTTCCTCTGAAAAATTGACAGTCTTCAACGCCGTTCCACTTGCCAGACATCGGGTGATTATTATATAGGTTTACTTATCATAAGGAAGCTTACCTTTTTCAGGACGTAAACATTGAGCAGCAATCCGACACTCGGATTTTTATTGCATGATGTCGCTCGCCTGCTGCGCAAACGTTTTGAGCAGCAGGCGCGGCATATTGGGCTGACACGGTCTCAGTGGCAGACGCTTGCCTACCTCTCGCGCAACGAGGGCATCCACCAGAAGGCGCTCGCGGAAATCATCGACGTCGAACCGATCACCCTGCAGCGGATCATCGAGAAATTGATGGAGCGCGGCCTGGTCGAGCGTCGGCGTCACGAGACCGACCGGCGCATCTGGCTGCTCTTCATGACGGAGGAGGCGCGTCACCTGCTTGGCGACATGCGCGCCATTGGCGACGCCACGCGCAACGAAGCCCTGAAATCCATATCCCCGGCAGATCGTGAAAGGCTCTTCGAGATGCTCGAAACGATGAAGTCCAATCTCGTCGAGGCCTGCCGGTGCTCGGCCGACAAGGAAAACTGACATGAGCGAACCGACCGCTTTGCGTCCCACCGCCAATGAAAACAAGGAAACCGACGAGGCACCGGCTGCAGCCATTGCCGAGCCCGCAAAGTCCGGCCCCGCGGACAAGCCGCGCCGCAATACGCGCCGCCGCGTGCTGTTCGCGCTGCTGCCGGTCGCCCTCGTCGTTGGCGGCTATGTCTACGTCACCGGCGGGCAGGAGGTGAGCACGGACAACGCCTATGTCGCCGCCAACATTGTCGGCGTGTCGACGGACGTGGCGGGCACGGTGCAGTCGATCGAGGTGCACGAGAACGAGAACGTGAAGGCGGGCGATGTCCTCTTCCGCCTGAAGCCGGAGACGTTCCAGATCGCGCTCGAAGGCGCGAAGGCAAAACTCGAATCCGCCCGCAACGAGCTTCTGACCCTTCAGGCCAGCTACCGCCAGGCACAGGCGGAAACGGCCCAGGCCAAGGCCGATCTTCCCTATTACCAGGCGGCCTTCGACCGGCAGCAGAAGCTGGTGTCCATGAACACCGCCTCCCATGCCGAGTTCGACCAGGCCAAGCACAATCTCGACGCGGCGAAACAGAAGGTGATGGTAGCCGAGGCACAGGCAGCCGAAATGCTCGCCAAGCTCGGCGGCGACGCCGATACGCCGGTCGAGGAAAATCCTGTCTACCTTCAGGCGAAGGCCGCCGTTGACGACGCCAAGCGGCAGCTTGACGACACCGTCGTGCGCGCCCCCTTCGACGGTATCGCGACCAATGTCAGCGCCGTTCAGGTCGGCAGCTATCTCGACGCGGCCGAGGCGGCGTTCTCGCTGGTCTCGACCGAGAACATGTGGATCGCGGCCAATCCCAAGGAAACGCAGCTGACCTATGTGAAGCCGGGTCAGCCGGTGACGATCAGCGTCGATGCCTATCCGGGCGCCCAGTGGACCGGCAAGGTCGCAAGCGTCAGCCCGGCGTCCGAGTCGAGCTTTTCGCTGCTTCCGGCTCAGAATTCCTCCGGCAATTGGGTGAAGGTCGTTCAGCGCATTCCCATGCGCATTTCGATCGACGAGACCAACGGCAAGCCGCCGTTGCGCGCCGGCATGAGCACGGAAGTCGACATCGACACCGGCCATGCGCGCGGTCTGCCGCAGTTCGTCGACAACCTCATCGGCAAGAGGCCCGCTTACGCCAATGAGTAACGCCGCCACCATGGCAGCAGTGGAGGAGCCGGTCGTAAATCGCGGCGCAATCGCCGCCTGCGTCATCCTCGCCGTCATCATGCAGGCGCTCGACACCACGATCGCCAACGTCGCGCTTCCCTACATTCAGGGCAGCGTCGCAGCGAGCGCCGATCAGATCAACTGGGTCCTGACCTCCTATATCGTCGCCGCCGCGATCATGACGCCGCCGTCGGGCTTCCTTGCCGCCCGGTTCGGCCGCAAGCGCGTGCTGTCGACGGCAATCTTCGGCTTCGTGGCCGCCTCCGTTCTCTGCGGCCTCGCGCAATCGCTGACCCAGATCGTCGGCTTCCGTCTCCTGCAGGGCCTGTTCGGCGCCTCGCTCGTGCCGCTCTCGCAGGGCATCCTCCTCGACATCTATTCGGTCGAGGAGCGAGGCTCGGCCATGGCCATGTTCGGCGTTTCCGTCATGGTTGGCCCGGTTCTGGGACCCGTGCTCGGCGGCTGGCTGACCGAACACCTCAGCTGGCGCTGGGTCTTCTACATCAACGTCCCGATCGGCATCCTTGCCTTCATGGGCATCGGCATGTTCGTCAAGGAAACCAAGGTGGACGCCAAGGCGAGGCTCGACTGGTTCGGCTTCGGCATGCTGAGCGTCGCCATCGGCGCGCTGCAGCTCCTGCTCGACCGAGGCCAGCAGCTCGACTGGTTCTCGTCGGGGGAAATCATCCTGGAGTCGATCGTCTGTGGCGGAGCGTTCTACCTGTTTCTGGTCCACACCTTCACGGCGGAGAAGACCTTCGTCAATCCGAGGCTGTTTCTGGACCGCAATTTCGCGATCAGCATCCTGTTCATCTTCGTCATCGGTGTCACCTATCTCGCCTCGCTGGCGCTGATGACGCCCTATCTGCAAACGCTGATGGAATATCCCGTCATCACCGCCGGCATCGTCATGGGGCCGCGCGGGCTCGGCACCATGGCCTGCATGTTCATCGTCGGACGGCTGATCGGCAAGGTCGACACGCGCTATCTGCTTTTAATCGGCCTCGGCGTCACTGCCTGGGCCATGTACGAAATGACCATGTGGACGCCGGACATTTCCCAGTGGACGATCATCTGGGTCGGCTTCGTCCAGGGCGCTGGCCTCGGCTTCCTGTTCGTGCCGCTGACGACGATCGCCTTTGCGACGCTGCCCGCCGATATGCGCGGCGACGGAACGGGTCTCTACAATCTGTCGCGCAACATCGGCTCCAGCGTCGGCATTGCCGTGGTCTCGGCTCTTCTTGTCCAGAACACGCAGATCAACCACGCGCAGATTGCCGCCTTCGTCACGCCGTTCAACCATGCCTTCGACGCGCCGGCCGCCGCTGCCCTCAGCCCGCATACGGTGAGCGGCATCTCGACGCTGGACGGTATCGTTACGCTGCAGGCGACGATCATTGCCTATGCCGACGACTTCAAGCTATTGATGCTGATGTCGATCGCGGTGATGCCGCTGATCTTCCTTCTGCGGAAGCCTGCAAAGACAGGCCGCAGCAGCGATCAGGAAGAGGCGATCGAGATCGCCCTGGAATAGGAAGGAAAGGAGAGCCGCTTACTCCGCGTCGAGCGGCTCGACGCCCTGCGGCTGGCCGGAACGGTCGAGGCGGATCTTCTCGATGCGCTTCTCGGCGGCGGTCAGAAGTTTCTCGCAATGCTTCTTCAGCGCCTCTCCGCGCTCGTAGATGCCGATCGATTCCTCCAGCGCCACGTCGCCGCGCTCCAGCCGGCCGACGATCGTCTCGAGCTCGGCGACCGCCTTTTCGAACGGCAGGCCCGCGATGTCGTCGCCCTTGGTCTTGTCGCTCATGGTCATCCTTTCATCAGTCTCAAGATGTGCATTCCGGCGGACTCGGCGAGTCCCTCCAGATCATAGCCGCCCTCCAGCACGCTGACGAGGCGGTTTCCGGCATGCTTGTCGGCAAGTTCCATCAGTTTCGCCGTCGCCCAGTCGAAATCCTCGCCGACGAGGTTGATCTGCGCCAGCGGATCGCGGTGGTGGGCGTCGAAGCCGGCCGAGACGAGGATGAGGTCGGGCGAGAAGTCGTCGACCGCCCTCAGCACCCGCGACCGGAACGCCTCGCGGAAATGGTCGCTGCCGTCGTTTGCCGAGAGCGGTGCATTGACTATGGTGTTGTGCGCACCCGTCTCGTTCTTGGCGCCGGAGCCCGGATAGAGCGGCATCTGGTGGGTCGAGCAGAACAGTACGTTCGGGTCGTCCCAGAAGATGTCCTGCGTGCCGTTGCCGTGGTGGACGTCCCAGTCGACGATGGCGATGCGTTCGGCGCCGTGGACCTTCTGCGCGTGCCGTGCGGCAATCGCCACGTTGTTGAACAGGCAGAAGCCCATGGCCGTCTGCCTCTCGGCGTGGTGGCCGGGTGGGCGGCAGGCGACGAAGGCATTGTCGGCCGCGCCGGAAAACACGTCGTCGACCGCGGCCATCGCCCCGCCGATGCCGGTCAGCGCCGCCTGCAGGCTTTTCGGGCTCGCATAGGTATCGGCTTCGATCTGATGGATGCCTTCCTCGGGGATCTGCCGCATGACCGAGAACAGGTGCGCTTCCGGGTGGGCGAGCAGCACGGCGTCCTCGTTCGCCTGCGGGGCCGGCTTGCGGTCGAGAGTGGCGAAGAAGGGGTGTTCGAGCGCGACGTTCAGCGAGCGCAGCCGGTCGATCCGTTCGGGATGGCCGGGTGGTGTCTCGTGTTCAAGGAAGATCGTGTGCTCGTAGAGGCGCGTCGTCATGTCCGGACCCTACTGATCGAGGAAACTGTCGTCCATGCAAATGGCGTATCGCGCGGTCATTTTCAACAGCGCATGAAAAAGCCCCGGTTTTGGACCGGGGCTCGAAGGTATTGGGTTGCGGTCGGCCGTTTCAGGCGCGCGAGTGCAGCAGCGGGTAGCCCGACAGCACGATGCGCCCGGCAAGCGTCGCGATCACCGCCTTGACGAGGTCGCCGGGGATGAAGGTCAGGTTGCCGGAGATCAGCGCCATGAGGTCGGTGCCGGAGGAGATCTTCAGCCAGGCGATGCCCATGAGGTAGACGACGCCGATGCCGCCGATGACGGAGGCCGCGAAGAAGGCGGCAAGCTGGCGGCCTTCCGACTGGCCGTCACGCACGAAGCGCTCGGCGATCAGGCCGGTGACATAGGTGCCGACGATCCAGCCGAAGATATAGCCGGCGGTCGGCCCCATCAGGATGTTCATGCCGCCGCGTCCGCCCGACAGCACCGGCAGGCCGATGGCGACCATCAGCACGAACAGGACATAGGCGAGCGCCCCGCGCTTGGCGCCGATGATGCAGCCGGCCAGCATGACGCCCATCGACTGCGCCGTGATCGGCACCGGAATGAAGGCGAGCGTGATCGGCGGAATGAAGCCGAGCACCACCACGATCGCCGCGAAAAGTGCAATGAGAACCAGGTCCCTGCTGTTCATCGATGTGTCTCCCCACTCGAAATATGGGGATTTCATTGACCGCGAATGCCACGGGCGTCAATGGCGGAGGCGATCATGTCGGCGTCTTTGAGGGTCAAAATAATCAGGGGGCCAAGGATCGTTCGCGTACGAACTCTGATGCCGCGAGCCTCATGCGCCTCCTTCAGCGTCTGGTAGCGGGCGAAGATGTCCGGCACGAATCGCAGCACCAGGCCGAGCGCCAGGCTGACGTCATGGGCCTTCACCAGTCCGATGCGCTCCAGCGGCGTCAGCAGCACCGTGATCTCGTCCATGAAGGCGTCGATCGTGGTCGTCGCTGTGACCGCGGCGGCAAAGAGGACGACAGCAGTCAGCCGGAAGGTGGTCGCGACCGCCTCGTGCCACGGACCGATATAGAGATTGACGAGCATCAGCACAAAAATGGTGAAGAGCACGAAGCCGATGCGCGACAGTGCGTCACGAACCGTCAGGCCAAGGCTGAAATAGATCGCAGCCGCCACAAGGAAGACGGGAACCAGAACCCAGAAGCTGCTGATCGGAAACAGCACGATCCCGAGAAGGAGGAGCGCGATCAGCTTCACCCGTGCCGAAAGCCGGTGAAAGAGCGTGTCGCCCTCGACATAGAGGCTCTTCAGCATCCGGCGATCTCCCGGTAGCGGGCAATCACGTCGGCCGGCGCGCCGTCTGCCTCCAGCCGGCCCTCGTGGAACAGCAGCACGCGGTCGAAGTCTTCGATGAAGGGCAAGTCGTGGCTGATGACGACGGCCTGCTGCTCGAGCCTTGCGATCGTCTCCTTCACCAGCTTGCGGTTTTTCAGGTCAAGCTGGTTGGCGGGCTCGTCAAAGATCAGGAGGCCGGGGCCGGTGACCGTGACGCCGGCGATCGCCGCCAGCTGCGTTTCGCCGCCGGAAAGCTCGTGGACGCGCCGCTCCGCCAGATGCGCGATGCCGAACCGGGCCAGGATGTCGGCGGTCCGCGCGGCGACATCTTCCTTGGCAACGCCATGCGCCTTGAGGCCGAAGGCGATATCGTCCTTCAGGATCGGCATGATTAGCTGCTGCTGCGGGTTCTGAAAGATGAAGCCGACCTTGCGCAGCACCGCGCCGGCATCCTTGACGGTGTCGAGCCCGTCGACCGTCACGCTGCCGGCCGTCGGTTTGACGAGCCCGTTGATCAGCTTGGCGAAGGTGGTCTTGCCGGAACCATTCAGCCCGACGACGCCTATGCGCCGCTCCGCAAGCGTCACCGTCAAAGGCTGAAGCGCGGTCCGGTTGCCGAAGGTGACAGATGCGCCGGAAAAGCGGATTTCCAAAGTTTTGCTCCGTGTGCTACCGGCAGGCTCTATAGACCAAGCGCGGCCAAAGGGAAACGCACGGCAGCGTTGAAGCCGAAGGCGAGGGGAGGCGTATCGCATGGCTGGCAACACGGTGGACGATCAAGCCGCCATGGCTCTTCGCGGACACCATTTCCTCTGTCTGCTGACCTACAAGGGATACGGCTATACGCCGGGCTTCGTGGATAACATGTCCGCCATAGCCGCAGCCATCAATTCCGGGCGACCCGTCCGGCTGGTCAGCGGACCGGACGACATTTGCGGCGCACTCTCCGCCGAAGACCGCGTTGCCTGCGATCACGATTGCTTCCGGGTCGAGACAATGATGATCGACGACCTTGCGCTCAAGGCGGTCGAGCCATTCTTTCCCGGCGGAATGGCAGGCGAGTTTTTCATCACCCCGGACATCGCCGCCGCCCTGCGCGCAGCCTTTGTCGAAGGTTCGATCCGGGCCGCCTGTACCAACTGCCGGTGGAAGGCGTTTTGCAATGATATTGCCGCCGACAGCTTTGCCGACACGTTGCTGTGGCCGTCGTCCTGATTTCCTGTGTCCAGTATCGGTTTTAATAAAGGCGCTTGAACAAATCAGGAACGTGTGCATGGATAGGCCATGGCGATTCCGGTTTCCAATTCGAACGCGCGCAGGATCTTCCTCGCAAAGCAGGGTCTTTCGGCCACGCCGTCGCGTGCCATGTCGAAGGACGACCTTCTGCAGCTGATCCACGATATCGGCTTCGTGCAGGTCGACAGCATCCAGACCGTGACGCGCGCCCACGACCAGATCCTGTTTTCACGCAACCAGACCTTCAAGCGCGAGCATCTGCGCGCGCTTCTCGAGAAGGACAGGGCGCTCTTCGAACACTGGACACATGACGCCGCCATTCTGCCGACGGCCTTCTTTCCTTACTGGAAACATCGCTTCAGGCGCCGGGAGGCGGGGATCCGGGAGCGCTGGGCCAAGTGGCAGGGCCAGGATTTCGACAAGGCCTTCGATGAAACCTATGAGCGGATTGCGGCCGGCGGTTCCATCTTCGCCCGTGAGGTGAAGGCCGAGGATCACAAGTCCGGCGGCTGGTGGGAATGGCATCCGTCGAAGACCGCGCTGGAATTCCTCTGGCACACCGGCAAGCTTTCGATCTGCCACCGCGAGAATTTCCAGAAGGCCTACGACCTGACCGAGCGGGTGATCCCCGGCCATATTCTCAAGGCCGAGGTGTCGCACGAGGATTTCGTCGACTGGGCCTGTCTGAGCGCGCTGGAGCGGCTGGGCTTTGCCACCCATGGCGAGATCGCCGCCTTCTGGGACCTGATCTCGCCGGAGGAGGCACGGGACTGGGTGAAGGCGAACCGCGACCGGCTGGACGAGGTGGAGATCGAGACGGTCGACGGCGGCAAGCCGCGCAGCTCTTACTGCCTCATGGATTTCTCCGCCCATCCGGATGACTGGCCGGAGCCGCCGGGCCGTGTCCGTGTCCTGAGCCCCTTCGATCCGCTGCTGCGCGACCGCAACCGCGCCGAACGCTTGTTCGGCTTCCGCTATCGCATCGAGGTCTTCGTGCCGGAGCCGAAGCGGGAATACGGCTATTATGTCTTTCCGCTGCTGGAGGGCGACCGGATGATCGGCCGGATCGACATGAAGACGGACCGCAAGGAGGGGACCTTGAACGTCCGCCGCCTGTGGCTCGAACCGAAGGTGCGCGCCTCGGCCGGTCGTCTCGAGAAGCTTGAGGCCGAGCTCGCCCGCGTCGCGCGGTTTGTGGGCGTCGATCGGGTTTCCTATGACGACGGCTGGATGACCGGCTGATCGCGCCATCTTTGCGCTTCATCAATATTTTTGATCATGAGCCGGTTGCTCCTTCGAACCCCTTATGGGAATGTTGAGTCTGCAGTGCGCTGCAACATTCGAGCAAGGGACGGCAGGACATACATGACGAAACCCGTGATCGGCATCATTGGAAATGCCCTTCGTGTGGAGGACCGCTTCTCGGTGCAGATGGTCGGGGAGCGCAACTTGAACGCCGTTGCCAACGTGCTCGGCGCCCTGCCGCTGATGTTTGCCGGCGACCCGGCTCTCACCGACATCGACGATCTTCTCTCCGTCGTCGACGGCGTGCTCCTGACCGGGGCGCGCGCCAATGTACATCCGAGCCGCTTCCGCACCGAACCCAGCGAAAAGCACGAACCCTATGACGAGGCCCGCGATGCCGTCGCCCTGCCGCTGATCGATGCCTGCGTCGAGCGCGGCGTGCCGCTTTTCGGCATCTGCCGGGGTTTTCAGGAAATGAACGTCGCCGGCGGCGGTTCTCTGCATCCGGAAATTCGCGAACTGCCGGGGCGGATCAATCACCGCATGCCGCGGCTGGAGACCGGCGAAATCCATCCGGATCCCGAGGTTGTCTTCGCCGACCGGCATTCGGTCAAGCTCGAATCCGGTGGCGTGTTCGCGCGCATTTTCGGCAGCGACACGATCCGGGTCAATTCATTGCACGGCCAGGGCATTCTCGTCGTCGGAGACCGTATCGCCGCCGAGGGCATCGCCGATGACGGCACGATCGAGGCGATCCGTTTCCGGGACGCCAAGGGCTTCGCGCTCGGCGTCCAGTGGCACGCCGAATACGATCCGGAGCGCAATCCGGTCAACCGCGCCCTGTTCGACGCCTTCGGTGCCGCCGTCAGAGCCTACAAGGACGGCACGGTCGCGGCCGCCTGATGGATCAGCAGACGATCGTCTCGCTGATCGTGATGCCGAAGCCTTCCAGCCCGACATAGTGACGCTCGCGCGAGCTCAGAAGCTTGATCGATTCGACGCCGAGGTCCTTCAGGATCTGCGCGCCGAGGCCGATCTCCAGCCATTCGCTTTCCCGTGACCGCGCGGTGTCATGCCCTTCGCGACCCTTGCGACCGGTATCGTGGTGGCCGACGCCGACCGAACCCTCGCGCAGATAGACGATGACGCCGCGGCCTTCGGTTGCGATGCGCTGCATGTGCGGCAGCACGGCCGGCAACTTGCCGAAGACGTCGGTCGCGACGTTTTCCGGATGCAGGCGCACCGGGATGTTCGCGCCGTCGCGAATGTCGCCGAAGACGACGGCCATGTGCTGCATCGGATCCCAGGGCAGGGAATAGGTATGCGCCTTGGCGGGGCCCACGGGCGTCTCGATATTGAAAGTGGCGATCTCCTCGATCAGCCGCTCCTTGCGCTGGCGGTGGGCAATCAGGTCGGCAACCGAAACCTGCTTAAGGCCATGCGTCTGCGCAAAGCTCGCCACCTGCGGGCCACGCATCACGGTGCCGTCGTCATTGACCATCTCGCAGATCACGCCCACCGGCGGAAGGCCGGCCAGCTTGCAGAGGTCGACCGCGGCTTCCGTATGGCCGGAGCGCATCAGCACGCCGCCTTCGCGGGCGATCAGCGGGAAGATGTGGCCCGGACGGACAAAATCGGCGGGCCCGACATTCGGATTGGCGAGATTGCGCACCGTCAGCGTCCGGTCTTCGGCCGAAATGCCGGTCGTCGTGCCGTGCTTGAAGTCTACGGTCACCGTGAACGCGGTGGTATGGGCGCTGTCGTTTTCCGCCACCATGGCGTTGAGGTTCAGCCGCTTGGCTTCCTCGCGCGGCATCGGCGCGCAGACGATGCCCGACGTGTGGCGCACGATGAAGGCCATCTTTTCCGGGGTACAGTGGACGGCGGCGACGATCAGGTCGCCTTCGTTCTCGCGGTCGTCGTCATCGGTGACGACGACGATTTCGCCTGCCTCGAAGGCGCGGATGGCGTCGACGACGCGCTTCTGATCGTATGCCATGGAAACTGTCCTAGCGTGTCTTGCCGGTCTGGCCCCGGTCTCTGAGATAATGGTCGGCGATGATGCAGGCGAGCATGGCTTCGCCGATCGGCACGGCGCGGATGCCGACGCACGGATCGTGGCGGCCCTTGGTGCGCACATCGACATTGTTGCCGTCGGAATCGATCGAGCGGCGCTCGGTCAGGATCGACGAGGTCGGCTTGATGGCGAAGCGGGCGACGACCGGCATGCCGGTCGAAATGCCGCCCAGAACGCCGCCGGCATGGTTCGACAGGAAGATCGGCTTGCCGTCATTGCCCATGCGCATTTCGTCGGCATTTTCCTCGCCGGTAATCTCGGCGGCCTCGAAGCCGTTGCCGATCTCCACGCCCTTGACCGCGTTGATCGACATCAGGCCGGAGGCGATGTCCTGGTCGAGCTTGCTGTAGATCGGAGCGCCAAGACCGGCTGGAACCCCTTCGGCGATCACTTCGACCACGGCGCCGACGGACGAACCCGCCTTGCGGATACCGTCCAGATACTCTTCCCAGACCGGAACGATCGCCGGGTCGGGCGCGAAGAAGGGGTTTTCCCCGACCTGATCCCAGTCCCAGTTGTCGCGGTTGATCTTGTGCTTGCCGATCTGCACGAGGGCCCCGCGGATGGTAACACCGGGGATGACCTTGCGGGCGATGCCGCCGGCAGCAACCCGCGCCGCCGTCTCGCGGGCCGATGAGCGACCGCCGCCGCGATAGTCGCGAATGCCGTATTTTTCGTCATAGGTGAAGTCGGCATGCCCCGGCCGGTAGCGCTTGGCGATCTCGCCGTAGTCCTTGGAGCGCTGGTCGGTGTTCTCGATCATCATCGAGATCGGCGTGCCGGTGGAAATCATCGTCTCGCCGTCCTCGTCCAGCATCACGCCGGAGAGCACCTTGACGAGGTCGTCCTCGCGCCGCTGGGTCACGAACCGCGACTGGCCGGGCTTGCGCTTGTCGAGCCAGGCCTGCAGTTCGGCAAGCGTGAAGCGGATGCCGGGAGGGCAACCATCGACGACGCAGCCGAGCGCCGGCCCGTGGCTTTCACCCCAGGTGGTGACGCGGAAAAGGTGACCGAATGTGTTATGCGACATGGTTCTGTCCGTAAGGCTTGGCGGCTGCCGTGACGGCCGTTTGTCTAAGGCGCGTCACTCATAGTGGAAAAACGGCGCAAGGCAAATTCCTTTGTGCTCCGTCGCAGCGTCTCTTTGCGACAATGGCCATTTTCGGGTGCACGCTGCGGGGTCGCCAAAGTTTCACTTGCCAACCCAGGAAAAAAGATCATCAATCCAGTCGCAAAACCGCCCGGCGAGGGCAAAAAATCCGCCACATTCGAAGTGCTCCATGGCCAGCGAAGGACGATGCATATGATCCAGACCGAAAGGCGCCACATGAATTATCTGTTTGCTGCGTTGATTGCTGTTGCCAGCCTCCTGTCTCCGCTCGCGTCCTTCGCGCAGAGCGCCGACGTCGAGGCAACGATCACCAAGGTCGATACATCCGACCTGACGCTGACGCTGGATGACGGCAAGACCTACCAGGTGCCGTCCGAATTCAACTTCGACGGTCTCGCCGCCGGCGTGAAGGTCACCGTGTTCTACACGGTCGTTGACGGCAAGCGCGTCGTTGATGACCTGGAAATCGCGCAGTAGCTGCCTATATGCCTTAATCAGTACGTTTGTTCAGCACCTGATGTACTCTGCGGCCCTACGGAAAAATCCGTAGCGGCCGCTTTCTTTTGCGCCGGTCCGTGACGCCCTCAGAAGGGGGAGTGAAGCGACGGCGATGTCCCGCCGATCCACTCTATGACGTTCTGCTGCCTGTCGATCCTGAGGAGCCGGTCCTGCGGCACGCCCATCGTGGCGGCTTCTTCCTTGTCCATGTTGTCGATCAGGCGGAACAACGTCCGGATCACGCCGCCATGGCAGACGCACACCGTCGGGCGGTTGACCGATTGCAGCCAGGAGCCGATGCGCCACGACAGGATCTCGTAGCTTTCCGCGTGATCGCCCGGCGGGATGAAGTCCCATTTGTTGTCCGCACGCGCGGCAAGTCTTTCCGGTACGCGCACCTCGAGTTCGGCAAGCGTGGACCCTTCCCAGTCGCCGAAGGAGACCTCCACCAGTCTCTCGTCGGTCCTGTAGGCGCTGGGGTCCAGCCCCATTTCCGTCCGCAGGAGTTCCATGGTCTCGCGGGTTCGGCCAAGCGGGCTGGAGACGAAGTCGAACATGTCCGTCTCGTCTCCCAGGATTGTTTTCAGGGCTCGGCCATTGCCGCGCGCCTGTGCCCGCCCCCTGTCGTTCAACGGGATATCCTTCTGCCCCTGCATGCGCAATTCCGCATTCCAGTCTGTCTGGCCATGGCGAACGACGTAGATGATCAAGAAGAGAGCCTCGAAAAATGAATGGACCGGGAGCTTAAAATACGAACGGAGCCAACCGGCTCCGTTCGTGTTCCTTGTCTGAAGGGACGTCAGTCCTTGGACACGACGATGTCCGGAGCGTCCACCGCCTTCATGCCGATCGTGTGGTAACCGGAATCGCAATGGTGCACTTCGCCGGTCACGCCGGTCGACAGGTCCGACAGCAGGTAGAGCGCCGAATTGCCGACTTCGTCGATCGAGACGGTGCGCTTCAGCGGCGCGTTGTACTCGTTCCACTTCAGGATGTAGCGGAAGTCGCCGATACCGGAGGCGGCCAGCGTCTTGATCGGACCGGCGGAAATGGCGTTGACGCGGATGCCGCGGTCGCCCATGTCGACGGCAAGGTAGCGCACGCTCGCCTCGAGCGCGGCCTTGGCGACGCCCATGACGTTATAATGCGGCATCACCTTTTCGGCGCCGTAATAGGTCAGCGTCACGATCGAGCCACCATCGTTCATGATCCGCTCGGCGCGCTTGGCCACGGCGGTCAGCGAATAGACGGAGATGTCCATCGTGCGGGCGAAGTTCTCGCGGCTCGTCTCGATGTAGCGGCCGGTCAGTTCGTCCTTGTCGGAAAACGCGATGGCGTGCACGACGAAATCGATCTTGCCCCATTCCTTTTCGAGCGTCTCGAAGACGGCGTCAATGGAGGCAAGGTCGGTCACGTCACAATGGCCGGCCATGACAGCGCCAAGTTCCTGTGCCAGCGGTTCGACACGCTTCTTCAGGGCGTCGCCTTGCCAGGTCAGCGCCAGATCCGCACCGGCATCCGCACAGGCCTTGGCAATGCCCCAGGCGATGGATCGATTGTTGGCCACACCCATGATGACGCCGCGCTTGCCGCTCATGAGGCCGGTTACTTCAGCCATGCTATGCTCCCAAGATCAAGAATTGCGAATTTGCCTATGGCATAGCGTGACGGGCGGTTCAAGCTTCACCGAGATCAGGAACTGTTAGGAACCGTAACAAACAGTGCGCCACCGGCCGGTGGGCCGGATTCCAAGGGCTTGGAGCGAACACCTGGCTAGAGATAAAGACCCTGGCGCATGATGCGCATCAGGTCGGTGACTTTTTCGTCCGGTTTTTCGCCGAGGAAAATGCGCAACTCGACGATGAGATCGCCTCGTCCGTCATCCTCGGTCTTCAACCCGTGGCCGGAAATACGGATGGTTTTTTCCGAGCCGGACCAGGGCTCGACCGTGACCGGAATGGACCCCTGCGGCCCCTCGACTTCGGTCTGCAGACCTAGGACGGCGTCCTCCAGGGATATCGGCAGTACCGTGCGGATGTCATGGCCTTCGACCGAAAAGGCGATGTCGCGGGCGACGCGAAGCGTGACGAACAGGTCGCCGTTGCGCATGCCCGTCAGCCGCGAGCCATGGCCCTTGAGCTCGACGACATATCCCTCGGTCATGCCGGGAGTAAGGTAGAATCCGACGTCGCGCTCGTCCGGCGTCGTAACCGTCGTCCAGCGACCGGAAAGCAGTTCGCCAATGGTGACTTCCTTGTCGAGGTGATAGTCGGGCGCCTGCTCGGGCGGCGGGCGGTAGCCGGTGATCCGGCGGTAGAAGGAGACGAGCAGTTCGGCGGCCTGCAGCTTCAGCCTGTTGGCAGATGCCGAGGCCTTGGCGTTTTCCAATCCGCCTTCCGGCTGCTCCTCGAAGTCTGGCGATGCCGCGTCGGAAGGCTTGCCGCTCTGGTTGTCCGTCTTGCCGGCGGTGCCGGCCTTGGGCGAGGAGGGCGAAGCCCCGGAGGTGGCGCCGGGCTTTGCGGCAGTCTCGGACTGGGCTGCACGGGCGCTCGCATTGGCCTGGCGTGCCATTTCGGCGAGTGCCTCGGCCTCGCGGGCTTGCCGTTCGGCCTCGCGTTTGGCTGCGGCTCGCGCCTCTTCGCGCTTCTGCATGAAAGTAGGCTCGCCGTCCTTGCCCTGGACGGCACCGCGCGCCTGGTCGAGCAGATCGCGCTTGGCGGGGTTTTTCAGCATGTCGTAGGCCTTGCCGACCTCGGCAAACTGCGAGGCCGCATCCGGATTGTCGCGGTTGCGGTCGGGATGAAACGCCTTGGCGGCCGACCGCCAGGCCGACTTGATCTCTTTTTCGCTGGCATTGCTGTCGACGCCGAGCACTGCGTAAGGGTCGCGCATTCTTCTTGAACCCGCTTATGGACGGCCTGTCTTTCCCAGGCGCGAATGAATCCTTTGACCGGTACTTTTGGGGGCCGGCAAATCGTGAACCGAGAGTATGCGCGGAGACTCGCTAATCAGTCGTTACGTTCGCTTGAAGGAAATCGTGAAAATTCGAACCGATGTTTGAAAAACCGGCGGTTACAGCTGCTCGAAGCGCAATACGCGCCATGTGCCGTCGCTGCTGAGGCAGGCGAGACCGGAAAACTTGGCAATGCCGGCGTAGGAATGACGCGTCGTCGTGAACTGCCGGCAGGTCATGCCTTCGGCCATCTGCTCGGCGATCGAGGTCACGACGCCGGAGCTTCCGGTGGCCGTGTTGGCCCAGGGGAGGGGATCGTTGCCAAGCTTGCCGAGGTCGGCGGAAGTGACTGCATTGCCCACCGTCGTCTCGTCGGAATTGACCGTCTTGGCGCGCACATCGCTGATCGATCGGGTATTGATCGAATTGTCCGTCGCTGCGCTGGTGAGATAATCCTGTCCAGCACCGAAGCAACCGGATAAAACGACCGGAGCGACGGCCATCGCCAGAAGCAGAACGGATTTGCGAACCCGGCCTGTTGTCTTGAAAGATGGTCTTGCTGGATGAATCAAAACGAAACCTGTTACCTACGCGCTACAGAACTGGAAAAAGAGGCATTTTAATCAATATGTCGCAAGATGAGTTAACAAGCGGTGACTTTACCGAGGCTGAACACCCCGTCGATTTGTTCGACAGCTGGTTGAAGGACGCGCAGGCCTCCGAGATCAACGATCCGAACGCTGTGGCGCTGGCAACGGTCGATGCAGACGGCATGCCCAATGTCCGCATGGTTTTGCTGAAGGGGTTCGATACCAACGGCTTCGTCTTCTACACGAATTTCGAAAGCCGGAAAGGGCAGGAACTTCTTGGCCAGAAGAAGGCCGCGATGTGTTTTCACTGGAAATCCCTGCGCCGGCAGGTGCGTATTCGCGGTCCGGTCGAGGTCGTGACCGATGCCGAGGCCGACGAATACTTTGCCTCCCGCCCGCGCGGCAGCCGAATCGGCGCCTGGGCGTCCAAGCAGTCCCGTCCGCTGGAAGGCCGCTTCGCGCTGGAGAAGTCCGTCGCCGAATATACGGCGCGCTATGCCATCGGCGACATTCCGCGACCGCCCTACTGGTCGGGCTTCCGCATCCGTCCGGTTTCGATCGAGTTCTGGCACGACCGCAAGTTTCGCCTGCACGACCGCATCGAGTTTGCCCGCGAGACGCCGGAAGGCGGCTGGACCAAGACGCGGATGTATCCCTGACGGGTTTGCAGGTCTGACCGGCAGAGGTTCAGAGCAGGAACGGCAGGCCTGAGGCCAGCGCCGAGACATAGCGCGGCTTCTGGTAGAGACCGTTCAGGGAAACGCGGGGCAGGGCGAAGAGATTGTCGCGCCCGCCGCCGCGCAGCAGGCCCGGTGACGTGGTGACCGCCAGCGCGAAGCCGGCTTCGGCTGCCAGCCTGTGCTCGCGGGCGGAAACCGCCTTCGCGAAACCGTAGGGATAGGCGATCGTCGTCGGCCGGCTGCCGGTGATCTTTTCCACATAGTCGGCGGCTTCGATCATTTCGCTGCGCGCCGCCTCTTCGTCGAGCAGCGCCAGCGCCGGATGCGTGACGGTATGGGCGCCGAGACTGACCAGGGGGTGCGCGGCGAAGCGTTTCAGCTCGTAGGCATCCATCGTCTCGTCGTGGACGATCGACTGCGGGTGGACGTTGAGCGCCCGGCCGGCCTGGTCGATCTTGCGCACGAAGGTGGCTTCGTCTTCGCAAAACGCCGCGCCCTCGAGCCTGTTGAATGCCGCCATCTTGCCGGCGGTGGTCCTGATTTCGACCGTCTCCCGGCCCTGGCCGAAGTCGAACTGGAACTTGTCGGCATATTGCAGCATGGCTGCCGCCGTCTCCCACCAGATCGTCTGGCTGCGCTCGGCAAAGCCCTTGGTCACGAAGACGGTCAAGGGGACATCGGCCTCCTCGAACACCGGCAGGGCATAGCGCGCGTTGTCGCGGTAGCCGTCATCCAGCGTGAAGGCGGCGAAGGGCCTGTCGCGGTCACCTCCGGCGAGAAGCGCGGGGATCTCGTCGAGGCGGACGAAGTCGAAACCGTCATGTTGAAGTTGCTCAATCGCGTCCGCCAGAAAATCCGGGGTAATCTCCAGATGCGCGTTCGGGTCGAAGTCGTGTTCCGTCTTGGGCCGCACATGATGAAGTGTGAAAATGATGCCACGGGCGCGAATGCGTCCCCCGAGCCGCGCGGCAACGGCTGCCGCCTCCAGGCCACCCGTGATGACGGCGCGCTTGATCGCCCGCTTGGCGCTGTTCCTGATAATCGTGAACAAGGCTATCCCCCGCCTGCATTCCTGAAGTCCGGCTGCACCCCGCAGCGTGGACTGCCAAAAATCCCCTCTCTCTATGGATAAACTCTTAAGCGCCGCGCGCAAAGTCCGGCGACGTGTGCCGCTCCGGGGTGACGGGGACGGCTAGGACGCAAGCGGCCGCTCGCCGCAATCCTCGAAAAGACGGAGCAGATAGCCGTCCGGATCGGCGATGATGAACTGCCGATTGCCGACTTCGTGATCGTCGCGCCGATACCACTTTTCCTCCAGTGGCAGGAAAAGATCGACGCCTGCGTTCTGCAGTCTGTCCAGGATTGCCGCCAGATCTGTAACAAGAATCTGGAAATTGACGCCGAGGCCGAGCGGTGGGGTGAGGGGAGCGGGCTCGAACGTGCGGCCCTTGCCGATCTCGTCGAGCATCAGCTGCGCTTCGCCCCTGGCCAGGAAGGCGAACCCTTCCTCGGGGCGCTCATAGAGCACATTGAAGCCCAGGAGGTCGCAATAGAAGGAAAGGCTTGCGGCGCAATCCGTCACCGCAAGCTCGGGAACGAGCGCGTTCGCGCTGGTCACGTCCTGGTGCCGCCGACGGTCACCTGGTCCATCCTGAGATGCGGCTGGCCGACGCCGACCGGCACCCACTGGCCGCCCTTGCCGCAATTGCCGATGCCGGTGTCGAGCGACATGTCGTTGCCGATCATCGAGACGCGCTTCATCGCCTGCGGGCCGTTGCCGATCAGCATCGCGCCCTTGACCGGCGCGCCGATCTTGCCGTCCTCGATCATGTAGGCTTCGGTGCAGCCGAAAACGAACTTGCCGGAGGTGATGTCCACCTGTCCGCCACCGAAGGACACGGCATAGAGACCCTTCTTGACCGAGGAGATGATCTCTTCCGGCGTCTTGTCGCCCGACAGCATGTAGGTGTTGGTCATGCGCGGCATCGGTACGGAGGAGTAGCCCTGCCGGCGGCCGTTGCCGGTCGGCTTCATGCCCATCAGCCGGGCGTTCTGGCGGTCCTGCATGTAGCCTACCAACCTGCCGTTTTCGATCAGCACGTTGTAGGCCGACGGCGTGCCTTCGTCGTCGATGCTGATCGAACCGCGGCGGTTCTCGATCGTGCCGTCGTCGACGACGGTCACGCCCGGAGCCGCGACCATCTCGCCCATCAGTCCGGCGAAGGCGGACGTCTTCTTGCGGTTGAAATCGCCTTCCAGCCCGTGGCCGACGGCCTCGTGCAGCATGACACCGGGCCAGCCATTGCCGAGCACGACGTCCATGGTGCCGGCCGGCGCCTCGATGGCGTCGAGATTGATGAGCGCCTGGCGCAGCGCCTCGTCAGCGCCGTGCTGCCAGTTCTCTTCGGTCAGGAATTCGGTAAAGCCGACCCGGCCGCCCTGGCCGAAGGAACCGGACTCCTGCCGGTCGCCGTCGCCCGTGACGACGGAGATGTTGAGGCGGGTCATCGGCCGGATGTCGCGCACCCGGTGGCCGTCGGCGCGCAGGATATCGACCACCTGCCAGCTGGCGGAGACCGACGCCGTGACCTGGCGGACCTTCGGATCCTTGGCGCGCAGATAGGCGTCGATGTCCTGCAGCAGCTTCACCTTCTCCTCGAAGGTCGGCTGGCCGATCGGGTTCTCGTCGCCGTAGAGCTTCTTGTTGGTCCGCTGGGGTGCTGCGGCATAGGTGCCGGAATAACCGCGCGTGACGGCCCCGACCGCGTCGGCAGCCCGCTTGAGGGCCGCTACCGACAGGTCGCCCGCATGCGCGAAGCCGACGGCTTCGCCGGCAACAGCGCGCAGGCCGAAGCCCTGGTCGGTGTTGAAGCTGCCGCCCTTGAGGCGGCCATTGTCGAAGGACAGCGATTCCGCCTGGGCGTGCTCGATGTAGAGCTCGCCGTCGTCGGCGTGCTTCAGCGCATCGGCGATGACGGCGCGAACCTCTGCTTCGTCTGCATCGAACAGGGTGAGTAGATCGTCATTCATGGGCTGAGGCTCCGCAATTGGTGTTTGCACACGCATTTAGGACGCGGCAGCGGTAAGAGCAAGGCAACGCCCTCAGGGCAGATTGTCGTAGCCTTCGCCGAACCCCTTGAGATCGACCGGGATGCCGATGCCGTTTTCCTCGTCGATCGATTCCTTGACGGAGAACACGGCGGTCTTGCCGTTGCGCAGCACCTTCAGGAGATCCTCGTCGAGATTGACCTCGGCATAGCAGCCGTCGGAGAAACAGCGGACGAATTCGGTGCGGCCGATATACTTGTCGTCGATCGTCAGGCCCAGGCCGCCGCGATAGGGCTCGAACGGGCTCAGGAGCACGCCAAGCGGCGCCAGTACCCGCAGGATCTTGGACTTGCGGTCGGCCGTCTTCAGGATAGCGACGGACAGCCCGATTTCGGGCCTGTCCTCGGCAAGCACGTTCTGCATCAGCACGCACTGCTCCGCCTGCGCGCCGGCCGGCTTGTCGCAGAGCACGGACCAGGCGCCATAGGTCGCCTTCACAGTCCCCGCCTGCTGGGCGGACGCCGGTTGAACGGAAAGCAGCGCAGTGGCGAGCAAAGCGGTGGACAGCGCCACGCGCGATCGGGAGATGAGACCCATCAAAAACCCTCTAGCATTCGAATCAGTCAGGCCATTCTTGAAGCCTTCGCCTGCAAATGGAAAGCCCGAGCCGCCGCGCCCGCCTGCAGGCGTTGCATCTGGGACCGCTTATTCAAGGCAATGCAGGCAAAATTGCGCCATGCGGCAAGCCCCGGACATCGCGGACGCAAAAACCTTGGCATGATTGTCGCGCGCAAGCAAATCTCTTTGACGCAGCCCGGCAGACCATTAGAATGGAGAGCCAGGAAGGACGCTCACGCAGGCCGTCGCGCCGGCCTTTTCGGAAGGGCGACTTGCTCCTGTAGGAGGGTTTTTAGGAAAAGAAAAGGTCCGCAAGCGGTTTTGCGTGAATATGCCGCACCGGCATATAGGCGCAGGTGTTGCAGCCAGCGGGAAACTGTGATTTTAAGCAACACGAATAGCAGGATTCTGTTTTTTCTGTTTGACTTAGGTCAAACGCTGAGGGGAGATTTAATTGTGACAAAGAGGGCTTTTGCAGCGTTGGCCGGTCTGGCCTGTCTGCTCTTTGCTTCTGCTGGCTTTGCTGACCAGCCGGCGCCGTGGCAGATGGGTCTGCAGCCGGCCGCCACGCCGGTCATGCATGAAATTCGTTGGTTCGAGCAGTACACGCTTTGGTTCATCGTTCCGATCACGCTTTTCGTGCTGCTGCTGCTGATCGTCGTGGTCGTCAAGTTCCGCGAGAGCGCCAATCCGGTGCCGTCGAAGACCAGCCACAACACTGCGATCGAGGTTGTCTGGACCGTCGGTCCGGTCGTGATCCTGCTGTTCCTTGCCATTCCGTCGTTCAACCTGCTGTCCTCGGAACTCGTGATGCCGGCCAATCCGGACATCACGGTCAAGGCGACCGCCACCCAGTGGCAGTGGAACTACGAATACGAGATGGACAATCCGGTCTCGTTCGATTCCTACATGCTGAAGGAAGGTGATCGCTCCGCCGCCGGCAAGGAGGACCTCAAGGCCTATCCGCGACTGCTGGCCGTCGACAACGAGCTGGTGCTGCCGGTCAACAAGACCGTGCGCGTCCTCGTGACCGCTGCGCCGACCGACGTCATACATTCGTTCGCCATGCCGTCCTTCGGCATCAAGGTCGACGCCGTTCCCGGCCGTCTCAACGAGACCTGGTTCAAGGCCGAGCGTGAGGGCATGTTCTACGGCCAGTGTTCCGAGCTCTGCGGCAAGGACCATGCGTTCATGCCGATCGGTATCCGTATCGTGTCCGAAGACAAGTATAATGCTTGGCTCGCCGAGGCCGCAAACGACCTCGACAAGGCAAACAAAGATCTTATGGCCGCTGTCGATGGCGTGAAGACCGTCGACGTCGCCGACAACGCTTCGAACTGAGGGGAGTGAGGACGATGGCTGGACCTGCCGCTGGCGAACACGCCGCCCATACTGATCACCACGATCACAAGCCGAGCTTCTTTACCCGCTGGTTCTTCTCGACGAACCACAAGGATATCGGCACGCTTTATCTGATCTTCGCGATCTTCGCCGGCATCGTCGGCGGAACGCTGTCCGTCTTCATGCGCATGGAGCTGCAGGAGCCGGGCATCCAGATCTTCCACGGCCTTGCCTCCATGATGTACGGCCTCGACGGCGACTCCGCCATCGACGCGGGCAAGAGCATGTACAACATGTTCACCACCGCGCACGCCCTGATCATGATCTTCTTCATGGTCATGCCGGCACTGATCGGCGGTTTCGCCAACTGGATGGTGCCGATCATGATCGGCGCGCCGGACATGGCCTTCCCGCGCATGAACAACATCTCCTTCTGGCTGATCGTTCCGGCCTTCCTGCTCCTCGTGCTCTCGATGTTCGTCGACAGCGCGCCGGGCGCATGGGGTGTCGGTGGTGGCTGGACGATCTATCCGCCGCTCTCGACCTCTGGGCAGCCGGGACCGGCCGTCGACCTGGCGATCTTCTCGCTGCACGTCGCCGGCGCATCCTCGATCCTCGGTGCGATCAACTTCATCACCACGATCCTGAACATGCGCGCTCCGGGCATGACGCTGCACAAGATGCCGCTGTTTGCCTGGTCCGTTCTGATCACGGCGTTCCTGCTGCTGCTTTCGCTGCCGGTTCTGGCAGGCGGCATCACCATGCTGCTGACCGACCGCAACTTCGGTACGACCTTCTTCGCACCGGAAGGCGGCGGCGACCCGATCCTGTTCCAGCACCTGTTCTGGTTCTTCGGTCACCCGGAAGTGTACATCCTGATCCTGCCCGGCTTCGGCATCATCAGCCACATCGTCTCGACCTTCTCGAAGAAGCCGGTGTTCGGCTATCTCGGCATGGCCTATGCCATGGTCGCGATCGGCGCCGTCGGCTTCATCGTCTGGGCGCACCACATGTACACGGTCGGCCTGTCGCTCGACACGCAGCGCTACTTCGTGTTCGCCACGATGGTCATCGCGGTTCCAACAGGCGTGAAGATCTTCTCCTGGATTGCGACGATGTGGGGTGGTTCCATCCAGTTCCGCACGCCGATGGTCTGGGCGATCGGCTTCATCTTCCTGTTCACCGTCGGCGGCGTGACGGGCGTTCAGCTGGCCAATGCCGGCCTTGACCGCTCGCTGCACGACACCTACTACGTCGTGGCTCACTTCCACTACGTGCTGTCGCTCGGCGCCGTGTTCGCGATCTTCGCGGCCTGGTACTACTGGTTCCCGAAGATGACCGGCTACATGTATTCCGAAACCCTCGGCAAGCTGCACTTCTGGGTCATGTTCGTCGGCGTGAACCTGGTCTTCTTCCCGCAGCACTTCCTGGGTCTCGCAGGCATGCCGCGCCGCTATATCGACTATCCGGATGCATTCGCCGACTGGAACCGCATTTCGTCCTACGGCTCCTACATCTCGGCCATCGGTGTCCTGGTCTTCCTCTTCACGGTCTGGGAAGCCTTCTCCAAGAAGCGCGTCGCCGGCAACAATCCGTGGGGCGAAGGTGCAACAACGCTCGAATGGCAGCTGTCTTCGCCGCCGCCGTTCCACCAGTGGGAACAGCTGCCGAAGATCAAGTAAGCTTCGGTCGCAACAACGAAATTGGGCCGCCCGCAGCTTTGGGCGGCCCGTCCTGTCAGATTGAGTGCGGAATTCGCAATGAGTGTCATGGATCATCACGACGGTGTAGCAACGGAAGCGGGCGTCCGCCTGTCCGAGGCGAGCGCCGGCGACTACTTCGCGCTTCTGAAGCCGCGGGTCATGTCGCTTGTCGTGTTCACGGCTCTCGCTGGCCTGGTCGTTGCCCCCGGTCACATCAATCCGGCGATCGGCCTGATCGCCATTCTGTGCATAGCCGTTGGCGCGGGCGCATCGGGTGCGCTCAACATGTGGTATGACGCCGATATCGATGCGGTCATGAGCCGCACGGCCACCCGTCCCATTCCGGCCGGTAAGGTCGCGCCGGAAGAGGCGCTGGCCTTCGGCATCACGCTGTCGGCCTTCTCGGTCGCCATCCTCGGCCTCGCCGTCAACTGGCTCTCGGCCGGACTGTTGGCCTTCACCATCTTCTTCTACGCCGTCGTCTACACGATGTGGCTGAAGCGCTCGACGCCCCAGAACATCGTCATCGGCGGAGCCGCCGGCGCCTTTCCGCCGATGATCGGCTGGGCCTGTGTGACGGGCGGCGTATCGGTCGAGAGCATCGTTCTCTTCCTCATCATCTTCCTCTGGACTCCGGCGCATTTCTGGGCGCTCGCGCTCTTCAAGATGCGCGATTACGGTGCCGTCGGCGTGCCGATGCTGCCGAATGTCTCCGGTGAGGCGACGACGAAGCGTCAGATTGCGCTCTACGCCGTCCTGACGGCGCTCACCGGCGTCGTGCCGGTCGTCATCGGTCTGTCGAGCGTCTGGTATGGCGCGGCCTCGCTCTGTCTCGGTCTCGCCTTTGTGTGGTACGCCGCCGGCGTGCTGCGGATGGCCGATGGCGACGAACGCATGCTGCCGGCCAAGAAGCTCTTTGCCTTCTCGATCATGTATCTCTTCGTCATTTTCCTGGCGCTGATGGTCGATCACCTGGCAATCGCCTACGGTCTGGCGCAGGGAGGTCTGCTGTAATGGATACGGTCGAACTCAACGAGAAACAGAAGAAGTCGCGGCGCGGCCGCAACATAGCGCTCGGCCTCGTTCTCGGCGGTCTCGTCATTCTGTTCTACGTCGTGACGGTGGTGAAGATCGCCGGCGGCGCGCACTGAAGGAGGACGATGTGGCGGAGGAGACGAACAAGGTAACGGCAGAAAGGAAGACCCGCAACAATGGTGCGGTGGTCGTCGTCTGCCTGACCTTCGTGTTCGGCATGATCGGCATGAGCTATGCCGCCGTGCCGCTCTACAAGATTTTCTGCCAGGTGACCGGCTACGGCGGCACCACGAAGCGCGTCGAACAATACGCCGACCGCGTTCTCGACAAGCGCATGAAGGTCACCTTCGACGCCAACATGGCGCCCGGTCTCGACTGGTCGTTCAAGCCGGTTCAGCGTTCGGTCGATCCGAAGATCGGCGAAACCGTCGAGGTCCGCTTTATCGCGACCAACAATTCCGGAAAGGAGCAGACCGGCCAGGCGACGTTCAACGTCACGCCGCAGGCGGCCGGTGCTTATTTTAACAAGGTCGAATGCTTCTGTTTCACCGAGACCACGCTGGAACCGGGTGAAACGCTGGAAATGCCCGTCGTCTTTTACATCGATCCCGATATCGTCAACGAGGTCGAGACAAAGGGCATCGGAACGCTTACGCTGTCTTACACCATGTACCCGCACGAGAGGGAAAAGCCGGTCGCTTCGACAGCTCCGGTCAAGGGCGGGAAAAAGGACGCAGCGCAGTTATAGTGGGAATGGGGTTCCGCTCCGGCGGTAATCTCGAGAGGAAAGTTTGACATTCGGGGATAGCTGATATGGCCGATGCGCATCAGAAAAATCACGACTACCACATCATCGACCCAAGCCCGTGGCCGTTCCTGGCTTCCGTGGGCGCCTTCATCCTGACCTTCGGCGGCGTATGCTACATGCGCTACCTGAACGGCGGTTCGATCAAGCTGTTCGGTGCCGAGCTTGCCAATCCGTGGCTGTTCTTCATCGGCCTTCTCCTGACGCTCTACACCATGTTCGCCTGGTGGGCCGACACGATCAAGGAAGCGCATGAGGGTGCGCACACCCGGGTCGTCTCCCTCCATCTGCGCTATGGCATGATCATGTTCATCGCGTCGGAAGTCATGTTCTTCGTGGCATGGTTCTGGGCCTTCTTCGATGCCAGCCTGTTCCCGGCCGAGGCCATCCAGGCCGCCCGCGTCGAGTTCACCGGCGGTCAGTGGCCGCCGAAGGGTGTCGAGGTTCTCGATCCCTGGCACCTGCCGCTCTACAACACCGTGATTCTGCTCCTGTCGGGCACGACGGTCACCTGGGCGCACCACGCGCTGCTGCACAACGACCGAAAGGGCCTGATCTCCGGCCTGACGCTCACCGTGGCGCTCGGCGTTCTGTTCTCCTGCGTGCAGGCGTACGAATACATGCACGCCCCGTTCGCCTTCAAGGAGTCGATCTACGGCGCGACCTTCTTCATGGCGACCGGCTTCCATGGTTTCCACGTTCTAGTCGGCACCATCTTCCTGCTGGTCTGCCTGTTCCGCGCCATGGGCGGCGACTTCACGGCCAAGCAGCATTTCGGCTTCGAGGCGGCTGCCTGGTACTGGCACTTCGTTGACGTGGTCTGGCTGTTCCTGTTCTTCTCGATCTACATCTGGGGCGGCTGGGGTGCGCCGCTCGCGGGCTGATCGGACGCTGAAACAGACGGGCGGCGGTGACATCACCGCCGCCTTTTTCATTTGAGAGGGATGCGCATGGATATTCGCGAGGAAAAGGGCCAATCCGGCGGCCGTTATGTGGCAACCGTCGAGGGGCATGAGGGCGAAATGACCTATTCGCGGGCGTCCGCACACCTGATCATCATCGATCACACCGGCATACCGGATGCGTTGCGCGGCAAGGGCGTCGGTCAGGCGCTCGCCGTTCACGCCGTCGAGGAGGCGCGGGCAGGGGGCTGGAAGATCATCCCGCTCTGCCCGTTCTTCAAGGCGCAATTGGCGCGCCATCCCGAATGGAGCGACGTGATCAGCGGACGCTAGCCCGCTTCCGCACGGCGGCCGGCGTGATCGCCACGCCCTGCAACCGGTCTTCGATGATGTCGGCGCATTCGAGCGGGGTGAGAACGCTGGTGTCGAGCGTCAGATCGTAGGTGTCGGCCCGGCGGATATATTCCTGCCAGCGGGCGACCGGCAGCGGCACCGGATCGTCGGCGCTGGCCTTGGTGTAGTGGTGCGAAGGATCGCTGTCGGCGGCGCGGCGCTTCATGATTTCGCCAAGCGGGCAGGTCACGCAGACGACGAGCAGCGGCAAGCCTTCAAGCTGCTTGCGGCAATTTTCCATCAGGTGCAGCGATCCGGCATGGCCGTCATGGATGCCGAAGTCGGCGACGACGTTGATGCCGCGGCGGCTGTGGGCGGCGATGGCGTCGAACCAGGCGCCGTAGAGCGCCGGCAGATGCGCTTCCAGGTCGGGCCGCTCGCCGCCCGGACGAAGCCCGATCCCCGGACGCAGACGCTCCGGCAGCATGCGCATATGGCCATCGACGCCGATGTTCATCCAAATGCCGTCCCAGTGGGTCTGGATCGCGCGGGCGATCGACGTCTTGCCGGATCGGGGCGCGCCATTGAGGATGATGATCTGTCCAAGAGGCTCATGCTTTTCCATTCGTCACTCCATCGTTCTGAGGGGTCGAGAGAAAAATTTGCCTGCCAATTGCGGATATCCTAAGGAAGAAAGACAAAGCGAGGAAGATGGCATGAGCGACAATCCGGCACAGCATGAAGACACGGCGCATTTTCCGCCGGTCGATCCGATCAAGACCGGGCTGAAAGGCTGCTGCCCGCGGTGCGGCCAGGGCAAGCTCTTCCAGGGCTTTCTCGCCGTCAAGCCGCGTTGTGCCAGTTGCGGGCTCGACTATTCCTTCGCGGACGCCGGCGATGGCCCCGCGGTCTTCGTCATCCTGATCGTCGGCTTCGTCGTCGTCGGTCTGGCGCTGTGGATGCAGGTCACCTACAACCCGCCCTTCTGGCTGCATCTGCTCCTGTGGATTCCGCTGACCATCGGCCTGTCGCTCTATCTGCTGCGGGCGCTGAAGGGCATCCTCATTTCGCTGCAATACAAGCACAAGGCAGCAGAGGGCCGCATCGACCGTGGCTGAAATCGCCGGAAGATCCATACGCCTCGTTCCGGCGCTGCTGCTGGCGTTGGTGCTCGCCGTCCTCCTGTCGCTCGGCACCTGGCAGGTGGAGCGGCTGCACTGGAAGGAAGGTCTGCTCGCCGACATCGAATCGCGCCGCCATGCCCCGCCCGTCTCGATCGACGCGATCGAAGCCATGGTGAAGGCCGGCGAAGACATCGAATACCGGACTGTCACGCTGACGGGGACCTTCGACAACAGCCGCGAACGCCACTTCCTCGCCACCCATGACGGCGCCAGCGGCTTCTACGTCTACACGCCGCTGACGATGGCCGACGGCCGCATCGTATTCGTCAACCGTGGCTTCGTCCCCTATGACCTCAAGGAGCCTGGCAAACGCCGGGAGGGCGAACTGGAGGGCGTGCAGACAGTCACCGGGCTGGCGCGCACCAAGCTCGCCGAGAAGCCGTCCAGGATGGTTCCGGACAACGACATCGCCAAGGACATCTTCTACTGGAAGGATCTCGACGCCATGGCATCTAGCACCGGCCTGGATCCGTCGAAAGTGCTGCCGCTGTTCGTCGATGTGGATGCCACGCCCAATCCCGGCGGCCTGCCGGTCGGGGGCGTCACCCAGATCGACCTGCCCAACGATCACCTGCAATATGCCTTCACCTGGTACGGACTGGCCGCCGTGCTGGTCGTCGTCACCGCCATCCGCTTTTTCGACGGCGGCAGGCGCAAGCAAGAGAAGGAGGAACCATGAGCATCATCGCATCCGTTCTGGTGGCCCTCGTGGCGCTGCTGCACGTCTACATTCTCGTCCTGGAAATGTTTCTCTGGACCAAACCGCAGGGGCTGAAGGCCTTCCGCATGAAGCCGGAGCAGGCCGAGGCGACGAAGGTCATGGCCGCCAATCAGGGGCTCTATAACGGCTTTCTCGCTGCCGGCCTGATCTGCGCGCTCTTCCACCCCAATCCCGATTTTTCTTACCAGCTGAAGCTGTTTTTTCTTGGCTGCGTCTTCGTCGCCGCCCTATATGGCGCGGTAAGCGCCAACCGCCGGATCCTGTTCATCCAGGGACTGCCGGCCCTTGTCGCGGCAATCTGTGTACTTTCTGCGGGATAGACGACTTGGCAATGGCGAAACCGGAACTGACAATCAGGCTGTGCGGGCCGCGCGGCTTCTGCGCCGGCGTCGACCGGGCGATCCAGATCGTCGTGCTGGCGCTGAAGTCCTACGGCGCCCCCGTCTATGTCCGCCACGAGATCGTCCATAACCGCTACGTGGTCGAGGGGCTGGAGGCCAAGGGCGCGATCTTCGTCGAGGAGCTCGATGAGATCCCTGCCGAACACCGAGAGCAGCCGGTGGTCTTCTCCGCCCATGGCGTGCCGAAGTCGGTGCCCGCCGATGCGGAAGCCCGCAATCTCTTCTACCTCGACGCCACATGCCCGCTCGTTTCCAAGGTCCACAAGCAGGCCATGCGTCACCAGCGGCTCGGCCGTCATGTCGTCCTGATCGGCCATGCCGGCCATCCGGAGGTCATCGGCACCATGGGTCAGTTGCCGCAAGGCTCCGTGTCGCTGATCGAGACCGTCGAGGATGCCGAGGCCTATCAGCCGGCCGATCCCGACAATCTCGGCTATGTCACCCAGACGACGCTTTCCGTCGACGACACCGCCGGCGTCATCGCCAAGCTCGCGGAACGCTTCCCGAACCTGACGGCGCCGGCGGCCGATTCGATCTGCTATGCGACCACCAACCGTCAGGAAGCGGTCAAGGAAGCCGCACCAGGCTGCGATCTCTTCATCGTCGTCGGCGCGCCGAACTCGTCGAACTCCAAGCGCCTCGTCGAGGTCGCGCTGAAGGCCGGCGCCACGCGCTCGATTCTCGTCCAGCGTGCCTCCGAGATCGACTGGAATGATATCGGCGACATCCGCACCGTCGGACTGTCTGCGGGCGCGTCCGCGCCGGAGGTGATCGTCAACGAAATCATCGAAGCCTTCCGCGAACGCTTCGACGCCAAGGTCGACCTTGCGATCACGGCGGAGGAAAACGAGCATTTCCTCGTCAACCGCGAACTGCGCGAGATCGAACTCACGCACGCGGACATGGCCTGGGTGAACGGCTGAGCCGTCAGGCGATGTTCATCTCGCCCGCAGGCATGTCGGGTTCCCCGAGATATGCGAGAGCATCAATCTTCCGCATGGGGCGTCCGTAGAGATAACCTTGTCCCTCCTGACAGCCGATTTCGCGCAGAAGGTCCTCCTGCTCCATGGTCTCGATCCCCTCGGCCACGGTGCGCAATCCCATCTCGCGGCTCATCGCCACCAGCGCTCGGGTGATTGCCGCGCCGGACGAGCGGCTGCGGATATCGCGGATGAAGCCGCGGTCGATCTTCAGGGTGGTCAGCGGGTAGCGCTGCAAGGAACTCAAGGATGCAAACCCAGTGCCGAAATCGTCGAAGGCGACGCCGACGCCGATATCGCGAATCGCCTTCAATGTCTGAAGGCTGGCCTCTTCGTCATTGAGCGCGATTTCCTCTGTAACTTCGAGTTCGAGGCACTCCGGTGCCAGCTGATGACGCTCCAGCGCTTCCGTGACCCGTTCGCACAGGTGGGGTGAGCGGAACTGCTGGGCGAAGAGATTGACGGCGACCCGGAAGCGCCCGCTTCCGCCATTGATCTGCGATGCCGTCTGGCAGGCCTCATCAATCGTCCACCAGCCGATTTCGGAGGCGAGCGAGCTTTGCTCAAGCGAGGGCAGGAACACGCCCGGCAGCAACAGACCTTTCTCCGGATGGTTCCAGCGAATGAGGGACTCGAAGCCGACGATGTCCCGCGTTGCGAGATCCACTTGCGGCTGGATGTAGAGCTCGAATTCCGAATTCTGCAGGGCGCGGCGCAGCAGGTCGCGCATGTCACGTTTCGCCTGGCTCTCGCTGCGCATTGTCGGTTCGAAGAAGCGATAGGAGCGGCCGCCGGAAGCCTTGGCGCGGTAGAGCGCAAAGTCGGCGGACGCCAGCAGCTCCTCGGCGTCGCGCCCGTGTGCCGGGGCCAGGGCAACGCCGAGGCTTGCGCCCACTTCCAACTCAAGTCCGCCGAGGCTGAAGGGCTTCTTGAATGCCGAGATGATCCTGGATGCCTCCAGCTGCACGATCCGCGGATCGGCGGTATCCTTCAGCAGGACCGCGAATTCGTCACCGCCCAACCTGCCGATGTAGGCTTTGTCGCCAAGCAGATAGGGAAGCCGGACGCCGACCGCCTGCAGCAGGCTGTCGCCCATCATGTGGCCATGGGTGTCGTTCACGTCCTTGAAGCCATCAAGGTCCATGAGGATCAGAGAGCAGGACTGGCCGCGCAAGAGCTTCTCGCTGAGAAGGCTCATGAACTCATGACGGTTCTGCAGGCCCGTCAGGGTGTCATGCGAAGCAAGCCGCATCAGCCGCGCATCCCGCTCGCGACGTTCGGAAATATCCCGTATCGTTGCCCCGGCCCAGAACTCCCCGTCGTCGTTCCATATTGCGAGGGTAATCTCGATCGGCAACTCACTGCCGTCCCGCTTGAGGGCCGACACCTCGACCGCCTTGCCGACGAGGCCAGGCTTGGACCCTGCCGCGACATTCGACATCCCTGCGGTATGTGCACCCCGCATGCGTTCTGGAATGATGACTGTAATGGGCTTGCCGACAATTTCGTCCGCGTCATAGCCGAACATGTCGCAGAAGGCCGGATTGGCGAAGCGGATAATGCCGGACCGATCCGCCACGATCAGGGCAAGATGCATCGCCCTAGCGAAGTGATCTGCCAGTTGCCGCCCCTCTGCATACATCATCAGTTCACATCCAGTCCTCTATACACCACTCCAGAATAAGGAATGAACATTAGAGAAAGGTAAAGTTGCAGAGGGAGATGAAGACGGCTGCGGGCATGCCAAGGGTTGAGCACCTGGAACAACATGATCGTCGCCCGAGCATTGCCCCATATGCCATTTCCTGTGCCCCGTGTCGTTTCGGGACTGGAACCAGCCTTCCACCCGATATATGGCTGCATCCATTCAAGATGCGGGACGAAAGCTGTGGCAGTCTATACGGATATCAACGAACACGAGCTCAAGGATTTTCTTGCCGCCTATGATGTCGGCGAACTGCTCTCCTATAAGGGCATTGCCGAGGGCGTCGAGAATTCCAACTTCCTGCTGCACACCTCGAAGGACCCGTTGATCCTGACGCTTTATGAAAAGCGCGTCGATCGCAACGACCTGCCGTTCTTCCTGGGGCTGATGCATCATCTCTACGAGCGCGGGCTCAATTGCCCGCTGCCGCTGCCGCGCAAGGATGGCGAGCTGCTGGGAGAACTCTCCGGCCGTCCGGCTGCGCTGATTTCCTTCCTCGAAGGCATGTGGCTTCGCAAGCCAGAGGCGCGCCATTGCCGCGAGGTGGGCCGGGCGCTGGCTGAAATGCATGTCGCCGGCGACGGCTTCGAGATCCGCCGCGAGAACGCCCTGTCGCTCTCCGGCTGGCGTCCGCTTTGGGAGAAGTCGGCCGCGCGCGCCGACGAGGTGGAAGAGGGGCTTGGCGCGGAAATCCCGGCCGAACTCGATGACCTCGAGGCCAATTGGCCGACCGACCTGCCAACCGGCGTCATCCATGCCGATCTCTTCCAGGACAACGTCTTCTTCCTGGGCGACCGGCTTTCCGGCCTGATCGACTTCTATTTCGCCTGCAACGACCTGCTCGTCTATGACGTCGCCATCTGCCTCAATGCCTGGTGCTTCGAAAAGGACGGCGCTTTCAATGTTACCAAGGGCATGGCGCTGCTGCAGGGCTATGAGAGCGTGCGGCCGCTCTCCGAGGCGGAGGCCGCGGCCCTGCCGATCCTCGCCCGCGGCTCGGCGCTGCGCTTCTTCCTCACCCGCCTCTACGACTGGCTGACGACGCCGGCCGGCGCGCTGGTCGTGAAGAAGGATCCGCTCGAATATCTGAAGAAGCTGCGCTTCCACCGCCAGATACGCAATGCCGCTGAATACGGACTGACACGCTGATGAAACATGTCGATATCTTCACCGACGGCGCCTGCTCGGGCAATCCGGGTCCGGGCGGCTGGGGTGCCATTCTGCGCTACGGCGAAACCGAAAAGGAGCTGTCGGGCGGCGAGGCGGAGACGACCAACAACCGCATGGAGCTCCTGGCGGCGATCTCGGCACTGACGGCGCTGAAGAGCGCCTGCGAGGTCGATCTTTACACCGACAGCAAATACGTCATGGACGGCATTTCCAAGTGGATCTTCGGCTGGAAAAAGAACGGCTGGAAGACGGCCGACAAGAAGCCGGTCAAGAATGGCGAACTCTGGCAGCAGCTCGACGCGGCCAACCAGCGCCACAAGGTCAAGTGGCACTGGGTCAAGGGCCATGCCGGCCATCCGGAAAACGAACGCGCCGACGAACTTGCCCGCATGGGCATGGAGCCCTTCAAGCGTCGGTGAAATGATCGGCCGACTTCAGCCGGCCGCTCTCACAGGCACAGCTTTGCGATCTTCGGCGAGCACGTCTTGCAGCTTCTCGATCTGCTCATCGATTGTCCGGGCGCGTGCGGCGTCGTCCTGCCGAATCTTGTTCATCGGGGCGGGGCGGCCCAGCAGATACCCTTGCGCCGCGTCGCAGCCTTCGTGGTTGAGGATGTCCAGCTGGTTCCTGGTCTCGACACCCTCGGCAAGGATCGGAATGTCCAGGCTTTTGCCGAGCGCCAGGACGGCGCGGATGATGGCGCGCGCCTGCTGGTCGCTTTCGATTTCGCTCATGAAGGACCGGTCGAGCTTGATCTTGTCGAAGGGAAACGCCCGCAGGGTTTCGAGTGACGAATAACCGGTGCCGAAATCATCAAGCGCGATCGTCACGCCAAGCGCTTTGATTTCCTTCAGCATATCCAGCGTGCGCTGGCGGTCCTGCACGATGGTGGTCTCCGTCAGTTCCAGTTCCAGCCGTTCGGCGGGAAGACCCGTCCTTTGCAGAATGCCTGCGACGGTTGCCGGCAGTTTGCGGTCGGCAAACTGCAATGGCGACAGGTTGACGGCGATCTTGGCCGCCGCCGGCCATGTAACCGCCTGCTGGCACGCCGTCTGAAGTACCCATTCGCCAATGGCGAGGATCATGCCGCTCTCTTCCGCAATGGGGATGAATTCGCTGGGGGGCACGTAGCCGCGCACAGGGTGTTTCCAGCGAAGCAGGGCTTCGTAACCCCGCACGGCACCGGTGGAGACCGAGGTCTGGACCTGATAGAAGACTTCGAACTGCTCCAACTCTATGGCCTGGCGGAGGTTGGCCATCAGCTCCTTGCGGTTACGCACGGCCTCATCCATGGACGCGTCGTAGAAGCAGATGGAGCGTGTGATGTCGGACTTGGCCCGGCGCATCGCGAGGTCGGCATTGTTGACAAGATCCTGGCTGCTGTCGCCGTCCGCCGGGTAAAACGCCGCTCCAAGACTGACATTGACCGATACATCGGTTCCTCCCTGCAATCGAACCGGCTTGCAGATTTCCGCCTTGATCTGCGCCATGAAATCATAGGCGAGCTTCTGGTTGTCGAGCCGCCCAATGGCAGCAAACTCGTCGCCGCCCAGGCGCGCGACAAAGTGGTCTTCATCGACAAATCTCTTCAGCCGGTCGCCGAGCACGCAAAGCAGTTCATCGCCTGCGCCATGTCCACGGATGTCGTTGATTTCCTTGAACCGGTCCAGGTCGAATGTGATCAGAACGAATCGCGAGCCGTCATCCTGGGCACGGCTCAGCTCCATCTCCAGATGGTCACTGAAGTTCTGCCTGTTGGCGAGGCCAGTGAGGCTGTCGTAATGGGCAAGATGATTGATCCTGCGAAAGGATTCCCGGCGGTTGCGATCGTCCAGGACGAAGGTGGTGAGGCCGGTGCCGACGATGGCAAAGACGGCCAGCGCGACGGCGAAGGCCATGGCGACCAGTGTGCCGCCTTGCGCGGTGGGAGCGCGCAGCACCATCGGGGTGACTTCCAGCGCGGTCATGCCGGTAAAGTGCAGCGCGATGATCGCGACGACGAAAAGGCCCGTCGCGACGACGGTCTTTCGGTTTAGTGTCTCGGAGTTTGCAGCAAGGAAGGCCAGGGGCGAGATAGTGATCGCGAGCACGATGGACGCGACCACGTAGTTGGTGTTCCAGGCAAGCAGGCCATCGATGCGGTAGCCCATCATGCCCGTATAGTGCATGGCGACGATTGCGCCGCCGCAGAGTACCCCGCCTGCGACCGAAGCCAGGGGCGACTTGAGGGATGCGACCGTCAGGCCGATGAACATGCCACAGATGGCCACGAGCAGAGAGACGATCGTCAGCACCGGCTCGAAGAAGACCGGACCGCCGCTCTTATAGGCGAGCATCGCGATGAAATGGGTGGACCAGATCGAGGACCCCGCCGCCATCGAGGCGAGGAACTGCCATCCGAGCTTCAGGAGGCCGCTGTCATCCGATCCGCGCAGGAAGAGGCGAAAGGTGATGAAGCTGCCGAAGGCGCAGATCACAGCCGCCAGACCGACGAGCCAGAGATTGTGTTGGCCCGTAATGCAAGTGATGACGCTCAAGATTGTATTCCCCGAAGTGTGGCGTGCCGACTTTCGAGGGGAATACGTTGATTTTGTTTGAATAGTTCTGGTGGCAGGCGAGGCCGTATGCCGTTCCCGGAGATAATTCGGATGCCATAGTTAATAGTGTGCGCACAGGCTCATCCGGTGCCTGTGCGCGTCTGTCCGTTACAACCGAGGCTGAGCCTCAGAGCTGTTCGAGGATGGCGGCAGCACCCGAGGTGACCGCCTGGCCGGGCTGCTCCTCGACGTTCAGCTTCTGGACGACGCCGTCGTCGACGATCATCGAGTAGCGCTTGGAGCGCACGCCGAGGCCGCCAGCCGAAAGGTCCATGTCGAGGCCGAGCGCCTTCGTGTAGGACGCGTCGAAATCGGCGAGGAAGCGGATCTTCCCGGCGCCGCCGGTCTTGTCCGCCCAGGCGTTCATGACGTGCCAGTCGTTGACGGAAACCACCATGATGTCGTCGATGCCCTTAGAGAGGATCGCGTCGCGGTTTTCGAGGAAGCCCGGCAGATGGTTGAGCGAGCAGGTCGGGGTGAATGCGCCGGGAACGGCGAAGAGGACGACCTTCTTGCCGGCAAACAGCTCATCCGTGGAAAGCTTGGCCGGGCCGTCGGGGGTCTTTTCCATAAGGGTAGCGGCGGGCAGCTTCTCGCCTTCGGCAATCGACATGTGTAACTCCTGAAATGTGGGCCTGTTCTCCGTAGGGCACGGGAACCGGTTGGAAATATATGGGCTGTCTACGGGAAGGCAAGCGATGTCTCGATGGCGCGGTCGCCGGACTTGATCAGCACGCGCCATTGGCTGCCCTTGAACTCGTATCCGTCGGGCAGGTAGTCGAGGTTCAGGTCGCCTGTATAGGTTTTACCGTCGTGGTGGCCGTTGCGGACGTCGGCAAAGACGTAGCCGGCGGGCCCGGTCGCGATGATCTCCGGGGCGTCCGTGGTCGCGGCAGGCAGGGTGATGCTGAGGTGCAGCGACTTGCCGTCGGCCGACAGCGCATGGCTCTTGATGTCGAAGTCGGGACCAGGTGCGCCCGGCATCTTCGCGTCGGCCTCCCGGATGATGCCTTCCGCGTCCGACGTGTCATCGCCCGACGCCGGGATGGCGACCGGGAATTCCGACTGGAACGGCACGCAGATTTCGCGGCAGACCCCGATGAAGGCGCTGAGGTCGATGGTGCCCTTCTCTCCGTTGAGCGCGATCTTGAAGGGCAGGGTCACCGGCGTGTCATAGGCGATGTCGTCGATGTCTCCCAGCTTGATGTGCTTGGGTACGGGAAAATCAATGCCTGTGACCTCCGTCTTGCTGCCTGCCGCCGGCGTGATCTGCGGAGGAATGCCGCTGCCGCCGGGCTCCCGCCAGTAGGTTATCCATCCGGGATTGAGGTCGACCTGCAGTGCGGCCTGGACGATGCCCTTGTCGCCGGGGGCAAGGGTGACGATCCGCATGCGGCCGCCTTCGCTGGTTGCCCATTCGGTTTCAGCGGCCTGCGCCTTTGCACCCGCCGATAGAGAAATGGCGAGAAGGCAAGCAAGAAGAGCGGGTTGCTGTAGGAAGCGCTTGATTTTCATACATTGAGATCTAGTTGGACAAGGAGCGATTTTCCAGTCACGCTTTCCTGATCGTCTTCATTTCCGGTTGATTGATACGTGACATTGGCCCATCCTGTCTGTGGTCAACTCAAATCCGATACCGTCATTTCCCCGCCCCGAGGACAATGGCGCGAGTGAGGAGGATGCATGACTATTTCGGCGCTGAGCAGTGACCGCGAACGCGGTTTCCTCGATGGGCAGTTTCTGATCGCCATGCCCGGCATGGCTGATACGAACTTCGCCCGGTCGGTGGTCTACATCTGCGCCCATTCGCCCGCGGGCGCCATGGGCTTCATCATCAATCGGACCCAGGACCTGGCCTTTCCCGATATTCTCGCCCATCTTAACATCATGGACGAGACTGCGCGCCTGATGCTGCCCAAGCCCGTGCGCGATCTGCCGATCCATACAGGCGGCCCCGTCGAGACGGGCAGGGGGTTCGTGCTCCACTCCGACGACTTTTCCTGCGGGTCGAGCATTCCGATCAGTGACGAGATCTCGCTGACGGCCACCCTCGACATCATCCGGGCGATCAGCCAGGGCGAGGGGCCGAAGCGGGCGGCCCTGCTGCTCGGCTATGCCGGGTGGTCGCCGGGCCAGCTCGAAGACGAGATCGCCAACAATGGCTGGCTCAATTGCCCGGCCTGCGAGGAGCTGATCTTCGACGCCAATTTCGACACGAAATACGAGCGCGCGCTGGCGCTGATGGGCGTCAATCCGGTTGCGCTTTCCCGTGAGGCCGGCCACGCCTGAGGCGCGGCGTCTCGAAGGCTCAGGAGAAATTCGGTTCCTTGTTGATGCCGCGGCGGCGCTCCGTGACGAACCGTTCCTTCAAGAGCTTCAGCACCGAATCGGATCCGATCGGCGGTCCGAAGATGTTGGCCTGGCCCAGCTGGCAGCCGAGTTCGGCAAGATGGATCGCCTGTTCCTCGTCCTGAACACCTTCGGCGACCACCGTCATTCCGAGTTCCTGCGCCATGGCGAGCACGGATTTCAGCAGCACTTCGTGCTTCGTCGTATTGCCGGCAATCAGCGTACGGTCGATCTTCAGCGTGTCGAAAGGCAGGTCCATCAGGTAGGACAGCGATGAGTATCCGGTGCCGAAATCGTCGATCGCGAGACTGAGGCCCAGCGCTTTCAGCTTGTCGAAGATGATCCGCGATTGTTCCGGATTTTCGAGCATCGTCGATTCCGTCAGCTCGAGCTTGATGCGCGACGGCTCGCAATGCGTCTTGGCGAGCAGGTTGCGGACGTCGTTGAAGAAGGTGTTGCCGATCAGCTGGGAGCTCGACAGGTTGATCGACATGAAGATCGGCAGCTTCGTGGTCCGCGATTCCCAGTCCATCAGGTCGGTCGTCGCCCGTTGCAGGGCAAACAGGCCGAGCTGTTCGATCAGGCCTGTCTTCTCGGCGAGCTGGATGAATTCCGACGGCGGCACCTTGCCGCGCTTGGGGTGATCCCAGCGCATCAGCGCCTCGAATCCGGCGATCTCGCCATCTTCCAGCCGGACGATCGGCTGATAGACCAGCGAAAGCTCCTTGCGCTCGAGCGCACGCTTCAGGTCGGCGTCGGTCAGGCGGCGGTCGTAATTGGCGTTGCGGAAGGCCGGACGGAACGGCTCGACGCGATTGCCGCCGGCGCGCTTGGCGCGATACATGGCGAGCTCGGCGTCGTTCAGCAGATCGTTTGCGCTTTCCTTCTGGTCGGTCCACGAGACGAGGCCGATCGAGGCGTTCAGGTTGATGTCGTTGCCGGAGAAGCCAATCGGCGCGCTGATCGCGTGGCTGAGTCGCTCGGCGAACTCGGCGATCTTGGCCGGGTCGCGCTGTGACAGCAGAATTAGGCCGAACATGTCGCCGGAGATGCGCGCCAGGGTGTCCTGCGGATGCAGGAGCCGGCGCAGGCGGCGCGTGAGCGCGATCAGTACATTGTCGCCGGCGGCGATGCCGAGCTTCTCGTTGACCAGCGCGTAACGGTCGATGTCGATGACGATGACAGTCGGCTGCACGGTCGAATTCGGCGCGGCAAGCGTCAGCGCGGTTTCCAGCCGGTCGAGGAAGATCTTGCGGTTCGGAAGACCGGTCAGATTGTCGAACAGCGGATCGTTGAGCAGCCGCTCCATCGAGTTGCGCTGTTCGGTAATGTCCTCGGCGGTACCGACGCAGCGGATGATCTCGCCATTGGCGCCGAGCACGGGCCGGGCGCGGATCTGCAGCCAGTGATAATGGCCGTCCTCGGCACGGATGCGGAATTCATGGCTGAGACGCCCGCGCCTGTGTTCGACCAGGACGTCGAGCGAGGCCCGGAAACGGTCCCGGTCTTCCGCGTGTAGTCGCGGTAGCCAGTTTCTGACCGGTCCATGCATCGCGCCGGGCGCAAGGCCCAGCTTGTCGGAAATGTCGGGGATGGTGGTCACCCGGTCGCGCGCGACATCCCAGTCCCACACGGTGTCGCCGCCGCCGATCAGCGCCAGCGCCTGCCGCTCGAGATCGGAGAACAGTCCCAGCTGGTAGGCGCCGCCGGAAAACGCGTGCAGCATGACGGTAAAGGCGATCAGCAGCACGAACAGTACGAGGCCGCCCCCGAGCGCCGACTGGATGATGTCGTTGTTCAATCGGCCGGTGACCGTCAGCCAGCCGCCGGCAAGCCAGACGAGAATGACCGCCCAGGCGGGCACCAGAAGGATGGCGCGGTCGAACCGGTTGAAGCCGAGATAGATGATCAGCCCGGTGCCGGCGACCGCGGTCAGCGCGAAGGAGAAGCGGGCAATGCCGGCTGCCACCGACGGATCGTAGATCGCGACGCCGAACAACAGCACGAGGCCGAGAATCCAGGCGAAGGTCGCATGCGCCAGGTGGATGTGCCAGCGGTTGAGGTTCAGATAGGTGAACAGGAAGATGACGAGGCTCGATGCGAGCGCCACCTCCGCACAGGCGCGCCATATTCGCTGGTCGGAGGCGGTGATGCTGATCAGCTTTTCCAGGAAGCCGAAGTCGACGCAGATATAGGCGAGCACCGCCCAGCCGAGCGTCGCCGTCGCCGGCAGCATGGACGTGCCCTTGACGACGAAGAGAATGGTCAGGAACACCGCCAGAAGGCCTGCAATGCCGAGCATGATGCCGCGGTAGAGCGTGAAGGCGTTGACCGTGTCCTTGTAGGCGTCCGGCTCCCACAGATAGAGCTGCGGCAGCTCCGGCGAGGTGAGTTCGGCCACGAAGGTGATGACGGCGCCCGGATCGAGCGTGATGCGGAAGACGTCGGCTTCCGTGCTCTGCTGCCGGTCCAGCGCAAAGCCTTCGCTCGGCGTGATCGAGATGATTCGCTGCGAGCCGAGGTCCGGCCAGAACAGGCCGGAATTGACCAGCCGGAAATGCGGCGCGACGATCAGCCGGTCGAGCTGTTCGTCCGACACGTTGGCGAGCGCGAAGACGGCCCAGTCGCCGTGATGGTCAGGCGAGGAGGACCGCACCTCGATGCGCCTGCGGATGCCGTCGGCACCGGCCGCGGTCGATACCTGGAAGGCTTCGCCCTGGTCGGAATAGATCTCGGTCGTCGCGGTCAGGTCGAGCGCGGTGTCGTCGCGTGAAATCTTGACGGGCTCGGCGGCAAGCGCCGGAAGGCTTGCGGCCGCCATGATGATTGCCATCAACGCGGCCATCAGGGCGGCCGGGCTGAAACCGCCGGGCATCGATGCTTTGATTGCGCGCATCATGATGTCGACGTCGCCTCTGCGGTGCGCCGATCGCTTTCCAGCAGCGAGAACATCACGTGGTCCTGCCACCGGCCATTGATTTTCAGATAAGCGCGCAAGAGGCCTTCCCGTTTGAAGCCGGACTTTTCAAGCAGCCGGATGCTACGATGATTTTCCGGAATACATGCCGCCTCAATTCGGTGCAACCGCAGCTCGGAAAAGATATATTGAATAACCATACCAAGTGCGGCGAACATATGTCCTTGCCCCGCATGCTTCTCGCCCATCCAGTATCCGATCATGCAGTTTTGCGCGACGCCGCGCCGGATCAACCCGATCGTGATACCACCGAGCAATGCCATATCACTTTTCCGGAAGATGAATAAAGCGATAGCTTGTCCGTTGGTAAATTCGGCCATGTTGCGGTCGACCCGCGAATGAAAGGACCGCTCCGTAAAGTCGGCATTGTTCCAGGCCGGCTCCCACGGCTCGAGAAAATTGCGGCTGATGGTCCTCAGTGCCGCCCATTGACCAAAGTCCTTCCGTTCCGGCAGGCGGAGCAGGTAGGTATCATTCTCGACCAGTGGCCGTCGTTCCGGTCGCAGGATCGATCGGACGAATGCCGAAACCTTGGTGCTCCCCGGCGTACCCACCGGCGTAGGCGGCCTAGCCGACTGCCCCGGCTGAAACCGGAGCCGAGGTGGATAGTGAGGCCGCGATCTCGTCGAGCGATGCAAGGCTGGTGAGCTGTCCGACCGCCGAGAGCGTCGGAACCGTATCGAAGAACAGCCGCCCGGCGAGATCGGTCAGCCGGTCGGTGGTGATGTTGGACAGCCGGTCCATCAGCTCCTGATTGGTGATCAGGTGGCCGTAGAGCATCATCTGCCGGGCCATCTGGCCGGCGCGGGCGGCGGGACTTTCCTGTCCCATCAGCAGTTGCGCGCGGATCTGCGCCCGGGCGCGTTCGATTTCCTTCTGGTCGACCGATTCCGCCACCCGGCGCAGTTCCTGGAGGATCAGCGGCACGAGCTGCGGGAGCTGCTCGTCGCCCGTCGCGGCATGGATGCCGAAGATGCCGGTGTCGGAAAAGCCCCAGTGGAACGAATAGATCGAGTAGCAGAGACCGTGGTGCTCGCGCACTTCCTGGAACAGCCGCGACGACATGCCGCCGCCGAGCACGTTGGCCAGGATCTGTGAACAGTAGAAGTCGCGCACATGATAGGCGCGGCCCTCGAAACCGAGCAGTACCTGCGAATCCATCAGCTTGCGCGTCTCGCGCACCTCGCCGCCGCTGTAGATGGCCTTGGCCATCTGCGGGGTGGAGGAGGGCTTCTGCGGCAGGCCGGCAAAACGCTCTTCGACCTGGCGGACGAACGCCTCATGATCAACCGCGCCGGCGGCGACCACGAACATCCGGTCCGTCGTGTAATTGCGCGACAGATACTCGCGGATATCGGCCGGGGTGAATGACATTACCGTATCCGGCGTGCCGAGGATCGAGCGGCCGATCGTCTGGTCGCGATAGGCGGCGGCGGAAAACTTGTCGAACACGACGTCGTCCGGCATGTCGTCGGCAGCGCCGAGTTCCTGCAGGATGACGTTCTTTTCGCGGGCGAGCTCGTCTTCGTCGAACACGGAATCGGTCAGGATATCGGCGAGGATATCGACGGCCAGCGGCACATGGTCCTTCAGGACACGGGCATAATAGGACGTGGTCTCGGTCGAGGTGGCGGCATTGACCTCGCCGCCCACGTCCTCGATCTGCTCGGCGATCTGGCGCGCCGAACGGCTGCGCGTGCCCTTGAACGCCATGTGCTCGAGTAGGTGGGCTATGCCGTGCTCGTGTTCCAGTTCATTGCGGGAACCCGACTTGATCCAGACACCGAGCGCAACACTTTCCAGATGCGGCATTTTCTCGGTGACGACGGTAAGACCCGACGCAAGGCGGGTGCACTCAACTTTCATACTTCGCTCTTTCTGCGCCTCAGTCCTTTGCCCTGGCCCGTTTCTCAATAAAGGTCTGGAGGCCTTTAAGGTCGGCGGCAAGAATTTCGAAGCGCTCCTCCCTGTCCATCAGATCAGCAAGCCACGCCGGTAGCGCCGGGTCAAGCCCGCAGGCGGATTTAACGGCCGCGGGGAATTTGGCGGGATGCGCCGTGGACAGCGTGACCATGGGACTATTGGACTTTTCATGCTTCTTTGCAACATGCATGCCGACGGCGGTGTGCGGATCGGCGAGATAGCCCGTCTCGGACAGCGTGTCGCGGATGGTCTTGGCGACCTGCGCCTTGGTCGCCTTGCCCGCCCGGAATTCCTTGCGGATCGCCTTGAGAGCGGATGGCGCGATCTCGAAGGCGCCGGACTGTTTCAGTCCGTTCATCGCCGAACGCACGTCGGCGGCGTTGCGGTCATAGGCTTCGAACAGCAGGCGCTCGAAGTTCGAGGAAATCTGGATATCCATCGACGGCGAGGTCGTTGCCGAAACCGAGCGCATCTCGTAGCGGCCGGTCTTCAGCGTCCGCGCCAGGATGTCGTTCTCGTTGGTCGCGACCACCAGCTTGTCGATCGGCAGGCCCATGCGCTTGGCGACGTAGCCGGCGAAGATGTCGCCGAAATTGCCGGTCGGCACGGTGAAGGAGATCTTACGGTCCGGCCCGCCGAGCGAAATCGCGGTGGTGAAGTAGTAGACCACCTGCGCCATGATGCGGCCCCAGTTGATCGAGTTGACGCCGGAGAGCTTCACCGACTTGCGGAACTTCGCATCATTGAAGAGCGCCTTGACGAGGTTCTGGCAGTCGTCGAAATTGCCCTCGATGGCGATCGCGTGGACGTTGGAGGCGGTCGAGGTCGTCATCTGGCGCTGCTGCACCGGCGAGACCTTGCCGTGCGGGAACAGGATGAAGATGTCGGTGCGGTCACGGCCGGCAAAGGCGTCGATGGCCGCGCCGCCGGTATCGCCCGAGGTCGCGCCGACGATGGTCGCGCGCTCGCCGCGAAGGCCCATGACGTGGTCCATCAGCCGTGCCAGCAGCTGCATCGCCACGTCCTTGAAGGCAAGCGTGGTGCCGTGGAAAAGCTCGAGGATGAAGGCGTTCGAACCGGTCTGCACGATCGGCGTGACGGCGGGATGGCGGAAGGTCGCATAGGCCTCGTCGATCATCGTCTTGAGGTCGGCTTCCGGAATTTCACCGTCGACGAACCGCGAGGTCACCGCAAAGGCGATTTCCTGGTAGGTCTTGCCGCGAAGCGCCTTGATCTCCTTCTTGGTGAACGTCGGCCAGCTCTCCGGTACATAAAGGCCGCCGTCGCTGGCCAGTCCGGCCATCAGGGCATCGCAGAAACCGAGCGAAGGGGCTTCGCCCCGGGTCGAGATGTACTTCACGTGTCACCAATCCTGACTTTGACCGTGGGTGGCCCGCGGTCTTTAGCATTTGCATCGCCGCCTTGGTGCCAAGGACGCCGGCGGCCCTATCAATCCTCAGTTTTCCGGAGGAAAATCTGACGTAACGTAAGATACCTGATCGATTTTTTCTTGCGCGGCTGATATAGACCAGCCGGCATGGGCATGAAAAGGCCCAAATGACAGTTTGAAGCTGCGTTTTGAGCCCCAAGGGGCGTCATGTGTAAGACGAGCAGATGAAGGGGAGGGAAGTTCCGTGTTCAAGAATGTTTCGCGCGGATTGTTCTCGGTTGTGGCCTTTGCGGCGATCGCAGGGTGCAACTCCACGGATGTCAACGGTCTGAAGCCCTCCGGCGATCAGGCCCAGACGGCACAGCCGGCCGTCATTCAGGGGTCCTGCCCACAGGTCTATCTGCGGGACGGCACCGCCTCGCTCGACAAATACGCCAATGGCGGCAAGGACGATCCGTCGAAGATCGTCTACCAGGCCTCGATCGCTGCCACGACGCGCCAGTGCACGCTTGGCCAGAACAGCATGACGGTGACCGTCGTCGCCCAGGGACGCCTTGTCGGCGGACCGCTCGCCAAGCCCGGCAAGATCGTCCTTCCGATCCGCGTTGCCGCCTCCGATGGCGAGACGACGCTCTATTCGGAGCTGACGAAGTTCGAAGTCGAGCTTCCCTCGACGCTGACGACCCAGTTCATCTTCACCAAGACCGACGTGACCATTCCCGGCGGCGCCGGCAATCTGGCCAAGATTTACGTCGGCTTCGACGAAGGCCCGTACAACACCAAGTAAAGACGCCGGAAGCATCCGTTGGAGCGCATCGGCATAGTCGTCAATCCGAAGGCGGGCAGGGGCGCGGCGCGTCCGCTTGCCGAAAGGCTTGACGCGTATTTTCGCGCCCGCGGGCCTGCGGTGGAGATCCGGGAAACGGAAGGTGTCAGCGATGCCGCCCGGCTTGCCCGCGCGTTTGCCGATTCCGGCGTCGATCTGATCGTGGCCGTCGGCGGCGACGGCACTGTCGGCGGTGCGGTCGATGGGCTGATGACCTCCGAAAATCCCGGCGTTGCCTTCTCGCTGGCTGCCGCCGGCACGGGGTGTGACTTTGCCCGCCAGTTTGCCATGCCGACGGACCCGGAAAGGCTCGCGGCCCACATTCTCGACGCCCCGGAGCGCAGGATCGATGTCGGGCGGATGACCTGCGTCAGCCCTCAGGGTGCGCTGTCGACAAGCCATTTCGTCAACGAGGCGACGGCCGGCATTTCAGGCGAGGTCGTGTGCTCGGTCAACGGCAGCGCGCTGCGGGCCATTCTCCCTGGCCGGCATCTCTTCACCCTGCATTCGGTGACCAACATTCTCGCCTGGAGCTCGAAGGATCTGCTGGTGTCCCTCGATGGCGGGGTGCCGGAACGCATGCGGGCGGATCTCGTCGCGGTCTGCAACGGCGCTTATTTCGGCGGCGGCATGCATGTCGCGCCCGAAGCGGAGCTTGCCGATGGCTTCTTCGACGTGGTGATCCTGACGGCGGGAAACCGGATCAAGCTGGTTTCGCTGCTCGGGCAGATCCGCGCCGGTCGTCATCTGACCGATCCGGCCGTCCGGATCGTGCGCGCCGGAAGCGTACGTGTCGAACCGGCCGACGGCACATCGGCCGGAATTCCGACAGAGGCGGATGGCGAGGCGACCGGCGTCGTGCCGGTCGAATTCGTGATACTGCCTGCGGCGCTTGCACTGAAGGTCTGAAGCTCAGACGAGACCGGCCCAGCCGACCAGCGCTTCGGCAACGCCCGGCAGGTCGCTCATCCGCGAGATCACCGTTTCGGCGCCTGCGTCCATCAGCCGGTCGGCATGCGACGGAAAGGTGTGCGAACCGCCGGTAAAGCCGATGACGCGCATGCCGGCGGCGCGGGCACCGTGAATGCCGTGCACCGAATCCTCGATGACCAGCGTGTTTTCCGGCTTGGCGTCGAACTGCGATGCGCCGTGCAGGAAGATGTCCGGCTTCGGCTTCACGCGGTCCGCGCCGAGGTCCTTGGCGGAGAAGATATGCGGCGCGAACAGCGGCTTCAGGCCCGTCTTGGTCAGCATCATGTCGAGGCGGTGGCTGCTGGAATTCGAGCAGATGCAGCGAGGACCGCTGAGCCGCATGATCGCCTGGCCGACGCCTTCGATTACGCGGACATCGCGGGCCAGCCGGTCGTCCAGCAGCTTCTCGGACTTGTCGAGCAGCGACGCGGAGAGCGGGATGCTGGCTTCGCTTTCGATGGCCAGAAGAATGTGCTTCCAGGTCATGCCGGAAAAGCGCTCGCCCATCTCCTCGACGCTGATCGGGTAGCCGGCTTCCGTCAGGAGCTTCGACTCAACTTGGGCCGCGATGATTTCGGAATCGACGAGCACGCCGTCGCAATCAAAAATGATGAGATCGAATCCGTTCATGGATAGGGGTCTTTCGAACGTCTTGGGAAGGGGCAGTCCGTATATGATCCCGGCTCGAAACGCAATCAATGACGGTGGGATGCATTTTGCCGTTTCGGCACCGGCGACTTTTATTTTGCGATTTTGCCGGCCCCTTTCAGCATTTGGTAACCAAGATCAGTAACCCTAATGCTCAGTTAAGCGTGTCTCCTTTCGGTGTGCTTGGCTGTCCGTACCGAGTAAGCGTATCAGTGAGTATCAGATGGCATCAGTATTTCCGCTTGCCGAGCTGAAGCGTGCCGAAGGCACCAAGGCCTGGATCAACACCATCATCAAGGGTGACTGCGTGGCGGCCCTCGAGGCTCTTCCCGATCATTCGGTCGACGTCATTTTCGCCGATCCGCCCTACAATCTCCAGCTTGGCGGTGCGCTGACCCGTCCCGATCAGTCGGCGGTCGACGCCTGCGACGATCACTGGGACCAGTTCGCCTCCTTCCAGGCCTATGACGCCTTCACCCGCGCCTGGCTGCTCGCCTGCCGCCGCGTTCTGAAGCCGACCGGCACCATCTGGGTCATCGGCTCCTATCACAACATCTTCCGCGTCGGCGCGATGATGCAGGATCTCAACTTCTGGATCCTCAACGACATCGTCTGGCGCAAGACCAACCCGATGCCGAACTTCAAGGGTCGTCGCTTCCAGAATGCCCACGAGACGATGATCTGGGCCTCGCGCGACCAGAATGGCAAGGGCTACACCTTCAATTACGATGCGATGAAGGCCGCCAATGACGACGTGCAGATGCGCTCCGACTGGCTGTTCCCGATCTGCAATGGCGGCGAACGCCTGAAGGACGACGAGGGCAAGAAGGTGCATCCGACCCAGAAGCCGGAATCGCTCCTCGCTCGTGTCATCATGTCGTCGACAAAGCCCGGCGATATCATCCTCGATCCGTTCTTCGGCACCGGCACCACCGGCGCCGTCGCCAAGCGCCTCGGCCGCAACTTCGTCGGTATCGAGCGCGAGCAGGACTATATCGACGCTGCTTCCGCTCGCATCGCCGCAGTCGAGCCGCTCGGCAAGGCCGAACTGACGGTCATGACCGGCAAGAAGGCCGAAGTCCGGGTCGCCTTCAACGTGCTGATCGAAAGCGGACTGATCAAGCCCGGCCAGGTGCTGACCGACGCCCGCCGCCGCCATTCGGCGATCGTGCGCGCCGACGGCACATTGGCCGCCGGCGGCGAGGCCGGCTCCATCCACCGTCTCGGTGCAAAGGTGCAGGGCTTCGACGCCTGCAACGGCTGGACGTTCTGGCATTATGAGGATGGCGGCGAACTGAAGCCGATCGACGAGTTGCGCGCAATTGTCAGGCGGGAGCTTGCCGCCGCCGGCTGACAAGAGATTGCGACATAGGCTCTTTCCGGTTTTTGTACCTCCAGTTGCGGAAAGAGCTTTCTGATGATGCCCGGGGAAGGAGAAGGCCCCGGGCATCATTCTTTTGCGGATGCGTCGAATGCCGATGCACCGCGCGGGAGCTCACCTTGGGCTCGCGACCGCATGGCGCTGTCTCAGCGCCTGCACCGGCCGTTCGATCAGCCGGTAGGAGAGCATCGCGGCGAGGATCGCAAAGGCCGAGGTAACGACGAATGTCACGAGCGGCGAGGTCTCTGCTCTCAGCGCCTTCGCGACCGGATAGTGCCAGAGATAGATCGAGTAGGAGATCACGCCGATATAGACGAGCGCCGGATGCGAGAGCAGGCGGTAGTGGCGCGTCTCCTGCGTGGCGGTCAGCGACAGGATGAGGCCGGCCGCGGCGAAATCCGCGGTCAGGCTGCCCCATGTCATCGAGTCCGTCGTGCCGAATTGCAGCGACACGCTGAGCGCGACCAGCACGCAGATCGACAGGGCGCCGATGGCGCCGGCAAGCGGCGCTCGCGGCTTCCAGTCGACGAAGGCCATGAGGCTGCCGAGGATCAGGCCGCTCAGCCGCGTGTCGAAGCGGAAATAGGTCCGATACCAGTCGTCCCAGATCAGCCGGTCGGCCATGCGCCAGCAGGTGGCGAAGAGAAAGCTTGCCGCCAGCAGGGCGATCGCGGTCCCGACGGAGACCTTCCGCAAGGCGAGCAGGGCGAGGGGCCAGAGCAGGTAGAATTGCTGCTCGACCGCCAGCGACCAGGTGTGCGACACCGCTGAAGGCATGCCAAACAGGATATGGGAATAGTCCGAAAGATAGAGGCCGGCCAGCAGCACCTCGAGATTGGCGTCGTCCTTGGGGAAGAGGAAGGGCGCCGCCAGATAGAAGGCCACAAGGAAGGCGATTAGCGGCGGCCAGAGCCGCAGCAGGCGTCGGCCATAGAACGTTGTCAGGGACAGCGTGTCCTTCCTTTCGATCTCCTGCCGGAGAATGGCGGTGATCAGGAAACCGCTGAGGACGAAGAAGATGTCGACGCCGATCATGCCGCCTGGAACGAAGGGCAGGTTGCTGTGGAAGGCGACGACGAGAAGCACCGAAATGGCACGCAGTCCGTCCAGCGCTGGATTGTATTTCATGGCTCTTTCCGCGTTTGATTGTCATTGACGCCGGCCTGCGCTGCTATCGCGAGGCCTGTGCGTTCCGGCCACTCCCAAGGCCGGATTACCCCCATCTCGGCGGGCGTCCTGATCGGCAACCGCAAGCGGCACCACTTTGTTCCCGTTTGCAAAACAGGCTCGGGCAAGACCGGTGATCTATGCCGGGCCGATCTTGGAATGGGATGACCAGTATGACGATGCTTCTGGCCAAAGCGCGGCGGGAATATGAAAGCGGAGACCACAATTCCGCGTTTCAGACCCTGAAGACGGTGCTGGCGACCGAAGAGGACAATGCGCAGGCGCTGATCCTGACGGGTCTTATCGAGGAGAAGCGTGGGCATGGCGAAGCCGCCGCGCGCCACTTCGCCCGCGCCGCCGATCTCGATGCCGGCCGCTACAAGCCGCTGATCTTCAAGGCCGTGGAAAACCTGCTCTCCGCGTCAAGGCAGAATGAGGCCGTCTCGCTACTGAAGTCCGCCGGCGACAGGCGGCCGGATGACTATGATGTCGCCTACACGCTGTGCGCCCTGTTGCGCGAGGCCGGGCGTTATGACGAGGCGCTGCCCTATGCCGACTTTGTCGCGCCGCGTGCCATGGACTTCAACGGCTGGCTGAATGCCGGCATCGTCCTCTCCGGCCTTGGCCGCTACGACCAGGCCTATCCGTTGCTCCTGAAGGCCTACGGCGCCAATCCGTCGGAACGGCTGGCACTGAGCGAAGCCTTCTGGTGCGCCAGCTGCCTGTGCGATTTCGGCATGGCCGACCGGCTGCAGACGGAACTGGAAGCCGCCTATGCCGCCGAAGGGGCCGTCGCCGACATCCGTGAAAACGCCTTCCGCAATCTGACCTGGTGCGGCGATGAAGAGATCAATGCCCGCACCAGCCGCCGCACGGCGGAAGTGCTGCTGCCGCCGGTCGCGCCGAAATGGAAATCGACGCGGCAGCGCGCACCGGACGAGCCGGTGCGGATCGGCTATCTCTCCTGCGACTTCCACGACCATGCGACCATGGCGCTGTTTGCCGGGGTGCTCGATCGCCACGACCGCGAACGCTTCGAGGTCTACGGCATCTGCCACACCGCCCGCAGCCGCCGGCACGAGAAGATGCATTTGCGCTTCCTCGACAGCGTCGACTACTACATCGACATCCTCGACATGGACGACGATGCGGCAGCCGTCGCCATCCGCGATTGCGAGCTCGATATCCTCGTCGACCTCAAGGGCTACACGCAGGGAAGCCGGATCGCTATCTTCTGCCGTCGGCCCGCGCCGGTGCAGGTCACCTATCTCGGCTTTCCCGGCAGCGTTGCCGGCGCCGGCATCGATTACGCCATCACCGACCGGATCGTCACGCCGGACTTGAGCGCCGCCTTCTACCAGGAAAAGCTCCTGCGCATGCCGGGAAGCTACCAGGCAAACGATGCGACCCGGCCGCAGATTGTCCGAAAGGGCGCGCGCGCCGACCACGGCCTTCCCGAGCATGTGATCGTCTTCTGCTCTTTCAACCAATCGCAGAAGATCCGCGGTTCCGTCTTCCGCGCCTGGATGCGGATCCTGCGGCAGGTCGAGGGCTCGGTTCTCTGGCTGGCGGCGCAGACGCCGATGGCGGAGGAGTTCCTGTGCCGGGCCGCCGAAGCGGAGGGTGTCGCCCGTTCGCGCATCGTTTTCGCGCCGAAGGTGGCGATGGCGGACCATCTGCAGCGCATCGCCATGGCGGATATCGCGCTCGACACCGGCCCCTATAACGGCCACACCACGACGTCGGACGCGCTGTGGGCCGGCGTGCCGGTGGTCGGCTGGAAGGGCACCAACTTCGCCGGCCGGGTAACGGAAAGCCTGCTGGCCGCTGTCGGCCTGCGCGAACTTGTTGCCCCGAATCTGGACGGATTCGTGCAAATCGCAGTCGAACTGGCAGAAAACGAGACGCGCCGGACCGAGCTCAAAAAACATCTTGTGAATTGCCGCAAGTCGGCCCCGCTTTTCGACACGATTTCCTTTACACGGGACTTCGAAAATTGCCTTATGGGCGTACTGGCTGACGTAACGTCAGCTTGAGGCAAGTTACCGGGAATACTTGCATTTCCGTCGACAAGAATACCGGCCACCTCGCAATTGGTCGGCATGACGGAGGAAGGGAACCGCCTTCCCTTCCTCCGTCACAAACCATCATGGATGGTCAGGCCGAAAGGCCGTATTTGCCCAATTCTTCCTTGAGATTGTCAGCGCCGGTGAAGTGGATGGCGTTCCATCCGTAGGCCTTCGCGGCCGCGATGTTGGCGGCGGAATCGTCGATGAATAGTGTCGCCGATGGCGTCAGCCCGAAGTCCTTCGTGTGCCGGTCGTAGATCGCCGGGTCGGGCTTGATCAGCCCGATGTCGCCGGACACGGTGACGCCGCGCGGCAACTTCAGGAAGGGGAAAATCTCCTGCGCCTGCCGGAACGTGTCGGAGGCGAAGTTCGTCAGCATCGTCACGTCGCGGCCTTCGTCGATAAAGCCGGTCATGATGGCGACGCTGCCGTCATAGGCATGCGGCACCATCTCGTGCCAATGCTTGCGGAACGCGCGGATGCTGTCTTCATGATCCGGATAGACCGCGATCAGGGCATCCTCAGCCTCTTCCCATGTTCGGCCCCGGTCCTGTTCGACGTTCCACTCGTGCGTGCAGACATTGGCGAAGAACCATGCCCGCTCTTGTGGATCGGGGATGATCCGCGAGAAGGGCAACTCGGCATCATAATGAATGAGCACACGGCCGATGTCGAAGACGATGTGGCGAATGTCTGCAGTCATGCTGTCGTCCTATCCTTTTGCCTTGAAAGCGTCCGGTATAGCGGCGGCGACTGCTTTTTTCATGACTGTCGGCAGCGCCTCGGCATCAAGATTTGTAACCGGCGCCCACCATCCGTCATTGCGCTCCCGGCGCGTGACGTCGGCCCGGAAGACCGAAAGCCTGAGCTCGAAATGGGTGAAGACATGGCTGATGTCGCCGGCCGCCCGCCAGTCCGCGGCAAAGGGGGCGGCGTCGGTGCCGGTCTCGCCGTCCTGCCTTGAGGTCCACTCGGTCGTCGGTACCTCCGTCATGCCGCCGAGCAGACCGCGATCCTCGCGGCGCTTGAGAAAGACGGTGCCGTCGCCGGCTACGGCAACAAACGCCGCGCCGCGCCGCAGCGGTTTCGCCTTCTTCGCCGCCTTCACTGGATAGCGCTCGGGATCGCCGTCGGCGAGCGCAAGGCAGCTCTCCTTGAAGGGACAGAGGATGCAACTTGGCCGCTTCGGCGTGCAGGTGGTGGCGCCGAGATCCATCATCGCCTGGGCAAAATCGCCGGGGCGGTCCGAAGGCGTCAGCGCCGCCACCTTCGCCTTCATCTGCGGCTTGGCGCCGGGCAGGGGATCGGAATTGGCGTAGAGCCTGGAAATTACCCGCTCGACATTGCCGTCCATCACCGCCGCCGGCCGGTCGAACGCAATCGCCGCCACGGCCGCCGACGTGTAGTCGCCGATGCCGGGCAGTGCCTTCAGCCCGTCCTCCGTGTCGGGAAACCGGCCGCCATGCTCGCGGGCGACGGCTTCCGCGCATTTCTTCAGGTTGCGGGCACGGGCGTAGTAGCCGAGGCCGGCCCAGGCCGCCATCACATCGGCGGTGTCGGCGTCGGCGAGGTCGGTGACGGTCGGCCAGCGCGAGGTGAAGACCTCGAAATAGGCCTTCACCGCCTGCACGGTGGTCTGCTGCAGCATGACCTCCGACAGCCAGACGCGGTACGGATCCGGCTTGATGCCGCGCGCCGCCATCGGCGGCGAGACCCGCCAGGGCAGGTCGCGATGGTGCCGGTCGTACCAGGCGAGAAGGTCGGAAGATCTCGGAGAACTGGGGATTTTGGTGTTCCTGGGCGTCATTGTTTGCGGCGGATTCGCGAAAGTGCGATACTTGTGGCCGAACGTGCGTCGCCGATCAAGGCAAAGACGCCGAACGAGGCAAGATGCGACCGCCGAAACAAGGTGCCAAATACGGAGCCAGACAGATCGCCGAGGCCGCCAACGGCATCATCGATCCGCTGCTGGCCAAGCGCGCCGGCATTTCGTCCGCGCTTCTGGCTGGTTGGGACGGCATCGTCGGCGACGAGTTTGCCGATTGTACCCGGCCGGAAAAGATCTCCTGGGACCGCCGCGTTTCCGAGAGCGGAACGGGCGGCGGCTATCAGCCGGGAACGCTGATCATCGCCTGCGAAGGCGCCCGCGCGCTGTTTCTCACCCATGCGCAGGGCGAACTGATCGGCCGCATCAACAGCTTCTTCGGCTTTCCGGCGATCCGCCAGATCCGTATCGTCCAGAAGCCGGTATCCGTCGCGCCGGTGAGGCGTCCGCTGCCGGCGCTGCGTGGGGAGGCCGCCCGCAAGCTTGACGGCATGATGGAAGGCATCGAGGACGACAAGCTGCGCCAGGCGATCGAGCGGCTCGGCCGCGGCGTGCTGGCAGCAAAACGCGGTCGCTGATATTTCTTCTGGCCGTGGATGAAGTGCTGGTCGTGTTGCGGTCACAATTGTTTGAAGATAGTCCGGTCAAACAAACCTTGTAAGCTGCCGGTCGCCGCGATATCCGGGTGCCGACAGTTTTTTCGCGAATTCGATTACACGATAGGTGACTATATGCCGAAAGCCGAACTTGAAATTTCGAAGCGCCGCCTGCTCGGGGGCATCGCCGTCGGTGCGGTAGCACTGGCGCTCGCCGCCTGCTCGGATAGCAAGGACGAAAGCGCGCAGAAATCCAGCGATCCGGCTCAGGCCAAGACCGATCCGACCGAGACCGCTTCCACCGACAAGCCGGCGACCGAGGCAAAGGTGGACGTGCCCGAAGCCGAAGGCTCCGTCGACGTCGCCAAGCTGATGGAGCCCGGCCCGCTGCCGGAAGAATCCGTCGGCAAGGCCGACGCGCCTGTCACCATCGTCGAATACATGTCGATGACCTGCCCGCATTGCGCGCGCTTCTCCAACAACGTCTTCGAAGAGATCAAGAAGAAGTATATCGACACCGGCAAGGTGCGCTTCATCCTGCGCGAATTCCCGCTCGACAACCTCGCCGCCGCCGCCATCATGCTGGCGCGCTGCGCCCCGGAAGGCCAGTATTTCCCCTTCGTCGAAGTGCTGTTCAAGCAGCAGATCACCTGGGCGACCGCCGACGACAAGAGCGCGGCGCTGCTGCAGATGTCGAAACTCGCCGGTTTTACACAGGAGAGCTTCCAGGCCTGCTTGACGAACCAGAAACTTCTCGATGATGTGACGGCAGTGAAAAACCGGGCTGCGACGGAGTTTGGCGTCAACGGCACCCCGACCTTCTTCATCGACGGGAAGCGCTATTCTGGAGAAATGTCGGTTGAACAGATGTCAGCGCTCATCGACCCGCTGCTTTGATCCGTCCGATGTCTTGACAAAGACGGGCCACGGCCACCGCCGTGCGCCCGTTTTTTTGCGTCTTGGCGCGTACCCCTCCCCAACCCCTCCCCACAAGGGGGAGGGGCTTAACCCGACGCGAATGCTCGATTTGCGATTTGTGCGGGACGCGGCCACGAGTGTTCTCCCCCCTTGTGGGGGAGATGGCCGGCAGGCCAGAGGGGGTCTTTATTCCAAGCATGCTCGATTGATCCATGGAGCCCCGGCCCCATGAAGTTCAACAAGCTGCGCCTCGTCGGTTTCAAATCCTTTGTGGAACCCTCCGAATTCTTCATCGAGGAGGGGCTGACCGGCGTCGTCGGGCCGAACGGCTGCGGCAAGTCCAATCTGGTCGAAGCGCTGCGCTGGGTCATGGGGGAAAACTCCTACAAGAACATGCGCGCCTCCGGCATGGACGACGTCATCTTCTCCGGCTCCGGCAACCGTCCGGCGCGCAACACGGCGGAAGTCGGCCTCTATCTCGACAACTCGGATCGCACGGCACCCGCCGCCTTCAATGACGCCGACGAGATCCAGGTGACCCGCCGCATCGAGCGCGAGCAGGGCTCCGTCTACCGCATCAACGGCAAGGAGGCGCGCGCCAAGGACGTGCAGTTGCTCTTCGCCGATGCCTCCACCGGCGCGCGTTCGCCCTCCATGGTCGGGCAGGGACGCATCGGCGAGCTGATCCAGGCGAAGCCCCAGGCCCGCCGCCAGCTGCTCGAAGAGGCGGCCGGCATTTCCGGCCTGCATTCCCGCCGCCACGAGGCGGAGCTCCGGCTGCGTGCCGCCGAATCCAATCTCGAACGTCTGGACGACGTGACTTCGCAGCTCGAAAGCCAGATCGAGAGCCTCAAGCGCCAGGCCCGCCAGGCGTCGCGCTTCAAGTCTCTGTCGGCCGATATCCGCGCCCGCGAAGCCATGCTCTTGCATATCCGCTGGGTGCAGGCAAAGGACGCCGAGGGGGAAGCGACCAGCGAACTCAATCAGACGACGGCGGTCGTCGCGGAGCGCGCGCAGGCCCAGATGGAGGCCGCCAAGTCGCAAGGCGTCGCGAGCCTGAAACTGCCGGAGTTGCGCGAGAACGAGGCGGCGATGGCCGCCGCCCTGCAGCGCCTGCAGATCGCCCGCACGCAGCTTGAGGAGGATGCCAACCGCGTCCTGCGCCGGCGCGAGGAACTGACCCGCCGCCTGGCGCAGCTTGCCCAGGATATCGAGCGCGAAAGCCGGCTTGTCGCAGACAATGCCGCCATCCTGGCGAGGCTTGATGCCGAAGAGGCGGAGCTGAAGGCGGTGCTTGCCGATTCCGGCCGCATGTCGCAGGAGGTCAAGGATGCCTTCGTTGCCGCGTCCGACACGCTGGCCGCTTCGGAAAAGACGCTTGCCTCGCTGACGGCCGAACGCGCCGAGGCGGCGGCGCTGCGCCATCAGCTGGAGCGCGCCATCCGTGATCTCGCCGACCGCAAGCTGCGTCTCGACCGGCAGATGCAGGAAACGAATGCCGAAGTCGCGGCGATTGCCGAGCGCATGTCGGCGCTTCCTGATCCGGCCGAGAAGCAGGAACTGGTCGAAGCCGCCGAGATTGCCCTGGAAGATGCCGGCATTGCCGTGCAGGACGCCGAGAGCCGCCTTGCCGACGCCCGCCGCCACGAGGCGGAAAGCCGCCAGCCCGTGGAGGCGGCGCGCTCGCGGGTCAATGCGCTGGAAACGGAAGCCCGCACGATTGCCCGCATGCTGTCGGCCGGCGAGGCCGCCGGCGAGTTCACACCCGTTGCCGATGCGCTGACAGTGACCAAGGGCTACGAGACGGCGCTCGGTGCCGCCCTTGGCGACGACCTTGAGTCCGCGCTTGATCCCGAAGCTCCCTCCTACTGGTATGAGAACGGCGACGGGCAGACCGATCCGGTCCTGCCGGCGGGCGCTGAACCGCTCTTGAAGCATGTCGAGGGACCGGCGGCGCTGACCCGCAGCCTGCGCCAGATCGGTCTGGTCGCCGATGTTGATGCCGCCCGGCTTGCCGCTCTTCTGCAGCCCGGCCAGAAGCTGGTGACGAAGGCCGGTGCCGTCTGGCGCTGGGATGGCCATGTGACCGGCGCCGATGCGCCGAGCGCCGCCGCCCTGCGTCTTTCCCAGAAAAACCGGCTTGCCGAACTGGAAGCCGAGAGCGACGAGGCCCGCATCGTGCTCGAGGATGCGGAGATCGCTCTCCGCGCCGCCGGCGACCGTATTCGCGCCGAGGAAGGCCAGCTCAACGCGGCCCGCGACACGGTGCGGCTGGCGACCCGGAGGGTGGCCGAAGCCCGCGAGGCGCTGGCGGCCGCCGAACGCGCCTCCGGCGACCTGATCCGCCGCCGCGACGTCTTGAATGAGGCGTTGGGGCAGATCCGTGCGCAGCTGGAAGAGGTCGTCATCCGCGAGGAGGACGCCCGCATCGAGATGGAGAGCGCCCCGGATCTCACCGATCTGGACGAGGCCCTGCGCGCCCAGCAACTCGACGTCGCCAACGGCCGCAGCGTGCTTGCCGAGGCCCGTGCCCGGCACGAGAGCCTGAACCGCGAAAACGAGGCGCGCGAACGGCGCATCGCCGCCATCGCCGAAGAACGCGCCGCCTGGAAGGCGCGGGCGGCCAATGCCGAGGAGCACATTCAGACGCTGCGCGACCGCGAGGAGGAGGCCCGTGAGGAGGCCGCCGATCTCGACGTCGCGCCGGAGGAAATGGAAGAGAAGCGCCGGGCGCTGATGACGGAGTTGCAGAAGGCGGAGGCAAACCGCCGCGACGCCGCCGATCGCCTCGCCGAAGCCGAAGCCATGCAGCGCCAGGCCGACCAGTCCGCCGCGCGCGCTCTCTCCGAACTCGCCGAAGCGCGCGAGAAGCGGGGCCGCGCCGAGGAGCGGCTGGTGTCCGCCCGCGAGCGTCGCCAGGACAGCGAAAACCTGATCCGCGAGGCGCTGCAATGCGCCCCGCACGAGGCCTTCCGCCTGACGGGCCTCAAAGTGATGGATGAGATCCCCGACCCGCGCGAGGTGGAGCGCGAACTGGAGCGGCTGAAGATCGAGCGCGAACGCTTGGGCGCCGTCAACCTGCGCGCCGAGGAAGAGCAGAAGGAGCTCTCCGAAAAGCTCGCGGCGCTCATCAAGGAGCGCGACGACATCATCGATGCGATCCGCAAGCTGCGCGGTGCGATCCAGAGCCTGAACCGCGAGGGCCGTGAACGGCTGCTGGCGGCCTTCGACGTCGTCAACGAGCAGTTCCGCCGTCTCTTCACCCACCTCTTCGGCGGCGGCACGGCCGAACTGCAGCTGATCGAATCCGAGGATCCGCTGGAAGCCGGCCTCGAAATCCTCGCCCGCCCGCCCGGCAAGAAGCCGCAGACGATGACGCTGCTGTCGGGCGGCGAACAGGCGCTGACGGCGATGGCGCTGATCTTCGCGGTCTTCCTGACCAATCCGGCGCCGATCTGCGTGCTCGACGAAGTGGACGCGCCGCTCGACGACCACAATGTCGAGCGCTACTGCAACCTGATGGACGAGATGACCCGCTCGACCGACACCCGCTTCATCGTGGTGACCCACAATCCGATCACCATGGCCCGCATGAACCGCCTGTTCGGCGTCACCATGGCCGAGCAGGGCGTGTCCCAGCTCGTCTCCGTCGACCTGCAGACCGCCGAGCGCCTGCGCGAGCCGGCCTGATCCTGCATTCATCCAACACACCCGGGAGAGGGCCTTTGAAGAAGACCGTATTCGCCGTGTCGTGCCTGCTGATGATTCAGGGGGCGGTCTTCGCTGAGGAGAAGCCGGTACCGCTCGCCGGCCAGAACCTGGGCGAGGTGCTGGACAAGTCCGAAGCCCGTCGCAAGGTGGTGGAGAAATTGCGCTACGGTGTTCCAGGCCTGCCGAGCTGGGCGCGCTATTTCATCCGCCGCAACGACTATGTCTCCACACCGTCGGAGGAGGTCGAGATCGGCGGGACGAAATACCAGCTCTTCCACACCTGCCAGCCCGGCAATTGCTCCGGCATGCAGATGCACATCCTGTTTTCCGCCGACGGCAAGGAAGCCTGGATGCGGCTCTTTGAGAAGGGCAAGCCCGACATTTTCCTCGGAGAGCCGCATGAGGGGCAGAAGAAGGCGTTGTTGGAGAAGGACGGGCTTTGAGCGAGTGTGGATTAAGGGGCGGCCGAGGGTGCTTTGCGTCTTCAAGTCGGCGGTACGCGCGGTCGCTTGCCGTTTCTGAAGGCGGTCATTTTTCGCAGTGAAGGCTCGTCGCCTTTGCGCCAAGGGGGCACATATCCAAGCGTCCCACGCAGGCCCGCTCCCGACCAGATTCCGGACAAATTCGACCTCGAGATATACCGTTTAGGGCATTTCCCTTTTATATTGGATCATATTCCCAAGAGTTGAAGAAGTTTCGCGCTCCTTGTTGCTCGACGGATTCGGTGCGTTGTCCGATCCTGTCCCGTAGGCCAGATACAGAGCGCCCGGCTGCCTCGATCATCTTGCTCGCGGGCGAACAGCAAAGTAGGAGTATCGATGCGTCTCTATCGCCAACACCCATCTGCGAACCTTGCTGGTCCACGTCACTCAAGCGGCAAAGCACACGCCCAATCACCGCGGCGTTTAGCTAACACCACAGGAGTAGCGGCAGGAAAGTCAGCCTCGTTTCCACACAGAGTAGCGTTGATGCCAATTTTGTCTGGCAACCATAGACCGCCTGTAAAACCTCAGGAAAAAAGAATGCGGAACGACTTGGCCGGGACGCCCGCCGGGGTTTCGCCTGAGGAGACAATGCTCGCATGCTGAAAGTGATCGCGGCGGCGGCTGGATTGCTGATGCTCACCGTCTTTTTCGTTGGCGTTGAACTGGATCGTCGCGAGCATGAAACTAGGATGATACCCTTTATCAAACGAACTCCTTCCCTTCAGATCATGGTCAGAAATCCATTCGCCTGTGGCGAGTGCGATGTTGAGATTTTTGAAATGGAACCGGCAGAACGCATTGATGAGATGCGCGAATTTTGCAGTGCGCGTTTCGGCCTGCACAATCTGCGCGCCTGTCACGCAATATTTGCCGAGGGGCAGCGACAGATTCGTAGCGAAATGCAGTCTTTGGAAGCTATCGACACTGTCGTTGAAGCATTCGTAAATTCAGCAAACGTGGAGAATGGCAGCAATCTGGTCGCTATGCCGGTCAATAGAAAAGTGGTCTTGACTGAATGTGCAGTCCCCCTCAAAGCCACTTGGCGGAATGATGCTGACCATGTCCGGCGCGTAAATGTCCACTGCAGTGATGCAGGCGAGCCGGGTTCATTGCCGTGGGATATTAGCCTTCCTGTTAAAACCAGTGTCGGTGGACCCCAGAGATGAAGAGATTTCAATCAAATCCGGCCTCGTCCTGCAATGACCGCAACGGGCCGACGGTCGTCATGTCGCAGAAGCGCCAACACCAGACATTGACAAAGTATGGCCTACGCGGTGTTTTGCCACCAGAATGACTGAAGCGTGAGGACTTGTCGTGGCTCCTGTAGGTTTCCGGACCGCCTCTTCAAATGACTACTCGTCCATCACCGACCTTCACGTTCGTGTAAGTGGTGAGGCTTATGCAGGCATTCTCCCCCCAGACTACTTGGCCAATGTTATGCCGGATGAGAAGGCCAAGCTTTGGGAGCGACGCCTGGCTTCTCCTATCCAGTTCGAGAAGATCTCGATCACCTTAGCAGAGGTACACACCGATCTGGTGGGATTTACATGTTTTGTTTTTGATGAGGAGACGCATTTCGGGACCTACCTGCACAACCTGTATGTTGACCGATCCTTTCAAGGAAACAGGCTTGGCCCAAGGCTCCTCATCGAAAGCATTAGTCGCTTTTCATCAGAACGCCGGGAAATGCCTGTTCATCTCCTCACGCTACGCGAGAACTATCAGGCGCGCAGACTTTACGACCGACTCGATGGCAACTTGATTGAAGAGAAGCAGAACGTCATGAGCCGCTATCCGGAAGTCACTTTTGTACGCTACCGGTGGCCGTCCGCGCGAATGATGGCTTCGAACGCGTCGGCTCTTTGTACGCCTTTGCGTGGAACAAGTGGTCGTTGACGGTCGGTCTCGCTTGTCCGCTTCGCGCCGAACTCGGACCAAATCGCCGGATGTCCGCTATCGCGGTTCGGTACTCAAACATCGGACAGCCCGCTCACGGCCCCAAAACAGCCGTCACCCCCCAATAAACGCCTTGAACTTGTCCGCCCAGTCCTTGTGCCAGCGCGACAGGGCAGGGCGGTTTTCGATGATGTCGCCGATCGCCCAGCCCATGCGCTTTTCGTCAAGCACGCGCGGCGTGTCGTTGTCGGGGCAAAGGATGTAGAAGTCGCCGCGTTCCAGGCTTTCCAGCATGAAGTCGACGGTCTGCTCGGCCGTCCAGGCGCCGTCGGGCTTCGGGCCGCCATTGGCGGCGGTCAGCCCCGTATGCACCCAGCCGGGGATCAGCAGATGGGCCTGCATGGCGCTGTCCGGCAGGTTGCGCAGCTCGTGGGCAAGCGCCTCGGTGAATGCCTTCACGCCGGCCTTGGAGACGTTGTAGGCCGGGTTGCCGGGCGGCGTGGTGATGCCCTGCTTGGAGCCGGTGTTGATGACGATGGCGGGCTTGCCATGCGCCTTCATCGCCGGACCGAAGACCTGCGTGCCATTGATCACGCCCCAGAGATTGACGCCGAGAATGCTTTCGAACGGGCCTGCCTCGCCGAGGCAGGCGGATGCCGGGCCGATCCCGGCATTGTTCATCAGCACGGAGACCGGCGGCAGCTCGGCGGCGATCGTCTCGGCCGCCTGTTCCAGCGTCTTGCGGTTGGAGACATCGACGCCGAGCGCCAGAACGCGTGCGCCGGAGGCCGAAAGTGCTGCTGCGGACTTCTCCAGCGTTTCGCCGGGCAGGTCGAGCATGGCGATCGCCATGCCCTTTGCGGCAAGCGCCTTGGCTGCGGCAAGACCGATGCCGGATGCGGCGCCGGTGATGACGGCCGTCTGGCCGGAAACGATGGCGGGGTGGCTCACGGTGGGTTCCTCCTTGCGATGATGCCGCGCCGCCCGTCGATCGGGGATCTTCGGGCGGCGCTGGTCGTTGACCATCAACATAGGCAAGAGCGGTGCGGAGGCAACCGCAAAGCGTCAGGCGGCGAGCGAACCGTCGACGATGATCACCGGCCGGTTCTGCGAGCACCGCTCGATGCGGGCCTCGACGCGGTAGACGTCGCGCAGCAGCTGTTCCGTGATGACGTCCTCCACCGGGCCGGAAACGATCATGGTGCCATTGGCAATCACGATGGCATTGTGACAGTAGCGCAGCGCGTGGTTGATGTCGTGCAGTGCGATCATCACCGCCATGCCTTCGGTCGCCGCCAGACGGCGCATGAAGGTCAGCACCTCGATCTGCCGCGACAGGTCGAGCGCGGAGGTCGGCTCGTCCATCAGCAGGATCTCCGGCTTGCGCACCAGCGCCTGAGCGATGGCCGCAAGCTGCCGCTGGCCGCCCGACAGTTCGCCGAGATTGCGGAAGGCGAGGTCGTTGATGCGCAGCGCCTTCAGGATCATGTCGATCAGCTTCAGCTCGCTGTCGGCCACGCGCCAGCCGCCGGTCTTCTGCTTGGCGGCGAGAAGGATGGATTCGTAGACCGTCAGCACGGCATTGGCGCTGGTGTCCTGCGGCATGTAGCAGGCAGCCTCGTCCGGATCGGCAGCGCCGGTGATCGTCACCGTGCCGGCGCCGGGCAGCAGCCCGGCGATGCGCTTGAAGAGCGTCGACTTGCCGGCGGCGTTGGGGCCGATGACCGCCGTCAGTTCGCCGCCCTTCAGCAGGTCGGCGGACACGCCGGAGACGATCTCGCGCCTGCCGTAGCGGGCGCCGACTTCGGTAAGGGTGAGGGTTACCATGCGCGTCTCCTGTTGGTGAAGATCAGCGAGAAGAAGAAGGGCACGCCGACAAGCGCGGTGATGACGCCGATCGGCAGCACGGCGCCGGGGATCAGCATCTTCGACAGGATCGAGGTCAGCGACAGCATGAGCGCGCCGGAGAGCAGCGAGGCGGGCAGGAAGAAGCGCTGGTCCTCGCCGACGATCATGCGGGCGATATGCGGGCCGACGAGGCCGACGAAACCGATCGTGCCGACGAAGGCCACCGGAATGGCGGCGAGCAGGCTGACCGTCAGCATTGTCTGCAGCCGCAGCCGGCGCACATTGATGCCGAAGCTTGCCGCCTTGTCGTCACCGAGACGCAGCGCCGTCAGCGCCCAGGAATTGCGGATGAACAGCGGAATGGTGACGATGAGCACGGCGGCGGTGATGTAGACCTTCGGCCATGTCGCCTTGGTCAGCGATCCCATGGTCCAGAAGACGACGGCGGCAAGCGCCTGTTCCGAGGCCAGATACTGCATCAGCGCCAGCAGCGCATTGAAGGTGAAGACCAGCGCAATGCCGAGCAGGACCATGGTTTCGACAGTCACGCCGCGCATCGACGAGGCGAAGTGGATGAACAGCGCCGCCACCATCGCCATCAGGAAGGCGTTGAGCGGGATCATGTATTCCACCGCGCCCGGCACGAAGGCAACACCGGCGACGAGCGCCAGCGAGGCGCCGAAGCCGGCGGCCGCCGAAATGCCGAGGGTGAACGGGCTTGCGAGCGGATTGGCAAGGATCGTCTGCATCTGCGCGCCCGACGCCGACAGTGCCGCGCCGACGGTGATCGCCATCAGCGCCACCGGCATGCGGATGTCCCAGATGACAACGCGCAGCTGCACGTCGGACCCGGCGGGGTCGAGAAGTGCCGAGAAGACCTGGGTCAGCGTGTAGCGCGCCGGTCCCAGCGCCATGTCGGTGGCGACCGAGAGGATGAGGGCGATCGTCAGGCCGGCAAGGATCAGCAGCCGGCGCGTGACGAGACCGCGATAGAGGATGCGGCTTTCGCTCGCCGTATCTGCCTCTGCGTTGGCAAGGGTCATCCGTTTGTTCCTTCCTTCAGGGCAACCGCGTAGCCGGGCTTGTAGTCGACCGGCAGGAACGTCTCGTGCAGCGTGCGCAGCGTCTGGTCCGGATCGAGGTCGGCAAACAGGTCCGGGTGGAACCACTTGGCAAACTGCTGGACGGCGACGAAATCGTAGGGCGTGCCGTAGAACTGGTGCCAGATGGCATAGACATGTCCCTTCTTCACCGCATCGAGGCTCGCGAAAGGCTGGTCTTCCATCAGGCCTTCAAGCCGTACCCGCGCCTTGGCGAGATCGGCGCCCGGGCCGAGGCTGACGAAGCGGTTGATGTCGGAGGAGCCGGTCCAGTTGGCGCCGGTCACCATGACGATGTCGGGATTGGCGGTAATCAGCTGTTCCGGGTTGAGGTCGCCGAAGATGGTCTTGAAATAGTCGGAGCCGACATTGTGCCCACCGGCCAGCGCGATCATCTTGCCGAAGTTCAGCGGACCGAAGGTGCGGCAGCAGCCAATGGTCCCGTAGATGCCGGGCGCGCGTTCGAGATAGACGGACGGTTGCTTGAGGTCGGGATGCTGCTTCAGGCGGTCTGCGACGACGGCCAGCTGTTCGCGGCGGAAGTCGATCAGCTTCTCGGCCCGCTCCTCGTTTCCGAAGATGTCGCCGAGCGCGCGGATCGAGCGTTCCATGTTGGCGTCGGGATCGGCGCGGAAATCGATGTAGACGAGCTTGATGCCGGCGGCGGCCAGCTTCTCTTCAAGGCCGCTTTCCTCCGCCGCCTTCTCGGATTCGAGATTGAGCGTCATGACATCCGGTTTGAGCGCGATCGCCGCTTCCAGATTGAAGGTTCCGTCGCCGACATAGCCGAAGCGCGGCAGATCGGCGATCTGCGGGAATTTTTCGAGGTAGCTGTTGTAGGTGTCGAGGTCCTTGCTGATCAGGTCGTCACGCCAGCCGACGATCGTGTCGAAGGTCTGCAGGCCCTTGATCGCCGCAACCACGCTCACCTGCCGTGCCTCGCCAAGCAGCACGCGCTTGGCCGGCGCATCGATTTCGACGGTGCGGCCGGCGGCATCTTCGATGGTGACGGTCTTGGCCGACGCGAACTGGGGGGCCAGAAACGCAAAAGCCGCCAGAGCGGCAGCCGGCAGAAAACGGATCAATGTCATGTCATGCTCCAGAAAATGAACCCGGCGGGATGGGGTTCCCGCCGGGTGATCGTCTTGTCAGCCGCCGTAGTTCACGGACACGAAGTATCCGCTCTCATACGGGACGGGCAGGAAACGCTTGTGCAGTTCGGAGAAGGTCGCGTCCGGGTCGAGGTCCTTGAAGAGGTCCGGATGCAGCCACTTGGCGATCTGCTGGATGGCCACGAACTGATAGGGATTGTTGTAGAACTGGTGCCAGATGGCGTGGACATTGCCTTCCTTCACCGCCTTGATGCCGGTGAAGCCCGGGCGGTCCATCAGGGCGGAAAGCTTTCGTGCCGCTTCCTTCTGGTCCGCGCCGGCGCCGAGGCCGACCCAGTTGCCGCCCGGAACGTAGAGTTCCCAGTTGGCGCCGGTGACGATCACCTGGTCGGGATCGGATGCGATGATCTGCTCCGGATTGACCGTGCCGAACGTGCCGGGAATGATGTCCTTCGCCATGTTGATGCCACCGGCGATCTCGACCATCTTGCCGAAATTCTCGTCGCCGAAGGACATGCAGCAATCGTCGGAATAGCCGCCGGCGCGTTCCATGAAGACCACCGGCTTCTTCTCGTCCGGATGGGCGGCGAGAACGTCGGTCACCTTGGCGATTTCTTCTTCGCGGAACTTGATGAAGTCCTCGGCGCGGTCTTCCTTGCCGTAGAGCTTGCCGATCAGGCGCATGCTCGGCTCGGTGTTTTCCATCGGCTTCTCGCGGAAGTCGACGTAGACGACCGGAATGCCGACCTTGGCGAGCTTTTCGATGTAGCCGGCTTCCTCGGTGGCTGCCTTCGCGTCGATGTTCATGATGATGACATCGGGACGCAGCGCCACGGCCTGTTCAATGTCGAACGTGCCGTCCTTGATGCCGCCGAAGGTCGGCAGCTTGTCCATCTCCGGATACTGGCGGAGGTATTCGTTGTAGCCGTCGAGATCGGCCTTCTTGAAATCGTCACGCCAGCCGACGACGCGCTTGAACGGGGCGTCCGTGTCGAGTGCCGCGGTGAAATAGATCTGCCGGCCTTCGCCCAGAATGACCCGCTCCACCGGAACGGAGACCTCGACCTTGCGGCCGGTGATGTCTGTGAGGGTCGTCATGTCGCCGGCAAAGGCGAAGCTCGTGGAAAGCGTGGCGTAGAGGGTCGCGGCAAGCGCCGAGCGGCTCAATAATTTCATCATTTCCTCTCCGGAATTGTGCTGGACCTTAAAAATCAATGCTGATAATCAGGCTCAAGTTTCGCCATATTTAAGATGATAAATTTGGTCAAGAAATATCTTTTGGAGCGGTTCTAAACTGCCGCTTGCAGCCACTGGAAGAGACGATGACGGACGCGCTTGCAAACTTCGATTTGCGTGATGAAATAAAGGCTTACTGGTCCGAACGGGCGGCGACCTTCGATGACCAGCCAGGCCATGAGATTTTCTCCGAGGCCGAGCGCGCCGCCTGGCACAACCTGATCCGCAGACATCTCGGCGAGGGCCGTGGCCGCAAGGCCCTCGACCTTGCCTGTGGCACAGCCGTCGTCTCGCATCTGATGGACGATCTTGGCTTCGAGGTCACCGGCATGGACTGGTCGGAAACGATGCTGGAGAAGGCCCGCGCCAAGGCCGCAAGCCGCAAGCGCCGCATCCGTTTCGTTGTCGGCGATGCCGAGAACACGATGGAGCAGGATGCAAGCTACGATGTCATCATCAACCGCCACCTCGTCTGGACGCTTGTCGATCCCCAGGCAGCGTTCCGCGAGTGGTTCCGCGTGCTCAAACCCGGCGGCAAGCTGCTCGTCATCGATGGCGACTTCGTCAACAAGGGCCTGGTCGCACGCTTCGCCTCATGGCTGGCGACGAAGCTCAACGGTCCGCAGGACGGCCACGGCGCGGTGCGCAGCGCCGAGATGATGAAGACCCATCGCAGCATCCTGTCGCGCGTCCATTTTTCCGAAGGCGCGAGAGCTGATGCCGTCGCCGCCCTGCTCGCCGAAGCCGGGTTTTCCCCGGTCAAGGCCGATCATGGGATGCGGCCCATCCACCGCGCCCAGGCCGCCAATTTCTCGTTCCTGAAAGGCCTCGAGCGTAGCACCCAGCACCGCTATGCCATCCTCGCCATAAAGCCGAAGGACTGATCGCCCGCGGACCTTTCTGTCGCACCGCTGAAACATTTTTTGTGCGATGCACCATTGTGCCACAGTTTTGATTTTTCATTTGGAGTCGAATGCATTAGGCTCCGGCTTAAAATGACAAAAGGCAAATGGGAATGACGAAGTGGGTCTACACGTTCGGGAACGGAAAGGCCGAGGGGGGAGCGTCTGATCGCGATCTGCTGGGGGGCAAGGGCGCCAATCTGGCAGAGATGGCAAGTCTGGGATTGCCGGTGCCGCCCGGCATGACGATCGTCGCGGACGCCTGTGCCTGGTTCTACGAAAACGGTCATACGCTGCCGGAAGCACTCGCCGGCCAGGTTCTCGAGGCGCTCGCCGCCATAGAGGCCGACACGGGCCGCAAGTTCGCAGGCTCCGAGCGTCCGCTTCTGCTTTCGGTGCGCTCCGGCGCGCGGGTCTCCATGCCCGGCATGATGGACACCGTCCTCAACCTCGGCCTGAATGACGAGACCGTGCAGGCGCTCGGCCACGACGCCGGCGACGCCCGTTTCGCCTGGGACAGCTACCGCCGCTTCATCCAGATGTATGCCGACGTGGTGATGGGCCTCGATCACGACTTCTTCGAGGACATCCTCGAAGAGGAAAAGGGCCGGCTCGGCATCGAGAACGACACGGATATCACCGCCGTCGAATGGCAGACCATCGTGGCGCGCTACAAGACGCTGATCGAGGACGAGCTCGGCGAACCCTTTCCGCAGGACCCGGTGGAGCAGCTCTGGGGCGCCGTCGCCGCCGTCTTCAAGAGCTGGATGAACCCGCGCGCCGTCACCTACCGGCATCTGCACGACATTCCGGAAGCCTGGGGCACGGCGGTCAACGTCCAGTCGATGGTGTTCGGCAATCTTGGCAATGCGTCGGCGACCGGCGTCGCCTTCACCCGCAATCCCTCGACCGGCGAAAAGATGCTCTATGGCGAGTTCCTGGTGAATGCCCAGGGCGAGGATGTTGTGGCCGGCATCCGCACCCCGCAGAGCATCACCGAGGCCGGCCGCATCGCCTCCGGCATGGACAAGCCGTCGCTCGAAAAGCTGATGCCAGAGGCGTTCGCGGAGCTGAGCGCCATCGCCACCCGGCTCGAGGAACACTACTGCGACATGCAGGACCTGGAATTCACCATCGAGCGCGGCAAGCTGTGGATGCTGCAGACCCGCTCCGGCAAGCGCACCGCCAAGGCCGGCATGAAGATCGCCGTCGACATGGTCGACGAAGGCGTGATCGACCTCGACGAAGCGATCATGCGCGTCGAACCGTCGTCGCTCGACCAGCTGCTGCACCCGACCGTCGATCCGCGCGCCAACGCGCCGGTGATCGGCTCCGGTCTCCCCGCGTCTCCGGGGGCTGCAACGGGCGAGATCGTCTTCTCCGCCGAGGAAGCCGTCGCCGCCCAGAACGAGGGCCGCAAGGTCATTCTTGTGCGGGTCGAGACCAGCCCGGAAGACATTCACGGCATGCATGTCGCCGAAGGCATCCTGACGACGCGTGGCGGCATGACCAGCCATGCGGCGGTGGTTGCCCGCGGCATGGGCATTCCCTGCGTCACCGGCGCCGGCACCATGCGCGTCGACATGCGCAACGAGGTGCTGCTCGGGCTCGGCGTCGTCCTGAAGCGCGGCGACGTGATCACCATCGACGGTTCGTCCGGCCATGTCATGCGCGGCTCCGTGCCGACGCTGCAGCCGGAACTCTCCGGCGATTTCGGCCGCATCATGGGCTGGGCCGACAGCGTGCGCCGCATGACGGTGCGCACCAATGCCGACACCCCGACCGACGCCCACTCTGCCCGTTCCTTCGGCGCCGAGGGCATCGGCCTCTGCCGCACCGAACACATGTTCTTCGAAGGCGACCGCATCCACGCCATGCGCGAGATGATCCTCGCCGAAAGCGTCGAGGGCCGGCAGGCCGCGCTCGACAAGCTCCTGCCGATGCAGCGCTCCGACTTCACCGAGCTTTTCACCATCATGCACGGCATGCCGGTCACGATCCGCCTGCTCGATCCGCCTTTGCACGAGTTCCTGCCGAAGAACGACGAGGAGGTGGCAGAGGTCGCCGCCGCCATGGGCATGGATGCCATCACCATGCGCGAGCGCATCGACGCCCTGCACGAGTTCAACCCGATGCTCGGCCATCGCGGCTGCCGTCTGGCGATCTCGCACCCGGAAATCGTCGAGATGCAGGCCCGCGCCATCTTCGAGGCCGCCGTCGTCGCCGCCGTCGAGACCGGCGCGCCGGTCGTGCCGGAAATCATGGTGCCGCTGGTCGGCCTTCGCGCCGAACTCGACTACGTCAAGGACCGCATCGATGCGATCGCCCGTGCCGTCATCACCGAAAGCGGCACCGAGCTTTCCTATCTCGTCGGCACCATGATCGAGCTGCCGCGCGCCGCGCTTCGCGCCCATGAGATCGCCGAGGCCGCCGAATTCTTCTCTTTCGGCACCAACGACCTGACGCAGACGACCTTCGGCATATCCCGCGACGATGCCGCCGCCTTCTTGAATACCTACCAGCGCAAGGGCGTGATCGACCACGATCCGTTCATCTCGATCGACCTCGACGGCGTCGGCGAACTGATGAAGCTCGCCTCCGAGCGCGGCCGCAAGACGAGACCCGACATGAAGCTCGGCATCTGCGGCGAGCATGGCGGCGACCCGGTCTCGATCCATTTCTGCGAGACGATCGGCCTCGATTACGTCTCCTGCTCGCCCTTCCGCGTGCCGATCGCAAGGCTCGCCGCAGCGCAGGCGGCGATCCGGGTGAAGCGGGGGTGAGGGATGCGTCATGAAAAGTGACCGGTTGAAACCGGCCTTTGATTGCGTATCCATGTCGCTATGATGCCCCGAGCGAATCGAGGAATTGCCGATCTCATGAATTTTCGAAGACTGGTCAGCCAAGGCGCTTTCCCGCTAGTCGTCCTCATGACCCTGGCGACGACCGCCTCCGCCCACCAGCTTGGTGGGCCGATGGGCGGTTTCGGCAGCGGCTTCGAACATCCGCTACTTGGCGGCGACCATTTCCTGGCGATGCTGGCCGTCGGCCTCTGGGGCGCGCAGATGGGCGGACGTTCGGTCTGGACCCTGCCGGCGACCTTCCCGATGATCATGTGCGTCGGCGGCGTGCTCGGCATGATGGGCCTCGTGCCGGACAACATCGTCGTCATGGCGATCGCCATTTCGCTGATCGTGCTCGGTGGTGTCATCGCGCTACGCTGGAAGGCGCCGGAAGCGGTCGCCATCATCATCATCGCCTTCTTCGCCATCTTCCACGGCTATGCCCACGGCCGTTTCCTGCCGGCCGCCGCCGATCCCGCGGCCTACGCGGTCGGCTTCGTGGTCTCGACCGGCCTCATCCACGTCGCCGGCGTCGGCATCGGTCTGCTGCTCGGCCGGTATTATGACGGCCTCATCATCCGTCTCGGCGGTGCCTTGATCGCGCTCGCCGGCATCTATTATCTTCTCGCATGAGTGCACGACGAACCAGCAAGGGCAGCCAGAACCGGCCGGCGAAGAAACCTAGGCCGAAGCTCTCCGCGCCCATGCCCGCCATTCCGCAAAAGGCCTGGCACCAGCGCGACGGCTTCCGCTTCTCCGCCGGCTTCCTCGGCATCGGCTTCGTACTGCTGTTCTTCTCGCAGGTTTTCCCGCACGAATACGGCTTCACCGAGCTCGGCTTCCTCTTCACCTTCTCCGTCTACGACCTCGTCCTGGCGATGATCGGCCTTGCCGTCGTCTGCGCGCAGGCAACGACGCGGCAGTTCGCCCGCATCGCGCTCACCTTCTTCGGCGTGCTTGTCGTCATGCTGAGCTTCTTCCCGCCGATCTTCAGTCTGATCCAGTCGACGGGCGCATCCGGCTATCTGTTTCTCGTAGCACCCTTGGCCCTGATGATTTCCGGCGCGGTGATGTGGCTGCCGAGCGAGCGGCGCTTTCCGTTCGCCGTCGCGTCTGCCGCCATCATCGCCTTTTCCCTGTCGCTGTTCATCGGGCTCGATGATTTCGGCACCAGCGTCTTCCAGTTCGCCATGGGCGCGGTGCTGACCGCCCTGTGGATGATCCTCGCGCCCGCCTTTCTCCTGCGGCAGTTTCCCGGCCCGTGGATCCGCATTGCCGGCCGCATCATCGGCAGCTGGCTGATCGTCATCGGCATCATCGAGCTTGCCGCCATGTACGCCCCGGAACTCGGCGCCAAGCTGCCGGCGCCGCAGCTGCCGACGCCGGGTGACGTGGAAAATCCGGCCTTCCAGACGCTGCAGGTGCCGCTCGATCCGTCCGCTGCGGATGACATCGCGCCGGAGGAGTGATCCGTCGCCCGTCGCGCTTGCCTGTTTGCCGTTGAAATTCTAAGACTTTGCGGGAGCAGGGGTTGAAGCCGGTTCGGCTTGGAATGGGGAAAAGGCAGGGAATTCTTTGAAGACAGTCCGCTTCGACCGGCCACAATCCTATTCGGCGCGCCTCGCGCTGCGCGTCGCCCGTTTCGCCCTGCTGCTGTTCGTCGTCGTCGCCGTGCTGCATCGCTTCGGCTTCATCCTGACACCGAACTTCGTCTTCCTCGCCATGCTGAGCGCGGCCGCGGCGCTGATCGCCGTGCTGCTCGCCGCCATCGGCTTCGTGCGGCTGTGGTACTGGGGCGCCAAGGGCGGCGTCGCCTCGGCCAAGGCGCTTCTCTATGCCGCCCTGCCGCTGGCTGCTGCAGGTGCTGCAAGCTACGCCTATGTGACGCTGCCGCCGATCTACGACGTGCAGACCGAGCTGGTCGAGGAAATCCCCTGGCTGAAGCCGCCTGAGGCCAACCAGCTGACCCTGCCGCGCCCGCCGGAGGATTTCGTCCGCGACCGCACGTTGCAGATCGCCGCCTATCCCGGCCTCAACGGCCGCCGCTACGAAGGCGCGCTCGACCGTGTCCAGGAAGCGGTGATGCGGGTCGCCAGCGCCGAGCGCATCGAGATCGTCGCCACCAAGGGCACCGATTTCGCGCCGCCATCATCGGACCAGCCGGAAACGCCGGCCGTGCCCATTCCGTCGCCGCGCCCCGAGCCCTCCGGCGATGACGCCGGCATCGCCGCGCTGCGCCCGCCGGACGTGCTGCTGCAGGGCTCCGTGCGCACGCTGGTCTTCGGCTTTCCCTTCGATGTGATGATCCGCCTGCGCGAGGATTTCGACACCACCATCGTCGATGTGCGCACCATGTCGCGCTACGGGCCGCACGACCTCGGCTACGGCGCGCGCATCACCGACAGTTTCCTGCGCGCCCTCGACGCCGATCTCTTGGGTATCGCCGCGAAATAGTCCGAGCCTCAGGCGGGATGGTAGACGCCCGTCAGCCGTGGCGGGCCGTCCGTGGTGACTGCGCCCTTTTCGATCATCTCTTCCAGATGCGACAGCACCGACAGCGCCGCGGCGCCATGCAGGCGCGGATCGGTCTCACGGTAGATGACCTTCACCATCTCGGCGATCTGCCTGTCGCCGGCCTTCAGCCGCTCCAGGATGGCGCGCTCGCGCATGCGGCGGTGAGTCCTCATGCCGCGCACGAAGCTTCTCGGCTCGCGCACCGGCCCGCCATGGCCGGGCAGGTAGAGCGCGTCGTCGCGGGCCAGAAGCGTCTCGAGCGAGGCCATGTAGTCGGCCATGCTGCCGTCCGGCGGCGCGACGATGGAGGTCGCCCAGGCCATCACGTGGTCGGCGGAAAACAGGATGCCGGTGCCGTCGAGCGCGAAGGCCGCGTGGTTGGCGGTATGGCCGGGCGTCAGGACGGCGGTCAGGCTCCAGCCGTCGCCCGTCACCGTCTCGCCGTCGGCAAGCGCCCGGTCGGGGACGAAATCGGTGTCCGAGCTTTCGGCAAACGGGTTCGTTTCGCCGGCATAAAGCGGCCGGGCAGGGCGGTGCGGTCCCTCCGCCACCACCTGCGCTCCGGTCGCCGCTTTCAGCCGCCGTGTCAGCGGCGAGTGGTCGCGATGGGTATGGCTGACGAAAATATGGGTCACCTCGCGGCCGGAAAGCGCCGCCATCAGCGCCTCAAAATGCGCCTCGTCCTCCGGGCCCGGATCGATCACCGCCACCGACTTCTCGCCGACGATATAGCTGTTCGTGCCGTGGAAGGTGAACGGGCTCGGATTGTTGACCGTCAGCCGCTGGACGCCGGGCGCGACATCGACCGCCCGGCCATAGGCAGGCTCGAAGGCGCGGTCGAAGGAGATGTCGTCGCTTGCCATTGTCCCTCTATGATCCGCTACTTGTACTCGATCTCGATGAAGGACATCGGGCTCTCGCCGCCATTGACGACATTGTGCTCGACGCCCGCTTCACGCCGGTAGACTTCGCCGGCCTTCGAGGAGACGCGCCGTTCGCCGTCCTTGTCCTCGATCAGGAAATGGCAGTCGGTCATCGGCACCACCACATAGCCCATGCCGTGCACGTGATGGCCGGTATCGGCCCCCGGCTCGAAGTCCCAGCGCGTCACGCGCACGACGGCATCGTCGAGAAGGACGGTCGGAACGGCAGGCGGTCTGGCGCGGAATGTCGACATGGGAGGCTCCGGTGTGGGCTGATCTTGCTCCCGAAGGCGTAGCAAGCGCGCCGCTGATAGACCAATGAATTCTGTTGAAAAGAAAATGCGGAAGCAGCCGTCATCAACCGTTGCCGCCGTCGCCGCTTCTTGCTAATAGCCCGTCACCGCTTCGCAGTCATGTGCGCGTCACGGATCTGTTGGGGTGTAGCCAAGCGGTAAGGCAGCGGTTTTTGGTACCGCCATTCCCTGGTTCGAATCCAGGCACCCCAGCCACCGTTTTTCAGACTTTTACGTATCGGTTTCCAGCGTCGGCTCACATGCAGGCGCGCCTTGCGTCCTGTGGGGCGATCCATGATCCCGCCGAGCTTCCCCGGCGGGCCAGTATCAAATCAGACAGGCCTCTCAGCCCGCTTCCTCAGTTCGAACCGACCAGCAGTTCCTCGCAGTAGGACGGGCCGTTGACGCCGGGGCGGTCGCCGAGGACACGGATCGAGCGGATGGTGTAGCTCTTGTCGACACTGATGACGGCCGAGCAGCGGTAGGAACGGCCCTTCACGGTCTTGTAGCCGCCGGTCCAGTTGTAGACGGTCAGGCCTGCTTCGGAACGGTCGGAGGAGGGCGGGCCGTAGGCGGCGAAGAACTTGCCGGCTTCCTTGCCGTTCCAGGCGGCTTCGATCGGGGTGGCCGCCCCCGTGGTGGCGCAGGCGGAAAGGGTTGCAGTCATCAGAGCGGCGGCAAGGATGCGAACGCGCATGGAATATGGTCCTGTGGTTTGAAGTCCGGTTCAATCGGTGATGTGTCCCTTAGCAGGTTTTGCGGAGCGTGTTTGTGTGGTTGACGGCACACAGGAAAAATTTGTGACACGAAAACGCCCCGTTTCGGCCGCTTTGAAATTCCTTCGCAAAAATGTCGTCAGGGCGCTTGTGCAATCAAAATTGCTGGTCTATAGAGGCGCCGCTGGTCACGGAGTGTAGCGCAGCCTGGTAGCGCACCTCGTTCGGGACGAGGGGGTCGAGTGTTCGAATCACTCCACTCCGACCAGCCGAAAAGCCCGCGAAAGCGGGCTTTTTTCATGTCCGGCCGCCGGCCATCTCGCGAAGGCCAGCGGCGCGCGCATTTTCCCGTTATCGTCCCCGACCTAGTCAATGACGCTTTTGCGGCGCACAACCTCCGGCAGGAAGGCCTGACGCTTCGGTTTTGCCGGCTTGAATTCGGTTTCGATCGCGACGTCGATGTCGTCGCCAAGCGCCGGAATTGCAAAGTTCAGCCCCCATTGCGAGCGCTTGACGACGAGATGGCCGGAAAAGCCGAGCTTGGCGATCTTCTCGATCGGATGTTCGGCCATCGAGCCGTTGAAGGTGACGTCCATCACCGCCGGGTGAGTCTCCCCGCGCAGCGTCAGGTCGCCGAAGACGCGACCGGTCTTCTCGCCATCGATGACGACCTTCGTCGAGACGAAGCGGATCTTGGAGCCGGCGAGGAAATCCGCATCGCCGCCGATCTTGGCGTCGAAGTCCTCGACCTCGGGGAACGGAAAGTCCGTCCGCACCTGCATCGGGTCGATTTCGACGGTCAGCCGCGATTGTTCGGGCTTCTCGCTGTTCCAGTCGAGCCGTGCCTTGGAATCGATGAAACGGGCGGTGAAATGCGACAGGCCGAAATGGTCGATCCGCCAGGTCACGCTGGTATGCGGGCTGTCCTGTTCATAGTGTCCGCTCGGGGCGGCGTCGGCGGCGAAGGCCGCGGCCGGGCAGGCGATCAGGATCGCGCTCAGTAGGGATTTGATGGTCATGGTCATTCTCCTTGAAGGTAAGTGGAAAGAGGCTGCGGCAAGCTCGACCGCGCCGGGCGCAATCCCGGCAACGGTCGGCGTCGCAGCCGTTGGACAGGGGTCTCGCGGCTGCCGGCGCGCTCATGCGGCAAGCCCGACATCGGTGCGCAGCGCCTGGAAATCCGCATCGGTCAGCGCCGGGCGGATGGCGAACTCGACGATGGCGTTGAAGATTTCCGGCGGCAGGCTCTGCTGCATACCGCCGACCATCATGCGCCGCTGCGCGGGGTTCATCGCCGGCAGCATCATGCGCGTGAAAGCCATGTTTTCCTCCGGCGGCAGGGCGCTGATGATGCGCATCTCGATGCCGAGCAGCTCGTCGTCGGAAAAGGTCTGCCAGAGGATCGGGCAGAGCACGGTCTCTTCCTCGTGCATGTGGGCGAAGTCGTCGGCGATATAGGCGGCCATGGCGAGATAGAGTCCGCGTCCGGCTTCCGCCCGCGCCGCGCCGGAGGCGGTCTCGACGGCGACGATCTTGTCTTCGAGCACCTGGAAGGCGGCGCGGTGATCGTCATGCTGCTCGTCGACGAGGCCGGTCTCGACGCCGCGGCGGTGGAGTGCGGCATGGATTTCCGTGTCCTCGTGCTTCACATGGGCGGCGGCCATGGAGAGAAGCCGGCGCATGTCGGCCAGCAGCTTTTCGGTTGTCTCGGCATTGCCGAAGTCGTTGGCGCCCAGCCGGGCGAGCAGCAGGCATTGCGTGCGGCGAAGGCCCTTGTGGATGTTGCCGTAGATATCGTAGCGTCCGTTGAGCGCAGGGATGTGCGCCATGGTGTCTGCATGGGTCATGATCTGTTCCTTGAAGGTGTGTTTCGGGCCGCGCCGACTGCCGGTGCGGCGGAACAACCAGATAGCCGTGGCTGCCCGTCCGGGCTTCCTAAAAGCTTGCTAAGCGCGCCCGCACCTTCCTAAATATTTCCTATCGCCGGGGGTGGTGCGTGCCGGAGAGATGCAACCGTGGTAAACAGGTGCTCGGGGATCGGGCAGGGCTTTGGGATCGATGCTTGAGGAAGATGTCGCCGCGTTCATTTCCGGCAATGTGATGATGATCGCCGCCACGCGCGACGAGGCGCTGCGCGCCCATGTCGGCCGCGGCTGCGGCGCCTATTTCGACGCGGACGCCGGCGACCTCGTGCTGCTCGTGTCCTCCAGCCAGTGGCCGGACTTTTTCGCCAACGCGAAAAAGGGCGCCCCGATCGCCATGACCGTCTGTCAGCCGGACAATTACCGTTCCATGCAGGTCAAGGGAAACATCTCCGGCGTGGAGATGGCGACGGCACGGCAGGTGGCGCATGCCGGCGATTATCTCGACCGGATGCTGGCGATCATGGCCGGGCTCGGGGTGAGCCGATTGCAACTTTCCACCGTCTTTTCGAACGCCGATCTCGCCGCCATCCGCTTCTGGCCGGTCGATCTCTTCATCCAGACACCCGGTCCGGAGGCCGGCGAACGGGTGCAGCGGAGCCAGTCATGACCGGCGTGCCGCTCGAAGCCATCCGCGACAGTTTCGAAGGCATCATGCCGTCCGTCATCGCCACGACGGATGCGAGCGGCATTCCGAACCTTTCCTACCTGTCGCATGTCTACTACGTGGACAGCGAGCATGTGGCGCTTTCGAACCAGTTCTTCTCCAAGACGGCCGCCAATGTGGCGGCCAATGGCCGGGCGACCGTCGTCGTGCTCGACGGCCGCATGGGCCTGCAGCACGTGCTCGATCTCGTCTTCGTCAGTTCGTCGCAGTCGGGCCCGATTTTTGACCGCATCTCCGCCCAGCTCGATGTGATGGCGAGCCTGCAGGGCAAGTCGCACATGCTGAAGCTGCGCGCCGTCGACATCTATCGGGTCGAACGCTGCCGGCGCATCGATCCGGTCGCCCCGCTTGAAACCGCGCCGGAGAAGCCGGCCGCCGACCGGGACTGGCTGGCCCATGCGGCCGCCGCCACCGCCGAGCTTTCGGCCATCGCTGACCCCGAAACGCTGCTCGACCGCAGCCTGGAAATCCTCGAGGAGCGCTGCGGCTTTCGCCACTCGATGATCCTGGTTGCCGACGGCGAAGGGCGCAAGTTGTCCACCGTCGCCAGCCGCGGCTATCCGCATTATGGCTTCGGCGCGGAAATCGCCTTCGGGGACGGCATCATCGGGGTGGCCGCCGAGCGCGGCCTGACGGTGCGCATCGCCGACATGCGCCGCAGCCAGCGCTATGTCTCGGCCGTCGCCCTGGCCGCGGGGTTGAACAGGGACGACATTCCCATGCCGGCCATCGCACAGGCGCAATGCCAGATCGCCGTGCCGATGATTGCCAACGGCCGGCTTTCGGGCGTGGTCTTCGCCGAGTCCGAAGAGAGCTTCGCCTTTTCCCACGCCCATGAGGCCGCGCTCGAAATCATCGCCCGCCAGATTGCCGCCGGCCTGGCGATCTTCGAGCTTTCCGATGCCGCCAGCGAAGCGGCCGGGCGCGGCGCGGCGCCGGCGGAAAGCGCCGGTCCCGGGCAGGCGTTCAGCTTCCAGTACTTCCCGCGCGACGGCGGCGTCTTCATCGACAACGACTATGTCATCCGCGGCGTGCCGGGCCGGCTACTCTACCATTTCGTCCGCAGCTATGTGGAGACGGGACGGGCCGAGTTTTCGAACCGCGAAATCCGCCGCGACCGCACCTTCAATCTCCCCGATTTCAAGGACAATCTGGAAACGCGTCTCATCCTGCTCCGCCGCCGGCTGGAAGAGCGCGGGGGTCCGGTGCGCATCGAGCGCCCCGAACGCGGGCAGATCCGGCTGATGATCGACGGCAATCCGCAGATCGCCGTCACGGAGGCTTGAACCCGCTTCTGATCGGCGAACGGCCGCCTACCGCTGCTCGATGCAGCGTTTCAGCAGCCGGGTCCCGAGGTCGATTTCGTCCTCGTTGGAGGCGGCGAAGCCGACGAGCAGGGCCTTTCGCGGAGATTTCCGGTCGGCATGGTAATAGGACAGCTGCTCGACGCCGAGATTTGCCTCCCGGCAGCGGTTCAATACCGCGTCTTCATCGATCGACTGATCCCGGTAGTAGCAGAGATTGTAGAAGCCGGAGGCGAACTCCGGCGGTTCGAAGATGTCGGCAAAGTCGGACTTGAGGATCTGCAGAAGCCGGTTCTGCCGCTTGGCGTAGATGCGGCGCATCCGGTGAAGGTGGCGGACGTAGTGTCCGTCCTCGATCATGCGCCCGACGATCTGCTCCGTGAATTGCGGCAGCGCCCGGTAGCGGACCTGGATCAGCCGCCGGCATTTTTCCGCAAGCGGCCGCGGCATGATCATGTAGCCGACCCGCAGCGACTGCAGCAGCGTCATGCTGAAGGCCCCGACATAGATGACCTGGCCGGCCTGGTCGAGCGCTTTGAGCGGCGGAATGGGGCCGCCGCGATAGCGGAACTCGCTGCCGAGATCGTCCTCAATGATCAGCGTGTCCCGGTCGGCCGCCCAGTGCAGCATTTCGAGCTTGCGCTTCAGCGGCATGGCGATAGTCATCGGCTGCTGCTTGGCGGCCGTGACGAAGGCGAGCTTGACGTCGCGGCTGGCGACGGTGTGCGGGTCCGGCCCGGAGGCGTCGACATGCATTGGCTCGATCTTGCAGCCGGACGACTGGAAGACGGAGCGGATCGCCGCCATTCCAGGCTCCTCGAAGGCGACGGTGTCGCCGGGATTGAGCAGCAGTTCGACCAGAAGTGTCACGGCGTGGTGGCCGCCGAGCGTCGTCACCACCTCTTCCGGCTCGCAGTGAATGCCACGGCTGACGGCGATGCGGCGGGCGATCTGCTCTTCCAGCAATGTCGGTTGCGAGATCTCGCGGTAGTTGACGATGCGGAAGTCGCCTTCCGCGAAAACCTCCTTCGTCAGGCGTGACCAGATGTTGACCGGAAACAGCCGGTGATCCGGCGTCGCCATGTGCAGGTGCTGCGAACCGTCGTTGAGCGTCAGCGAGTTCCGCCAGGTCAGCGCCTGCCCGCGTCGCGACAAGAGCCTGTCGAACCGGTCGGATCCGTCCTCCTTGCTCTTCGGGACCGGGCCGGGCTTGCCCGCCTGGCGACGCGGCACGGTTTCGACATAGGTGCCGCTGCCGCGCGCGGAGTTGAGATAGCCTTCCGCGACCAGCTGGTCGAGCGCCGTCACCACCGTGAAGCGTGACACGCCGAGGCTTTGTGACAGGACGCGGGAGGAGGGAATGCGCATGCCGCCTGGGATCGCTCCTGACAGGATCATCTCCCGCAGGCCGTCATAAAGCTGCAGGTAGAGCGGCCGCGTGCTCTCGGCATCGAGGATCAGGCCATCCAGGCTGGCGCCGTCGATCGTGCGGGCGATGGCATGCCTCCATCCGGTGTGTCTCCACCATGACAAGTGGACTGGTCATTTTTACGATTTCTGGACATGTATAAAGCATTCTTTCGGACTGATAACCATCCCCGATCAATCAACGGAGCCGGCGGGTGGGCCGCAGGCCCGGCCGTTCCGGCCCTATCGGGGGACTTTCGATGGATGAACTGCGCTATCTCTCCGGCCTTGTTGCAAAGGGCCGCCTGTCACGTCGCGATTTTCTTGGGCGCAGTGCCGCGCTGGGGGTCGGCCTCGTTGCCGCCGGAACGCTGCTGACCGACAGCGCGAGGGCCGAGGGACCGGTTCGCGGCGGCACGATCAAGCTCGGCATGCAGGGGGGAGCCTCGACCGACAGCCTCGATCCGGGCCTTGCCACCAACCAGGTGACCGCGATGGTCAACCATCTCTGGGGCGAAACACTGGTATGGCTCGCGCCCGACGGCACGCCCACGCCCGTCCTCGCCGAGGAATGGAGCGCCTCTCCCGATGCCAAGACCTGGACCTTCAAGATTCGCAAGGGCGTGCAGTTCCACGACGGCAGCACGCTGACGCCGGCCGACGTGGTCGCGACCATCGAGCGGCATTCGGACAAGGCTGCGAAGTCGGGCGCTCTCGGCATCCTCAAGGGCATCGAAACGGTCAAGGCGGACGGCGACACGGTGGTCTTCACGCTTGCTGAAGCCAATGCCGACATGCCCTTCCTGATGATCGACTATCACCTCGTCATCCAGCCGAACGGCGGCAAGGATAATCCCGAGGCCGCGATCGGCACCGGCCCCTACAAGATCGCCGCCGCCGATGCGGGTGTACGTTACAATGCGACCCGCTTTGAAAATTACTGGAACGGCGCGAATGTCGGCTTCGCTGATCAGGTGGAGGTCGTCGTCATCAACGACGCCACGGCGCGCATCGCCGCCCTGCAGAGCGGCCAGGTCCACATGATCAACCGCATCGACCCGAAGACCGTCTCCTTGCTCAAGCGCATGCCGCGGGTGAAGATCCGCAACGTGTCCGGCCGCGGCTTCTATCCGTTCAACATGTTCTGCGATACGGCGCCCTTCGACAACAACGACCTGCGGCTGGCGCTGAAATTCGCCATGGACCGCGAGTCGATGATCGACCACGTTCTGGCCGGCTACGGCTCGGTTGGCAACGACACGCCGATCAACAAGGCCTATCCGCTCTTCGAGGAGATCGAGCAGCGGGCCTACGATCCGGAGAAGGCGGCCTTCCATTTCAAAAAGTCGGGCCACACCGGCAGCATTCTGCTGCGCACCTCGGAAGTGGCGTTTCCCGGCGCGGTCGACGCGGCGGTCCTCTACCAGCAGAGCGCGAAGAAGGCCGGGATCGAGATCGAGGTCAAGCGCGAGCCTGGCGACGGCTATTGGTCGAACGTCTGGAACGTCCAGCCCTTCTCAACCTCCTATTGGGGCGGCCGTCCCACGCAGGACCAGATGTATTCGACCGGCTACATCTCGTCGGCGGACTGGAACGACACGCGCTTCAAGAACGAGGCCTTCGACAAGATGGTCGTCGCCGCGCGTGCCGAACTGGACGAGACCAAGCGCCGGGCCATGTACCGCGACATGTCCGAGATCATGCGTGACGAGGGCGGCCTGATCGCCCCGATGTTCAACGATTTCATCGATGGCGTCAGCGAAAGCGTTCAGGGCTGGGTGGACAATCCCGCCGGCGAACTGATGAATGCCGATGCGCCGCTGCGCTGCTGGCTCAGCGCCTGATTGCGACCATCGATCGACAACCGGAAAGGCGCGCCAGGCTTTGCCCCGGCGCGCTTGCTTTCCGCCAGGAGGACGGGACCATGCCGCTTCAAAACAGACTTCTGCTGATCATCCTCGACGGCCAGCCCTGGCGCAATGCGCGCCGGCTGATGGGCAATCTGGAGGGCTGGGTCGAGGCCGGCGAAGCGCGCGTCTGGAAAATGCGCTCCGTCCTGCCGTCCACCTCGGCCTCCTGCTACGCATCGATTCACACCGGCGTGCCGCCGCAGGTGCACGGCGTCCTGTCGAACGAGACGCTGTTTCGCGTCTCCCAGCCGGATGTCTTCTCCGAAGTGGCCATGGCCGGCGGGAAGACAGGCGCCGTCACCCATTCCTTCTGGTCGACCTTCTTCCAGCGCGCGCCCTTCGACATGGCCCGCGACATAGAATACGACGAGGCGGAAGGGCCCATTCATCACGGTCGTTTCCACACCATGGCGGGCTACAATCACCAGAACCAGATGACGCCGAGCGACCTCGACCTGTTTGCAACGCTCACCATGCTGACGGAGCGGCACAAGATCGACTACGGCATCCTGCACACCTGCACGCTCGACAGCATGGGCCACCGCTACGGCCACGATTGCACGCAGATGGATCAGGCCTGCTTCACGATCGACGCGCAACTTGCCGCCTTCCTGCCGCGCTGGCGCAGCAACGGCTACGAGGTGATCGTCACGGCCGATCACGGCCAGACGGACCGCGGCCATCATGGCGGCCATGACGAGGAGATGCAGGACTTTGCCTTCTACTGGTTCGGTGGCGGCGAGGGACCTTCGCCCGATACGCTCCTCGACCAGTTGCAGGTCGCGCCGACAATCCTCACGCGTCTCGGCGTGCCGGTGCCGGAAAGCATGACACGCAAGCCGTTCCTGACCTGATCAGGGACCTGTCTGCGAGAACACCCGGATCAGCCGGTCGCGCATCGTGTCCATCGGCAGTTCCGGCGCCTCGGGCGAGGGCAGCATGCCGTCGACGAAGCCTTCCTTTTCGAAGCGCGCGACCAGCGCCGCATCGCGGCTGATGACGTGCACGGGAACGGCCCGCGAGGCATCCGGGCCGGTCACGATCGGCGCCGGCTGATGGTCGCCGAGAATGACGAAGATGGCATCGTCGCCGAAGCGGGAAATGTAGTCGCTGAGCGTCTGCAGCGAATAATCGATGGTCGCGATGTAATGGCGGCGGACATTGTCGCCGTCCGACCAGACGGTGCGGGGGCTCTCGTCGCTCTCGGCCTGTTCGTTGAACGCCGTGCCGTCGCCGACGTCGTTCCAGTCGATGAGCTTGGCGACCGGGGTCCACGGCGCATGGCTGGAAATCAGCGCCATTTCCGTCATCACCGGCTGACCCTTGGCGCGGGCCGGATCGCGCACCAGACGCTGGAAGGCCGACAGCGTGTACTGGTCCGGCATGGTGATCCAGTTGAAGGGCTTGCCCTTGTAGCCGAGGTCCTTAGCGGCGAAGATGTCGTCATAGCCGAAATAATCCGCTTCCGGCCAGTCCATGGTGATGGCCGGCATGACGGCCGCCGTCCGCCATCCGGCCTGGCGGAACAGGCTGTTGAGGCTCGCCCGCTTGCTGATCATCAGCCGGTCGTAGCGCGCCTGGTTATCGGTCCAGAGCCCTGACAGGAATGTCCCGTGCGCCAGCCAGCTGAGCCCGCCCATGGTCGGCGAGCGCGACCAGCCGGACGCGGAGGCAAAGCCTGCGGCTTTCAGCTGCGCTTCGGATGCTGCCAGCCGCGGTTTGATCAATGGACTGTAGCGTGGATCCTCGACCGCACTGCGGCCATAGGATTCGACGAAGATCACCACCACGTCGCGGCCCTTGATGCCGGCAAACAGGTTGGTTCCAGCGGCGGCCGGATCGTCGGCGACGAGATCGCGTTCGTACTGGCGCATGTCGGCGATGGACGTTTGTACCAGCACCAGCCGGTTGCCGAGATAGGAACCAGCCCTGAGATCAGCCCGGATGCCGGCCAACGGCCCGGTGAGCCAGAGCGCCGTGCCGAGAACGAGCAGGCCCGCCGCGCCGACGATCGCGCTGCGCCTCACGGATCCGGCCAGGCCGGCAATCCGGCATTGCGAGCGGTAGAACAGGAAAAGGAAAAGGCAGAAGAGCACAATCACCACGCCGATCGCGAAGGCGGCCGGTAATCTGCCGATAGAGCCGGAAAAAATATTCCAGCCGTCGCCGAGCATCTTGATGTCGAGATAGGGGTTGAAGCGGCGCTGGAAGGCAGATTGCACGCCGATGTCGGCGATCTTCAGGAAGAGCAGGGTGAAGACGGCGATGGAAGATACCGCAGCGACCACAAGCGCCAGGCGCCGGGGAAGCAGCAGCAGCGCGAGCAGCAGCAGCGGGATTTCCAGCGGCAGGCGCTGAAAGGCGCTAAGCGAGAAGGCACCGGGATGATCCGGCAGCGTCAGCGCGGCAAAGCTGACGATGAGGAAGAACAGGCCCGCGAACAGCAATCTGGTCATGGATGCATCGCCGCTCTTGCCCGGCGCGTCATTTCTTGTCATCGACATGATCTTTCAAATGCTGGGCCGACTGCAAGACGGTCGGCGGTATCATCGTCACGCGACAGTCCGGGGAAGGTAGACATTTGCGCAAGTTCGCCGTCATCTCGGCCCTTCTCTGTCTGGCGCTGCTGGCCGCCCTGATCTGGGCGACCGACACCACCAAGCTGATCGACGCCTTGCGGAGCATGCCGCCCGGCCATATCCTCGCCGCGCTTGTCGTCGTGCAGGTGCAGATCGTCGCTTCGGCCTGGCGCTGGCGGTTCACTGCGGGACGGCTCGGGCAGGAGATCGGCCTGTCGATGGCGATCCGCGAATATTACGTCAGCAGCGCTCTCAACCTCGTCCTGCCGGGCGGCATGGCCGGCGATGCGGTGCGCGCCTATCGCAGCCGCGCCGACGGTGCGGGTGGCTGGAAGCGTCCGGCGGCCGCCGTCTTTCTGGAGAGGCTGTCCGGACAACTGGTGTTCTTTGCCATGAGCTGCGGTGGCCTCATCGCCTGGCCGCTGTTTCTCGGTGGCCGGCTGCCGGAAAATCTCGACATCGTGCTGTGGATTGTCGCCGCCATCCTCGTCGTCGGGCTGGGCCTCGGCATTGCCATGCGGAACGCCTGGCTGCCGGCCCGGTTTCGCGGTCTCGGCCCAGACCTTGCCGCCGTGTTCTGGAAGGATGGTGCGTGGCTGGTACAGGCGGGTCTCGGCGTGCTGATCGTCGGTGGATATATAGCGGCCTTCATGATCGCCTCCGATGCCGTCGGCGCGCCACTGCCGCTGATCGCCGCCTTCACCATCATTCCGCTGTGCCTCCTGACAATGCTGATACCGGCCGGCATCGGCGGCTGGGGTACGCGCGAAACGGCGGCGGCCGCGCTCTGGCCGTTGTTCGGCTATGCGAACGTCGATGGCCTTGCCGCAAGCCTTGCTTACGGCCTTCTCTCGCTCACCGGTGCCACCATACCGGGATTGATCTCGGTGGCGGTCTCGATCTGGCAGGGCCGCATCGGAAAGGCTTAAGGAATGCCTCGGCATCAGGATTCCAGCCGGGCGTAGATGTCGCCCGACGGGCTTGCCGGAGGCGCTTGGGCGAGTTCCTTCAGCATGGCGATGGCATCCTTCCAGCCGCTGTTGACGAACTGGTGCTTCTCGCCGACGACGCGGTTGAAGCGGTAGTCGCCAAGCGCCGTCAGCCGGGCGATCGCCTCGCGCGTCACCGACGGCATGGCCGGGATGTATTCGAAGGCGATCAGTCTGACCGGGGTGGAAAGGCCCCGAAGGATATCCGCCTCGGCGCCTTCGCAATCGATCTTGCAGAAATCCGGCCGGCCGTAGCGCTCGATCAGCAGGTCGAGCGTGGTCATCGGCACGGTGATTTCCCGGTCCCATCTGACCTGCCGGAAACCGTCGGCATCGCGCACGCTGTCGATGAAGTGGCGCGAGGTGCTGGTGACCGTCGGATGGCGGCTGGATATCCGCAGCGATATCTCTCCGACTTCCGCGCCGACGGCGACGCGCTCGAAGCCCGCCAGTCGGCCGGCGAAATGCTTCTCGATCAGGTCGGCGAAGACCGGCTGCGGCTCGACCGCTACCACCTGCGCGCCGAGCGACAGGAGCGTCTTGCTGCGGCTGCCGGCATGGGCGCCGATGTCGAAGACGAGGTCGCGCGGCGAGACGAGCTCGCTGTAGAAGCGCTTCAGCGCCTGCCGCCGCCAGGGCTGGCCGTAATAGATGGCAAGCGACCGGGCGAGGCCGGCCGCCGTATCGAGGCGCGATTTCAATTCCATGGCCGTGATGCCCCCTTGGAAAGCAGGAATTTGGTGTCGACCGCGAAGGAATAGGCGAGCAGAGCCAGCGCGGCGGCGGCAATGGCGCTTGAGACCGGCGGCTGGACGATGGGAATGAGGATGACGCAGAGGGCTGCCACCTGCACGACGCAGATCAGCTTGCGGCGGGTGGATGGCGGCAGCGGCGCGCCAAGCGCCGGCAGCGCGTATTGCGCGGCGATGAAGCCGTATCGCATCAGCCCGATCGCCAGCACCCAGGCACCTGCCTTGTCGAGAAACAGCGCCGCCGCCGACAGGACGAGAATGAGAAGGGCGTCCACTTCCATGTCGAAACGAGCGCCGAGATCGGACTCCTGCGCCAGCGCGCGGGCCAGATAGCCGTCGAAGCCGTCGAGAATGAGTGCCAGCAGCACGAGCCCGATGAGCAGCCACAGCACCGAGGCGGGCGCGTGCATGTCGATCGCAAAGAATACGGTGGCGGCGACGAGGCTGACGATGGCGGTGCGAACGGCGGTCACCGCATTGGCGGCGCCGAAGACCCTGTGCCGGTGATGTGGCAGGCCGCGCACGACAAGCGCGAAGATGACAAGCGTCAGCACGCCGGCAAAGGCCAGCGCTCCGGTTCCGAGCGCCAGATGCGGCTGCAGCAGGCAATAGAGCCCGATTGCGGAAGCAAAGACGCCGGCGAGGATCAGCACGGCGTTGTTGAAAAGGCCTGACGCCGCCGCGCCGCCGGGCGGCCGTCCGTCATTCGGGGGAGGGGGGAAGGTCTGGTCCATCGCCGCCCGCCTATTCCGCCGCAATCATCGCCCGGAGGTCGATCATGTGGCCGGCGCGAAGCCGCTTCGTCTCCAGATAGCGGACATTCTCGTCGTTGACGGCGCCGGTGACGGCGACGCGTGCCTCGACGGTGATGCCGCCGGCCTTCAAGGCGGCGATCTTGCTCGGATTGTTGGTGTGCAGCACGACCTTTGCGATACCGAGAAGCCGCAGCATGGCAATCGCCGCCTCGTAGCGGCGATGGTCTTCGCTAAAACCGAGCATGGCATCGGCGTCGATCGTGTCGAGGCCGAGATGCTGATAGCCGTAGGCGCGCATCTTGGCGCCGATGCCGGTGCCCCGGCCTTCCTGGTCGAGATAGAGCAGAACGCCGCCGCCGGCCTCCTTCAGTTGCCGCAGGCCGTTGCGCAGTTGGTCGCCGCAGTCGCATTTGAGCGAGCCGCAGAGGTCGCCCGTCAGGCAGGAGGAGTGGATACGCACCGGAACGGGCCGGGTGGTGTCGGGCTTGCCGACCACGATGGCGACCTGGTCCTTCTGCGCCAGCCCACCGCGGAAGACGACGAAATCCGCTCGGCCCAGATCCTTCAGTGGCACAGGCGTGCGTACGACGATCTCGAAATGCTGGCGCGCCGTGCCGGAGCCGGCGAGCGCCTTATGGTCCAGAGAGCAACAGGCGGCGAAGCGGTCCTCGATCCCGGTGACGTCGGCGCAGATGACGGCCGGCAGCAGCAGCGCGGTGCGGGCGAGCTCCGCCGCGGCTTCCATGGCCGCGTTGCCGGCCTCATGGAAAAGCGGCTTCTTCGCATCCAGTGCGTAGGCCAGCCGCGACGCATCGGCAAAGGATACATCCTTCAGCGGCACGGCGATGCCGCCCTCTCCGGTAACGCCCAGCTTGGCGGCGCGCTCAGCGGTCAGATAAAGGCTGTGCGTCTTTCCGACGGCAACCGCGAACTGGTCGTAGATACCTGGAGCCACGCTGTCGAGCGCCAGCGCGGCCAGCCTGCGCTTGCCGTCCTTCAAGATCACCGGGCGGCCGAACCGGAGTTCCGCAACGGCCCGCTCCACGTCCATTGCGGAAGTCGAAAATTGAAACGGAGAGTTTTCAGCCATTGCCATGATATGTCGATCCTGTCTTGCGGATAGTGTCGTGCATAGGTGCCCGTACGCCAGCCAAAGGTTCATTCGTCGGCGAAAAAAGATGACGGCCCGGGCGACGGGGCATATTTGCGGGCCGCCTTGACGCGTCCGGCAAATAAATGTCGGCTGCACCGAACCTTTTTTCAGCTCCAAGCGTACTTACGACGTGAAAGCAATGACGGATCAGATTGGGAGAGGCTCAGAGTTGGACAGACAGACTTTGTCAGCACGCATCATTGAAGATCAGGCCGAGGCCCTTTGGCTCCCGTCAGCCGGCACGTGCGAGCTGCGCCCGGAAGCGCTCCGCCCGCCGCAAAGCGGCGAAGTGCTGGTGCGCGCCCTGTTCAGCGGTATCAGCCGCGGCACGGAATCCCTCGTCTTCGCCGGCAAGGTGCCGGAAGCGGAAAAAGAGCGGATGCGCGGGCCGCATATGGCCGGCGATTTCTCCTTTCCGATCAAATACGGCTACTGCCTCGTCGGCCGCGTGGAGGAGGGAGAAAGCGATCTCCTGGGCCGGACCGTCTTCTGCCTGCATCCGCATCAATCGGCATTCGTCACCAACGCGGATATGGTCGTGACGCTTCCGGACAATCTGCCCGCCGAGCGCGTCGTTCTGGCTGCCAACATGGAAACCGCGCTGAACATCGTCTGGGACGCCGGCATTCTGCCCGGCGACCGCGTGGCGGTCTTCGGCACCGGCGTCGTCGGATCGCTGGTCGCGTATCTGGCAAGCCGCATCATCGGCACAGAGATCGTGTTGGTCGACCGCAATCCGGCGCGGCGCGATCTTGCCGAAAAGCTTGGCCTCACCTTCGTTGAAGGCGCCGCGCTGGACGGCGATTTTGACGTCCTGGTCAACGCATCGGCCTCCGCCGCCGCACTCGCCCAGGCGCTGGAGCATGCGGCCTTCGAGGCGCGCATCGTCGAGGCGAGCTGGCATGGCGATGCGCAGGTGTCGCTGCCGCTCGGCGGTGCTTTCCACTCCAAACGGCTGTCGCTCGTCAGTTCGCAGGTCGGCGCCGTGCCGCCGGCAAGGCGCGGCCGCTGGACTTTCGCAAGGCGGCTTTCCAAGGCGCTGGAGCTGCTGCAGGACAACCGCCTCGACGCCCTCGTTTCCGGCGAAACCGCCTTCGCGGACATCGCCGAAGCCTACCCCAAGATCCTGTCCGACCCCGGCACGCTGTGCCATCGCATCCGCTATTGAAGAAAGAAGAGACATGTTTGCAGTTGAAGTTCGTGATCACATCATGATCGCCCACAGCCTTCCCCGTCCCGTATTCGGCCCCGCCCAGGCAACCCACGGCGCCACCTTCGTCGTCGACGCCGCCTTCTTCACAGCTGACGTCGACGAGGACGGGCTTGCCGTCGACATCGGCGCGGCGACGACGGTGCTGGGCGAGGTGGTGAAGCCGCTCAACTACCAGAACCTCGACAATGTCGAGGCCTTCAAGGGAAAGGTGTCCACGACGGAAGTGATCGCCAAGCACATCTTCGACGAGCTCAAGAAGGCGGTTGGCGAAAAGCGCCTCGGCCCCGGCAGCCACCGCATCGCCAAGATCCGCGTCACCCTGCATGAATCCCATGTCGCCCGCGGCTGGTACGAGGCCGAGCTTTGAGCCGGACGCTCGTCTTCGCCTATCCCGGCGACCTGCAATTGAAGACCGGCGGCTATGGCTATGACCGGGAAATGATCGCCGGGTTGCAGGCGCTCGGCTGGTCCGTGACGCTGCTTGCGCTCGGCGAAGGGTTTCCGTCACCGTCGCCTGAGGCAAAGAGTGAAGCCGAAAGCCGGCTGTCGTCCCTGGACGATGGCGCATTGGTGCTGATCGACGGTCTCGCCTTCGGGGTCCTCGACGAGTGGGCCGAGCGCGAAACCGGCCGGCTGAACATCGTCGCCCTGGTTCACCATCCGCTGGCGCTTGAAAGCGGTATCGATGCGCAAACGCAGGCACGCCTGCATGAAAGCGAGCGGCGGGCGCTCTCCTTCGTCCGCCATGTCGTTGTCACCTCCAACGGCACGGCTCGCGAACTCGTCGCCAATTTCGGTGTCGAGCCGGAGCGGATCACCGTCGCGCCGCCCGGTACCAGGCCGGCCACGATCGCCTCGGGAAATGGTGAGCCGCCGCACATCGTTTGCGTTGGCACGCTGACGCCGCGCAAGGCGCATGACGTGCTCATCGACGCGTTGAAGAGGGTGGAAGACCTGCCATGGTGGGCGACGATCGCCGGCAACAAGACGCTACATCCCAAGACGGCAGATGCGCTTGCCGCGCAGATTGAAAGACTTGGCCTGTTGGATCGCGTCTCGCTCGTCGGCGAACGCGACGACATTCGCCAGTTGATGGCGACCGGCGACATCTTCGCGCTGGCGAGCCGCTATGAAGGTTACGGCATGGTGTTCGCCGAAGCCCTGTCGCAGGGCCTGCCGATCGTCGCCTGCCGTGCCGGCGCCATTCCCGAGGTCGTGCCGGAGGAGGCGGGCTTCCTCACCTCTGCCGACGACGTCGAAGCTTTCGCCGGCTCTCTCCGCACGCTGCTGTCCGATGGCGCGTTGCGCCGTCGTATGGCCGATGCCGCCTGGCGGACCGGTGAGAAACTGCCCGATTGGCCGGAGACGGCGCGGATCATCTCCCAAACACTGGAGGCGCAGATATGAGCGGCTTCGACAAGGATTGGCTCGCCCTGCGCGAGCCGGTGGACATGGCCGCCCGCGACCCGGTGCTGATCGGCATGCTCGCCGGTCGCCTGCACGAGGCCGAAGACCCGGCCATTCTCGATATCGGCTGCGGCACGGGGTCCACATGGCGCAGCCTCAATGAGCACCTGCCGGCCGGCACCCGCTGGCTCCTGCTCGACCACGATCCGCTGCTGCTGGACGAAGCGCAGCGCCGGATCGGCGTGGACGGGACCGTTGGCTACCGGCAGTTCGACCTCACCGATCTCGACGGACTGCCTCTGGAAGGCATTTCAGTCGTCACCGCCTCGGCCCTGTTCGACCTGGTGTCGGATGATTTTTGCGCGGCCTTCGTGGAGCGTCTGGCCGGTCACGGCTGCGGTCTCTACGCGGCGTTGAATTATGATGGCGTCGTTTCCTGGTCGCATGCCCATCCGCTCGATGCCGACATGGTCGCCGCCTTCAACCGGCACCAGCAGACCGACAAGGGCTTTGGTCCGGCTTTGGGGCCAGGGGCGACGGCGTGTCTGGAAAAGCATCTCGGCGCAAGCGGCTACGCGGCTTTCACGCGACCGAGCCCCTGGCGGATGGACGCATCGTCGGCGGCATTGCAGGAGGCCTTCCTACTCGGCTTCCACCAGCCGCTCACGGAAATGTCCGGCAAGTCGACCGCCGAGATCGAGGACTGGCTGTCCTTCCGCATCGAGGCGATTGGCAGGCCCGGCAGCCTATGCGAAGTCGGTCACCTCGACCTGATCGCCTTTCCGGGCTGAGGGGTTTTCCGGCTTCAGCTGACAGTCGAACAGGATGTCGCTGCCGAGGCTGTAGACGCTGGTTGCCGGTCGATGCGCGCTGGACAGGCGCTCGATCGGCGGCAGGCTGATGCCGCTCGGTCCCGAGCCGATAATGATCGGCGACACGGCGACATGCAGGCGGTCGACGAGCCCCGCCTCGATGAAGCGGGCAATCGTCCTGGCGCCGCCTTCGACGAGGATCCGGTCGAGACCGCGTTTGCCAAGTTCGTTCAGGATGTCGTGGGTCGCGAGCCCGTTTTCGCAAGGCGAGAGGCGGATCACCTCGGCATTGCCGAGCGGCTTGCCTTCGGCATGGGCGCTGCGAAACACGATCACCGGCGCCCCGCCGTCGGAAAATAAGCCCTCCGAGCCCGTCAGCCGGCCGTGACAGTCGATCACCACGCGCACCGGACTGGGGCCGGGAACGAGGCGCACGGACAGCCGCGGATCGTCCGCGGTAACCGTGTGCTCGCCGACGATGACGGCATCCACCAGCGCCCGGCAGCGGTGCAGGTGCATGAGCCCGTCCGGCCCGGAAATGTCGCGGGCGTCTCCCGAAGGTGTTGCGACGCGGCCGTCGAGCGACTGGCCGACCTGGGCCAGCACGAAGCGACCCTTGGCCTCGGCGATCGGGCCATAGACGGCAAAGGCCGGATCGTGTGACGGCGAACCAATGGCGGCCCCTTGCCTCATGGCAAGGAGCCGGTCCCAGGTCTCGTCTGTCATGTCGATGGACTGCATCGCCAAGGTGCTTTCCTACAGGATCCGATAGAGCGTCACGTCGCGCTTGATGACATGGTGCATCAGCACCGCTCCGATATGTAACGCGAAAAGTGCCAGCAGGATCCATGAGCTCCAGTAATGAATGCCTGAAAGCGTCCAGGCGATGCTCGGCGTCTTGCCGATCGGGCTCCAGATTTCGACGAGGCCGAACCATTCCAGCGGAAAGCCGTGGGCGTTGGTCGCCAGGAAGCCGGTGACCGGCATGATGATCAGGAAGGCATAGAGCAGACCGTGTACGGCATTCGCGGCAAATTTCTCGATGGCCGGGCCTTCGTGCTCCGGGCTGCGGGTCACGAGCTTGTTGCCGACCCGGATCAGCATCAGCCACAGGATCAGGAAGCCGAAGCTCTCATGCACCATGTAGAAGGTCAGGGAGGACTCGTTCTTGATGAATTGGATGACGAAGCCGAGGGGCCATGTCAGGAGAACCAGTCCGGCGATCGCCCAGTGGAGGATGCGTGTCGTTGATGGATGGCGCTCGACGCGGATCCATGCCTGCGTCGGACCTCTGACGCCTTCATGCGCCTCTGTTTCAATGGTGTTGAGCACTCTGCCCTCCAGTGTTTCCCCCAGGCGCCGGTCTACCGAGACCAAACGTCCTCCCGTGCCTGCGCTGGAAATGGACTGACGACCGCCCCTTGCTGTCGTCATCTGCAGCTAGGTACCCGTTACGCCGGGAATGGTTCATTGCCGGGCAAGAAAAAGTACATGAAAGACGGCCACGGAGCGAATCGACCGTTCGGGATGGGAGGAGGAAGCGGCAGGCCATGCCTGCCGTCGCCCGTTCACTCGCACGCGGGTGCTTCAGTCATGACCGAGGCTAGAACCTTGCACGCGTCCAGCATCGGCGCTCCGTCGCGTGTCGTCACGCCGGCCTCGAGCGCTTGCTTGACCGCCTGTGGGCTGAGGCCCGGATTTGCGGCGAGCAGCAGGGCGGCGACGCCGGTCACATGCGCGGTCGCCACGGAGGAGCCGGACACATAGCGGTATTCGTCGTGCGGGGCTGTCGAGATGACATCGACAGCGGGGGCGGGGATGCCCTCGCGGGCGGATTTGCCCGCGGCGATGACGCCGGGACCTGACGCCGGGAAGGCCGGCGTCTTGCCGTCTCCCCAGGCGGCGACCACAACGAGCCCCTTGCCGATCGCCGACTGAACGAGTTCCTCCAGAAGCGGATCGGCCGGCCCGCCGAGGCTCATGTTGATGATGTCGAAATCATTGACGATCGCGAAGTTCAGCGCCCGGGCCAGCGAGAAGCTGTTGCAGTGGCCCGGACTGCCCTGCGATTGCCAGCAGGCCCTGAAAGCGCTGAGCTGCGCCTCCGGAGCGACGCCGACAATGCCGGTGGCGTTGGCCGCATCGGCCGCGATGATCCCGGCCATCGCCGTGCCGTGCGCCTCGGCCAGTCCGTCGGCCTGCTGTGCGTCGACGAAATTGTGGAACGAGGCAAGCCGCCCGGCAAGGTCCGGATGGGTGCCGTCGATGGCCGAATCCACCACCGCGACCTTTACGCCGGCGCCTTTCGATATGCGTTGCGCGGGCGCGGCATTGATCTCGGTAAGCGCGTACTGGGCGGGAAAATACGGGTCGGAATAGGGCGTCTCGAACGTGTCGAAATCCTGGACGCGCTGCACGGTCCTGATCCTTGGATCGGCGCTAAGGTCGGCCATCAGCCGGTCGACATCCGTATTGCGGTCGATATCCATCACCAGGCAGTGGACGCCGATGGAGGACAACGGCCACTCCGCCGTCAGAGTGACGTGGAACTGCGCTTCGAGCGCGTCCGCCAGGGCATCGATGCCGCTGCGGTCGGCAAGCGGCACGGTGAGGATCAGATGCGTGTTCGCCACGATCGAGTTGGCCGGCACCAGCCGATAGGGCGGCTCGGGAGGCGCCGACTGGGCTGCCGCCCCGAAAGCGGAGGTCACGGTGAGAAGTGCGGCAATCGTGGTGCGGATCATGGTCATTCGACGGGCGCCGCAAAGATGATTTCGGGGGTGGACATCAGCGCCTTGGAAAGCGCCGCCAGATCGGCCCCGCTCTTGGCCTTCGTCGTGTAGACGCCTGCCTTCGAGGGGCCGCCATCGAGTGCTAGGCCGTATTTGCCGAGAATGGTCTGCAGTTCGTCGGTGCTGACGCCGGGTGTCGTCTGGAACTTGATGACATCGTGGGCGGCTGTGTTGCTTGCCGTCAAGGTTTGGAAGTCGCCATCGGTCGGAAGCGTCATCACGGCGACCATGACGCAGGCCGCCGCGCCGATGCCGGAAAGCATCATGCCCCCCTGGTGCTGCCTGAGCCAGGTCCAGAGATTGAAGGCCGGCTTGGTGGCACGCCGTTCGGACGAGATCCGTTCGCGCAAGGTCTCCCAGCTGCGCGAAACGGGCGCTTCAAACGTTTCTGCTGCGGCAACGTGGCCGGCGAGCTTGCGTTGCCGGGCGATTTCCTCGGCGCAGTCGCGGCAGGTCAGCGCGTGCCGCCTGACGGCGTCCATCTCGTCTTTCGGCAGCGAGCCGTTCACATACCACGGGATCAGCTCCATGATGCCGTCGTGGCCGTCAGTGGGTGTCTGGTTTCGAAGGTCAAGCAACTGCGTTCTCCGAATAGGTGGGCAGATCGTCGGACAGCATGTCGTGCAGGCGCTGCCGCGCGGTCATCATTCGCGTTTTCACGGTGCCGACCGGGCAGCCGAGGATTTCGGCGATCTCCTTGTAGAGATAGCCGTTGTAGTAGGTGAGTTCCACGACGGCGCGCAGTTCTGGCGTCAACTGCTGCAGGGCCGTATGAATGTCCTTCCGGTTCATGATCGCGTCGGCGGTGTCCTGTTCGTCGTGCACCATGTCTTCCTCCAGCGCCACCGTTCCCTTGTGCCGCCCGTTGCTGCGCGCCTGCTTCAGCGCCAGCCGGTAGGCGATGCCGAAAATCCACGACGAGGGCTTCGAGCGTCCCTCAAACCGGTCTGCCGTGCGCCAGACCACCATCAGCGTGTCGTTGGCAATTTCTTCGGCGGCTTCCGTGCTGTCGATGACGCGCCTCGCGAAATGCATCAGCTTCGGGAAATACTGGCCATGGAGGCGCTCGAAGGCGTTCACGTCACCGGCCGCGATCGCTTTCAACAGGCGCAGATCCGCCGCGACGGAGCCTCCCCTGAATGTCGACTGGACGGATTTGAGTATGCCCATTTAGAAATTTCGCCTTGCTCTCTGCACCCGTGAGTGTTCCCGATCGGCCGGAAGGTTCATTGCCTTCCGGTTTTATTTTTGGTCGCGCGCATCCTTCCCGTTGGTAAATGGCGGCGCACGGGCGCCGGCGTCAGTGAGGCCGACAGGCGCCGATCGCATAGTGGGTTGAATCTTGCCGGCTTTCAATCCGCAAAGGACCGTCCTGTCGACAGGTCCTCCCGTGGGGCGGTGACGGCCTAGCGATAGGTCTCGTTGGTCCGGCGGTCGAGCTCTTCGCTGTAACGGCGCAGCGCATGCTGCTCGGTCAGGAGGCCGAGGACGCGCATCGACGACCGGTTCTCGACGACCGCGAGCGCATCGCACTCGGCCTTGGTGAAGATGTCGATCGCCTGGCGGATGTTCTGGTCGGGCGTCAGCATGGTTTCGGTCAGGCGCAACAGGTCGGTGAGTGTCTCCGCCACGTCGCCCTCGTCACGGTACAGGTCGGGCACATAGACGATGCCGCAATAGCGGCCGTCGTAATCCGTGACGATCACGCGCTGGGTCGCGCCCAGCGGAAAGTCGCGGCGCACGCGCTCCAGCGGCGTGTCGACGAGGACGGTGCGCACGTCCTTGCGCATCATCCGCCCGACGCTCAGTTCCCTGACCCAGCCGACATCGGCGGCGCTGCGGATGGATTCTCCGCGCAGGTGGAAGCGCCAGGTGGCAAACGAATAGCCGAACACCCGCCGCGCCGTCAGCGACGAGACGACCGCCGCCGCCAGCACCGCCGCCGTCAGCGGCAGGCTGCCGGTGGTTTCGAGCGCCAGGAAGGACATGGTCAGCGGCGCGCCGAGCACGGCGGTCGCCATGGCGCACATGCCGATGATCGCCACCACCATGGCGGGGATCTGCAGGCCGAAGGCGAGCATCCAGCCGATGGCGACGAGCTTGCCGAGCATCGCGCCGAGAAACAGCGAGGCGAAGAACAGGCCGCCGCGAAAGCCGCTGGCGATCGATGTCGCCGAGGCAAGGATCTTCAGGACGATCAGCATCAGCAGGAACGGCGCCGTATAATAGGCGCCGAAGCCGACATGCAGCGCCGAGTGTCCGGACGACAGCACCGCCGGCGTCACCAACGCCATGGCCCCGACGCAGGTGCCGCCGACGACGGGGCGCGCCCAGACCGGCAGCCGGCTTGCCGTAAACAGCCGCTCCATGAGCGTCACCGTCATCATCATGGCGATCGCCACCAGCGAACTGAGGAATGCCATGAAGAAGACGAGGGTGTAGTCGGACAATGACAACGCGCCGGCGAAGCCGACCTGGAAGGACGCCTGCGGCATCACGAAGCGCATGACCCCGAAGGCCGAGATCGCCGCGACCACGACGGGCGCCAGCATGCCGATGGAATAGGTCGAGATGATCAGCTCGAAGGCGTAGAAGGCGCCCGTCAGCGGCGCATCGAAGGCCGCCGCGATCGCGCCGGCCGCGCCGCAGCCGACCAGCGTGCGCAGGTCGTTGCGGCGCACATGAAAGAGCTTGCCGATCTTGGAGGCGAGCGCCGAGCCGATCTGGGTATAGCCGGCCTCCATGCCGATCGAGCCGCCGACCCCGTTCGACACCATGGTCTGCAGGACGAGGAACAGGCTGCCGCGGATCGGCATGCGGCCGCCGTAGAGCGCATTGGCCTCCACCGGGTCGATGATCTGCAGCGTCTTGCGCCGCTGGTGGATGAAGGCGAGCAGGCCGACGAGAATGCCGCCCGCCGCCGGCACGAAGAAGGCCCTCATCGGCTCGACGAACTCCGCGCCGCTGACCTCATGGCCTTCGACGGCGAAGAGTATGTGGTGAACCCACTGGATGACGGAAACCATGCCGGCGACGCACAGGCCCGCAAGCGCCCCGATAACGGCCGCCAGCAGCGCAAGCGCCGCCTCTTCGCTGCGGATGAGCGCACGGACCTTGCGGGGGATGATCGAGTGCCGGGATGTTTCTGTCTCGGCGCTCCTGTCGTCTGGCACGGTGAATTCGGACATCGTCAGGTGTGGATATAGCGATCGTAAAGCTCCGCTATATACGCCGTCACCGGGCCGGGGCAACCGTCGCCGACTTGTCTTCCGTCAATCTTTGTCACCGGCGTGATGCCGCCGAGCGTGCCGGTGACGAAGGCTTCCGAGGCGCCGTAGACTTCCGCGAGCGTGAAGTCGTGCTGGCGCACCGTCTTGCCGGCCCCGGCATAGAGGCTGATCACCTTCTTGCGGGTGATGCCGCAGAAATTGAACCGGCCGGTCGAGGTCCAGAGTTCGTCGCCGCGAACGATGAAGAAATTGGTCGAATTGCAGCTTGCGACAAATCCGCTCGGGTCGAGCATCAGCGCCTCGTCCGCGCCGGCATTGATCGCCTGGATCAGCGCCTGGATGAAGTTCAAACGGCTGTGCGAATTGAGGCGCAGGTCGAAGACGTCCGGCGTGCTGCAGCGGATGGTCGAGGTCAGCAGGGCGAGACCCTTCTGCTTGGATTCCGGCTTCGGCTTCTTGAATTCGGCGACGACGACGATGGTCGCCTGGCCGAGCGCGAAGCGCGGGTCCTGGTTCGGCGTCTTCTTCTTGCCGCGCGTGACCATCAGGCGGATATGCGCGCCGTCGGTCATGTTGTTGCGGTTCAGCGTCTCCCACATGATGTCGGTCATCTGCTGGCGGGTGACGCCGATGTCGAGCTGGATCGAATTGGCGCCCTCGTAGAGGCGGTCAAGATGTTCGTCGAGCGCCAGCAGCTTGCCGTTGATCAGCCGCAGGCCTTCCCACACGCCGTCGCCGAGCACGAAGCCGGCGTCGAAGATCGACACCTTCGCCTCGTTACGGGCGAAGAACTCGCCGTTGACGTAGATCTGGACATGCTCGTTGCGTTCGTCGTCGACATATCCCTGGGAGCTCGTATTGCTGGCAACGGTCGGGTTCATGTGTCTTTCCCTTTCGGAAGTCTGCTTGTGACTGAGAGGCTCGGCTCTCAGAATGAGAATTCGGTGAAGCGCTTGAGGAAGGCCTGTGTGCGTTCCTGCTTCGGGTGCTTCAGCACCTCGTCGGGCGTGCCCACCTCGTGGAAGCCGCCGTCGGCGAGGAAGATGACCTTGGTCGCGAAGTGATAGGCGAAGCCGAGCTCGTGGGTGACGAGCAGCATGGTGCGGCCTTCATCTGCAAGCTTGCGGATGACGCGCAGCACCTCGCCGACGAGCTCCGGGTCGAGCGAGGAGGTGGGTTCGTCGAAGAGCAGGATTTCCGGCTCCATCGCCAGCGCCCGGGCGATCGCCACGCGCTGCTGCTGGCCGCCGGACAGCCGCCCCGGATAGGCGTCGACCTTGTCGGAAAGCCCGACCTTGTTGAGTTCCGCCATGGCGATCTCGCGCGCCTCGGCCTTCTTCATTTTCTTGACGGTGAGAAGGCCCTCCATGACGTTTTCGATGACCGTCATGTGCGGGAAGAGATTGAACTGCTGGAACACCATGCCGACGCGCTCGCGCACCTCGCAAAGCTGCTTTTCGGAATAGGCGCGCTGATCGCCCTTGGCCGTCGGCTTGCCCAGCACGTTGCCGTCGAGTTCGATGGTGCCGGATGTCGGCATCTCCATGAAATTGAGGCAGCGCAGGAAGGTGCTCTTGCCCGAGCCGCTGCCGCCGATGATGGCGACGCGTTCGCCCGGTTCGACGGAAAAGTCGATGCCCTTGAGGACGTGGTGATCGCCGAACCACTTGTTCAGGCCGGCGACGCGGATGATGGCATTGGACATCAGAATTCTCCCATTTCCGCCGCACTCAATCCCTGGCCGCCATCCGCCGCTCGAGGCGGGCGGAAAGGTAGCTGCCGGGATAGATGAGGACGAAATAGACAAAGGCGACCGTGGTCAGGATTTCGAGCGGCCGGTAATAGGTCGAGCTCAACAGCCGGCCCTGGTACATGAGTTCGTGCACCGAGAGCACGGAGGCGAGCGAGGACATCTTGGCGACCTCGATCGCCCGGTTGGTGAAGGCCGGCAGCATGCGCTTGAAGACCTGCGGCAGGATGATCCGGCGGAGCGTCGCCGCCCCCGTCATCCCGAGCGCCTTGGCGCCTTCCCACTGGCCGCGCACGACCGACTGGATGCCGCCGCGGAATATTTCCGCAGAGTAGGCCGAGGTATTGAGCGTCAGGCCGAGCAGGGCCGCTTGGAACGGCGTCATCTGCAGGCCGATCAGGATCGGCAGCGCATAGAAGAACCAGATGAGCTGGATGAGGACCGGCGTGTCGCGAAACAGCTCGATGTAGACGAGGCTTGGCCAGCGCAGGGCGGCAAAGCGCGACAGCCGGGCCAGCGCCAGGAACAGTCCGAGCGAAACGCCGATCGCCACGCTCGGCAGCCAGAGTTCGATGGTGACCACCAGTCCGCGCATGAGGACCGGAAAGCTCTGGAGAATGAGGTTGAAATCGATCTGATAGGACATCGCCTCACTCCCTCATCGATAGGCCGTCAGCCGCGCCTCGGCGAAGCGCGCGAGCGCGCTGGCCGATACCAGCAGGGTGACGTACATGAGTGCGATGGTCGTGTAGACCTCGAGCGGGCGGAAGGTCTCGCTGTTGACCAGCATCGCCTGGTAGAGGAGATCGGCATAGGCAAGCGTCGAGGCGAGCGCCGTGGTCTTCAGGAGCTCGAAGGAGCGTTCGACGAAGGGCGGGATCATCCTTGTGATCGCCTGCGGCAGGATGATGCGCCGCATCAACGCCGACCGGCTCATGCCGAGTGCGCGTGCGCCCTCCCACTGGCCCTTCTCGATCGAGACGATGCCGCCGCGAAACACTTCCGCGTAGAAGGCGCCCGACTGGGTCGACAGCGCCAGAACGGCGGCCACGAACGGGTCGAGGCTGATGTTCATGACGACCGGCAGCGCATAGAAGAACCAGAAGAAATGGATGATCGGCGGCGTGTTGCGGTAGAACTCGATGAAGGCGATCGCCGGTGCCCGAACAAGCCGCCGGTCGGAGAGCCGCATCAGCGCCAAGAGCATGCCGACGGCGACGCCGAAGACGATGGAGACGGCGGCGATCTTGACCGTGTTCAAGAGGCCGATCAACAGGATGTCCGATCTCTCCAGCACGGGAGAGAAGTCCCATTTGTAGCTCATGATCTGGAATTCCGGAGCCGGGCGGGCGGAGCGATGACAGGCCCCGCGCGCCTCGTGAGGAGAAATGCGGCCCAAGGCAAGGGGAGGAGCTTGCCCCGGACCGCGTCAGCGCATCAGTTCCAGGCTTCCTTGACGAGGCCCGGTATGCCGCTGGGATCGATGCCCTTGGAGGACATGTACGCCTTGAAGAGTTCGTCGGGGACGCCGGCCTTGTAGAGTTCGGCGAACTGTTCGCTGACCCAGTTCTTGAAGGCGGGGTTGTCTTCCTTGCGCATGCCGGCGCTGGTCGCGACGGGCGTGACCGGCTGCGGCAGGATGACCTTGCCGAGCTTGAGGCGGGCATACTGGACGACGAGGGCAGGGTGGAACAGCACGACCACGTCGACGCGCTTGGCCGCAAACGCCGCGACGGCTTCGTCATTGTTGGAGAAGCGGCTGATCTCGGCTGACTTCATCATGGCAGTGACGTTCTTGTCGACCGAGGTACCGAGCACGACGCCGACGCGCGTGCCGGCCTTGTCGAGGTCGGTCCAGGCCTTGGCGTCCGAATCCTCGGCCACCAGTGCGCCGAGCGCGTAGTAGAACAGCGGCGCTTCCGGGAAGTCGACCGCCTTGCGGCGCTCCTCGGTCGGGTCGAGCACGAACATCAGGTCGATCTGGTCGGCCTGCAGGGCGGCGACCGCGTTCGCCCAGGTGGTTTCGACCGGCACCAGTTCGACGCCGAGCTTGTCGGCGAGCTTCTGGCCCATGGCGACGCCGACGCCGGTCCATTTCTCGGTCATCGGGTCCTTGAAGAACCACGGCTCTGCCGAGGTGACGCCGATGCGGAGCTTGCCGCTGGCCTTGATCTTGTCGAGCGTCGACGGGTCTTCTGCGAATGCCGGCACGGTGAGTGCGGCAAGCGAAAGGCCGCTGATGACCATGAAATTTCGGCGTGTCGTATTCATGACTTCAATCCTCTGTCAGGTTTCGTGAATTTGGCCGCTTCGGGCTTCTCTTTGCGTTGGTGAAGACCAGCGATCGCTCAACCGGTCTGGAGTTCTTGCGCCATCACATGGCCTTGCCGGTTTTGGCCGGCGCATTCGCCTGCAGTTGCGCGACGAAGGCCTCGGTCTGGCTGCCGCCGCGCGCCATGTGGGCGCGGATTTCCGCGCGCAGCGCCTCGATATCGTCGCCGAGCGCGGTGGCGACGTAGTTGTCGTGACCGTCGCGGCGCGGACCGCGGATGCCATGCGCGCGGTGGTGGGCCGCCCAGTAAAGCTGTAGCCGGCCTTTCAGACTTTCCCATGATTTGAGCAGAATACTGTGACCGGCCGCCTCGTAGACATAGCCGTGCAGCTGTAGCTCGGCGTGAATGCTGGCCGCGTCATCCTGGGCGTCGATGGTGCGGGTCAGTTCCGCCTGCCGGGCGAGCAGTCCGTTGCGGAAGGCCGTGTCGCGGCGGTCCCAGACGAGTTCGAAGGCGAAGATCTCCAGCGTCACGCGCATGGAGTAGATTTCCCGTATGTCCTCGAGCGACAGGCCGACGACATGCGTCCCGGTATAGGGAACGGCAATCAGCAGACCGTCGTCGATCAGCTGTCGCATCGCCTCGCGTAACGGGCCGCGGCTGACGCCGAACTTGTCGGCGAGACTCGATTCGGTGACCTGCGATCCTGGAGCCAGATCGCCGTTGAGGATGGCGCCCTTGAGCGCGTCGGCGATGTGATCGCGAAACGTCGCCTTTTTCACGCGATTGAAGGCCTGTACTTCCGGAGCCATTCGGATCTTTCCCAGATGATCGATTGTCAACAATCAATCATCGGCGAAGGGGCCCGTCAAGAGTGAACGGTAATTTTGCTTTCTCATTCATGGGTCGGTTTTTGGACGGCGTCCAAACTCACCGTCGTTACTGCGAGCCTAGTTTCAGGAGCGCTTCTGGGACCGGAGAGCCGTTTGAGCGGAGTTGATCAGCGTAGTCCCGCAAGGCGGCCGGTGCGACCGTTGCGAGATTGGCAAGGAATCTGCTCCCCTCCAATCGCGCACGAAACCGGATTTTTCCGTCTTTCGAATAAATGAGAGCCATTGGGCCGCCCTTACCATTAAACAGCTTCGAATCCATTTGAATGAGCGGTTCACGTACCTCATAGGCGATGCCACGCTTGCAACCAGTTGCAACAACCTCATCACCGGCAAGATAAACAACCGTCAAGGAGGCCGCCAACATGGGCACCACGCTAAACAAAAGTGCAAGTCCTACCGCCGTAACGCTGCTCCATTTCAAAAGCAGCCTGACTTCGCGTGCTTCTGGCAAGCCTCTGTGCTTCAATGCGATAGCGAGCCAGATTAACCCCATAAATAAGATGACACCCCCGACGATGGCCACCGTTGTAAAAATGGGGCGCACTTCGCAGCTTAGATGACTCAGTACTCCTACATACAGAATAGGGTTCATAACAAAGGTAGGGCTTTAGACGGTGAACGAGGAATGATGGGAATGCATCTGTCTTTGTAAAAGAGGGGTACTAACTTAGCGTATACACTACAATTAAAAGTTGCGACAGTGTTCCGCGCATAGGCAATGCAGTCCTTTCCGGCTTTATGGAGAAACTGCCACAGGATTTTGGACGGCGGCTATCTTCACGCATGTTCTCCCCAACTCAGACCTGCATTTTGGGCTGCTTCACGGGATTTGAGAACCTGAAAATCGCGTAATATTCACTTTGTGGCACTTGCAACATAATGCCGCTTTTTTGCGCTCTCTGCTGTGGGAAAAAGGCGAGGGGATACCGTATGCAGCGTTCGCCTTGCTATCGACTGTCTACGCAAAAGCGGCCCGACGAAGCTGCGTCATTCGGGCCGCCCTACTTGTTCGGGTGCGATACCTAGAAGCTCACCTTGTAGGACATGCCCACGCCGACAGCCCAGTCCTCATCGGCCGTGGCGTCGTAGGTGGCGCCGGAGCTGACCTTCTGCGATCCCGCAGCCAGGTAGGAAACGGCGACACCAAGACCGAAGGTGCCCACCTTGCTCTTGTATTCGCCGCCGAGACCGAGCGTCCAGGTGTCGGTGGTGATGTCGGCTCCGGTCCCCACGCCCTGGTCCCAGGTCACGTTGACCGTGCCCGACAGCGCGTCGGAAAATTCATGACCGACGCCGAGCTGGACCGTATAGCCGTCCTTGTAGTTGAACACCTTGTTGCTCACCCCGAGGCCGGTGATGTCATACTGGAAGTTCTGCAGCACGCTCCAGTCGGTCCAGGTGACCGAGCCATAGACGAGCCAGCCGGGCGCGACGCCCGTTTGGGCGTAGAGCTTCAGCGATTGCGGCAGGGTGCCGGCGCCGGTTGCCGGCAGCGTGTCGGTGATGCCGTTGTCGATGCCGAGTTGGGTCGGGGTAAACGTGCCGTCGCCGTTGTGATCGACGGCTGAGCGGTACATGACCTGCACCCGCGCGGCATATTCCGGAATGTCGTAGGCGAGGCCGAGGCGATACCCCAGCTGGCCGTCGTCCTTCAGGTGGATCGAGCCGAACCAGGTGTCTTCCTTGTAGTCGAATGTTTCGAGGAAGAGGCCGCCGATCACGTGGAAATTGCCGGGGCCGGCCGCGAACTTGACGGCGCAGGTCGTGCCAAATTCGTCGGTCGAGAACGCCATGTGCGACGTCGGATTGGGAAACGGGTCGCTGTTGGCGGTCGCGGTTGCATATTCGGCATTCTGCGCGGCCTGCGAATAGGTGGCGGACGCGCCGAACGGCTGGGTGTAGCTCAACTCGCACGAAACGTTCGCACCGAGATGCGCGGCCATCGCCACCGACGGTATCCAGAAGTCGTTGGAATAGGCGTCCTCGTTGACGGAACTGCCCATCAGGGATGAGTAGCTGCGACTCGGCGAGACATAGACCGCGCTGCTGGAAAAGCTGACGTCGCCGTCTTCGTAGAGCAGGTCGGTGTCTGCCTCCCCGCGTGAAAATCCGCCGGCGAGAGCCGGCATCGCTGACAGCAGCAGGCAGCAGCCCGCGACCGTCAGTCCCGCTCGACCGATCGAGCGCTCATGTCTTGTGATCATTGGTCGTACCCCTCTTTTTATTGGATTGGCCTCCTGTGGAGTGCCTTGTTCGAGGACGTGGCTGTCCTCTATCGCGGAAGCCGAGCACGTCGCCTGCCGCAATTCGTCGAATTAAGTGAATGTCTGGTTTACCCCTTCGGGCTCAGTCCGGCCCGGCTAGAGGCCGCGCATCATGAAGCGCTTCAGCAATCTCGCGATCCTTCCATAGGGCGGCATGGCAAAGCGTGCCGGATTGAAAAGGCGCACGGTGGCGATGCCGCGCGCATGCGAAAACCGGCGAAAGCCGTCCCGTCCGTGATAGGCGCCGAGACCGCTCGGGCCGATGCCGCCGAACGGCAGGTCGTTCTGGGCGATGTGCAGAAGCGTGCCATTGACCGTGACATTGCCGGAATGCGTCTGCTCCAGTATTCCCTTGGTCGCCGAGGTCTTTTGCGAAAAGACATAGAGCGCCAGCGGGCGCGGCCGGTCGTTGATGAAGCCGATCGCCGCTTCGAGATCGTCATAGGGAATGATCGGCAGCACCGGCCCGAAGATTTCCTCCTGCATCAGCCGGCAGTCCGGTGACGGATCGATGATGATCGTCGGGGCGATCCGGTGTCCCTGTCCGGGCGTCGCGCTGTCGTGGCTGAGAACCTCGGCGCCGCCCTGCCGGCACTCCTCGATGCCGGCCAGCAGCCGCTGATGGCCGCGCTCGCCGACGATGCTGGTGTAGTCGCCCGCACCGCTGCCGCTCGGATAAAAACTTGCTACCTGCCTGAGGATCGTCTCGGCCATTTCCTTGAGCTGTGGCCTTGGCACCAGCACATAGTCCGGCGCGATGCAGGTCTGCCCGGCGTTCATCAGCTTGCCAAAGGCGATGTCGCGGGCGGCCGTCTCGATCGGATAGCCGGGGGCAACGAGGGCCGGCGACTTGCCGCCGAGCTCCAGCGTCAGCGGCGTCAGGTTCTCCGCCGCGGCAGCCATCACCTTGCGCCCCACCGCGGTCGAACCGGTGAAGACGAGATGATCGAACGGCAGGCGCGAGAAATCCTCGGCGACGTCGACGCCGCCGGTGACGACCGTCACTTCCTCGGGGGAGAAGAATTCGGCCACGGTGCGCGTCAGCAGCTCCGATGTCCGCGGCAGGAGTTCCGACGGCTTGATCATCGCCCGGTTGCCGGCCGCCAGGACGTCGACCAGCGGACCGAGCGCCAGCAGGATGGGATAGTTCCACGGCACCATGATGCCGACGACGCCGAGCGGCTGGTAGTGAACCCGGTTCTTCATCATCAGGAATTCAAGCGAGCGGCCGCGCCGCTCCGGCTTCATCCAGCGGCCGAGATGCCCGCTGGTGTGGCGCAGCGCCGCCATCAGCGGCCCGAATTCAAGAAGGCTGGTTTCGTCGGCCGAGCGATGACCGAAGTCCTGCGAAACCGCCTCGCAGAAGTCGTTCTGATATGCAGAAACAATCTTGCCGATGCGCTCCAGGCGGTCGCGCCGGACGGACAGCGACGGATAGAGGTCGGCCACGAAAGCCGCGCGCTGCAGCGTCAGGGTCGTCTGAAGGTCATGGGCATCAGGCGTCAGCAACCGGTTACCTCGCGCTGGATGGGGAAGGGGAGGGTGATGATCTGTCATCGGAAGAGCATGGGAGCGCGCGAAGTCCGAAGCAAGTGCCCATGACACTCGCAGCTGCGCCTTTGCCGTCAAAGGCAGGCTTTCCGTCTCCAGAATCCATTCCGGTATGCATCGTTTTGCCTTTCGTCATCGTCGCGGGTCGCCCGATAGACCCGGCGGCGGCTTGCCACTGCGGCAATCTGGCCAACGATATGGCCCGGCGCTGGATCAACAATGGGAAATGGGGCCAGAAATGTGTCAAACTCGGCCAACGCCGTGGCCTCTCCAAGTATGCACCTTGACCGCAGGCGAACGGGCGGCATGCTGGGAGCCGTGCCGCCGTTTCTGCCGAGGCCCGCTGCCACACGGGCTGAAGACACCCGTTGCGACGGGGAGGCGAAGCGGGAGTGAGGGAGCCTTGAATGACCACGAAACAGATCGGAGCCGCCGATCCTCGCTATCTGAGTGCCAATATTCCCGTCTTTCTGTTGCGGTGTCTCGCCGCGACACTCAATGACCTCGGCATCAACACCGCGCGGCTGACGCTCGGCCTCGGGCTCAGCCTCGACGATCTCAATGATCCCGCCTGCCGCATCTCTTTCCGGCAGGGCCGGGAGATGATCCGCCGTGCCCTTAAGATGGCGTCTGGACGGCCGCTCGGCCTCGAGACGGGCGCGCGCCAGACGATCATGTCGATCGGTCTCGTCGGCTACGCCATGGTGACCTGCCGCACCGTCGGCGAGGCGATCGATCTCGGCCTCCAGCTTCAGAAGGACACCGGCAGCATGCTGGAGTTCTATGTCGGCTCGGAGGGCGACGCCGTCTCCGTCACCGCCGGCAGCCGCTTTCCGGATCCCGAGATCCACATGTTCCTGGTCGAGGAGGCCTTCGCCAACTTCATGCAGATCGCCCGCGACCTGGTGGGCGACGGCTTCCGGCCGAAGCGCGTGGAGCTTTCCTATCCGGCGCCGCCCTATGCGGCCGCCTACCGGGCGGCCTTCGGCTGCGACGTTCTCTTCAACCAGATGGCCAACCGCTTCATCTACGACAAGTCCTGGTACGATCAGCCCCTGAAGACGGCGGATCTGCTCAGCCATCGCCAGGTTCTGAGCTTTCTGGAATACAGCCGCACCCGCAACCGCGAGAGCGCCGAGATCATCGAATCCGTCGAGCGCGCATTGCGCCAGAGGCTCAGCGAACAGCCGCATGTCGGCGAGGTGGCGCGCGAGCTCTGCATGAGCGAACGGACGCTGCGCCGGCGCCTGACCGATTGCGGCGTCTCCTTCCAGACCCTGCTCGACGAGTTGCGCAAGAACCGTGCCCTCGAACTCCTTGCCAATCCGCAATTGTCCGTCGAGCAGATCGCCTTTGCCATAGGCTTCACCGACCCGCACAACTTCCGCCGTGCTTTCAGGCGCTGGACGGGCAAGACGCCCGGTGTGCTGAGGGGCGAGATCCAGGAGAACTGGCCGAAATAGACCCCAATTCGGACCCATCCGCCATTACAAGGTTGCGGGGTCCGGGCTTACTCTCCTCTGAACGAACAAACAGGGGAGTTACGAGGATTAGCGGCCCGTCGCACAATCAAACCGATCAGGAACACTTCATCCTCGCCATCGATCTCGGGACGAGCGGATGCAAGGTTGCCCTGATCTCTCTGACCGGCCGGGTCGCCGGCTGGGCGTTCCGTCCGGTATCCTTGCTTGTGCTCGGCCAGAACGGCGCCGAGCAGCGTCCGGACGACTGGTGGAAGGCCTTCGTCGAAGCGAGCCGCGAGGCGATCGCGACTTCCGGCATCGCGCCGTCCCGCATTATCGCGGTCTCGTCGTCGACGCAGGGCGAGGGCATGGTTGCCGTCGACCGCGAGGGCCGGGCCCTGACCAACGGCATCATCTGGATGGACATGCGCGGCGCGGCGTCGCTGAAGCGCCTGATGCGCGGCTCGCTCAAGGTGGCCGGCTACGACGCCGTCAAGCTGCAGCGCTGGCTGCGCTTTTGCGGCGGCGCCCCGGCACTCTCCGGCAAGGACCTCGTCGGCCACATGCTGTTTGTCCGCGACGAGCACCCGGAGATCTACGAAAAGACCTACAAATTCCTGAATGTCCTCGACTATTTCAACCTGCGCATGACCGGAAGGTTCACCGCCACGCAGGATTCGATCCTGACCTCCTGGGTGACCGACAACCGTGACGTCGACAATCTGCGCTATGTCGACAGCCTGATCCGGATGATCGGTATCGACCGCGACAAGTTCCCTGATCTCATCCGCTGCACCGACGTCATCGGCACGCTGCTGCCGGGCGTCGCCGACGAGCTCGGCCTGCCGTCGACGACGAAGGTGGTGGCGGGCGCGATCGACAATTCGGCGGCGGCGATCGGCGCCGGCACGGTCGCGGACTACGAGGCCCACCTCTATGTCGGCTCGTCGTCATGGATCGCCGCCCATGTGCCGTTCAAGAAGACGAGCGTCATGGACCAGATCGCCTCCGTCCCCTGCGGCCTGCCGTCGAAATATCTGATGGTCGCGCTGCAATCGAGCGGCGCCAACAACATCGCCTTCCTCAAGGACAGGATCATCTTCCACGATGACGGACTGATCGACACCGAGCCGTCGCCGGACGTCTACGCCGTCCTCGACGAGATCGCGGCGCGCACCGCTGCCGGCAGCAAGGGGCTCATGTATCTGCCCTGGCTGTTCGGCGAGCGCTGCCCGGTCGACGACCTGTCGCTACGTGCCGGCCTGTTCAACTTGAGCATGGAGCACGACCGCGAAACGCTGGTGCGGGCCGTCTTCGAAGGCACCGCGCTCAACACACGCTGGATGATGAAGCCGGTCAGCCGCTTCCTGCGCCGCCGGCCGGAGCACCTCACCATCATCGGCGGCGGCGCGCTGTCGAATGCCTGGTGCCAGATCTTTGCCGACGTCATGAACGTTGCCATCCGCCGGCCGCGCGATCCGCTGAAGGCCAATGCGCTTGGCGCGGCCATGATCGGCGCCGTCGGCCTCGGCCTGACGGATTTCAAGTCGGCGGCCCGCTGGGTCGATGTGCCGAATGTGTTCGAACCAAACCGGGCGCTACGCTCGCTCTACGACGAGCGGTTCGGGCTCTTCAACGAGCTCTACAAGCGCCTTTCCCCTCTCTACAAGCGGCTGAACGGATCCCATGCTCAACACCACGTCTAGCTTCATGCCCCAGCGGCAGCAGATCGTCGATGTCTGCCGGTACATGACCGACAAGGGCTATTTCGCGGCGACCGGCGGCAACATCGCCGTCCGTCTCGACGACAAGCGCTTCGCGATCACGCCGTCGGCGACCGACTATTACACCATGAAGGCCGAGGATATCGCCATCCTGCGCCTCGACACGCTGGAACAACTCGAGGGCACCAAGCCGCCCTCCGTCGAGCGCGGCATTCACGCGGCGATGCTCAGGCAGCATCCGGCACGCCTTGCCAGCGTCCACACCCACCAGCCGATCGCCAGCGCCGTCGCTCTTCTGCGCTGCCGCTTGCCCTGGCCGCCGGGCACGGACCTACAGCGCTTCGGCACCATGATCGAGCTTATCCCCTATCGTCCGTCGGGCACGAAGATGCTGGCCAAGGTTTCCGCCAAGGCGCTGCGGCCCGAAATCTACGCCTATCTGATGGCAAGCCACGGCGTCATCTGCTCCGGCGTGACGCTGGCGGACGGCGTTGACATGATCGGCCGGATCGAGGCCGCCGCCGCTCATTTCCTGAAACAGCGCGTGAAGCTCGGACCGGGCATCGACAATGACGTGAGGCGCCTCATCGAGAGCAGCCTGAATACAGCCATCAAGGAGGCAGGAGAGAAATGAACATGAACGCCAAGATCCAGCAGTCGGACTATTCGATCAGCGCCTGGCCGGACAATGCCGAGCTCATGGGCCGGCTGAATGCGCTCCTGAAGCTGCCGCCACGCGGCATCCGGCCGGAGAACATGCCGAAGGTGCTGAGCTACTTCGAAGAGAAGTGCAAGGGCTCCAAGGCGCTTGCGGAGCGCGCAAGCCGCGTCATCCCCGGCGGCGTCCAGCACAATCTCGCCTTCAACTATCCGTTCCCGATCGCCGCCGCCCGCGTCGACGGTCCCTATATGTGGGACGTCGACGGCAATCGCTACACCGACTTCCTGCAGGCCGGCGGCCCGACCATTCTCGGCTCCAACGACCAGGCCGTGCGCGAAAAGGCGCACAGGATCATCGACGAATGCGGCCCCGTCACCGGCCTGCTGCATGAATACGAGGTCAAGCTCGCCGAGATCATCAACCGCTATATGCCGAACGTCGAGATGTTCCGCATGCTCGGTTCCGGCACCGAAGCCTGCATGGGCGCGATCCGTCTCGCCCGCGCCCATACCGGCCGCAAGTGGGTCATCAAGGTCGGTGGCGATTATCACGGCTGGTCCGACCAGATGGTCTACGGAATGCGCGTGCCCGGCACCGGCCGCCGCGAGGCGATCGGCATCCCGAAGGGCGCGACCGCCTACACGCAGGAGGTCTTCCCCAACGAACTCGGCACGCTGCGGCGCAAGCTGATGCTGAACCGCATCCGTGGCGGCACCGCCGCCGTCATCGTCGAGCCGCTCGGCCCGGAAAGCGGCACGCGTCCGGTCACGCCGGAGTACAACCGCGAGGTCCGCAAGCTCTGCGACGAGTTCGGCGCGCTGCTGATCTTCGATGAGGTCGTCACCGGCTTCCGCGTCGGCATGGGCGGCGCTCAGGGCTATTTCAACGTCAAGCCGGACATCACCGTCTTCGGCAAGGCGATCACCGGCGGCTTCCCGATGGCCGGCGGCATCGGCGGGCGCAAGGACGTGATGATGTCGCTCGTCGGCGGCATCGGCACGACCGCCAAGCGCGCCTTCGTCGGTGGCACGCTGACCGCCAATCCGCTGTCCTGCGTCGCCGGCTACTATGCCATCGAGGAGATGGCCCGCACCAATGCGCCGGTTCTGGCCGGCCGCGCCGGCGACCGGCTGGCCAAGGGGCTGAAGGGGATCATCGACCGGCTCGGCCTGCCTTACGTGGTCTACAATCTCGGCTCCATCGTCCACCTGCAGACTTCGGCCGTGCTGCTGATGAGCATGCGCAATCCGATCAAGCTGATGAAGGAGGCCAACAAGCGCAAGCACGTGATGGAGGAGATGGGCGCCGCCTACATGGCGCACGGCCTGCTGACGCTTGCCGGCAGCCGCATCTACACCTCGATGGCCGATACGGACGAGGTGATCGACGATGCGCTCGATCGGTTCGAAACCGTCTTCAAGCTGGCGTGAGGTGGTTCATGGAAAGCCACGCCGACATTGAACACAAGCTCTGCCACGCGGCCGCCAAGCTCGCCGGCAAGGGGCTGATGATGCCCGGCGATACGCTGGCGCAGCGCATCCCCGAGCGCCAGTCCGTGGCCGCCGTCACGCTGCGGTCCAGGCAGGACGTCCCCGAAGACGTCGTCTGGTCGAGCCTCTCGGCAGCGCCGGACATGCAGCATCACCGCATCTTCGCGGCACGCCCGGATGTCGGAGCGGTGCTGGCCGGGCAACCGTCCTGGGCCAGCGCGCTCGCCACCCGCGATCGCGGCCTGCCTGCCGTCTTCGACGAGCAGATCCGTCATCTCGGCCTCGAGGTCAGGCGGATCTCCGGCCTGCCGGAGGGCAAGGCGCTGGCCGTGATGCTGTCCGGCGGCGCCAATGCCTTCATGCTCGACCGTCAGGTGCTGTGCTTCGGCATGACACTGGATCGCGTGGTGATGAACACCGAACTCCTGGAGAAATGCGCCAAGGCCTACCTCCTTGCCATCTCCACCGGCGAGCGCATCCGGCGCATTCCGTGGATCGTCCGCTTCATCGCCAATGGAAAGCTGCGCCAGGACGAGAAGGAGGCGAGGGTGCATCACCTGCGCGGCGAACGCGCGGTTCCCCGGGCCGGGTACTGACGGCTGGCGGTGTTGAGCGCACCGGCGCCGGTTTCCGGGTCATTTGCGGCCATTTGACGGACGCATGAGGCCAGAGACGGAAGGGGATATTCCCACCGTGCGCGTGCCGCGCTTTGATGCTTGTGACAACCAGATGAAGGAGTTTTCGGTGGGTGAAGCGGTTCTCGTCACGGGTGGCAGCGGCTTTGTCGCAAGCCACATCATCCGCCAGCTGCTGGAGAGCGGGCGAACGGTGCACACCACCGTCCGCAGTCTCGCCAACACGGCGAAGGCTCGCCCTCTGCTGGATATGCAGGCCGAGTTTCCGGGCAAGCTGACGCTTTTCGAGGCCGATCTCCTCAAGCCCTTTTCCTTCGACGCGCCGATGGCCGGCTGCGGCGTCGTCTTCCATGTCGCATCGCCCTTCAAGCTCCCGGAAAAGATCAAGGATGGCCAGACGGAAATGGTCGAGCCGGCCCTCAATGGCACGCGCAACGTGCTGGCGAGCGTCGAGAGGACGCAAAGCGTCCGGCGTGTCGTCATGACGTCGACCATCGGCGCGATCTTCGGTGACTATATCGACGTTTACGCCATGAAGAACCGGACGGTGGCGGAGGAGTATTTCAACACCTCGTCGAATGTGAGCAACAATCCCTATCACTATTCCAAGGTGATCGCCGAGAAGGAGGCCTGGGCGCTGAACGCCGCGCAGGACCGCTGGAGCCTCGTCACCATCAATCCCGGCATGATCCTCGGACCGTCCCTCACGCCGGCATCCGAATCCGGCTCGCTCTTCCTCCTGGACGAGATGTTCAAGGGCTACTTCTTCTACGGCATGCCAGATCTCAGCCTCGCCTGCGTGGACGTGCGGGATGTGGCGCTTGCCCATATCCGTGCTGCCGACAATCCCGATGCCAAAGGCCGCTACATCGTCTCCGAGGATCACACCCGCACCTTCATCGAGATCGCCGCCGTCGCCCGCAAGTTTCATCCCCGCGCCTGGCTGCTGCCCTCCTGGCAGATCCCCAATATCGTCGTCAGGGCGATCGGTCCGCTCTTCGGCCTGACCCAGCAATACATGACCAATCATCTCGGCGTCCGCTTCGCGCTCGACAACCGCCGCAGCCGATCCGAACTTGGCATCGTCTACCGGCCCTTCGCCGAGACGATGCGGGATCACTACCGGAGCTGGGCAGAGCAGCGCTCGGGCCGCTGAAACGAAGCCGGAGAGGGCACCGCATGAGTTTCAAGGACAAGATCGTGCTGATCGTCGGCGCATCGACCGGCATGGGCCGGGTGCTGGCCAGGCGTCTCGCCGGCGAGGGCGCCAAGGTCGTCGTCACCGCCAGGCGTCAGCCGCTCCTCGACGCGCTCGCCGGCGAAATCAGTGCGGCCGGTGGGGTCTGCGTGGCGCTTGCCGCCGATGCCACGGATGAGGCGGCGGCCGCCGAGGTCGTGCGCGTCGTCGTCGAGCGCTTCGGCCGCCTGGACATGATCTACCTGAATGCCGGCGGCGCGCCCGCCCTCGACATGACGCGCATGAGTGCGGGTGAGGTCAATACCTGCATGCGCCTGAACTACGATGTCGTCGTCAACTACCTGTTTCCCGCACTGGCGCAGATGAAGAAGCAGAAGGCAGGACTGGTCGCGCATACCAATTCGCTGGCCGGGTTTCTCGGCATACCGCTGCAGGGGCCGTATTCCGCCGCCAAGGGCGCAGCCCGGCTGCTCATCGATACCTGCCGCATCGAGTTCGCGCCGCACGGCATCCGCTTCGTCACCGTCTACCCGGGCTTCGTCGCCACCGAGAGCACCAAGGGCGATGGCATGCCGGCGCCGCTCGAAATCAGCGAGGAAAAAGCCGTGGGCCATATCCTCTACGCCCTGCGCAAGGAAAAGCCGGACTATCTCTTTCCCTTCGTCATGCGCTGGCTGATCCGGATCGCCCGCATCCTGCCGAAGCCGCTGGTCAACTGGCTGTTGGCGAAATCCATGCCCTAGCAGATGAAGATCCGGGACGCTCTGCTCCCGGAAAGGCCGCCTGCCGGCCGAAGCGGAGCGACAGGCAAAAAAAGGGGAACGAAAACATGATCATGAAACTGTCGATTGCGGCGATCGGCCTCGTCGCCGTCCTGGCGACCGGTGCGGCCGCTGCCGAGCCGATCGAGGGCAACTGGAAGGATGGACCGACCGAGGTCATCGCCATCAAGCCCTGCGGCGGCGGCTTCTGCCTGAAGATGACCAACGGCAAGTTCGCCGGAAAGCAGATCGGCAAGCTGTCGGGTGCCGGCACCGACTATTCGGGACAGATCACCGATCCGGAGGACGACAAGACCTATAGCGGCTTTGCGACCGTCAGCGGTGATACGCTGAAGCTCAAGGGCTGCGCGCTGAAGATCTTCTGCAAGTCTGTGACCTGGAACAGGCTCTAGGTCGCGTCGGTTTCTGCGAGGTCAAACTGCCGTATCTGGCCGCGGATCAGGCGGTAATAGTCGGCGATGACCTGCGCCCCGCCGGCATCACCTTCGCTGAGCGCCAGGCGCACGGTCGCTCCGGCCAGCTGGAACAGGAGGTAGACGGAGCGGCGGTAGTCCTGCCGGTGATGGTCGGCGATCAGCCGGTCGGTCGCGTCGCTGAACAGGACGGACTGGCTGCGGGTCTCCTCGATGTCGGCGTTTTTCAGTGCCTTGTCGGCCTGAATAGCGTTGAGGAGGTCCTGGATCGCCGGATCGCTGCGAACGCGGGCGTAATAGAAATCGATGATTGCCTCGGCGGCGATCGGAATGTCGGCGACGCTCTCGACGGTCTCAAGCGCAACCATGATCCGGTTGCGGGTCGCTTCGGAATAATGCTGGTAGAGGAGGGCGATGACGGCCGTCTTGTTGGGGAAGTAATGGTAGACCGTGGCGAGCGGCATGCCGCTTGCCGCCGCGATGTCGCGCATGGTGGTCGCAGCGATGCCCTTTTCGCCGATCAGCGCCATGGCGCCTTTGAGCACGTCCTCGACGCGCTCGCGGCTGCGTTCCTGCCGTGGCTGTCGCCGCAACGTCTTCTGCCCCTTCGCCACTTCGGCCTCCATTTTTCCGAGTTGACAAACTCGGTTTGTCGATATCAGCTTAAAAACTGACACTGTGTCAGCTTTAACCGGAATGCCTAAAAGAAAACAACCCGGCAGCCGGTAACAGGGGAACGTAAAGCAATGGTGATAGAAACCGGTAACAGGGACTGGCTGGTGGGCAATCCCGGCCGTCCCGCGCAATTTGCGGCACTTTGGGTCGGCACCTGCGGCCTGCTCATCCTCGGTCTGCAGCCGATCCTGCTCGGCGCGCTCCTCGAGGAGCAGCGCGTCAGCTTCGATCAGCTGGCGCTTGCCGCGACCGTGGAAATGCTGGCGATCGGCCTCGGCTCGATCATGACGGCCTTCCTGATCGGCGGCCGCGCGCTTCGCGTGAAGGCGGCGGTCATCCTCGCGCTCGCAGCACTCTTCGACCATCTGACCGCCGCTGCCATGACGCCGGCGATGATCATCCTCTGGCGCGGGCTTGCCGGCCTCGCCCAGGGCGCGCTCGTCGCCTTCGCGGTGGAGCTGATCGCCCGCTCCAGGAATGCCGGACGCTTCGGCGGCTATTTCGTCTCGCTGCAGACGATCGTGCAGGCGCTTCTGGCGATCCCGCTGGCGCTTGTCATCGTACCGCGCCTCGGCTCCTTCGGCGGCTTCGAAACGCTGGCCGTCGTCTCGCTCGCGTCGATCGCCGCGGCCCTGTTCCTGCCGGGCGCCTATGGCGAACTGCCGAAGTCGGAAAGTGGGGGCGCCAGCGGGGTGTTTCGTGCCCGGCCGCTGCTGGCGCTCGCCAGCATCCTGTTCTTCTACATGTTCCTCGGCTCGATCTGGGCCTTTCTCGAGCCGCTGGGCGCCGATGCCGGCATTCCGGCGTCCGTCGTCGGCCTGATGGTGTCGGCAAGCCTCGGCGCGCAGATCGTCGGCGCGCTGTGCGCGACCTTCATCGAGAACCGCTTGCGGTTCCGGCCCGTGCTGGTCGCCGCCAGCCTCATCGGCTTCGCCGTCGCCATGGTCATCGCGGAGAAGCCGTCGGTCGGCATCTTCTGGCTGGTGACAATGCTGACCGGCCTCATCTGGCTGTTCGTCGTTCCCTTCCAGATCCGCCTGACCATCGATGCGGATGAGACGCGACAGACCGCGCTTCTCGTCCCGGCGGCGCAGCTGACGGGGGCGGCGCTCGGGCCGGCGGGCGCTTCTGTCTTCGCCGATGCCGGCGCTTCGACACCGGTCGCCTGGTTTGCCGCGGTCTGCGCGCTCCTGTCGGTCGCCGCAGTCGTCCTCTCCGTCATGGGCTACCGTCCCGCAACCGCGCAGACCTGGAAGGCGCGATGATGGCGCAGACCCCGGCAGCACGCATCTGGAACAACTGGTCCGGCGCCGTGACGGCCCGCCCGCAATCGGTCGAAGCGCCGCGGAACGAAGACGATCTTAGCGCATCCATTCAAGCGGCTCCGGGTCCGCTCAGGATCATCGGCTCCGGCCATTCCTTCACGCCGCTGGTTGCCAGCGAGGGAACGATCCTCGACATGTCGGCCTTTTCCGGCCTGCTGGCGCACGACGCCGCGCAGTCGACGGCAACGGTCGGCGCCGGCACGAAACTGTCGCAGCTGACCGGCCTCCTGGCCGGCATCGGCCAGGCGCTTCCCAACATGGGCGATATCGACAAGCAGGCGATCGCCGGCGCGCTCGGCACCGCCACCCATGGTTCCGGTCTGTCGCTTGGTGCCTATCACACGCTGCTGCGCTCGATGCGCTTTGCCGACGGCCGCGGGGCGTTGCGCGAATACACCGCCGACCGTGACCAGGAGATGATCCACGCGACCGGCGTGACGCTCGGCGTCTTCGGTGCGCTGACGGCAGTCACGCTGCAGAACGTGCCGGCCTACCGCCTGCGCCGCCGCCGCACGGTCATTCCAGTCGGCGACATGCTGCGGGATTTCGAAAGCCTGATGTCGTCCCACCGCTCGGCGGAGCTTTTCATCATCCCCTTCGCCAGCCATGCCCTGCACCAGATGCTGAACCTCACCGACAAGCCCGGCGAATTCCAGGTCTCGGAGGAAGATGAGGACGGTCTGGCGACGCTGAAGCTGCTGCGCACCTTCCTCAAGCGTGTGCCGTGGCTGAGGCGCAAGCTGATCGGCTCGGCCATGGCGAAGCTCTCCGACGAGGAATTTTCCGGCGAATGGATGAAGGTCTACGTGACCGACCGGAAGACCAAGTTCAACGAGATGGAGTATCATCTCCCCTTCGAGGAAGGGGCAAGGGCGCTCGCCGAGATCATCCGCCTGACGGAAAGGCAGTTCCCGGAGGTCTATTTCCCGATCGAGGTCAGGACCGTTCAGGCCGACGAGTTCTGGCTGAGCCCGTTCTATCGCCGCAAGACCTGCTCGATTGCCGTGCATCACGATGTCGGCGAGAGCCCGACGGCGTTCTTCCGCGCGGCGGAGACCGTCTTCCGCAAGTATGGCGGCCGGCCGCATTGGGGGAAGATGCACAACCTGACAGCCGCCGACCTCGCCGCGATCTATCCGCGCTTCAAGGATGCGATGGAGGTTCGCCGCGACATCGATCCGGACAACCGCTTCGTCTCGCCCTACATCGCCCGCCTTCTCGGCGTCGGACGATGACGGACGCCGCGTATTTCGAGCGCCTTGGCACCGCCCTCCGCGAGGCGGGCATTTTCCGCCCGACGCTGGTTCTCGACCGCGACCGGCTGGACGGGAATATCGACGTGCTGCTGCGCGGCAAGCCCCGGGGCCTGCCGCTTCGGCTGGTCGACAAGTCGCTGCCGTCGATCCCGCTGCTGTCCCATCTGATGGCCAGGACCGGCACGACGCGGATCATGAGCTTCCATCTGCCGGTGACCCTGGCTGTGCTGGAAGCTTTTCCGGACGCGGACATTCTCTACGGCAAACCGCTGCCGGCCGGTGCGCTGGCGTCGCTGCTGTCGCAGGCCGGCGCGGACGAGGCCGAAAGGCTGGTCGCCCGCACCGTATTCCTCGTCGATACTGTCGAGCGGCTCGATGCCTTTGCGCGGCTGGCGGCCGAGCGAGGAATGACCTTCCGCATCGCGCTCGAAGTCAATACCGGCATGCACCGGGGCGGGTTCGAGACACCCGACGCGGTCCGTATCGCGGCGCAAAGGGTGACAGGGCAGGGCGGTCTCAAGCTCGAAGGCCTGATGGCATATGAGGCGCATGTTCCGGAAATTCCGGGTCTGTTCGGCGGGCCAGCCGGCGAGGCGCAAAAGGTCACCGCCCGCATTGCCGCCTTCGCTGCCGCCCTGCCGCCGGACTGCCGCGGCATCCTCAACACCGGCGGCAGCAAGACCGTGCTGGCGCTCGGGGACGCGGGTGCTGCCAACGAGATCTCCGTCGGCTCGGCCTTCGTCAAGCCAACGGATTTCGACCTTCCCTCGCTTGCCGCCCTCAAGCCCGCGCTGTTCATCGCCACGCCGGTGCTGAAGGTTCTGGACACCCGGTTGCCGGGGCCGCTCGCGATCACTCGCCTGCTGCAGGCTCTTCGGCTGTTCCCGAGAAAGGGCTGCTTTCTCTATGGCGGCAAATGGATGGCGAAGCCGGTTCATCCGGCCGGCATGAAGGAAAGCGGTATCTGGGGGCTTTCCTCCAATCAGCAGCTCATGGCACTGCCGGACGACTGCCCCCTCGCGCCCGACGAGTTCACCTTCTTCCGCCCGACGCAGAGCGAGGCGGTCATGCAGCAGTTCGGTCCGCTGGCCGTCTTTTCCGGTGGACGGATCGAGGCGATGTGGCCGGTCCTGCCGCCGGGCTGAGTGCGCCGGACGAGCGCGGCTCCGCGTCATGGTTGTATTAAAAATAAGCAAAAATCCATATTGACCGAAATTTAATCTGATCATATCGTCGTGACCAACATAGGCACTGGACGCCACGGCAAGCGAGCCTCGATTTACGTTCCCCAGGAACGTGTCGGGGCTTTTGTCGTTTCTGGGCCTGCTGTTTTCGTCCTTCTTGTGAAAGTAAGCCGCTTGAGCACGCGTGACCTGATCCCCGTCTGTCTTCTCTACTCCTCGTCGGGGCCTTACGCGGCGCTGGGGCAGGAAGCTATCGATGGCGCGCTTGCGGCGATCGCGGAAGTCAATGCGGATGCCGGCTTTGCCTTCCGGCTGGAACCGGTCATCGCCGACCCGCGCGGCAGTGCCGAGAAGTACGCGTCGCTTGCCGATGGCGCGATCCGCAATGCCAACTGCCGCCATGTCATCGGCACCATCACCTCCTGGAGCCGCAAGGAAGTGCTGCCGGTGGTCGAACGCCACGGCGCGCTGCTCTGGTACGCATTTCCCTATGAGGGTTATGAGGCGAGCGATCAGGTCATCTATCTCGGCGCCTGCCCGAACCAGCACCTGCTGCCGCTCTTCGAATATGCCTTCCCGCGCTATGGCGGCCGGCCCTTCGTGATCGGTTCGAACTATATCTGGGGCTGGGAAATCGGCCGCATCGCCCGCGAATTCACCGAGGCCGCCGGCGGCGAGGTGCTCGCCGAACGCTACGTGCCGCTCGGTTCGGCGGAAGTCGAGCATCTGATCGCCGAGATCCGTGAGAAGAAGCCGGATTTCATCCTCAGCAATCTCGTCGGCCAGTCGTCGAACGCCTTCATCAAGGCCTACAGCGCGCTCGGTCGCCAGGACCCGCAATTCTCCCATTCCGTCCGCCCCGTGTTGTCCTGCAACATGACGGAAAGCGATCTCGCCGGGCTTGGCGAGGCCGCCGAGGGCCATATCACCACGTCGATCTACTTCGATGGACTGGACACGCCTGAAAACCGCGACTTCAAGGCGCGCATGGCCGGCCGTCACGGCGTCCGCACCATGGGCTCGCCCTATGTGTCCGCCTACATGGCCGTCTCCATCCTTGCCCAGACGATTGCCGATGCGGCGACCGACGACCCGCGCGCGATCCGCGAAATGGTGACGTCGCGCCTGTTTTCGACGCCGCTCGGTCCGCTGAAGATCGATCCGAAGACGCATCACGCCGCCCTGCGCCCGCTTCTCGGCAGGTCGAACGGCGGCTGCGAATTCGAGATCCTCGAAAGCGCTCCGGAGGCGGTGCCGGCCGATCCCTATCTGGTCTGCGCCGACGTGCAGTTTCCGCCGCTGATGGTCCGCAGCGAAGCGCCGGGCGACATCTCCAGGCCCTCTCTCACGGTGGTCAAATGAACCAGCGCAAGAGACCCACGCTCGCCGGCTGGCACGCCGTCATTCTCCACCGCCCGCATCCGGCCGTCGATGCGCTGCAGCGCCAGCTCGAGGCCCTGCACATCCATGTCCGGGTCGTCTGGCCGCAATTGCTGGAGACGGATATCGAGGCGGACGTCGTGTTCTTCGACGCCGACATGGGCCATGACGGACAGTTTCCCTGGCCCGCCGGCCATGCGCCGATGCCGGTCATCGCGCTCATTGGCTCGGAAGCGCCGGGGCGGATCGAATGGGCGCTGTCGCAGGGATCCAACGCCCATCTTTTGAAGCCGATCGGCTCGACCGGCGCCTACAGCGCCCTGCTGATTGCCGCCCACGCCTACGAAAACGCCCGCGCCCAGGAAGACGACATCCGGTCGCTCGAAGGCCGGCTGCGCCAGCGCCCCGTGGTCGTGCGCGCCGTTGTCAAGCTGATGCAGGAATGCGGCGAGGACGAAGCCAGCGCCATGAAGCGTCTGCGCGCCTTCGCCATGACCTGGCGCATCACCGTCGAGGAAGCGGCGGAAGCCATTTGCAACAATGACGGGCGTACCCTGACGGGCGCCTGAGAAACTAGAAAAGCACAGGAGACATCGTTCGTGTCAGTCGTTGAAGGTTATGCGCCCTACGGAGAATACAAGACCTGGTACCGGGTCACGGGAGACCTGAAATCCGGCAAGCCGCCGCTGATCGTCGCCCATGGCGGCCCCGGCTGCACGCACGACTATGTCGACAGCTTCAAGGATATCGCCGCGACAGGCCGTGCGGTCGTCCACTACGATCAGGTCGGCAATGGCAAGTCCACGCATCTGCCGGAAAAGGGCGGCGATTTCTGGACCGTAGAATTCTTCAAGAAGGAACTGCACAACCTCATCGATCACCTCGGCATCCGCGACGGCTACTGCCTGCTCGGCCAGTCCTGGGGCGGCATGTTGGGCGCCGAATTTTCCGTCGACCAGCCGGCCGGCCTCAAGGCGCTGGTGATCGCAAATTCGCCTGCCGCAATGAAGACCTGGATCTCGGAGGCCAATCGCCTGCGCGAAGAGCTGCCAGCCGACGTTCAGGCAACGCTTCTGAAGCACGAACAGGCCGAAACCACCGACACCGCCGAATACAAGGCGGCGACCGACGTTTTCAACGAGCGCCATGTCTGCCGCGTCGTGCCGATGCTGCCGGAGGTCAAGCGCACCTTCGATGCGATCGACCAGGATCCGACCGTCTACCACACGATGAACGGCCCGAACGAATTCCACGTCATCGGCACCATGAAGGACTGGTCCATCGTCGGGCGGCTTGGCACCATCAACGTGCCGGTGTTGCTGATTTCCGGCCGCTTCGACGAGGCGACCGAAGCCTGTGTCCAGCCTTTTGCCGACGAGATTCCGGACGTGCGCTGGACCATTTTCGAACAGTCCAGCCACATGCCGCATGTGGAAGAACGGGAGGCCTGCATGGCCGTTGTCGGGGCCTTCCTCGACGAGAAGGCAGCATAACCACGAGCGCCGCCAAGGCGCCGCGACGTTTCAACAGACAAGCTCACGAACGATAAGGAACAGGGAACATGATGCACCACAGAAAATGGACTTCACTGAAAGGCGCGGGCCTTCTGGCCGCCGCCCTTCTTGCCCAGACGGCGCTCTCTTCCGGCGCCCGCGCCGAAGACCGCGCCCAGCTGATGCAGGAGCATCGCGGCGGCACCATGACGCTGTCGGCCGTCTCCGCCGCCGGCACCGTCGATCCGATGATCAACTACACGGCGCAGTTCTGGCAGGTTTTCCAGATGACCTATGACGGTCTCCTGAAGTTCAAGCAGGCCGACCGCAAGGAAGGCTTCGAGATCGTCCCGGATCTCGCCGAGGCTCTGCCCGAGCCCCAGGACGATGGCAAGACCTACGTCTTCAAGCTGCGCAAGGGCATCAAGTTTTCGAACGGCAAGGACGTCACCGCCTCTGACGTCGTCGCCTCGTTCCAGCGCATCTTCAAGATCAACGGCCCGACCTCCGGCAGCTTCTACAACAACATCGTCGGCGCCGACAAATGCCTGAAGGACGGCGCCACCTGCACGCTCGAAGGCGGCATCGAGGGCGATGACGCGGCCGGCACGGTCACCTTCCATCTGGTCGATCCGGATTCGGAATTCTTCGACAAGCTCGCCGTCCCGCATGCGACCATCCTGCCGGCCGACACCGCCGCCAAGGATCTCGGCACCGAAGCGCCTCCCGGCACCGGCGCCTATGTCATCGCCAGCTACGATCCGAACGACAAGATGGTGCTGAAGCGCAATCCGGAATTCAAGGAATGGAGCATCGACGCCCAGCCGGACGGCTATCCGGACGAGATCGTCTACCGCTTCGGCATGACCGAGGAAGCCGCGATCAACGCCATCCAGAACGGCCAGGTCGACTGGATGTTCGACACGCCGCCGGCCGACCGCCTGCCGGAACTCGGCACGAAGTATGCGAGCCAGGTCCACGTCAATCCGCTGGCCGCCTTCTGGTACGCACCGATGAACACCAACCTGGCGCCGTTCGATGACGTCCGCGTCCGCCAGGCCGTCAACTATGCGATCGACCGTGATGCGCTGGTCGGCCTTTTCGGCGGCGACGTGCTCGCCCAGCCGGTCTGCCAGATCCTGCCGCCGGACTTCCCCGGCCATGTCGACAATTGCCTCTACACGCAGGACCCGGGTCCGGAATGGTCGGCACCCGACATGGAGAAGGCCAAGGAACTGGTCAAGGAATCCGGCACGGCCGGCCAGAAGGTCACCGTGATCGCCGAGGATAACGCCACCTCGCGCGCCATCGGCACCTACATCCAGAGCGTTCTGTCCGAACTCGGCTACGACGCGACGGTCAAGGCCATCTCGCCGAACATCCAGTTCACCTACATCCAGAACACCGAGAACAAGGTGCAGATCAGCGTCTCGCAGTGGTACATGGACTATCCGGCCGCTTCGAACTTCCTGAATGTGCTCCTGTCCTGCGCATCGTTTACGCCCGGTAGCGATTCCTCGATCAACATCGCCGGCTACTGCAACAAGGATCTCGATGCCAAGATGAAGGCCGCCATGGCCCAGTCGATCACCGATCCGGACGGCGCCAATGCCGAATGGGCGAAGATCGATACCGCCTTCATGGAACAGGCTCCGCTGGCGCCGCTGTTCACGCCGAAGAACGTCGACTTCACCTCGGCCCGCGTCGGCAACTTCATCTTCTCCAACCAGTTCCGCTGGGTCATCAGCCAGTCCTGGGTGAAGTAATTGAAACGGGAAACGCCCGGTCTTCGGGCGTTTCCCCTCTTTTGACCGCGAAGAAGGCCTCCGGGCCGGATGACAGGTCAATGTCGCAAGTCTCGCCCCGATTTGCGAGCGGGCCCAGTCCGGCTTCGGACCGGTCCTTCGAACAGCCGGCCCTTCAAGGAAGATACAGTGTCGCAAGCATCAGTCATGACTGACGATATGGAAGAAGGCGGAGCCGCAGGCGCGCCCGTGGCAAGGGGCGGCCAAAGCCCCTGGCAAAGGGCATGGCGCATTCTCAAGTCCGACCGCTCGGCCATTACCGCCGCCGTCATCTTGCTCGTCATCATTCTTTCGAGCCTCGCAGCACCCCTTTATGCGAGCCACGTTTCCGGCACCGATCCATTCCGCTCCAATCTGAGCGGCAAGATCATGATCGACGGCAAGCGCACGAAGATCATGCAGGCCTCAACAGAAGGGCTCGGGCTCGGCGTGACCCCCATCGGCCCGACATGGCAGGCGCAGTATCTTCTGGGCGCGGATGCGCAAGGCCGCGACGTCGCCGCCCGGCTGCTTTACGGCGGCCGCAATTCGCTGCTGATCGCCGGCTCCGCCACCGCCATCTGTCTGGTGCTCGCCGCGCTGGTCGGCATCACGGCCGGCTTTTTCGGCGGCGTTACGGACATGGTCCTGTCGCGCATTCTCGACATTCTCTGGGCCTTCCCGGTCTACCTGCTGGCGATCTCGCTTTCCATCGTCCTGATCTCGCAAGGGATCTCCATCGGCCCGATCGAAATCACCTCCGGCAGCCTTCTGCTGCCGATCGGCATCATCGGCATCATTTACGTGCCCTATATCGCCCGGCCGATCCGCGGGCGGGTGCTGACGCTGAAGGAAAGCGAGTTCGTGCTGGCGGCCAGGGGCCTCGGCATCCCGCGCTGGCGCATCCTTTTCAAGGACATTCTGCCGAACGTCACGACGACGCTGATTGTCTATATTCCCCTGATGATGGCGCTCAACATCGTCACCGAATCCGCGCTCTCCTTCCTGTCGATCGGCGTGCAGGCGCCGGATGCCAGCTGGGGCACCATCATCCAGGACGGGCAGACGCTGCTCTACAGCCGCCCGGTCGTGGCGCTTGCGCCCGGCCTCGCCATCGTCCTGACCGTGCTGGCCCTCAACGTGCTTGGCGACAGCGTGCGCGACGCGCTCGATCCCAAGACCAAGATCGGCTGAGGAGATCACCATGGCCATTGCTCTCCTTCAGCGCCTCCTGCAGATGATCTTCGTGATGTTCGGCATCTCGGCGCTGGTCTTCCTCATCTTCTTTGCCACGCCAGGTGCCGATCCGGCCGCCCGCATCGCCGGCCGCAATGCCGCGCAGGAAACCGTCGAGGCGATCCGCAAGGACTTCGGCTTCGACCGGCCGCTGCCAGTGCAATACGCCATCATGATGAAGCGGCTGTTCGTCACCCAGGACCTGACCTCCTTCGTCAATCGCGGCCTGAAGGTCGTCCCGCAGGTCCTGTCGGCCGCACCCATCACGCTGTCGCTGGTCTTCGGCGCGGCGGTCTTGTGGGTGGTCGGCGGCATAACGGTCGGCGTCATCGCCGCCATGACGCGCGGCACCTTCATCGACCGGGGCTTGATGGTGCTGGCGCTGATCGGCGTGTCCATGCCGGTCTTCTGGTTCGGCGAGATGATGAACCTCGTCTCGCAGAGCCGCTTTCATGACACCTGGCTGTTCTCCTGGGTGCCGGGCCTCGGCTACAAGCCGTTCTCGACCGATCCCTGGGGCTGGTTCAAGACGCTGATCATTCCGTGGTTCACGCTCGCCGCCCTCTATATCGGCATTTACGGCCGCGTGCTGCGCGCCAATCTGGTGGAAGCCTATCAGGAGGATTTCATCCGCACGGCCCGCGCCAAGGGGCTCGGTCCGGTGCGGGTCATGCTCCGCCATGCGCTGCGCACCTCGCTCATCCCCTTCGTCACCATGTTCGGCCTCGACTTCGGCGTGCTGGTCGGCGGCGCGGCCTTGCTCACCGAAGTCGTCTTCGGCCTGAACGGCATAGGCCGGCTGACCTACCAGGCGCTGCTCAACCTCGACCTGCCGATGATTCTCGCGACCGTCATGTACGCCTCGTTCTTCGTGGTCGTCGCCAATGCCGTCGTGGACATGGTCTATGTCCTCATCGATCCGCGGGTGAGGGGAGCCTGACACCATGACGAACAGCGAACCCCCCATTCTTCTCGACGTGCAGGGCCTCTCGGTCTCGTTTGCCACCGATCGCGGTCGCGCCCGCGCCATCCAGGACGTCTCCTTCAAGGTCAGGGAAGGCGAAATCCTCTCGATCGTCGGCGAATCCGGTTCCGGCAAGTCGGTCACGCTGCTCTCGCTTCTCGGCCTGCACGATCCGCGCACGACCTTTGTCGACGGCGCCGTCGCTTTCCGCGGCAAGCGCATCCTGGAAATGAGCGAACGGGAAATGCGCCGGGTGCGCGGCAAGGAGATCGGCCTCATCTCGCAGGATCCGATGACGGCGCTGACCCCGGTCTACACGATCGGCTGGCAGATCGCCGAACAGATCCGCGCCCATGAAAACATCTCGAAGCGCGCCGCACGGTTGCGGGCGATCGAACTGCTCGGCGAGGTTGGTCTCGCCAATCCTGCGGAAGCCGTCGACCGCTATCCCCACCAGCTTTCCGGCGGCATGCGCCAGCGCGCCGTCATCGCCATGGCGCTTTCCTGCAATCCGAAGCTTCTCGTTGCCGACGAGCCGACGACGGCGCTGGACGTCACCGTGCAGGCGCAGGTGCTCGATCTGCTCCTGAAGCTGCGCAAGGATTTTGGCTCGGCGATCATCCTGATCACCCACGACATGGGCGTCGTTGCCGAAGTCGCCGACCGGGTGCACGTCATGTATGCCGGCCGCATCATCGAGCGCGGCACGACGGAGGAGGTGTTCTCCAACCCGATGCACCCCTACACCTGGGGCCTGCTCGCCTCTATCCCGCCGCTGACGGGCGCGCGCATGGACAAGCTGCCGGCGATCCCCGGCATGCCGCCGACGCCGGAGAACATTCCGCCGGGCTGCGGCTTCGAGCCGCGCTGTCGCTTCGCCCGGCCGGAATGCGCCGACCGGCCGCCGTTGCAGACCTCCGGCCAGCAGTCCGCGCTCTGCGTCCTGCAGTCCCCCGAACGCGAAGCACTGCGCGCCTCCATCCTGTCCCTCGAGGAACCCGCATGACCCTGCATGCCGAAAAAGCGCCGCTCCTGTCCACGCGGTCGCTGTCCAAGCACTTCACCGTCGGCAAGACGATCATGCCGGGCTCCGGCCGGACGCTCTATGCGGTCGAGGACATCTCGCTCGACGTCTATCCGGGCGAAACGCTTGGACTGGTGGGCGAATCCGGCAGCGGCAAGTCGACATTGGGCCGCTGTCTCACAAGGCTCTATGACATCACCTCCGGCACGCTGACCTTCGATGGCGCGGACATCACCAGGGCCGGCGAGGGGGAGCTGAAACCGGCGCGGCGCAAGATGCAGATGATCTTCCAGGATCCGTCCGCCTCGCTCAATCCGCGCCGCCGCGTGCGCGACATTATCGGCGAGGTGCTGGCGATCCACAAGCTCAGGCCGCCGGGCGAGATCGAGGCAAGGCTTGCCGAGCTGATGGACCTTGTCGGCCTGCGCCGCGAATATCTCGACCGCTACCCGCACGAGTTTTCCGGCGGGCAGCGCCAGCGCATCGGCATTGCCCGCGCGCTGGCCGTCGAACCGAAGCTGATCGTCGCCGACGAACCGGTCTCGGCGCTCGACGTCTCGGTGCAGGCGCAGATCGTCAATCTGTTCAGCGAATTGCGCGAACGGCTGAACCTCACCTATGTCTTCATCGCCCACGACCTTGCCGTCGTGCGGCATGTGTCGACCCGGGTGGCGGTGATGTATCTGGGCTCGATCGTCGAACTGGCGGATGCCGACGCGCTGTTTGCCGCGCCGCGCCATCCTTATACCCAGGCGCTGATCTCGGCGATCCCGCAGCCGAAGAACCGCGGCAAGCGCCAGCACATCATCCTGACCGGTGAAATCCCGAGCCCGCTCGATCCGCCGAAGGGCTGCAAGTTCTCGCCGCGCTGTCCCTATGCGACGGACAAATGCCGGCAGGAGCGGCCGGTTCTCTCCGCGATCGACGGCAACCGCCGCGTCGCCTGTCACTATCCCCTGGCGGTCTCGTAACGGTCGGCAGGGGCCGAACGGGGAGAGGGTGTCCTGGCCCGGGGGCAGGCTGCACGTAAACGGAATGTTCGGACTTCAACCTCAAAATGCGGCCAACGATCTGCATCTTCGGGTTTGAAGCGTGAACATGAATGTCAAGGTGAGCGGCCAAAGTCGCGAATTCGGCGTGCCGTTGGTCATCGGTGACTGCACGGGATTTATCCACGATGGTGGCGGCAGCACGGCCGTGCTGATGATGCCGGCCTGGGGATTCGAGGAGTTCACCATCCGGCGCGGATGGGCGGAACTGGCCGTGATGCTCGCCGGGTCCGGCTACTGCTGCCTGCGTTTCGACTGGCCGGGCGTCGGCGACAGTCTGGGCGATACCGGTCGCGACATGTCGCTCGATCGCTGGACGAATGCCGCCGCGGGCGCTGCCGACTATCTCAGGGGCCTGCACGGCATCAAGAAGCTGGTTGTCCTCGGTCACGGCATGGGCGGGCTCCTTGCGCCGCATCTGGCCGAACGCCTTTCCGCAGAGGCGGTGGTGATGATGGCCCCGCAGAACGAGGGCAAGGCGGGCCTGCGCGAGCTTGACCTCATGGGCAAGATGATGAGCTCGTTTCTGGACATTTCTCCGGTATCGGACGAAACGGTCATCGAGGTTGCCGGCTTTCGCATCGCCCGCACGTTTGCCGCTGAAATTGCGGCCCTTAGGATCGACGACGGCACGCAGCGTCCCGCGCTGCCCGTTCTCGCGATGTCGCGGGAGGGAACGCGGGCGGCGACCGAATGGCCGGAGCGGCTGGTGGCCGCCGGCTTCGATGTCACACGGGCTGACTATGAAGGCTACGAGAGCTTCTTCGCCCATAACCGGTCTTCGGTCACGCCGATTGCTGCCTTCCGGCATCTGCAGGCATGGCTGACCGCCTTGGTACCAAGCGGCTCCATCCCCGGCAGGGCGCCGGAACTCGCAAGAGCAGGGGCGCGATCGGCCGTGCGGCAGCTGAAGGGGCACGGATTCCTGGAAGAGCCGGTCGTCTTCGGTCCCGAAGAGAGGCTTTTCGGCGTTGTCTGCAAACCCCAGGCTGTGCCGTCCCGCGCCATTGTCGTCTTGTTGAACTCGGGCGACAACTATCACGTCGGCTGGTCGCGCATGCATGTGGAGTTTGCGCGAAATCTGGCCGGGCGCGGGGTGTCGACCCTGCGCATCGACATCCGCGGCATCGGCGACAGCGCTCGAACGGATGCGCCGATCTTCTACAATCAAAAGCCCATCATGGATGTCGTCGACGCGGTCGCCTGCGCCGAGCGACTGAACCTCGGACCGGTCGTCCTCTCGGGGAGCTGCAGCGGCGGATATGCCGCGCTGCAGGCGGCGATACGGGATGCTCGCGTCCGCGGCCTGGTCGCCGTCAACACGCCGCGCCTGGCGATCGGAGTCGATGAAACGGTCGAAGAGGTCCTTGCACAAGGCACATCGTCGATCAGCGTCTATCGCCGCCGGGCCCTGTCCCTGGATCTGGTGAAGGACGTGATGTCCGGTCGCCTGGCCCTGGGCGCCGTTGCCGCCAAGGCGCGACGCGTGCTTTGCACCCAGATCAGAGCATGCCTCCAGCGTCTGTTGGGCACGGGCCTCTATCGCATCGTGAGGGAGCAGACCAAAACCCTTCGGTCGCGTGGCGTGCGCACCGTCCTGGTCTATGCCGAAAACGACGGCGGCCTGGACGAACTGGCGCGCTATTTCGGACGTCGCCGCCCGCAGGATTGTGACAATGCCGAGGTACGCATCGTGCCTGACGCCGAACACACCATGAGTGCGGCGCATGCCCGCAAGGCGATCTTGAACGCGATTTCGGACGTTGCCGACGCCGTCTCGACATGACCCGCAAAAGTTGCGAAAAGTTCGCGATTGGACACAATTAAATTCAAATTCATGAATTTCCTGTATGGGAATGTGACAATGCTCTGATCTGTGCCCTTCCTGTTGAAATTATTTGAGAATGGGCGGCAGTGAAGTCTTATAAATCGAGGTTCCCGCAGGATGCGCGTCGCAATAGTGCACGATTGGCTGTATACGATTGGTGGCGCCGAACGCGTCCTGCATGAAATCATCCAATGTTATCCGGACGCCGATGTCTTCTCGCTGTTCGATTTCCTGACGCCCGAGGACAGGGCGAAGATCGGCATATCCGAGACCCATACGAGCTTCCTGCAGAAACTGCCGTTCGTCCGCCGTTCGCACCGGCTCTTCCTGCCGCTGATGCCGATAGCCATCGAACAGTTCGACCTGTCCCCCTATGACCTCATCATTTCCAGCAGCTACGCGGTGGCCAAGGGCGTTCTGACCGGCCCCGACCAGGTGCATATCGCCTATGTTCACTCGCCCATGCGCTATGCGTGGGATCTGCAGCATTCCTATCTCGCGAAGAATGGCGGCGGCCTGAAAAACGTGATTGCCCGCATACTCCTGCACTGGATCAGGGTCTGGGACACCAGAACCGCCAACGGTCCGGATCTGATGCTGGCAAACTCGCATTTCATCGCCCGCCGGATCCGCAAGGTCTATGGCCGCAAGGCAAGGGTCGTCTACCCGCCGGTGCTCCTGTCGCAACGGACGGAGCCCGCCGTGCGCGGCAGCTATTTCCTGGCAGCCAGCCGGCTCGTCGAATACAAGAACATCGAGCAGATCGTCCGGGCGTTTGCGACGCTGCCGGACCAGAGGCTGATCGTCGCCGGCGAGGGGCCACAGGCCGCCACACTGAAGAAGATCGCAACGCCGAACGTGGAATTCGCCGGCTTCGTCTCCGATGCGGCGCTCCGCGACCTGATGGCGAGCGCCCGTGCCTTCATCTTCGCCGCCGAGGAAGACTTCGGCATCATTTCGGTCGAGGCGCAATCGGAAGGAACGCCGGTGCTCGCGCTTCGCCGTGGCGGCTCCTGCGAAACGGTCGTTGACGGCAAGACGGGATTGTTCTTCGATACGCCTGATCCGGTGGCGATTGCGGCGACGGTAGGCGAGTTTATCGACAGGGAATCCGAGTTTTCAGCGGCGGCCTGCCAGTCGCAGGCTTCCCGCTTTTCTGCCGAACGCTTCAGGCAAGAGCTCGTCACTTACGTTCAGGAAACCATTTCCACGTATAAATCGACCGATCATGTGCAATCGCACGTCGCCGAAACAGTGACCGATATTGGATAAAAGCATGTTGCGTCGCGGAACAAAAGCGGAAGATCGGGTGCAGACGGATGGGCCGCTGCCGTTTCCGTTCGAGTTCGTTGTGCCTCTCTGGAGGCATAGGCTACTGTTCGCGGCGACCTTTCTCGGCGTCTCCGCCCTGGCGATCCTGGTAGCCTACACCGTCACCCCCAAATATGTCGCCACCGGCTCCGTCATCCTGGCTGAGCCCGATCCCGCTTTGACGCGAACGGCCGACGCCTGGTCGCAGAAACTTGGCGATCCTGCGGATCTGGAAAGCCAGGTCGTCATTCTGGAATCGTCCAGATTGCTCGGCATGGCCGCCCAGCAGCCCGGCGTCTACGACGCTGTCATGGCGGAATGCCGGGCGGTCGGCGACAGCAAGTGCCTGGACTTCAAGCCGGCCTCGACCGAACTGACCGACTATGTCGCGAAACGATACAGCGCCGGTGCGGCCGGTCGTTCGCGGGTGATCGAGGTCTCCTACAGGTCGCCTCTGCCGGCGACGGCGAAGACCATGGCCAACGCGCTGGTCGAAACCTATCTCGACGACCAGAAGGCGTCGATGTCGGACGGCCGCGAAGTCGCGGCAAAGTGGCTCTGGCAGGAGCTTGCCGATCTCGACCAGGAAATTCGCGACAGCGACGCCAAGATCGAGGCCTACCGCCGCGAGAACGGGCTGGTTCGCGGTGCGACTGCTCCGATCAGTTCGGAACGGCTGAGCGGCGTGGCGCAACAGCTGGCGCTCGCCGAGCAGGCACGCGCCCAGGCCCAGGCGCGTCTTGACGCGATCCGCGATGTCCGCAACGGCAGCGATGCGGCTTCGACATCGAATGTCCTCGACAGTCGCACGGTCGCTGATCTCAAGCAGCAGATCTCCACCGCCAGGCGTAACCTCGCCGCGCGCAGCGCCGTCCTCGGCCCGCGTCATCCACAGCTGCTCATGCTGCGGGACTCGCTTTCCTCCCTGCAGCGGCAGATGCAGGACGAGATCGACCGGATCAGCAGCAGCGCCCAGAAGGATTACGATACGGCGGTCGCACAGGTCGCCGCGCTCCAGCAGCAGATGAACTCCGCACAGGCGACGGCCGCGACGGCCGCGTCGGACGAATCCTCGATCGAGGGCATGGTCCGCGACGTCGAGGTCAAGCGCCAGCTCTACGCGCAGCTTTACCAGCGCGCCAGCGAGATGGAGACGGAACGCCGTTCGCTGGCCGGCAGCGCCCGTCTCGTCAGCCTCGCCGAAACGCCGCTGAAGCCCTACTTCCCGAAGAAATCGCTGTTTGCCGCCGCCGGGGTCCTGCTCGGGCTCATGCTGGCCAGCCTTGCGTGCATTTTGTGGGACACATTTCGCCGGATGGGCGGGCATAAGTTTCTCGCCGGTTCCTCGGGCACCGTCTCCGCCACGCAAATCGAACCCGCCGCGCCGGCCGAACCGGCCCACGCCATGAGCACGCCGGCCGATCTGGTTGCCGCTCTGCCCGACCTGCCTTCGCCGAGTCTTCTCGATGCCAGCACGATGACGCTCGGCCTCGCCCTGCGGCGAAGCACGGCAAGCCGGAGCATGCAGGATGCATTGACGGACCTGCTGCACGACCTGCGGCAGCGCAATGCCGGAAAGCCGATGCTCATCCTGCCGGCGGACGAGCCCGGCCCGGGGCCGGCCTTTCTGACACTGGCCCTCGGCCAGGCTGCCGCCAGAAGCGGCCTGATGGTGCTGGCGATCGAATGCTCGCCGAAGCGGGCGGATTTCGTGACAGCGCTCGGCATGCACGCGGCCTCGCCGGGGCTTTCGGAGATTCTCTCCGGGGAACTCGATCCCGTGCGCGCAGCCGCTCCCACCGCGACCCACGGTCTGCATGTGATCGTTGCCGGCAACGGTGACCTCGATCTTTCGCGCGCGGTCCACAAGCGCCGGTTCCAGACGCTGGTCGACTGGGCCGAGCCTTACGATCTCGTCCTCATGAGCGCTGCCTCGGCAATCGGCGACACATCCACGGTCAGTGCCCTGCCGTTTGCCGACCGGCCTTTCGATACGCTTGTCTGCGTCGGACGGGCAGGGGCGACGGAAGATGTTCTGCGCGAGGCCCAGCTTGCCGTCGCCAGGTCCGGCGGACATGTCCTTGGCACGGTGGTCCTCCCTCGGCTCGATATCCACGACAACACCTCCAACGGCTATGATCTCGCCGGAACCGAGATCGCCTGATGACGATTGCGAAGGTGATGTTCGTCAGCCAGACCGGCGTGATGTCCGGCGCCGAATATGTGCTCGCCAACATGACGAAGGGCTGGGAGAGGGGCGCTGCCTTCCTGTTTGAACCGGGTCCTCTGGCCGATGCGCTTGCCGCGCAGGGACTGGACGTGACGGTGGCGCCGGCCGGAGCACGGCTCCATGCCATCCGCCGTGACGGATCGCTGCTGAAGGCATTGCCGCTCGCCATCCGTCTGGTCAGGCTGACTGCCGCGATCGCCTCGGCAGCCAGGGATGCCGATGTCGTCTACGCCAATTCGCAGAAAGCCTTCATGCTGTCGGCGCTGGCGTCCGTCGTCCGCCGCCGGCCCCTGGTCTGGCATCTGCATGATATTCTCGATGAGCGCCATTTTGGCATCACCCAGCGCCGTATCCAGGTTGCACTCGCCAATCGCCGCGCCAGCCTCGTCATCGTCCCGTCCCGCGCGGCGGCGGACGCGTTCGTAAGCGCCGGCGGCCGGGCCGATCTCGTCCGCGTGGTCCCGAACGGAGTCGAGCCGCCCGCCGAAATTCCGGTCGAGCGCCACGCGCTCGGCTTGCCGGACGGGCCTTTGGTCGGGGTGTTCAGCCGTCTGTCGCCATGGAAGGGCCAGCACGTCGTCATCGAGGCGTTGGCGAAGGTTCCCGGCGTCCGCCTGGTCATCGTCGGCAGCGCGCTGTTCGGCGAGGATGCCTACCGCGATCGGCTGGTGGCCCTGGTCAAGGCTCTGGGTCTTGAGGAGCGCGTCACCTTTCTCGGCCAGCGCGCCGACGTGCCGGCACTCATGCAGTCCGTCGACGTCGTCGTCCATCCATCCGTTGATCCGGAGCCGTTCGGTCTGACGCTGGTCGAGGCGATGCTGGCCGGCACGCCGGTGATCGCCACCGACACGGGGGCGGCGACCGAAATCCTTGCCGACGGAGAAGCCGGCACGCTGATCGTCCCTGGCGATCCGGAGGCGCTGGCTGCCGCACTTTTGCGTTATTTCGCGGACCCGGCGGCCTTCGGGGAGCAGGTGCGGCTTGCCGGCGAACGGGCCCGAACGGTTTACGGACTTGCCACCATGCGCCAGACCGTTCGGAAGCTTGTCGACGGTGTCGCGCCATGACGGATGATGTGGGCGCCAGCATCCCGTCGCCTGCGACCGGGTCGTCTGTCCGGCGTGTGGCGGCACGCCTGACGAGCGGAGCGCTGTTCAGCAAAGGGCTCGGTTTCGTGCGCGAAATCCTCGTCGCCCATGTCATCGGTGTCGCGGCGCTCGCCGACAGCTTTCGCAGCGCGACGACCATCATCTTCGTGCCCATGGTGTTTCTGCAGAACGAAAGCGTGCCGGCGATCCTCATCCCCAGGATGCGGGACGCCCAGGAGGAAGGCCGGGCGCCCCAATTGCTGGCCGCCATGACGGCTGCACTGACGGCGATAGCGGTCCTGCTGATGGTTGCGACCATCGTGGGGGCCACGCTCCTCGTCGACGCCATGCTCGACGGCCTCTCGCTCGAGGAGAGAGAGACGACCGTGCAGTTCGTCTACATCATGGCGTTCAGCATGCCGGCATCGGTGATGATCAATTCGCTCGCGGCGGGGGAGATCGTGCTGGCGAAGACGCGCCTTACCAATGCCCGCGCCAGCATATTGAACGTCGGCGTCATGCTTGGAGTCGGCATGCTTGTCCTCACCGACCAGGCGATCACTCTGGCGCTTGCCTTCACGCTCTCGTTCAACCTGCTCGCGGCCTGGGCGATCTTCGTGCTCTGGCGCGAGGGCAATCTCGCATTCAACGACCTCAGCTTTTCCAGCATCTGGTTCGAGACGCGCCTTTTCGCGCGCCGGCTGCTGCCGTTCATGCCGCTGCCGGCGGTCGAGCAGGCCAACATCTGGATCGAGCGCTTGCTGGCCTCGCGCCTGACCACCGGGGTCATCGCATCGTTGGGATACGCGCGCACACTGACGGAAAGCTCTCTGCTTCTCGTCGCGCAGCCCATCGGACTTGCGGTCCTGTCCCATGGCGGCGGGACGAATGTCGATGAGCAGGCAAAGACGCTGACGCGTTTCGTGTTGATCCTGATGATGCCCGCCTCGGCCTACATGTATGTCTTTGCGCCCGATATCATCAGCCTCGTGTTCAAGCGCGGCGCCTTCGGCGACACCGGTGTGCTCCTGACAAGCCAGGCCCTCAGCGGCATCTCGGTCGGCATCTGGGCCTCGACGCTTGGCTGGATCCTGCTGCGGCTTTTAAACGGCTCCAAGCGCAACATGCTGGCCGCCGGCATTCTCGTCGCGGCCTACAGCGTCAACCTGCTGGTCAATATCGCCACGGCCAACCTGCAGCAGACGACGGATAACGGCATCTTCCTGCTCGGACTGGGCGAGACGGCGCGCGGGCTGGTTCTCTGCTTTGCCGGCATCCTGGCTATGAATGTGCGCCTGCATCTGTTCGGCATCGTCGCCGTGTCGCTGTTGCCGGGCGCCGCCATGACCGCCGTCGCCTACTGGATCGTCGCGAATGTGGACGGTGTCTTCATCCGTTTGCTGGTCGGTGGTCTGGGCTACGGCGCTTCGGTGCTTTTCGCCACCGCGCTGCTGAGCCCCGGTTTCTATTCGAAAATCTACCGTGCCGTATCATCGAGAAGAGGGAACACGCCAGATGCTTGAACGCATTGAGACACGGCTCCCGTTTGGCGCTCGGGCGCTCGGGAATGCCGCCAGACGCATCCAGGGACTGCTAGGCTCCAGGGGATGCTTTTTTACCTTTCACCGTGCGGCCGCCCCGGATGTCTGGGCAACGCTGCCGAACCGCAATTTCTATCTGGACCTGCAGTTTCTCGACACGCTGCTGGAATATCTCAAGGCCAGCGGTCGCCGGATCGTCACGGTTGAGGAAGGCCGCCGCCTTTCGGCTGCCGGCGCGGACGGCGGCAGCTATGTCAACTTCTCCGTCGATGACTGCTACCGCGACACCTATGAGGCGGTCGTGCCGCTTTTCAGGCGACACCAGGTGCCCGTCACTCTGTTCGTGACCACCGGCATCCCGGACGGAACGATGCCGATGTGGGGCGCGGGGCTGGAAGATGCCTTGCAGAACCGCGACCGGGTCGTCCTGGACGGACAGGTTGTCGATGTCTCTTCGATCGAAAGCAAGATGGCGGTCTTTCAGGCGGTCCAGCAGCGCTGGGACGGCCCATCGGCGGGAGAGCACTACACCAGGTTTTGCACCGAGAACGAACTCGACGAGCAGGCGCTTCACTGGAAGCATGCCATCAGCTGGGAAATGCTGTCGGAACTCGCCAACGATCCGCTGGTCGAAATCGGCTCTCATACGGTCATGCATCCACGCATTTCCAGCCTGAGCGACGACGGCGCCAGGGCGGAACTCGCCGGCAGCCGTGTACGGCTGCAGGAAAGGCTCGCCGTTCCCGTCGACCATTTCGCGTTTCCCTATGGCCGCGCCAAGGATTGCGGCCCGCGGGACTTCGACATCGCTCGCGCTGCCGGATACAAGAGCGTGGCGACGACCACGAAGGGCGTGGTTCGGCGCGGCCCGTCTGCCTATGCCTTTCCCCGAAACACATTGAACGGCGCGCACCGCAAGCTCGTGCTTGCCGAATTGCATATGTCCGGCGCGACAGGACTGGCGGCAAGGATGCTCGGCCATGGCTGAAGAAAAGCTTCGGGTCATCTCGATTGCGCACACCGCTGTGTCACGGCCGGCCGGCCGGCTGCGCTACCATCCGTTCGCCGAACGCGACGATCTCGACGTCCATCTCGTCGTGCCTCGGCGCTGGCGGCATTTCGGCCGCACCATCCTTGCCGATCCCGGCGACGATCCCGGCGTCACCATGCACGTATTGCCGATCCTCTTTTCCCATGCCGGCCCCTTCAGCTGGTATCTGCACTGCTACTGGGGACTGGCGCAGCTTATCCGGCAGGTCCGCCCGCACGTGATCCATCTGTGGGAAGAGCCGTGGAGCGTCGTGGCCCTGCAGGCCTGCCTGCTGAAAGGCGATGCGGCGCTGGTGATGGAGGTGGACCAGAACATCCTGAAGACGCTGCCGCCGCCTTTCGAAACCATGCGCAAATACGTTCTGGCCCATACGAGCCATGTGCTGTCTCGCAGCGACGATGCGACCATGGTGGTCCGCGCGAGGGGGTATGACGGCCCGGTCAGCATGATCAGCTACGGCGTCGACACAGACATCTTCTCGCCGGCAAAGCCGCGCCCGGAACCGGCGGATGCCGGAATGGTCATCGGCTATGTCGGTCGGCTCGTGGAAGAAAAAGGCGTGCAGGATGCGCTCGATGCGATGGCCCGCAGCCCGGCCGACATTCGACTCGAAATGATCGGCGAGGGCCCCTATGAGCAGAAGCTCAAGGAGAAGGCCGAGGCGCTTGGCATCGCAGACCGTGTGACAATCCGGCCCTGGAGCACGCCCGAAGTCGTGGCGGAGTTTCTGAGGAAGCTCGATGCGCTGATCCTGCTGACCCATACGACGGCCGCGGTCAAGGAACAGTTCGGCCGCGTCATCATCGAAGCCCAGGGCTGCGGCATTCCGGTGATCGGCGCGCAATCCGGCGCCATTCCCGATATCGTAGCGGATGGCGGCTGGATCGTTCCGCAGCGTGATCCGGATGCACTCGCCTCGCTGCTGTCGCGGCTGGCGAGCGATCCGGCGGAGCGCAGGCGCAAGGCTCAGGCCGGCATCGACAATGTCAGCTCGCGCTTCACCTATCCGGTCGTCGCCGATCAGCTTTACGCCGCCTGGCGAGCCGCCGCCGATACACCTCGCCGGTAGCGTCAGCGCAGAACCCGCACCATCAGCGTCTCGCCACCCTTGAGGTTGTCGAACGTGTAGGGACCGCCGCTGCAATCCTCGACCTTGCGCAGGCCGTCATATCCCCAAAGCTCGACGCGTCTTGCCCAGTCTGGCAGGGTCAGCGTCCAGCTGTGGCCCGGGGCATCCGTCCAGCCTTCCCGGTTCTGCCAGACGTAGAGATCGCCCTTTTCGCCTGAGAGATGGAACATGCCCGTGTGCCGAGGATCCGCCGAGACGAAGCGCATGTCTCCGGCGATATCCAGGACGCGCTGCAGCACCTTGGCGCGAACTTCCGGAAGCCAGGGGTTCTCACGGGCGGCCATGGCATAGCCGGGGCCTTCGAAGCGACCGGTATCGAGGAGGCTCCAGGGAAAGGCCAGAACCATCGCGGGTCGGTCATTGTTGCCGACGACGCCGAAATTGTCCCAGGCCGCCGTCAGGAACAGGCTGGCGATCAGTGAGCGGTTCTCCCACTCGCCCTCGCGCGTCACGTTGAATTCCGTCGCATAGAAATTGATGTCGCGGGTGATGCCGAGCGTCGTCTTGATCTTGTCGAAGCAGTTTTGCGCCGAGAACTGCCGGCCCGCGGTCAACGGATAGAATTGGTAATTGTAGTAGGTGTGCAGGTCGATGCCGTCCAGCTTGCCGTTTTCGAACAGGTCGGCGATCGCCGGACCGTAGCCCCTGAGCGTTGCATCGCCATCGATATTGCAGGCAGCGAAACCGGCGGGCACAACCTTCAGCGACGGATCGACGGAGTGGACGCCGTCGGCCAAGCCTTCCATCGCATCGTGATAGGCCTGTTTAGGGATGGTGTTCTGCACGTCTGGTTCGTTGACTGCCGTGTATGTCGTCACGCCATAGCCGTCGTCGATCCCGTTTTCACGGGCCCAGTCGCCGCCCGGGCGAAAGCGCTCCGCCATGGCCTTCCCGGCCTTGAACCAGTCGTCGTAGGAGCCGATTGGCTGCGGAGGGTCGAGGGTCTGGTAACTGCCCTCGTATTCCAGCAGCATAATCGGCCAGATGCCATGCCGGTGGGCCTCCAGCATGGCGGCGTCGAAATTTGTCGGTATCGGATTGCGCTGAAGATCGCGCCAGCCATAGGAATTCATGCGGCCGAGACGTGCGCCGACGCCTTCGAGGGCCTGGTACAGGGTTGCGCTCGGGGGGCCGGTCAGATGGGTGACGAGGTTGCCGCCGCCCGTCCGCCATCTCAGGGGCGCATCGTCGCCGAATGCGAGCGTCGGCATCAGCAGCAAGGTGAGCGCGGAAAGGCAGCGCCAGGATCGCTTCCCGCCTATGCCTGCCATGCCTGCCCTGACGTCAGTGCCATTTCTCGCTCGCGATCTCTTCGGCCAGGGAGATGTACTGCTTTCCGACCTCGTCCCAATTGTATCGGAGCGAAGTGGCGATTGCACCTTTTTTCAGGGGGGCAAGACCTTCAGGGGCCGAAAAGGCCATTGTCAGCTTGGCGGCGATGTCGTCGGCATTCCGCTCGATGGCGTAGCCGTTGACGCCGTCGGCAAGATAGTTCTCGATGCCGCCGACGCGGGTGGCGAAGATCGGCACGCCGGATGCCATGGCTTCCATGCACACGAGCGAGAAGGTCTCGTAGGCGGTAGGCAGCACGAAGGCGTCGGCGATGGGGTAGATCATCTCCATGTCGCGGCGCTCGCCGGCAAAGACGATCCGCGCCGCCGTGCGAACGGCCATGTCTCTGTAGGAGTCGCCGTTTTCCGAGCCGACCACGAGCAGCCACAGATTGCTATCCGTCATCTTCTCCATCGCCGAGATGACGAAGGCGAGGCCCTTTCTGTTGTATTCGTGGCCCACGAAGAGCAGAAGCCGTGCGTCCGCCGGTATTCCGAATTCGGCCCGCATGGTCTCGCGGTTGCCAATGTTCGGGTTGAAACGGGACAGGTCGACACCGTTGGGAATGACCTTGATGCGCGCTTCCGGCACATTGTAGTGCGCGATCAGTTCCTGCTTCACGCGCTCCGAAACCGCGACATAGCGCTTGAAGCGCAGGCCGCCGATCATGATGCGGTCGCGCACCGCCACCCAGGCGTGCAGCGGGTTGAAGAGCCACGCCACTTGCCCGGCGCGCCGCTTTTCTCTCAGGCTTTCGGCGTTGACGGCGTGAATGACGACGATATCGCCGACGAGACTGTCACCATGGCTGATGATGATCGAGTTGTCCTTGGCCAATTCGGCGAACTTCGAGGCAATGGCAAATATCGGCACGACGATCATCCGGCCGACATATTTCATGGCGCCGCGTTTGGGGACGCGGGAAAGCCAGCGCACCAGCGGCCTTATCTTCACGCTTGACGGCGTGTCATTGGCATAGGTGGAGCAGACGACGGAATTGGGTTGGCCGAGGCGGCCGAGCGCAAGAGCAAGGTCCCAGGCGACGCGTTCCACGCCACCGACAGTACTGAATTCCTGAATGATCTGTGCGACCTCAAATTCCATGCCCAACTCCAAGACAAACCGTCCCAAAAAGCGCCGGAGGTCGATTAAGGTGTAAGACGCAGCACAGTATGTCCCGTTTTGGGATGTTTCATCCCGGAACACTTTGATATCATAAACTAAATTTAAAGGATGTGAATGGGAAGGCGGCGCTCCCGGACATTAAATTTTCGTTAGGAACGGACGGGTGCGACAGCCGCCAATCCGCTCGGCGGCCGTCGTTTCCGAAGGAATTATCGAGGCTTAGTTGCCCATCTTCGGCATGGCGTCGTGGTTCATGCCGTCCATCGACTTCATATCCATGCCCTTCATGTCGCCGCCATCGTTGCCGCTGGCATTGCCGACTGCGAACTCGACGTCGACGGAGCCGGCCTTTTCGAAGACCAGCGTCGCCTTGACCATGTCGCCCTCCTTGAACGGCTTTTTGACATCCATGAACATCACATGCAGGCCGCCCTTCTTCAGTTCAACGGTCTTGCCGGCCGGGATGGCGATGCCGTCCGGCAGCTCGCGCATCTTCATGACGTTGTTTTCGACCGACATCTCATGCATCTGCACGTTGTCGGACCGGTCGGATTTGATCGCCACCAGCCGGTCGTCCGTGCTGCCGTGATTGATGATCTTCAGATAGCCGCCGCCAACCTTGGCGCCGGGGATCATGGCGCGCGAGTTGGGATGGATGATCTCGAGATCTCCGACCTTGAACTCATGCCCCCAGGCCAGCGGCGCCGTCATGAGCGCGACGATGAGCGTGAGCATACGGATTGTCGTGGTTTGCATGGTGTTTCCTTTTCCTGGATGTTTTGGGTTGAATTGGCTGAAAGCGTGGTTGGTCAGGTGAGGAGCTGCGTTCGCGGCGCAGCCTCGTCGTCGACCGCGCCGGCGATGGCGGCGATCCGCTTGCGGTCTTTGATGGTCACGAGTTCCGGGGTGGAGAAATCGATGAGCCCGGCGCGCTTGAAGCCGTTCAGGTTGCGGCTGACGGTTTCCAGCGTCAGGCCAAGCCAGTCGGCGAGGTCAACCCGCTTGAGGTAGAGGCGAAACGTGCCGGCGGCGGGACGGGCGCCATGGCCACGGCGTCCGAACTGACCGGCGAGATCGAGGATCGCCAAGGCGACCCGCTCCTGCGCCGTCCGGCGGCCGAGCAGGGTGATGTGGTCCTGCAGCCTTTGCGTGAACTCCACGAGCGCCCTGGCTTGGCCGCCGCCGTCGCGTCCATCCTCTGCGATGGTCTCGATCCGGGTGAAGGCGAGCGCCTCGGCGTGACAGCCGAGCTGGTCGGTGACGCCCTTTCCGAACACGCGGCCGGGGCCGAGAATGTCGAGTATCTGGCGGCGTCCGTCCTGCAGGGTCTGGTGCAGCGCCACGCAGCCTTCGCGGATGACGAGGAGTGCCCGTCTTCCCTTGCGTTCGATGGTGATCGCTGACCCGGCTTCGAAGCGGTTGAATGTTTGTGAGTATACGGCGACAAGCGGCCTTTGCGGCCCGTTCGCCGATCGGGCGGACGCGTTCGGGTCCGCGGTGATCCTCTGTAACATGATGTGTCGATCCGGCATGGGCGCCGGCAGAAGCCGTCAGGAGACGGAAGTCCGGCGCGAACTGTGAAAGCGGCCGCGCCAAGGCGGCTGCGGTTCAGACAGAAATGCCGGAAAGGGGAGGGGCGCGCGGTGATGCGTTGGGCGGGAAAAGCTGGCGGTAGAAGGCTTCCCGATAGGCGGGCAGCCGCTCGGTTCCGCTTATACGGACCTGCGGACCGCCGACGGAGGGCGGGACCACGAGCATTGATCCGGCGCTGATGCGGCACGCCTCGCAGCCATGGTCGTGCACATGCTTCTTGCCACCGGCCTCGTCGTCGAGGGCGCTGTCGCAGATGAACGGAATGGTGCCGTCCGGCAGCGCATAGGCGGCCAGTTCGGAGGCGGGTATCTGAGAGGCAAGTACGGGGGATTTATGCGCGAAGCCGATGGCGAACACGGCCAGCGCACACAGAATGTGCAACAGGTTCCTGATCGTCCCGATCCGCCGTTTCATCGATGCCCCACTCGAAAGACGGGCATCGAATATCACCCGGCCTTCGAAATGACAATGCGGCAATTTGGGCGTGCATTTCTGCCTGTCGAGAGTTGAATCGGAAAAATCCCTGCTCTACGACTGGCGGCGATGGTTCCGCCATCTCCCCGAAACAGGGACGGCGGATGAAAAGGGAACATGGTGAGGCGTACCCATCAGGGACCGAGACCATGGCTGCCCCCGCAACTGTGAGCGGCGAATGACGCCTTGATGCCACTGGCTTTGAAGAGAAGTCGGGAAGGCAGGCCGAATGAAGACCCGCGAGCCAGGAGACCTGCCATCATCGCCGGGCATTTCGCCCATTCTCATCACTTGCCGCGCGGTGGGCGCGGAAAGGAGTCAACATGCATATCGAACCCGGCGTCGTCGACGGCGCCAAGATCGTTCTTTCCTACGCAACGGCAGCCGGAGCCCTCGGGCTTGGCCTCAAGATGGCGGTCGACACCGTCCGTCACGATGGCGGCGTCGCAGCGCTTGCCATGCGCAGCACGGTCACGACCGCGCTGGTCTTTTCCTTCTTCCAGGTCCTTCCGCATCATGCGGTCGGCGTTTCCGAGGTGCACCTGATCCTCGGCTCGACGCTGCTGTTGATGTTCGGGGCGGGGCCGGCGGCGATCGGCCTGGCGCTGGGGCTCTTGATCCAGGGCGTCTTCTTCGCGCCCTTCGACCTGCCACAATACGGCATGAACGTCACCACGCTGCTCGTGCCGCTCTGGGCCATCAGCGCGGTCGCGCGCCGCATCATTCCTGCCCGCACGGCCTATGTCGACGTGACCTACAAGCAGGCGCTGGCGCTTTCGACCACCTATCAGGGCGGCATCGTTGCCTGGGTCGCCTTCTGGGCGCTCTACGGCCAGGGCTTCGGTGCTCAGAACCTTGCCGCCGTCGGTTCGTTCGGCGTCGCCTATATGAGTGTCGTGCTCATCGAGCCGCTGATCGACCTCGCCGTGCTTGCCGCCGCCAAGTCCTTCAACAAGGCAAGCCGCGGCCCGCTTTTCGCGCGTCGCCTGCATCAGGCCGGCTGATCCCGGTCCGACGAAACCGGAAGGGCGCGGACTGTGGACTGCGCCTTTCCCTCTTCGAAGGCCCGGGCTTCACGCCAGAGACACGCGCGTTTGATGGCCGGCCCCTTGGCGTTCGGGCGGCGATGCGCTAGACCTTCATCTTGGTAAATTCGTTTCTATACTAACGATATGTGGAGGGTGCCATGGCTGGCAGGCTGGTGATCGTCGGGGCAGGGCAGGCGGGCTTCGCGCTGGCGGCCAAGTTGAGGGCCCTGAAGGACGAACGTCCGATCACGATCCTCGGCGCCGAGGCGAGCCTTCCCTACCAGCGCCCGCCGCTGTCCAAGAAATATCTTCTCGGCGAGATGACCTTCGACCGCCTGCTGTTCCGGCCGGAAAGCTGGTTCGCCGACAACAACGTCGACATCCGCCTGTCTGCCTGGGTTGAGGAGATCGACCGGGCCGCGAAGACTGTCCGCCTGCAGGACGGCACGCGGGTCGAATACGAGACGCTGGCGCTTGCCACCGGCGCCACGCCGCGCAAGCTGCCGGAAGCGATTGGCGGCGAGCTCGCCGGCGTCTTCACCGTCCGCGACAAGGATGATTGCGACCGGCTTGCGGAGGCGATGACGCCCCGCCGCCGGCTGCTCGTCATCGGCGGCGGCTACATCGGCCTGGAGGCGGCAGCCGTCGCCCGCAAGCTCGGCCTCGAGGTCACCGTCATCGAAATGGCGGACCGCATCCTCAAGCGCGTCGCGGCGAAGGAAACCGCCGACATCATGCGCGCCGTCCACGAAAGCCACGGCGTCGTCATTCGCGAGGAAACCGGCCTGCATCGCCTGATCGGCGAGGACGGCAAGGTAACCGGCGCCGAACTCTCGGACGGCTCCACCATTCCCGTCGATCTCGTCGTCGTCGGCATCGGCGTCACGCCCAACGATCGCGCCGCCGCGATGGCTGGTCTTGCCGTCGCCAACGGGATCGTCGTGGATGCGCACTGCCGGACCTCCGATCCGTCCATCTACGCCATGGGCGACTGCGTGGTCTTTCCATGGCAGGGCGAGGAGATCCGCCTCGAAAGCGTCCAGAACGCCGTCGACCAGGCCGAGGCCGCCGCGGCCGTCATGGCCGGCGGCGATGCGGCATACGACCCGAAACCATGGTTCTGGTCGGACCAGTACGACGTCAAGCTGCAGATCGCCGGCTTCAACAGGGGCTACGACGAAACCCTGCTGCGCCCCGGCCAACGGGAAGGCGCCGCTTCCGTCTGGTATTTCCGCGATGGACGCCTGATCGCCGTCGACGCGATCAACGATGCCAAGGCCTATGTGACCGGCAAGAAGATGCTGGAGAGCGGCATCAACCCGGACAAGAGCGTGCTCGCCGATCCGGCCTCGGACCTGAAGGCATTGCTGGGCTGAGGCCTCGGCCCGCGTCTTGTGTCCCGATTTGCGACTTTGACCCCGCCATTTTGCGGCAAATGCGGGTATCGTTAAAACCATGCAGCCCCTGTTTGCAGATCTTTAAGGTATCGAGACTTAAATCATTGGCATTCAATGACATGACGTCAGGAACGGGCAAATGGAAAGCGGGAACACAGAAGAAAGACGCAGGGAGCACCGGATGCGGTCGCTCAAGGCGGGACGCATCGTTTTCAATCACGAATACAGCACCATCAACTGCACGGTGCGCAACATGTCGGCAACGGGCGCCAAGCTGCTCGTCGAAAACGCAATGCAGATCCCCGAGACGTTCGAACTCGTCTTATCCGACGACACCCGGCATGCCTGCGAGATCAAGTGGCGCAAGCTGAAGGAAATCGGCGTCGCATTCGTCTCCTGAGATCGCCTCGCAATTTTTCCTAAAAAATATCGTCAAGCAAGGAACCAACGGCCGATCGGCGCGTTTTCCCACCGAACTCGAAAGAGAACGGGAAAGGAAACAACGTGATCCGCGCTTTAATACTTTGGCTCTTGGGCGTGCCCTTCGTGGTCGTTCTGCTGATTTGGTATTTCTTCTTCTAGGAGAGACGCGGATTGATAAAGGTCCCCGTCAGGAAGCGGATCTGCCATGTCGCCCCCCCCTCCGCCCCGGCAGATTCTGTTCCTGAAATGAAAACCCCGCAGACATGATGTCTGCGGGGTTTTCTTCATGCTTGGGAGGCAATTTCGCTCAGTCGAGCTTGTCGAGAATTTCGGCCGCCTTGCCGGCGCTGACGCGGCGGATTTCGGCCTCGTCGCGGCGGTTGGCGAAAATCTCGGTCGCCATCAGCTGGTCGGCGAGATCGGTCGGCAGCGACAGCAGCACGCGGGCATCCGCGGCATTGATGCCGGAAAGGTCCGAACGCTTCGCCGTGATCATGCCGCCGGCCACCGTGTTGTTGGTGTCCGGGTCGATCAGGATGAAGGCGCCCGTGAAGCGGTTCTGCTCGTAGGGGTCGAAGATCGCCGCCTCGTCGAAGGAGAGGTGCACCTTGCCTATGGCGTTCATCGTGAAGGCTTCGTCGGTCTGCTCCCACTTGCCGGACTTCAGGTCCAGACGGCTGACCGGCTGGACCTGCACGCGCTGGCGGCGCGAACCGGACTTCAGCCAGTAGCGCTTGCCGGGCTGGATGCCGTCCGGCTGCAGCGCGACGATCTGCGCGTCGAAGGAAAGGCCCGTCTGCGGCTGGCTGTCGAGCGAAACGATCATGTCGCCGCGCGCGACGTCGACCTGCCGGTCGAGGACGAGCGTGATGGCATCGCCGGCAACGGCGGCGTTGCGCACGAGGTCGAAGGTGACGATCTGCTTGACGTTGGCGATCATGCCCGACGGCAGGATGGCGACGCTGTCGCCCGGCTTGACCGCGCCGCCGGCGACCGTGCCCTGATAGCCACGGAAGCTTTCGCCCGGACGCGACACGCGCTGCACCGGCAGGCGGAAGCCGACGGTCTGCGCGGAGCGGACGGTGGCGAGTTCCAGCGTTTCGGCGAGCGTCGGGCCGTCATACCAGGGCATGGACGCCTTGCCGTCATAGACGACGTTCTCGCCTTTGAGCGCCGACATCGGAATGGCGGTCACCTGCTTGACGCCGAGCGACAGGGCGAGCTCGCGGAATTCGTGCGCGATGCGCTCATAGCCGGCCTTGTCGTAGCCGGTGAGGTCGATCTTGTTGACGGCGAGCACGAACTGGCGGATGCCCATCAGCGTCGCGATCGTGGCGTGCCGGCGGGTCTGTTCCAGGATGCCGGTGCGGGCATCGACCAGCAGCACGGCGAGATCGGCGGTCGAGGCGCCGGTCGCCATGTTGCGGGTATACTGCTCGTGGCCGGGCGTGTCGGCGACGATGAAGGAGCGCTTGTCGGTCGAGAAGTAGCGATAGGCGACGTCGATCGTGATGCCCTGTTCGCGCTCGGCCTGCAGGCCGTCGAGAAGCAGGGCGAAGTCCGGCAGGCCGAGATCGTTCTGCTTGCCCTTCGAATCGCGCTCGAGGGTCGCGGCCTGGTCTTCCTTGACCGCCTTGGTGTCCCACAGAAGGCGGCCGATCAGCGTCGACTTGCCGTCATCGACCGAGCCGCAGGTGATCAGGCGGAGCGGGCGCGAATCGCGGGTGGCTTTTTCCGGCGCGGTTTCCGGGATGGCGGAAACGGCTGCTGCTGCAATGGCGGTCATCTCAGAAATATCCTTCGCGTTTCTTCTTTTCCATCGAACCGGCCTGGTCCCTGTCGATCGCACGGCCCTGGCGTTCGGAGACGGTGGCGATCTCCAGTTCGGCGATCACTTCGTCGAGTGTGGTGGCATTGGAGCGGATACCGCCGGTCAGCGGCCAGCATCCGAGCGTGCGGAAGCGCAGCATGCCTTCCTGGATCTGTTCGCCCGGCAGCGGCTCGAAGCGCGGGTCTTCGGCCCACATCAGCATGCCGTCGCGCTCCACGTATTTGCGCGGCTTGGCATAGTAGAGCGGCGGCAGCGGAATGGCTTCGGCCTGGATGTAGCGCCAGATGTCGACTTCGGTCCAGTTGGACAGCGGGAAGGCGCGCACGCTTTCGCCGCGGCGGATCATGCCGTTATAGACGTTCCACAGTTCCGGGCGCTGGTTGCGCGGATCCCATTTGTGGTCGGGCGTGCGGAAGGAGTAGATGCGCTCCTTGGCGCGGCTTGCCTCTTCGTCGCGGCGCGCGCCGCCGAAGGCCGCATCGTACTTGCCGGCGTCGAGCGCCTGGCGCAGCGCTTCCGTCTTCATCACGTCGGTGTGGTAGGACGAGCCGTGGCTGAAGGGGCCGATACCTTCGGATGCACCGCGCGGATTGGTGTAGACGACGAGGTCGAGGTCGAACCGCCGCGCCATCTCGTCACGGAAGGAAATCATTTCCGGGAACTTCCAGCCGGTGTCGATGTGCAACAGCGGAAAGGGCACGCGGCCGGGATAGAAGGCCTTGCGCGCCAGATGCAGCAGCACGGAGGAATCCTTGCCGATCGAGTAGAGCATGACCGGGTTCTCGAACTCGGCTGCGACCTCGCGGATGATATGGATCGCTTCGTTTTCCAGCGCCTTCAGGTGCGGATCGAGCGGCGCCTTGGTCGGCGGATCCTGGATATGGGCATCGAACTCGGAAATATGCATCTGTCTTGCCTTCTTCAGAACCGGATATGCCGGTTCAATCCTTTGGTTGTTTCTGCCCCTCACCCTGACCCTCTCCCCGCGAGCGGGGAGAGGGGATGCTGCGGCTACTGTTTGTCTCCTTCTCCCCGCAGGCGGGGAGAAGGTGCCGGCAGGCGGATGAGGGGCCCTTGATCTCTAGAGTGAACTCGACGTGATCGACGAAGCCGCGGCTTCCGGAACGTGCAGGCCGCATTCGCGCTTCTCGTCGTTCTCCCACCACCAGCGGCCGGCGCGTTCCGGCTCGCCGGGCTTGATGGCGCGGGTGCAGGGCTCGCAGCCGATCGACGGATAGCCGCGCGCATGCAGCGGATTGACCGGCACGTCGTGCTCGGCGACGAAGGCGCGGATCGACTCGATGTCGAAATCGGCCAGCGGATTGATCTTGATGAGGCCGCGCTCGGCGTCATATTCGGCAAACGGCGTGTCGGAACGGTTGCCCGACTGGCCGCGGCGCAGCCCGGTGATCCAGACGGATGCGCCTTCCAGCGCACGCGCCAGCGGCTTCAGCTTGCGCACGGAACAGCAGGCGTGGCGCGCCTCGACGCTCTCGTAGAAACCGTTCATGCCGTACTTGGCGGCATAATCCTCGACATCCGCCTGGTTCGGCTGGAAGCGGCGGATGTTGATGCCGTAGCGCTCCTCGGTTTCACCGATCAGGTTGACGGTCTCGGCAAACAGCCGGCCGGTCTCCAGCGTCACGACGTCGATCGGCAGACAGTGCATGCCGATGGCGTGGGTGATCACCTGGTCCTCGATGCCGAGCGAGGTCGTGAACACCGAGCGGCCACCCAGTTCGGAGACCAGCGCCAACCGGCCCGCGAGGTCGAGGCCCGCAAGCTTTTCATTCAGCGATTCCGCAGCTTCACTTTTGCCGATGGCGGTCATGAGGATCCATCCAGTCTTTGTCAGTCCATTCCTATTGAGCCGGAGTATTTCAGGTCGGCCGCATGAAGGACAGAAAAACGGATTTCCAAACAACAGGCGGGGGGAGCAAATATCTCTCCAGAGCGCCGATAACGCGCAAAAGCGTGACCGCGCCCGCTTTCCGCCCCCGCGCGCACTTGATTTGAAGGCCATTCGCAGGCACACCGGCCTGAGAGGGAATGAGGACGTGCCGCCACCGGGGCGGCGGGCAATTGGCAGCGATGATTTCACAGAAGGCAAAATACGCATTGAGAGCGCTGGTGGCCCTTGCCAGGGCCGACAACAGCAAGCCCCTGCTGATCTCCGAAATCGCCGAAGGCCAGAAAATCCCGAAGAAGTTCCTCGAGCAGATTCTGCTGAGCCTGCGCAACCAGGGCATCGTCGAGAGCCGGCGCGGCCGCGACGGCGGATACCGTCTCCTGCGCCCGGCCGATCAGATCACCTTCGGCGAAATCCTGCGCATCATCGACGGCCCGATCGCGCCGCTGCCCTGTCTGTCGCTGACCGCGTACAGGCGCTGCGAAGACTGTTCGGGCGAGGACAGCTGCGAGATCCGCCAGGTCTTCGCCCGTGTCGCGGATGCCACGCGGCAGGTGCTTTTCCACACGACCATCGCCGACTCGATCGCCGATGAAAGCGACCCGATCGACGCTTTGGCGTGAGCTTTTGGGCCCCTGAAGGCTGAAACGGCTTTCTTCCGCCCGCCATCCTTTCACCGTCACCATTGCTGCCAGAACCGATTTTCAGGGAATGATTTTCGACGCCGTCCCGCACGCCGGGAACCTCTTTTGCGTTCCGTATGTGGATTGTTGACTAACTCTACCTAGTCGATAGAGTTTTAGTGCAATCGATAAACGGAGGTAACAGCATGTCACGCAGAAAGCTGAAATACGGTGTCTTCACCCTGGCGATCTATCTGGCCGCGGGCACGATCATCCCGGCCATCGCCGGCCAGGAAATCCTCAACGTCTCCTATGATCCGACCCGCGAGTTCTACAAGGACTACAACGTCGCCTTCGAAAAATACTGGAAGGGAAAGACCGGCGAGGACGTCACCATCGATCAGTCGCATGGCGGCTCCGGCAAGCAGGCGCGCTCGGTCATCGACGGCCTCGACGCCGACGTCGTGACGCTGGCGCTGGAGGCGGACATCGACGCGATCGCCGCCAGGACCGGAAAGATCCCGGAAAACTGGCGGACGCTGCTCCCGGACGACAGCGCTCCCTACACCTCGACCATCGTCTTCCTGGTCCGCAAGGGCAATCCGAAGGGCATTCACGACTGGGGCGATCTCATCAAGGACGGCGTCCAGGTGGTCACCCCCAATCCCAAGACCTCCGGCGGCGCCCGCTGGAATTTCCTCGCCGCCTGGGCCTGGGCCGAGAAGCAGTATGGCGGCGACGACGCCAAGGTTGGCGACTACATCACGAAGCTCTTCCAGCATGTGCCCGTGCTCGACACCGGCGCCCGCGGCGCCACGCAGACATTCGCCGAGCGCGGTCTGGGCGACGTGCTGATCTCCTGGGAAAACGAGGCCTTCCTGGCGCTCGATGAACTCGGGCCGGACGAGTTCGACATCGTCGCCCCCTCGGTCTCGATCAAGGCCGAGCCGTCCGTGGCCCTGGTGAAGGGCAATGCCGATGCCAAGGGCACGACGGCGGTCGCCCAAGCCTATCTCGAATATCTCTATTCACCGGAAGGCCAGTCGCTTGCCGCCAGCCACTACTACCGGCCGTCCGATCCGTCCGGTGTCGATCCGAAGCTGCTCGCCCGCTTCCCGAAGCTCGACCTCGTGACGATCGCCGATTTCGGCGGCTGGAAGAGTGCACAGCCGAAATTCTTCGGCGACGGCGGCGTCTTCGACACGCTCTACAAGCCGGGGAACTGATCGCATGGCTGCCGCTCTGTCCTCAAAGAGCTGGCAGTGGCGAAAACCGAGCGTCATTCCGGGTTTCGGACCGGCGCTCGGCCTCTCGCTCGCCATGCTCACCCTCGTGGTTCTCATTCCGCTCTCGGCTCTGGTGCTGAGGGCGGGGGCGCTCGGCCCGACGGGCATTCTGGCCCTGGCCGCCGAGCCGCGGATCGCCGCCGCGCTGAAGACCAGCTTCCTGTCCGCGCTCGTCGCCGCGGCGGTCAATGCGGTCTTCGGCACGCTGACCGCCTGGGCGCTGACGCGCTACCGGTTTCCCGGGCGCCGTCTCGTCGATGCGATCGTCGATCTTCCCTTCGCCCTGCCGACGGCGGTGGCCGGCATCGCGCTGACCGCCATCTATTCGCCGAAGGGCCTTGTCGGCCAGTTCTTCGCCGCGCTCGGCGTCAAGATCGCCTATGCGCCGCCCGGCATCGTCGTCGCCCTGATCGCCGTCGGCTTTCCTTTCGTGGTCCGCACCGTGCAGCCGCTGATCGAGGAGATCAGCCGCGAGACGGAGGAAGTCTCCGCCACGCTCGGCGCGACGCGGCTTCAGACGCTCGTCCGCGTGGTCTTCCCCCATCTTCTGCCGGCGATCCTGACCGGCTTTGCGCTGGCGCTCGCCCGCGGCATCGGCGAATACGGGTCGGTGATCTTCATCGCCGGGAATATTCCCTATGTCTCCGAGATCGCGCCGCTGCTGATCGTCATTCGTCTCGAGGAGTTCAACTATCCGGCGGCGACCGCGATCGCCACGATCATGCTGGTGATCTCCTTCCTGATGCTCTTCCTCATCAATCTCATCCAGAGCTGGAGCCAGAAGCGGGGAGGCGGACATGGTCGATGAGACAACCTCAGTCGCCACGTTTCCTGTCCCGAAGGCACAGGATCCGGTGTCCGAACCCGTCGCCGTCCGCGTGACGGTCATCGGGCTGGCGCTCCTCTTCCTCACGCTGTTCCTGGTCCTGCCGCTGGGCACGGTCATCGCCCAGACCGTGCGCGCCGGCTGGCCGAGCTTCGTCGAGGCGATCGGCGATCCCGACACGCTGGCGTCGATCCGCCTGACGCTCGCCGTCGCCGCCGTCGCGGTGCCGTTCAACCTCGTCTTCGGCATCTCTGCCGCATGGGCGATCGCCAAGTTCGATTTTCGCGGGAAGACCTTCCTGACGACGTTGATCGACCTGCCGTTCTCCGTTTCGCCGGTCATCGCGGGCCTCGTCTACGTCCTCCTCTTCGGGGCGGATTCCTGGCTCGGCCCACGGCTGAAGGATCTCGGCTTTCCCGTTATCTTCGCCTTTCCGGGCATCCTGCTGGCCACGATCTTCGTGACCTTCCCGTTCATCGCCCGCGAGGTCATCCCGCTGATGGAGGCGCAGGGCACCGGCGACGAGGAGGCGGCGATTTCGCTCGGTGCCTCCGGCTGGCAGACCTTTTTCCGGGTCACGCTGCCCAACATCAAATGGGCGCTGCTCTACGGCGTCCTTCTCTGCAACGCCCGCGCCATGGGCGAGTTCGGCGCCGTTTCGGTCGTCTCGGGCCATGTGCGCGGCAAGACCAACACCATGCCGCTGCAGATCGAGGTCCTCTACAACGACTACAACATCGCCGGCGCCTTCGCTGTCGCTTCGCTGCTCGCCGTACTGGCGCTGGTGACGATGGGGCTCAGGGCCGTGCTCGAACTGAAATTCGGCAATGACGTCGGCAACGGCGCGCACAGATAGGAGAGGATGATGGATATCCGCATTGACAAGATCCGCAAGGAATTCGGGGATTTTCCGGCGCTGCACGATGTGTCGCTGAACATCCGCTCCGGCGAACTCGTGGCGCTGCTCGGCCCGTCGGGCTCCGGCAAGACCACATTGCTCCGGCTCGTCGCCGGCCTCGAACAGCCGACCCAGGGGCGCATCCTGTTCGGCGGCGAGGACGCCTCCTGGAAAAGCGTGCAGGAGCGTCAGACCGGCTTTGTCTTCCAGCATTACGCGCTGTTCCGCCATATGACGGTGTTCGACAACATCGCCTTCGGCCTCGAGGTGCGCAAGCGACCGGACCGCCCGCCGAGGGCCGAGATCCGCCGCCGCGTCCTGGAGCTGCTCGACATGGTCCAGCTTGCCGGCCTCGAGGGCCGCTATCCGGCGCAGCTTTCGGGCGGCCAGCGCCAGCGCGTGGCGCTCGCCCGCGCCATGGCGATCGAGCCGAAGGTGCTGCTGCTCGACGAACCGTTCGGCGCGCTCGACGCCAAGGTGCGCAAGGACCTGCGCAAATGGCTGAGAGAATTCCACGACCGCACCGGCCACACGACGCTGTTTGTCACCCACGACCAGGAGGAGGCGCTGGAACTGGCCGACCGGGTCGTGGTCATGAGCAACGGGCGGATCGAGCAGGTGGGCTCGGCGGATGACATCTACGACCAGCCGGAATCGCCCTTCGTCTTCTCCTTCGTTGGCGACAGCGCCAGCCTGCCGGTGCTGGTCGACGGCTCCGAGGTTCTCTTCAACATGGCGCCGAGCGGCGTTCATGCCGACAGGCGGCATGCCGGCTCGACGCGGATCTATTTCCGGCCGGCGGATGTCGAACTGGTGGAGGAGGGACCGTCCCTCAAGGGCAGGGTGGTGTCGGTCCGCCGGCTCGCCGGCACCCGCATCGCGGAGATCGACACCGGCATCGGTCCGGAGGGCCTCATCGAGATCGACGTGCCGCTGAACCTCGCGGCCGAGCCGGGCCGGGAGATTTCCTTCCGGCCGACCCGCTGGGAGCTCTTCTGAGCGATTACTTCGCCGGGGTGGCTTCGTCGGCCTCGGCGGGATCCTGCTCGGCGCGCTGGCTGGCGCGCGTGTGCCGGATGCTGTCGGCGATGAAGGCGCGCGACAGGCCGTGGTAGAGCGGCTCGGGCGACAAGAGGCGCGAGGTGATGTAGCCGAGCATGGCGGTCGCCATGATGGCGATCACGCTTTCATGGTTGCCGGTCATTTCCAGGATGATGACGAAGGCGGTCATCGGCGCCTGCACGACGCCGGCGAAATAGCCGGCCATGCCGAGCAGCGCCGCCAGGCCGATATTGGTGCCGAGCGCCATGCCGACGGTCGAGCCGAAGCCGGCGCCGACGGCAAGCGAGGGCGCGAAGATGCCGCCCGGAATGCCGGAGATCATCGACAGGAAACCGGCGATGAGCTTGCCGACGAAGAAGAAGGGATCGGCCGCCTGACCTTCCAGCGCGCCGCGCGCCACGTCGTAGCCGGTGCCGAAGGTGGTGCCGCCGAAGGCGACGCCGATGACGGCCACACCAAGTCCGCAGCCGCCGGCGAGCAGCAGCGCGCGCTTCAGCGGTGCGGTCAGCGTCCAGCGTTTGATGCGGATCGACAGGTACAGCGCGCCGCCCGAAAAGGCCGCGCCGAGAATGCCGCCGCCGATGCCGCAGATGAAGACCAGCGCCCATTCGACCATGCCGATCGAGACTTCGTTCATCGTGCCGAAATAGGTGTAGTGGCCGACGAGGCCGAGGGCCGCGAGGCCGGAGAGGATTACGGCGGTGAGCACCGCGCCGTTGGCGCGCGATTCGAAGCTGCGGCTCATCTCCTCGATGGCGAACACGATGCCGGCGAGCGGGGTGTTGAAGGCGGCGGCGATGCCGGCGGCCGAGCCGGAAAGAATGAGGCCGCGCGCCTGCGCCATGCCGCCGATCTTGGCGGCATACTGCATGATCGCCGCACCGACCTGCACGGTCGGGCCTTCACGGCCGATCGAGGCGCCACAGAACAGGCCGACGATGGTCAGCGCCACCTTGCCGACCCCGACCTTCATCGACAGAAGCCGTTCGCGGGCCTCGTGCGAGCGCAGGTGCCGCGCGGCGATCGCCTGCGGGATGCCGGACCCTTGCGAGTTCGGAAAATAGACGACGGCCATATAGGCGCAGAAGACGAAGCCGGCCGGGGTGATGATCAGCGGCAGGTAGGCGTGCCATGCCGGACCGCCGGTCGTCAGCGCCTGGAAGTAATGCTGCGCCATGTCCGCCGCCTTGGCGAACAGGACGGAGACCACGCCGATCGCCAGCGCGCCGATCCAGAACACTGCGCGCGGTTTCCAAAGCCGGGCCGACCCCCAGAAAACGCGTGACCGTCTGAGGAGTTTCGCTTTCCGGTAATTTGGCATTTTTTTATGGCGCTTTCAGGCGGTTGGAGGGGCGGCTGCAACGGGGCTGATAGCAGGGGTTAAACTCCCCTTGTTCCTCACTTTCAAGGTTGGTCCCGGAATTTTTCCAAAAAACTTCGGCCCTTGCCGCGATTCTACCTGTCGCTCGTCTCCCAGCGCGGGTTGATCCACGGCTCCTGGTTGGAGCGGGGCAGGGGATCGCGGCCGAGAATGTGGTCGGCGGCCTTCTCGCCCGTCATGATCGACGGGCCGTTGAGGTTGCCGTAGGTCACGTGCGGGAAGATTGACGAGTCGGCGACGCGCAGGCCCTCGACGCCGATCACGCGGCAATGCGGATCGACGACCGCCATCGGGTCGTTCGCCGAGCCCATCTTGCAGGTGCCGCACGGGTGATAGGCGCCCTCCAGATGCTCGCGCAGGAAGGCGTCGATCTGCTCGTCGCTCTGGACGCGCGGGCCGGGCGAAAGCTCGGGACCGCGATAGGGATCGAAGGCCGGCTGCGAGAAGATCTCGCGGGTGATGCGGACCGCATGGCGGAACTTCACCCAGTCTTCCTGCTCGCTCATGTAGTTGAACTGGATGACCGGCGGCGCAGCGACATCCGGCGAGCGCAGCGTTACCTGGCCGCGCGACTTCGACATGTTGTAGCCGACATGGGCCTGGAAACCGTGCGCCTTGGCGGGCGACGAGCCGTCATAGGAAATCGCCATAGGCAGGAAGTGATACTGGATGTCCGGCCACTTGACGCCTGCTGCCGAGCGGATGAAGGCGGCCGCCTCGAACTGGTTGGAGGTGCCGATGCCCTTCTTGAAGAACAGCCACTGCGCGCCGATGACGCCCTTCCAGAACCAGTTGTTCTTCGAATAGAGCGTGATCGGCTGCAGGCAGTGCTGCTGCATGTAGAATTCAAGATGGTCCTGCAGGTTCTGGCCGACGCCGGGACGGTCGGCGACCACGTCGATGCCCATTTCCTTCAGGTGTTCCGCCGGGCCGATGCCCGACAGCATCAGGAGCTTCGGCGAGTTGAAGGCCGAGGCTGCGATGATCACTTCCTTGCGGGCGCGCACGGCATCGACATTGCCGCCGCGTTCGATTTCGACACCGACGGCGCGGCCGTTCTCGATCATGATGCGGCGGGCGAAGCAGCGGATCAGGTGGCAGTTCTTGCGTTTGAGCGCCGGACGCAGATAGGCGTTGGCGGTCGACCAGCGCCGGCCCTTCCAGCTCGTCTGCTCCATCAGGCCGAAGCCTTCGCCCTTCTCGCCGTTATAGTCTTCCGTACCTTCGAAACCGGCCTGCTGTCCGGCCTCGATGAAGGCCTTGTAGAGCGGATTGGCCGCTTCGCCACGGCGCACATGCAGGGGACCGTCGGTACCGCGCCAGCCCTCCTGGCCGCCATGCGAACTCTCCATCCGCTTGAAATAGGGCAGCACGTCGGCATAGGACCAGCCCCGCGCGCCGAGATCTTCCCAGCGGTTGAAGTCTTCCGCGTGGCCGCGCACATAGACCATGCCGTTGATCGAGGACGAGCCACCGACGACCTTGCCGCGCGGCGCGATCATCCGGCGGTTGTTCAAGTGCGGCTCGGGCTCGCTGACATAGCCCCAGTTATAGCGGTTCATGCCCATCGGATAGGCGAGTGCCGCCGGCATCTGCACGAAGGGGCCGACGTCGGAGCCGCCGAATTCCAGAACGATCACGGAATTCTTGCCGTCCCCGGACAGCCGGTAAGCCATGGCGGCGCCCGCCGAACCCGAACCGATGATGACGTAATCTGCCTGCATGTTATTCTCCGGAGCCTATTGCCCTTGGGACGTGAATTCCGGGCACTGGGATAGGGTCTCCACCGGCCAGGTCTGCGAACTGACGAATGAAGAGATTGATCAAAATATAGCAATTAGCTATATTGCTGTAATGAAGGCGATCCAGTACAGCCGCGACGCGAAGAAAAGCCTCGACCGTATGCAGCCAAAACGCCGGTTGGCGATCATCGCAAAACTGGAAGCCTACGCACGCGGCGAAAGCGTAGACATAAAGAAGATGCAGGGTAGCGAGTACTACCGCATCCGGGTTGGCCAGGACCGCGTCATCATCGACGATCAAGGTATCGTCGTCATGGTTATCGATGCTGGCCCTCGCGGCGGCATATACAAGGAGTGATGAGACGTGGGCGACATTCAGCGGCTGACCATTGACGGCAAGAACTACATTCTGCTGAGCGAGGAAGACTATGAGGATCTCGTTGATGTCATCCACGCCAACAAGATCATGGCGCGCGTCGCCGCGGGCGAGGAAACATGGCCTCACGAACTGGTTGTGGAACTTGCCGCGACCGACAGCCGTCTCCGCACCTACCGAAAATATCGTGGCATGACCATGGCTGCGCTGGCGAAGGCTGCGGGCATATCGCAACCCCATCTTTCTGACATCGAGAACGGGAAAAAGACGGGATCGGTCGACGTGTTGAAACGCCTCGCCAACGCGCTCTCCGTCGATCTCGACGATCTGGTTGTCTGACCCGCTCATCTTTCTCAACCTCAATACGGCGCGTCGACCGGTCCCATCGAGACGTAGACGGTCTTCAGCTCCGAATAGTGGTCGAGCGCGGCAAGCGAGTTCTCGCGGCCGAAGCCGGAGCTCTTGACGCCGCCGAACGGCATTTCGACCGGGGTCAGGTTGTAGGCGTTGATCCACACCGTGCCTGCCTCGATCTGGTCCGCAACCCGGTGGCCGCGGGTGATGTCGGCGGTGAAGACGCCGCCCGCGAGGCCGAATTCGGTCGAGTTCGCCCGGGCGACCACTCCCTCTTCCGTGTCGAAATCGAGAACCGACATGACCGGCCCGAAGATTTCCTCGCGGGCGATCGTCATGTCGTCGGTGACGTCGGCAAACACGGTCGGCTGGATGTAGGAGCCTTCAGCCGGCACGTCGTTGGGAATGCCGCCGCCGGTCACCAGCCGCGCGCCTTCCTTCTTCGCCGTCTCCATGTAGCCGAGCACCTTTTCGCGCTGGGCAGCCGAGACCATCGGGCCGAGCTGGGTCGCCTCGTCCATAGGATCGCCGAGCTTGATGACTTCGGTGCGTTCCTTGAGGCGGGCGAGGAACTTTTCCTTGATGCCCTTCTGGACGAAGACGCGGGTGCCGTTCGAGCAGATCTGCCCGGTCGAATAGAAATTGCCGAGCATCGCCCCGCCGATCGCGTCTTCCAGCGACGCGTCGTCGAAGACGATCAGCGGCGACTTGCCGCCAAGCTCCATGGTGACGTGGCGGAGACCGGAAGCTGCCGCCTCATAGACCTTGCGGCCGGTCGGAACCGAGCCGGTCAGCGACACCTTGGCGACGTCCTTGTGGTTGACGAGCAGCGGCCCGGTCGCCCGGTCGCCCTGCACGACGTTAAACACGCCCTTCGGCACGCCGGCCTCGATGAAGATCTCTGCGATCTTGAGCGCGCCGAGCGGCGTCATTTCCGAAGGCTTGAAGACCATGGCATTGCCGCAGGCGAGCGCCGGTGCAGCCTTCCAGCAGCAGATCTGCTGCGGATAGTTCCAGGCGCCGATGCCGACGCACACGCCGAGCGCCATGCGCTTGGTATAGGCGAAGCTCTCGCCGAGCGGGATGTAGTCGCCGTTTAAACCGGCCGCTGCGACGCCGCCGAAGAATTCGAGCGAATCCGCGCCGGAGGAGGGGTCGGCGACGATCGTTTCCTGGATCGGCTTGCCGGTGTCGAGCGTTTCCAGTTCGGAGAGCGCGCGGTTTCTCTCGCGGATGATGTCGGCGGCCTTGCGCAGGATGCGGCCGCGCGCCGACGGCGCCATGGCAGCCCATTCCTTCTGTGCGCGCTTGGCACTGGCCACGGCCTTTTCGACGATTGCAGGCGTTGCCGCATGCAGCCTGGCGATCACCTCTCCGGTGGCCGGATAGATGCTGTCGAAGGGCGTGCCGCTCGTGTCCTCGACATAGTCTCCGTCGATGAAGTGGCTGGCTTTCGGTTGTGCTCGCATTATTCGCCCCTTGGGTAACGCTTTGATTCTTCGAGGATGTTCAAATCCATGTGGTTGCGCATGTAGCGCTCGGATGCCTTCTGCAGCGGCTGGTGGTCCCATGGATAGTAGGCGCCGTTTCGAAGCGCCTCGTAGACCACCCAGCGCCGCGCCTGGCTTTCGCGCACGGCAGCGTCGAAGGCGTCCATGTCCCAGCGTGCCGCGCATTTGGCGCGGAAGCCGGCGATGACGTCGGCATGGGCCGGATCGTCGGCAAGGTTGGTCATTTCACGCGGATCGGCGTCGACGTCGAACAGCTGTTCCGGGTCGAGCGTGCAGTGGACGTATTTCCACTTGCCTTCGCGGATCGCCACCATCGGCGCATAGGAGCCTTCGGCGGCATATTCCATCAGCACCGGCGAGGTGCGCGTCCCGCCGTCGATGACCGGCTTCAGGCTTTCGCCGTCCGTCCACGGCATGATCTCGTCGAGCGAGATGCCGGCGAGATCGGCAAGCGTCGGCGTCACGTCGAGATTGGAGACGGGCGCGAGATGCCGGCCCGCCGTAATGCCCGGTCCGGCGACCATCAGGGGCACGCGGGCTGAGCCTTCGAAGAAGTTCATCTTGAACCACAGGCCGCGTTCGCCCAGCATGTCGCCATGGTCGGAGCAGAACAGGATGTAGGTGTTGTCCAGCAACCGCGTGCGCGTCAGCGTGTCGATCAGCTCGCCGACCTTCTCGTCGAGATAGGAGATGTTGGCGAAATAGGCCTGGCGCGAGCGGCGGACGTCTTCCTTCGTGATCGAGAAGTTCTCGTAGTCGCAGGCGAGCATCAGCCGCTTCGAATGCGGGTCCTGCTCTTCGAAGGGAATGTCGCCGATGACCGGCTCCAGGTGCTCGCAATCCTCATAGAGATCCCAGAATTTCCGCCGCGCCACATAGGGGTCGTGCGGATGGGTGAAGGAGACGGTCAGGCACCACGGGCGACGCTGAGCGTCGTCGTTCTCGCGGGCGAGATGATAGAGCTTCTGGTTGGCCAGGAACGCGACCTCGTCGTCATATTCCATCTGGTTGGTGATCTCGGCCACTCCGGCGCCGGTCACCGAGCCGAGATTGTGGTACCACCAGTCGATCCGCTCGCCGGGCTTGCGATAGTCGGGCGTCCAGCCGAAGTCGGCCGGGTAGATGTCGGTCGTCAGCCTTTCCTCGAAACCGTGCAGCTGGTCCGGCCCGACGAAGTGCATCTTGCCGGAGAGCGCCGTGTAATAGCCGGCGCGGCGCAGGTGATGCGCATAGGTCGGGATCGAGGAAACGTATTCCGCCGCATTGTCGTAGACGCGCGTGCGGCTCGGCAGCTGGCCTGCCATGAAGGAGGCGCGCGCCGGTGCGCAGAGCGGCGACGAGGTATAGTTGTTGGTAAAGCGCGCCGATCGGGCGGCGAGCGCCTTGAGATTAGGCGCGTGCAGGAAGTCGGCCGGGCCATCCGGGAAGAAGGTGCCGTTCAGCTGGTCGACCATGATGATCAGGATATTGGGACGTTCCGTCATGCTGCGCCTCCCGCGCGTTCGAATGGCCTGAGCTTGATTGTCAGGTAATCCTCGATCAGGGCGACGGAGGCGCTGGAAGAGACCGGCGCCGACTTCAGGCTCTGGCGAATGTAGAGACCGTCGATCATCGCCGCCGCGCCTTCCGCGATCCGCACCGCATCATCGGGCGGGCAGATGCGCTTCAGACCGGAGAGCAGGTTGGAGCGCAGCCGCTTGGCATAGATGACCAGCAGCCGGCGGGTTTCCTCCGAGCGCTGCGCCTCGGCGTAGAAGGCCAGCCACGCGGCGATCGTGCCGGGCGCGAACTGGTCTTCCTGGAAGCTGACCCGCAGGATCGCCGACAGCCGCTCGCGCGGCGAGGCGGCATTGGTCAGTGCCGCCGTGACGTCTTCGCGCAGGTCGCGCAGCAGCGAGCGCACGGTTTCCAGCAGCAGCTGTTCCTTCGAGCCGAAATAATGGTGCGCCAGCGCCGACGAGACGCCGGCCTCCCTGGCGATTTCCGCCATGGTCACGCTCAGCGACCCGTGCTGGCCTATGGTCAGCAGCGCGGCATCGATCAGCGCCTTGCGGCGCACCGGTTCCATTCCGACTTTGGGCATGATGGGGTCCTTTCCGGCGCAGGATATTTTTTATTGACTGATCAATCAAGAAAAAACTCACTGGCCGCTTTTGTGGCTTCTGCGCTGCGACACCGAGGTATTTTGACAGTACCCCCGATTGGGACCATAATGACTGTGGCGTTTGTAGAGGATGTGTCAAAACCCTGTCCGTGATGGGACGGCGCTCGCAGCGGAAAGTTCCGGCGACGAGATAAGCCCGCAATGCCATCCCCGGACGATGTCCCGGGCCGCCGCAAGGCATCAAGCCCGGACCCTTAAGGATGGAACTGCGCTGACGCGCATTTGCATCCGTCAGATCGGGATCGGAGACAAGCCATGCCCATGATCGCAGTTTCGGTATCGCCGCAGCAGGCCGCGCAGATCCGCGCAGCCGTCGAAAACGGAGGGTATGCCTCCGGCAGCCAGGTCGTCCGCGAGGCGTTGCATCTCTGGTCCGAGACCCGCAAGGCCGACGGATCGGCGGCTGCTGCGGACGACAAGTCCCCAACCTTCACGCTGGGCGACGAGGCCTATGCCGGGCGCGTATGCATCGCCGAGCTTTTCGACGCGCACCGCAATCGCTCGCGCGCCTGAGGCGTCATAAAACCTTCATTGAACTGTCATTGAAAAATAAGGGTTTGTTGACGGCTTTTCGTCAGGCTGTTCCGGTATTTAATGTATTGCATACCGGGAGAGTTTTTCATGACCGCTTTAGCGACCGTTGGCGCGGAAGTCGTGCGCCGTTTTGCCGACGACCAGCTTGTGTCACTCGCGAAACTGGTCGTCGAAACGGCCTTCCAGCCGATCGTCGAAGCGGGCACCGGCGCCGTCTTCGGCTATGAATCCCTGCTGCGCGGCTTCGACCGCATCGGATTCACCAGCCCGCTCGACTTCCTCGACCATGCCGCGACCACCGGCCATCTGGTCGCGGTCGAACAGATGCTGGCCAGCCGTTCGCTCGCCAAGTTCGCCACCCTCCCGGATTTTGCCTCGACGACGCTGTTCCTCAATGTGGACGTCCGCCTCATCCCTCAGGGCGAGGAGATCATCGAGCGTCTCGTGCGCCATCTCGCCAAGAACGCCATTCCCCCATCCTCCATCTGCTTCGAGCTCTCCGAGCGCTTCGACAACACCCGCGTCCCGGAATTCGGCGGCTTCTTCGAAAAGGCCCGCAAGGCCGGCTTCAAGCTGGCGATCGACGACTTCGGCGTCGGCCATGGCGAGACCAAGCTCCTTTGCGACTATCCGGTCGACTACATGAAGATCGACCGCCACTTCGTTTCCGGCATCGACCGCAGCGGCCGCAAGCGGCATCTCTTCAAGCACCTGGTCAACATGGCGCATGTCTTGGGCGTCCGGGTGATCGCCGAGGGCGTCGAGACCGAGGCCGAGTTCCTGGCCTGCCGCGAATACGGCGCCGATCTTGTGCAGGGCTGGTACATCGCCAGGCCGACGACCGCGATTGCCGAACTGCGCCAGTCCTTCCCGCATCTGCAGGAGGTCGGGCGTCCCAAGCCATCGCTGCAGTCGCTCGACGAGATCCTCATCCGCAAGCAGGTGGAAGTCCTGCCGGTCGTCCACGAAAACGACGGCATCGAGGAGGTCTTCACCCATTTCCGCCAGAACCCCAAGCAGGCTTTCTTCCCGGTCTTGAACGCCAATGACGAGCCGCGCGGCGTCATCCACGAGCATCACCTGAAGGAATACATCTACCAGCCCTTCGGCCGCGACCTTCTGAAGAACCGTCTCTACGAGCGCACCATCGCCAATTTCGTCGACCGCGTGCCGGTCGTCGGCCTCGACAGCAATGCCGAAAGCCTGATGGCGACCTTTGCCAATGTGGAAGGCGCCGACTGCATCATCCTCACCGAGAACATGCGCTATGCCGGCGTCATCTCCGCCGCTTCGCTGATCAAGATCATCAACGAGAAGCAGGTCCGCATTGCCCAGGACCAGAACCCGCTGACGGGGCTTCCCGGCAACCGCTCGATCCGCGACTTCATGCAGATGAGCGCACGTGACGGAGATGAGAACCGCTTTTTCTGCTATTGCGACTTCGACACCTTCAAGCCGTTCAACGATCATTACGGCTTCCAGGCAGGCGACCATGCGATCGCGCTTTTTGCCCGCCTCATGCACCGCTATTTCTTCTCGCAGGGCGATTTCCTCGGCCATATCGGCGGCGACGATTTCTTCATCGGATCGTCGAGCCGCAACCGGGCGGAAATCGCCGCGGTGCTCGCCCGCCTGCAGCAGGATTTCCGCAGCGATGCGGCCGAACTCTATTCCGAGGCCGACCGCGCCGCCGGCGGCATCTTCGGCCATGGGCGCAGCGGCGAAAGCCAGTTTTTCCCGCTTCTGCGCTGCTCGATCGCCGTCATCGAACTCCCTTGCGGCCTTGTCATCGAGGACATCGGCCGCATCAGCGCCGCGATCGCCGACATCAAGGGCGAGGCCAAGGAGAGCGATGCCGGATTGGTTTTCCGCGAGATTTGATCGACGATTGACGGGTGAAATCGGCGGTCAGCGCCCTATAGTCTCTTTTGAGGACGTATGAGTCGCAGCCTGAAAGGGGGAGTTATCCGTGTCATTGCCCGAAAAGATGCGCTACGTGGCGCTTGCCGCGCCCGGCGCGCCGGAGGTCATGCACCTTGCCGACGGCCCGTTGCCGGAGCTGAAGTCCGGCGAGATCCTTGTCAAGGTTGAGGCGGCGGGCGTCAATCGTCCGGATGTCGCCCAGCGCCAGGGCACCTATCCGCCGCCGAAAGATGCAAGCCCCATCCTCGGTCTCGAGGTTGCCGGCACGGTCGCCGCCATCGCCCCGGATGTCGACGGCTTTTCCATCGGCGATCCGGTCTGTGCGCTCGCCAATGGCGGCGGCTATGCCGAATATTGCGCCGTCCCAGCCGGTCAGGCGCTGCCTTTCCCCAAGGGCTACGATGCACTGCGCGCCGCCGCAATCCCGGAAACCTTCTTCACCGTATATGCCAACCTGTTCATGATGGGCGGGCTGAAGGCAGGCGAGAAGGTGCTGATCCATGGCGGGTCGAGCGGCATCGGCACGGTGGCGATCCAGCTCGCCAGCGCCTTCGGCGCCGAGGTCTATACGACTGCCGGCTCGAAGGAGAAGTGCGATGCCTGCGTCGAGCTCGGCGCGAAGCGCGCCATCAACTACCGCGAGGAGGATTTTGCCGCCGTCATCCGCCAGGAGACCGGCAAGGCCGGCGTCGACGTCATCCTCGACATGATCGGGGCCTCCTATTTCCAGCGCAACATCGGCTCGCTCGCCCGCGACGGCCGCCTCGTCATCATCGCATTCCTCGGCGGCGCGGTTGCCGAGAAGGTCGACCTGACCTCGATCATGCTCAAGCGGCTGACGGTCACCGGCTCGACCATGCGCCCGCGCACCGCAGACGAAAAGCGCGAGATCCGCGACCAGCTGTTGATGAAGGTCTGGCCGCTGCTCGACGAGGGCAAGGTCGCCCCCGTCGTCCACACCACCATGTCCTTCGCCGACGTCGTCAAGACCCACCGCCTGATGGAATCCAGCCGCCACATCGGCAAGATCATGCTGGAGATGTGAGCCATACCGGTTCCTTGTATTGCTGCTCAAATGAACTATATTAAGGGTCAATTGAGTTCAATTCAGGTGGCTGAACATGAGCGAACCGGCACTGGCAACGGCGAAACACCCGGCTGGCAACAGCGAGCGGGACGAAAATATCTCGATCTCCGATCACCTCGACCTCTTCCATTCGCCCGCCTGGATGCGTGTCGGCCTGATCCGGGCCGGCGTGCCCGCGCGTGACGTCAAGGCGCTTCAGGAACGGCTGAACATGCCGCAGGGCCTGCTGCTCGACAGCCTGAGGATTTCCCCGGCGACCCTCAATCGCAAGGTGGGCCGCAAGGACAACCTTTCGCCGGAAGACAGCGAGCGCGTTGTCGGCATCGCCAAGATGATCGGGCAGGTGGAGGAAATCGTCCGCCAGTCGGGCGAGATCGAAGGCTTCGATGCGGCGCAGTGGCTCTCCGAATGGCTGCAGCAGCCCGCACCGGCGCTTGCCGGGGCAAGGCCGCTCGATTTCCTCGATACCGTCGAGGGGCAGGCGATGGTCTCCGGTCTGATCGCCCAGATGCAGAGCGGGGCCTACGCATGACGGCAAGCGTTTGGCGTATCGCCACGGATACGCCGGACTACGAGGCCGACGACCTGTCCGGCGCCGGTGCCCAGGCCACCGGTGGCCGCTGGAACGAGAAGGGCTCCGCCGTTCTCTACTGTTCAAGCTCTATCGCGCTCGCCGCGCTCGAAACGCTGGTGCATCTCGGCTCCGCCGGGCTGCCGCTGAACCGCTATCTGGTCCGCATCGACATTCCCGATGACGTCTTCGCCGCCGCCGAGGTCCTCGATGCCACCACGGCGCCGGTCGGCTGGGATGCGCGGCCGCCGGGCCGGGCGAGCATCGCCTATGGCACACGCTGGCTTGCCGGACGCAAGACCCTCTGCCTCGTCGTGCCCTCCATCATCGCGCCGGAGGAAACCAACATTCTCGTCAATCCGCAGCATCCGGACATCGGCCGGCTCACTGCCACCAAGCTGCGCCGCTGGGACTACGATCCGCGGCTGCGCGGCGGTCCGGGCCCGGCATGAGGCCGCGCGTGCCATTTGCGGTCGGGAGCCGCGCCGCAGCATGAACGAAAACACCATCCACCGCCTTTTCGAGGTGAGCGTCATCCTCAAGGGCCTGCATGCGGCCGCCGAATGCATCGGCGGGCTGATGCTCGCCTTTGTCAGCACCGGCTCCATCCTCGGGCTGGTCAAATGGATGACCCAGAGCGAGCTGCTCGAGGATCCGCATGATTTCGTCGCCACCCATCTGCTTGCCTGGGCCCAGGGCTTTTCCGTCGGCACCAAGACCTTCTACGCCTTCTATCTGTTGAGCCACGGTCTGGTGAAGCTCCTGCTCGTCGCCGGGCTCTTGAAGGAAAGGCTCTGGGCCTATCCGGCCTCGCTCGTCGTGATGGGCCTCTTCATCGCCTACCAGCTCTACCGCTTTTCCTACACCCACAGCCTCTTCCTGATCGTGCTCACTGTCTTCGACATCGTCGTCATCGCACTCATCTGGCACGAATACCGCCTCATGCGCCGCCATCTGCCGGTGCGGTGAAGGGGAGGGGTGCACCCTTCCCAAGCCGCCGCCGATCCTCTATGTACGCGGCCAAAACGCCCCGTCAGAACGGCCCGAAGGAAATGGTCATGGAAAATCCGGTCCTCGTCGAAGTCACCCGCGGAAATCGCGTCGAAAGCCGTCATCGCGGCATCATCGCCGTTGTCGATGGCGATGGCGCGGTCGTGTGGTCGAAGGGCGATATCGACAGCGCCGTCTTCCCGCGCTCGGCCTGCAAGGCGATGCAGGCGCTGCCGCTCGTCGAAAGCGGCGCGGCGGATGCCTATGGCTTCGGCGACAAGGAGCTCGCCTTTTCCGGCGCGTCGCATTCGGGCGAGGCGGCGCATGTCTCGCTGGCGGCCTCCATGCTGGCCCGCGCGGGCCTTTCCGAAGACGATCTCGAATGCGGCGCCCACTGGTCCTTCTACCAGCCGGTCGCCATCGAGCAGGCGCGCGAAATGGCGGTCCCGACCGCGCTCCACAACAACTGTTCGGGCAAGCATTCCGGTTTCCTGTGCGCCTGCGCCCATTCCGGCACGCGGCTGAAAGGCTATGTCGGTTACGAACACCCGTTCCAGGGCGAGCTGCGCGGCATCATGGAAAACCTGACCGGCGCCGTCCATGACGCCGACATCTGCGGCACCGACGGCTGCTCGATCCCGACCTATGCCATTCCGCTGAAAAACCTCGCCCACGGTTTCGCAAAGATGGCAACCGGCACCGGGCTGGAACCCGTGCGCGCGAAAGCCGCCACGCGGCTCCTGAACGCCGCCATGGCCGAACCCTTCTATGTTGCCGGCACCAACCGTTTCTGCACGCGGCTGATGGAAGCCGTGCCCGGCAAGGTCTTCGCCAAGGTCGGCGCCGAAGGCGTCTATTGCGCCGTCATTCCGGAAAAGGGCATCGCTGTCGCGCTGAAATGCGAGGACGGCGCCGAGCGTGCGGCAAACGCCATGGTGGCCGGCACGCTCGCCCGCTTCTTCGACGAAGGCAGCACCGAGAAGACGGCCCTTCTCGGGCTCGCCAGCCATGCGATGCACAACTGGAACGGCATCCATGTCGGCGACGTCCGCATTGCAGGACCGCTCGCAAACTGATCGCCGTCTCATCGAGTCTGGATGTATTCCCGCCTGCCAGTTCATCTTCCGGTAGCGGATTGTGCCGTTCTGGCACGGCTTTACGCGCCATAGCGCTGCACCCGCCTGTCGTCGTCGCGATCCGTCAACCAGCCGCAGAGGCTTTCCTGCGGGCGTTTTGCGGAGATGATAGTCTTCCTTTCGTCATGCAGCAGGGTTCGGCCCTCGTGGCCGGCCGCGTTGCATCAATGTGGCACGAAGGCGCCGCCGCCGCTTCGTTCGGCGCGGGGAGAGGGAGACCCGCCGGTGTTTGCAGGACGCTATGTCTGGTGGATGTTGATGGCGGTCACCGCGTTCCTGTTCTTCGCGGTGTTCTATCCCTATGTCGTCTGGTTCTTCGCGGCGCTGACTGAATGTTCCGCGACACCCGAGGGCTGTGCCGGCCAGTCCGCCTTCTTCAACGGCTTCCTGAAACCTTTCGGCCTGACGATGACGGCTGTCGGCGTCTTCGGCTGCAGCGCGGCACGCATCCTCTACCTGCGCCTTGCGCCCGCCTGGATCGCCGCGATCGGCATCTGGCTCGTCGCATCCGCCGGCAAGCTCATGATTCTCGCATCGCTGTGGAGCGGCGCCCCGCGCCCGGCCGTGCTTATCGAAACCACGCCGCAGCAGGTCCTGTTCCTCGCTGCCCTGCTCGTCTTCCTCGCGTTTCCGATCGAATCCTTCAAGGAATCGTCAAGCCCGCCCTGGCGGGTGGCCAACTGGCTCGCCGCCCTTGCCGCCGCTTGGTCGTGCATTGCGGCGTTCGCCGGAATGGAAGAGCTGCCTGCGCTTCTCCACCGACTACCCGGCCCAGGCCTAGCCGTTTCAGCTGTTGAGTATCTGCAAGGCTTCGGAACGTCGCTTGCCGGTATGGGCGGGCTCGTTTCCAGTCCTGCGCTGTCGATGTTCATCGTCTACTTCGGCGTCCTGGCGCTCCTCGTCATCCTCAGGATACGCCCGGCGGTGACGTCGCTGGCGCCTCCGCCGGCAGAAAAGCCGAGACGCCGGCGATATCCCGTGCCCCTGCGCCCGGCCCGCTGAAGAGGCGCCGCGGCCGCTACACCGGCAGGACTTCCGCCTCGCGCTTCATCATCATCGCCTTGAAGGCCGGACGCGACTGGCAGCGCGCCAGCCAGTCCTTTACCTTCGGGTGGCTGTCGAACAGAGCGGTCTGCGTCTGCGCATAACGCAGCACCTCCGCCATGTTGAGATCGGCGACGGTGAACCGGTCGGCAGCGAGATAGGGGCTCTCACTCAAGCGCTTTTCCAGGATTTCGAACGGCTTGGCGAGCAGCAGGACCGCCTCGCGGATCGTCCGTCGGCCGTCCTCCGTCCCTTCCGCCTCGTTGTCGTAGGTCAGCACGATCCTCACGCTCTGCGGTTCGATCTGGGTGGCGGCAAACAACGTCCACTGCGCGATCATGCCGTCCTCGCTTGCATCGGCGCCGGCAAGCGGCCCGCCATGGCGACGGGCGAGATAGAGGTTGATCGCCAGCGATTCCGTCAGCACCAGCCCGTCGTCCTCCACCGCCGGGATCTGGCCCGCGGGATTGACGGCGAGGAAGTCCGGCGAGCGTGTGTTGATCGGCGCGCCGGCGGCTTGCGGATCGGCAAGCAGCCGCGCCTGGACGACGGGGACCGAGCGGTGTTCGAGGCCGAGTTCCTCGGCCATCCAGTAATTGCGCGAGGCGCGCGAGTGATAGACGCCGTAGATCGTCAGCATGCCGGGCTCCGTAGGGCTCCTGTGGGTCGAAGCAGAGACTAACCGGGCAGGCGGCGCGCGGGAAGCGGCCGGCCGATGACTTTTCGGCAGGCACCCATCACGCTGTCTGATGGATCAGCCCTTGACGACCCGGTTCCGTCCGATCGTCAGATGGTCGTAACCGCCGGCGTCCTCGGCGAGCTCGCCGGTCGCCTTTTCCAGCCAGCGGAAGCCGAGCACTCCGCCCTCCGCGACATCCTGGAACAGGTTGTCGGAAATAAGTGCGCTGCCAGCGCCTTCGACGACGCTGACAGCGCAGCCGACCGGCGTACTGCGGACCATGTTGCCGGTGGCGACGAGATTGCGCAGATAGGGCCCCCAGCCCAGCGATATGCCCCAGTGCGGCGCATTCTCGACGACGTTGTTGGAAATGACGGTGTCGGCCTCCGCCGCAATCCCGTAGCCGAAGCCGCCGTCCTGCTCGTAAGGCCCGGTCGCCGACAGGTTGCGGACGATGTTGCCGGTGACGACGGCAAGTCTGCCGCCATTGTCGAAGTTGACGATGGAAATGCCGTTGGCGGCTCCGTCGACCAGGTTGCCGGAGACCAGCGCGCCCTCGAAGCCGAATTCCGAATAGATCGCCGTCTCGCCGGAGTTCAGGCACTGGTTGTTGACGATCTGCACGTCCGAGCCGGCGTTCGAGCGGATCGCGGAAAAGGCGCAGTCGGAGACGTGGTTTGCGGAGATCAGCACATTGTCGGCGCGGAAGACATTGATGCCGTTGCCGTTCTCGCCCGTGCCTCCGGCCTTGGCGCTGATCCTCCGCACGCGGTTGCCGGAGACCATGCTGGCGTCCGGACCTTTCGTCCAGCGGTGGACGAGGATGCCGCCATTGCCGCAATCCTCGACGATGTTGTCGGCGATCGCCATGCCGGTGCACTCGACCGCGTAGACGCCGGCATCGCCGGCGCCGGCGATCCGGCAGTCGCGGACATGCCCGCCGCAGCGCTCCAGCTGCAGGGCGTGCTTTGAAGAGCCGCGGATCTCGCAATTGTCGAAGGTGACCTCGCTCACCGCGCGGGCGTGGATCAGCGCCGGGGCATAGTCGGCGAGCCACCGCTGCCCGCCATCGATGACGAGATTGGAAAAGCTGACGCGCTGCACCTCGTTGGCGGCGAACAGGTAACCCTCGCCATCATAGATAATGCGCGTCTGGCCGGCGACGCCGGTGATGTGCACGCCGTCCGGCAGTTCGATGTTTGAGATCGCATAGTCGCCCGGCGGCAGGAAGACGGGAGCGCGGTTGCGCGTCGCCTCCTTCAGGAGATCGCTGAACGTCCTGCTCTTGCGATCGGCCGCGGCCGGCAGGTAGCCGGCCGACGCCTTGCCGATCGGCCCGCGCAGCACCGTGTCCGCGACGCCCGGCGCCTGGGCGCTGGCGCGGCTCGAAAGTGCGGCTGCGGCTGCGGCGGCAAGTCCCGCCATGAACGTGCGTCTTTGAAACATCCCGTCACTCCTTGCCATCATGGCAGCACAAAGCGTGCCAGACGGACATGTCCCGAAATGGGACAAATTGCGGGGTCGGACGACTTTCGCAGGCGGGGTTGATCTATATCAACGAGCGCCGTCCCGGAGCCGCTAGATTGAAATCCGCAATGACCGGGACGCAATGACGACGACTTCTTCAGTCGATGTCCGGCGCATTTCCTGGGAGCGGCCGGTGCCTCTCGAAAAGGCATTGGCCTGCTGGAAACTAAGGTGTCATTCGAGCTGTTGTGGCGACGGCGATGAATGACAGCGCCAGTGATGCTGCCGACAGGAATGGGGCTTCCTGCTCGGCGATATTGTCGGCTACCGGTCATTGCGTCCTTTCTCCCGGCGCTTTCGCGGTTCACGCGGGCGCCGGTTTCTTTTTGCGCACAGCTTTGCGACTCCTTAACCACGATCCGATTTCCGGCGTGCCTGCCGGCAGTCTCGGCCTCCATGGTCGCCATTCGCAACCCCCGGTTAATGCTGTGGCTCTATAAATCACGGTTGAGGAAATGTTTCACTGGTCGATCATGAAGAACAAGTCGCCGCAATTTTCGAAATGGAGCGCGACGGGCAGAACCGGCCCCGACCGGCTTGCCGATGTGATGACCGACCGCCTGCTTTCGGCAGGCCGCGCCCTCAACAGCCACGCCATGGTGATCGGAAACCAGCAGATCTCGGCGCTGCCGCGCGAGGCCTGGCTGGAAGAGATTTTCGAGGTGACGCCCGACTATCTGTGGGCCAAGGACCGTCAGAGCCGCTACGTCGTCGCCAATGCCGCGATGCTGGCCGACACGCCCTTTGCGACGGCCGAGGAGATCGCCGGCAAGACCGATTTCGACATCCACGACAAGGCGATGGCCGAACAGTTCTTCGCCCGTGAACAGCAGATCATGGCAAGCGGCAAGTCGGAAATCGGCCGGACCGAACGGATCATCGATGCTCATGGCAAGGTGAAATGGGTGCTGACCAGCAAGGTGCCGGTCTGGTCGGAAACCGGGGAGGTGATCGGCGTCATCTGCTGCGGTCACGACATCACCGCCCGCAAGCTCGCCGAAGACCTGCTCAAGGGCCAGTCGGCGCTGATGGAAATGATCACCCTCAGCAAGCCGGTCGAAACCATTCTGGAGGAGCTCCTGCGCCTGATCGAGGGGCTGCTCGACGGGGTGATGTCCTCGCTTCTGCTTCTCGATGAAACCGGAACGCATCTGCGCAAGTGCGCCGCGCCGACGCTGCCTGTCGCCTGGAGCGACCTGATCGACGGCGTCAAGATCGGTCCGTCCGTCGGCTCTTGCGGAACGGCCGCCTGGACCGGCAAGCCGGTGATCGTCGAGGATATCTTCACGAACCCGCTCTGGGCGGACTATTGCGAGCTGGCCCGGCCGTTCGGCTTGCGATCCTGTTGGTCGACGCCGATCTTCTCGCATGACGGCCGCGTGCTCGGCACGTTCGGCCTCTATTCGCTGCAAGCCGGGGCGCCGGACGATTACGCCAAGTCGCTCATCCAGTTCGCAACCGATATTGCCGGCATCGCACTCGACCGCAAATATGCCGAGGACCGCATCCGCTTCATGGCGCTGCACGACACGCTGACCGGCCTGCCGAACCGCGCGACGCTGCAGAAGAACCTGCAGGAGACCATCGATGCGGCCCGCATCGCCGGCGAGGGCGTGATGGTCGCCTATATCGACGTCGACAATTTCAAGATGGTCAATGACAGCCTGGGGCATGCTGCCGGCGATGAGGCGCTGCGCAGCGTCGCTGCGAGGCTGGGCCAGTCCCTGCCGTGCCTCGAAGCGGCCTACCGCATGGGCGGCGACGAATTCCTGGTCGTCATGCGGGACCGGGATCCCACCTGCACGAATGCCTGGGAAAGCCTTCTCGCGATACACCGCAAGCTCGCCGATCCGATCCTGGCGGCGGGCACCGACTTTTCCATTACCTGCAGCGTCGGCGCGTCCGGGTTTCCCGCCACGGCCGGCGACATGGAGGCGCTGCTGGCCCAGGCCGACGCCGCCATGTACCGCGCCAAGGCCTTCGGGCGCGACAATTGCCAGCGCTACAATGCCGACATGGAAACCAATGTGCGCGAGCGGCTGGCGCTGCACGAGGAACTGCGCATCGGCATCGAGAACGACCAGTTGCGGCTGGTCTACCAGCCGCAGATCGAGCTTGCCTCTGGCCGCATCGTCGGCCTGGAGGCGCTGGTGCGCTGGCAGCATCCCCGGCGCGGCCTGATCCCGCCGGCGATTTTCATTCCGGTTGCCGAGGAATCCGGCCTGATCTCCCAGCTTGGCAGCTGGGTCTTGGCGGAAGCCTGTCGCCAGAACCGGCTCTGGCAGGATGCGGGCCTGCCGCAAGTCCCGGTTTCGGTGAATGTCGCTGCACGTCAGTTCCGGGAGCAGGGCTTCATCGACGTGGTGCGCGATGCGCTCGCCGCCAACCGGCTGAGCCCCGCAAGCCTCGAGGTTGAGGTCACGGAAAGCCTGATCATGCAGGACCTGCCGCACGCGGTCGCCACCATGGAGGAGCTGGACGCGCTCGGCGTGCGCATCGCCATCGATGATTTCGGCACTGGCTATTCCAGCCTCAGCGCGCTCAAGCGCTTTCCCGTCTCGCGCCTGAAGATCGACCAGTCCTTCGTCGCCGGCCTTCCGGGCGACGAGAGCGACGCGGCGATCTGCTCGGCGGTCATCTCTATGGCGCAGAAGCTCAACCTGAAGGTCATCGCCGAAGGCGTCGAGACCATCGCGCAATCCGCCTTCCTGCGGTCTGCGGGCTGTGACCAGATCCAGGGCTACCTGATCTCGCGGCCGGTCTCGCCGGACGACATCGCCGATCTCCATCGCCAGCGCCGCTTCTGAGCGCTCTTGCCAGAAATGCCGCTTCATCGCAGCTTGGCATGATCAGGCTGTGCAGGGGGCTGGCAATGACGAAAGGCAGGCTGGAAGCGTTTTCGGATGGCGTGATCGCCATCTTCGTCGGCGTGGCCGCGACATGGCTCATTCCCGATCGCCGCTTCGAGCGGGTCCTGGCCGGCAAATGAGCGACAAAGATATATAGAAAACGATATTTGTTTGTCCTGGATCAATGCCCGGACCACGCCAACGCCTAGCCTTCCGCCATCAACGATGGACTGGAGGGCTTTACATGTTCCGTCTTGCTGCAATTCTCTATGTGCTGATCGCCTCCGCGCTCGCCGGCGCCGCCGTCGTCGCGGTCCTGTCGATGTCGATGATGGATGCGCGCTCGATCGTCGCCGCAGCGGTCGCGGGTGCCGTCATCGCCTTGCCCGCCACCTGGCTGGTCACGCGGCGGATATCTGCGACCGTATCACGCTGAGCTTCGCCGCTGTCTGACACGACAGCGGAAGCGGTAGGCCAAACAGCGCGTTTACCACGCAAGACGGCCATCTCTAAGCCGTCTTGCGCAACCTAATATTTATCAATTTCGCCTAACCTCTCCGCAAAGAGGGGATTGTCGAGTTGTACAGTTTCAAATTGCAAATGGCGGACTGGATACAGGTCGCCGCAGCGTCTGCCGTAGGCACTTTCGTGTGCATAGTGCTGACGTTGCTGTTTGACGTGGACGTGTTGATCGAGGTTCCGGCAGGCCGACGCTTATGGGCCGTGCTCGACCATATGTTTGTGCCGCTCGTGATCGCCTTCCCGAATTTCCTGCTGGCCTCCTGGAAGATCGCCCAGTTGCGCGTGGCGCGCCGGGCGCTTGAGGTCCTGGCCATGACCGACGGGCTGACAGGCACGTTGAACCGCCGCGCCTTCGCGTGCCAGGTGGATGAGACGCTGCGCCGGCCGGTCAAGGGTGAGAAGCAAGACCGCATCGATGCGATGATGGTCGTCGACGTCGACCACTTCAAGCGCGTCAACGATACCTTCGGGCACGAGGTCGGCGACCGGGCGCTGCAGACCGTGACCAGTGCTGTTGCCGCAAGCCTTCCCCAGGGCGCCCTGTTCGGCCGCCTCGGAGGCGAGGAGTTTGCGGTCTTCATGCATGACACGGTGCCGTCCGTCGCCACGCTTGCTGCGGAAAACATCCGTCTGGCCGTGGCCACCTCCAAGTTCGAGGTCGGCGGCGTAACCTATCCGCTGAACGTCAGCATCGGCGTTGCCTGCGCCGACAATGCCGGCGGCTTCCGCGACCTCTACCATCAGGCGGATCTCTGCCTTTATGCGGCCAAGGAAGACGGACGCAATCGGGTCGTTGCGAAGCGCCTCTCCATCAAGAGCAGGGCGGCCGCCTGACGCCGGCGTCTGCCGGCTCCACCCAAGTCAGTTTCGCGCCAGCGCAACATGGAAGAGTGCCGCCGGATCATATCTGGTGACAGTGGGCGATTATGCTTTGCAATCTTTCTTTTCGGCGTCATGGGCTGCGCATCGGCGCGGTCCTTGCGATCTGCAACGGGCTGCAGGGATGCTATGTCCTGCCCGATACCGGCGCGACGGACCCCGACCGCTTCGTCGCCGAGACCTGGCCGGTCTATTACGAGCAGACGCCGAAGCAGAAGAAACATGTCGCCGACGCCGTCGTCGATTCGGTCGCTTCCACCTTCGGTCTCGACCAGGTGATCTGGGACGACGAGTATCGCGGCCGCAAGCTCCTCGCGAAGGAGACCTATGCGGGCAATGGCGGCCAAGTCTACCAGCCGGCCGGCGCTGGCGCTCCTTATTCCACGTTGCCGGTCATTCCGGGCGATCAGCCGGTCTACAAGTCTGCGGAAGAAGCATCAGGCTGCGACGTAGTGTGTTGAGCGCGTCGCGGATCTCCGGCGGGCTGTCGAGCGCGCAGCCGACGGCCTCCATCACCGGCTGAACCGCTTTCCGCGTCTCTGCCTCCATCGCCTTGCCCTGGTCGGTCAGCGTGATCACCACCTGCCGTTCGTCGCGGCTGTCACGCCGTCGGGTGATCAGCCCGACCTGTTCCAGCCGCTTCAGGAGCGGTGACAGCGTGCCGGAATCGAGCATCAGCGCCTCGCCGATCGCCTTGACGGTGAGGGGGCCTTTCTCCCACAGCGCCAGCATGACCAGATACTGCGGATAGGTCAGCCCCAGCGGCTCGAGCACGGGCTTGTAGGCGCGGGTGAAGGCGTGGCTCGCGGAATAGATCGCGAAGCACAGCTGGTTTTCCAATGTGAACGGGTCTTTGCTCATCGTCTTGTCCTGGCCGGCTCGCCGTGCCGATCTCTCATGTTTCCATTGTTTCAGGCTTGACTCCCGAATGCAACGCGGTAAATTGAATTGTGTCCAATTTAATTTTGCACTAATTAAAGGAGCCTCGATATGGCAATTCTCTACCGGACCCAGGCCACCGCCGTCGGCGGTCGTGCCGGCAATGCGAAGTCGGATGACGGCGTTCTCGACGTGACGCTGACCGTGCCGAAGGAACTCGGCGGTGACGGCGCGCGCGGCACCAATCCGGAGCAGCTGTTTGCCGCCGGCTATTCCGCCTGCTTCACCGGCGCGCTGGGTGCTGCCGCCCGCAACGCCAAGGTCAAGCTGCCGGCGGATACGACCGTAACGGCCAAGGTCGGCATCGGCCCGCGCGACGACGGCACCGGCTTCGGCATTGAAGTTTCGATCGAGGCAAGCCTTCCGGGCATGGAGCGCGAACTGGCCGAAAAGCTGGTGGCCGACGCGCACATCATTTGCCCCTACAGCCACGCCATGCGCACTTCGACCGAAGTGAGCGCCACGTTGGCCGGCTGAGGTTTCTGATAAATCTCAGGACAATTCCGCGAGATCATGCCGCAGCCGGTCGAAATCCAGCTGCGGCCTTTCCTTTTCCAGTTCCTGGTGAACCGACTTCCACACCCACAGCGCGTCGGCGAGCACCGAAGCACCGTCTTCCGTCAGCACCAAGAGCCGCGAGCGGCGGTCCTTCGGGTCGGCTTTGCTGGTGATCCACCCCCGCTTTTCAAGGGGTTTGAGTGCGGCCGTCAGCGTGGTGCGGTCCATGGCCAGCAGGTTGGCGACGGAACCGAGCGTCGGCGGCTCCGGCCGGTTGAGCGACATCATCAGCGAAAACTGCCCGTTCGTCACGCCATAGGGCTTCAGCGCATTGTCGAAGCGCCGGGCCAGCGCCCGCGCGGCGCGCTGCGCATGCAGGCACAGACAATGGTCGCGGACATGGATGGTGGTGGAATAGGGAACGGGTTGCTTGTTTGACATTGTCATATTATGTTGATATCAACTCAAAAGTCAAGTGAAACATATCGCATGCACTATGCATCATTCCGGCGCGTTGCGCGAGGTCCGGAATGCGCTCGTGCGCGATCCCATTACCCTTTCAGGGAAACGGTCCCCGAACAAGCCCTTGGGCGGCCATGAAAACCGATCAAACGCCGGAAGGAGACGGTCATGAAGGAAGGCGGATTTATCTGGTACGAGCTGATGACCTCGGACACGGCGGCCGCGGCCGCATTTTATGAAAAGGTGGTCGGCTGGACGGCGAAGAAGGCGGACAATACGACCGCCGGCGGCATGGACTACACGATCTTCCACGTGCCCGGCCACGAGGCGGGAACCGCCGGCATGATGGCGATCACGCCGGATATGGCGTCCGGCGATGTCCGCCCCGCCTGGGTCGGCTATGTCTGCGTCGACGACGTCGACGCCAAGGCGAACGACTTCTGGGAGGCCGGCGGCCGGGTGCACATGCCGGCAACCGACATTCCCGGCATCGGCCGCTTCGCCGTCGTCGCCGATCCGCATGGCGCGGTCATCTATCTCTTCAAGCCGCAAATGCCGGACGGCCCGGTGCCGGAGATGCCGAAGCCGCCGACGCCCGGCACCTTCGGCTGGCACGAGCTCTACGCCGGCGACGGCGGGCAAGCCTTCGACTTCTATGCGAAGATGTTCCGCTGGAAGAAGGGGCAGGGCATGGATATGGGCCCGATGGGCACCTACCAGCTGTTCCAGTACGAAGGCGCGGATCTCGGCGGCATCATGACCAAGATGCCGGACATGCCCGTTCCCTTCTGGAACTACTACATCTGCACCGATGCGATCGATGCGGCCGCAGGGCGGGTCGAAGCCGCCGGCGGCAAGGTCGTGAACGGCCCGATGGAAGTGCCCGGCGATTCGTGGATCATCCAGTGCCTCGATCCGCAAGGGGCGACGTTCGCGCTGGTGGCGCCGAAGCGCTGAGGGGAAGCGGCGCAGCATAACGTGAGTATTGCCCGTCAGAGACGAGGTGGCCAACTTCGTCGCCTCGTCTCTGTATTTTCCCAAGCTCAGCATTCAGCTTCTTGGCACCGCTCTGCTGTGACCGATTACATCAGCGGCAGTTCAAAGCTCCGCTTCAGCGTTTCCATCGGCACGTCCGTCTTGACGTTCAGCACGCTCGGGATGCGCGTCAGGTGATCGGCCTGGAAGCGCCAGTAGCTGTGAAGATCGGCAGTAACGACACGAAGCACCGCGTCGCATTCGCCTGTCGTCAGATAGCACTCCATCACCTCCGGCAGCCGGTCCATCGCCTCGGCAAACTGCAGCGTGACCTGCGCATCCTGGGTCTTGAACCAGACGCGCACGAAAACCGTCAGTGCGGCACCCACCTTCTCCGGATCCAGCACGGCGACGTAGCGCGAAATCACGCCGGCTTCCTCCAGCAGCTTGACCCGGCGCAGGCACGGCGACGGGGACAGTCCCACTTCCTTGGCGAGGTCGACATTCGAAATGCGCGCGTTGCGCTGCAGGACGCGAAGAATGCGTCTATCAATGGCGTCTAGAGATTTTGGCATGTCTCGTCTCATTTATTTAGATCATTGGCACGTTATGCCAATAATGCGTTCAAGAGAAGAAACTTCGCAATTCCTGGCCGCACAGGCTGGTCTATCGTTGCGCCAGCTTTGACATGGAGTGTTGCGATGAACAAGGAAATCAAGAAGGTAGTGCTGTCCTACTCCGGCGGACTGGACACATCGATCGTCCTCAAATGGTTGCAGGAGACCTATGGCTGTGAGGTCGTGACGTTCACGGCCGATCTGGGGCAGGATGAAGACCTTGAGGCGGCGGGGCGCAAGGCGTCGCAGCTGGGTGTGAACGATGTCCGCATCGTCGATGTCCGCGAGGAATTCGTCCGCGACTTCGTCTACCCGATGATGCGGGCCAACACCGTCTACGAGGGGCAGTATCTGCTCGGCACCGCGATCGCGCGGCCCTTGATCGCCAAACACCTGGTCGCGATTGCTCAGGAGGTGGGCGCTGATGCGATCTGCCACGGTGCCACGGGCAAGGGCAATGACCAGGTCCGCCTCGAACTCGCGGTCAATGCGCTCGATCCGTCACTCGCCGTCATTGCCCCCTGGCGCGAATGGACGCTTCAGTCGCGCCAGCAGTTGATCGCGTATGCGGAGCGTAACGGCATACCTATCCCGACTGACAAGCGCGGCGACGCGCCGTTCTCTGTCGATGCCAACTTGCTGCACACTTCGACCGAGGGAAAGGTGCTGGAAGACCCCGCGAGGATCGCTCCGGACCATATCTACCAGCGCACGGCTTCCCCGGTGGCTGCGCCGGACGCGCCGGAAATGGTCGTTGTCGGCTTTGAAAATGGCGACGCGGTTTCGCTTGACGGGGAGGCCATGAGCCCGGCGTCCCTGCTGTCGGAATTGAACAGGCTGGGCGGCAAGCACGGAATTGGTCGGGTCGACATGGTCGAGAACCGCTTCCTGGGCATCAAGTCGCGCGGGGTCTACGAGACGCCCGGCGGCACCATCCTTCTCGCCGCCCATCGCGGCATCGAGTCGATCACTCTGGATAAGGCCGCGGCCCATCTCAAGGACGAGATCATGCCCCGCTATGCGGAGCTGATCTACAACGGCTTCTGGTATGCGCCTGAGCGAGAAATGCTGCAGGCGCTGATCGACCGCAGCCAGAACTTCGTCAGCGGCGACGTCACCATGATGCTCTACAAGGGAAGCGCAACCGTCGTCGCCCGCAATTCGCCATGCTCGCTCTATTCCGCCGACCTCGTGACCTTCGAGGAAGGAGCCGTGCAATACGATCACCACGACGCGGAAGGCTTCATCAGGCTGAATGGCTTGAGGTTGAAGAGCTGGTCGGCTCGGAGGATTTTCGAAGACAATAATTAGGCGAGAGGATCCGGTGGCAGCAATTCATGTCGAAAGATCTCGGGTTGTCCGATATGGCAAGCCCTCAGTATTCGCGCCAATTATGGATGAATTACACGAAGCGGACTGGCTTGCCATCGGCAATCCAGTTCTTCATCTCATCAAGTCGCTCACGAGTAGGAAGATTAAGCGCTTGCGCTTCAGAGTGCCCCTCTGCAATCTTCTTTTCGGTCATCCAGCCGAGGAATGTTGCGTAATCTGCCTCCAGCCTTGCTGGCCCTGGTACCGCGATATTGGCCTCGACGCGGAAAAAGTCCCTGACATGCTTTATAACCAGCTCGTAGCTGTCGCCGTGATTGGCGACGTCTTGCCCGGAAATATCTGAAAGGGCCCGTTTCAGATCGTATGCATTTCGCTCAAAAATGAGGAATTTCTTCTGGTCAAGATTGCCCACACCGCTTATTCGCAGACCTACGTCGACGCCATATTCAAATGGCATGTTCATTCTGAAGAATTCGCCGATGGCTTGAGCCGTGCATCGCGATAGATCATGAATTGAGTACTTGGAGCCGCGGACCATGCCGACGATTTTTTCGAGGCGATTTTCTCCAGCTTCTAAACGCTCGTTGGCTAACCGTGGCTCGAAACCGAAATAAACAATGCAAAACAACGCCGCTTCAAGCAGTGGGGCATAAGTGTTGTCGAACGGGCAGTTGACGAAGACCGATGTCTCAAACTCAAATGCCACATTCATTATCCCTTTGGTGGATACGGGTCGCGACCGTAGGAGCTACGCTCGCGTATCCTTCCATCCTTGCCGTGTACATAGAGTTCCGAGCCTTGCTTTTGAGCTCTTCTCCTTGCGCTTTCAATTGCCTCTTGCTGTGTGTCGAATGTCTTGCTGGCACGCTGCGCGCCGGCCGCTCGCACACTCCACTTTCCGCCATTGGGGACGACGTGTTGGCCCTTTTTTGACATGACTAACTCTCCGCTTGAGCGTTTATGCGTAGCAAGAATATAGGTGATATCGCTGCAACTCGCTAGTGAGAGTGATGCTTGCGACTTCTCCCCTACCGCTTCAAACTCCCCAAGATACCCCGGACGATCGCCCGTCCCACCGACGAGGCCACCGACCTTGCGGCACTCTTCATCGCCGCCTCGATCACCGTTTCGCGCTGGTAGCTGCGGCGCGTCGTGGTGGTCTTGCGGCTGGAGCTGGTGGTGGAGCTGTCGTCGTCGTCGCCGAAGCCGGGCAGGGTCCAGCGTTTGGAAGCGCTCGCCTCGGCCTGGTCGGCCTGTTCCTCGGCTTGCCTTTGGGCGGCGGCCTGTTCGGCGGCCTTCTCTGCGCGGGCGGCGAGGATCTCGAAGGCGGATTCGCGGTCGATGTCCTTGTCGTAGACGCCGGCGACGGGGCTGACCGCCATCACCTGCGCGCGTTCTGCGTCCGTCAGCGGACCGAGCCGGCCGGCCGGCGGGCGGATCAGCGTGCGTTCGACGATCGAGGGCGCGCCCTTCGTCTCCAGCATCGAGACCAGCGCCTCGCCGGTGCCGAGCGTGGTAATCGCGGTGGCGCAGTCGAAGGCCGGGTTGGGGCGGAAGGTGTCGGCCGCCGTCCGCACCGCCTTCTGCTCGCGCGGCGTATAGGCGCGCAGCGCATGCTGCACACGGTTGCCGAGCTGGGCGAGCACGGTCTCCGGCACGTCGAGCGGGTTCTGCGTGACGAAGAAGACGCCGACGCCCTTCGAACGGATCAGGCGGACGACCTGTTCCACGCGCTCGATCAGCACCTTCGGCGCGTCGTTGAAGAGAAGATGCGCCTCGTCGAAGAAGAAGACGAGCTTCGGCTTGTCCGGATCGCCGACCTCGGGAAGTTCCTCGAACAGTTCGGAGAGCAGCCACAGGAGGAAGGTGGCGTAAAGCCGCGGGTTCATCATCAGCTTGTCGGCCGCGAGCACCGAGACCGCGCCGCGCCCGTCATTGGTCACCCGCATGATGTCGGTGATCTTCAGCGCCGGCTCGCCGAAGAATTCTTCGGCACCCTGCTGTTCGAGCACCAGAAGCCCGCGCTGCAGCGAGGCGACGGAGGAGGCGGAAATGAGCCCGAACTGCTTGGAAAGCTCGGAGGCCTTCTCGGCCATGTAGTTCAGCAGCGATTGCAGGTCTTTCAGATCAAGAAGCGGCAGCCCGCCCTCATCGGCGATCTTGAAGGCGATGTTCAATACACCTTCCTGCGCTTCGGACGCATCCATCAGCCGGGCGAGCAGCAGCGGGCCCATCTCGGCAATCGTGGTGCGAACCCGGTGGCCCTTCTCGCCGAACAGGTCCCAGAAGATCACCGGGAATTCCTGGAAGTCGTAGGGTTCGAGGCCGATCTGCTCGGCGCGCTTTAAAAGAAAGTCCTTCGGCTGGCCCATGGCGGCGATGCCGGAAAGGTCGCCCTTGATGTCGGCGCAGAACACCGGCACGCCGGCGTTCGAAAAGCCTTCCGCCAGGATCTGCAGGCTCACGGTCTTGCCGGTGCCGGTCGCCCCGGTCACCAGCCCGTGCCGGTTGCCGTATTTCAGGTCGAGATATTCGCCCTTGTTGATGCTGTCATCCGGGTTGCGGCTGGTTCCGACATAGATCATCCCGTCCTTCAGCATCATGCGTCTTCTCCCTTGCGCTGCCGGCCTTTGGCGCGGTGCGTCATCGAACCATCATCACTCCCTTATAAGTATCGACGCCGAAAGCGGCAACGGCCTTGCGGGAGCGGGTGGGAAAAGGGCATGCTGGGGCGGACAGCCCGCAAATCCGCTTGCGCGATACGAGCGGATGTTTTACGTGAACGTTAACGTCAATAAACGCTTCGAGGAGGCAGCATGAACGACATCGTCACCCAGATCGCCGATAAGGTCGGCATCGACAAGGAACTGGCCGAAACCGCGCTCGGCATGATGCTCGGCTTCCTGCAGCGCGAAGCCGATGACGGCGCGGTCGCTCGCATGATCGAGGCGATCCCCGGCGGCGCCGAACTGGTAGCCCAGCACAATGGCGAATCCAAGGGTGGCGGCGGTCTGCTCGGCGGCCTGATGGGCGCGCTCGGTGGTGGCGGCGTCATGGCGCTCGGCCAGCAGCTGATGAGCGAAGGCCTCGGCATGGGCCAGATCACCTCGCTCGCCAGGGAAACGATCGCCATGGCCAAGGAATATGCCGGCGAGGAAGTCGTCGACGAAGTCGTCGCTTCCGTCCCGGGCCTCAGCCAGTTCGTCTGAGAACATCGTACCAAAGAAATCAGGAAGGGCCGGGGAGCGATCTCCGGCCTTTTTCTTTTCCGTTTGGTTCAGCCGTTCGAGGTCAGCCAGACGCCGACAAAGGTGATCGCCAGGCCGACGAACATCGTCGCCGTCAGTGGTTCGGAAAACAGCGCCCATGCCCACAGCATGGTGACCGCCGGGCTGAGATAGATGACCGCGGTCACCTTGGCGACGGGGAACAGGCGCAGGCTGGTATAGTAGATCGAGTAGGAGGCGAAGGTCGCGATCAGCACCAGCCAGGCCATGCCGATCGCGAAGTCGCGGGTCATGGGCGGCGCCAGGCTGCCCTGCATCGCACCGGCGATGCCAAACAGCACCGCGCCGGTGAGCATCTGGATGGAGATGCACTGGTGGACCGGCATATGGATGGTGCGCCGGCGCTTCTGCAGCACGGAGGCGAGCGCGAAGATGAGCATGGAGCCGACGGTGAGCCCGTAGGCCCAGATCGGCGCCGCACCAAAGGCGAGGCTGTCGAACGACACCATGAGCACGCCGCCAACGGCGATCGCGGTGCCGAGCCATTGTCGCTGGCTCAGCCTCTCGCCGAGAAGCGGCTGGGCCAGCGCAGCGATCGCCAGCGGCACGAGATCCGAGATCAGCGCCACGAGCCCCGTCGGCACGCGCTGTTCGATCGCCAGCGCGAAGCCGCCGAGATACAGAAACACGATCATCGCGCCATAGAGCATCTGTTCCAGCACCGCCCGCAGCCGCATCCGCGGTCCGATCATCAGGGCGAACGGCAGCAGGATCAGCCCCGACAGGAGCGTTCGCCAGAACAAGACCAGTATCACGCTCGCCTGGTCGCTGGCATAGCGCGTGCCGACGAAGCCGGAACTCCAGGTGACCACCAGCAACGCCGCCGTCAGCGGCCAGAGGAGCCGCGGAAGAACGGGGGAAGGGGTGGTTAGGGGCTGGTCGGTCATGTGGGTCTCGGTCGGTGTGACTGCCGGCAGCCATAGGGTACGGATCGCAGATGCGCACATGACAAATATCGATGGCATCATGACACGCCATTCCGAATATGAATGAAGACTTGCCAGCGGCAGCCGTCATCCGCATAGATGATGCGGAACACAAGACGGGTGGACATGGCGTGAGTGAACTGAACGGCCGGCGACTGGAAATCGACGCACTGCGCGCCTTGTGGGCGATCCGCCAGCATGGCGGCATCACCCGCGCGGCCGATGCCCTCGGCCTGTCGCAATCCGCCGTCAGCCACAAGATCAAGCGGCTGGAGACCAGCCTCGACTGCGATCTCATGAACCGCAAGCCCGGCGCCCCGGTCTTCACCGCCGCCGGCGAGGACCTGCTCACCTATGCCTCCCGCATTCTCGTGCTGCATGACGAAGCGCTGCTGAGCCTGTCGAAGACCGCGCTTGCCGGCCGCATCGCGCTCGGCTTCACCGAGGATACCGCCTGCACCGACATCGCCCGCATCCTGGGCCGTTTCCGGCGTCTGCATCCGCATGTGGCGGTCCGCACCAAGGTCCGCATGAGCCTCGTTTTGAGGGCCATGCTGGAACGCGGCGAACTGGACGCCGCCATCATCCAGGTCTTCGCCCACGAAGTCCGCCCGACCGACATCGTGCTGATGCGCGAGGGCCTTCACTGGGTCAAGCATCCCGAGCTCGCTCTGCCTGAGGCCGATCCCATCCCGTTCCTCTCCTTCGACAATGACTGCTTCTACCGGCAATGGGCGCTCGACATCGGCCAGGATGGCGGCGTCGCGCTCGAAACCGTCTTCGAATGTTCCAGCGCCGCGGGCATCGTCTCGGCGGTCAATTCGGCGCTGGGCGTGGCGCTTCTGAGCGATCGCCATCTGCGCCCGGACATGCAGGTCATCACGGACCGCCTGCCGCAGCCGCCCTCGCTCGCCTACGTGATCCGCCGCGCCCGCAAGGGACGGAACCCGGCGCTCGATTCCCTCGTCGCCGAAATCGAGACCGAAATCAGCCGCTATGGCGGCCTCGTCCTGGCGGGATAGGCGCCGCGCTTTCCCTTACCCACGTCTTTGGCCGGTGCCCGCCCTCCCGCTGCAACAGGGGATATCGCCCACCGGCACTGGAGGCGTCCGGGGGCGGGTGGTAAGACCGGTCGTATGGAATCGATACGGAGGAACCTTCCATGACGTCCTGTCCCTGCGGCTCCGGTCGTACATTCGAAGACTGCTGCGGCCCCTATCTCGCCGGCCAGCCCGCGCCGACGGCCGAGGCGCTGATGCGCTCGCGCTACACGGCCTTCACCCGCGGCGACCTCGACTATATCGAGCGCACGATCACCGACCACGCCGCCGCCTCCTTCAACCGCGTCGACATGGAAAGCGCGTTGCCGGGTACCGAATGGCTGGGGCTCGACATCCGCGACACCGAGGCCGGCGGCGAGGACGACGAGACGGGCACGGTGCGCTTCGCCTTCAGCTTCCGCGCCAATGGCCGCCCGTTCACTCAGGTCGAGCGCGCCACCTTCCTGCGCGTCGATGGCGAATGGCGTTTTCATGACAGCGAGATCAACCCGAAGTCCGAACCCGTCCGCGTCGCCCATGTCGGCCGCAACGATCCGTGCCCCTGCGGCTCCGGCAAGAAATACAAGAAGTGCTGCGGCTCGGGCGCGGCGTCCGCCGGCTGATGAGCGAACAGCGGTTCCGCTGCACCGCCTGCGGCCTCTGTTGCCACGGCCTGCTGCCGCTGACGGTGGCCGAGGCGCTTTCGGGCGCCGGCCGCTTTCCGCTGGCGATCAGCATCACGCCGGTCAAGACGACGGCCCCCGGCTATCAGAAGGTGGGCGAGATCGCCGCGACGATCGACATCACCCGCAAGAAGACCATGCCGATCCTGGTGACGCCCGTCTCCTTCGTGCCGCCGCATCTGCCCTGTCCCGAGCTTGACCCCGAAGGTCTCTGTTCCATCCACACGACCAAGCCGCTGCGCTGTCGCACCATGCCCTTCTATCCCTACAGGGACGAGGCGCATCAGGCCGACATGCTGAAGCCCCGCGCCGGCTGGCTCTGCGAGACCGGCGAGGATGCACCCGTCGTCTACCGCGACCGCCAGATCGTCGACCGCACCGATTTCGACGCCGAACGCGACGCCCTCGTCGACCAGACCCCGGCGCTCAGGCGCTATGCGGACCTGCTTCTCAAACACGCCCCCGCCCACCACGCCCGCGTCCTGAAAGCCGCCCAATCGCCAGCTCCCGGCCGCGTCATCGTCAGCTTCGTCTCCTACCTGCGCTACGACAACCGCCTCGACCTCCTCGATTTTTCCGCCCTCCAATTGCCGGTTCTGGAGGCCTGGGCGGAGAAGACGGCCGCCGACCCGAAGGCGGCGGAACACCACCGCTACTATCGGGAGGCGATGGCGGAATTGGGGAGGTATCGGCGGTGAGGGGGTGGGCCCATAGGGAGAATATCATCTCCTAGGTGATGGATGCAGCTAATTGAACTCTCACCTTTTCGCGTGTGCAACGGCACCTTTGGGGCCGGAAGCGGACCGTCCGTTTCCGGAGTTTGGAACATGATGACAGTCATTTGTCTGTCCTGTGCCCATCTTCACAACCGGTCCCAATGAGGCGCTGGACCGTTTGAATTTGCTAAAGCGTAGACTTTCCGATCGAAGCCCCGCCGTCGACATGCAGCGTCTGCCCGGTGATGAAGGCGGCGTCGTCCGACAGCAGAAAGGCGATCGCCGCGGCGAGCTCGTCGGGTTGGCCGAACCGGCCCATGGGCACACCGGAGAGGTATCGCGCCTCGCCTTCGCTGCCGACCGGATTGTTGGCCCGGAACAGGTCCGTCTCGGTCGGCCCGGGCGAGACGGCGTTGACCGTGATCCCGGTCGGTGCGAGTTCGAGCGCCCAGCTGCGGGTGAAACTGACAAGCGCTGCCTTGGCCGCGGCGTAGCTGGTGCGCTGCACGCTGCCGAGAACGGTGAGGCTGGAGATATTGACGACACGGCCCCAGCCACGCGCGCGCATGGCGGGCAGGGCGGCCTGCACGGCGACGAGGGCCGGATGGAGATTGACGCGCATGACCTCCTCAAGCGTGTCAACCGCGATGTCCCCAAGCGGTGCCGCTCTCACGAGGCCCACATTGTTGACCACGCCGTCGACGTTGCTGTCCTTGACGATCCTGGACAGTTCCTCGTTGGCAGCGCGTTCGGATAAGTCGAGTGCATGGAGTGGGCCAGGAAACGCATCGGTCGGGTGGCGGGCGATGCCGATGACGGTGTGGTTGTTTGCGGCAAGACGGTGGGCGAGGGCGAGACCGATGCCCTTGCTGGCGCCGGTGATCAGGAATGTTCGCTTCATCGGAAAATCCTCTGGCCCTGCTTCTGATGAAGCAGGGCCTTTGCGGGTTGAATGGATCAGGCGGCGGTGCGGCTGGCTGCGAGGCGAAGCGCCGGCAGCATGTCTTCCGGTTCCGGACGGCGGGTGTAGTCCGGGTTGACCTCGGCATAGAGGATGACGCCATCTTGTCCGACGACGTATCGGGCCGGCATCGGCAGGGTCCAGCTCGGGTCTCCGTTGAAGGCCGGAAGGTCGTTCTTCAGCGACGTGTAGAGCTCTACCAGATAGTCCGGCATGTCGAAGCGCAGGCCGAAGGTATTGGCAACGTCGTTGCGCGGGTCCGAGAGGATGGGGAAGGTCAGGTTGTTCTTGGCGGTCGACTTGCGGCTGTTGACCGGGGTCTGCGGCGAGATGGCGACGAGTTTCGCGCCAAGCGCCTCGAACTCGGCCAGCGCCTCCTGCAGGGCCTGGAGCTCCATGTTGCAGTAGGGGCACCAGACGCCGCGGTAGAAGCTGATGACCAGCGGTCCCTGCGCCAGCAGCTCGGCGGACGACACCGGCGTGCCCTCGGGATCGGATAGCGTAAAGTCCGGCAGACGGTCGCCGGCCTTCAGCGCCTTCTGGGCGGCACCGGAGGCAATCAGTTCTGCGGTCGCACGGCGCATCGTCTCGATCACCGAACGGGGTACGTTGTAGGGTGGCTTGCCGGCTTCGAAATCGGCCTTGAAGGCATCGAGCTTGGACTGGAGTGTCATTTTCATTCTCCGTGAGGCTGGAAAGTGCCGCTTCAGGGTGAACCCTGAAGCCTGGCGGTTGATGGGGGGAGCGGTCAGCCGTTGGCTGCCATCGAGCGGGCGACTTCGGCGGCGCTGATGCCTTCCAGCGCGAGGCCGTAACCGGCGCCTTCGTCGATGATCCGGCGCAGCTTCTGCGTCAGCGCAATGCGGGTGTAGCTGCTGGTCAGCGGCGGCAGGGCGGCGATCCCCTCGGCGATCTCATGGGCGCGGGCGAGCAACTGGTCAGCCGGCACGATCTCGTTGACGACGCCCCAGTCCCTGGCTGTTGCCGCGTCGAGCACCTGGCGGGTGAGGATGAAATACCGGCCGCGGATCGAGCCGATCACTTCCGGCCAGAGCAGGTTGACGCCGTCGCCGGGCACGATGCCGAAGTCGAAATGCGGCTTGTCCTGGAAGACGGTTTCCGGCGTGGCAAGGATGATGTCGGTAAGCAGCGCATATTCCGAATGCAGGAGGACGGGGCCGTTCAGCGCGGTGATCATCGGCACTTCGATGTCGAGGATGTTCATGAGGACCTTCTTGCCCTCGCGCAGGATCTTGTCGTAGCCGACGGGCGAGAAGAAATCGAAGCCGTCGGGGCTGATGGCATCCATGAAGGCATCGCCCGAGCCGGTGAGGATGACGACGCGGTTTTCCCGGTCGGCGCCGATCTGGTGGAAGAGCTCGACGAACTGCTCATGCGTGTGGCCGTTGAAGACGAGCTTGCCGCCGTCGCTGTGCAGGGCGACTTCGAGGACGCCGCTTGGCGAACGGGTCAGGCGGGCATTCGCGAAGCTGTTCTTGTAGGTGTCGAAACGGGACATGATGGTACTCCTTTGTGTTGCGGTTTTGCGGTTGGGGGTGAAGAGAAGGCGGGACAGGAAACGCATGGGTCAGCCGGCGGACGGCGCGGCTTCGACCAGCGCCTCGGCACGGGCGATGGCCCGCTGGACGGCAGGGCGTGCGGCTACTGCCTCGTACCAGCGGGAAAGGTTGGCGCGCGCATCGAGCGTCACACCGGGGAATTGGCGGCGCCACAGCCAGCCGAAATGAGCAATGTCGGCGATGGTGAAGGCATCGCCGGCCATGAAGGCCTGACTGGCAAGCTTCGCATCGAGAAGGCCGAGAATGCGTTCGGCCTCGGTCGTGAAACGCGCTTCGGCGATCGGCTGCGGTTCGGGCGACGAGCGCTTGAAGAAGCCGGCATTGCCGAAGGCGGGGCTCAAGGCGGAGGCGTGGAAGAACAGCTGTTCGAAGACGCGGGCGCGGTCATTTCCGTGTTCGGGCAGCAGCTTGCCGGTCTTTTCGGCAAGATGGACGAGAATGGCGGCGCTCTCGGTGAGGACGAAGCCGTCCTCGACGAGAACCGGGACCTTGCCGTTCGGGTTGAGCGCCAGGAATGCATCGTCCTTCTGCTCGCCCTTGCGGACGTTCACCGACTTCAATGCATAGGGAAGTCCCAATTCTTCCAGGGCTATCAAGACCTTGATGCTGTTCGGGGTGGCAAAGGCGTGGACTTCGATCATTGTTCATCTCCATCGGATCGTGTTCCGTTGGAGGCAGTTATGACCATTCCCTGGATATTGCGGCAGACGGCATGAAGCGATAATGCTTATTCCCAAGGAGAATAAGCGATGGACAGATTGCAGGCGATGACCGTCTTCGTGCGTGTGGTGGAAACAGGATCGTTTTCGCAGGCGGCCCGTCGGATCGGGGTCGGACAGCCGGCCGTTTCCAAGACGATCGCCCAGCTGGAAGACCGCCTGCAGGTCCGCCTGCTCATTCGCTCCACCCACGGCCTGTCGCCGACGGATGCCGGCGTTCGCTTCTATGAAAGGGCAAAGACGGCCATTCAGGAGGCGGACGAGGCGGAGCTTGAAGCCAAGGGCGCCGGCGCCGGACTGTCGGGCCGTCTTCGGGTCTGCGCGGCAACGACATTTGCCAGGCTCATGATCATTCCGCGTCTGCCGGAGTTCATGGCCGCCCATCCGGATCTGGAGGTGGATGTCGTTCTGGACGACCGCGTGATCGATCTGGTCTCCGAGGGCATCGACATCGCGCTGCGCATGGGCGAACTGGCCGATTCCACTGCGGTCGCCCGCAAGATCGCCACCGGGCGCCGTTCGGTGGTCGCGACGCCGGCCTATCTTGAGGCGCACGGAATTCCGAAAGTCCCGGCCGATCTGGCCGCGCATCAGGCCCTCGTCTACACCCAGCTCGGCAATAGCTGGACCTTCCGCAGGGATGGCACCGAAGCCTCTGTCGCCGTCTCCGGACGGCTGCGCTTCACCGCTGCCGAGGGCATTCGCGCCGCCGTCAAGGCCGACATGGGACTGGCCGTGACATCCGACTGGATGTTCTGGCCGGAACTCCAGCGTGGCGAGGTCACGCGGGTGCTGGACGACTGGGAACTGCCCGGTGTCGACCTCTGGTCGGTCTTTCCGACCGGGCGACTGGCCAGCGCCAAGGCGCGCGCATTCGCGGACTTCGTGGAGCAGATCGTTGGGTAGATGTAACGCCCATGAGCGCGAAGGCACCACCCCATCAGGATGCGGGAATGTCCGGTTAGGGCATGCGTGCAAGACGCAAACGATGACCGAATTGGCGGCGCAAAGCCGCCACCCGTTTTCACCCCCATCCCACCACCTCAACGGACGAACTCGCTCACCCCCGCAACCCCTTCACCTCCTCCTCCGTCAGCGCCCGCACCGCACCCTTCTCCAGCGCCCCAAGCGCAAGCCCCCCGATCGCCACGCGGACGAGGCGCAGGACCTCTATGCCGAGGGTTTCCAGCATGCGGCGGATCTGGCGGTTCTTGCCTTCGTCCAGCGTGATCTCCAGCCAGGAGGTCTTGTCGCCTTCGCGCAGCTTAGTCGCCCGCATGGCGCGCATCCGCTCGCCGTCATGCTCGACGCCGTCCGCCAGCGCGTCGAGAACGGCCTGGTCGGCGACCCGGTCGATCTGCACGTGATAGGTCTTCGGCACGTGCGTCTGCGGGTCGAGGAGCGCGTTGGCGAAGTCCGTGTCGTTGGTGAAGAGGAGCAGGCCCTCGCTCGCCTTGTCGAGCCGCCCGACCGGCGACAGATGCGAGGTGAGGTGATCCTTCAGGCAGTCGAAGACGGTCGGCCGGCCCTCCGGGTCGTGGCGGGTGGTCACCAGCCCGCGCGGCTTGTTCAGCATCAGGTAGACCGGCTTTTCGGCGGCAACCGTCTTGCCGTCGACGGCGATCCTGGCACTGGTAAGGTCCACCCAGGTCGCCGGATCGGTTGCCACCTTGCCGCTGATCGTCACGCGGCCCTCGGCAATCAGCGCCTCGGCCTGCGTGCGCGAACAGAAGCCGAGCTTGGAGAGCGCCCGCGGCAGCGTCACCCGCTTGCCGTCGGTGGCCGCCGCCGGTTTCCGGCTCTCGGGCCGCGCTTTTGCGCCCGTCGCCGGCCGCCTTGTGCCGCCTTTGCTGTGCCTGATGCCCTTCGCCACTGTCCTTGACCCTTCGGATCGGTTGACCGGCCACCCCTCGTCATTCTAGAGCGAAGTCTGGCCAGCCGCATCCTGTCTTCCTGCCGTCCGACCGGCAATAGGACAGCTGCGCGAACATTGGAAGAGACGAGCATGTCGAACCTCGACGAGACGATCCGCGAATTGCAGACCCTGCGCGATTACTGGCGCTACGCCATTTCCCGCTTCAACGCCGCGGACTTAAGCTACGGCCACGGCACGACGACGGCGGGCGATGACGCGGCCTTCCTGCTGCTCGACAGTCTCGACCTGCCAATCGATGCGCTCGATCCCTTCCTCGACGCCCGCCTGCTGCCGGCCGAGCGCCGGCTGCTCGCCGAACGCATCGAGGCGCGCGTGACGACCCGCAAGCCGTCCGCCTATCTCACCGGCCGCTCCTATATCCAGGGCGTGCGCTTCCTTGTCGACGAACGGGTCATCGTGCCGCGCTCGCATATCGGCGAGATCCTGTTCAACGAATATCTGAACGGCCAGGGCTCCGCCGTCCTGCCGGATCCGATGTCGGTGGAAAGCGCCGTCGACATCTGCACCGGTTCGGGCTGCCTGGCGGTCATCGCCGCCAAGTTCTTCCCCATGGCTTCCGTCGATGCCGTCGATCTCTCCGCCGATGCGCTGGAGGTCGCCAAGCTGAACCTCGCCGAGCACGAGGTCGAGGACCAGGTCGAGCTGCACCAGGGCGATCTCTTCGCGCCGCTTCAAGGCCGCACCTACGACCTGATCATCACCAACCCGCCCTATGTCGATCACGATGCGCTGGACGGCTATCCGCCGGAGTTTCGCGCCGAGCCGCAGATGGCCCATGACGGCGGCGAAGACGGCCTCGATCTGGTGCGCAAGATCCTCGCCGACGCGCCCGCCCATCTCAATCCGGGCGGCGGCATGATCTGCGAGATCGGCTCGGGCCGCGAAATCCTCGAGGAGGAGTTCCCGCATCTCGAATTCCAGTGGATCGAGACGGCGGAATCGCAGGACGCGGTGTTCTGGATTTCGGCCGAAGCGCTCGGCGAGTCCTGATCGCGGTCGTGGCGGGTCTCGTCAGGCCAGCCCGTCGAGCGTCGGCAGGATCATCGACGGTGTGCAGTCGCCATATTCGTCGGGCATCTTCAGCCGGTTGATCCAGACCGTGCGAAAGCCGAAGGTGGTGGCGCCCGCCACGTCCCAGCGGTTCGATGACTGGAACGAGACGGCGTCCGGATAGAGCCGGTAATTGGTCGTCACCAGTTCGTAGACCGGCGGCGCGGTCTTGTAGGTCTTCAAGAGGTCGACGGAGAAGATGTCGTCGATGACGGTGTCGAGCTTGGAATTCTCCACCGCCGCCTGCAGCATGGCCGGTGAACCGTTCGAGAGGATAGCCACCTTCGTCCCCTGCGCCTTCAGCTGCTTCAGCACCTTCGGCACTTCCGGATAGCAGTCGAGCTTCCAGTAGGCGTCGAGCAGGTCCTGCCTCAAGCCCTTGTCCACGGTCTCGACGCGCGCCAGCGCGTAGTCCAGCGCCTGTTCGGTCAGCGACCAGAAGTCCTGGTAGCGGCCCATCAGCGCCCTGACCCAGGAATATTCCAGCTGCTTGGCGCGCCAGATTTCGGAAAACATCCGGTAGTCGGGCCCGGCCCGGTCCGCATGCTTGCGCGCCGCCGCATGCACGTCGAACAGGGTGCCATAGGCATCGAATACATAAGCGGCGAAAGTCATGAGATCATTCCATGGAAGTGAAGCGCGGGGCGGTATCGACTATAATGCAACTTTTTCGGGAATTTACGCGAATTTGATGCCAGATCAATACGGTTTGAAACCGTCGCGGGCAAGTCGTTCGCTTAACTTTAACTTAGAAAAATAGCGATATCACTATGTAGGAATACTCTTGGGAAACCGGCCGTCTGATGATGTTTCAATTCTTGTCGAGGTTTGGGATCGGCGACAGCCAGCGCCCGCGCATCGCTTTCATCTGGGCCGTGACCGGTACCGTCTGCCTTGCCATCATTGCTGGCTTCATGGCCCTCGCGCTCTATCTTCCGGGCGCCATGATGGCCGGAGCGCGGGAGATGACCGCCGCCAGCGGCGTATCCATGGCGCACAACATCGCAACGGTGCGCAACTTCTATTCGTCTGCCGTCGTCGCCAAGGCAAAACCCTTTTTGACCCCGAAAGTCGACCACGCGACCGATCCGCACGGCATTCCGCTGCCGGCGACCTTCGTCCTGGACGTCTCCGCGCTCCTGTCGGGCGGCGGGGTCGAGGTCTCCATGACCAGCCCGTATCCCTGGCCGAACCGGGCAGGGCGCACGCTCGACGATTTCGAGAAGATGGCCTGGGACAGTTTCCAGACGAATCCCGATGCGCCGGTGATCCGCGAGGAGACGGTCGACGGAAAGCGCTACGTCCGGACCGCGATTGCCGACCGCCTGACGGCCGAAGCCTGCGTGGCATGCCACAACACCCAGTCGAACTCGCCGAAGACCGGCTGGAAGCTCGGCGATGTACGCGGCATTCTGGAAGTCTCGCGCATGATCGAGCCGAGCCTCGCCGCTGCCGAGAACAAGGCGAAGGTCATCCTGCAGATCGTCGGTCTCGCGGCGCTCGCCAGCATCCTGGTGATCATGACCATCGCCTTCTTCTTCCATCGGCGGCTGATCGAAAACGCCGAGGTGCGCAAGCACATGGAACTGCTGGTGCATCACGATCCGCTCACCGGTCTCCTGAAGCGCCAGAGTGTACTCGATCTGATGCAGGAGATGGCGAAGGACAAGGCCGGCGGTCTCTCGGCGCTGCATTTCGTCGGCATCGACCGGACCGGAGAGCTCAACGGATCCTATGGACGGCCCTCCGGCGATCTGCTCATTCGCGCGGTTGCCGACCGGTTGAAGGCGATTGCCGGCAAGGATGCCCTGGTCGGCCGCGGCGACGGAGACGAATTCATCATCGTCCAGCCCGGAGCCGCAGCGCTGGAACGGGCGCAGGCCTTCGCCGCCGGCGTCGTCGAGGCGTTTGCCACGCCGATCACGGCCGGACGCGAACAGGTCACGGTTTCCGTCAGCGTCGGCGTCGCCCTCAGCCATGGCGGAGAGATGGCCCGCGACGGCCTGCTGCAGCGCGCCGACATCGCACTTCGAGATGCGAAGTCCGGCGGCGGCAATTGCTACCGGCTGTTCCAGCCGCAGATGCTCGCGCAGCTCAAGCGCCGTCGCGATCTCAAGGGCATGATCGAGCGCGCCATCAGCCAGGATGGCTTCGAACTGCATTTCCAGCCGGTCCACAATGCGCAGTCCGGCAATATCGAAGGCTTCGAGGCGCTTCTGCGCCTGATGGACGGGGAAGGGGGCCTTGTGCCGCCGTCGCAGTTCGTTCACCTCGCCGAGGAAAACGGGCTGATCCGCGAAATCGGCGCCTGGGTCGTCCGCAAGGCCTGCTTCTTTGCGGCCAGCCTGCCCGACGATCTGTTCGTTGCCGTCAATCTGTCGCCGATGCAGTTCTCCACCGGCGGCCGCAAGGGCCAGATGGCGATCAGCGAGATCGTCCGCGAGGCGCTGGACCAATCCGGACTGGCGCCGTCGCGCTTCGAGCTCGAGATCACCGAGAGCGTGTTCCTGGAGCGGTCGGAAGAAACGGTCGCCGAGATCATGGCCTTGCACGACCTCGGCGTTTCGCTCGCCATGGACGACTTCGGCACCGGCTATTCGAGCCTCAGCTATCTGTGGAACCTGCCGTTCGACAAGGTCAAGATCGATCGCTCCTTCGTCATCGGCTGGTCGGAGAACACCGCCCAGGTTGCGCCGATCATCGAGACCATCGCAGCACTCTGCCGCACGCTCGGCCTGCGTGTGACGGTCGAGGGCATCGAAACCGAAAGGCAGGCGGAATTCTTCCGCTCGGTCGGCTGCAACCAGTTCCAGGGCTATTACTTCGCGCAACCGATGCCGGAAGGCGAGGTTCCGTCCTCGCTGCTCGCCAACTTCATGCGGCAGTCCGAGATCGCCGGTCCTAACATCGATTTCGAACACCCCGGCACAACCCTCGGCACCGCCTGAATTCCCCCTCCGTCTGCTCCGCCATCAGCGGGTTTGATGCACTCATCAGCGTCGCCCGCGGCGGCGTGCGCATTCGGCAACGCCTCCGGACGGCCGCGCCGCTCCCATGAAAATCGGCAGGCTTTTCCGCTTGACCGCCGCCGCCGACTGTCCTTCAGTCCAGCCTTTGAAAATGAAGGAGGCAGCCGATGGCAGTCGATACGTCCGCCAAAACGACAACCTGGACCTATGTGGATGGCGAGTGGCTTGCCGGCAATCCGCCGCTGATCGGCCCGGTTTCGCATGCCGCATGGCTGGGCTCGACCGTGTTCGACGGCGCCCGCTGGTTCGACGGGATCGCCCCGGATCTCGACCTGCACTGCCAGCGCATCAACCGTTCGGCCACCGCCATGGGCATGAAGCCAACACTGACGGCGGAGGAGATCGAGGCGCTCGCCTGGGAAGGGCTGAAGCGGTTTTCCGGCGACATCGCCGTCTACATCAAGCCGATGTACTGGGCCGAGCATGGCCTTCCCGGCAATGTCGTCGCCCCGGACGGGCGCTCGACGCGATTCGCGCTCTGCCTGTTCGAGGCGCCGATGAATACCGCCAAGCCGGTGACGCTGACCGTCTCGCCCTTCCGCCGCCCGACGCCGGAATGCGCCATGACCGACGCCAAGGCCGGCTGCCTCTATCCCAACAACGGCCGCATGATCATGGAAGCGAAGTCGCGCGGCTTCGACAATGCGCTGGCGCTCGACATGAACGGCAATGTCGCCGAAACCGCATCCTCCAACATCTTCATGGTCCGCGACGGCGTCGTCTTCACGCCTGCCGCCAACCGCACCTTCCTCGCCGGCATCACCCGCGCTCGCGTCATCGCGCTTCTGCGCCAGTCCGGGTTCGACGTCATGGAAACGACGCTCTCGGTTCAGGATTTCCTCGCTGCCGACGAAGTGTTCATGACCGGCAACTATTCCAAGGTGATGCCCGTCAGCCGACTCGATGGCCGCGACTACCAGGAAGGTCCGGTCACCCGCAAGGCATTGGAACTTTATATGGAGTGGGCGCATTCCTCTGTAGATGCCTGAGCGCGGAGAAAAGCGTCGTCACCGACGAAAATCCTGTCGCCAAATGGTTCCAATTGCGATGCAACCGCACTATGTTCCGCTCGGGTTTGCATCTTGGCTGCAATCAACAAGATTAAGGAGAGACCGCTATGGCCTTTGAACTTCCGCCCCTCCCGTATGACTACGACGCGCTCGCCCCCTACATGTCGCGCGAAACGCTCGAATTCCACCACGACAAGCACCACAACGCCTATGTCACGACCGGCAACAAGCTGGCCGAAGAAGCCGGCATGGGTGGCCTGTCCGTCGAGGAAGTCGTCAAGAAGTCCTACGGCAACAACCAGCCGCTCTTTAACAATGCCGCTCAGCACTACAACCACGTCCATTTCTGGAAGTGGATGAAGAAGGGTGGCGGCGGCAACAAGCTGCCGGGCAAGCTGGAATCCGCCTTCGCCTCCGATCTCGGCGGCTTCGACAAGTTCAAGGCGGACTTCATCGCCGCCGGCGTCGGCCAGTTCGGTTCTGGCTGGGCCTGGGTTGCCGTCAAGGATGGCAAGCTCCAGATCATGAAGACCCCGAACGGCGAAAACCCGCTGGTTCACGGCGCGTCCCCGATCCTCGGCGTCGACGTCTGGGAACACTCCTACTACATCGACTACCGCAACCTGCGTCCGAAGTACCTGGAAGCCTTCGTCGACAGCCTGATCAACTGGGACTACGTCCTGGAAATGTACGAAGCCGCCGCCTGATTTTAAGCGACGCATCGCACGATGTTGGAAGCCCCGGTCTAGGCCGGGGCTTTTTTCATGCCCGGCCATCACATGTCCTTCAAATCTTTGTGACTTCATTCGGTCATGCAAATTCGGCAAAGATGCCGATGGCTGGATAAACGGGTCGGCCTCACGCCGACCGAAAACCATGGAGAGAGCCTGATGAAGTTTGCGAAGATCTGTCTTGCCGCCGGTCTTTTGGCCGGCGCGACCGCCGTGATCGCCGTTGCTGCCGACGAGCCGCAGGTGCTGCGCCAGGAAATGATGAAGAAGAACGGCGCGGCCATCGGTGCGCTCGTGGCGATTGCCAAGGGTGAAAAGCCCTACGACGCGGAGACGGTGAAGGCCTCTCTCACCTCGCTCTCCGAAGACTCCAAGAAATTCCCGGACTATTTCCCGGAGGGCACGGAAACCGGCTTCAAGACCGAAGCCTCGCCGGCGATCTGGGCCAACATGGATGACTTCAAGGCGCTGTCGATGAAGCTCGCCACCGATGCCGACACGCTGCTGGCCGAACTGCCGGCAGATCAGGCCGCCGTCGGTGCCGCGGTCAAGACGCTCGGCGCTGATTGTGGCGCCTGCCACCAGAAATACCGCCTGAAGAACTGAGCGGCCTCATTCGAACTCGGAAGGGGCCGGTCAAAATGCCGGCCCTTGCTGTCCGCCGTTCCTGACAGGGGCGGCGGACCAGAAAGACGACAGGAGATATGATGGCGGGTCGGCTGACGAAAGTTCTGGTGTCGCTGGTGGGGCTCGGCGCCATTGGCGCGGGCGCATTCCTGTACGTGACGGCGCCCGATCCGCTGCCTGACAGCCATTGGCAGGGTCTCGGCCCCGCCGATCCGGCCAACGGCGAACTGGTCTTTTGGGAAGGCGGCTGCGCCTCCTGTCATGCAGCGCCGGGTGCCAAGGACGAAGCGAAGCTGGTCTTGTCGGGCGGTCTCGCCATCAAGAGCGATTTCGGCACCTTCCATGCGCCCAACATCTCGCCCGATCCGGATGCCGGCATCGGCAAATGGACGCTCGCCGACTTCGGCAATGCCATCAAGCGTGGCGTCGGGCCGGGCGGCGAGCATCTCTACCCCTCCTTTCCCTACGGCTCCTACGCCCGTATGAGCGACAAGGACGTCAACGACCTCTGGGCCTACATGCAGACCCTGCCGCCAAGCGACAACCGTCCGCCGCCGCACGATCTGCCGTTCCCCTTCAACATCCGGCTTGCCGTCGGCGGCTGGAAATTCCTCTATGTCAGCCATCAGCCCCGCGTGGCGCTCGACAACCCGTCCGATCAGGTCAAGCGCGGCCAGTACATCGTTGAAGGGCCGGGCCATTGCGGCGAATGCCACACACCGCGCGATGCGCTCGGCGGCTTCAAGCCCGGCGAATGGCTGGCCGGCGCCAAAAACCCGGATGGCGAGGGCATGATCCCGAACATCACCCCGGGTTCGAAGGACATCGGCTCCTGGAGCGAGTCGGACATCGTCGAATACCTGACCTCCGGCTTCACTCCGGATTTCGATTCGGTTGGCGGATCGATGCTCGAGGTCCAGCAGAACATGGCGAAGCTCCCTGCCTCCGACCGCGAAGCAATCGCCGCCTACCTGAAGGCGATCCCGGCGAAGTGAGGTTGGCGAGTTTGGAGAGTTCATGCGGATTGCTGTCCAATATCGTCAAATGACCTTGAAGTTTTGTAGTTTTAAAACTACATTTGCTCATGGTCGAGCTGAAGCAAACGGAAACCTTCCGGAAATGGTGGAGGAAGCTGAAGGACGAGCGCGCCCGAGGCGCGATCTTCGCCCGGCTTGACCGCCTGGCTTACGGTCATGCCGGCGATGTCGAGCCGGTCGGCGACGGCGTATCCGAATTGCGGATCCACTATGGTCCCGGCTACCGGGTATATTTCCAGAAGCACGGCAACACGCTCGTCATCCTGCTGTGTGGCGGCGACAAGAGCACGCAGGGCAGGGATATCCGGACGGCAAAGCGTCTGGCGAAGGAATGGAGTGAAGAACATGGCTGAAAAACTGACCCCCTTTGATCCCGCCGAAGGCCTGACGTCCGACGAAGCGATTGCCGGTTTCATGGCCGAGGCCTTCGCATCGGAAGACGCCGGCTATATCGCCCATGCGCTCGGCGTCGTCGCCCGTGCGAAGGGCATGACGCAGATCGCCAATGAAACAGGATTGTCTCGCGAGCAGCTCTACCGCTCCTTCAGCGCGAACGGCAATCCGACGCTGAAGACGACCTTGGCGGTGATGAAGGCGCTCGGCATTAAGTTGACCGCCAGGCCGCAGGAACGGCGATCGGAACCGGCGTGAACTGTTATGACGAAGTGAACACGGTATGAGCGCTGCGTCCGACGAGGCGGAGGCTGCCATCCTGCGGCTTCAGGCGAAATTTTCAGGGCGTCGGGATCCGATGGCGGTCTGGGTGACTGATACGCTGGCCGCGCTCGAGAAGCGCCTGGAAGCTGTTACGGACGAAAGCCAGAAGGCCGAGGTGCGGCGGGCGGGGCTCGCCTTCATTCGCGCGACGCTGGAGGAATGGGCGAAGAAACCGCCGCATTCCTCCCGGTAGCGAAGGATGCTTGAGGGGAGGCCGACCCCTCAACCCTGGTATCAGGCCAGCGCCTGATGATAGCGCATGCCGGTGACCGGGCGCGGCACGAAGTCGAGATGCTCGTAGAAGCGGTGGGCGCTGATGTTGCCGGTGGCAGCCGATACCGAGAGGTAGTTGCAGCCGGCGGCTTTCGCATGGGCGCGGGCATTGGCGACCAGATGTTCGCCGATGCCGTGGCCGCGATGGCCGTCGCGCACGAAGAGATGATGCAGTTCCATGCCGCGCTTGCCTTCCTGCGCCCTGTAGAGCGGCACGAGGATGGCGTAGCCGATCAGGCCTTCGCTGCCGGCGTCGGCGACGAGGGCGGTGATCCAGGGTGTGGCGGAGAAGAGGTCGCGTTCCAGCTGTTCGGTGGTCATCGCCGCGATGTCGCCGTGATGGGCGGCGAGTGCGGCGATCATCTCGGCAAGCGACGGCAGGTCGCGCAGCTTCGCAAGGCGGATATTGACCACCGGCGGACGATCCAGGCTGATTTCGGTATCTTCGGGCATTTCAAGCATCCTTCTGGTTTCTTTGCCGTCAGGGTGCTTGGAGTTCGTCTAGAAACAAAAGCCGCCCTGAACCGGCGGCCTTGTTTGAATGAGATCAAGCGGGCCGCACCTTAGAGGTACAGCCAAAAATACTTCGGAGCGTGGGTCACGGGCTTGATCATGGACGTTTGTTTCTTCCAAAACTCCGGCCTTGTCAATCGGAATTTTGTCGGCGCCGTTTCCCGTCGGACGATCGGCGGAGCCGTCTCCAATATCGTTATCAAGGGCAGGCCCTAGAGCTTGCCCGCCGCCTTGATCGCGAAGGCATATTCGAGCGCGATTTCTTCCAGCCTCTGGAAGCGGCCGGACGCGCCGCCATGTCCCGCGCCCATGTTCGTCTTCAGAAGGATCGGCGCGTCGCCGGTGGTCTTCTCGCGCAGGAGCGCCACCCATTTCGCCGGTTCCCAATAGGTCACCCGTGGATCGGTGAGGCCGGCCAGCGCCAGGATCGGCGGGTAGGGCAGGCCCGCGACGTTGTCGTAGGGCGAATAGGAGATGATGTAGTCGTAGGCTTCGCGCGATGTGATCGGATTGCCCCATTCCGGCCATTCCGGCGGGGTCAGCGGTAGCGTGTCGTCGAGCATGGTGTTCAACACGTCGACGAACGGCACGGCGGCGACGAAGCCGCCGAACTTCTCCGGTGCCATGTTGGCGACCGCGCCCATCAGCATGCCGCCGGCCGAGCCGCCCTGGGCGATGATCTTGCCGTAGTGGGTAAAGCCTTCCGCCACCAGATGGTCGGCGGCGGCGATGAAGTCGCGGAATGTGTTCAGCTTGTTCAGCATCTTGCCGTTCTCGTACCAGGCGAAGCCCTTGTCCTTGCCGCCGCGGATATGGGCGATGGCGTAGACGAAGCCGCGGTCGGCAAGCGACAGGCAATTGGTGTTGAACGAGGCGGGGATGGAAATGCCGTAGGAGCCGTAGCCGTAGAGCAGGCACGGGGCGGAGCCGTCGATCGGCGTGTCCTTGCGATAGAGCAGGCTGACCGGCACCAGTTCGCCGTCTTCGGCGGGCGCCATCACCCGGCGCGTCACATAGTCGTCCGGGTTGTGGCCCGACGGCACTTCCTGCGTCTTCAGCAGCGTGCGCTCGCGCGTCACCATGTTGTAGTCGTAAAGCTGGCCCGGCGTCGTCATCGACGAGTAGGAAAAACGGATGACGTCGGTGTCGTATTCGGCCGCACCCTGCAGGCCGAGCGAATAGGCTTCCTCGGCAAAGGCGATCGCGTGCTCCTCGCCGCTCTTGCGGTCGCGAATGATGATCTGCGGCAGGCCGTCATTGCGCTCCAGCCAGACGAGATGGCGGGCATAGGCGGCATGCGAGAGGATCAGTCGGCCCGGCTTGTGGGCGACGACCTCGCGCCAGTTGTCGCGGCCCGGCGCCGTCACCGGCGCTTCCATGATCTTGAAGTCCTTGGCGCCGTCGGCATTTGTCAGGATGTAGAAGACGTCGCCGCCCTCGCACATCGAATATTCGATGCCCGTCTCGCGCCTAGCCACCAGCTGCGGCTCGGCCGTCAGGTTCGAGGTCGACAGCAGACGGTATTCGCTCGTCTCGTGGTCGTGGATGTCGATGAAGATGAAATCGTCGAGCAGCGAGCCGCCGACGCCCATGAAGAAGCCCGGATCGGTTTCCTCGTAGACCAGCCGGTCCTCGGACTGCGGCGTGCCGAGGATGTGATGGAAGATCTTCGAGGGGCGATGGTTGTCGTCGAGTTCGGTGTAGAAGAAGCTCTTGCCGTCCGGCGCCCAGGCACCGCCGCCGCCGGAGTTGTTGATCACGTCGGCAAGGTCCTCGCCGGTCGAAAGATCGCGCACCTTCAGCGTGAAATATTCCGATCCCTTGTCGTCATAGCCCCAGATGCCGAGCGAATGATCGGACGAATGGTCGAGGCCGGCGAGCTTGAAATAGGCCTTGCCGTCGGCTTCCTTGTCGCCGTCGAGCAGCACGTCGCGCTCGCCGCCGCCGCCGCGCGGAACACGGAAATAGCGGGGCTGCTCGCCGCCGGTAACGAAGAATGTGCCGTAGGCATAGGGGCCGTCCGGCACGGGGACGGACGAATCATCTTCCTTGATGCGGCCGCGCATCTCGGCAAACAGCACCTTCTGCAGCTCTTCCGTGTCGGCCATCGCCGCCTTCATGTAGGCGTTCTCGGCCTCCAGGTGACGGCGGATGTCGTCGTCGAGGATCGAGGGATCCTTGAACATCGCCTGCCAGTTGTCGGCTCTCAGCCATGCGTAGTTGTCGGTCCGGGCGATCCCGTGGCGAATGTCTTCGGTCGGACGCTTCTGGGCGCGCGGAGCGTCGGGCAAATTCTTGAAAATCGTCACTTATGGGGTCTTTCGCATTGCGTTTTGAGCGGTACGAGAGATAGGCCCAATGCTGTCCGGCATCAAGCGGGAAACGGCGGTGGGAAAGCCTGGATTGTCCCAGGGTTGACAAATTTTTGCCGGATTGCGCGCCCACCTCCTGCGGGCCTTGAAATTTTGACGTGGCGGCGTTGAAATCAGCGGCCTATAGACGACGACAAGAAACGGCAAAAGCAGAGCCGGCCATCGATGCCGGCCCACGGGGATGTGATCAATGCGCAGATTTTCCGGATATCTTGCCTGGGCGGCGGCAGTCCCAGCCCTTCTTTGCGGACAGCTTTCGGCGGCCCATGCCGGCTCCACGCCCACCGTACAGGTGGAAAAGCAGCTCGACCGGCTGGCGCCCGAGGAGGAACTCGAGCAGCGCTGCGACATCGAGGCGATGAACCGCATCGACAAGGACAACGCCAAGTTCGACCCCGACAAGGTGATCGCCTACGCCTTCGGTCCGACCCAGGTCAACGGCACCACCATCAAGGCCAAGGGTGCCGTCTTCCGCTCGCACGAACACTGGTACCGGCTGAGCTACACCTGTGAGACGGGGGCGAAGCGGCTCACCGTCGAGAAGTTCGACTACAAGATCGGCTCCGAAGTGCCCCGCGATCAGTGGGATTCGCACTATCTCTACGATTGACGTCGGGCAGGGCTAAGTGTGGGGTCTTCTTGGTTAGACTAGGGCTCTGCTATTAAGCCTCGGGTAAGGCAAATTCCTTGCCACGGGCTCGATAAGCCATTGTGGCTAGGCGTTCGGTTTCATCCCATCCCGAAGTGGAGCAGGTGTCGGGAGTGATACAGACTGTTGCTACGCCCACATGCCGTTGCCTTATCGCGATGAGTCATCATTTGACCAGGCAAGCTCACCTAGCGACTGAATATGTACAGGCGCTCGATCCGGGAATTTAACCACCAGATCGAGTTCTCCCCCCATGGCTTCCACATAGCTGCGGAGCGTCGAGAGCAAGATGTCGGATCGCTTTTCGATGCGCGAAACGTTATCCTGGGTAACGCCTAAAATGTCGGCCAGCCGGGCTTGCGTCATGTCGCGCGCTTTGCGCAACTCCTGCAGCGTCTTGTATTCGCCAATCAGCTGTTCTGTGCGTGCTTTCGCCTTTTCAAGCTGAGCGGCGCTGAGGTGTCTCCTGAAAACGTCATCGGCAGGGCGGGACATCACAAACTTCCTTTCATTTCATTCAGGTGATCCTGGAAACGCTTGTCAGCCTTCTGCAGCAATTGTTTGTAGAAGCGCTTCTCGCTTGTTCCTGATTTATCTCCGCCAACCAGCAGAATGGCGTTGCGGTCAGGATCGAACGCAAAAGCAACTCGCCACACGCCATCATTTGCCTTGAAACGCAGTTCCTTCATGTTGGCGTGTTTTGACCCTTTGAGCGTATCTGCATGCGGGCGGCCAAGCTGCGGACCGAATTCCTTGAGCAAGCCGACCATAGCCGCCAACTCGATCTTCGTGTCATCGGACCAGCCGGCAAACTCGTCCTCGAATTCGTCGTGAAAATCGACACGCCAGATCATTCCGAAAATATGCACCTTAGCGCATATGATTTCAAGTGCATATTTGCGCGTCAATTAGGGTAGGCGAGGGCCGGCGGCAATGCCGTGCCGACCCCGGTCGCGTCAGTCGAAGGTGACCGCCTTCAGCTTGTCGATGCCGAGTGCCTGCAGCGCCAGGCGTTCGTAGAACGGTTCGGCCTTGCCGAGACGGATCTTGTAGAGGAAGTATTTCTCGAAGCCGATCTTGGCGGCGTGCACCCATTTGCCCTGCGACGACCAGTTGACGTTGCGCGGCGGGATTTGCGGCTGCGCCACGAAGGCGATGCCCCCGTCGCCGAAATCGGCAAGGCAGACGGCGTTCCACGTCCCTTGCGCATTCGGCTCCTCGCCGGCGACCAGCCGGGCGATGTTCTTCGCCGTCGCCGTCACCATGGATTCGATCATGAAGCCGGTCTTCGGCACGCCGACGGGAACCGCCGTCTTGCCGGTCGGCGGGATGGCCACGCACACGCCGATCGAGAAGACGTTCCTGAAGGTCGGGTTCTGCTGGTGCTTGTCGGCAAGGATGAAGCCGCGCGGATTGGTGAGCCCCTCGATGCCGCGGACCGCCTCGACGCCGCGAAAGGCCGGCAGCATCATCGAGAATTCGTGCGGCAGTTCGTGCACGGCCTTCTGGCTGCCGTCGTCGTTGAGTTCCTCCACGGTCATCACGCCGGCCTCCACCTTCTGCACCTTGGCATTGGTGATCCACTTGATGTGCCGGTTGCGCAGGGCGCTTTCCAGAAGCCCCTTGGTGTCGCCGACACCGTCGAGACCGAGATGGCCGATATAGGGCTCCGACGTGACGAAGGTCATGGGCACGCGGTCGCGCACCTTGGCGTCGCGCAGTGCCTTTTCCAGGATAAAGGCGAACTCGTAGGCCGGGCCGAAGCAGGATGCGCCCTGTACCGCGCCGATGATCACCGGTCCGGGCTTCTTCACCAGCGCGTCGAACGCGTCCTTCGCGCCGAGCGCATGATCGACCTGGCAGATGGATTGCGTGTGCCCGTCGGGGCCGAGGCCGGGGATCTCGTCGAAGGCGAGTTCCGGGCCGGTGGCGATCACCAGATAGTCGTAGGAAAGCGACGAGCCGTCATTCAGCTCGATGCGGTTTTCGTCTGGATGCAGCCGCTTGGCGCCTTCCGGGCGAAGGGCGATCTCCCGCTTGGCAAAGGCCGGCACGAGGTCCACTTCGACCGATTGCCGATCGCGCCAGCCGACCGCCACCCAGGGGTTTGACGGCACGAAGGAATAGGTCGAACCCTTGTTGACCACGGTGATCTGATGCGTCTTGCCCAGCACGTCCCTCAGCTCGTAAGCCATGATCGTGCCGCCCAGACCGGCTCCCAACACTACGACATGCGCCATTTCTGTCTCCTCCGCGAATAGCCACACGACGCCGGATCATCCGGCGCTCCTCAATACATATAAATAATCATATTTATGAATATAACAAGCCTGCCCGCCTGATCCGTTGACCGTTGTACAAGCGGCCCGCAGTGACGGCTTTCGAGATCATCATGGGACCAGGCGGGGCCGCTGTTCTTGATCTTGATCAATGCGGCGACCATGGCGAAGGGCAAAGCTTTGCCTATATCTTAAACAGCAGCCCAATTCAGGGAGGTGAGCCATGTACAAGACAATCATCGTTCCGGTCGACGTCGGAGCCCTCGACAAGGGAGAGCGCATCCTCACGAAGGCCTCGACACTGCTTGACGACGGCGGCGAGATCATTCTGGTCAATGTGGTCGAGGAGGTGCCCGGCTATCTGGCGATCGACCTGCCGACTGACCTCATCGAGAAGGCCGGCAAGGAGGCGATGGACCGTCTGACGGGCCTGAAACAGAAGACCGGCGTCAATGCCCGGACCTTCATTCGCCGGGGTCCGGCCGCGCGCGAAATCATAGCGCTTGCAAATGAACACAATGCCGATCTTATCATAGTCGCATCGCACAAGCCCGATCTGTCCAACTATCTGATCGGAGCGACGGCCGACCGCGTTGTCCGGCATTCGAAATGCTCGGTTCTGGTCGACCGCTAACGGGAGGAATCGAAATCCGATGACCATCAGTGACAAGTACGAACCGATCCTGCGAGCGCGCCGCGAGGAAATCAACGCGCGACTGCAGAAGATCGACATCGATCTCGGCAAGCAGCGCCCCGCCGACAGCGAGGAACGGGCGACCGAGAGCGAGAACGACGAGGTGCTGGAGGAATTCGGCAGCACGGGTCAGGCGGAGCTGAAGGCGATCGACGCGGCGCTGTCGCGCATCTCCGCCGGCACCTTCGGAACCTGCGTGAAATGCGGCGATCCGATTTCGCCCGAGCGCCTTGAGGCGGTTCCCTATACGCCGTTCTGCAAGACCTGCGCAGCGGCGCTCTGAGGCAAGCATCGGCCGCCCCGCCAGCGGGACGGCTTCACAATGTCGCGCAGGCCGTCTCTTTTTTTGATCGCCGCGCCCTTGCATGTGTCAGGCCGCGATGTCACCTTCAACGGGACATCGCGAGGACTGTGCATGGCCGAATTCAAGGGTATTCCTTGGCCTTATGACAAGATGGAGATCATTGCGGACGCCATCGTCCACGGCGTCGGCATTGTGCTGGCGCTGGTGGGCGCAACGGCGTTGATTTTCTACGCCACGGTCTGGGCCAGTGGCAGCGATCTCGCCGCGGCCTGGATCTACGGCATCGGCCTGGTGCTGACACTCTCCGTCTCGTTCACCTACAATATCTGGCCGGTCTCGCGCACCAAGTGGATCCTGCGCCGCTTCGACCATTCCTCGATCTTCATCCTGATCGCCGCCACCTACACGCCGTTCCTGCAGCGCGGCGCCAGCGACCCCTACATCTTCTCCGTGCTGATCGGCATGTGGATCTTCGCCATTGGCGGCATCGTGCTCAAATGCGCCTTTCCCGGCCGCTTCGATCGCCTCGCGATCGCGCTCTATCTCGGCATGGGCTGGGCCGGCGTCATGGTCGCGGGACCGATCGCCAACCACATCCCCTTCGCCTCGCTGCTCTTGATCGTCATCGGCGGTATCATCTATTCGCTCGGCGTGATCTTCCACGTCTGGGAAAAGCTGCGCTTCCAGAATGCCATTTGGCACGGCTTCGTGGTCACGGCGGCAGCGGTGCATTACTCGGCCGTGGTTGCCTGTCTTTCGGTGCAGCCGATAGTGTGATCCTGTCCGGCCCCGAGCCCATCTGATTCCCGGAGCGAACGCCTTGAGCGAGCCTTTGACCATTCGAGACGCCGTCGAGGCGGATCTTGCCGCCATTCGCGACATCTACAATCACGCCGTCGAGCATACCACCGCGATCTGGAACGAGGTGATCGTCGACCTCGACAACCGCAAGGCATGGTTCGACGCCCGCATGAAGCAGGGTTATCCAGTCCTGGCGGCCGAGCGCGCGGGCAGGGTGGTCGGCTACGCCTCCTATGGCGACTGGCGCGCCTTCGACGGCTACCGCCACACGGTCGAGCATTCGGTCTATGTCGACAAGGACGCCCGCGGCGGCGGCATCGGCCAGGCGCTGATGGTGGCGCTGATCAATCGCGCCACGGCACAGGGCAAGCATGTGATGATCGCCGCCATCGAGGCGGAAAACCGCGCCTCCATCTGCCTGCACGAGAAGCTGGGCTTCCGCGGCGTCGGGCGGTTTACCGAAGTCGGCCAGAAATTCGGCCGCTGGCTCGATCTCTACTGCATGGAAAAGGTTCTTTAGCGCGCCAGTCGTCGCAAGGCTTCAGGGCCTTGGACCGCCGCACTGCGCCTGAGAGGCGCGGCGGCGATGTGGGTGCGGCCGCTGGGGCCAGGCGTTACGATTCGCGGCGTTCCAGCGGAAAGGACGGTGCGTCGTAGAGCATGCGGATCTGCCGGTCGACGAAGCGTGTCTCGTTGACTTCCAGCACCGAGCCGCGCAACTGCGAGCCGGGCATCTCTTCGATGGCGAAGCGCACGGCTTCGGCAGCCGTGTCGAAACGGCGATAGCGCAGGCCGCTGCTGCCACGCATCTTTTTGCCGGCGTAAAGTCCGGCAGCGGTCATGTAGTTGAATTCAGCCACGTTATGGGTCCTGTATAGTTCTTGGTAGGGGTGGAGATCAGGCCGTGCCGGCCTTCGGTCTTGCATTCAGGCGCAGCTGCCGTTCGGTCACGCGCAGTTCGCGTTTCCTCAGCACCTGGCGCTGGCGAAGGGCCTGCAGCTTTTCGGTGTTGGAGCCCTTGTCGGCGACGGGTGGAAGGAAAAGCTCCTCGGCCGCCCGTCGCGGTGTGTACTGTGTCATGTATCTGTCCTTGTGAATTCTTCTGAACGATTGCCCCGGCCCGGGCAAAGCCCCCGCGCATGGCACTGGCCGGCGCGAGGTCCCGAAAATCGGTTTGGGCAATCGGTTGACCCGGCCGCAAATGCGGCCGTGCGTTACGATTTTCCGACCGAACGCGTCATGTTGCTGGTCGCAGCTTTGACCTGCGATCCCTGCTGCGGTTCCGCAGCCTTGACCGCCTTGTCCTTCTTCGGCTTGCGCACTTCGCGATTGCTGCGAACTTGGCCCTTTGCCATGGTCTTCTCCTTTGACGTAGAGCCGCGTTGGTCCGGGCGGCTTGCCCGGTGAAATCTTCTGATGCCGGCGGAAGGCGTATGCCGTCTGATTGGGCGATGTCAGGGGGCGATCGTCGGCAGCGCCTTGGGCGCGACCGGGTAATCCCTGTGGTAGATCGTGACGCCCCGAATGGTCAGGACGGCGGTGATCTTGCGGGCGATGTCCTTGCTCGCTTCCGCGATCGGATCGGCGGCGCAATGGACGGCCCGGCGCAGGCCGGCATGCTGGAACGCAGCGCCGCCGGTGCGGCCGGAAAACAGACGGGTCTTTACCATAACAGGCCTCCTGCCGACATGTAGACAATTGCGGCGATGCTCAGAAACGCGACAAGCATGCCCGTGGTACGGGCATAAAGGATGTCATGGAAATGCTGAGAGACGGAAGACATGCTGTCCTCCTGTATTTGGGGCGAAGGTCGTGACCCCTCAGTCGGAGGCGCCCGTTTCAAGTGCCGCCGATGACAGATCATGCACTTAAATTATGGTCTTAACAAGCCCTGACCGGTCTGCCATCGGCGCGTCGGCCCATAAAAGCGGACGCTTATGGCCTGACGGCAAGCCAGATGACATGCCGCGCCCCGCCGCGCTTGGCGTTGGCGCGGACATTGACGGCGGAGGCCGAAAAGCCGCCCTGCTGCAGGCGGCGGGTAAAGGCCGCGTCCGGTCCCGACGACCAGACCGCCAGCACGCCGCCGGGCCTCAGGCCCGCGCGCGCTGCATTCAGCCCGCCGTGATCGTAGAGCCGGTCGTTCGACGTCCGCGTCAGCCCGTCGGGCCCATTGTCGACATCGAGCAGGATGGCATCGAAACCGTCGGCGGAGCGGCGGATCAGTTCGCCGACGTCGCCTTCGTGGATGCTGACGCGCGGATCGTCGAGGCAGCCGTCAAACACCTCCGCCATCGGCCCTCGGGCCCAGGCGACGACGGCCGGCACCAGCTCGGCAACGGTCACCTCGGCGTCGTCGGGGAGGACGGCCAGCGCCGCGCGCAGCGTGAAACCCATGCCGAGCCCGCCGATCAGGATCTTCGCCTTTTGCCGGCCCTTGATCTTCTCCCAGGAGAGCGTCGCCAGCGCCTCTTCCGAGCCGCTCAGCCGGCTGTTCATCAGCTCGTTGGCGCCGAGCATGATCGAGAATTCGCGGCCGCGCTGCTTTAAACGCAATTCGCCGCCGTCACCGGGTATCTTCGCCTGATCGAGCTGAATCCAGGGCAGCATGGCCGAACCTCGCATTGAAAAACGGGTGCGCCCGGCGAGGGCGCAAAAAGGACGGCCGGCGTGGTCTCGCGGCAGCCGCCTGACGTCAATCAGCAGCCCGACCCCGTTCTAAATTTAACGGCGGTCGCGTCCCGACGCGGCTTGTGACAGAGCCAAACGCATTCGTCCAGTTCTTTGGTGGCGTCAGGCAACGTCGGTTATCCTCAGCCGGGACGATTCGTCGACCGTCAGGCTGATGCAGCCACGGTTCCGGCGGGCCACGCGAACCGGCAGTTGCTTTTGGGCCAGCCTCCTTTCGAGAAGGATCAGGCGCGCTTCCAGATTGTCCTTGTCGGCGGGCAGCAACAGCGATTGCTGGCGCCTGACGTCCCGGTTGAAGAACTCCGTCGTGCCGTTCTCGGCATAGGCGCAGAGGAAGTGGCGAAGCAGGCGGCCGGCCACGCCGCGTATGACATATTCATCGTTGACGAACAGCGCGCCGTCGAGCCGGTGACAGCGCACATGCAGCTGTCGGCGGCTCCTGCGCGGCCTGTCGGCATGGAGCGCGCTTTCAAGCCATCGCCGCACGCGGCCAAGCGGCAGAGTGCTCCAAAGGTCATTTTCATTCAGCGTCATGATTGGCACCTCGTTGCGCAATTTTTCCCGTCTGGCTTCCGGAGTGGTGGTTGCGATCCGCGTCGGTGCTCTCGCAACCACCACAGTTCCCGTCAGTGTCTCCGTCAGTCGATCGGTGGTCCGACGAATTCGATGCCGTTGCGATTGCACAGCATGGCGAGTTTCTGCTGGTCCTCCGTCGTCATTGGCACCTGGGGTGGCATGCCCGGATGCTTCGCCGGCACGGAGAATGCGCGCACCATGGCTTCGAAGTTTCCGTTGGTGACCGTCAGGAAGCGCGCCCGCGGGGACAGCACCTTGAGGGCGTGTCGTTTGCCGCCGGGGACATGCAGGGACTGGCCGGCGACATGTTCGACGATGTCGCCCTCCATCATGAACCGGACCTTGCCTTCCAGCATGTAGAAGGTTTCGTCTTCGGTGTGGTGGACGTGTGGCGGTACGAAGAATCCGCCGAGCATGTCGTGCTCGATGATCGAGACGCCGGCGGCACTCTCGGACTGGGCGAGCAGGATTTTCAGATATGCGTTCATGAACCAACGGCCGTTCTCGGACATGGTGATAACCTTTGCTGATGGCGCCCGCGCAAGGCGGAACGCGCTGATGTGATTGGGGAAAGTCCGGCTTGCTGCGGTCCGGTCCGCTTCCTCCGATGCCGGCCGTCATCGTTGGAATGTGTATTTTCTAGTCAAATTCGCCGCCGATGATAAGATCGATTATCGCGCATCACTGTTTGGATAAATGAACATGAAGACACTCGATCCCTTTGCCGGCATTGCCGCCTTCCTCAACGTCGCGCAAAGTCTCAGCTTCTCGCAGGCGGCAGAGGAGCTCGACATGTCCAGGGCGACCGTCAGCGCGCAGATCCAGGCTCTGGAGAAGCGGCTCGGCACCCGCCTGCTTCAGCGCACCACCCGCGCGGTCACGTTGACAGAGGCCGGCACGGCCTATCGCGATGCATTGCAGGGTGTCCTGCCGCAGATCCGCGAAGCCGAACGCGCCGCCGGTTCCTTTCAGCACGAAGCAGTCGGTCGCATGCGCATATCGGCAGCGCCGGATCTGGGGCCGGATCACATCGCTCCGGCCATCGCCGAATTCCTGAAGCTCAATCCCGGCCTGTCGATCGACCTCGACCTGTCGCTCGATGTCGTCAACCTGATCGAAGGCAATTTCGATCTCGCCATCCGTGGGACGGTGTCGGTGGAGCCCAACATAATCACCCGCCAGATCGGCGCTTCACCGATGATCGCCTGCGCGTCGCCGGCCTATCTGGAACGCTTCGGCGCGCCGGAAAGACCCGACGATCTGATCCGGCACGCCTGTCTGAATTTCTCGAGATTGCGCTGGGGCAGGGTCTGGCAGTTCCATAAGGGTGAGGCAAGTCTGCGCGTGCCGCTGCTGCCGAAGATGGAGTGCAATGACAGCCGCAGCCTCGTCGTCGCGGCCGTTGCCGGCGCCGGCATCATGCTGGCCCCGGCCTTTGTCGTCGGCCCGCAAATCCGCTCGGGCAGGCTTGTCCCCGTCCTGCAGGACTGGTCGGTGGCGACGATACCGATCCATGCGGTCTATCCCGCCAACCGCCACATCGCCATGAAGGTGAAAAGCTTCGTGTCCTTCCTCGTGGAACATCTTGCCGGTCATCCGGACCTCAACTGAAATTCCCTGCCCAGCCGCGTAAAGTCCGAAACAAATGCCTCAACAATTCAGGTCGTCGGCGCATCATGGCGCCGGCAGGGTCTCAAGCAAACAGCTGCAGCGCCACGCCGCCTGATGCGGCGACAAGCACGACAAGCCATGGCGGGGCTTTCCAGGCGATCAGCAGGACGAAACAGGTCAGCGCCAGCGCGAAGTCGCTCATGTTGCCGATGGCGCTGGTAAACACCGGCGAATAGAGCGCGGCCGCCAGGATGCCGACGACGGCGGCGTTCGCCCCGCGCATCAGCGATTGCACTTGTCCCATCCTCCGGAAGCGATCCCAGAACGGCAGGATGCCGACAAGAATGAGAAAGCCTGGCAGGAATATGCCGGCCAGAGCCAGCAGAGCGCCGGCAATTCCGTTGGGTTCCGGTTGCAGCGCGGCGCCGAGATAGGCGGCAAAGGTGAAGAGGGGGCCGGGCACCGCCTGCGCGGCGCCGTAGCCGGCAACGAATGCGTCAGGCGAAACCCAACCGGGTTGCACGACCTCGCTCTGGAGCAATGGCAAAACGACATGCCCGCCGCCAAACACCAAAGCGCCGGCGCGGAAGAAACCGCCAAAGATGTCGAGCGCCTGCCACTGGCCGGCAAGGAGTGGTGTCAGGATCAGGAGGGCAAAGAAGGTCGCGAGCGCCACAAGCGCCGTCAGCCGCGTGACCGGCATGTGCACGGGTGTGCCGCTCGACGAAACCGCGCCGAAGCGGAGGAAAAGGCCCGCTGCAGCACCGACAAGAATGGCGCCCAGCATCCCGTACATGCCGGGAATGAAGGCCATCATTGCAACCGCAACGACGGCGAGCGTTGCCCTTTCCCTGTCCGGGCAGAGCGATCTTGCCATGCCCCAGACCGCCTGCGCCACGATGGCGACAGCGACAATCTTCAGCCCGTGCAATGCGCCGACCCCGACCGGTCCCTTGAGGGTAGACGCGGTTCCGGCAAATATGAGCAGCAGCAGGGCGGATGGTGTCGTGAAAGCAAGAAAGGCCGCCAGCGCCCCGAGCCAGCCGGCACGCATCATGCCGAGCGCAAAACCGACCTGGCTGGAGGCGGGGCCGGGCAGGAACTGGCACAGCGCCACCAGATCGGCATAGGCGCTTTCGCTCAGCCATCGGCGGCGCACCACCAGCTCATCGCGAAAATAGCCGAGATGCGCGATCGGCCCGCCAAAGCTGGTCAGGCCCAGCTTCAGGAATGTCAGGAAAACCTCTCCCGCCGTGCCAAGTGTCGGACGCCTCTCGATTTCTTCCGACAAAAAATCCATCCGCCCCCGCTGTCCAGCCCCTGCGCCGGCTGCCAGTAAAAATGATGCCGGCGTCTTTCGACGCCGGCATCGCTCTCAGTCTATTTCGCGCTCTCGGGCTCAAACGTCATCGAATGGCCGTTGATGCAGTAGCGCAGGCCGGTCGGCGGCGGGCCGTCGGGGAAGACGTGGCCGAGATGGCCGTTGCAGGTCGCGCAACGGATTTCGGTGCGCACCATGCCGTGCGATGTGTCGCGCAGCTCGATCACCGCATCCTCGCTCACCGGCTCGAAATAGCTCGGCCAGCCGCAGCCGGAATCGAACTTCGTGTCGGAGTAGAACAGCGGCTCGTTGCAGCCGGCGCAGCGGTAGAGGCCGTTCTCGTGGCTGTTCCAGAACGGGCCGGTGAACGCCCGTTCGGTGCCGGCCTCGCGCAGGATGCGGTACTGCTCCGGCGACAGCTCCTCGCGCCATTCCGTGTCGCTCTTGGTGATCTTGGGGCGCACCGTTTCAGACATGCTCGCTCTCCTGTTGTTGGCGTGGACGGGCCCGGCGTGGACATCTTGGTTGATTGTGGCCTTGAAGTTGTTCCGCTTGTGGAACCGGTATTGGCCTTTGATATTCCGTCCCGGACGCTAGAAATAATGTCCGGCCAGCTCACGGGCAAGCGCCGCGCTCTACACATTCATGCGATTGTTATTTGATGGACAGAACTTGGCTTCGACTGCCTGTGACTTATAACCGCAAGGGTTGTTGCTGATGGCGGGAACGCCGCTTCAAAGTCTTCGCCTTCGTCGGGTTCCGCCTCTACAACCGTTGAAGCCTGTCATCTTTTTGACGTGCGCCTCTTGAGACGGGGGTTTGTTTATCTTAAGTGGGTTCGGGGTCCCGGCCATAAGCCGCCTTGCGAATGACAAGAAGAAGGAGACGGCATGAACGCCGGTGCCGATGCGCTGACATTTGTGGTCTTGTGCCTGCCGTTTATCGGCGCCCTTGCTGCCCCCATCCTCACGCGTCTGCTTGCCGAAAAGGCGGCCTGGCTTCTGGCCATCGCCCCGGCGCTGGCCTTCTGGCACTTTTTCTCGATGCTCGACATCGTCTCGACCGGCGGCACGGTGACCGGCGGCTATGACTGGATTTCGAGCTACGGCATCCGCTTTTCCTGGATGATCGACGGCCTCTCGGCCACCTTCGCGCTGCTGATCACCGGCATCGGCACGCTGATCGTTCTCTATTCCGGCGGCTACATGAAGGGCCATCCCCAGCAGGGCCGGTTCTTCTCCTTCATTCTCCTGTTCATGGGCGCGATGCTCGGCCTCGTCGTCTCCGACAGCCTGCTGACGCTGTTCGTCTACTGGGAGCTGACCTCGATCACCTCCTTCCTGCTGATCGGCTTCGACCACACCCGCGAAGCCTCGCGCCGGGCGGCGCTGCAGGCGCTGGTCGTCACCGGCGGCGGCGGGCTGATGCTGCTCGCGGGCCTTCTGCTGATCTGGAACCTGACGGGTGCGACGCAATTGTCGGACGTTTTGGCGAGCCACGATCTCCTGCGCCAGAGCCCGCTCTATCTCGCCGTCTTCGTCCTCATTCTCGGCGGCGCATTCACCAAGTCGGCGCAGGTGCCGTTCCACTTCTGGCTGCCGAACGCGATGGAGGCGCCGACCCCGGTCTCCGCCTACCTGCATTCCGCCACCATGGTGAAGGCCGGCGTCTACCTGCTGATGCGCCTCAATCCGGTGCTCGGCGACACGGCGCTGTGGGAAACGGTACTGCCGCTCTTCGGCGGCGCGACGCTGATCGTCGGCACGCTGCTTGCCGTCCGCCAGATGGACCTGAAGCTGATGCTCGCCTATACCACCGTCTCCTCGCTCGGCCTCTTGGTCATGCTGACCGGTTTCGGCACGGAAAAGGCGATCGAGGCGGCGGTTCTCTATCTTCTCGCCCATTCCATGTTCAAGGGCTGCCTGTTCATGGTTGCCGGCGTCGTCGATCACGAGGCCGGAACGCGTGACATCACCAAACTCTCCGGTCTCGCCAAGGCCATGCCGGTCACCTTTGCCGCAGCACTTGCCGCCGCCTTTTCCATGGGCGGTCTGCCGCCCTTCGTCGGCTTCCTCGCCAAGGAAGAGATCTATGCCGGCATCGCCGCCGGCGATCCCTGGTCGATCTTCATCACCGTCGTCGCCATCATCGGCAACGCGCTGATGTTCGCGATCGCCTTCGCCGTCGCGCTCAAACCCTTCCTCGGCCCGAAGGTGGAAACGCCCAAGCACGCGCATGAAGGCCCGATCCTGCTGATTGCCGGCCCGGTCGTGCTGGCAACGGCGGGTCTTCTCGCCGCCGTCTTCTCCGGTGCATTCCACCACGCCATCTCGTCGCCCATGGCCTCGGCCGTCGCCGGCGAACCCGTCGACATCTACGTCTCGCTGATCCCGCATGTCGGCCTGCCGCTGGCGCTCTCCGGCATCACCATCGCGCTCGCTGTCGCCATCTATCTCGCCTATGATCGCGCCCGCGCCGGCCTGGAGGCGATGTTCACGGCCCTCGGCAATGGCCCCGACAAGTGGTTCGACGGCTTCATTTCCGGCCTCGCCGCCTTCGCCTTCCGCGTCACGCGCATCATCCAGTCCGGCCGTCTCGACATCTACATGACGGTGACCTTCATCGCCGTCGCCATCGTTTTGCTGGTGCCGCCCTTCGTCTTCGGCGAACTGCCTTCCTTCCCGCTGCTGCCGGAAGACGTGATGTTCCACGAATGGGCGATCATCTTCATCGCCATCGTCGGTCTCTTTGCCGTGCTTGGCGCCAAGAACCGCCTGACGGCCATCGTCTCGCTCGGCATCCAGGGCTTCGCCGTCGCCGTCATCTTCCTGCTGTTCGGCGCGCCGGACCTCTCCTTCACCCAGTTCATGGTCGAAACGCTGTCGGTTGTCATCCTCGCGCTGGTCATGACAAGGCTTCGCCTGTCGCCGAGCGATCATCGCCCGACGCGCGAGAAAATCATCGACGGCTCGATAGCGGCCGCCTGCGGCCTCGGCTTCGGCATGCTGCTCCTGAAGGCGACGGAGATCCCGTTCGATGCGTCGCTGACGCGCTTCTTCAACGAGTTCTCCAAGACCGTGGCGCACGGCAAGAACGTCGTGAACGTCATCATCGTCGACTTCCGCGGCACGGATACGCTGGGTGAAATCGCCGTGGTGATGATCACCGGTCTCGCCATCCTGGCGCTGATCCGCATCCGCGTGGCCGGACGCCGGCCGATTGCCGACAACACGCCCGACAAGCCGGCGGAGGCCGCACGTCCATGAACACCGTCATCTTCCGCACCGCCGCGCCGTTCCTGACCAGCCTCATGCTCTTGTTCTCGGTTTTCGTGCTGCTGCGCGGCCACAACGAGCCGGGGGGCGGCTTCATCGGCGGCCTGATCGCCGCATCCGCGCTGGCGATCTACGGTATTGCCTGCGGTGTCGCGACGGTGCGCCGGGCCATCCGTTTCCATCCGATGACCATTGCCGCCGCCGGTCTGCTGCTGGCCTGCTGCGCCGGCCTCCTGTCGCTGTTCCCCGACGTGCCCTTCATGACGGCGCTCTGGATCTACCCGTCGATCTTCGGCGTCGAGGTGCCGCTGTCGACCGTGATGGCATTCGATACCGGAGTCTACCTCGTCGTCGTCGGATCGATCACCTCGATCGCGCTGGCGCTCGAAGAAAGGGATAGTGACTGATGGAAGCGCTGTTTTCGGTTCTCGTCGGCCTGTTCTTCGCCACTGCCATCTATCTGATGCTGTCGAAGCGCATCGTCCGCGTCATGCTCGGCATCGCCATCCTCGGCAATGCGGTCAACCTGCTCCTGTTCACCGCGGGCCGGCTGACGCGCGAGGTGCCGCCGATCATTTCCGACACGATGGACACGCTGCCCTCGACCACCGCAAATCCGTTGCCGCAGGCGCTGATCCTGACGGCGATCGTGATCTCCTTTTCCTTCTTCGCCTTCCTGATGGTGCTGACCTATCGCGCCTTCCAGGATCTCGGAACCGACGATACCGACAACATGCGCGTCGCCGAACCCGAACATCCCGAACCGCCGCCGGCCGGATACTGAAGGGAACGCTGAAACCTCATGGCCGCAACGTCACACACACCGACCGTGGATCTCTCGCTAGCCTGGGTTATGGAGCCGGTGCCGGTCGCCCATTGGCTCGTCATCCTGCCGGTTGTACTCTGCATCGCGCTCGGCGCTATTCTCCTGATGATGCGCGGCCGCATGCACCTGCAGCCGTTCATCGCCGTTCCGGGCTTTGCCGTCGTCGTCGTGATGGACACGCTGTTGCTGGCCCAGGTGGTCGCCAATGGTCCGGTCACCATGGTCATGGGCCGCTGGCTGCCGCCCTTCGGCATTGCCTTTACCGTCGATGTGTTCGGTGCGCTGATGGCGCTTACAGCCGCCATCGTCGCGCTCTGCGGCGCCGTCTTCGCGCTGCACGACATCAATGACAGCGGCCGGCGCTACGGCTTCTATCCGTTTTTGATGCTGCTGCTGGCCGGCGTCACCGGCGCCTTCCTGACGGGCGACATCTTCAACCTCTATGTCTGGTTCGAAGTGTTGCTGATCTCGTCCTTCGGCCTGCTGATCCTCGGCTCCGAGCGCGAGCAGATCGACGGGGCGATGAAGTATGCGGTCCTGAACCTGATCGGCACGACGCTGTTCCTGATCGCCGTCGGCTATCTCTATTCGATCTTCGGCACGCTCAACATGGCCGACATCGCCCAGAAGGCGAGGGCGGGCATCGACGGCGCACCGCTTCTGACGCTTTCGGCGCTGTTCATCCTCGCCTTCGGCATGAAGGCGGCGGCCTTCCCGGTCAATTTCTGGCTGCCGGCCTCCTATCACACGCCGCGCATCGTGGTGTCGGCGCTGTTTGCCGGCCTGCTGACCAAGGTCGGCGTCTACGCGCTGATCCGCGTCATGGTCATGCTGCTGCCGGTGGGGCTTGCGGGCCTTTCCGGCGTTCTCGCCGTCTCCGCCGGCCTGACCATGGTGCTCGGCGCGCTCGGCGCCATGGCCCAGAGCGATCTTCGCCGCATGTTCGGCTATCTGGTCATCTCCGGCATCGGCTCCATGATGGCCGGTGTGGCGATCGGCACGCCGGCGGGCCTCTCCGGCGCCATCGTCTATGCGCTGCATTCAATCGTTCTGATGACGGCACTCTATCTGATGGCGGGCGCCGCCGCGCGCATCGGCGGCGGTTTCAAGATGACGGAACTCGGCGGCATCTACGCGACCAATCCATGGTTTGCCGGTCTGTCGCTGGCATTGCTCTTTGCCGCATCAGGTCTGCCGCCGTTCTCCGGCCTGTGGCCGAAGATCATGCTGGTCGAAGCGTCGATGAAGATCGGTTCGTGGTGGCTTGCCGCGGCCATTCTGGTCAGCGGCTTCCTGACCACCATCGCGCTCGGACGCATGTTCCTGATCGCCTACTGGCGCCCGGCCGCAACGAGCGAGGAGGAGGCGCCGCCCGTCTCGCTGCCCGCCGGCATGTGGCTGCCGATGATCGCGCTGTTCGCACTGGTCGTCTTCTTTGGCGTCTTCCCGGACGGGCTCATCCGCCTGGCGCAGATCGCCGCCGACGGGGTCTTGAACCCGCAGGCCTATCTCAACTCGGTCTTCCCGGCTGGAGGTGCGTAAGATGCGTCTGTTCGTCATCAATCTCATCCTGGCGCTGATCTGGGTTTCGGTTACCGGCGATGCGTCGCTGCTCAATCTCGGCTTCGGCTTCGTCCTCGCCCTGCTGGCGCTTGGCGTCGTGCGCGAGCAGATCGGTGGTGCCGGCTACTTCATGCGCGCCCGCAATGTGCTTGCCCTGGTGCTTCTCTTCCTGAAGGAACTCGCGCTGTCCGCCTGGGATGTGGCGTGGCTTGTCCTGCGCCGCGACATGAACCTGAAGCCCGGCATCTTCGCCTTTCCATTGACCGTCGACCGTGATTTCGAGATCGTCCTGCTCGCCAACATGATCACGCTGACGCCGGGCACGCTCTCCGTCGATGTCTCGGAAGACCGCAAGACGCTCTACGTCCACGCGGTCGACTGCTCGGATCCGGAAGGCACCGTCCGCTCGATCGCCGACGGATTCGAACGCAAGATCATGGAGGCATTCCGGTGATCACGCCCGAAAACATCATTTATGTCAGCACCGAGATCGCCCTTGTCCTGCTGGCTTTGTCCTTCCTCATCACCGTATACAGGGTGATCCGCGGTCCGACCCTGCCGGACCGGGTGGTGGCGCTCGACATGCTTGTGGCAACCGCCATGGGTTTCATCTGCGTGATCGCCATCAAGACCGGCTTCACGCTCTACATCGACATCGCCATTTCGCTCGGCCTCGTCGGCTTCCTGGCGACTGTCGCGTTTGCCCGCTTCATCCTGTCGCGCAACAGCATGGTGGAAAGCGAGAGCGAGGATGATCACCCCGACGCACCGGTTGCCGTGCGCAAGGAGGAGGGCTGAACCATGGACCTGATCTTTGCGATCGTCATTTCGCTCATCATCTTCGCCGGCGTCTTCTTCACGCTGACCGCTTCCATCGGCATCATCCGCCTTCCGGACATCTATACCCGCATGCATGCGGCTTCGAAGACCGGCACGGTCGGCTCCGGCCTGATGTTCCTGGCCGTCGGCCTGCACTCGGGCGACATCGCCACCTTCGAGCGGGCGCTGGCCGGATTTGTCTTCTTCATCCTGACGGCGCCGATCTCGGCACATCTGCTCGCCAAGGCTGCGCACAAGGCGGGTTACCCGCTTCACAGCGTCTCGGTACGCGACGATCTTGAGAAAGATGACGCGCATTAATCGATTACAGAGCCTTTCTTTAGCCAGAAGTGATTAATACACCCGAAAGTATTCGACGCCTTTGGCAGAAAATGATGATTGAAAATTACAAGAAATAATAATTGGCGACCTTGAAGAATAGTGATATTTGACTTTCGCGGATCGTCAGTATCGATATCCCGTACCGCTGAATTTTCACACGTCTAGAAGCACATGTCATGTTGCTGATTGAGGTAATCTGACCTGGTCTTGGTGGAAATTCAGATGAAAAAATGGGCAATCGCTGCTGTATCGGGCGTCGGAATGTCATAACGAAGCTTGGGGTGGGCATCGTTATATTAGAGATAGGTCATCTATCCCATCCGGCGTTCGGTGTCTGTGTTATTGATTCGTCGTCCTTTCCCACGAAAAGGCGGCGGATTGGGCGAGATATTGAACAGGAGATAGTCAATAATGACGGAGCTTGCTTTGGAGAGCAACCAGGATTTGTTAGTGGAATTGACGGCAGATATTGTCGCCGCTTATGTCGGTAATCACGTTGTTCCAGTCAGTGAACTGCCTGGTCTGATTGCAGATGTTCACAACGCATTGCATAATACGTCCACCCCCGCTCCTGCGGCCGCCGCGGCCGAGAAGCAGAAGCCTGCCGTTTCCGTGCGCAAGTCTGTTCAGGACGACCAGATCACTTGCCTGGAATGTGGCGGTACCTTCAAGTCGCTTAAGCGCCACCTGATGACCCATCATGACCTGACGCCGGAAGATTATCGCGAAAAGTGGGAACTTCCCGCCGATTATCCGATGGTGGCTCCGGCCTACGCGGAAGCTCGCTCCCGCCTGGCCAAGGAAATGGGCCTCGGCCAGCGTCGCAAGCGCGGCAAGTAATATGTGTATCGCCTCTCGATGAGAGGTGATTGGAGCAAAACCCGGCCCCTGTGGCCGGGTTTTCTGTTTGAGCGCCAGGATTGCCGGGGAGCAGATGCTAGCCGCTGCTGTTTCGATCCGTCCGTCCGGAGAGCCATTGCGTCTTTGTGACGAGGAAATAAATCCCATAAATTGTCATCGGAATCGCTGTTTCTCCAGCAAAAACAAGGCATGGTTGCAGACGGGATGTTTCATGCATCCCCGCATTTGCCATAGGGTGTATGAATAAATTCCTATTCGCAAAGGAGTTGTTTCATGCTGCCGATAGTCCCACATGCCACCAGTCAGGCGAAAGAACCGCCTCCGACCTCCCGCCGCCGGTCGTTCCCCGTCAAGGGTCCCGGTCGTCCAGTGATCCTGCCGCTGTCGCGCGAAAGGGCGCTCTGCCGTGTGGTTCGCAACATCACGGCCGAACTCGTCCTGCTGACCGGCGAGCGCATTCTGGTGCGCCGCGAACGCCGGCGCACCGCCTGCCATATTCGCCAGATCGCCATGTATGTCTGCCATGTCTCGCTGAGCCTGCCGATGAGCGAGATCGGCATCGCCTTCGGGCGCGACCGCACCACGGTCTCGCATGCCTGCGCCAAGGTCGAGGACCGGCGCGACGACAGGGCCTTCGATGAGTTCGTCGCGACCGTTGAGCGCATTGCGCTGTCGATTGCAGCGGTGACGGCGGGAGGCGGCGATGATTGAGATGGCAGGCAACTGGACGCCGCGGCGCAGGACCCGGACCCTCAGGCTCCTCGAGTTTATCGGCGCCGCCGGCGCGTCGGTAAATGACGGGGCGGCCGTCAACCCCGACATGCTGTCCTTGTCCGCCGGCGGGGCAGGCGGCACGCGCGCCTTTCCCGCGGATCTGGTCGGCGCGCTCATCTCCGAGGGCGTCGTCCGTCGCAACGGCGACAGTCTGACGCTGCGGCCGGAGGCGGCTTCGCTTCTGGTCCGGCTGCGTGCTGCCAACGGGCAAGGTCCGGAGGGCGATGCCTTCGCTGTCCAGCACCGCGACCTCGACCAGACATCGGTGGAGATGGAGGGGTTTCGCCAGACCGTCACGGTCAATCGCAGCGAATCTCCGCTGGCGTCCCTGCTGCGGCTGAAGGGACGGGACGGCAATCTGTTTCTGCCGCAAGAGGCTGTCGCCGCCGGCGAGAGGCTGGCCGCCGACTTCGCCCGCGCCGGTTTGCAACCGCGCGTCACCGCCTCATGGGAGCCGCGTCTGCAGAGCCGGGGCAGGGGACAGCCGGGCGGCATGGCCGATCTTGCGGTTAGCGCCATCGAGGCGCGCCGCCGGGTGAACCGGGCACTGGACGCACTCGGGCCGGACCTTGCCGGGATAGCGCTTGATGTCTGCTGCTTCTGCAAGGGGCTTGAAGCCGTCGAACGCGAGCGGCAATGGCCGGCCCGCTCTGCAAAGCTGATGCTGAGAACCGCGCTTATGGCGCTCGCGCGGCACTATCAGCCGCCGGCAGCGACCACCCGCCGCGACATCCGGCATTGGGGTGCGGACGGCTATCGGCCGGACATCGGGGAAAGGTGACGGCCGTCACACATCGCAAGCAATGAATCTTCATCATCTGATTGCAAATCCGAAGGCTGTCCCCATTTATTCTTTGCTCTCGGGCAGATTAACCACAGATCTTATCAGAAGTTGAATTTCTCGTGATGGTCGCACTAATGTCGAAATGCGTAGCGGGAATTTCATTTTTTAGCGTATGTGGGGACAGTGCATGAATAGTAATGAACATATACTGCCGCAGTTGTTTCTGCGGTCGTGGCCATTTCCCTATGGCGTGGGGCGGCTGACGATCAAATTCTTTTCCGGCCTGAAGTTCAGGCACCAGCGGGCAACGGTCATGACGAGGGATGGGTTCCCGATCGATGTCATGCCCAACGAACATGTGGGGCGGGTTCTCTATCTCACGGGTCAGTTCGACCAGGGCGTCTTCGATGTCCTGTTCCAGCACAGCCGGCCCGGCGATACCCTGCTCGATATCGGTGCCAATATCGGCTACATGAGCGCCTGCTTCCTGGCCAATGTCGAAGGCTCGAATGTCATCGCCGTCGAGCCGCAGGCGGGCGTTCTCGATCTGCTGCGCGCCAATCTTGGGCGCTTTCCCGGCCGTGCCGAGATCGCGCCTGTGGCCCTGTCCGCAGAGAGCGGCCGCGGCCTTCTTGAGATCAACAACGATAACAGGGGCGCAAGCAGGCTTGTCAGCCATGGCGACGGCGAGACGCAGGACGTGGAACTGTGGTCGCCCGAGCAACTGATCGAGGCCCTCAAGCCGACGAAGATCGACATCGTCAAGATCGATGTGGAAGGCCACGAGGAAACGGTCTTTCAGGCCTCGCGCTCAATCCTTGCCAAGTTCCGGCCACGCATCATCGTGTTCGAGGATCATGGTGACAAGGCGGCGCCGGACGCCGTCATCGGCAGCCTGTTGAGATCGCTTGGCTACCGGGTCCATGGGATCAAGAAAAGGCTGACAAGGCTGGAATATCCCGAAATCAAGTCTGCCAGGGACTGCGTGCACCGCGATTATATCGCAATCCTGAACGGATAGCCCGAACCAACGGAGTTACCTTATGCCGCGATCCGCAACGCTGCTTCGTTGCGGATCCGCTGGACCATGGAGCGCAACCCGTTCGCTCGCTGCGCCGAAAGGTGCTCGACGAGACCGATTTCCTTGAAGGTGTCGAGCGCGTCGAGCCTGGCGATCTCGGAGGCGTGCTTGCCGGAATAGAGCGCCAGCACGATGGCGACGAGGCCGCGCACGATATGGGCGTCGGAATCGCCTGCGAAGGTCAGCACCGGATCGGCCGTGTCGTCGGCCGGGTTGACGACCAGCCAGACCTGGCTCGCGCAGCCCTGCACCTTGTTCTCGGCTGTCTTCTGGCTGTCGGGCAGATCGGGGAGCGCCTTGCCGAGTTCGATCACGTAGCGATAGCGGTCTTCCCAGTCTTCGAGGAAAGCGAAATCGTCGATGATCTGATCGAGTGAGGTCATGTCGGGCCGTCGTCTTTGCTGTCTGGTGTCTCCCGCATATAGGCCAAACAGGCCGATAAATGAACCATCGGCGGGAAAAAAGAAAACGCCATGGCGGATGGGCTCCCCATGGCGCTGGCAACAGATTGCCGAGGTGGTGTGACAGGCAGTCACGGAAGGATGAAGGCGGTCGCGCCGCCTTCGGAAAATGTCAGCGCTGCGGCTTGGGAATGGGGTGCGGCACGACCGTGCCGGTGATGATGGCGCCGACCGGATCGTTCTCGTCGGTGGCGGTCGTTACGTCTTCGAGCCCGGCGGTTTCGGTCTTGGCGCTGTCCTTGTTGTCCAGATAGGTGTCGAGCATCTCGTAGGCGACCTTGGCGCCTTCGCGCGCCCTGACGCTCAGCGCTGCAAATGTCCTGGCGCCCTTTTCGCAGACGTCCGGCTGCTCCGAGCAGATCGCGCCCATGTAGCGGATCGCGCCGCTCGCCGCCGTGAAGGCGTTTGCGAATTCAACTCTGGTCTCGCCCTTGGCCATTTCCTCGCCGGGATCGGTGGCGAAGAATGATAACGCCACAAGGACGATCGAGAACCAGAACGCTCCTTTGATCAGAAACCACATGATGCCCATCCTGTTTTGTCGTCCGGTCTGTCGCCGGTTCAACCTGACCATTTACCGGTCTTGTTGGGCACTATAGGGGCGAGAAGCGAATCACCCTTTGCAGAATTTGCTCACATTTGCCGCGAATTTTGCTCAAATGCCGCTTTTTCAAATTTTCCGAAACATTGATTAGAATTTGAACGACCGGTGTTAATCATATGGGCAGCGGCGCGCCTGAAAACACTGGACAAGTGTGTGGGCAAGCCTGCCACAAATGTTAACGCGAAACGAAAAATCAAGCCAAATCCGTCGCTTACCCCTCGTTAACCACGAATTGCAAAGCACCGTTGAATCGTCCCAAATCGGGATTTTTATGGTTTGGCCGGCCCTTCCGGAGGCCCCCTTTTATACTTTCCTTAAGCCGCCGCCCTGTACATTTGCCCCATAAGAAAGAAGCGTCTCACAGGGCTCGTTTAAGTGCTGGTATTGCGTAACATTGCTGATCGGGCCGTTGGCCTCGCCGACCGGATGGCCACTGCGTGGCTCGCCGGTTCGAATGCGGGCCAGGAAGCCGAGACTGCCGAGGTCGCCGTGCTTCGCCGGCTGATCCTGGTCTCGTCCACGGCCCTGCTTGCCGTGCCCGCCGGCCTCTCTCTCGTCACCAGCCCCGCCGTCGCCTTGCCTGCCGGTGTCGCCGCCGTTGCCGCCGGCTTCCTGTTTTCCGCCGTTGGCGCCGTTGCCCTGTCGCGTCTCAGTGCACGCGAGGAGCGGCCGGCTGTCGCCAAGGCTGCTGAACCTGTTGACGAGGCGAGCCTGTTTGCCGCCTATCCCGGCTTTCTCATTCTCTTCGATCTGCAAGGCCATGTTGCAGCCGTCGGCGGCCGCGGCGCCGAGGGCCATGGCGAGCAGGCCGCCCGCTATCCCGGCCGCGGCTTCGTCGAGCACATTCACGTTTCCGATCGCATCCATTTCCTGAAGGCCATCGACGTCCTGCGCCAGGGCACGCGCCAGAGCATCGCCGTCGATCTGCGGCTCGAGCGTCGCGGTCTCGGCGACGGCCAGTTCTCGCATGTCCGCCTCGAACTCAGCGCCGGCGCCATCAAGGATGGCCGTCCGGCCCGCATCCTCGGCGCGCTGACGGATGTGTCGGCCGAGAAGGACATGGCTGTCGAGCTGCAGGCCAAGAGCGAAGAGGCCGCATCGGCGCATGAGGCGAAGTCGCGCTTCCTGGCCGCCGTCAGCCACGAACTGCGCACACCGCTCAATGCCATTCTCGGCTTCTCCGACATTCTCGCCGGCGAATATTTCGGCCGCTTCGAAAACGAGCGCCAGCGCGAATATGTGCAGCTGATCCGCCAGTCGGGCGGTCACCTCCTGTCGGTCGTCAACACCATGCTCGACATGAGCAAGATCGAGGCCGGTCATTACGAACTGATGCTCGAGCCCTTCGCGCCGGGCCGCGCGGTCAAGACCTGCGAGGAAATGCTCGGCCTTCAGGCGAAGGAGAAGGGCGTCTCGCTGACGAGCCGCGTCCAGCGCGACATCGGCGAACTGGTCGCCGACCAGCGCGCGCTCAAGCAGATCCTGATCAACCTCGTCGGCAATGCCATCAAGTTCACCGATGCCGGCGGCGTCATCACCATCGACGCCGTGCGCGAGGGCGACAACTTCAAGATGACGGTCAGCGACACGGGCATCGGCATTGCCGCCGACAAGATCGCCCTGCTCGGACGGCCGTTTACACAGATCCAGAACGATTACACCCGCCAGTACGAAGGCACCGGCCTTGGCATCTCGCTGGTGAAGGGACTTGTCGCGCTGCATGGCGGCGAGTTCCTGATCGATAGCACGCCTGGCGAAGGCACGGTGATTTCGATCGTTCTGCCGGCGGACGGCAGCGGCGCGGCACGCGCGGCGGCCGAGGGCGACGGGCGCATGGTGGAGTTTCCGCCGCGCCTGAAGACCAGCGATACGCCGGCAGACAGCCAATGCAAGGAAGAGATCAATGGCCGCTCGCAAGCGAAAACCGCCTAAGAAGCAGGGAGCAGGCGCCGTCCTGCTTCGCCTTGCCGTTCGGGGCGGGGGCCGCACGGCTGCGGTCATCGGCCGGCACCCGTCGCTGTTCGGCGGCACGTTGGCCTTCGCCGTCATTTTCGGCTTCGTCGCCGCCAATGCGCTCTGGTACCAGCCGAACGAACATCCGGCCCCGATCCTGAGGACCCGCACGGACAAGAACCCGAACGGCATTGCCGGTCTGGTGCGCAAGCCGAACGAACTGCCGGAAAACAATGTCACTACGTTCAGGATCGAGCGCGAAACCGGAAGCGACCTCGACAGCACACAGACCGCTGCCGTCCATCCGCTGGAGCGTCCCGCGCCGGACGATGCCGGCGTCACCGCATCCGTGCCGAAGCCGGACGTGCTGGTCGGCGAGATCCAGGGCGAACTCGCCAAGCGTGGCCTCTATGACGGCGCGATCGATGGTCTTGACGGGCCACGCACTTCCGCGGCGATCTCCACCTTCGAGCAGCGGATCGGCCTGAAGCCGACCGGGGAGGCACGCGACGACATTCTCGTGCTCCTGCAATCCGGCATTGGCAAGACCGCCGCCGCAGACCCGAAGCCTGCGCCGACCGCACCCGTCGTCGTGCCGGCCTCGCGGCCCACGCCGGAACTTTCCGACAGAAAGCCGGCGCCTTCGACAAAGACCGTGGTGGCGGCAAAGCCGCAGCCGAAGGTCCCCGTTTCCGATCCGGTTGCCGATGCGATCCGCCAGGCGTCAGCCAAGCCGCCGGCCGCCGCGCCGGTGACCAAGGCATCCGCACCGGCTAACGCGACCGCATCCGACCTGGTGACCAAGATCCAGCGCGGCCTTTCCAACATTGCCTATGCCGACATCAAGGTCGACGGAGTCGCCGGTGGCCAGACGCGCGCGGCGATCCGCCATTTCGAGAAGCATTACCGTCTGCCTGTGACCGGCGAACCCAATGCCGCCGTGCTGAAGAAGCTGCAGCAGATCGGCGCATTGTAAGTATTGCGCGCTGCCTGCGTAGTTGCGTCCTCTCTAATATTATGGATTGATTAACCATGCCAAGCATATCCTCGTCGTTGGTGAGGAGATGGTCATGCAATCCATGGTGCAGCCACAGGAAGACGTCGCCGGCGAGGCCGGTCCAGACGCGCGCGAATTGAAGTCAATCATCGGCAAGCTGGCCCGCGAGGCGTCCAATCTCGGCATCGACCTCGTCGATATCGCCGGCGCGGTTCATGATACGGCGGCCATGTCGTCCCGCCACGCCGGGACCTTTTCCGAAATCACCGATGCGGCGCTGGAAATCGCCAGCACGAACAACACGCTGGCCGAAAGCCTGCGCCGCACCGACGACGATGCCGCGCGCGCCCGCGCCATGATGCAGGAGTCCTCCGCACGGCTGACGCTGTCGGCAACCGAGATCGACAAGATGCTGTCAAGCACCGGCGAGATATCCGCCGAGATCGGCAGCTTTTCGCAATCGCTGGCCAATGTCGACGGCATCGCCCAGGAAATCTCCATCATCGCCCGCCAGACCAACCTCCTGGCGCTCAATGCTGCGATCGAGGCGGCGCGTGCCGGCGAAAGCGGCAAGGGCTTTGCCGTGGTCGCGGCCGAAATCCGCGCCCTGTCGCTGCAGACCTCGAAGGCGACCGAGGCAATCCAGGCCATGCTCAACGAACTGGGCGGCAAGATCGAACGGTTGACCGGCTCTGGCGCCGGCGCGGCGGAAAGCGCGCGCGAGGTGCAGGAGACGTCGTCCGCCGTGCGCGCCTCGTTCGGCGAGATGGAGGGCGTGATGTCGAGCATCCTCGATTCGGCCTCCGAATTCGCCCGCACGACGGAGACGGTCGACCGCCAGTGCGCCGCCTTCGTCGACACGCTCGGCGGCATGGCCGGCGAGATGCTGAAATCGAATGCCGGCATGCAGAAGGCGAGCGAACGCCTCGACGATCTCGTCGGCCTCTCCGAGACGATCATCCAGCTGACGGCCAGCGCCGGCATCGAGACCGCCGACAGCCGCTGGATCGGCATGGCGAGCGACGTCGCCGGCGCCATTTCGGCGGCGCTCGAAGGTGCTGTCGCCAGTGGGCGCATTTCCGATGCCGATCTCTTCGACCGCAACTACCGCCCGGTGCCCGGCAGCGATCCGCAGCAATATCTGACGGCCTTCACGGCGATCACCGACGAATTGTTTCCGCCGATACAGGAGCCGGTGCTGCAGGAGGACGAGCGCATCGCCTTCTGCGCCGCCGTCGACAACAACGGCTACCTTTCCACCCACAATCGCAAGTTCTCGCAGCCGCAGAAGCCGGACGACCCTGTCTGGAACATGGCGAACTGCCGCAACCGCCGCATCTTCAACGACCGCGTCGGGCTTGCTGCCGGACGGTCGACGGCACCGTTCCTGGTCCAGACCTATCGGCGCGACATGGGTGGCGGCAATTTCGTGCTGATGAAGGATATTTCCGCGCCGATCGCCGTCAAAGGTCGCCATTGGGGCGGATTGCGGCTGGCCATCAAGGTCTGAAGGCGCTTCCCGGATTGGCGCTGATATTGGCATCGGCTTGCGGATTGCGCGCATGCATGCGATCCCCATGGCTCACGCCTAGTACCGGGACAAATCCATGCGCCTGAAAACCGAAATCTTCGTCTCCGCCCTTGTCCGCCGCGTCTTTTCCGCCGGCGGATTTGCCGCCGTCGAGCGCAAGGGAGCAGACGCCGCCGGCGCGATCTTCATCCGCCAACGCTTCCGCGACGGTCGCGAAAACCTCTACGGCCCGGCGCCGCAGAGCTTTTTCGAGGAAGACGAGGCGATGGGCCGGCTGTTCGAGAAGCGTCTGGAGCTCGCCGAAGCCGCCGATGTCGATGCCCTGCTGGCACGTGAAGCCAGCTTCGATTCCGACCTCTGGATCGTCGAACTCGAATGCGACAGCGTCGAGGGCCTGTTCGAGGTGGAGGGGTAGGGAGCCCGCTAGGCCGCCCGCTCGTCCTTGCTTGCCGGCGCTATTGGCGGCGCGACGGCATCCTCGTCGTCCGAGAAGGTGTAGCGGTCGGCGCGGCACCAGGTCTCGACGCGCTCGAGGCTGTCCCAGGGGTCCAGTTCGCCGAGCAGCATGTCCGCCATCGTCCTGCCGTCTTTGACGTCCCCGAGATGGGGATAGAGGGCGGCCAGGATCAGGCGGATGTCCTCTTCGGCCATGCCGACACCGATCAGTGTCGTTGCCAGCTGGTGACCGGAAATGTCCAGCATGATGCGCTCGGCAAGCCAGCGGCTGGACGTCAGCGTATCCGAAAGGGTCGTGGCGAAGTGTCCGGCTTCCATGTTGCGCGCGAAGCGGACGAGGAGGGCGGATTGCATTTCGGAAATGGAGCGCAGGCCGAGCCGGTCGGTTTCGGGGCGGGCCATGTGCCGGGCAAGCTGCTTCAGCTGATCGCGCAGCGCTTCCTCGCGCGCCAGCCGCAGGATCTCTTCGTCCCCGGCGGCCGGGGCGGCAACGGCGGCGGGCTGCGTTGCCGTATCGGCGCGGGCAGCGGTCGCCTGCGGAGCGTCGGCTCCCTCCTGTCGCGCCAGCGCTGCCGGATGCGGCATGCCCCGGCTCGGCTGTTCGCCGCGCTGTTCGGTATGGCGCAAGCCTACCAGCGCGTCGACGACGCGCGGCGACAGGTTTTCGCGCCGGACGATGGCGCGGGCATGCGCTCCGCCTTGCGTGCGGGCGATGGTGATCAGCGTTTCGTCATGGATTGCGGGGGAACTGGTGAGGAAGGGCGCGGCAAGGCTGATCGGCTGGCTGCCGATGAAAAGGGCGACGGCCTGGGGAACATGCTCGCACTGGGAAAGCGCGGCAATTGCCTGGCGGCGGGTCTCTTCGGACGAGGCGTGAAAGAACGGTGTGAAGAGCTCGGCGAACTGCTGCAGTTCCGTCCGGGTCGGCTGTTTGAGCGACTCGAAACTCGTCACGGTCGCCATCAGCACCACATCCTTCCTACGCACACCCAATGGTCCTTCCAGCTCTCTGTACCGGTCACTCACGGCCCTACCCACGCTACGCACTACATCTGAAAGAGCAAATTAGACCAAATTCGCTAACGACCTGTTAACTATGCTGTGTCTGAATGGAACCATCACCACCGGTGATCCGTTTGATGCGCTAAGGCGAAGCGGAAACCGGTGGACGAGAGAACGGCGCAGATGCCTCCGAAGGTTCGAGGTCCCCAATCTGGAGATGCGCCAGCCCGGCCGAAACGGCGGGCAGGATGAAATCGCTCTTCATCCGTCTCGATCGCCTTATCAAGGAGACGAGCATGGCAGAGATAGTTCGTTTACAGGACCGCAAGTCCAGCAAGAAGCCGCCGGTCAAGCGCCGGCCGGTCACCGGCGACGCCAAGGTGCTGCTGTTTACCGGCATACGCTACGAGCGCCGCGGCGAGATCATGATCAACAGCGTGTCGCAGAACCGCGGCTGACGGATTTCATCCGGCGGCCCTAGGCCGGACGGGTCACCGTGCAGCTTGCTTCCTGAAGGAAGGAGCGGGCAAGCGGGCCGTAGCTCGGCATGGGCGCCATGGCGCGCAGCACGGCATAGCCGTCGGACACCGGCATTTCCACGAGAATGGATTTTGCGAAGGCTTCCGGCAACTCCTTGCGGATCGACGCAAGGTCGACCGGTGTCGCCAGCACGACATCGAGCACGCCCGCCGAGGACGTGCGGTCATTGATCGAGAAGACCTCGTTGCTGTTGGAATCGTAGACCGCCAGCGACCAGAAGGGCAGGTCGCCCACCGCCTGCAGCCGCACCGGCCCGTCCGCCGCATCGAAACCGCAGACTGCCTCGCTCAGGAACGGATCGCCATTGGCAAGCCCTGCCGCATCCGGCTGATCGGCGAGCAGGTGGAACCGGTAGAACTCTCCCTCCGCGATCACCCGCGTGAAGGCGTCGCGGCCGGTGAAGTCCGGCAGCCAGAGGATGGTGATCAGATGCAGGATCGCCGCGCCGACCAGCCCGATGATGACGGCGAAGGGCACGCCCCTGAAATCAGGCATTCTTGCACCCCAGTCTCTGCACCTGCGGCATGGTCAGGTCCATCAGGCCCGCGCTGCCGGCCGTCGGCGTGTCGAACAGGGTCAGGACCAGCCTGAACGTGCCCGTCGGCAGCAGCGCCAGCCAGTTTCCGGGCTTGGCGTCAGTCGCCGCGACGATGTCGAACATGCCGTCCGTGCCGCGCACGACCACCCAGGAATTCAGCGCCATCGGCAGGGTCTTCGCTACGGTGAAGGGCCGGCCGTCGGCGCCGGCGACATAGAGCGTCCAGAGCCTTGTCTGCGGCGTCTGCCCGGAAATGCGATAGGTGCAGGCGGTCGAAAATGCTTCGCCCGAATCGTCGCGGTCGGCGACGAAACGCAGGGCCTCGGCCTCGCCATAGGTCAGCCGCCCGGCATTGGCCCGGTGCGCCTTGGCGTAAGGATCGGCATCGGCGGTCTGGGCGCGGGGAAAGGCGGTCCAGGCGCCAAGCCGGATGGCCCCGAACCCTTCGGTCGCCTTCAACGCATAGATCGACGACAGGATGCCGACGCCGAACGCGACCAGGAGGCCAACCGCCACAAGGAATGGAATTCTGAACACCTGGAGCTTGGACCCTCTGACCCCCGAACTGCTGCGGAGCCTAAAGCGTTCAGATTCAAATGGGAACAAGCCAGTTGCCGCAAACGGCGGCTTTCCACTGCGGGCGAGGGGAAAGCCCGGTGTGCGCAATGCGATCGGCCCGGGGCGATGCCCCGGGCCGATCTCTATTTCATCGGTAGCTGTCCGTCAAAAGGCGACCTTCACGCCCATCCGGCCCGAATACGCCTTGGACTTGTCGGTGTATAGCCAGCCTTCCAGCCCGCCATAGACGCTGACGTTCGATTTGATCTGAACGTCGATGTTTGCGCCGATGCCGGCGCCGGCGACATTGCGCGCGCCGCTATCGGCAACGCTGAACTCGGAGTTGTCGAGGCTGGCGTGGATGCTGTCGGAGCCGAGATACTGCACATCGGACACGGCGCCCGTCATGGTGAAGGTGAGCGGCTGTCCGGTCGAAAGCACGGTCCGCCTGGTCAGTTCGCCCATCAATCGGCCTTCAAGAGACTGGGACATACGCGAATCGTAGTCGATGTTCTGAGACGAGCCGCTTTCGTCGTAGCTCTCGTACCAGGCGCCCGTGTAGCGCAGCTTTGCTCGTCCGGTCAGCGTCCAGCCGTCGGCCAGCGACCGGGAGGTGCTGAGTGCAATTTCCGGCGAGGCATACCAGCCATTGAAGCTGCCGACCGCTTCCTCGTCACCGTCGTTGATCGAACGTTTGGAGCGGTTGTGTATGCCACCGAAGGCGACAGATGCGTCCAGCTGGAAGCCTTCGAACTGCTGCGCGCCGTAGAAACCGAAGAAGCCCGTGTTGCCTGTGATGGAGGATGTGCCGTCATTGGCCTTGCTGGAAACATGGCCGCCGCCCATGAACATGCCGAGGCGGGTCTTGTCGAACTGGTGGTCGACGCCGGAAATGCCACCGTAGTGGTAGGAGTCGCTACCCGACTGACCGTCTTCGCCCGGCAGGAACTTCTGACCGCCGAACACCCTCGTCCAGAAGAGATTGCCGGTGCTGTCGAGAGCGGCATTGCCGGCCTGAGTCTTGATCGCCTTGACGGCGGGGGTGTCCGCCTTCGTTTCAGCATAGCCAAGCGCGCCGGTGGAACCGGCCGTGTCGACCTGCACCGAATCAGGCCTGGCGACATCGAGAGACAGAATGCTGCCGACGACGTCCGACACCGACGAGGTATACTGCGTGGCCATCTTGCTCGCGGAAGGAAGCGTGACGACGTTGATCGTCCCGGTGGTGTCCGCGTCTGTGATGATCAGCGTCTGGCTGCTATTGTCGAGATTGATCGTGTTCAAGCCGGACAGATAGTTCGACGCCTCGATACGATAGCTTCCCGCGCCGAAATTGGTGGTATTGCCCGTGGTATGATTGTAGTCGACGACGCCCGAGAAGGATGAGTCGGGCGATATATTGAGCGTGTTGGAGCCGCTTGCGAAATAGACCGATGCGATGCCGCCGGTGATGCTGCCGGTATTGCTGATCGTGTTGCCGGACCCCTCCAGGTAGACACCGTATTTTTCGCCCTTGATCGTTCCCGAATTGTCGAGCGACGCCGTTTCCGAAAGGGTGACGCCCGTGCTGGTCAGGCCGGTGATCGTGCCTTTGTTGGTGATGGAGATCTTGCCGTTGAGGGTGGTCGCCTCGATCCCGTCGGCGCCGGTGACGGAGCCGGCGTTGACGATGGTGATATCGCCGCCGCCATCGGTGTCCTCATTGTCGCTCCCTTGAGCGGTGGCGGAGATCGCCGCATCGTCGGGAGCATAGATAACACCGGTCTTGGTGTTGGTGATGGTCGTGGTGCCGAAGCCCTGTACAAGCGTTTGAATGCCGTTATGACCGACGCCTTGGTCTGTCAGTTCGGTATTATCATAGGCATTGACGGTGCCGCTGTTGACCACCGTGACGCCAGTCGCGCCCCACGCCTGCAGGCCGATCTCGTCATATGATGTGACCGTTCCCGAGTTCGTCACACTGGCGGTGCCGGTGTCAGACCAGGCCGTGATGGCCTGGCGCGTGGTGGAATAGACGGTTCCGCTGTTGGTGACGCTGGTATTGGCCACATAGCCGATGGCGCGAATGCCGGCGAGATAGCCGTTGACGGTGCCGCTGTTGGTGATGGTGACGCTTTCCGTCTCTACGGAGTTGTGACCGCCATCGGCATAGAGGCCCCAATCAGTCGTCGAGGTTACGGTGCCGCTGTTTGTCAGGTCGACGCTGCCGTCGTTGGTCGTCGCGGTGATGCCCGGCCCCACGTAGGCCATTACCGTCGCGGCGCTGTTGACCGTGATGTCGCCCGACGTCTCATTTCTGAACCATTCGGCCCCAAAGCCGCCGCCGCTTGCGGTGATCGAAACGCCCGCATCGATGATGATCGTCGCGTCGTGATCGGCGGCTTCGGTCGAGAAGTAGACGGCGCTGTACCCCGTGTTGTTGATGACCGTGCCGCCGGTAATCGTCAGCGTCTGGCTCGTGGGCGAGGTGTCGCTGGTTTCCGGCCTGATATCGATCGCTGTCGCAGTACCCCCGGTGACGGTCAGCGCCGACGTACCAATGCCGCCAAGCATGCTGACGTGTCCGCCGTTATCGCAACTTAAGGAGGAAACATTGCCGGATGTGCTGCAGATCGAGGCTATCGGCTGGGCGAGAGCATAGGTCGGCAGAGAAAGATGCGCGGCAAATGGCATGGCGGCCATGCAGGTGGTGCTCAACAGAGCACGGACACGCGAGGAACTGGGAAGCTTTGACATTTTGAATCACATCCAATGCGGGAATCTTAAACACCTATGGGTGTATTTCGCAACTGATGAGATTCTCTTCTGGACGGCAATGTGACCGGAGGTAGATTTTCGTCTATAACCAAAAATGGTTGCGAATATCCGGATGCGCAACCCGCCGCGCCTCCGCTGTTCATTGAGCGAGGAGGCGCCTCACCGAACGCTGGCGACCTTTTGCGGGTCGGGCGGGGTGAGTGGCGGGGCCTTGATGAGGTCGTCGCGGATCGCGCGGATGAGCTTCGTCGTCTCCGGCGACAGCGAGCGGGGGCGAACGAGCGGCGGCAGCGAGCCGTCTTCTGGGGTGTTGCTCTTGCCGGCCGCGACCGTGATCGGCGTGCGGTCGCCGGTCGGCAGCGGGTCCTCGATGCCGGGAATGGGTTTCAGCTGGATGCCCTGGTGGGCGTAGTCCATCAGCCGCTTGAAGGTGCGGGCCGGAATGGAGCCGCCGGTCATCCGGTTGGTCGAGGTGTAGTCGTCGTTGCCGAACCAGACCGCGGTCGTGTAGTTGCCGGTGTAGCCGACGAACCAGGCGTCACGATAGGCCTGCGTCGTGCCGGTCTTGCCGGCGGTGACGATGCCGTGGTCGAGGGCGGCGCCGCGCGCCGTGCCGGACACCGGCACCTGGGTCAGCATCTGGTTCATGTAGGCGTCGGCCTGCTCCGAAATTACCCGCTTGGCCGCAGGCTCGTCGCGTTCGAAATCGTAGAGCAGGCGGCCGTCATAGGATAGGATCTGCGAGATGCCGTGACGGCGCGACTGGTAGCCGCCGGCGGGGAAGACCGCATAGGCGGTCGCCTGGTCGAGCACGGTCACTTCCGACGTGCCGATGGGAATCGTCTTGTTGGCGCGGATCGGCGTCTCGACACCCATGTCCTTCGCAATCTTGACGATGCCGTCGATGCCGAGCTTTTCCTTGGCGAGGCGGACCGGAATGGTGTTGATCGACTTCTTGAGCGCCGTCTCGACAGTGACCCGGCCGGCATAGCTGCGGCCGTAGTTCTGCGGCGACCAGCCGTTCCAGGTGATCGGCGCATCGACGACCGTCGATTGCGGCGTCAGGCCTTTTTCCATTGCCAGCGCATAGGTGTAGACCTTGAAGGACGAGCCCGGCTGGCGCAGCGCCTTGGTGGCGCGGTTGAACTGGCTTTCGCCGTAGTCGCGCCCGCCGACCATGGCGCGCACCGCGCCGCCGTTTTCGATCATCACCAGGGCTGCCTGCTTGGCCTTGTAGCTCTGGCCGTATTCGCGAAGGCTCGCTTCGGTGGCCTGGTCGGCGGCGTGCTGCAGGCCCATGTCGAGCGTGGTGCGCACGATCAGCGCATGTTCGGGGAAGCGGAAGGCGAGCCGTTGGACCTCGTCATAGGCCCAGTCGAGGAAATAGTCGGGCGATTCATTGGCGTCGCGGTCGATGGCGGTGGCCGGATTGCGCCTGGCGGCGACCACCTGGCCTTCGGTCATGAAACCGCCCTGGACGAGATTGGTGAGCACCTCGTTGGCGCGGGCGCGCGCTGCCGGCAGGTTGACGTGCGGCGCGTATTTCGCCGGCGCCTTGAACAGGCCCGCGAGCATGGCCGCCTCGGCAAGATTGACCTCGCGCACGTCCTTGCCGAAGTAGAAGCGCGCCGCCGCCGCCACGCCGAAGGTGCCGCCGCCCATATAGGCGCGGTCGAGATAGGTGGAGAGAATCTGCTTCTTGGTGAGGTTCGCCTCCAGCCACAGCGCCAGGAAGGCTTCCTTGATCTTGCGCTCGATGGAGCGTTCATTGGACAGGAACAGGTTTTTGGCGAGCTGCTGGGTCAGCGTCGAGCCGCCCTGGACGACACTGCCCGCCTTGGCGTTTTCGCCCATGGCGCGCACCAGGCCGAACACGTCAATGCCGAAATGGTCGAAGAAGCGGCGGTCTTCCGTTGCCAGCACCGACTTGATGAGATAATCCGGCATCTCTTCGATCGGGACCGAGTTCTGGTGGATGACGCCGCGATGGCCGATGACATTGCCGTAGCGGTCGAGGAAGGTGACCGCGTAGTCGCCGCTGTTGCGCCAATCCTTGTTGGTGGCCTGGAAGGCGGGAAGCGCCAGCGTCAGCATCAGGACGGCGCCGACGGTGCCCCAGGTCGCGGCCTCGCCGAGAAGTTCGAAGACGGCCCGCTTCCAGCCATACATGCGGAAGCGGCGGAAGAAGATGGTGATGCGTTCCCAGGTGTCGGCGATGCGGAAGCCGGCATTCCACAGGAAGGAATCGAGCGCGGCATCGATCTTGAGCAGGAGGAAGCGCTTCTTGCGCGGGCGCTCGTCTGATGAAAAAGGATCCTGCACGCTGCCGTCGCTCCCTCCGCCGGGCGGCATGTGCCGGCGGTTAACCCGGGCGGGATTATAACGGTTGGGGTCGGTTTGGAAAGTCCCGCCGGTGCCACACTGACACAGAAGACATACCAGGGTTAACCGGGATTTCCCCATGATGCCGAGGCGATAGAGTGACGGACAAACAGCCCTTCTGGAAAGAAAAGACGCTTCTCGAGATGAGCGCGCAGGAGTGGGAGTCGATCTGCGACGGCTGCGGCCTGTGCTGTCTCAACAAGCTCGAGGATTGGGATACCGGCGAAGTCGCCTTCACTTCGGTCGCCTGCACCCTGCTCGACGATCAGAGCTGTCGCTGTCGCCACTACGAAAGCCGCAAGGATTTCGTTCCGGAATGCATCCAGCTGACGCCGGAAAGCGTGCCGGAAATCCCGTGGCTGCCGCCGACCTGCGGCTACCGGCTGATCGAGGAGGGGCATGACCTCTACTGGTGGCACCCGCTGGTCTCCGGCGATCCGGAGACCGTGCATGCCGCCGGCATCTCGGCCCGCGGCCGCACGGTGAGCGAGGATGACGTCGATGTCGAGGACTATGAGGACTACATCGTCGACTGGCCGCTGACGGTGGGCGAGGGCGCCGAAAAGGCCTGAACGGGCGCCGTTTCGCCAGCCTCGGACCAGTTCTTTGTGCGAAGGGAGTTCCCGAATGAAGGGGACAGGCGCGCAATGCTGGACGAGATGCAGGACAAGGTCAGAATTTTTCTGCGCGGCTTTGCCGTGATGTCCGATCCCGTCGCGGTGCGCGAGAAGGGCCACGCCCTGCTTGCCAAGTTTCCCGGCGACGAGATCGTCAAGGTGGCCTCGCTGCTGACGGCCTACAATCCTCTGTTTCTGCCCGAGTTCGGCAATGTGCCGGAACTGAAGGCGACACCCGACCAGTTCATGGAATGGGTGATGCGGCTGAAGCTGACGGCGGCGAATGCAGCCCAGCCGAACATTCTCCTGGCCGCCGCGCCGAAATCCGCCTCATCCTTCATCTTCGTCGCCGTCGCCAGGGCGGCAAAACTCCCGACCGTCTATCTCGGCGCCAATATCGCAACGCCGCAGACGCTTGGGATGATGGACGGCATCTTGAGGGAAGACGAGGTGGACGAGCTGGCGCTGATCCGCAACGGGTTGAACGGCGTCGGCTACATCGCCCAGCACCACATCAAGCCGACGCCTTTCCTCTGCCGGCAGCTGGCGCAGTACAAGGTCCGCGTCATTGTCACCGTGCGCAATATCCTCGACACGTTCGTGTCGATCGACGACCAGTTCAAGCGCATGCAGAAGGTTTCACGCGAGGCGGGCGAGGACCCCGAGGTCAGCTATTTCTCGCAGGGCTTTCCCCGTCACTACACGGAAATGACCGACGAGGACCGCTTCGATTTCCTCGCCGACCGGGCGGCCTGGTACGTGCAGTTCCTGATGCACTGGCAGAAGCTGGAGCAGCGCGGCATGGTGGAGCCGCTGTGGATTTCCTACGAGCGCGACCTCTTGGGCGACCGCCAGGCGATGGCGGAACGTATCGCCGCCCATGTCGGCTTCGGCCTGTCGGCCGAGGCGGTGCTTGCCGAGCTTTCGGCCGATCCCGAGGCCGGGCGGTTGCAATGGAACAAGGGCGTGGCCGGCCGCGGCGAGGCTATCCCGAAGGGCCCGCGCGAACGCATATTGAAGGCCTTCGCGCCGTTCCGCGACGAGGCGGATTTTTCGCTGATGCTGGGGCCGGAGAGGGCGTGAGGATATCGACCGGCAGATATCGACGTTCGGCCCCGAGCCGTCGCCCTGCCTGGTGTCGAGTGGAAGAAAGAGGAAGGCAATGAACCCAGAAACGAAGGCACTGTTGCTGAAGTTTGCCGAGAAGATCTCGGAAAGTCCGGACCTCGCCTTTGTCGAGGCGAAGTGCAACGAATTCCTGGGCAAGCTCGATCCGCGCGAGCAGCTGGCCGCCGCGAGCGTCTTCTCGTTGACCAATCCCTTCTTCCTGCCCGCCGTGGATGACGAGGTGGTTTCGCGGCTGGCGTTCAACCTGGACCAGTTTTCCGAGCTCCTGATGCGGGCGAAGCTCTCGGCCGCGCGGGCCAGGCAGCCGAACATCCTGGTGGCCTGTGCGCCGAAATCGGCGTCGACCTTCATCAGCGGCACGTTGAGGCGGACCATGAGCCTTGGCGGCGCCAACCTGATGGCCGCATCCCTTTACATGCAGACGCCCTATGCGATGGGCATCGTGTTGCGCGAGCAGGAAACCGACGAGCTGGCGCTGATCCGCCACGGGCTGAACCAGCGGGGCTATGTGGCGCAGCACCATGTGCGGGCGACGCCCTATCTCTGCCGGCAGTTGAAGACTTTCAACATCATGCCGATCGTCACCTATCGCAACCTGTTCGATTCGATCGTCAGCCTCGACGACATGTTCCGCAAGGCACGCCAGAAGGGCTCCACCGGTAATGCCGATGTCGACTATTTCCTCGACGCGCTGCCGGACCGCTATCACGAGATGGACGACGAGACGCGCCTGACGGCGCTGGTGCACCTGCAGGCGCACTGGTTCCTGCAGTTCTATCTCTCCTGGAAGAAATGCGAGCGGATGGGCTTCGTCAAGCCGCTCTGGGTGTCCTACGAGAAGGACTTCCTCAACGACAAGCCGGGGCTGGCCGAGCGGATCGCGGCCTATGTCGGGCCGGACTATCTGGACGCTTCCAAGCTGGCGGAGGCCTTTGCCGATACCGAGACCGCCAGGGGCGAGCGCCTCAACAAGGGGGTCGCCGGACGCGGCGCACAGATGCCGGAGAGCGTGCGCAGGCTGATCCTCGAGATCGCCGAGCCCTACCGGGCCGAAGAAGACCTCTCCGAACTGGTCGGTGATTGAAATCAAGGACGCTTCGAAGGCAGAATGCTCAATGTCTTGATGCGGGCCGGAACGAGATCCGGTGATTGCCCCTTTTCGGAGTGTTCGTGACGTCTCTTGCCGACTACCTGCCGGACCAGCTGCCGGCCTTCGCGCTCGCTTCCGTGCTGATCGAGCTGACGCCGGGGCCGAACATGGCCTGGCTGGCCATGGCCGCGGCGACGGAGGGGCGGGCCAAGGGCTTTGCGGCCGTTGCCGGCGTGGCGCTGGGGCTGGCGACGATCGGCATTGCCGGTGCAGTGGGCGCGGCCGAGCTTGTGCAGTCTTCCGCGCTCGTCTACGAAACGCTGCGCTGGGCGGGCATCGCCTTCCTCTTCTATCTCGCCTGGGACGGCTGGCGCGACGGCGGCAGCGAGACCGGCGTCGGCGCAAATGACGGCTATGGCCGCTTCTTCCGGCGCGGTCTTGTGACCAACCTCCTGAACCCGAAGGCGGCAATCTTCTACGTCGCCGTGCTGCCGGCCTTTATCGATCCGGCCGGCGTGGTGCTCGGCCAGACGCTGCTTTTGACGGCGGTCTATGTGGCGGTGGCGACCGGCATTCATGCCGGCATTGTCGGTGCGGCCGGTTTCCTGACGCCGATCCTGACCGATGAGCGGCGCGAGCGTTTCGCCCGCCGCGCGCTCTCCCTGATGCTTGCCGCCGTCGCCGTCTGGTTCGCCTTCTCGACGGCGCGCTGAGGCGGACTTGATCTTTCGCAAATCAGGGCCGGGCGCCTTCCTGTAGAAACATATCGAAAAACGAATGTTTCTACAGGAGCTCCGCATGACGACGAAATACTACCCCGACATCACCCGGGACATTTCTGCCCACACCAAGACGCTGCGCCGCGACATTCCCGACGTGATGAAGGGCTTTTCGGCGATGGCGACGGCTGCGACCGCCGACGGCGCACTCGACAAGAAGGTCAAGGAACTGGTGGCGCTTGGCATCGCCATTGCCACGCGCTGCGACGGGTGCATCGGCTTTCACACCGAAACGCTGATCAAGCTCGGCGCGTCCAAGGCCGAATTCGAGGAAACCCTCGGCATGGCCATCTACATGGGCGGCGGCCCCTCGCTGATGTACGCCGCGCACGCCATGGCGGCGTGGGAGCAGTTTTCGGAGGGGGAGGGGTAGGTAATCGTGGGGCTCATCCGTCATTTACTCGCTGCGATTCAACGGATTGCCCTGAACTCGAAGCAGCCGCGGCGGGCTTTTCTCTACCACGCCCTTCCTCATCGCAATATGTATACAGCTCCAGGAGAAACATGCTTGTGCAACGCAATATGTGAAGTGCTTCGTGTGGAGCATATATGGTTTCCACATGCATAGTGGCGTTGCGCCATGGGTTTTTTACAGCGTCTAGGGTAGCTAAAAGCGCTTCAAATCGCGCGCCCATGCTGTCGGATACCCTGGTGTTACGAGGCCAGTTCTCATCAACTTTCTGGGTGATCGACTTTAGGATGATTGCCCAGTTTTTTTCTGCGGGCCTGGTGGCGTCAGGTATGCTGAGGAACTTACAAAGGGAGCGAATGCCACACTCCAAAGCTCGCATACTATGAAACACCGAAGCCGTGTAGCGGCTCAACGCCCAACACTTGGCTGCTTCTTCGATCTCAAAAGATGCATTCGGAAATGAGAGTGAGAAATCTCTCACGGGTCTTTCACCAACGGATAAAAGATCATCAACAGGTTGTAACATGACGACTTTTTCCGGATGGAGATAAAATAGCTTAACGTCATCCAAGTGATCGGCGAACCTACTTTCGATGTCGACCATAGCGGCCTGAAGGTCCGCGTAGTTGATCGGGGCAGCTTCTGGCGCAAATCTTCCTCTGACACGAGTGGCGCTGATAAGTGCGGAGCGGGACCCGATCTTTTCGAGTTCCGCAATCAGTTGATCGAGATGGTTTGTGACTAAAATTTGGTCTTGATCGCCAATAACATTGGTCTTCTCGCCGATGCTTTGGATGTTCAAGATAAGAGTTCGCATTTCAGCGACGGCGCCGAGAAATGCACGGCAATTCAGTTCCAACATGTATCAATCACTCCAATTCGTCGCTGCTATTTTGGCTGAATCTACCTACGGTGGATAGTTAATACTTGCGTATCCCCATGGTTCGGATTGGGTTTCCACTGAAAAACAAAAATAGGAAAATAATCCTTGACGGCGTTACGGTGGTCTGGTAGGGTTCTGGCATAGTCGGAAAGTTGCGACCGGATGCGGCGGTTTGGCCGGGAAGGTCGGGGCTGTTTCCGGTGTCGGGAACGAGGGTTTTTGAGAGGTCGGTTTTGCCGACCTTTTTTGTTGGGCGGGTGAGGGGGCTTACCCCCTCTGCCCTGCCGGGCATCTCCCCCGCAAGGGGGGAGATCGGCTGGTGGCGGCGTAATGCCACCGGCCATCGGAGGTTTCATGGACAATCTGGACAGGTTCGATCCGGGGCTTTTCGGGCCCTGGCCGGAGCGGCGCGTCTATGGGGGCGCGGCTGTGGGTGCCGGCGAAACGGATGCGCCGGAGGTGAAGTCGGGCGAGGGCGGCGACGATCTGCGCCGGCTCTTGAACGACATGACGCGCGAGATGCGGGCGCAGTTCGATTATTTCCGAAGGCTGCGCGGCGAAAGCGAGGCGGACGGGGCGGCGAGCCGGACCGACGCCAAGGCGGCAGTGGATGCGATGTCGCTCATCGTCCGGACGCTCGAAAAGATCGACGCGCTGCAGCGCCAGCTTGCCCGCGACCGCGAAGAGGAGGCAGACCGTCATGCCGATCCGGCCGAACTGGAGCGCGCCCGCGACGCTCTGCTGGCGCTTATCGACGAGCGGGCCGACGAACGGGCGGCGCGCCTTGCTGATGAGCGGGACGGCGGATATTCGCCGGCCGGGGCGGCGGGTGATGGCGTCGGAGATCGGCGAGGGATCGAGGCGGGTGACGTTCGCCTCTCACGGGATGGCGGCACCGGCCAAGCATCGGGTGGCGGCGTTCGCTGCGCGGAGGTCGTTGGGGCCAAGCACGGCCGAGAGAATTGGCGGGGGCCCGGCGCGGGCTGAGTTTGCAAATGAGAACCCGGAATGGATTGCGGTGGCGCCCTGGATGGGGCCGCTTGCCGATGAGATGGCGGCGGTCGCTCGCCGGGCGATGGCGCCGGTAGCGGTGAAATGGATTGCCCGCCATGAGCGGCGGATCGCGGTGCTGCTGGCCAATCCGGCGATTGCGGCGACACTGCTGAAGGACTGGGCGATTGCCGGGCGCGACGAACAGCAGCCGCCGAAGGGCGACTGGCGCAGCTGGCTGCTGATGGGCGGGCGCGGCTCCGGCAAGACGCGGGCCGGCGCCGAATGGGTCCACGCGCTGGCGAGCGGCGCCGGCGCCTCCGAGCTGCGCATCGCGCTGGTGGCCGAGACGCTGGGCGATGCCCGCGAGGTGATGATCGACGGCGTCTCCGGCATCTGCCGGATTGCCCGGCGCAACGTGCCGGTATTCGAGATTTCGCGCCGGCGGCTGGTCTGGCCGAGCGGGGCGATGGCCTACATATTTTCCTCGGAGGATCCCGAAAGCCTGCGCGGGCCGCAGTTTCATTTCGCCTGGTGCGATGAGCTCGCCAAGTGGAGCCATGCGACGGAGACCTTCGACATGCTGCAGTTTGGGCTGCGGCTGGGATCGCATCCGCGCCAGCTGGTGACGACGACGCCGAGGGCGGTGCCGGCGCTCAAACGGCTGATCGCCGATCCGGGCACGGTGGTCCGCAAGATTTCGACCGCCGCCAATGCCCGCAACCTGGCGCCGGGCTTCATCACCGCGCTCGAGGCGCGCTATGGCGGGACACGGCTCGGGCGGCAGGAGCTCGGCGGCGAACTGATCGAGGATCGCGAGGACGGGCTGTGGCGGCGTGATCAGCTGGAGGCGCTCACCGTCAGGGCCGCGGGGCCGATGCGGCGCATCGTCGTGGCGGTCGACCCGCCGGCGGCGGCCGGCAAGACGTCGTGCTGCGGCATCGTGGTGGCCGGGATCGACGAGGCGGGGCGCGGCGTGGTGCTGGCCGACTGCTCGGTGGAGGGCGCGAGCCCGTCCGGCTGGGCGCAAGCCGCGGCGCGGGCCTATCGCCGCTTCGACGCAGACCGGATCGTCGCCGAGATCAACCAGGGCGGCGACATGGTGGCCGCCGTGATGCGCTCGGTCGATGCCTCACTGCCGGTGACGACGGTGAGGGCGACGCGGGGGAAATTCCTGCGCGCCGAACCGGTGGCCGCACTCTACGAGCAGGGCCGGGTGGTGCATGCCGGACGGTTTACCGCGCTCGAAGACCAGATGTGCGATTTCGGCCCGGACGGACTGTCGAACGGCCGCTCGCCGGACCGGCTCGATGCGCTGGTCTGGGCGCTGACGGCATTGATGCTGGAGGGGGCGGGAGAGCCGAAGGTGAGGGGCGTGTGAGTGGTGGTGCAGCCATCGCATGTACAGAGATAAAATTGCATGTTAAAATTGCATTTGCGGACGAATGCACGCCAATGGGGAGTCCGCGCCAAACCGGGGGACATCATGAGCATCAATCGCAAGTTCTTCTACGATCACCTGCATGACACGCTTTTTGCCAGCGGCCTGAACCAGTCGCAGGTGGACGACCACAACGCCATTCTGGACGCCTGGGAAGAGGGCTACGCCAAGGAGGACGACCGTTGGCTGGCCTACATGCTGGCGACCGCCTATCACGAGACGGCGCGCACCATGCAGCCGGTGCGCGAGACGCTGGCGCCGACCGACGACAAGGCGATCGCCCGGCTGGAAAACGCCTGGAACGCCGGCAAGCTGTCCTGGGTCAAGGAGCCATACTGGCGCAAGGACAAGGACGGCAAGAGCTGGCTTGGCCGCGGGCTGGTGCAGCTCACCCACAAATACAACTACGAGAAGATGAAGAAGGAGACCGGCGTCGACCTGGTGTCGCATCCGGAGCAGGCAATGGAAATGGATGTGGCGATCAAGATCATGTTTATCGGCATGATCAAGGGCTCGTTCACCGGCCACAAGCTGGCCGATTATTTCTCGAAGACGAACGAGGACTGGGTGCATGCCCGCCGGATCATCAACGGCATGGACCGGGCGCAGCAGATCGCCGGCTATGCGCGGACCTATTATTCCGCGGTGAGCTACACGATCGCCGAGGCGGCGTGAGGCGCGACCTATCCGCATCGTCATCCCGGACCTGATCCGGGATCCAGCGGCGCGATGTCGATCGCGCGGGGCACTCATTTGACGGCTTGGTAAGGTGGCGAGCCTGCCAGAGTCTTTCCACCGCGCGGACGCGCGGTGGCTGGATGCCGGATCAAGTCCGGCATGACGGAAGAGTTTTGCCGCTGTGCCACGCCGGCAGTCAGAAACCAGGGAACAGTCACGACATGAGAAACATCTTTCGACTGCCGTTCAGGACGGCGGCGCCGGTTGGCGTGTCCGAGCAAAAGGCGCAGTCCGGGCTGGTCGCGATTGCGGCGGGTGGCGAGGCGCACTGGAGCGGGCGCTCCTTCGGCGAGCTGTCGCGAAACGGCTTCATGCGCAATCCGGTTGCGCACCGTGCTGTCCGGCTGGTGGCGGAAGCGGCGGCGGCGGTGCCGTGGCTTCTCTACGAGGGGGCGGAGGAGCTGTCTGAGCATCCGCTCATCGACCTTGTCCGCCGACCGAGTGCACGCATGGGCGGGCCGGAATTTTTCGAGACGCTGTTTGGTCAGCTGATGCTCTCCGGCAACGGTTTTATCGAGCCCGCCATCCTCGATGGCATGGTGCGCGAACTGCATCTCCTGCGGCCGGACCGCATGAGCGTGGTCGAGGGCGCGGACGGCTGGGCGGCGGCTTATGACTACCGTGCCGGCGGGCGTACGCGGCGGATTGCGGCGGACGGCGAGGGCATATCGCTCCTGCACATGAAACTCTTCCATCCGCTCGACGATCACCTGGGCTTCGCGCCGCTGGCCGCCGCCCACATGGCGCTCGATCTTTCCAATGCGGCGGCGCGCTGGAACAAGGCGCTGCTCGACAACTCCGCACGGCCGTCCGGCGCGCTGATCTACCAGCCGAAGGAGGGCGGCAACCTGACGCCGGAGCAATATCGCCGGCTGAAGCTGGAACTGGACGATGGCTATTCCGGCCCGATGCGGGCGGGGCGACCGCTGCTGCTGGAAGGCGGGCTCGACTGGAAATCGATGGGGTTGTCGCCCCGCGACATGGATTTCGTGGCGGCCAAGGACGGGGCGGCGCGCGACATCGCGCTCGCCTGCGGCGTGCCGCCGATGCTGCTCGGCATTCCCGGCGACAACACCTATGCGAACTACCAGGAGGCGAACCGTGCCTTTTACCGGCTGACGGTGCTGCCGCTGGTGGCGCGCACCATGAGCCGCTTTTCGCAATGGCTGTCGCCGGACGGATCCCTGCGCTTCGAACCCGACCTCGATCAGGTGGCGGGCCTCGGCGCCGAGCGAGGCGAATTGTGGAGCCGGATCGGCGCGGCGGACTTCCTGTCGGACGACGAAAAGCGCGAGGCGGTGGGGTATTGAGGGAGGTGGCAGTGTACCCCCCCCCCTCTGTCGCTTCGTGACATCTCCCGCGCAAGGGGGGGATTGGTCTACGCCGCCGAAAATGAATCAATCTCTGAAGACGGCTGGCCAGTGAAAAGCGATTCAGGATCAGGGCGTTGCGCTGGGGACCTGAATCGTTTTGTCCGCTTCTTTGACTCAAAGCCTGAAGAACCGGAATCTTTGCGTGAAGTGGCTGACTCAGACTGTCAGCGGATCGACGCAAGCGATTCAAAGGATTCTGCAATCCCTGATCCTGACTCTGCGTGACGTGCGGCTTTGCGCCCCGGTGCACGGTCCGTGCAGCGTTCAGGCGAGTAAAAGCAGTATCGCACCAACAGGTTAACAATATGTCCGACTTTGCCAACGAGCCCGGAATGTGGGCTGCGCGGGCGGCGGGTGCCGCTGCCGGCGCCGCGGTCTCGCTGATCTATCTGCTGCCGAAAAGCCGGCGGGAAGCGGCGACGCGGTTCCTGACCGGTCTCGTTTGCGGGGTCATCTTTGGCGGTCCGGCCGGGCTCTTCCTGATGGAGAAGCTGGGGCTTTCCGGCGAACTGTCCGGCAGCGAGGTCATGCTGTCGGGATCGGCGGCCGCCAGCCTCTGCGCCTGGTGGGGGCTCGGCATCCTGTCTAGGCTCGCCGAACGCTACGGCGCGCGGCGGTAGGTGACCGGCGGGCCGGTCAGGCGCACCGATATCGTCAACCTGTCCAACGGGCGGGAGAACCGTAACCAGCGCTGGCAGAATTCACGGCGCAGCTATGACGCCGGTTCGGGGATCCGCTCGGTCGCCGACCTCTACGAGGTCCTGGCATTCTTCGAGGCGCGTGCCGGCGAGATGTACGGCTTCCGCTTTCGCGACCCGGTCGACTGGAAATCCTGTGCGCCCGGCGCGGCGATTGCCGCGACCGATCAGGCGCTCGGCATCGGCGACGGGACGACGGCGGCGTTCCATCTGGTCAAGGCCTATGGCGACGGCGAGGGTGCGTGGCTGCGGACGATCGCCAAGCCGGTGGCGGGCAGCGTTTCGGTGGCGCTCGACGGCGTGGTTGCGGATGCCGCGACCTATGGGATCGACCATGCGATGGGCCTCGTCGTCTTCTCGGCGGGGCATCTGCCGGGCGACGGCGTGGCGGTGACGGCGGGCTTCGAGTTCGACGTGCCGGTGCGCTTTGCCACTGATCGGATCGACGTCAACCTGCAGGCCTTCAATGCCGGGCGCATTCCGACCATTCCGCTGATGGAGATCCTGCCATGAGGACGATCGATACGGCCTTCGCGACCCACCTCGGCGGCGACGTGACGACCGTCTGCCATGCCTGGCGGGTGACGCTGGCCGACGGAGCGGTGCTGGGTTTTACCGAACATGACCGTGACCTGAACTTCGGCGGAACGCTGTACCGCGCGGCGAGCGGCTTTTCCGCGAGTGAAGCGGAGGAGGCGAGCGGGCTTTCGGCAGAGACGTCGGATGTTGCCGGCGGATTTTCGAGCGAGGCGATCACCGAGGCCGATCTGGTCGCCGGACGCTATGACGGGGCGAAGGTCGAGGTCTACCTGGTTAACTGGGCGGAGCCGGATCAGCACCTGCTGCTCCGCGTGCAGGAGATCGGCGACGTCCGGCGGACGGAGGGGTATTTTTCGGCGGAGCTCAGGAGTTTTGCCCACAAGCTGTCGCGGCCGCAGGGCCGGACCTATAACCGCCGCTGCGACGCCACATTGGGCGATGCACGCTGCGGGGTCGATCTCACCGCCTATCGGGCGACGGCAAGCGTGGTGACGGTTGTCGATGCGGCGAAGCTGGTGGTCGCCGGCGTTTCCGGTTTTGCGACGGGCTTCTTCCGCCAGGGCGTCGCGCGCTTTGCCGACGGGACGAGCGCCGATATCGACGATGTGACGGCAGAGGGCGACCATCACGTCCTGACGCTGTGGCTGCCGCTCGCCGTGCTGCCGGCGGAGGGAAGCGCGCTGACGCTGACGGCCGGCTGCGACAAGGCCTTTTCGACCTGCAAGGCGAAGTTCGCCAATCATCTGAATTTCCGGGGCTTCCCGCACATGCCGGGAAGCGACTTCGCCTATTCCTATGCGACGGGCGAGGCGAACCATGACGGCGGGGTGCTGTTCGAATGAGCGATATCCGCAATGACGTCCTGGCGATCGCCCGCGACTGGATCGGCACGCCTTACCGCCATCAGGCCTCGCTGAAGGGCGTCGGCTGCGATTGCCTGGGACTGGTGCGCGGCATCTGGCGCGAACTCTATGGCCGCGAGCCCGGAGCGGGCGGGCGCCTACGCCCGCGACTGGGCGGAACGCTCCGGCGAGGACCGGCTGATGACGGCGGCGCTTACCCATTTCGGCGGGGCGGTGGGCCTTGACGCGGCCTTGCCCGGCGATCTTCTGATTTTCCGCTGGAAGGCGGAGATGGCGGCCAAGCATCTCGGCATACTGGAGGAGGGCGGCCGCTTCATTCACGCCTACGAGCAGGCTGCCGTGGTCTCCTCGGCGCTTGTGCCGTCCTGGCGGCGGCGGATCGCCGGCGTGTTCGTCTTTCCCGCCCGTCCGGGGCTCTGATCCCGTTTTCCTTTCGATGGCATGAGGTCCTGATGGCAACGCTTCTGCTTCAGGCCGCGGGCGCAGCACTTGGCAGCGTCTTCGGTCCCGTTGGTGCAATCATCGGCCGGGCGGCGGGTGCGCTGGCCGGCAACGCGATCGACCGCGCCGTGATCGGCGGCGGATCGTCGACGACGGTCAAGGGCAGCCAGCTGTCGTCGGCCCGCATCGCCGGGGCGGAGGAAGGCACGGCGGTCAATCGCGTCTACGGCACGATGCGGATCGGCGGGACGCTGATCTGGGCGACGCGCTTTCAGGAGGAGGTGACGACGGCGACCCAACGCAGCGGCGGCAAGGGCTCGTCGGGTTCCTCCTCAAAGGTGACGACCTACAGCTATTACTACTACGCCAATGTCGCGATCGGGCTCTGCGAGGGGCCGATCGCCGGCGTGCGCCGGGTGTGGGCGGATGGGCAGGAACTGGATCTGACGACGATCGAGATGCGGGTCCATGCCGGCGCTGAAGACCAGGCGCCGGATCCGCTGATCGAGGCCAAGCAGGGGGCGGGCAATGCGCCGGCCTATCGCGGTCTCGCCTATGTGGTTTTCGAGCATTTTCCGCTGGAAACCTACGGCAACCGCATTCCGATCCTGCAGTTCGAGGTGATGCGGCCGGCCGGACGGCTGGAAAGCCTCGTCAAGGCGATCACCGTAACGCCGGGCGCGACCGAATACGGCTACAGCCCGGTGGCGATCAAGGAGCAGACGGGGCAGGCGAGCGCCCGGACGATCAACCGCAATGTGCTGACCCGGGCAACCGACTGGGAAGCCTCGATCGACGAGCTGATGGCCGTCTGCCCGAACCTCGAACGGGTGGCGCTCGTTGTCGCCTGGTTCGGCACCGACCTGAGAGCCGGTGAATGCCGCATCGTACCGGGCGTTGAGCTCTCCGCGCGGCAGAAGGAAAGCGTCACCTGGAAGGTTTCCGGCATTTCGAGAGGGGCCGCGCATCTCGTCTCGCGGATCGACGGCGAACCGGCACTTGGCGGCACGCCCGATGACGCGAGTGTGGTCGCGGCGATCGCAGATCTCAAGGCGCGCGGGCTGGAGGTGTTTCTCTATCCCTTCGTCATGATGGACATTCCCGCCGGAAACGGAAAGGCAGACCCGTACGGCGGCACGGAGCAGGATGCCTATCCCTGGCGCGGGCGGATCACCTGCCATCCGGCCGCAGGGATCGCAGGCAGCGTCGACCGGACGGCTGCGGCACGCACACAGGTCAACGGCTTCTGCGGCAGCGCGACGGCAGGCAACTTCACCACCAGCGGCACGACAGTCACCTATCACGGCAGTGACCAGGGTTACCGGCGGATGATCCTGCATTATGCCAAGCTCGCCAAGGCAGCGGGCGGCGTGGCGGGCTTCATTCTCGGGTCGGAACTGCGCGGGCTGACGCGGGTGCGCGACGAGACCGGCGGCTTTCCCTTCGTTTCGGCGCTGGTGACGTTGGCCGCCGATGTCAGGGCGATCGTCGGCGCGTCCACGAAGCTCACCTATGCCGCCGACTGGAGCGAATATTTCGGCTATCACCCGGCGGATAGCTCCGGTGACGTTTTCTTCAATCTCGATCCGTTGTGGGCGTCGCCCAATATCGACGCGGTCGGGATCGACAACTACATGCCGCTCGCCGACTGGCGCGACGACGATCTCGTGGCGGCAAATCCCGACGGATTGCGGCTCGCCGACGATGCGGACGGGTTGAAGGCGGCGATCACGTCGGGCGAAGGCTACGACTGGTATTACGCCGGAGACGCGGCGCGGGTGAACCGCAGCCGCAGCCCGATCGCCGACGGCCTGGCGGGCAAGCCATGGGTCTACCGCTACAAGGACATCGAGGGCTGGTGGGTAAACCGGCACTATGACCGCCACGGCGGAGCCGAAGCGGCGGAACCGACCGCCTGGCTGCCGGGGATGAAGCCCGTCTGGTTCACTGAGCTCGGCTGCGCGGCAATCGACAAGGCGGCGAACCAGCCGAATGTCTTTTTCGACCCGAAATCCTCGGAGAATGCGGCGCCGTATTTTTCGAACGCCACGCGCTCGGACAGCGTCCAGCGCCGCTTTCTCGAAGCGCATCACGACTGGTGGACGAGCGAAGAAGCGCCGGCCGGCATGGTTGATCCGGGCCGCATGTTTCTCTGGACCTGGGACGCGCGGCCGTTCCCGACCTTTCCCTTTGACACATCCGTCTGGTCGGACGGGGACAACTGGCGCACGGGGCATTGGCTGAACGGCCGGCTGGGGACGGGGACGCTGGCCGGCATCATCGGCGCCGTGCTGACCGATCACGGTTTTGCCGATTTCGACGTGTCGCAGGTGAGCGGCAACTTGACCGGCTATGTGCAATCGGACGTGACGACGGCGCGCTCATTGCTCGAACCGTTGATCGACGTCTTCCAGCTCGACGTCTTCGAGGACGGCGGGCGGCTGACGTTCCGCTCGCGGGCCAAGGCGAGCCTGCCGGCGCGTGACATGGCGGTGCTGGTGGACGAGGAGGACCAGCCGCTGTGGGAGGAGACGCGGGGGCACGTGGCCGATTATGCCGGCGAGGCGCTGGTGACCTATTACGACGCGGCGCTGGATTACGAACAGGCGGGCGCACGCTCGCGCCGGGTGGCGGCGGCAAACGACCGGGTGCTGTCCTACAGTCTGGTGGCGGCGCTGCCGCAGGAAGAGGCGCTGCTGGCGACCGACGGACTGCTGCGCGACCACCGGATTTCCAGGCGGTCGATCACTTTCGCGGTGTCGCCTTCGATGGCGGGACTGCAGCCGGGCGACGTGGTGCGCCTGGCGGATGGTCCGGAAGGCCGCTTTCTGGTCACCCGCATCGAGGACGGCGACAGCCGCAGCGTGGAGGCGCGCGAAGTGGTCAGCGCTCCCGGTCTGGCGCCGCCGGCGGAAAGCGCGCGCCGGCACACATCCGGTTCGGCTTCCGCCAGCTTCTCGCCGATCGTCGACCTGATGGACCTGCCGCGCTATGGCGGCGACGAGGCATCGGAATTCGCGCGGATCGCCGTGACGGCAAGCCCATGGAAGACGGTTACGGTGTCGGCATCGGCGACGACCGAAGGCTATGCCGCCCGCGCCCTGCTGACCCGCCCGGCCATCATCGGGACGCTTGGCACGGCATTCGGCGGCGGCGTTTCCGGTCGCTTCGATCATTCGCAGGCGCTGGAGGTCGATCTTGCCTTCGGCAGCTTCGCGTCCGCGGAAAAGGCCACGGTGCTGAACGGCGGCAATCTGATCGCGGTCCGCTCTTCGGCGGGCAGCTGGGAACTCTGTTCGTTCCTCAAGGCGGAGGAAACGGCGGCGGATCACTGGCGCCTGACCGGTCTCCTGCGCGGGCTGGCCGGCACCGAGGACGCGATGGCGGCTGGGGCGGAGGAGGGCGCTGCAGTCGTGCTGATCGACGATGCGGTCGCGGCAATCGGCCTGACGGCGGCCGAGCGCGGGTTGGAGCGCAACTGGATCGTGGAAACCGCCGACGGCATGGCCGGGCCATTCGCCTTCACCGGCGGGGAACGGGCGGAAACGCCGCTGGCGCCGGTACATCTGCGTGCCGTGCGCCGTCAGAACGGCACCATCCGCATCACGTGGGTTCGGCGCGGCCGAATCGAGGCCGATAGCTGGTTGTCGAGCGAGATTCCGCTGGACGAGGAGACGGAAGCCTATCGGCTGGACATTCTCTCCGGCGGCCTGCCGGTCCGTACGGTCGAAGTGGCAAGCCCGGTCTTTGAGTATGCGGGTGCCGACGAGGTCGCCGATTTCGGCGGGCCGCAGGCCGCTCTCGCGATCCGGGTCCGCCAGCTCGGGCGCAAGGTGCCGCTCGGTATTCCGGCGGAGAGACTGATTTCCCTTTGAAAACAGGAGCGAAAGGAGAAGTGCATGGAAAGCGAGAAGAACTGGTATCAGTCGAAGGCGGTCTGGGGCGCGCTGGTTGCGATCGGCGCATCGCTGGCGCAATATGGCGGCCTCGATCTCGGCGTGTCCGACCAGGGACAGGTGGTGGAGTCGATCACGGCAATCACCGGTGCTATCGGCGGGCTGGTCGCGCTCTATGGTCGCGTTACGGCCAAAAAGGCGCTGAAATGAACGGCTGCAACTGAATTGCGGCGCAAATTGGACTTCCCTTGCCATTCATTTGCTGTTCAGGTGGGATCGGTTAGAAACGGCTTCAACATCGTTTAATGCCGAAAGGGAAAGCAATGGCGTCTCCCCTCATCATCGCCGCACTCACTGCAGGGCTGTCGGGCATGGCTTTCGAGCCGCCGCAGACGACCCGCTATGTCGTCGAGGCGGGGGGCAATTGCCAGGCTGCCGCCTCGCAGGTGGTGTCCCAGACGGGCGGGCAGCTACTCTCGGTACAGGCGTCCGGCAATTCGTGTGTCGTCACCGTTCTCGTGCAACGCGACGGCGAGCGACCGAAGAAGGTGACGAAAAAGGTCCCGATGTAATAGACTGCAACCTCCCGCCCGGTGATTCCGGGCGGGAGGTTTTTTATGTGAAGAGGGTGGGACCGCCATGCGCATTCTGGTCGTCGAGGATGACGAAAATCTCAACCGGCAGCTGAGCGAGACGCTGAAGGAGGCCGGTTATGTGGTCGATCAGGCATTCGACGGCGAGGAAGGCCATTTCCTGGGCGAAACCGAGCCCTATGACGCGGTGGTTCTCGATATCGGCCTGCCGGAGATGGACGGCATCACTGTGCTGGAGAAGTGGCGTGCTGAAGGCCGCGCGATGCCGGTCCTGATCCTGACCGCCCGCGACCGCTGGTCCGACAAGGTGGCCGGTATCGACGCCGGCGCGGATGATTACGTGACGAAGCCGTTCCATGTCGAGGAAGTGCTGGCGCGCCTGCGCGCGCTGATCCGCCGTGCGGCGGGCGTCGTCACCTCTGAAATCAGTTGCGGTCCGGTGCGCCTCGACACCAAGAGTTCGAAGGCGACCGTCAACGGCATGACGCTGAAACTCACCTCGCATGAGTATCGCCTTCTGTCCTACCTGATGCATCATCTCGGCGAAGTGGTGTCGCGCACCGAACTGGTCGAGCATATGTATGATCAGGACTTCGACCGCGATTCCAATACGATCGAGGTCTTCGTCGGGCGTCTGCGCAAGAAGCTCGGCGTCGACCTGATCGAAACGGTGCGCGGTCTCGGATACCGGATGCAGGCGCCGGGCGACGCCAAGTCCGCCGACGCGAAATAGGGGCGATGCGCAACAGCTCACTGACCTTCCGCGTTCTGCTGCTGGCGACAGTCTGGTCGGCGGTGGCGATCGTGGTGATCGCGCTGGTCATCTCGACGCTCTACCGGCGCGGGGCCGAGCGCGGCTTCGAGGGACTGCTGCACGCCCAGCTCTACAACGTCATCAACTCGGTTTCCGTCGACGACGCCGGCAAGCTGACCGGCTCGCCGCAGCTCGGCAATCTCGATTTCCAGCAGCCGGCCAGTGGCTGGTACTGGATGGTCGAGCCGATCGGCGACTACAAGGCCGAGCCGCTGGTCTCGAGCTCGCTTGGCGATATCAAGCTGCCGGTGGTCTCGACGGCGGCGGTGCCGTTCGACGCAAACTACGAGCGCCTCTATTCCGAACCGGACGGTAGCGGCAACACCGTGATGATCGCCGAAACCGAGGTCATCATGGACAATGACGGCCGCATCGCCCGGTTTCGCGTGGCGGGGAACACCGATGTCGTCGAGGACGACGTGCGCTATTTCTCCCATCGCCTCTACCTGGCGCTCGGCGTATTCGGCTTCGGCAGCCTTGTCATCAACGCGCTGGCGATCCTGCTCGGCCTGCGTCCGCTCGACCGTGCCAGAAAGGCGCTCGAGAAGATCCGCGGCGGCGAAAGCGAGAAGCTGCCGGAAAACTTCCCACGCGAAATCCAGCCGCTGGCCAACGAGGTCAATGCGCTGATCGAGAGCAACCGGCGCATCGTCGAGCGCGCCCGCATGCAGGTCGGCAATCTCGCCCATTCGCTGAAGACGCCGATCGCCGTGCTATTGAACGAATCGCGGGTTATCCAGGGCGCGCAAGGGGAACTGGTGCGCAACCAGGCCGACACGATGCAGGCGCAGGTGCAGTCCTACCTCAACCGCGCCCGCATCGCGGCGCAGCGCGACACGGTGCTGGCGCGCTGCGAAATCGAACCGGTGCTGGAGCGTCTGATCCGCGTCATGCGACGGCTGAACGACGGCGTCGAGTTCACGCTTCGGGTCGAGCCGAAGGACCAGATGCTGGCGATGGAGGCGCAGGACCTCGAGGAGACGGTCGGCAATCTTCTGGAAAACGCCGCCCGTTTCGCCAAGGGCAAGGTGACGATTTCGGCAAGGCGTGCAGCCGCGGAAGCCGGCTTGCGGCCCAGGGTGGAGATCGTCGTCGAGGACGACGGACCCGGACTGGAGCCGGACGAGATCAAGGAAGCGATGAAGCGCGGCCGGCGGCTCGACGAAAGCAAGCCCGGAACGGGGCTGGGCCTGTCCATCGTCAAGGAGATCGCCACGGAATACGAGGGCGACTTCGTCCTGTCGCGAGGCACGATGGGCGGGCTTCGCGCCAGCCTGCTCCTGCCGGCGCTGATCCGGGAAAATGATTGATCCGCAATGACATGGTTCAGCTTTGCCGGGATTGTGTTAAAAGCGTGAAGACTTCGCCACAATGACGCCACGGACGAAAGCGAAGTCACTTTCGGCCAGTTCCAGACAACAGCTCAGTTCCCCGGTATTTGCTCCTCATGAATTTGATCAGGTCTTCCTTCCTTACGTCCCTTTGCCTCACTGCCATGGTCCTGAGCGGTTGCCAGGCGCTGAACGGGCCGAAGATCGGCAACGCAGCGTCTCCGGGGCGCTTCATCGCCGCCCTGAACGGCGGCATCGTGCGTCTCACCGGCGCCGATCTCGGCGATGGCGACAAGCAGCGGGCGCTGGAAGCAGAGTACCGGGCGCTGGAAGCGGCACCGGGCGGGCAGGCGGTCACCTGGACCGGCCGCAGCTATAGCGGCAAGGTCGTCGCGGCGGCGCCCTATCAGGTCGGCTCACAGAATTGCCGCCAGTATTCCCATACGCTGCAGACGCCGAATGGCGAGAAAGTCGCCAAGGGCGTCGCTTGCCGCAACCAGGACGGCAGCTGGACGCCTTTGATCTGAATCATGGTGGCGCAAGGCTGAAGCCTTAAAAGCGAGGCCGAGTGTGGCCAAACGCAGCAATTTGCCGCGTCTGCCACTTTGAGCGTTGGAAAGCCCCCGCGCTTGCAGTATTTGGATCGCCATGGATTTCTGGATTCTCGCCACTCTTCTGACCGTTCTCGTCGCGGCCTTGCTCGTCATGCCGCTCTTGCGAAGGGGCCGTCAGCCCGATGAAACGAATGCCGGCGAGGCGGCCGTTTACCGCGACCAGCTCTCCGAGCTGGAGCGGGACCGCGCTTCCGGGCTCATCTCGGCGGAAGAAGCCGAATATGCCCGCGCCGAGATCGGCAGGCGGCTGATCGCCGTCTCCAAGGCGAAGACGGAGCGGCGGACGGCGGGCGGAAGGCACATTCTGGTTTCAGCCGTCGTCGTGCTGGCCGTTGCCGGAACCGCAATCTATCTCTACGGCCTGACGGGGACGCCGGGCGCACCGGACGAGCCGCTGGCCGCCCGCATGGACAATCCCGGCAACGACGTCGGCATCCTGATTGCCAAGGCCGAACGGCACCTGGCCGAAAATCCCGAGGACGGCGGCGGCTGGGACCTGCTGGCGCCGATCTACTTCCGCAACATGCGGATCGGCGACGCCGAACTTGCCTATCGCAACGCCATCCGTCTTCTGGGCGAAAACGCCGAACGCCTCTCCGGCCTCGGCGAGACGCTGGTTGCCGGCAACGACGGTATTGTTACCGACGAGGCGCAGCAGATGTTCCAGAAGTCGGTGGCGCTGGACGGCAACAATCCGAAGGCGAAATATTACCTCGCTCTGGCGCTCGAGGAGAGCGGCAAGCGCGAGGAAGCGCTCGCGGCCTTCAAGGCGCTTGCGGCGGAAAGCCCGGCCGACGCGCCGTGGATGCCGCTCGTCAATCGCCATATCGCCCAGGTTGGCGGTGGGCCGACGGTGGCCGAAGGCGAGGCGAAGGCCCCCGGCAATCCGACGGCCGAAGACGTGGAGGCCGCAAAGGACATGTCGTCCGGCGACCGCCAGGAGATGATCCAGTCGATGGTCACAAGCCTGGCGCAGAAGCTTGCCGACGACCCGGACAATTTCGAGGGCTGGATGCGGCTGGTTCGCTCCTATGCGGTGCTGAACCAGAAGGACAAGGCCGAGGAGGCCCTCAAGACGGCATTGAAGACCTTTCCGGCCGACGGTGACGAGGGCAGGCAGCTCGTCGCGCTCGGCACCGAGATGGGGCTGACGGTGGATGGAGTAAGCCAATGACACGCAAGCAGAAACGCCTCGCGGTGATCGGCGGCGGCATGGGATTCATCATCGCCGCCGTTCTTCTGGTGATGTTCGCCTTCGGCCAGTCGGTCGCCTATTTCTACGTGCCCGGGGATCTCGCCGAGGCGCATGTGCAGCCGGGCACCCGGATCCGCCTTGGCGGGCTGGTCGAGGAGGGAAGCTGGGTGCGCGGCGCCGGCACGACCTCGACCTTCGTCGTCACCGATACGCAGTCGGAGGTCAAGGTGACCTATACCGGCATCCTGCCGGACCTGTTTCGCGAAGGGCAGGGCGTGGTGGCGGAAGGCACATTCGAGCCGGGCAGCAATGTTTTCGTTGCCGATACCGTGCTTGCCAAGCATGATGAGACCTACATGCCCAAGGATGTCGCCGACAGGCTCGAGGCGCGGGGCGTAACGCTTTCTGGCAAGGAAACGATCAAATGATGACCGAGCTTGGACATTATGCGCTCGTATTGTCGCTGGGGGTCATGCTGGTCCAGTCGATCCTGCCGGTTGTCGGCGCCCGGCGCGGCGATGCGGGGCTGATGGATCTTGCCTCCTATGCGGCGCTGACCGGCTTCGCGCTGGTCGCCTTTTCCTTCGCGATGCTGACGCGCGCCCACATGACCTCCGACTTCTCGGTCGTCAACGTATGGGAGAACTCCCACTCGCTGGTGCCGGCGCTCTACAAATTCTCGGGCGTGTGGGGCAACCACGAAGGCTCGATGATGCTGTGGCTGCTGATTCTCGCCTTCTTCAGCGCCCTCGTCGCCCTGTTCGGCCGCAACATTCCCGACACGCTGAAGGCCAATGTGCTGGCGGTGCAGGCCTGGATCGGCTTTGCCTTCACGCTGTTCATCCTCCTGACGTCGAACCCGTTCGCGCGGCTTTTCCCGCCGCCGGCTGAGGGCAAGGATCTGAACCCGGTGCTGCAGGATGTCGGCCTCGCCATTCATCCGCCGCTCCTCTATCTCGGCTATGTCGGCTTCTCGGTCTGTTTCTCCTTCGCCGTCGCAGCGCTTCTGGATGGCCGTATCGATGCCGCCTGGGCGCGCTGGGTGCGGCCCTGGACGCTGGCCGCCTGGACCTGTCTGACGGCCGGCATCGCCATGGGCTCCTACTGGGCCTATTACGAGCTCGGCTGGGGCGGCTGGTGGTTCTGGGATCCGGTCGAAAACGCCTCCTTCATGCCCTGGCTTGCCGGCACGGCGCTCCTGCATTCGGCCCTCGTGATGGAAAAGCGCGAGGCACTGAAGATCTGGACGGTGCTGCTCGCCATCCTGACCTTCTCGCTGTCGCTGCTCGGCACCTTCCTCGTCCGCTCCGGCGTTCTGACCTCGGTGCACGCCTTCGCCTCGGACCCGTCGCGCGGCATCTTCATCCTCTGCATTTTGATCATCTTCATCGGCGGATCGCTGAGCCTGTTTGCCTTCCGCGCGCCGCTCCTGAAGGCCGGTGGGCTGTTCGCGCCGATCTCCCGCGAGGGGGCGCTGGTGCTCAACAACCTGATCCTCACCGTATCGACGGCGACGGTTCTGACCGGCACGCTCTATCCGCTGCTGCTCGAAACGCTGACAGGCGAGAAGATTTCGGTCGGTGCGCCTTTCTTCAACCTGACCTTCGGCCTTCTGATGCTGCCGCTGATTGTTGCCGTGCCGTTCGGCCCGCTGCTCGCCTGGAAGCGCGGCGACCTGCTGGGCGCGTTCCAGAGGCTCTACATGTTCGCGATAGCCGCCTTCGTTGCCGCGGCGATCCTGTTCTACACGCAGAGCGGCGGTCCGCTGCTGGCGCTCGCCGGGCTCGGGGCCGGCTTCTACCTGATTTTCGGGGCGTTCGCCGATCTCTACTATCGCGCCGGCTTTTCCAAGGCGGGACTGAGCGTCGGCTGGAAGCGGCTGACGGGTCTGCCGCGTTCGGCTTTCGGCACGGCGCTCGCCCATGCGGGCTTCGGCGTCTCGGTTCTCGGCGTCGTCGCCGTATCGACCTTCGCGACGGAAACCGTCGTGGAAATGAAGCCCGGCGCGACGACGGAGGCCGGCGGTTATCAGATCACTTTCGACGGGATGAAATCCGGCAAGGGACCGAACTACACCGAGGATTCGGGCCATTTCTCGATTGCCCGGGGCGGTGTACAGGTCTCGGATTTCTTCTCCTCCAAGAGGCTCTACACAGCCCGCCGCATGCCCACGACGGAAGCCGGCATCCGCACCTTCGGCCTGAGCCAGCTCTACGTTTCGCTGGGCGATCCGACGGAGGACGGCGGCATGGTCGTGCGCATCTGGTGGAAGCCTTACATCCTCTGCATCTGGGGCGGCGCGCTGCTCATGATGGTCGGCGGTTTCGTCTCGCTGAGCGACCGCCGCCTGCGGGTCGGCGCACCGAAGCGCCGGGCCAAAATGGCGACCGGACCGGCGGTGGAGGCAGCCGAATGATCCGTCGTCTTGTCCTGATCCTCTCATTCCTGATCACGGCGGCGCCGGCCTTCGCGGTCAACCCGGACGAGGTATTGGCTGATCCGGCCCTCGAAGCGCGGGCACGGACGATTTCGTCCGAGCTTCGCTGCATGGTCTGCCAGAATCAGTCGATCGACGATTCGAACGCCGATCTCGCCCGCGACCTCCGGCTGCTGGTCCGCAACAGGCTGACGCAGGGCGACACTGACCAGCAGGTCATCGACTATATAGTCTCCCGCTACGGCGAATTCGTGCTCTTGAAGCCGCGCTTCGGCGAGAAGACGCTGATCCTGTGGGGTGCGCCCTTGCTGCTGGCGGTCGCCGGAGGTTTCGCGTTGTTAATCTACGGGCGCAGGAACCGCGCTCGGCCGACCGGCAAGCCGCTGACCGAGGCAGAGGCCAAGGAATTGGAAAATATACTGAAAGGCTGATTTTCTGGGGGCTCGTATACGGCGTTTTCCACAAGTGCCGAACATTACCAAAAATTCATCGCCCGGTCAGTTCTCCGTAAGGTCTCACCCTCTATACCTTTCTTCATCGATTGTTCCTGCCGACCCCCAAGGCAAAATGACAAAGGAAGAGAAGGTAATCCCCATGTCCAGCACTCAAAACGGTCGCACCACCCTGAAAACCGTCCTGAAGTCCACGACTGTCGCGGGTCTTGCGGCTGTGCTCCTGTCGACCGGCATTCCGGCTCTCGTCGAACAGAGCTATGCGGCACCGGTTGAGGTCGACGCGCCACACGTCGCAAGCTTTGCCGACGTCGTCGATGCCGTTTCGCCGGCGGTCGTTTCCGTCCGCGTCGAATCCAAGGTTCAGCCGGCTGCCGATGACGGCGGCTTCTACTTCAACTTCGGTGAGCGCGGCTTCGACAACCTCCCCGACGACCACCCGCTGAAGCGCTTCTTCCGCGATTTCGGCGGCCCGAATGGCGGCCCGCAGGACGGCAACGGCATGCCCAAGGGCAAGCAGCGTCTGCGTCCGACCGCCCAGGGATCCGGCTTCTTCATCTCCGATGACGGCTACATCGTCACCAACAACCACGTCGTCTCCGACGGTTCTGCCTTCACGGTCGTCATGAACGACGGCACCGAGATGCCGGCCAAGCTGATCGGCACCGATCCGCGCACCGACCTGGCCGTGCTGAAGGTCGATTCCAAGCGCAAGTTCACCTACGTGCAGTTTGCCGATGACAACAAGGTTCGCGTCGGCGACTGGGTCGTCGCAGTCGGCAACCCGTTCGGTCTCGGCGGCACGGTGACGGCGGGCATCGTTTCGGCCCGCGGCCGCGATATCCACTCCGGTCCCTATGACGACTTCATCCAGATCGACGCTGCCGTGAACCCCGGCAACTCCGGTGGTCCGGCCTTCAACCTGAACGGCGAAGTGATCGGCATCAATACGGCGATCTCCACGCCTTCCGGCGGCAATGTCGGCATTGCCTTCGCCATTCCGGCCTCCGTTGCCCAGGGCGTCGTCAACGACCTGATCAAGAGCGGCGCGGTCGACCGCGGCTGGCTCGGCGTACAGATCCAGCCGGTGACCAAGGACATCGCCGAATCGCTCGGCCTTGCAGAGGCCAAGGGCGCGCTGGTGATCGAGCCGCAGGAAAACTCTCCGGGCATGGAAGCCGGCATCAAGAAGGGTGACGTGGTGACCGCGGTCAACGGCGACCCGATCAAGGACTCCCGTGATCTCGCCCGCCGCATCGGCGCCATGGCACCGGGTGCCAAGGTCGACGTGACGATCTGGCGCGATGGCAAGTCGCAGGACCTGAGCGTCAAGCTCGGCACGCTGCCGGCCGAAAAGGTCGCAAGTGCCGATGAAGGCTCCGACCAGGCAACGCCGTCCACCGACAAGGCGCTGGCCGACCTCGGCCTCAGCGTGGCGCCTTCCGACGACGGCAATGGCGTGACGATCAACGACGTCGATCCGAACTCCGACGCCGCCGACAAGGGCATCCGCGCCGGCGACAAGATCACCTCGGTCAACAACCAGGAGATCTCCAGCGCCGACGACATCGTCAAGGCACTGAAGGAAGCCAAGGACAACGGCCGCACCAAGGCGCTGTTCCAGATCGAGACCCAGCAGGGCAGCCGCTTCGTGGCTCTGCCCGTCAGCCAGGGCTGATCGGTTCCGACACACCGGGCGTCGCGCAGCATCAACCGCTGCGCGACGCCTTTTTGGTTCCGGGCAATGGAGTGAGCGAATGTCTGATGCTGAAATCGCCGCTGTGGAGAAGGACTGTGCGGATGCCGGAAGACCGGCTAATGTCGCGCACATGAAGATTCTGCTGATCGAAGACGACCTGGAGGCTGCCGCCTACCTGGTCAAGGCATTCCGGGAAACCGGCATCGTGGCCGACCACGCCAGCGACGGCGAGAGCGGCCTGTTCATGGCATCCGAGAACCCGTACGACGTGCTCTTGATCGACCGCATGCTGCCGCGCCGCGACGGCCTGTCGGTGATCAGCGAGCTGCGCCGCAAGGGCATCCATACGCCCGTCCTCATCCTCTCGGCGCTCGGCCAGGTGGACGACCGCGTGACCGGCCTGCGCGCCGGCGGCGACGATTACCTGCCGAAGCCCTACGCCTTTTCCGAACTGCTGGCCCGCGTCGAAGTTCTCGGACGCCGCAAGGGCACGCCGGAACAGGACATGGTCTATCGGGTCGGCGACCTGGAGCTCGACCGCCTGTCGCATCAGGTGCGCCGCGACGGCAAGGAAATCCTGCTGCAGCCGCGCGAATTCCGCCTGCTCGAATATCTGATGAAGAATGCCGGCCAGGTGGTAACCCGCACCATGCTGCTCGAAAATGTCTGGGACTATCATTTCGATCCGCAGACCAACGTCATCGACGTGCATGTCTCGCGCCTGCGCTCCAAGATCGAGAAGGATTTCGACCGGCCGCTCTTGAAGACCATCCGCGGCGCCGGCTACATGATCCGCGACGAAGGATAAGGGCCGGATGGCGCGACTGATGCTGCTCTTCCGCTCGACCGCCGTCAGGCTTTCAGCGCTCTATATCCTGCTGTTCGGCCTGTGCGCCGCCATGCTGGTCTTCTACGTGACGTCGATGTCCGGCCAGCTGATCGGGCGGCAGGTGCAGGAATCACTTGCCGATGAGATCAAGGATTTCAGCGAGATCTATGCGCGGGCAGGGGTCAACGGCATCCTGAAGACCATCGAGCGGCGCGCCCGCCAGCCCGGCGCCAACCTCTACGTGATCGCCGGTCCCGTCGGCCAGGTGCTGGCCGGCAACGTGCAGGCGGTTGATCCCGGTGTGCTCGATGCGACCGGCTGGGTCGACCATCCCTTCCGCTATACGCGCTATGCCGACGACGAGACGAAGAGGCCGCAGCACGTCGCGGTCGGCTACGTCTTCGTCCTCGACAATGGTCTGCGTATCCTGATCGCCCGCGATCTCGGCGAGCCGCAGCGGCTGCGCTATCTCGTGCGCCGGGCGCTGATGCTGGCGTTGGCGATCATGGGCGCCGGCGCGGTGCTGATCTGGTTCGGCATCGGCCGCAATGCGCTCAAACGGATCGACCGGATGTCGGCGGCCAGCAAGAAGATCATGGCCGGCGACCTGACGCAGCGGTTGCCGGAATCCGGCTCCGGCGACGAGTTCGACCGGCTGTCGGTATCGCTGAACGCGATGATCGGCCGGATCGCCAAGCTCAACGAAGGGCTGCGGCAGGTTTCCGACAACATCGCCCATGACCTGAAGACGCCGCTGACGCGGCTGCGCAACAAGGCGGCCGACGCGCTTGCCAATCCGGAGCCGGAAGCTCGCCAGCAGGCGCTGGAAGGCATCATCGCCGAATCCGACCAGCTGATCCGCACCTTCAACGCGCTGCTGATGATTTCCCGTGTCGAGGCCGGATCGGTCGCCGCCGAGATGAGCCCTGTCGATCTCGCCGAGATCGTCGCCGACAGCGCCGAACTCTACGAGCCCGTGGCCGAGGACGTCGGCCTGTCGCTGGAGACCGATATCGGCGAAAAGCTCTCCATGCTCGGCAACCGCGAACTGATCGGCCAGGCGCTGACCAACCTGATGGACAACGCCATCAAGTATGCCGTCGAAGGCGAGGGCGAGCGCAAGATCTGCGTGCGCGCGGCAAGCGAGGGTGGCGAGATCCGCCTGTCCGTGGTCGACCACGGGCCGGGCATCCCAGCCGACCGCCGCGACGACGTCGTCAAGCGCTTTGTCCGGTTGGACGAGAGCCGTACCAAGCCTGGCACGGGGCTTGGCCTGTCGCTCGTCGAAGCGGTCATGCTGCTGCATGGCGGACGGCTGGAGCTGTCCGACACGGATCCGGACTCCGAGGTCGCCAAGGGCTTGACGGTCACGATGATTTTCCCCGCCGCCAAGCTCTGACGGTCGCAATCGCGGTCCCCGGCTGCTATACCGGCTGAGGGAGGAATGGCATGGACGCAAAGCAACACATGCGGCGTCTTTCGGACGTCGAGGCAGGGGTGATCAGGCCCTTCAGCCAGAGCGAGCTGAAATCGGCGGCGGCGGACCTGAAGGAGTGGATGGCGGAGGCGCCGGACCTGGCTCCGGTGATCGAGGCGAACCCGGACCTCAAGTCCTTCTTCCTCGCAGCAATGACGCTTTCCCCGCATCTTCGCGATATGGCAAGGCTGGAGGCATCGTTCCTGCCGATCGCTTTTTCCGAACCGCTCGACGGCATAATCCGCTCCCTGGTGCAGGATGCGCGCGGCAGCTGGAAGGCGGACAAGGACGGCGGGCTGCCGGCGGAAGCCGAAGTGATGTCGCGGCTGCGGGTCGCCAAGCGCCGTGTCTCCTTCCTGCTGGCGCTGGCCGATCTCGGTCGGATCTTGTCTACTGCCGAGGTAACGGCGTGGCTGAGCGCGCTGGCGGATGCGGCGATCTCGGCGGCGATCGATCATCTTCTCGCCACCACCGCGGCTGACGGCCGCATGACGCTGAAGGATACGGACCAGCCGTCGAAGGGGTCCGGTCTCGTCGTCCTCGGCATGGGCAAGCTCGGTGCCGGTGAACTCAATTATTCCTCCGATATCGACATTGTCGTCTTCTTCGATCCGGCCTCGGGTCTGGTCGCCGATCCGGACGATGCGATCGATCTCTTTCCCCGCCTCATGCGGCGGCTGGTGCGCATCCTTCAGGAGCGCACCGCCGACGGCTATGTCTTTCGCACGGACCTGCGGTTGAGGCCTGATCCGGGTTCGACGCCGCTTGCCATCCCCGTCGAAGCGGCGCTGCTTTACTACGAAAGCCGCGGCCAGAACTGGGAGCGCGCGGCCTTCATCAAGGCGCGGCCCTGCGCCGGCGACCTCGAGGCCGGAGCGGCTTTCGTCAACGAGCTACGCCCCTTCGTCTTCCGCAAGTATCTCGACTATGCGGCGATTTCCGACATTCATTCGATCAAGCGGCAGATCCATGTCCACAAGGGGCACGGCGAGATCGCGGTCAAGGGCCACAACGTCAAGCTCGGGCGCGGCGGTATCCGCGAGATCGAGTTCTTCGTCCAGACCCAGCAGCTGATCGCCGGCGGCCGTATGCCGGAACTGCGCATCCGGCCGACGCAGGAAGCGCTCGAAGCGCTTGCCGAGGCGCGCTGGATCGGAGCATCGACGCGCGACGAGATGACTTCGGCCTACTGGTTCCTGCGCGAGGTCGAGCATCGCATCCAGATGATGCGCGACGAGCAGTCGCATGTGTTGCCGGACAGCGAGGCAGAACTGAAACGCATCGCCTATATGTGCGGCTTCGAGGACACGAAGGGCTTTTCGCAGAAACTGACATCGGTGCTCAAGCGCGTCGAGCATCGCTATGCGCGGCTGTTCGAGCGCGAGGCGGAACTGGCGAGCGATGCCGGCAATCTCGTCTTCACCGGCCAGCAGGACGATCCGGCGACGCTGGAGACGCTGCGCAAGCTCGGCTTCGAGCGGCCCGAGGCGATCTCGTCGGTCATCCGCGGCTGGCATTACGGCCGCTACCGGGTGACGCAGTCGGCGCCGGCGCGCGAGAGGCTGACGGCGCTGACGCCGCAACTCTTGAAGGCGTTCGGCGAGAACCGGCGGGCAGACGAGGCGCTGCTTCGCTTCGATCAGTTCCTGTCCGGCCTGCCGGCCGGCGTCCAGCTGTTCTCGTTGCTCGCCAGCAATCCCGCGCTTCTCGACCTGATGGTGACGATCATGGCGTCGGCCCCTCGGCTTGCCGACATCATCGCCTCGCGGCCGCATGTCTTCGACGGCATGCTGGACCCGGCGCTCTTGTCGGAACTGCCGACGCGGATCTATCTCGAAACACGGCTCGAGGAATTCCTGTCGGGTGCGGTCGTCTACGAGGACGTGCTCGACCGATTGCGCATCTTTGCTGCCGAACAGCGCTTCCTGATCGGCATCCGGCTTTTGACCGGCGCGATCAGCGGCGCGGACGCCGGCAAGGCCTTCACCCATCTGGCGGATCTTGCGATCGCGGCCGCGCTACGCGCGGTGATCGACGAGATGGAGGCCGCGCACGGGGTGTTTCCCGACAGCCGCGTGGCGATCCTCGGCATGGGCAAGCTCGGCAGTTTCGAGCTGACGGCCGGCTCCGACGTCGACCTGATCCTGCTCTATGAATATGACGACGACAACGCCGAATCGGACGGTGCGAAGCCGCTCGACGCGCAGCGCTATTTCACGCGCCTGACACAGCGGCTTATGGCGGCGCTGTCGGCGCCGACGGCAGAGGGCGTGCTGTTCGAGGTCGACATGCGGCTGCGGCCGTCCGGCAACAAGGGGCCGCTTGCGACCCGCTTCCGCGCCTTCGTCAAATACCAGGAGGAGGAGGCCTGGACCTGGGAGCACATGGCGCTGACGCGTGCCCGCCCGATCTGCGGAGACAAACGCCTCTGCGCAGAGACGGTCGCCGTCATCGACGGGATCGTGGCGCGCCGGCGTGATCCGGCAGCGCTCGCCAAGGACGTGTCGGACATGCGCGGCATGATCGACAAGGAAAAGCCGCCGGAAAGCCTGTGGGACATGAAGCTGATCGCCGGCGGCCTGATCGACCTGGAATTCCTCGGCCAGTATCTGGCGCTTGCGGCGGGGGCGGAGCATATCGAGGTGCACACCGCCGGCATGACGACACAGGAGCTGCTGGAGGCGTTGGGTGCGCGGATGATGAGCCGCGACGATCTCGACACATGCCTGGAGGCGCTGCGGCTCTACGGCGAAGTCTCGCAGATCATTCGACTGTGCATCGACGACGCCTTCGATCCGAAGGAGGCGCCGTCAGGACTGGTCGATCTCGTTTGCCATGCGGGCGGATGCCCGGCCATCGGCCAGCTGGAAGCCGAGATCAAGCGCTGCGCAAAAGCCGTACGGACGATTTTTCAAAGGACTTTGAAAGCCTGACGAGATCGACGGAGGTACCGAGGTCGGGAATGCGCAGGCAGATGATGGTGCCTTCCTTCTCGCGCGAGACGATCTTCATCTTGCCGCCGTGAAGAGCCGCCAGCGAGCGCGAGATGGCAAGGCCGAGGCCCGAGCCGCCCTTGCTCTTGGCGTACTGGTTCTGGACCTGTTCGAACGGCTGGCCGATCTTCGAGATCGCGGCGCGCGGAATGCCGATGCCGCTGTCGGCAAAAGTCAGGTAGACCGCGCCGCCGGCCTTGCGGGCCTTGACCGAAACCCGGCCGCCCTCATTGGTGAACTTCACCGCGTTGGAAAGGATGTTGAGCATGATCTGCTTCATCGCCCGGCGGTCGGCGACCAGCGTCAGGCCGGAGGAGATTGACGGCATCACATCGATATTCTTCTGGCTTGCCGGAATGGTGATGAAGCGCAGGCTCTCCTCGATCAGCGGCGCCAGATCGATCGCCTCGCAATGCAGCCGCATGTGGCCGGCCTCGATCTTCGACATGTCGAGGATGTCGTTGATGACGTTGAGCAGGTGCTTGCCGCTATCGTGGATGTCGCGGGCATATTCGTTGTATTTCGGAGAACCGAGCTCGCCGAACATCTGGTTGAGCAGGATTTCCGAGAAGCCGAGGATGGCGTTCAGCGGCGTGCGCAGCTCGTGCGACATGTTGGCGAGGAAATCGGACTTGGCGATGTTGGCGGCCTCGGCGCGTTCCTTCTCCGCCTGGTAGTTGGCGTTGGCGATGGACAGTTCGGCCTTCTGCTTTTCCAGTGTCTGGCGATAGGCGGACAGGTCGTTGATGGTCGCCATCAGACGGCGCTCGGACTTGCGCAGCCGTTCGGTGTTGCGCTTGAGCTGGGTGATGTCGGTACCGACCGAGACGAGGCCGCCGTCACGGGTGCGCCGCTCGTTGATCTGCAGCCAGCGCTCGTCGGCGAGCTGAACCTCTGCCGTCTGCGAACGACCGTTGCGGTCCGGATCGGCGATGCGGCGGGTGACGACGGGCCGCGCGGCCGCGGCCATGACCTTCTTGCGGTCGGTGCCGGGAATGAGGACGGTGTCCGGCAGTCCGTACGCCTGCTGGAAATGGGCGTTGCACATCACCAGCCGGTCGTAGCGGTCCCAGAGCACGAAAGTTTCCGAGGTGCATTCCAGCGCGTCGGCCAGACGCTGGTCGGCTTCGGCATAGCGCTGGGCGAGGCGGTGTTGTTCGGAAACGTCCATGGCGATGCCGATCAGGTGGACTTTGCCGGATGCAGTGCGAACCAGCTGGGCGCGCGCCCTGAGCCAGACATAGTGACCGTCGGCGTGGCGGACGCGGAACACCTCGTCGATGTTGCGGGCCTCCCCATGCGCCACGGAGCGGGCGATCGCGTAGAAGTTCTGGTCTTCCGGATGCATGCGCCGGGCGGCATCCGAGAAGGTGAGGATGCGGTCGGACGGCGGCAGGCCGAGCATCTGGTACATGGAGCGAGACCAGTAGAGCCGGCGGGTGGAGAAATCGAAGTCCCAGAGGCCGCTGCGGCCGCGCGACAGCGCGGTTTCGACCCGCAGGCTCGATTCCTGATAAACGAGATCCGAATCGCGGGCCCGCTTGATTTGCGTGTAATAGGCGTAGAGGACGACGAGCAGGATTGCCGAGGTGCCGGCAAACAGCGTGACGTTCAGCGCTACCTCGTTGCGCCACTGCTGGCCGATCCATTCGCGCGAGGAGGCGACGAAGATCATGCCGCCCTTGTCGCCGGCGAGGCTGATGGCGGCGTCATAGGGCACCGAGCCGATCATCGCCTGGATGATGCCGGTGCTTGTGCCGTAGCGACCGACCGTCATCATTTCCGGCAGCAGTTCGGGAAGCTTCATGCCGACGAAGCCGGCGCCGGTCGGGGAACTGGCGAAGATCGTGCCGTCGGCATGGATCAGCAGGATGAAGGTACCGGACGGCAGGCTGGCGGACGGAAGCTTGGCGCGGAGCATCTCCTCCGCGGCGTCGCGGTTGCTCCAGGCAGCCGCCGCTTCTGTACTGCCAAAGGCGGAATTGGCGGCGGAAAGCGTCAGTACCGTCGACTGACGCAGGCTCTCCTCGAGCCGGTCCTGTTCTGAGACGACACCGATGATCCGCGAGGCTGCGACGATCGACAGAAAGATGATGATGAGGATCGGGATCGAGCGCTTGAGAACAGGCTCGATCTGCGGCAGACGGCTTGCCCTTGCCGTGAACATCTGTTCCGCCCCCCGTTTGAGCCAGTCGTGAAAGATGCTGAAATCCGGCGTCTTGAGACGCAGTCGCCCTTCGGCTGCGGTGACCCGCCGCACGTTTGTCATTCTAGCCTGCCCTGGTTCCCCGCACGATTCGCAAGAACTGCCGCGCGAATCTAGGCCTATGGAATCAAAGGTGATTCGGGTTGTCCAGCCTAAAAAGTAACGATTTTTTAACCGCTTGTTATGATTCGCATTTTTTCGGGAGGCATTTGCTGCGGGGTCTCGGCCGCGCCTGTCAAGGCGAGGAAAAGCCGGAATCACAGATGTTTGGCGGGCCAGAACGGTGCCTGCCAAAGGCCGATATCAGGCCTTCAGCATGCGCTCGACGATGTCGCGGACGTCGGTCGAAAGGCCAGTTGCTTGCTCGATCCGGACGAGGGCGGTGCGGGCATGCGCGCTGCGTGTCGCCTCCAGCGACTGCCAGGATCGCATCGAGGTCAGGATGCGGGATGCGAGCTGCGGGTTCTTGCCGTCGATCGCCAGGATCTCTGAGGCCAGGAAATCGTATCCGCCGCCGTCCTTGCGGTTGAAGCCCGTCGGATTGCCGAAGGCAAACGAGCCGATCAGGGAACGGACCCGGTTCGGATTGCCAGCGTTGAACAGCGGATCGGCCTTGAGCGCCTTGACCCGCGACAGCGCGGCGTCACCGGGCGTTGTCGCCTGGATCGAGAACCACTTGTCGATGACGAGCGCGTTGTCCTTGAAGCGGTTCTTGAACGTTTCGAGTGCCTGCCGCGTTTCGTCGGTATCCGGATAGGCATGCACGAGAAGGCTCAGCGCATGCGCGAGCTCGGTCATGTTGTTGGCGGACGCAAACGCTGCGGCAACGCGCTCAGGCGAGGCGTCGGCATGGGCGAGATAGGTGAGGGCGCCATTGCGCAGGGCCCGCTTGCCGGCGCTGGCCGCCTCGGGGCTGAATTCACCCGGCGTAGCCATCGCCTCATACAGGGAGACGAAGCGCGCCGGGTCATGGCTGGCGATCGCGGTCATCACGGCGACGCGGGCGGCGCGGATTGCATCCGGATCGTTGTCGTTGCCGAGCTCGCGGGCGATATCGGATTCGGTCGGCAGCGACAGTGCCTGGGCGCGAAACGCCGGCTCCAGCGTGTCGTCCGATGCGATGGCGTAAAGCGTGTCGATCAGCGCCGGGTCGCAGCTTGCCGGTTGTCCGGCACGCACATCCTTTGCCGCAGCCGTCAGGATCGTCAGGGCGATGTCGGTGATGGCCTGCCAGCGGGCGAAGAGGTCCGTGTCATGGCGGGCGATGTGGATGAGGTCTGGAACCGGCATCGGGAAATGCAGGTTGATCGGCGCCGAGAAGCCTCGGTTCAGCGACAGGACCGGCCGTGCGGAGACGCCCGAGAACACCACCTTCTGCTTGCGCTTGAGGAGATGCAGCACGTCGTCGGTCACGGTTGCGCCTGTGACCTTTGACGCTTCGGCGATGCCGCCGTTTGGCAGGATCAGCGCAAATTTCAGCGGGATATGCGCCGGCGACTTGTTCGGCTGGCCGGGTGTGGCCGGGATCATCTGCTCGAGCGACAGCGTGAAGGTCTTCTTCGCCGCGTCATATTCGGCCGATGCGGTGACGAGCGGCGTGCCGGCCTGGTTGTACCAGAGCGAAAACTGGCTGAGGTCGCGGCCGCTGGCGTCCTCGAAGCACTTGACGAAGGTCTCGACGGTCGTCGCTTCGCCGTCGTGACGGTCGAAGTAGATGTCCATGCCCTTCTTGAAGAGGTCCGGGCCGAGGATGGTGGAGATCATCCGCGTGACCTCCGAGCCCTTCTCGTAGACGGTCGTGGTGTAGAAGTTGTTGATCTCGCGATAGGTCGTCGGACGCACCGGATGGGCGAGCGGTCCGGCGTCTTCCGGGAACTGCTCGGCACGCAGGTGGCGGACTTCGGCAATGCGCTTGACCGCACGCGAGCGCTGGTCGGCGGAAAATTCGTGGTCGCGGTAGACCGTCAGGCCTTCCTTGAGGCACAGCTGGAACCAGTCGCGGCAGGTGATGCGGTTGCCGGTCCAGTTGTGGAAATACTCATGCGCGATGATCGCCTCGATATTGGCGTAGTCGGCATCGGTCGCCGTTTCCGGGTCGGCGAGGATGTACTTGTCGTTGAAGACGTTGAGCCCCTTGTTCTCCATGGCGCCCATGTTGAAGTCGGAGACGGCGACGATCATGAAGATGTCGAGATCGTATTCGCGGCCGAAGCGTTCCTCGTCCCACTTCATGGAGCGCTTGAGGGCATCCATGGCATAGGCGGCGCGCGGCTCCTTGCCGTGCTCGACATAGATCTTCAGCGCGACCTCGCGGCCGCCCATGGTCGTGAACGTGTCCTCGACCACACCGAGATCGCCGGCGACCAGCGCAAACAGGTAGCTAGGCTTCGGATGCGGATCGAACCAGGCGGCGAAATGCTTGTCCGGTCCGAAACCGGCCCCGCCGAGGAAGTTGCCATTCGACAAGAGCAGCGGATTGGCCTGCTTGTCGGCGATGATGTTGACGGTATAGAGCGCCAGGACATCCGGCCGGTCGGGGAAATAGGTGATGCGGCGAAAGCCTTCCGCCTCGCACTGCGTGCAGTAGATGCCGTTGGTGCGATAGAGGCCCATCAGCTGCGTGTTGGCTTCCGGGTTGATGATCGTGGTCACACAGATCTCGAACGGCTCGCTCGCCGGCAGGTCTCTGACTTCGAGCCGTTCCGGCGTTACGGTGTAGCGGTCTGCTTCAAGCTCGATCTGGTCGATCAGCAGCCCCTGGAGCGACAGGCTGTCGCCGTCCAGCACCAGCGGTGCTGTGGGGGCTGTGCCTTCGCGGCGGTGAAAGATCAGGCGCGCCTCGACCTTCGTCTCGGTCGGGTCCAGTTCGAACGTCAGGTCAACGCGTTCAAGAACGAAATCTGTCGGCTGGTAGTCTGCCAGACGAATGACCTGGCCCGTATCTGTTCGCATAAGAAATCCTGGAGTGGTTCCCGTTTGGAATTCCTTGTAGGGGAGTTTCCCTTCGGAATCTTTATTTCGCTGGCCGATGTTCCCATGAAAGTCTGAACCAAAGCTAAAATTTTATACATTCGCCGCGAAAAAGTTCTTGGCATTCCACGCGCAGGAAATTTGCGGCGATGCGGTCATATTTTCCCGCCTTTGGGCTGGAAAAACCTGCCCAAAGGTTTAGGACCGTTGACGAGGACAACTCGTCTTCCATCGCCTGCTGTTCCCAAAGCGCCCCGAAAATACAATCAAGAAGTGCAGTCATGAGCGCCGACCTCCTCAATCCCATGCGGGGAATTCTTCTCAAATTGCTGTCGGTCGTCTTCTTCGTCGCCATGCAGACCTGCATCAAGGCGGTGGGCGATGCCGCCGCCACCGGCCAGATCACCTTCTACCGCTCGGCCTTCGCCATGGTGCCGATCTTCTCCTATCTCGCCTATCGCGGCGCGCTGCGGACGGCCTTTGCGACCGCCAATCCGGTGGGCCACCTCAAGCGCGGCGTTCTCGGCATCATTTCGATGGGTCTCGGCTTCTACGGCCTCGTGCTGCTGCCGCTGCCCGAAGCCATCGCCATCGGCTATGCCATGCCGCTGCTGGCGGTCGTGTTTGCCGCGCTGCTGCTGCACGAGACGGTGCGGGTCTATCGCTGGACGGCCGTCTTCTTCGGCATGGTCGGCGTGATGATCATCTCCTGGCCCAATCTGACGCTCTTCCAGACGGAAGGATTCGGCTCGCTTGCCGCACTTGGCGTACTGGCCGTGCTGGCCTCCGCCACCCTTGGCGCGCTGGCCCAGATGCAGGTTCGCCAGCTGGTCGGTTCGGAGAAGACTGCGACGATCGTGCTCTATTTCTCGCTGACGGCCGCCGTCTTCTCGCTGGCGACCATTCCATTCGGCTGGCCGCATCTTTCCTGGAACCACGCCACGTTGCTCATCGCATCCGGCTTTCTGGGTGGGGCAGGGCAGATCCTGCTGACGGAGAGCTACCGCCAGGCGGATGTCTCCACGGTCGCGCCCTTCGACTATTCGTCGATCCTGCTCGGGATCGCGATCTCCTATTTCCTCTTCGGCGAAGCGCCGACGCTGACGACCATCATCGGCACGGTCTTCGTCGTTTCGGCCGGCATCTTCATCATCTACCGCGAGCACAAGCTTGGGCTCGAGCGCCGTGCGGCGCGCGAAGCCGGCGCGCAGCGGGTTTGAAGACGATCAGATCTCGTCGCTGAGCGCCGAGCCGGGGCTGTTGACCGGATCGGTGGCATTGATCGGAACGGCCATAGCCTGGAAGTCCGTCTTGTCGACGACGCCTTCCAGGTCGGCGCGCCGGGTGCGCCGCCAGGCGGCATAGGCGGCGTAGACGACAAACAGGACCATCATCAGCCAGATCATCCCGATCGGCCCCGTCGCGTTCATAACCACGCCGGACAAAAGCGGCCCGCCGACGGTGCCGAGGCCGTAGAGGATCATGATACCGCTGGAAATCGTCACATATTCCTGAGGGTCGGCGAGGTCGTTGGCATGCGCGGCATTGAGCGCGTAGATCGGAAACAGGCCGATGCCGAGGATGAAGGCGGCGAAGTAGGTGATAACGCTGGCGCCGACCAGGCCCATGACCACGCAGGCGAGCCCGCCGATCACGCCGCAGCCGATCATCACCAGACGGCGATCGAACTTGTCGGAGAGCCGGCCGATCGGAATCTGGAAGATCGCGCCACCGGCGAGGCAGGCCGCCAACAGCGTGGCGCCCTCGGCGGTCGTAAAGCCGATGCGCTGCGCGAAGACGCCGCCAAGGCTCCCCCACGTGCCCCACAGCGCGCCGGAGAGCAGCGAGCCGATGAAGGCGATCGGCGAGCGGCGGAAGAGCTTCGGCAGGTCGAACTTGCCCTGGCTGATCGGCATCGGCGATTGCGCGCTCGACAGAGTGGTCGGCAGGAGCGCGAAGGAGAAGACGATGCCGCAGACGATGAACAGGCCGGTGGTCTGCGGATCGCCGAGCGGTACGGCGTACTGGCCGGCAATCGAGCCGACCAGCGACGTCACCATGTAGAAGGAGAAGAGCGAGCCGCGATTCTCGTTGTTGACCCGTTCGTTGAGCCAGCTTTCGATGATCATGTAGGCGCCGGCGATGGCAAAGCCGGCGAGGCCGCGAAAGGCGAACCATGCGAATTCGTTGACCACCAGCGCGCAACTGAGGCAGGAGACGGTCAGGAGCGTGATGACCGCGCCGAAGACGCGCACGTGGCCGACCCGCTGCACGAGCTTGGGAATGACGAGGCCGGCGACCACGAAGCCGCAAGTATAGCCGGTGGCGATGATCGAGATCGACAGGGTCGACCAGCCTTCGGCCAGCGCGCGGATCTGAACCAGATAGTTCATCAGCCCGTAGCCGGTCATCATCAGCAGCGTGGACACCATGAGGCTGGCAACGGAAATGAGGCTATTGAGCATCCGGTTCGCTTTCTTGTTAAGGCAAGGCTGTTCGTGCGAATTGTCGCAATTGGATCATTGCGAAGGGGCACAGGTCAACCGTGTCGCCGATGCTTTGTGACTTCCGGTCCCGAATTCGGCAGACCTTACCAACTGCGGCAGCCCTCCATGGGCCGGATTGCGACACGGCGGAGCAGTGCTGAGACGCGGGTAGTAACATCTGCGGATTGCGGTCGTGCGTATTTTTAGCGATACCGCTGCAGAAAATCCTGGCCCGTCTACGGATGCCACGGATCAGCCCTATTGTTTTAAAACGCTTTTATTGTTAGCCCGCTGCGTTTTCCGCGGGCGTTGTCAATTCTGGATCGGACATGGAAAGACGCTGATGGCACGGAGTGTCGAAGAACTGGCGCAGCACCCTGCCTTCCTCGCTGCCCTGGCCCAATGGTCGTCCACCTGCCGCACGATGTTCGATAGCTCGCCGCGGTTGACCCTGTCGATGGCGACGCATCAGCGCTGGCTGATGATCCAGGCGGCCTATGCGCTATACATGGAAGAACTGCATCGGTCCGACGACGGCTTTACGCTGACGGACATAAAGGATCTGCTGATGCCGTTGAAGGTGGTCAGCCGAAACACGCTGCTGGCCTTCATCGACGAGCTTCTCGCCTATCAGCATATCCTCGACGTGACGCCTCGCGGGCGGCGGCGTCCGCGCCGGTTTGCAGCGTCGGAATTCAGCAGCTACCTGCTGTTCCTTTGGTACGGCGCCAACCTCGCGTCGCTCGATTCGATGGATGGCGGAGCGCGGGCGACAACATTCTTGGAGCGGCCGGAGGTATTCTGCCTCGCCCAGCCGAGAATGGCGCGCAACTGCCTGGCTGACGAGCGCTGGCGTCACCCGACGGAGCGGGTGGGACATTTCCTGTGGACGGTCTCGGGTGGCCTCGTGGTCGACGAGTTCATGCAGAAGATCGGCGGCACAAAGCCTGTCGACGGCCACTTCGACCTCGGTCTGGTGGACGTCGAGGACATGGCGTCCACCTTCATGATTTCGGCGACGCATCTGCGCCGCATCCTTCGCAATGCGATCAAGGCAGGTTTGATCGGCTGGCAGGGCACGCCAAACCGTTCGCCGATGTGGATCAGCGAGGCATTCGTGGACGAATACAGGCACTGGCAGGCAATCAAGTTCCACTATGTGGAAGAGGCGTTTGAATGGGCTCTCGCCGAGCCCGTCGTCAGCAATGCCGCCCGCAACACGATCTATTCAGCGTTGAAGAACAGCGATCGGCCGACAAGTCTGAACGTCGCCCGTTAGGATTGCACCGGCATCGAGAGATGCTGCCGGGCCTTGTCTCCGGCAGATGCCGGCGCGCGAGCGAAGAGCGCCGCGCATGGTTCGCGACATGGTCGCTCAGAGAGGAACGGTGGCGGCCGGGTCGTTGACGGTCTTGCGGCGCTGAGCCTTCGACGAAAGCTCTTCGGCAAACACCTGCGAGGCCCTGACGGCCTGGTTGATGGCCGACAGCTCATTCCAAGTGTGAAGCATATTCTTGATGGGCTTAAACACGATGTTTTTCCTTCGCTTGAGATATTCCGGGGTGAGCCAGGCGGCTCAACGTTCCTGGAAATCCGCAAAAATCGCAGTCGGGCGAGTGATGTGGCCGTAGCCTCGTGCGGTCATCTGCTCATTGGCGACGGCGCCGAACTGGTGATAGGACCGAGCTGCGTGGAGCCGGTCGCCGGCGATGCGAAGGGTTTCAAAACCCGAATGGATAGGGCGAAAACGGTTGGACATTGCCTTGGTTCCTAATTCGATTCGTTCCTCCCAAGACACAATCGGTATATTGCGGTGCGAAGTTGATTTTGCAATGCAGCATTTCGCGGAACTGCCATGCGCCGGACGCATGGCAGAATTCATAAAACTTTAACCAAGGGAGTCAGGGGGCGGTGTCGCCCGCGAGCGTCTTCCGCTCCGGCGGTGCCGGGCCGGCGGTGCCGGGCGTCAGTCCGCCGGCGTCGCGAGGCGCTCGGAGAGCTTCTGCAGATCCTGCCATGCCATGCGCTTGCTGAGTGGCGCGGCGATCAGATCCTGCGGATGGAAGGTCGCGATGGCGGGCACCGGCTTGCCGCCGCCGAGATCGAGGTCGCGCCATTCGCCGCGCAGCGCATGGATGGGGCGGTTGCCGCCGAACAGCATGCGCGCCGCGAGATTGCCCATGATGAGCAGCACGGGCGGTTGTACCAGCGTGATGGCGCGCTCGATGAACGGACGGCAGATCTCCGTCTCGGCGGGCGAGGGCGCGCGGTCACCCGGCGGGCGCCAGGGGATGGATGAGGTCAGCAGCACATCCTCGCGGGACAATCGGATCGCGGCCAGCATGCGATCGAGCAGGGCGCCGGCCGGCCCGCTGAACGGCGCGCCTTCGCGATCGTCGTCGGCGCTCGGCGCTGCGCCGACGATCATCAGCCGGCAGGCCGCGTCACCGGACGAAAACACGCTGTTGCGCGCGCTGTTCTTGAGGTTGCAGCCGGAAAACGCCTTGATGGCCGCTTCGAGCGCTTCGAGCGAACTCGCTCCTTCGGCCGCAAGCCGCGCCTGGGCGACCGCCTGCTCGTCCGGTATGGCGACAGGCTGGGATGGCGCGCGCGCCTGAGGCTCGGCACGCTGCGCGGCATTGCGGGCGGGACGCTCCTTCTGGACCGGCGCCTGGCTTTCGCGGATTGCAGCGCGTGCCGCCTGTTGCGCCTTGAATTCTGCGAAACGATCCTGCGGTTCGTCCTCGATCAGCCAGTCGACGCCCGATTCCGCATAGAAATGCAGAAGCGCGGCCAGTTCGTCAGGCTGATAGAGGTCGATGGGGGTGGTGTTCATAGCGTGCACCATAGACCAACAGCCTCACGGCTGAAAGGCCGGGAAGTCACTCAGCGCAGGTAGCGGCGGGAAACCCACAGCAGGACAAGTCCGGCGATGGCGAGGATCGCGCCATTGGTGATCCACGGGCTCTGGTCGATCATGAAGCTGGACGCGGGGTAGGGGAAATATCCGCTGCCTTGGCCCATCCAGACGAGACCTATGAGGATTGCCAGAACGGCGATGACGGTCGCGGCCTTGCGGATCATGTGTGATGCCTCGTCGAATGTGCGTGATTGCACACGACTATATGGGCCGGGCCCGCCGCGACGGCAAGTGCGCGGGGTGCCGCTTCGGCGCGCGGGATCACTCTTGTCAGACGGTGAAGCCCTGTCGGCCGTAGAGCGCGTAATTCCGGCCGTCTCCGCCCGCATCGCCCATGTCGTCATGGAAGACGGTTTCGTGCGGACCGGCTGTCTTGGCGCTTTCAAGCGCAAGCTCCGCATTGCGGATCAGCATTGCCGCCGTGCCGGCGCCGAACGTGTCGGAGCAACCGAACGAGATCTGAAGCGGCGGTGCCTTGGGCAAGAGCGGCCGGACGGCCTCGACCTGCCGGGTCAGGTTCTCCCGCAGGGTGTTGCAGAACTGCAGGATCCCCTGCTTTTCGCCGGAGGTGATGAGGAAGCCCATTTGCGGCTGGTCGAGCCAGAAACCGGTGTCGTCCTCATCGAGCCTCTGAAGCATGAAGGCGCCGAACTTTTCCAGGATCAGCGTCTTTGGCTTCATAAGCTGCGGCGCGTCCAGATACTCGAAATTGCGGATGCTGCCGAGGATCAGCGTGATGCTCTGGGTGAAGCGCTCCTGGCGGTAGATTTCGGCGAGCTGCTTGTTGTAGGCGCGGCGGTTGTTCAGTCCGGTCATCGGATGCAGGAACTTGGCGCGTGCGACGTCGGACATCTCGTTCGACAAGCGGTCGACGGACCGCATCTGCTCGCCGACCGATCGAAGTATGCCGGCGGAAAAGGTACTCTGCTCGGCCGTTGCCGAGGTAACGCGGGCGAGCTCCTTGCGGATGGCGGTGGTGTCGGCCGGGTTGATCCGGTCGAAGCGCTCGTTGGCGGTCTTCAGCGTATCGGTGTACTGCTGCAGCTTGGACTGGCCTTCATGAAGGAGCAGCTGCAGGTTGCTCAGTTCGTCGCGCAGCGTATCGGCGGAGTGCTCGTAGATGGAGTCGCCGAAATGATGCGGCAGGAACTCGCGCGCCAGTTCTTCCACGGAGGCCGGCGTGATGTTCTTGCCGAGCTCGGAGAACCGGCGGCGCAGTTCCGGATTGTTGCCCGAAACGATGTCGTGAATGAGCTCGAAGTTGACCGGGCTGGCTTCAAGCCGGAAGCGCTCCAGGAGGGCGAGCGTGCTCATGCTCATCTCCTGTCTTGGATTGCTTCGTACCGGTTGCTTCATGATTTTGCCCCGCCTTTAGACCTGATTATGCTATGAGGCCATAACTAGCATCGGCACTTTAAGAATCTCTTGAGATTTTCCCCATGCCGGCGACGGTTCACCCGGCATGGTCAGGCAATCTATCGGCATGGTTAAGCAATAAAGAGCGTGATCGATGGAAGTCTATCGATCACTGTCTTCAGATTGACCTTGCCGCGCCGCCGTCGCAGCGGATCAGGCTGCCGGTGATGTAGCTGGCCGGCTCCGAAACGAGGAAGGCGGCGGTCGCGGCAAACTCCTCGACGCGACCGTAACGGCCCGTCGGAATGGAGGCCTCAGACGCCGAGCGGACATCCTCGAGAGACTTGCCGGAGCGCTCGGCATTGGCCCGGTCCAGCTGGTCGAGGCGGGCCGTGGCGATGCGTCCCGGCAGCAGCAGATTGGCCGTCACGCCATGCTTTGCAATTTCCGAAGACAGCGTCTTGTTCCAGCCGACCAGCGCGGAGCGCAGCGTGTTCGAGAGCGCCAGATTGGGGATCGGTTCGAAGACGCCGGACGAGGCGACCGTCAGGATGCGCCCCCAGCCGTGTTCCTTCATCGACGGCAGCAGCGCCGCGGTCAGCGAAATGATGCTGACAACCATCGACTGGAAATAGGTCTGCAGGTTCTCCACAGACATGTCCTGCGCGCTGCCGGGCACCGGGCCGCCGGTATTGTTGACGAGAATGTCGGTCCGGCCGAGCTTCTCCTTGACGGCGGAAACGAGCCTGGCGGTGGCCGCCGGGTCATTGAGGTCGACGGCGACCCAGTCCGCCTTGCCGGCCTTTTCGGCATTGATCGCGTCGCAGTTCGCCTCGAGCTTTTCGCCGTTGCGCCCGCAAATCAGGACATGCGCGCCTTCGCGGGCCAGCGCCTGGGCTATGCCGAGGCCGAGACCACTCGACGAGGCCAGAACCAGCGCCCGCTTTCCCTTCAATCCGAGATCCATCGCCTCACTCCCTGAACGTTTCTGTTTCGCGTAGAGGTGGTTATAGGCGATCGAAGGTGGATTGGAAGGGGGAAGGGCCTCAGGCCGTCCAGCGTTCGATGTCGGCGACCTCGCCGATCAGCGCCAGGCCATGCGCGATCGACAGCAGTTCCTCGCCCGTCTCGATCTTGTCGGCGTCGAAGCGATTGCTGAAGATCCGCCGCACGGCAGGTACGAAGGACGTGCCGCCGGTCAGGAACACCTTGTCGACCTGGCTATCCTTGGTGCCGGTCTTTGCCAGCACGTCGTCGAGCCCTTCCTCAAGCCGTGCCAGTTCCTCCGAAATCCAGCCGTCGAAGTCGCTCCGGCGGATCGTCCGGCGGCTGTCGGGCCCGAGCGGCGGGAAGTGGAATTCGGTTTCCTCTTCGTGCGACAGCGCCATCTTCGCCGCCGAAACCGCCTGATAGAGCGGATAGCCCTCGTCGTAATCAATAAGGTCGATGAAGCGCTCCAGCTTCTCCGGTTCCAGGCTGGAGGAAACCAGCTTCTGCAGTTCGGAAAACTCGCGGCTGGCCTTGAACACCGATAGCTGGTTCCAGCGGCCGAACTGCGCATAGTAGCTGGTGGGCACTTCCAGCGTCTTGCCGAAGCTCTTGAAATGGCTGCCCTTGCCGATCTGCGGCGAGACGACATTGTCGATGATGCGGAAGTCGAAATTGTCGCCGGCAACCCCGACGCCGGACTGACCGATCGGCGTGGCGCGCAAGTCGCCGGCAACGAATTCAAAGCGGATCAGCGAATAGTCCGTCGTGCCGCCGCCGAAATCGGCAACGAGCACGGTCGCGTCACTCTTCAGCCGGCGGGCAAAGTAATAGGCGGCGGCGACCGGTTCGTAGACATAATGGATTTCCGGAAAGCCGAGGCGTCCGAGCGCTTCGTTGTAGCGGCTGACGGCGAGGTCCTCGTCGGGTCGCGCACCGGCGAAACGAACCGGACGACCGGCGATCACGCGGCTGACCTCCGTTGGCCAGCCGTCACCGGCATACTGCTTCAACCGGCGGATGAAGATTTCCATCAGGTCTTCGAACTCGTGCCGCCGCGCATGAACCAGCGTGCCCTGGAAGAGGGCGCTCGCGGCAAAGGTCTTGATCGACTGCAGGAAACGGCATTCGCCGGGATTGTCGATGAACTGGCGAATGGCCGCATGGCCCGCCTCGACGTTCAGCGCATGCGCCCCGAGCTTCCGGTCCTTCATGAAGGACAGCGCCGTGCGCATGCTGTTGGCGGTTTGCGCGCCGTCCGAAAAGGCGAGCGACGTCGTGCCGCCACCTGCCTGGGCGAGCGCAATCACCGTGTTCGTCGTGCCAAAATCGAGACCCAGCGCGGACGCCATCGTCGCACTCCCATGTTCTGCAGTGTGTCGTTTCGGAAATCCGCACCGGCAAATCGCGCCGCGAATGCCGGGGCAGGTAGCATCGTCGCGCACGGCCCGCAACCACCCGCGACCCGATGACGTCGACTTCATCGCGTAAATATATTGACGTTTACGTAAAGGTTATTATAGCTTTTGCGGAAAAGGGCGCACGTCTGTCGCACTGCGGCTCGACAAGGGGGTGCGCTTTTGACAAAGGATAATGCCCAGAAAGACAGGCATGCCATATAGGGGTGGACGGAATGAGTGAAGCGATGGAACTTCCCGAACGCGAAAGCATGGAATTCGACGTTGTGATCGTCGGCGCCGGTCCGGCCGGCCTGTCGGCAGCCATCCGGTTGAAGCAGCTGAACGAGGACCTCTCCGTCGTCGTGCTGGAGAAAGGCGCGGAAGTCGGCGCGCATATCCTGTCGGGCGCCGTCGTCGATCCGGTCGGCATCGATGCCCTGCTGCCGGGCTGGCGCGAGGAGGAGGGCCATCCCTTCAAGACCGAGGTCAAGGACGACCACTTCCTACTTCTAGGCCCCGCAGGCTCCATCCGCCTGCCGAACGCCTTCATGCCGCCGCTGATGAACAATCACGGCAACTACATCGTCTCGCTCGGCAATGTCTGTCGCTGGCTGGCCGAAAAGGCCGAGGCGCTCGGCGTCGAGATCTATCCGGGCTTTGCCGCGACCGAAGTGCTCTACAACGAGGCGGGCGCCGTCTACGGGGTTGCGACCGGCGACATGGGCATCGAGAAGAACGGCGAGCCCGGCCCGAACTTCACCCGCGGCATGGAACTGCATGGCAAATACGTGCTGATCGGCGAGGGCGTGCGCGGCTCGCTCGCCAAGCAGCTGATCGCCAAGTTTGAGCTCGACAAGGACAGTGACGTGCCGAAATTCGGCATCGGCCTGAAAGAACTCTGGGAGGTCAAGCCGGAGAACCACAAGCCCGGCCTCGTGCAGCACTCCTTCGGCTGGCCGCTCGGCATGAAGACCGGCGGCGGCTCCTTCCTCTATCATCTCGAAGACAATCTGGTGGCCGTCGGCTTCGTGGTGCACCTTAACTACAAGAACCCCTATCTCTACCCCTTCGAGGAGTTCCAGCGCTTCAAGACGCATCCAGCGATCCGCGGCACCTTCGAAGGCGGCAAGCGCATCTCCTACGGCGCCCGCGCCATCACCGAAGGCGGCTATCAGTCCGTGCCGCGCCTGTCCTTCCCGGGCGGCGCGCTGATTGGCTGTTCGGCGGGCTTCGTCAATGTGCCGCGCATCAAGGGCAGCCACAATGCCGTCATCTCCGGCATGATGGCAGCCGAAAAGCTGGTGGACGCGATTGCCGCCGGCCGCGCCAACGACGAGCCGGTCGAGATCGAGAACGCCTGGCGGTCGAGCCTGATCGGCAAGGACCTGAAGCTGGTCCGCAACGTCAAGCCGCTCTGGTCGAAGTTCGGCACGGCGATCGGCGTCGCCCTCGGCGGCCTCGACATGTGGACCAACACGCTGTTCGGCTTTTCCTTCTTCGGCACGCTGAAGCACGGCAAGACCGATGCCCAGTCGCTGGAGCCGGCGGCCAACTACAAGCCGATCGACTATCCGAAGCCGGATGGCGTCCTGACCTTCGACCGCCTGTCCTCGGTGTTCCTGTCGAACACCAACCACGAGGAAGACCAGCCGGTGCATCTGAAGGTCAAGGACATGGCGCTGCAGAAGGCATCGGAACTCGGCGTCTATGCCGGCCCGTCGAACCGCTACTGTCCGGCCGGCGTCTACGAATGGGTGGAAAAGGACGGCGATGAGACCTTCGTCATCAACGCCCAGAACTGCGTCCACTGCAAGACCTGCGACATCAAGGACCCGAACCAGAACATCACCTGGGTTCCGCCACAAGGCGGCGAAGGACCGGTCTATCCGAACATGTGAGGATAGGGGCCGCACGGACCGCCGCCAGGAAAGGGCGGCGAGGGACCGGTCTATCCGAACATGTGATTTCAGATTTGGCGGGATGGTGCAGCCGTCTCGCCTGTCCGCTCAGTGGCAGTGAACCTGGCCGGCCTTGTTGTCCATGTGGCAACATTGCCCTGCCGGCGAACTCTTGCGGCAGCCGCCGCCATGGGCGAATGCGGCGTTCGCGATCACCATGCCCAGCAACGTCATTGCGGCGAATGTTGTTTTCATGTTTCCTCTCCCCATAAGCGTCCAAGGTGACACGTCGGTCGCCATGAGGCAAATTTGCCGGCGCCTATCCACCTTCGGCGTCGTCCCGTATCCGTGCAAAAGACACTTGCAGAGGCGCGGTGCGAGGGATATGCGAGAAGCCGAATTTAAAGGTCAGCATGACTGACCGACCGAGAGGAAACGAAAGGTTTGCCCGCAATGCCTGCCGATACCGCGTCCCTGACATTTTCCATCAAGCCGAATGCGAACCCGATGCCGGTGGCGGAGCGGGCGAAGCTGTTTGAAAATCTCGGCTTCGGCACGGTCTTTACCGATCACATGGCGGTCATCCGCTGGACCGAGGGCAAGGGCTGGCATTCGGCGGAAGTAACCGCCCGTGCGCCGTTCCCGATCGATCCGGCCAGCGCCGTCCTGCATTACGCCCAGGAAATCTTCGAGGGCATGAAGGCCTACCGTACCGGCGACGGTCGCGCGGTTCTGTTCCGCCCCGAGCAGAACGCCCGCCGCTTCAACGAATCCGCCCGCCGCATGGCGATGCCCGAACTGCCCGAGGCGCTGTTCCTCGAAGCCGTCGACAAGCTGGTGCGCCAGGACGGCGACTGGATCCCGTCGGGCGAGGGCGGCAGCCTCTATCTGCGCCCCTTCATGTTCGCCAACGAGGCCTTCCTCGGCGTTCGTCCGGCCCGCGACTACATCTTCTGCGTCATCGCCTCGCCGGTCGGCCCCTATTTCAAGGGCGGCGCAAAGCCGGTCTCCATCTGGGTGTCCGAACATTACAGCCGCGCAGCCCCCGGCGGTACGGGTGCGGCCAAGTGCGGCGGCAACTATGCCGCCAGCCTGCTTGCCCAGGCGGAAGCCTACAAGAATGGCTGCGACCAGGTCGTCTTTCTCGATGCCGCCGAAAAGCGCTACATCGAAGAACTCGGCGGCATGAACGTCTTCTTCGTCATGGATGACGGCTCGGTCGTCACGCCGCCGCTTGGCGGGTCCATCCTGCCCGGCATCACCCGTGCCTCGATCATCCAGCTCGCCCGCGACACTGGCGCAACCGTCGTCGAGCGTCCCTACACGTTCGAGGAATGGCAGGCGGATGCGAAGAGCGGCAAGCTCAAGGAAGCCTTCGCCTGCGGCACCGCCGCGGTCGTCGCTGCCATTGGCACGGTCAAGTTTGACGGTGGCGAGTTCAAGATCAACGGTGGCGAGACCGGTACGCTGACCGAGAAGCTGCGCAACCAGCTGGTCGGCATCCAGAAGGGCCAGACCAACGACCCGCACGGCTGGGTCAAGGTCATCGACGGCATCTGACCTTCCTGCATAGTGCGTATGAAAGGCCGGGGTGTTCGCCCCGGCCTTTATTTATGTCGGTGTGGGAGTTTCTTGCGCAATTGAAGTATAGTCAGGCGATGAACGTGTCGTTCATTCGTAGTTCAGGCCTGAATCGATATTACCTTTCTCGTCAACAAGACGAACCGGAGAGGGAACATCATGACACGCAAGATCATCATCGCAGCAGCTTCATTCGCACTTGGCAGTGCATTGCTCGCATCGTCCGCGTCTGCCGCGGACTGGATCGACAAGGTCGATATCACGAAGAGCGGTATCGACGTTGTGCCTATCCAGGTGACCGCAGGGGACAGCGGTTACAAGGCGCTCAAACCCACGTCGCATAACTTCTCGCTGCATCTCTACGCCAAGGCGAAGTCCGGCAAGCGCATCGTTGCCGGCGCGCTCGGCTCGTTCAACGGCGTCGATTTTTTTGAGAGCCCGGGCAATCTCTGGCAGCAGAGCCTGACCGGCCGGGAAATCGGCGGCGGCGAGGCCAAGACTTTCAGCCGCGACTATTCTTTCGCTGTTCCTGTCGTGAAGCTTGGCTGGCAGGGCAAGAACCCGGTCCAGATCTGCAACGCCATGCTGCAGCAGAAGGTCGCCGGCGGCATGAAGAAGTCAGACGTGCTGGCGAAGACCTGGGACGTCCAGGCGCACATCTTCTTCCAGTTCCAGGCTGTGGCCGCCAAGACCGGCAAGGCCAAGAAGGACAAGTGGAGCCTGGGAAACACGGAAAGCGAGCGCAAGTCGCTGAGCTACCCGGTGTCGGTCACCTGCCTGTCTTCGGCCAAGGTAAAGAGCTGACAGAGACAGACGAATCATGAACGGCCGCTGCCGGAGGTTTCCGGCGGCGGCTTTTTTTATGAGAAGCGACAGAGAGGCGACGATTTCGCGGCTGATCGCCCTTGCAATCTATGAGGTTATGCGCGCATTTCGGGGCATCCTCGCACGCCCGGACCTTCAATGCTCGATGTCGTCAATGTGACCGGTGTGGTCTTCGTCCTGATCGCCCTCGGCTTCTTCGCCGTCAAGATCTCGCTCTTCTCCGAGCGCGACCTCGGCGTTCTCGTCAAATATGCGGTCAACTTCGCCCTGCCGGCGCTGCTGCTGCGGGCATTCGCGCTCAGGGATTTCTCCGAGATCGTCGACGGCGGCTATCTCGTCGCCTATGCCGCCGGCTCGCTGATCAGCTTCATCTTCTTCTACCTGGCGAGCCGCTACCTGCTGAAGCGCTCGGCCGGGCAGGCGACGTTCCGTGCCGTCGGCGCCAGTTCATCGAACAGCGGTTTTGTCGGCTATCCGATCGTGCTGGTGCTCCTGCCGGAGGTCGCGGACCGGGCACTGGCGCTCAACATGATGGTCGAGAACATCCTCATCCTGCCGCTGACACTGCTTCTCGCCGAACGGGCGACCAACAGCGAGATCGGCGGGCTGCCGCTCGCCCGCAAGATTGCCGGCAAGCTCCTCGGCAATCCGATGATCGTGGCGATCTTCGTCGGCCTCGGCATTTCGATTGCCGGCATTCCGCTGCCGCGCCTGGTGTCCGGGCCGATCGACCTGCTGGCGTCGTCCAGCGCCGCCGTGTCGCTGGTGGTCATCGGTGGAACACTCGCCGGCCTCTCCCTCAACACCTTCAATTTCGACGTGATCATGGTCTCGATCGGCAAGCTCGTCGTCCATCCCCTGGCGGTCTTCGCCATGGTGGCCCTGTTTGCGGGGCTCGGCTTCGGGATCGCAAACGGTGAGCTGGCGACGGCGGCGATCATCTATGCGGCGCTGCCGCCGATGTCGATCTATCCGATCCTCGCCGCCCGATACGGCTTCCAGCACGTGGCAGCACCGGCCCTGTTTCTTTCCACCTGCGCCTCGTTCTTCACGCTCTCCATCCTGATCTGGGTCCTGATGGGCGGCGCCTGAAACGGCCGGAATGGGTCCGCCGCTCCCGGTTGGCAGCGACGGAGAGCCAGGTTGCTCTAGAGCAGCGTGCCGCTGAGGATGACGACGGCGACGCTGAAGTAGATGACGAGGCCGGAGACGTCGACCAGGGTTGCTACGAACGGTGCCGAGGCGCTGGCCGGATCGAGCTTCAGGCGTTGCAGCAGGAAGGGCAGCATCGAGCCGGCCATAGAGCCGAAGGTGACGATGCCGACAAGCGCCGAGAACACCGTCAGCCCGACAAGCACCCAGTGCGGACCGTAGTCGTAGAGGCCGATCTGCTGCCAGAGCGTGATGCGGGCAAGTCCGACGAGGCCGAGGATCGCCCCGAGCGACAGGCCGGCCGGCAGTTCGCGCAGCGCCACCCGCCACCAGTCGCCAAGCTTCAGCTCGCCGAGCGCCAGCGCCCGGATGATGAGCGAGGTTGCCTGCGAACCGGAATTGCCGCCGGAGCTCATGATCAGCGGAATGAACAGGGTCAGCACGACGGCCTTTTCCAGTTCACCTTCGAAATGCTGCATGGCGCTCGCCGTCAGCATCTCGCCGAGAAACAGTGCCGACAGCCAGCCGGCCCGCTTGCGGATCATGTCGAGGAGGCCGATCTGCATGTAGGGCTTGCCGAGCGCTTCCATGCCGCCGAACTTCTGCGCGTCTTCCGTCGTGTCGGCGATCATAGTGTCGATGACGTCGTCGACGGTGACGATGCCGAGCACCCGGTCGGAGGTGTCGGTGACGGGCAGCGCCAGCAGGTCGTGCTTGCGGATCAGGCGGGCGACGTCCTCCTGCGGCATCAGAGGGCTGGCGCAGACCATTGCGCCGCGCTGCGACAGCGACAGGATGGGATCGTCCGGCTCGGCGGCGATCAGCCGGCGCAGCGTCACCACGCCGGCAAGATGCCGGTCGGCGTCGTCAAGCACGTAGATCGCATAGACCGTCTCACGGGAATGGCCGACCTCGCGGACATGGGCAAGTGTCGCGGCTGCCGTCCAGTTCGACGGCACGCTGAGGAACTCCGTCGTCATCATCGCGCCGGCGGTGCGCGGCGGATAGTCGAGAAGATGCGTGACGGCGCGGGCCGTTTCCGGGTCCAGCCGGGCAAACAGTGTGGCGCGGGTTTCGAAATCCGCCGACTGGAAGATGTCCGTCACCCGGTCGTTGGCGACCAGCCTGAGGAGGTGCGACGAGCGGGCGCTTGGCAGTGCAGCCAGGATGGCGGCGGCGTTTTCCAGTTCCGGCATGGACAGGATGCGCACGGCCTTGCGTTCGGGCAGGTTCAGAAGAACGGTCGCGGCCTCATTGGCGCCGGTCGTGTTCAGCCGTTCGACATATTCGGCGACGGTGACCGGGGTGAGTGTGCCAAGAAAGCGGGCAGCATTTGCGGCCCTGCGGGGGATGCTGTTGATGTTCATGGGGTTCGCCTTTCCGTCGATCAGCCAATGACGGCCGATCAGGCGAACCGACGGAGACGTCAGTCAGTGATGGCCGCGCGGGACTTGGGCAATCGACTACTACTGTCGCTTGGCATCTGGGATGATGGCTCCGTTGATATCCGCCCGGCGGCAATAAACTGCGGGCGTGGCGAATAAATCGGCCTGAAATTGCCCAATGTCAATCGGGTCAAACCTGCGTCATGATGTCCGCTCGATTGCCGCGGATCGTCCCTTCTCCCCGCGGGCGGGGAGAAGGGATAACTTGTGGGTGCTGCCAGTCTTCAAAAACCGGAGAGCACCAGCTTGCCCTTGGTCTTTTTGGTCTCGATCATGGCGTGCGCCTTCTTCAGCGTCGCCGCGTTGATCGGGCCGAGCACCTCGGTCAGCGTCGAGCGGATCGCACCGGCATCGACGAGGTCGGCGACCTGGTCGAGCAGCATGTGCTGCGCCTCGATGTCGCCGGTCTGGAAGACCGGGCGGGCGAACATCATTTCCCAGTGGATCGATACCGCCTTCATCTTGAACGGCATGATGTCGAAGCTTGCCGGGTCGTCGATCAGCGCCACACGTCCTTGTGGCGCGATCAGGGTGGCGACGTCGCCGCCGTGACGGCCGCTGTCATTGGTGATGAAGGCAAATCCCGGCGCCGGAATGCCGAGCGCCTCGACCTGCGGTGCCATGGCCTCACTGTGGTCGATGACGTGGTGGGCGCCAAGCTGCTTGACCCAGTCCCTCGTTTCCGGTCGCGAGGCGGTGGCGATGACGGTCAGATCGGTCAGCGCCCGAGCGATCTGGATGGCGATCGATCCGACACCGCCGGCGCCGCCGACGATCAGTATTGAGCGGTGCTCGCCGGGCACCGGATCCTGCACCTTCAGCCGGTCGAACAGCGCTTCATAGGCCGTGATGGCGGTCAGCGGCAGGGCGGCGGCGGCCGGGAAATCGAGGCTCTTCGGCTTGTGCCCGACGATGCGTTCGTCGACAAGGTGGAACTCGCTGTTGGTGCCCTGACGGTTGATCGCCCCGGCATAATAGACCGCGTCGCCCGGCTTGAAGAACTTCGCCTCCGGACCCACGGCCTTGACGATACCGGCGGCATCATAGCCGAGTACCGTCTGCGGGCCGTTGCGGGGCGGCCGGTGCCCGCGGACCTTGACGTCGACCGGATTGACCGAAACGGCCTTGATCTCGACCAGGAGGTCGCGGCCGGTCGGTTCGGGAACGGGCATGTCGATATCGACGAGGGACTGCTCATCCGTGATCGGAAGCGGGGCGGAATAGGCGACGGCGCGCATGGCGAAACTCCTTGGTTGGTTGGACAGGCCCCATTAAAGTGCTAGGCTCGATATACGCAAGAATGCACAATTTATGTACGTAGTACCCAAAAGGATACTGTAAATGTCCAGGCCGCGCGCGAAACTGACCAAGAATTTCCCCGGTTGCTTCGTTGAGGCGACGCTTTGCTTTCTCGACGGCAAATGGAAAGGCGTCATCCTGTTCCACCTCATGGGCGGCACCCAGCGCTTCAACGCCCTGCGCCGCAAGATGCCGGGCATCACCCAGCGCATGCTGACGAAACAGCTGCGCGAACTGGAAGATGCCGGCCTCGTTTCGCGCACCGTTCATCCGGTCGTGCCGCCGCATGTCGATTATGACCTGACGCCGCTCGGCCGTTCGCTGGAGCCGGTTCTTCGTGCACTCGCGGCCTGGGGCGAGGCGCATGTGTTCTGCAACGACGGACGTCACGAGTTGAAATTGCCGCAGCCAAAAACCGAGCTGCAGAAGGCGGCGCTTAAATATTTCGAGGCGGCGGAATAGGCGCGGCTGCGACTGCAGCATTGCTTGATACATATCAAAGTTAATATGTATTTTGTCGAATACCTTCTCCGGGTGGCGGTTGGCGGGAACCGCCCAGACTTCGAAACCCGGAAAGGAACTCGATATGAAACTCAGGAACACGACCGTGGCGGCGCTCGCCCTTGCCATGACGCTCACCTCTTCGCTGGCGCTCGCCCAGCAGGGCAGGGGCCAGATGGGCCGCTTTGCCGACATGGACGCCAATGGCGACGGCCAGCTCAGCCGCCAGGAACTCCTCGACAGCGCCGAGAGCGTCTTCTACGCGATGGACGCCGACAGCGACGGAAAACTGACGCTGGAGGAGTACATGGCGGTGCGCATGGGCCAGCAGCAGGGTAACAACGGCGCCATGCAGGCGGCGCGTCAGGCAGACAAGGAAGCCCGCTTCCAGCCGATGGACGCCGATGGCGATGGGCTGGTGAGCCTCGCAGAATTCACCGGAGCCGCTGCGGCCCGCTTCGATGCGGCCGATAGCGACGGCAATGGCCGGCTCATGCGCCCCGAATGGGGCAACGGAGGATTTTGAGCCGCCGTCGGAGGGGCTGGCCGTTGCCGGCCCCTCCTTCCTTACCGCGTCATGCGATCCCGCGTCGCCGCATCGACAAGGATGCGGATCTGCCTCAGAAGCGGGTGCCTGTCGGTCTGCGCCACGCCGTAGCCGAGATTGAAGGCGTAGTCGAAATCCGCCCGGTTCTGCCCGATGGCATGCTGCAGCATCGTCTCCAGCTTGTCGAAGCCCTTGGCGAGGAGCGCCTCCGGCGTAGCAGCTCCATCATACTCATCCCAGAGAGCCATGACCTCCTGCCGTAGATCGGTGGGCAGCGGCGCGGCGAGTATTTCCATGTCCGCGCGCTCGCGTGCCGCCTTGCCGTCGTCCGGTGACTGGTCGGTGGCCGGCACGTCACCGGAGATTGCCTCGCCGAGATCGTGCAGGACGCAGAGCTTCAGAAGCTTCAGCACGTCGCAGCCGGCAAGTTCCTTCTCGAACATCAGCACCATGAGGCAGAGCCGCCAGCTGTGCTCCGCCGTGCTTTCCGGGCGTCCGCCGGAGGTGCGGTCGCTGCGTAGCGTGTCCTTCAGTTTTTCGGCGGACTGCAGGAAGGCGATGATGCCGCTGAGGCGGTCATCGGCGATCGGCGGACGGTCGGCGGCGGTATCGGTCATCATGGCATGGGTCCAGGCGCGTTCGGTGGCTGCCACGCATCATGCGAAACCCGCGTCTCACGGGGAAGGGCGAGGGGCGCATAAGTTATGCGCGGGCGATGCGCACGCCGTCGGTCACCAGCCGCGCGAAGGTGCCGTCGGACAGCGGCATGCGCGTCCAGCGGATTTCACCGGCCCGGATCCCCACCTCCGGCCTGTCGGCCTCTTCGCTGATCACCGTGATTTCCGGTGGGACGGGCTCAAACCAGCCGCGGCGCTCCAATTGTTCCTCGCCGCGCCTTATGCCGGGCGTGGCGTAGCGCCAGAGCGACTTTCCCTTCAACTCCTCCATGCCGAGCCGCCATTCGGCGATCCGTCCCGGAGATGCGGCAAGCAGCCGGTGGGTGAGGTCGCAGACAAGATGCGTCGGCGTTGTTGCACTTGAGACGAGCCGGATGAGCGCCGCATCCGCCGCCGAGTTCGGCCGTGCGGAGAGGAGGCGTTCGATGCGGAGGGCATCATCGCCGACGGGAACGAGCAGGCCGGCCTCCCAGCGCGAAACGGTCGTCTGCGATACGCCGAAATCGGCCGCCAGCGCCGATTGCTTGACGCGATTGATCAGCCGCCAGCGTCTGAGGCCGGCGCCGATATTCCTGGCGATCCGTGGTGTGTCTTCCTGCATGACGATCAGATTAGTCCGCGCACGCCGGCCGCGCAATCGGCGATCGGATCGCGGCTTGCCAAACCGGATTTCTGTGGCCAATCTGCGGGCACCTTCCGGACCAACAGTCAGTGAGCATCATGCCAGCGCTTTCCAATCTTGCCGCAATCGACGCCGCCCACCATTTCCATCCCTTCTCCGACATGAAGAAGCTGAATGCCTCGGGCAGCCGCATCATCGAGCGGGGCGAGGGCTGTCACATCTTCGACAATGCGGGCAAGCGCTATCTCGACGGCTTCGCCGGCCTCTGGTGCGTCAATATCGGTTACGGACGCCGGGAAATCACCGAGGCGGTGATGCGGCAGATGAACGAGCTGCCCTACTACAACACTTTCTTCGGCACCACGACGCCGCCGGCGACGCTGCTCGCCGAGAAGATCACCGCCCATGCCGGCGAGAAGATCAACCACGTCTTCTTCACCGGCTCCGGCTCCGAGGCGAACGACACATGGTTCCGCATGGCCCGCGTCTACTGGGCGGCGATCGGCAAGCCGACGAAGAAGGCGGTGATCGCCCGCGTCAACGGCTATCACGGTTCGACGGTCGCCGGCGCCTCGCTCGGCGGCATGAAGTGGATGCACGAGCAGGGCGACCTGCCGATTGCCGGCATCCACCACATCGGCCAGCCCTACTGGTATGCCGAGGGCGGAGAGATGAGCCCGGAGGAATTCGGTCTCGCCCGCGCCCGCGAGCTGGAAGCCAAGATCGACGAACTCGGAGAGGAGAATGTCGCCGCCTTCGTCGCCGAGCCGATCCAGGGCGCCGGCGGCGTCATCGTGCCGCCGTCGACCTACTGGCCGGAGATCGCCCGCATTTGCCGCGAGCGCAACATCCTGCTCGTCTGCGACGAGGTCATCTGCGGCTTCGGCCGTCTCGGCCACTGGTTCGGCCACCAGCATTTCGGCGTCGAGCCCGATCTGGCGCCGATCGCCAAGGGCCTGTCGTCGGGCTACCTGCCGATCGGCGGCGTGCTGATTTCCGACCGCGTCGCCGACGTGTTCCTGAATGAGGTCGGCGACTTCAACCATGGCTTTACCTATTCCGGCCATCCGGTCTGCGCGGCCGCGGCACTCGAAAACCTCCGCATCATCGAGGAGGAAAAGCTGGTCGAGCGCGTCCATGACGATATCGGCCCCTATTTTTCCAAGGCCTGGAAGAGCCTCGAGGACCACGACATGGTCGGCGAGGTCGTCTCCGTCGGCCTGATGGGCGCGGTGCAGTTGGCGAAGGACAAGAAGACCCGACAGCGCTTCGAGAAGCCCGACGAGATCGGCACGATGGTGCGCAACGAATGCCTGGAGCGCGGCCTCATCCTGCGCGCCACCGGCGACCGCATGCTCGCCTCGCCGCCGCTCGTCATCACGGAAGGCGAAGTCGACCGCATGGTCGCCGTCCTGCGCGAAGGCCTTGATGCCGTATGGGCGAAGATGAAGGGTTAGTTGCCGGAGGGCTGCGGGGTGACCCAGGCGTAGCCGAAGAGCGTGGCGTCGTCGCCGCGCGCGTAGTGGTAGGGGATGGAGACCTGCTTCATCTCCTCTTCCGTCGGCTGCGGCAGTCCCTTTTTCTCAAGCCAGTTCACAAGACTGACCGGCATGCCGGCGTCGCTGCTCTTTTTGATCCAGAAGAGCAGGATCGGATGGTCTGCGTCGGCATGATTGACCGTCTCGAACAGCGAGAATTCCGAGGTCGCGAACGGGATGTCCGGATGCTTGAGCCGCAGGCTGCCGGCGTAGAGCTTGCGGTCGGTGACCACAAGGCCGGGCGTCCTGTCCTTCGTCATGGTGTCGAACGCTGCGGTGTAGTTCGTGCTCGGCCGCTGGTAGTCGCCGGTGAAGTGGGCGAGCGGCACGCGCAGGAAAAGTGCTGCCGGAATGACGATCATGAAGGCGGCGGCGGTGCGCCAGAACGGCTTCAGCAGTGCCGAGCCGGCCAGTCCCGAGGCTTCCAGCTTCAGGCAGAAATAGAGCGGCAGCAGGAAGAGAAGCGGCGTCAGCCAGCGGTCCTTGATGTTGTCGGCGCCGGCGAGGATCATGATGACGATAAAGACGAGGATGGAGAGCATCACCCGCTCGAAGAAGCGCGTCCAGACCGTTCCGGCCCGAAAAGAGGCCAGCAGTGCCTTCTGGAAGATCGCTGCATAGACGACGAGCGTGACGCCGGCAAAGCCGATAAGCGCGATGGCAAGCGACCCGACGCCCTTCAGCCAGCCCATGGCCATGTTGGCCGGTGCGTCTCCGGATGTCAGCTTGCCGATCGTGTTTGCGCTGGCCGCATCCAGATTGCCGGCGAGCCAGACGGCATGCGGCAGGAAGAGGAGGATGGCGATTGTCGTCGAAATGAGGATGCGCCAGTCGAGGAGACGGGAGCGCAGCTCGCGGTCCGTCAGCACCGCGATGAAGACGGCGGCGGGCAGGAGGGCAAAGTTATATTTGGCGAGCAGCCCGAGGCCGCTTGCCAGCCCGAGCAGCACATAGCTCGAAAGGCTCGGCCGCTTGAGCGTCAGCACGCTGGCAAACAGGAAGAAGGAGGCGGATAGCGTGACCGCCACCGTATGGGACAGGTCGCGCTGCGCCTCGAAACTGATCTGCGGGATCGTCAGCAGCGACAGGACGGCGATCGGCAGCCAGCTCCGGTCCTTGAGCAGCATGCGCGCCGTCAGCCCGTAGAACAGGTAGATCAGGAACAGGAGCACGCACTTGGTGGCCGAAAGCGCCAGCATCGACACGCCGAAGATATCGAACACGGCATGCTGCAGCCAGTTGTAGAGCGGCGGCTGCGGCCCGTAACCGAGCGCCCACCACTGCGCGAAGAAGACCTGCTCGGCCTCGTCCGACTCGAGCGCATGCGGCATGGCCATGCGCACGATGACGTTGAGCGCGAAATAGGCCGCGACAATCAGGAAGACGCGTTCCGGGCGTGCTTTGAGCCACTCCGTCATGGTTTCGGCAGTCCGACGGCACTCGGCGATGGAAGCCACGCATAGCCGAACGTGTAGGTCTCGCCGTCCCAGCCGAAATGATAGGGGAGCGTCATCGACCGCGGCTCGATGTCGGTTGCCTGCGCGCCGGCAAAGGCCTGTGCCGCCTTGACGATGCCCGCCGGGATTTCGCCGGTGTGCTTGTTGTCGGTCCACACAAGCAGCAGCGGGTGCCGGCCGTCTATCGCCTCCGCCGGCCGCAGTTCGTCGCCGGATCCGGCCAGCACCGGCACGTTCGGGAAGGCCTGCCGCAGATTGCCGGCTTCAAGCCAGCTTTGCGTGACGATCATCGCCGGCGTTTCGGCATTCTCCATCTTCAGGCTCTGCAGGAACGGGCCATAGGGAATGTTGATCCGCTTGTAGAGGCCGGCGAGAGGCAGGACGGTTACCTCGATGATGGTGAAGGCGGCAACACCGATCAGGATGACCGCCGCCATTGCTGAAAGGCGCTTCAGTCCGGCGGAAATATCCATGCCGGCAGCTTCCATCTTGGCTGCGAGATAGAGGGGCAGCACCAGCAGGAAGGGATCGAGCCAGCGCTCGTTCATCTTCGTCGTGCCGGTGACGAGAATGATCAGGACCAGCGCCACGGCCGTGAGCAGGAACATGCGCTCGATGACCCGCGTGATCGCGTTGCCGCTCTTCAGGCTGTCGAGGAAGGGCTTCCTGAAGATCGCCGCGAAGATCACCAGCGTCAGCGCGCAAAAGGCGAGAATGCCCATGATGAGCGCGCCAATGCCCTTGAAGAACCGCAGCATGTGGCTGCCCGACGCCGAACCCTGCATCTTGCCGAGCGTGCCCTGGGTCGCGAGCCCGGCATGGTCGAGGAACCACAGCGCATGCGGCAGCACGATCAGTCCGGCAAGCGCCAGCGCGGCGAGAAGCCGCCAGTCGAAGACCCGCTTGCGCAGGGTAGGATCCGGCAGGAGCGCCAGGATGGCGACGACCGGCAGCAGCGCGAAATTGTACTTCGACAGGACCCCCAGCCCAACGGTCAAACCGGCCAGCAGGTAGGAAGCGAGGCTCGGCGCCGTCAGCGTGCGGAAAAAGGCGTACAGGAAGGCTGCAGTGACCGCCAGAAGCACGATCGTATGGGTGAGATCCTGCTGCGCCACCAGCGATACCTGCGGCAGCGTGATGAGCCCTGCGATCGAGGCAAGCCGCAGCGCCGGATCGCGGATCACGGTCGAGGTGGCGAACCAGTAGAAGACGAAGCAGGCGAAGAGCAGAACGTTCTTCAGGATCACGATACCGGTAATCGACGGGCCGGTGACGGTGAAGACGGCTTGCTGCAGCCAGTTGTAGAGCGGTGGCTGCGCGCCGTAGCCCCAGGAAAGCCACTGCGACATGTAGATCTGCTCGGCCTCGTCGAGCCGCAGCGAATGCGGCAGCGACAGCCGGATGATCGCGGAGAGGACAAAGTAGAGAAACAGCAGCGCGAAGGCCCGTGCGGCCGGCGGCGGCGCGGGGCGGGCGGTCATGCGGAAACAGCCCCGTCCGGTCGTTGCGTCTCCGCTGCCCGCAATGGACGCAGCTTACGCATGGCCATCCTTCTTGAACACGGTCCTGACGATGTAGTTCGGCTTCTCGATGCTGCCGAAGGACGTGCGGGTGATGAGCTCGGCGAGAATGCCGGTGGTGATGAACTGCACCGACGACAGGACGCCGACGACGCCGACGGTCAGGAGCGGACGCGTGCCGATGTCTTCGCCGAAGGCGAATTTCTGGATGAAGAGCCAGAGGAAGATGAGGGCGCTGAGTGCGCCGACGGCCAGCCCGATCGAGCCGAAGAAATGGCCCGGCCGCGCCTTGTAGCGCATGAAGAACAGCACCGACAGCAGGTCGAGGATGACGCGGAAGGTCCGCGAGATGCCGTACTTCGAGACACCGTGCTGGCGGGCATGGTGGGTGACCGGCATTTCGCCGATGCGCGAGGAGGGCACGACGGCGGCGACCCAGGCCGGGATGAAGCGGTGCATTTCACCGATCAGGCGCACCTGCTTGATCACCGAGGCGCGGTAGATCTTCAGAGAGCAGCCATAGTCGTGCAGGCGCACGCCGGTGATCTTGCCGATCAGGTAGTTGGCGCATTTCGACGGGATCTTGCGCAGCACCAGCGCGTCCTGGCGGTTCTGGCGCCAGCCCTGCAGGAGGTCGAGTTCGCGATCCTCTAGCGCCTGAACCATGGTCGGAATGTCGTGCGGGTCGTTCTGCAGGTCACCGTCGAGCGTGGCGATCAGCCGGCCGGTGGCCGCATCGATGCCGGCCTGCATGGCGGCGGTCTGGCCGAAATTGCGCTGCAGCTCGACGATTTTCAGGTCGAGGCCGTCGCGGTCGAGGAACTTGCGCGCGCCGGCAAGCGTCGCATCGGCGCTGCCGTCGTCGACGATGATCAGCTCCCAGCTCTTCGGAAATGCCTTCATAGCGTCGGTGACACGCTCGATCAGCGGCGCAATGCTTTCCTGCTCGTTGAACACCGGAATGACGACGGACAGGTCTATGCCGCTCTCCAATGCGGTTTGCACGGGCATGGGTTCAATGGACGCGGACAAATTCATCACTCCGGAAAATTGCTCTTGAAGGCCGGCCTTGCCGGCGCTTCCTGTTATATCAAGCCGCATGGGAGGGCAACCGCGACGCAATGTTGCAAGTGGCGAGGCCCACGGAGTGTTGCCCGTCGGCCATCCCCGGGCTGTGCCTGGTCTTCTAGTTGTCCGGATAGATGACGGTATAGGCGAACTGATAGACGTCGCCGGGCCGCCCGTAGATATAGGGGAGCTTGACGACGCGCGTCTGAGCCGCTGCCGGCGAAATGCCCTTCGCTGTCAGCCAGTCCTTCAGGTCGTCCGGGAAAGGCGGCGGCGTCCGGCCCTTGCTTTGCCGCCAGACGAGCACGATCGGATGCTCGGCAGTCCAGTCATAGGCCGGCTGGTATTGCGGATAGGAAAGCGCGATGGCGGGCACGCCGGGCCTCTGGAAATGCAGGTTTCCACTCAAGTGCGTTTCCGACGACACATAGACGGCCGGCGTCCCGGCCTGCTTTTCGATGTCGTCGGCGAGGGCCGCAAACGGCGTGTTGATGTATTCGTACTTGCCGTTGACGTGGACGGTCGCGAGCAGCCCGACCAGCAGCAGCGGAATTAGGACCATCAGACCAGCGGCGATGATCCTGAAACGGTGGCGCCCGAGCTCCAGCGGCGCACCGGAACGGTCGAGCCGCAGGCAGAGATAGAGCGGGAAGGTGACGAGATAGGGCGCCAGCCATCGGTCGCGGATGCTGTCGACGCCGCCGAACACGACCATCAGGATGAGCCCGATGATGACGAAGGCCGTCGTGCGCTCGAAGAAACGGACCCACGGATCGCGTGCGGCCAACGCCGCCCGCAGGTTCTCCCGGAAGGCTAAGGCGAAGCAGACGGCGGTCAGCGCGCAAAACCCTATGACGGCGACGGCAAGCGAGCCGAGCCCCCAGAACACGGTTGCCGCATAGCTCGTGTCGTCGGTCACCATTTTCTTCAGCGCCGTTCCAGTGGCGCGGCCCATATGGTCGAAGAACCAGAGCCCGTGCGGCAGGACGATGGCTGCGGCGACCAGTGCGGTCAGCGCAAGGCGGATGTCCAGCACATGCCGGCGCATGTGGCGGTCGAGAAGCAGGGCAAGGCAGGCGGCGACCGGCAGCAGGACGAAATTGTACTTCGACAAGGCCCCGAGACCGATCGCGACGCCCGTCAGGGCATAGTTGAAGGCGGAAGGATATTTGACCGTGCGGATCAGCGCATAGGCAAACAGGGTGGCCGAGAAGAAGACCGCGACGGTATGCGTCAGGTCCCGCTGCGACTCGAAGGCAAGCTGCGGGATCGTCAGCAGGCCGAGCGTCGCGGTGATCGCCATCTTGCGGTTGTCGAGGATCAGTCCGGCCGTCTTCCAGAAGACGAAATAGGTGCCAAACAGCACGAGGTTCTTCAAAAGCGCCAGCGAGACGAGCGACACGCCGAAGAGATGCACGGCGCCGTATTGCAGCCAGTTGTAAAGCGGCGGCTGCCCGTCATAGCCGACGGCGAGGAACTGCGAGACGAAGATCTGCTGCGCCTCGTCGTGCTGCAGCGTGTCGGGCATCCACAGCCGCAGCAGCGTCTGGCCGACGAAATAGCAGGCGAGAATGACGGGAAACAGCAGTTCGCCGCCGGTCTTTCCGGCGTTGTCGCTATCGGCGGACGGGGGCCGCGGGGATGTCGTGGGAGCGGGCAAATCCGGTACTCCGGGGCTGGTCTTTTGGCTGGCGCTGCCGGGGGCTTCTGTTATATCAAGCGGCATTCGAGAGCAACCGCGACGGAAAGCAGCATTGGAAACGAACGAGATGAATGGGGCGACGGAAAAGAGCCTGTTCGCCCGCCTGCGCATGCCGCTGTTCACATTGGCCGTTGTGCTCGCCTATGCCGCTTTCATCGAATGGTTCTGGGGCTGGTCGGTCATCATCGCCGGCTGGCAGCATGCAGGTATTTCGGTCGTCATCATCGCCATGGTGCTGCTGACCGCGACCTACATCATCCGCGCCTGGCGGATGCACGATTATTTCCCGCGCCAGACGAAGGGTCGTTTCCTGGCGCTCTTTCGCGTCACGCAGGTCCATAATCTCCTGAACATCATGATGCCGTTCCGCACCGGCGAGACGAGCTTTCCGCTGCTGATGCGCTCGGAATTCGGCATTCCGCTGGCGCGCGGCACCTCGGCGCTTCTGGTTCTCCGCCTTCTCGACCTGCATGCGTTGCTGGTCGCAGCCGGCATCGGTCTGGCGCTGGAGTCGGACAAGCCGGTTCTCGCCTGGGGGCTCTGGGCCATCGTCCTCGTCGCGCCGCTCATTCTCTTCGCCCTGAAGCGGCCGATCATCGGCTTCACCCGCCGCGTCCTGCCGCAAAAGCTCGAGGCGCTGATCGAGGAGGTCGACGCCGGTACGCCGGCGACCATGGCCGCCTTCATCCGCGCCTGGGCCTTCACCGTCGTCAACTGGTCGACCAAGGTCGTCGTGCTCGCCTGGGTGCTGGCGCTGATGGGCGTCGCGCCGATTGCCGCTGCCTTCGGCGGTGCTTTGGGCGGGGAATTGTCGTCGGTCCTGCCCGTGCATGCGCCGGGCGGCATCGGCACCTATCCGGCCGGCATTGCCGCCGGTGCGGCCGCACTCGGGGCGGATGCCTCCGATGTGCTGGGTACGCTCGCAAAGGCGGCGATCAACGTGCATCTGCTGGTGGTCGTTTCGGCTTTGGCGGGGACGGCGCTTTCCCTCGTCTTGCCCGACAGCGGCAAATCGCGCTATACCGATGACCGGCGTTAAGTTTTCGCTAACCATAAGCGAATTGCTTAAAATTTTATGAATGCCGCTGTTGTCGAATGCGTTTATAACGGCATTCGCTGTCACGTGGGCGGCTGACGACGAACAAGCGGGTACATTCATGCAAAGAGAAAAGGCTTTTAAGGGCCTGTCTTCCTTTTTGATCTCGGCGATACTTCTGTTCTTCACCGCCTCCTTTGCAACAGCCGGCAATGCCTATCTGGTACTGGACGCCAAGAGCGGAAAAATTCTCGCCGCCCAGAATGCCGACGTCATCAATCATCCCGCTTCACTGACGAAGATGATGACGCTCTACATGACCTTCGAGGCGATGCACAAAGGCCGCCTCGGCTGGAATTCGCGTATCGTCATGTCGCCGACGGCCGCCGCAAAAATTCCGACGAAGCTCGGCGCGAAGGCAGGGGAGACGATCACCGTGCGCGAAGCCGTGCAGGGCATGATCGTGGTGTCTGCCAATGATGCCGCTGCCGCCATGGCCGAGGCGCTTGCGGGGTCCGAGGAGGCCTTCGCCGCCCGGATGACCGCCAGGGCGCGCGATCTCGGCATGCGCTCTACCGTCTTCACCAACGCCTCCGGCCTGCCCGACGACCGGCAGATCACCACGGCCCGCGACATGTCGATCCTGGCGGTCGCGCTGATGAATGACTACCCGAAGGAATACAAGCTCTTCGCGCTCGACCGCATGGAGTTTCGCGGCAAGGTGCGCGGCGGCCACAACCGCCTCATGTACCGCTATGACGGCATGGATGGCATCAAGACCGGTTACACCAATGCGTCCGGCTACAACATCGTCACTGCGGTCAAGAAGGGCAGCCGCCGGGTAATCGGCGTCGTCATGGGCGGACGCACGGCCAAGGCCCGTGATGCGCAGATGGCCGAGCTGCTTGACCGCTATGTGCCGAAGGCCCGCTCGCGCTGGTCGAACACGCTGATCGCCGCCCGCGAAGCCGGCGGGGCGACCTATGCCACGGCATCCGTTGCAGACGACAACCTGCCGACGCCGCTGCTCCGGCCGGCGCCGTCCGCACTCGCCTTCGCCACCGCGAGTGAGCCGAGCGTGCCGCCGCAGCTGGCGCCCGATGCCGCCGCCCAGCCCGCACCTGCGGCCGCTGCCGCGCCGCAGGGTTGGAAGGTGCAGATCGCCGCCGCCCCGACGCAAGAGGCGGCCATCGATCTGCTCGCCAAGGCGCAGCCGACGCTGTCCGCCAATTTCAGCGGCGTCACCTATTACACCGAGAGCGTCGCCACGATGGCCGGCGTTCTCTACCGCGCCCGGTTCGCCGGTTTCGGCAGCCGCGATGCGGCGGCATCCGCCTGCGAGGCGCTGAAGGCCCGCTCGTTCACCTGCATGCTGGTTCCCGACAACGGCTGAGCCGGCCTGTTTTGGCCGGCCCGACCGCTGTCCGCTCTCTCGGTCAGCCGATGCCCTCGTAGTGGACATAGGTCATCATGCCGTTCACCATGTGGTAGAGATGATGGCAATGCAGCGGCCAGACGCCGGCATTGTCGGTATCGAAGGCGATTTTCGCGGTGACCATGGGCGGCATGATCAGCGTGTCGCGGAGCGCGCCGGAAAGCGGCCTTCCATCCAGTTCGACCACCTGGAAATGATGGCCGTGCAGATGGATCGGATGCGCCATCATTGTCATGTTGCGCAGGCCGATCTCGACCCTTTCCCCGCGCCGGACCTTCATCGGATCGCCCTCGATCCCCCAGCGATAGCCGTTCATCATCGAACCCGTCAGGTCGAGGTTGAACTGCCGGGCAGCGGCGTTGCCTGCAAGCGGGCGCGAGGCCCGAAGCCGCGTTTCCAGCGACAGTCCGACGGCCGGGCCGGCTTCGTCGGCGAGGGGGGGCGTCTTGCCGATCGTGGCGTTCGCCGAGGCAAGCACGATGCCCGTTCTTTCCCGGGCGCCTTCGCGCTGGGCGATGATCGGGAATGCGCCACCATCCGCCGGTATCTGCAGGCGGATATCGATCCGCTGGCCCATGGAGATCGGGAAGGCGCGATCCTCGACCGGTTCGACCGGCTGGCCGTCGACGGCGATGACCGTGCCGGCAAGCGGACCGGTCGACAGGGTGAAGGCCGTCGAGGCGGCGGCATTGATGATCCTCAGCCTGACGCGTCCGCCCTTGTCGACCCGAACGACCTCTGGATCGTCCAGCGTCCGGTCATTGGCGAGGTAGGCGTCGTATTCGATGTCGTTGAAATCCATCATGGCCATCCCCGGCATGCCGGACATGCTGGACATGCCGCCGCCCATGGAGTGGCCCATCTGCGAGTGGTCCATCCCACCCATCGACATCCCACCCATGGACATGCCGCCGCCATGATCGGAATCTCCACCGGAAAGGCGCGCCAGCAGCTCCTCGGCCGGCGTGAAGGAGAAATCGTGCAGCAGGATGACGACCTCCTGCTCGTCGGCAGACCGGTCCTCCGCCGTATGGACGATCAGCGGTGCGGCGAGCAGGTTCTGCTCCTGCAGCGTATGGGCGTGCATCCAGTGGGTGCCGCCGGAGGCAAGCGCGAAGGCGTAATGGCGCGTTTCGCCCGGTTCCAGCATCGCGGCGGGATTGCCCGGTACGCCGTCCTGCTGCCATGGCGGCGTGAGGCCGTGCCAGTGAACGAGCGTCTGCTCGTCGATCGCGCTTTCGAGATCGACGTCGAAGCCGTCTTCCCTGTTGATGACGAGCCCCGGCTTTCCGTCGGCGCCGACAAGGCTGAAGACCTTGGCGGCCCGGCCGTTGACCTCCAGTGTGCGGCTGCCGATCAGCAGTCTTTGGCGGGAGGCCGAGGCCGGCGCTTCCGTCGCGGCATTGGCGAAGCGGGTGAAGGATGACGCGGCAAGCGCGGTGGTGGCAGCGAGCGCGGTGCGCAAGAAGTCTCTGCGATCCATGATGAGATCCTCTGATATGTGCCGGATGCTCCGGCATGACCGATGTCCCGCACGTCAGTGCGTGCGGGTCGTGAATAACCGGCCTGCAGTGCAGGCGGTCAGCATCGGAAGATCAGAGGCGGGGCGGTTCGAGGTCGGGAGGCGCGCGCTGGCCGACCAGCGTCCTCATGGCGTCCGCAACGTAGACGGGCCGGGTGATGTCGAAGACGACGGGCGCCTCGACCGTGCCGATCGATACGGGCAACTGGCTGCAGGCGCCGACACAGGCGAGCTTTTGGGCCGGTACGATATCGCCGTGGCACGGCTTCGCCTCATCCATCTGCATGGACTGATGCATCATGTGGTGAGGTGCGGCCATAGCGTCCGGCGTGCTCAGGCACAAGACGGCAATGAAGCCGGCCAGCGGCGCGAATGCGATCATGATGGCCAGCATCATGGAGAGGCTGCGCCTGTGACCGGACCGGGAAAACCGAGCAATTGCCATCAGGAAAACCGAACGTTTCGTTGCCCATGAATATGCGCGTGCGCCGCGTGATGTTCAATAGCCATCACGCAATATTGACGGTGGCGGCACTGAGTGCGGGTCATGCTGCACTGCTCGTTGAAACCGGTCCGGCGCTGTGAAAGACTTCCTCCCGCACTAAAGCTGAATGCCTGACAATGTGGGAGGAATTCACATGGGCGGAATGGCTTTGCATCCCTCTATCGACAATGGAATATCAAAGGGCAGCGGCAGCTTTGCCGGCGGCACGCTGTCCTGCGGCTGCACCGACAGGACGGTGCGGCTGAAGATCAAGGGCGACGTTGCCCACAACCATGCCTGCGGCTGCACCAAGTGCTGGAAGCCGGACGGTGCCATGTTCTCGGTGGTGGCCGTCGTGCCGAGCGACAATGTCGAGGTCGTCGAAAACGGCGACAAGCTCGCCGTGGTCGATCCCTCCGCGCTGATCCAGCGGCACGCCTGCAAGGTCTGCAGCGTCCACATGTACGGTCCGGTCGAACGCGACCACGCCTTCAAGGGTCTGTCCTTCATCCATCCGGAGCGCTTTGCCGAAAAGGGCTGGTCGGCGCCGGGCTTTGCCGCCTTCGTCTCCTCGGTCATCGAATCGGGCGTCAGTCCGAAGAAGATGGACGCCGTGCGCGCCCGGCTGAAGGAACTGGGCCTGGAACCCTATGACTGCCTCAACCCGCCGCTGATGGACTACCTCGCCACCTTCGCCGCCAAGAAGGCCGGGACCTACGTCGAGTAGCACCGGTCTCCTCAGCGCATCAGCAACAGGGGCTTTTCCTGCCGGCACGCCGTCCGGAAGAACGCCAGGGCTGACTGCCAGTCGGCAAGGGGAAAGCTCCGGGTCGGTGGCGTCGTCGTCCTGCGCAGAAGCGGCCAGATCTCGTCAAACAATCCGTGCCATCCGTCCGTCGACAGGCGGGCGAGATGGTCGCGGACATGGAAGCGTTGCAGCGCCGGGCCGGATGCGCCCGGCGTCACCGGACGTTCCGACAGCAGTCCATAGCCGACAAAGGCGGAGTCTTGCGGCATGGCGGCCATGATGCCGTTCGCCAGCGAACCGCCGACGGCATCGAAGACGACATCGGCGCGGGATGCCGCTGACCGGATCGCTTCCGCATCCGTGTCAGCGAGAACGTCAACGCCGAGCGCCCGCAGCCGATCATCATGTATGCGAGATCTGCAGATGCCGGTGACCGTGTTCGCGCCGGCCGCAAGCGCCCATTGTGCCAGCAGCGCGGCGCAGCTCGAGCCCGCTGCCGTCAGCAGGATGCGCCGACCTGCAACAGGCCAGCCTTTCAGCATCAGGAGTGCCGCGACCGGATTGATGTAGGCGCGGGCCGCGATCGTATCGTCGATGTCGTCCGGCACCGGAACCGCGAGCGCCGCGTCGCAATCAACGAATGACGCCCATGTGCCGCCGCTCCGCAACGGCAGGACGCGGCGGCCGAGCCAGCCTCCTGAAACGTTGCCTGCCGCGATGACTGTCCCGACACCCTCATAGCCTGCGATCAGCGGCGGGCGGACGCGATGCCCGTAGGCGCCGGTGATCGGGATGAGGTCGGACGGATTGACAGGCGCCGCATGCATGGCGACGCGCAGCACGCCGGGTGCCAGTGGACCCGGCTCATGGGCCTCAAGAGTGAGAACCTCTTCCGGCGCGCCGAAGCGCCGGTACCAGAGGGCGTCGCCGTCCATGCCGCAGGCCTTACTGGAACGCCGTCTCGAAGAAGCTTCTGAGCTTGCGTGAATGCAGCCGTTCCGGCGGCATGGCGCCAAGCTTTTCCAGCGCGGCGATGCCGATCTTCAAGTGCTGGCTGACCTGCGTCTTGTAGAAGGCGGTCGCCATGCCCGGCAGCTTCAGCTCGCCATGCAGCGGCTTGTCGGACACGCAGAGCAGGGTGCCGTAGGGCACGCGGAAGCGGAAGCCATTGGCGGCGATCGTCGCGGATTCCATGTCGAGCGCGATCGCCCGCGACTGCGACAGCCGCTTGACCGGGCCGGCCTGGTCTCGCAGTTCCCAGTTGCGGTTGTCGATGGTGGCGACCGTGCCGGTGCGCATGATGCGCTTCAGCTCGAAGCCTTCGTAGCCGGTCACCTCCTCCACCGCCTCTTCCAGCGCCAGCTGCACTTCGGCGAGCGCCGGGATCGGCACCCAGACCGGCAGGTCGTCGTCGAGCACGTGATCCTCGCGCACATAGGCATGCGCCAGCACATAGTCGCCGAGCCGCTGCGAGTTCCTGAGGCCAGCGCAATGGCCGAGCATCAGCCAGGCATGCGGGCGAAGCACGGCGATATGGTCGGTGATCGTCTTGGCGTTGGAGGGGCCGACGCCGATATTGACCATGGTGATGCCGGCATGGCCCTTTTTCTTCAGGTGATAGGTCGGCATCTGCGGCAGTCGTCCGGGCGGGCTACCCTCGCTCGGCTCGCTCTGGCCGGGCAGGGTTACGACATTGCCGGGCTCGACGAAGGCGGCGTAGCCCCCGCCGCCATCGGCCATCAGCTTGCGCGCCATGGCGCAGAACTCGTCCATGTAGAACTGGTAGTTGGTGAAGAGGACGAAGTTCTGGAAATGCTTCGGGCTGGTCGCCGTGTAATGCGCCAGCCGGGCCAGCGAATAGTCGATGCGCTGGGCGGTGAACGGCGCGAGCGGCAGCGGCTCGCCCGGCGCCGGCTCGTATTCGCCGTTGGCGATCAGGTCGTCGGTGGTGTTGAGGTCGGGCGTATCGAAGATGTCGCGCAACAGGATGTCGGCCATGGCCGGCGTCGCTTCCACATAGCTGTCCTCGCCAAAGGCGAAGTGCAGCGGGATCGGCGTCGCCGATTCCGAGATCGTCACCGGCACGCCGTGGTTCTTCATCAGCAGGCCGAGCTGCTGCTTCAGGTAATAACGAAACAGCTCCGGCCGGGTGACGGTGGTGGTGTAGACGCCGGGTGCCGTCACGTGGCCGTAGGAGAGGCGCGAATCCACATGGCCGAAGCTCGTCGTCTCGATCGACACCTGCGGATAGCAGGCGCGGAAGCGGCCCTGCAGCACGCCGCTTTCGGCGAGCGCGGCGAACGCGCCGGTCAGGAAGCGGGTGTTGCGTTCGTAAAGCTCGGAGAGCCTTTCGACGGCCTCCGCCGGATCATCGACGGTCAAGGGCTCGAACGGCGGGGGCGTCAGAATATGGGAGACGGACATGGGAGAGATTCGCTTGTTCATGCGCCATTATAGATTGGCCTTGGTGACAAGCAAACGGCAGCCGGCGGCTGCCGTCGAAATTTCGTTTCGGATTTAGCGGATGACCGGCCGGCAGCCGATATCGTCGCTGAAGATGCAGGAGACCGAGGTTCCCGCCTGGTGGACATAGCCGCGGCGGGATGTGCCTTCGACAGCCATCGACATCAGCATCGCGAAGATCGCTGCGATAAGTCCGATAATCGTCATGCGTCGTGCCAGGATCATTGTTCGCCCCTTTGAAGTGTGTTGACGCAGTTACAATGACCGAACCCGTCTGAATGACGCCTGAGACCGGCATTCATCTGGAATTCAGCTTCCTTAACACCCTTGCAAGGCAGGGAAAGGAGAGAATGGCACCGGAATGGGACAATTTTTGGGGACGAAGGAAAACGGGGCGCCAGAGACGTGGATGTTGACAGATTAGGGCGATCGTCCTAATTATTTGGTCAATTGTCCTAATTGGCAATCTGCGAGGCAACATGAAGGATACCCGGATCAATATCGTCGAGGAGGCCGACCGGCTTTTCTACGAAAGGGGTTTCGAGCACACCTCGTTTGCCGACATCGCCGAAGCCGTCGGCATTTCGCGGGGCAACTTCTATTATCACTTTCGCACCAAGGACGAGATTCTGGAGGCGGTGATCGCCCGCCGGCTCGCCTCGACCCGCGAGATGCTCGACCGCTGGCAGGTCGACGGCGCGAGCCCCGAGGAGCGGATCCGCAGCTTCATCCACATCCTGATCGCCAACCAGGCGAAGATCATGCTCTACGGCTGCCCGGTCGGCACCTTGTGCGGCGAACTCGCCAAGCTCGCCCATCCGGCGCGCGAGGAGGCGAACGGCCTGTTCGATCTGTTCCGCACCTGGCTTGCCCGGCAGTTCTCCGAAATCGGGCTTGCCGGCAGGGCCGATGCGCTCGCGATGCATCTCCTGGCGCGCAGCCAGGGCGTGGCCGCACTCGCCAACGCGTTTCACGACGAGGTCTTCATCCGCAAGGAAGTGGATGAGATGTGCGCCTGGCTGGCTGAACAATCCACGGCCGCGCGGGCGGCAATTTGAGGAAGACGGCGCGTGCCGCCGGTCAGGAAACAGGAGAAGACGCGATGTTTGTCGTTCAGCTGAAATTTGCTCGCGCGAAGGCGCGGGCGCCGGAATTCATGGAAGGACACAAGGACTGGATCAGGCAGGGGTTTGAAGACGGCGTCTTCCTGATGGTCGGCAGCCTGCAGCCGAACGCCGGCGGCGCGGTCATTGCCCACGACATTGCGCGCGAAGCGCTGGAGCGGAGGGTCGCCGCCGACCCCTTCGTGAAGGAGGGCGTGGTCGAGGCGGAGATCGTCGAGATCAGCCCGGCGCGCACCGATGCGCGCCTGTCATTCCTGATGGCGTCGTGATCGCAGCCCGGTTCTGCGCCCGAACCGCATAAGAAAGGCGGCAGGCCGATGGGCCCGCCGCCTTTTGCAGGGATCAGATTTTCGGGATCAGAGCCGCGTCCAGGTCTGCGACTTGCAGAGGATCTTCAGCACGCACCCCTTCATCTTCAAGGCCGCGCCGGAGACGGTGCCGTAGCCGGTATAGGTCTTGTCGTCCTTCGGGTCGGTGATCTGGCCGGAATAGTCCGCGCCGCTGCCGCTCATCTTGCCGATGCGCTTGCCGGCGAACTCGCCGGTCTTCAGCGTCACGCAGAACGCCCCGCCGCACGAGCTGATCTCGGCGGTTTCGCCGCTCGCCGTCTTCCACTTGCCTTCGATCGGTTCGCCCGCATGGGCCGTGGCCGAGGCGAGCGCAATGGCTGCCGCAGCCAGAAGTGTCTTGAATGCCATGGATCCTCCAATCCCGTTTCACCGCCGGGCACGTCCGGCCGGTGCTTCTCTCCTCCAGGGAACAGGCCGGCGCCAAACCCGCATGTTCCGACACTGAAATTATCTTACCAACACGTAAAGGTAAATAGGCAATTCGGCCGGATTTCCTGGCCGCGACAACGCCATTTGCCGCGAGCGCTTCTGTGCCAATTCGTGCCTTGGTTATTAAAGGGTTGAGGGGCGCGCGTGAAATTTTCGTAAAATTCGAGGCAAAGTCGAATGAATTCAAGCACTCGCATGGTTAACGGAAATCGCCGTTTACCGCCTGTTTGGATTTTGTTTGCGGGCCATTAATCATGCAGCTTAAGCGCCTGTTGAAAGCCGTCGGCGATAGTTGGCTCATCAAACGAGCGGGGAAAACCCGGCCGGTCCTGACCGGTTCCGCGAAGGAAAGACAAAGCGGAGCCTCTCGGGCATGCCTCTCAAAAAACAGGGGCAAGACATGGCAACTGAGACAGGCAAAACAGGAACTTGACCAATGGCACGCTTTGAAATCAATCCGGTTGAAATGGCCACGATGGGTGGCGAAACCAAGGCCGACGTCTTCTGCGAAATGGGCCTCATGTATGCAACGGGCCGCGGCTGCGGCATCGACCTCGTCGCCGCCCACAAATGGCTCAACATCGCCGCCATCAAGGGCTGCGAACGCGCCGCCGAACTGCGCCAGGACGTCGCCGCGACGATGTCCAAGCTCGAGCTCGCCGAAGCGCTCCGCGCCGCCCGCGAATGGATGACGATGCACTAATTCAAAGGCTTGGGGCCCTTCGCTGAATCAACTCGCGAGGGCCTTGAATCGAATTCTCCGCCGCAAGCCGGCGGGAAAACCTCGACAAGAGGGGGACAGGCGGGGCCTTTTGGACGGGGCAGACGCCACTTGAGAAAACCGCGACCGGCAGGAACAAGGCCGGCGCGGTATTTTGTTTTGGGGGGGAGGGAGATGCTAAGGGGCCGGGAGCAGAATGGCAGGTTTCCTAATCCCATTCGGCAAATCCGACACTGATCGTTACAAGCCACTTAATAACCAACGGAATAGAACTGCCACTTGGCCACATCTATTTCGTCTTCTGCATCAAGAGCTATCTGGTATATTGAATCAAACGTGTAGCACGACTAAAATAATTCAATGAATCGCAGCCGAGATGATTTCAGCGCCAAAACGCGCAGCGATTTAGCCCTTAGGGCTAGCCACATGTGCTCGAAATGCAAGCGCTCGACATCTGGCCCTAGCGATGAAAGTCCAAGCGCAGTGACCAATATCGGTATTGCTGCGCATATTTCCGCTGCGGCATCGGGACAGGGCGCACGTCGCTATGATCCAAACATGACCTCCGAAGAGCGGAGACACATCAGTAATGGAATTTGGCTTTGTGCGAGCTGTAGCGTGCTAATTGATCGGGACGAAGAGCGTTTCACAGTAGCAGAGCTGAGGCGTATTCGTGACGAGCATGAAGCGTCGCGTCGTATAGACGGGGACAACGAGATCGACCGCTCGGATGTCATTGCCATCGGGCGTCATATCATCACCGCCGGCGACATCCTGAGTACAGGGCGTGAAGGGTTCAAAGTGCGCTTGCTTCATTTCGTGCAGGGGTCAGGCAGAGACCTCATGCGTTTTGCTAACGAATTCCAACAAACTGACGTTGGCGATCGGTACGTTCTTCTCAATGAGCTTGGTTATGGTGGTTTGCTAGCTGACACGCCGAGCGTGTCTCGCCAAGGCATCCATTACGAGCTTGAGTTCACGTTCTCAGATCGAACACCTCGACGTAATGCGACACATAACATCGTCAGCATGTGCGTCGAGACAGGCCGATGGATCGAAGGCATGGACGCGCTCGTCCAAAACTTTGAACAGACGCTTGGCATAGCGCGGGGAGAGTGGTTTGCCGATTTGGGGTTGGGCAGCCACCTAGCTGACCTGTACTGGCGCTATCATGGCTCGCCTTGGTTCGAGCCACTGGCTATGAACGAGATTGTACGTCTGGCTTCTATCCCGAAAAGTAACCGCCTCACAGGTGCGGACGCTACTCCGTTCTTGTGCGTCAATAGGGTGAACCGCGTCTCCGTCCCTTCGTTTGAGCTTGAGGAGCAGAAGCTACAAATTGAGGTTGATTTCGAGGTTGAAGGAGTAGGTGACTGGTCTGGTACTCTTTCAGTCTTTATCGCGACACCTGAACAGCTCGTGGAGGGTAGGAAGCGCGCGGCCCAATACGCCGCAAATATCAGGCGAATGTAGGCGGAGCAGTTGCCGCCACACGCCAAGCTATATTTTGCTTTTTTGACCTCTGACTATGGACATGCCGAACGGCAGCTTTCAGGCTCCGCGCGAAATACCCTGAACTTCCAAATCGAAGGCGCGAACCAGCCGGTTCCCCATCCCCCTCAATCTTCCCGCACCCTCATGATCCAAACGTTCCCCCCGGAGTCCCAGCGCCCCCTCGACAGCCATAAGTCGCTCGCGGACCATGCCGGCGTCGAACTCTTCGTCGCTGCCCCGGCCATGTCTGATCTGAAAGGCCGATGCCATCCGGCGTGGCAGAAGCGTTGAAAGGGGAGGCGGGGCTTACCGGGGCCGGGGCTGCTGTTCACGCGCCAACTCGGCAAGCGTCGGAATTCCCTGCGAAAACACCCGCGTTATTCACGAAGCGTGAAGCGCATTGACCGTCGTTCACGAATGGGGGCTGCAGACTGCGTAAGCGGGTTTGATGCCCTGGGGATCGCGGTGTTTGACGGGCTTCAATCAACAATGGAGACCTGAACATGAACGCCGACATACTCCCTTATCTGCCGCTCGCCGCTTGCTTTTTCCATCTGATCGAGGAGTTCGCATGGCCCGGCGGCTTCGGGCGGTGGTACGCCGAATATCGCCCGGAAATCGCAAAAAGCCTGACGGTCGCTTTTCTCGTGCGCATCAATGCGGTCATGGTCGCCGTCGCAATATGGATCGCGTGGCGCGGCACGACGGCTGAAGGCTACCTCTCGGCCTGGGTTGTCCTCGCCGCAATCCTGATGAGCAACGCATTCTTTCACCTGCGGGCGGTCTGGATCATGCGGCGCTATTCTCCGGGCGTGGTGACCGGAACGCTTCTATATCTCCCGCTCTATTTTGCCGGCGTGCCCGTCCTCGTCAGCCACGGCATGGCGACCACGACACAGGTCGTCTTCTCAACCGCGCTTGGCCTTTGCTATCCGCTCTGGTCGCTCACAAACCATCGCCGGCGGGCCCGGGCAGGCTGAAAGGGGGCTGTCTTTCGGTTGTTTGACAGTTTGCAACGAGAGAGGGCTTCCGGTCTTCGGGTCCGGAGACCGCCGATCTCCGGATCGGTGTGCGACGCAGCCGATCGAAGCCTCAATCCTCCCGCACCCTCAAGATCCGGTCGATCAGCCCCCATTCCAGCGCTTCCTCGGCGGTCATGAAGCGGTCGCGGTCCATGCCGGCTTCGAACTCGTCGTAGCTGCGCCTGCAGTGTTCGGAATAGAGCCGCGTCATGCGGTGCTTGGTGCGGCGGATTTCCTCGGCGTGGATCAGCATGTCTGAGGCCTGGCCCTGGAAGCCGCCCAAGGGTTGGTGGATATGGATGCTGGCATTCGGCAGCGCCGCGCGCTCGCCCGCTTCGCCGGCCATCAGCAGGAAGGAGCCCATGGAGCGGGCCGTGCCCATGCAGAGCGTGTGCACCGGCGCGCGGATATATTGCATCGTGTCGTACATGGCGAGCCCGCTGGTCACCACACCGCCCGGCGAATTGATATAGAGGTGGATCGGCCGCTTCGGGTTTTCGGATTCGAGCAGCAGCAACTGCGCACAGACCAGCGCCGCGACGGCGTCGTTGACCTCGCCGTTTAAAAAGATGATCCGCTCGCGCAGCAGACGGGAATAGATGTCGAACGACCGCTCGCCGCGGCTCGATTGTTCGACGACCATGGGGACGAGTTGCATCGCTTCGCGCATCGGCGAACTCCAATCATGTCTGGTGTTGCGAAGGGTTGGGGGCTTAGGCCCGTCAGGCGGCGAGCATCAGCATCGGCCCGTCATCGTTGGCCGCCGCCCGCCTGAGCCGTTCCAGGCTCTCGGCCGTCAGCTGCTGGACGATCTGCAGTGAGGTGCCGCCGGCGGGGTCGGGCGTGATGCGGAAGGTGACGTCGCTTTCGAGGAAGGGCGGGGCGCTGTCGCGCAGCCGGTAGCGCACCTCGCGGCCGGGCACGATAGTCGTGCCGTCGTCCCCGGACAGCGCACCGTCCGGCAGCCAGCGCCGGCGGAACTCCGCCAGGCTGATGGCGCGCCAGACCTTTTCTGGCGGCGCGTCGAGCGCGTAGTCGAGGCGGAGGGGCGCGGTCTTGTCTGTCGTGGCGTCCATCATTGGTCCATGTCCTTCAGGAGATCTTTCAGCGCATCGATGCGGGCGGGCCAGTAGGCCCGGTATCTTGAAAGCCATTGCGCGATCGCCGCCAGCCCGTCCGGATCTACCTCGTAATGGACGAAGCGGCCCTGCCGCTCCTCGCGCACGAGGCCCGCGTCGCGCAGGGCGGCGAGATGCTGCGACATCGCCGGCTGGCTGATTGTCATGCCCTCGCGCAGCGCGCTGGCATTCTGCCGGCCGGCGGCCAGCTTCTCGAAAATCGTGCGGCGGGTCGGGTCGGCGAGCGCCCGGAAGATATCGTTCTCGATCATGCATAATACATAAGTCAATACTTATTCGATTCGCAAGAGGCAATGCGGGATTTTTTGATGTCCGCCGCGCCGGGCCGCCGTTAGAGCGCGGCGTCGGCACGCTGGCAGATGGCCTCCGCCATCTCGTCGCCAAGCCGGTTGTGGGAGCCCGTGCTGCGGACGAGGGCGATTTCCACCGCATCGAGCGCCGGCAGGCCGTCGGCCTCGGTCAGCTGCGCGACGCTTGGCGGTGCCGACATGCGCGCCACGCTGGCCACCGCCAGCCCGGCCTCGACGACCGTCAGCAGCGCCGACTGGCTGACATTCTCATAGGCCGCGCGAAACGGGATGTTGCTGCGCGTCAGCGCCGCCAGCACCACGTGCCGCGCCTGGCTGCCGGGCTCGAACAGGGCGACGGGGAGCGGCCGTCTCTCCAGCGCCACGCGGTCGTGCGAGGCGATCCAGATCATCGGCTCGCGCCGCAAAAGCTGTCCCTCGACGCCGCGCGAGCGGGTGACGACGGCCAGATCGATCTCGCCGTTTCGAACCTGCGGAACGAGCACCGTCGACTGCGCGCAGACGACCTTGATCTCCACCTTGGGGAAGGAAAGGCTGAAGCGCCTGAGCACCGGCGGCAGGATGTTGGCGACGTAGTCTTCCGGCGCGCCGATGCGGATTGATCCCGCCACGTCCGGCTTGCGGAAGGCCTCCACCGCCTCGTCATGCAACCGGAGAATGCGCCGGGCATGCGCCTCCATCTGCTCGCCGGCCCGCGTCAGCGCCAGGTTGCGGGTGTCGCGGACAAAGAGCAGCGTGCCCACCTCCGCCTCCAGCCGGGCGATCTGGCTGGAGATCGTCGCCGGCGAGCGGTTCACCCTTTGCGCCGCACGGGCAAAGCTCATCGTGTCGACGCAGGCGACGAAGGTGCGGAGCAGGACATGGTCGAGCTGCATGATTGCCTCGAAAAGCTGAATAATGCCGCCAGACTATATTGATTGTGAAATGAATCAACGACGCTAGGATTTTCATCGGCAGCAGGCAGAAGGAGAGGCCGATGATCACCCGCCAGACGCAAGGCATTCTCGGCGTCATGGCCGCGCAGACGCTGCTCGGTACGCTCGGCGTCAGCGTCGTCGAAAGCGGCGCCGATCCCATCTCCGTCACCTTCTACCGCTGCCTGATCGGCGGCCTGGCGCTGGCGCTGCATGCGGCCTGGCGCGGCCGGTTGACGGCGCTCCTGCGCCTGCCGGCGGGCGTTCTCGCCTTGGCTTGCGCCAGCGGCCTGTTGATGGTCGGCAACTGGGTGCTGTTCTTCACGGCGATCCAGCACATCGGTATTGCCGTCTCGACCATCGTCTTTCACGTTCAGCCCCTGATCGTGGTGCTTCTTGGCGCACTGTTCTTCCGCGAGCGGCTGCATCTCGCGACATGCGCGTGGATCCTTCTGGCGCTGGCCGGGCTGGTGCTGGCGACCGATATCGGCGAGGGCGGCGTCCTGCCGGGCGGGTCCTATCTGCTCGGCCTTGCCTGCGCGCTCGGCGGCGCGGTCCTCTATGCGCTGGTGACGCTGATCGCCAAGGGGCTGAAAGGCATGAACGCGCCGCAGCTCGTGACCGTCCAATGCCTCTGCGGCACGTTGCTGCTGTTTGCCGCCGCACCCCTCGGTCCGCTGCAGGTGACATCCGGCCAATGGGGCTGGTTCCTGCTGATCGGCCTGGTGCATACGGGCGGGGTCTATGTCCTGCTTTACGGCGCGCTGCCGAAGCTTTCGACACCGCTCGCCGCCGTCCTCCTGTTCCTCTATCCGGTCAGCGCTATCCTTGCCGATGCCGTCGTCTATGGCCACCATCTGGTGCCGGTCCAGTATGCCGGCTTCGCCGCCATCCTGATCGCCAGCCTCGGCGTCACCCTGCGCTGGGGCGTCCGCACTGCCGTGCCGGCCCCGGCGGCGTAGCGCTGCCGGATCGGGCATCGGCGCGAAACTCCCCATTGCCAAGGAAAAGCCGGGCGCAGTATGTCTGGTCATCGCCATCATGCCGCGTCAGCCCCGCGCCACCAGGAGCCTGTCGAATTGGAAATGCTGCATACCTCTGAGGCTCCGCTGTTTCTCGGTATCGACACCGGCGGAACCTATACCGATGCCGTTCTCTGGTCGGAGGCGACCGGCATCGTCGCCAAGGCCAAGGCGCTGACGACCCGCCATGACCTCGCCATCGGCATTTCGAACGCCGTCGAGGCCGTTCTGGCGCAGTCGCAATGCCCGCCGCATCAGATCCGGCTCGTGTCGATCTCGACGACGCTCGCCACCAATGCGCTGGTCGAGGGGCAGGGCGGTCGCGTGGCGCTGGTGCTGATCGGCTTCGGCGAGGCGGAGCTTTCCAAGAACGGGCTGAAGGAGGCTCTGGGCTCCGATCCGCTGGTCGTCTGCCCCGGCGGTCACGATGTCTTCGGCAACGCCCAGCCGCTGGTCATGGATGCGCTGGATGAAGCGCTGCCCGCACTTGCCGAAAGCGTTTCCGGCTTTGCCGTCTGCGGCCAGTTCGCCGTCCGCAATCCCGCCCACGAGATCGCCGTGCGCGACCGGATCGTCGCGGCGACCGGCCTGCCGGTGACGATGAGCCATGAACTGTCGGCCAAGCTCGGCGGCCCGAAACGGGCGCTGACGACGCTCCTGAACGCCCGGCTGATCTCGATGATCGACCGGCTTGTCGATGCCACCGAAGGCTATCTTGCGACGCGTGGCATCGATGCGCCGCTGATGATCGTGCGCGGCGACGGCGCGCTGATTTCGGCCGCCTCGGCGCGGCTGAAGCCGGTCGAGACGATCCTCTCCGGCCCGGCAGCAAGCCTTGTCGGCGCGCGCCACCTGACCGGCCTCGACGACGCCATCGTCTCCGATATCGGCGGCACCACGACCGATGTCGCCGTTCTCGCCGGCGGCAGGCCGCGGCTGAGCCCGGAAGGCGCGACCGTCGGCGGCTACCGCACAATGGTCGAGGCCGTCGCCATGCGCACCTTCGGGCTCGGCGGCGACAGTGAGGTGGCGATGGAGCAGGGCGGCTTGAAGCCGAAGCTGTTGCTCGGTCCGCGCCGCATCGTGCCGCTGTCGCTTGCCGCTCATCTGCATGGCGATGCAGTCACCGCGGTGCTGGAGCGCCAGCTGCGCGCCTCGGGCAACGGCCGTCACGACGGACGTTTTGCGGTGAGAACCGGCGTTCCGGCCCGCCTTGCCGCCGGCCTGTCGCAGAGTGAGAGCGCGGTCTACGCCAAGATTGGCGACGTGCCGCAGCCGCTCGAAACGCTGCTCGCCTATTCGGCGCAGACGGCGGTCCTCGCCCGGCTCGTCGCCCGAGGGGTGGTCCACATCGTCGGCTTCACGCCGTCGGACGCTGCCCATGCGCTCGGCCTGCAGTCGATCTGGAATTCTGAAGCCGCGAAGATGGGCGCCGAACTCTTCTGTCGCCAGAAGGACGGGCGCGGCCAGCCGCTTGCGGCGTCGGGCGAGGTCTTCGCCGGGCTGGTGTTGAAGCAGCTGACACGGCTTTCGGCGGAAGTCATCTTCGAGACCGCCTTCGGTGAGGATGGACTTGATGGTGCGGCCATGGTCGCAAGCCAGCTGGTGCAGCGGGCCATCGACAAGGTCCCGGGTGTGGCGAAACTGTCGGTCTCGCTCGACCGGCCGGTAATCGGCCTCGGTGCGTCGGCCGGCCTGCACTACCGCAACCTGCCGGCGCTTGTCGGCGGCGACTGCATCGTGCCGGAGGATGCGGACGTGGCCAATGCACTCGGCGCGGTCGTCGGCCAGGTGCGCGTCTCGGCGGAAGCACAGATCAGCCAGCCGGTCGAGGGACTGTTCCGTGTCATGGGGCCGGACGGCATCGAGGATTTCACCACAGAGGAGCAGGCACTCGCCGCCGCCGAAGACCGCCTGCGTGCAATCGTCGCCCGACGCGCCGTGGATGCCGGCACGGACGAGGCCGACATTCAGGTGTCTACGGAACTGAAGACGGCGGAGATCGAAGGCCGCCGGTCCTTCATCGAGGCGCATATGGTGGCGACCGCCAGCGGCCGGCCGCGCATCGCGCATCCGGAAGCGGTCAGCTGATCGCTTCCAGCACATTCGGCAGAGCTTCCGCCAGAAGCGCCATATCGGCCTCGACGCCGCAGCTGATGCGGATGCAGCGGTTGAGCGGCGCGACGCCCGGCATGCGGATGAAGACGCCATGCTCCATCAGCCCGTCGACGATGGCGCGCGAATAGGTGCCGTCGCGGCCGCAGTCGATGGCGACGAAATTCGTGGCCGAGGGCAGGGCGGAAAGGCCGTTGTCGCCGGCGATCCGGGTGATTTCGGCGCGCGATGCGGCGATACGGCCGATCACCTCACGCAGATAGGCCTGGTCGGCCAGCGCCGCGAGGGCGGCTTCGGTGGCCAGCTTGTTCATGCCGAAATGGTTGCGGATCTTGTCGAAGGCCTGCGCCGTGCCCGGCGTCGTGATCGCATAGCCGATGCGCATGCCGGCAAGTCCGTAGGCCTTGGAGAATGTGCGCGTGCGGATGACGTTCGGCAGGTCGATCAGCGCCTCTATCGGCGGAATGCTGCCCGCCGGTGCCGTCTCGCTATAGGCTTCGTCCAGCACCAGAAGCGTGGTCTCCGGCAGGGCCTTCGCGAAGGCGGCGATGCTGTCGGCATCCCACCAGCTGCCCATCGGATTGTCGGGATTGGCGAAATAGACAAGCGGCGCGTTTTCACGGCGCACGGCGTCGAGCAGCGCATCGAGATCCTCGCGGTCGTCGCGGTAGGGAACGGTGACCAGCCGCCCGCCGAAGCCCGCGACATGGAAGTTGAAGGTCGGATAGGCACCGAACGATGTGACGACCGGCATGCCTTTCTCGATGACGAGCCGGACGATATGGCCGAGCAGGCTGTCGATGCCTTCGCCGATGGCGATGTTCCCTGCTTTCGTGCCGAGGAAGCCGGCAAGCGCCGTCTTCAGGGCGAAGTTCTCCGGATCGTTGTAGGTCCAGACCGACGGCGCATGCTCGCGCATGGCGGCGATGACGGAGGGCGCCGGGCCGAAGCCGCTTTCATTGGCGCCGATGCGCGCCTTCACCTTCAGTCCGCGGTTACGCTCGATGGCTTCCGGGCCGACGAAAGGCACGGTTGCGGGCAGGCTCTCGATCAGCGGTGTGAAGCGCGAAAAGGCGGACATGATTTCAAGTGTTTCCCGGAATTTTGTCGTTGCGCCAACAATAGGGGCAAATCTGGCCGGCGCAAGCCGGCGTCGGTCGCCTCGCGGGCGTGACGCCGGGAATTGTGACAGGACGGAAGCTGGGATCAGAAGGCGTGGAAGGTCAGCGTCGTCAGCGTCCGCTCGACATGGGCGATATCCTGGAAGATATCGTTGACGTAGCGGCCGACGTCGTGGCCGTCGGGAACATAGATCTTGGCGATCAGGTCGTAGTCGCCGCTGGTCGAGTAGAGCTCGGAGACGACCTCTTTCTCATAGATTCGGTCGGCGACGGTATAGGTCTGGCCGGGCTTGCAGCGGACCTGAACGAAGATGCAATCCATGGTTCCTCCGGAGGGCGCGGCCGAAGCGACCTGCGCCGGAAACGATGACGGGCCGGGTCGGCGTCCTTCGGACTCACTCGGCGGTTCGGCCGACTTTAGAGAATTAGAGTGGGAAATGAAACGCCGGACGGGCCGCTCAGTTGCGATACTTGTCGGCGGCGTTGCGGAAGTCGGTGTGGATGATCTCGCTCAATAGCAGGTCGGAGATCGGCTGGATGAATTTCACGCCGACGCGCTCTCCCTGCCGGTAGACCTCGGCGCAGCCGATGCGGTTCGAAAGGCCGATGATGTTGAGGTAGTAGTGTGGCGGCAGGCCGTGCAGTCCGTCCATGACGAGACCCGCGCCGCCGCGCGAGATGTCGACGACGTGACAGCTGCGCGTGAAGGTCTTGCGCAAGCCGATGTCGACGGCGGTGATCCGCGCCGGACGCTTCACCTGGAAGCGCTCCCATTGCCGCTCGTAGAAGTCGGACTTCACGAACGAGAGGTGTGATGATCCACCAGCAGCCATAGAGTTCCTCAAAGGGTTTGCGTCAGAGAAGGATGCTGCCATGCAACAATTGCCGTGACCTCAACGAAACCCCTAAACTTTTATGGGCTCCCGAGATATCGGGATGCAAAGTGTGCGAAAGTGGCAAGCTTGCCCTTCAGCCGCCGGAAATGGCGGTGAGGATGAAGACGTCGCTGCCGGGCGCGAGCGTCGTCTTCAGCGTCGCCCGCTCGCCATCGACGAAGATGGCCATGTGCTTGCGGATGGCGGGGCGGGAATCGCGGATGAAGCCGCCCATGCCGGGCCATGCCTCCTCCAGCCGGTCGATAAGCTCCCGGACGTTGGCCGCCTCGACATCGAAGCGGCGGGGCGCGCCGGGAAAGAGATCGGCGAGCGAGGCCGGCAGCACGACATGGACGGTCGTGTCAGTCGACGACATAGGTCTCGACCGAATGGACGACCGGCAGGTTGTCGAAGATCTTCGTCCAGCTGTCGCCTTCATCCGTGCTGACATAGAGTTCGCCGGTATTGGTGCCGAAATAGACGCCGGCCGGTTCCAGCCGGTCCGTCGCCATTGACTGGCGCAGCGCGTTGAAGAAGCAGTTTTCCTGCGGCAGGCCGTTGCGCAGCGCTTCCCATGTCTTGCCGGCGTCGCGGGTGCGCCAGACGGCGGCCTTGCCGTCCGGCACGTAGCGGCCCTGTTCGGCGCCGTTGAGCGGAATGAGGTAGAGCACGTCCGGATCGCGCGGATGCACCGCCGCCGGGAAGCCGAAGGAGGAGGGCAGCCCGTCCTCGATGCTGGTCCATGCGGCATCGCCGTCGTCGCAGCGATACATGCCGCAATGGTTCTGCTGGTAGAGCCGGTCCGGCTTGCCGGGCGCCATGATCAGACAGTGCACGCACTGGCCGGTTTCCGGGTAGCGCTGGTCTTCCGGCATGAAATCGGCGCGGGTTCCCTTGTTCTGTGCGACCCAGGTCTTGCCGCCGTCCTCGGTGTAGAACACGCCGGCTGCCGAGATCGCCACCCAGATACGGTTCGGATCGTCGGGATGGGGAACGAGCGAGTGCAGGATCAGGCCGCCGGCGCCGGGCATCCATGTCGGTCGCGACGGATGCTCCTGCAGGCCTTCCACATGGGCGAAAGTCTTGCCGCCGTCGCCGCTTCGAAAAAGACCGGCGGGCTCGACACCCGCATGCAGCGTGCCATGGGCGGCAGCGAGGCTCCAGACGGATTTGACCGGATCGTGGCCCTCGGGATAGGCGAAGCCCTGGTTGGAATGCGTCCACGTCTTGCCGCGGTCGGAGGTCTGCCAGACCGCCGGTCCGAACCATTCATTGCCACCGCCGGCATAGATCGTGCCGGTCGCCGGGTCGGCAATCACGTGGTTGATCGGCCAGGCGTCGCAGAAGGGACCGGCAAGCGTCCAGTCGCGCCGGGTTGCGTCGCTGGTGGCGATAAACGCACCCTTGCGGGTGCCGATGAGAAGCATGACGGTCGTGGGCATGTGGCGCATCCTCCCAAATGAGCTCATCGGGAAATGCTAGCCAAGAAAAACGGCAATTGAAATGACGATTTGGCGGTCGTCATATTCAAATTGCCGTTTTTCCATCAGGATTTAATTTTGCAATTTAAATAGAAATTCTGTGGTTATTTCTTTTCGACGGAGATACCGCCCTTGCCGATGCTGAGCTCGACGCCTTCGGGCTGACGTTCCTTGTCGTAGATATAATAGGCCATTCCGGCCACGACGACGACAAGAGCGCCGACGACGAAATAAAGAACATTGTTCGTGGATCGCATTCAAACCCCCAGAGTAAATTCAACTAGCCCAGCCAAACGCATGACCCCGGCATTTGTTCCGCCGGAAATGCAGGAAATTTTGCGGTGCGATGAAAAGCCCCGCTGGTTCTGATCGGCGGGGCTTGCCTGTTCGTGCCTGTGAACGCTCAGGCGTTCACCAGCCACTCGTGTTCCTTCTGGTTGTGGAACTTCCAGACCCGCTTCGGTCCGGCCATCACGTTGAGATAGTAGAGGTCGTAGCCATGGATGGTGGCGCAGGGATGGTAGCCCTTCGGGACCAAGGTCACATCGCCGTCCTCGACCGCCATCGCCTCGTCCAGCGACCGGTCGTCGGTGTAGACGCGCTGGAACGCAAAACCCTGCGGCGGGTTGAGGCGGTGGTAATAGGTCTCTTCCAGCATGCTTTCGTTCGGCAGGTCATCCTGGTCATGCTTGTGCGACGGATAGGACGAGGTGTTGCCGTTCGGGGTAATGACCTCGACGACCAGCAGCGAATGCGCCGAATTGTCGTCTTCCGGCATGATGTTGTTGACGTGGCGGACATTGGAGCCCTTGCCGCGCGTCAGTGCCGGATGCGTGCCGGGCGGGATCAGCTTTGCCTTGTAGTCACCGCCACCGGGGGCGGAGCAGACCGCAAGCTCAAGATCGGTCTCGGCCGTCACCGACCAGCTGGAGCCGGCCGGAACGTAGAGCGCGTGCGGCGCGCCTTGAAACGGGCTCATGCGCTCGCCGACCGTGCCGAAATCCTCGCCGGCAGCCTTGGCCTTGCCTTTGCCGGCGACCCAGACGAGGCAGACTTCGCGCGATCCGGTATCGGCGGAAACCGTTTCGCCGGCCTTCAGTCTATGGAGATCGAAGCCGACATAGGTCCAGCCGGCATTTTCCGGCGTCACATGGGTGATACGGCCTGTGTCGCCCTTCGGCTTGACGAGAAGGTTGGGCATGGTTTTCTCCCTTTCAGTCGCTTTATGGTGCTTCGGGCGGCGCGGGCCATGGCGCGCGCCGCCGTCAAAAGTCGTTCAGCCCTTCGGGAAACCCTCGGTCTCCACGGTATAACCGGCGGCGGTCATGACGCGCATCAACTCCGCATGGCCGATCTCGGCCATCTTCTGCGGCGGTGCATTCTTCGGGTCCTGTTCCGCCTCGACGACGAACCAGCCCTCGTAGCCGTAATCGGCGAAGCGCTTGACGATCGCGCCGAAGTCGAGCGAGCCGTCACCCGGAACGGTGAAGGCGCCGAGCGCCACCGCATCGAGGAAGGACTGGCGGCTGCGATCAAGAGCGTCGACGACCGAGCGGCGGATATCCTTCACGTGCACATGGTTGATGCGGGCGTGATGGTTGTCGATGGCGCGCAGCACGTCGCCGCCGGCAAAGGCCAGATGCCCGGCATCGAGCAGCAGCGGAATGCCTTCGCCGGAATGGCGCATGAAGGCGTCGAGCTCCGGCTCGGTTTCGACGACGGCGGCCATGTGGTGGTGGTAGGAGAGCGGCATGCCCTGGTCGGCGCACCATTCGCCGAACTCGGTGACGCGGCGGGCATAGGCCTTCATCTCGTCATCGGCAAGCTTCGGCTTGGTGGCGAGCGGCTTGGAGCGGTCGCCCTGGATCGAGCGGCCGACTTCGCCATAGACGATGCAGGGTGCGTTGACCGCCTTGAACAGCGCGATCATCGGCGCGATGCGGTCCTTGTTGGCCGCAAGCTCCTCGTCAACCAGCGTACCGGAAAACCAGCCGCCGCACAGCGTCACGTCGGCGGCCTTCAGGATCGGCAGCATGACGTCGGGATCGTCGGGGAAGCGGCGGCCTTTTTCCATGCCGGTGAAACCGGCGCTGCGCGACTGGCGCAGGCATTCCTCGAGCGACACGTCGTCGCTCAGGTCCGGAAGGTCGTCGTTCCACCATGCGATGGGAGACATGCCGAGCTTGGCTTTCATCGAAACTCTCCTGAGAGCGGCGGAGACGCGCGTTTCAGAGGCGTCTCCGGACATGGACAATGATCAGAATTGCCGGCCCCGGCTTTTCGCCGGGGCTCGAATGGCTCAGCCGAGGCGCTGGGCCGCGCGGGCGGCCTCGTAGCGCTTGCGGGCTTCGTTGACTTCGCTGCGCGGGCTGACTTCGGGGACCGCGACGTCCCACCAGTAGCCGCCGTCTTCCGTGGTCGTCAGCGGATCGGTGTCGATGACGATGACGGTCGAGCGATCGTTGGCCTCGGATGCCTTCAAGGCTTTTTCAAGGTCTGCGATCGACGACACCTTCACCGCCACGGCACCCATCGCTTCGGCATGGGCGCGGAAGTCGATATGCGCCGGAACGACATGGTAGCTGTCGTCGAGCAGATTGTTGAAGTTGGCGCCGCCGGTGCCCATCTGCAGCCGGTTGATGCAGCCGTAGCCGCGATTGTCGAGGAGGACGACCGTGATCTTCTGGCCGATCATCACCGACGTTGCGAGCTCGGAATTCATCATCATGTAGGAGCCGTCGCCGACCATGACGACGACGTTCATGTCCGGCCGCGCCATCTTTGCCCCCAGGCCTCCGGCAAGCTCGTAGCCCATGCAGGAGAAGCCGTATTCGAGGTGATAGCTGCCTGGCGTCGTCGCCGGCCACAGCTTGTGCAGTTCGCCCGGCAGGCCGCCGGCGGCGCAGAGCACCATGGACTTTTCCAGGTCGACCGAACGGCTGACCGCGCCGATGACCTGCGCATCGGAGGGGAGGCCGGTGCCGGTCTTGAAGTCCGGCGAGAACATCCTGTCGACGCTGGCAAGCCACGTCTTCTTCTCGTCCGCAGCCTTCTCCGCCAGCGAGGCGGGCGCCTTCCAGTCGCCGAGACCTTCGGAGATCAGCCGCAACCCATCGCGCGCGTCGGCGATCAGCGGCTGTGCGTCATGCTTGCCGCCGTCGAACGGCGCGACGTTGAGCGACAGGATCTTCAGGTCCTCGTTGCCGAATAGCGCCCATGAGCCGGTGGTGAAATCCTGGAAGCGCGTACCGATGCCGATCACGACGTCGCAGTCCTCAGCCAACGCATTGGCGGCAGACGTGCCGGTGACGCCGACCGAGCCGAGCGCCAGCGGGTGGCGTTCGTCGATCGCCGACTTGCCCGCCTGGCTGACCGCGACCGGAACGCCGTGCTTTTCGGCGAAGGCGGTGAGTTCCGCAGTGGCGCCGGAATAGAGCACGCCGCCACCGGCGATGATGAGCGGCTTCTTCGCCGCCTTGATGAGCGAGATCGCGCTTGCCAGTTCATCCTGATCGGGCAGGGCGCGACGGTTCGTCGTCCAGACACGCTCGTCGAAGAAGCTTGCCGGATAGTCGAAGGCTTCCGACTGGACGTCCTGGCAGAGCGAGAGCGTGACCGGGCCGCATTCGGCGGGATCGGTCAGCACCTGCATGGCGCGTCTCAAGGCCGTGATGATCTGCTCTGGGCGGGTGATGCGGTCGAAATAGCGCGACACCGGCTTGAAGGCGTCGGAGGCCGAGACGGTGCCGTCGCCGAAGTTCTCGATCTGCTGGAGCACCGGATCCGGCGCGCGGTTGGCGAAGATGTCGCCGGGCAAGAACAGGACGGGCAGGCGATTGACATGCGCCACGCCTGCCGCCGTCACCATGTTCAGCGCACCCGGGCCGATGGAGGTCGTGCAGGCCATGAAGCGGCGGCGGAAGGAGGCCTTGGCAAACGCGACGGCCGAATGGGCCATGCCCTGTTCGTTGTGCGCGCGGTAGGTCGGGAAATCATTCTTCGCCTGGTAGAGCGCTTCGCCCATGCCGGCGACGTTGCCGTGGCCGAAGATCGCCCAGCAGCCGGCGAAGATCGGCATCTTGACGCCGTCGATCACCGTCATCTGGTTCTGCATGAACTTCACGACGGCCTGAGCCATCGTCAGCCGGATTGTCTTGCCCATCGGGGCCTCCCAAAATTCGTCTTCTTAACTCTTCGTTCGATCCGCCGCGATCAGAGACCGCGGGTCTTCAGCCATGCCGAGGTCAGCTGCTCGAAGCGTCCGGCCATATCGGCGATCGCCGCCTCGTCGTCCATGTCGCCGGCAAGCCACTGGCGCGCGGCATGGGCGAAGATCGTCCGCCCGACCGCAAACCCCTTGACTGTCGGTGCCGCAAGCGTCGCCGAGAAGGCCTTTTCCAGCTCTTCCGCCGGCGCTTCCAGCCCGAGAAGCACGATGCCGCGGCAGAACGGGTCGTTCTCGGTGATCACCGCGTCGATCTTCTTCCAGGCGTCCGCCGAGGCCTGCGGCTCCAGCTTCCACCAGTCCGGCTTGATGCCGAGAGCATAAAGCTCCGACAGCGCCTGCGAAATGGTGTCATCCTTCATCGGGCCGTTCTTGCCGGCGATGATCTCGATCAACAGCTCGCGGCCGACCTTGCGGGCCGCCTCGAAGAGCGCCAGCAGCTTCTGCTGCTGCTCTTCCTTTAGCGTCGCCGGGTCGTCGGGATGATAGAAGCACAGGCACTTGATGCAATGCCCGACCGGCCAGGAAACGAGCTGCGAGCCGATATCCTGCGAGAATTCGAACCGGAGCGGCTTCGAGCCCGGCAATTCGACGGGCCGGCCGATCCAGCTGAAATTCTGCTTCGCCGCATCGAAGAAGGCGTCGCGGCCGAAGCGCTCGTCGATCAGCATACCGTAGCCCGGACGCCCCTTGGCGACACGCGCTGCGGCGGCGACCGCCAGCCGCTTGAATTCGGAAATCCTGTCTTCACCGACGCCGAGCGCGCTGGTGATGTCGGTCAGTTGCGAGCGGTGGTCGATGGCGAGTGCCATCAGAAGCGGAATGTCCCCGGCGACCCGCGTCGTAGCCCAGTGGACGTGGTTAAGGTCCGCATCCCTGCGCAGCGCCCGGTAGCGGCTGCCGTGCTTGAGGAAATACTGCAGCTCGGTGAAGGTCGGGATTTCCGGCGAGCAGAGCAGGCGGGAGACGGCAAAGGCGCCGCAGGCATTCGCCCAAGTGGCCGAGGTCGCATGCTCCTCGCCCTTCAGCCAGCCGCGCAGGAAGCCGGACATGAAACTGTCGCCGGCGCCGAGCGTGTTGTAGACCTCGATCGGAAAGCCCTGGCCGACAATGCCCTGTTCCAGGTCGTCGGGAATGGCGCCGTCATAGACGATGCAGCCCATCGGCCCGCGCTTCAAGACGATGGTGGCAGTGGAGTTCGCCCGGATCGTCTTCAGGGCGGCGAGCAGATCACCTTCGCCGGACGCGATCAGCACTTCCTCTTCCGTGCCGACGATCAGGTCGCAATCGGCCAGCACCGGCTTCAGCCGGCTGGAGACGGTGTCGGAGGCGATGTAGCGCTCCTCGCCGGCTCGGTGGCCGGCAAGGCCCCAGAGGTTGGGCCGGTAATCGACGTCGAAGATGACCTTCGCACCGTTCTCCTTGGCAATGCGGATCGCCTTCTTCTGTGCCGCTTCCGTGTTGGGCTTGGAAAAATGCGTGCCGGAGACGAGCACAGCGCGCGACGACTTGATGAAGCCCTCGTCGATGTCGCCCTCGTCGAGCGCCATGTCTGCGCAGTTTTCGCGGTAGAAGATGGTCGGGAAGGTCTTGTCATTCTCGACGCCGAGCAACACGAGCGCCGTCAGGCGCTTGTCGTCGGTGGCGATCCCGTCGATGCACACACCTTCGCGCGCCATCTGCTCCTTGATGTAGGAGCCCATCTGCTCGTCGCCGACGCGGGTGATGACGGCTGACTTTAGGCCCAGCCGTGCGGTGCCGATGGCGATGTTGGACGGGCAGCCGCCGACCGAGCGGGCGAAGGTCGCGGTGTCTTCGAGCCGTGCGCCGATCTGCTGGCCGTAAATGTCGACCGAGGAACGGCCGATGGTGATCACGTCGAGTGCCGCCTCCGGTTTGAAGCCGGGGTCCAGTCGAGACATGTCTTCCTCCCATGCGTGGCGCGTTGCTGCGCCTTGTCAGACGAAATTTCGACAGAATAAAACACCCATTCCGAAATTTCGTCAATGCGGAATAAGTGTTTCAATCTATGCGGTCGGCGGCGATCCTGCGGATTTCATCCGCCGCTCGGCGATGGCGACCGGCAGGGCGCTCGCAAGCGCGACCGACGCCGAGAGCGAGCGGAAGCCGGCAAAATCGGCCTCGGCGACCTCGAACCAGTGGGTTGCGCAGGCCGCAAGCGGGGAAAAGGCCGAATCGGTGATGGCGATGACCGGTACCTTGCGGGCAAAGAGCGCCCGGGTCTGCGCCAGGCTTTCCGCCGCATAGGGCGAGAAGGAGGCGCAGATGGCGGCGTCGCGCGGCGTGGCGAATTCGATCGTTTCCGCATCGACGCCGTTCGGCGAGGCGACAACGCAATGCCGGATCTTCAGCTTGGAAAAGGCGTAGGCCATGTGCGAGGTCAGCGGGTAGGAGCGCCGCTTGGCGACGAGATAGATCGTTTCTGCCCTGGCCAGTACCTCGACGGCGGCGATGAAGGTTTCGGGATCGATGGTCGCGGCGAGCTTCGCGATCGAGGCGCTGGCGGCATTGAGGAAGCCTTTGAGCATGGCGGCCTCGGCGCCGTCGAAGGTGCTCTGTTCAAGCGCGTGCAGCCGCTCCTCATAGGTCGAGGTGCGCTCCCGCAGCCGCTCGCGGAACACCCGCTGCATGTCGGAAAAGCCGTCGAAATGGAAATGATAGGCAAGCCGCACCAGCGTCGAGGGCTGCACGTCCGCCGCCGCCGCGATGCTGGCGGCGGTTCCGAACGCGATGTCGTCCGGCCGCTCCAGCGCGAAGGCGGCGACCTGCGCCAGCCGCTTCGGCATCGTGTCCTTGCGCTGCAGGATGACGCTTCGCAGGCTTTCGAAATCGCGTGGCGGTTCCGCCGCTGGCTTCGTCTTGCTATTCGGCATCTCTTAAGCTCGCCTCTCGTCACCACGCCGCCCGAGGCGCATGGCTGAAATAAATATTCCATTTTTGCGGCGGGTGCAAAGTGCGTGGGCAGATGCCCGATGCCGGCAGGCGCAGTTCGCGTCGACCGTCACAGGCCGGGCAGGCGAGCAGGGCGGCGCAGACCGGGGGCGGGCGCGGACCGAGCGATCAGCTTCAGGCGCAGACGATTGACGAGATCGGCGATCTCCTCCGGCTGCTTGCGCACCAGCGAGGCCTTCTTGTCCGTCGCCCCGGACTGTTCGATGAGCCAGGCGACCGCGGCCTTGTCGATGTCGAGGAGATCTTTCTCGCTTTCGATAGCGCCTTTGCCGTCGTAGCGGGTGATGTCTTCCGACATGTCCATGCCCGCACGCTCCCCGATCCAGGCCAGGTCGTCCGCCATGTCGGCAAACAGCCGCCGATAATGTTTCGAATGCAGCCGGAACTTTTCGCCGCCGAGCTCGGCCATCTTGCCGATCAGCGGCTCGTTGCCCTCGACGATGCCCGGATAGCGCCGGCGGAAGAGGTTCATCATCTGCACGGCCGGCTTGGACAGGCTCTCATTGGCCCGCACGACGAGGCTTTCGTCGACGTCGAGCCCAAGTGTCCGGCAGAAATCGCGTGTGACACAGCCTTCCGGAAAGAGCGCCGGATCGAAATCCCGCAGGATGACCTTCTCGCGACCGAAGATGTCGTCATATTTCTCGAACCGCTTGCGGTAGTTCGGTCCGTGCTGGACGAGCGCGCTCAATGGGAGCGACTCATACTTGAATATCTGCTGGATGACGCTTTCGATGTAGGCCTTGGGGCGGCGGACATAGGCGATGACCGTGATATCGCTGCTGTAGGCGGCCAGAAATGCCCGGAGGTCGGCAGTCTCCGCCGCCGTCATATAATTGATGAACTCGCCGGAGATAACCGCCGTCCGGTCCTGTGCGTCGGTCAGTTGCCGTTCGAACGCCTTGCGGGCGTTGAGCTTCATGTGGAGGTTGGTCCTGGCGGAGGCGGCGAGCTGGTTGCTGAAGAGCCTGAGGCTCTCCGTCGCCTCGACGGCATGCATGACGGGCAGCGAAGAATTGGGCTGGCCGTCGAGCCAGACATAGACGGCGTTCCCGCGAAGGGCGCCGGTCTGGAAGCTCTGCTGAAGAGACGTGGTGCCGGTCTTGTCCATCCCGACGTGCAATATGATCTTCAAGGCCATGCTTCCGCTTCTTGTCGTCAAGCCGGCAATGAACGCAAAAATGCGGCGAATTGCAAGGCGGCGGTTTTGTCGCTTGAAGGCCGGAGGTCCTCATGGCTGCGACTGGCGCGTCTGCGGTATCCTCCTTGCCTCGCGTCCCGCTACCGGCCAATTTTCCCGCCGGAATAGAGGTTGATGACGACTGCAATACAATAGGAGAGGATGGGACTCTAACCCAGTTACTTTAAAATAAGAGGCTTATGTCAACCTTCTGAGTGTAAAGCCGAATTTACGATACCTCGCGCGATACTTCAACATGTACGGGGTCGAAAATGGCGTGGATTTTATGGCCAAAATCAAGATGCTTTTAAGTTCAACTGCCGGAGTGGGCCGGTCGATTATCGCGTTTTTGGGGTGGCGCTTTTTCGGGTGGTATGGTCGACTGCACCAAGGTAAGAGCAACGCGCGCCTCGGGGTGCCAGCTGGATGCAGATTATCGCACGAAAAGTGAGGCAAGGCACCGGTGGCGAAATTGCCATCGGTGTATTGGAGATGACGATAGCCCACAGCAAAACGCCGCAGCTTTCCACTCCGCATCAGGTTTGATTTTATGAGCAGATCAGGCGAGGATCATTCGGAAATGATCTGGTAACCCAGCCCTGCAAAATCCTTCGCATAGGTCTCCTCGATTATCTGCCGTGTTCTCTGCTGCATCGAGAGGATGTCCTTCGTCTCTTCCGTCTTGTTGGATTGTGGTAAAGTCGAGGGGGATTTGATGATCGCGGCAACTGACGGCCACTGATCGGAGATCTCTTCAATGCGCAAGACCTTGTCGAAGCCCATTTTGGCAATCGGAACGGAGAATTTTTCCTGATGATCGAAATGTGGATCAAAGGCGGGGCCAACATCCAGAAAATCGGATTGCATGAATTCGTCGAATTGCCGTTTCGCGCCGATCTTTCCGATTTTCTTTAAGTAGTAGAAGGCTGACATCGTTCGGGTATATGGGTTTCTCACAATGGTGAAAACGAACGGCTGTCTCACGTCCCACATGCGCTCATATTTCTTTAGCGCGACATTCCACAGATTCATGGAATCCTTGGAGATCAAGGCGCGACTTGATAGCAAGTTTCTGTTGATTGATGTCTGAGCAATCTTGTTGTGTGAAAAGAACGCAAATCGTAAATCTGTATCAAGTGTTGGTGCGCTTTCATTGGCAAATGAAAAGAAGTCCGATTTTTTCATACTCGTCCGAAATTCAGTTTTCGCCTTCGGCAAAAATAATCTGATCTCGAGAGCTTTTGTTTTCAGGAACTTTTTGTATCTGGCCATCTCTGTCTCAGGTTTGGAGCCGCATCCTCATATTCAACGGCAGTTGTCTCCATATTCGTATCGTCGTCCGCTTCCTGTCATTTGGAGGCGCGGAGCAAGCGTCAAATTATTTGCCGTTATAAGCGGCTCGGCGTGCTTGTCCAAGAACATCTTCACCCCTTCCCCTCACAATGAACAGTGAATATACCCGGATTGCGCCTCTCTTCAGGGCGCGGCAATCGAAGTGGATGTAGCGGAAATGAGAAGCAGTGAACTCGACCTTTGCATCGTCGCCGGCCGGCGGCCCGATTTGCTCGGGCAGACGCTCGACAGTTTCGCGGCAAGCGTCTTTCCGAACCTCAATATCCGCAATATCTTAGTGAATGTCGATCCGATCTTCGGCGATGTTGAGGACGAGGCGGCCTGCGTGGCTTGCGTCAAAAGTCATTTTCCGCAGACGGAAATCTTCACTCCTGGAGCACCGGGCTTCGGTGCTGCCGTGAAGCGATTGTGGAGCGCCACCAAGTCCGACTATGTTTTCCACCTTGAAGACGACTGGATCGCCCTTACCAAGGTCGGCGAGGAAATGCTGGAGCACTTTGCCGATCCCACGGTTATGCAGGTCTCTTTCCACACCGCCGACCAGAACTGGGACATCGCCAAGAATGGCCACCTGCACCGCAGAAACGAATACGTCCGGCTGCTCGGCATCAAGATCCCGCTCTTCAGGAGCTTTCCGAAATTCACTACGTCACCCTCCATCCTGCGCGGTGACTTTGCCCGCAAGGCCGCATCTTTGATGGATGTGTCGCGCGATCCGGAAAAGCAATTCTACTCAGGCGTCAACTCCGCACTGGAGCGTTTCGCGGCTCCCTACAATAACCACATCTTCTCGCCCAACAATGTGCCGGTTATTCGCGACATCGGCCGCGAATGGCGCAACAACCGTAAGATCAAGAAGGTGATCACGAACGCGACATCGAACTGGGTCGCGGAGTGAAGGAAGCCGGCAAATTGCCCCCAGAGGTTTATTTTGCCTCGAACATCGGCTAACGCATCTCGAACAGTGGTCTTTGAGACGGTGCCCCAGCGCAGATGATCGTATCAGCACCAAAGTGCAGCCGGATGCACATCAGAACAGCGGAAACGGATTGAATGTCGGATAAAGCCAAGGTCGCACTCATCACAGGCGTCACCGGACAGGATGGTGCCTATCTCGCCCAGCTTCTGCTCGACAAGGGCTATGTCGTCCACGGCATCAAGCGGCGTTCTTCATCTTTCAACACCGGGCGCATCGAGAACATCTATCAGGACCCGCACGAACAGAACGCCCGCTTCTTCCTGCATTACGGCGACATGACCGATGCGACCAATCTGATCCGCATCGTTCAGGAAACCCAGCCGGACGAGATCTACAATCTTGCGGCGCAGAGCCATGTGCAGGTGTCTTTCGAGACGCCGGAATACACCGCCAACGCCGACGGCATCGGCACCTTGCGGCTTCTGGAAGCGATCCGCATTCTCGGGCTTGAGAAGAAGACCCGCTTCTACCAGGCATCGACATCCGAACTCTATGGCCTCGTCCAGGAAGTGCCGCAGCGGGAAACGACGCCGTTTTATCCGCGTAGTCCCTATGCCGCCGCCAAGCTTTATGCCTATTGGATTGTCGTCAACTACCGCGAGGCCTATGGCATGCACGCCTCGAACGGCATCCTGTTCAACCATGAAAGTCCGCTGCGCGGCGAGACCTTCGTGACCCGCAAGATCACCCGTGCCGCCGCCGCCATCAAGCTCGGCCGGCAGGACAAGCTCTATCTCGGCAATCTCGACGCCAAGCGCGACTGGGGGCATGCGCGCGAATATGTGCGAGGCATGTGGATGATGCTGCAGCAGGACGAGCCGGACGACTATGTGCTTGCGACCGGCGAGACGACCCCGGTGCGCACCTTCGTCGAATGGGCCTTTGCCGATGCCGGCTTCACGCTCCAATGGCAGGGCGAGGGCGTCGAGGAGAAGGGGATCGATGCGGCGACCGGCAAGGTTCTCGTCGAGGTCGACCCGCGCTATTTCCGCCCGACCGAAGTCGATCTTCTGATCGGCGATCCCGGCAAGGCGCATCAGAAGCTTGGCTGGAGGCACGAAACCGCGGTCAGGGAGCTTGCGCGCGAAATGGTGGTGGAAGACCTTCGCATCATGCAGTCCGACGTGGTTGCGAAAGGCGTCTGACATGAGCCTCTACGATCTTAAGGGCAAGCGTGTATGGGTCGCCGGCCATCGCGGCATGGTCGGCTCCGCGATCGTGCGACGGCTGCAGCAGGAAGACTGTGAAATCCTGACGGTCGGCCGTGACCAGGCCGATCTTCGCGACCAGGCCGCCACGTCGGCCTGGATCGCCAGGGAGAAGCCGCAGGCCGTCTTCCTGGCCGCGGCAAAGGTCGGCGGCATTCTCGCCAACGACACGCGCCCGGCGGAGTTCCTCTACGACAACCTGATGATCGAGGCCAATATCATCGAGGCGTCGTATCGCGCCAGGGTCGAAAAGCTTCTCTTCCTCGGCTCCTCCTGCATCTACCCGAAGCTTGCCGAGCAGCCGATCACCGAAGACGCGCTGCTGACCGGTCCGCTGGAGCCGACCAATGAATGGTACGCGATCGCCAAGATCGCCGGCATCAAGCTCGCCCAGGCCTTTCGCAAGCAATATGGCTGCGACTTCATTTCCGCCATGCCCACCAATCTCTATGGCCCCGGCGACAATTTCGACCTGACTTCCAGCCACGTCCTTCCCGCGCTGATTCGCAAGGCACACGAGGCGAAGCTCAGGGGCGACAAGGAAATGGTCGTCTGGGGAACGGGATCGCCGCTGCGTGAATTCCTGCATGCCGACGACTGCGCCGATGCCCTGGTGTTCTTGATGGCGAATTATTCGGACACAGGTCATGTTAACGTCGGGAGTGGAACGGATCTTTCAATCCTTGAACTCACCAAGATCGTTTGTCGTGCGGTGGGGTTCGAGGGGGCAATCAGTTACGATTTGACAAAGCCGGACGGAACACCGCGCAAGCTGATGAGCGCCCAGAAGCTCAGATCGATGGGCTGGAAACCCAAGACAGAATTAGCCGACGGTATTGCTGAAACCTACATATGGTATGTAAAGAATTATGTGGGGCTTCCTTAGTAATCATCCGGCGCGAAAAACCAATCGACGGGGTCCAGGTTCTCGGAATAACGGCTAGGTTAGCAATCGATGGCGAGGTGAGCACCAAAGGGACGTTAGGTTAATCCAACAAAAAAAATAAGGCAACATGCGAGTATAGCAGTGTCGATCGACCTTCATTACGCCAAGCGGAAAGCGCTTATCATAGAGCCAAATTTGGTTGAGAACGCTGGCCATAACCACACCCAAATAGCGTCACTTAAGAAACTGCTTCCAAGCTATGAAGTTTACTTTGTGGCTGGTGCTTCCTATAGTGGCTTTCTTGGTCCGGCTACGGCAACTCTTAACGCCAATACAATGCAGCAATATAAAATGTCGCTGCAAGCAACCTACGGAAATTCCATCAAACGCCTCATCTCGATAGGGCGTATACTACCTAGACTTGTGACCACGAAGATACCTTCGTCTGCATATGGAGCTACTATACTCGAAGCTTGTAGAGTGTGCTGCATGTGTGAGCAAGATGTTGTTATGATACCGTCCGCTGATCTTGATGCACTTGAGTCGGCCATCGACGCCCTGTCTAGGTTACAGAGCAATGCTCCACTTATTTGCCTTCGATTCCTCGCTCCTGATCTCGGTGAGAGGAGTGCAAATGTGCGGAGAAGAAGGCTGTTAAAGCTAGCTGAGATTGATCGAAGTAAAATTTCTCTGTTTAGTGAGACCTTTGAACTCGCCGAGCACCTGAAAACGGAATACGGCATCCCGGTAACTGGTGGCTTTTATCTTCCCTGCAGCATGGAAATCAATACACGGGTAGAACAGCCGTCGACGGCGAGAAAGTTCAGAATTGGTGTTCTTGGTTTGCCCAAATCGCGGAAAGGTAGTCCCCTCGTTCCTCAGATAGTGGCCGCATTGGATGGGCTCATAAGCTCAAGGACCGCAAGACAGTTCGAGTTCGTCGTTCAGGGGGCAGCCCATCATTTCAGCCCCTCTGGGGTTTATGGCCCTCTCAAGACTTTTGTGAATAGCGGTAAGGATGTCAGCGTATCTCCCTTGGATGCCGGACTTTCTCCTGCCGAGTTCATCGAAGTTTTCAAAACGATGGATCTGATCCTATTGCCCTATGACAGAAGCATTTACGGACTGCAGGGCTCCGGCGTCATTCAAGATGCTATCGTGGCTCAAAAACCACTGGTTCATGCATCTGGCTTGTCAATGGCGGATTTGCTTTGTCACGGGAATGCGATAGCTGCCGCATCTATAGAAGAATATGCAAAAGCGGTAGTCGCTGTCGCCGGAAGCCGTAATGAATTCCTCCAGGGTACCGAAAGGGCCGCTCAATTCTATAAGCAGTACTTTGATAAGCATCCATTGCTGGACGTTCTTGAGGCGGCCTCATTTTTAATCGACCCAGCCCATTAATCTGGAGGCTCGCAATTTCGGACTTGCGCTGGACGATGTTCGGCTTAGGGAAACCAGTAATAGTTCTCATTCGACCAGCTGGCATCTTCATACTTTGCCCGCGTCCGACTAATCTTCTTTCCGCTATAACCGAACTTTCCGCGCAATTTTCGCTTCAAAATCGGGATTCGTGTCAAAAACGAGCGGAAAGCATTTTTGCATCTTCCGGGCTGGTAACCTTCATGCTCACGCAAGGCGGTGAGGGCGACCTTACCCTCCCTCAGATAGGTTTCCATGCTGTCACTTCTTTGACCCGATCTATGTCGAAAGCCACTAAGTGGATATGTCACACCATAGAGGTCTGTCGACTTGTAAAATTCGCACCACAATGCGAAGTCTCCGGCTAGCCTGAGCTCTCCAAACGAATCTGCATTTTTTTCCCACAAGCTTCGACGGAAAAAAGTCGATTCTTGCTGTATCCATTTCCCTCGCCGCCCATCTTCCGGTAGGAAATATCCATCGAGAAACGCCTCTTTTGAGAAACCTGGGATATTGCCGTGCCCCTGATAGTAGCCTTTTGAATCGTAATGTCCTGGAGCCAAGCTCGATAGCCACTCAATCTTCGGATGAGATTCAAAGATGTCTGCAACAACCTCTAAGGCACCAGGAAGTAGCTTGTCATCCGCGTTAAGCCAGAAGAAGACATCCCCTGTTGCTTTGGAAAACCCCTTTTTTATGGCCGCATACTGACCATCGTCCGGCTCACTGCACCACCAGTCGATGTGGGAATCGTAAGACTTCAATATCTCACCGGTGTGATCGCCATGACCATCAACAATGATATATTCCTTGTTGGCATAAGCCTGAAAAATGACAGAGTTTATGGTTTCCTCTATCGTTTCGGCGCTTTTATATGCTGGGGTTACAATTGTAATCTTGAGTTTAGACAAGAGAACCTCATTTTTCTATTTGGCTCCGTTTGATGCCAATAACTGCGAATAGCGGAATAATCCGCAGAGTTCCAATTTTGATGTGGTGTCGTTTCAGGGGGGGCGGGAACAATCTCACGACATCGTAGCGAGCCGAATCAATTCTCGTCTTGGTGAACAGCACCAACTTATGGTTCCTGAACAATTGACCATGTTAAGCAACATCAATGAGTTCCTTGCTGTAACCGAATTCCTCGAAGTCTGCAGAAAATGCATCTGCCACGAGCTTATGGGTCTCACTATTGTAATATTGCGATGCATTGCTCCTTGCCGACCGTTTCTTGTGAGGAAGGTCGCAGGATATACCTATCTTTTGACAGGCGAACCGAAAATCATTGTTCATATTCTCAAATCTGCCGACAAAATTCACCAACTTTGACCCATCGTTATCGAAAATAAAGTCTCTTTGTAGATTTCGATCTTCGGAACACCTCCATCGAATATATTCCTCAAAATTCATTCGCTTGTGAAGCTCGTGTTGATAATGGCTCTTTGATTGCCTGGCGTATTCATACAAAGAAACTTGCCAATCGAAAGGATTGCGCACAAACGCAAAAGAGAAATAGTCAAAATATTTCTCACCCAAGAAATCCTTATACTCTCGTGCAGTTGCATGTCCGTGCAAAGGCTGATGAAAAGGCTTTATGACGTCAGTTCCGATCAGGCGTCGGGCAAATTTGTTCATAGACCTTCTTCTTGGTCCGAGCCCGTCGACATAGTGTTCCAAGGCAGCCCTAACGGAGGTTCCAGCGACTTTATAGACGTGGATGAATATGAAACGGTGGCTATGTGAAATCAATAATGTTCTCCTACGACTACTCCCGGAGCCTTACGACAACGTGTCTCCCTTTGAAAGTCGCGTTGAATAGAAGTCGGATTTTCACGATTTCCCTTATCGTCATCATGAGGGATGCGGATTGAGGGGGAGGTGCCGCCATGTCCAAACCGGTTTCAGTGCTCGACCCGCCGATGCAGCGAATTTTGTTGATAGTGCTTTCGCCAATCTTCCAGCCTTTCACGGGCATCGCAAGGCAGATGCACCATTTCGTGACCGAAAACCCCGTCTCTTCCTCCACCAAAGGCTCTTTTGCCGGTTTCAATCTCTCAAGTGGCGACTCACTGATACCCGAACAACGCTCTTTCTTTCGTTGTCGCCTCTAGAATTTTTTTCGTTGCTTGCTCCGATATGGTTGCTTCGTCTGTGGAGATCTTTCCGTCTCCAACAAAATTTGCTGTTTTGCTGAAACGAATCCCGTCCAGGCCGCTGATTTGAAGCAACTCCAGGTTCTTCATGCTCTCGAGCGAGGACGCGTCAATTGCCGCCTCTATGACGCTTTGTGGAATCTCCACACCCAGTTTCCATGTCAAGCCTTTTAGCGCGCTCACTGTATCCGAGCGCAGGTCCTCAAATCTGACAAATGTCACCATGCGACTTGGTGGAGAGCGAACCCATGAATTGACATGTTCGCGCCACGCCTCAACCCCGTAACGGGGATCTTCTACGAATTTTTCGAAGCTGCCTTGATACGGTTTTCCTATGTAAGACAGAAATTTATAATAAGAAATCAATACATTTACAGGGTTTCTTATTAGGTATATGTTTTTTCTGTAGGCGGGATTGTAGGGAGAGTGGCTCTTAATGATACGAAAATAGGGAAAAAAATTTGATTTTCTTGAATCTAAATGACGAGATACGTGTATATCTGGAACATAGTCATCAACATTAAAGAAGTTTATTATTGTTGCATCATTATTCATTTTTGCTATTAGGTTTGCAAATATGAATGTTAGCCAGGTTACGCCTGATTTTGGGAATGATACTAAGTACAAGTCAGAATGTAGAGGGTTCTCCGGGACGTCATCATAAGCATTCTGGATATCTCTTCTCTTCTTCAGGCCCAGCTTACCGCGTAGTACCATTTTGAATAACTACCTATGTGATGGGTTTAATTTAGATATAATCCGAACTTGCGCCGGGGGGGCTTTCCCGGATTTTCTGCTCATCTCGGACTGGGTGCGTCAGATTCGTTCATAACCAATATCGGCGGTTTGTCACCAATACTGATATGAGAGCGAAGCGCCTTGTCGCCTCTCTGTCAACCCTCCGTTTTCTACCGGCATCGTCAAGAGTTCGAAAACAGCACGGATTCAAGCGTTTGATAGGAGCATTGTTGGTGGGTTTCCAGACCGCGTGAAGTTCAGGGCGAGATCATCTAGGCAGATCGGAGATCTGTTCGCGTGTGAATAACGTTCATCCATCCCCATGTGATGTCTGTGCAATAAGTCACTCAAGCGCTTTTTGCATCTGTGCTTGGCATGATAAAAAGTTTTCGGGAAAGTTAATTTTGTTCGAATCCCCAATATTTCAATTGTTCAATTAGCACATAATTTATATATTGTACCGTATCACCCTCAAGTTCTTTTACGAATTGATTGCTGAGTCCGGAGCGCTTGTGCTTCAAAGGGGCGTTCTGGTCATTGTTTCTGCTAATTTTGTTTTCATTTACGACCATACCTATTATATTTTTTCTAATGGCGCTGTCTTTGATATTTATGAAATCTACAAGGCGCTCTGAAAATATTTATGGTGTGTAAACAAACTCATTATAGGTAAGAAGTAGTCCACCAGATCGATCTGTTATCAATCTATAGCGTTCATAAGTCGGGATTATCCACTCGGATACAGCCCTTTTACAGTAAACATCTATCCCTTCTTGCTTTATTTTTTTTCTCTTTCAATTTGGAACTTATTCGCTCGTTCACTGTTTAACGGAACTCCGTGTGAAAATCCGAAAGAGTATTAGGCGCTTACCAAAACATCCCGCGGCTCTCTTAAGAAGAATATGGTTTTGAAATCTTCGATTCTTTCGATATCGATTGGCTTTCTCAAAGGGCCATAAATATCTCCGTATTGAGAAAACAGAATTTTTTCACTATCAGTCATAAATTGGAATTGATCCCCCACGTCAATGCTATTGCCCGCGAGATAAAGCATCCCTGCATAATCAATGTGACGCAATGGTTTGTCTGATCCAATTTTTGATAGAAGCCTGGAGAAAAATGTGCTCGCACATTTATGTGTCGTAAAAAAATAACAGATTTATCGGGAGGATAATCAAAATTGTTCCTGTATATTATCGCTCTTTTCAAGCGTAACATTTCTTCTGAATCAATATCTGTCGATATTCTATCAGAAACAAATTTCGACAGGATTTGCTTAACATTCCCATCGGATCCTCCGTTGAACACTTTATCCTCAGAAACTTTGTGGTTCGCCTCTGAGAGCACCCTCCGAAACAGCTTAGTGCGCAATCCATCAATCAGATTGCAGCATGGGCGACTTTCGGGGGTGGAGAAACATTTCTCTTCGCAGAACCTCGAATAACTTCCGCCCTACAGTCCGGATTTCAATCCCATCGAAAACGCCCTCTCCAAACTCAAGACACTGTTGCGAAAGGCCGCCGAGTGCTCGATCGGCGGCCTCTGTAACACCATCGGTCGGCTACTCAGGCTCTCCACGCCAAACGAATGTCAGAATTATTTCGGCGCCGCCGGATACGATGCACTGATCGGCACCCATGATCGGATTCGACTTTAGCATTCAAAAACGGTTTTCCAATACTACTGTTTTATTAATGCGATTCGATTTCGAATTTTCAAAAGTGAAATGAGAAGTTTATCTTCAGATAAACTTCGAAGCATAGAGAAGTGCTCCAGGCGCTTTGCTCCCCTTTCCTTCCAGTCGTCAGGATTTTCGTCAGTAAGAACCGTGTTCATCGCGTCCGCGAGCGAATGCGCGTCATCCGGATCAAAAAGAATTGCCGCATCGCCTACGAAATCGACAAAGGTGTGCGGATAAAGCACCGGTTTGCCAAATATCCAGGCCTCCATTGGCGGAAGGTTTGATGGCCCGAAATACGTGGGCATTGCGAGTGCTACGGCAGCTTCATACAGCGCTGGCATGTCTTCCGTCGGAACAAATCCTATGAAGTAGGTTGTCTCGGCGACTCCCAATTCTGTGGCAAGCATCTCGATAGTGTTTCTATGGCCTTGATCGCTTCCCGCAAATACCAGATCGGGCGCGCTGCCCGTCCTTTGCTTGAGTTCCGCGGCTGCTTGGAGCAAACGGACATGGTTCTTGTGGTCCCAAAATTGAGCCGGATAGAAGAAGTATCCTGGCGACAGCCTATATCGATTCATCACGTCTTGGACTGCTAAAGGCGAAGCCTGCAGCTGTCGGTCTGTGAAGGCGGCAGGAGAAAACGGCATATCGAGAAAGCGGGTTCTCTGTACGCCATAGCGGTGACAAGCCAGCTCCGTCGTATGCCTGCTGTCAGTTATATTGAGGAACGCTCTCGGTATTGCACGCGAATAACGTGCTTCGCGTTTCGCAAATTCATCTCTCGCAGCAGCTTCCGGGAATTCTGGGTGTTCCAGGTGGCATAAATCCCAGATAGTAAATATGTAGGGTATTGTCTTGAGATCCAGCGCATATGCGCTAGGAGAGGTGAAGTACACCAGATCGACACCGCGAGTTTCCATTTCCAGATCGAAATCGAGTGTGGTTTCCAGGCGCTTCCCTCTTGGGGTAAACGCTCGCCGAACCCTACTGAACAGGCTTCGCCGCGGTTCGGCAAGATAGGTCACGGACAAGCCGTTTTCGGCTAATGATCGGATGTTGGATTTGATGTTCGTGAACAGTTCAACGTCAAAACTCTCTGGCGCGATGCGCAGTATCTGCTGCGCGGCCGTCAGCGCTTGGTTGAAGCCTCCACCGATTGTGATTCTCTTGTCGAGAATAACTGCCAGTTTGAAGCGGGTTGCCGAAACTGTTGGATATTCCACGGCAGTCACGATTTTTCTTTTTCCACCAGATAGTAAACGCTCCAAGTCCGCTCACTTGGGGCGTTTCTCGTCATCCACTCCCCGGTTTGCGTAAGGGTCAAACCTCCGTCACGAATGTACCGGTTAATCTCGTCTGGGAAAAAGTAGCGCATCGGATGCACTTCCTCGAAACTGGATATCGATCGCGTCAACTTGTCCTCGACAAAAAATGTGAATTTCACGTTCACGAGATGCTTGTCGGCGATATGCTGCGGTTCTGCAAGTCTCGTCACTTTGATGGCATCGTTTTCAGCCCGGCGCACCCGAACTTCCGGCTTCATGTTTTCAACCGCGGGGCCATGCCACAGATCGAAGAGCCCGACCGATCCAGCCCGCATGTGCCGACTTATGGTGCTGAAGGCTGCGGCAGCATCGTCGTCTTCCGTTTGATAGCTCAACACGTGAAATAGCGAAATGACCGCGTCAAAGTGCCGGTTCCCATTATATCGCCGAAGGTCGCCAAGAGCGAAGGATAGGTTGTTCGCGAATTCGCTGGCCTCCAAGCGTCGGTTCTCTGCTTCCGCGAGCATGCTGGAACTGAGTTCGATGCCTAGTACGTCAAAACTGTCACGGGCAAGCAGGAGGTCATGACGCCCTGTTCCACATCCGAGATTCAATATCGTTCGAATTGTGGGGGAATCCTCTCTAAGAAGGGCGGACACGAATCGAGTTTCGCTTTCATAGTCCTTCTCTGCATTTAGCAGATCGTAAATTTCGGCATAATTCGAGAATGCGGTCATGCTGCAAACGCTCGCAGTGCCTTTGCAACGGCGTCGATGTCGTCGTCTGACAGGCCAAGGCCACTCGGGAGATAGAAACCGTTCTCAGCAATATATTCCGCATTCGGATATCGCTCGCCAACAAAGAGCCCCATCTTCTCAAAGACGGGCTGCCGATGCATTGGCCAGAAAAACGGACGCGTTCCAATTTTTTGCTTCGCCAGTTCCGCGACGATTTCCGGTTTGCTCCGTCTTGCCGATGGTCGGACGACGAGGCCGAATACCCAATATATGTTATCGGCATAGTTCGTTGCGACCGGTGCGAAATCGAAGCAGTCGAGGTCTCCCAGCATCTCCTGGTAGCGAGCCCCGATCGCACGTTTTCGTAAGATGAAAGAATCCAGTTGTTCCAATTGCGCCAAGCCGACCGCCGCCTGCAGGTTGGACATCCTATAGTTCCAGCCCAATTCATGATGTACGAAACGCTGTTGCTCATTAAAGCAAAGATTTCTCAGCGAACGGCATCTCTCCAAAAGCACCGGGTCGTCCGCCATCACCATGCCACCTTCGCCCGTTGTGACATGCTTGTTTGGGTAGAAGCTGAATGTACTGATGTCCCCAAAGCTTCCGCACGGTTTGCCCTTGTATGTCTGACCATGCACTTCTGCTGCGTCCTCAATGATCTTCAAGCCGTACTCGAGGGCGAGTTTGAGGATCGGCTCCATGTCCACCGGGAGACCATATATGTGAACAACCATTATAGCCTTGGTGCGCGCTGTTATTTTTTCTCGAACCCCCTCTGCCGTCATATTCCAAGTGCCGGCGTCACAATCCACAACCACTGGGGTTGCGCCAGCCCGAATAATAGCACCTGCGCAGGAGATGATCGTGAATGTCGGCATGATGACTTCGTCACCCGGCCCAATCTCCAGCGCCTTCACAGCAACATCAAGTGCGCAGCTACCGTTTGCCACTGCGACGCCGTCGGCGCGACCGACTTTTTCGGCGAATAGCTGTTCGAATCTACGCACAAAAGGACCTTCAGATGAAATCCAGCCCGTTTCGATGCATTGCGCAAGGTATTTGGCTTCGTTTCCTTTAAGCAAGGGCGTGTTCACGGGGATCATTGGCTTACTTCTGTTATTTGTCGTCAATTGAAAAACATGACGCGCTTACGGGGCATATGCCGTCCTCAGAAATGCCCTCGAAGATGGTCTTGTCGTTATTGCCAGCATAGGGTCCTTGCTTGATTTCCAGCATTTCTACAGGCTCCAAGATCTTGAAAGCGTGCCCGCCCGCAGCCAGCATAAGTACATCACCGGGGCCAAGTTCCTCGGAGCCAAAATATTGCTGGTTAGGGCTGTAAAAGTCCACCCGGAGCCTTCCGCTCCGCAGCACCAGCACCTCCTGGGTAAAATGTACGGAGCGCGCATTCGTATTGTGATAGTGTGGTCGAATGTACTCACCTTTCGGCCTATTCATATATGCAAGCTGCTGTGAATATCCCTCGTCAGTCACGAATTTGACGCCTTCGGACCGGAATTTGCTGTAGACGATAATCGCAATCTCGATGTTGTCGAAGTGTATACGTTTTATCATTTTTCCAATCTCGATAGTGCGGCGCGGAATCTCGCGAACAGCATCAAGTGTTCGTAGGGGATAATCGCCGATGGTGCACAACGCGCATTCTGCCCCGCAGGGCATCGTCTCGGAATAAATCGAAAGACCTTCTGTGACAAGTGCTCCGAGTAAACCATCGGTGAGATGTAGAGCGTGGAACTGAGAGGTTTGGAGTAACTTGCTGAAATATTTGTGGGGGGGCGGACGATGCAGGTAGCGAAGTACGGAGCGTCAACCGCTAATTGCAGAATGACATCCGCGAACTCTATGCCCAAACCGGGAAGCATGATTGGTGCACCTCATGATTGCTCTTGAGCAAACAGCAAATGAGTGAGATGTCAATTCCTTCCTAATATTGGACGGGCCGCCCTCGAAAATGGTCACCATTTGTCGATGAGCCCGCCGTTAACCACGTACCGGCTATGTTCTCTTTTGGGCTCGAAAGGTCCTTGAGCCCGACCGCCGGTCCTGCCAGGATCATAGTGTTCCGGATGGTCCGGAACGAAAGCGGCCCTGGCCGGTGCTGGTAACACCGACAAGGGCCTGACCCTCAGCCTTCACGAAAAGGAATCGGGCTATGACGACAGTTATCCAATCCATCCCCATCGGGGAAGCTTTCCATCAGATCAATGATTCCATCGGCCGGACCTCGGCGTTTGGCTTCCGGCTGCGCGGCCGCCGTATGCCGCTCGCCGTCATCTGATCCATCGACCGACGCCGCCGATCCCATCTCATCCGCTGCCACCGTTGCTGCCTTGGCATTTCCGGCCGTGAGGACCGGTGCGCCTAGAGGTCGGATTGCATGTCGGTGTCCGAACATATCCCGGAGCTTTCCATGAACCTCATCACCAACACATCTCATACAGCGCTTGCTGCCGCCGACACTCCCATCTCCGCCGTATTCCCGAACAGCAGCTTCTTGCGTCCCTTCGGCTTTGGCTCCCGAGGGCTAACCGATCCCAAGACAGCCGTGTCGGCTGGTGTGACCTCTCCGGCGGGCTATCCGCACTCGGTGACCTACGCCGAAGTCGAGGACGATCTCGATCGTCTGATCGACAATGCCATCGCCACCATCATCGACGGCGAACCTGTCGAGGACGAAATCCTCGGTCACTATGTCCAGATCGCCTCGCTGGTGAGGGCCGTGTCCTTCTGGGAGGGTAAGTTGCTGGAGCAGGCAGTCGAGCGCCTGGCTAAGGCCAATCCGTCTATCACGGTTCTTTCGCAGTCTTTGCGCCTGCCTTTGGTCAAGGCGGCGATGGAGACCGTGACCGGCAACAACTGGTCGCGCCTTGATGGCATCACGATCGATTGCGAAGCGCCTGCGAAGGGGAGCTACTCGCCGGACCTCATCATCGTGAACCGGTCTCGCCATGTTGGCTACATTCTCGATCTGAAGCGCTCGCTCGCCAGCTATCTTGATACCGGCCGGCTGGACGAACTCAAAATCCGGATGATGGCGGTAGCGCTCATCCTGCCGGATTGGCTGTACAAGAACCACAAGCGAATGATGATCGACACCGTCGGCGTTGCGATCATCGACGGGGCCAGCCGGCCGAGCGACCATGGCAACGGCATCTGGGCGCTCGACGAGATCGACGACCTTTTGGAAATCGACTGCATGGCCGAACTCAGGTCACGCTTCGGGGTGCGTGTCCGCCAGGTTCTCGAAGCGGAAGCTCACAAGGCAATCCGCGCGGCCACTGGGCAGGTGCCGTACGTTTGCGCGGCCGCACTAGCGGTTCCGCCGCCAGTGCAGAGGTTGCGTATCGATCTCAACGGACCCAGCCGGACCTTCCACGAAGAGCAGGCTCGTCTTGAGGAGGAGTAAGCGTTGTGGTTCGATCAGGATGATCTGACCGGCTGGAATGACGATGGCGACGAGGAGGACACAGCCGGGACCGGACATCTCAACGACGTTGATCCCCTCGATGGCAGAGTGGAAGACGGCCCGCTTGTCCTGCCGTTCCGGATCAAGGTCGGCTTTGCGCGCGGCTCGCGGATACACTGACGCCTGAAGGCCGAAGCCACGGGCGCTAGCGTTAGCGCCAACGGCCTCCGGTCCCGCCAGTTCTTCATCCCCATTCCTCTTCTTTTGATGTCGCCCGGTTTGAGCCGGACCGGCCAAGGAGCCCTCATGTCTTCCAAACACATTTATTGCCACCCCACCTCCGGCTTCCGTTGTGATGACGTCCATCCCGGTTCAGATGTTTCCGGGCCGTCCAATGTCGACCTCGAAGCTGCAGGCGATCCCGCAACGCTGATCGGGCTTGCGCTGGCCTTCGCTCGACAGGGGGCACTCTTTAACGGCGAAGTACCGCCGCTCATTCTCAAGCGGCTGGCGCTTCATGTCGAACTGGGCAATCCGGCTTGCCGCATGGTTCTCGATTGGCTTGAGCGTGGTCGCCGGATGGAGCAGGTCACCATTCCGGAGACGCAAGTTAGCCGCCGCCGTAGATCGGCGCACGATCGCGTCATGCAGGCGCTGGCGTCGGTTCCGGAGCCCGATCCCGAAGAACGTCCGTTGCGCCGTTCGCGCATACGTCGCGAGCGTTTCCCGGAAATTATTTCCGCGACAGCCCGCAAAGCTGCAGGGAAGACGTCCCATGGATAAGGTCGGCCGTTTCTTCATGCGACGCCTGCAGCAGGACACCCGCCGCAAGACCCGGCGCGCCGCTCTGGCAAATGGTCTCCTGATGCTCAAGATCGTCGAGTGGAATGGGAGCTTGGTGCGGCACTATGCGCCCGCCTTCGACACCTCGCGGCTGACCATGAACCTGGAAGATGATGTCGTGTGGCTACGCAAGCAATTCGGTTCATACCTGCAAGGATCGAGGGAGGTCGTATCCCCCAAACCTTCGGCGGTCGGATTTGGTGACGCCGCGATGCAAGGCCGATTTAGTGCGGGTCGCCTGTATGGTCTTGGCCGTAGCCACCCCGAAACGGTGGATAGCGCAGTCAAAGATGAGGACTGGCACCGGTCTTATGCGGTGCGTCTCGTCGGCGAAGCTGGTGCATCGCCGCTGGTCAGCCATATGATCACGGCGCTCATGCTGGCGCGGGCGATGCGGGACAGATGCCTGGCCCTGCGTGACGCGATGCGCTTGCTGCGATCCCCGGCACCGTTTGTCGCCATTCAATCCGAGATCGATGGCGTCGAGGACCAGATTGTCCGCTTGATAGAGGAGACCGGCATTGCCGGGGGTAACGGCTGGAACTTTGCTAATGGTGGCATGGGCCATGACCGCGGTGAATACTATCCTGACGAAGACAAGGAAGGCCGCCGCGCCGTTCACTACGACAGTCACGGTCTGTCGCGGATCACATCCGAGTCCATGCGCCGCCGTCTGGTCAACACTCTGTCGCGCGACATGCCGATCCTTGCGACCTCGGACCGGCCGGATAAGCTGCCGGATATGATCATGCTCACCTCCGACTTGAACCTGTTCATCCGCCGCATTGACCGGACGCTGATCGAAGACATCGTGACGGTGATCTATGGAGAGGTGGGCCGGGCGGTATTTGCCAAACTGCCGGAAAAACTCGCTGTCTGGACTTTGACGTTTGACGATCTTCTGCTGGCCTTCCGTCCTGGACGGCGAGCGACAGCGGCGTTGAATGTTCTGTCGGCGCTGGCTGCGCGCAATGCGGAAGATGAGGGTGACGGCGACAACAATGACAGCGGTCCGGACGGTGAGTTCGATTTTGATCTCGCCGCCGCATCCTCTGGCACGATGCGAGAAGCCGCCAACAGCTCCTCAGCAAAGGTTAAGACCTCGTCTTCTAAGCCAAAGGGCGATGACAAGAAATCGGCTGGACGAGACTGGCGGAGGGACAAGCCGTCCGGCGCGGAGGTCATTCAGCCGGAAGAGATCGGACCGGCGTCATTAGGCGCAGCATCCGAAAGCGTCCGGCCACCGCTTTCCGTCGAAACCCTCTCTGGCTACGGCTCAGCTCGTGACTGGGCGCTCGGCCTGAAGGCCGACCTGACCGATTATCTGGCCGGTGGACTGGCATGGGCCGATATGAGCACAAAGCTGCTGCTTTCCGGTCCTCCGGGAACGGGCAAGACGACCTTCGCAAGGGCGCTTTGCAACACACTGCAGATCCCCTTGGTGGTGACATCCGTATCGACATGGCTGGAAGGCGGCCATCTCGATGATGTGATCCGCAGAATGGCCAAGACGTTTGAAGAGGCGAAGGCGTTGTCTCCAAGCATTCTCTTCGTCGATGAGATCGACGGCATCGGCAAGCGTCGACCCGCCGAACGAGAATATGCTGACTACTGGAACGCTGTGGTCAACAAGGCGCTGGAACTTCTGGCCGGTGCTGTAAAGGCCGAAGGCGTCATTGTCGTTGGAGCGACCAATCTTCCGCATCAGATCGACGAGGCACTACGCCGTGCCGGCAGGCTGGAGACCCATATTGAACTCCCGCGTCCAGACATCGAAACGCTTGCCGGCATCTGGGCGCATCACCTCGGAGGCGATCTCGCTCGCCTGCTGGCGGAAGATGCCGAGCATCGCGAAAATGCTCCGGTCGATGGGACGGCCAGGCCGGAGGCCGACATCAACGCCGGTGACGGCGACATCAAACGATCCAAAACGGCATCCGGAAACAATGCACGGAGGATCGGACAGTGACAAGCGCGCTCAACAAGACCATTGAGTCGACGACAGCGGCTCTGCTGGTGGCAAACGGCCAAGCCCACAACTCGGTTCTGAAGCGGCTGGCGACGAGGGCAATGGGCATGACCGGTGCGGACGTCGAACGCGTCGTCCGCGAGGCCCGGCTAAAAGCCCGACGCGAAAAGCGCGCCGTTTCCATTGCCGATCTCGAGATCAGCCTGCGGCTGTCACGCCCGCCGCAATCGCCTGAGCTCCTCCGCCTGCATGCGGTTCATGAAGAAGGCCATGCGCTCGTCCATCATGTCCTGCAAATCGGTCCTATCCTTGGCGTGACAATCGACTCCAGCAGCGGGGCCTTTGGCAATCTTGGCTTCCGGGCAGATCGGGCGCATTCGCTCTCCATGGCCGACGACACCATCGCGATGTTGATGGCCGGCCGGGCCGCCGAGATCATCGTCTTCGGCAAGCCGGGGGCTGGAGCCGGAGGGACCAACGACTGCGATCTCGCCCGTGCCACCAATCTAGCCGTGTCTATTGAGCGGACATGGGGCCTTGGCGAAGACCTGCCACTGCTCTACCGGCCGTCGAAGGACAACACAGTTGTCCTCGATCATGACCGGGGACTTGCAATCCGCATTCATGCCAGGCTGGAGCAGGCGCAGGAAAGGGCAGGTGAGATCATCTCTCGCCATCGCGCCACTCTCGACGCACTGGCTGCGGCGCTGGTCGAGGCCCAGGCGCTGGAAGGCGCTGACGTCGTGCGGATTTTGGAAGAAGCCGGAGCCGGCCCCGAACACCGCTGAAATCGGAATGACGTGGGACAACATTGTCTCACGTCATCTCAACGTGCCCGCAAGTCAAAACAAATTGCGATCATTCGATTCCGAACTCTGCGCCGGTGATTCAAGATTCCGGAAATCCGATTCCTTCGCAATCGTCATTGCCGCCGTTTCCATGGACCAGGAGGATTAACTGACATCCGCGCATCCCGTTCACCAAGGCTTAACGTGCGGCCAATACGACTTCCGTTTCTGAAATCCTTACCCGCCCCTTCCCATCAACTGCAAGGAACCCCCATGTTCGACTACAGCGCCTTTGGCATTCCCTCTCACAAGGCAATGCAGTTGGAGATCCTAGCGGAGCAAATCGCCGGTCTCGATCGTGAAAAGCCCGAAAGCTTCATCGATCTCGGTGAGCTCCTTGAGGCGGCCGAAAATGAAGCCGGCGAAGCGGCCTTGCAGCCTTGGGCTGAGCAGCGTTGCGGCCTTGATTGGTCAGAGTGCTAGGCAGTAATGTCGGCCTCGGCATGGCTCCGTCCGCGCCGAAGCCGCCTCGTGAAACTCGGCGCTACCAAGGATGTGGTGATTGCCCTCAGCAATGGGACGGACGAAGACATCGAACTCGGCGTCAATACCATACAGACCTATGCGACGGTATCCACGAATGTGCTTGATGCGCTCCTTGGCCATGCTGATCCTGTTGCTGGCGATCCTGTCACCCACCCCCTATTGCGGCGAAGCATGACGGCTCTGGAAGATTTGGCCGCGCTCAAAGTTCGAAATGGCATAGCTCTTTTCAGCGATACGGTCGCCACGATGATTGCTTTGATCGATGAGTTGGAGGTCCACGCCGACGACGCAGGCGAAGCCCAGGAAATCCGTAGAAAGCTGACCATTGCCGCCGAGGAGGCGCAGGCCCAATTCGAGAGCATAGCCCTGCTTCCCTTCCGTAGCTCGACCGTTCCGGATCTCGTTCAACCGTCATGGCCGCCGGCCGGTTCCGCATGGCAGCCATGGTGGGAGACTTTCTCGGCGCTGATCTTCTCAGAGCACTTGCTCGAGGTCGATGGCCTGCTCGCGGAAGCCCGTTCGGTTCTAGAAAGCGTTCTCGCCCTCGACTGATTGCGGCGGCCCAACGGTTTGCTTTGACGCGCGGGCACATTGAAACGACCTGTATCAATGTCTGGGTGACTTAAGACAAATTGCGAACATCCGATTCCAATCTCAACATTGCTGATTCAGAGGCAAGGGCTATCTGGCAGTAAGAGCCGGTGGCGGCGATCGGAAAGGGGGATGCATATGGCAAGGCAGCCGGACGATACGCGGCTCGACAAACAGCGCGAGCGGCAGAGGGAACTGCGGCGCAAGCAGAAGCAGGAGAAGCGCCCCAGCCGGGACGACGTCGCCCGCATAGCACTCTTCTGGCTGGTCCGCGGGGCGATCGAGAAGAACCAGCTTAAGGAGCTGGAGAAGTTCCGCGATCGAATGGTGATGATGTTGGTGGAACAAGGGTTTGATGAGAAGGCGTGCGATGAGGTCCTCGATGATCTCTTTCGCAAGTACCGGAGCGGTGGCTCGCCCTTCCGAAGGAAGGCCCATCTGCTTTTTTCAGACGATGGCGACGACCTGGGCTGAGCCGGTTTCCGATTGCTTGCAATTTGGTTGTCATCTGCAGGAACTCTGTCACCCTATCGCAAACGTAGTTTGCCTGGAATTCGTTTTCTCCTCTCATTACTCCATAAAACGACGTTTGATTCCGAATCAGATTTCTATAGCCGCTTTACATCAGTATGAACCGCACCGGGTTTGCCGGAGGCTCCAACTTCTGAGAAAGTGGAGCCATTATGAGCAAGACAACGAACAAGTTTTTACCTTAAGTCCGTCAACGTGCCATTCGTATGGTGCTGGATCACGAAGCCGAGCACCCTTCGCGGTGGGCTGCCGTTTCATCTATTGCGGCCAAGATCGGCTGCTCACCCGCCACGCTGCATGAATGGGTGAAGAAGACCGAGGTCGACACCGGCAAACGAGCAGGCCTGCCGAGTGACGTGGCCGAGAAGATGAAGGCTCTGGAGCGTGAGAACCGCGAGCTTCGTTAAGCCAACGAGATATTGCGCAAGGCGTCTGCTTATTTCGCCCAGGCGGAGCTCGACCGCCCCTTCAAGCGATGATCTCGTTCATCGACGAACACCGTGGCGTGTTCGGGGTCGAGCCGATCTGCAACCTACTGCCGATTGCCCCATCAACCTATTACGAGAACGTCGCCAAGCGACTGTACGTGGATCGCCTGTCGATCCGTGCCCGCAGCGATATCAGCCTGAAGATCGAGATACGTCGTGTCTTCGAGCAGAACTTCCGCGTCTATGGCGTTCGCAAGGTCTGGCGGCAATTGAAGCGTGAAGGCTTCGATGTCGCCCGCTGCACGGTCGCCAGACTTATGAGGTCGATGAGCCTGCAGGGGATCATTCGAGGAAAGCCGGTCCGCACGACATTCCCGGACAAGACGGCTCCGAGCCCGCTTGACCGCGTGAACCGCCAGTTCAAAGCCCCTGCACCAAACAGGCTGTGGGTTTCGGATTTTACCTATGTCGCCAATTGGCAGGACTTCGTCTACGTGGCCTTCGTGATCGACGTCTTCGCCCGCCGCATTGTCGGATGGCGGGCGAGCCGCACGGCACATGCAGGCTTTGTCCTCGATGCCCTCGAGCAGGCTCTTCATGATCGGCGTCCCGCTCATGGCGGCGGCCTCGTGCATCACCCGGATCGCGGTGTTCAATACGTGTCCATTCGCTATTCCGAGCGGTTGGCAGAAGCAGGTATCGAGCCAACTGTCGGAAGCGTCGGCGACAGCTACGACAACGCCCTCGCAGAAACGATCAACGGTCTTTACAAGGCCGAGGTCATTCATCGGCGTGGACCATGGAGGAGCTTCGAAGCGGTCGAGTTCGCTACCTTGGAATGGGTAGACTGGTTCAACCACCGACGGCTTTTGGAGCCCATCGGCAATATACCGCCAGCCGAAGCCGAGGATCAGTATTACGCCATGTTGGACGAAGCAGCCATGGCTGCGTAACTTAAACGAAATGGCCTCCGGCAAACCCGGTGCGGTTCAGTACGGACGCAGAAAGCCGTCCGAGGCTTCGAACCAAGACCTGATGTGCAGAGGCTTTCCGCCCGCACGAAGAAACTTGGGAAAGTCCTAACGCTTCCTCTTTCGCGGTTGCCGGCCCATGGTTCGCTTGTTCCTGGCCAACTTTCCGAAGTTCAGGCCTTGAAAGACCGAAAAGTCGATGTCCGGATTAAGCGGCAGGCGTGCAAGATCCCGCGACCTTGCTTCGTTGAGCGACTTCGTTCCATATTTCATGTGTACATCGCCGCTGAGCTCATGGCCAACCTGGAGCTTGCGGACGCGTTCATCGATCTTTGCGTCCAGCATCTCATCGATGTGCCCACCACGAAGGGAATGGAAGACTTCTCTCCGGTCGCCGGCGACGCCGGCCTTGGCAAATAGGCGTTGCATGTAGGAGGAGCCGCTCTTGCTGGGATCCTTGAGCCTCATAAGACCGGGGATGAGGAACTTGTCACCTTGGCTGACCGCCCAATCGATGAAACCGATGTCCTTGAAGAAGTCATGCAGAACGAAGAAGCCGGTACTGGCGTTAGTTTTGTAGGGCACCCGTTTGAATGTGCCATTCACTTCGGTGATGCCAGCCGTTTGCGCTACCCAAACACCCGGATATTTCTCCCGGAAGTCGTTGCCGATGAGATGGATGAGCAGGCCCAGACGCCGGCCGGTGAGATGGCCGAGCAGGGGAAGCATGAAGTTTTCCATGATCCCGGTTTCGACCCCGAGCTGGAAGATTTTGCTGATCTTCTCGGCGCTGAGTGGTTCCGCCGAAACCGGAGGCGCGGCTGTGTCCGGATAATCGATTCGTGCTCCCCCGAACGGATCGCGATAAGAATATTTGGTCATCGCTGACCGAAGCGCTGCGGCGACGACGGCTACATAGCCGTTCTTCAGCGTGTTAAGGGCCATTGGCTTCAGGTGAAGATCCTTGTTGCGTTCAAGGACGTCGAAAGCCGTTTCACCGGGACGGCGTGCATTCTTATTTGCCGGCCAGCATTGCATCTTCGTGACGAATGCCTGCAGATCCGCGCTCGTATAGGTATCCACCGGATGGTCACCGATAATTTCGATAAAGACCTCGAGCCGAGTGCGTGCAATGCGGACATCCTTATTTTCCGCGCCCTTCTTCCTGGCGCGCTTTTCCATGTAGTCAGCGGCAATGCGGCTGAAACGCGGCTTTCTCGATTTGCGGCGTTTGACGTAGCGCCGGTCGAGCAGGAAGTCTGGAATTCTGTTGCCAAATTCGTCGTACTGGTCTTCTTCCTCCTCATCATCATCGTCGAGGGGCAGGTAAGGGATGTCAGCCGCGGCGGCTGCACTGGCCGTCTTCGGAAGTTGGTAGGCGGATACTGGAGAGGGTGAACCCAGACGAGGTCCCGTGGGCGGTGTCAGCTTGCGAAGCGCCTGCGCCTTAAGATAGTCGGCATTCGACATGATCAGTTCGTTGTATGGCCGCCCCTTTTTCAGCGCCTCCATTTCGCGCGAGAGAAGGGCCAGTTCGCGGATCCCCTGGGTCTTTTTTTCGTTCCTCGGCGGTCGGCTCGGGAGCCTCATGCTCCGCGATCATCAGGTGTGCCTTGAGGTAGCCTGTCATTTCAGCCGCTGACCGGGTGAGGCTTTCATTGCAGAAGGTATCGTCACCAGCTTCGGCTTCGCCGCCTTTACCGTTGTCAGCCATATTTTTCCGCCTCACCTTATCGAACAGGAGTCGCGCTTCTGCCGCCATCAGGTCCGCGAGCCTTCGGGCCTGCCGGTATTGTCTGGCTCCGAGGCTGATGCGGATGACAGGGCGATCGGCGATGATCTCTTTCGGCACCTTAATCTGAAAAAGATAAACGGACCCTGACCGGACCATGTATCGGCCCGGCGAGGCCTGCTTGCGGCGCGTGCTCTTGTGTTCTCGGCGGCGGGCTGGTTTGGCTGACGCGGCACCTGAAGGTGTACTTCGCGCGATACCTGCATGGATTCTCTCCTTGTCATGCGTCAACAAAGTTGGCATTTTTCCAAGAAAACCAATGCTTTAAAGTAAGATGGCGGAGAGGATGGGATTCGAACCCACGATACGCTTTTGACGTATACTCCCTTAGCAGGGGAGCGCCTTCGACCACTCGGCCACCTCTCCGGTGAGGGCGGTGATATTGGTGTTTGCCCGTGCGATCAAGATGTTTTTTGGAATGTCCGGGTATTTTCGTTCGTCGGCCGCAAAGCCGCGGCGGCCGTCGTCCCTGGGCGGACAATGAAGGCGTCGTGACTTGCGCTCTCTGGCGAGGCTGATGCTGCAAGCGGATGGGGCGAAAGCGAGCTCGACGCGTTCTCTGGAACTAGGTGCCATCGCCGGCACTTCCGGAGCCCCCGAATTGCCATCGGCGGAACCGGCCCGGCAGGCATGAATTTGGCGGTGTGAAATGCACCTTATATATAGGGAGGTGAAAATGAGGCTGAAAGCGGGTGTCGGAATCGGCTTGGTCGACCCCGGTCGCGAAACGAATCCCCCGGCCGGGAGCAGCGGAAGGAACCGTGCCGATTCGACTAAATTCGTCCTCTACCTCGACTTTTCGGTGCCGCCCAAGGCCTTTGCCGTTAACACCCCGTTTACGAATGACCCGTCCGGCAGGGCTGTTTGTGTTGTTTCGGCAACAGCCGCCACATGCGCGGCTTTTTAACGGCTTGGCTTTGGCTTTTTCTGTTGTGCGGAATCCCTGCCTTTGTAAATGTCTCCCCAGAAGCACGGCGGCACGTCGCAAAGCTTCTTGAAACTTGGGGATGGGGCAGGGATGCCGAAAGGCAAAATCCCAGACCCGACTGAAAACCTTAATTGGAGGTCACACATGAACATCAAGAGCCTTCTTCTCGGCTCCGCTGCTGCTCTCGCAGTAGTATCCGGCGCCCAGGCTGCCGACGCAATCGTCGCTGCTGAGCCGGAGCCCATGGAATACGTCAAGGTCTGCGACGCTTTCGGCGCTGGCTACTTCTACATCCCGGGCACCGAAACCTGCCTCAAGATCGGCGGCTACGTTCGTATCCAGGAACAGTTCAGCTCGCAGAACTCGGACGTTTCCGGTACTGACTCGTATTCTGACGGTTATGCTCGCGGTTACCTGTCGTTCCTGACGGCTCAGGACACCGAAGCTGGCGTTCTGAAGACAAACATCTCGTTCTACGTATCTGGCACGGACACGTCCAGCGACGGCGCAACGCTTGACCGCGCTTACATCATGCTCGGCGGCTTCGGCGTTGGTTACACGACCAACCCCTTCGACGACGGCATTGCCGGCGAAACCGACTCTCTCGGCGACGACACTGTCAACTGGCGCGCTTGGTACGAGTTCAGCACCGGTGCATTTGCTGGTAACATCGGCTTCGACCAGTTCGGCGATCTGGCTGACAGCGCTGCTTACGGCGTTTCCGGTAAGGTTGGCGGCACGTTCGGTGTTGTAACGGCTACCCTGTATGCTGGTTACGATGGCGACAGCTCTGAAGTTGCCGTTGAAGGCGTTCTGTCTGCTGCTATCGGCCCGGGCACGCTCGACTTCGCTGGTGCTTACCAGTCTGGTGAGACCCGCTACTTCTTCTCCGACGAAGGCGAAACTTGGGCTCTCTCCGCTGCTTACGCTGCGAAGATCACCGACAAGCTGACCCTGACCCCCGGCGTACAGTACACCTCGTTTGAAGACAGCGGCGAAGACGAGTGGGATGCTGGTCTGCTGGCTGAATACACGATCACCGACGGTCTCGTTGGTTCGGTCAACGTTCAGTACAACGACCCGTCTGTCGAAGATGCTTACTGGGATGGCTGGGTCCGTCTGCAGCGCAACTTCTAATCTGATCTGATCAGATTGAACGGAAAGCCCGGCCTTTGGCCGGGCTTTCTGCGTTTGGTGGCCTTTGTATTGTGACATCGGCAAGCCGTTATTCGCTGGGGGCAGATAGGCCGACGGCGATGCTAGGCTGCGGGTGTCGGGCGGGAGGGCCTCGAGACTATCAGTCGATCTGGCCGAGGAATCCGGCAATCTGGTGCGGCAGGCTGCCGAGATGCAGGAGCGGCGCATGGCCCTGGCCGTCGATCGTGATGGATTGCGCCTTCGGATTGCGTTTCTGCATCTCCTCAAGCGTCGAAGCCGACAGCAGGGTCGAATTGGCGCCGCGGATCACCATCATCGGGAACGCCGTCAGGCCCTCGAATTGCGGCCAGAGTGCCGGCAGCGGTGCATCGAAATTGATGTTCATCAATTGCTTGGCGATCGCCGGATCGTAGTCTGCGGCAATCTTGCGACCGCGCGGCGCGTAGATGGCGTGCGCCATGTCCTGCCAATCGCTCTCCGCCAGCACGGTGAAGCTGCCGCCATGCGTCTCTTTCAGGATATCGGCGGCCTCTTTCCAGGTTTTCGGCCTGGCGCCCCGCGACAGGTAGGAACGGATCTGGGCCAGGCCCGCCGCTTCGATCACCGGGCCGATGTCGTTGAGAATCGTTCCGGCGATCAGCGTCGGGCGCAGGCCGGCCAGCACATGCAGGATCAGCCCGCCGCGCGACGTGCCGATGAAAACGGCCTTGTCGACCTGCAGTGCGGCGCAGCCGGCCACCACGTCGTCGGCTTCCGTGAGGATATTGTAGCTCGCCTTGTCGCTTGCCCATTCGGAACGGCCGCGGCCGCGATAGTCGAAGACGTAAACCGTGCGTGCTGGGCCCATATCGCACTGCGACAGCACGAGCGCAAGCTGATGAAAGTCACGGCTGTTGCGGGTCAGTCCCGGCAGGCAGACGACCGGCGTCAGGTCGTCGTGGCCATTGGCGGCAGCATAGCGCCGAACATAGAGCTTCAGGCCGTCATTGGTGCGAAAGTGATGCTCGCTGAAGCCCGTGTCGTAGTCCGCTGCCATACCTTCCTCCGTGATTCGGCCGCGCAACATCGCCCGGTTCGCCCGTGATCGGGCAAAGATGCGTGAGGCAGGGAAGGGGAGCAAGCCCTATTTCATGCGGATATTGGCGCCGGCCATGAGATCGGCGACGATGTCGGCCCGTTCACCGAGCCGTGCCTTGTAGACCTCGTAGTTCTCCATGATCCGCTGCACGTAGTTGCGCGTCTCCGGATAGGGAATCATCTCGATCCAGTTGATCACGTCGTCGAGCGGCATGCCGCGCGGATCGCCGAATCGCGAAATCCATTCGGGGATCTTGTTCGGCCCGGCATTGTAGGCGGCAAAGGTGAGGATGAAGGATCCGCCGAAACTGTCGATCTGTTCGCCGAGGAAATGGGCGCCGAGCGTGGCGTTGTAGCCGGCGTCCGTGGTCAGCCGGTCCTGCGAATAGGCAAGGCCGTAGCGACCGGCGATCTCCTTGGCCGTACCCGGGAGTAGCTGCAGCAGGCCGCGCGCGTTTGCCGGCGAGATAGCGGCGGGGTTGAAGGCGCTTTCCTGGCGGGCGATCGCGTAGGCCAGCGCCTTGCCGGAGCCGGAAATGTCGGCGTCGTCGGGAATGGCACCGACAGGGAAGGCGAGTGCCGTGACATCCACGCCGCGCGACTGGGCGATCTTGCCGAGCTGCAGCGACAATTGATGACTGTGCTCGCGCTCCGCCCGCTCGCAGAGCAGCGCCAATTCTCCGGAACTGGAGAATTGCCGGGCGAGTGCCCGGTAAAGGCTCTCGGCCCGCCAGCCATATCCGGCCGCTTCGAGCCGCGCGATCGCCTGCACCGCCTCGTTCGACTGGAAACGGTGGCGATCCTCCATGGTTGCCGATGGCGGCACCACGGCAAGGCCCGGCTGCTTGAGGCGCGCGGCGGCGAGTTGCCCGTAGAACGTGGCGCTGTAACCGGCCGCCTTGCGGTAATAGTCGTCTGCCTTGCCCGGACCACCGGCCTCGGCAGCCCGTCCAAGCCAGTACCAGGCCCGCGATTGCGAGATCGGTCCGTCGGAGGCGTCGAGAATCTTCTGGAAGTGCGGGGCGGCGAGCGCGCCGTCCTTCAGGCCGACCAGGGCAAACCAGCCGGCATGAAACTCAGCATCCGCCTTGTCGACCGGCCTTGCGGCGGTGTGGGCCGCAGCCACGTCAAAGGCTTCCCTCGGCTTGCCCGCTTCGAAAAGGCCGCGCGCGACGATCCGCTGCTCGTCCCACCACTCTCCGGGAACGACGAGCGCGGCGGGATCATCGGGCATCGACTTCAGGAGCCTGGCGGCTTCCTCGTACCGGTCTTTGCGCTGCGCGTTGACGACGCGGATATAGAGATAGCCGGGATCCTTCGCCCAGGAGGTGTCGACGGCGGCAATCAGCGCCTCGGCGTTCGAGGATTTGGCGGCAACGGCCCTCCAGGCCTGGAACAGCGACCAGGCCTTGCCGAGCCGGGCAAAGCGTTCCGCCTGCTCTATCTTGCCCCGGTAGAGCAGGTATTGCATGCGCGTGCGATTGTTGGCCTCGCCGAGCAGATCAGGAAACTCGTCGAGAATGGCGTCTTCGGTGCTTACGTCCAGCGTCTCCGAGGTCCAGAGCCGGGCGAGAACGGCATGAGCCTGATCCGTCTTGCCGAGGGTGACATAGGCACGCGCGAGCAGCCGCGCGCCTTCCGGCGTGCCCGGCGTCTTGTCACCGAGTTTCGCGATCACCGTTTCGGCGGGCGGGTTTTCGCGAAACAGCGCCTGCTCGTAGCGGCTGGCGAGCAGATCCTGGCCCGGCCAGTGGGCGAGCTCTTCGGACGCCGCCGCGACTTCGTCGGACGACATCGAACCAGCAGCCGACATGGCGATCGACCATGTCAGGATGTGGCGGTCGATCGAATGCAGGGCGAGGCCGTCGCGAATGGTGCGTGCCCCGGCAATGTCCTTGTTGGAAAGCGCGTCGAGCCCCGTCTTCAGGTCGCTCACCGTGGCGGAGGCCAGTTGAAGCGTGGGAATGGCGCCGGTGGTTTCCATGGACGGCGGCAGGATCTTCTGGTCGGCGGCCGTGGCGACATTCGCCAGCGCTTCGGTCGAGCCCTGCGCCGGTCCTTCTATGAGGGAATAGAGGAGGCCAGCGCCGAGAAGCGCCAGGGCCGTCGTTCTCATCCAGTGCTTGCGTAGCAGTGCGGTCATTCCTTGATTGAGCAGCAGGGTGGTTAACGAAACCTTATGGCAATGCGCACGGGCCGGAAAATATTCGTGAAAACCGCGGCAAACCCGCTGGATATCTCCGAAATCGGCGCTTGTCGCGGCACACGCCGCACACTATGGTGCGCGAGTTTTACACAGCGAATGCGGCTGAAGGATGAACGTCTTTGCGGCCGTGGGGAGTGATGCATGTTCAAGGGGTCTATGCCCGCTTTGGTCACACCGTTCAAAGAAACGGGTGACATTGATGAAGACGCTTTTACCAGACACGTCGAATGGGTGATCGCGGAAGGAAGCACCGGTGTGGTTCCGGTTGGAACCACGGGTGAATCGCCGACCCTTTCGCATGCCGAACACAAACGTGTCGTGGAACTCTGCATCGAAGTGGCGGCAAAACGCGTGCCGGTGATCGCCGGCGCCGGCTCCAACAACACCCGCGAAGCGATCGATCTCGCCCAGCACGCCGAAAAGGCGGGGGCGGATGCCGTTCTCGTCGTCACGCCTTATTACAACAAGCCGACGCAGAAGGGCCTGATTGCGCATTTCTCCGCCGTGGCTGAGTCAATCAGCCTGCCGATCATCATCTACAACATCCCGCCGCGCTCGGTCGTCGACATGAGCGTTGCGACGATGGCGCATCTGGCGAAGACCTACAAGAACATCGTCGGCGTCAAGGATTCGACCGGCAATATCGAGCGCGTGTCGGAACAGCGTGCCGCTTGCGGCAAGGATTTCATCCAGCTGTCCGGCGAGGATGCTGCAGCCCTCGGCCATGCCGCCCATGGCGGCGTCGGCTGCATCTCGGTGACTGCCAATGTGGCGCCGCGCCTGTGTTCCGAGTTCCAGGCGCTGCTCGGCAAGGGCGACTTTGCCGGCGCGCTGGAATATCAGGACCGGCTCCTGCCGTTGCACAAGGCGATCTTCATGGAACCCGGCGTCTGTGGCGCGAAATACGGCCTGTCGAAACTCGGCCGCATGGGCCGCACGGTGCGCTCGCCGCTGATGAGCGCGCTGGAGCCGTCGACGGAAGCCGCGATGGACGCAGCCTTGAAGCACGCGGGGCTGGTAAACTGACCGGGCTTTAAAAAGCCGGGTCAGCGACATATTTGTAATGCATGGACGCCCGTGTTCTTCTCGGAATACGGGCGTCGGCATTCGAAAGACTGGAATTGGAAAGATGGCACCGAAGGGAAGCGAGAGACGGGTCGGACGGATCGTTGCGGAAAACCGCAAGGCCCGCTTCAACTATGAGATCGTCGACACCTACGAAGCCGGCCTCGTGCTCACCGGCACGGAGGTCAAGTCGCTGCGCGAAGGCAAGGCGAACATCGCCGAATCCTACGCTTCCGACGAGGATGGCGAGCTGTGGCTGATCAATTCCTATCTGCCGGAATACCTGCAGGCCAACCGGTTCAACCACGAGCCGCGCCGCCGCCGCAAGATTCTCTTGAGCAAGCGTGAGATCAACCGTCTGCGCGCCGCCGTCAACCGCGAAGGCATGACGCTCATTCCGTTGAAGGTCTATTTCAACGAAAAGGGCAGGGCGAAGATGGAGCTGGCGCTCGGCAAGGGCAAGAAGCTGCACGACAAGCGCGAGACCGAGAAACAGCGCGACTGGAACCGCCAGAAGAGCCGGCTGCTCAAGGATCACGGCTGAGCGGCAGCCTTTTGCCGTCGCAGTCCCGAATAGAGATAGCCGATCACGGCTGCCATCACGACAAGGCCGCCGATGAGCGTCCGGCCCGTCGGCGTTTCGCCGAAGGCGAGCCAGACCCAGAGCGGCGCAAGCGGTGTTTCGATCGTCCCAACCAATGACGTCTCGGCCGGTGCCAGCAGCCGCGCGCCGCGGAAGAAGACGACCGGCGCGATTGCCAGCGACGTCAACGCAAACAGGCTGATGAGAACCAGATCGGTCGCGCTGGTGGCGGCGGGCCTGGCGACCGGCAGTGAGGCCAACGCCGTCAGGAAGGTCGAGATCGCGGTGACCTGCAAGGCCGGGATCGCCTTGTAACGGCCGGAAATGATCGTCATCAGGGCAAAACCGATGGTCATGCCGAGCGCCTCGAGATCGCCGCTCAGATGCCCGCTGCCATCCGGCGCCGACATGATGATCACGCCGATGACGACGAACGCGCCCGCCACCAGCGCCGCCGGTCGCAGCCTCTCCCGGAAGAGTGCGTAGGCGAGGAGCGCGGTGATCACCGGCACGGTGGCGTAGATGACGGAGACGCGCGCAATGCTGGTGTGGCGCATCGACGTCAGGAACAGCAGCATGCTGAGCCCGGTCAGTCCGACATAGAGCCAGCCCTGCCAGGGCATGGCGGAGACGGCCTTCAGCGATTGCCGGCCTTCCCGCAAGGCGAGATAGCCGACGATCCAGACCGTCGCCAGCGTCGAACGCCAGAACAAGAGCGTCATCGTGTCGGCTTCGATTGCTCGGGTGAAATATCCGGCGAGGCTCCAGAGTGCTGCCGCGCATGCCGTCAGGAGAATGCCCTCGATCCGTCTTGCGCGCGCGCCGGCCATTGCCGCGGCGTCCGTTTCAGTCAGCACCATGTGTCGTTACCTCGTTGTGTCGGCGCAATCAAACACACCTGTGCTGACAGCATACTGTCAGCAGGGACTGTGCTAGATTGCAACCGAAATCCGCAGACGGGAGACGAATGCAGTGAGCCGATCGGATCGGATGTTCGAAATCATTCAGATCTTGCGAAGCGCGTCCGGCGCCTTGACATCGGTCGAGCTGGCGGCCCGCCTTGAGGTGCATCAGCGTACCGTCTATCGCGACATCGCCGCCTTGCAGGCGATGCGGGTTCCGATCGAGGGGGAGGCGGGGATTGGCTATATCCTGCGTTCGGACTACAGCCTGCCGCCGTTGACCTTCGAGGCGGGCGAGATCGATGCCATCCTGACCGGACTGGCCCTCGTCGGCCGGACGGGAGACGGAGAGCTTGTGGCGGCTGCCGCGCGGGCGCGCGACAGGATTTCCGCTGGCCTTGAGGGACGTCTGAGAACGCTGGTGCTGGATCCGATCGTCGCGGCATCCGGCTGGCACGAGATTCCGCCAGGTTGTTTCGATCCGGCGCTCATGCGCGCCGCCATCCGCGAGGAGCGGATGCTCGAAATCACGTACCGGGACGAACTGGGAAACGAGACGGTGCGTCGCATCCTGCCGTTGATGCTGGCCTATTTCGTCGGCGCGGTCGTCCTCTCCGCATGGTGCGACCTGCGCCAGGATATCCGCCACTTCAGGCTGGACAGGATCTGGTCATTGGACGTGCTGGAGGAGCGCAGAAAAGGCGACGGGCACCGGCTGCGCAAATTGCTTCCGGAAATCCAGTGAGCCGCGGTCAGTCCTCGTATTCGCTGGCAACCGGCTCGGTCTGGCGGACCGGGCGGTCGGCGGCGTCGCGTCCGACTTCGGCCTTCAGCGATACGAGATCGATGAAGTGGTCGGCCTGGCGGCGCAGGTCATCGGCGATCATCGGCGGCTGGGTCGACATCGTCGAGACGACGGAAACCTTGCGGCCTTTGCGCTGCAGCGCTTCGACCAGCGTCGTGAAGTCGCCGTCGCCGGAAAAGATCACCAGATGGTCGACGGTCGCCGACTGTTCCATCGCGTCGATGGCCAGCTCGATGTCCATATTGCCCTTGATCTTCCTGCGGCCCATAGAATCCGTGAATTCTTTCGCAGGTTTGGTGATGACCTTGTAGCCGTTATAGTCCAGCCAGTCGATCAACGGACGGATAGACGAGTATTCCTGGTCTTCTATGAGGGCCGTATAATAGTACGCCCTCAGAAGATAACCGCGCTTCTGAAAAGCTTTCAGCAGCTTGCGATAATCGATATCGAAGCCGAGGCTTTTCGAGGCTGCATAAAGATTGGCACCGTCTATAAAAAGTGCAATCTTCTCTCTTGGGTCAAACATGCTTCCTCATCCTTTTTTAATCAATTAGTTAAATTTTTGTTGGTTTACCTGCTCATCGATACTTTGCTAAAGCTTGTCGCACAATCGTAATTATTCGGGGTTCTCTGTTTTCATCTAGGGCAGGAGGGGCGCCATTCCAAGCCCGCTCAGGTTGAGGTATGCGGTTTCCCCTATGAATTTGTCGCTTTCGTGCGGGTCGGGCAGGAAAAACTTGAAATTTTCCGCAGTTGTCTGTATCGCGGGGGCAACTCCTGAAATTTCGACCACAAAGGACAGGCAATGGCCCGTGTCACAGTAGAAGATTGCATCGATAAAGTTGATAACCGCTTCGAGCTGGTATTGCTCGCAAGCCACCGTGCCCGCCAGATCTCGCAGGGCAATTCGATCACGATCGACCGCGACAACGACAAGAACCCGGTCGTGGCTCTGCGCGAAATCGCCGACGAGACGCTTTCGCCCGACGATCTGAAGGAAGACCTGATCCACTCGCTGCAGAAGCACGTGGAAGTGGACGAGCCGGAAGCCGACGTCGAAACCCAGTCGGCCAGCCGCGCGGAAGACGTCTTCGGCGGCGCCGAAACGGAAGAGGATGCGCCCGAGCAGATCACCTTCGACAGCATGTCGGAAGAAGAACTGCTGGCCGGTATCGAAGGCCTCGTGCCGCCGGAAAAGAACGACGACTACTGATCGTCGTCTGCGATGCTTCGCGCATCCGGCTTTTGCATTTGAATTTCCGTGCGCCAATCCTATGATTGGCGCACTTTTTGATTTGCGCATGCCGGCCGGAAGCCGGCGGCGCGACATGTGAAATGTCTCCGGAGTAGCCTTGGGATGATGCGTCAATACGAGCTCGTTGAGCGCGTACAGAAATACAAGCCGGACGCCAATGAGGCGCTACTCAACAAGGCCTATGTTTATGCCATGCAGAAGCATGGCCAGCAGAAACGGGCGAGCGGCGACCCCTACATCTCCCATCCGCTCGAAGTCGCGGCCATCCTCACCGAAATGCAGCTCGACGAGTCGACCATCGCGGTCGCGCTGCTGCACGACACGATCGAGGACACCACCGCCACCCGCGCCGAGATTGACGAACTCTTCGGCGAGGACATCGGCGCGCTGGTCGAGGGGCTGACCAAGCTCAAGAAGCTCGACCTCGTCACCAAGAAGGCCAAGCAGGCGGAAAACCTGCGCAAGCTGCTGCTGGCGATTTCCGACGACGTCCGCGTGCTTCTCGTCAAGCTCGCCGATCGTCTGCACAACATGCGCACGCTGGAGCACATGCGTGAAGACAAGCGCATGCGCATCTCCGAAGAGACGATGGACATCTATGCGCCGCTCGCCGGCCGCATGGGCATGCAGGACATGCGCGACGAGCTGGAGGACCTGTCCTTCCGCAATCTCAATCCGGAAGCCTACGAGACCATCACCCGCCGGCTGGCCGAGCTTTCCGAGCGCAACGAAGGCCTGATCCGAAAGATCGAGGAAGAGCTGCGCGATCTCCTGATCGCCAACGGCATCACCGAGGCCGTCGTCAAGGGTCGGCAGAAGAAGCCCTATTCGATCTTCAAGAAGATGCAGTCGAAGTCGCTGTCCTTCGAACAGTTGTCCGACCTCTATGGATTCCGGCTGATCGTCAACGACATTCCCGCCTGCTACCGGGCGCTTGGCATCGTGCACACCCGCTGGCGCGTGGTGCCCGGCCGCTTCAAGGATTACATCTCGACGCCGAAGCAGAACGACTACCGGTCGATCCACACCACGATCGTCGGCCCGTCCCGCCAGCGCATCGAGCTGCAGATCCGCACGCGGCGCATGCACGAGATCGCCGAATACGGCATCGCCGCCCACGCGCTCTACAAGGACGGGGAGGGCGACGGCGATCCGCTGTCGCGCGAAACCAACGCCTATTCCTGGCTGCGCCATACGATCGAGGCGCTGGCCGAGGGCGACAATCCGGAAGAATTCCTCGAGCACACCAAGCTGGAACTCTTCCAGGACCAGGTCTTCTGTTTCACCCCGAAGGGCAAGTTGATCGCCCTGCCGCGCGGCGCAACACCGATCGACTTCGCCTATGCCGTCCACACAAATGTCGGCGATACCTGCGTCGGCGCCAAGATCAACGGCCGCATCATGCCGCTGGTCACCCGGCTGTCGAACGGCGACGAGGTGGAGATCATCCGCTCCGGCGTGCAGGTTCCGCCGGCCGCCTGGGAGGAAATCGTCGTCACCGGCAAGGCGCGCGCGGCCATCCGTCGTGCCACCCGCATGGCGATCCGCAAGCAGTATGGCGGCCTCGGCTACCGCATCCTGGAGCGCACCTTCGAACGCGCCGGCAAGCAGTTTTCCCGCGAGGCTCTGAAACCCGTCCTGCACCGGCTCGGCCACAAGGACAGCGAAGACGTGATCGCCACCGTCGGTCGCGGCGAGCTGTCGTCGCTCGACGTCCTGCGCGCCGTGTTCCCCGATTACCAGGACGAGCGCGTGACCGTGAAGCCGGCCAGCGACGAGGGCTGGTTCAACGTGCGCAGCGTGACCGGCATGGCCTTCCGCGTCCCCGGCCACGAAAAGGGCAAGTCAGACGAGCTGGAAGCCGGCGTCCTGCCGATCCGCGGATTGTCCGGCGACATCAATGTCGGATTTTCCGCCTGTGGCGCCGTTCCCGGCGACCGCATCGTCGGCATCATGGGCGACGACAAGCAGATCACCATCTACCCGATCCAGGCATCCGCCCTGCAGAAGTTCGACGACCAGCCGGAGCGCTGGATCGATGTGCGCTGGGATCTCGACGAAGCCAACAAGACCCGCTTTACCGCCCGCGTGCTTCTGAATGCGCTGAACGAGCCGGGTACGCTGGCGCGCGTCGCCCAGACGATCGCCACCCAGGACGTCAACATCAAGACGCTGAACATGGTGCGGATTGCCACCGACTTCACCGAGATGGCGATCGATCTGGAGGTCTGGGATCTGCGCCAGCTGAACCAGCTTTTGGCCCAGCTGAAGGATCTCGACTGTATCGCGACGGTCAAGCGCGTCTACGATTGAGTGGATGCTGCGCTGCACACATTGATGTCGCGTTAATTGTGCTATGCAGCAAACGCACGGCTGCCTTCGATTGCTGGCTGTAGTAAAATCGGCCGGCAGACCGCATATTCCTACTCGAGACAAGAATTTGATGACGAGAGGAAAGCAAGATGTTCAAGTCGATCCGCAAGTTCGCCAAGAGCCTTCGTCCTGAAAGCATTCACGAGATGGAGCTCAAGTATCTGAGCCAGGCACGCGATCGCGTTGACCTGGAAATGCGCCAGCGCACCATTGACCGCGGCGATTTCAAGCATTTCTACTAAGAATGCGCGGGCTTCGGCCCGGAAGACGCCTCAGGACTGACAAACGGCAAACGCCTCCCGAACGGGAGGCGTTTGCCGTTTTGCGCGAGCGAAACACTTTCTTTGCAAAGCGCGACGTAAGAGGATATGAGCGGCGGGGTTGGTGGATCCGAGACACGAACCGGACGCACTTTTGCGTTATCGACCCTTGCCAGAGGTATGGCTGCAAACATAAATGACATCATGCTGTTCAGACGACGTAAACCGGCCGGCTTTCTAGACGGTGTCAAAGGCCTTTTGTGGCCGCGCAAGGGCTTCCTGCGTCCGTTTCATTATTTTCGCATGCGCGTGTTGCGCCTGACGGCGTCGCCGCATGCCGTCGCCGCCGGCGTTGCCGCAGGCGTCATTTCGTCCTGGACGCCGTTCATGGGCTTCCATTTCATTCTCGCTTTCGTGATCGCCTATCTGGTGGCGGGCAACATGGTTGCCGCCGCTCTCGGTACGGCCTTCGGCAATCCGTTGACCTTCCCCTTCATCTGGGCTTCGACCTGGGAAGTGGGGCACATCATCCTCGGCCATGGGCATCGCGGTGGCGGTGGCCGTCTGGATCTCTTCCGGATGTTAGAGCATCGCGACTTCTTCGCGCTCTGGGATCCGGTGCTGAAACCCATGCTGATCGGCGCAATCCCGCTCGGCCTGGTCAGCGCCGTGGCGGTCTATATCGCGACCTACTACGCCGTCCGCGGCTTCCAGAGCCGCCGCCGCCAGCGCCTGGCCGAACGCGCAAAGGCGCGCATGGCCGGCGGTGTCGGCAATATCCAAAGTGTGTGAACGCTCGCGTATCGCGGGCGGCCCATGAAAGGCACCGCCGGATGAAGGCCATCGCATGATCATAGGTATTGGCAGCGACCTCATCGATATCCGCCGCGTAGAGAAATCGCTGGAGCGCTTCGGCGACCGCTTCACCGACCGTATTTTCACCGAAATTGAAAAGCAGAAGGCGGGCCATGGACGCAACGCCATTGCCGCCTACGCCAAGCGCTTCGCCGCCAAGGAGGCCTGTGCCAAGGCGCTCGGCAGCGGGATTGCCATGGGGGTCTTCTGGAAGGAAATGGGCGTCGTCAACCGCCAGGACGGCGGGCCGGTCATGGAGCTAACCGGAGGGGCCGCCGCGCGGCTTGCTGCGCTCACTCCGCCGGGTCACGAGGCGGTCGTGCATCTGACGATGACGGACGAGCCGCCCTATGCCCAGGCCTTCGTGGTGATCGAGGCGAGGCCCACTTCGGGTTGAAGCCGGGAGGCGATGCCGGCGGGTGGGACATAGTGCCCCATTTAGCGGCTCGCCCCGGGTGACGCGCCTTGCCCGGCGCAATCGAAAAGACTACAGAGAAGCTCGAAATTCATTGCAAAGGAAAGAGACGCGTGTTCGAGAAAGCTGAAAAGAAGGAGCAAAACGCCCTGTGGGAGAACATCAAGGTGTTCGTACAGGCATTGCTGCTTGCTGTGATTATCCGCACGGTGCTGTTCCAGCCGTTCACCATTCCGTCCGGCTCGATGATGCCGACGCTGCTTGTCGGCGATTACATCTTCGTCAACAAATATGCCTACGGCTATTCGCGCTACTCTCTGCCGTTCTCGCCGGATCTGTTCTCCGGCCGCATCTTCTCGAGCGAGCCGAAGCGCGGCGATGTCGTCGTCTTTCGCTATCCGCCGAACCCGCAGATCGACTACATCAAGCGGCTGATCGGCCTTCCCGGCGATCACATCCAGGTCAAGGACGACATTCTTTACGTCAACGGCGAGCCGGTTCCGCGCCAGCCCGACGGCACGTTCACGTCCGATTACCGCAATGATCCCGGCGTCGATGTTCCGGTCTACCGGGAAACGCTCGACAACGGCAAGACCTACGACACGCTCGACGCGCGTCCGGATTCGGCCGGCGACAACACCCGAGAATTCATCGTTCCGGCCGGCCACTATTTCATGATGGGCGACAACCGCGACAACTCGCTCGACAGCCGTTTCGACGTCGGCTACGTGCCGGCTGAAAATCTGGTCGGCCGCGCCAGCTTCATCTTCTTCTCGATCGGCAACGACACCTCGTTCCTCGAGTTCTGGAAGTGGCCGGCGAACATGCGCTGGGATCGCCTGTTCAAGGGCGTTCAATGACGAGGAGCCCCAGGCTCACCGAAGCCGACCGCGTCGCGGTCGAGACATTGCTCGGACACGTGTTCCGCGACAGGTCGCATCTTGAACGCGCCCTGACGCATGCCTCTGTCGGCCAGGTGAAGGCCGGCAACTACGAGCGCTTCGAATTCCTCGGAGACCGGGTTCTCGGCCTGTGCATCGCCGAACTGCTGTTCGAGCTCTACGAGACCGCCAATGAAGGCGAGCTCTCGGTCCGCCTCAACCAGCTTGTCAGCGCCGGCACCTGTGCCGAGATCGCCGACGAGCTGCAGCTCTACCGCTTCATTCGCGCCGGATCGGACGTGAAGAAGCTGACGGGCAAGCGGATGATGAACGTGCGCGCCGACGTGGTCGAAAGCCTGATCGCCGCCCTTTATCTGGACGGTGGCCTCGAACCGGCGCGAAGCTTCATCCTGAGGAACTGGAAGAAGCGTGCGGCCAGCGCCGATGGCGCGCGCCGCGACGCCAAGACCGAATTGCAGGAATGGGCGCACGCGAAATATGCGGTGACGCCGTCCTATCGTATTGAAGACAGGTCCGGACCGGATCATGATCCCCGTTTCACGGTCGTCGTCGAGATCCCGGGCCTTGAGCCCGTGTCCGGCGTGGACCGCTCCAAGCGCGCTGCAGAGCAGGTCGCCGCCGCGCGGCTTCTGGAGCGTGAAGGGGTTTGGCAGCCGGAAGACGGCGGAAAAGCAGATGACTGAAGAAAACAACACACAGAACGAAGCCGCAGAGCGGCCGACCCATTCCGGCTTCGTCGCCCTGATCGGCGCCACCAATGCCGGCAAGTCGACGCTGGTCAACCAGTTCGCCGGCGCCAAGGTGTCGATCGTCAGCCACAAGGTGCAGACGACCCGCGCCATCGTGCGCGGCATCGTCATTCACGACAACGCGCAGATCGTGTTCATGGACACGCCCGGCATTTTCAAGCCGCGGCGCAAGCTCGACCAGGCGATGGTGACGTCGGCCTGGGGCGGCGCCAAGGATGCCGACCTGATCATGTTCGTGGTCGACAGCGAGCGTGGCCTGAAGGGTGATGCCGAGGCGATCCTCGAAGGGCTGAAGGAAGTCCATCAGCCGAAGATCCTCGTCCTCAACAAGATCGACCGTGTGCGGCCGGACGCGCTTTTGAAGCTGGCGTCGGAAGCCAACGAGCGCATTGCCTTCGAGGAGACCTTCATGATCTCCGCGGCCAATGGCTCGGGCTGCAAGGACGTCCTCGACTTTCTCGCCAAGCGCCTGCCGGAGGGTCCGTGGTACTATCCGGAAGACCAGATTTCCGACCTGCCGATGCGCCAGCTGGCGGCGGAAATCACCCGCGAGAAGCTGTTCCTGCGCCTGCACCAGGAACTGCCCTACGCCTCGCATGTCGAGACGGAGAAGTGGGAAGAGCGCAAGGACGGCTCGGTGCGCATCGAGCAGGTGATCTATGTCGAACGCGACAGCCAGAAGAAGATCGCACTCGGCAAGAACGGCGAGGCCATCAAGGCGATCTCCATGGCCTCGCGCAAGGAAATCTCCGACATCCTCGAGCAGCCCGTGCACCTCTTCCTGTTCGTCAAGGTCCGTGAGAACTGGGGCGACGACCCGGCCCGCTTCCGCGAAATGGGTCTCGATTTCCCCACCGGCTGACCGCCGCGCCTCTCAGACGCGGCTGGCGACGAAGCGGGATATGCTCGGCGACAGCGTCAGGATAAAGACGAAGCGCACCGTCTGGATGGTCATCACCAGCGGCAGGTCGACATGCGTCGAGGCCGCGATGATGGCGATCGAATCGAGCCCGCCGGGGCTGGTGGCGAGATAGGCCGTCAGCGGGTCGACGCCGAGGATCAGCCACAACAGGCTGCCGAGCAGCGCACCGAACGAGATCAGCAGCACGATCGACAGGAAGACCTGCGGGAATGCGCGCGCCGCATGCCGCAGCAGCCGGCGGGTGAAGGCGAGCCCGATCCGCCAGCCGATGATGCCGTAGGCGATTGCCAGCAGCCATGGCGGCAAGGTGATGGCGATGATGTCGAACGAGTTCAGCGCACCCATGACGAACATCGGCACCAGCATGTTGCCGACGGGGATGCGCAGCTTGAAGCCCGCATAGGCCGAAACGGCGGTGACCGCCATCGTTTCGCAGAAACCGAGCCAGTCGACCGGCGGAAACAGCACGAAGGCCGGCGCTTGCCCGCCCTTGAGGTGAAAGACGAAAGCGGCGACGGCGGCCGCCGTGCTCGCCACGCAGACGACCCGCAAATATTGCATGAAGGCGACGAGGCGTGCATCGGCCCCGTAGGCCTCGGCCATCAGCACCATGGCGGACGCACCGCCGGCCGAGGTTCCCCAGACGGCCGTGCTGCCGGGCAGGACCTGACGCTTGGCCAGCACATAGCCCAGAAGCGACGTTGCCAAGATGATGGCGAACACCACCGACACGAAGATCGGCCAGTCCTGAAGGAAGCGCTGCACCACCTTGCCGTCGAGCGACTGGGCGATCATGGCGCCGAGCAGCGACTGGCTGGCGAGATACGGCAGGCGCGGAACCGCCATGCGCGCGCTGTTGACCGCAAACAGGATCGCCACGATCATCGGCCCGAGAAGAAGGGCAGCCGGCAGATGGACATATTCGAATGCGCCGGCGAGCGCTGCGGAAAGAACCAGCAGCAATAGCCATTTTGCCGGCGCGGGGACATCGGTCAGAAGTCCGGCGGGCGGGGCGGGTTCCTGCTTGCCGTCGGGAGGAACGGGTGTCGTCATGCGGGGGTCAGTTCGACCGTTGCGGAGGTGGCGATGCGCGCGATCCTAGGAAAAACGTAGCGGAAGGGGAAGGCGTGCATGTCCTCGCTCATCGTAGAACAGGCGTCTTCTAGGATCACCAGTTCGTGGCCGAGTTCATAGGCTTGCCGCGCGGTCGATTCCACGCCGAAATTGGTGGCGATGCCGCCGAGTACGATCGTCCTGATGCCGCGACGGCGCAATTGCAGATCGAGTTCCGTGCCGTTGAAGGCGCCCCACTGGCGCTTGGTGATCCTGAGGTCGCCGGGCTCCGCCAAGCCGTCAACGAGATCGCTCCAGTCCGAGGGCAGGCCGCCAGCCGGCCGCGCCATCGGTTCCTCGACCGGCTGCTTCAGGCCGTCGCCGAAATCCGCATGCCAGCCGACATTGACCAGCACCACAGGCGAACCGGCCTTGCGGAAGCGGGTCGCGAGCGCCTTGCCGCGCGCAATGACGTCGTCGCCGCTGTGCGGCGCAAGCGTGCGTCCCAGGGCGATGCCCTTCTGCAGATCGATGAGAACGAGAGCGGTGGTCTTGGGATCAAGTAAGATCATGGGAGGCAATCCGTGATGGGCAGATGCTTGGGTGGGGCTGGACCAGGAGCGGGACATGTCGTTATATGAGGATGTCCTCGCAAAATTTATATGAAGATGGCCTCATAAAAGTCAATGACCGGAGCTTCGTTGGAAGAAAATTCCCCAGCTGTCGCCAAGGCGCCGAAGCGCAAACGCGGCAAGGAGCGGGTCGCCCAGCTTCTCGAGGCCGGCGCATCCGTCTTCGAGGAACGCGGCTTTGCGGCGGCGACCATGACCGAGATCGCCGCCCGCGCCGGTGCGCCGATCGGCTCGCTCTATCAGTTCTTTCCCAACAAGGACGTTCTGGCCGATGCGCTGATCGAGCGCTACGGCGAGCACGTGTTCGAGCGGCTGGACCGGATCGCCGCCAAGGTTCGGGATATGGCGGCGCCGGATCTCGCTCATGCGCTCCTCGATGTCTTTCTGGCGCTGTCCAGCGAACGGCGTCTGGCGATCGGGCTTCTCGACATGCGCTGGCGCGGCCCGGATGCGCGACCGGGCTATTTCCGCGGCGCGATCCGTGCCCGAATCGCCGGCATCCTGCGCCTCTGGCGTCCGTCTCTTTCGAAGGAAATATCCGAATCGTCTGCCATCGTCGTGCTGCAGCTCATGAAGGCGCATGTGCAGCTGGACGAGGACAGGTCCGGCGAAGCGAAGGAAAAGGCGATGGCCGACTGGCGCGTTATGCTGGAAACCTATCTGGCCGGGCTCTGATACAACGTTTTGCCGGTGCTTTGGTTCTCCGGCGGTGATAAGGATTTTCCATGCAATGGCAGGATCAGGCGATCGTTCTGGGCATCAAGCGGCATGGCGAAACCAGCGTCATCGCCGAGGTGATGACGCGCGACCGAGGACGCCATCTCGGCCTCGTCCGGGGAGGGCGTTCCCGCTCGATGCAGCCGGTGCTGCAGCCCGGCAATCTGGTCGAGGTCACATGGCGCGCGCGGCTTGACGAACACCTCGGCGAGTTTCGGGTCGAGCCGCAGCGGCTGCGCGCCGCCCGGCTGATGGAGGCGGCGACCTCTGTCTACGGCGTGCAGGCCATGGGTGCCTTGCTGCGCCTGCTTCCCGAACGCGACCCGCATCCGCACCTCTTCGATGCGCTCGACGTAATCCTCGAAAACATGGAGGATCCGGCCGACGCGGGCGAGCTCTTCGTCCGCTTCGAGCTAGCCGTGCTCGACGACCTTGGCTTCGGGCTTGATCTCGAACGCTGTGCTGCGACCGGCAGCCGCGAGGAACTGGTCTATGTCTCGCCGAAATCGGGCAGGGCGGTCAGCCGCCCGGCCGGTGATCCGTACCGGGACCGGATGCTGGCCCTGCCGCCCTTCCTGCGTACCGACCACCGCAAGGCCGCCAATTGCGATACGCTCGCCGAAGCCTTCCGCCTGACCGGCTATTTCCTCAACCGCCACGTCTACGAGCCGCGCGGCATCGAGGTCGCCAGCGCCCGCGACGGCTTCATCCAGGCGGCGCTTAAGGCGTTGAGGGCAAGGCAGGCGGCTACCGGCGAAAACGCCTGAAGGCGAATTCCTGACGGTTGCGGCCGCCCGTAAAAAGATTCCCCCTCAAGCGCTTGCGCGCCGGCGATGAATCATTGTCTCAGGAAATGTCAGGCCGCAGCCAGCGGCCGGGCGATCGCTTCTTCCTTGATCGGCCAGTGAACGACAGCCGCAAACAGGCCGAGCACCACGCCGAGCCACCAGACGACGTCGTAGGAGCCGAACTTGTCGTAGAGATAGCCGCCCATCCAGACGCCGAGGAACGAACCGATCTGGTGCGACAGGAAGACGATGCCGCCGAGCAGGCCGAGATGGCGTGTGCCGAACATGATGGCGACGAGACCGTTGGTCGGCGGCACGGTGGAGAGCCACAACAGGCCCATGACGCTTGCGAAGATGATGACCGACAGTGGCGTCTGCGGCAGCAGCAGGAAAGCCGTGACCGCGATCGAGCGACCGATATAGATCAGCGACAGCATGTAGGGCTTGGAGCGGCGCTGGCCGATGGCACCGGCGGCGAGCGAGCCGATGATGTTGAAGAAGCCGATCAGCGCCATGGCGATCACCGCGTAGCGCGCGTCGATGCCGATGTCGCCGATATAGGCCGGGAAATGCGCGGTGATGAACGCCACCTGGAAACCGCAGACGAAGAAGCCGCTGGTCAGGAGCAGGTAGGAGCGGTGTCCGAGCGCTTCCTTCAGCGCCTGCACGACCGTCTGCTCGAACTGGGTGTGCGACTGGCTGCCGGACCTGGCATTGCCCTTCAGCGGGATGGCGAGGAACGGCACGACGATCATCATGGCGGCGAAGATGATCAGCGATTCCGACCAGCCGAACGCATTGATCAGCCCCTGGGTGAGCGGCGCGAAGAGGAACATGCCGGCCGATCCCGCGGCGGTCGCAATGCCGAAGGCGAAGGAGCGCTGGTCGGCCGTCACGTTGCGGGCAAATGCCGACAGGATGACGCTGAACGAACCGGCGGCGATCGCAAGGCCGATCAGCACGCCGCCGCCCAGATGCAGGAGCGCGATGGAATGTCCGCTCGCCATCATCACGAGCCCGGCAGCATAGAGGAGGGCGGACATGATGAGCACCTTGGCGGTGCCGTATTTGTCCGCCAGCGCACCGAAGAACGGCTGGCCGAGACCCCAGAACAGGTTCTGGATCGCCATGGCAAGGCCGAAGGTGGAGCGGTCCCAGCCGGTTTCCGACAACATGGGCAACTGGAAAAAGCCCATGGCCGAGCGCGGTCCGAAGGTCATGATCGAGATCAGCGATCCCGCGATGATCAGAGCCCAGGGCATCGGGTGTGTGGCGGTCTTCTGCATGGAACTGTCCCCTCAGCCAGCCAGTATTCTCTGAGACTGAAGTATATACGGCGCACTAATCACGCCAAGCGATTAGATTTGAATCTTTGATCAGGAAATTTGATGGTTCAGGCCGCCCGAAGCTTCCAGCCGCTGCCCCGCTCGTCGATTACGCGCACCTCGTCGCCGGCCGAGATACGGCCTTCGCCGCGCGGCACGGCGTTCCAGCCGAAGAGCACGCCCTTGATCCGCTCGTCCGCCGACATGCGCAGCTTGCGAAGGGCTGGCATCGGGTCGGCGATCTCGCGCGAGCCGGTCTTCTGGTCCTGGGTGGTCATCACGCAGCGCACGCAGGGCTTCACAAAATCGAAGCGGATGCCGCCGATCTCGATGGCCGCCCAGCGGTCCTCGGCGAAGGGCTCCTCGCAGTCGACGACGATGTTCGGACGGAACCGGTCCATCGGCACCGTGGGCAGGCCCTGGCCGTGCAGGTTGGCGTTGATGGCGTTCAGCGAGCCGGTGGTCGTCACCAGCACCTGGAACCCGTCGGCAAAGGTGACGGGCGTGCCTTCGCCGGCCCAGTCGACGCTCGCCTCGCGATGCGCGTCGGCGTCGAAGAAGGCAAGCTTCACCTCCGTCCCGAACCACTGCGAAAGCTTGGCATTGACGCCGTCGTCGGCAATCGCCGCGTTGACGCGCGACTTCCAGACCATGACCTCCATGCGGTGGTCCGGCTGCGGCGGCGCCACCAGAAGCTCGCCCTTGCCTTCCATCGTCAGAAGCAGCGAGGTCGCACCGGGGCGCGCGTCGATGCGCGCAAGCGACGGCAGTTCGCGCTGGGTGATGAACCGGCCATTGCCGTCGACGATCATCATCCGGCGGTCGCCGGAGAGACCGAAAGCGTCAACCTTCGAATAGGGCAGGCGGATGCCGCGCGCGCTCTTGAGCGGGTAGATGAAGAGATCACTGACCTGCATGGGACCGTCCTATAGTTCGTCGAGAAAGTGTTGAAGGAATTGTGCCAGCCGGTCGTGACGTTCGCGGGCGAAATCCTGCCCCGCTTTCGTCTGGAAACCGTCGGCGAGCTTGAAAAGCTTGGCTTCGAAATGATCGATGGCAAAGGCCTTGTCGTCGAGCGGGCGATCGTCCGCGCGCGGATCTGCGGGGTCATAGAGCGCCGAGCCCATCCGTCCGGCGACGTAGAAGCAGCGTGCCGCGCCGATGGCGCCGATTGCGTCCAGCCTGTCGGCATCCTGCAGGATCTTCGCTTCCAGGGTCTCAGGTGGAATTCCGGCCGAAAAGCTGTGGGTGAGGATGGCATGCGCCACCGCATCGAGGTCGGCGTCAGCCCAGCCGAGATCGCCAAGGACCCTTGCCGCTCTTTCGGCCGCGAGCCGCGAGGCCTGGGTTCTCAGCGGCGAATTCTTTTCCACCGACACGCAGTCATGCATCAGCACGGCCGCGGCCAGCACCTCGGTATTGCCGCCCTCCACCGCCTGGATTCGGAAGGCATTGCGGAAGACGCGCTGGATATGGGCAAGGTCGTGCGACCCGTCATTGCCGGCGTCGAGATGAGGCAGAAGCTGTTCGGCAATCGCCTGGTGCGGCGCAAAGGCCAGGGCAGTCAGCATCGGTGGATCGTTCCTCCCAATCGGCGAATCTGACCGCTATTGATTATAGGCCGACGGCTGCGAACGCAATCCGGGGATCGCTGTGCGATGTTTCGACCAGTCCGTGCATATACTGATCGCACGAAATGAGTGCGACAGATTGACGCAGGATGCGCGGCCGCTCGAGACGTGGCCGTCGACATCGCCCCTAAGATGGAATGGGTTTTTCGCGCGATATGGCCGGAGAGGTTAATAAATATTAACAAAAATTCGATTCGAAACGTGTCAATTGCTGATTGTGGCAATTAACAATTTTTTTTGCCGGAAAAGGCGACTCAAATTAGCGATTCATCAGTCCTGGTTTCGTATTCTGTCCCGCAGGATTTCAGAGAATATTTTTACGGGGGCTTTTTTAATGACCAGCGTGTCCGCTGCGGGAAGCAGCAACTATCTCTATTTGTCCAAGATCAATGGAACCGACAAGGAAAGCACGGAAGCGGCAGCGTCGACGGCGGCTTCTGCCACGTCCTCCATGCCGCCCACGCCACCGGCGATGGAATTCGACAGCGACAGCGCGACGTCGAAGTTTTCCGGCAACATGATGTCGATGATGATGAGCATGTCCGATACGCTGGCATCGCCCCAGCTGTCGACGACTGACCTGGTCTCCTCGATGGATTCCGATGAGGATGGCAGTGTGACGCTCGAGGAGTTTGTCGCCTCGCGTCCGGACGAGGTATCCGAAGAGGACGCCACGACGCTCTTCAACTCCTTTGACAGCGAGGACACCGGTTCGCTGACGACGGAGGCGCTTGCCGACGCCATGGATGCCAGCCGGCCGGCGCCGCCGATGGGTGGGCCGGGTGGACCGGGAGGTCCGCCTCCGGGTGGCCCGCCGTCCGAGGACAGTGATGGCGACGACGACCTCGTCAGTGCGATGGATAGCGACGAGGACGGCAGCGTAACCCTTGAGGAATTCGTGGCCGCCCGCCCGGATGAAGTCTCCGAGGAAGACGCCACCACGCTGTTTAATTCCTTCGATAGCGAAGGCACGGGTTCACTGACCACCGAGGCGCTTGGTGACGCCATGAAGAGCAACCGTCCGGGCCCGCCGCCCGGCGGCGTCCAGATGATGACGCTGGGCGAGGACAGCACCTATTCGCTGTCCGATCTTCTTGGTGCCATCTCCAGCACGACCAACGAGGTTGCCGAAGCCGACGCCTAGGCCCTGCCGGGCCGGGATGACGGCGCATCATGAAGACAAAAACCGGCCGCGTCTTTCGTGGCCGGTTTTCTGTTTCTTCCGGGAGAAGGCGGTCTCCCTCGATTCGGCAGGTCAGCCGGTCGTCTTGTCCTGCTCCTTGTCGACCGGAGCAGGTGTCCCGTCCGCGGCCGCCACGGTGTAGGTGACCTGCGGGAACGGAATGGAGATGCCACGCTTGTCGAACTCCAGCTTTGCCGTCTTGGTGAAATGCCGGCTTGTCGGCCACCAGTCGGCGCTCATCGTCCAGTAGCGAAGGGTGATCGATACGGCGCTGTCGCCGAGTTCGGCAACGAAGGTTTCGGCCGCCGGATCGGGCAGCACGCGCTCGTCGCCATTGGCCATGTCCATCAGGATCGATTGCGCCAGCTCGATGTCGTCCTCATAGCCGATCCCGATCGTCAGGTCGTTGCGGCGGGTCTTCTGGCGGCTGTAATTGGTGATCGAGACGTTCCACAGCGACGAATTCGGCGCCAGGCGATAAAGCCCGTCCGGCGTCCTGAATTCGGTGGCGAACAGTCCGATCTGCTGGACGATGCCCGATACATTTCCGGCGTCGATATACTCGCCGTTGCGGAACGGGCGCAGCACCAGAAGCATGATGCCGGCGGCAATGTTCTGCAGCGTGCCCTGCAGGGCAAGGCCGATGGCGAGGCCGGCGGCGCCGAGGGCGGCGATGATCGAGGTGGTCTGCACGCCGAACTGGCCGAGCACCATGACCACGACGATGATGAGGACCCCGTAGCGGACGATGTTGCCGAGGAAGTTGATGACGGTTGCGTCCAGCCCGCGGACACGGCCGAGCGCGCTTTCGGTCCATCGGCTGAACAGGCTGGAGGCGATCCAGCCGATGATCAGGATCAGGATCGCGCCCACGGTCGAGAAGGCGTAGGACACGATTAGCGTGGCCAGGGAATCGATCAGGGTGGAGGTGGAGAGCAGAATGTCGTTGGCCTTCGAGCCGATGGCATCCGCGGAGAGGTTTTCCATATTCCTTCGTCCTCAGTTGGTCTTTCGGGCGGAGTCAGAGACCTATAAAGGGCGCAGGCACCTCGAAGTCAAACAAGCTGAGGAATTATTGGCGTTTCCTGGCCAGGTATCAGCCAAAATCGAGCGAGAACGGCGCATTGCCGTCAGCATCGGCGCCCCGGCCGATGGACGCCATGGCTTCGACGAGCCGGCCTTGGCGGCCGAGCACAGAATCGCCGATGGCGATCAGGCGGGTGTTCGGCGTTGCGAAGGGCGAGGCCCGGCGCAAGTCTTCGGCGAGTGCGAAGTCGTCCAGATCCGGCCGCAGGGCGAGGGCGACGATCGCCGCCGCCGCCGGCGAGCGCGATACCCCCATCCAGCAATGAACGAGCAGCGGCGCGCTCTGGTCCCAGTCCCGCGCAAAGTCGATAATCGACCGGACATGCGCCTCCTGTGGCGCGATCAGGCCCTCGGTCTTCGAGGCGAAGGTGATGTCATTGACGTCGAGCCGCAGATGGCGATCGCCTGAGATCACCGCCGGACGGTGAAATTTCTGGCTTTCGCCGACCAGGCTGATCATCTCGCGCGAGCGGTGCCGGACGGCCATTTCCGCGATCCGCGCGAGCGGCGAGACGACGATGCGCGGCATTACGGACCCTCGGCCTTGCGCTCGGCCTCGATCGCTTCAAACCGCGCGCAGAAGATCCGCTCGACTTCGGTCGCCGGCAGCGGCTCAAGGAGCAGCATGTCGCGCGTGATGCCGCGCGGCTGGCCGAAGAACTGGCGTGCTTCCGCCGGATCGAAACCGGCGAGCTCGGTTGCCTCGAAGTAGGCCGCGACCTGGTCCGCCTTCTTGATCCTGGCCTTGAGGTCGGCCGTCGGATGCGGCGGCAGGCCGAAGCGCAGGTGCACCGCTGCCTCCAGCCGCTTCTCGACCGTCTTGTAGCCGCCGCCGACCACCGCCTTGAACGGCGAGATCATGTCGCCGATCACATATTCCGGGGCATCGTGCAGCAGCGCCATCTGCCGGTCGCGCGCGGTCGTCTTGCAGCTCTTCGTAAAGATGGTTTCGACGATCAGGCTGTGCTGGGCGACGGAGAAGGCATGGTCACCGCGTGTCTGGCCGTTCCAGCGTGCGACGCGGGCGAGGCCGTGGGCGATGTCGGCGATCTCGACATCGAGCGGCGAGGGGTCGAGAAGGTCGAGCCGTCGGCCGGAAAGCATGCGCTGCCAGGCGCGCGGGGTCGTCGGCGTCTTCAAGCGTCGACCTCGTCGGACGGGAAGGAGAGGTCGGACCATGCGGGCAGGGCAAGCGTGACCGCGGTGTCTCCTGCCAGGATCGGCGTGCCGGCGGCAAGCGCCGCGCCGACCCGGTCGGTCCGCACGATCGCAATCGCAGAGGAACCGGAGACGCTGCCGACGTTGCCCACCGGCTTGCCGGCGGCTGTCAGCGGCGTATCCGGGGACAGAGAGCCGCTTTCCGCTGTCGCGAGAACAGGGCGGCGACGCGCCGTTCCCCGGTGCTGCATGCGCGATACCACTTCCTGGCCGACATAGCAGCCTTTCCTGAAGGAGAGCCCGCCGTTCAGGTCCATCATCACGTCGTGAGGAAAGGCATCCTGCAGGGCGAAATCCTGTCCTGACACCGCAATGCCGAGACCTATCCTCAGCGCCTCATAGGCCGCACGATCGCCATCGCCGAGATTGCCGGGCAGGCGGTAAAGCGGCGTTCCGGCCTTGGCGAAGCGGCTGTCCGCAACGCTGCCGTCCGGTGCCGTCTCGTCCCAGACGACGCTCACACCGTCATTGTCTTCGGCGGCAAGCGTCACGTTTGCCCTGAGCTTGTACATCATCAGGCGCCGCAACAGCGACTCGGTCTGCGTGGCATCCGTCTCGATGCTGAAACCATCGGCGGTCCGCGAGATCATGAAATCGAACATGATCTTGCCCTGCGGCGTCAGCAGCGCCCCCGGCCGCGCCTCCGCGTCGCCGAGACTGGCTATGTCGGTGGTGATCAGGTTCTGCAGGAATGATTCCGCGTCCGGCCCGGATATCCGGATCAGTCGGCGGTCTTCGAGATGGGCTTTGGACATCGCAGTTCCCGGGAATTGGTGTGGGGGACTCGCGATATCGCGCATCCCGTCAAAGGGAACAGGTAGGACGTGACCCGCAACGGAGCAAGTGTCTTCTTATTCGCCGGCGAGCATGAACTTCCAGGTACCGTCCGGCGAAATGCCCATCCGGTAGAAATTGTAGCCGCCATAGTCGAGCATGTTGGCATAGTCGCCGGCAGTCACGATTCGCAGCAGTTCCACCACTTCCGGCGGCGTCAGCTTGTCGAGGTCCTTCTCGGCGAAGTAGGGCCACTCATAGGTTTCGTCGGGCGTACCCTTGTTGAAGTGCGCGGCGCCCGCCTGCAGGAGGTCGAGAACGATCGCGAGAATTTCGCGGCCGTCCGGATCACCGGAGAAGGATTTCAGCACCGCGACCGGATCTTCGCCCGTGCTGCCGCCAGCGCCAAGCTGCGTCTGGTCGGGACCGGGATTGGTGAGCTGTGCAAGCCGCGTCACGTCGCCGGATGCCGCCGCCTCGACGATCAACTGGCGCATCCGCCGGACCGGCTCGGGAAGCTTCGAGGCGTCGAAGATATATTCGACCTCCTTCTTCGGCTGGTCGACGTCGGCCTTCTGCTTGACCATCGGGTCGGGGTCGGGCAGGCCCTGCTCTATGTCCGTGCCTTCGCTGCTGTCCTCGTCGCTCTCGCCTTCGTCGGTCGCGGTACCGTCGTCTTCCGCGCCCTGCGGCTCAGTCGCAGTGTCGCCAGCCTTGTCGGCCGGCGTGCTCTGAAGTTCGGAAAGCGCGAAGGCCGGCTGGATATGGGCAAACGCGAGGAACGAAGGCAGCACGATCGCGGCGGTCCGCAAAAGAAGACGTGTCGACACCAGAAGCGTCGCGGTCCTTGGCATGGATATGGTGTCCCGTTCTATTGAATGGTTCGGCCCGGAGAAAACTCGCCCGACCGAATGCGCTCGCGCAGCGATTCGAGCATCGCCTCCGCTCCGTCTTCGCCATGAAGGCGTACCGTCTCGCGCATGGCAAGGGCGATTGCGGCATCGGCGATGATTTCAGGCTCGATACCGTCGGCAACGCCGTCGGCCCAGGCTTCGTTCTGGTATTCGAGAGCAGCCTGCATCTTTTCGTGGACGATGATGTCGTCGAGTTCGTTGATGCTTCTTTCCACTGCCCTTACCCCTGTACTTACTCTGGGTTCTTACCACACTCTTAAAGACGTTATCAGTTTTTTCCCAAAACGGCACTGCGCGCTAGGGAAAGAGGTAAATAAATCATAAATTTCCAAAGCGGGTCGCGATTTCTGTCGCCAGTGTTGCGCCGTCGATACGATATTGCTCCTCGGCTTTCACTGCCGCCGGCGTGCAACCGGTGTGAATCGCGGCGAAGGCACGGTAGCCCCGGTTGAATGCCGCCGTCAGCTTCGCGGTCCGGTCCGGTTCGCCGACCGTTTCCAGGTCCAGCAGCGTCTGCATCGAATCACGCCAGTTCGTCTCCTTGTCCGTTCCGCAAAGGCTTCTGAGATATTGGACGGAGCCGAGGATCTCAGACAGCCGCACCAGCTTGTCCTCATAGGGGGGCGGAGGCGAAGGAGCGGCGGGCGCGGGTTGTTCGGCCGCTTTTCCTGCCGCAAATGCGGCGGGGGCGGCGAAGGAAGCCAGGAGAACGAACAGAACAGGCAGGCGCATCGGTCGGTCCTAAGATGTCATGCCGGCGATCCGTTCGGCGCATTCCAGAACGCTCGGCAGAACGGCGATCTGCCGCATTTCCTCCACGCTATACCAGCCAAGCGCGTCCGCGTCATCGGCGGCGGCCGCCGTTTCCGGCCATTCCGCTTCAATCTCGAACACGGAGAGATAGAAGCCAACTCCGCCATCGGCGGAAGGGGGCAGGTCGTAGGCGGTGAAGAAGCGGGCATTGCGTCCGCGAAGTCCGGTTTCCTCCTCCAGTTCGCGAATCGCCGTTTCCTCCGGCGTCTCGCCGGCCTCGGCCCGACCGCCCGGAAATGCGTATACGCCCTTGCCCGGCGGGTTGGCGCGCCGGACGAGAAGAAACCGGCCATCATGAACCACGATTGCCGAAGAAGCCTGAAGGGAGAGCGTTGTCATGGCCGCACTCTGCCACGAAAGCGGATGGGCTGCGAAGGGGACGGGCGAGAAAAAGGATGGCCTTCGGGTCACTGCGCGCGTTACGAGATTTGGCACTTCTCAGCGCGCGCGGGCTCGTATATGAGGAGTTCTTCGTTTGTTCTTAGTGTCATCAAGACACCGCGACGTCATCGCAACGAGAGGTCAACATGAAGGTTGAAATGATCAAGCTCGCCGGCATTCTGGGCCTGCTCGCTGCTGTCGGACCTGTCGCAATCGACATGTATCTGCCGGCCATGCCGGTGATCGCCGCCGACCTTCAGGCACCGGTGGCGCTGTCGCAGTGGACGCTGATGGCGTTCTTCCTGTCCTTCGGCGTGTCGCAGCTCTTCTATGGCCCGGCCTCCGACATGTTCGGCCGCCGGCTGCCGCTCTATTTCGGGCTGACGCTGTTTGCCGTCGCCTCCATCGGCTGCGCGCTGGCGCCGACGATCGGCTGGCTGATCGCGCTGCGCTTCATCCAGGGCATTGGTGCTGCCTCCGTCATGTCGATCCCGCGTGCCATCATCCGCGACCTCTACACCGGCAATGCCGCCACGCGGTTGATGTCGACGGTGATGCTGGTCATTTCCGTCTCGCCCATGCTGGCGCCGCTGATCGGTTCGGCATTGATGGTGCCCTTCGGCTGGCGGGCGGTCTTCTACTGTTCGGCGATAACAGCGGTCACCAGCCTCATCCTGACCCGCTTTGCCCTGCAGGAGACCTTGCCGCCGGAACGCCGCGTGGCCTTTCGGATGGGCGCCATGCTGAAGGCGTTCGGCATTCTTCTGCGCGATCCGTCCTATATGGGCCAGACGCTGATCGGCGGCGCGGGCATGGCGAGCTTCTTCGCCTTCCTGTCCACTGCGTCGTTTCTTTACACCGGCTATTACGGCCTGACGCCGACGCAGTTCAGCCTTGCCTTCGCGCTGAACGCGCTCGGCTTCTTCTCCTCAAGCCAGTTTGCTGCCAATCTCGGCGGGAGGTACGGCGCGCTCGCGGTCGTGCGCGTCTCCGTCGTCGGCTTCGCGGCCGCGTCGATGCTGATGTTTGTGCTGTTTTTGCTGGGACTGGGAAGCTTCTGGCTGCTGGTCTTCATGCTGATCGTCGCCAATGCCTTCCTCGGGCTCGTCATTCCGACGGCGATGGTCTTGTCGCTCGAAGAGCACGGAGAGATTGCCGGCAGTGCCGCAGCACTTGGCGGCACGCTGCAGATGCTGGTCGGCGCGATTGCTATCGCGATCGTCAGCCTGGTGTTCGACGGAACGCCGCTGCCGGTGGTGGCAAGCATTGCCGGCTGCGGCGTTATCGCCTTGACGCTGTCCTTCCTGACACTTCGCGGCAGGACGGCCTGAAGGGAAAGGCGGGGCCTATCGGCCCGATGCGGGGATCAAGCCGTCGCGCTTCATCTGCTTGCGGACGTATTTGCGGTGACGCTTGATCGCCTGCGCCTTCTGCCGGTTGCGCCGTTCGGACGGCTTTTCATAGGTGGCATGTGCCTTCATCTGCTTGAAGACGCCCTCGCGCTGCAGCTTCTTCTTCAGAACGCGGATGGCCTGTTCGACGTTGTTGTCTCTCACGATGACTTGCAAAGCGGATCCTTTCTCTTTGGCGGCGCTGACACGCCGCTGTGGGAAGAAGGGGAGGGAACTGCACCTGCCCGTGACGCCAATGGCGGACAGTCATTGTCCGTCCGAGGCGGGGCAGCATCCGATTTTCAATGCGGGACGCCAGCCTGAGGCCGGCCAGTCCCCTCCCGTCGATCGAACGCATGGCTGCCAGTACATCCGTGGTCAGCCGCGCGCGAACGCGAACCTGCAGGGTCTTCTCAAGTCAGCCACACTATGGGTTGCTTCCCTTGGCCATGCCGGGAACGGTGCAGATAAAGCACTCTGTCCGCCGAGGCATCGTCGACTGTTCTGGGAAAGTGCGGCGAGGCTTGCACCTCGGAAAAGACCCGCGAAGAAGGTTCGATGATCATAATTTAGGCATTGGGGCGGGGATTTCAAGGGCCGCCGGCAGCAATCCGGCCGCGCTTGACCATTCCGTCGCGTGGTGCGATCACACGAACCCATGTGTGGACGATATGCGCTGACCGCGACGGCGGAGGATATTCTGGAGTTCCTCTCGGTCATCATGATCGAGGATTTTCCGGCGCGCTACAACATCGCCCCGACCCAGCCGATCCTGATCGTGACGGCGGGCGAGGGCGCCGAGCCAGGCTCGAACCTGCCCGACCGCAAGGCGATGCTGGTGCGCTGGGGCTTCACGCCGTCATGGGTGAAGGATCCGCGCGACTTTCCGCTGCTGATCAATGCCCGGTCCGAAACGGCGGCCGAGAAGGCGTCGTTTCGCGCCGCCATGCGCCACCGCCGCATCCTCGTGCCGGCCTCCGGCTTCTACGAGTGGCATCGCCCCGCCAAGGACAGCGGCCGCAAGTCCCAGGCCTACTGGATCCGTCCGAAGAACGGCGGCCTCGTCGCCTTTGCCGGGCTGATGGAATCCTGGTCCTCGCCGGACGGGTCCGAGGTCGATACCGGCTGCATACTGACGGTCGGCGCCAATGCCGCAATGGCCCCGATCCACGACCGGATGCCGGTCGTCATCGAGCCGGAGAACTTTGCGCGCTGGCTCGATTGCCGCACGCAGGAGCCGCGCGACGTGGCCGATCTCCTGAAACCCGCCGATGACGGCTTCTTCGAAATGATTGCCGTCTCCGACAAGGTCAACAAGGTTGCCAATATGGGGCCGGACCTGCAGGAACCGGTCGGCGTCGCAGCAGACGCGGAAGCACCGCCCGAAAAGCCCAAGCGGAAGAATACGCCCGGCGATGCCTCCGGCGGCGGGCAGATGTCTCTGTTCTAGCCGGCGACACCCGGATCGTTATTGACGGCGAAGCGGCGGCACCGTCCAGCGGTCATCAACGATCGGCTTCTTCGGATCGTAGGTCCGGAAGATCGCCTCGAAAGGGCCGTCGGGGGTTGGCACCCAGACCACATCCTTGCGATCCGGACGCTTTCGCGACAGGTACAGCAGGATCGAACCGTCGTCTCGCTTGCGGATGTCGGATGAGCCGGAGTTGAGCGAGTGCCGCTTGATCGGCACCTTGAAGAAGAACAGCCGTCCATCCGCGTCCGGCTTGTAAACGCTGAGCGACCAGAAGGCCTCCACCGGCACGCCTTCTGGCGGAATCACCATCTCGTAGACCGCATCGCCGGTCAGTTCGCGGCCGTCCGCATCGCTCTCCGTCCGGTAGTAGCAGGCGTCCTCGATCCGCAGCGCACCAAAGCCGATCAGCGCGATTGCCGCGCGCACCACGTCGTTCTTGCCATAGTCCCCGAGTATCCGGGGCGGTGTGTTCCAGCCGGGCTTGTCCTGCGTGCGCGACAGGCCCTTGCGCACGACGGCCAGCGAGCGCGGCAGCCAGGCCTCCCATGCCACCCGGAAGCGGGGCCGCAGCGTGTTCCAGGCATCGAGCCGCCCGGGTATGATGCCCCTTGCAGCAAAATCCGCCGAGCGCGCCACCTGGGGGTGGGTGGGTGATCGCCCGAGCAGTTCGTTAGTCAGGGCCAGATAGGTGGGCGCCTCCATCTCCGGCGGTGCGAGCGTGACGAAGCGCCTGGCCTTCGCCTTGGCGATCGCCGGCTCCACATTGATTCCCGATTGAACGGACCGGGCAGCCTCCAGATCGTCCGTGCCGGCGACAAAGGTGCGTGCCAGAAGCCAGACGTCGTTGGAAGGCATGCGGACGATGGTCGCGCCACGCGCGTTCACAGTCGGGCTGTCCGGGCCGACGATCAGGAACGTCCCGCCCTTGCCGTGATGCTCCGCACGGCCGATCATCCCGGCCTGGTCGGTGAACATGTCCATCAGTGCGACCGACAGATAGCGCTTACCGCTCGCCGGTAATGTCAGGCGGACGGGCGTCCGCGACAGTTCCAGCACCGCGGAGGTGTAGAGCGTGTCGTTGTTTGGCGCCGTGACGGAACGGATGCGTTCGTCGGCGAGGTCGCGGACATGGATATGGCGGTTGATCAGGACGCCGTCGTCGCCGGCCCGTTTGGCGGCCTCGGCAAGCGCCTCCTTCGATACCATCGTATCCCCCACGTCGATCTGTCCGGACAACGCCTGCATGGAGCGCGCGAACTCATAAGGGCCGAAGGCATAAAGGAAGGCGTCGATCACCGTATCGTCCAGCACGCCGGTCAACTGCTCGTCGCGTGAGTTCGGGCGCAGCTTCGAGGCGCAGCCGATGAGGCCAGAGGCGGCGAGCGCCGACAGGTTGAGGAGCGTGGCACGGCGTGTGATGGGAAAGCGCATGATCCATTCCTTTCTCAGGTCCCGACATTGCGGAAGCTGGGTTGCTATATGGTCAATTGTACATATATTCATCCGAATGACGAACGGTCAAGACAATGAGCCGCCGCGGCGCGGGCGACGTCCGGCAAATCTCCCGGCGGGACGCAGCACGCTGATCCTGGCCGCCACCCGCTGTTTCGCGGACCTCGGTTTCGAGGCGGCGGGCGTGCGCATGATCGCGGCCCGCGCCGGCGCCGCGCCAAATCTGGTCACCATCCATTTCGGCAACAAGGAAGGGCTGTGGCTTGCCTGCGTCGACGCGCTGGCGGAAAACCTGGCGCCGAAGCTGAAGGCGGTCGCACTTCTGTCAGAGGTTCGATGGTCCGGCGTGCGGGAGCGCCTTGGCGCTGCAATCGCGATGACGGCGGCCTATTACGATCAAAATCCTGATTTGCGCGGCTTCATCGCGAGAGGAAGCCTTGAGCCTCCGCCACGCGGTCCGATCATCGCAGACCGTTTGCTGAAGCCGATCTACGAGGCGGCGCGCCCGCTCATCCAGGAAGGCATAGATGCGGGCGTCATCCCGATCGCTAACCCGGCACTCGTCTTCGTCATCCTCAATGCAACGCTGGGTCAGCCGGACCGCATGGCCGCGGCACTCGGCATTCTGGCGCCGGAATTGTCGACCGACGATCTCGCCGGCACGGTCGGGGAGGCGATGGCCAGGCTTTTATTGCAGCCTGAAAAGCCGGATACCGGTCGGCGCTGAACCACAGGCGCAAACAAGCCGTCGCCGCAAACGACAAACCCGCCTCGAGGGCGGGTTTGCGGTTGTCTTCCGATTGAGATCCCTTGTCGGCCTTCTTAAGCGGCCTTAGGCTTTCTCACCATGATCGCTGCTGCCAGAACGGCCTTCAGGCCGAGTGGCTTGTAGAGCGACAGGAGCTCCGGTTTCTCTCGCTTCTGCGTGTCTGCCGGAGACGTTTCCTTGGTCATTTCCCGTTCCTTTGATTCCACCCGAATATGGTCGCCGGCTCTCTCGCGCCGGATCGTGACAAAATAAAGGCGTAAGGGCTTTGCTAGAAATCAATTACGAAAACGGCGTGTAATATTGCTCGCACTGAGGAAATATTGCGAAAGCGGAATATTTCCTCAGATGCCGCTGTCGATACTGTTGTCGCTCGGGCCCGGGTCTTCGGTGATCGTCAGCGTGCCGTATTTCTTGTGCCAGGCCCGTGCGCCGAAGGGCAGGGTGGCGAGATAGAAGACGACGGAGGCGACCAGCACTTCCCACGTGTAGCTCATCAGCAGCGCCACATAGAGCACGACGACGAGGATCATCGGCAGCACCAGGTCGCGCCGGATGCGCGCGGTCGCCGACTTGCCCGACCAGACCGGCAGGCGGCTGACGAGGAGCAGGGCGATGATGACGGTGTAGAGCGACGAGGCATAGGCGAAGGTCGCGCTCGGCGCCAGGCCGAGAAAGCCGAAATAGACCGGCAGCAGCACGAGGCAGGCGCCGGCGGGCGCCGGTACTCCGACGAAATATTCCGACTGCCACTTCGCCTTGACGTCGCGTTCGGCCATCACGTTGAAGCGGGCAAGCCGCAGGCCGGCGGCGATCGTGTAGATCAGCGCTGCCGCCCAGCCGAGCGAACGCCCCTGGTCGAGGATGAAGACGTAGGAGACGAGGGCCGGGGCGACGCCGAAATTGATGATGTCGGCAAGCGAATCCATCTGCGCGCCGAACTTCGAGGTCGCCTTCATCAGCCGCGCGATGCGGCCGTCGATACCGTCCAGGAAGGCGGCGAGCAGCACCATGCCGACCGCCAGCTGGTACTTGTTCTCGAACGCCAGACGGATGCCCGTCAGGCCGGCGCAGATCGCCATCACGGTGATCAGATTGGGGATGACCATCCGAAGTGGGATTTCCCGAAGGCGGGGGCCGCGTGCGGCGTCGTCCGGACCGTTCGGTTCATGCGGTGGGAATGGCGTCTCCATGATTCCTTCCTGTCGCCTACGAGCGCTTCGCGGTGACCGGTCCCTTCAGGGCTCCAAATTCGGCGAGCACGGTTTCGCCGGCAATCGCCGTCTGGCCGAGGCTGACACGCGGCTGCGCACCGGCCGGCAGGAAGACGTCGAGGCGGGAACCGAAGCGGATGAGGCCGAAGCGCTCGCCGGCTTCGATCGGCTCGTCGGGATGCACCCAGCAGACGATGCGCCGTGCCACGAGGCCGGCGATCTGCACGACGCCGATATCGCCATGCGTGGTTTCAACCACGACGCCGTTGCGCTCGTTTTCCTGGCTGGCCTTGTCGAGTTCGGCATTCAGGAAGCTGCCTTCGGTATAATTGATATGCGTGATGCGGCCGCGCATCGGCATGCGGTTCACATGGCAGTTGAAGACGTTCATGAAGACGGAGATGCGCAGCATTTCCTCGGTGCCGAGACCGAGCTCTGCCGGTGGCACCATCTTCTGTATGGAGGAGACGCGGCCATCGGCCGGGCTGATCACCAGATCGTCGTCCTGCGGCGTCATGCGCTCCGGATCACGGAAGAAATAGGCGCACCACAGCGTGAGGATCAGGCCCACCCAGAACAGCGGCTTGAACAGCCAGCCCAGCACGAGAGAGGCTGCGAAGAACGCCGCAACAAACGGATAACCTTCCTTGTGCACCGGTACGATGGTGTTGCGGATGGTGTCGAAAAGGCTCATGTCGGCCAAACTCCCTGACGAAACTCGAACTGCTGACTACATTCAATTGGCGCGCGGGGCAATGCGCCGCTCGGCCGCAAGCCGCTTTGCGCACGCTATTTTGCCGGCGAACCGGCGTTCGGCCACCTTAGCGCGCCGGGTCGAGGCGCACCACTATGCCCATATCGTCGCTCTCGCGCATCTGCTTGAGCTGCTCTTCGGCCATGGTCGCCTCGCGCTGGCGGTTCCACATCGAGGCGTAGAGACCTCCCTGGGCAAGCAGCGAATGATGCGTCCCGCGCTCCGCGATTTCACCGGCACGAAGCACGATGATTTCGTCCGCATCGACGACGGTCGAAAGCCGGTGCGCAATGACCAGCGTCGTCCTGTTCTTCGATACGATGTCGAGCGCGGCCTGGATTTCCTGCTCGGTCGTCGTGTCGAGCGCGGATGTCGCCTCGTCGAGGATCAGGATCGGCGGGGCTTTCAGGATCGTGCGGGCGATCGCCACGCGCTGCTTCTCGCCACCTGAAAGCTTCAGCCCGCGCTCACCGACCTTGGTATGAAAGCCTTCCGGCAGCGCGCGGATGAAGTTGCCGATCTGGGCGGCTTCGGCGGCCTCCATTACCTCCTCGTCGCTGGCCGTCGGCCGGCCGTAGCGGATGTTGTAGGCGATCGTGTCGTTGAACAGCACCGTGTCCTGCGGCACCATGCCGATGCCGGCCCGCAGGCTTTCCTGGGTGACGTCGCGGATATCGCGGCCGTCGACGGTGATCGAACCGGAATTGACGTCGTAGAAGCGGTAGAGCAGGCGGGAAATCGTCGACTTGCCGGCACCGGACGGACCGACGACCGCGATCGTCTTGCCGGCAGGAACCTCGAAGGAAATGCCCTTCAGGATCGGCCGCGCCGGATCGTAGGAAAAATGCACGTTGCGGAAGGCGATGGCGCCTTCCTTGATCTGCAGTTCGGACGCATCGGGCTTGTCGGTGACTTCCGGCGCCACGTCCAGGAGGTCGAACATTTGCTCGATGTCGGTCAGACCCTGGCGGATCTCGCGATAGAGCATGCCGATGAAATTGAGCGGCACGGACAGCTGCAGCAGCAGCGCGTTGATGAAGACGAAGTCGCCGATCGACTGCTCGCCGCGCTGCACGGCGAGCGCCGACATGACCAGCATGATCGTGGTGCCGACGCCGAATATCGCGCCCTGGCCGAAGTTCAGCCAGCCGAGCGAGGTCCACACCTGGGTGGCCGACTTCTCGTAGCGCGCCATCGAGTCATCGAAGCGGCGGGCTTCCATCTCCTCGTTGCCGAAATATTTGACGGTTTCGAAGTTGAGGAGCGAATCGATCGCCTTGGTGTTGGCCTCCGTATCGGAATTGTTCATCGCGCGGCGGATGCCGATGCGCCAGTCGCTGGCCTTCACCGTGTACCAGATGTAGACTGCGACGGTGATGGCCGTCACCGCGAGATAGGAGAGGCCGTAGCCCCACCAGAAGATGAACGCCGTCAGCGCGAATTCGAGAATGGTCGGGACCGTGTTGAGGATGGTGAAGCGCACCACCGTCTCGATGCCCTTGGTGCCGCGTTCAATAATGCGCGACAGGCCGCCGGTCTTGCGCTCCAGATGGAAGCGCAGCGACAGGCGGTGCATGTGGACGAAGGTCTTGTAGGCGAGCTGGCGCACGGCGTGTTGGCCAACGCTGGCGAAAAGCGCGTCGCGCAGCTGGTTGAGGCCCCATTGCAAGAGCCGGGCAAAATTATAGGCGATGACCAGCATGACCGCGCCGAGCATGAAGCTCGGCAGGATGTCCGGGTTGTCCATCTTGCCGTTCAGCGCATCGGTCGCCCATTTGAAGAAATAGGGCACGAGGATCAGGATGAACTTGGCGACGACCAGGAACACGGTCGCCCAGACGACCCTGAGCTTCAGGTCGCGCCGTGTCTGCGGCCACATGTAGGGCCACAGGTTGATGATCGTCTGCAGCGGATTGCCGGAGTCCGCCGAAACGGTTTTGCCCCTGGAGTTCATTCTGTCTCTTGTCCGTGTTTTTCAAGACGTTTCAGCATGCGGACCCGCACGTCGCCGCTGAAATGGAACGGCGGCCCGAAGGCCGCCGCACACTTTGAAGTAGGCACATCGCCCATGCATTACAATGCCCGGAGCCGAAATTCGCCTCAGTTTGACGTGGGGTCGATCGGCAGCCCCTTGAGGTGACGCTTGTGCATTTCCTCAGCGTTCGGTGCCGCCTTGTCCGGCAGGCCGAACACCTGACCGGGCTCGATCATGTCCGGGTCGCGGATCTTGTCCTCGTTGGCAAGATAGATCGTCGTGTAGCGCACGCCCTTGCCGTAAACGCGGCGGGCGATCTGCCAGAGCGTGTCGCCACGGCGGATGATGACCGACGTGTCGCTCTTCTCCAGAGGCTCCTGGACGATGGTCTTCGGTTCGGTCACCGCTTCCGGCGCCTTGGAGGCGAGGTCGGCGGACCCCGCCGGCATCGGCGGCGTTTCGATCGTCTTGTCGGCAGCGGTGCCTGCAGGGGCTGCGTTGTCAGCCGTCGCGGGTGCTGCTGTTCCGCCGACATCGGGCGCCTTGGTGGCGAGATCGCTGGATGCTGAAGGCAGCGCCGGGATTTGCGGCTCCGCCGTGGCTGGAGCCGGAGCCGGCTCGGCCGTGGCAGGCTTCGAGGAGGCACCCGGCACGGTGATCTCCGGCGCCTTGGTGGCAAGCTCGGTCGAGGCTGCCGGTAGGGCCGGGGTCTGGGCCGCCGTTTCGGTTGCCATTTCGATCGTGCCGGTCAGCGTGCCTTCGATGGCCGCGAGCTTCGGTCCGAGCGCCTTGGCGTCGGCCGGCAGGGCCTTCAGGGCGGCGAGCGCCTTGGCGGCATGGGCGGCGACCTTCTGCAGGCTTGCCTTCGTTTCCGCATCGGTCTCTTCGGCGAACTTGTAGTCTGCAACGGACTTCAGCGCGATCTCGAGGGCGGAGCGTGCGGCGGCCAGTTCTTCCGCCGTCGGCGTCTTGCCGTCGGCATAAAGGCCCTTCAGCAGGTTCAACGCCTTCATTGCCTCGGTCGACAGTTTCTCGAACTGCATCTTGTCGAAGTTCGCCATCGACGTGACGTCCGATCCCGCTGCATCCGTCTTGGCCGGCGCGGCCTGGGCGACTTCGGTCGGCGCGGCAGGCTTGCCGGCGACGGCGGCGACCGCTTCGCCTTCCGGCCGGTTGAACGGAACGGTGGCGCGCACCACGACCTTGCCGTCGGCATCGACGACGTCGGCACGGATTTCATGATCCCCGACGCTGAGCTTCATGGCGCCGTCGATGACGAAGCGGCCCTTGTCGTCGGCAGGAAACTCGCCGATCAGCTTGCCGTCGGCATAGGCGCGCACACGGGCGCCGGGAGCGGCAGATCCGGCAACGAACACCTTGTCGCCTTCCAGCTCGACAGCACTGATGCGCACGTCGGGTTCGCCTGCTGCGGCGGCCGTCTCGGTCGTCGGCTTTTCGGCTGCAGGTGCGGGGGCTTCCGCCGCAGCGGGAGCCTCGGGCTTGGGCGCGGCCGGTTCGGCTGAGGCGGTCTCGGTTGCCGGCGCATTCGCTTCTGTGGCAGCGGGCGCTTCGGCGGCTTTCGGTTCCTCGGTCGGCGCGGTGATGATGCGGCTGGCTTCACCCGGCTTGGTCACCATGGCGAGCAGCTGGCCCTTGTCGTCGGCCGGCACGGAGATCGTCGCAACTTCCTCGGAAGAGGTGGTCTTGCCGTCGTCTGTCGTGGTCTTCAGCGTGAGCTGGTGGTCCCCCGGGGAGAGGGGGTTGTCGAGAACGGCGGCGAAGTCGCCGGAGCTTTCGATCTTCGATGTCGTCAGGACCTTGTCGCCGTCCATGATTTCGAGCTTGGCGCCCGGCTGTCCGTTGCCGGCAATGACGGTCGAACCGTCGGGCTCGACGCGAAGGACGTCGAAGGACGGCGTGTTGTTGTCGGCGCTTGCCTCTTCCTTGGCGGGTTCTGCAGCGTCGGGCTTGGCGTCGGCTGCATCCGTCGCCGCGCTGTCAGCGGGCTTTTCAGCGTCCGTCTTCGCTTCGTCATTCCCCGTGATGAGGTCCTTGGATGCCTTCAATGCATCGGCGGCGACATCGGAAATTGAACCCGCTTCGCCATCCCCGTTCATGCGGGGCAGACCAAACACGACCATGATGATGGTAGCAAAGAATACAACAATAAGCGCCAGCCAGCCGGCGGATAGCTTCTTCATAATTCGTCTCCGCGCGGAAATCCCCCTTCCGCCAAGGGAATTGCTAGCCTCTTATTCCGTGCCGCACAAGTATTCATCACGGGCGCGCAAACGGGCAGCGTCAGTTTTCCTTCTATTTTCTTGACTGCCCCGGCGGCCCATAGTTCCTTCTAGCGTATGAGCCAGAACAAACCTTCGATTCGATCCATCTGCGTCTATTGCGGTTCACAGCCCGGACGCGATCCTCTCTACACCGAGGCCGCCCGCAGGCTCGGTCGCGCCATGGCCGAGAACGACATCCGCCTCATCTATGGCGGCGGTACCAAGGGCATCATGGGCGCGGTCGCCAGCGGCGTCCTGTCGAACGGCGGCAAGGTGACGGGCATCATACCGGAATTCCTGATCGACATGGAAGCCACAAGGCATTCGCTCGGCCAGCTGAACGACCTCATCGTGACGAAGGACATGCACGAGCGCAAGCATCGCATGTTCGAGCAGTCGGACGCCTTCGTGACGCTTCCGGGCGGCATCGGCACGCTGGAGGAGATCGTGGAGATCATGACCTGGGGGCAGCTCGGACGTCACGAGAAGCCGATGGTTCTCGCCAATATCAACGGCTTCTGGGATCCGATGTTGGAACTGATCGGCCACATGCGCGCCGAAGGTTTCATCCATACCGCGCACAAGGTGCAGCCGATGGTGATCGGTGACGTCGAGGACATCGTCCCGGCGCTGATCGAGCGGACCTCGGCCAGCGCCCCCGTTGCCGGCGACGAGGCCATGATTTCAAAGCTTTGACGTGACCGTCGGTTCGGTGACGACCTTCATGCGCGACTGACGCAGCATCGACCACGTATAGAGGACCAGCGCGCCCCAGATCAGCGGGAAGGCGATGGCCTTGGCCGTGGTGAAGGCTTCCCCGAAGGCGAAGACGGCGATCAGGAAGATCATCGTCGGCGCGATGTATTGCATGATGCCGATCGTCGACAGCTTCAGGAGTTTCGCGCCGTTGGCGTAGATGACGAGCGGCACGGCGGTGACGAGCCCGGCCGAAGCGAGCAGCACCGTGTCGAGCGGACCGTCGGACAGGAAATGGCTGTTGCCGGTTATCGCGAGATAGATGAGGTATCCCGCCGCGAAGGGCGTCAGCAGCATGACCTCCAGGAAGAAGCCCTGGTTCGGCCCGATCGGCAGCGTCTTGCGGAAGAAGGCGTAGAAGCCCCAGGAGAAGGTCAGCACCAGCGAGACCCAGGGCAGGCCACCGGAATCGAAGGTCAGCACGACGACGGCGGAGACCGCCATGGCGATGGCGGCGATCTGCAGCGGCGTCAGTTTCTCCTTCAGCACGATGGCGCCGAGAAACACGCTGAAGAGCGGGTTGATATAGTAGCCGAGCGCCGTGTCGAGCGTGCGCCCCACCGAGATCGCCCAGACATAGGTGCCCCAGTTGATGCTGATCAGGATGGCGGTCAGCAGTGCCATGGCGAGCATCTTCGGCTGGCGAAGCGCCGCCTTCAGATCGGCGGTGCGTCTGAGGGCCACGAGGATGAGGCCGGCGACCGGCACGGACCACAAGATGCGGTGGGCGATGATTTCCGCTGCCGGTATGTGGCCGAGCGCCTTCATGTAGAAGGGCAGGAAGCCCCACATGACATAGGCGGTCAGCGCGAAGGCAAAGCCGCGCGGCGTGTCTTCGCCCTTGATCGGCGTTGCGGCTTCGGTCGTCGCCATGGTGTCTCTCCCTGAAATGGAAGCGAGAGCGGTAGTCGATCTGCCGCTGATGCACAAATTCAAACTATTGAAGGATGGTTCAGAAGCAGTTGGAGAGGCCGTTTTCCGCCATCGTCAGGAAGATGTCGGTGCCGTAGGCAAGCCAGCCGGAAAAGGCCGCGCCAAAGAGAGCCGCCGTCGCACTGAGCGCCAGGGCGGGCAAAAGCAGGCGGTACGCGGACTGCGCAGTCGGTTGCGGTTGCTCCATGACGTCGAGATTAGCGCTGCCGCCCACGGCCCGCAAGGCGGTTATTCCGCCGCGATGCGGCCGGCGAGCTCACGGTTCTTCATCAGCTTGTAGACGACGGAATCGCGCAGCGCTTCATAGGAAGCGTCGATGATGTTGTCCGATACGCCGACAGTTCGCCAGCGCGCGCCCGTGCCATCGGTCGATTCGATCAGGACGCGGGTGATCGCCTCGGTGCCGCCGTTGAGGATACGCACCTTGTAGTCGACCAGCTCCAGATCGGCGATCTCGCCCTGGTACTTGCCGAGATCCTTTCGAAGCGCGATGTCGAGCGCATTGACCGGTCCGTGGCCTTCGGCGACCGACATGACGTATTCTCCGTCGATCAGGATCTTCACGACCGCCTCCGAGACCGTCTTCTTGCGGCCATTGGCATCGAAGCGGCGCTCGACGATGACCCGGAAGCTTTCCGTGTGGAAGAACTCGGGCACGACGCCGAGCGTCTGCAGAGCCAGCAGTTCGAAGCTCGCATCCGCCGCCTCATAGGCATAGCCCGATGCCTCGCGCTCCTTGACGATGGCGATCAGGTCGTCGAGACGCGGATCGTCCTTGCCGACCGAAATGCCGCGCTTCTTCAGCTCGTTCAGAAAATTCGACTTGCCGCCCTGGTCCGAGACCATGACCCGGCGGCGGTTGCCCACACTTTCCGGCTCCACATGCTCATAGGTCTTCGGGTCCTTGAGAAGCGCCGAGGCATGGATGCCGGCCTTGGTGGCGAAGGCGGAAGAGCCGACGAAGGGCGCCTGTTCGTTGGGCTGCCGGTTCAGAAGTTCGTCGAAGGCGTGCGAGAGCTTGGTCAGGCCTTCCAGCCGGTCACGGTCGATGCCTGTCTCGAAGCGGCTGTTGTAGGTCTCCTTCAGCACCAGCGTTGGAACGAGGGTGATCAGGTTGGCGTTGCCGCAGCGCTCGCCGATACCGTTCAGTGTTCCCTGGATTTGCCGTGCGCCGGCCTCGACGGCGGCGAGCGAATTGGCGACCGCCTGTCCGGTGTCGTTGTGGGCGTGGATGCCGAGCGAGGCGCCGGGCACGCCGCTTGCGATCACCGTCTCGATGATGGCGCGGATTTCGGCGGGCTGCGTGCCGCCATTGGTGTCGCAGAGCACCACCCAGCGGGCGCCGGCCTCATAGGCCGTCTTCGCACAGGCCAGCGCATAGTCGGGATTGGCCTTGTAGCCGTCGAAGAAATGCTCGCAGTCGACCATCGTCTCCTTGCCGGCGGCAACCGCGGCCTTGACGCTGTCGCGGATCGAAGAGAGGTTTTCCTCGTTCGTGCAGCCGAGCGCCACCTTCACGTGGTAGTCCCAGCTTTTCGCGACGAAACAGATGGCGTCGCTCTTCGACTGGATGAGAGCGGCCAGCCCCGGATCGTTGGACGTGGAAATGCCGGCCCGCTTCGTCATGCCGAAGGCGACAAATGCCGCATCCTGGGTCCGCTTCTTGGCGAAAAACTCGGTGTCTGTCGGATTGGCGCCCGGATAGCCGCCCTCGACATAATCGATGCCGAAATCGTCCAGCATGGTGGCAATCGCGATCTTGTCCTCGACCGAGAAATCGACGCCCGGCGTCTGTTGCCCGTCGCGCAATGTCGTGTCGAAGAGATAGAGTCTTTCGCGGTTCATGGTGTTTCTTCCCGTATGCGGCCTTATCGGTTGTTCGCGAACATGTCGGTGGTCCGGACCAGCCTGTCCAGAATACCCGGTTCGGAGGAGGCGTGGCCTGCGCCTTCGATCAGATGGAATTCGGCCTTCGGCCATGCCTTGTGCAGCTGCCAGGCGTATTTCGCCGGGCAGGGCATGTCGTAGCGACCGTGGACGATAAGTCCCGGAATGTCTTGAAGCTTATGCGCGTCGCGCAGGAGCTGCCCTTCGTCCAGCCAGCCGGCATGGACGAAGTAATGGTTCTCGATGCGGGCAAAGGCTTCCGCGAAATCGTCCTCGCCAAATCCGGTGCTGGTCTCGGGTTCGGGCAGGAGCGTGATCGTCTCGCCCTCCCAGAGGCTCCACGACTTGGCCGCGGCGATCCGCGTGTCGCGGTCCTCGCTCGTCAGTCGCTTGCGATAGGCCGCCATCATGTCGCCGCGCTCGTCTTCCGGGATCGGCGCAATGAAGCGCTCCCACTTGTCGGGAAACATCTCCGAGACGCCGAACTGGTAATACCAGAGAAGCTCGGCGCGCGTCAGCGTATAGACGCCGCGCAGCACGAGTTCCGTCACGCGTTCGGGATGCTTTTCCGAATAGGCGAGCGCCAGCGTCGAGCCCCAGGAACCGCCGAACACCATCCACTTGTCGAAGCCGACCATTTCGCGCAGCCGCTCGATATCGGCGACCAGGTGCCAGGTCGTGTTGGCTTCCAGCGAGGCGTGCGGCGTGGACTTGCCGCAGCCGCGCTGGTCGAACAGCAGCACGTCATAAAGTTTCGGATCGAAGAAGCCGCGATAGGCCGGCCGGATGCCGCCGCCGGGACCGCCATGCAGGAAGACGGCAGGCTTTGCACCCGGCGTGCCGACCCGCTCCCAATAGATCCGGTGCCCGTCGCCGACATCGAGATGGCCGGAGGCATAGGGTTCGGTGATCGGATGGTAGGTCCTGAGGTCGCTCATGTGGGGCTGCCGTTCCAATGGTCGGTGTCGTGATCTGGATGCTGGTGGTTGGTCGACCGCACGGCGTTGAGCCCACCGGGCAGATCGTCGCGGTCCGTGATGTTTTCCTTAAGCCCCGTCAGCAGATGAAAGAAGCTGACCCGCGCCTCGACGCCGTCCTGGCTTTCGGGCGTGTAGGCGGACGGATCGTCCAGGCTGCCGAGCGTGACCGCGACCGTGTCGCTGCCGACGGTCTTGAAGAAGAGCGGCGTGCCGCAGCTTGCGCAGAAGCCGCGCTTGACCGGATCGGAGGAGTGAAACCACGACGGTTCGCTGCGCGTCAGGTCGAATTCGTCTTCGTTCGCGCTGGCAAGCGGCATGAAGTAGTTGCCGGCCGCCTTCTGGCACATGCGGCAATGACAGAGATGCGGGTTCGAGAGCCGGCCGCGGACACGGTAGCGCACCGCGCCGCACTGGCAACCGCCTGTGATGGGGTCGCTCGTCATGCCTCGTCCTCCGGCGGCCATTCAGTCGTATCGTGGTCCGGATGCTGCCAGGAGACGACGCTCGCATGGAACGCGGCCATGGCCGGCGTGCTGTAGGCCGGCTTGTCGAACAGGTGATCGATCCATGGCAGGCGCTGGGCGTGATTGACCTGGATCTGCGGCTCGAACAGTTCCGGCTGATCGAGCGCCCCGATCGCAAGCTCCAGCGCGCCCTCGTAGCGATAGGCGAGCGGCGTCCCGCATTTGTTGCAGAAGCCGCGATGGACCTTGGCCGAGGAGCGGAACCAGCTTGGCTGGCCGCGCGTCCATTCCACATGCGCAGGATCGGCCGTCACGAAGGCCGCGAAGAAATTGCCGAACTGCTTCTGGCACATGCGGCAATGGCAGATCGACGGCCGCCCGAGCTTGCACGCCCGAAACCGCACCGCCCCGCACTGGCATCCGCCGGAGTGGGTGTCCGTGGTGTTGGTCATTGTGCGTCTCCTTGGCAGTTGGCGTTGTGGAGGAAATTCTGGCGTTCGAGCAAAATCCCCCTCTGGCCTGCCGGCCATCTCCCCCACGAGGGGGGAGAAGACGCGCGGAAGGCTTTTGCCCCGTTTGAGGCTATAACGATTGGGTCAGCCCCTCCCCCTTGTGGGGAGGGGTTGGGGAGGGGTGAACGTTTCAACACTGTGTCGATCGCCATCAGATCACCCCCGCATAGATCAGCACGGCCACCAGCACTATCACGATGAAGACGATCTTGCCGATGATGCCGTAGACCATCCATTTCGGCATTTGCGTATTCGGGTTCTTCTCCGTCATGCTGCGTCCTCCGGTGGCCATTTCTCGGTGTCGTGGTCCGGGTGCTGGTAGGAGACGAGGTCGGCGAGGAAGGGCGCCTCCTCCAGGTCGTCCTCGGTCGGATGGCCGGGCAGGAGATGCAGGCTGTCGGCAAACGGCAGCTTGGCTTCGATGCCGAACTGCCTGTTCGGGCGCAGGGCGGCCGGATCGTCGAATGCGCCGGCTGCCAGCGCCACGCCGTCCGGCGCCTCATAGGTCAGCGGCGTGCCGCATTCGGCGCAGAAGCCCCGCGCGACGAAATTGGACGATTGGAATTTTTTCGGCGCGCCCCGGGTCCATGTCAGCACCGCCTTGCGGCTGGAGACCAGCGGCGCGTAATAGCCGCCAAATGCCTTCTGGCACATGCGGCAGTGACAGATCGACGAGTCGCTCAGATCCCCTTCGACGCGAAACCGCACCGCGCCGCACTGACATCCGCCGGTGTGAATGGTCGATGTCATTCCCGATCCTTTCCGATGGCGCGCAGGATGTGGGTGCAGGCACCGTCTATGTCGCAGAGGATGTCATGATTCCAGAAACGAAGAACCTGCCAGCCCGCGCGTTCAAGGGCTGCGGTTCTATCCAGATCGGCCTGGGCAGTTTGCCCGTGGCCATGCTGAGAGCCGTCCACTTCGACGATGAGGCGATATTCCGGGCAGGCGAAGTCGGCGATATAACCGAGTACCGGCATCTGCCGTCGAAAGCCCAGCCCCATCAGGCGGTGAGCCCGCAGCTCATTCCACAGCTTCAGTTCAGCGTCGGTCATGGCCTTCCGCATGCGACGCGCATTGGTGCGCAACTTCGGTGGCACTTGACCGTGCGGCATGTCACCCCCCTCTGTCACTTCGTGACATCTCCCCCGCAAGGGGGGAGATTGGACGCCAGCGAAGCTGCGCAGATCGTCGCAACTGTCGACGAGATGAGAATAGGAACGAATTCTCGTCGCAGATGCAACCCTGTGGCGAGAGCTGGAGAGGCCGGAGTGTAGACAGTCGAGCCCGCGCGCCCCCGATCTCCCCCCTTGCGGGGGAGATGTCACGAAGTGACAGAGGGGGGTGGACATCGTCACCGCTTGACCTCCCATGTCGTCATCCGTTCGCCCGTCTCCGGGTCCTTGCCGTCCTTCAGCTGGATGCCCTTGGCCAGCAGGTCGTCGCGGATCTTGTCGGCTTCGCCCCAGTTCTTCGCCTTGATCAGTTCGAGACGCATGGCGACGAGGGCGGCGACCGCTTCACTGAGATCGTCGCTGACTTCGGCCTTGGCCGGCAAGACACCGAGGAGTGCGGCGGATGCGGCAAATTCCGGCGCATTCGTGCTTGCCAGATGGTGCAGAGCCTGGATGGCGGCAACCGTGTTCAGGTCGTCGCTAAGCGCTTCGAGCACGGATGCGTGGACGTCGCCGTCGGCCACGAGACCGGCAGGCCATTTGGCCAGCATGCGTTCCGCTTCCTCCAGCCGCTTGATCGAAAAATCGATCGGCTCGCGGTAATGCGTCATCAGCATGGCCAGCCGCAGCACGTCGCCCGGCCACGTGCGCCCGCCGAATTTCTCCGTCGCCAGCAATTCGTTGATGGTGACGAAATTGCCTTCCGACTTCGACATCTTGCGGCCTTCGACCTGCAGGAAGCCGTTGTGCATCCAGACATTCGCCATCACCGCCGAGCCATGGGCGCAGCGCGACTGGGCGATCTCGTTTTCGTGGTGCGGGAAGATGAGGTCGAGCCCGCCGCCGTGGATGTCGAACGTGTCGCCGAGATAGCGGCCGCTCATCGCCGAGCATTCGATATGCCAGCCGGGCCGGCCGTAGATGTCCGTCGTCGCGCCATCGACCGTGAACTCGGCATGCCAGCCGGGTTCGGTGTCCGCCGATTGCTTCCAGAGCACGAAGTCGGCCGGGTTCTTCTTGTGCGCCTCGACGGCGATGCGGGCGCCGGCCTGCTGGTCGTCGAGATTGCGCTTCGACAACTGGCCGTAATCGGCCATCGAGCGCACCTCGAACAGCACTTCCCTGCCTTCCGATCCTTCCGCCACATAGGCGTGGCCCTTGTCGAGGAGCGACTGGATGATCGCGACCATCTGCGAAATGTTGTCGGTCGCCCGCGGCTGCACGGTCGGCTCCAGCGTGCCGAGCGCCTTCACGTCTTCGAGGAACTGCGTCTCCGTCTTCTCCGTCACCAGCCGGATCGCTTCATTCAGAGGCAGGTTCGGATGGTCGCGCAGCGCCCGCGCGTTGATCTTGTCGTCGACGTCGGTGATGTTGCGGACATAGGTGACGTGATCGGCGCCGTAGACATGGCGCAGCAGCCGGTAGAGCACGTCGAAGACGATGACCGGGCGCGCATTGCCGATATGGGCGAAGTCATAGACCGTCGGGCCGCAGACATACATGCGGACATTGCTCGGATCGATCGGCTGAAAGACCGTCTTTTCCCGTGTCAGCGTGTTGTAGAGCTTCAGCTCGGTCATTCCCAGGTCTCCAAACAAAAGATTTCACCCGGCGGGCCGGGACGTTTGTTCTCTTGCGGATATCGGGAGACGAAAACGGCCAGGCCAGCGGAAAGCTAGCGAATAATAATCCGGCAGATAATGCAGGTGCTCGTTTTCATGGGCCGACTTATCGCGCGCCGAAGGGGTTTGGTCAAGGGGGGAGGCGAGCCGCCGGCTTGCACTCTTCGCGGGTGTCGGGATAACTGGCGGAGAACGGGAGGGATGCTCGATGCGGTGGATGTTTCGGTTGGCGGCGGTCTGCCTTGTGCTCGCTGCCGGTGCGTCGATCTTCTATTTCACCTATGATCGCGGCATGGTGCGGTTCAATTATCCTTCTTTGCAAGACTATCCGGTCCAGGGCATCGACGTCAGCCATCACCAAGGCGATATCGACTGGCGAACGGTGGCCGCGCAGCCGGGCGTCCGCTTTGCCATCATCAAGGCCACGGAAGGCGGAGACTATCGCGATCCAGACTTCAGCCGGAACTGGCAGGCGGCCAAGTCCGTCGACCTGGTGCGCGGCACCTACCACTTCTTCACCTTCTGCCGTCCGGGTGTGGATCAGGCCTGCAACGTCATCGCCACGGTTCCGCGGGAAGCGAGAACCTTGCCGATTGCCGTAGACATCGAATTCGTAGGCAACTGCGACAAGGTGCCGACCCTGGAAGAGCTGTCCCTGGAGGTTACTGCGTTCGTGGACGAGCTGAAGGCCGTCTTCCCGGATAAGCCGATCTTCTACATGAACTCCGAATTCCGCGATCAGTATTTCAACGGCAACGAGAACCGTTTTCCCGATCACTATCTCTGGCTCAGGAGCGTCTTCAAGGAGCCGGAGAACCAGGAATGCGCCCAATGGTCGATCTGGCAGTTTGCGGACAATGCGACGATCAAGGGCATCAATGGCCCCGTCGATCTCAATGCCGTCTGCCCCGATGAGGCCGGGTTCGCCGCGCTCTTTCCGGAACTCGGCGGACAATGAATGCGGCCTGAGCTTCACCGGCAGCCGTAAGGATATCCGAGAGGATGAAAAAATCCGCGTGCCGGGATTAGTCGGCACGCGGATTTCGTATTTGTCGTCGTCGCTGGGACCGCCGGTCCTGCTGACCGTGCCTTAAATCAGGCGGCCCGCCTTGTCCGTGCGGCGCCGCTCGAAAGCGTGAAGCGGGAGAGCATGTCGCGGAGCTTGCGGCTTTCCTCGGCCAGCGTCTGGCTGGCCGCCGAGCTTTCCTCCACCATGGCGGCGTTCTGCTGGGTCATCTGGTCCATCTGGTTGACGGCCGTGTTGACCTCCTGCAGGCCGGTCGCCTGTTCGCGCGAGGCGGTCGCAATCGTCTGGACGTGGTCGTTGACCTTGTTGACGAGGTCCTCGATCTCGGCCAGCGCCTCGCCGGTCGAGCGAACGAGGCCGACGCCGCCCTGGACTTCGCCTGCCGAGGTCTGGATCAGGTTGGCGATCTCCTTCGCCGCATTGGCGGAGCGCTGGGCGAGCTCACGCACTTCCTGGGCGACGACCGCAAAGCCGCGGCCCGCTTCGCCGGCACGTGCCGCCTCGACGCCGGCATTCAGCGCCAGCAGGTTGGTCTGGAAGGCGATCTCGTCGATCACGCTGATGATCTGGCTGATCTTGCTTGATGATGTCTCGATGCGGCCCATGGCTTCGATCGCGTTGCGCACGATGCCGCTCGACTTGCCGGTGCTCGACTTCGTCTCGCCGACCATGCGGCTCGCCTCCGCCGCCCGTTCCGAGGCGGTGCGCACGGTCGAGGTGATCTCGTCGAGCGCCGCCGCGGTTTCCTCGAGCGAGGCCGCCTGCTGTTCGGTGCGGTAGGAGAGGTTGCCGGTCGCCTCGCTGATGGAGGAGGCGCTGCCGTCGATGATCTCGCCGGTATGAACGATCGCCTCGATGACCGATTGCAGCGATTCCGCCGTCTTGTTGAAATCGGTGCGCAGTTCGGCATAGTCGGCGCCGAGGTCGCCGACCCGGGCGGTCAGGTCGCCGTCGGCCAGCCGCGACAGGGCCGCACCGAGGGCGGACATCGCATTGGCCTGCTTTTCGCTGGTGATGCGGTTGGCGTCCTCGTTGCGGGCGCGGGTCTCGTCCAGCGTGCGGCGCTGCTCGGCCTCGCTCTGGCGGAGCATCGCGGCTTCGCGGACAGACTGGCGCAGCGTCTGCAGCGTGCCGGCCATCTGGCCGACCTCATCCTTGTTGCCGGATGCGGCGATCGCGACATCGGTGTCACCGGCGGCAATTGCCCGCATGGCCGACTGCAGTTCACCGATCGGCCCCGTCACGCTGCGCACGATCGCATAGGCTGCGGCCATGACGACGGCCATGGCGCCGAGCCAGAGGGCGCCGTAGATCATCGCATTGCGCCAGAAGAGGGCGGCGAGATCGTCGCCGTAGACGCCTGTTCCGACGACCCATCCCCAGGGTGCAAAGCCTGCCACGTGCGAGAACTTCTCCACCGGCTTGTCGGCGCCGGGCTTCGGCCAGTAATAGTCGACGAAGCCCTGGCCATGCGCCTTGACGGTGTTGACGAATTCGAGGAACAGGAACTTGCCGTTCGCGTCCTGGTTCTGCGAGAGATCCTTGCCGACCAGCTCCGGCTTGATCGGATGCATGACCATCTTCGGCTGCATGTCGTTGATCCAGAAGTAGCCGCTGCCGCCGCCGTAGCGCATCGCGCCGACGGCCGCCATGGCTTCCGCCTGTGCCTGCTCGCGGGTCAGCTGACCCGATTGCTCCAGCTTGTAATACTTGTCGAAAATGGCAAGCGCGTTGTCGTCCATCGCCTGCAGGCCAGCCTTGCGTTCGTTGACCGACGCGTCATAGCTCTGGAAAAGGCTGAAGGTGACGCAACCGCCGAGAATGACCAGCGTCAGGGCGACCAGTGCAAAAAGCCTGGCCGAGATTTTCATGTTTCGCATTTTGGGCCCCAGTATTCATGAATAGTATCAAGAATATCGAGGAAAAATCTTACCGATGACTGAATGCAATTTTAGCTAAATGCCGCCAAGATGCCGAAATGAGCGAAATTATTCGTCTCAATCAGGACTTGTTGCGTGCGTCTTGAGCAAAAGCCCGGCTTAGGCCGGCATGCGATAGTCGAGGAAGCGGCCTTCACGTACGGAAAAAAGCTTGCCGGTTTCGGTGACGTCGGAGCCGGTCAGCGGCAGCAGCGCCTGGGCCACCGTCGAGGGATGCGGCAACGTGTCCTTGTCCTCGCCCGGATAAGCGAGCGCCCGCATGGCGGTCCGCGTTGCGCCCGGATCGACGCTGTTGACGCGCAGCGGCGTGTTCTCGGTTTCCGCCGCCCAGGTGCGGGCGAGCGCTTCCACGGCTGCCTTGGAAGCGGAGTAGGGCCCCCAGAACGGCCGGCACTTGTGGGCGGCGCCCGATGACAGGATAACGGCGCGGCCGGCCCCGGAGAGCTTCAAAAGCGGCTCCAGCGAGCGGATCAGCCGCCATGTGGCGGTGACGTTGATGGTCATGACCTTCTCGAAGGTCTTGGCTTCCACATGACCGATCGGCGAGATGACGCCGAGAATGCCGGCATTAGCGACGAGGATGTCGAGCTTGCCCCAGCGCTCGAAGATCGAGCCGCCGAGCTTGTCGATCGCCGCCATGTCGGTGAGGTCGAAGGGAACCAGCGTCGCCGAGCCGCCGACGGCCTTGATGGCGTCGTCGAGCTCTTCCAGTCCGCCGACCGTGCGGGCGCAGGCAATCACATGCGCACCGGCCTTCGCGAGCTCAATCGCCGTGAAGTAGCCAATGCCGCGCGAGGCGCCGGTCACGAGTGCCAGCTTGCCGTTCAGATCCACGCTCATGTCCTGTCCCCCATATGCGACGAAGCGGCCCGGGGCCGCTTCGCAAAGTCAACGATGTGCCGAGAGCCGTTTAGCCGCTGCCGGCCAGAACGGCAAGCGGGCGAACCTTGTCGGTCGAATCCTGGTCGACAAGGCGGGTCGGGTAGTCGCCGGTGAAGTAATGGTCCGTGAACTGCGGGTTCTTCGGGTCGCGCGGCTTGCCGCCGACGGCCATGTAAAGTCCGTCAAGCGAGATGAATTCCAGCGAATCGGCGCCGATATACTTGCACATCGATTCCAGCGTGTCGTGCTGGTTGGCGAGCAGCTTGTCGCGGTCGGGCGTGTCGATGCCGTAGAAGTCCGGATAGTAGATCATCGGGCTGGCGACGCGGATATGCACTTCCTTGGCGCCAGCCTCGCGCAGCATCTGCACGATCTTGACCGAGGTGGTGCCGCGCACGATCGAATCGTCGACGAGCACGATGCGCTTGCCGGTGATCACGCCGCGGTTGGCCGAATGCTTCAGCTTCACGCCGAAGGCGCGGATCTGCTGCGTCGGTTCGATGAAGGTGCGGCCGACATAATGGTTGCGGATGATGCCGAGCTCGAAGGGAATGCCGCTTTCCTGCGCATAGCCGATGGCCGCAGGCGTGCCGCCGTCGGGAACCGGCACGACGACGTCGGCCTCGACGGGCGCTTCCTTGGCGAGGTTGATGCCGGCATTCTTGCGCGCGGTGTAGACGTTGCGGCCGGCGACGGCGGAATCGGGCCGGGCGAAATAGACATATTCGAACAGGCAGATGCGTTCCGGCTTCGGATTGGTCGCCTTGCGGCTCTCGATCGAGATCGAGCCGTCCGGCTGCTCTTCGCAGATGATCAGCTCGCCGTTCTCCACGTCGCGGACGAACTTGGCGCCGATGATGTCGAGCGCGCAGGTTTCCGAGCAGAAGATCGGCTTGCCGTCGAGTTCGCCCATGACCAGCGGACGGATGCCGTTCGGGTCGCGCGCGGCGATCAGCTTGGTGCGGGTCAGCGCCAGCATGGCGTAGCCACCCTCGATATGCGAGATCGCATCGGCGAAACGGTCGGCCGAAGAGGTGTGCCAAGACCGGGCGATCAGATGCAGCACGACTTCGGTGTCCGAGGTCGACTGACAGATCGCGCCGCTGGCGATCAGCTGCCGGCGCAGTGTCAGGCCGTTGGTGAAGTTGCCGTTATGGGCGATCGCGATGCCGCCGTTCTGCAGTTCGGCAAACAGCGGCTGGACGTTGCGCAGCACCGTCTCGCCGGTCGTCGAATAGCGCACATGGCCGATCGCCATGGAGCCCGGCAGAAGCGCCAGCGTCGCCGGGTCGGTGTAATGGTCGCCGACGAGGCCCATGCGGCGCTCGGAGCGGAACTGCTGGCCGTCGAAGGAGACGATGCCGGCTGCTTCCTGTCCGCGATGCTGCAGGGCGTGCAGGCCGAGTGCGGTCAGAGTGGCAGCATCGCTGTGCCCCAAAATGCCGAACACCCCGCACTCTTCGTGCAGGGTGTCGCCATCGAGGTCATCATCGATGTCTGCAGGGATTGGGAGATTCATGGCCGCCGGTCCTTGGATCACAAAAGAAATAGTGCGGTGAAGGGCGGCGCTATACACCGTCCTGATCACAAAGTGGAGTCCCTATATAGGTCTTTTGCCCCATATTTTGAGGGCTGAATGCGTCGCAGGCCCTAATTGCCTGTCGTGTCGGCCGGAGCGTCTTCCGCCGGTGCCTGATCCGAGGTCGCATCCGCGCCCTGACCGGCGTCCTTCTCGTTGAAGACGCTGGCACGGATCACCTGGGCGAATTCCGTCGGCAGCACGGCCTCGAGCTTCGTAACCATGTCATCGAGGAACGGCTTCGACTTGGCGTTGTTGACCCATTCCGGCCGCTGCTCGGGCGCCACCAGCCAGTTCCAGAAGGCAACGGCGACGACGAGCAGCAGGATGCCGCGGGCGGCGCCGAACAGGAAGCCGAGCGTGCGGTCGAGCGCCCCGATGCGGCTGTCGATGATGAAATCGGCGATCCGCATGGTCAGGAAGGAGATCACGATGAGGGCGATCAGGAAGACCACCGCCGCCGAGCCCGCCGTGGCGATGCGCGTGTCGTCGGTATACTTCATCGCATAGGGCATCAGCAGGCCATAGAGATAATAGGCCGCTGCGGCCGCACCCAGCCAGCTGGCGATCGACAGGATTTCCCGCGAAAAACCGCGTACCATGGCCAGAACGGCCGAGAACAGCACAACGACGAGAACGATACCGTCGAAAATCGTGATGGGCATTCAATTCACTCCATGACTTCGCGCCATGTGCCACCGCATGGGCCGCGGCCGCTCACAGCCTGCACCTATAGCATCGCCGCGCAGAAAGAATAAAGGGGTCAATCCTCATCATCCCCTTGTCTTAACGCGGCTTTCGAGCCGGCGATGCGGGCAACCAGATCGGGAAGGCTTTCGATCTCGCTCCACCGGCGGCTATTGCCCTTCGGAAGGTCGGGAGAGCCCTGCGGCAACACGGCGGAAGAGAAGCCGAGCTTCTCGGCTTCCTTCAGCCGGTTCGCCGTATGCGCCACCGGCCGGATCGCCCCCGACAGGCTGACCTCGCCGAAATAGACGCAGTCGGCCGGCAGCGGCGCGCCGGCAAGCGATGAGACCAGCGCCGAGGCGACCGCGAGGTCGGCGGCGGGCTCGGTGATGCGATAGCCGCCGGCGACGTTGAGATAGACGTCATGCTGGCCGAGCCGCACGCCGCAATGGGCTTCCAGCACGGCGAGGATCATCGACAGCCTGGCCGAATCCCAGCCGACGACGGCGCGGCGCGGCGTGCCGAGCGAGGTGGGGGCGACCAGCGCCTGTACTTCGACAAGCACAGGCCGCGTGCCCTCCATGCCGGCAAACACGGCAGCACCCGGCGATTTCTCGTTGCGCTCGCCGAGGAAGAGTTCCGACGGATTGGAGACTTCGCGCAGGCCGATATCCGACATTTCGAAGACGCCGATCTCGTCGGTCGGGCCGAAGCGGTTCTTGACCGTGCGCAGGATGCGGTAGTGGTGGCCGCGGTCGCCCTCGAAATAGAGGACGGCGTCGACCATGTGCTCGACGACGCGCGGGCCGGCGATCTGGCCTTCCTTGGTGACATGGCCGACGAGCACGATCGCCGCGCCCGTCTGCTTGGCGAAGCGGATCATCGCCTGTACGCCGGTCCTGACCTGCGTCACCGTGCCGGGTGCCGAATCGACGATGTCGCTCCAGAGGGTCTGGATGGAATCGATGATGACGAGATCCGGCCGCTTGCCTTCGGAAAGGGTCGCCAGAATGTCCTCGACATTGGTCTCGGCGGCAAGCAGCACGTCGGTCGAGGCCGCGTTCAGCCGCTGCGCGCGCAGCCTGACCTGCGCCACCGCCTCTTCGCCGGAAACATAGATGATGCGGTGGCCGCCGCGCGACAGCGCCGCTGCCGCCTGCATCAGCAGCGTCGACTTGCCGATGCCGGGATCGCCGCCGATCAGCACCGCGGAGCCGCGCACGAAGCCGCCGCCGGTCGCGCGATCCAGTTCCGAAATCCCGGTCTGGACGCGCGGCGCTTCCTCGATCTCGCCTGAAAGCGTCGTCAGCGCGACGGGCCGGCCCTTCTTCGGCGTCTTGCCGGGCCCGCCGCCGATGCCGCCGGTGGGATCTTCCTCGATGATCGTGTTCCACTCGCCGCAGCCGTCACACTTGCCCGCCCAGCGCGAATGCACGGTGCCGCAGTTCTGGCAGATGAATTGGGTGCGGGGCTTGGCCATGGGCAGAAGGTTCCTGGAGAATCGGAGGGATTCTTAGCGGTTGATCCGCAGAGGGGGCAATGGTGCAAAGCCAAATTGTCCGGACTCGTGCCTGGCAACGGCCCCTGTCGTCGAGAATGATCCGTGACGGCGGCAACAGGCGCCGAACCTTTCCCGCATCAGCGAGCGCTGTCGGGCGGCGGATTCGGCTCCAGGTCGACGCCGTCCTTGAAAGGTCAGCGCGATGCCACGACGGCCGCGCCGGCCCCGATCATCGCGGTCCCGGCCGTCCGGTTCACGCGACGAACCACGATCGGACTGCGCAGCAATCGGCGGGCGCGACCGGCGAGCAGGACATGTCCGCCGATCACCAGCACTTCGACAAGAACGATGACGCCGGCCAGTGCGCCGATGTGGCTGGTGGTGAGGGATGATCCGACCACGTTCGGCAGCAGCGCCACGTAGAAGAGTGGCATTTTGGGATTGCCGAGATTGAGCGCGACGCCTGTTGCGAATACCGGCAACAGCTCCCGGCGCTGTGACACCGGTTGCAATTCCGGCACGACGGGTTCCGCGGTCCACAGCCTTATTCCCATCCAGATCAGATAGGCGGCACCTGCATAGCGCAGAACCATCATCACCCCACTCATGTCCGCAGCGAGCATTGAAAGCCCGAAGACGGAGAGAACGAGGAAAATCAGGATGCCGGCGACCGTTCCGGCTCCATATGCGATGCCCGAGGCTGCGCCATAGGAAATAGTCCGGGCGACAATCGTCATATTGTCCGGACCGGGGCTGGCGGCAAACACGAAGAACGCTACGGCAAAGGCGAGCAAGGTCGAAATATCCATGGCGGCTCCAGGCGTTGGTGGTGCTCTCAGACGAAAAAAGCTTAGCCCAAACGCGTTGAAGGAAAAGATCTGCGTTGCAGGATTTGGGCCCGATTGCTGCAAAAGACACGTGCAGGCGAACCCGATGTCCGCCCTTGCCGAAATGATCACTTTCTCATGGCCCCAATTGGCCCTGAGCAGATTTCAGAGATAGCGGCGCTCGTGCCGCAATCCGAGGCTGGTCAGCATCTCGTAGCCGATCGTCCCGGCGGCGCGGGCGACGTCGTCCAGCGCGATGTTGCTGCCGAACAGTTCGACGTAGTCGCCAGCCCTGACCGCAGTCTCCGGTATGTCGGTGACGTCGAAGATGCTCATGTCCATGGTGATGCGGCCGAGAAGCGGCACCTTGTGGCCGGCGACGAATGCCATCTGGCCGGGAATGTTGGTCGTCCGCAACGGCACGCCCGCACCGGAGCCGGAGCGCAGGTAGCCGTCGGCATAGCCCGCCGCGACGACGGCAAGCCGGCTGTCGCGTGTCAGCCTGTGGGCCGCGCCATAGCTGACCGTCTCGCCGGCTTTCGCATGGCGGATCGTCAGTATCCGCGCCTCGGCGGTCGCCACTGGTCGCATGGGGTTTGCCACACCCGAGACGGCTTCGCCGCCGTAAAGGGCGATGCCGGGCCGGGTCAGGTCGAAGTGGAAATCGGGCCCATGGAACACGCCGGCGGACGAAGACAGACTTGATTCGACGCCTTCGAAAGCGGCGCTAACCGCCCGGAAAGACTCAAGCTGCTTGCGGTTCATCGGATTGGACGGATCGTCGCCGCAGGCGAGATGGCTCATCACCAGCACCGGCGAGAAGCTCGACGGGCGCGACGCGTCGTCGGCCAGCATCATCGCTTCGTCCACCGACAGGCCGAGGCGGTTGAAGCCGGTATCGACCTGGATGGCGCAGGGGTAGTCGCCGAGTTCGGCCGACAGTGCCATGAAGAAGGCGAGCTGTTCTTCCGAGGCGATCACCGGCACGAGGTCGTTGCCGAAGAAGGTTGCCTCCGTGCCCGGCCAGATGCCGGAGAGCACGTAGATGCGCGCGTCCGGCGCGTAAGGGCGCAGGCTGGCCCCTTCGTCCGGCGTGGCGACGAAGAAATCGCGGGCGCCGGCGGCATAGAGCGCGCCGCCGCAATCCTCGATGCCGAGACCGTAGGCGTCCGCCTTGACGACGGCGCCGGCGCGAGCCGAGCCGGAGCGTTCGGCCATGTCGGCCCAGTTGTCGCAAAGGGCTGCAAGGTCGATCGTCAGCCGCGCGGTGGCGGCGTCGAAAGCGTCGGTCTCTTCGGTGAAGGCGTCGATATCATCCATGCTTCCCTGATTACAGATCGTCCCCGCGTCTGACAACGGCAGTGCAGCATAAACGGGTGACGCATGCGCACTTTTGTTCAAGACGATGCCGGCGCGCGCGGTGTATAGAAGGCCCATGGAAATCGTGACGCAGGAACAGGCGACCGAAGCGATGCCGCTGGAAAAGGGTGAGGCGACCCGCTTCTGGCGCGCGCGGCATTTCCGCGACATGGAGTGCCTCAGCGCCACCTTCATCACCCATGCCTTCGCCCCGCATGCGCATGACACGCTCTGCATCGGGGCCATTGAGGCCGGCTGCCAGATCGGCCGCATCCGCGGCGAGAGCAAGGCCGCCGGGCCGGGCGACATCTATCTGATCAATCCCGAAGAGGTGCATGACGGCCATCCCGGCGAGATCGGCTATCGCTACCGCATGATCTATCCCTCTGCCGAGCTTTTGACCGACATCATAGAGGACGTGACCGGAAAGGCCTTTCACGGCACCCCGTCATTCTCGCGCCAGATCCTGAAGGACGAGCCGCTGGCCAATGCCTTCCTCAAGGCGCAGAAGCGGCTGGAAGAGGGGCAGGGCGCGCTGGAAACCGACGAGGGCATGTACGGCGTGCTCGCTGCGCTCTTCATTCGCCATGGCGACGCGGTGGTGCGTCTGCCTGAAAGTCGTGACCAGTCTGCCGTCGGCCGGGCGCGGGCCTATCTCGAAGAGCATTTTGACGAAGACATCAGCCTTGCGGATCTGGCTCGCGTCGCCGGCCTGTCGCGCGCCCATCTGATCCGCGCCTTCCGCAAGGCCTTCCACATGACCCCGCACGCCTATCTCACGCACCGGCGCGTGCGGGCGGCAAAACAGCTTCTCGCCAACGACATGGCGCCCGCCGAAGTGGCGCTCGCCTGCGGCTTTGCCGACCAGGCCCATTTCACCCGCCACTTCAAGGCCCGGGCCGGCGTGACGCCCGGCGCCTTCCGCGCCGCCTGATCGTCCGACATCACTTTCGTTCAAGACCCGGTCCATCCGCCCGGCCTATCTCCGTTCCACCGGAAACGCAGACGACGGGACGAATGACTTGAATGACAGACATCTCACCGAATTTCTCAACGGGTCGAAGGCGATGGTGCCGCTGATCGTCGCCGTCATCCCGATCGGCGCGCTCTTCGGAGCGGCGGCCGCGGCCAAGGGCCTCTCGGCCCTGGAGGCGACGCTGATGAGTGCCCTGGTCTTTGCCGGCGGCTCGCAATTCGTCGCCGTCGACATCTGGACGTCGCCGCCCGCCTGGGTCGCCCTCGGGCTTGCGGCCTTGCTCGTCAATGTCCGCCATGTGCTGATGAGCTTCTCGCTCGCGCCCAAGCTTGAGGCCTTTCGCGGCTGGCGAAAATACGTGGCCGTCCTGTTCCTGACCGACGAGGGCTGGGCGGTTGCCGAAGGCCATGCCGCCCGGGCGAAGCTGACGCCCCTGTGGTTTGCCGGTGCGGTGCTGCCATTCTATGCCGCCTGGGTTTTATCCGGCCTCGTCGGAGCGATAGCCGGCGCCTTCCTCGGCGACCCGAATGCGGTCGGTCTCGACTTCGCCTTCTGCGCAGTCTTCATCGTTCTGGTCATGCGTTTCTGGAAGGGGCCCAGCACCGGGCTGGTGCTGCTCGCCAGCGGCGCGAGTGCCGTCGCCGTGCACCATTTCGTGCCCGGCGTCTGGTACATCCTCGCCGGTGCTCTGGCCGGCCTTGCCGCGGCCCTCGTTGCCCCGGCGCCGAAGGAGGTAGCGGCATGACGCTCGACCCCGCCACGCTTCTGGCCATCCTCGCCATGGCGGCCGCCACGGTCGCGACCCGCATTGCCGGACTGGTCCTCTATAGGTTCGTGACGCTGGGGCCGCGCCAGACGCAGGCGATGCAGGCAATCCCGCCCGCCGTGCTGATGGCCGTCATCGCGCCGACGGCTCTGGCCACAGGACCGGCCGAAACGATCGCCGCCGCCGTCACGGCACTCGCCGCGACGCGCCTGCCGTTGTTGGCTGCGGCGGGGCTCGGCGTCGTGACGGTTGCCGCACTACGGATGCTTCTGCCGTTCTGACGTCCCGGTCAGTGGCGCCCATAGGCGGCGCTGAACTTGCGCTCCAGATACTTGGAGTATTTCGACAGCGGGAAGCAGATGGCGAAGTAGAGGAGCGCCACCAGCCCGTAGACGGTGAAGGGCTGGAAGGTGGCGTTGGTGACGATCGTGCCGGCCTTCGACAGTTCCACGAATCCGATGATCGAGGTCAGCGCCGTGCCTTTGACCACCTGCACGGAGAAGCCGGCGGTCGGAGCGATGGCGATGCGCATCGCCTGCGGCAGGATGATGAGCCGCATCTGCTGGATATAGTTGAGCGCCAGGCTGCGCGCCGCCTCCCATTGCCCGTTCGGAACCGCCTCGACGCAGCCGCGCCAGATTTCGGCGAGGAAGGACGCCGTCCACAGGACGAGCGCGACGCCGGCGGCAAGCCAGGCGGGAACGTCGATGCCGACCAGGCCGAGGCCGAAGAAGGCGAGGAACAGCTGCATCAGCAGCGGCGTGCCCTGGAACAGCTCCACATAGCCGCGGGCGAGCACCTGGCCCGGCTTGAACCTGGCGATCCTGAGCATGAGGATGCCGAGCGCCACCACCGCGCCGCCGACGAAGGAGACGAGCGACAGGACGAGCGTCCAGCGGGTGGCAAGCAGCAGGTTGCGCAGGATGTCCCAGAAGGTGAAATCGGTCATCGCATCTGGCCTTTCGGGAAGAGGGCATGGCCGATCAGCGCCAGCACCTGGCGAAGCAGGATCGCCAGCACGAGATAGATGGCGGTCGACACCATGTAGGCCTCGAAGGCGCGGAACGTGCGCGACTGGATGAAGTTGGCCGCATAGGTGACGTCCTGGGCGGCGATCTGCGAGACGACCGCGGAGCCGAGCATGACGATGACGATCTGCGAGGAGAGCGCCGGCCAGATGCGCTGCAGGGCAGGGACCAGGACGACCAGCCGGAAGGTCTGCAGTGGCCTGAGCGCCAGCGCTGCGCCGGCCTCATATTGCCCCTTGGGCGTCGCCTCGATGCCGGCCCGGATGATCTCGCAGCTATAGGCGCCGAGATTGATGATCATCGCCAGATTGGCGGCTTGAAGCTCCGTCATCTTCACGCCGATCGAGGGCAGGCCGAAGAAGATGAAGAAGAGCTGGATCAGGAACGGCGTGTTGCGGATCAGCTCCACATAGGCGGCGACCGGCGGCTTGGCCCATTTGGGGCCATGGGTGCGCGTCCAGGCGCAGACGATGCCGAACAGCACGCCGCAAAGGCCGCCGACGACGGTCAGTTCGACCGTGATGCCGATGCCCTTGAGGACGACCGGATAATAGTCGGCGATCCAGCTGAAGTCGAAGATGTAGGTCAATGGTGTCTGTCCGCAATGGGGCTGAACCGGTTGCCGCCCCGTCCGGATCGAACGGGGCGGCGGCTTTTCAAGCTGTCAGCGCCGAGACCTTAGAGATCGGCCGGCAGCGCGACGCCGAGCCACTTTTCCGAGATCTTGTTCAGCGAACCGTCCTTCTTGGCCTCGGCAATGATGGCGTTGACCTTTTCCATCAGCGCCGGCTCGTTCTTGTTGAGGCCGACATAGCAGGGCGAATTCTTGATCAGGAACTTCGGCTCCGGGCGCTTCGGCGGGTTCTTGGCGAGGATCGCGGCGGCGACGACGTTGCCGGTGGCGACCGCTTCGACCTGACCGGACAGGAAGGCCGAGATGGTGCCGTTATTGTCTTCGTAGCGCTTTATGTCGGCATCGGCTGGGGCGACCTTCGTCAGCTCCAGATCCTCGATCGAGCCGCGCGTCACGCCGACCGTCTTGCCGGAAAGGTCGGCAGCCGATTCGATCTTGGTGTCGGCCGGTGCGAAGACGCCGTTGTAGAACGGCGCGTAGGGATTGGAGAAGTCGATGACCTTCTCGCGGTCCGGGTTCTTGCCGAGCGAGGAGATCACCAGATCCACCTTGTTGGTCTGCAGATAGGGAATGCGGTTGGCGCTGGTGACCGGCACGATCTCGACCTTCACGCCGAGCTTGTCGGCGATCAGGTTCGCCATGTCGATGTCGTAGCCCTGGGGCGTCATGTCGGAGCCGACGCTGCCGAAGGGCGGGAAGTCCTGCGGCACGGCCACGCGGATTGTGCCGGACTTGGTGATGGTCTCCAGCGCGTCGGCATGGGCAGGGGCGGAAATCGCCAGTGTGCCGAACATGGCGGCAGCAGCGGCGGTCATGGCGAGGAATTGTCTGCGGATCATTTTGCTCTCCTTCATTGTCCGTCATGAAGGAAGCAAGCGGTGTGCCAGTGCCGACCGGGAGGATCGAATACAATTCATGCGGGAGATTGTAGGCGATTTTTGGTCGATCGGCATTTGGTGCGCGTGTATCCGGCACTGTCGGCCCGGCGAACATGCACAATGCGAAGGCAGCGGGCAGAAAATTGAGCAATCGCAATTTTCTCTCGACGTATGAAAAAGGCCGCCGGACCGGATGGTCGGCGGCCTTGTCGAACGCGATCGCGGATCAGGGTTCTTCGTACTGCGTGAACGACGGATCGGCGAGGTCGGCGAAGCGGGTGTATTCCGACTGGAAGGCGAGCTTGACGGTGCCGGTCGGTCCGTGACGCTGCTTGGCGATGATGACGTCGGCCGTGCCGCGCACCTTGTCGAACAGCGCTTCCCACTCGGCATATTTCGGATCGGCCGGATCGCGCGGTTCGAGGTTCTTCACATAGTATTCCTCGCGGAACACGAAGAGCACGACGTCGGCGTCCTGCTCGATCGAGCCCGATTCGCGAAGGTCGGAAAGCTGCGGGCGCTTGTCTTCGCGGCTTTCGACACCACGCGACAGCTGCGACAGCGCGATGATCGGCACGTTGAGTTCCTTGCCGAGCGCCTTCAGGCCCGTGGTGATCTGGGTGATTTCCTGCACGCGGTTTTCACCCGACTTGCCGGAACCGGTCATCAGCTGGATATAGTCCACCACCAGGCAATCGAGGCCGCGCTGGCGCTTCAGGCGGCGTGCGCGCGCCGAAAGCTGGGCGATCGAGATGCCACCGGTCTGGTCGATGAACAGCGGCACTTTCTGCATCATCTGCGAGCAGGCGACCAGCTTTTCGAAATCGGCCTCGGTGATGTCGCCGCGGCGGATCTTCGAAGACGAGACTTCCGTCTGCTCGGAGATGATACGGGTGGCGAGCTGCTCGGACGACATTTCGAGCGAGTAGAAGCCGACGACACCACCGTTCTTGGCCTTCGGCGTACCGTCCGCCTGGATTTCCGGCTCGTAGGCAGCGGCGATGTTGTAGGCGATGTTGGTGGCAAGCGACGTCTTGCCCATGCCCGGACGTCCGGCAAGGACGATCAAGTCCGAGCGCTGCAGGCCGCCCATCTTGCTGTCGAGCGACATGATGCCGGTCGAGATGCCGGAAAGGTGTCCGTCGCGCTCGAAGGCGGCGCCGGCCATGTCGATCGCCTGCGCCACGGCATCGTTGAACGACTGGAAGCCGCCGTCGTAGCGGCCGTTTTCGGCAAGTTCGAACAGGCGGCGCTCGGTGTCCTCGATCTGCGTCTGCGGCGGCATGTCGAGCGGCGCGTCATAGGCGATGTTGACCATGTCCTCGCCGATGGTGATCAGCGCACGGCGCAGCGCCAGGTCGTAGATCGCCCGGCCATAGTCTTCCGCGTTGATGATCGAGACAGCCTCAGCCGCCAGGCGGGCGAGATACTGCGCCACCGTCATGTCGCCGACCTTTTCGTCGGCCGGCAGGAAGGTCTTGATCGTCACCGGATTGGCGGTCTTGCCCATGCGGATGATGTCGCCGGCGACCTCGAAGATCTTGCGGTGCAGCCCTTCGTGCAGATGGTTCGGCTTCAGGAAGTCGGAAACGCGATAATAGGCGTCATTGTTGACGAGAATGGCGCCGAGAAGGGCCTGCTCGGCCTCGATGTTGTGCGGCGCTTCGCGGTAATGCGGTTCCGCCGTGTTTACCGGAGCGAGTTTGCGCGCTGCGTCGTTCATGTTCCCTGCCGTCTTTCCGTTTGTGCCGGCCAGACGCCGGCATGCACAGTCCGTTCGCCCCGACCCATTACCCTGGGGCGCTCATCCGTGTTCCGTCTTGCCTAGTGGACCCCCGGTTTACCGTAAAAAGGCGGATGCGAAACCGTCATTCACATAACCCACAGCGATTCACAGGCACGAAAAAAAGAATCCTGAAAAAGCGCCCGTCACGGTTGACTCGAATCATACCCGACTCGGGGTCGCACGCCATTTTACAATCGATGACGCCGGAGCAAAAAGAAAAAGCGCCCGCGGACTGTCTTCCGCGGGCGCTTCCTCAAAGTGGTGCAGTCGAAGGGCTTATTCTTCGGTTGCTTCTTCGGCGTCTTCAGCGCCTTCGTCGTCGTAGTCGGCTTCCGGGTTGAAGAAGTCTTCCGGACGCAGCGCGTCTTCGTCCACACCGTAGATGGCGTCAACGGAGGTGAGGTCTTCACCCTTGGACTGGCGCTCGGCTTCTTCGGCCGAACGGGCGACGTTGAGCTCGACGGTGATTTCGACTTCCGCATGCAGGCCGATCTCGACCTTGTGGATGCCGATGGCCTTGATCGGCTGGTTCAGGTGAACCTGGTTGCGGCCGATGGTGAAGCCTTCGGCGGCAAGCGTCTCGACGACGTCACGGGCAGCGACCGAGCCGTACAGCTGGCCGGTTTCGCCGGCGGCGCGTACGACGATGAAGGACTTGCCGTCGAGAACGTCGGCAACCTTCTGGGCTTCGGACTTGCGCTCGAGGTTACGGGCTTCGAGAACGGCGCGTTCGGCTTCGAAACGGGCCTTGTTGGCGGCGTTTGCGCGCAGTGCCTTGCCGAGCGGCAGCAGGTAGTTGCGGGCGTAGCCGTCGCGAACCTTTACGGTTTCGCCCATCTGGCCGAGCTTGGAGATGCGTTCGAGGAGAATGACTTGCATGGTTCTGTTCCTTTCAGGTCTGTCTCTAGTGTTTGCTGTCGTTTGATGAATTGTCGTTCTTGGCCGGAGTGAGGGCGACGGCGCGACGCGTGTCGATCAGTCCCAGGACCAGAATGAAGAAGGCGGGCAACATGAAGGTTGACGCCAGATAGGCAAGGACCAGCGCCGGAAAGCGCCAGGGCTTGCCGCGGGTGCGCAGGTGAATCGAGGCGAAGCCGGCAAGCAGGAAACCTGCGCCGAAGGCACCGCAGACCGCGGCGCCGATCATGGCTGGAACACCACCGACGAACATCGCGGCAAGGCCGGCGAGAAAGACGAAGATGCCGATCTGGTTCATGCGCAGCGCCGACGGCATGTCTTCGCGCGGACGCTTCGCCCGGCCGGAGGCGTTGACGATCAGGCTGGCGAAATAGTAGGCGGAAAACAGGAAGATCACCCAGGTCGCGCCCTGGGCGAGCGGCAGGATGAGTACCAGCGAGGCCTTGGTCTGCGCCAATGTCTCGGCCTCGGCGAACAATGCCGGATCCTGGCTCTGCAGGTTGGCGGCCATCATGTCGACGAGGCTGCCGGCCAGTTCCGGACCATAGCCAATCATCATGCCGACGATGATCAGCGCCAGCGTCACCACGGCGCAGAGATGCAGCATGATGTCCGAGAGCGGATACCAGGCGGTGAGGTTTTCCGGGCCACCGAGCTCGCTCGCGGGACGCGCAAGGCTCGACAGATGGCTGAGCCAGCCGGCAGGCGCCAGCGTCGTGACGGTCATCAGCAGGGCGAACTGCATGGAAGAGGCGGCGCCGCCGAACACGAAGGCGGTGACGATCGCGGCCAGCGAGGCGGTATTGCCCCAGCCGAGGCCGACGATGAAGATCGGCAGCGCGGAGGCCGCGTAGAGCAGGGTCGCATAGGCAGGCTGAACGGTCGCGCCCAACACCAGGAAGGTGGCGGTCAGTCCGGCAAGAACGCCGGTAGCCAGCAATGTCAGCATCGATCTGTTCACGGTCGCTGTCCTGCTTCATTCAAGCAGTTAGAGGAGGTTCCGGACTCAAAGTCTCAATGGAACGGCTCCCCAACATGGGGTTTTCAAAAGGTTCCGATCCACGCCCATCGCGGAAGGGAGAATGGAAGGCGCCCGTCGGGCGCCCTCCGGTATTCCAAAGGTCGTTCTTTAAGAAACGACGTAGGGCAGCAGGCCGAGGAAACGGGCGCGCTTGATGGCACGAGCCAGTTCGCGCTGCTTCTTCTGGGAAACGGCCGTGATGCGGGACGGAACGATCTTGCCGCGCTCGGAAATGTAGCGCTGCAGGAGGCGAACGTCCTTGTAGTCGATCTTCGGAGCGTTGGCGCCGGAGAACGGGCAGGTCTTGCGGCGGCGGTGGAAGGGCCGGCGGACGGGAGTGGAAGCAATAGCCATCAGATCTTCTCCTTATGCACGGTCTTCGCGCGGACGGCGCGGACGGTCGTCGTCGCGGCGCGGGCCACGATCGTCGTCACGGCGCGGACGGTCGCCACGCGGGCCACGGTCGTCGTCACGACGCGGACGGTCGTCACGGTCGCGCTTCTGCATCATGGCAGACGGGCCTTCTTCGTGGGCTTCGACGGCGATGGTCATGTAACGAAGAACGTCTTCGTTGATGCGCATCTGGCGTTCCATTTCGTGGATCGCCGCTGCCGGAGCAGTGATGTCCATCAGCGCGTAGTGAGCCTTGCGGTTCTTGCGGATACGATAGGTGAGGGACTTGAGGCCCCAGTTCTCGATGCGCCCGACCTTGCCGCCGTTTTCTTCGATCACACCCTTATACTGTTCGATAAGAGCGTCGACCTGCTGCGGCGTAACATCCTGCCGGGCAAGGAATACATGTTCATAAAGTGCCATTATGGACTTGCCTTTCTTGCGTTTATCTCAAACCCGGAAACCGGCGCTAAGCCTCAACGACTGTTCTTTGGCGGGCATGTGGCCCATGCAAGAAAAGCGTTGTTCGAGACGGTCGAGAGCGGAGACACGGGAGGCCGGAACGCTTGTCGTTCCTGTCGGCAGAACAAGTCTGCCGGCCCTCCGTTCAGCCACCAGCCGAATGACCGGGTGTTGTGAACAGCGCGCTTATACGCATTTCTGCCGGGAATGCAAGCGCAGCCGGGAGAAATGCTGAGATTGCGGCGCTTAAGGGATCAATTGATCTTCAGGACGTAGGCGCCCGCGTCCATCTCGAACGCGTATTGCGGCGTGTCGCCGTCAAGGGCGCCCTGGTCGAAATTGACGGTGAGGGTGTCGTCCGATCCGGCGAAGGTGATGGTCAGCTTGCCGTCGCCCACGGATATCTGCGCATCGTCCGGCGTGTAGCCGTCAACGCCGGTAAAGCGCAGGCTGATGCCGCTCGTGACGTTCAGCGTGTCCTTGCCATCGCCGCGGGCGAAGTCGTAGGTCACGTCGCCCTTGCCGTCGCTGTTCAGGGTCACGGTGTCGTCGCCCTTGCCGCCGGACGCGCTGATGTGGCTGCCTTCCAGGTAGAGCGTGTCGTTGCCGTCACCGCCGTCCACGCCGAGGATGGTGCGGGCCGAAATCTTGATGTCGTCGTCGCCGGCCCCGCCGGAAATGCCGAGCGCCAGGTCTGCGGCGATCTTGACGGTGTCGTTTCCGTCACCGGCCTCTATGTCGGCGGAAAAGCTTGCGGCGATGTTGAGCGAATCGTCGCCGTCGCCCGTATCGACCGTGGAGACGGCGTCGCTCTTGACGATCAGCGTGTCGTCGCCCTTGCCGGTCTCGGCATTGTAGACGGCGCGGCCGGTGATCGTCATCTTGTCCTCGCCGCTGGTGCCGTAGGCGCTGGTGATATAGCCCATCGCCTCGCTGACGCCCGCCTTGCCGTCCGCAGCCTCGTCGCTGGTCGAGAGAATGTCGACGATCCGGGCGAGCGCCCGTTCGGCAGCGCCCGAATAGGCCGGTTCATCGGTATTGCGGAAAGACTGCCCCGGCTGACCGCTGGAGGCGGTCATATTGGCCTGCGATCCCCGCGAAAACAGCTGGGAGGCATACTGCGCCGCGTAGGCGCCTTTGAAGAATGAACTGATGCCGACCATAGGGTTTCCCGAGCTGGAGCGAAGGCCGATCATACGGAGATCCACCTCGACCGGCGATCATTATCGTCGGTCGAGGTAACCAAAGACTAAATGGGAAGCTTTGGCATCACGGCCTGAGTAGAGTGCCGCTCTACACAAGCAGCGCAATGTACACGGCGTAGCCCGCGAGCATGGCATACGCGGTCTTCCTGCCGATCGCCTTGGCAAAGATCAGCAGTGCGGCGAAGGCGACGGTGGCCGCTAGCATCACCGGCGCGTCGAAGGTGGCGAACTGCGACGCAACGCCGATCGGGTGGATGACGGCGGTGATCCCCAGGATGCAGAGTACATTGAAGATGCACGAGCCGACGACATTGCCTATCGCAATGTCGGAATGCCGCTTCAGGGCTGCGATCACGGCTGTGGCAAGCTCCGGCAGGCTGGTGCCGAGCGCGACGACGGTCAGGCCAATCACGGCTTCCGAGACGCCGTAATCGCGGGCGATGTTGGTCGCGCCGCGGATCAGAAGTTCCGCGCCGATGAAGAGAAAGGCGAGGCCGGCGACAACCATCACCACGCTGAGCCACATTCGCTGTGCGGCGCTTTCAATGTCGATTTCGCTCTCGCTCGGCGCGTCGCGGCCGCGCCGGTAGGCGTGGAAGAGGTAGGCGCCGAGCAGGATCAACATGATGAGGCCGGTCAGACGGCCGATATGCTGGAATTGCACCGCGACGAGAACGAGCAGGGCGGCCAGAACCATCACGATGGCGTCGTGGCGCACGTTGCTGTCCCATTGCCGCATCGGGAAAATGGCGGCGCTGACGCCGATGATCAGCAGGATGTTCGCGGTGTTGGAGCCGATGACATTGCCGAGCGCCAGGTCCGGCGCACCCGTGAAGGCCGCTCTCAGCGAGACGAGCAGCTCCGGCATGGAGGTGCCGAAGCCGACGATGACCAGGGACACGATCAGATGCGGCAGGCCGAGCCGGGCTGCGATCCGGACGGAACCGCCAAGCAGCCATTCCGCGCCGAAGTAGAGCCCGACGAGACCGCCGGCGATGAGGAGAAAATCCATGGTTGAGTTGCCGCCTTGTCTGGAGCTGTTTTTTTATCCGGCGCCTTATATAGGCATCGGATAGAGCCGATGCACCTTCCGGATATCATTCATTGCAGCATCGCTGAGCGTGACGTCGGCGGCGCTGATATCGATCTCCAGCTGTTCCATCGTCGTCGCGCCGATGATGACGGATGCCATGAACGGACGGGTCAGCAGGAAGGCTAGCGCGAAGGCGGACGGATCGAGGCCGTGCTTCCTGGCAAGCTCGACATAGGCGCGTACGGCGGGTTCCTGCTGCGGCTGGTAGCGGCCGCCGAGATCGTTGTTGATGGTCAGGCGGGAGCCTGCGGGACGCTGGCCGTCGAGATACTTGCCCGAGAGCAGGCCGGCGGCGAGGGGCGAATAGGCGAGCAGCCCGACATCCTCGTGATGCGACAGTTCGGCGAGATCGAGGTCGTGGTGGCGGTAGAGGAGATTGTATTCGTTCTGGATCGTGGCCACGCGCGGCAGATTGTGCTTTTCGGCGAGCGTCAGGTATTTCTGCGTGCCCCAGGTCGTCTCGTTGGAAAGGCCGATCGCGCGGATCTTGCCGGCCTTGACGCATTCGTCGAGCGTTTCGAGGATCATCAGGATGTCGGCGACCGCCTTCTCCTTGTCCTGTTTCGACGGATCGTAGGACCAGTTGCTGCGGAAGTGGAAATGGCCGCGGTTCGGCCAGTGGATCTGGTAGAGGTCGATGTAATCGGTCTGCAGGCGCTTCAGGCTGGCGTCGACCGCTTCGCGGATCCCGGCCGCATCCGTCGGACGTCCGTCGCGGATGTAGGGCCGGCCCGGACCGGCGACCTTGCTGGCGAGAATGATGTCGGAGCGCTTGCCGGTCTTCTTGAACCAGGTGCCGATATAGTCTTCCGTCAGGCCTTGCGTTTCCGCCGAAACCGGCGTGGTCGGATAAAGTTCGGCGGTGTCGAAGAAGTTGATGCCGTTCTCGACGGCATAATCCATCTGCTCATGGGCCTCCGCCTCCGTGTTCTGTGTGCCCCAGGTCATGGTGCCGAGGCAGATTTCGGACACGGAAATGCCGGTACGGCCAAGCGTATTATACTTCATGAATATGATTTCCCCACGTGAAAGCTGAGCGGAATGTAGGCACCTTGCGGCAATTCGCAAGCGCCACCACCGCATTTTTGGCGGTGGTGAAAGAAGTTGGCATCCCCCGCTTACCCTTGACTTCCGGTCTGGTAATGTGAATTGGAGGGGAAAAACGATCAGGGAGTACACGACCCGTGGCAATCGCATTCACATTTCCAGGCCAGGGCAGTCAGTCCGTCGGCATGGGCAAGGAGCTCGCCGACAACTTTGCCGAAGCGCGCGCAGTCTTCGAGGAAGTCGACGAAGCGCTCGGCCAGAAGCTGTCCGACATCATGTGGAACGGTCCGGAAGAGACTTTGACGCTGACCGCCAATGCGCAGCCGGCGCTGATGGCCGTGTCCATGGCCGTCGTTCGCGTTCTCGAAGCCAGGGGCCTGTCGCTCAAGGACAAGGTCGCCTATGTCGCCGGCCACTCGCTCGGCGAATATTCCGCCCTCTGTGCTGCCGGCACCTTCTCGATTGCAGACACCGCACGGCTTCTGCGCATCCGTGGCAACGCCATGCAGGCGGCAGTGCCGGTGGGCGAGGGCGCCATGGCGGCGATCATCGGCCTCGAGCACGGTGATGTCGAAGCGGTCTGCGCCGAGGCCTCCTCTGCCGGCTCCTGCCAGATCGCCAACGACAATGGCGGCGGCCAGCTGGTCATCTCCGGCTCCAAGGCTGCCGTTGAAAATGCGGCGGCGCTGGCATCGGAAAAGGGCGCCAAGCGTGCGCTGATGCTGCCGGTCTCCGCACCCTTCCATTCCGCCCTCATGGGTCCTGCGGCCGAAGCCATGCGCGAGGCGCTCTCCAAGGTCGAGAAGCACAACCCCGCTGTGCCGGTGATCGCCAATGTGCGCGCCGCACCGGTGAGCGACGCCACCGAGATCGCATCCCTGCTGGTCGAGCAGGTGACTGGCCAGGTGCGCTGGCGCGAAACGGTCGAATGGTTCGCCGCCAACGGCGTCGACACGCTTTATGAAATCGGCGCCGGCAAGGTCCTCACGGGTCTCGCCCGCCGCATCGACAAGACAATCAGCGGCGTTGCCGTCAATTCTCCCGCAGACATCGATGCCGCGATTGCGGCGCTGATGGCCTGAGCGGGACACAGCAAGGAATGGGACACATGTTTGATCTGACCGGCCGCAAGGCCCTCGTCACCGGCGCCACCGGTGGCATCGGCGAGGAAATCGCCCGCACGCTGCACGCCCAGGGCGCCATCGTCGGCCTGCACGGCACCCGCCGCGAAAAGCTCGATGCGCTCGCCGCCGAACTCGGCGACCGCGTTCACGTTTTCCCGGCCAACCTTTCCGACCGTGCCGAAGTCAAGGCGCTCGGCGAAAAGGCGGAAGCCGAGATGGGCGGCGTCGACATTCTGGTCAACAATGCCGGCATCACCAAGGACGGCCTGTTCGTGCGCATGAGCGACGAGGACTGGGACGCGGTTCTGGAGATCAACCTGACGGCGACCTTCCGCCTGACGCGCGAGCTGACTCATCCGATGATGCGCCGCCGCTTCGGCCGCATCATCAACATCACCTCCATCGTCGGCGTCACCGGCAATCCGGGCCAGGCCAATTACTGTGCTTCCAAGGCCGGCATGATCGGCTTTTCCAAGTCGCTCGCCCAGGAGATCGCCACCCGCAACGTGACGGTCAACTGCGTCGCTCCGGGCTTCATCGAAAGCGCCATGACCGGCAAGCTCAACGACAAGCAGAAGGATGCGATCATGGGCGCCATTCCCATGAAGCGCATGGGCACCGGCGCGGAGATTGCCGCCGCCGTCGCCTACCTCGCATCCAACGAAGCCGCCTACATGACGGGCCAGACGCTGCACGTGAACGGCGGCATGGCGATGATTTGACGAATTCAGGCCGGTTTGGACCCGTCAACGGCTCAAAAGCCCTGTTGAACGGCTAAATCGGTTTGATTTTCTGGCTTTGCTGCGGGCTTAAACCGTGTTAAGCGGGCCGGGACTGAGACGCGCTGCGTAAGATATGAGAGCATTCCGAACGGGTTGGTTCTTGTGTTGGCGCGGTCCGGGTCTTAAAGAGTTTGCAGGCCCCACTTTGATTTCGAGGTGTGGTCGGCTTTCCAGCAATAGGGAATGCTCATGGGCATTCCGGTGAAGATCAAGAGGTCGAGGAAACCGACATGAGCGATATCGCAGAACGCGTAAAGAAAATTGTAGTGGATCATCTCGGCGTTGATGCCGACAAGGTTGTCGAAGGCGCAAGCTTCATCGACGACCTCGGTGCCGACTCCCTCGACACCGTTGAGCTCGTTATGGCGTTCGAAGAAGAATTCGGCGTTGAAATTCCCGACGACGCTGCAGACTCGATCCTGACTGTCGGCGATGCCGTGAAGTTCATCGAGAAGGCTCAGGCCTAATCCTGCGATATGGATTTTGATAGAGCGGGCCCTGCGCCCGCTCTATGTATTCTATGCGCCTTGCGCGCGACTGCCGCACCAGCGGCGCGGCGGGTGAACGACCCAGTCCGGAGCGTGGCGCCTTTTGAACCGTTGCTGGCGAGGCGGTCCCTGCAATTGATACAGGCGATCAGCCGTCCAGCAGCAATAACAAAGACGGTAATATTGGGGTAGGTTGCAGTCGATGAGGCGTGTCGTTATCACAGGAACCGGCATGGTATCCCCTCTGGGATGTGGCACCGAGATCACTTGGCAGCGTTTGCTGGCAGGTCAGAACGGTGCCCGCAGGGTTACGGAATTCGAAGTCGATGATCTGCCGGCGCAGATCGCCTGCCGTATTCCCACCGAGGCCGGCGTTGAAGGGGCGTACAATCCGGATGACTGGATGGAGCCCAAGGAGCAGCGCAAGGTCGATCCCTTCATCGCCTACGGCATGGCCGCCGCCGACATGGCGCTTGCCGATGCTGGCTGGCATCCGGAAACGGATGAAGACCAGATTTCGACCGGCGTCCTGATCGGCTCTGGCATTGGCGGACTGGAGGGCATCGTCGAGGCCGGCTACACGCTGCGCGACCGCGGCCCCCGCCGCATCTCTCCCTTCTTCATTCCCGGCCGCCTGATCAATCTGGTCTCCGGCCAGGTCTCGATCCGCCACAAGCTGCGCGGCCCGAACCACGCGGTTGTCACCGCCTGCTCGACCGGCGCGCATGCGATCGGCGATGCGGCCCGCATGATCGCGCTCGGCGATGCCGAGGTCATGGTCGCCGGCGGTGCGGAATCGCCGATCTGCCGGATCTCGCTCGCCGGCTTCGCCGCCTGCAAGGCGCTTTCCACCCAGTTCAACGATGATCCGCAGAAGGCGTCGCGCCCCTATGACCGCGACCGCGACGGTTTCGTCATGGGCGAGGGCGCCGGCATCGTCGTCCTGGAAGAACTCGAACACGCCAAGGCGCGCGGTGCCAAGATCTATGCCGAGGTCATCGGCTATGGCATGTCCGGCGACGCCTATCACATCACCGCGCCGAGCGAAGACGGCGACGGCGCGTTCCGCTGCATGACCATGGCGCTGAAGCGCGCCGGTCTGTCGGCTGCCGACGTCGATTACGTCAACGCGCACGGCACCTCGACCATGGCCGACACCATCGAGCTCGGCGCCGTCGAGCGTCTCGTGGGCGAGCATGCCTCTAAGATCTCGATGTCGTCGACGAAGTCGGCGACCGGCCACCTGCTGGGTGCCGCCGGCGCCATCGAGGCGATCTTCTCGGTCCTGGCGATCCGCGACAACATCGCGCCGCCAACCCTGAACCTCGACAATCCCGAGGTCGAGACCGCAATCGATCTCGTGCCGCACAAGGCCCGCAAGCGGGAGATCAACGTCGCCCTGTCGAACTCCTTCGGCTTCGGCGGCACCAACGCTTCGCTGGTTCTGCGTCGTTACGAAGCGTGACGAATTCTGGGGAGGAGCGTTGGCGCCTCCCAGATACGTCTTTTTTGCCGCAATCGCGGACATTACGATAGTGGAAGTCATGGGGGCATTGGCCTGCCTGGCCAATCGAGGATGGACGGATGAGTGACGGTTACGGAAATCCCGGTTCCGGTTACGGACGGGGCGGACAGGCACCGAGGGAGCCCTTCATTCCCAAGTCGCCTTCCGAGGCGTTGCGCCCGGAGAAGGTGCCGGAAGTCCAGAAGCGCTCCAAGAAGGCGCGCAGCCAGTTCGTCATCTTCCTGAATTTCGTCATGTCGATGATGGTCATTCTCTGTATCGCGGGCGTGGCGGTCTTCTACTATGTCATTTCCAGCTACGAGCAGCCGGGCCCGCTGGCGGTCAACAGCACCTTCAGCGTCCGCAGCGGCGCCGGCCTCGCCGAAATCGCCCGTGATCTCGAACGCAAGGGAATCGTCGAGGACGCCCGCATCTTCCGCTACGTGACCGCGACGCATCTGCGCGACGGCAGCACGCTGAAGGCTGGTGAATACGAGATCAAGGCGCATGCCTCCATGATGGACGTCATGGAGCTGCTGAAGTCCGGAAAATCCATCCTCTATTCGATTTCCTTCCCCGAGGGCCTGACGGTTGCGCAGATGTTCGACCGGCTGAGGGCCGACGAAACGCTGACCGGCGACCTGCCGGCGATCCTGCCGCCGGAAGGCAGCCTGATGCCGGACACCTACAAGTTCTCAAAGGCGACCACGCGCGAGGAAATCGTCGCGCAGATGCGGGCGGCGCAGACCCGACTGGTGGATGACGTCTGGAGCCACCGCGATCCCGACCTGCCGATCAAGACGAAGGAAGAACTGGTCAACCTCGCCTCGATCGTCGAGAAGGAGACCGGCCGCGCCGACGAACGTCCGCATGTGGCCTCCGTCTTCATCAACCGGCTGCAAAAGGGCATGCGGCTCCAGTCCGATCCGACCATCATCTACGGTCTGTTCGGTGGCGAAGGCAAACCGTCCGACCGGCCGATCTATCAGTCGGACCTGAAGAAGAGCACGCCTTACAACACGTATATCATCAAGGGCCTGCCGCCGACGCCGATCGCCAATCCGGGTCGCGCCGCGCTGGAAGCCGTCGCCAATCCCTGGAAGACGAACGACCTCTACTTCGTTGCCGACGGCACCGGCGGCCATGTCTTTGCCGCGACGCTGGAAGAGCACAACGCGAACGTGAAGCGCTGGCGCAAGGTCGAGGAAAACAGGCTGAAGGAAGAGGCCGAACAGGCCAACGGCGACGCAACGGACACGACGGGCCAGTAAGCGCCCGGCGAGGGTGCGTGGGGTTTAAGGGGACGCGAGATGCCATTGCAGTCGATGACGGGCTTTGCCCGCAGCGAGGGAGCCGTCGGACGCTACCGCTGGAGCTGGGAACTGAGGTCGGTCAACGGCAAGGGGCTCGACATCCGCTTCCGGCTGCCGAATGGCATGGAGCGGCTGGAAGGCGACCTGCGCCGCATCGCCTCCGACAGCCTGGCCAGGGGCAACGTCCAGGCCGCCCTGACGCTGACGGCGGAAAGCGCCGGGATGCAGGCGGTCCTCAATCGTGACGCGCTCGATGCGGTCCTGAGGCTCAGGGACGAACTCGGCGACCTTGCCGACACGGCCCCGATGACGCTCGACACGCTGCTGTCGATCCGCGGGCTTGTCGAATTCCGTGAAAGCCAGGACAGCGAGGAAGCCGTTGCCGAACTCGATCGCGCCGTTCTCGAAAGCGCTCGCGTTGCGTTTGAACGGCTCCAGTCGATGCGGGAAAGGGAAGGGGCGTCCCTTGCCGATCTCTTCGAGGCGCAGCTGAGCAAGATCGCGGCGCTCGCCGACACGATCGAGGCCGATCCGGCCCGCAGCCCGCAGGAGATCGTCCGGAAGCTCTCACAGCAGTTGCAGGCGCTGATGGATGCCGGTCCTTCGCTCGACAGCGACCGTCTTTATGCCGAGGCCGCCATGCTGGCGACCAAGGCCGATATCCGCGAGGAACTGGATCGCCTCAAGGCCCATGTCGCAGCCGCGCGCGAGCTCCTGGCCGACGGCGGACCGGTGGGGCGTAAGCTCGACTTTCTCGCACAGGAATTTAACCGCGAATCGAATACCATCTGCTCGAAATCGAATTCCGCCACGGTCACGGCCGCCGGCATCGAACTGAAGGTCGTCATCGACCAGTTCCGCGAGCAGATACAGAACCTGGAGTAACCGACCAATGGCAAATGCGGCAGAGATCGCAGGCAATGTCAAGCGCCGCGGGCTGATGCTCGTCATTTCCTCGCCGTCGGGTGCCGGCAAGTCGACGATCGCCCGCAACGTGCTGGAGGCGGACAAGGCGATCGGACTGTCGGTCAGCGTGACCACCCGCAAGCGCCGCCCGAGCGAGATCGAGGGCGTGCATTACCACTTCATCTCCATCCGCGACTTCGAGCGCATGCGCGATACGGATGCACTTCTGGAATGGGCGGAGGTGCACGGCAATTTCTACGGCACGCCGCGCGAGCCGGTGGAAACGGCGATGGCCGAGGGGCGCGACATGCTGTTCGACATCGACTGGCAGGGCGCTCAGCAGCTGCAGGAAAAGATGTCGGCCGACGTCGTGTCGATCTTCATCCTGCCGCCTTCGATCGATGAACTGCAGGCCCGCCTGCATCGCCGCGCCGAGGATTCGGAAGAGGTCATCCAGACGCGCCTCGCCAACGCACGCGCTGAAATCGAGCATTGGCGTGAATATGACTACGTCATCGTCAACGACGATCTGGACCGCGCCTTCAGCTCGTTGAAGTCGATCGTGTCGGCGGAACGCCTGCGCCGCGACCGCCGGCCAGGCCTGTTCGAATTCGTCAACGCGCTGATGGAAGAGACGCGGCGCTAACCGTCTTTTCCTCTGTCATCTCAGGAAGAAAGCGCCCGAGGCGAAATCGGGTTGTGAACTGCTACAGGCAGTTTGCCAGCCGGCAGAATTCCTCGACGCTCAGCGTTTCCGCCCGCCGCGACGGATCGATGTCGGCCTGTTTCAACAGGGCTTCCCCGCCAACCGGTTTCAGGCTCTGGCGCAGCATCTTGCGGCGCTGCCCGAATGCTGCATGGGTGATCTTTTCCAGAGCGGAGGCCTCGCAGGCGATCGGCGCGGCGATCGGCGTCAGGTGGACGACCGTCGACGTCACCTTGGGCGGCGGCGTGAAGGCCTGCGGCGGCAGGTCGAACATCATGTGCGCGTCCGTGCGCCAGCCGCAGAGCACGCCGAGGCGGCCATAATGATTGTCGCCTTCCTGGGCGACGATGCGCTGCCCGACTTCCTTCTGGAACATCAGCGTCATCGACTGCCAGAAGGGCGGCCAGTGCGCAGGCAGGAGCCAGTTGACCAGCAGCTGGGTGCCCACATTGTAGGGCAGGTTGGCGATGATCCGCGTCGGCGCGTCGCCGGCCAGCGCCGCGAAATCAACCTTCAGGGCATCAGCCTCGATGACCGTCAGCTTGCCGGGATAATGTTCGCCGATTTCGGCCAAGGCCGGCAGGCAGCGCGGGTCGCGTTCGATCGCGATGACCTTTTCGGCGCCGAGCGCCAGGATTGCCCGCGTCAGGCCGCCAGGCCCGGGGCCGACCTCGATCACCGTCATTCCGGCGAGCGGACCGGCGGTGCGTGCGACCTTCTGGGTGATGTTGAGATCAAGCAGGAAATTCTGCCCGAGCGCCTTCTTGGCGTCGAGCCCATGGGTGCGGATGACGTCGCGCAGAGGCGGGAGACCGTCGAGTGCCGCCATTATGCCCCCGCCTTTGCCGCGTGAGCGGCGAGTTCGCCGGCAAGACGTATTGCCGCAATCAGGCTGTCCGGCCGGGCCACGCCCTTGCCGGCCAGCGAAAATGCCGTGCCGTGATCGGGAGACGTGCGGATGAAGGGCAGCCCGAGGGTGACGTTGACGCTGTCGTCGAAGCCGAGCGCCTTTGCTGGGATCAGCGCCTGGTCGTGATACATGCAGACGGCGACGTCATAGCCCTTGCGCGCAGCGTCGTGGAACATGGTGTCGGCGGGCAGGGGCCCGAAGGCGTCGATTCCCATCGCGCGCAGCGTGTCGATCGCAGGCTTGATGATCGCCCCGTCTTCCTGACCGAGCGCGCCGTCTTCTCCGGCATGCGGATTGAGCCCGGAAAGCGCCAGCCGTGGCGAAGAGATCGCGAAGCGTGTTTTCAGATCATGGTCGATGATTCGGCAGGTCTCGAGGATCAACTCGCTCGTCAGCGCCTCAGGGACATCCTTCAACGGAATGTGGATCGTCACCGGAACGGCTTTCAGCTGCGGGCCGGCGAGCATCATCACGGGTCGATAGGCCTCACCGGACGCGGTGAGCCCCGAAAGGTGCGCCAGGAATTCGGTATGTCCAGGAAACGAGAAGCCGGCCGCATAGAGTACTGACTTGGCGATGGGATTGGTGACGACAGCGCCGGCCCGTCCGTCCCTGACCAACGAGACCGCCGTTTCGATGGCCGCGATCGTGCCCTTGGCCGAGTTGCTGTCCGGAATGCCGGGCGTCACCTCTGCGCCGGCAGGAACCGGCATGACGGGCAGGGCGCGGGGAAAGATGGCCACTGCGTCAGACGCATCCGCTTCAGCAATCTCGACGCTCATGCCGAGGCTTGCCGCGCGCGAAGCAAGAACCGCCGGATCTCCGATATAGAGAAACGGCGGAAGGTTCATGCTTTCGCGACGGCTGTAGGCGGATAAGGCGATATCCGGCCCAATTCCGGCCGGATCGCCCTGCGTCAACGCAAGTGGAGTGGGATGGAGCATGGATGAGGGCATCGATCGTCAGGGATAGACGATCCGCGCCTTTTTCCGGAGTTCCTCGATGTACTTCTTGTCGTCCGGATCCTCGCCCTTCTTCTTGCTCATCTCTTCCTGCTTCTGCTCGCGGAACACGACTTCGGCGGCCTTGTCGTCGGACACCTGCTGTGCGGAGCATATCGCCAGGAACTCCACGCCACGGTCCGTCACGCGGGTGGCGGTCGTGCCATTGCTGGCCTTTTCGATGAAGGGTTTCCAATCTGCGGGCAGTTCCTGCAGCATGAACCGGCCCAGATCCTTGACCGCCACGTCCATCATCGTCGCTGCGAAGACTTTCGCTTGGTCGCATCCGGGGAACCTCGCCCGCGCCGCATCCGCTTCCGCCTTGCGCTTGGAAAGGATGGCCTTGCGGCGGGATTCTGGGACCACGAAAATGATCTGCTTCAGGATGTACTCGGTCGTGACCGGCTTTTCTTTCGTCTGCTGCAGCTTTTCGATCAGCTCGTCCTGCGAAAGCCCGTCGCTCTGTCCGTAGCGGGCGCGCACAGCGCGGCTCCAGCTCATGGAAACGGCGATATAGGCCTTGAAGTGTTCCTTGCCGACGCCTGCCTGCTGGAGAATCTTGTCGAGCTGCGCGGTGGACATCTTGTTGCCAGAGGCAAAGCGTTCGTAGGCGGCATCCACGTCGCTGCTGCTGACCGACATCTTGGTGCGTAGAATCTCCTGGCGCTTCAGCACCTGGTCGATCATGTCCTGCAGGGCCATTTTCTTGAGGTTGCCCTGCTTGCGCTGCAGCTTAAGGAAGGCGGCCCGGCGCGCGACGTCGCCACTGGTGATCACTTCGTCATTGACGACCACTTCCACCGAACTTGCCGCATAGGCCGGACGGATCGTCGTTTGAACGGTGAAGCTAAGCGTCAGCGCGGCCAGCGAAAGAGCCATTGCCGACAACGCCTGTCTCACGAATCTCATGGATGTTCCTTTCCCTGCGGTATTGCCCCGATACCGTATCCCTGCCGGATATCTACAGCAGGCAGCATGAAATGTACAATGGTTGCGGCAAAACGATGACGTTCCAAGCACTCTGTCGGGAATATCCCGGCAGAGGTGCTTTGATGCAAGTTCGGAATATCAATCGAAGCCGGTCAACTTAGTGCTGCCGAGGGAAACGTCACCAAGGGTTCTGAACACGACGCGGGCACCGATCGACCAGTCGACCGCGGACTCGTTGTCCGTGTCGCGCTTGTCGTAATAGACGAGCGAGAATTCGGTGCATTCGTCCGCATAGGTCACGCCGACGCCGCGGCGGCTCAGTACGTTGTTGTTGATGTCCCAGGTCAGCGAGCCGAATACCGACCACCGGTCGTTGAGGTTGAGCGAACCGGCCGTCTGCAATTCCTCCTGGTCTCTGTCGAAGCCGTAATCCGGTTGCGCAGTGATGTGGGTGTACGTCACATCCGTCTGCCAGCGATCGCTTCGATAGCTCACAGATGCATCGGCACGACGCAGGTCGAGGGTCTTCTCGTCGAGGCGGTAACTGGTCGACAGCGACACGCCGACCGGAAGGTCGACCGCGACCATGCCGACAAAGTCCGACACGGTGCTTTCAAGACCGGACTCAAGGCCGGCCCCAACAAGATCCTCCGAGGCGAAAGAGTTCTTGCCGGCCAATTGGTACGACTGGCCGAAAATGCTGCGGATCGAATAGCCGGCGTCGAACGTGCCGGTATAGCGGAAGCCGACATTGGCGCGGGTGCCGCCCTCGATGCGGTCGTATCCCGAGAACTTGTCGCGCTCGAACAGGTTGGTGGCGTCGAAGACGAAGCTTTGCGCATCTTCATTCGGCAGGCCGCCAACCATCTGTTCGTCCGGCCGGACGAAGATCTGGGCGATCGGCTCGAAGACATGCGAGCTGTTCTGGGTCGTCATCAGGATCGGGTAGCGCGCCTCAAGCCCGGCCGTGACCATGCCTCGGGTTTTGGCGCCGTTGCCCTGCCAGTCACCATCATAGGTACCTAGATCGGACGGGTCGGACATGTCGACGTTCAGCGCATCGCCGCGTGCCGCGGCGATCGGCGTCAGCAGTATGCCCTGCGGGGTCGTGAAGGTACGCTGCCATTGCACTTCGGCCGAAAGACGGTTGTAGTCGCCGCTCAGTCCGCGGAAACGGTCACGTCCGGACACGGTGTAGAAGTCCGAGCTCGAGCGTGTCAGATGGGTGTAGTTGGCGTCCAGCGAAAGCTCGCCGCCGGCAACGGCCTCGGGCGCATAGTACTTGTAGTCGATGACCGGTCCGACGATGGCCTGCTTCTTCTCGTCGATGCTATCCGTATCGGCGTCCTGGACGTCGAAGTAATATGCGTTTGCCTCGAACGAGTTCCGCTGGCCGAAGCCTTTCAGATAGACCTTGTTCGTATGGACGGTGCTGTCCAGGTCGTCGAGGCCGTAGGTCTTGGCGAAATTGTTGTCGCTCTGGAGCATCGCATCCCAGCCGAAGGTCCAGCGAGGATTGATCTTGAACTCGCCCTTCGACGCCACCATGCCGCGCATGTTGCGTTCCGAATCGGTCGTATCGGCAGAGAAGCTTCCGGGGTTCATCTGGTCGATGCCCGCAAAGCGGAAGACATGCGTGCCGTTTTCGAAGCGCTGCCGGTATTCCGCGTCCAGCAGGAAGCCCTGATTGGTATAGCCGGTGGCGTTGACGGTCATGTCCCGGTCGGGTGCGATGGCCCAGTAGTAGGGGACCTTGATGCCGAAGCCGAGGTTCTGCGACGTGCTCATCGTCGGGAACAGGAAGCCGGACTTGCGCTTGACAGTGTTGTCCGGAACCTCGATCGACGGGAAGAATGCGATCGGACGGCCGAACAGCTCGAACTTGGCCTTTTCAAGCCGGATCGTGTGGGTCTCGCCATTCTGGATGACGCGTTCGGCCTTGATCTGCCAGACCGGTGGACGGCTCGGATCGCTCTCGCATGGCAGGCAAGCTGTGTAGATGCCCTTGTGCAGGATCGACACCTTGCCGTTGACGCGTTCCGCAGTCTCTGCGGCCAGGCGCGTGTTGTCCGTCGTCTCGACCCGCAACGTGTTCACGAAGCCGTCGGCGAAATCGTCGGTGATATCCATCTTGTCGGCATAGACGCGGTTGCCACCCGGCTCCACGAGTTCGATGCCGCCGGTCGCGATCAGGCGGCCGTTCTTCTGGTTATACTCGACCTGACGGGCGACCATCTTGTAGCCGCCGTAATAAATCTGCACAGCGCCGCGCACGATCACACGGTCGTTGTCTCTGTCGTAAATCAGCTCATTGGCGGAGAGGAGGAGTTTCGATCCTTCCGGAATCTTCGCGGAAACAAGCTCGGTGCCTGTATTCTGCGCAGAAGCTGTCTGGGAGTAGGCACTCGTCACCACCGCCGGGTTCGCTGTCAGCGCCGTGGTAGTAAGAAGAACAGCCCCCAGCTTTCCCCAATGTCTGCGGTCCCTAGCCGCCACTTAGCCATCCTCCTGATGCAGCAGTACTGTCGCCCCGGCAGCCAGAGCCACGATTACAGGAATCCACGCGGCAATGAACGGCGGCAGAATACCACTGCTTCCGAAAGCCTTAACCAATGCGGTCACCACATAAAGCACGAACCCGGAAATGATTCCACCGAGAATCATCGACCTCGATTGCGCGAACCGGCTGAACTTTAGCGATACGGTCGCGGCAATCAATGTCATTGCCACGAGAAGCACAGGCAATGACAAAAGATAATGATACTGTGTCTGCAGCGGATAGGGTGGCACGCCGTAGCTCTTTGCCGCCTCGATCTTGCGTGAAAGTTCAAAGAAACCAACGTCTTCCGGCGCTGTCAGGCGCTCGGTAAGGTATTTTTGTTCCAGATTGGTACGAACCTTGACCTCCGGCAGCGTCTTCACCACCTCGCCGGGACGAAGCTCCGAAACCTGGGTAAGGAGCCAGTAACCATCTTCCAACTTTGCTGTGGCTGCGTCCTGTCTGAGAACGATCCGGCCATCCGCATCAAAATGGAATATCGTCGCCTTGTTCAGGGTCGTGCCGTTGTCGGAGACCGAAGCCGCACCGATGATCATGTCGTCGGTGCCGACTGTTTGCCTGAACCAGGGAATGATGAACTTTTCCTTCATTCGTCCAGCGTCGATCCGCCAGTCGCTTTCCAGCGTCTGTGATTGGCGCATGCCGTAGGCGGCTAGCGGGTTAAGCAAGAAGGTGGTGGTCAGTCCCATCGCCAGCGCCCCGAAGACGAAAGGCTGCATGAACTGCCATGCCGAAATGCCGGCCGCCCGCGTGACCACCAGCTCGTATTTCCGGTTCAGTGCAATCAGCACCGTCATGCCGACAAAGAGCGCAAGGAACGGAATCGTTTGCTGCAGAATGAGCGGTAGGCGCAACAGCGTCATCGCCGACGCACCGAGCAGGGAGTAGCTCGACATGTAGGACAGGCGCCTTGTGGTTTCGCTGAAATCGGCGAGGAAAATGATGGCCGAGGTTCCGAGTGCGAACCACAGAAAGGTCGTGACGTAGAGTTTGAAGAAATGGCGGCCCAGCGTCGTGAAGATCATGCGACACCTTCGTCTTCGTCGTTCGTGCGCGAATCCAGCCGACGGATGGTTCGCTGCCATGTCGTACTGATCCGCTGGCTTACACCTTCGGTGAACTTCAGCCTCCTTCCGGAGACGAGCAGATATAGGCAGACTGCGACACAGACCGCCGGCACGACGTAGTACCAGGCGACGCTGGCATAGCCGCGGCCCGTCTGGTTGGTCACGTAGAAGAGGATGCCGCGCACCAGGAACGATACAATCAGCGCTCCGATCATCGGATGAAGCCTCGCCTCGCGGTGCGAACGGGCATCAGCCGCAAACACCAGAGAAATGAGGCCGAAGACGAGCGGGGTCGTCCAGTCGCTCAAGCGGCGGTGCAGTTCCGACCATGTGCGGTCAGCTGTCGCCTTGTACCGATCGTCGTTGGCCGGCGGGTTCAAGAGATAGGAAGTCGGCTGGTCGCCTTCCTTCAGGGATGCGCCGTCGTCCGATGCCGTCAGTTCGGACAGATCGAAAGCGTAGGTGTCGAAACTGATGACGGACACTTCGCCGTTCGGGAGCTTGCGGTAGATCTGACCGTTGTTCATGATCAGCGATGTGCCGTCGCTGTTAACGGCGCCTTCTCGGGCATAGTAGATCAGGCTGACCGTCGGATCGCGTTCGTCCACGACGAAGAGGCCCTTCAGGATGCGTCCGGAAAGCCGCTGCGAGATCTGCACATAAAGACCGCCCTCGATCTGTCGGAATGTCTTCTCCTCGATCACGGTTGAGAGAAGGTCCGCATAGGTCTCGGCTATCATGTCCTTCGCAGCCCGGCTTGAGGCGGGGGCGGCGTAGTTGGTGACACCGAACGAGACGGCGCTGAAGATCAGCGACAGCAGGATGATCGGCATGAATATTGTCGATCGCGGCCCGCCGGCGGCGTCGATCACTGCCAGTTCCGAATCGTTGTTCATGGATGTCAGCGTCTGCGTGATGCCGATCACCAATCCGAACGGCAGCACCAGCGGCACGATGCTCGGCATGATCAGCGTGGCGAGCAGCATGAACGAGCCAATCGACTGTCCGCTGTCGGTCACCAGATCCACGCGCCTCAGGACCTGTGTCGTCCATATAATAGCAAGGATCGGCAGAAATGCCGCAAGCGACATCTGCATCACTCGTCCGAATATGTAGGACTGCAGGGTCTTCATGTTCGCCTTTGATACATAACGGGACGGGAGAGGCAAGCGGGAACTGCGTTGGGCGGTGCCATGCCCGGCTCAAGTTTCTGGTGCTGTTGCAGAAATGGAAAGGCCGCGCCCCTCAAGAAGCCTCCTGCCGACCCGCAGGTACAGGAAAGCGCCAAGCGTTGCGTAGAACACGACGACGGAGAGCAGCCAGCCGAGCAAAGCATCGGACAGGTAGTGGCCGCCGTAAAGAACGCGCAATCCGGCCGTCAGCAATGAACTCGCGACGATTGGAATGAACAACCTCTTGCGCCACGCCGGCGGCAGGATGACGAGGAGGCATATCAGCCATCCGGCGCCCGACGCTTCGCCGGAAACGAACGAGCAGTTATGATCGCATTCGCCCCCGAAAACCCCTGCCGGCATGAAAGTCATGTCGCCGCCGAAAAGGTCGGTCACGCGCGGCCTCGGACGCCCGGATATCTCCTTGAGCACGAGATTGACCAGGACGTATGGACCGACAAGCATGGATACGACGCCGGCCGCCATCGCGCTGATCCTGTACGGCTTCGCCGTTGGTTTCCCTGTGGTGGAAAGCAGGCGGACCGTCGCAAGGAGGAGCCGATAGGCAAGAAAAGCCGGCATATAGACGAAGATCACCCTGCAGATATCGACGAAACGGGGCCGACGCGAGCGGTTGAGTTCCTCTGTCATGACCGCGCCGAGCAGTTTCGGCCCGAGCAGCATGGCCTGTGTCAGTCGTGCCGCCTGATCTGGCTTGATTCGCGGCGTGTGGTCGCGTGACAACTGGTGGATCAAGGCAATCAGGACGCAGATCGCCGAGAGCGCCGGCAGATAGAAGAATATCCGCCGGATGAAATTCAGAAATCCGTTGGTCTGCAGCGCGAAGGTTCCGCACACCGAATCGGGTGCGGCCGTCGCCGGGCAGGGAGTGCTCGTGAAAAACTGTCGCGCGGCGGCGATGTCGATACTTGGAAACAGGTAGAAGAAGGCAAGCAGCAGCCACCATGCGACAAGCAGCACAAGGGAAATCGTCATCGCCTGGCGGGCGTCCGGCCGCAGCCATGTCTTCGCGCTCCGCAACGGTTCCAGGCGGGTAGCGGCATGTCGCCATGCGCCACTTCGTCTAACGTCTTCCAACAGGCTCGATACCGACAATGCCAAACGATGCTCTCCCTCTGCCTGTATCGGCGCAGCGAAATTTCGGCGATCGGTATCACATCCGGATTTCCATTTCGACCTGCCGCGATGACGCGGGTTGTTCACGTTTGCGTTCCCGCCTGTGCTGGAGTGGGTGAGGACGGCAAACACCGTGGAAGACTGCCGCAATTCGACACCTTGCCCTTGTTTTCGTCGGCGATTGTCCCATGATTTCGCAAAAGCCATGCTCAAAACAGTCGGGAGACGAGATGTCGGATAAATTGGAAGTCAGTTTCGCACGGTCGGTTTCGGTCAAGGGAGGTCTTGCCGTTCTCCTGCAGGCGAAGGGCGGCAACGGCCCGTCGCCGGCGGATGGCGTGATTTCCGCGGCCGCCGTCGCGCGCGCATCCGGCATCGCGGAATTCAAGGCGAAATCCATGGGTGTCCTCGACTTCATCGCCCCGGAAGACGCCGCCGCCGACCGGGTGGTGGTGGTCGGTCTCGGTGCGTCTGCCGACCTCGCGCCGTACGACTGGTTCAGGGCCGGCGGCACCGCCGCTTCCAAGATTGGCTCCAGCACATCGGTCAGCGTGTTCCTTGATGCGCCGGGCGTCGAGGTCACAGCCGCCAACGCCGCCGACTTTGCCGCCGGAATGCTCCTGCGCGCCTACAAGTTCGACAAGTACAAGACCAAGCGTGACAAGGACGGCGAGGAAAAGGACAAGAAGGTCAAGGTGACGATCGTCACCGCTGCCGTGTCCGACGCGAAGAAGGCCTTCGCGGACGCCGAGGCGGTGGTCGCCGGCGCGATCCTGGCACGCGATCTGGTCAACGAACCGCCGAACGTGCTCGGCCCGGTCGAGTTTGCGGCCAAGGCCAAGGAGCTCGAAAAGCTTGGCGCCGAAGTCGAGATTCTCGACGAAAAGGACATGCGCAAGCTCGGCATGGGTGCGCTGCTTGGCGTGGCGCAAGGCTCCAGCCGGCCGCCGCGTCTCGCCGTGATCCAGTGGAAGGGCGGCAAGGCCAAGGCCAAGCCTGTCGCTTTCGTCGGCAAGGGCGTGGTGTTCGATACCGGTGGTATTTCGATTAAGCCAGCCGGTGGCATGGAAGACATGAAGGGTGACATGGGCGGTGCTGCCGCCGTGATCGGTCTCATGCATGCGCTTGCCGCACGCAAGGCGAAGGTCAATGCCGTTGGTATCCTTGGCCTCGTCGAAAACATGCCGGACGGCAACGCCCAGCGTCCGGGCGACATCGTCACCTCCATGTCCGGCCAGACGATCGAGATCATCAACACCGATGCGGAAGGCCGGCTCGTTCTCGGCGATGCGCTCTGGTACTGCAACGAGCGCTTCAATCCGGCCTTCATGATCAATCTGGCGACGCTGACCGGTGCCGTGCTCGTGGCGCTCGGAACCCAGCATGCCGGGCTGTTCTCCAATGATGATACGCTGTCCGAAAACCTGCTGAAGGCGGGCCTGCATACCCAGGAAAAGCTCTGGCGCCTGCCATTGGCGCCCGAATACGATAAGCTGATCGACAGCAAGTTCGCCGACATGAAGAACACCGGCGGGCGCAATGCTGGAGCCATCACCGCAGCGCAGTTCCTCCAGCGCTTCGTCAAGGAAACGCCCTGGGCGCATCTCGATGTCGCCGGAACCGCGATGGCGTCGCCGGCAACGGAAATCAGCACGACCTGGGCATCCGGCTTCGGTGTCCGGCTTCTCGATGAATTGGTCCGCGCCAATTACGAAGGATGACGGCGTCCGTGACGGAAGTCCTTTTTTACCACATGACGGAGTCGAAACTGGAGGACGCCCTGCCGCCCCTGCTCGAAAAGAGTATTGAGCGGGGGTGGCGGGTCTCCGTCCAGTTTTCCAATGCCGAGCGTCGCGACGGCATGGATGCGCATCTCTGGACCTTTCGGGCCGACAGTTTTCTGCCGCATGCGACGGATGAGGCGGAAACCCCCGCGGCAGAGCCGATCCTGCTCAGTGTTGCTGATGCGAACCCGAACGCCTCAAGCGTCCGCTTCTATGTCGACGGCGCTGCGCCGCAGGACGTCGGCGGGTACCAGCGCGTTGTGCTGATGTTCGACGGATACGAGGAGTCCGAGGTGGGCGCGGCGCGCGCCCAGTGGAAGCGGCTGAAGGAGGAGGGGCACGCGCTGACCTATTGGCAGCAGAGTTCCGACCGTCGCTGGCAGCGGAAGGCCTAAGCCGTCGGGCCTTGCCTCAGTTTAGTGTCAGCGTGTCGCCGATACGCGGACGGGTGAAGTGGAACTTGTCGTAATTGTAGCTCGTGACGCCGGTCGCCGCGGACAACAGCGAGGTGAATGGCGTGACCAGCGAATACTTGGTCTCGACCACGATCATCTGCACGCCGGAAGTCTTGACATCATTGGGGATGTCGAGCGGCGATGCAGCTCCCTTGGTCAAGGCAGTCACCTGGTAGCCGACGGACCAGTTGACCGTGGTGCTGAGGTCCGTGGCCACGTCGATGACGGCCAGCTGGATGGTCAGGCCGTTCGTCGAGAATGGCTGCAGTATGGTTGCGGAGCCGGCAAGGATGACGTCGACGTCGGCGGTCTTCCATGAGGAGGAGCGGGAGATCATGTCCGCCACGGTCGAGGAAATCTGATTGACCTTGCGGTTGACGATCAGTGCCTGACCAAGATCGACCGTGCCGGCAAGCAGAATGACAAGAATGGGCATGATCAGCGCAAATTCGATGGCGGACACGCCGCGCCTGTCGGCGCGCAGCCTTTGAACCACACGGCCAAGCCGTTTGAACGCGCCTTCGCGGATGGCTGCTGCTGTCGTCATCAGAAGGGCTCGTTCTTGAACAGGGTCGCGGCGGCCAGCACATAGCGGCCGTCGGCAAGCGTCGCGTCATTGGTGCCGTACATGGTCAGGATTCGGCTCCAGGGCAGGAAGGCCTGGACGAGCACGTAATCCCCGGACTCGCCGATGTCGAACCCTTCCGTCACCGCGATCGTGCCAGCCGACACCGCCGTGGCGTAGTTGACGGAAGACATGTCCGTCAATACGTCCGCGCGGATCAGCAGATCGGTGCTGCAATTGAAGGCGTAGGCCATGTTGTTGCAAACCTTGGCCTTGAAACTGTTGATATCCGTGGCCGCGGTCTGTGCCGAACCGGTGCGAATTTCGCGCACGGAGGTCTGCAAGGCAGCGGAGAGGGTCGAGTCGGTGAAGAACATCAGCGCGACTTCCATCACGCCGAAGATCATGATGAAGAAGGGCATGGCCAGCAATGCGAACTCGATTGCTGTCGCGCCCTGCTTGTCCTTGACCAGAAATCGCCGAAAGAGCCGCTTCATCTGTTAGCCTCGGCGGCTTTCCATCCAATGAAACATGGCTCTGAAAATGGCCTCACGCTTCGTGGTGTCCGGAAAGTCGCAATAAATTGGAACCCGCCGCACCATATCGCGCAAGCATTTCCCATCCCTTAAGGCGATCGCAAAAATTATAGCAATTCCGGGAAACCCAAGCACGGCAGTGGCTTGGCTGTGCCGAAATCAACCTGCCATTGCGGTTTCGTATTCATCGGAGAGCAGCAGCCATTGCTCCTCGGCTTCAGATAGCCTGCGCGCGGCGTCCGCGCGTTCCTTGGCTTTGGCGGCAGCCTTCGCCGGCGACTTCTCGTAAAGTGTCGGGTCGCCGAGCTCCACGTCCAGCGCCTGAATCTGTTTCTCAAGCTTGCCGGTCAAGGATTCGATTTCGTTGATCTTCTTCTTGAGCGGAGAAAGCGCCGCGCGCCTGTCGGCGGCGCGCTTGCGGGCCTCGGCCTTGGAAACGCCGTCGTCGGCCTCGGAACTCGCGGTCTTGTCTTCGCGGCTCTTGCCCGACTGCACCACGAGGGCCTTGTAGTCCTCCAGGTCTCCGTCATAGGCGGACACGGTCCCGTCCTTGACGAGCCACAGCCGGTCGACAGTCGCCTCGATCAGATGGCGGTCATGCGAGATCAGGATGACGGCGCCGGGATAGTCGTTCAGCGCTTCGACGAGCGCGCGGCGGCTGTCGATGTCGAGATGGTTCGTCGGTTCGTCTAGGATCAGCAGGTTCGGCGCTTCGAAGGCGGCAAGGCCCATCAGCAGTCGCGCCTTCTCGCCGCCGGAAAGGTCCTTCGACGGCGTGTCCATCTTTTCCGTCGCCAGGCCCATCTGCGCGACGCGGGCGCGCACCTTGGCCTCCGGAGCATCCGGCATTTTTGCCCGCACATGGTCCGCCGCCGACTGGCCGGGGATCAGGTCGTCGATCTGGTGCTGGGCAAAGAAGCCGGTCTTGAGGTTGGTGGCGATCTTCAGATTGCCGCTTTCGGCGGAGAGCCGGCCGGAGATGAACTTCGCGAAAGTCGACTTGCCGTTGCCGTTCGAGCCGAGCAGGGCGATCCGGTCGTCGGCGTCGATGCGCAGGTTGAGGCGCTTCAGGATCGGCTTGCCGGGCTGATAACCGACCGCGCCGCCTTCCACCGCGATGATCGGCGAGGCGAGCTCCTTTTCCGGCACGGGGAAGGTGAAGCCCTGCACGTGGTCATCGACCACGGCGGCGATCGTTCCCATCCGCTCAAGCGCCTTCAATCGCGACTGCGCCTGGCGTGCCTTGGACGCCTTGTAGCGGAAACGTTCGACGAAGGCCTCCATATGCTTGCGCTTGGCATCGCTCTTCGCCTTGGCCTTCATCTGCAGTTCATCGGCTTCCGCCTTCTGCCGCTCGAACTGATCGTAGCCGCCGCGATAGAAGGTGAGTTTCTTCTGGTCGAGATGGATGATCGCGTTGACGGCGGTGTTGAGCAGGTCGCGGTCGTGCGAGATGATGATGACGGAGTAGGGGTAGCGGCGGATGTAATCCTCCAGCCACATCGTGCCTTCGAGGTCGAGATAGTTGGTCGGCTCGTCGAGCAGCAGGAGGTCGGGCTCGGAGAACAGCACGGCCGCGAGTGCGACGCGCATGCGCCAGCCACCGGAAAAGGAGGAGGCCGGTCGCTGTTGCGCCTCGTGATCGAAGCCGAGGCCGGCCAGAATGCTCGCCGCCCGTGCTTCTGCGGAATGAGCGCCGATATCGGCGAGGCGCGTCTGGATGTCGGCGATGCGCAGCGGATCGGTCGCCGTCTCGGCTTCGCGCATCAGGCTCGCGCGCTCCTTGTCGGCGGCCAGCACGATCTCGATCAGCGGGTCCTCTGTGCCGGGCGCTTCCTGCGCCACCTGACCGATGCGGGCGTTGCGCGGCAGCGTCACATTGCCTGTCTCGGCGGCGAGGTCGCCGGTCAGCACCTTGAAAAGGGTCGACTTGCCGGTGCCATTGCGTCCGACCAGACCCGCCTTGATCCCGTCGGCAAGCGATACGGAGGCGTTTTCAATAAGCAGGCGTCCGGCAATGCGGACCGTGAGGTCGGAAATCGTGATCATGCCGGCGTTTTGGCGGAGGACTTCGCACAAAGCAAGGGGCAAGCGCCTGTTCGCTGACACAGCCGGCGTCTCGTCGGTGTCCGTGCGGGGTGCGCATTCATCTTGAATTGTCCGAATTTGTATTCTTCGGAAAAGTATAAATTTGATATAATGTTTAACTACGCCTAATTCTGGTTGTATTATGCTTTTACGCAATAGAAAAAATTTCAATTTCGAGACGTTTGAACTTTGTCGCGTCGTGTTCGTTGATAATTCTTTAACGGTAGATGGTTAATTCTGGCTGCGACCCGTGCGTGACTTCCTGTCCGCGATCTGAACGGCGCGTGACGTCTCTGACGCCATGCGGGCCCTCCACCTTCGGATCTGTCGCCAGCGAAGCGGATCGCCATTTTCGAATGTTGGAGGACTGACTTCATGAAGAGACTGAGTATCAAGGCGTCGCTGACCGCTGTATTCGCGTCGATCGCCATCATTTCCGCGGCCCTTGGCTATATTGCCATCAACGGGCTCGCCACCACGAACAACGCTACGACGGAAATTTCGACGAACTGGCTGCCGAGTGTCGAGTTGGTGAACACGATCAATACTGCGACGTCGGACTTCCGCATCGGCGAAGGCGCGCACATCATGTCCACCAACGAGGCGGAGATGGCCGCGGCCGAAGCCGACATCAAGGCTGTCGGCGACAGCATCGTCACGCTGCGCAAGAAATATGAAGCGCTGATTTCCTCCGATCACGAACGTCAGGTCTACGAACAGTTTTCGAAGGAATGGGCTGACTATCTCGTACTGCACGAAAAGCTGCTGACCCTGTCGCGCGCCAACCAGAATGAAGAAGCGGCAAAGCTGTTCAAGGGGCAGATGGACACCGACTACGACGCTGCCTCAAATCTGCTGGTCGAGCTCATCAAGATCAATCATGACGGTTCGGAACAGGCATATGCATCGAGCGGGGAGGCGTATTCCTCGACGCGGGTGATCATGTTCAGCGCCCTCGGTTTCGTGGGACTGGTCGTTTTCGGTTCGATGATCTTCGCCATGACCGGCATCGCCCGTCCGATCAACCGCATTACCGATGCGATGAAGGCACTTGCCGGAGGTGATACCGCGTCCGAAGTGCCGTTTGCAGGCCGCGCCGATGAAATCGGATCCATGGCCGGAGCCGTTGAAGTCTTCCGCCAGGCGGCCATTGCCAACAAGCGTCTCGAAGCTGAAGCCGAGGAAAACCGCCGCAAGGCGGAGGCCGACCGCATCGCGTCTCAGGAAAAGGCCGAAGCCGACGCCGCGGAACGGCTGCGGGTCGCCACCTCCGGTCTTGCCGCCGGCCTCAAGCGTCTTGCCGCCGGCGACCTGGCCTTCCAGCTGACGGAAGCCTTCGCGCCGGACTTCGAGGCTCTGCGCCATGACTTCAACCAGTCGGTTAGCCAACTCGGCGCCGCCATGTCGTCGATTGCCGGAACCGCATCCTCGATCGACAATGGCACCCGCGAGATCGCCGCCGGCGCAAACGACCTGTCCAAGCGCACGGAGCAGCAGGCTGCCTCGCTGGAGGAAACGGCTGCCGCCCTCGACGAGATCACCGCGAATGTGACGAGCTCCACAAAGCGGACGGAAGAGGCCCGTTCGGTCGCAACGCGGGCCAACCAGTCCGCCGTGAAATCGGCGGAAGTCGTCTCGACGGCCGAAGAGGCGATGAAGAAGATCGAAGCGAGCTCGCAGCAGATCTCCAACATCATCGGCGTGATCGACGAGATCGCCTTCCAGACGAACCTGCTTGCGCTGAACGCAGGTGTCGAGGCGGCGCGTGCCGGCGATGCCGGCAAGGGGTTCGCCGTCGTTGCCCAGGAAGTGCGCGAGCTTGCACAGCGCTCCGCCCAGGCCGCGAAAGAAATCAAGGCGCTGATCCAGACCTCGTCCACCGAAGTCGAAGGCGGCGTCAAGCTCGTCCGCGATGCCGGCGAGGCGCTGAAGACGATCGGCGGCTTCATCGTCGAGATCAACGGCCACATGGAAGCGATCGCCACCTCCGCCCGGGAGCAGTCCGTGGGGCTGGCCGAAGTCAACACGGCGGTCAACTCGATGGACCAGACGACGCAGCAGAACGCGGCGATGGTGGAGCAGTCCAACGCCGCCTCGAACTCGCTCGCTCAGGAAGCCATGCGGCTTCGCGACCTCGTCGGTCAGTTCCAGATCGACGGCATTGCCGCGGCGCAGTCGTCCGCGCTGCGCCAGGTCGCACACGTCATGGCGCAGGCGCCGGCAAGGCCGGCGTACTCGGCGCCGGCGAGAAGGGCCACCGCATCCGGCGGCGCGGCTGTCGCGGTCAAGGATGACTGGCAGGAATTCTGATCGGGTCGACTGCCTTTTGATCGTTGAAACCCCGTGGTGTGGCCGCCGCGGGGTTTCTTTTCTCAGTACGCCTGCTCCCGATAGTCCGGCAGACGTGTGGACGAAGCGCGGCGGCGCACTTCTCCATCTCGACAGGCGAGCCGGTTCAAATTATCTATAAAATATGTCTGCAGCCAAGGACGATACCATTGCCGTTCGCATTTCGAAGGTACTGGCGGACCGGATTGTCTCCGGTGCGTTGGCGCCCGGCGTGCGGCTGGCGCAGGATCATGTCGCCGCAGAGTTCGGTGCCAGCCATGTCCCGGTGCGCGAGGCCTTCCGGCGGCTGGAGGCGCAGGGGCTGGTGACCAGCCTGCCGCGCCGCGGCGTGCGGGTGGCCGGCTTCAGTCTGGAGGAGGTCCGCGAGGTCGCCGAAATGCGCTCCGCCCTGGAGAGCCTGGCGCTGCGCCATGCCGCGCCGCATCTGACGAGGGCGCTGCTCGACCGCGCGGAAGAGATCAACCGGACGATGGAAAAATCGGGCGATGTGCAGGCCTGGGAGGAGGCGAATCGCGCCTTTCACCAGACATTGCTGAAGCCCTGCGGCATGCCGAGGCTGATCAAGGCGATCGACGATCTGCAGGCCGCAAGCGCGCGTTTTCTCTTCTCCGGCTGGCGTGCCGAATGGGAAACGCCGACCGACCGCGACCACCAGGCGATTCTCCATGCCCTGCGCAAGGGCGAGGTTGACCTCGCCGTGTCCGTGCTGGCCCGGCACGTCCAGTGGGTCGGCAAGAGCCGCGCATAATCTCAATGAATTGAACAGCTTGGAGCGCGCCCGACGGTGATGTCGGGCGCGCCTCTTGTCATTTTTGTATTTCTGTGGATTCGATTAGCGATAGAAAATAAAAATTATCTATAATTTTAAAAAGGAGAGACACATGAAGGACACGATCACCCAACCGGCCGAGAGCCGTAGCGGCAAGGCCCTGAAAACCATGGGCGTAGCCATTGCCGGCGCGGCGGTCATGACGCTGGCGGCAAAGATCCAGGTACCGTTCTGGCCGGTGCCGATGACCCTGCATGTCATGGCGGTGATGGCATTCGCGGTCGTTCTTGGCCCGCGGCTCGCCGTTTCCATCTTCATCGCCTACCTGGCCGCCGGCGCCGTCGGCATGCCGGTGTTCTCCGGCACGCCGGAACGGGGGATCGGTCTTGCCTACATGGTCGGCCCGACCGGCGGATATCTGATCGGCTTCCTCGTCGCCTCCTGGATGGTCGGCGTGCTGTCGGCGGGCAGGGGCATGATCGGCCGCTTTGCCGCCATGGCGGCCGGCCTGGTGGTCGTCTATCTGTTCGGCCTTGCCTGGCTTTCCGCTTATGTGCCGCCGGGCAAGCTCCTCGCCCTGGGTGTCGCGCCCTTCATTCTCGGCGACCTCGTCAAGATTGCCGTCGTTGCCGTCGGCGCGTCCTCGGTCCGCGGCCTGGTCGAACGGGCAACGGGCTTTGTCCGATGACCGCAAGGGACGGAGACGTCCGGCACGACTGGAGCGTCGGGGAGATCGAGGCGCTTCACGGCCTGCCGCTTCTGGAACTGGTGGGGCGCGCCAATGCGGTCCATCGGCAGTATCACGATCCCAACCGGGTGCAGAAGGCGAGCCTGCTGTCGGTCAAGACCGGCGGCTGTCCGGAAGATTGCGCCTATTGCCCGCAATCGGCCCGTCATAGCGAGGTGGACCTGACCCGAGACCGGCTGATGGACCCGCAGGCCGTCATTGTGATGGCGGCGCGGGCCAAGGCGGCCGGCGCCGAACGCTTCTGCATGGGCGCGGCCTGGCGGCAGGTCAAGGACGGTCGCGAGTTCGACGCGGTCCTCGACATGGTCAGGGGCGTGCGCAGGCTGGGCATGGAGGCCTGCGTGACGCTTGGCATGCTGAAGCCGCATCAGGCCGAGCGTCTCGCCGAGGCCGGGCTGACCGCATACAACCACAATCTCGACACCAGCCCGGAGTTCTACGGCCGGATCATCTCGACGCGGACCTATCAGGACCGGCTGGAGACGCTTGCCACCGTCCGTGCCTACGGTATCGACCTTTGCTGCGGCGGCATTATCGGCATGGGGGAGACGGTGCGTGACCGGGCGTCGATGCTGCAGGTGCTTGCCGCCATGGACCCGCACCCCGAAAGCGTGCCGATCAATGCGCTTGTCCCGGTGGCCGGCACGCCGCTTGAAAACCGGGCGAGGATCGATCCGCTTGAGCTTGTCCGCATGGTCGCGACCGCCCGGCTGGTGATGCCGCAGGCAATGGTCAGGCTGTCGGCCGGGCGCTCGTCCCTCAACCGCGAGGCGCAGATCCTCTGCATGGTGGCCGGCGCCAACTCGGTCTTCTACGGCGAGACGCTGCTGACCACGCCGAATGCCGATCTTGGCGACGACGTGGAACTTTTTGCCGCCATTGCGCATTCCTCAAGTCCGATTGCTTCGCATCGGGAAACGGACGACAGTGACCTCCGGGTCGTACCGATTCCCGGCTGATCCCCTGCCCGCGTGCAACCGGAATGAAACGAAGGCCGGCCGGACAATGTCCGGCCGGGCCTGTCTTGGCGGAGACCCCATATGCAAAAAGCCGGACGGAAGCGCGGCGAGGGCACGTTCGGTGTGGCGATCGCGGCGTTCGTGCTGTGGATTGCCGTCACCTCGCTGACCGGCGTGGCGCCCGAGGGCGCTACCGACATTTCCGAACTCGTTTCCGCAGGCCTGGCGCGGCAGTTTTTCTTTGCTTCTGCCTTCATTTTGTTGATCTGCTGGATTTTTCGCTGGCGCGATCTCGGTTTCAACCGACCGCGGCCGGGCCTTTTCGGCATCATCTGGCTGCCGGCGCTCTACATCGCCGTCATGTTCGCCTCGGCCGTTTCGCTCGGCCTGCCGCCACCGCACATCGTCGCGCTGGTCTTCATAAACACGATGCTGGTCGGCATTTCCGAGGAGACCATGTTTCGCGGCGTCCTGTTCAGCGGCGCACGGCGGGTGTTGAGCATCTGGCCGGCGATCATGGTCGTCACACTGGTCTTTGGCGTCGTGCATGTGCTGAATGCCCTGTTCACGGGCAATCTGCTCGCCGCAGCGCTCCAGGCGCTGGCGGCCACCATGAGCGGGCTCTTGTTCATGGCGGTGCGTATCCGTTCCGGCTCGCTCTATCCCGCGATCGCACTGCACGCACTCTGGGATTTCTCGTTGCTGACGATCGTCCGCTCGGCATCCGCGCAGGCTGAAGGCCAGTCGTTGAACGAGGTCGCAGCGACCATTCCCTGGTATCAGCAGCTTGTGCCGGTCCTGGTCGTCCTGCCGCTGCTCATGCACGCGGTGTTTCTGCTGCGCAAGGTCGGGCGCGACAGCGAAATCGAATAGGGCTTGCCGCCGCCTGCGAGCTCAGGCGACGCTGTTGCGCATATTGGCGCGGGCGATATCCGGTCCGAAGGCGACGACCGGCGTGCGCTCGTTGGCACGTGCTGCGGCAAGGGCGGCCTCCGCCTGGGCACGCAGATGCGCGGGCGAGGGCGCGTTCACCGTCATCGCCAGCCCGAAGGACAGCGTCAGCGGCGGGCCGACCATCTCGGTCGCGAAGATCAGGTTGTCCTCGACCTGGGCACGCAGGCGCGCAGCGATGCCAACGGCATCCTCTTTCGTGACGCCATGGATGAGGAAGGCGAATTCGTCGCCGCCGGACCGCGCCGCGAAGTCGTCCTTCTTGACCGCCTTGCGGAAGATCGTGCCGAGCTGCTTGAGAACCCGGTTGCCGGCGCTGGCGCCATAGGTGCGGTTGAAAAGCGCGAAACCATCAATGTCGGCGATGATCAGCGCCATCTCCTGCGGCACGGTCGCGCCGTCATAGGCATCGGCGAGCTTGCGTTGCAGGGCGGCCCGGTTCGGCAGGCTGGTCAGCCGGTCGCGGAGAGTCGCTTCCGCCGCGCGTTCCCGGAACCGGTCGCCGGCGTCCAGCTGTTCGAGGCCTTTGTCCAGCTTTTCGACGAGCTGCTGCTCGAAGCGGGTGACGTCGGACAATGCTTCGCCGAGAAAGCCGGCCTGGGCGATGATGGCCTGCGCCTCATCCGCCGTCGCGCCATCGAGTGCACCGGTGACGGTCTCGAGCGATCGCAGGAAATTGGCCTTCCCCGTGCTGGCGAGGCCGATATGTTCGGAAAGCGAGCGGATGACCCGCGACTGGTTGCCGCCGGCCTGTTCGGCGCGGTAGCCCCAGAAACCGGGCAGGCGGTGCTTGAGCCCGACCTCGTCGATCAGGACCTGGCCGGGACCGACGCCGAGCGCGGTGATGTCCTTGCGCAACTCGTCCTGTGCTCCGTAAAGCGCCTCGTACAACAGCTCGTAATTGCGCGGCAGGCCGCGGATTTTCAGCCGCTGCATCAGGACATTGATGTTGTCCGATTCCGTCTTCTTTCGGTCGACCGACCACATGACGCGCCTCCGCCACTTCGAGCTTTTGCGCCATTAGGTGCGGAGGCGTTTTAATTTCGCGTGAAATTCAAGGCGTTGTCCGCCGAAAAGCTGATGCGACGGTTAACGGTCCGTTCGCATCACCTGTAAGCGGCGCCATCCTCGGAGCGCTGGAAATAGATGAGGTCAAGCGCGAGCGACGGCTTGCCGAGCGCCGTGAGCGTCATGTGCGCCTGGCCGCGATGATGCGTGTGATGGTTGAAGAAATGAAACAGGGTGGATGTGAGGCGCTGGGTGATCGTCACCGGATTGGTGATCGGCGTGTAGGTGATATCGGCGGCGAGCTGTTCCTCCGTCAGGCTGCCTACCCAGTCGAAGATACGCTCGTCTTCCTGCCTTCGGGCGTTCCTCAGATCGGCGAATTCCTCGTGGACAATGCCGTCGAGCCCTGTCGGGGCATTGCCGGTCCCCGTGAAGCGCCGCATCCAGATCTGATCGGCAAGCAGGACATGGTTGAGCGTGCCGCTGAGCGAACCGAAAAAGGCGCCCTTGTCGGTGTTGAACTCTTCCGGCGTCAGGTCGGACACGGCCTGATAGAGCCGGTCATTGGCCCAGCGGTTGTACGCGGCAAACATCATGAAATGGTCGCGCATGAAATCCTCCGTTCGTTGGTGGCAGATAGTGCGGCGGGCGGGCAGGTTTGAAAACAGTCGGATCCATGAAAATTACTGATTGGATTATCATGCCGGGATGACCTGCTATGATTGCCCTGCCGAAACCATTGGAGCCCCTGTTTGATGACCAGATTGCTTTACTCGCTGTGCGGTGCCGACGAGACGCGTCCCTTTTCTCCGCATGTCTGGAAGACCAAGATGTCGCTCGCCCACAAGGGGCTCGCCTACCGGGAAGTTCCGACCCCGTTTACCGGCATTCCGCATATCGAGGGCGGCGCGACCAAGACGGTTCCGCTTCTGGTCGACAACGGCACGGTGGTGATCGACAGTTTCCAGATCGCCCTCTATCTCGATGAGACCTATCCGGAGACGCCGTCGCTGTTTCGCGGCGAGGGCGCCAAGGCGCTATCGCGCTTCGTCGAGGGTTATTCGCAGTTCGTCGTCCACCCGGCGATCACGAAGATCGCCATTCTCGATATCCACGGCATGCTGGCGCCCAAGGATCAGGCCTATTTCCGCGAAAACCGCGAGCAGCGTTTCTCCCGCACGCTCGAAGACGTGGCAGCCGGCCGTGAGCAGGAAATCGCCAGCTTTTCCGCCAAGCTCGAGCCGATGCGGCACATGCTGAAGTTCCAGCCCTTCCTCGGCGGCGACAGCCCGCTGTTTGCCGATTACATCCTGTTCGGCGCTCTGCAATGGCTGAGGATCGTGTCCGATGCCAAGGTCTTGCCGGCGGGCGATCCGGTCACCGACTGGTTCGAGGGCTGCCTCGATCTTTATGACGGGCTCGGCCGCTCGGTCGATGCCGCCTGATCGCATCGCCGGCCTTGCCCAGGCCGGCGATTCTCGCTTCGTCCCTCTTGTTTTGCAGGCGGAAGGCGGCTATTGAGCCGCCCAAACCTCCTCAATCAATTCAAGGGATGAAACCGAAATGGCGATTGAACGCACCTTCTCCATGATCAAGCCGGACGCCACCAAGCGCAACCTGACCGGCGCCATCACCAAGATGCTCGAAGATGCCGGCCTGCGCGTCGTCGCTTCCAAGCGCGTGTGGATGAGCCGCCGCGAAGCCGAAGGCTTCTACGCTGTTCACAAGGAACGTCCGTTCTTCGGCGAACTGGTCGACTTCATGTCTTCCGGCCCGACCGTCGTCCAGGTTCTCGAAGGTGAAAACGCCATCGCCAAGAATCGCGAAGTCATGGGCGCCACCAACCCGGCAAACGCTGCCGAAGGCACCATCCGCAAGGTTCATGCGCTCTCGATCGGCGAAAACTCCGTTCACGGCTCTGACGCTCCGGAAACCGCTGCAGAAGAAATCGCCTACTGGTTCTCCGGCACCGAAATCGTCGGCTGAATCATTGTCTGAACCGGTTCGCGGACCGGTTTGAAAAGACTCGTGAAAACGGCGCCATCCGGCGCCGTTTTTTATTGTGTCTGCCACTTTTCCTGGGCCCGGTCGTCGGCATCTTTTGCCGACACCCAGTCGCCGAGCTTTCCGTCCGCCTGATATTCCTTCTTCCAGAAGGGGGCGGAGGTCTTGAGGAAATCCATCACGAAGTTCGCACCGTCGAAGGCCGCTTGCCGGTGGGGTGCGGCGGCGATGACGAGGACGATGTTCTCGCCGGGCGAAATCTTGCCGAAACGGTGGATGGCGGTCAGCCCCTGCAACTGAAACCGCTCGATCGCCAGCCTGGCGATGCGGGTAATCTCCGCTTCCGCCATGCCGGGATAATGTTCCAGTTCGAGTGCGCAAAGCGTGCCGCCCTCGTCGCGGCAAAGCCCGGTGAAGGTGACGACGGCGCCGATGTCGGCGCGCCCCTCGGTCAGCTTCATGCATTCGCCGGCAAGGTCGAAATCCTCGCGCTGGACGCGGATGGTAGGGACGACGGTGGTCATGGGCGTACTGTCTTCAGCTTCTGTCTTTGAACTTTTCCACGTGCTGCGCCGAGAGCCTGACGCATCCCGGCCCTTCGCATGGCTTCGGGTGTTCGACGCTGCAATCGGTTCACTGGATCGATTGCTCCGCTTCGCGGACCGCGTCTCACCCACCGGTCATTGGCGGGAAGATGCCGATCTCGCGGGCACCGGCGATACGTTCGCCGTGTTCCACATGCTCCTGGTTGATCGCAACCCGGATCGCCTTCGGGAACTGCAGCGCCGCGTCGTATTCCTCGCCTCGCGCTTTCAGGAACTCAAGCAGATCGGCCACGGTCTCCACATCGGCGGGCAGGTTCACCTCTTCCTCGGTCTTGCCGATCTTTTCCCGCACCCAGGCGAAGTAGACGAGTTTTGTCACGCTTCTTCTCCGACGACATGCTTGAGACCCGCCCTGAAATAATCATAGCCGGTATAGACCGTCAGCAGGGCGGCGAGCCACAGCAGGGCGATGCCGAGATCGGTGGTGTAGGCGAAATACTTGTCGCCGGCCGGACCTGCCAGCAGGAAGCCGAGTGCCACCATCTGCACGGTCGTCTTCCACTTGGCGATCCGCGTCACCGGCACGCTGACCTTCAGCTCGGCGAGATATTCGCGCAGGCCGGATACGAGGATTTCGCGGCAGAGAATGATGATCGCGGCCCACAGCGACCAGCCGGCAATCGTCTTTTCCGTGTCGGCGGCCAAGAGCAGCAGGCAGGTGGCGACCAGAAGCTTGTCGGCGATGGGATCGAGCATCCGGCCGATATTGGACGTCTGGTTCCAGATGCGCGCCAGATAGCCGTCGAAGAAATCGGTGATGGAGGCAGCGACGAACAGGCCGAGCGCCGCCCAGCGCGCCACATCCGTCATATGCAGCGTGCCTTCCGCGAAGAAGCACAGCACGATCAGCGGCACGGCCAGAATGCGGCCGTAGGTCAGGAGATTGGGGATGTTGAGTGCGGGGGAGGCCATGGTGTCCTGTATTCTCTTTTTCAGAAGACGCTAACGCTAGATGAGAACTTTGAAGTTAACGCGTCAACTCTTCTTTGCGGCGTTTTTACGATGAAGCCCGACGTCACCCGGACCGCTCGTCGTGAAAGTGATTGTATATCTGCTTTGCGACAGTTTCCGAAATGCCGGAGACGGTCATCAGATCGGCGAGCCCGGCGCGCGACACGGCCTTGGCCGTGCCGAAGTGCTGCAGGAGCGCGCGCTTGCGGCCGGGGCCGATGCCGGAAATCTCGTCGAGCGGGTTCTTCACCATCTCCTTTTTCCGGCGGGCCCGGTGCGAGCCGATCGCGAAACGGTGCGCTTCGTCGCGCATCCGCTGGATGAAATAGAGGACGGGATCGCGGGGCGGGAGGGTGAAGTCGTCCCGTTTGCCGGCAAAGAACCGTTCACGGCCGGCCTCGCGGTCGGCGCCCTTGGCGACGCCGATGGCGGTCACGCAGTCGCTGATGCCGAGTTCGTCGAGAATGGCTCTGACGGCGCTCATCTGCCCCTTGCCGCCGTCGATCAGGATAACGTCCGGCCAGGCCGGGAAATTGGCGTCCTCGTCGGCGGCCACCGCTTCCGGCGAGCGGTCCGGCTTGCCTTCCTCCTTCAAGAGGCGCGAGAAACGGCGGGTCATGACTTCCTTCATCATCCCGAAGTCGTCGCCCGGCGTGATGTCCGTCGATTTGATGTTGAACTTCCGGTACTGATTCTTGACGAACCCTTCCGGCCCGGCGACCACCATGCCGCCGACGGCGTTCGTGCCCATGATGTGCGAGTTGTCGTAGATCTCGATGCGTCGCGGCACATAGGCAAGCTCGAAGGTCTCGGCAAAGCCCTGCAGAAGGCGCGATTGCGAGGCGGTTTCGGCGAGCTTGCGGCCATGCGCCTCGCGCGCATTCGCCAGAACCTGGTCGGTGACCTCCTTCTTCTCGCCGCGCTGCGGCACCGAGACCGTCACCTTGTAGCCGGCCTTTTCGCCGAGCGCCTGCGACAGCAGATCCATTTCCTCGATCTTTTCCGACAGCAGGATCTGCCGGGGGCAGGGCTTGTCGTCATAGAACTGCGCCAGGAAGGCGTTCAGCACCTCGGCACCCGTGAGCGCCGGGTCGGCCTTCGGGAAATAGGCGCGGTTGCCCCAGTTCTGGCCGGTGCGGAAGAAGAACACCTGGATGCAGGACAGGCCGCCCTCGTGGTGGATCGCGAAGATGTCCGCCTCCTCGATGCCGGCCGGATTGACACCCTGGTGGCTCTGGACGTGCGAGAGCGCGGCCAGCCGGTCGCGGTAGACGGCAGCGCGCTCGAAATCGAGCTCTTCGGCGGCGTCGTTCATGGCCTCGGCGATGGCGGCCTTGACGTTCTGGCTCTTGCCGGAAAGGAAGTCCTTCGCCTCGGACACCAGCTCTGCATAGTCCGCATCGCTCACTTCATGCGTGCACGGACCGGAGCAGCGCTTGATCTGGTGCAGCAGACAGGGGCGGGTGCGGCTCTCGAAGACGCTGTCGGTGCAGGTGCGGATCAGGAAGGCGCGCTGCAGCGAGTTGATCGTCCGACCGACGGCCGAGGCGGAGGCGAACGGCCCGAAATAGTCACCCTTTCGGGCCCGCGCACCGCGATGCTTGAAGATGGCAGGCGCGCGATGATCGCCGGTGATCAGGATATAGGGAAACGACTTGTCGTCGCGCAGCAGCACGTTGAAGCGCGGACGCAGCCGCTTGATGAGGTTCGCTTCGAGAAGCAGCGCCTCGGTCTCCGTCCGCGTCGTGACGAATTCCATATGTGCGGTTTCGCGAATCATCCGGGTGATGCGGTTCGAATGGCCGCGGCCCTGGGCATAGTTGGCGACGCGCTTCTTCAACGAGCGGGCCTTACCGACGTAAAGCACGTCGCCGGCCTCGTTGAACATGCGGTAGACGCCCGGCGCATTCGGCAGGTGTTTGACGAAGGCGCCGATGAGTTCCGCACCCTTCAGCCCGTGCGCGCGGCCGTCACCTTCATTCCAGTCGATACCGGTCGCGCCGATCGTCGTCACGGCATCCGGGATGATGTCGTCGTCGTCTTCGTCGTCCGTTTCTCCGTAAAGGATGCCGCCGTCATCCGGCTTGCCGCTCATTCCCTGATCTCCATGATGTCCGGCGTCTGCCAGGCGAGATGCTGCCCGCCGTCGAGAGCGATCATCTGCCCGGTAATCGACGGCGTGTCGATCAGGAACTTGATCGTCCGGCCGAATTCGTCAAGCGCCGGCCCTCGCTGCAAGAGCACGGCAGCCACCTGCTTGTCGAAATCCTCCTGCTCCTGCCGTGTGTTCGGAAGCGTCGGCCCGGGGCCGATGGCATTGACGCGGACGCGCGGCGCAAGGGCCTGGGCCATCGTCTTTGTGGCCGTGTAGAGCGCCGACTTCGATAGCGTGTAGGAATAGAATCGCGGATTGAGCGCCAGCACGCGCTGGTCGACCATGTTGACGACGAGGCCTTCCGCCTTCTCCGGCAATTGCCGGGCAAGCGCTGCGGCCAGCTGCGAGGGTGCGCGCACATGCAGCGCGAAATGCAGGTCCCATGCCTTGGCGTTCATGTCCTTGACGCTGTCATGAATGAAGACGGAGGCATTGTTGACGAGTACGCCGACCGGGCCGAGCTGGGCCTTGACAGCGTCAACGAGCGTCTCCGTTTCCTCGGCGCTTGAAAGGTCGGCCTTGACGGCAATGGCCGTATGTCCCTGATCCCGCAAGGCGGTGGCGGCCTCTTTGGCTTCGTCAAGGGAAGTATTGGCATGAATTGCGACGGCAAAGCCATCTTTCGCCAAGTCTTGAGCCATGGCCAGACCAAGCCTTTTTGCAGCCCCGGTGACCAGGGCGACACGTGGAATATTTGCCGTCAAAAGTCGTTCCTCGCATGAAATCAGAGTCTCGATGCCATGATATAGGCGTTCGCGCCGGATGATAAAGAGTGTGGCAAGTGTCGTTCGGATTTAATTTCGATTTTTACTTTCAGTATATTTATGTATTAAATAAATATTAAACAGAGGTATCTGTGATTAATCTATGTTAAGATATGTAAAATTTCCGTTGCCTAAAAGCAACACCGTAAATACACCATCTTTGTGCCGCAAATATTTCACATTTCGGCTCTGGCAATTCCTCATTCGCGATCCAAATTCTCACTTGTCCTGGCGGGGGAAACTGAATTTCGCCGGGTTGCCCATGAGGCAGTCGGCATCAATCCGAAAGGAAATAGAATATGCGTACTGTGTTGATTACTCTTCTCACCTCCACCGCGCTCATCGCGGGGATCGCTCAGGCCCAGGCAGCGGATGCGATCGAAGCACCGCCGGCTCCGCCGCCGGTTGCAAACGACGTCGTTCCGGTGACGCCCACCTGGCAGGGTTTCTACCTCGGTGGTGAAGGCGACTATAACTGGGCTCGCTTCGGTGATAGCAGCAGCCTGAATGGCGATGGTTTCGGTGGTGGCTTCTACGGCGGCTACAACTGGCAGGCCGGCAAGATGGTCTACGGTCTTGAAGGCGATATCGGATACTCCGGCGTCGAAGGCGATGTCGCTTCCGGCTTCAAGGGCAAGACCGGCTGGAACGGCGCCATCAAGGGCCGCGTCGGTTACGACCTGAACCCCTTCCTGATCTACGGTACGGGTGGTCTCGCGATGGCCGACACCAAGATTTCGGGTAACGGCGATTCCGACAGCAAGGTCCAGTACGGCGCGACCGTTGGCGTCGGTGCGGAAGCCTTCGTGACCAACAACATCACGGCCCGCGTCGAATACGACTACACCAACTACTTCGACCGTGACTACGATGTCGGCGGCAGCTCGTTCTCCCGCGGCTTCGACGAGCACTCCGTCAAGGTTGGTATTGGCGTCAAGTTCTGATTTCTCTTCGAGAAATACAAGACGGAAAAGCCGGGGTTCTGCCCCGGCTTTTTTGTGTCGTCCTGCGGATCAGCCCTGCGATTTCAGGGCAGGGAATTCCGGGAAGCGCTTCTCGAACTTGACCGGCCACGCAGCGAGGTTTTCGCGACCTTCTTCCCAGCGGCCTTCGAAGCGGAGCTGCAGGTAGCCGACCAATGCGGCCAGCGCGAAATGGCCGCCATGCAGTGTCTTCGGCGTCTTCGGCAGGTTCTTGTCGAGATAGTCGAGCCCGCGCTCGACCTTCGACCACTGCCATTCCAGCCACGGCTCGTGCACCTTCTCCTCCGGCCGGAACCGTCGTTCGTAGATGCTGGTAACGAGGCAATCGGTGATCCCGTCGCACAGCGCTTCCAGCACCAGCGCCTCGGCGCGCTTCTTCTTCTTGTGCGGGTAGAGCTTGCGACCATATTCCTGATCTAGGAACTGCATGATCGCCCGGCTGTCGTAGACCGCGTCGCCGTCGGCGGTGACGATCGTCGGGATCTTGCCGAGCGGGTTCTGCTCGACGAGTTCGACAGGAGCGGCCGTCGTGTTCACCTTCACGGCGTCGAAATCGATGCCGAGATAGCGGATCGCCATGTGCACCTTGGCGGAGTAGGGCGATGTGGAGGAATAGAGAAGCTTCATGGGGTCTCCCTTGAGGTATCCGGTTCAGCGCACCGGCGGAACGTTGATCTGGCCGGCGCGGCAGGACTGCCGGTCGACCTCCGGGCAAGTCCGGAATTTAAGGTCTTTGGTAAGGCAAATCCGGATTTCGTCAAGCTGCCCGCGCTCGCAGGTGACGGCGACGCCTTGCGGCTTGAGACCGGGATTGGCGGCGATCATCTGCCGCTCGATCTCGTTGACGGCGAGCGTCTGGCGCTGGCGCGGTCGGTCCAGCAGCTTCGGCACCGTGATCCTCTGGCGTGCGGTCTTCAGGACCTCGAAATAATCGTCCCGCGAAAGCCCGGAACAGGTGCCGTGCTTCTCCCATTCATGACGCATCAGCCCCGCCGACGGCATGATCGGACCGAGTTCGCGGACGAGGGCATCGGGAATGCGCCCGGCCTCAGCCGACGAGCACGAGTCGGGATAGCCCCGCTCATATTGCGGCCAAAGACCATGCACGATGAAGCCGTAGGACTTTCCCGCACCACATTGCTGGCCGGCATTTCCGGCGGATGGCCCGGAGCAGAAGGTCGGCGACCAGGAGAGTGAGAGGACGTAGAAATCGAAGCCCGAGCCGATCGGAACGGCGGGCGCCGGCGTATCGGTCTTGGCGACCTCGGTTGGAGATGTCTGAGCAGTCTTGACGGCGGTCTCGCGGTCATCGCCGCCACGCATCAGGCCGGCCGCTCCACCGGCTGCGATGAACAGCGCAAGCAGGAGGAAGCCGGCATAGCGTCGCATCGCTCAGCCTTCCTCGCCTTCGCCGCGGATCCAGTGAGCCTTGCCGGAGGCGAAGCGGTCCTGCGCCAGCGTTTCCTTGAGGAAGGGCAGCAGCGTGTGCAACTCGTCCTTCAGCGTGAACGGCGGATTGACGATGATGAGGCCGGAGCCGGTGAGCCCGGTCGAGTCGCGGTCGCTTTTGACCGTCAGTTCGGCACAGAGCATCTTCTGGATGCCGGTGTCGCGCAGCGCCTGGTGAAATTCCTTGATCGGCGCGCCCTGCTTGATCGGATACCAGAGGCAGTAGGTGCCGCCGGGAAAGCGCTTGTAGGCTCTGGAAAGTCCGTCGACGAGGCGGTCGTATTCGCCTTCTTCCTCGAAGGGCGGGTCGACCAGGACGACGCCGCGTTTTTCCTTCGGCGGCAGGTGCGCGCCGAGCGCCAGCCAGCCGTCGAGCTCGGTCACGCGGACCTGGTAATCGCCCTCGAAGACATATTTCAGGACCGCGGCGTCCGTCGGATGCAGCTCCATCGCCGACAGGCGGTCCTGCGGGCGGAACAGCATCCGGGCCAGTTTTGGCGAACCGGGATAATGGGTTACGCCGCCTTCCGGATTCAGGCTCTGAACGGCGGAGAGATAGGGTTCGAGGATATCCGCAACCTTCGGCGGCAGGGACGCGCCGATCAGCCGGCCGATGCCGTCGCGCCATTCACCGGTCTTCTGCGCCTCCTCGGAGGTGAGATCGTAAAGCCCGATGCCGGCATGGGTGTCGATCAGCCGGAAGGCCTTGTCCTTCGCCTGCATGTAACGGACGATGCGGGCGAGGATGGCGTGCTTCAGGACATCGGCGAAATTGCCGGCATGGTAGATGTGGCGGTAGTTCATTCGCTGACGTGATCGCTCCGATGATTTCTTGGAATGCGGACATTTCCGACTTTGGGGCGTCCGGTCTCTCCTCTATAAGAGACGTATGAACATTGCCGCACCCATCCGCCCGCAATCCTCCACCGGTCATACGGCCTGTCCGCACGACTGTCCATCCACCTGCGCGCTCGACGTCGAACTGACGGCCGACGGCAAGGTCGGCCGCGTCCGCGGTTCCGCCGACAACAGCTACACGGCCGGCGTCATCTGCGCCAAGGTCGCCCGCTATGCCGAGCGGCTCTATCATCCGGACCGGCTGATGGCGCCAAAGCGGCGCACCGGTGCGAAAGGCGAGGGGAACTGGCAGGAGGTTTCCTGGGACGCAGCGCTCGACGAGATCGCCGAGGCCTTCGTCAAGGCGGAGGCAAAGCACGGGTCCGAGGCGGTCTGGCCCTATTTCTATGCCGGCACCATGGGCCTGGTGCAGCGCGACTCGATCGAGCGTCTGCGCCATGCGAAACGCTACTCCGGCTTCTTTGGGACGATCTGCACCAACATGGCCTGGACTGGCTACACGATGGGCACCGGCACCTTGCGCGGTCCGGACCCGCGAGAGATGGCCAAGTCCGATTGCGTGGTCATCTGGGGCACGAATGCCGTCGCCACCCAGGTCAACGTGATGACGCACGCGATCCGCGCCCGCAAGGAACGCGGCGCCAAGATCGTCGCCATCGACATCTACGACAATCCGACGATGAAGCAGGCCGACCTGAAGCTCATCCTCAGGCCCGGCACGGACGCCGCACTCGCCTGCGCCGTCATGCATATCGCTTTCCGCGACGGCTATGCCGACCGCGACTACATGGCCCGCTTCGCAGACGATCCGGCCGGCCTTGATGCGCATCTGAAGACGCGCACGCCGGAATGGGCGGCCGGCATCACCGGTCTTTCGGTGGACGAGATCGAGACCTTCGCGAAGCTCGTCGGCACGACGCCGAAAAGCTATTTCCGCCTCGGCTACGGCTTCACCCGCCAGCGCAACGGTGCGGTCGCCATGCATGCGGCGCTGTCGATCGCCACGGTTCTCGGTTCGTGGCAGCACGAGGGCGGCGGCGCGTTTCACTCGAATTCCGACATCTTCAAGCTCAACACGGCGATCGTCAAAGGCACGGCGATGGTCGATCCGGACATCCGCATGCTCGACCAATCGCAGGTCGGCCGGGTGCTGACCGGCGATGCCGAGGCGCTGCGCCATCGTGGTCCGGTGACGGCGATGCTGGTCCAGAACACCAATCCGGTGAATATCGCGCCCGAGCAGCGGCTGGTGAAACAGGGCTTCCTGCGCGACGACCTGTTCGTCGCCGTCCACGAGCAGTTCATGACGGACACCGCCGAGCTCGCCGACATCGTGCTGCCCGCCACCATGTTCCTCGAACATGACGACATCTACCGGGGCGGCGGCCAGAGCCATATCCTGATCGGCCCGAAGGTGACGGAGCCGCCGGCCACGGTGCGCACCAATCTCTTCGTCATCGAGGAACTGGCAAAGCGGCTTGGCGTCGCCGACCGTCCGGGCTTCGGCATGAGCGAGCGCCAGCATATCGCCGCCATGCTCACGGCATCCAACCTGCCGGACTTCGATACGCTCGCCGAGGAGAAATGGTTCGATCGCCAGCCGGCCTTCGACGACGCCCATTACTTGAACGGCTTCGCCCATCCGGGCGGCAAGTTCCGCTTCCGGCCCGACTGGACCGGCACACCCGCGCCCAACCGCCCGCCGGAATCGGTCGGTGTGCTCGGTGCCGTCGATCGCCTGCCGATGTTCCCGGATCATGTCGAACTGATCGAGGAAGTGGACGAGACGCATCCTTTCCGCCTTGCCACGTCGCCCGCCCGCAACTTCCTGAACTCCACCTTCGCCGAGACGAAGACGTCGCGGCAGAAGGAGGGCAGGCCTGAACTGATGATCCATCCGGAAGACGCCGCCCGCCTCGGCGTGGAAGACGGCGCGATCGTGCGCATTGGCAACAATCGCGGCACGCTGCGCATCCATGCCAAGGTGACCGACGAGATGAAGCGCGGCACGCTGATCGCCGAGGGACTCTGGGCCAACAGCGCCCATCTCGACGGCGAGGGCATCAACGTGCTGACCGGCGCCGACTGCGTCGCCCCCTATGGCGGCGCGGCCATCCATGACAACCGCGTCTGGCTGGAAAAGGTCACGGCCGAGCAACCGGAATTCGCATGAGCAAGTTTGACAGGACGAAAATCCAGATCGTCGAGGACAGGACGATCTGGCAGGGCTGGAGCCGTTTGAGCGAGGTCACCTTCGACTACACCAGCTCGGATGGCGACACATCGCGCATCACCTGGGAGATCTACGATCGCGGCCGGGCCGTGGCGGTGCTATTGTTCAACCGCGAAAGCGAGACCATCACGTTTGTCCGCCAGTTCCGTCTGCCGGCCTATCTGCAGAAGCTGCCGCATTTTCTTCTGGAAGCGCCGGCCGGCAATCTGGAGGAGGGCGACCCCGCCGACGGCATCCGCCGCGAGATTCTCGAGGAGACCGGCTATCAGATCGACGACGTCGTGCCGCTCTTCGAGGTCTACATGTCTCCGGGCGCCTATATGGAGCGCATCCAGTTCTTTGCCGCCTTTGTCGATCCGTCGATGAAGGTCGCGGACGGCGGCGGCCTCGACCATGAGAACGAAGACCTCGAACTCGTGGAGCTTCCGCTGGAGGAAGCCTACGCCATGATCGGCCGCGGCGAGATCGTCGACGGCAAGACGGTCATGCTGCTGCAATGGGCGATGCTCAATCGCGACGCGCTGAAGGCCGGCAGAATTCCCGTCCCCGGTTGAGCCGGCCGGCCGTCAGAGAGCCTCTTCCTTGTCGGCAATGTAGCCGCCGGTCTGGCGGTTCCAGAGACGGGCGTAGAGACCACCCATCGCCAGCAATTCGTCGGGCCGTCCTTCCTCCACGATCCGCCCCTTGTCGAGGACGACGATCCTGTCCATCTGCGAAATCGTCGAGAGGCGGTGGGCGATGGCGATCACTGTCTTGTTCCCCATTAACAGGTCGAGGTTCTGCTGGATCGCCGCTTCCGCCTCGCTGTCGAGCGCCGAGGTCGCCTCGTCGAGCACGAGGATCGGCGCATCCTTGAGCAGCACGCGGGCGATCGCCACCCGCTGCCGCTGGCCGCCGGACAGCTTGATGCCCCGGTCGCCGACATAGGCGTCGTAGCCACTGCGGCCTTCGCTGTCCTTCAGTTCGGGGATGAATGTGTCGGCCTGTGCCAGACGTGCGGCATTCTCCACCTCCTGGCGGGAGGCGCCGGGTCGGCCATAGAGAATGTTGTCACCGACCGAGCGGTGCAGCAGCGACACGTCCTGGGTGATGACGCCGATCGCGTCGCGCAGGCTCGCCTGTGTGACGCGGATGATATCCTGTCCGTCGATCAGGATACGACCGCCCTCCAGGTCGAAGAAGCGCAGCAGCAGGCTGACGAGCGTCGTCTTGCCGGCGCCCGACAGGCCGACGATGCCGATCTTCTCACCGGCCTTCACCGTCAGCGACAGGTCCCGGATGACCCGCTGGTCCTTCTGGTATTGGAAGCGAATGGCCTCGAAGCGGATTTCTCCATGCTTGACCTCCAGGTGGCCCGCGTCGGCAGCATCCTTGATGGTCGGCGGCGTGGTCATTACCGGCATCGCGTCGCGGATCGTGCCGATCGCCTCGAAGATCTGCTGGCCCATGTTGAGGAAGGCCCGGGCATTGGATGACAGCCGCTGGGCGATGGTGATGGACGCGACGAAATCCCCGAGCGTGACGAAGGACGCCGTCATCCCCCAGATGCCGACGATACAGGTGGAAAGCAGCAGGAGGACGTTCAGGGTGATGATCGTGATGTCCGCCGTCAGCATGATACGACGTTCTGTGTGCTGGGCGGCGAGCGATTTGCCGAGCGCCTTGCGGATTGCACCCGCCTCGCTGTCTTCTGCCGAGAACAGCTTGACCGTCTGGATGTTGGAATAGAGATCCGCCATCGTCCCGACCACGCGGCTGCGCGTCTTCGCCGTGCGGCGGGCGAGATCGGAAAACAGCGGCACCGCTTTGCGGGCGACGAAGAGGTTTGCGACCGCCCAGACGAGCACCGGAATGGCGAGCGGCCAGGATATGGCCGCAATCAGGATCAGCGAGCCCGTCACCTGCACGATGAAGTTCGGCAGGACCCATGCCGCCACCGCCAGCTGCTGCTTGATGGCCGAGGCGACCTGGGCGATGCGCGTCGCGACCTGTCCGGCAAACAGGTCGTGGAAGAAGGCGAGGTCCTGGCGCTCGACCGCCTTGTGGCCATGCCATTGCATGAGGACGGGCAGGCTGACGGCAATGACCTGTGAGCCCAGCGTGTTGCACAGGAAGGCAAGCAGCGGCATCACCGGGAAGAACAGGACGCCGAAAGCGACGATCGCCGACATGTGGCTCTCGACAAAAGCGGCCGCACCTTGCGTCGTCACACCGTCCACCAATCGCGAAATGCCCCAGATGACGGCGAGATTGCAGGCCTCCGTCGCCATGCTCAGCACAAGGATCGCGATCAGGGCACCGCGGCACATGCGTGCGAAATGCATGAGAAGCGCAAGCGGCCCATCTGCGGGCAGGGGGCTGAACGGCACATCCAGGGGGCGGACGAGCGTCTCGAACGGGCGAAAGACGCGGTCTGACAGCGACATGGCAACCTGCTTTTCGATGATGTCAGGGCGGGCGGTTAGGTCCGTTCACTAAACCACGAGTCGTGCTGATGGGCGAAGCCAATCGCGTGTCATTCGTCTTCAGGTTGCCGCCGTCTCCGTCTCCTCGGCGGGGCATGTCTGTGCCCTCAGAGCTTTTCGCCCTTCGCCACAGTGATGCGCGTGTCGACGCGTTCAACGCCTTCCACCGAAGCGGCGGCATTGGTGGCAACCTCGATCTCGCGCTCCTGCGGAACGGTGCCGCTGAGGCGAGCGGTGTCGTCGTGAACCTCGACCTCAAGCGCTTCGGCATGAACGCCTTCAGTGGTGGCGAGCGTACCGGCGACACGGGTTTCGGTCAGCTTGTCCTTGACGGCCCGGATTTCGGCGCCTTCGTTATGCTCGTCGAAGAATGTGGGAAGCTCATATTTCATGGCAATCCTCCTTTCGTTTCCTTACGCAGGGCATGAACCCTGCTTAAGGAAAGCGCTTCACGATCAGGATTGTTCCATGATGGCCCCGCAATGCGGCAGGGATCAGACGGAAATGAGGAAGTCTGCGCCGTCGGTTGCCTCGATTGCGCCGCCGGCGACTTTGGCCAGTGCGCGGGCGTAAATCTTGTGCTCGACGGCAAGAACGCGGTGGGCGAGGTCGTCGGCGGTGTCGCCTGCGAGAATTGGCACGACGCCCTGGGCGATGACCGGACCTTCGTCCATCCCCTCGGTGACCACATGCACGGTGCAGCCGGCAAGCTTCATGCCGGCGTCGATCGCCCGCTGATGGGTGTGAAGACCCGGGAAAAGCGGCAGCAGGGAGGGGTGGATGTTGAGGATGCGCCCGTCATAGGGACGGATGAATTCGGCCGACAGCAGGCGCATGTAGCCGGCAAGGCAGATCAGGTCCGGGTTGATCTCGGCGAGGCAGGCGAGAATGGCCGCTTCGTGGGCGGTCTTGCTGTCGTAGTCCTTGCGCATGAACACATGCGTGGCAATGCCGAGCGCTTCCGCCTTGGCGAGCCCGCCGGCGTCTGCCTTGTCGGAGATGACGGCAACAATGTCCGCAGGGAAGTCCGGTGCCTGCGCGGCCCTGGCAAGCGCCACCATGTTCGAGCCGGAGCCCGAGATGAAGATGACGACGCGCTTCTTCGCCGAACTCATAGGGCGAGCGTACCCTTGTAGACCGTGCCGGGCGCGCCTTCGCTGCGCTCGACCATGCGGCCGAGCGGGAAGACCGTCTCGCCGGCTTCGCCGAGCGCCGCCGTGACGGCGTCAGCCTGGTCGGCAGGGACGACAACGATCATGCCGACGCCGCAGTTGAAGGTGCGCAGCATTTCGTTGGCGGCGACACCGCCCTGCGCCGAAAGCCAGGAGAAGACCGGCGGAACGGCAATCGATGCCAGGTCGATTTCGGCGGCCAGCGTCTTCGGCAGAACGCGCGGAATGTTTTCCGGGAAGCCGCCGCCGGTGATGTGGGCGAGCGCCTTGATCGCGCCGGTGTCGCGGATCACTTTCAGGAGCGGCTTCACATAGATGCGGGTCGGTGTCAGAAGCGCCTCGCCGAGCGTCTTGCCCTCGGCAAACGGTGCCGGCGCGTCCCAGGTGAGACCGGAGAGTTCGACGATCTTGCGCACCAGCGAGAAGCCGTTGGAATGCACACCGGAGGAGGCGAGGCCGAGAATGACGTCGCCCGCCTCGATGTTGCCGGACGGCAGCAGTTGGCCGCGCTCGGCCGCACCGACGGCGAAGCCTGCAAGGTCGTAGTCGCCGGAGGAATACATGCCCGGCATTTCCGCCGTCTCACCGCCGATCAGCGCGCAACCGGCTTCCAGGCATCCGGCGGCAATCCCGCCGACGATTGCAGCGCCCTGGTCGGCGTCGAGCTTGCCGGTGGCGAAATAGTCGAGGAAGAAGAGCGGTTCCGCGCCCTGGACGACGAGGTCGTTGACGCACATGGCGACGAGGTCGATGCCCACGGTGTCGTGCCTGTCCGCGTCGATGGCGATCTTGAGCTTGGTGCCGACGCCGTCATTGGCGGCGACCAGCACCGGATCGGTGAAGCCTGCGGCCTTCAGGTCGAACAGTCCGCCGAAACCGCCGATCTCGCCGTCGGCGCCCGGACGGCGCGTCGACTTCACAGCGGGCTTGATCTTCTCTACCATGAGATTGCCGGCATCGATGTCGACGCCTGCGTCGCTGTAGGTAAGGCCGTTTTTGCCGGAATGGCTCATCGATCGTTCTCCACTGGCTCGGAACGGTTTTTTCGTGCCGCTGGCAATTGCACGGGTCAGCGCGAGATGCAAGCCGGATGGCGGCGAAAACCCCGGTTTTTCACCGCAATGCCGGCTGTTTTGGGCACAGGCGCAAGGCCCGCCGCATGCGCCGCGGTGTGAAATTCAGGGTCTCGCAGGACCGGGTGGCGACGCCGGCTTTCGATTGCACCATCGCCGATGACGGGCGGACTTGACCAGTCTCCCACACGCATCCTATCTCCTAGGGACAGCAATTTCAGCCGCACCGGTTCGAACTCCGGCCCAACACGAGGAAACCGAAGCTCTTGGAACACAAACACATCAGCAGCGCGAGCCTCAGGCGGCAGGCAGTCTTCTGGCTTTGTGCCCTGTTGGTCCTCGCCGTGTTCCTCACCGTATTCCATTCGATCCTGCTGCCCTTCGTGGCCGGCATGGCGCTCGCCTATTTCCTCGATCCGGTCGCCGACCGGCTCGAGAAGATCGGGCTCAGCCGGATGATGGCGACGATCGTCATCCTCATCATGTTCATCGTCGTCTTCGTGATCGCCCTGGTCATCCTCATCCCGATCATCGCCGGACAGTTGTCCGACTTCATCTCCAAGCTTCCAGGCTACATCAACCAGCTGCAGGACTTCATCACCCGCCAGCACGGCACGCTGATGCCCGACTGGATCGCCAACCAGGTGACGACGGTGAAGGAGAACTTCTCCAATTTCATCACCGAGGGCGCCGGATTTATCGGCAAGCTGCTCGGGCAGATCTGGAGTTCGGGCAAGGCGCTGGTCGACATCGCCTCGCTGTTCGTCATCACGCCGGTCGTCGCCTTCTATCTCCTGCTCGACTGGGACCGCATGGTTGCCAAGGTCGACAGCTGGATCCCGCGCGACCACGTCGCCAGTGTCCGCCTGATCGCCCATGAAATGGACAATGCGATCGCCGGCTTCGTGCGCGGGCAGGGCTCCCTCTGCCTGATCCTCGGCCTCTATTACGGCATCGGCCTGTCGCTGACGGGTTTGAACTTCGGGCTGTTGATCGGTCTCTTCAGCGGCGCGATCAGCTTCATTCCCTATATCGGCTCGACCGTCGGCCTGGTGCTCGCCTTTGGCGTCGCCGTCGTGCAGTTCTGGCCGGAATACCTCAATGTTGCCCTGGTGCTGATCATCTTCCTCTCCGGCCAGTTCCTGGAGGGCAACATCCTGCAGCCGAAGCTGGTCGGCCAAAGCGTCGGCCTGCACCCCGTCTGGCTGATGTTCGCGCTGTTTGCCTTCGGTCTGTTGTTCGGCTTCGTCGGCCTGCTGGTCGCCGTTCCGGCGGCCGCCGCCGTCGGCGTGCTCGTCCGGTTTGCCCTCAATCGCTATCTGGAAAGCGATCTTTATCACGGGCACGGCGGCATGAAGCTCATCGAACATGATACGGCTCCGGAGGAACTGGAGCCGTAAGATGAAGAAGAGCGACCGTCCGAGGCGCGAGACCGGCCAGCTGCCGCTGGCCTTCGAACACGCGGCTGCACGCGGCCGCGACGACCTGCGCGTGTCCGATCCGTTGAGCGCGGCCGTCTCCATCATCGATGAATGGCCGCGCTGGCCGTCGCCCGTCGTCATCCTCGCCGGGCCGGAAGGCGCCGGCAAGTCGCACCTCGCCGCCATCTGGCGGGAGCGCAGCGGCGCCGTGCCGATCTCGGCCGAAATGGGCGCGAAGGCGAGCGAACTGGCCGCCCTGGGACCGGTGGTCTTCGAGGATGCTGACCGCGCCGGCTTCGACGACGACATGCTCTTCCACGTCATCAACTCCGTTCGCGAGAATGGCACGAGCCTCTTGATGACGTCGCGCCTCTGGCCGATGTCCTGGCCGGTGACGCTGCCGGACCTCGTCTCGCGGCTGAAGGCGGCGACGGTGGTCGAGATCGGCGAGCCGGACGAGGATTTGCTGTCGCAGGTGATCGTCAAGCTCTTTGCCGACCGGCAGCTTCTGATCGACGAGAAACTGGTGCTCTACATCGTCAACCGCATGGAACGCTCCATGCGCGCGGCGCAGAAGATCGTCGAGAGCCTCGACCATCTGGCGCTGGCCAGGGGAACGCGGATCACCCGGACGCTCGCCGGCGAGGTCATCGATGAAATGAGCGGCGGGCAGGGTGGCGAGTGATTGTCACATAACCGTCGTTAACGTGTTATATTCGCGGGAAATCATACGAAGGCAGGCAAATGGACACGTTCGCATCCGACAACCAGAACATGGAGCAACAGGAAGGAACGGTCGCAGACGATCCGTTCGATACGCTGATCGCCAGTCCCGAACGCTTCATCAACCGCGAATTTTCCTGGCTTCAGTTCAATCGACGGGTGCTTGAGGAGACGCTGAACTCCGCCCATCCGCTCTTGGAGCGCGTCCGCTTCCTGTCGATCTCTGCCGCCAACCTCGACGAATTCTTCATGGTGCGTGTCGCTGGTCTCGAAGGGCAGGTGCGCCAGGGCATGTCGATGAGGACGCCCGACGGCAAGACGCCGGCCGAACAGCTCGACGAAATCCTGAAAGAGATCGACAAGCTGCAGATGGAACAGCAGGCCTCGCTCGCCGTCTTGCAGCAGGCGCTGGCGAAGGAGGATATCCTGATCGTTCGCCCCGGCGCGTTGTCGGACGAGGATGCGCAGTGGCTGAGCAATGAGTTCGCCGAATCGATCTTCCCGGTCCTGACCCCGCTGTCGATCGACCCGGCTCATCCGTTCCCCTTCATTCCGAACCTCGGATTCTCGGTCGGACTCCAGCTGGTCTCGAAGACCGGCCGCGAGCCGATGACGGCGCTCCTGCGCCTGCCGCCGGCGCTTGACCGCTTCATCCGTCTGCCCGATGCCGGCACGACCATCCGCTACATCACGCTCGAAGACGTGGTGTCGATGTTCATCCACAAGCTTTTCCCCGGCTACGAGGTGCAGGGCTCCGGTACGTTCCGCATCATCCGCGACAGCGATATCGAAGTGGAGGAAGAGGCCGAAGATCTGGTGCGCTTCTTCGAAACCGCCCTGAAGCGCCGCCGCCGCGGCTCCGTGATCCGCATCGAGACGGATTCCGAAATGCCGGCCTCACTGCGCCATTTCGTGGTCCATGAACTGGGCGTTCCGGACAATCGCGTCGCCGTCCTGCCGGGCCTTCTGGCACTCAACACGATCTCCGAGATCGTCAAGGCGCCACGTGAGGAACTGAAGTTCGAAACCTACAATCCGCGCTTCCCCGAGCGGGTGCGCGAGCATGCCGGCGACTGCTACGCCGCGATCCGCGAAAAGGACATGGTGGTCCACCACCCATACGAATCGTTCGACGTGGTGGTGCAGTTCCTGTTCCAGGCGGCCCGCGACCCGGACGTGCTGGCGATCAAGCAGACGCTCTACCGCACCTCCAACGACAGCCCGATCGTGCGCGCACTGATTGACGCGGCCGAGGCCGGCAAGTCCGTGACCGCGCTCGTCGAGTTGAAGGCGCGCTTCGATGAAGAGGCCAACATCCGCTGGGCGCGCGACCTCGAACGCGCCGGCGTGCAGGTGGTGTTCGGCTTCATCGAGTTGAAAACGCACGCCAAGATGTCGATGGTCGTGCGCCGCGAGGACGGCAAGCTGCGCACCTACTGCCATCTCGGCACCGGCAACTACCACCCGGTCACGGCGAAGATCTACACCGACCTGTCCTTCTTCACCTGCAGCCCGAAGATCGCCCAGGACATGGCCAACGTCTTCAACTTCATCACCGGCTACGGCGAGATGGAGGAGGGGATGAAGCTGGCGGTCTCGCCCTATTCGCTGCGCAGGCGCATTCTCACCCATATCGACGAGGAGATCGAGAACGCCAGGAACGGCCGTCCGGCGGCGATCTGGATGAAGATGAATTCGCTCGTCGACCCCGACATCATCGACGCGCTCTACCGGGCAAGCCATGCCGGCGTCGAGATCGACCTCGTGGTGCGCGGTATCTGCTGCCTGCGCCCGCAGGTGGCGGGCCTCTCCGACAATATCCGCGTCAAGTCGATCGTCGGCCGCTTCCTCGAGCACAGTCGCATCTTCTGCTTCGGCAACGGCCATGGCCTGCCGTCGGCAAAGGCGCTGGTCTATATCGGCTCGGCCGACATGATGCCGCGCAACCTCGACCGCCGCGTCGAGACGCTGGTGCCGCTCCTGAACCCGACCGTGCACGAGCAGGTTCTTCAACAGATCATGCTGGGCAATCTGATTGACAACCAGCAGAGCTACGAGATACTGCCCGACGGGACGTCCAGACGCATGGAAGTGCGCGAGGGCGAGGAGCCGTTCAATGCGCAGCACTATTTCATGACAAATCCCAGCCTGTCGGGCCGGGGGGAAGCCTTGAAGTCCAGTGCGCCGAAACTGATTGCTGGATGGATTTCCGGCAAGAAGAACTAGAACTGGGACTTAATGGTTGAATCAGAAGCCCAGGGGCGCCTTCCGGGTATTGCTCCTGTCTCGGTGATTGACATCGGGTCGAATTCCATCCGCCTCGTTGTCTACGAGGGCCTTTCCCGCGCACCCGCCATCCTTTTCAACGAAAAGGTGCTCTGCGGCCTTGGCCGCGGTATCGCCTCGACGGGCAAGATGCACGAGGAGGGCGTCGAGCGGGCGCTTGCCGCGCTCCACCGCTTCAAGATCCTGTCGGCCCAGGCGCGTGCCCGCACCATCTATGCGCTGGCGACGGCTGCCGCGCGCGAGGCAAGCAACGGCCCGGACTTCATTCGTGCCGCCGAAGACATCCTCGGCCAGAAGGTCATCATCCTCTCCGGCGCCGAAGAGGCGCGCTATTCTGCGCTCGGCGTCATCAGCGGCTTCCATGAGCCCGACGGCATTGCCGGCGACCTCGGCGGCGGCTCGCTCGAGCTCATCGACATCAAGGGCCAAAGCTTCAGTGACGGCATCACGCTGCCGCTCGGCGGCCTGCGCCTGTCGGAATATTCGAAGGGCTCGCTCGAACGGGCGGAAAGCTTCACCCGCAAGCAGGTTGCCACCGCCGGTTTCCTCTCCAAGGGGCAGGGCCGCACCTTCTATGCCGTCGGCGGGACCTGGCGCAATATCGCCAAGCTGCACATGGAAAAGCGCGGCTATCCGCTGCACATGATGCAGGGCTACGACGTGCCGTTCGAGGAGATCATGCAGTTCCTCGGCGAGATCATCGACACCAAGGATCCCGGCAAGGACCCGGCGTGGTCGAGCATCTCGCGTAACCGCCGCAGCCTGCTGCCCTATGGCGCGATCGCCATGCGTGCCGTGCTGGAGGAAATGAAGCCGAGCTCGGTCTCGTTTTCTGCCCAGGGCGTGCGCGAAGGCTATCTCTATTCGCTCCTGTCCGAGGCCGACCAGGCCCGCGATCCGTTGCTGTCGGCCGCCGACGAACTGGCGATCCTGCGCGCCCGTTCGCCCGAGCATGCCCGCGAGCTCGCCGAATGGACCGGCCGCATGATGCCGCTCTTCGGCATCAGCGAGACGGAGGAAGAAAGCCGGTATCGCCAGGCGGCCTGCCTGCTCGCCGACATTTCCTGGCGTGCGCATCCCGATTATCGCGGACTGCAGGCGCTCAACATCATCGCCCATTCCTCCTTCATCGGCATCACCCATCCGGGCCGCGCCTTCATTGCGCTGACCAATTATTTCCGCTTTGAAGGTCTTCGCGAGGACGGCGCTTCCAAGCAGCTGGCCGATATCGCCACGCCGCATTTCCTCGAGCGCGCCAAGCTCGTCGGCGGGTTGCTGAGAGTCGTCTACCTCTTTTCCGCCTCCATGCCGGGCGTGGTGAGGAACCTGAGCTTCGTCGTGTCCGACAATCCGGATCTTGACCTGGAATTCGTCGTGCCGGCGGAATATCACGATTTCCGCGGTGAAAGGCTCGACGGCCGCTTGCAGCAGCTCGCCAAGCTCACCGGCAAGCGGCTCGCCTTCCGCTATCTCTGAGCTCTCAGGACGCCGACTGCAGCGCCAGCCAGCGGCCGGGCGTCATGCCGTATGTCTTCTTGAAATGCCGGGTCATGTGTGCCTGGTCCGCGAAGCCGCTGTCGAAGGCGGCGTCGGCGAGGCCATGCCCCTTACGCATCAGTCTGCGTGCGACATCCAGCCGGCGCAGAACCTGGAAGCGGTGCGGGCTCGTGCCGTAGGCCGTGCGGAATTGCCGTGCGAGTGTAAAGCGATCGATGCCGGCAATCGTTTCGAGTTCACCGGAATTGACGTTCCTGCGGCAGTTTTCGGTCAGAAAATCACGGCAGGCCGACAAGGCCCGGCCATCGAGGCGTGATGCTGTCTGCCGGCGGTCGTCGCTGTGGCGGTTGAGACCTGCGGCGACCTCCGCCAGAAAGCTATCGAGTTTCAGATTACCGATTTCCCGGTCCAGGTCGTCGAGAACATCGGCAAGGCTTGCGCGCAGGTTCGGGTCGTCCATCACCGGCGCCGGCACGAAGGGCAGGCGGCCGCCCGCACCACCCGCGGCATCGGCAATGCGGTCCGGCGGAATGTAGACCATGCGGTAGCGCAGGCCGCTTGCCGTTCCGGCTCCACCGTCGTGCAACTCGTCCGGATGCAAAATGATGAGCTGTCCCGGCATGGAAAAGCGGGATGCGCCGCGATAGCGGAAGGTCTGCACACCGCTGACGGTGATCCCGAGCGCATAGGTGTCGTGGCGGTGCGGCGCAAAGCCGTTGCCGTGGAACCGCGCCTCGATCCGCTCGATGCCGCCTTCCTCCGGTGCAGCGCAGATTTCGTCCTTCCCGATCGTGCACGAACCTTCAAGACCATCCGGCGCGGACGCCGATAAGGTCCCGGCCGAACCTATTTTTTGAAAGCCTTTCGTGGAGTTGCCGTACATGTTCGAAACCAAGTTCGTTGTCGTCGTTCGCGAGGATCTGGCCGTCTGGCAGAAGCTCAACGTCACCGCCTTCCTCGCCACCGGCATCGCCGCCGCCAAGCCGGAAATCATCGGCGAAGCTTACCGGGATGCGGCGGGCCATGTCTATAATGCGATGAGCGTACAGCCGATCATCGTGCTCGCCGCCGACGGCGACACCCTGTCGAAGATCCATCGCCGCACGCTGGAGCGCGACATCGCTTCGACGCTCTATATAGAGGAGATGTTCGCGACCGGACACGATGCCGCCAACCGGGAGGCCTTTTCCGCCTACGGTCCGGATGACGCCAGGGTCGTCGGCATCGCCTTCCACGCCGATAGGAAAATCGCCGACAAGGTTTGCAAGGGAGCCCGGATGCACCCCTGAGGCGCTTGAGGTCGACGGTGAGGGACGCTATAGCGTCGGCCATGGCGAATAGGACGACCGGATCGGACAGCGTATCGCTCGTGGCGGATTGCAGCCGCTGCGCGGCGCTCTGCTGCGTCGCCTTCCATTTCGACAAGGGCGATGAATTCGCCTACAACAAGGATGCCGACGCGCCCTGCCTGCATCTGTCGGCACGGCATTCCTGCACGATCCACAGCATGCTGGAGGAGCAGGGCTTCTCCGGCTGCGTCGCCTTCGATTGCAAGGGCGCCGGACAGCGGGTGACGCAGGAGGTCTTCGGCGGACGCTCGTGGCGTGACGATGCTGGCATCGCTGCCACCATGTTCGAAGCCTTCCGGATTATGCGCCGGATGCACCAGAACCTCGATTATCTGGCAATGGCGGCCGAGCTGCCGCTCACCCCGGAGCAGGAAGGGCAGCGGCGCGACCTGTTGCGCCAACTCTGTCCGGAAGGTGGCTGGACGGTCGAGAGGCTGGAAGCCTATCAGCACGGCCCGCTGCCGCGCGCCGTCGCCGATTTCCTCGCATCGCTGAAAGACGCAGCCGCCAGGCTGCGCCACCGCTAGGCGTCCGGGCTCAAAGCTCGACGGCTTCCACCTTCTTGCCGGCAAACCGGAGTCCGATCTCGCCGTTGATCAGCTTCAACGCCACGTCGCCGAACAGTTCCTTGCGCCAGCCGTGCATGGCGGCGGCATCGGCATTCTCGCCGTCGGTCGCGATCTTTTCGAGGTCGTCGCTGTTGGCGATCACCTTTGGCGCGACACCGTGCTTTTCCGCCGTCAGCTTCAGCAGCACCTTGAGCAGTTCGACGGCCGCGCCGGAGCCTTCCGGTGACTGCTGTTGGCGCGGCATGGCCGGCAGTTCGGATTTCGGCAGGGCAAGCGCCTGATTGACGGCTTCGAGCAGCTGCGCACCGGCCGACGACCGTTCCCAGCCCTTGGGGATCGAGCGGAGCTTGCCGAGCGCCTCGATATCCTTCGGCTGCTGCTGGGCGATCTCGTAGATCGCATCGTCCTTGAGCACCCGGCCGCGCGGCACATTGCGGTTGCGCGCCTCGCGCTCACGCCAGGCGGCGACGCTCTGCAGGACGGCGAGCTGCTGCGGCTTTTTCACGCGCATCTTCAGTCGCTGCCAGGCGTCGTCCGGATGCAGGTCGTAGGTCTCCGGCGCCTCGAGGATGTCCATTTCTTCCTTCAGCCAGGACGTCCGTCCGTCACGCTCCAGCCTTTCCTTGAGCGCCAGATAGACGTCGCGCAGATAGGTGACGTCGGCGATCGCATAGTCCAGCTGCTTGTCGGATAGCGGCCGGTGCCGCCAGTCGGTAAAGCGCGAGGTCTTGTCGATATGAGCGCCGGCGATGCGTGCGACCAACTGGTCGTAGGAGACCGAGTCGCCATAGCCGCAGACCATGGCCGCGACCTGCGTATCGAACAGCGGGTGCGGGATGAGGCCGCCGAGATTGTAGATGATTTCGAGATCCTGGCGGGCGGCGTGAAAGACCTTCACGACGTTGGGATCGGCCATCAGCGCGAAGAAGGGTTTCAGGTCGATGCCCTTGGCCAGCGGATCGATCAGCACTTCCATCGATGGATTGGCGATCTGGATGAGGCAGAGTTCCGGCCAGAAGGTGGTCTCCCGGATGAACTCCGTATCGACTGTTACAAATTCGGATTTGGCAAGCTTCTGGCAGGCGGCCTCAAGGTCCGCGGTGGTAACGATCATGTTCTTCTTACATTCTTGTAGACGGGAAACGCGCTATTCCTTGTCGCTTTCGGCCGTGATGTCAATCGCTTGGCCCGCTTTTGCGACCGCCGTCTCGCTCGGCGGGCGGCGTGGCGAGCTTGCTGAAGTAGAGAGAGGTGCGCAAAAGTGAGCGGAAACGCGAGCGCCGTTCGCCAGCCGGGATCGCCGCCCGCGCCGACATCCGGTAGACGGTGTAGCCGATGAAGGCCGCCTGGATGACGGATGTGTACCAGAACAGCGCGTGCGGGCCGAAGAACTGCAGCATGACGGAGGCGAGAAAGGGGCCGATCGTCGCACCGACCGACCAGAAGAACAGGAGGCCTGCAGCAATCGAGGCGTGCTGCCCGTCCTTCGCAAAATCGTTCGCATGGGCAGAACAGAGTGAATAGAGCGGCATGGCGAAGGCGCCGAAGATGAAGACGCCGGCAATGTTGCGCCATTCGTTGTTTCCGGCCGCCATGGCGAGATAAAGGCCGGCGACCAGCGCACCCGCGGTCGTCACCAGCAGGATCTTGCGCCGGTCGATGCGGTCGGAAAAATGCCCGAGCGGATATTGCAGCACCACGCCGCCGATGATGCCGGCGCTCATGAAGCTCGCGACCTCGGCGATCGAGAAGCCGACATTGGCGGCATAGAGCGGCCCGACATAGCGGAAGGCGGCCATGGTGAGGCCGACGACCACGACGCCGACGACGGCGAGCGGCGAGACCTGCCAGATGGTGCGCACGTCGAACTTGACGGCGCTCGGCACAGCCGGGCTCGACTTGTCGGCAAGCGAGATCGGCACCAGGGACAGGGTCGTTGCCATCGAGATCACCGCGAAGGCGGCAAAACCGGGGATGCCGGCGACCGGTATCAGATACTGACCGGCCGTGACCGAGAACAGGTCGACGAAGCGATAGATGGAGAGCGTGCGCGCCCGCGTGTGATTGGTGACCTTGGCGTTGATCCAGCTTTCGACCGTCGCGAACAGGCCGGCGACGCAGATGCCGGTCAGGAAGCGCATCAGGAACCAGAAGACCGGGTCGATCAGCAGCGCCATCGACAGCGAGGCACTGGCGGCGATCGCCGCGAGGGCCGCAAACAGGCGGACATGTCCGATCGCCCGCAACAGCCGCGTGACATAGATGCAGCCGATGGCGAAGCCGAGCGAATAGCTGGCGCCGATGATGCCGATCAGGGTGACGGAGAAGCCTTCATACGCACCGCGCAGCGGAATGTAGGTGCCCTGCATGCCATTCCCGCCGATCAGGATGCCGGCGGCGACGAGAAGAGGGATAAGGGCGCGGATCTGTGGCATGGACGGCTACCGGAACGCTGCGCGACTCGGATGATGCCTTGTTGCGCCAATAGCCATCAATAAACGGCCATCCGCTTCCATGACAATGCAAAGGTTGGAATGAGTCGGCAAGTTGCTCATATGGATGCCGCCGCTTGAGTGCACGTCTCGCAGGCGCACGGAGAAGGGGAGTGTCTTGGTGAACGGCGGCGGCTCAGGCGTTCGCGGCCCCGACTTTCCGCCTTTTGCCTTGACAAAAGCGGTCCGGCATGCGCTTTTCCGCGCGATTTGTCTGCCGGTGGCCGTCGCGCGTCAGTGCCACGCATGCCGCCGCTTCACCAAGCACTGCAGGATAGAGAACAAGATGCACCGTTACCGCAGCCACACCTGCGCCGCCCTTCGCAAGAGCGATGTCGGATCGACCGCCCGCCTTTCCGGCTGGGTGCACCGCGTCCGCGACCACGGCGGCGTTCTCTTCATCGATTTGCGCGACCATTACGGCATGACCCAGGTCGTCGCCGATCCGGACAGCCCGGCCTTCAAGATGGCCGAGACCGTGCGTGGCGAGTGGGTGATCCGCATCGACGGCAAGGTGAAGGCGCGCACCGAGGACACCGTCAACAAGAACATGCCGACCGGCGAGATCGAACTCTATGCCGAGGAAATCGAGGTCCTGTCGGCGGCCAAGGAACTGCCGCTGCCGGTCTTCGGCGAGCCTGACTATCCGGAAGACGTCCGGCTGCGCTACCGCTTCATCGACCTGCGCCGCGAGACGCTCCACAAGAACATCGTCAAGCGCACGCAGATCGTCGCCGACATGCGTAACCGCATGGCCTCCGCCGGCTTCACCGAATACACGACGCCGATCCTGACGGCCTCCTCGCCGGAAGGCGCGCGCGACTTCCTCGTGCCGAGCCGTATCCACGAAGGCAAGTTCTTCGCGCTGCCGCAGGCCCCGCAGCAGTACAAGCAGCTGCTGATGGTCGCCGGTTTCGACCGCTACTTCCAGATCGCGCCGTGCTTCCGCGACGAAGACCCGCGCGCCGACCGTCTGCCGGGCGAATTCTACCAGCTCGACCTGGAAATGAGCTTTGTCACCCAGGAAGACGTCTGGAACACGATGACGCCGGTCATTACCGAAGTCTTCGAGCGTTTCGCCGAGGGCAAGCCGGTGACGAAGGACTGGCCGCGCATTCCCTACGACGTCGCGATCCGCAAGTATGGCACCGACAAGCCGGACCTCAGAAACCCGATCGAGATGCAGTCCGTCACCGAGCATTTCGCCGGTTCCGGCTTCAAGGTCTTCGCCGGCATGATCGAACGCGACCCGAAGGTCGAAGTCTGGGCGATCCCGGCCAAGACCGGCGGCAGCCGCGCCTTCTGCGACCGCATGAACGCCTGGGCCCAGAGCCAGGGCCAGCCGGGTCTCGGCTATATCTTCTGGCGCAAGGAAGGCGAAAGCCTCGAAGGCGCCGGCCCGCTCGCCAAGAACATCGGCCCGGAACGCACCGACGCGATCCGCACGCAGCTTGGTCTCGATGACGGCGATGCCTGCTTCTTCGTCGCCGGCGTTCCGGAGAAGTTCTACAAGTTCGCAGGCGAAGCCCGCACCCGCGCCGGCGAGGAACTGGACCTCGTCGATCGCGACCGCTTCGAACTCTGCTGGATTGTCGACTTCCCGTTCTACGAATGGAACGAGGACGAGAAGAAGGTCGACTTCTCGCACAACCCGTTCTCCATGCCGCAGGGCGGCATGGATGCGCTTGAGAACCAAGATCCGCTGACGATCAAGGCCTACCAGTATGACGCGGTGTGCAACGGCTTCGAAATCGCTTCCGGTTCGATCCGTAACCAGTCGCCTGAAACCATGGTCAAGGCATTCGAGATCGTCGGCCTGTCCAAGGCGGACGTCGAGGAACGCTTCGGCGGCATGTACCGCGCCTTCCAGTACGGCGCTCCGCCGCACGGTGGTGCCGCCTTCGGCATCGACCGCATCGTCATGCTGCTCGTGGGTGCCAAGAACCTGCGCGAGATCACGCTGTTCCCGATGAACCAGCAGGCCCAGGACCTGCTGATGGGCGCTCCTTCAGAAGCAAGCCCGCAGCAGCTACGTGAACTGGCACTACGCGTCATCCCGACTGCCAAGAAGGACTGACCGTCCTTCTGGCGAAGGTAACGAAAAACCCCGGCGGATCGCTCCGCCGGGGTTTTGTTTTGGATCGGCTTGATCCGGTCAGTCGTTCGCCGTGACCGTGACGCCGAGCACCTGCGGCAGCGTCTTCGGCGCGCCCATGGCGGCGCCCATGATCATCGGGAAGGGGACGGCATCGGCGGGTTTCGCCGAGACGGTGATGTTCTCCGGATTGTCGAGATAGGTGTTGACCGCCTGGCTGACCATGTTCTGCAGTTCCGGGATCTGCAGCTGTGCCATGCCGATCGGCACCATGGCCTTCAGCATCTGCGCCATCTGCTCGCCTGACATGCCCTGGTCCTTGCCGGCCACGTCCAGCGCCCGCTCTGTGATCGAGTGATCCTCGAAGCGGATGGTGGCGCCGACGAAGCTGAGCTGCTGCATCAGGCCGAGCATGGCCATGCCGGACGCCTGCTGGGCCTCCGGCGTGTTGCCGCTGGCCTGGGCGGCCTTGGTGGCTTCCTGCAGGGCCCTCACGAATTCCAGCGTGTAGCCCGAAATCGACAGGCCGATATCGAGCTTGCCAACCTTGTCGAAATCATAGGCCATGGACTGCATGTCCAGCATGCCGCTCGACGAGTTCCAGTTACCATTGCCCGAAAACGTTCCGCTGATCTGCATGAGATCGAGCGCCTGCATTTTTTCGCGTGTCTTCGGATCCATGTCCTTGACGCTGGACATGTCGATGAAGACGCCGCTGCCGGTGTAGTCGAAGGTCAGCGTGCTGTTGTCGCCGTCGACGCCGAGATTCATGTCGAGGCCGTCCATGGCGAACACTTTCGTGCCCTTGTCCTCGGCGCTGATCGGGCCGACATGGATGTTGCGATAGAGCAGCATGTCGGAAAGGCTGGTGGGGTTCGGCTTGATCTCGGCAGGCACCGCGATATCCGAAACCACGATGTCGCGCATCTTGAAGGCGGAGTCTGCATCGCTGAAGTCGACATTGTCGAACATCGCCTTGCCGATCGTGTAGCCGCCGTCGCCGGCCTCCTCGACATCGGTCAGTTCGATCTTGCCGAGCGGAATTTCCTTGTCCTCACCGGGTACGGTGATGCTGACGCCGGAGAGCGTGACATTCGATCCGTTGGTCGAAACGTCCTGAGCCTTGAGCGTCATGCCGCCCTGGCCCTCGTAGCTCTTGCTCAGGTGTTCGAACAGCTTCTCGCCGTCGAGCGCGAAGGCCGACGAACTCATGGCCGCGAAAGCAACGCCGGCCAGAAGCAGTCTCGTTTTTCTGTACTGAAACATGAAACCCCCAGAATAGAATAGTGTACAGGAACAGTATTGTCCGTCCCGTCATCTGCGATATACGCGATCAGATGCAAACCAGTATGTCACCAATGAATACGGCGCAATAGCGGCGGGCAGGGCGTTGGCGGGCGGGTTTAACGAAGCCTTAAACGGCGCGAAAATCGGGCCGGGGCGCTGAACACCTTAATCCACAGGGGATTGCGCCGCCTTTCTTGCTCCTGCTGCCGATCCCGGATAGTCAGGAAACATGGGGAAATCGCTTGTACCGCCGGGTGACGGCGGCGATCACATTCAGCCGGTCGATTTGAAGGCGGCGCTCGAGGAGCGCTACCTCGCTTATGCCTTGTCGACCATCATGCACCGTGCGCTGCCGGATGTGCGCGACGGACTGAAACCGGTCCACCGCCGCATCGTCCATGCGATGAGCGAAATGGGCGTCCGGCCCAATTCGGCCTACAAGAAATGCGCCCGTATCGTCGGCGACGTCATGGGTAAGTTCCACCCGCATGGCGACGCCTCGATCTACGATGCGCTTGTGCGCCTGTCGCAGGATTTCGCGATCCGCTATCCGCTGGTCGACGGCCAGGGCAACTTCGGCAACATCGACGGCGATGGCGCAGCGGCAATGCGTTACACCGAAGCGCGCATGACGGAAGTCGCCGCACTTCTGCTGCAGGGCATCAACGAGGATGCCGTCGACCTGCGCCCGACCTACAACGAGGAAGACGAGGAGCCGGTCGTTCTGCCGGGCGCCTTCCCGAACCTGCTGGCGAATGGCGCTTCCGGCATCGCCGTCGGCATGGCCACCTCGATCCCGCCGCACAACGCGCACGAGATCTGCGACGCGGCGCTGCACCTGATCAGGCATCCGGACGCCACGATCGAGAAGCTGGTCGAGTTCATGCCCGGCCCGGACCTGCCGACCGGCGGCATCATTATCGAGAGCCGCGAAAGCATCATCGAATCCTACAAGACCGGCCGCGGCGGCTTCCGCGTTCGCGCCAAGTGGGAGACGGAAGATCTCGGCCGCGGCGGCTTCCAGATCATCGTCACCGAGATTCCCTATCAGGTGCAGAAGTCGCGCCTGATCGAGAAGGTCGCCGAACTGCTGATCGCCCGCAAGCTGCCGCTCTTGGAAGACATCCGTGACGAATCGGCCGAAGACGTCCGCATCGTGCTGGTGCCGAAGAGCCGCACCGTCGATCCCGTCCTCCTGATGGAATCGCTGTTCAAGCTCACCGACCTCGAAAGCCGCATCTCGCTCAACATGAACGTGTTGTCGATGGGCAAGGTGCCCAAGGTGATGGCGCTGAACGACGTGCTGCTGGAGTGGCTGGCGCATCGCCGCGACGTGCTCATCCGCCGCTCGCGCTTCCGCCTTGCCGCCATCGAGCGCCGCCTGGAAATCCTCGGCGGTCTGCTGGTCGCTTACCTCAACATTGACGAGGTGATCCGCATCATCCGCGAGGAGGACGAGCCCAAGCAGGTGATGATGGAGCGCTTCTCCATCTCCGACATCCAGGCCGAAGCCATCCTCAACATGCGCCTGCGCTCCTTGCGCAAGCTCGAGGAATTCGAGATCCGCAAGGAGCACGACGAACTGTCGACCGAAAAGGCCGGCATCGAAGCCTTGCTCGCCTCCGACGAGAAGCAGTGGCAGACCGTTGCCTGGGAGATCGGCGAGGTCAAGAAGACCTATGCCAAGGCGACCCCGCTCGGACGCCGCCGCACCCAGTTTGCCGACGCGCCGGACGCCGACGACGAGGCGATCCACCAGGCGATGATCGAGAAGGAACCGATCACCGTCGTCATTTCGGAAAAGGGCTGGATCCGCGCCCTGAAGGGCCACATGTCCGACGTCTCGTCGCTGACCTTCAAGGAAGGCGACAAGATGGGCGTGTTCTTCAACGCCCAGACGACCGACAAGATCCTGATGATTACCACCGGCGGCAAGGCCTACACGCTCGGCGCCGACAAGCTGCCGGGCGGCCGTGGTCACGGCGAGCCCTTGCGCCTGATGGTGGACATGGAGGCTGGCCACGACATGCTGACGGCCTTCGTCCACGATCCGGAGCGCAAGCGACTGATGGTCTCGACTGCCGGCAACGGCTTCGTCGTTGCCGAAAGCGACATGATCGCCAACACCCGCAAGGGCAGGCAGATCATGAACGTCTCTCTGCCGGACGAAACACGGCTTGCCGCCGAGGTGAAGGGCGATCACGTCGCCGTCGTCGGCGAGAACCGCAAGATGCTCGTCTTCCCGCTCGTCCAGATACCTGAGATGTCGCGCGGCAAGGGCGTCCGCCTGCAGCGCTACAAGGACGGCGGCGTGTCCGACGTCCGCTGCTTCGCGATGGAGGAGGGGTTGACCTGGGACGACAGCGCCGGCCGCACCTTTGTGCGCAAGCGCGAGGAACTGGCCGAATGGCTCGGCGACCGGGCTACCGCCGGACGGCTTGTGCCCAAGGGTTTCCCGCGTTCGGGCAAGTTCTGACTGGCGTGAGGGCGCGCGCCGGCTAGGATCTGGACAATGGCCTGAGGCTCATTCCTGGCTATCGTCCAGTTCTTCCCCGGCTTCCGCCTCATACCGCTGCCAGCCCTTCGGCATCAGGTGCTCCTGCGGCTGGAAGCGGGTCTTGTAATGCATTTTCTTCGAACCGTTGACCCAGTATCCGAGATAGACATGCGGCAGGCCCATCGCCTTGGTGCGGCGGATATGGTCGAGGATCATCAGCGAGCCGAGCGAGCGGCGGTCCAGTTCCGGGTTGAAGAAGGAATAGACCATCGACAGTCCGTCGCACATGACGTCGGTGAGCGCCGCGGCGATCAGCTCGCCCTTCTTCTCCCCACCCAAGCCGTGGCCGGGCTCGCGGATCCGGTATTCGATCAGCCGGGTCGTCACATGCGTGTCCTCGACCATGATCGCGTAGTCGAGCGAGGACATGTCCGACATGCCACCCTTCTGGTGGCGATCGTCGAGATAGCGGCGGAAGAGCGAATATTGTTCGGGTGTCGGCTGCGGCGGCAGTTCGGTCGCCACCACGTCCTTGTTGGCGGCAAGGATGCGTTTCATCGAGCGGGTCGGCTTGAATTCGTCGGCGAGAATGCGCACGGAGACGCAGGCCCGACAGGTTTCGCAGGCCGGGCGATAGGCGATGTTCTGCGACCGGCGGAAGCCACCCTGCGTCAGAAGGTCATTCAGCTCGGACGCGCGTGGACCGACGAGATGCGTGAAGACCTTGCGCTCCATTTCGCGCGGCAGATAGGGGCAGGAGGCTGGTGCTGTCAGGTAGAACTGCGGGGAGGTCGCGACTCGTGTGTTCATCTGAGGCTTGCGGATCCTTGGTTTCGAAGATCAGAAACCATAATACCATGGCGCAACTATTGAAAACGTCAACCAAATGATGATGACGAGCGGCGTGCCGGCCTTGATGAACTCCGCGAAGCTGTAATGACCGGGGCCCATGACCAGCAGGTTCGTCTGGTAGCCGATGGGCGTGGCGAACGAGCAGTTGGCGGCAAAAATCACAGCCATAGCAAAGGCTTCGCGCGAAACGCCGACCTTGTTGGCGATGTCGAGCGCGATCGGCATGAAGAGTGCCGCAACCGCATTGTTGGACAGCACGTTGGTCATCACCGACATCAGCAGGAAGAGCACCGACAGGATCATCGCCGGCGGTGCGCCGTCCATCATCGACACGGTTTCGGTGGCGATCAGGTGTGCGCCGCCGGTTGATTCCAATGCGGTCGCCATGGCGATGGAGGTGCCGATCAGCAGAAAGATCTGCTTGTCGAAGGCGCGACTCGCCTGATTGATCGTCAGGCAGCCGGTGGCGATCATCAGCACGGCGCCGGCAATGGCGTTGACGACGATCGGCGACACGTCGAAGGCGGAAAGCAGCACGATGCCGGCAAAGATCAGCGCCGCCAGGATCGCCTTCTGCCGCTGCGGCACGGCTTCCGCGGAGTGTTCGAGCAGCAGGATGTCGTGGTTGCCGCGCATCGATTCGATTGCTTCCAGCGGTCCGCCGAGCAGCAGCGTGTCGCCGGCCTCGAGACGGACTTCGGAAAGCGCCGTCCGCGCCATGCGGCTCTTGCGTTGCACGCCGAAGACGGCGACGCCGAACTGCGGCTGCAGGCCGGAAAGCTGGATGGTGCGTCCCTCGAAGCGCGAGCCGGGTGCGATCACCGCCTCGACCAGATGATAGTCGGCGGCAGGCGGCGCCGGGTCGGCCAGCGCTTCGCCGGGAACATTGGTGTGCTCCAGCGCCGGGCCCTTTTCGCCCTTGGCGATCGCCTCCATGAAGGCCTTGCGGGTGCCGGTGACGATCAGCTTGTCGCCGGGTTCGAGGATGACGCCGTCATAGGGCGGCAGGATCGGCACGTCGCGGCGAAGCAGGAGGCGCGGCGTCAGGTTCTTGATTTCGGGAAAGAAGCCGGCTTTCGACTGCATGCCGGCAAAGCGGTGGCCGCTGGTAATCACGATCTCGCCGAGGAATTGCGCGCCGCTCATCGTCTGCTGCGTCGATTGCGAGGGCCGTTCCTTCAGAAGCTTCGGCAGGAGAAAGAGCACATAGATCGAGCCGACCAGCGCCAGGATCAGGCCGATCGGGCTCATGTCGAACATGCGGATGTCGAGTTGGTACTTCGAGGCGATTCCGGCGGCGATCATGTTCGTCGACGAGCCGATCAGCGTCGTCATGCCGCCGAGGATCGTGATGAAGGAGAGCGGCATGAAGACCTTGGCCGACGGCACCTTCTGTTTCGCCGCGATGAAGGCGAGGATCGGAATGAAGATCACCACCACCGGCGTGTTGTTGAGGAAGGCGCTGGTGAAGCCGGTGACGCAGAGAATGATGATGACGGTGCGCCAGGGCTTGTTGCCGCCGAGCTGTCCGAGGAAGCGGGCAGGGGCTTCCAGCGCGTCGGTGGCAAAGAGGCCCTGGCCGATGATCAGCAGCGCAATGACCGTCGCCAATGCCGGATTGCCGAAACCCTCGAGAAGCGCGTTGACGCTGAAGATGCCGCCGCCCTCCATCGGCATGGGAAAGAGGCCGAAGGTGATCAGCAGCGCAGCCAGAGTGCCGAGCGAGACGGCTTCGATGGAGAAGCGGTCCGAGGCGAATGCGATGATGGTGGCGGCAATGATAAGAAACGTAATGATAATATGAAAATCAGCCATTCAAGCTTTCCGCCAAAGTCCCCGTACGGTGTCCTGATGCCGAATGTGAATGCCCCGGTATCTGCGAAGATGTTTAATGTCGAGCCACGCGCCGCGACAGACTATCCGTTTCCGCCGGCGCGGCAAATGGAAAATTCTTTTTCAAAAATGACGAAAGCCGCCCGATTAAGATCGGACGGCTGACGGTTCTGGATGCGATGGAGGAAGGCCCGCGTCAGTCGGTGCGCATGACGACGGTGCCAAGAAGCAGGTCGTGCAGCAGGCGGCCGCGCTCTGTGAAGAGACCGGCGAGCAGAATGAGTGGCGTCAGTACCGAGTTGAAGATCCAGAACAGCACCAGATGCACCAGCGCGGTCAGGAAATCGATGCGGCGGCCGTCGACGCGCACCATGCGGGTGTTCATCGCCCGCATGCCGAGCGAGGCCTGCGACGGTCCCGACAGCGTCATGCCGAAATAAAGGCCGGCGACGACGAAGAACAGCACCGGATACAGGAAGAAGCCGAGCCCCAGGGTCACGACGCCGATGAAGGCGACGATGACGGCTGCCGGAATGCAGAGCAAGAGCACGATCAGGTAATCGAGCAGGAATGCCAGCACACGGCGGCTCAGGATGCCGCTATAGGCTTGCCACTCGTCGCGCGGGCCATAGGGTTGAACTTCGGGCAGTGCCATTTTCGTCTCCAGACAATCGTTCTTGCATTTATTTGGGAACGATCCCTCGCGACTGCAAGTTCCGCCGCGCCCGTCCGTTATCCCTTCGACAGGATTTTGGCCACGTCGACCGCGAAGTAGGACAATATTCCGTCGCAGCCGGCGCGCTTGAAGCACAGCAGCGTCTCCAGCATCATGCGCTCGCCGTCGATCCAGCCATTGGCGGCGGCCGCCTTGATCATCGAATATTCGCCCGAGACCTGGTAGGCGAAGACCGGCAGGCCGAAAGCCTCCTTCATGCGCCAACAGATGTCGAGATAGGGAAGACCGGGCTTGACCATCAGCATGTCGGCGCCTTCCTCGACGTCGAGCGCGGCGTCGCGGATCGCTTCCGTCCCGTTGGCCGGGTCGATGTAGTAGCTCTTCTTGTCGCCCTTCAGCAGGCCGCCCGTCGAAATCGCCTCGCGGTAGGGACCGTAGCAGCCGGAGGCGAACTTCGTCGCATAGGACATGATGCCGACATTCTGGTGGCCGGCGGCGTCAAGCGCGCGGCGGATGGCGCCGATGCGCCCGTCCATCATTTCAGAGGGCGCGATGATGTCCGAGCCCGCATCGGCCTGCATCACGGCGGCGCGGGCGACGAGGTCCACCGTCTCGTCGTTGACGATCTCGTTGCCGCGCAGGATGCCGTCATGGCCATGGCTGGTGAACGGATCGAGCGCCACGTCGGTGATTACGCCGATGTTGGGCACATGCTTCTTGAATGCGGCGGTCGCCTGGTTCAAGAGGTTGTTGGCCTCGAGAATGTTCGAGCCGGTCTGGTCGCGCAGCTCCATCTCGATGTTCGGGAAGGTGGCGACCGCCGGGATCCCGAGGTCGGCGGCTTCCTTGACCGCTTCGACGGCGACATCGACGCTCATGCGGTTGACGCCGGGCATCGCCGGGATCGGATCCAGGATGTTGCTGCCGGGAACGAGGAAGATCGGCCAGATGAGGTCGTCCACCGTCAGCCGGTTTTCCTGCACCAGGCGGCGCGTCCAGTCCGCCTTGCGATTGCGACGCATGCGGCGGTGGCCGGTGATGTCATCGACGATGTGGGTCTTGTCCGTCATCTTATCTCGTCCGTTGTGCTTTAGTATTCCGGTTCATTATCACGGGCAAAACCAGAAAAGAACCGCGTGGGGAAGGGGAGGCGATAGGCATGATGCCGCATTATCCATTATCGTTCGGCCATGTATTCTGATTCTCATCCCAAGGCGCAGTCCACGCTCACGCAGCGGCTCTTCCTTCTCTTTCTGAGAATGATCGCCATTGCCTGCTTCTGGTTCGGCCTGCAGTACTGGGCGATGCTCGTCGGCTTTTCCCTCGACGGACGCGGCCGCTTCGATCTCCTGTCCGTGCCGTGGCGCACGGCGGCAAGCGCGCTAGCCGTCCTGTTTCCGATCGCGTCGCTGGGCCTGTGGGTGAATGTCTCCTGGGGGGCGGTGGTCTGGGTTCTGGCCGCCGGCTGCCAGATGCTGATGTACAGTCTCTGGGCCTCGTCATTTGGCTCGAATTGGATCATCTTTCCCATGCACGCGACAGTCGTCGTGCTTTACTGCCTCTTCCGGTTCCTGATCTGGCGCGAGCAGGGCAAAGAGGGCAGGGATGTAACGGTTGATTCACCCTGAAACGCACTCGGCTTTTGGTAAGAGCCTGTTAAGCCTGCGTTTTAAGTAGAATTTTATGTGTATTCGATAGGGTCTCACTCAAGGCGGGAAGAACCATACACCGCCAAACAAAACAGTGAGGCAGTATCATGAACACCAATCTTCAGACCAAATCTGTCGGCCACGCCGATGCGAATGCCGAAGACGCAATCCGTGACCTCTACATGGAATCCCTGCACCTGGTCGAGCGGCTGCACCGCCGTCTCCTCGACGTCATCAAGGACGAGTTCGACCGTCAGGGCCGCAGCGATGTCAACGCCGTTCAGGCGCTGCTGCTCTTCAATATCGGCAACTCCGAACTGACCGCCGGCGAGCTGCGCTCGCGGGGCTACTACCTCGGCTCGAACGTCTCCTACAACGTCAAGAAGCTGGTCGACCTCGGCTTCATCAACCACCAGCGCTCGCGTGTCGACCGCCGTTCGGTCCGCATTAGCCTGACGGACAAGGGCCAGGAGATCGCCGAAGTGGTCGGCAAGCTCTACGAGCGCCATATCGGCTCGATCCAGAAGGTCGGCGGCATCGGCGAAGACGAATTCGGCCAGATGAACCGTCTCCTGCAGCGCCTTGACCGCTTCTGGAACGACTCGATCGCCTACCGCATGTAATCTGTGGCTCGCAGGCCTGTAATGAAAGCCGGGGGACACCCCGGCTTTTCGTATTTTGGTGCTGCTACCTGACCGCGCATGCCCGCTGACAGACACGAAACGGCCATATTGCCGTGTGAAACAGCGGACGAAAGTTTCCCCACGCGAAATTGACGAGATGCATTCGTCGCTTATTTCCGGATAAGGGTGGCCAATCGCCGCCCATCGGGGTAGAAAATGCGCATGAAAATCCGCTTCGGGAGCATGCCGCGGCGGTCCGACCGAACAGCCACACGCGAATGATTTGAAGAGCAACATCTGATGTCGAGAAAAATTTCCAATCCCTTCTCCCGCCGCGCGTTCCTGGGCACTGCCGCAAGTATCGGCGCGCTGGCAGCCTCCGGCAGGGCCAACGCCCAGTCGGTGCTCGACAGCCTGATCAACGCACCGGAGCGCGGCAACTGGGACGATCAGTTCGACGGCAACTCTTCCCGCCAGGCCGTGGCGGTCGTCTCCAACAATCCGGTGCTCGGCCCGTCCTCCGTCGCCAACATCACGCAGGCGATTTCCGACTACCAGATGATCGTTGCCAATGGCGGCTGGCCGATGGTGGATGGCAGCCAGAAGCTGCGCCTCGGCGCGGTCGATCCGTCCGTGCGCAACCTGCGCCAGCGGCTGATCGTTGCCGGCGACCTGGCGCAATCGGCCGGCGTTTCGGATTCCTATGACAGCTACGTCGATGGCGCGGTCAAGCGCTTCCAGGGCCGTCACGGTCTGCCGGAAGACGGCGTTCTCGGCGAATACACGCTTAAGGCGATGAACATCACCGCCGATGTCCGCCTGGCGCAGCTCAACACCAACCTCAAGCGTCTGCAGGACATGTCGCCGGATCTCGGCCGGCGCTATGTCATGGTCAACATTCCGGCCGCCTATATCGAGGCCGTCGAGGACGATCGCGTCGCCCTGCGCAACACGGCGATCGTCGGGCGCATCAGCCGCCCGACACCGATTCTCGATTCCAAGATCTACGAAGTGATCCTCAATCCCTACTGGACGTCGCCGCGCTCGATCATCCAGAAGGACATCATGCCGCTGATGCGCAAGGATCCGGAATACCTGGCGAAGAACAACATCCGTCTGTTCGACGCCAAGGGCGCCGAAGTCGATCCGTCGACGGTCGACTGGAATGCCGAGAAGGCTCCGAACCTGATGTTCCGCCAGGACCCGGGGGCCAACAACGCCATGGCCTCGACGAAGATCAACTTCCACAATCCCTATGCGGTCTACATGCACGACACGCCGCAGCAGGGCCTGTTCAACAAGCTGATGCGCTTCGAATCCTCGGGTTGCGTGCGCGTCCAGAACGTTCGCGACCTCATCACCTGGCTTTTGCGCGACACGCCGGGCTGGTCCCGACAGCAGATCGAGGCGGTCATCCAGAGCCGCCAGAACAATCCGATCGAGCTTTCGCAGGAAGTACCGGTCCACTTCGTCTACATCACCGCATGGTCCGCCAAGGACCGCGTCGTGCAGTTCCGCGACGACATCTACAAAATGGACGGCGCCAACGAACTGGCGCTCAACACGACCGCCGGCATCGAGCAGATCTCCGGCTCGGTCGAGGACGATCAGGTGCCGCAGCAGTAAGGCTGCGGTTCCGGTTCAACGCCGATTTGAAAGAGGGCAGGCTTCAGCAAGGGGCCTGCCTTTTCGCTGTCCGCAACCGCTAATGTCAGGAGGGGAGGGGGTCGGCCGCCTTCTCTGCATCGGCAAGCGTTGCCGCCAGGATGTCGACGATCTCGAAGACGGCGCGGTTTTCCGGAATGTTATCCCGGATATTGGCCTTGTAGCTGTCGAGATTGTCGAGCAGCCGTTCGGTCGCCTCGGTGATGCCGCGCCGGAAGCTGGTCACGACGATGCCTATGCCGTTGTCGTCCACCCAATTCGGATTGGGCTTTTCCTGCGGCATCGTGTGGGTGTTCTTCTCGACGATCACGGGCAGCCCCATGTGCACCGCCTCGCTGATGCTGCCGGGGCCGGGCTTGCCGATGAAGAAGTCGGCGAGGCGCATATAGTCGGCGACGTTGGAGACGAAGCCGACGGCATGGCAGCGCGGCCGGTCGGAGAGCGCTTCGAGCAGCTTGCCGTTCTTGCCGCAAAGCACGATCGCCTGGATCTTCCGCCTCGATTGCGAGAACTGGTCGAGAATCGCCTCCGTTGCCTTCGACGAGCCGTTGCCGCCGAACATGATGAGCGCGGTAGGAAGATCGGGATCGAGGCCGAGCGACTGGCGCGACAGTCCGCTGTCCTGAGGTTCCTCGTAGAAGGAGCCCTTCAGGATCATGCCGGAGACGAGGTGTATGCGTTGTCTGGCGTAGTAGCCGGTCGACATGGCCTGCTCGAAGGCCTTTTTCGTGCCGCAGACCATGATCTGGTCCTGGTCTTCCATCCAGAAATGCGGCGGGCAGTCGACCATGTCGGTCATCACGGTGAGATAGGGCACATGGCTGTGCACCTTGCGCAGCGCCGCAAACATCACCCGGTTGAAATTCGGAATGACGGAGACGACGAGATCGGGGCGGGGCGTGCCGGCATTGCTCCAGCGGGCGGCAAGCAGTCGCTCGATGTCGTTCGACTGCCGGCGGATGAACGCCTGCAGGACCGGCAGGATGGTGCCCATGCCACGGGTCGCGCCGCGTTTCAGCGCATTGTTGTAGATGTCCTGCGCCTGCCAGGGCTCCATGGTGATGCGCGGCGCGACGGGTGTGAGAAGCTTAGACAGCGAACCGGTTACCGCCCGCGTCAGCCGGTGCACCGGATCGATCGGTTCGAGCAGCTTCTGCAGGTCGACCGGTATGACGGTCCACTCCGGATGGGTGTCCGCGATCAGGCGGCTGAGCGCAGTCATCGCGTTGCGATGGCCGCCGCCGGCATCGAAATAGAAGATTTCGACGACCTTGGGCGATGCTGTGGCAGTCTCGATCAAATTCGCGCCCTCATCATGACTGGTGCGCATAATTGAGGTTTTCCTTTGCCAGTCAAGGGCGTGGCTTGGTTGCTCCGGGTGCGTTTCGACGCATGCGGGGCGGACGGGTGACGCAAACGGGCGCATGCGGGGCGGATTGATGCGCAAATATCACGGCCTGTATTGCTCTTGCCCGGTCCGGGCGGTAATACGCCATTCGCCTACTTCAGTTTCAGGCCACAGCAGGAGCCACCCACGATGACCGCATCAGAAGCCTTCTTCACCCGTACGCTTGCCGAAACCGATCCGGATATCTTTGGCGCGATTGAGAAGGAGCTGGGCCGCCAGCGTCACGAGATCGAACTGATCGCCTCCGAGAACATCGTCTCGCGCGCCGTCCTGGAAGCGCAGGGCTCGATCATGACCAACAAATATGCCGAAGGCTATCCGGGCAAGCGCTATTACGGCGGCTGCCAGTTTGTCGACATCGCCGAGGAACTGGCGATCGAGCGCGCCAAGAAGCTCTTTGGCGTCGAATATGCCAACGTTCAGCCGAACTCCGGTTCGCAGATGAACCAGGCCGTGTTCCTGGCGCTGCTGCAGCCGGGCGACACGTTCATGGGCCTCGACCTCAATTCGGGTGGCCACCTGACGCACGGTTCCCCGGTCAACATGTCCGGCAAGTGGTTCAACGTCGTTTCCTACGGCGTGCGCGAAGGCGACAACCTGCTCGACATGGATGAAGTGGAAGCCAAGGCCAAGGAAAGCAAGCCGAAGCTGATCATCGCTGGCGGCACCGCTTATTCCCGCATCTGGGATTGGAAGCGCTTCCGCGAGATCGCGGATTCGGTCGGCGCCTACCTGATGGTCGACATGGCCCACATCGCCGGCCTCGTTGCCGGTGGCGTGCATCCGTCGCCGTTCCCGCATTGCCATGTCGCGACCACCACGACCCACAAGTCGCTGCGTGGCCCGCGCGGCGGCATGATCCTGACCAACGACGAGTCGATCGCCAAGAAGATCAACTCGGCCGTGTTCCCCGGCCTGCAGGGCGGCCCGCTGATGCATGTGATCGCCGCCAAGGCCGTCGCCTTCGGTGAGGCGCTGCAGCCGGAATTCAAGGACTACGCTGCTCAGGTCGTCAAGAACGCCAAGACGCTTTCCGACACCCTGATCGCAGGCGGCGTCGACGTCGTCTCCGGCGGCACGGACAACCACCTGATGCTGGTTGACCTGCGCAAGAAGAACGCGACCGGCAAGCGTGCCGAAGCAGCCCTTGGTCGCGCCTACATCACCTGCAACAAGAACGGCATCCCCTTCGATCCGGAAAAGCCCTTCGTCACCTCCGGTGTCCGCCTCGGCACACCGGCTGGCACGACCCGCGGCTTCAAGGAAGCCGAGTTCCGCGAAATCGGCAACCTGATCATCGAAGTGCTGGATGGCCTGAAGGTCGCCAACTCCGACGAAGGCAATGCTGCCGTCGAGGAAGCGGTGCGCGGCAAGGTCGTCAGCCTGACCGGCCGTTTCCCGATGTACCCCTACATGTAAGGAGCGAGGATGCGCTGTCCCTTCTGCGGATCGCTCGACACGCAAGTCAAGGACTCCCGTCCGGCGGAGGATGGCACTGCCATCCGCCGCCGGCGCATATGCCCGGATTGCGCCGGACGCTTCACCACCTTCGAGCGCGTCCAGCTGCGTGAACTGACGGTTCTGAAGAAGACCGGCCGCAAGGTGCCGTTCGACCGTTCCAAGCTGGTCCGCTCCTTCGAGATCGCGCTGCGCAAGCGCCCTGTCGACGAGGAAAGGATCGAGCGCGCCGTATCCGGCATCGTCCGGCGGCTGGAAAGCTCGGGCGAGGTCGAGATCCCCTCCGAGCAGATCGGCCTGCAGGTGCTGGAAGCGCTGAAGGCGCTGGATGACGTTGCCTTCGTGCGCTACGCGTCCGTCTACCGCGACTTCTCGCATGCGGAGGATTTCGAGAAGGTGATCGAAGAGATCAACGCCAAGATCGGCCGCGATCACGCGCTGGATTGAGCCATGGGCTTTACGCCGGAAGACAGGCGGTTCATGGCCGCAGCCCTCAGCACCGGGCGCCGCCATCAGGGCCTGACCGGCTCGAACCCCTCCGTCGGCTGCATCATCGTCAAGGATGGCAGGGTCGTGGCCCGCGCGGTGACCGCACGCGGCGGCCGCCCGCATGCCGAGACGCAGGCCCTGGAACTGGCCGGAGAGGCCGCAAGGGGCGCCACCGCCTATGTCACGCTTGAACCCTGTTCCCACCACGGTCGGACGCCGCCCTGTGCCGATGCCCTCGTTGCCGCCGGCATCGTCCGCGTCGTCGTCGCGGTTCCAGATCCCGATGCGCGGGTATCGGGTCGCGGCTTGAAGCGGCTGGAAGAGGCCGGCATCAGGGTCGAAACGGGCCTGATGGAGCGTGAAGGGGCGCGGGATCTGTCCGGCTATCTTCTGCGGCAGACGAAGAAGCGGCCGCAAGTGATTCTGAAGATGGCGATTTCCGCCGATGGCAAGATCGGCCGGCTCGGCGCCGGGCAGGTGGCGATCACCGGTGTAGAGGCGCGTGCCGAGGTCCACCGACTGCGGGCGAAATGCGACGCCATCATGATTGGCATTGGCACTGCGCTTGCCGACGATCCGGAGCTGACCTGCCGCCTGCAGGGCTGGGAAGACCGCTCGCCGCAGCGCATCGTGCTGGATCGCCGGCTCGACCTGCCGCTTGGCTCGAAGCTTGTGCGGTCAGCAAAAGACGTTCCGGTCATCGCGGTTGCCGGCAGCGAGGATTTTCCCGAGTTCGAGACCCGCAAGGCGGCGCTGGTCGACGCCGGGGTCGAGGTCGTTTCCTGCGCCCCGGACGATCCGCTTGCGCTTCTGGAGGCGTTGGCCTCGCGCGGCATCTCTTCGATCATGCTCGAGGGCGGCGCGAGGACGGTTGAACGGTTTCTGTCCGCCGGTCTCATCGACTGCGCCATTCTCTATTCCGGGCCGGGGGAGATCGGGGAGGGCGGTATTGCCGCGCCGCTCGATCCATCCCATATGCCCGACGAATTCCGCCTCGTGCGGACGGGAAATATCGGTGCCGATCTGCGCCGCATTTTTGAAAGGGTCGCCTGAATGTTCACCGGAATTGTCACCGATGTCGGAACCGTCGTCTCCACGACCCCTATGAACGAAGGCGTGAAGCTGCGCATCGCCACCAATTACGATCCGAAGACTATCGAGATGGGCGCATCGATTGCCCATTCCGGCATATGCCTGACCGTGACCCGCCTGCCGGAAGAGGGGGCGAACGATCGCTGGTTCGAGGTCGAGGCCTGGGAGGAAGCGCTGCGGCTGACCACCATCGCTGGCTGGGGCGAGGGCACGAAGATCAATCTCGAACGCTCGCTCAAGATCGGCGATGAACTGGGCGGCCACATTGTCTCCGGTCACGTCGACGGACGGGCCGAAATCCTGTCGATCGAGCCGGAAGGCGACGCCGTCCGCTTCCGTTTGCGCGCGCCGCAGGAACTCGCCCGCTTCGTCGCACCCAAGGGTTCGATCGCACTGGACGGCACCTCGCTGACGGTCAACAAGGTCGACGGAACGGATTTCGACGTGCTTCTGATCCGCCACACGCTGGAGGTCACCACCTGGGGCGAGCGCCAGGCGGGCGACGAGGTGAATTTCGAAGTCGACACCATGGCCCGCTACGCGGCCCGGCTTGCGGAATTCAAGTAGACGCATCTTAAAAGCGAAGACCCCCGCATTCCAGGGAATGCAGGGGTCACCGAAAGGAACGCTTATGCGTTCATATGCACCCTCGGGTGCGGGGGCCAACTATCTGAGATAGAAGGTTACGGTGCCGTCGGCCGCTTTCAGGGCGCCGGCGATATCATCGATGTTGACGTTCTGGGCCTTGAGCGCATCGCTCAGCGTCCGGTTCTCTTCGATGGACTGCCGCAGCATGGCGACGTCAGCCGCGTGGGCCGAGGCGTTGTCGTCGAATGCCATCAGCGCCGGGTCGCCGTTGTCGAGCGAGCTGAGAGCAATCACGTCGAACTGGTTGGGGCCGAGCGTCTTGACGGTTGCGGTGATGCTGGACGGGCTTTCCGTCGCCATGCTGGCGGCGCTTGCAACGCCGGCCAGCGGCATTGCGGAAAGAAGAATGATGACGGGCATTTTGGCGAAACGGTTCATTGCAAGTCTCCTGTCAAATCCAGGCGGAACCGGGTTGGGTTGGTGGAAGTTCCGTCGTGTTACAGATCATGAAATGGAGCGGAAAAAGTCGACTTCAATGCCTCTAACGCACTGAAATGTATTAAATATTCTTCATGAATCACGTCATGGAAATGCCATTTTTTGGGAGGCCGCGCTTCTATGTAGCTCGCTAAGGCGTGCCCGCTTCGAGGTGCTGGGCTCCATGCTTTCGGAAGAGAGTGACGACGCTGTCCCGGTATTGCGTGTCACACTCCCTGCGAAAGCCGAGCTTTTCGGCAAGACGGATGGAGGCGAGGTTCTCGGGGGTGATTATGGCGGAAAAGTCATGCGTCGCCACGGCACCCTTTGCCCAGTGGAATGCCGTGCGCATGGCCTCTTCGCCATAGCCTTTTCCCTGGGCTGCCGACGATAGCAGCCAGCCGGCCTCCACTGTTCCCGAAAGAGACGGCTTCATGTCGCGGCGCATGTCGAGAAAGCCGGCCTCGCCGATGAGGCGACCCGTTTCCTTCTCCTCGATCGCCCAGAATCCGAACCCCAGATGATGCCAGTGGCCCGACACGCGCAGGAGCCGCGCCCAGCTCTCCTCCTCACTGGAGGGCTTGCCGGTGATGAAGCGAACGACGGCGGGATCGGTCCAAAGGGCGTGATAGATCTCGAAGTCCTCGCCGCGGTGCGGACGCAGGATAAGACGCGATGACTCAAGGGAAGGGACAGGCATGGCGATTATGGCTCCAAGGGTGCGGGGTTGGAGGCATTAGAGGTTGATTCCCGGCGGCAATCCAAGCCGTTTTCAAAGCGTGACAGCGCTGTCCGGCGGGGCAGACGAGAAAACACTTGCCAAGTGGCCGTCGGCGTGGTTTGACCGGCGCCTCACAGACAGCCGCCTGTTTTGCTCCAATTGCGAAGGTCCATCATGTCCGAACCCACGCCGCATCTCCTTATTGTCGAAGCGCGCTTTTACGACGACATGGCAAACGCCCTGCTCGACGGTGCCAAGACGGCGCTCGAAGAAGCCGGCGCCACCTACGACGTGGTGACCGTTCCCGGAGCCCTGGAAATTCCGGCGGCAATCGCCTTCGCGCTCGATGCAGCCGACAGCGGCGCTGTCGTGTATGATGGTTACGTGGCGCTCGGCATGGTCATCCGCGGCGAGACCTATCATTTCGACATCGTCGCAAGTGAATCGTCGCGCGCGCTGATGGACCTCGCCGTTTCGGAATCGCTTGCCATCGGCAACGGCATCCTGACGGTCGAGAATGAAGAACAGGCCTGGGCGCGTGCGCGTCGCAGCGATAAGGACAAAGGCGGGTTTGCTGCCCGCGCGGCGCTGGCGATGATCGCGCTGAAGGAAAAACTTGGTGCATAGGAATGCCGGAAGCTGAAAACGAAAGACCGGTCAAACCGGCAAACCAGCGCGGCGCGGCAAGGCTCGCGGCCGTGCAGGCGCTCTACCAGATGGATATCGGCGGGACCGGCGTTCTTGACGTGGTCAGCGAATACGAGACCTATCGGCTCGGCCAGGAGCTCGACGGCGAGACCTATCTGAAGGCGGATGCCGCCTGGTTCCGCTCGATCGTCTCCGGTGTCGTGCGCGACCAGCGCAAGCTCGATCCAATGATCCGCGCCTGCCTTCAGGAGGACTGGCCGTTGTCCCGACTGGACACGACGGTGCGCGCCATCCTGAGGGCCGGGGCCTTCGAACTGCTGGAGCGCAAGGACGTTCCCGTCGCGGTGATCGTCACGGAATATATGGAGATCGCCCAGGCGTTCTTCGAGGATGATGAACCCAAGCTGGTCAATGCGGTTCTCGACCGCTTTGCCAAGAAGGTCAGGGACGGCGGCCGATAAGCCGCATGCCGAGCGCTCCGGGAGAGCAAACGCGGATGAACATGGCGGCCACGCAGGGGATTGAAGAGCAACTGCGGGTGGCCAAGCGAAAGGTCGCGGCTCTCGCGGTGGCCCAGGCGATCCAGGGCTCAGTGGCTCCCGTCTCCATCTCGCTCGGCGGCCTTGCCGGCTACCAGCTTCTCGCCGACGACAAGTCCTTCGCGACCCTGCCGGTGACCGGCTTCAATCTCGGTACAGCCTGCGGCGCGGCGCTGATCGCCATTCTGTCGCGCGTGATCGGCCGCAAATACAGCTTCATGACCGGCGCCGTGCTCGGTGCCTGCGGCGGTACGCTGGCGGCGATCGCCCTGATGCGCGGCAGCTTCTGGCTGTTTGCCCTGGCTCTCATGCTGATCGGCATTGCCAGCGGCTTCAACCAGAAGATCCGTTTTGCCGCCGCCGATGTCTCGCCCTCCTTCTACAAACCGAAGGCGATCTCCTGGATCCTCGTTGGGGGCATCGTCTCCGCCGTGCTAGGCCCGCAGATTGCCATCTGGCTGAAGGATGCGATGCCGACGGTGCCGTTTGCCGGCGCCTACATGGCCCTGATCCCGCTCTGCGCCGTCGTCTTCGTGCTGTTCGCCTTCCTTAAGCTTCCCGACATGCGCAAGCACGAGGCCGGCACCGCAGCGCCGCGCCCGCTGGGAGAGATCGTCAGGACGCAACGTTTCGTCACCGGCATGGTCTGCGGCATCTCGACCTATGCGCTGATGACCTTCATGATGACCGGCGCGCCGCTCGCCATGGTCTATGGCTGCGGCATCTCTACCGAACTGTCGACACTTGGCATCCAGTGGCATGTGCTGGCGATGTTCGGCCCAAGCTTCTTCACCGGCATGCTCATTTCCCGCTACGGCGCCGAGCGGGTGGTGGCGATGGGCCTCGTGATCCTGATGGCCTGCGCGCTCGTTGCCCATGCGGGTATCGCGCTCTGGAACTTCTGGGGCGCGCTGATCCTGCTCGGGGTCGGCTGGAACTTCGGCTTCATCGGCGCGACCTCGATCGTCGCGTCCAGCTACCGGCCGGAAGAGGCCGACAAGGTGCAGGGCTTCCACGACATCGTCCTTTTCGGCTTCGTCGCCATGTCGTCCTTCCTGTCGGGCAAGGTCTATTTCGCCTTCGGCTGGTCGGTCATGACATTCGTCATCTGGCCGGTGACCGGTCTGTGCCTGATTCTGCTCGCTTTGCAGGTGCGCAAGGCCGCCAGACGCACTGCCTGACCCCTTTCCACAATATCTGAGTGCCGAATCGTCGCGTTCCCGTGGCGGGACTTGACGGCGTTTGCGGTGCAACGCAATCTCCCCTTGCGCGGCGGTTTTTCCCTGGGGAGTGGCAGGGTCGTCGTGCTTTGATCCGGGGCACGATCACTGTGGCGCCGGCTTTGGGAGGAAAATGCGATATGACAATTCTTATTGGCGTAATCGTGTGCGGGTTGCTTTCGGTGGTCTATGCCATCTGGGCAACGCAATCGGTGCTTGCTGCCGATCAGGGCAATGCCCGCATGCAGGAAATTGCGAGTTACATCCGGGAAGGGGCGCAGGCCTATCTCACCCGTCAGTACAAGACGATTGCCATCGTCGGCATCATCGTCTGCATTGCAGCCTGGTTTCTTCTGTCCGGTGAAGCGGCGATCGGTTTCCTGATCGGCGCCATCCTGTCCGGCGCCGCCGGCTTTATCGGCATGCACGTCTCGGTCCGCGCTAACGTCCGCACGGCGCAGGCGGCTTCCAACAGCCTTGCCGCCGGTCTCGACATCGCCTTCAAGTCCGGCGCGATCACCGGCATGCTGGTCGCCGGTCTCGCTCTGCTCGGTGTTTCGATCTATTTCCTGATCCTCACCTCGGTTCTTGGCCATGAGCCCGGCTCGCGCGACGTCATCGACGCGCTGGTGGCGCTTGGTTTCGGCGCCTCCCTCATTTCCATCTTCGCCCGTCTCGGCGGCGGCATCTTCACCAAGGGTGCGGACGTCGGCGGCGACCTCGTCGGCAAGGTCGAGGCCGGCATCCCGGAAGACGATCCGCGCAACCCGGCGACGATCGCCGACAATGTCGGCGACAATGTCGGCGATTGCGCCGGCATGGCTGCCGACCTGTTCGAGACCTATGCCGTGACGGTGGTCGCGACCATGGTTCTCGCCGCGATCTTTTTTGCTGGCACCGACGTGCTGAGCTCGGCGATGATCTATCCGCTGGCCATTTGCGGCACCTGCATTCTCACTTCGATCGCCGGCACCTTCTTCGTCAAGCTCGGCACCAACGGCTCGATCATGGGCGCGCTCTACAAAGGCCTGATCGTGACCGGCGCGCTGTCGATCATCGGTCTCGGCGCCGCGACGTCCCTGACGGTTGGCTGGGGTGACTTCTCCACCGGCGACGGCGTCGTCATTTCCGGGTTGAACCTCTTCCTGTGCGGACTTGTCGGTCTCGTCGTCACCGCCCTGATCGTGGTGATCACCGAGTACTACACCGGAACCAACAAGCGGCCGGTCAACTCCATCGCCCAGGCATCCGTCAGCGGTCATGGCACCAACGTCATCCAGGGCCTTGCCGTTTCGCTTGAATCGACGGCCCTGCCGGCGATCGTCATCGTCGGCGGCATCATCGCGACCTACCAGCTGGGCGGCCTTTTCGGTACCGGCATTGCGGTTACTGCCATGCTTGGTCTCGCCGGCATGATCGTCGCGCTCGATGCCTTCGGTCCGGTTACCGACAATGCCGGCGGTATCGCCGAAATGTCGGACCTGCCGCCGGATGTCCGCAAGGTGACCGACGCGCTCGACGCCGTCGGCAACACCACCAAGGCCGTCACCAAGGGCTACGCGATCGGTTCCGCCGGTCTTGGCGCTCTGGTGCTCTTCGCGGCCTACTCGAACGATCTCAGATACTTCGCGGCGCATGGCGATCAGTACCCGTACTTCGCCGACATGGGACCGGTCTCCTTCGACCTGTCGAACCCCTATGTCGTTGCCGGCCTGATATTCGGCGGTCTCATTCCCTACCTGTTTGGCGGTATTGCCATGACGGCGGTCGGGCGTGCGGCGGGATCCGTGGTCGAGGAAGTTCGCCGGCAGTTCCGCGAAAAGCCCGGTATCATGCAGGGCACGGAGAAGCCGGACTACGGCCGCGCCGTCGACATGCTGACCAAGGCCGCGATCCGCGAAATGATCGTGCCGTCGCTGCTGCCGGTGCTGGCACCGATCGTCGTCTACTTCGGTGTGCTGCTGATTTCCGGTTCAAAGGCGTCCGCCTTCGCGGCGCTCGGCGCATCGCTGCTCGGCGTCATCGTCAACGGCCTGTTCGTGGCGATCTCGATGACCTCCGGTGGCGGCGCATGGGACAACGCGAAGAAGTCCTTCGAGGACGGGTTCGTCGACAAGGACGGTGTGCGACACGTCAAGGGATCCGACGCCCACAAGGCCTCGGTCACCGGCGATACGGTGGGAGATCCCTACAAGGATACCGCCGGTCCCGCCGTCAATCCGGCGATCAAGATCACCAACATCGTGGCTCTGCTGCTCCTGGCGATCCTGGCATAAGGCCGGCTGACCCGACCAAAAAAGAGAAAGGCCGCGGATCCGATCCGCGGCCTTTCTGCATTCATGATACCTGGCGGTCTTACTTGCCGCCGAAGATGTTGCGCGCAGCCGCGGCGCCGGTGCCCTTTGCACCGCCGGACAGCAGTTGCTGCAGGAAGGTAAGGTCCTTGCCGCCGGTCGGCGTCGTGCGGGAAATCATGTCGAATACCTTGCCGTCCTGCAGGGTGTAGTTCGCCTTGCGCTCGACGGTGCCGTCCTTGCCGAAATAGATCGCGAGAATGGTCTGGCTGATAAGCTTCTGCTTCATGAAGGCCACGCTGCGTTCGCGCTTCTGGGAAATGTAATAGAACACTTCCGTATCGAAGGTCGCGGTGGTCGAGGGCGTTCCGAGCGCCAGCAGAACCTGCTCGCGGCTGGACCCCACGGGAACCAGCGCCAGCGATTGTTCATCGACGACATAGCCCTGGTAGAAGACTTCGCTCGTCGACTCGCAGCCGGCAAGTCCCGTGCTCGTCACGGCAAGTGCCAGCGTGGCGGCCAGGTAGATGCGTTTCTTGTCAGACATGAAAGACCATTGCCTCAACGATGTTCCCCCTCGGTTTTCCCTCAAGGCTCATAAGCTCGAGGTTACTTGCTGCGCACATGATTGTGGCCTTTCCGGGGAGACCGGACCGAACAGCGATGCCTCAAGCTGGGTTCTACCAGCCGCGGACCCTTCGCGGGGAAGGTCTCCGGTGGCATTCGCCGAATTCAGGCACAATGGCATTGCAATTCGCGACTGCTTCGGTAAACCAGCTTGCTCAATCATGCAACATGGGCATCCGGCCTTTGCGGTCGTTTGCCTGGTGCTTGCCGGGAAAATTGAATGATTTTCAGTCTGTTTCGCAACAGGAAGACCAACAAGGCGATTTTGGAGCGGCAGTATGCAGCGTTGACCGCGACGGCGCGCATACCATATTTCTACTCCGATCTCGGTGTCCCGGACACGGTGATGGGCCGTTTCGAAATGCTGAGTATTGTCCTGATTCTGTTCTTCCGGCGCACCGCCACTGCGCTGACGAGCGGGCAGGAACTGGCCCAGGCCGTCGTGGATGCCTTCTTCGAGGACGTCGATCATTCGATTCGGGAACTCGGTGTTGGCGATACCGGCGTGCCGAAGCGGATGAAGAAGTTTGCCGGCATGTTTTACGGCCGGCTGGAAAGCTATGCGGCAGCGCTCGAGGCAAAGGATGTCGAGACGTTGTCGTCGGCGCTGAAGCGCAACATTCATCCGGGCAGGGAGGACGCGCCCGCGATGACCGGACTTGCCGAATGGATGATCGAGGCCGAGAAGGACCTTGCTGCCGTTTCGGAAGACATGATTGCCACGGGGTCGGTTGTCCTGCCGGCGCCCGGGCAATAGGAAAAGACCATGCAGCACAGTGATGACGAGATTCCCTTCTCCTACCGGCTCAAGGTGGGCCACATTTCCGCCAACCCGGTCGAGGTGAAGCTGGCAGCCGATGCCGAGGAACGCAAGGCGCTTGCCGATTTCTGGAACGTCCGCTCGGTGGAAGCCCTGAGCGCACAGTTGACCGTATCGCGGTGGAAGAAGGATGGCGTCCGGGTGAAGGGCGCGGTGCATGCGGAACTGACGCAGTCCTGCGTCGTCACGCTGGAGCCCGTTGCCAGCATTATCGATGACCACTTCGAACAGATTTTCGTGCCGGAAGGCTCGAAGCTCGCCCGCATCATGACCGACGACAGTGGCGAGATGGTTCTCGATCCGGAAGGTCCCGATCTGCCGGAGGCGTTTTCGGGCGATGAAATCGACGCCGGCCAGGTCGTTTGCGAGTGTGTTGCGCTCGCGATCGATCCCTATCCCCGCAAGGATGGTGTTGCCTTTGACGCCCATATCGAGGATGACGGCCAGGACGCCAAGAAACAGTCGCCCTTTGCTGTGCTGAAAGACTGGAAAAAGGACAGCTAGTCCGGACGCACTTCACAATCAGGTTGTATGCGTTGGTAAAACCGTTATTTTGGCCGAACTTTCGCTTCGACGCGGAACAACAAGGATCAGGGACGCGTGATCAGAATATCTCTTGATGTCATGGGTGGTGACTTCGGCCCTGAGGTCGTTATCCCCGGAGCGGCCATCGCGCAGGAACGTCATCCCGAAGTGACATTCATTCTTTACGGAATCGAAAGTCAGTGCCGGCCGATTCTGGACAAGTATCCGAAACTGAAAGAGCGCTCCGTTTTCCACGATTGCGAAGTCGCCGTTGGCATGGACGAGAAGCCGAGCCAGGCGCTGCGCCGTGGCCGCTACGTCTCCAGCATGTGGCGGGCGATCGAGGCTGTAAAGGCGGATGAGGCCGATGTGGCCGTCTCCGCCGGCAACACCGGCGCGCTGATGGCGATGGCCAAGTTCTGCCTGCGGACAATGGCCAATGTCGAGCGTCCGGCAATCGCCGGCATCTGGCCGACGAGCCGGGGGGAAAGCATTGTTCTCGACATCGGCGCGACGATCGGCGCCGACGCGCAGCAATTGCTTGATTTCGCCCTGATGGGCGGCGCCATGGCGCGTGCACTCTTCGAACTGAAGCGGCCGACCGTCGGCCTGCTCAATGTCGGCGTCGAGGAGGTCAAGGGGCTCGAAGAGGTCAAGGAAGCAGCAAGGCTGCTGCGCGACGCTGATCTCGATACCATCCGCTATGCCGGCTTCGTCGAAGGCGACGATATCGGCAAGGGTACGGTCGACGTGGTGGTCACCGAGGGCTTTACCGGCAACATCGCGCTGAAGGCCGCCGAAGGCACCGCCCGTCAAATCTCCGAACTGCTGCGCGGCGCGCTCTCGCGCACCTGGATGTCGCGGCTTGGTTACCTGCTGGCCAAGAGCGCCTTCAACGTGCTGCGCGAAAAGATGGATCCCCGCAAGGTCAATGGCGGCGTGTTCCTCGGCCTCAACGGCATCGTCATCAAGAGCCATGGCGGCACCGATGCCGAAGGCTTCGCCGCGGCGGTCGACGTCGGCTACAACATGGTCCGCAACAATCTCACCGAAAAAATAGAAAAAGATCTGAAGATCTATCATACCAAGCATCCTGTCGTACCTGCCGGAACGGATGTGGCATGAAATTCGAGGTAAACTGACTATGATCCGTTCCGTAGTGCGTGGCTTCGGCGCCTGTCTGCCGAAACGAGTTGTGACCAACAAGGATCTCGAAGAGCAGGTTGCGACCTCCGACGAATGGATCGTGCAGCGGACCGGTATCCGCCAGCGCTACATTGCCGGCGATGACGAGACGACGGCGTCGCTGGGCGAGGGGGCTGCGCGCGAGGCGCTTGCGAGCGCCGGTCTTTCGGTCGACGACATCGACATGATCATCGTCGCCACCTCGACCCCGGACAACACCTTTCCAGCCGTGGCCGTCAACATCCAGAACCGCCTCGGCATGCATCACGGCTTCGCCTTCGACGTTCAGGCCGTCTGTTCCGGCTTCGTCTTCGCGATGACCACCGCCGACAATTACATTCGTACGGGCATGGTCCGGCGCGTGCTGGTCATCGGAGCGGAGACCTTCTCGCGCATTCTCGACTGGAGCGACCGCACGACCTGCGTGCTGTTCGGCGATGGCGCCGGCGCAGTCGTGCTGGAGGCGCTGGAGGGCAACGGCACGTCAGACGACCGTGGCATCCTCTCGGCAAGCCTGCGCTCCGACGGCGCGCACCAGGACAAGCTCTACGTCGACGGCGGGCCGTCGACGACCGGAACGATCGGCCACCTGCGCATGCAGGGCCGGGAAGTCTTCAAGCATGCCGTCGGCATGATCACGGATGTCATCATCGACGCCTTCGACCGGGCCGGCCTCACGGCCGCCGATCTCGATTGGCTGGTGCCGCATCAGGCAAATCGCCGCATCATCGAAGGCTCGGCCAAGAAGCTCGATATCCCGATGGAGAAGGTGGTGATCACCGTCGACCTGCACGGCAACACGTCGGCGGCCTCGATTCCGCTGGCTCTGGCGCATGCGGCGGCGGATGGACGGATCAAGCAGGGCGACCTCGTCATGCTGGAAGCCATGGGGGGCGGATTCACCTGGGGGGCGATCCTGTTGCGCTGGTAGCGCGGCTGCGGCGCTTAAACGCTGAAAATTCATATGACACAGGTGCTTGACCACCCGCGTTAACGACAATAGTCTCTCCGTTATTTTTTGATCAAGAGATAAATACAGGGCGGAAAATCATGACCGGCAAGACTGTGACGCGCGCTGATCTAGCTGAATCGGTTTTCAGAAAAGTCGGCCTGTCGCGAACCGAGTCCGCGGAGCTGGTGGAGACCGTCATTGACGAGATTTGCCATGCTATTGTCCGCGGCGAGACGGTGAAGCTCTCTTCCTTTGCGACCTTCCAGGTGCGCAACAAGAAGGAGCGCATCGGCCGCAACCCGAAGACGGGGGAGGAGGTTCCGATTTCCCCCCGCCGGGTCATGACCTTCAAGGCGTCGAACGTGCTGAAGCAGCGGGTGCTGAAGTCGCATTTGGCGCGCAAGGCGAAGAAAAAGCCGGTCAGCCCGGACATCTGATCCCCTTCATGTCACAATTTGATGGCTTGTGCTGTCATTGCACTTGAACTGATGTGCTCAAGTGCGTTGAATCCTTGTGCGATTCGCAGTGATTTGGTTTGACAGGACCGCGGGAGAGGAATTGTGGACAAGAGCCCCGATGCATTTCGCACCATCAGCGAAGTGGCCGACGATCTCGATCTTCCGCAGCACGTGCTGCGTTTCTGGGAGACGCGGTTTCCGCAGATCAAGCCGATGAAACGTGGCGGCGGCCGGCGCTACTATCGGCCGGACGACGTCGATCTCCTGAAGGGGATCCGCCATCTGCTCTACGAGCACGGCTACACGATCAAGGGCGTGCAGAAGCTCCTGAAGACCAACGGCAACAAGTTCGTGATCGCGGTCGCCAACGGCGAAGCGGCGCTGACCGAGGTCATTGCCGCCGCAGCCGAGGAGCCGGCACCGAAGCCGGCGCATGTCAGCCTTGACGACGACCAGCTGGTGGGTCGGCCGAAGCCGACGCGCCGGCTGTTCGGCTTTGGCGGTGGCGACAATGCGTCCACGGACGACCTGCGCGCCGGCGGGGTCGGCAAGGAGGACCGCGTTCTGCTGCAGGAAACCCTCTACGATCTCCTGGAGTGCAAGCGCCTGCTCGATCAGGTGCGCTGAGAATTTTCTCTTGGGCGCCGGCAATTTGCCCTTGCGTCGAAAACGGCGAAAGACTAAGGAGTGCATGCCTTTATGGCTGGTCGGGGCGTAGCGCAGCCCGGTAGCGCACTTGACTGGGGGTCAAGGGGTCGTGGGTTCGAATCCCGCCGCCCCGACCATTTTAAAATCACCTGCCCCCCTCAGAGGTGATTGAATTTCCTTCTATTTATCTTGGATGGCGGCGAGCTCGGAATGTCCGGTACGCGGCGACAAACCGCCGTCATGCGCGGGCGGTCCTCATGTCATCCTGTATGAGGGGTGAAGTGTCAGCCGTCGTTGGCCGAGTTGAGATTTTCCGGACGGATGCCGTCGTCCTGCGCGTTCAGCGACTTGAGGCGGACACCGGGTCCGCCGTCATCGCCCGACAGGAAGACGATCCCCCTCGATTCCAGGGCGCGACCAAGACACTGGAAAAGGCCGTCGTCATAATTCGCAGTCTCGCTCTCTATGGCCCGTATCGTGGCCACCTCGACACCCGAGAGGGCGGCGAGATCGTCTTCGGATAGCGCTAGCATGGCGCGGGCGGCACGGAGTTGAGAGGGCATGATCATGAAAATGACTATAGCTTTGGGCCCGAGGGAATCAAATCGAAATCTCGGTCGCCCTTTTGTGGGGAGATTCGGCGAGGCAACGCGGGCTCAGGCCGCAGCCGGCTTTGTCTTCGCAGCCGCAGGCCTGCGTGCCAGACGCTGATCCCGCTGCCAGCGGTATTCCAGTGCGCCGCAACCCCAGATGATCCCGTAGAGCAGGTAGACATGGCGCCAGTGGTCGATGTCGATGACATTGGCAATCAGGATGTGGCCGAGCATGACGACCCAGGCGATCATCAGATACGGCTGCCAGGGCCGGTTTCTCAGCATGTAGCGAAAGCCGATTGTCAGTGTCGAGATGACCAGCGTGACATAGGAGACGAAGCCCAGCCACCCGTAGGTGGTCAGCGACTTCAGCCAGATATTGTGTTCGTCTTCCGTATAGATCTGGCCGAACACCATGGGCCCGAGCCCGAGCGGCTTTTCCATCGACAGCAGGAAGCCGATCTTGTGGCGCTCGAAGCGGCCGAGATGGTCGCTGTCATATTCCTGCTCCAGCTTGGCGCGTGAGCTGAAGAGATCCGACACCTTCTTCGACTGCAGCACGGCAAAGAGCGCCCCGCTCATCAGCACTGCCGCCGCCATGGCGAGGATCAGGATCTTCATCCGGAAGACGGCGGTGCGCTCCTTGAGCAGCATGACGAAGACGAGCATGACGCCACAGAACAGGAACAGCGCCCAGGCGGCACGCGAAAACGACAGGAACACGCCGAGCACGATGATGAGCAGCGCGGCGATGCGCAGCGGCGCATGCACGGCCTTTCCGGTCAGCAGTCCGTGAACGAGATAGAGGCCGGGCGCGACGAGAAAGGGGCCGAACACGTTCGGATCCTGGAAGGCGCCCATGGCGCGATCGTAGCGCGTGAAAACCTCGGCGCCCGGGAACGCATGGAAGTAGCCAAGAATGCCGAGCATCGAGGTGATGACGGCGGCAAGCGTCCAGGCGTTGAAGATCAATACCAGCCGTGCCGGCCGCGCTTCGATGATCGCCGCATAGAAGATGGCCGTCAGCGCAAGGAAGGTCGATACGGCGATGTACATCGGCCCGACGTCGAGATCGTCCATCACCGTCAGCGACAGCATGCCGCCGACATTGAAGACCAGGAGCAGGGCGAGCAGCGGCGCGGTGTAGCGCGAGATTCTGAGGCCGAGAATGAAGGAAATGCCAACGAGCCCGGCGAGGTAGAGCTCATAGGGCGCCGGCTCGGAAATGACGAAGCCGGAAAGGAAGACGCCGAACGCCACCAGCCCCGACCCGAGGAGACGGAGGCCGGCAGTCTGCGGCCGGAAGACCGGGCGGATGTCGGCGGTGGTCGCGGTCAATAGGCGCTGTCCGTGTTCAACAGCCGGAAGGGCGTGAGGAAGAGAATTTTGAGGTCGAAGCACAGCGACCAGTTTTCGATGTAATAGAGGTCATAGGCCGTGCGGTTGCGGATCTTGTCGTCGCTGTCGATCTCGCCCCGCCAGCCGTTGATCTGCGCCCAGCCGGTGACGCCCGGTTTGACGCGGTGGCGGGCGAAGTAGCCGTCGACCACTTCGTCATAGATGCGGCTATGGCTCTGGGCGTTGACCGAATGCGGGCGCGGGCCGACGAGCGACAGGGAGCCGCTGAGCACGTTGAAGAATTGCGGAAGCTCGTCGATCGACGTCTTGCGGATGAAGCGGCCGACCGGGGTGACGCGTGGGTCGCCCTTGGTAACCGGGATCTTGGCGGTCGGGTCGCACATGTCCGTGTACATCGAGCGGAATTTCAGGACGTCGATTTCCTCGTTGTTGAAGCCGTGCCGCTTCTGCCGGAAGAGGATCGGTCCCTTGGAGGTTGCCTTCACGGCGATCGCCGCTCCGAGCATGATCGGCCACAACAGGGCAATGGCGATCAGGCTGAAGACGATGTCGAAGACGCGCTTGGCGACCCAGTCCCAATCGCGGATCGGACGGTCGAAGACGTCGAGCATCGCGACGTTGCCGACGCGGGAATAGGAGCGCGGACGGAACCTCAGCTTCGCGGCATGCGCCGCCAGGCGGATGTCGACCGGCAGGATCCAGAGCTTCTTCATCAGCGAGAAGATGCGGTCCTCGGCGCTGAGCGGCAGGGAGATGATCAGCATGTCGATATGCGCCAGCCGCGCGAATTCCACGAGTTCGTCGAAGGTGCCAAGCTTCGGGTATCCGGCCAGCACCTCGGGTGAGCGCTTCTCGCTGCGGTCGTCGAAGATGCCGCAGATGCGGATATCGCTGTCGGCCTGGCGCTCCAGGTCGCGGATCAGGTTTTTCGCGGATTCGCCGCCACCGACGATCACCGCGCGCCGTTCGACAAGGCCGTTGCGTGTCCAGTTCCTGATGCCATAGCCGATGAGGAAGCGTTCAGCGACCAGCAGCAGGCTGCCGAGGCTCAGCCAAGTCACGCTTTCGGGAAAGTTCGCCGGCCAGTTGCCATCGAAGACGACAAAGGCCAGGCGGATGGCCAGAAAGCCGATGGCGAAGGCACTGACGATGCGAAGCACCATGGAGGATGGCTTGCGCAATGTCGACGCGAGATAGCAGTCGGAGACCTGCAGCAGAAGGCAGGTGATGAGTGCCGCCGCAGCCGAACAGCCGAGCTTGCTTGCAAAATGCAGCGTGTCGGCGGCCGAAAAGATGGAGAAGAACAACAGGTGCAGGAGCAACAGGAAGGCAAGCTCTGCCAGCCTGATCTGACCGATCACCATCTGCGGCGAATGGCTTTCCTCCTGAAACTGCCGTGCGATCTGCAGGGCCAGGGGGTTGAGCTTGGTACGGTTGCTACGGTCGCCCGAGCCCTTGTTCGCCACGTCGGACACTCTGCGGCGCAGGTTCTCGACATCGAAATAGTCTTGTTCGGGCGGCTGGGTCATTGTTGCAACTCAATACTCCGGGACGCAGCGCAATATACAGCGGATGGACTAAGAAACACTTACGTCGGGTCGACGAAAAGTTTCACTTCTGCAAACATGGCACCGTCGTGTTCGAAAATTGCTTCGAAACGGATCAATCTCTCAGCTGGAAAGCTCATGATAGAGCTGCAGAAGGTCCGCCGCCATGGCCTGCGACGAAAAAACCTGCTTCAGCGCGTCGGGCCGCGGCAGGAATGCGCTGCCCCAGTCGGGGTCGTTGGCGGCGTCCGCCATCAGTCGTGCAAACGCGTCCGTGTCTCCCGGCGCAACCAGCGCGGGGGACTGGCTTCCCAGCACTTCGGGAATACCGCCGACGCGTGAGGCGATGATCGGCTTTCCGGCTGCCAGTGCCTCGATGACGATGTAGGGCATGGATTCCGCCCGCGACGGAATGACCACGGTTCGCGCCAGCGAGAAGGCCTCGCGCGCCGGCTTTGCAGGCGACATGGTCACCCGGTCCGTCAGCTGCCGCTGTTCGAGCGTCGCGGCGTATTTGTCGCGGTCCGGTCCGTCACCGATGATATAGGCGCTCAGCCGTCGACCGGTGATGTCTTCCGCCTTGCAGAAGGCGTCAATAAACAAATCGGGACCCTTGAGGTCCCGAAGCATGCCGATATAGAGGAAATCGGCGGGCGCATCGACGAGCGGTACGGGCGCGAACTCCCTGCCGTCGATCCCGTTGTAGATACGCCGCGTCAGCGTGTTCGGCTTGCCGATCTTGCGCTCGTAGGTCTGCTGCTCATAGTCGCAGACGAAGGTGATCGCGTCCGTCATATGGCTCTGCAGCCGCTCGATGCCGAAGACGAGGTTGCCCGCGAGCGTACCCTCGCAGAAATGCAGACTGCCCCCGTGGGGTGAATAGAGGCGGGACACGCGATACCTTTGTACCCGCAGGAGTGAGCCGATCGTCCTCGCCAGCACGCCGCCTTTGGCGCCGTGCCCATGCAGGATATCCGGCTGCAAGCTCTTGATTGTCTTGTAAGCGGAGAAAAGCGCCGCCATGTCGGACGGGCTGATGGCCCGCTTGATTGGAATGCGCGTCAGTCCGAGCGCGAGATACGGCCTGATCGTATCGAACAGATCGTCCTCGAACTTGCTTCCGGTCAGGCTGTCACAGACGATGCCGACCTGGTGTCCGGCGGCGCTGTGCTCACGTGCCAGATCGCGCACATGGCGGAAAATTCCACCCAGCGGCGAACGGAAACAGTGGATGATGCGGAGGGGTTTGTCCTGCGGCATGGCTGATCAGAACAGCCGCTCGCGTACATAAATGGTGTCCCCGGCCATGATCGGATCGGTGATCGGGACGCGGCCCGTGATGATGTCGCCATTGATCTTGCGCGTGACATCGGTGTTCTGCTGCTGGGCGCGGCTGGTGAAGCCTCCGGCGATGGCGATGGCAGTCTGTACGGTCATGCCCGGCACGTAGGTGTACTGGCCCGGCTGGCCCACTTCGCCCATGACGAAAACCGGCCGGTAGCGATCGACCTCGATCGTTACATCTGGGTCTCTCAGATAGCCCTGCTTCAACTTCTGCGCGACGAGGCCTTCAAGCTGGGTGAGGGTATGGCCGCGCGCCGGCACCTGGCCGATCAGCGGGAAGGAGATGTAGCCGGCCTGGTCGACATTGTAGGTATTCGTCAGGCCCTGCTGGTCGAACACAGTGATCCGCAGCCTGTCGCCGCTGTCGAGAATATAGGGCTGGATCGTCGCTTCATGGAATGCACGCGGGGCAGGGCGGTAGGAGGCGCAGCCCGCTACGACCGACAAGCAAGCCAGTGTCAGTGCCACAACGTGTTTCGATTTGGCGAACGTCATTTCATGCCCAATCCATGATGCGTGAGTGGACCTGTTATCAATCCATTAGGGTTAATGGCGGGTAAACTGCGACTGAAAAAGATTGAACTGGTCTTTGTCGCCAGGCCGTCCGGGGCGAATTAACGGTTGCGTTACTATAAATGTTTACCTTGTCGCGTGATCAAGTTGCCCGTCCCGCGTGTTATCGCGAGAAACGGCAAATGTTTTACTCTTTGAGCGGTCGGCGGGATCTACTTCCGCTGCCGGCGCGTGTTGGAGCCCCTGGATGTCCGGTTTTCGCAATGCTTCCGAAGATGTCGATATCGATCTGCGCGAGCTTTTTTCTGCGGTGTGGGCGAGGCGGGGTCGGGTGCTTGTCATCACAGCGGCCGCCGCCGGGTTGGCATTCGCCGTTTCCAGCATCGTCACGCCGAGCTACCGCGCCGAGACACGTCTCCTGATTGAATCCCGGCAGCCGGACTTCAACGGGCTGAACCAGGCGAACTCCGCCCAGACCCAGCCGGTGTTCGACGAGCTCAGCATCGCCAGCCAGGTTCAGGTTCTGCAATCGGCCGATCTCATCAAGCAGGTGGCGAAGGATCTGAAGCTTTACGACAAGGAAGAGTTCGACCCGACGCTCAACCCGTCCGCGTTCTCCGATATCCTGGTCATGATCGGGCTGAAGAAGAGCCCGCTCGAGCAGGCGCCGGAGGACCGCGTGCTGGAACAGTTCCGCAAGAAGCTGACGGTCTACCAGGCCACCAGCTCGCGGGTTATCGGCATCCAGTTCGAATCGCACGATCCGCAGCTCGCTTCGGCGATCCCGAACCACATGGCCGAAGTCTACATGGCCATCCAGAGCGGCGCCAAGCTCGATTCCAATGTCGAGGCGGCGCGCTGGCTGGAGCCGGAGATCGCCAACCTGCGCGACAAGGTGAGGACGGCGGAAGAGAAGGTCGCCCAGTACCGCGCCCAACGCGACCTGCTGCCGGCCGGCCAGACATCGAGCTTCGCAGAAGCCCAGCTGAACGACATCTCGCTGGAACTGGCGCGGGTGCGCACCGAAAGGGCGACCGCCAGCGCACGGGCCGAAAACGTCCGCTCGGCGCTCGCTGCCGGCGGCTCGCCGGATACGCTTTCGGACGTCGTCGGTTCGCAGATGATCCAGCGGCTCAAGGAGCAGGAAGCCGGTATCCAGTCGCAGATTTCAGATCTCTCCACCACCATGCTCGAAGGACACCCGCGGCTGAAGGCGTTGCGCGCCCAGCTCGCCGGCATTCGCCAGCAGATCAAGTCAGAGACCGGCAAGATCCTGGCAAGCCTCGAAAACGATGCCAAGGTGGCCGACCTGAGGGAAAAGCAGCTGTTGCAGCAGCTCGACATCTTGAAGGGGCAATCGGCCAAGGCCGGCGAAGACGAGGTCGGTCTGAAGGCGCTTGAACGCGAAGCCGCCGCCCAGCGCCAGCTTCTGGAAACCTATCTTGCCCGTTATCGCGAGGCGACGTCCCGTTCGGGCGGCGCCGCGACGCCCGCCGATGCGCGTGTCATTTCCGGTGCCGTGACCCCGGCCGAGCCCTATTTCCCGAAGGTCGTGCCGATCGTCATCGTCGCCGCAATCGCAGCCTTCATTCTCTCTTCCGTCGTCATCATGCTTGCAGCCCTTTTCAGCGGCCGTGCCTTAAAGCCGGTCGACGAAAGCGATGCGGATGACGAGACTGAGCAGGACGAAGCGGAAGACGATGTGCGCCTCGCAGGCTCGCCGACCGCCGCAGCCGATGAGGTTGATGAAGACGTTCGGGACGATGCCGTCGAAAACGAGTGGGATATTGTCGATCCGGCAAGCCCGGTGCGCGCCGACGAGATAGAGGAAGAACGCGCGCAGATCGTCCGTGCCGACAAGGCGCCGCTGCCGACTGAGACGATGGCCGTGGCCGCGTTGCCCGATGCCGATGATGCCGAGCTCGACGAGATCGCCGCAAGGGAATTCGAGGCCGACGAGGAATTGCCGGCCGCCGCTGCCGCGCCCAGGGAGCGTGCTCCGGAGGAAGAGTTCTCCATCGGTGCGGTTGCCCGTTACCTCATCGCGTCGCGGGTCGAATCGGCGATCTGCATTTCACCCTCCGGAGACGATGGCTCGACGGCAACCGTGATGCTCGCCCGCGAAATCGCGGAGAAGGGCAAGCGCGTGGTTCTGGTCGACATGACCGGTTCGGCCTGCCCGACGCGTCTCATGTGCGAAGGCCGCGACCTGCCCGGCGTCACCGATCTTCTCTGTGGCGAGGTCTCCTTCGGCCAGACGATTCATTCCGATCGCCTGTCCTCCGTTCACATCATTCCGCAAGGTGTCTCCGATGTCAGCAAGGCGCAGGCCGGCGCGCGGCGGCTGACGATGATCATGGATGCGCTGACGGAAGCCTACGACATCGTCATCGTCGAATGCGGCCCGGCCGAAGCCGCATCTGCGGCGAAACTGGTGGGCGCGCGCGATGCCGCCATAGTCCTGTCGCTGCCGCATCCGCAGGAAAGCCTGCTGACGGATGTGCTGGCCGATCTGGAAAAGGTCGGCATCGACGATGTCGTGCTGATGTCCAACGTCCCGGATCCGGGCAATGGCAACGGCCACAGCCGGGCAGCCTGACGGACTTTTCTACTCGGAGCCCTGGTCTTCGCCGTGAGCCGGCCGTTTGGCACGCAGGCGCTGGATGGCTGCATAGAGCGTGTGATTGGCCTTGATGGCGGCCTTCGCCCTGGTCAGGGCATGGAAGAAGCCGGCCGCGAACCGGCCCTTCAGGGTGACCGGCAGCAGAATGTCGTGCTGCACGGTCTCCATGGTGCACCAGGACCGCTTGTAGCCCTGGTCTCCGAGGCCGAAGTCGAACAGTGAGACGCCGTCTGCGACGCATTGCTCGATCATCAGCCAGAACAAAAGTTCTCCCGGGCTCGCGGCCATTGCCGGGCCTTCGGTGATCGACCCGAACTGGCAGATGACATGGTCGCCCTTGCGCGACAGTCCGGCGATTGCGGCGATGTCCCGGTTGTCGCCGGCGGCCAGGCGGATCGCATGCAGTTCGAGGGCATAGTCCTTGCCGTTTCGGGTCTGTCGCATCAGGGCATGGAAGAAGCCCTGCGTGCCTGATGGCTGGAAGACGTTCGGCAATCCGAGCGATTTGAACCGGCTGGCCTTCTGGGCGAAGAACGTTTCCAGAAGCGCGGCTTTGGCTTCCGGTGTCTTCGGCTGATAGTGCTCGAACCCGCCGAGCGCTTCCAGTGCGCGGACCTGGTTGCGGTACTTCTTGCGCCGGCGCTTGCCGTTCAGCTGGGAGATGGTCGCTTCGAAGGTTGCGGCGATCGGCAGCTGGTAGGTGCGGTTCTGATTCTCGACCGTCGCCAGGCTCGCGAGCGGGTTCACCTTGTCGCGCCATTGAAGCGGCATGTTGGTCAGCCGGATGAGGTCCGCCTTGCCGGCAAGCAGACGGCGCATCTCGCCGGCGATGAATTCGCCGATGGCGGCATCGTACTCGGCGAGCAGGGATGCCGAAAAGAGACCCGTATTGATATTGGTGAAGGGGTTGGCCATGAAGCGGGCGACGCGGATGCCATGCTCGCCGACGATCTCCAGCGGCAGCAGGAACGCTGGTGCCGCGCCACAGCGACCATAGAGGATTGCGCGGGGAAGGTCGTGCGTTTCAGCCCAGGCGGAGCACCAGTCGAAGCCCTGATGCACCGAGCCATAGGTTTCGGCCTCGAGAATGTTCCAGGCCTCGCGCACCTCTTCGAAATCGGTGTGCAGCGTCACCGTCATCCGGGCATGGGCAAGTTTTGCTGGAGCTGTCGATGCTGCCGCACAGCCCTCCGGTGACAAGGCTAGGTCCGCTGCCGTGTCGAAACACAGATGCCGAACGTGCGCCATGTTCCAGTCTCCCGCCTTCGCTTTGTAGGATCGGGAGAAGATGGTCCTGGTCGGATAAGATTCGATTAAATTGTCGGGCGAAGCGGAAAATCGCCTTGAACGCGGTTAACCGCCGCTTAAGGGGTGTGATCCGCCTTCGGACCGGCCATCCATTTGATGATCAGCATCGCCGGCAGAACCCACAACAGTCCCGTGATGAAGAAGTAGAGGAGATGCACCCAGACCGGCGCCGAGGCGAGCAGCAGTTCGGCGAAGGTAATCGCGGCCAGCGCATAGACGATCACCAGAATGATGATCAGAACCGTTCCGATGAACCTGCGTAGACGGATGGGCATTGCGTGAACGTCCGAGAATTGGCGCGGCGCGACGGCATGCCGCAAAGCATTGGGGCTTGTTTTGCCTGCCGAGGTCGGGCAAATCAAGCCGGAAGTGTCAGGGAATTGTGATGAGCACCGCAAATATCGCCACCGAAGCCAATCTCACTGCTGCAATCGAAAAGACTGAGCGCGACCGCAAGGCCATCCGCATCTGGCTCGGCATCGTCGTCTTCGCGCTGTTCTGTCTGGTGCTGGTCGGCGGCGCGACGCGGCTGACCAATTCCGGCCTGTCGATTACGGAATGGAAGCCGATCCACGGCGTGATCCCGCCGCTCAATGCCGCCGAGTGGGAGGAGGAGTTCAAGCTCTACCAGCGTATCCCCGAATACCAGCTTCTGAACCAGGACATGACGCTCGACGGCTTCAAGTCGATCTTCTGGTGGGAGTGGGCGCACCGTCTGTTGGCGCGTTCCATCGGCGTCATCTTCCTTGTGCCGTTCCTCTTCTTCCTGTTCACTGGCCGCATCGAGCGTCGGCTGCGGGCGCCTCTGGCGGGTCTGTTCCTGCTGGGCGGCTTTCAGGGCTTCATCGGCTGGTGGATGGTGTCCTCGGGCCTGGCTGTGCGGACTGACGTCAGCCAGTACAGGCTCGCCACGCATCTCGTCATCGCCTGCCTGATCTTTTCCGCCTGTGTCTGGATCATGCGGGCGCTGAGCCCGCATTCGGCCGACCGGGCGCCGGACGGAGCAGGGCGGTTTGCCGCGATTGTCGCCTGCCTGTCGCTCTTCCAGATCTATCTCGGCGCACTCGTCGCCGGGCTCGATGCGGGCTTTTCCTACAACACCTGGCCGCTGATGGACGGCGCGCTCGTGCCGGGCGGCCTTTTCGTCCAGCATCCGGCCTGGATCAACCTGTTTGAAAATCCGAAGACGGTGCAGTTCGTTCACCGCTGCGGCGCATACCTGCTGTTTGCCGTCGCGCTCTGGCAGATGGTCTGGTTCGCTAGGAAGGCGCGCGGCACTACTCATGCGCGCCGGGCGACAGTCTTCTTTGTGCTGGTGACGATCCAGGCGGCGATCGGCGTTGCGACCCTGCTGACCCAGGTCGATCTCCACACCGCGCTCACCCATCAGGGCGGCGCGCTGATCGTCCTCGGCTTCGCCGTCGCCCATTGGCGCGGCATATACGGCGAGTATCCGCGTCCGGTCGAAGTCGCCGTGCGCGACTGAGCGCGGTCAGCCGAAACGATAGCCGGAATAGGCCTTTCCGAGGATACGCCCGTCGAACACATGGCTGACCGGATCGCTGCCGCCGGCGCCCGCAGCGACCATGACCGGCAGAAAGTGCTCCGGCGTCGGCCAGTGGCAGGCGCGGGCATCCGGATTGTCGAGCCAGCGGACGAGCTTCTCGTCACGCGCATCGCTGTTGAGCGTCTCCGTCAGCCAGTCGTCGAAGCGCTTGGCGACCTCCATGTGGTTCTCGTCCCGGCTGCCGAACATCCGCATGTTGTGGTAGCTCATGCCGCTGCCGATGATCAGGATGCCTTCGTCGCGAAGGGGCGCCAGCGCGCTTCCGAGCGCGATGTGGAAGGCCGGATCGAGGTCACGCCGGATCGACATCTGCACGACCGGGATGTCGGCGTCGGGAAACGCCACCATCAGCGGGATGAAGGTGCCGTGGTCGTAGCCGCGGCGGTCATCGGTCTGAACGGCGATCCCGGCGGCCTTGAGGGTGTCGACCACCTTCGCCGCGACCTCGGGCGAGCCGGGGGCGGGATATTTCAGTTCGTAGGTGTGGGCGGGAAAGCCGGAATAATCGAACAGCATGCCCGGCTTCTCGGCTGTGGAAACCGTGACGGTGTCCTCGTCATCCCAATGGGCCGTCACCATCAGGATCGCCTTCGACTTATCCGCAATCTGGCTCCGCAGTCCGGAAAGGAAGGCGTGCAGGTCTTCCCATGCACCGCCGCCGAAACGGCCCGCGTCCATGAACGGCCACGGGCCGCCGCCATGGGGGATGAAATAGACGGGTTGTCTGTGCGTGCCGGTCATGGCGTCACCTCGCAATGATTGTGTTGACGAAGAGATAGGCCATTTGCGCCCTGCAAACGAGAAGGCAAACGACTGACACATCGTCAGGCAAAAGTTGACGGCCGCGGTTTTGACGGCATGTACGACGGTGTGCCATGCAGGCCATGAGCGCTGATGCCAAAGGAGGACCCATGCCCCTGTTTCAACCGGAAAACGCCACGGCAAGCCCACGCCGCAGACGGCTTTACGCGATCTACGAGCTCGTCTACACGGCCATCGACCTCTCGGCGGCACTTCTGTTCATCATCGGCTCGGTGATGTTTTTCTCCGATGCCTGGCAGACCGCCGGCACATGGTGCTTCCTCGTCGGCTCGATATTCTTCGCCTTCAAGCCGACGCTCAGGGTGGTGCGGGAAATCCACTTCTATCGCATGGGCGATCTGGAGGACCTGGCCAGACGCGCCCGGGGCTGATTCAAGCGAGTAAACCGCGGGCCAGCTGCCCGAAGGCAAGGCGTTCGGAAATGTTCAGTGCCGCCGAGGCGCTGCCTGGGCGGGCCGAGGACCAGCAGATCGACAGTGCCGCGTGCGTTGCCGCGTAGGTGAGTATCTTCCGCTCCGGCATGCCCAGAGCGAGGGAGAACCGGGAGGCGAGATGCCTTGCCCGGGCCGGATCGAGGATCAGGTCCGTTGCGCCGAGCGGATTTCCAAAAACGTTGGCGACGTCATAGGCGGGATCGCCGATCAGCCCTTTCGGGTCGATGATCCGCCATCTGCCGGCATCGTCGCTGATGATGTTGTCGTGGTGCAGGTCGCCATGTAGCGGACGCACGTCCTGCTGAGTGGCCAGCAGCTCGCGCGCCGTCGTCTTTGCCCACCCGACGAATGCGGCGAGCGCCGGATCGCCACTGGTTTCCGGATAGGTGAAGAGTTCGCGATAGTTCGTCTCTAGAGGCACGAGCGATGCCGGTGGCGGCTTGGGAGCATTATTGAGCCCGCCGACGATCCCGGCGATCACCTCCGTTGCAAGATCATCGTCGCCCGCGCGCACGACGTCGCCGAGCGTCCGTCGCCCGGCATCCTCGATCAGGAACGTCGTATCGGCAGCGTCGAGCACGCGAACGGCGCCGTGGCCGTCCAGCCAGTCGAGGTAGGCCATGCCTGTCAATTCTTCGAGGCCGGCCGGCTTCAGCGCCTTGACGATGGCCGTGCCGTCGGGGCGGGTGACCCGCCAGACATGGCTCGTATGGGTGTCGGCAATCAGCTCGGCGCTGCGGACATGCCACCGTGCGGCGAGATCGGCCGAAAGAGTGATGTCTGCCACAGTCTATTCCGGCATGTGGCAGACAGCCTCGATATTGTGGCCATCCGGATCGAGTACAAAGGCGCCATAGTAGTTGGGATGATAGTGCGGGCGCAGGCCGGGCGGGCCATTGTCCCTGGCGCCGGCGGCCATGGCGGCCTCGTAGAAGGCATCGACCGCGGCGCGGTTTTCGGCCACAAAGGCGACATGCAGGCGGCCCTGCAGCGGCCCTCCGGTGCCGATCCAGAAATAGGGCTTGCTGTCCTTGCCGTATCCGGCGCCCTCATAGGTGCCGCCAGTCTCTTCCGCCGTGACCTCCATCAGCCGCGCGCCGCCGATCGCCGGCATCACCGCGTCATAGAAGGCCTTTGCGGCGGGATAGTCGGAAACGGAAATTCCCATATGGTCGATCATGGCTGTCCTCACTTGCATAGCGTCTAAAAGACCCCCTCTGCCCTGCCGGGCATCTCCCCCACAAGCGGGGAGAAGACACGCAGAAAGGCCCCGGCATTATAACAACGGGCACGGGAACCAGTCCCTCCCCCTTGTGGGGAGGGGTTGGGGAGGGGTTCGCCTCAGGCCGAGAGCATGAGGTCCATGTTCTGGACGGCGGCGCCGGACGCGCCCTTGCCGAGATTGTCGAGGAGCGCGACGAGGTTGACATGCGGCTGGCCGGGCGTGCCGAAGACGAACAGCTTCATCGTATCCTTGCCGACAAGCTCGACCGCATCGACGCGGGCCGTCTTCGAGGAGACCTCCAGCGGCACGACCTCGACGATGTCCTGGCCGGCATAGTGCTCGACGAGCGCGGCATGCACCGTTTCCAGGCTCTGGCTGCCCTTGAGATCTTCGAGGAACAGCGGCACCTGCACGATCATGCCCTGAGCGAAGCGACCAACGGAGGGCGAGAACAGCGGCGCGCGGTCGAGCAGGCCGTGCTTCGTCATCTCCGGCACGTGCTTGTGCTTGAGCGTCAGGCCATACAGGAAGTTCGGCGAGGAGATGTGCTCCGGATGCCCTTCGTCTTCCATCTGCGCGATCATGCCCTTGCCGCCGCCGGTATAGCCGGAGACCGCATTGACGCTGACCGGATAACCGTCCGGCAGGATGCCGGCGGCCCGCAGCGGCCGGATCAGGCCGATGGCGCCGGTCGGATAGCAGCCCGGATTGGAAACGTGCCGGGCCGAACGAATCTTTTCCGCCTGGTCCTTGTCCATTTCCGCAAAGCCGTATGCCCAGTCCGGATGCACCCGGAAGGCGGTGGAGGCGTCGAGGAGGCGCACATTGTTGTTGGCGGCCGTCATCTCGTAGGCCTGCTTGGATGCGTCGTCCGGCAGGCAGAGAATGGCAACATCGGCGCTGTTCAACAGGTCTTCGCGCATCTTCTCGTTGCGCCGCTCGGCTTCCGGGATCGACAGAAGCTCGATATCGCGGCGGTCGGCCAGGCGCGTGCGGATCTGCAGCCCCGTTGTGCCGTGTTCGCCATCGATAAAGATCTTCGCTTTCATATCCTTAAGCCTTTTCAGACGGTTGCGCCTGTTTCCGGAATCAGTCCGGCAAGCGGTTGAATCAAATTTTGCGCGTCGGGAGCCGCACTGGGTCGCTCCACGCCGCCTTCATATATATCGACGCTTTGTGACATGCAATGAAAGGCTGCAATCAGCCCTTCAGCTTCGCCGCCCTGAGCCCCAGCATGTACATGGCGATCGTTGATCCGGCGATGGCGGTGATGTCGGCGTGGTCGTAGGCCGGCGCCACCTCGACGACATCCGAGCCGCGGACGTCGAGCGGTCCGAGCTTCTGCAGCACCGAGAGGATCTTCGCTGACGACGGACCGCCGGCGACCGGTGTTCCGGTGCCGGGGGCGTAGGCCGGGTCCAGGCAGTCGATGTCGAATGTCATGTAGCAGGGCGCTTGGCCGACATGGGCGAGGATGAGGGCGGCGAGGTCGCTCGCGCTCATGTCCTCGACCTCGTGTCCGTAGACGATGCGGATGCCGCAGCTTTCCGGCGCATGGGTGCGGATGCCGATTTGGATCGAACGGGCGGGATCGATGACCCCGTCGCGCACGGCCCGGCCGACGAAGGAGCCGTGATCGATCCGGTTGCCGTCATCCGGCCACGTATCCTGGTGCGCGTCGAACTGGACGAGGGCGAGCGGCCCGTGTTTGGCCGCATGGGCCTTCAGGACCGGCCAGGTGACGAAATGGTCGCCGCCGAGCGTCAGCAGATAGGCGCCGTCCTTGATCAGTTTCGCTGCCTCGCGCTCGATCGTCGCCGGCGTCTTCTGGTGATTGCCGTAGTCGAGCAGGCAGTCGCCATAGTCGATGACAGCCATCCGTTCGAAGAGGTCGGCATCGAAGGGATATTGCGGATCGTTGTCAAAGATCGCCGACGCCCTGCGGATCGCCTGCGGCCCGAAGCGCGCGCCCGGCCGGTTGGAGACGGCGGCGTCGAACGGAATGCCCCAGACGATGGCGTCGGCGCCCTTCGTCGTCTTCGAATATTTCCGCCGCATGAAGGACAGCACGCCCGCATAGGTTGGATCGGTCGCGGCCGACGTCAGGCTTCTCGCGGTGATCGCGTGGTCGATGGTCTTCTTGGCCAAGATCTATTTCCTCTCGAACGAATATGCCCGCTCCACCCGGGCGACGCGCAGCTCGTAGCACTGGTACCATTTCTCCCGGCCGAGATCGCGCGCCAGCGTGTGCTCGGCATTGCGCTTCCAGGCGAGAACCGATTCTTCGTCCTGCCAGTAGGAATTGGTGATGCCAAAGCCGGAGGCGTCGCGCACGCTGTCGATGCCGAGATAGCCGGGTTGCCGGGCCGCAAGCGCATCCATCTTCTCGGCCATGGCGGCGTAGCCGTGATCCCCGTCCGTGCGGAGCGTGGAGAAGATGACGACGTAATAGGGCGGGCGAGGGGTCTTTGCGAGCTTGGTCATGGCAGGGTGGGTATCCGGTCCGTCAGTTGGCGCATTGTCCGGCGATAGTGTCGATCGCCCGTGACGAGCCGGACAGCGAGAAGGTCACCGGCGGAATGCGGCCGTCAATCTCGGATATCGAAACGCTGCGGCCGCTTTTCAGCATATTCGTCAGGGGCGCATCGGCTTGCCAGTAGATGGCCATCGCGCCGTCCATCGCCTCGAACACAGCGTCGTGCCTGACCTCGACGTCGCCGATGGCAAGCTTCAGCGCCGTGGAAAAATCGGGATTGCCGTCCGGCGGGTAGTTCTTCGCATTTTGCGGCGGATACCAGCGCAGCGCGAACTGGCCGTTGCCGCAGGTGAGGTTGAGCATCTGCTGCTCTTCGCCGCTGCCCGAACAGACCTCGCCGGTCATCTCCGATCCGCCTTCCGCTTCCATCATGTCTGCCGACCAGACATTCCCGCACTCCTCGGCGGCAGCAGAGAAGGGCAGGGCGAGCAGCGGCAGGAGAACGAGGCGCTTCATCTGTATCGACCGGGTTTAAAACGTTTGTCCGGCTCAGCATTGGCCAGATTCGCCGGCCAGTCCATCAAAAAGAAAAGGCGGAGCCGAAGCCCCGCCTTTCCGCAAACCTGGTAGTCCAGTGAAGCGATTAACGCTTCGAGAACTGGAACGAACGGCGGGCCTTGGCCTTACCGTACTTCTTACGCTCGACGACGCGGCTGTCGCGGGTCAGGAAGCCGCCCTTCTTCAGAACGGAGCGCAGGCCCGGTTCGAAGTAGGTGAGCGCCTTGGAGATGCCGTGACGAACGGCACCGGCCTGGCCGGAGAGACCGCCGCCGGTAACGGTGGCGACGACGTCGAACTGGCCGTTGCGGGCTGCCGCTGCGATCGGCTGCTGCAGGATCATCTGCAGAACCGGGCGTGCGAAGTAGCCGGTGAAGTCCTTGCCGTTGACGGTGATCTTGCCGGTGCCGGCCTTGACCCAGACGCGGGCGACGGCGTTCTTGCGCTTGCCGGTCGCGTAGGAGCGGCCGAGATTGTCGACCTTGCGGACGTGAACCGGTGCTGCGTTTTCAGCGGCGGTTTCGCCTGCGAGGTCCTTCAGGGAAGAAAGATCAGCCATTATCAGGCGCTCCTTACGTTCTTCTTGTTCAGCTTGGCCACGTCGAGGGAGACCGGCTGCTGGGCTTCATGCGGATGGTTCGTGCCGGCGTAGACGCGCAGGTTCTTCATCTGGCGACGGCCGAGCGGGCCGCGCGGGATCATGCGCTCGACGGCCTTCTCGATGACGCGCTCCGGGAAGCGGCCTTCGATGATCTGGCGAGCCGTACGTTCCTTGATGCCGCCCGGATAGCCGGTGTGCCAGTAGTACTTCTTGTCGGTGTACTTCTTGCCGGTCAGGACGGCCTTCTCGGCGTTGATGACGATAACGTTGTCGCCGTCGTCAACGTGAGGGGTGTAGGTAGCCTTGTGCTTGCCGCGCAGGCGCATCGCGATGATGGAAGCGAGGCGACCGACGACGAGACCTTCGGCGTCGATGATGACCCACTTCTTCTCCACCTCTGCGGGCTTCTGGGAGAAAGTTGCCATAATAATTCTCTCTTTGTCTGGTCCCTTGCAGCCGAAGCCGCCAGGGCGTTTCTTGTTGCTTGATTTGGCAGCGCGGGGCGCGCCAAAAAGAATGCGAGCCGAAGGAGGCCCGCAATCTGGCGCGCTTATAGGCGAAGTCCGGAAAGTGGTCAATATGCGCAAATCTTGCGACATTAAAATAAGACGAGTAAAAACAATGACTTGATAATGTGGTATTATAAAACCACATTTTTTATGCATTGATGTTCGCCTGAGATAAAGGCCGAGGCCCGTGGTTTCGGGGCTTTTCGGCACCGATGGCAGACTTCCCGCTCGCAATGTGTGAGTCAAAAATGGTGGCAGTTTGCGAACGTAGAAAAAACATAATACACACATATCAAGAACAAAACTGTCCAGGGAGATGCGCAATGTCGCTCGATCGCCGCATATCGCTCGTCACGCTCGGAGTGGCGGACGTCGCCCGGTCCACCGCCTTCTACGAGAAGCTCGGCTGGAAGAAATCCTCCGCCTCCCAGGACGCGGTTACCTTCATCCAGCTCAAGGGAACGGTGCTCGGCCTGTTTTCCCGCGCCTCGCTTGCCGAGGATGCCGGTGTCGAGGATACGCCGCCCGGCTTTTCCGGCGTGACGCTGGCCCACAATGTCGCCAGCCCCGCCGGCGTCGACGCGGTCGTCAAGTTTGCCGTCGCCAATGGTGCGACGCTGGTCAAGTCGCCACGCAAGGTGTTCTGGGGCGGTTATTCCGGCTATGTCGCCGATCCGGACGGGCATTTGTGGGAAGTGGCCCACAATCCCTTTTTCCCGCTCGACGAGAGCGGTCACGTCGTCCTGCCGGACTGAGGACAGGCGGTCCCGGAGGCGCGTAAGCAATTCGTTAGGAAATTGGCTTATGCTTCCAGCCAGGGAAATTGGGCGGGGAGCCATCGCGGTTCCGGTGAAGGCCGGAACGGAAGGAGCTGCCATGAACCATGATGCATACGCTTCCGACTATATCCGGGACATACTGACGTCCTGCAAGACCATCGCCCTCGTCGGCGCGTCTGCCGACGAGCATCGCCCGAGCTACAATGTGATGGGCTTCCTGCTCGGCAAGGGCTACCACGTCCTCCCGGTCAATCCTGCTCATGCGGGCGGGGAGATCCTCGGCCAGTTCTGCTACGAAAGCCTCGCTGTGCTCCCGGAGCCGGTCGACATGATCGACGTGTTCCGCGAGTCGAGCCACTTCAAGGATGTCGTCGACGAGGCGGTGGCGATGATCCCGAGACCGAAAGTCATCTGGGGCCAGCTGACCGTGCGCGACGATGTCGCCGCGGCCAAGGCGGAACGGGCCGGCATCAAGGTCGTCATGGACCGATGCCCGGTCACCGAGTTTCCGCTGCTCTACCACGCCCTGCACAGCTGAGCGTCGAAACGCTCGGCAGTTCAGTTGTTCCTGTGGAGGGGAAAGCGGAACAACCGCTGGCGTTCCTTGCACTGCCGGACGGGGCAGGCAGAGGTGTCGCGGGCCGGCACCGTCACCCGCTTGGCGTACTCGCGCGGATAGTCGCAGTAGCCGCTGTCACGCACATAACGGTCGTAGAGCGTCAGCCCCGCCACGTTCTTCGACGGGTAGCGCAGAATCGCAGCACCCTCGCGCGCCAGCGCGGACTGGATGGCGGCGCATTGCATCTTGGTCGTGTTGTAGCGGGAAATCGCCAGTGCCGGCGTGGCGGCGATGGCGAGCGTCAGAGCGGAAAGAACGAGGCGGTTCATGATGGTCTTCTCCCGGAGCATGGTCGTGCCTAGATAAAGCTATAACTGTCATTCAATTGTGGCGGTTCCACAGATTGATAAGAGGCCCGACACATGAACCATGATCACTATGACGACGCCTATATTTCCGACATCCTGAGCAGCGTCAAAACCATTGCGCTGGTCGGAGCCTCGCCGAACACCGCGCGGCCCTCGTATCGGGTCATGCGCTTCCTTCAGTCGAAGGGATACCGCGTCATTCCGGTCAATCCGGGGCAGGCGGGCAAGGAGATCAACGGCGAGACCGCCTATGGCCGGCTTGCGGATGTTCCGGAGCCCGTGGACATGGTCGACGTTTTCCGGGCGAAGGAGTTCCTGGACGGCGTCGTCGACGAAGCGCTTGCCATGGAGCCGAAACCCGCCGTCATATGGGGGCAGCTGGAGATCCGCGACGACAAGGCCGCCGCCAAGGCGGAGGCCGGTGGCCTGAAGGTCGTCATGAACCGATGCCCGGCGATCGAACATCCGAGGCTGGTCGGCTGACGCCGGTCTCCTACTCGTACAGGAGGTCCGGTTCTGCGCGCATGCCGTTCAGGGCGTCTGCATTCCCGCAATAGGAATCGAAGTTCTGATCGGCCCTGCCGTGCCCGAGATCGCGCCGGCATTTGGCCTTCGACGGGCAGAGCGCACAGGTCGCCTGCATGTTGCGGAACTCGGCGGGATGTTCAAGCTCGACCTCGACGGGGTCGATGTTCAGCGCGCGCATCATCTCCGGCATTTCCGCCGCCGCATTCGGCGGCTTGCGGGCGAGCTCCAGGAAGTCCGACGTCGGCAGGCCGCAGTCCCGCGCCAGCCTTTCGAGGTCGAACTCGCAAAGGCCCGCGAGTTCGCTGGACTGCCGCGCCGGGCGAGTCTCCCACCATTCGCTGATCCGGTCGAGAATCTTGTGCTGTGCGTTTGTCATGCCCTTCTCCTTCACATGCTTGAAGAATGGGGCGGATGGCGGCGGCAGGCATTGATCCGTGTCAAATCGGCAGCATCGGCACAGGCGGATTGCAATTGCTGTCTGCGGGATAAATGGCTACACAATCCAGCAACACAAAAAAGTCAAAAGGGAGTATCGCATGAGTTCGGAAAATCCTGGTTTCAGCACGATGGCAGTCCACGCCGGCGCGGCCCCCGATCCGACGACGGGAGCCCGCGCGACGCCGATCTATCAGACCACGTCGTTCGCCTTCCGCGACGCCGACCATGCGGCCGCTCTCTTCGGCCTGCAGGAATTCGGCAATATATACACCCGCATCATGAACCCGACGCAGGCCGTGCTCGAAGAGCGTGTCGCAGCGCTCGAAGGCGGAACCGCCGCGCTGGCGACGGCGTCCGGCCACGCCGCCCAGCTCCTGATCTTCCACACGCTGATGCGCCCGGGCGACAACTTCATCGCCGCCAACCGGCTTTATGGCGGCTCGATCAACCAGTTCGGCCATGCCTTCAAGAGCTTCGACTGGCAGGTCCGCTGGGCCGATGCCTTCAACCCGTCGTCGTTCGAGTCGCTGATCGACGACCGCACGCGGGCGATCTTCATCGAAAGCCTCGCCAATCCGGCCGGCACCTTCACGGACATCGCGGCGATCGCCGCGGTCGCCCAGAAGCACGGCATTCCGCTGATCGTCGACAACACCATGGCGACGCCGTACCTCGTGCGTCCGCTCGAGCATGGCGCTGACATCGTCGTCCACTCGTTGACGAAGTTCATGGGCGGCCACGGCAATTCCATGGGCGGCATCATCGTCGACGGTGGCGCCTTCGACTGGTCGAAGTCCGGCAATTATCCGATGCTTTCCGAGCCGCGTCCCGAATATGCCGGCATCGTCCTGCATCAGACCTTCGGCAATTTCGCCTTCGCGATCGCCTGCCGCGTCCTCGGCCTGCGCGACTTCGGTCCGTCGATCTCGCCGTTCAACGCCTTCATGATCCAGACCGGCATCGAGACGCTGCCGCTGCGCATGCAGCGCCATTGCGACAACGCTCTCGCCGTCGCCGAGTGGCTGAAGAAGCATGAGAAGGTCGCGTGGGTCAGCTACGCCGGTCTTTCCGACGATCCGAACAACGGCTTGCAGCAGCGCTATTCGCCCAAGGGCGCCGGCGCCGTCTTCACCTTCGGCGTCAAGGGCGGCTACGAGGCCGGCAAAAAGCTCGTTGAGACGCTGAAGCTCTTCTCGCATCTTGCCAATATCGGTGACACCCGCTCGCTGGTCATCCATCCGGCATCGACCACGCACCGGCAGCTGTCGGAAGAACAGCAGATTGCCGCTGGCGCCGGGCCGGACGTCATCCGCCTGTCGGTCGGCATCGAGGACGTGAAGGACATCATCGCCGACCTCGACCAGGCGCTGGCAGGCGTCTGAGCAAAGACAGGGAACGCCGGAGACAATCGATGGAAAAGATGCTGCGTTTCGACCTCGATACCGTCGAGCCGGAAGAGAGCGCTCCGGCGCCAGACCGGCTGATCTCCGGCGATCCGCAATTCCGCACCTGGAACCTGGAGGAGGCTGATGGCGGCCTCTATGCAGGCGTCTGGGAAGCCACGCCCGGCAAATGGCGGATCGTCTATGACGAGTGGGAATATTTCCACATTCTTGCCGGCCACTCCGTCCTGACCGAGGAGGGCGGCGAGCCGGTCCACCTGAAGGCGGGCGACAGCATGGTGCTGAGACCCGGCTTCAAGGGAACCTGGGAAGTCGTTGAAACGACTCGCAAGGACTACGTCATCAAGCTTTGATCACTCGCCCTTCGCGAAGGGCGGTCACGCCGCGTTTTGCGCGGCTGCCTTCTCGTGTTCCAACGCCATGATGACGTCCTCTTCGGTGACCTTCCTGAAGGCCGGACGTGACGTCACGCGGTCGATATAGGCGCGGAATACCGGCCGCTCTTCGACGAGGCCGAACATGGTCGTCCACTGCAGCGCGATCCCCCAGAGCACATCGGCGGCGCTGAAGCGTTCTCCGAGCAGATAGGGCCCGGGCGTCAGCGCATTTTCGATCGCACCAAGCATGCTGTCATAATCGCTGTAGACCGTGAAGTTCCGCATTCCAGGCTCGCGGTTCATCGACTTGTCGACCAAGGCTGGTTCGAAGCAGCTGCCGTAATAGACGATCCAGCGCAGGAACGCTGCACGGTCTATCTCGCCGATCGCCGGTGTCAGCCCGGCTTCCGGAAAGAGGTCGGCGAGATACAGATAGACGGCCGGCTGTTCGGTCACGAAGGCGTCGCCGTGATGTATCGCCGGCACCTTGCCGAGCGGGTTGATGGCGAGATAGTCCGGCTTGCGCTGTTCGTCGGCCTTCATGTTCAGCACATGCAGCCGGTAGGGCGCGCCGAGCTCTTCCAGCAGCACCCGCACGCCGGTCGCCCGGGTCTGTGGTGAATAATAAAGGGTGATCGGTTCCTTGGTGGGCATGGTCTCGTCCTTTCCCGTTTGTGGATGTCGATGAGGGCAGGGTACGGCGCCATACCTGTCAGTTTTTGTCAGGTTGGTTTAGGATAATCTCCGCACACGGAGATTTTCGATATGCGGGCAAGCCGCCTCATCAACATCCTGACCACGCTGCAGGCCCGCGGGCTGGTGACGGCCGAGACCCTCGCCGAGGAAAACGAGGTTTCTGTACGCACCATCTACCGCGATGTCGACGCATTGTCCGCCGCCGGCATTCCTGTCTACTCGGAGCGCGGATCGGACGGCGGCTATCGTCTGCTCGACGGCTATCGCGTCCGGCTGAACGGTCTTTCTCCCGGAGAGGCGGAGGCGATGTTTCTCTCCGGCCTGCCGGGGGCGGCCGCCGATCTCGGCCTCGGCACGCTGATGGCCGGCGCACAGAAGAAACTGACCGCGGCGCTGCCCGAAGAGCTGCGCCAGAGCGCCGCCCGCATGCAGCAGCGCTTCTATCTCGACGCTCCGACCTGGTTCGGGGAGAGCGAGCAGCCTCTGCATCTCCAGGCCATCGCAGACGCGGTCTGGAACAGCAAGCGGGTCCGGATGCGCTACCGCACCTGGGCGGAGGAGAAGACCCGCATAGTGGCCCCTCTGGGCGTCGTGTTGAAGGGCGGTGCCTGGTATATGGCAGCGAACGCGGAAACGGGGGAGCGGGCGGGTGTTCGAACCTACCGCATTTCCCGCATCCTGGACCTTGTCGTCACGGAAGAGCGTTTCGAGCGCCCGGCCGATTTCAACCTCACGGCTTACTGGGACGAGAACACCCAGCGCCTTGAGGCGGAACTGCATCCCAACATCGCAACCCTGCGCATCTCGAGATGGGGCTTGCGGCTCCTCGAACACATATCGCCCTTCTATGTCCGCACCCGCATTGCCGTGGCGGAGCCGGAAGGCGCGGATGGCTGGCGGACGGTCACGCTGCCCTGTGGCGGAATTCGACAGGCTACGTCGGAGTTCCTGCGCCTCGGCGCCGAGGCCGAGATCCTTGCACCACAGGAGCTGAGGCAGGCCATGCGTGAGCAGGTCAACGCGCTGCAGAACCGCTACGCCTCGGAAACGTCATAGCGCGAGAGACGCGCCGCTCACCACTGAAGATCGAGCCTTTCGAGCCCGTGAAAATGGTAGACGTCCTTGACCACGGGCGTCTCGGCGATCCTCATGCCCGGCAGCCGCTCGAACAGGATCGGCAGGGCGATGTTGAGTTCCAGCCGGGCGAGCGGCGCACCGATGCAGAAATGGATGCCGGCGCCGAAGGAGAGGTTCGGCGCTTCCTTGCGGTCCGGCTTGAATGTGAGCGGATCGGTGTATTTCAGCGGATCCAGGTTGGCGGCGGCAAGTATCAGGGCGATCTCGTCGCCACGCTTCAGTGAGACCCCGTCGATTTCGACATCCTCCAGCGCCCAGCGCTCGAAGACATGCACCGGCGCGCAGATGCGCAGACATTCCTCGACCGTCAGTTCGGTCGCGGCTGCATCGCGAAACAGGTCTTTTTGATCGAGGTCGCTTTCGAGAATGACCCGCATCGAATTGCCGATCTGATGCACGGTCGCCTCGTGACCGGCGTTCAGCAGCACGATCGTCGTCGAGATCAGCTCATCCTCGGTCAGGTACTGGCCTTTGTGCTCCGTGTGGATCATGTGCGACATCAGGTCGTCGCGCGGCTCCGCCCGGCGCTCGGCAATAATGGTGCGCACGTAGTCGGAAAACTCCTTCGCCACCCGGTTGGCGGCAATCTCGTCCTCCTTCGTCCGGTTGAACATGTACATGCGCACATAGGCGTGCGACCAGTCCAGCAGCTGCCGGCACATGTCGTCCGGGATGCCGATCATCCGGGCGATGATCGTCACCGGAATGATCTCGGCAAAGCGCGACAGCAGTTCGGTCCCGCCGTCCTTCTCGAAGCCGTCGATCAGCGAATGGGCGAGCGCGGCGATCTCCGGCGCCAGCTTCTCGATATGGCGCGAGACGAAGGCGCGGTTGACCAGCGTTCTCAGCCGTGTGTGTTCCGGCGGCTCGATGGCCAGCAGCGAATGCGCCTCGGATTGCACGAAATCGGCGATATGCGGTGGATCGTCGGCGAGCCCCAGCTCTTCGCGGCTGGCGATGTGGGTGATCTGCCGGCCGAACCGGCGGTCCCGGAGCAGGCCGTTGACATGGTCGTAACCCGCAAAGAACCATTGCCGCCGTTCCTCCCAGAAGAAGGTGGGGCAGGCGGCGTGAAGCCGTGCGTAGACCGCGTTCGGGCTGCCGTAGAACGCCGGATTTGCGGCGTCGAGCGATACGCGGCGATTGTCGCCATCGATGTGCATGAAGTCTGGAGATGTCATGCCGAGCGATTTAGCGGATTTTGAAAAAGGCGGATAGCGGTCCGGTCGCTTTTTCAACCGGCCTGGACGAAACGGGGACGAAAGGGCTGAGGCACGGCAGCTTCGGGAGAGCGGTCCGCGCTGCCCGGGTCGTTGGCAGGCGCATCGCCCTCGTTGCAGCACCTGACCACATGCACGGCGCCGTCGTGCAGGAAGGCGCTGCGGTTGCGGCCGCGGGCCTTGGCCTCGTAAAGCGCGGTATCGGCGGCATGCATCAGGCCGTCGATGTCGGCCTGATCGTGGGGCATGCAGGCGATACCGATGCTGACCGTGGCGCCGACGGAGCCCGATTTCGTTGGGTGGGCGGTGGAGCCGAAACGCAGGCGAATGGTCTCCGCATGGGCGATCGCTTCGGGATGGCCCGCAACGGGAAGGGCGGCGACAAATTCCTCGCCGCCGCTGCGCGCGACAATCCCCCGCTCGCCGATCACCTCACGGGCGAGCTTCGCGAAGGCGATCAGCACCTGGTCGCCCGCGTCATGGCTGTGGCGGTCGTTGATCTGCTTGAAGTGGTCGAGGTCGAATACCAGGATGGAAACCAGCGATGCCGGCTTGCCGCGCTCGATCATGGGACAGAACGCTTCCTCGAGGCCGCGCCGGTTGAGCGCCCCGGTCAGCGGATCGCAGCTCGCCAGGTGGCGCAGGCGGCTCTGGGACATCTCCATGACGATGCTTGCCCATGTGATGACCATGGCGATCAGACCGGCGGCGCCGATCGCGCCACACACAGGTCCTACGGAAAGCTCGAGGATGTCGGCGGGCTGTTCGATCGCAACGCAGGCCGCGATGACGGTGGAGTTGAGCGCAAAGATGATCCAGAGCCCGCAGATGATGTGGCGCTGGACCGCCCGGCCGACGGGAATCGAAAGCGAGGCTGAGGCGAGCATCAGACAGCCGCTCACCATGGACACGCCGTACAAGGCCGAGCGATAGACGAGGTTGTCCTGCGCACCCGGCAACTGCATGCCGATCAGCCATGTCGCGACGGGAAGGAGTATGCTCGGCGGTACCGCGCGGCCCGACAGCTTGTGCATCCCCACCAGCCAGAAGCTCATGCCCCAGAGTGTCAGGGCATTGGGAAATTCCGGCGGCAGCATTCCCGGCGTGCGGCTGTTGAGGGTAAGCGCGATGAGGCCGGCGCTCCGAAACGCGAAACCGAGGCTCCAGTACAGGTAAAACTGGCTGCGTGGCGAATTCAGCCATACGACCAGCAGGAGCACTGACAATGTCAATGTCTCTACCGTTAGAAACAGCATTCCGGTGTGTAGGTCGGGCAATGTCTTCAGGGGCCTGTTCGTTGCGTAACGTCAACCTAAACTGTGACGCATTGACAGATGCTTAAATAGCACTGATGTCGCTCATTAAAATTTGACAACAGATAAGCAAAAACCTGTGCGTGTGTACTTGGGTTGCGGCAACCCGCGACGCCACCGCCGGCTTGTGGAAATTCAGTATTGCTTAACCACGTCCAGCGTGAAAACCGGTGGGGTCGTGCCTGCGTAACTGGTAATTAATGCGGCAGTTGGGAAAAAGGCCGCGACCACTGGAGCCGATCTGCCTGCAAAAAGCCGGGAAAACGCTTTTCAAGCTTATCGGGCGCATCTCTTGAAGTTGCGTACCCCGACGCTCTATGTAGGGATTGGATGAATTTACTGATTCCGGGCGCAAGCCGGGAATGCGTTGGATAAAGGAAGCAAATGAGAAACCCAGTTGATACCGCCTTGGCCCTGGTGCCGATGGTCGTCGAGCAGACCAACCGCGGGGAACGCTCCTACGATATCTATTCCAGGCTTCTCAAAGAGCGGATTATCTTCCTGACGGGCCCCGTGGAGGATCATATCGCGTCGCTGGTTTGCGCGCAGCTCCTGTTCCTGGAAGCGGAAAACCCGAAGAAGGAAATCGCTCTCTACATCAATTCGCCGGGCGGTGTTGTCACCTCCGGCATGGCGATCTATGACACGATGCAGTTCATCCGTCCGGCCGTGACGACGCTCTGCATCGGCCAGGCCGCGTCCATGGGCTCGCTTCTCCTCGCCGCCGGCGAGAAGGGCATGCGGTTTGCGACGCCGAACGCGCGCATCATGGTCCACCAGCCGTCCGGTGGTTTCCAGGGGCAGGCGTCCGACATCGAGCGCCACGCCCGCGACATCCTGAAGATGAAGCGTCGCCTGAATGAAATTTACGTGAAGCATTGCGGCCGTACCTACGAGGAAGTTGAAACTTCGCTCGACCGCGACAACTTCATGGATGCCAATGAAGCCCAGGACTGGGGCCTCATCGACAAGGTACTGACGTCACGCGCCGAGACCGAAGGCGACGCCGCGTGAAATGACCGTTGACGGCCCTTGGCCGCCCTCAAAACATTTTGGGGGATGGCCTCGGCTCAAAAACCGGTTAATAGTGCGTCTTAAGGCTATGTTGAAGTTTTGTGACATAGCTTTTGGGTTTCAGGGGAATGCGTTGCCTCCGGAATTCAAACACGAAAAGGTTTGGTTCCGGTCAGTGCCCCTGAAAACGAGGCTGGTGGTGGCGAAGAGACCGAATGGGCCCCATCAGCGGCGATTAATGTGCGCGAAACCTTTTCGTTCGGAAAGCGTCGCGTCGTGCTGGAAGGGAATAGGATATGAGCAAGGTCAGCGGCAGCAACGGCGGTGACTCCAAGAACACCCTCTATTGTTCGTTCTGCGGCAAGAGCCAGCACGAAGTCCGGAAACTGATTGCCGGACCGACGGTATTCATCTGCGATGAATGCGTCGAATTGTGCATGGATATCATCCGTGAAGAGAACAAGTCCTCTATGGTCAAGTCCCGTGACGGCGTCCCCACGCCGCAGGACATCATGGAGGTCCTCGACGAATACGTGATCGGTCAGAAGGGCGCCAAGCGCATCCTGTCGGTCGCGGTACACAATCACTACAAGCGCCTCGCGCATGCCTCCAAGGGCAGCGACGTCGAGCTTGCAAAGTCGAACATCCTGCTTGTCGGTCCGACCGGCTGCGGCAAGACCTATCTTGCGCAGACGCTCGCCCGCATCATCGACGTGCCGTTCACCATGGCCGATGCGACGACGCTGACCGAAGCCGGCTATGTCGGCGAGGATGTCGAAAACATCATTCTGAAGCTTCTGCAGGCCGCCGACTACAACGTCGAGCGGGCGCAGCGCGGCATTGTCTACATCGACGAAGTCGACAAGATCAGCCGCAAGTCGGACAACCCCTCGATCACCCGCGACGTGTCGGGCGAGGGCGTGCAGCAGGCGCTTCTGAAGATCATGGAAGGTACGGTCGCTTCCGTACCGCCGCAGGGCGGCCGCAAGCATCCGCAGCAGGAGTTCCTGCAGGTGGACACGACCAACATCCTCTTCATTTGCGGCGGCGCGTTTGCCGGCCTCGACAAGATCATCTCCGCCCGTGGCGAGAAGACCTCGATCGGCTTCGGCGCCACCGTCAAGGCGCCGGACGACCGTCGCGTCGGTGCCGTGCTGCGTGAACTGGAACCGGAAGATCTGGTGAAGTTCGGTCTCATCCCCGAATTCATCGGCCGTCTGCCGGTCCTGGCGACGCTCGAGGATCTCGACGAGGATGCGCTGATCCAGATCCTGTCGGAGCCGAAGAACGCGCTCGTCAAGCAGTACCAGCGCCTGTTCGAGATGGAAGACATCGAATTGACCTTCCACGAGGACGCGCTGCGCGAGATTGCCCGCCGGGCGATCGTGCGCAAGACGGGTGCCCGCGGTCTGCGCTCGATCATGGAGAAGATCCTGCTCGACACCATGTTCGAACTGCCGACGCTTGAAGGCGTTCGCGAAGTCGTGATCTCGGACGAGGTCGTGACCGGTGCGGCCCGCCCGCTCTACATCTATGCCGACCGGCAGGAAGAAAAGGCCAACGCTTCCGCGTAGGGCTCGCTTCTTCCGACGAATATCGAAAGGCCCGCCGCTGTGCGGGCCTTTTGCGTTGAAGATGTCGCAAAAACGGGTTGGATTCTGCGCTTAGCCATTGAAAAGCCGTGCTTTGCCGTTGCGGTCCGGCTTCAATACGGTGAAGATGGTGCGAATCCATTTGCGGCCTGTGCAGGTGCTGTGCGTGTGATGTCGGTAAGCTCCGGAACAGGTGGCTCGGCTAGCCTCGATTTCAGGCTTCGGGCTTAGGGTGACGAAGGGTTGTGGGGACGGGCGGTGCCCTTGAAAACGACCAGGCGATACTCCAACTGTTAGTAAACAACCGATATCGCCTGGAAGCCTCCCAAGCCTTGGCGATTGTTCCGGAAACGGAACCCTTGAAAGGACATGAAATGACGCAAGAAACGTCAGCTGCAAAACAGGCAACGCTGTATCCGGTGCTGCCTTTGCGCGACATCGTGGTGTTCCCGCACATGATCGTGCCGCTCTTCGTCGGCCGTGAAAAATCGATCCGTGCGCTTGAGGAAGTCATGGGGTCGGACAAGCAGATCATGCTTGTCACCCAGCTCAATGCCGGTGACGACGATCCGGATCCGTCCGCCATGTACGATGTCGGCACCGTCGCCAATGTGCTGCAATTGCTCAAGCTGCCCGACGGCACCGTCAAGGTGCTGGTGGAAGGCAAGGCGCGCGCAACGATTAGCGGCTATGGCAGTCGCCCGGAATATTATGAAGCCGTTGCCGAAATCCTGCCAGAGCCGGGCGACGATCCGGTCGAGGTGGAAGCACTCGCTCGCTCCGTCGTCTCCGAGTTTGAGAACTATGTGAAGCTCAACAAGAAGATTTCGCCGGAAGTGGTGGGCGCCGCCAGCCAGATCGACGACTATTCCAAGCTCGCCGATACGGTTGCCTCGCACCTGTCGATCAAGATCACCGAGAAGCAGGAGATGCTGGAAACCACCAGCGTCAAGGAACGCCTCGAAAAGGCGCTCGGCTTCATGGAAGGCGAGATTTCCGTGCTGCAGGTCGAAAAGCGGATCCGCTCGCGCGTCAAGCGTCAGATGGAGAAGACCCAGCGCGAGTACTATCTCAACGAGCAGATGAAGGCGATCCAGAAGGAACTGGGCGACGCCGAGGACGGCCGTGACGAGATGGCCGAACTGGAAGAGCGCATCAAGAAGACGAAGCTTTCCAAGGAGGGCCGCGAAAAGGCGGACGCCGAACTGAAGAAGCTGCGCCAGATGAGCCCGATGTCGGCCGAAGCCACCGTCGTGCGCAATTACCTCGACTGGCTGCTGGGCCTGCCCTGGGGCAAGAAGTCGAAGATCAAGACGGACCTCAACCTCGCCGAAAAGGTGCTGGAAGAGGATCACTTCGGTCTCGACAAGGTCAAGGAACGCATCGTCGAATATCTCGCCGTGCAGGCCCGCGCCTCGAAGATCAAGGGTCCGATCCTGTGCCTCGTCGGTCCTCCGGGCGTCGGCAAGACCTCGCTCGCCAAGTCGATCGCCAAGGCGACCGGCCGTGAGTACATCCGCATGGCGCTCGGCGGCGTTCGCGATGAAGCCGAAATCCGTGGCCACCGCCGCACCTATATCGGCTCGATGCCCGGCAAGGTCATCCAGTCGATGAAGAAGGCGAAGAAGGCCAACCCGCTCTTCCTGCTCGACGAAATCGACAAGATGGGCATGGATTTCCGTGGCGATCCGTCGTCGGCGCTGCTTGAGGTGCTCGATCCGGAGCAGAACTCGACCTTCATGGACCACTACCTGGAAGTCGAGTACGACCTGTCGAACGTGATGTTCATCACCACGGCCAACACGCTCAACATTCCGGGTCCGCTGATGGACCGCATGGAGATCATCCGGATCGCCGGCTACACGGAAGACGAAAAGGCCGAGATCGCCAAGCGGCACCTGCTGCCGAAGGCCATCCGCGAGCATGCGCTGCAGCCGAAGGAATTCTCGGTCAGCGACGACGCGCTGATGGCGGTCATTCGTCAGTACACCCGCGAAGCCGGTGTGCGGTCCTTCGAGCGTGAGCTGATGAAGCTCGCCCGCAAGGCCGTGACCGAGATCATCAAGGGCAAGGTCACCAGCGTCAACGTGACGGCCGACAACATCCATGACTACCTCGGCGTGCCGCGGTTCCGTCATGGTGAAGCCGAGCGCGAGGATCAGGTCGGTGTCGTCACCGGTCTCGCGTGGACGGAAGTCGGCGGTGAATTGCTGACGATCGAAGGCGTGATGATGCCGGGTGGCAAGGGCCGCATGACGGTGACCGGCAACCTGAAGGAAGTGATGAAGGAATCGATTTCGGCGGCGGCATCCTATGTCCGCTCGCGGGCGATCGATTTCGGCATCGAGCCGCCGCGCTTCGACAAGGCGGATATCCACGTCCATGTTCCGGAGGGTGCTACCCCGAAGGACGGCCCGTCGGCAGGCGTCGCAATGGCAACGGCCATCGTGTCGATCATGACCGGCGTGCCGGTGTCCAAGGACGTTGCGATGACCGGTGAAATCACGCTCCGCGGTCGGGTTCTGCCGATCGGCGGCCTGAAGGAAAAGCTGCTCGCGGCTCTTCGCGGCGGCATCAAGAAGGTTCTCATTCCAGAAGAAAACGCCAAGGATCTGGCCGACATTCCGGACAATGTGAAGAACAACATGGAGATCATTCCGGTCTCGCGTATGGGCGAAGTGCTCGAGCACGCGCTCGTTCGCAAGCTCGAGCCGATCGAATGGGAGCCGCCGGTGGAAGTGCCTGCAATCGCAGGCAAGGACGCTGCCGACGATTCGGCCGGCACGATCGCGCACTGAGCGCGGCGCGGTCAGCTCGTGACCGCTCTGTGACCGAAGTGATACATTTTACCGAAAGGCCGGCATTTATGCCGGCCTTTTTTGTGAAATACGAACGAAAAACGCTTGCTTTTCCCTGCGTAGCAAGGCTTTTGGCTTGCAGCAGGCGATAGCTCCCCTATGCTCTCGCCGAGCTTGATAATGAGTCGTTTCATACCAATGAAAGGGGTGGAAACATGAACAAGAATGAACTCGTGTCCGCAGTTGCAGAAAAGGCCGGTCTGACCAAGGCAGATGCAGCTTCCGCAGTCGACGCGCTCTTCGAAACCGTTCAGGCTGAACTCAAGAACGGTGGCGACATCCGTCTCGCCGGCTTCGGCAGCTTCACCGTTTCGCATCGTGCAGCCTCCAAGGGCCGCAACCCGTCCACGGGCGCTGAAGTCGATATCCCGGCTCGCAACGTTCCGAAGTTCACGGCCGGCAAGGGCCTGAAGGACGCCGTCAACTAATTCATGTTGACGTCTTTCCCGGCACCTCGCTGGGAAACAGGAATTGAGTTTCAAACCCGGTGCAGTAATGCACCGGGTTTTCCTGTTTCAGAGGCCCATCGCCGCATAGGTGGCAAACACGACGATGGCGATGGCGAGGATTGCGGCGCCGCCCATAAGTCGCCAGTCGATATGGACGTCCGTTTTCGTTTCGGCATCTGTATGGGGCAAGCGGGTGAGCGAGGCGGTAAGGGCGATGAGCGGCAGCGACAGGATCGCTCCGGCAGTCTCCAGGATGAGGAGCAGGCGGGGCATCGGATCGTCGGAGACCGGGAATATGCCTCCAAGGTCCAGCACATACACGGCAAAATAGCCGGTGCCCGCGAGCAATGCGGGAACGAGCGCCCAGCGCCGTCCGGAAAACAGGAAGAAGGCGAGGGCGTAGCTGCCCATGCCCAGAATGGTGAGGAAGGCATTGAAGCTCGCCAGGATCGTCGGCGAGATGCTTGCGAAGCTCCTGACTTCGATAGGCCCGCCGGGGATCATGACGGTGAGATTGATCGCGGAGATGAGCAGCAGGACTGCGGCAAGACGCATTGGTGTTTTAGTCATTGGAAATCGGTCCCTCATGTCAATTTCTGATAGCCAGCGGCAATGCGTTCGATGACCGAGTGGGGGTATACAACTTCAACGCGACGATGTCAGTGACCTGCTCATGGAGGGAAGGCCTCGGATCGTGATAGAGATTCTTGCCCTGGGTCGATCTGATAACGGAGATGCCGCATTGGAATACAGGATTGATCCGTTCCCATCGGTTGAAGCGCTGACCGTTTTGTGGCGGGAGGCATGGGGGCAGGAGCCGTCGGCCTCCATGTCCGATGTATTGAAACGGGGCCTCGGTCATGTGGGTGCATATGAAGGCGATACCATCGTCGGCTTTGTCAATGTTGCCTGGGATGGTGGCATCCATGCGTTCATACTGGACACTTGCGTTCTTCCCGCGTTTCGCAGGCAGGGCGTGGCGAGCCGGCTTGTGAAAGAGGCTATCGCCCTTGCCGGAAGTCGTGGGGCTCGATGGCTGCATGTGGATTTTGAACCGCATCTTGAGGAGTTTTATCATCGCTGCGGGTTCAGGCCGACGAAAGCGGGCTTGATTGGCCTTTAGTCCGGCAGGCTCCGGCCACTCTCGAAATCGGAGCGCATCCGGGTGATGCACCGTCAACAATCCGGAAACGCCCGCGCTCTTGCCCGGTGCGTCGGGATATCCTATCTGTGGGCTGTTCTCAGGGCGGGGTGAAAGTCCCCACCGGCGGTAACGGGTTCGTCCCCAAGCCCGCGAGCGCCGTTGGATGTGTATCCGGCGGGTCAGCAGATCCGGTGTGATTCCGGAGCCGACGGTCATAGTCCGGATGGAAGAGAATGAGAGAGACGGTCGCAATCCGGGCGGGTTTCCTGCGCGGGCTTGAAGCCGTTTCAACCTCATGCGTCCTGATTTGTGTTGGTCTCTTTTGGAGAAGCAAAGACATGAATCAGAGCTCCCTAGCGCTCAACCCGTCCCGCCCGGTGGCGGCCGCGATCCTGATGGTCGCAGCCGGTGTCGCCTTTGCGGGTATCAATACCGCCACCCAATGGGTGACGATGCGGCTCGGCTTTCCGCCGGCCGCCGCAGCCTTCTGGCAATATGCGTTTGCCTCCGTGCTGTCCGTGCCGGTCATCTGGCGGCTCGGCCTCGGCGCCATGCGCACGGCCCGGCCGTGGCATCACCTTCTGCGCGTCGTGCTCTCGGCGCTCGGCGTCGAGGCCTGGGTCGTCGGCCTTGCCTCCGTGCCGATCGGCCAGGCGATCGCGCTCGTCATGACCTCGCCCTTCTTCATCATCCTCGGCGCCCGCTTCTTCCTCGGCGAGCGGGTGGGGGCGGTGCGCTGGCTGGCGACCGCGACCGGCTTCACCGGCGCGATGATCATCCTGCAGCCCTGGTCGGAAGCCTTCACGCCGGCGGCACTCCTGCCGATCATCGCGGCGCTGCTTTGGGGCGGCGCTTCGCTGATCACCAAGAACCTGACGGCCTATGAGAAGCCCGAGACGATCACCATCTGGCTTCTCGTCCTGCTGACGCCGGTCAACGGCGTTCTGGCGGCCGGCGCCGGTTTTGCCGTGCCGACCGGCCTGGCGCTTGGACTTCTGGTGCTGATGGGCGTCCTGACGGCCGCCGCACAGTATCTCCTGACCAGGGCTTACCGCGCTGCCGACGCGGCCTACGTGCAGCCGTTCGACGATCTCAAGCTGCCGCTCAACGTGCTCGCCGGCTGGGTCGTCTTCGGCTACGCGCCGACCGTCTCCTTCTGGATCGGCGCGGTGCTGATCCTCGGGGCCTCGCTGTTCATCATGCACAACGAGCGGCGGCGCCGGCCAGCCTGACCTTCGAAAACCCGGCTTTTGCTGGGTTTTCTTTGGTCTCTGTGCAAAATCGTCGCATATGAGCCCCCGCTGTCATGCGCCTGTCATGCAGCATGCGCACAACCGCCTGGTTCCAATTCGAGGAGACAGGGGGTCCCCATGACGAAGACATTTTCCCGCGCGGCACTGACCGCAGCATTGCTGGCATCCACCGCCGCAGCCGCATTCGCCGAACCCGTGTTCAACCGCATCGCAGCCTTCCCGGTCGCGGCAAACCTGCCGGCCGACAAGGACGCCAAGACGCCGACCTCGTCGGAAATCATCACCGCCACGGAAGACGGCAACACGCTTGTCTATTCCGATAGCCCGCTCGGTGCAGTCGGTTTCGTCGACATCACCGATCCGAAGGCGCCGAAGCCGCTCGGCGCCGTCATGGCCGATGGCGAGCCGACCTCGGTCGCCGCCCGTTTCGGCAAGGTCTTCGCCGCGGTCAACACCTCCGAGGACTACGTCAAGACCAGCGGCAAGCTTTTGACCATCGACGTCAAGAGCCGCGCCATCGAGGCCTCCTGCGATCTCGGCGGCCAGCCGGACTCGATCGCGATCGCGCCGGATGGCTCCTTTGCCGCCATTGCCATCGAGAACGAGCGCAATGAAGAACTGAACGACGGCAAGCTGCCGCAAATGCCGGCCGGCTATCTCGTTACCATTCCCTTCAAGGATGGCGCTGCCGATTGCGCCGGCCTGAAGAAGATCGACGTCACCGGTCTTGCCGAGATCGCACCGGAAGATCCGGAGCCGGAATTCGTCGACATCAACGGCAAGGGCCAGATCGCCCTGACGCTGCAGGAAAACAACCACATCGTCATCGTCGACGGCAAGACCGGCGAAGTTACCTCGCACTTCACCGCCGGTGCGGTCGATATCGATGGTGTTGACATCGAGAAGGACGGCAAGCTCGACTTCACCGGTTCGCTGAAGGGCGTCAAGCGCGAGCCCGACTCGATCCAGTGGCTGGATGACAATCGCGTTGTCGTCGCCAATGAGGGCGACTACGAAGGCGGTTCGCGCGGCTTCACCATCTTCGACACGGCCGGCAAGGTCCTCTACGAGTCCGGCCCGAGCCTTGAGCGCGAGATCGCCAAGCTCGGCATGTTCCCTGACAAGCGCGCCGGCAAGAAGGGCGTCGAGCTGGAAGGCCTGGAGGTCGCGAAATTCGGCGACCAGCAGTACATCTTCGTCATGTCCGAGCGCGCTTCCGTCGTCGGCATCTACAAGGATACCGGCGCCGAGCCGGAACTGATGCAGATCGTGCCGTCGGGCGTGGCTCCGGAAGGCATCATCGCCGTTCCGCAGCGCAATCTGGTCGCCACGGCCAACGAGGCCGACCTGGTCGAGGATGGCGGCGCCCGCTCGCATGTCATGCTCTACGAGCTTGGCGAAGGCGAGAAGGCATTCCCGGAAATCGTCTCGGCCAACGACAAGGACGGCAATCCGCTCGGTTTCGGGGCCCTGTCGAGCCTGGCCGCGGATACCACGACCCCCGGCAAGCTCTATGCCACCAATGACAGCTTCTATTCGGCGCAGCCGTCGATCTTCGTCATCGACGCGACGCAGAAGCCCGCGGTCATCACGGACGCCATCCGCATCACCAAGGACGGCGCGCCGATGGAGCACCGCGACATGGAAGGCCTGACGCTCGACGGCAAGGGCGGCTTCTGGATCGCCAACGAAGGCAATCCGGAAAAGGACGTGCCGCATCAGATCTTCCACGCCGGCGCCGATGGTGCCGTTGATCAGGTAATCGACATTCCGGAATCTCTGAACGCCAATCAGGTGCGCTTCGGCTTCGAAGGCATCACCAAGGTCGGCGAAGGCGACGGCGAGACGCTGTGGATGGCCATGCAGCGCGAATGGAAGGATGACGAGAAGGGCTTCGTCAAGCTCGTCTCCTACAAGCCGTCCTCGAAGGAATGGGGCGCCGTGCGCTACCCGCTCGACAAGGGTGAAGCCGGATGGGTTGGCCTGTCCGAAATTACCGCCAATGGCGACTATGCCTATATCGTCGAGCGCGATAACCAGATCGGCGAAGCTGCCAAGCTGAAGAAGATCTACAAGGTCGCGCTTTCCGAGCTTAAGCCGGCGCCGCTCGGCGGCGAGCTGCCGACGGTCAAGAAGGAACTGGCCCACGACCTGCTGCCGGACATGCTGGCCGCGACCCACGGCTATGCCGTCGACAAGATCGAAGGCTTCACCATCGACGCCTCGGGACAGGCCTATGCCGTGACCGACAATGACGGCGTCGACGACTCCTCCGGCGAAACCCTGTTCTGGGCCGTCAATCTGAACAAGACCAACTGATCTCATATCAGGATCATGTAACGAGAGGCCCGGCAGCGATGCCGGGCCTCTTTGACGTTTCCTACCAGCGCTGGTGAACGTGCGAGGCGATCAGTCGGGCATAGACGTCCTCGGCGGCCTTCATCACGTCGGCGGAAAGTGCCGAGAGCTCGGCGGCTGCCGCGTTCGACTTCGCTTGCGCGGCGTTGCGCGCGCCCGGAATGACGACGGTGACGGCATCATGCATCAGGATCCATTTCAGCGCGAAGGCGGCCATGCTTGCACCTTCCGGCACCAGCTTGCGGATCTCCTCGACCGCCTGCAGGCCGGTTTCGAACGGCACGCCGGCAAAGGTCTCTCCGACATCGAAGGCCTCGCCATTGCGGTTGAAGTTGCGGTGATCCTCGGCGTCGAATTTTGTCTCGGCGGTGATCTTGCCGGAGAGCAGGCCGCTTGCCAGCGGCACGCGGGCGATCACGGCGACGTTCTTCTTCCGTGCTTCGTCGAAGAACAGGCCCGCCGGGCGCTGGCGGAACATGTTGAAGATGATCTGGACGCTGACGACGCCCGGATACTCGATGGCCTTCAGCGCTTCCTCGACCTTTTCAACGCTGACGCCGTAATCGCCGACCTTGCCGGCCGCCTTCAGCTCGTCGAGCGCGGCGAACGTCTCGGGGCGATAGAAAACCTCGGTCGGCGGGCAGTGGAGCTGCACGAGATCGAGGCGTTCGACGCCGAGATTGGCAAGGCTGCGGTCGACGAAGGCTTCAAGGTTCTTCTTGTTGTAACCGTCGGCGACATGCGGGTTCAGCCGCCGTCCGGCCTTGGTGGCGACCATGGGCCGCTCGCCGCCGCGCGCCTTCAGCACCTCGGCAATGATCTTTTCCGACCGGCCGTCGCCGTAGACGTCGGCCGTATCGATGAAGGTCACGCCGTTGTCGAGCGCAGCGTTCAGCGCGTCGCGGCCGTCGGTCTCGCTGACATCGCCCCAGCTGCCGCCGATCTGCCAGGCGCCGAAGCCGATTTCCGAAACAGTGAATGTCGTCCGACCGAATGGGCGGTAATGCATGACTATCCTCCTTGTCTGCGTTGGATGCGGCATAGCAGCGGCCTGAAGGCCGCACAAGTTCGCCGGCTCCTGGGTGAATATGGTGGAGGACGGGCCGATGACCATAGGCATGACCGCCGCAATTGCCTAAAACGGATGCGCATGCCCAACCGACCGAAGGACGAATGACCTCTTTCCGCTTCATCCATGCCGCCGACCTGCATCTCGGCAGTCCCTTCCAGGGGCTGGCGCTGAAGGACGCCGAGGTGGCGAAACTGTTCGTCGAGGCAAGCCGCAAGGCCTTCACCAATCTCGTCGACCGGGCCGTGGAGCTTCAGGTCGATTTCGTCATCATCGCCGGGGATGTCTATGACGGCGACTGGCCGGACAATTCGATCGGGCTCTTCTATAACCGCCAGGTGGCGCGGCTGACGCGGGCGGGCATACCCGTGTACTTTCTGCGCGGCAATCACGACGCCGAAAGCGTGATCACGAAGACGATCACCCTGCCGGAAAACGTGTACGAATTTTCGACCCGCAAGCCGGAGACCTTCCGCATCGACGGCCTGAAGGTGGCGCTGCACGGGCAGGGCTTCGCCAACCGCTCGGCCAACGACAATCTGGCGATCACCTATCCGCAGGCCGAGCCCGGCGTCTTCAACATTGGCGTCCTGCACACCTCGCTCACCGGCCGCGAACCGCATGCGCCCTACGCGCCGTGCTCGCTCGATGACCTCAAGTCGAGGGGATACGACTACTGGGCGCTCGGCCATGTGCACGAATACGAGGTGATCGCCGAGGATCCGCCGGTCATCTTCCCGGGCAATATCCAGGGCCGCAGCATTCGCGAGCAGGGGGCGAGGGGCGCCGTTCTTGTCACCGTCGAGGATGGCGCACTCCGCCACGAGCGACTGATCGTCGATGAGGCCCGTTTTGCAGCCGCGACTGTCGAGGTCATGCCGGATGATACCATGCCGGCCCTTCTGATGCGGGTCGAACAGGCCCTTGCGCCGGTCGCCGCTTCCATGGAGGGCAGGCCGGCGGCGCTGCGGCTGCGGCTTTTCGGCCGCTCGCATCTCAAGCACGACATCGCCGCTGCCGGGCCGGATTTCCGCGACGAGGTGCAGGCGGCCTGCCACCGGGCCGGCGCCGATCTCTGGCTGGAAAAGCTGGAACTGGCGATTGAGCTTCCGCAGGACGAGGCGGCGCGCGATCATTTCGACGGCCTCGATCTCGAAGGCCTGATCGACGGTCACGTCTTCTCGCCGGAGATGCTGGCGCTCGCCGAAGCGCGCATCGCCGAGATTGCCGTCAAGATGCCGCCCGGCAGTGCGCCGGCAGACCTGCCACTCGGCGCCGATGCTCGCGCGCTTCTGGAAGAGGCCCGCGAGCTGCTGATCGCCTCGGCACGGCGGGGAGACTGACGCGATGCGCTTCAAGTCCCTTGATCTCCTGCGCTACGGCAAGTTCTCCGGACGGCATCTGGACTTTCGCGCCGATGCCGGCCTGCATGTCGTCTACGGTCCGAATGAGGCGGGAAAATCCTCCGCACTGTCGGCCATTTCCGATCTCCTCTTTGGCTTCCCGGACCAAAAGCCGAAGTATGCTTTTGGAATGGATAACCGTGACCTGCGCGTCGGTGCGGAACTCGTTGCCCGCAACGGTGCGGAAATCAGTTTCCGCCGCCGCAAGGCGCGCAAGAACGCGCTGGTCGCGGCCACCGACGCGGAGGAGCCACTCTCCGACGACGCGCTGAGCCCCTATCTCGGAACGCTTGGCCGCGACGTCTTCGAGCGCGCCTTCGGTCTCGATACCGATGCGCTGCGCAAGGGCGCCGACATCATGCTGCATTCCTCGGGCGAGATCGGCAGCCTGCTGTTCTCCGCCGCCTCCGGCATGATGGGCATGCGCGACCTGCGCCAGAAGCTCGACCAGCAGGCCGACGGCATCTTCGCCGAGCGCAAGTCGCAGAACCGGCTGTTCTACCAGGTGCTTGATCGCTATGAGGCCGCCCGCAAGGCGGAGCGCGATCATACGCTGCGGTCCGATGTCTGGAAGAAGCTTTCGGAAGCGCGCGCCGAGCTGGATGCAAAAATGGCGGCGCTCGCGGTAGAGCGCAAGGAGACCGGCCATGCCATCGAGCGGCTCTCCCGCCTGAAACGCTGGAAGCCGCTGATAGACGACATCGACGCAGAGACCCGGGCGCTGGAGGTCTTCGCCGATCTCGACGGCATCGAGGATGGTTCTGCCGAACGGCTTCGCGTGCTTCTGGAGCGTCAGGAGCGGCTGAAGCAGGAGATCGCCCGGCTGGAGACGGATGGGCGGGATCTCGCCGGCAAGCTTGAGGGCATAGCGGTCGATGACGCCATGCTCGCCGCCTCCGGCCGCATCCAGGAGCTCTATCGCGAACTCGGCAACTATAACGGCCTGCGCAAGGACCTGCCGGCCGTGGATCGCGAACTGGCGCAGCACGAGGCCGGCCTGACGCAGCTTGCCCGCCGGCTGGGCCTCGCCGGATTGGAGGAACTCGAGGCGAAGATCCCGGATGAGATCGCGCTGACGGAACTGCGGCGGCTCGCCGAGCAGGGGCGGGACCTGCAGCGCCGCCGGAAGGATACGGATGAAGCGCTGGCCGCCGAGCGCGAGACGCTGGATCGCCTCTCTGCCGACAGGGCGGGTCACCTGATCGACCCCAAGCCCTGGCGCGACCAGCTTGCGACGATGGGGCCGGATATCGACGAGATCGCAAAAAGGGATCAGTTGGCGGTGCAGGTGAGCCGCCTCTCGGAAGACCTGCGGGCGATGGTGGGGCGTATGCGCCCGGCTGTCGACGCACTCGACCGGCTTGCCGCCGTGCCGCTGCCGGATCCGGCGGCGATCTCCGCATTCGGCGAGCGGTTGGGCGCCGCCCGCGACCGGTTGAAGGAGGCTATCCGCGAACGGGACCGGATTACCGCCGCACTTGGCGAACTGGACGATGAAATCCAGCGCCTCGGCGCCGGCGGGACGATGGTGACGCAGAGCGATATCCGTGACGCCCGACAGGCGCGCGACGAGGACCTGCGTCTTGTTGTCGACGCCGCAGCCAACCAGGAGCCGGTCGAGCCGGCGACGGTGAACCGGCTTGCCGATCGGATTACGCAGGCCGATCGTCTATCGGATGCAGCACTCGCCGATGCCGATCGCCTGTCGCGTCATGCGGCACTGGCCCAGCGCCGCGAGCGTTTGACAGTCGATCAGCGGAAAGCGAATGCCGGGGTCGCTGAGCGCGAGGAGGCGCTATCGGCTGAACGCTCTGCTTATGAGGCTCTTTTCGAGGCATGCGATGTCACGCCGCTGGAGCCGGATGCGATGCTCGTCTGGCGGCGATCGCTGGAAGCTGCCTTCGAACGGCAGCAGGAAATCGACGCGCTCAAGGACCGCTGCGCCATTGTCGACCGCCTTGAAGAACGCCTGCTGCCGGCCATGCGATCGATCGCTGCCGGAGCCGGGCTCGCCGCGGTAGAGGCCTTGCCGGCCGTTGCCTTGAGCCGCGCCATTCAGCGCCATCTCGGCGAACTTGCCGACCGCTGGCAGGAAAGCGGTACGCTGGAGGGTGAGAAGACCGCCGCCCGCCGTCGTCTGAAATCGCTGGAGGCGCAGAAGGCTACGCTCGATCGCGAAGAGACTGAGTGGCGCGAGCCGTTCGCGGCGGCCGTGGCAAGGCTTGGCTATCCCAACGGTATGTCCGCCGATGCGATCCTCGCAGGGCTGGACCTCTGGACGCGGGTTCCCGATGCCCTCGTGCAGCGGCAGAGCTACATGCGCCGGGTTGCCGGCATCAACCGGGATATCGGCGCGTTCGAGAAGTCAGTTGCAGCGCTCATCTCGGACATTGCGCCGGACCTGAGGGACATGAACGCGGGGGCAGCGGTGGAGACACTGACGGAGCGCGCCGCGACCGCTCGCAGCCGGAATGAGGCGCGGCTCGCCCTGACGAAATCACTGGAAGAAGCGCGGCAGAAGCTGAAGGAGTTGCGGCGGGCGGACGAAGAGACCGCGACGGATCTGGAGGCGATGACGGCGGGTCGGGAAGGCGACGGCCGCGCGCTGCTGCGCCGTCTCGAAGAGCGTCAGTCTCGTCGCCGGCGTCTGGACGAAGCCCGTGAGCGCTTTCGCCAGCAGTCCGAGGGTGTCGACGAGGCCGAGGCTCGCGCGGCGCTTGATGGCTTCGATCCGGTCGACGCCGGCCTGTCCCTGGAGCGGCTGAACGCCGAAAGCGAGGCGCAGTACCGCACCTTCGGCGAGCTCAACGCCGCGCTTGCCGACAATCGTGCGGCGCGGGAGGCAGCCGAAACGGGCGAGAGCGCCGAGATGGCGGCCTTCGAAAAGCGCGCCGCCGAAGAGGAGGCGAGGGAGCTTGCCCGCCGCTGGGCAGTCACCAAACTCGCCTCCGACATCCTGCAGTCCTCGCTCGACAGCTATCGCCAGTCGCAGGCCGATCCGATGATCCTGCGCGCCGGCGAGCGCTTTTCGAGCCTGACCGACGGCGCATTCATCCGTCTGCTGCAGGATTATGACGACAAGGACGAGCTGCAGCTTCTGGCCGAGCGGGCAAACGGCGAGAAGGTGCCGCTGTCGGGCTTGAGCGAAGGCACCGGCGACCAGCTTTATCTCGCCTTGCGGCTTGCCTTCCTGGAGGACTATTGCAGCCGTAACGAGCCGGTGCCGCTGATCGCCGACGACATCTTCCAGACCTTCGACGACGAGCGCACCGCCGCCGGGTTGAAGACGCTCGCACTCGGCGCCGGCACGTTCCAGACCGTTCTGTTCACCCACCAGCAGAGCGTCGTCGACATCGCCACCGGCGTGCTCGGAAAAGCTGTCGACATCATTCGCCTCTAGCATTGCCTGCAGATCGGGTGCTTCTTTCCAGCTTCGCGCAAGTCCCTGTCCCTAACGTGAAAACGAGAATGGGTTTGGGCTGTCTGTTCCGCTTTCATTGCTTGCGGATGATCCTTTCCTGCTTCTTGGGGAATTTCATTAGGAATTTGATTTCGCGGACCGAGATGAGCTTGGTCCGAATGGTCTCTGGTAGACGCGTGACGCTCGAGATTGGTCGCCGGCCGTGGCCGTCTCGTCAGGGTGTCTAGCCAGTCAGCGGCCCATAAACGAGGGACAGGCATGGCGAAGTCGTCGGGTATAGGTCAAACAGCAGTCATCACCGATATTTCGCAGATCACGGCGACGTCCTATACCGACGTGATCACGGCTGCCGTCCAGATTACGGGCGCCTACATCGACCTCGGCAATGGTCGCGACTCCCTTACGCTCTCCGATTCCGGGCCGAACACGCTGACGCTTGCAAACATCGAGACCGTGACCGGCGGGGCCAGCGCCGACAGCGTCTATTTCGACGCGAAGGTGACTTCTGCGACCGTCGATCTCGGTGACGGCGAGGATCACATCTATCTTTCGGACGACGGTGCGACGCTGACGGCGGCGAATGTCGAGCAGATCACCGGCGGATCGAGCACGGACAAGATCGTGTTCTCGACGCAGGTGACCGGCGGCACCTATGATCTCGGCGACGGCTCGGATAGCGTCACGCTCTCCCGCTTCGACAACACCCTGACGCTGTCCAGCGTCGAGTATGTGTCCGGCAGTTCCAGCTCCGACGTGATCACCATTAACGGCGAAATCACCGGCGGGCGTTATGATCTCGGCAGCGGCAGCGATTCGCTGACCTTCGGAGACGGTGGCGTGACGGCTGCCGTGCTCAACACCGAGACCATCGTATCCGGCGCCGGCGACGATCGCATCACGCTGGCAACCTACGCCACGACCAAGAACAGTGTTGATCTCGGGGCCGGTCAGGACACCCTGATCCTCGGCAACTACACCAACAAGCTGAGCGTCTCCAACGTCGAGACCATCAAGGGCGGCCGTTCGACAGACATCATCTATCTGAGCCAGTCGACGACGGGCGCCGACATCGATCTCGATCGCGGCCGCGACCAGGTCACGCTCGCCGACGGCGGCAACACGGTGACCATGACCGGTGTCGAGACCATTGTCGGCGGCGCCGGCGATGACCGTATCCTCTTCAACGAGGCGCAATCGGGCGGCAAGATCGATCTTGGCGACGGCCAGGATACGCTCATTTTCTCCGAGAGCCGCGGCGGCACCGCGACGCTCTACAATGTCGAGTCGGTCATCGGCGGCGACGCGTCCGAGTATCTGACGTTCGGTACGCAGCTCACGGGTTCGACGCTCGATCTCGGCGAGGGCGGCGACCGCGTCTATCTCGGCAACTACCACAACACGGCGACCTTCCGGAATGTCGAGACGATCGTCGGCGGTCGCTCCGACGACTATGTTGTGGTCGAGACGGAGATCACCCGCGGTACGATCAACCTCGGCAAGGGCAACGATACGCTCTACCTCGGCGATGGCACCAATACGCTCAACATTTCCGATGCCGAGACGCTGATCGGCGGCAGCGGCGACGACCGCATCGCCATGGCGGTGTCGTCCTCCGGCTCCTACATCGATCTTGGTGCCGGCGATGACTACCTCTCTCTGACCGCCGCCAACAACAAGCTGACGGTCGCCAATATCGAGACGGTCATCGGCTCCAGCAGTACCGATACCGTCACGGTCTCCGGCCAGGTGACCGGGGGGCTGTTCAATCTCGGCTCCAGCAACGACGTCCTCACGCTGGACAACTTCAACAACACCCTGACTGTTTCGCTGGTCGAATCCATCAACGGCGGCTCCAGCTCCGATCACGTCCTGATCTCCAACCAGACGACCGGGACGATCCTCGATCTTGCCGACGGCAATGACACGATCGTGCTCTATTCCGGCGGCACGGTAACGGCGCGCAACGTCGAAACCGTCCTCGGAGATGCCAGCGCCGACTATGTGGTCTTCGATGAGGGCGTCACGGGCGCGACGATTGACCTCGGCAAGAATTCAGACCGCGTGAAATTCTCCGATTTCAACAACACGGCGACCATCTCCAATGTCGAGACCATCACCGGCGGCAAGTCATCCGACGTGATCACGCTCGGCGAAGGCTATACGGGCGGTGTCATCAGCCTTGGCCGCGGAGACGACAAGCTGGTTATCTCCGACAGCGGCGCAACGGTCACCGTCAGCGACGTGGAGACCGTCATCGGCGGCTCGGCCGACGATGACGTCCGTCTTGGCGGCACGATCGACGGTGGCTTCATCGATCTCGGCGATGGCCAGGACACGCTTCAGACCACGGGCAACGTCACCATCACGGTCGCGAATGTCGAGACGATCAACGGCTCCAGCGGCGTCGAGAAGATCTATATTTCGGCACCCTTCACGGGCGAGATCGGACTGGGCTCGGGCAGCGATACGGTGATCATGGCCGATGGCGGCAACACGATCACCATGTCGGGGGTGGAAACGGTGACCGGCGGTGCCGGCTCCGACAACATCACGATCAACTCGATCGACGGCGCGACGACTGTCGATCTCGGCGACGGCGTCGACACGCTCAAGATCAGCGACAACGGCGCTTCGCTCTCGGTTGCCAACGTGGAAACCATCACCGGCGGCCGCAGCGACGACACGATCGTCTTCAGCGATGCCGCGAATGGCGTCAGCATCGACCTGGCGGACGGCAATGACACCGTCATTTTCGCCGACCGCAACAACACCGCGACGGTGAGCTATGCCGAGACGATCGTCGGTGGCAGGTCCTCCGACAGCATCACCTTCGGCTCGGAAGTAACCGGCGCCTATGTCGATCTCGGCCGTGGCTTCGACACGCTGACCTTTTCCGCCGACGGCGCGACGGTCACCATCGACAATGTCGAGACCGTCATCGGCAGCCAGTACGAGGACGTCGTCAATCTCGCCACCTACACGACCGGTACATTCATCGATCTTGGCGACGGCGAGGACCAGGTCGTCTTCTCCGACGACGGCGGCACGATCACCACTGCCAATGTCGAAAGCGTCCAGGGCGGCGCGGGCAAGGACAATGTCACGCTGTCGGATGGCGATCTCGGATACATTTCGCTCGGTGACGGCGATGATACGCTGAACCTGTCGAGCGCCGGCAACACGGTGACGGTCTCGGGCGTCGAAACCGTTCTCGGCGGCGCCGGCGATGACGATGTGACGCTGACGGACGAAGTGTCCGGCGGCGTCATCAAGCTCGGCGACGGCCAGGATACGCTGCATATTTCCGAATACGGGGCGACCCTGTCTGTTTCCGGCATCGAATCCATCATGGGCAATGCCGGCTCCGACGTGATCTCTGTCATCGAACAGTATACCGGCGGCGTCATCAACCTGATGAGCGGTTCGGACGAGATCAAGTTCGGCAATTACAACAATACGGCGACGGTCCAGAACATCGAGACGGTTCTCGGCGGTACGCTCTCCGACACGGTCACCCTCGAGGGCAGCTACGAGCAGGGCTACATCGATCTCGGCAGCGGCCTCGATACCCTCAATCTTGGCGTCAGCGGCGCCACGGTGACGGTTGCCGGCGTCGAGACACTGGTCGGCTCCGACAGCGACGACGTGATCACCATCAACAGCTCCAATGTCGGCGCGGTGATGGATTTCGGTGCTGGATCGGACAAGCTGAGCTGGACCGGTGGCCTGACCGCAACGGTTTCCAATCTCGAGTCGATTTCAGGCGGCAGTTATTCCGACCGCATCACGCTCGCGACACAGATGACCGGCGGCTACATCGACCTTGGCGACGGCAACGACAAGCTGACGCTGGCCGACGCCGAAAACACGGTGACGATCAGCAATGTCGAAACCGTCGTCGGTGGTTCGACGGACGACCTCGTGGTCATCAACAGCGACACTTATTCCGGCCGCCTCGATCTCGGCGACGGCTATGACGAACTCAACCTCGCGGCAAGCGCCAGCACGGTGTCCCTGACCGGTGTCGAGACGATACTGGGCGGCGGTGGCGCCGACAAGGTGACCATTCTGGACGCCGCCACGGGCATCGAGATCGACCTCGGCGACGGTTCGGACACGCTGGTCCTCGGAAACTACACCAACACGGTCTCGGTCTATTCGGTCGAATCGATTTCCGGTGGCTCGAACGCCGATACGATCTTCGTGAAGGAAGCCGTCACCGGCGGCCAGTTCAACCTTGGAACGGGTGTCGACAGCATCAGCTTTGCCGAGGGCGCGACCGCGACGCTGACCAGCGTCGAGACGATCAACGGTTCGAGCTATGCCGACAACATCACCATTTCCGGCGCGTTCACAGGAGCGCCGATCGACCTCGGCAGCGGTGAAGACTACCTGACGCTCGGCTCCGCCTCGACGCTGACCGTTTCCAACACCGAAAACATCACCGGTTCGTCTGGGGCTGATGTCATCGTCCTGACCGGATCGACAAACACCATCGTCGATCTCGGCGCCGGCAGCGATAGCATCGTCTTCGGCGCGGGCATCGACACGGTGACGGGCGGGGCAGGCTCCGACCTCTTCACCTTCACCTCGACCTCTCAGTCGAGCGGCGACACGGCGGACAAGATCACCGATTTCGTCGCCGGTACCGACAAGCTGGTCTTCTCCGGCCTGCAGTCGGGGACGTTCAACTGGCTCGGCAGCAACGCGACATTCAGCGGCAGTGGCAATTCCGAGGCCTACTTCGTCGACTCGACCGACACGCTCTACGTCGACGTCAACGGCGACGGCGCGGCTGACATGCAGCTGACCCTGAGCGGCACCTCTGCTTCGGACCTCGCCAGCGCCGACTTCAAGTGGAGCTGATCGACTTTACTTACGTTAGGTAAAGTAAAATGGAACCTGGGGCCGCCGCGGCCCCAGCTATGTTTTCTGCCTAACAATTGCAGGCGGAGTAATACCGATAGTGCATGTTTGTGTACCAATATTCACTACCGCTATTGACAAATGTCAGTTTGAATTGGGTGTTTATTGATATACCAGCCGAAATTTACTGTCGCTATTTTTGTAAATCATGCAAATTAGGATGTTCTTTAATACCGAATTTTAACAATTGAAAGCGAACCATGGCTGCAATCTCGGGTGGGAATGCAGGGGTGCCCATGTTTGTGAATGCAGCAGCGCAGGATATGGAAGCGGTTGGAAAATCGCACGCCGTCATCGTCTTCAAGCCGGACGGCACGATCCTGGAGGCGAACGAAAATTTCTGCCACGTCATGGGGTATCGGCCGGAGGAGATCGTCGGCAGGCATCATTCGATTTTTGTCGGCGAAGACTATGCTGCGAGCCCGGACTACCGTGCGTTCTGGGATGGCCTGAGGAAGGGCGAGTTCGACCGCCGGCAATACAAGCGCATCGCCAAGGGCGGGCGGGAAGTCTGGATCGAGGCGTCCTATAATCCGGTCGTCAGGAACGGCAAGGTGCTGCGCGTGCTCAAGATCGCCACCGACATCACCGCCTTCAAGCTGAAGGCCCTGGACGACGCCGCCAAGCTCGAAGCCGCGTCGAAATCGCAGGCCATCATCGAATTTTCGCCCGACGGCACGATCATCGCCGCCAATGCCAATTTCTGCTCGACGCTCGGCTACAAGGCGGACGAGATCATCGGTCGCCATCATCGCATCTTTTGCGAGCCGTCCTATGTCAATTCCGCCGCCTATGCGGAGTTCTGGCCGCACCTTGCGCGCGGCGAGCACTTCAACGGTGAGTTCGTCCGCTTCGCCAAGGATGGCCGCGCCGTCTGGATCCAGGCCGTCTACAATCCGGTCTTCGACGATCGGGGCAGGGTGGTCAAGGTCATCAAGTTCGCCGTCGACGTCAGCGAGCGGATGACCTGCCTCGACAAGCTCGGCCGCGCCATCGAGGCGGTGGCCGACGGCAACCTCGCCGTCTCGCTCGACGAGCGCTTCACGCCGAGCATGGAAAAGACGCGCGCGGACTTCAATCATGCGGTCGGCGTGCTGCGCTCCTTCATGGAGCAGGTTCTGCAGAACGCCCGCGGCATCTCGGCAAGCGCCGGGCAATTGCAGGAGGCCTCCGACGATCTTGCCCGCCGGACCGAACAGCAGGCGGCTGCCGTCGAGGAAACGGCGGCGGCCCTGACCCAGATCACCGAAACGGTTGCGAGCACCAGCGAGCGGGCGACCCAGGCCGGCAGTTCGCTGACGTTGACGCGCAAGACTGCCGAGGAATCCGGCCGCGTCATGCGCGACGCCATGGGCGCCATGGCCGAGATCGAGCGGTCGTCCGGAGAGATTTCCAAGATCCTGAGCGTGATCGACGGCATTGCCTTCCAGACCAATCTCCTGGCGCTGAATGCCGGCGTCGAGGCGGCGCGGGCAGGTGAGGCGGGCAAGGGATTTGCCGTCGTCGCCCAGGAGGTGCGCGAACTGGCGCAGCGCTCCGCGACCGCCGCCAAGGAAATCAACGCGCTGATCGGCGAATCGGCCGCGCATGTCTCCCAGGGGGTCTCCCTCGTCAAGGCGACCGACACGTCGCTGTCGGGAATCATCGGGCAGCTCGCCAGCATCGACATGAATGTCGCGGCGATTGTCGAAGCGTCGCGCGAACAGTCGAGCGGCATTCGCGAGATCAACACGGCGATCAACGTGATCGATCACGGGACGCAGCAGAATGCCGCCATAGCCGAGGAATCGACGGCGGCCAACCATTCGCTGGCCGGCGAGCTCGATACGCTGATGCAGCAGCTTGCCCGCTTCCGCACGACGGCCGCGCCGTCCTCCCGCGCCGCCCGCCCGGCGCTTGCGCTCGCCGCCTCCCGCTAGGGTCGGCAAAACGCAGGAATCGCCCGCGGTGCCGGCATGCGGAGGTTCGTGACGATTCGCGGAGAGTTCTGATTGCCGATCTTCCGGACAGGGATCGCCCGTCGCCCGCCGTCCGTGCCTGGCGGCGGGCCAAGCGCGGGCAGATCCCTGTTTGCAGCCCGCAGAAGCCCCTTGCATGTTTTGCAATGCGCTCTAGGTTCATCTCCACCATGGATAGAGTTTTTTTCAGAGTGGCCGCCTGGGCATTGCTGGCGGCCATTGTTTTGGTCACCGTCTCCCCGATCGGCCTCAGACCCCACACCATCACGACGGTCAACCTGGACCGGGCGGCGGCCTATGCGGTGATGACCTTCGTCTTCACCTTCGCCTATCCCAGGCAGTGGAAATGGGTACTGTTGTTCTGCGCCGTCGCGGCGCTTGGCCTCGAGCTCGCCCAGGAACTCTCGCCCACCCGCCACGCCCGCCTGCACGACGCCGTCATCAAGGTCGCCGGCACCCTCTGCGGCAGCGCCGCCTACTGGGTTCTCGCCCAGATCCGCGCGCGTCGGCTTGGGTGAGCGCCGAAAAACCGCAAGCATGGTCAGGCACTGCGGAGCGCTCGGGAGATGTGTTCTAGGAAAAGAAATGGTGGGCGATGAGAGAGCGTCCACCATCCGCTTAAAGCCTTGAATTACTTGAACCCGGCCAGCGGCGAGGGAGACACGATGTCTCCCTTTTGTGTCTCTGCATTGCACAGGCCCATAGAGGAGGCAATAGGGTATTCGCCCCAAGCCACTCTTGCCGACATCAGGCATGCTGCGCGGACAATAAAAAGGTGAACGGTCAACGACCTCGTAAAGAGCGCATATAGAGGACAATGCTTTTGATGAGCCGTTGGGAATTGAACACGACCTATCAACCATCACGTGTCCCGCAACTTGTCTAATTCAGCTCTTTCATCTTCCCGAACAGCATCGTGCTCGTAGCTTTCGGCAATGCGGTTGAGCATCATTGAGGTTGTGGGGAATGTAGAGGTAGCTTTAGACCACTCTTTATATTGCCGCGCGATTTCTCGTTCCTGCTTTCCACCTTCGTACAGTGACTTACTGTAAACACCCCGCATATTGTATCGCTCAGTCATGATCCCACGCTCGATGTCCTCAATGGTAAGGCTATCTAGCAACTTACGAACAGCGATGTGCGGCCAGGCTTTGTCCTTATCTTCGGGTGCATGTGCCAGCATGTGCCCTATGTACAGGTCGGTAATTGCGACCCTATCCTCCTCGGCGCCGAGTTTTCGTACCTCTTGTACCCAGGCCATTAGCTTTTCGTAATCAATTGCGTCGCCTTCTTGGCCTGGGATCGTATGGAAATCTGATAGCACTCGGTAATCGTTGCGCCACTTTGCTCTCTGCTGCTCTGAGTTTTCAATGGTATCGCCCTCTGTTGCTTCCTCTCGCTTTGTAGCGGGGCCAAAGACGGACTTTATCAAAGACATGTAGAACGCTGGATCTTGAGCCATCAGCTTATGTATTACAAGCTTTCGTGGACGACGTTCCATGAACGGAAAGTATGCATACTCCATTTGCGCAAGGTCGCTAACCTCTACGTCTTGCCTTTTGTCCAGTTCCTCAAAGACATGCTCGACGTAGTAGCCCGTCATCTGGCCAAGCTCCTGCGGATTGCCTGCCTCAATTAGCAATCTAAGCATCGTCAGAAGCATACTACTAGGCACTGCCGCAATGATCCTGTGGGATGCCTGCAGAGCTGCCGCTGGCCTGGAAGCGAGTAGATAATTCTGTATCGCATCCATCGATGCCGGGGTGGGACTTTCAAGGCCGAACGGATACTTTCTAGACCAATAGAGTTGCTGGACCTCGGATTGTAGTCCCTTAACATATTCCCATGTATCTTCGTTATCAGGCCAATTGAGTAGAAGGGCTGTAACCAACTCGGGGCTCCAACCCTCATTGGCAGCATCTGCTATCAAACGCTGCTTCCACTCGTCACCCGAATTGTTGCGTCCGCCCGCAGATAGGACCCGCGCAAAGTCAATAGCTGGTGGCGTATCGTGGCTAAGAGATGCTTTGATCCACATACTAATCTGATCTGGATCAGTCGTAATATCTAAGAGTGATACAGCCACTGTCTCGGGGCGGCCTGCCAAATCAATGAGGCGGAATACCTCTGCATGGTCGCCAGCTTCGAGTATTTCGACTAGTGCCTGCGTCCTAAGCTGTTTAAGCTCTGTGTCATTCTCGTCAAAGCTCGTGCCTACTTGTACTGACCACTCTCTGAACAACCAACTCACTCGCTCCACTACGTCGTCGGCCTGATGACGCCGCACTATGTCCTGTAGTGTTGCAAGCTCGTCCCTGGACATCGCCCATTGAGCGTCCGCGAAAGCTAAATGCTTGTTAAGCAGGTCGTTCAATGCTGACCAAACGGCCTTTATCGGCTGGTCTGTCGATGATAGCCAACTATCGAGGGCAGCGAACGCGCTCGCTCTTTGTTTAGATGGCCAGTCATCTAGCCGACCGATGACATCGATCCACCGGGAGCTGTTGCCTGTGACCTGTTCCAGCACACGTTCTATAACGTAATCTTGAGCCGCCCACACTTTGCCGTTCGTAAGTACCTCTTGCTGCGAAGCGCCTGCTTCCCTGAATTTAGGCTTTCTGGTGGGGCTACTCGTGTCATGAGAGCGAGGCAGCAGCGACATAAGCAACTCCCAGCCCACCTCGGGGACGGCGTCCATAGTTTTGTCGATGACACGCAGCCTGTGCTCCAACGAGGCATGGGTTTCCGGCGCCCATGATAACAAAATGGTTCTTAGGCTATTGATGGGCCTGTTTGTTGTCCTTCCACCTGGGTCAATCTTCGCCAACTTCGCCAGTAACTGCGATACCTGTTCTAGGTAACGAGGATCCCATGCCAGAGTTTCGAGTGCCCACAGGACGTATGTATGTGAACTCGTTGGAGCGAATAGATCGTCGTCTGTGCTAAAGAAGCCAAGGGCCTTCGTTCCATCACCCTCGAGTAGTTCCCCGAGGGCGGCTAGCAAAGGGCGGGGTGCTGCCTCCATCAGCATCCAAAGCTCGTTCTTCATGCTGGCAATGAGCCGATGGTCTGACGCAAGCCCCGGTATACTTGCAACGACACCCTCAACCCATTGCTGAGGGTTTATGCCTGGAATGTTGAGGTCAGCCTGTTTGCTCAACACTGCGACCTGCAATAACGTGTTTGCAATGCCGTCTCGTAGCCAACTACTGTGCTTCCTCGGGGCGGTGCCGGGCAGCACAAACGGTGCGTCTGGATCAACGGGAGCGTCGATCTCAGAAAAAACCTTGTTCGCAGCTACGCCCAATCTGTCTAGATCACTCTTGCCGATCAGATGCGCCAGATGGACGAAAGTATCAACGGGTGCGCGAATTTTCCAGATGGGTCCTTCGCTATCTATGGGAGGGTCCTGTGATTTCGCTAGCTTCCGTAAACCGCTCTCGAAGGTGGGGTAGTCATCATTTGTGATCAATGACTTGACCACATCGCAATCTGCATCGTTTCCTCCATCCCATCCCCCTGCCAGTACCGCTGGAATGAGGGTGTGTCCTTGCTCAACCCATGCAGGTGGAGAGATGTGCCCAGCACCAAACTGCCTTGCTAAAACGACTATGCTGCGCCCTGAGTGACGGGCGAGGCTATCAGCTTCGCCATCAGGCAGTCCTAGTGACTGGAGTGCCTTTGCAAACTCATGCGTTGACGGCCGGTTGAGGAAGCCTTGTCGGCTTGGTTGATCTCGGCCAAGGGCAATCAGCGTAGGTCCAATGTTAGACAATTGCCCCGATAAGACGTTCGCCTGAAGCCTTGGAAAGAAAATATGATTCCGCCCTCGGTCTCGGGCAAAGGAACGTGCCGCGTGCTGGGTATCGAGAACCAGTATGCGGCTCTCCAGGAATAGTCGCGTATCCCACTCTGCTTTGCGAACAGCCGCAATAGCGAAGGCAATAACCTCATCAGGGGCGTCAGCCGCAATCTGAATGGGGCCATGACCTTGCAGAAGACCCTGCAGGAGTTCGTCAGCTTGCGCCTCTCGCCCGCAAAGTAGAACCTCCTCGGTGAGTGGTATCTTGAACCTGTATGTGAATTCGTCCCAAAATTCGCCAGCGCTCTGCACCCCTTCTAAGGGGCGCAACTGCATCTCTACTGCATATCTAGCTGATACGCCGGGGCATAACTCTAGCCAATTCTCTAGCTGTACACCGTCAAGAAAGATGATGTCCTTCCAGTTCGTCGACTTCTTTCGGTCATCAATCCAGTCTGGGAGTTTTTTCTTGGGATCATCCCAGGTATAGGGCGAGGCAAGTACGAGCGTTATATCTTTTTGCTTGTCGGCCGGGACCTGTTCGGAGCGCTTGTCGAAGTCGCTCAGCGCTTTAGCAGCATTTGCCCCGCTTGCTCCAAATTCCCATACGGACAACCCATCGGGTACATAGGGCGGAACGCCAGCTGCCTGAAGCCACCCGTCGAAGCCTCGTACTTGCCCCTTGTTACCACTTGGAAATCTAAAACTCTGGATTTCTTTGGCTGTAGCTCTAATCAGATCTGCTATCAATTCCGGGAAAGTGGCACGCGCGGTTAATGTCGCCGCCCAGTGCTGTAGGTCAGTTGCCGTAATCCACTTCATCGCCGCGCTACCCCCCGGCCTCAACATTAGCGTGCGCGTACAGCTTCCCTGCCTGTGAGATTGGTATGGCGAAAAAGCATGAAGCCAGCGAAGGCCAGCAAAGTTATGATGATGATTTCCAAGGAAACAGCCCCCGTATGGAAGGGCGGTCGTCGCGGTGCGTCCCCGCGAATGGCCCTTCGATCTCTGGTGATCGGGGAGTTCGAAACCGCATAGCACGGCCCCACGGCCTTTAGTTCGGAGAACCTGTTGCATACGCCGCAGGCTCCCCGACCATAGGTCGAAGAGTAGTGCTGATTTGGCAGCACACCTAGCTATGAGGGGTTTCGACGCCCCGAAGCCGCACGTACGGCTCCAAGGCCTGTTTCTAGTATTCACGAATCGCTGTCAATCCTGAAGGAGTTTGTCAGGTTATTTGGTGCCGAAATCCAGCTTCTGCATAGCCTCGTTAAGCTGGGAAATCGTGTAGCCGCGCTTGAAATAATTCTGCTGCGTTACGCCTTTCCGCGTATGCCCGACGATGGCCTGCACGACTGGTTCATCAACGTTGGCCCGCATGAGTATGGTGACAACCGTATGCCGCAGACTGTGGAAGACAAGCCCGCTGTCCTTGAGGCCGAGCTTTGGCAGCAGTGTATTGTTGAAGTGTCTGCCCAAATGCCTTCCCCAGCCATTTTTCGGGTCATAGCTGAAGCTGGGGAAAAGCTTCTGTTGCCCTCTTTGCCCCATGGTGGCGACATATTCCGGTAATCCAAGCTCGATGAGGCGCGGATGCATCGGCACGAGGCGGCGGGACGCGTCCGTCTTCAGGCTTTTGCGGTCGCCCTCGTCGTTGAAGTCGAAGCACCATATGCCTTCGACCTGCCGGACGTCCTTGATGTGAAGCTGGGCAATCTCATTGAGCCTAGCGCCGGTATAGATACCGATGAGCGGTCCCCACTTCTGGTAGTCTTTCCTTGCAAGGTCACGCTCATTGGTCAGAACGGCTCGAAGAATGCGGTTAATTTGCTCAGACGTGAAGGGGATGCGGCTTTCCTGGCTGCGCACCTTGTTCTGCCTGATGCCAAGCCCAGCAAAATAGTTCTGTTCGATATGTCCGTTCCGCTTCGCCCAATTGAACAGGTCGCCATAGGTCTGGAGATATTTGTTCACTGAGGTGGTACCCAGCTTCTCAATGCTGGGCATGTCCAGAATTTCGGATAGGGGCCGGTTCCCGCGCGTGGCCTCGTTCTTCTCGCGGTTCTTCGGATAAACCCTGAGCGTATCCTTGACCTTCTTCGCTTCCAGCGCGCCTATGGTCTTGATGTCGGTATCCGCGCCGAACATCTCGACCAGTAGCTCCATGTGGCTGATTTTCTCGCTCTCTGTCTTCGCTGCCCAGTTCTTGCCGTCCTTCTTGTCAGCCGTATAGCCTCGTATCGTTTCGGCAAGAGACATGCCTTGTGCCTTGGGGGAAGGCTGCAAGGCGGACGTGGGTGCTGCCAGTGGATCAAGATCGAAATCGGCTGCCGATGCGTCGTAGTCCAATACGTCGGTAAGAAAGCGGCGATAGCCCCGCTTCATGTCGCGTTCCAGCTTGCTATAGAGGTCGGACCCCCTAGCAATGTCGAGGCGGTATTTCTCGATGAAGCGAGCGAGCATTTCGTCGTCCGGCTTCGTGAGAGAGAGCGGGGCATCTGTTTCGTTTGCCTGTTCGGCCACGGCAAGGCTGGAGCGGTAAAGATCGATGTCCGCAGGGGGCAGACCGCCCGTTGCGTCGATGTCCTTTTTGGTCAGGTCCCTGAGTTCCTGAAAATGGCGCTGAAGGATAGTACGCAGTTCTTGGTAGTCCATGCGGCAGGCAATTCCGACATTATTATAGTGTTCGCCTATGTGGATCATCAGGCGGGACAAACGCAATGCTTTTTGGGGATCGCGAGTCTGTAGCGACACCTTGATGTCAGAGGCTAGTTTCTGTGGATGGATTTCACGGGGAAGGGGCCAGCGCAGATAGAAAATGCCGTTGCGTGACTTCAGGATATAGGTGGGATTATACAAGCCAATGTCTCACTTGAATGGCTCACTGACCAAATTCAAGAAGTAAGGCTTTGATTTTAAAGAGAATGGTGGGCGATGAGAGACTCGAACTCCCGACATCCTCGGTGTAAACGAGGCGCTCTACCAACTGAGCTAATCGCCCGTGCGCGTTGTGCGGATCAGTCGTCCGCCGCGTCGGTGGCCGTGATCTATGCGCATCGGAAAAATTCCGCAAGAGGGTCCAATCGATTTTTTTGCTTTTTTCAACGCTTCCGGCGTCCGCAGGGCAGGGAAGGCGGCAGGGCGCGGGCAATGCCATTATAAAAAGAATGCGTTCTCTGTTTTTGTCTTCCAAACCTGCTTGACACCCCCATTCGAACCGCTTAGTTAGCCGCACACCAAACGGCAACGCCGCTTGGCGGGGGCGGCAACGTTCCCGAAGATTTCGAAAAGTGCGGGTGTAGCTCAGTTGGTTAGAGTGCCGGCCTGTCACGCCGGAGGTCGCGGGTTCGAGCCCCGTCACTCGCGCCACTTTCGACAGTCTTCAAACAATGCGCGGGTGTAGCTCAGTCGGTTAGAGTGCCGGCCTGTCACGCCGGAGGTCGCGGGTTCGAGCCCCGTCACTCGCGCCACTTTTTCTTTCGGGCCATTGCCCCTTTCTCCCTCATCATCCGAGTCGCTGCGCTTCATCTTACGCCGAAGCGCCGTTTTCCTTCCCGTTCCTTGTCCGTGGTGGAGAAAGACCGTGAACGAATCTGATTATGATCCTGAATTGATTCGGCAATGCGCCGATCGCTTCTTCGTGCTGACCGGCTGTTCGGGCGGCGGCAAATCGACGCTTCTTTCTGCGCTGGCGGCAAGAGGGTTCGCCACCTATCCCGAGCCCGGACGGCAGATCGTCCGCGAGCAGCAGGCGATCGGCGGCGATGCGCTGCCCGGCGAAAATCCGTTGCGTTTCGTCGAACTGGTGGTGTCGCGGGCGATCGCCCAGCGGGTGGCGGCGGCGAGGGAAGGGCGGATCGCATTCTTCGATCGCGGTCCGGTCGATGCGCTGGCCTATCTCGAGATGAAGGGGATTGTGGTGCCGCCCTGGCTCGAAAACGCGGTCCGGTTGCTCAAGCACAATGCCCTGGCCTTCGTGGTGCCGCCGTGGCCGGAGATATTCCGGAAGGATGTCGAACGCCGTCACGATGTCTCGGCGGCGATGGCGGAATACGAGGCGTTGCTGCCCGCCTATCGCCACTTCGGCTATCGGCTTGAGGTGCTTGAGCGGACGTCGGTCGAAAGTCGGGCGGAAAGGGTGGCGGCCGCGGTCAACGCGTTGTTCCCGTACGGCTGATGTGAGTCGGCCCAGTTCATGACGGATATCAATCAGATCGTTTTAAGCGCTTGTGACCAAATCTGTTGCAATCGTGATGCTGCGTTGCGAAGTTTTGTCGCGACTCCGAGATCAAGCCTTGATAAAGTCGTCCGCGTAGTGGTTCAAAGGCCGCTAACGGCTTGCGCGGCAGCGCAGGCTGCGCTAACCACGGCTCGTTGCAACACAGACAATTACGGCCTGTCGAATTTGGACGTTCGCGCCGCCCGGCGCAGATCCACGGACAGGCAGGGACGGACTGAATGACTGACCTTCTCGGTTCCTATATTCCGATCGCAATCTTTATCGGCATTTCTCTGGTGATCGGCCTTGCTCTGCTGATCGCGCCGTTTGCCGTCGCCTTCAAGGCGCCCGATCCGGAAAAGCTGTCGCCCTTCGAATGCGGCTTCAATGCCTTCGACGACGCGCGCATGAAATTCGACATCCGCTTCTACCTGGTGTCGATTCTCTTCATCATTTTCGACCTTGAAGTCGCCTTCCTGTTCCCGTGGGCCGTTTCCTTCGGCGATATCGGCTGGTTCGGCTTCTGGTCCATGATGGTCTTCCTTGGCGTGTTGACCATCGGCTTCATCTACGAATGGAAAAAGGGAGCTCTGGAATGGGAGTGACCGCGGAAAAGACGACGCTCGTCGCGCCGCAGCCCAAGGGCATCATCGATCCGGCAACCGGCAAGCCGGTCGGCGCCGATGACGCATATTTCGGCGAGATCAACGACGAGCTGGCCGACAAGGGCTTTCTGGTCACCTCGACCCGCGACCTGATCACCTGGGCGCGCACGGGTTCGCTGATGTGGATGCAGTTCGGTCTGGCCTGCTGCGCCGTCGAAGGCCTGATGCAGGTGTCCGGCCCGCGCTACGACATGGAACGCTTCGGCGTCGCACCGCGCGCCTCGCCGCGCCAGTCGGACGTCATGATCGTCGCCGGCACGCTGACCAACAAGATGGCGCCCGCCCTGCGCAAGGTCTACGACCAGATGCCCGAGCCGCGCTACGTCATCTCCATGGGCTCCTGCGCCAATGGCGGCGGCTACTATCATTATTCCTATTCGGTGGTGCGCGGCTGCGACCGTGTCGTCCCCGTCGACGTCTACGTACCGGGCTGTCCCCCCACGGCAGAAGCCCTGCTGTACGGGGTTCTTCTGCTGCAGAAGAAGATTCGCCGCACCGGCACGATCGAACGCTAAGGGTGAAGGGCAGAGCGAATGACTGAAGTCTTCAACGAGCTTGCGTCTCATATCAAGGACGCGCAGAGCTCTCACCTCGTCGGCGTCGAAGTCAAGCATGGCGAACTGACGGTGACGACAACCACCGCCGGCATCATCCCGCTTCTGACGTTCCTGCGCGATGACGTGCAGTGCGGTTTCGTCAACATCGTCGATATCTGCGGTGTCGACTATCCGCAGCGCGCCGAGCGTTTCGATGTGGTCTACCACCTCCTGTCGCCGCGCCAGAACGTGCGCATCCGCGTCAAGCTCGCGGTCGCCGAAGACGTGGCCGTGCCGTCGGCAACCTCGGTCTATCCGGGCGCCGACTGGTTCGAGCGCGAGGCCTGGGACATGTACGGCATTCCCTTCTCGGGCCATTCCGACATGCGCCGCATCCTCACGGATTACGGCTTCGAAGGCCATCCGCTGCGCAAGGACTTCCCGGTCACCGGTTTCGTCGAAGTGCGCTACGACGACGAGTTGAAGCGGGTTCTCTACGAGCCCGTCGAACTCAAGCAGGAATTCCGCAGTTTCGATTTTCTGTCGCCCTGGGAAGGAACGGATTACGTTCTGCCCGGCGACGAAAAGGCCGCGAAGTAAGGACGGAAGGCTAGCTCCATGACAGAACACAACGTCCGCAACTTCACCATCAACTTCGGTCCGGAACACCCGTCTGCGCACGGCGTTCTGCGCCTCGTGCTCGAACTCGACGGCGAAATCGTCGAGCGCGTCGACCCGCATATCGGTCTCCTGCATCGCGGTACCGAGAAGCTGATCGAGACGAAGACCTATCTGCAGGCCGTGCCCTATTTCGACCGCCTCGATTACGTGGCGCCGATGAACCAGGAACACGCCTTCGCGCTCGCCGTCGAAAAGCTTTTGAAGCTCGAGATCCCGATGCGTGGCCAGCTGATCCGCGTTCTCTTCTCCGAGATCGGCCGTATCCTGTCGCACATCATGAACGTCACGACGCAGGCCATGGACGTCGGCGCGATGACGCCGCCGGTCTGGGGCTTCGAAGAGCGTGAAAAGCTCATGGTGTTCTATGAGCGTGCCTGCGGCGCGCGCATGCACGCCGCCTATTTCCGCCCCGGCGGCGTCCACCAGGACATCCCGCAGAAGCTGGTGGAAGATATCGGCAAGTGGTGCGATCCCTTCATCAAGGTGCTCGACGACATCGAAGGCCTTCTGACCGACAACCGCATCTACAAGCAGCGCAACGTCGACATCGGCGTGGTCAAGCTCGAGGATGCCTGGGCCATGGGCTTCTCCGGCGTCATGGTGCGCGGTTCGGGCGCTGCCTGGGACCTGCGCAAGGCGCAGCCCTACGAGTGCTATTCCGATCTCGACTTCGACATTCCGATCGGCAAGAACGGCGACTGCTACGACCGCTATCTGGTGCGTATGCACGAGATGCGCCAGTCGATCCGCATCATGAAGCAGTGCGTCGACCTGCTGCTTGGCAAGCACGCCGTCGGCCCGGTCTCGTCGCTCGACGGCAAGGTCGTTCCGCCGAAGCGGGGCGAAATGAAGCGGTCGATGGAAGCACTGATCCATCACTTCAAGCTCTACACCGAAGGCTACCACGTGCCGGAAGGCGAGGTTTACGCCGCCGTCGAAGCACCGAAGGGCGAGTTCGGCGTCTATCTGGTGTCGGACGGCAGCAACAAGCCGTACCGCTGCAAGATCCGCGCTCCGGGCTTCGTGCACCTTTCGGCCATGGACACGATGAGCCGCGGCCACCAGCTCGCCGACGTGACCGCGATCCTCGGTTCGCTTGATATCGTATTCGGAGAAGTGGATCGCTGATTTGTAGCGGTCCTGAACCCGTATTTTGGAATTTGAGATAAGGCGCGAAGAAGAATGTCCGTTCGTCGATTAGCCGAAGATAACGTCCAGCCAGCCGCATTCGCCTTTACGGCGGAGAATGCCGCCTGGGCCGAGGCGACCATCAAGAAGTATCCGGAAGGCCGTCAGCAGTCTGCCGTCATTCCGCTTTTGATGCGGGCGCAGGAACAGGATGGCTGGGTCACCAAGGCAGCGATCGAAGGCGTCGCCGACATGCTCGGCATGGCCTATATCCGCGTCCTCGAAGTGGCGACCTTCTACACCCAGTTCCAGCTGAAGCCGGTCGGCACCAGGGCGCATATCCAGGTTTGCGGCACGACGCCCTGCATGCTGCGCGGCGCCGAAGACCTGATCAAGGTTTGCAAGAAGAAGATCCACGCCGAACCCTTCCACACCAATGCCGACGGCACGCTGTCCTGGGAAGAGGTCGAATGTCAGGGCGCCTGCGTCAACGCGCCGATGGTCATGATCTTCAAGGACAGCTACGAGGACCTGACGGCCACGCAGCTCGAGCACATCATCGACCGTTTCGAAGCCGGCCGCGCCGACGAGATCCGTCCCGGCCCGCAGATCGACCGTGTCTATTCGGCGCCCGTCGGCGGCCTGACGTCGCTGACCGGCGACACCACGCCGTCGAAGAAGGCCGACGCCGCCAAGGCCGAGACCGCCTCGAAGGAAACGGAAGCCGAAAAGCCGGAACAGAAGGGCAAGCCCGACGGTGCCACGCCGAAGCCGGTTGAAGGCGAGGTCGCCGCTTCGCAGCCGGCGCTCGACGACGCCAACCGTCCGTCCGCCATCGACAAGCCGGAAAAGCCCGACGACCTGAAGCTGATCTCCGGCGTCGGGCCGGTGCTCGAAGGCAAGCTGAATGGCCTCGGCATCTATACCTATGCGCAGGTTGCCGCATGGAAGAAGAACGAGATCGACTGGGTCGACGGCTATCTGAGCTTCAAGGGCCGGATCGAGCGCGACGAGTGGATCAAGCAGGCCGATGCGCTGGCGCGCGGCGGCGAGGAAGAATATGTCCGCGTGTTCGGCAAGAAGCCGCGGTAAGGGGTGAGACATGCTTAAAGATCAAGATCGCATCTTCACCAATATCTACGGCCTCAAGGACAAGTCGCTGAAGGGCGCCATGGCCCGCGGCCATTGGGACGGCACCAAGCAGCTGCTCGAAAAGGGCAGGGACTGGATCATCAACGAGGTGAAGGCCTCCGGTCTTCGCGGCCGCGGCGGCGCCGGCTTCCCGACCGGTCTCAAGTGGTCCTTCATGCCGAAGGAATCGGACGGTCGTCCGCATTACCTCGTCGTCAACGCCGACGAATCCGAACCCGGTACCTGCAAGGACCGCGACATCATGCGCCACGATCCGCACACGCTGATCGAGGGCTGCGTCGTCGCCTCCTTCGCCATGGGTGCGCATACGGCCTACATCTATGTCCGCGGCGAATTCATGCGCGAGCGTGAAGCCCTGCAGTCGGCCATCGACGAGTGCTATGACGCGGGTCTCCTCGGCAAGAACAACAAGCTCGGCTACGACATCGACATCTTTGTCCACCACGGCGCCGGCGCTTATATCTGCGGCGAGGAAACCGCGCTGCTCGAAAGCCTGGAAGGCAAGAAGGGCCAGCCGCGCCTGAAGCCGCCGTTCCCGGCCAACATGGGCCTCTACGGCTGCCCGACGACCGTCAACAACGTCGAATCGATCGCCGTCACCCCGACCATCCTGCGCCGTGGCGCCGGCTGGTATTCGAGCTTCGGCCGCCCGAACAATGCCGGCACCAAGCTGTTTTCGATCTCGGGCCACGTTAATCGCCCGTGCACGGTCGAAGACGCCATGTCGATCACCTTCGAAGAACTGATCGAGAAGCACTGCGGTGGCATCCGCGGCGGCTGGGACAACCTGCTCGCCGTCATTCCCGGCGGTTCTTCGGTTCCCTGCGTTCCCGGCGCCCAGATGAAGGACGCCATCATGGACTATGACGGGCTGAAGGAACTCGGTTCGGGTCTCGGAACGGCAGCCGTCATCGTCATGGACAAGTCGACCGACATCATCAAGGCCATCTGGCGCCTCTCGGCTTTCTACAAGCACGAGAGCTGCGGCCAGTGCACGCCGTGCCGCGAAGGCACGGGCTGGATGATGCGCGTCATGGAGCGCATGGTGAAGGGCAATGCCCAGAAGCGCGAAATCGACATGCTGTTCCAGGTGACCAAGCAGGTCGAAGGCCACACCATCTGTGCCCTCGGCGATGCGGCCGCATGGCCGATCCAGGGCCTGATCAAGCATTTCCGTCCGGAAATCGAGAAGCGCATCGACCAGTACACCTACAACGCCATGGCAAACGGCGTTCCCTTGGAAGCCGCGGAGTAAGGGCAGGGACATGACAGGCAAGGCGCCAGGCAAAGGCAAGAAGACGCCCGCGGAAGTTTCCGCGGACGATCTCGGCCGCGCTGCCGCCAAGCTTCTGCGCGATGCGCCAGCCCCGCCGCTCTTTCCTCTGCTCGCCCATCCGACGGCGGCCATGGCGGCTGCCACCGCGATCGGGTTCGGCCTGACGACGCAGATGGCGAGCGCCTTCCTCGGCGCGATGCAGGGCGCGTTTGATACCGCCGACCGCCTGTCGAAGGCCGCTGAAGCCGACGCCGCGAAGGTGGCGCCCGAGACCACGGCAGCGCCTGCCGAACCGGCTCCGGCCGCCGAACCGCCGAAGGCAGAGCCTACCGTCGTCGCCAAGGCGGCGAAGCCAGCTGCCAAGAAGGCCAAGCCTGCGACTAAGGCCGCAAAGCCTGTTGCCACGAAGGCACCGGCAAAGAAGGCGGCAAGCGCCAAGGCACCGGCTGCGAAGACCACGAAAGCGCCGTCGAAGCCTGCGCCGGCGCCGAAGGCCAGGCCGCGCGCCGCATCCGGCAAGGCGGACGACCTGAAGCAGATTTCCGGCATTGGCCCGAAGCTTGAGGAAGTCCTGAACTCTATGGGCTATCGCAGCTTTGCCGATATCGCCAAGCTGGACGCAAAAGCCATCGCCAAGCTCGAAGCCGATACGGGCCTCACAGGTCGCATCGGCCGGGACGACTGGGTCGGACAGGCGAAAGCATTGTTGGGAAAGGAGGGGTAATGCAATTGGCACAGGTCAATATCGCCGAACTTCTCCATCCCCCGGGGGATCCCAGGGTTGCCGCCTTTGTCGACAACGTCGCGCTCATCAACGCTCTTGCCGAGCGCGCTGACGGTTTCGTCTGGCGGCTGCAGGAGAAGGGCGAGGTCGAGACGATCTTCGACAATCCGATGATGACGGCGACGCTCAGCATCTGGCAGAGCCCCGAGCATCTGGAACGCTTTGTCTGGAAGACGGTGCACAAGAAATTCTACGGCCGCCGGGCCGAATGGTTCTCGCATCTGAAGAGCCATTACCTGGCGATGTGGTTCGTGGAGGAGGGCGAGCGGCCGACGCTTGAGGAAGGCAAGGCCCGCCTCGATCACCTCGACCAACATGGTTCGACCGACTACGCCTTCGACTGGCCCTATCTCAAGTCGTCGGAGCTGTGGAAGTCCTACCGGCTGGAAAGCCAGCTTGAGCGCATGCCGGCGGAGGGCAACGCCTGATGCATCTAGCCGAGCTCAACATCGCCCGTCTGAAATACCCGGCCGACGATCTGCGTGTCGCCCCCTTCATGAACGCGCTCGATCTCGTCAACGGGATCGCCGAACGGTCCGAAGGCTTCGTCTGGCGGCTGAAGGACGAGAGCGGCAACGCCACCGACGTGAAGGCGTTCGACGACGAACGCATCATCGTCAACATGAGTGTCTGGCGCGATGTCGCCAGCTTCGAGAATTTCGTATGGAAGACCGTCCACAAGCAGTTCTATGCGCGCCGGGACGAATGGTTTTCCATCATGGATAAGCAGCACTTCGCCATGTGGTGGGTCGAGGACGGACATGCCCCGACGCTGACCGAAGCGAAGGAGCGGCTGGATTATTTGAACGAACACGGCAACAGCGACCATGCGTTTTCATGGTCGCATTTGCCGGAGGTGAAACTCTGGCAAAGCGCCCGTTGTGCTTGAGACACAAAGGCGTGCGTGAAGCAGGAAGGCAGATATGGCAAAGCTGAAGGTCGACGGTAAGGAAATCGAGGTTCCGGATCATTTCACGCTGCTGCAGGCGTGTGAGGAAGCCGGCGCCGAGGTACCGCGCTTTTGTTTCCACGAGCGGTTGTCGGTCGCCGGCAACTGCCGCATGTGCTTGATCGAGGTGAAGGGTGGCCCGCCGAAGCCGGCAGCCTCCTGCGCCATGGGCGTGCGCGACATCCGCGGCGGCCCGAACGGCGAGCTTCCCGAGGTCTACACCAACACGCCGATGGTCAAGAAGGCCCGCGAAGGCGTGATGGAATTCCTGCTCATCAACCACCCGCTCGATTGTCCGATCTGCGACCAGGGCGGCGAATGCGACCTGCAGGACCAGGCCATGGCCTTCGGTATCGACAGTTCGCGCTACACCGAGAACAAGCGCGCGGTCGAAGACAAGTATATCGGCCCGCTGGTCAAGACGGTCATGAACCGCTGCATCCATTGCACGCGTTGCGTTCGCTTCACCACCGAAGTCGGCGGCATTTCCGAGCTCGGCCTCATCGGCCGCGGCGAGGATGCGGAAATCACCACCTATCTCGAGCAGGCAATGACCTCGGAACTGCAGGGCAATGTCGTTGACCTCTGCCCGGTCGGCGCGCTGACCTCCAAGCCCTTCGCCTTCACCGCCCGTCCGTGGGAACTCGGCAAGACCGAAACGATCGACGTCATGGACGCGCTCGGCTCGGCCATCCGTGTCGACACCCGCGGCCGCGAAGTGATGCGCGTCATGCCGCGCGTAAACGAGCAGGTGAACGAGGAGTGGATCTCCGACAAGACCCGCTTCATCTGGGACGGCCTGAAGACCCAGCGTCTCGACAAGCCTTATGTCCGCAAGGACGGCCGCCTGCAGCCCGCCAGCTGGGCGGAAGCATTTGCCGCCATCAAGGGCGCGGTTTCGGCCACCAGCGGCGACAAGATCGGCGCAATCGCCGGCGATCTCGCATCTGTCGAGGAAATGTACGCCCTGCAGGAGCTGGTAAAGTCGCTCGGCTCGGAAAACCTCGATTGCCGTCAGGACGGCACGCAGCTCCATCCGGCATTCGGCCGTTCGAGCTATCTCTTCAATGCCACCATCGAAGGCATTGAACAGGCTGACGCCTTGCTGATCGTCGGCGCCAACCCGCGCTATGAGGCGGCTGTCCTGAACGCCCGCATCCGCAAGCGCTGGCGTCGCGGCAACTTCCCGATCGGCGTGATCGGTGAAGCCGGCGAGCTGCGCTACGGCTACGACTATCTCGGCGCCGGCCCGGACACGCTGAAGGAAATCGCCGATGGCGCGCATCCGTTTGCGGAAGTCCTGAACAAGGCCGAGCGTCCGCTGATCATCGTCGGCCAGGGCGCGCTGTCGCGCACCGACGGTGCGGGCGTTCTCGCCACCGCCGCCAAGATCGCCGCTGCCTGCAACGCCGTCGTCGATGGCTGGAACGGCTTCTCGGTCCTGCACACCGCCGCCTCCCGCGTCGGTGGTCTCGACCTCGGCTTCGTGCCGGGCGCCAACGGCCAGGATGCGGCCGCGATGCTGGAAGGCATGGATGTCCTCTTCCTGCTCGGCGCCGACGAACTCGACTTCAGCAAGAAGGCTGCGAAGTTCACGGTCTACATCGGTTCGCACGGGGACAACGGCGCGATGAGCGCCGACGTCATCCTGCCGGGCGCCGCCTACACCGAGAAGTCGGGCACCTGGGTCAACACCGAAGGCCGCGTCCAGATGGGTAACCGCGCCGGCTTCGCACCGGGCGATGCCCGCGAAGACTGGGCGATCATCCGTGCCCTTTCCGACGTTCTCGGCAAGAAGCTGCCGTTCGACTCACTGGCAGCGCTTCGGGCAAATCTCTACGCGGCCCACCCGCATTTTGCGGCGATCGACGAGATCGCCGTCGGTGGCAGCGGAGAAATTGCCGCACTTGCGAAAAAATCGGGCAAGATGAACAAATCCGGGTTTGCAAGCACCGTCAAAGACTTCTATTTGACGAACCCGATCGCCCGGGCATCCGCCGTCATGGCCGAATGCTCGGCATTGGCCCGCAACAATTTCAAAGTCGCGGCAGAGTAAGGGCAGGGGACTATGGATTCTTTCGTTTCAACCTATGTGTGGCCTGCGGCCATCATGATTGGCCAGTCTCTGCTGCTGCTCGTCTGCCTGCTGGTCTTCATCGCCTACATCCTGCTGGCCGACCGCAAGATCTGGGCGGCCGTTCAGCTGCGTCGCGGTCCGAACGTCGTCGGTCCCTGGGGTCTGTTCCAGTCCTTCGCCGACCTTCTGAAGTTCGTCTTCAAGGAGCCGATCATTCCGGCCGGCGCCAACAAGGGCGTCTTCCTGCTGGCACCGCTCGTCTCCGTGACGCTTGCGCTCGCCACCTGGGCGGTCGTGCCGCTCGCCGATGGCTGGGTCGTCGCCAACATCAATGTCGGCATCCTCTACGTCTTCGCGATCTCGTCGCTGGAAGTCTACGGCATCATCATGGGCGGCTGGGCTTCGAACTCGAAGTACCCGTTCCTCGGTGCGCTCCGCTCGGCGGCGCAGATGGTCTCCTATGAAGTGTCGATCGGCTTCGTCATCGTCACCGTGCTCCTGACGGCAGGTTCGCTGAACCTGACCGACATCGTCAATTCACAGCAGCACGGCATCGGCACGATGATCGGCCTGCCGAACACGCTGCTCGACTGGAACTGGCTCGCCCTGTTCCCGATGTTCATCATCTTCTTCATTTCGGCGCTGGCCGAGACCAACCGTCCGCCTTTCGACCTTCCGGAAGCGGAATCGGAATTGGTCGCCGGCTTCATGGTCGAATACGGCTCCGCTCCGTACATGATGTTCATGCTCGGCGAATATGCCGCCATCGTCCTGATGTGCGCGCTGACCACGATCCTGTTCCTCGGCGGCTGGCTGCCTCCGGTCGACGTCTGGTTCCTGAACTGGGTCCCGGGCATCATCTGGTTCGTGATCAAGGCCACGATGGTGTTCTTCATGTTCGCCATGGTGAAGGCATTCGTTCCGCGCTACCGCTACGACCAGTTGATGCGTCTCGGTTGGAAGGTCTTCCTGCCGATCTCGCTCGCCATGGTCGTCATTGTCGCATTCGTCCTGAAACTCGGCGGCTGGGCATGATCATGCCGGCTGTTGGTTTCAAGAAAACTGGAGAATAAGGATGGCAAGCATTTCCCAGGCCGTCAGTTCCGTGTTCCTCAAGGAGTTTGTCGCCGCCTTCGGTCTGGCGCTGCGCTACTTCTTCAAGCCGAAGGCGACGGTCAACTACCCGTTCGAGAAGGGCCCGGTCTCGCCGCGTTTCCGTGGCGAGCACGCGCTGCGCCGTTACCCGAACGGCGAAGAGCGCTGCATCGCCTGCAAGCTGTGCGAGGCGATCTGTCCTGCCCAGGCCATCACGATCGAAGCCGGGCCGCGCCGCAATGACGGCACGCGCCGCACGGTCCGTTATGACATTGACATGGTGAAGTGCATCTATTGCGGCTTCTGCCAGGAGGCCTGCCCGGTCGATGCGATCGTCGAAGGTCCGAATTTCGAATTCGCCACGGAAACCCGCGAAGAGCTCTACTTCGACAAGGCGCGGCTTCTCGATAACGGCGACCGCTGGGAACGGGAAATCGCGCGCAACCTGGCGCTCGACGCTCCGTACCGCTGAGGTTCGACAAGTGAATGAAACGCTGCGGCTCCTTCTGCCGCAGTCAACATAAACGGAGTACCGGCCCCCTTAGAGGGGAGGGCTCCAGATCGGGCAGGGACCTCCCCGGCCCGGGGGAAGACAAAAAGGCACCATCATGGGTCTGCAGGCTCTTTTTTTCTATCTCTTCGCCTTCGTCGCAGTCGCGTCGGCGTTCATGGTCATCTCGGCGCGGAACCCGGTTCACTCGGTTCTGTTCCTGATCCTGACCTTCGTTAATGCGGCGGGGCTGTTCCTGCTCACCGGCGCCGAATTCCTGGCGATGATCCTGCTGGTCGTTTATGTCGGCGCTGTGGCGGTTCTTTTCCTTTTCGTCGTGATGATGCTCGATATCGATTTTGCCGAGCTGCGCTCCGGCATCATGGAATACGCGCCGGTCGGCGCCCTGGTCGGCCTGATCCTGGCAGCCGAGCTGATCATCGTGGTCGGCGGTTCGCTGATCTCGCCGACGATCGCCCAGTCGCCCGCGGTTCCGATCCCGGCGCTGAGCGAGCGGACCAACACCGCCGCCCTCGGCGACATCCTCTACACCAATTACGTTTTCTTCTTTGAAATCGCTGGCCTTGTGCTTCTCGTTGCGATGATCGGCGCCATCGTCCTGACGCTGCGTCACCGCCAGCATATCAAGCGCCAGAACATCTCGGCCCAGGTCGCCCGCACGCCCGAGACCGCCGTCCAGGTGGTCAAGGTCAAGCCGGGGCAGGGTATCTGAGCTGAGAAGCGCGAGGCACAAGGAATATTCATATGGAAATCGGACTTTCCCACTATCTGACGGTCAGCGCCATCCTCTTCACGCTTGGCGTCTTCGGCATCTTCCTCAACCGGAAGAACGTCATCGTCATCCTGATGTCGGTCGAGCTCATCCTGCTCGCCGTCAACATCAACATGGTCGCCTTCTCGCACTTCCTGAACGACATGGTCGGCCAGGTCTTCGCCCTGTTCATCCTGACGGTGGCGGCGGCGGAAGCGGCGATCGGACTTGCAATTCTGGTTGTCTTCTACCGAAACCGCGGCTCGATCGCCGTGGAAGACGTCAACATGATGAAGGGCTGATAAGGCTATGATGTATAAGGCTATCGTCTTTCTTCCGCTGATCGGCTTCCTGATCGCTGGCCTCGGCGGCCGCTCGATCGGCGCAAAGGCGTCCGAATATGTGACCACCGGCCTGATGGTCCTCGTCGCCATCCTCTCCTGGATTGCCTTCTTCACCGTGGCGCTCGGCCACGTCGACGAGCCGATCAAGGTCGAGGTCTTCCGCTGGATCCAGTCCGGCGCGATCGATGTCACCTGGGCATTCCGGGTCGATACGCTGACGGCTGTCATGTTCGTCGTCGTCAACACCGTTTCCTGCCTGGTGCACCTCTACTCGATCGGCTACATGCACCACGATCCGCATCGTCCGCGCTTCTTCGCGTATCTGTCGCTGTTCACCTTCGCGATGCTGATGCTGATCACCTCCGACAACCTGCTGCAGATGTTCTTCGGCTGGGAAGGCGTGGGTCTGGCCTCGTATCTGCTGATCGGCTTCTGGTTCAAGAAGCCCTCGGCAAGTGCTGCCGCCATGAAGGCCTTCATCGTCAACCGCGTCGGCGACTTCGGCTTCATCCTCGGCATCTCGGGTGTCTTCGTGCTCTTCGGCTCGATCAACTTCGACACGATCTTCGCAGGCGCCGCCGGCTTCACGCCGGAAGAGGCCGCCAAGTCGACCGACGTCGTCCTCAACCTGTTCGGCATGCATCTCGACAAGGCGCACGCACTGACCGGTGTCTGCCTGCTGCTCTTCATGGGTGCGATGGGCAAGTCGGCGCAGTTCCTGCTCCACACCTGGCTGCCTGACGCCATGGAAGGCCCGACCCCGGTTTCGGCCCTCATTCACGCCGCCACCATGGTCACCGCCGGCGTCTTCCTCGTCGCCCGCATGTCGCCGCTCTTCGAACTGTCGCCCGATGCGCTGACCGTCGTCACCATCATCGGCTCGATCACCGCCTTCTTCGCGGCGACCGTCGGCCTCGTGCAGAACGACATCAAGCGCGTCATCGCCTACTCGACCTGTTCGCAGCTCGGCTATATGTTCGCGGCCCTCGGCGTCGGTGCATACGGCGCGGCCATCTTCCACCTGTTCACGCACGCCTTCTTCAAGGCGCTCCTGTTCCTTGGTGCCGGCTCGGTCATCCACGCCGTTTCCGACGAGCAGGATATGCGCAACATGGGTGGCCTGAGGAAGCACATTCCTTGGACATTCACGGCGATGACGATCGGTACTGTCGCGCTGACCGGTCTCGGCATCCCCGGCACCATCATCGGCACCGCCGGCTTCTTCTCCAAGGACGCCATCATCGAGACGACCTACGTCTCGAGCAATCCGGCCGCCGGCTTTGCCTTCGGCATGCTGGTCATCGCAGCCCTCTTCACCAGCTTCTATTCCTGGCGTCTGGTGTTCATGACCTTCTTCGGCAAGCCGCGCGCTTCCGCGGACGTCATGCACCATGTTCATGAATCGCCGATGGTGATGCTGCTGCCGCTGGCTATCCTGTCGCTTGGCGCTCTCTTTGCCGGCCTTATCTTCCACGGTGCCTTCTACGGCGAAGGCTACGCCGAATTCTGGAAGGGCGCGCTCTTCACGCTGCCGGAAAACGAGATCCTCGAACTGCACGAGCATGTGCCGGTCTGGGTGCACCTCGCACCGTTCACCGCCATGGCCGTGGGCTTCCTGGTCGCCTGGTGGATGTACATCAAGTCGCCTGAGCTGCCGGGCAAGCTCGCAGCCCAGCACCACGTCCTCTACCGGTTCCTCCTGAACAAGTGGTACTTCGACGAGCTCTACGACATCCTGTTCGTACGCTCCGCCAAGGCCCTTGGCCGGTTCCTCTGGAAGAAGGGTGATGTCGCCGTGATCGATCACTATGGTCCGAACGGTGTCGCCGCCCGCGTGGTCGACGTTACCAACCGCGTCGTGCGCCTGCAGACCGGTTACCTCTATCACTATGCGTTCGCGATGCTGATCGGTGTCGCCGCCCTCGTTACCTGGATGATGCTCGGGAGTTCCTTCTGATGACCGATTGGCCCATTCTCTCAACGGTCACCTTCCTGCCGCTCGTCGGCGTGGCGCTGCTGCTGCTGACCAACGAGAACAGCACCTATGGCCGCCGCAACATCCTCAATGTTGCGCTGCTGACCACCGTCTTCACCTTCGCGCTCTCGCTCTTCATCTGGGGCGGGTTCGACAATGCCAATCCCGGCTTCCAGATGGTCGAGAAACACGACTGGCTGAACACCGGCATTGCCTATCACGTCGGCGTGGACGGCATCTCGATGCTGTTCGTCATCCTCACCACCTTCCTCATGCCGTTCTGCGTGCTGGCAAGCTGGGTTGCGGTCGAGAAGCGCATCAAGTCCTACATGATCGCGTTCCTGATCCTCGAAACGCTGATGATCGGGGTCTTCACCTCGCTTGATATCGTCCTGTTCTACGTCTTCTTCGAAGGCGGCCTCATTCCGATGTTCATCATCATCGGCGTCTGGGGTGGCAAGGATCGCGTCTATGCGAGCTACAAGTTCTTCCTCTACACGCTGCTCGGCTCCGTGCTGATGCTGCTCGCCATCATGGCGATGTACTGGCAGGCCGGCACGACTGACATCCCCGAACTGCTTGCCTACAACTTCCCTGCCGGCATGCAGAAATGGCTGTGGCTGGCGTTCTTCGCCTCGTTTGCAGTCAAGATGCCGATGTGGCCGGTCCACACCTGGCTTCCCGATGCGCACGTTCAGGCGCCGACGGCCGGTTCGGTCATCCTGGCCGGCATCCTCCTGAAACTCGGCGGCTACGGCATGCTGCGCTTCATGCTGCCGATGTTCCCGCTGGCCTCCGACGCCTTCGCGCCCTTCGTCTTCGCGCTGTCCGTCATCGCCATCATCTACACCTCCCTGGTGGCGATGATGCAGGATGACATGAAGAAGCTGATCGCCTATTCGTCGGTTGCGCATATGGGCTACGTGACGATGGGTATCTTCGCGGCGAACGTGCAGGGCGTGCAGGGGTCGATCTTCCAGATGATCTCGCACGGCTTCGTCTCCGGCGCGCTTTTCCTCTGCGTCGGCGTCATCTATGACCGCATGCACACCCGCGAGATCTCGGCCTATGGCGGTCTCGTCAACAACATGCCGAAATATGCCGTTGCCTTCATGATCTTCACGATGGCCAACGTCGGTCTGCCCGGCACCTCCGGCTTCATCGGCGAGTTCCTGACGCTGATCGGCGTATTCCAGGCAAACTCCATGGTGGCGCTGTTTGCCGCCACCGGCGTGATCCTCTCGGCAGCCTACGCACTCTGGCTCTATCGCCGGGTCATCTTCGGTGCACTGGAGAAGGAGAGCCTGAAGGCGCTTCTCGATCTCTCGCCGCGCGAACAGATGATCCTCTATCCGCTGATCGCAGTCACCATCTTCTTCGGCGTCTATCCGGCTCCGATCTTCGATGCGACGGCGGCTTCGGTCGATCTGCTGGTAAATCACTATTCCGCAGCCCTGCAGGCGGCGCATAATCTTGCGCTTGCGGTGAACTGACGACAGGACCCTTGGAAATGACCGCTGAAACACTAATCGCGAGCCTGCAAATCACCACGCCGGAACTGATCCTGGCGGTGGGGGCTCTGGTTCTCCTGATGATCGGCGTTTTCTCGGGCGAGCGCTCGGGTCCGACCGTTACGGGACTGGCGGTGGCGCTGCTCATCGCCGCCGGCCTGTGGATCGTCCTCGTGCCCGCTGACGGCCAGGCCTTCGGCGGCGCCTACATCGCCGATCCGTTCTCCCGCTTCATGAAGGTGCTGGCGCTCATCGGCGCGGTCATCGCCATGATCATGTCCGTCGGCCATGCCCGCTCGGAACATCTCGACCGCTTCGAGTTTCCGGTGCTCCTGGTGCTGGCGACGCTCGGCATGCTGCTCCTGATCTCTGCCAACAACCTGATTTCCTTCTACCTGTCGCTGGAACTGCAGTCGCTGGCGCTCTACGTCGTCGCCGCCATCAACCGCGACAGCCTGCGCTCGACGGAAGCCGGCCTCAAGTACTTCGTCCTCGGTGCCCTGTCTTCGGGCATGCTGCTCTACGGCATGTCGCTGGTCTACGGCTTCACCGGCCACACCGGCTTCGACGGCATTGCCCAGGCGCTGACGGCCGAAACCCGTTCGATTGGCCTCGTCTTCGGTCTGGTCTTCATCCTCGCCGGCATGTCCTTCAAGATCTCGGCCGTGCCGTTCCACATGTGGACGCCGGACGTCTATGAAGGCGCGCCGACCCCGGTCACCGCCTTCTTCGCCGCTGCTCCGAAGATCGCCGCCATGGCCATCTTCATCCGCATCGCCGTCACCGCCTTCGATCCGATCGTCAAGGACTGGCAGCAGGTCGTGGTGTTCATCTCGATCGCCTCCATGGTGCTCGGCGCCTTTGCCGCAATCGGCCAGAAGAACATCAAGCGACTGATGGCCTATTCGTCGATCGGCCACATGGGCTATGCGCTGGTCGGTCTCGCCGCCGGCTCCAAGACCGGCGTCACCGGTGTCATCCTCTACATGACCATCTACATGGTCATGACGCTCGGCACCTTTGCCTGCATCATGGCGATGCGTCGCAAGGAAGAGGGCAATGTCGAAAACATCGACGATCTCGCCGGCCTGTCTTCGACCAACCCCTTCATGGCCGTCGTGCTGACCGCGCTGATGTTCTCGCTTGCCGGCATTCCGCCGCTCGCCGGCTTCTTCGGTAAGTACTTCGTCTTCGTCGCTGCCATCGAAGCCAAGCTCTATGCGCTGGCCGTCATCGGCGTGCTCGCGTCGGTCGTCGGTGCCTATTACTACCTGCGCATCGTCAAGCTGATGTGGTTCGACCAGCCGAAGGGTGAGTTCACCCGCGTCGCCGGCGAACTGCGCCTGGTCTTCGGCCTGGCCGGTCTCTTCGTCGCCGCCTACGTGCTGATCGGCGGACCGCTTGGTGCCGCTGCCGAAGCTGCTGCAGCGTCGTTCTTCTGATATGACGGATAGAAATGCGTGGCGGATGTCGATCGACGACTTCCGCCACGAATCGTTTTCGGAACTGGAATCCACCAACACGGCCTGCATGGAGCGGGGCAGGGCCGGCGATCCGGGCAATCTCTGGATCACTGCCGGCCGGCAGCTTGGCGGCAAGGCCCGCCGCGGCCGCTCCTGGGTGTCCGAACGCGGCAATCTCTATGCTTCCCTGCTTCTCGTCGATCCGGCCCCGGTCGCCAGGTTGGCCTCCCTGCCGCTCGCCGTTTCGCTTGCCGTCCATGACGCCGTGCGCAAGGTCATGCCGCCGGGGAGCGATCCGGTCGAGATCAAGTGGCCGAACGACATCCTGATCGGGCGCAAGAAGACCTGCGGTATCCTGCTTGAGGGCGGCGCCTTGCCCGAGGGTCACCACGCCGTGGTCATTGGCATTGGCATCAACATCGTCGCGAAGCCGGACAACGTTCCTTATGACGCAACGTGCCTCGCCGAGCATGGCGCCGCCGTTTCGCCGGACGAATTGTTCGCCCATCTGTTCGCAACCATGGTGGATGCGCTCAATCTGTGGGATAAGGGCCGTGGTGTCCGTGCCGTCGTTGAACGCTGGCGCGAGAATGCCTGCGGGATCGGGGAGAAGATCCGGGTCAATCTGCCGGATCGCTCGTTGACTGGCCGGTTCCTCGACATTGACGACAACGGTCTGCTTCTGCTGCAGACGGACGACGGCGCGGGAATACCGATTGCCGCCGGCGATGTTTTTTTTGAATGATTGGAAAAATTTAGAGAATGGCAAAGAAAGACGAACTGGTGTTTCTGCCGCTGGGCGGTGTTGGCGAGATCGGCATGAACCTCGCCCTCTACGGCTTTGGCCCTCCGGACCATCGCGAATGGATCATGGTGGATTGCGGCGTCACCTTTCCCGGGCCGGATCTGCCCGGCGTCGATCTCGTGCTGCCCGACATCCGCTTCATCGCGGAACAGCGCAAGAACCTGAAGGCGATCTTCATCACCCACGCGCATGAGGACCATTACGGCGGCCTTAACGAGCTGTGGCCGGGCCTCAACGTGCCGGTCTATGCGTCCGGCTTCACCGCCGGCATGCTGGAAGCCAAGCGCGACTACGAAGGCGACCGTCGGGAAATCCCGATCACCCACTTCAAGGCCGGCGACCGCGTCAATGTCGGTTCCTTCAGCGTCGAGGGCGTGTCGGTCAACCACTCCATCCCGGAGCCGATGTCGCTCGTAATCCGTACGCCGCTCGGCAATCTGGTCCATACCGGCGACTGGAAGATCGATCACAAGCCGTCGCTCGGTCCGCTGACCGACGAGGCACGCTTCCGCGCCATCGGCGACGAAGGCGTGCTGGCGATGATGTGCGACAGCACCAACGCCATGCGCGACGGCATTTCTCCGTCCGAGGAGGAGGTCTCCGAAGGGCTGCGCAAGGTCATCGAAAGCGCCGAGGGTCGTGTGGCGATTACCACCTTCTCCTCGAATGTGGGCCGCATCCGCTCGATCGCGCAGGCCGCCGAGGCCGCCGGCCGCGAAGTACTGCTGCTCGGCAGTTCGCTGAAGCGCGTCGTCAATGTCGCGACCGATATCGGCCTGATGGAGGGCATCAAGCCGTTCATCGCCGAAGACGAATTCGGCTACATCCCGCGCGACAAGGTCGTGGTCATCCTGACTGGCAGCCAGGGCGAGCCGCGCGCCGCACTCGCCAAGATCTCCCGCGACGAGATGCGTCATGTGGCGTTTGCCGCCGGCGACACCGTGGTCTTTTCTTCTCGCGCCATTCCTGGCAACGAGAAGGAAATCAACAATATCAAGAACGGTCTGATCGAGCAGGGCCTGCACATCGTGACCGACGCCGAGGCATTGGTGCATGTTTCCGGCCATCCGCGCCGCAACGAACTCAAGCAGATGTACGAGTGGGTCCGTCCGCAGATCCTCGTTCCTGTCCATGGCGAAGCCGCACATCTGACGGCGCAGGCCGAGCTGGCAGCACAGTCCGGCATCGCCCAAGTGCCGAAGGTGAGGAACGGCGACATGCTGCGCCTCGCCCCCGGTCCCGCCGAAGTCGTCGACCAGGTTGCCCATGGACGCCTGTTCAAGGACGGCAAGCTGCTCGGCGACATCGACGAAATGGGCATTTCCGAGCGCAAGAAGCTCTCCTATGTCGGCCATGTCGCAGTCAGCATCCTGATCGACAGCCGCTACGAGATCATCGGCGATCCGGATATCGTGCCGCATGGCCTGCCGGAATATGATGACGAAGGCGAGGACATGGACGACACGCTGTTCGATGCGGTGGTCGGCGCCGTCGAGAGCATTCCGCGCGCCAAGCGCAAGGATATGGAAATGGTGCGTGAAGCCGTGCGCCGTGCCGTGCGCTCGACCATGAACCAGAGTTGGGGCAAGAAGCCGGTCGTGACCGTGTTCTTGAACAAAGTCTAGGCAACGGCAGGGAGGCTGGCATGCTGGGCAAGGTCAATCACATCGCAATCGCCGTGCCGGACCTCGCGGCGGCAACCGCCTCCTATCGCGACACGCTCGGAGCGGTCGTTTCCGCGCCACAGTCGCTTCCCGAACACGGCGTCACCGTCGTGTTCGTCGAACTGCCCAACACCAAGGTCGAACTCCTGGAGCCGCTCGGCGAGGCATCGCCGATTGCCGCCTTTCTGGAGAAGAACCCATCCGGCGGCATGCATCACATCTGCTACGAGGTTACCGATATCCTGGCCGCCCGCGACCAGTTGAAGGCGGCCGGAGCAAGGGTGTTGGGAGACGGCAATCCGAAGACTGGCGCCCATGGCAAGCCGGTGCTCTTCCTGCACCCGAAGGATTTCTTCGGCACGCTGATCGAACTCGAACAGGTGTGACAAGAGGGCGCTGCGCGCGCCTTTGAAACCCGAATGCCGTCGGGCTATAAGGCGGCAAATGGAGGAGACTTCCCGTGCCCTGGTTTTCGATCTTTGCCGTCTACTTCATCATCTGGTGGCTGACGCTGTTCATCATGCTGCCGATCGGCATGCGCAGTCAGGCGGACGAAAATGACGTGACGCTGGGCACGGTCGAGAGTGCGCCCGCGCATTTCCGCTTCTGGCGCGTGATGCTGATGACGACCGTGGTCGCGGCGCTGATCAACGGTGTGTGGTGGATCGCCTCGGGCTATTTCGGGATCAGCATCGATTCAATCCCGCGTTTCGTACCGGTTTTTGACGAGAGCATTGGCCGCTGACGCAGGCGTCGGGCAGTGCCTGAAACGAAGGCAAAAAAAAACAAGGCACGAAGCCTTGTTTTTAAGTGTCGCGTGACCTGTTTCCGTTTCCGGGGCTGCGAACGAGCGCGCCGAGATCAAAATCCTCCCAAGACTTTAACCGCGAGATGGCAAAGAATTTAACCTCTCTGCCTGTTTTGTGGGCTGACACTAGCCAAAACTTTAGGCTTTGTCATCCGGTTTTTTGCATTTTTGTTACAGTTCTGGACTTTTTTTGGTATTGACAAAATCGTGATGGACGATCTCGCGCCTTAAACTTCTGGCCGCCAAGAAATGGCCGGTCGCCTCCAGTAAGTTGTTGATTACATTGAATGCGATTTCACGTCAATTGTATCGTTTCATTTGCTGGCGCGGCAGGTACCCCATTCTTGACGGGCGTCATTTGCGGGCCTGAAAGTGGACTTTGAGGCGAAACATGACGGTGATGCGACAGGCCCGGGGCAGGGCGGCGTTTCTGTCGCAGGCGATCGTGGCAGGTTATGCGCCGAAGTCTCGTCAAATCGCGTCTGGCCGGCAGCCTTGCCGGGTTTCATTCTCGCCCCGAAGCGGCTATGAAAGCGCCAAATTTGTAGCTCAAATGCGCGATTCCCGAGCAGTTCGGGGAAAGCATTGTTTTGGAACCTGAAGCCCATGCGTCTGTCCCGCTATTTTCTGCCTATCCTGAAGGAAAATCCCAAGGAGGCCGAGATCGTCTCCCACCGCCTGATGCTGCGCACCGGCATGATCCGCCAGCAGTCGCAGGGCATCTATTCCTGGCTGCCGATGGGCAAGCGGGTCCTCGACAAGGTGAACGCGATCATCCGCGAGGAACAGAACCGTTCCGGCGCCATCGAGCTCCTGATGCCGACGCTGCAGTCGGCCGAGCTCTGGCAGGAAAGCGGCCGCTATGACGACTACGGCAAGGAAATGCTGCGCATCAAGGACCGGCAGGACCGGCCGATGCTCTATGGCCCCACCAACGAGGAAATGATCACCGACATCTTCCGCTCGTCGGTCAAGTCCTACAAGAGCCTGCCGCTCAACCTCTACCACATCCAGTGGAAGGTCCGCGACGAGATCCGTCCGCGCTTCGGCACCATGCGCTCGCGCGAATTCCTGATGAAGGACGCCTATTCCTTCGATCTGACGAAGGAAAGCGCGATCGAGTCCTACAACAAGATGTTCGCCGCGTATCTGCGCACCTTCGACCGCCTGGGCCTGCGCGCCATTCCGATGCGCGCCGATACCGGCCCGATCGGCGGCAACCACAGCCACGAGTTCATCATCCTGGCCGATACCGGTGAATCCGAAGTGTTCTGCCACAAGGACTTCGTCAATTTCGACATTCCGTCCGTCGACACCGATTTCAACGATGCGGAAGGCCTGCAGGCGATCTTCGACAAGTGGACCTCGGTCTACGCCGCGACGTCGGAAATGCACGACGAGGCCGCATTCGACGCGATCCCCGAAGGCGACCGCCTGTCGGCACGCGGCATCGAGGTCGGCCACATCTTCTATTTCGGCACGAAATATTCCGAGCCGATGGGCGCGAAAGTGCAGGGACCGGACGGCAAGGAACACCTTGTCCACATGGGCTCCTACGGTATCGGTCCGTCACGCCTTGTTCCCGCCATCATTGAAGCCTCGCATGACGACAGTGGAATCATCTGGCCGGCCTCCGTCGCGCCGTTCGATGCCGTGCTGATCAACATGAAGCCCGGCGACCAGCTTTGCGATACAGCCTGCGATAAGCTTTATCAGGCATTGTCGAATGCGGGTAAGGACGTGCTCTACGACGACACCGACGAGCGCGCCGGCACCAAGTTTGCCACGGCGGATCTGATCGGTGTTCCGGTGCAGGTGATTGCCGGACCGCGCGCCCTTGCCAATGGCGAGGTCGAGCTGAAGGATCGCAAGACCGGCGCCCGCGAAACCATGACCGTGGAAGCGGCGCTGAACAAGATACTGGGCTGAAGGCCGCCTCCGGCCTTTTGGGAGTTGTCTGAATGACGAGCATGACGGCCGAAGAAACCTCGACCGAAGCCGCCGGCAAGGGAAATGCCAACCGTCCGTTCTCCGCCTTCGAGCGGATGGTGGCATGGCGTTATCTGCGGGCCCGCCGCAAGGAAGCCTATATCTCGGTGATCGCCGGCTTTTCCTTCATCGGAATCATGCTTGGCGTCGCCACCCTCATCATCGTCATGGCGGTGATGAACGGCTTCCGCACCGAGCTTATCTCCAAGATCCTCGGGCTCAATGGCCATATGATCGTCCAGCCGATCGACCAACCGCTCTCCGACTATGTCGACCTCGCCAAGAAGTTCGAGGCGGTCGACGGCGTGACGATGGCGCTGCCGCTCGTCGAAGGCGAGACGCTGGCGTCCGGCAAGCAGGGTGCGGGCACCGGCGCGCTGGTGCGCGGCATCAGTGCCGACGATCTCTCCAAGCTCAAATCCGTTTCCGACAACATCAAGTCGGGCGACATGGTCTCCTTTGCCGCCGGCGACGGCGTGCTGATCGGCTCGCGGCTTGCCCAGCAGCTGGGCCTCTTCGTCGGCGACAGCATCACGCTGATCTCGCCGGAAGGCGACGTGACGCCGATGGGGGTCACGCCGCGGGTGAAGACCTACAAGGTGACCGGCATCTTCGAGATCGGCATGTCGGAGTATGACTCCTCGATCATCTTCATGCCGCTGAAGGAAGCGCAGCTCTATTTCAACGCCGAGGGCCTGGTGCAGTCGATCGAGATCTTCGTCGACAATCCGGACAATGTCGGCGATCTGCGTCCGAAGATCGAAGAGGCCGCCGGCCGCCAGGTGTTCATCACCGACTGGCGCCAGCGCAACCAGACCTTCTTCTCCGCCCTGCAGGTGGAGCGCAACGTGATGTTCATGATCCTGACGCTGATCGTCATCGTCGCCGCGCTCAACATCATCTCCGGCCTCATCATGCTGGTGAAGGACAAGGGCCACGACATCGCCATCCTGCGCACCATGGGCGCGACATCCGGCGCGGTGATGCGCATCTTCTTCATGACGGGTGCTGCGATCGGCACGGTCGGCACTTTCGCCGGCGTCGTGCTCGGCGTCGTCGTCTGTCTCAACATAGAGTCGATCCGCCAGTTCTTCTCCTGGGTGTCCGGCACGGTTCTCTTCGATCCGGAGCTCTATTTCCTGAGCAAGCTGCCTGCCGACATGAATGCCGGCGAGACGATCGCCGTTGTCGTCATGGCGCTGGGGCTCTCCTTCCTGGCGACGATCTTCCCGGCCTGGCGCGCATCCCGGCTCGATCCGGTCCAGGCGCTGCGCTACGAATAAGGATACGTTTTCCTCCATGAACAACGACATCGCATTGCGCCTTGAGGGCATTTCCCGCAGCTACGGGCAGGGCGACGCCGTCCTGTCGATCCTGAAGGGCGTCGACTTCTCGCTGAAGCGCGGCGAAACCGTCGCGCTGGTGGCGCCGTCCGGCACCGGCAAATCGACGCTCCTGCAGATCGCCGGCCTGCTCGAGCACCCGGACGAAGGTGACATTTCCATCAATGGCGTCTCCTGCACGCACATGTCGGACGACCGGCGGACGGCCGTGCGCCGCAGCGATATCGGCTTCGTCTACCAGTTCCACCACCTGCTGCCCGAGTTCTCGGCGCTTGAAAACATCATGATGCCGCAGCTGATCGCCGGCCTCGACAAGAAGGAGGCGGCCGAGCGCGCCAGCCAGCTTCTCGACTACATGCGTATCGGCCATCGCGGCTCGCACCGCCCGGCGGAGCTTTCCGGCGGCGAGCAGCAGCGCGTCGCGATCGCCCGCGCGGTTGCCAATGCGCCGATCGTGCTTCTGGCCGACGAGCCCACTGGCAACCTCGACCCGGAAACCGCCCACTACGTCTTCGACGCTCTGGAAGCCCTGGTGCGCCAGTCCGGCCTTGCCGCCATGATCGCCACGCACAACCACGACATTGCCGCCCGCATGGACCGCTGCGTGACGCTCGACGCAGGCCAGATCAAGGAACTCTGAGGCGGTTTTGCGCTTGACGGTCATACCGTTGGGCGCATTTCCGGAATCAGTTCGTGAGGCCCGTCACGGGATTTCTTCCTGTGGGAAGCCTGACGTTTACGGATTGAGCCCGCAGACCTTCAGACCCGTTTCGTCCTGCCAGTCCTGAAGCGTAATGCGCTTCGCCTCCATCGTCATTGGCTTGCCGTCCGCCACACCCTTGCCGGACAGAAGATTGAGGTCGCAGGAGCCGTTCCGCTCGGTATCCAGCGTGTCATAGTATTCATAGCTGTAGCCGGCGACGACGAAGGAGCCGTCGCGATAGGCGAGCGTCAGGACCTGATGCCATCGATCACGGCCGACGGCGTCGTTGTGCGTGGTCACCGTGATGGAGCCGGCTGCCGTCGCCTTGATCGACGGCTCCTGTCCGTAAATGCCGTCATCGCCCGCCGGCGCATTTCCCCAGACCTTGTCCGGCACGATAGCCGCCGGCATCAGCAGGTCGCGCTCGGCGTTGCGCAGATAGATGCTGATGCCGATCTCGCCGGTACCACTCTCCTCCGCCCCATCGGCAGATGACACGAACAGGACGGCGAGGTCGCTTGCCCCGTCCTTGTTCCAGTCGCCGACGACCGCATCGACGATCCGGTCGGCAGCCGCCGCAGGCGTGGCCGCGATCCCTGCAACGAGGAGCAAACAGAGGGCGGTGGTGGGCAGGCGCATGGTGGGCTCCGGGCAGGGGAATGTTGACCTCAGAAAAGCACATCCAAAAAAGTGGCAAAAGGGTGTTGACGTGAGAACTAAAATAGAACATAAAAAGAACAGATAGGAAAAGGAGAGGGAAATGTCGTACTTCATCAAAGACGTAGCAGCATTTGCATCGATTTCCGTGTTTCTGGCGGGCTTCGCCGCCATCGTCATGTCGGTCTGATCGGGACCGCATTCTCTTCTGGAAATTGACACCATCCGGGCGCGCGGTTGTGGACATCGGGCGCTCACCGGCAGACAATCCGGCGATTGAAAGAATCGTCTGGAAGGTGACATGTCGGAAGCGGGAAGCGGAACGAAATCGGATGGTCTGACGCAGTCTGTCGGACCCGGATTTGTGCACTTGCGGGTGCATTCCGCCTATTCGCTTCTCGAGGGCGCCCTGCCGCTGAAGAAGATCCTCGGCAAGGCCATTGCCGACGAACAGCCGGCGATCGCCATCACCGATACCAACAATCTCTTCGTGGCGCTCGAATTCGCCCAGAAGGCATCGGGCGACGGTTTGCAGCCGATCATCGGCTGCCAGCTCTCCATCGACATGGAGGACGGGCAGGAGACCGAACGGCGCGGCAACCAGGCGCTCGCCAAGCTGCCGTCGATCGTGCTGCTCGCCGCCGACGCCGAAGGCTATGAACGGCTGGTGGACATCGTCAGCCGCGCCTATCTCGACGGCGAGAGCAACCACGCCGTCCATATGATGGCCTCATGGCTTGAGGAACTCGGCACCGGCGGGCTGATTGCGCTGACGGGTGCCAGCGGCGGGCCGATCGACATGCCGTTGAAGGACAGCCATGCGGCGGTTGCCGAAGCCCGGCTCCTGAAGCTGAAGGCTCTGTTCGGCGACAGGCTCTATATCGAGCTGCAGCGCCAGCGCGGCTACGACAAGCGGCACGAGAAGCGGATGATCGATCTCGCCTATCGCCACGACATTCCGCTGGTCGCCACCAACGAGGCGTTCTTTCCGTCTCCGGACGATTACGACGCGCATGATGCGCTGATGGCGGTCGCACACAATGCCATCGTGTCCGACGACCGCCGCTTCCGCCTGACCCCGGATCATTATCTGAAAAGCCGCAAGGAGATGATGCAGCTCTTTGCCGATATTCCGGAGGCGCTCGCCAATACGGTCGAGATCGCCAGGCGCTGCTCGTTCATCCTGAAAACCCGCAAGCCGATCCTGCCGCGCTTCACCGGCGCCTCCGACGATCCGGAAGAGGCGGAACGGGCGGAAACCGAGGAACTGAAGCGCCAGTCGCGCGAAGGTCTCGATAGCCGGATCGCGGCGCTCGGCATTGCGCCGGGCTACACCGAGCAGGATTATCGCGAGCGACTGGAATACGAGCTCGGCATCATCGAGCGGATGAAGTTCCCGGGCTACTTCCTCATCGTTTCCGACTTCATCAAATGGGCCAAGCAGCAGGACATCCCGGTCGGCCCCGGCCGTGGTTCGGGCGCGGGCTCGCTTGTCGCCTATGCGCTGACGATCACCGACGTCGATCCGCTGCGCTTCTCGCTGCTCTTCGAACGCTTCCTCAATCCTGAGCGCGTGTCGATGCCCGACTTCGACATCGACTTCTGCCAGGAGCGCCGCGAAGAGGTGATCCGCTACGTGCAGCGCAAATATGGCCGCGAGCAGGTGGGGCAGATCATCACCTTCGGTTCGCTGCAGGCCCGCGCGGCGCTGCGCGACGTCGGCCGCGTTTTGGAAATGTCCTACGGCCAGGTCGACAAGATCTGCAAGCTCGTGCCGAACAATCCGGCCAATCCGACACCGCTGCACAAGGCGATCGAGGAAGAACCGAAGCTGCAGGAGGCCGCCGCCGAAGAGCCGGTCGTCGCCCGCCTTCTCGAAATCGCCCAGAAGATCGAGGGCCTCTACCGCCACGCCTCGACACACGCCGCCGGCATCGTGATCGGCGACCGGCCGCTGTCGAAGCTCGTGCCGATGTACCGAGACCCGCGCTCCGACATGCCGGTCACCCAATTCAACATGAAGTGGGTCGAACAGGCGGGCCTGGTGAAGTTCGACTTCCTCGGCCTGAAGACGCTGACGGTTTTGAAGACGGCGGTCGATTTCATCGCCAAGCGCAAGATTTCCGTCGACCTGCCATCCGTTCCGCTCGACGATCCGCCGACCTACGAGATGTTGTCCAAGGGCGACACGGTCGGCGTGTTCCAGGTGGAAAGTGCAGGTATGCGCAAGGCGCTGATCGGCATGCGGCCGGACTGCATCGAGGACATCATCGCGCTCGTGGCGCTCTATCGTCCGGGCCCGATGGAGAACATCCCGGTCTACAACGCCCGCAAGCACGGCGAGGAGGAGATCGCCTCCATCCACCCGAAGATCGACTACCTGCTGAAGGAAACCCAGGGCGTTATCGTCTATCAGGAGCAGGTGATGCAGATCGCCCAGGTGCTCTCGGGCTATTCGCTCGGCGAAGCCGACCTTCTGCGCCGCGCCATGGGCAAGAAGATCAAGGAGGAGATGGACAAGCAGCGCGCCCGCTTCGTCGACGGCGCGGTCGCCAACGGTGTCTCCAAGCCCCAGTCCGACATGATCTTCGACCTGCTGGCGAAGTTCGCCAACTACGGCTTCAACAAGTCGCACGCCGCCGCCTACGCCATTGTCTCCTACCACACCGCCTATCTGAAGGCCCATTACCCGGTCGAGTTCCTGGCGGCGTCGATGACGCTCGATATGTCGAACACCGACAAGGTCAACGACTTCCGCCAGGACGCCAAGCGTCTCGGTATCGAGGTGATCGCGCCGTCGGTGCAGACCTCGTTCCGGCATTTCGAGACGGGCGAGAACCGCATCTATTATTCGCTCGCCGCCATCAAGGGCGTCGGCGAAGCGGCGGTCGACCACATCGTCGCGGTGCGTGGCGACAAGCCGTTCGAGAGCCTGGAAGATTTCTGCCTGCGGATCGACCCGAAGCAGATCAACCGCCGCGTTCTCGAAAGCCTGATCTATGCCGGCGCCTTCGATTGCTTCGGCCACGACCGGGCGGCGCTCGTCGCCGGTCTCGACCGGATCATCGGCTATGCGCAGAGCGCGCAGGAGGACAAGGTCTCGGGGCAGGGCGGCCTGTTCGGTCTTGGCGGCGGCGGCGGACCGGAAAAGATCGTCCTTCCGGCCTTCAATCCCTGGCTCGCCTCAGAACGGCTGATGAAGGAATTCCAGGTTCTGGGCTTCTACCTGACCGCCCATCCGCTCGATGCCTACCAGCCGGTGCTCGACAAGATGCGGGTGCAGAATTTTGCCGATTTCTCCGCCTCGGTTAAGCAGGGCGCCACCTTCGGCCGGCTCGCCGGCACTGTCATCTCGCGGCAGGAGCGCAAGACCCGCACCGGCAACAAGATGGGCATCGTCACTTTCTCCGATGCCTCCGGCCAGTACGAGGCGGTGCTCTTTTCCGAAGGCCTGAACCAGTATCGCGACCTGCTCGAATCGGGAAAGTCGCTGGTGATCACGGTTGCGGCAGAAGAGCGCCCGGAAGGCATCGGCTTGCGCATCCAGACAGCCCAATCGCTGGAGGAGAAGTCGGTGCAGATGCAGAAGGCGCTGCGCGTCTTCGTGCGCGACAGCGGCCCGTTGAAGACCGTGGCGGCGCATCTGAACGCCAAGGGCGACGGCCTCGTCTCCTTCGTCGTCATCAAGGACGACGGCAAGCGGGAGGTGGAGGTGGAGCTGAACCAGCGGTACCGCATCTCGCCGGATATCGCGGCGGCATTGCGGGCAGCGCCCGGCGTCATCGATGTGGAACTGGTCTGATCCGGTCGGCGGTCGCCGGAATTGAATCTGAAATCAGCGGTTTGCTCGCCGTTCCTGAATCAGGCTCTCAAGCCCTTGAATCACATTGTGAAGGCGGAGGCGATCAGGTCTCCGCCTCCGTATCCCGGCGTCTCGTCAGATAGAGAACGGCGATCGCCCCCATCATCACCACGGCGGCTGCGGCAAGCACGCTGCGGAAGTCGAACAGGCTGGCGATCAGGCCCATGCCGGTCGTCGCCGTCATTGACCCCAAGAACAGGCTGTTCATGTAGAGCGAGGTCGCCCGGCCCAGCCGTCCGCGCGCAAACCCCTGCGCGAACATGATTGCCACGCCGGCGAAGATGCCGAAATAGAGCCCCTCGACGAAGGCCGCCACCATCATCATTTCGACGGAAGCAGTGATGTCGTAGAGAAAGAACGCCGCAAAGCCGCCAGCGCTGGAGAGAAACAGCGCATTGCGCCGGCCGATCGCGTTGGTCAGCGCCGGCGATCCCATGATGGCGATGATTTCGGCTGCACATTTCAGCGTGAAGGACAGGCCGGGCGTATAGGCCGGCAGGCCGAGTTCCTGGGTGAGATAGAGCGGCAGTGTGGCACTGCAGAGCGTCGATGACAGCGAGAACAGGAAACAGAAGATCGCCGCCGCCCATAGTGCCTTGTTGTCGAACCATGCCCGCCAACCGCCGATCAGCGGCCGACCGACCGCGGAGGTGATGAAATCGCGCGGCAGCGCGAGGAAACTGGTGATCCAGCCGGCAAGCGCCAGGATGAAGACGAAATGGAAGACGGCGACGCTGCCGAAGCGGTCGGCGATCAGGTAGGAGCAGGCCGGCCCGAACATCCAGCCGGTCGAGGTCATGGTCCGCATCAGCGCGTTGTATCGGGCGAGCGGCAGGCCCTCGCGCTCGGCATAGAGCCGGCCGAAGATGAACATCGACGAGACGCCGGCGCTGGAAAACGCAATGCCCGGCGCCGAGATCAGCAGGAGGATCGCATAGGACTGGTGGAGCGAGAGCACGGCGCTGGAGAGAACGATCCCGCCCGCCGAAATCACCATCATCGGAAAGATCCGGACGCTGCGGTCGATCCGCTCGCCGAAATAGCGCGTGCAGGCCATGGTGAGCAGGCTCGCGGTGATCGCGTAGACGCTGATCGCCCACGGCGCCATGTGCAGGTCCTCCACGATGAAATATCCCATGAAGGGAATGATCGCGGAGTTGCACAGCGAGCTGATCAGCATGGCTAGCAGGATCAGTACCGGCTGACGGCCAAATACGGAGGGCATGACGGCAGTTCTTCTTAAAATGCGAAGTCAAGGAAGCGAGAAGACGGCGGAATGAGGAGGGAATGCGATCCAGGCCACTCCGGCCCGGTCGTCTGGATGGCCGGGCGAGTCCGTGGATGATCATAATACGACCATGCCGCTTTCAAAGCCGCATTTTAAGGCAAGCTTACGGAATTGGCGTCGGGGGACCTTTTTGCAACAGCTGTGGGTTGTCGCCGGTCCCGCGTCACATTCGGCCGGTGCCGATCAGCCGCCCTTCGATGCGGGCGGCTGGCGCACCGTGGTCACGAAATCCGTGCCCGGACCGGTGTTCATTTCATAGCCGGTGTCGGCGATGGTCAGCGACAGGCCGGGTACAACCATCGCCGCGATCTTCTGGCGGATGTCGTCGGGAATGGTCAGGCGGTCGAGCACGCGCTTGGCGGCGTCCGGCGCCGATGCGTCGGCTTCCTTGGTGAGGCCAAGCCGTTCCATCGTCTTTGCGGGCAGATGATTGGGCAGCGTCAGCGCGTTCCACTCTGCGGCGCCATTGGCGGCATCGACACCGATCACTTCCAGGAAATGCGTACCGAGTGCCGTCTGTGGGTCGCGGATCTCGATGGGAGCGGAAAAGACCTCGGCAAAGTTCTGCCGGGCGATGAGCTGCCCGCGCGGAGGGGCCTTGCGGCCGGCGGCGTCATAAAGCGCCTGCAGCACGGCGTCGGACAGCAGTTCGGGTTGCGGCCCCATCTGGTGGGCGGTCTTGAACTGGTTGACGGCGTCCACGGTCTTGCGTCCGATCAGGCCGTCGGCCGGACCGATGTCATAGCCGAGTCCTGCGAGAAGCGCCTGCGCATCGCGCGTGTCGTCGGCCTTGCTGCGCCAGGTGATGAGGATCCTCAGCGGCGCCACGTCGGGCAGGGGAGAAGCCTCGAATTCCGGCTTCGGCAACGCGCCGGTGACCGGCCCGTTCATCGCGACCTCGACCGGTGCCTTGCCGTCCAGCGGGACGGTCGGCCGCAAGGTCGCGTCGGACAGCATCTGTACGGGGCGGTCGAGGTTGAAGAGGACGGGATGGCTGATCGGCGCGGGCGCGACCGGCGCATCCGAGATGATGACATGCGTTCCGCGCGCGGTCATGCCGTAGAGTTCCTTGGCGAAGGCGCGCGGCATGCGCACGCAGCCATGCGAGGCCGGGTAGCGCGGCACATGGTTCGATTCGTGCAGGGCGACGCCCGACCAGGTGATGCGCTGCATGAAGGGCATCGGCGCGTCGTCATAGAGATTGGACCGGTGGAACTTCCGTTTCTCGAGGATCGAGAAGATGCCTGCCGGCGTCGTGTGGCCGGCCTTGCCGGTGGAGACATTCGAGGTGGCGATCGCCTTGCCGTTCTCGTAGACGGTCAGGCTCTGCGTCTGCTTCGAGACGATGATCTGCAGCACGGCATTTTCGGCTGCCAGAGCCGGGGAGGAAAGGCATGTGGCGGCGGCAAGGAAGCCGGCGACGACCGCAAGAGACAGACGCATGAACAGGAACCTCTATTCGGGATCGGTTCAAGCGTAGGAGTGGTGGTTTAAGAAAGTTCAACCGAAGCGGCCGAGCAGAGGCATTTAAGCCGGGTGAAGCGGCAAATCCCGCAATTGAGGTAAATTTTAAGTAAAGGATTGCGCTACTTGGTGCGCCCGCCGCCGGGGCTCTTCCCGGTACCGAACGTGTAGCCGGTTTCCACGGTCGCCTTGCCGAATTTCGCGCGGATCTTGTCCATTGCCGCTTCCGCCGCCGCGCGGCGGGTCGATTGCGCGTCGATAAGGTCCGGCGGATCGGCCCGCTCGGCATCGGAAAGGTCGCTGACGCCGATGCCGATCAGGCGAAAGCGCGTGCCGTCGGTCTCCTTTTCGAGCAGGCTGAGCCCGGTGCGGAATATCCGGTCGGCAAGCTGGGTCGGGTCTTCCAGTTGTCGGTTGCGGGTGCGCAGCTTGAAATCGGCCGTCTTCAGCTTGAGCACCACCGTCCGCCCGGCGATCTCGCCGGTCTTCAGCCGCCAGGCAACGCTTTCCGACAGCCGCCGCAGGATCGGCACCAGTTCGTCGAAGGAGGAGACGTCCTCGAAGAAGGTCGTTTCGGACGAGACGCTTTTGGCGCCTTCGTTGAGGTGCACCTTGCGGTCGTCGATGCCGCGCGACAGGCGATAGAGTCGCTGCCCTATGACACCGTAGCGGCGCATCAGGTCGTTTTCCTCCATCTGCTGCAACTGGCCCACCGTGCGGATGCCGTCTCTCTCCAGCGTCGCCGCAAAGGCCTTGCCGACGCCCCAGATGGTCGTCACCGGACGCGGGGCGAGGAACTCCACCGCCTCCGCCTGTCCGACGACGGAGAAGCCGCGCGGCTTCTGCAGGTCGGAGGCGACCTTGGCGAGGAACTTGCAGTAGGAGAGGCCGACGGACACCGTGATGCCGATCTCGCTCTCCACCCGCTTGGCGAACTTCGCCAGCGTGCGCGCCGCCGGATCATGGTGCAGCCGTTCGGTGCCGGCCAGATCGAGAAAGGCCTCGTCGATGGAGATCGGCTGCACCAGCGGCGTCAGGTCCAGCATCATCTGGCGGATCTCCTTGCCGACCCGGCTGTATTTTTCCATGTCCGGCCGGATGACGACGGCATTGGGGCAGGCTTCCAGCGCCTTGAACATCGGCATTGCGGAACGCACGCCATGGATACGGGCGATGTAGCAGGCGGTCGAGACCACGCCGCGCTTGCCTCCGCCGATGATCACCGGTTTGTCGGCGAGCTCCGGATTGTCCCGCTTTTCCACCGACGCGTAGAAGGCGTCGCAATCGATATGCGCGAGCGACAGCCGGTTGATCTCCGGATGATAGACGAGCCGCGGGCTGCCGCAGGCATGACAGCGCTTCCGCCCGGCGGGAAGGCCGGTCAGACAGTCGCGGCAGAAACCTGGATACTCTTGCGCCTGCATCATCCGAAAAGAACAAATGTTGAACATCCTTAAGTTACGCCGTAAGCTCGCGAGTCTCAAGGGCTGCTTTCAAGGTGGAAGAGGGATGCGAATGACCGGCAAGACGAGGGTAGCGCATCCGCTGACGGCGGAGCGGTGGCCGGACTTCGAGCGCCTCTTCGGTCCGCAGGGCGCCTGCTACGGATGCTGGTGCACCTATTTCCGCATCCCGTCTTCGCAGCGCAAGTCATACGATGCTGACGCCAAGAAGGACTTCATGCGGAGGCGGGTCGAGGCCGGTCCGCCGCCAGGTGTCCTCGGTTATCTCGATGGCGAACCGGTCGCCTGGGTGCAGGTCGGGCCGCGCCTGGAGCTGCCGCAATGGAACAGCCCACGCACCGTTTCGAGGCCGTTGGAGGAGAGCGATGCCGTCGACCCCGGCATATGGGCTGTCAGCTGTTTCTTCATGGCCTCGCGCCAGCGCGGCCAGGGGCTCAGCCACTGGATGCTTGAGGAGGCGATCGCCTTCGCGAGAGAGAACGGTGCGCGACATCTGGAAGCCTGCCCGATCGAACGCACCAAGCAATCGAAATCCGTCGGTCTCTATGTCGGCTCCAAAAGGATATTCGATGCTGCCGGTTTTGCGGAAGTCGCGCGCCGCAAGGAGGGCAGGCCGCTGATGCGGCTCAGCCTGTCTGCGGCGCCGCACGGCCCTGCATCGACTGGAAATGGGAACGGATGATCGTCTCGGCCGCGCTCCAGTCTGGCGCCGGGACCACGCCGTCGCCTGCGGGCGGCGCGAAAGCGAACACCGCCGACGGAGGTTTCAGATGAATGAGCAGGCATTCGGGCACATGCTCGGCGACGGAGGCGAGATTGCGCGCCATGTCGTCGAGAAAGACGACGGGCTGGTCGCGCCCGCCATGCAGCCGCTCGACGACCGGTCCCTTCGCGGTTTCGGTGGCGATCATTGGAAAGCGGAGGCCGAACCGGTCGAGCAGCGCGCGTCGCGTCTCGGCATAGACCGGCGGCATGGCTGTCAGGAAGACGATGTCGGCCGTCTTCGAGAGCGAATGCAGCGTCTCGCAGGCCGTGTCGAACGGACGCTGCCAGTCACTTTGCAGCCTGTAGAAATCGCGAATGAGCGCCGTGACGCGGCTGTCGTCGACAACGCTGCCGTCATCGATGGAGACGATATTGCCATGCAGGCGGAAGGAACGGGGGAGGTGTCGATGGCCGAGGCTTTCGAGATAGAGATTGAACGGATCGATGAACTGCAGCACGACATCGTCGATGTCGCTGACGATCAGCGGCCGATCGGTGAGCCGGATGTCGCTCGGGTCTGCGGTCAGCGTCACGGCTGGAAGTCGCCCCATGCGCCGGTGTCGTTGCCGAAGGCCCGGGCAGCCGCAACGACTGTCTCCGGCCGCGTGCCGGTCTCGCTGCAGAAGGCCATCAGGCTCGGCTCATGGTTCATCAGAAATTCGATCAGGGCGGCGAAGAAACCGGGCTTGGCGGCTGCCTCGCGCAGCTGGTCTGCTCTCATCCCGGACAGTGCAAGGAAGCGCCCAAGCATATCGGGTTGCGCCGCCAGCCAGGATAGTACGGCGATGGCGGTTTCCTGCGGGTCGGCGGAGACATTGGGATCATTCTTCATTTCTATTTCCAAGTTACCTATTTCTCAACCAAATCAAACTACCATTGCAAATTCAGGAGCCGGAAAACAGCGCGGTGAGCTGCAAATTGTTCGCGGTACCTCCCGACAGGGGCAAAGGAAGCTTGGAATGCCGAAGAAGGTAATGATCGTAGAAGACAACGAGCTCAATATGAAGCTCTTCAAGGATCTGATTGAAGCTTCCGGCTACCAGACGATTCAGACACGCAATGGCATGGAAGCCCTTGATCTTGCTCGTGAACACCGGCCGGACCTCATTCTCATGGACATCCAGCTTCCGGAAGTTTCGGGGCTTGAAGTCACGAAGTGGCTGAAGGAGGATGACGAGCTGCATGTGATTCCGGTGATTGCGGTCACCGCCTTCGCCATGAAGGGCGATGAGGAGCGCATCCGTCAGGGTGGCTGTGAAGCATATATCTCAAAACCAATTTCCGTTCCGAGATTTCTCGAAACGATCAAGACCTATCTCGGTGACGCTTGACGGTCACGTGACAATAGGGGTTGGAAAGCGAAGATGACGGCACGAATTCTGGTGGTTGACGATATTCCGGCGAACGTGAAGCTGCTCGAAGCGCGGCTGGTCGCGGAATATTTCGAGGTTCTGACTGCCGAAGACGGGATGACGGCGCTCGAGATCTGCGACCGGACCCATGTCGACGTGATCCTTCTGGACGTCATGATGCCCGGCATCAACGGCTTCGAGGTCTGCGAACGGCTGAAGGCGAATCCCAGGACTGCGCATATTCCCGTCGTCATGGTCACGGCGCTGGATCAGCCGGAAGATCGCGTGCGCGGCCTGAAGGCCGGGGCCGACGACTTCCTGACCAAGCCCGTCAACGACCTGCAGCTGATCTCCCGCGTCAAAAGCCTCGTGCGCCTGAAAACGCTGACCGACGAGCTGCGCGCACGCGCCGAGACCGCCCAGCATGTCGGCATCGCGGACGTGCTGCGGGCCGGCGACGGTCAGCTGGAGGACAAGGGTCGCATCATGGTCGTCGACGGCCGTGGCAGCTCGCAGGAACGATTGGTGCGCAATCTGCAGCCGATCGCCGAAGTCCATTCCATGTCCGATCCGCAGGCGGCACTGTTCGAGGCGGCAGAGAACACGTTCGACCTGATCATCGTCAATTCCAACTTCGACGACTATGACCCGCTTCGCCTGTGCTCGCAGCTTCGCTCGCTCGAACGCACCCGCATGATCCCGCTTCTGATCATCACGGAGCAGGGCGACGAGCAGATGATCATCCGGGCGCTGGAACTCGGCGTCAACGACTACATCGTCCGTCCGGTCGATCCCAATGAACTGGTTGCCCGCAGCCTGACCCAGATTCGCCGCAAGCGCTATAACGACCGCCTGCGCGCCAACGTCACCCAGAGTATCGAACTGGCGGTGACGGACGGTCTCACCGGCCTCAGCAACCGCCGCTATCTCGACAATCACCTCAAGGTGCTGTTCAACCGCGCGCTTGTGCGCGGACGCCCGATGTCGCTCTGCATCACCGACATCGACCGCTTCAAGCTGGTCAACGACACCTATGGCCACGATGCCGGCGATGAAGTGCTGAAGGAGTTCGCCTCGCGCATCCGCTCGGCCGTACGTGGCGCCGATCTCGCATGCCGTTACGGTGGCGAGGAGTTCGTCATCGTCATGCCGGATACACCGCGCGAGGTCGCCGCCCTGGTGGCAGAGCGGCTGCGCGTTGCGGTCGAGAGCAAGCCCTTCACGATCAGGAGCCGCGATGAGGAGGTCAGCGTTACGGCATCCGTCGGCATCTCGACCACGACGCCGGCCCTGTCCGGTCCGGAAGAGCTCCTCAAGCTCGCCGACCAGGCGCTGTACACGGCGAAGAACAGCGGCCGCAACCGTGTGGTCGAAGCCGCCTGACGGCCGGTAGCCATTCAATCGAAGTATAATAGAGGGTGATCTTCCCGCCATCTGTCAGGTCCGGATTCGGCAGCGATTCCGTATTGGACGATCGGCCCGGGGCGATTCTAAAGGCCGTTCCAGGCAATTCCTGAAGGCAGATGCCGAAAAAACAGTCACAGACTGTGGATATCTGCATATTTTTCCGGGCCGCATAGGGCATGCGCTATCTTAGTATAGTTCTAAAAAAGCTGGGAAAGTCAGGATTTCAATGCCTATTTCTCAGTCTATTTTCACCACTTGAGGCGCTGAGTGTGAATATTTTCCAATTTTAGAAGATTTTAATGTGCGTTCGCGCCCATGAACTTCGGATTTATTGTTTCAATTCAATCGAAGATCAGTTTTTGTCTTCCGAAACGTATTTCAAACTCGGAAATTGCCGTGCACAGGTTATGCACTAGTGATTCTTCGATTGCTTGGCGTATGCCTTGCGCGAAACTTGAAAAATACTCAGAGTATTGATCTATCAAATAATTTTAGTATTGTGTTGCTCATATACACGGGCCCCAAAGGGCTGATGGTTACCCCATGATGCTCAGGTCCGCCGCATCTCCTGGGTCGTGGGGCTGGTCAGCTGGTGATGCACAAGCGGTTCCTCGTGCCGCGCATTGCCAGCTGACCCTCTTATTCAAGACCGCTGCCCGCAAGGGTGGCGGTCTTTTCAATTGCGGACCTGCAGTATTGAGCAACCGGTGCCGGGCTTGCCTTCGGGCAACAAAAAAAGCGCCAGCCTCTCGGGTGGCGCTTTCCCGGTGAAAACCGATCAAGCAGATTACTTGATCTTGGTTTCCTTGAACTCGACGTGCTTCTTGGCGATCGGATCGTACTTGGTCTTCGTCATCTTGTCCGTAAACGTACGGCTGTTCTTCTTGGTGACGTAGAAAAAGCCCGTGTCAGCGGTCGACAGCAACTTGATCTTGATGGTGGTAGCTTTCGCCATGGTAGTCCTGCCTTATATAAAAATGAAGCCGTGGACAGCCGGTACGGGTCCACGGCGAATTCTGGCGCGAAACTACAAATCGACGCCGAAAAGTCAAGTCCGTTTTGGTCTAAAAAGCAAACGGAGCAGGGATAGCACCACGTATAGTGCGAAGAATCCCGCGATTGCCCAGGCAAAACCGCTGTTTCCGCCGATATCCATCGATGCGCCGATAACCTGTGGGCCGGCCACGGTGCCGACCGCGTAGCAGAAGATGAAGGCCGCATTCGCCGCCGCCAGGTCCGATCCGCGCAGTCGCGCGCCCATGTGACTGAGTCCCACCATGTAGAGGCCGGACACGCTGCCGCCCCAGAACAGCAGCACTGCGGCCATCACAATCCAGTTGTGGGTCAGCAGCGGCAGTGCCATGGCGCCGATGAGGCCGATCAGCGCCAGCAGTGAGAGCAAGCTGCGCTTGTCGCGAATCTTGTCGGACAGCAGCCCGATCGGGATCTGGAAGACCACGTTGCCGATTCCCATGATCGTCAGCAGCAGTGCCCCTTGTGCCTCGCTGAAGCCGGCACGCGTCGCGTAGATCGGGAAGAGCGACAATCCGCCGGCCTCCACCGCGCCGAACACGAAGACGGCCGCCGTCGCCGTCGGCACGAGGAAGATGTAGCGGAAGAAATGCATTTCCGGCTTTTCGTCGAGTCGCGGGCTTTCGGCGCGGGCGATGAAGATCGGCACCGCCGACAGCAGGATGGCGCCGCCCGCCACCAGGAAGGGCAGGATGCCTTCGCTGCCGAGCAGCGAGTAGAGCAGGGGGCCGATCGCGAAGCCGAGTGCCAGCAGCGTCGCATATATGCCGAGCACCAGCCCGCGCTTCGTTGGCGGCGAGGCGGCGTTGATCCAGAACTCGGAGAGGATGAAGAGCGTTGTGATCGCGCCGTGGAAGAAGAACCGTAGCGGAAACCACAGCCAGAAATTCTCCACGTAATAAAAGCCGAACCCGGAGATCGTGGCGACCGCGACGGCAAACAGCATGATGCGGGCGACACCGAAGTCGTGGGCGAGCTTCGTGGTGATCGGGGCGGCCGCCATGGAGGCGAGGCCGGCCATGGCCGTGTTGAGCCCGATCAGGGTCGAGGGGATGCCGCGCTTTTCCAGGATGATGCTCAGCAGCGGCAGGCCGAGGCCGATGGCGATGCCGACCGAGGTGATCGACGCAACTGCGGCAATGAGCGATGGCCAGCGTATCTTGTCGGGGAACCCTGTCCCCGCGGTCTGCTCGGTCATCGGGGTGTCCTCATCCAGCCTGTTTGTCGCCGGCGGCAAGGCGCCGATGCACGGGGTCGGCAAGCGTTCGATGGTCCGGCAGCATAGGTCATGTCCCCCCTAAAGATGCAGATGGTCCGATACAATCGACCCGTCTGGTCTTCCATCCCGCGATGTCAGGGATGTACAGCCAAGAAATGGCGCGAAAGTCAAGCTGTTATAGTATTGCCGAACATTCCGGGAGGTTCGTCAGATGTCCCGCGGCTCGTCGGCCTCGCCGCCGAAACCGTGCATCCTGAGCGCCCATTGCAGGCCGATGACGCCGCCCTTGATGGGCTGGATGATGAGCAGCGCGATGATGATCGTCAGCGGCACCCAGATGGCGAGATGCACCCACATGGAGACCTGGAAGACGAGGTCGGTCATCATGAAACCGCCAACCATGACGTGGCCGAGTACGAGGATGACGAGATAGGGCGGCAGGTCGTCGGCACGCTGGTGGGAGATGTCCTCGCCGCAGGCCGCGCAGTTGTCGACGGGCTTGAGAAAGGCTTTAAACAGCCGGCCGCTGCCGCAGGCCGGGCAGCGGTTCAGCAAACCGCGCATGATCGATTGCCCGAGCGGCCGCTCCGCCTTGTCCACGCCACCGAATTCCATCGACTGTGCTCCGCTGTCCGTGGTCATTGTCGTCACTCCTATCGTCTGCCGCGTGGCGGGCGGGTGCCCGGCCGTTTGCCGGGGCCGCCGGACCGGCGACGGGTTGTCTTGTGGAAGGAACGAGTCGCCGTCGGCATCTTGCGCCCTTCGCTGAGCATTTGGAATTGCAGCGAGCCCGCGAGCGGCTGTGCGTGGACCAACTTCACCTCGACCTCGTCGCCGAGCCTGTATCCAAGCCCGCTCTTCTCGCCGGTCAGCGCCTGATGCGCCTCGTCGTAGATGAAGTAATCCATCCCCAGCGTAGATATGGGGACGAAACCGTCGGCTCCAAACTCCGGAAGCGCGACAAAAAGTCCGGCCTTCGTCACCCCACGCACCCGTCCCTTGAATTCTTCTCCGACACGGCCGGAAAGGTGGTGTGCGATCAGCCTGTCGACTGTATCGCGCTCGGCCGCCATGGCGCGGCGCTCGAAGGTCGAGATTTCGGCAGCGATGTCATCGAGCTGTCCTTCCTCTTCCGGGGTGATCCCGCCCTGGCCGAAGCCGAGGGAACCGACCAGCGCCCGGTGCACGATCAGGTCCGCATAGCGGCGGATCGGCGAGGTGAAGTGCGCGTATTTCATCAGGTTGAGGCCGAAATGGCCGATGTTCTCGGGACTGTAGATCGCCTGGCTCTGCGAGCGCAGCACCATTTCGCTGACCATCGTCTCGAACGCCTTGCCGGTGGCCTGCGCCAGGATGCCGTTGAACGAGTTCGCCCGCATGTGCCCGCCCTTGGCAAGCGAGATGCCGAGCGTGCCGAGGAATTCGCGCAGCGTCTCCTGCTTGGCGAGCGACGGCGCGTCGTGGACGCGGTAGATCAGCGCCTGGCGCTTCTTCTCCAGCGTTTCCGCCGCCGCGACGTTGGCCTGGATCATCATTTCCTCGATCAACTTGTGGGCGTCGAGGCGGGGCGGCACGAAGACGCGGTCGACCGTGCCGTCCTCCTTCAGGAGGATCTTGCGCTCCGGCAGGTCAAGGTCGAGCGGCTGGCGGCGGTCGCGTCCGCGCTTCATGACCTCGTAGGCGTGCCACAGCGGCTTCAGGATCGGTTCGAGCAGCGGTCCGGCCTTGTCGTCCTGATTGCCGTCTATGGCCGCCTGTGCCTGTTGGTAGGCAAGCTTGGCGGCGCTCTTCATCATGATCCGATGGAAAGTATGGCTGACCTTGCGGCCGTCCTTGGAAAAGGTCATGCGTACGGCAAGCGCCGGCCGGTCCTCGCCTTCGCGCAGCGAGCAGAGATCGTTGGAAATGCGCTCCGGCAGCATCGGCACGACGCGGTCGGGGAAGTAGACCGAATTGCCACGCTTCAAGGCTTCGCGGTCGAGCGCCGAACCGGGGCGGACATACCAGGAGACGTCGGCGATCGCGACCGTGACGATCACGCCGCCCGGATTGTCCGGCGAGGGGTCGTCTTCGGCATAGACGGCATCGTCATGGTCCTTGGCGTCCGCCGGATCGATGGTGATCAGCGGCACGTCGCGCCAGTCCTCGCGCTTCTCCATCGTTGCCGGCCTGGCACTGTCGGCCTCAGACAGAGCCGCCTGCGGGAAGATATAGGGGATGCCGTGGGCATGGATCGCGATCATCGAGATCGCCTTTTCGGACGCGACAGAGCCGAGCACGGACATGATCTTGCCGCGCGGCAGGCCGTAGCGGGCGGAGCGCACGACGTCCACCTCGACGAGGTCGCCGTCCTTGGCGTTCTCGACCGAATCCGGGTCGATGATCAACTCGTTGTCGCGCCGATCGACGGGGTCGACGCGTCCGCCGCCGCCGGGCGTTTCGCGAAACACGCCGAGGGCTGCCGTCTTGCGCTTGTCGATGACCTTGATGACGCGCGCCGTATAGGCCGGGCCGCCGCGATCCTTGGCCGGGAAGATCTTGGCGAGGATTCGGTCGTTGAGGCCGGCGGCCGGCGCCTTGTTGCGGCCGTTGGAGGATTGCTTGATCAAGACGGCCGGCGCGACGCCGGCATCCTCAGGCCACTCCGCCGGACGGCCGATCAGTTCGCCGTCCTTGTCGCGGGTGGTGATGTCAAGCACGGTGACCGGGGGCAGGGCGCCCGGCCGCATCAGCGACTTCCGCTTCTTCTCCAAGAGGCCTTCGTCCTCAAGGTCCCGCAACAGGTCCTTGAGCTCGACGCGGGCCTCGCCCTTCAGCCCGAACGCCTTGGCGATTTCCCGCTTCGAGGCCCGGTCCGGATAATCGGCGATGAAGCGCAGCAGCACATCACGCGGCGGCACCGCGCCGTGAATGATCGTCTCTTCCTTGCCGCTCGCCGCCGCAGTCCGATCGCGCCCCGGCTTGTTCGATTTCGGCATGTCGGCGCGGGGTTTCTTGCTCACGGGATCAGCTCTTCTTGGCCTTTGCGGCCGGTTTCTTGGCTGCCGGCTTCTTCTTCGCCGCAGCGGTCGTCTTCTTTGCGGCTGCCGGCTTCTTGGCCGGGGCCTTCTTGCCGCCGCCGCCCTTGCCAGCCTTTTCGGCGATCAGCACCAGGGCTTCCTCGACGGTCACCGACTGCGGATCCTTGCCCTTCGGCAGCGTCGCATTGACCTTGCCCCAGTTGACATAGGGTCCGTAGCGTCCGTCACGCACCGTGATCGCGCCGCCGTCCGGATGGTCGCCGAGCGCTTTCAGAGCCGCCGCAGCCGTCCGACCGCCGCGCTGTCCGGCATTGGCCTGCTTTTCGGCAATGACGGTGACGGCGCGGTTGAGGCCGATGGTGAATACGTCCTCGATGCTTTCGAGGTTTGCATAGGTGCCGTCATGCAGCACGAACGGTCCGTAGCGGCCGAGGCCGGCGGAAATCATCTTGCCGGATTCGGGATGCTTGCCGATATCGCGCGGCAGGTTGAGAAGCGCCAGCGCCTTTTCATGGTCGATATCCTCGACCTTCCAGCCCTTGGGCAGCGACGAGCGCTTGGCTTCCTTGCCGTCGCCTCTCTGGACGTAAGGGCCGAAGCGGCCGGAGCGCAGCGTGATTTCTTCGTCGGTCAGTGGATCCTTGCCGAGCGCCTTCGGTTCGTTGCCGGCCGCTTCCGCATCCGAACCGCCTTCGGTCGAAAGCTGACGGGTGTAGTTGCAGTCCGGATAGTTCGAGCAGCCGACGAAGGCGCCGTACTTGCCGAGCTTCAGTGACAGCTGGCCGGTGCCGCAGACCTGGCAGACGCGCGGATCGCTGCCGTCCTCCCTCTTCGGGAAGACCAGCGGCGCCAGTGCTTCGTTGAGCGCGTCGAGAACGTCGGTGACGCGCAGTTCCTTGGTGTCTTCGATCTGGGCGAAGAAATCGTTCCAGAAATTGCGCAGCACGTCCTTCCAGTTGAGGTCGCCGGCGGACACCTGGTCGAGCTTTTCCTCGAGATCGGCGGTGAAATCGTACTCGACATAGCGCTTGAAGAAATTCTCCAGGAACGCCGTCACCAGCCGGCCCTTGGCCTGCGGGATCAGCTTGCGCTTGTCGATCGTCACATAGTCGCGGTCGCGCAGCGTGGCGAGCGTCGCGGCGTAGGTCGACGGACGGCCGATGCCGAGCTCTTCCATTTTCTTGATCAGCGAGGCTTCCGAATAGCGCGGCGGCGGCTCGGTGAAATGCTGGCTGGAATTGATCTTTTCCTTGGCGAGCTTTTCGCCGGCATTGATCTCCGGCAGGCGGCCATCCTCGTCACCGTCGTCCGACTGCTCGCCGTCTTCCTTCTGGTCGGTATAGGCGGCGATGAAGCCGTCGAAGCGGATGACCGAGCCGGTGGCGCGCAGGCCGGCGACGCGGCCGTCGGCACCCTTGGCGGAGATTTCTACAGTCGTGCGCTCGATTTCGGCGGACGCCATCTGGCTGGCGATGCCGCGCTTCCAGATCAGGTCGTAGAGCTTCAGCTGGTCGCCGTCGAGGTGGCGGCGGACCTTGTCGGGCGAGCGGTTGAAGTCGGTCGGACGGATGGCTTCGTGCGCTTCCTGGGCGTTCTTCGCCTTGGTCGAATAGAAGCGCGCCTTTTCCGGCAGGTAGCGTTCGCCGAACTGGTCGGCGATCGCGCGGCGGGAGGCGTCGATGGCTTCCGGCGCCATCTGCACGCCGTCGGTACGCATATAGGTGATCAGACCGACGGTCTCGCCGCCGATGTCGATGCCTTCGTAAAGCTTCTGCGCCACCTGCATGGTGCGCGAGGCGGAAAAGCCGAGCTTGGAGGAGGCGGCCTGCTGCAGCGTCGAGGTGGTAAACGGCGGCGACGGATTGCGCCGGACCGGCTTCGCCTCGACCGTGTCGGCGGAGAAGCTGGCGCCTTCGAGGAGCGCCTTCAGCGATCCGGCCTGCTCGCCGTTGGTGACGGAGTTGCGGTTGAGCCGCTTGCCGTCGGCCGAGACGAGACGGGCCTGGAACTCGTCGCCGCGCGGCGTCTTCAGGTCGGCCGAGATGTTCCAGTATTCCTCGGCGACGAAGCGCTCGATCTCCGATTCGCGGTCGCAGACGAGGCGCAGCGCCACAGACTGCACGCGGCCGGCCGAGCGGGCGCCGGGCAGCTTGCGCCAGAGCACCGGCGACAGGTTGAAGCCGACGAGATAGTCGAGAGCGCGGCGGGCGAGATAGGCGTCGACCAGTGCGACGTCGATGTCGCGCGGGTTCTCCATCGCGTCGAGCACCGCCTTCTTGGTGATCGCGTTGAAGACGACGCGCTTGACCGGCTTCTTGCCGATCACCTTGCGCTTGTTGAGCAGGTCCAGCACATGCCAGGAAATCGCTTCACCTTCGCGATCCGGGTCGGTCGCCAGAAACAGGCCGTCGGAGGACTTCATCGCATCGGCGATGTCCTTGACGCGCTTTGCGGAATCCTTGTCGACCTCCCACAGCATCTCGAAGTCCTGGTCGGGCAGCACCGAGCCGTCCTTGGCGGGAAGGTCGCGCACATGTCCGAACGAGGCGAGCACCTTGTAGCCCGGCCCGAGATACTTGTTGATCGTTTTGGCCTTGGCAGGCGACTCCACCACTACAACATTCATCATACTACTCTGGTATCCGTTCTCGTTCCGGCATGTCTGGTGAAAACGACCGCATTCGGATGCGACATGTCAATCGTGCCGGATCGTCTCCACACGCAGTCCCACACCTTCTTTTGAAGGATGCCCCTCGGCATTTGAAGGATGCCCGCCGGCTTGGCAGGCTGAATTTCGCGTATTTTCCCGCATTTCGGCCTCTCGAAATGGACAGGGATTTCGTTTCGGTCAAGAGCAAACCTTCAAATTCCGCCGAATACACGGAAATACAACCTATGGAGGAATACGTTCTGCTTGCAATTTTAGATAAACAATTTATGGTGATGCAAGCAGAAAGACACGGACCCGAGAAGGCTCTCTTGCCATGCAGCAAACGCGCAAGACCGCAAAGCTCCCAGGAAGTGCGAAGCCGGTCGATCACGAGGCGGACGGGATCGTCTACATTCGCCAGATGCTCGGTGAATTGCGCCGTGTCGCCGACGAGCAGGGCGCCGACATGCTCTGCTATCTGATCGAGATGGCCTATGAAGAGGCGGGCGACGTCCTGTCCGGCCGCCGGCCGCGTTCGATTGTCCTCGGTGGTGGCTGACCGGCAAGCCCGTATTCAACCTGCGTCGATCAGCGAGACCATGCCGCCGGCATGCCGCTGCAGGCGCCCCGCCAGATCCAGTTCCAGCAAGATGAGGTAGACCGCCGATGCCGGCAGCCCGGTATGGCGGATGACGTCGTCGATCTCCACGGGCGTCGGGCTCAGCGCATTGACGAGGCGGGAGCGGTCGCTGTCGTCGGGTGGCGGCGCGATCGGCCGGTCGTCATCGTCGCCATAGGGTTCGCTGACGGTCGGCGGCGAGAACAGGTCGATGTCCGACATCGGCGCCAGCGCCTCCAGGATATCCTCGGCCGAGGTGGTGACGATGGCGCCGTTCTTTAAAAGGCCGTTGGTGCCTTCGCAGCGTGGATCGAGTGGCGAGCCGGGAACGGCAAATACCAGCCGCCCGAATTCGGCGGCGAGCCGGGCGGTGATCAGCGAACCGGAGCGGCTGGCGGCCTCGATGACGGTCAGGCCGAGTGCCACGCCGGCGATCAAACGGTTGCGCCTTGGAAAATCGCGCGCCCGCGGTTCCCAGCCGAAGGGCATTTCGGTGATCGCCACACCGCCGCCGTCACATATGGCATCAAGCAGGCTCTGGTTTTCCGGCGGATAGGTCTGGTCGAGGCCGCCGGCCATGGCCGCGACGGTCCCGGTCGAAAGGCTGGCGCGGTGGGCCGCTGTGTCGATGCCGCGGGCAAGCCCCGAGACGATCGCATATCCGGCGCGTCCGCATTCGCCGGCGATCATGGCGGCGAACTTCGCGCCGCTGATCGAGGCATTGCGCGAGCCGACGATGCCGACGGCCGGGCGGGTGAGGGTGGTGGCGTCGCCCTTGACGGCGAGAAGCGGCGGCGCGCCGTCGATGTGCCTGAGGGACGGCGGATATTCCGGTTCGCCGATGCCGACGAACCGCCCGCCGAAGCGGTAAAGCGCGTCGAGTTCCCGTTCGGCCTCGCCGACGGTCGCGACGCGCATCGGCCTCGTCGAGCCGCCCCGGGATGAAAGTTCCGGCAGGGCGGCAAGCGCCGCCTCGGCGGTGCCGAAATGATTGATGAGATCGCGGAAGGTGGCCGGGCCGACATTGTCGGAACGGATCAGCCTGAGCCAGCAGATCCTTTGTCTGTCGGTGAGTGCGATGCCCTTGCGTCTTGCACTCACCTCTTCCATGGACCTAGCCCTTCTGTCCGATTTTCCCCTCGGTGCCGGAAATGAGCCGTTCGATGTTCGCCTTGTGCTTCCACCAGCTGATCAGCGTCAGCACGGCCATGACGAGCGATATTTCCGGGTGTCCAGTAATCCACAATGCAACCGGAATGACAAGCGTTGCAACCAGAGCGGACAGGGACGAGTAGCGGCTGAGATAGGCGATCGAGATCCAGACGACGGCAAACACCAGCACCATGACCGGCGCCAGGCCGAGCAGGATGCCGATATAGGTCGCGACACCCTTGCCGCCCTTGAAGCCGAGCCAGACCGGGAAGAGGTGGCCGAGGAAGGCGCCAACGCCGGCCACCAGCGCGCCGTGCAGGCCGAAAAGCTCGGATGCCATCAGCACCGCCGCCGTGCCCTTGAAGGCGTCGAGCAGCAGGGTCAGGGCGGCGAGCTTCTTGTTGCCGGTGCGCAGCACGTTGGTGGCGCCGATATTGCCGGAGCCGATGCTGCGCACGTCGCCGAGACCGGCCATCTTCGTCAGGATCAGGCCGAAGGGGATCGAGCCGAGCAGGTAGCCGCCGACCAGCGCCGCGGCGAGCGCCAGAAGTCCGGGGGACATCGATGCAGTATCCAAGGCGGGCTCCTCCTTAAATGGGCCTAGACTTCGAAGACCTTGCGGCCCTTCACATAGGTGGCGACGGCGCGGCCGCTGAAGCGCGCGTCCTCGAACGGCGTGTTCTTCGAGCGCGACTGCAGCTGGTCCTTGGAAACCAGCCACGGTTCGTCGACGTCGATCAGGATGATGTCGGCATTCGCGCCGGGCTTCAAGGTGCCGGCCTCGAGCCCGAAGATTTCCGCTGGACGCGTCGACATGGCCGAGATCAGCCGCGAGAGGCCGACCTGGCCGGAATGGTGCAGGCGCAGCGCTGCCGACAGCATGGTCTCCAGACCGACGGCGCCATCGGCGGCATCGGCAAACGGCAGGCGCTTGGTGTCGACGTCCTGCGGATCGTGCGAGGAGCAGATGAGGTCGATCGTGCCGTCGGCCAGTGCGGCGACCATCGCCATCCGGTCGTCCTCGGTGCGCAGCGGCGGCGACAGCTTGAAGAAGGTGCGGTACTCGCCGATGTCGTTCTCGTTGAGCGACAGGTGGTTGATCGAGATGCCGCAGGAGACGTTGGCGCCGCGCGAACGGGCGACCCGGATCGCGTCTGCCGATTCCGGCACCGAGATCTTCGCCGCGTGATAGGCGGAGCGCGTTAGCGTTGCCAGACGCAGGTCCCGCTCGAGCGGAATGATCTCCGCTTCCTTCGGGATGCCGGAAAGTCCGAGCCAGCTTGCCAGCAGGCCTTCGTTCATGACGCCGTTGGCGCCGAGATAGGTGTCGCGGGTCTCGAGTGCGATGACCGCGCCGTGCTCGCGCGCATAGGTCATGGCGCGGCGCAGCACCTGCGCGTCCGGCATCGCCCGCCGGCCATTGGTGAAGGCGACGGCACCTGCTTCCTTGAGCATGCCGATCTCGGTCATCTCCTGGCCGTCCAGACGCTTGGTCAGCGCCGCTGCCGGATAGATATTGACGATCGCCTCGTCGCGGGCGGTCTTCTTGATGAATTCGACCAGCGCGATGTCGTCGATCACCGGCTCGGTGTCTGGCATCATGATGAAGCTGGTGACACCGCCGGCCGCCGCCGCCTTCGAGGCGGACGCGATCGTCTCGCGGTGTTCGGCACCGGGCTGGCCGACATAGACGCGGGCGTCGACGAGGCCGGGGGCGGCGATCAGGCCGCCGCAGTCGCGCACTTCCGCGCCGTCGGGCGTGCCCTGGTTCTGGGCATCGGCGCCGGCGGCAACGATCCTGCCGTCCTTGACGATGATGGTCCCGGTCTCGTCGAGACTGCGGGAGGGATCGATGATGCGGACATTCTTGAGGACGAGGGCGGAAGTCATGCACGCGGCCCCTGGTTTTGAGACAGAAGAAGGGTTTCCATGACGGCCATGCGGACAGCGACCCCCATTTCCACCTGGCTTTCGATGACGCTCTGCGGACCGTCGGCGATCTCGGAGGCGATTTCGACGCCGCGGTTCATCGGACCCGGATGCATGACGAGCGCGTCGTCTTTGGCCGCTTTCAGCTTTTCGGCATCGAGGCCGTAGAAGTGGAAGTATTCGCGCACCGAGGGCACGAAGGAGCCCGCCATGCGCTCGCGCTGCAGGCGCAGCATCATGACGACGTCTGCGTCCTTCAGGCCTTCCTTCATGTCGTGGAAGACCTCGACGCCCATGTCGGCCATGCCGGCCGGCAGCAGCGTGGCCGGGGCGACGACACGTACCCGGGCGCCCATCAGGTTGAGCAGGATGATGTTGGACCGGGCGACGCGCGAATGCAGCACGTCGCCGCAGATCGCCACGATGATGCGCGAGAGCTTGCCCTTGGCGCGCCGGATCGTCAGCGCGTCGAGCAGCGCCTGGGTCGGATGCTCGTGCTGGCCGTCGCCGGCATTGACCACAGAGCAGGAGACCTTCTGCGCCAGAAGCGCGGCGGCACCGGCCGAGGAGTGGCGGAGCACCAGCACGTCCGGGTGCATGGCGTTCAGCGTCATCGCCGTGTCGATCAGCGTCTCGCCTTTCTTCACCGACGAGTTTCCAACCGACATGTTCATGACGTCTGCGCCAAGGCGCTTGCCTGCCAGTTCGAAAGAGGCTTGAGTGCGGGTGGACGCCTCGAAGAAGAGATTGATCTGCGTCAGGCCGCGGAGGGTAGAGGTCTTTTTTTCCCGCTGCCGGCTGATCTGGACGGCCTCGTCGGCCTTGTCGAGAAGCAGTTCGATATCGAGCGGGGAAAGGCCCTTTATGCCGAGGAGATGGCGATGGGGGAAGAAGACCATAAAACGTCCTCCTTGCTTGGTCAGGCGGTCTATAATGACTGCGGGGTCCCGCCGCAAGCAGCCTTTCGGATCAATATCGATGATCCCCATGCAATTTGAAACGAATCCGGATAGAAGCCGGACAAAACGAACAGCGAAAAGAAGCCAATGAACCGGACCGAAGAAAAACTCCAGGAACTGAACCAGCCCAAACCCTGGTCCGGCATCAACGCCTACCGGTCGGATCCGCTGCTTCTTGACCTGACGTCGTCCATGCACCGGTCGCTTCGCGAGGACTTCGAGGCGCTCGGCCGTTACGTCACCTCGCCGGAGGCCCAGGAGCTGGCCCGCATGGCGAACCAGGGGACGCCGCAGCTCAGGACCCACGGTCCGCGCGGCGAGCGGCTGGACGTCGTCGAGTTCCACCCGGCCTGGCACGCGCTGATGCGCCGGTCCATGTCTGCCGGCCTGCATTCCTCGATCTGGGATTCGTCCGCCGATCCCGACGCCAAGGGCATGGCCCACAAGGTGCGCGCCATCCGCTTCTATCTGACGGCGCAGCTCGAATGCGGCCATCTCTGCCCGCTGACCATGACCAGCGCGTCGGTTGCCGCGATGATGTCCAATCCGCAGGTTCAGCGCGAATGGGGACCGAAGATCCTCTCGCGCAAGTATGATTCCGCCAACAAGCCGGCCAAGCAGAAGTCCGCCGTCACCATCGGCATGGGCATGACGGAAAAGCAGGGCGGCACGGATGTCCGTGCCAACACCAGCCGCGCCGAAAAGGTGAGCGAGGGCATCTACCGGCTCTCCGGCCACAAGTGGTTCATGTCCGCGCCGATGAGCGACGCTTTCATCATGCTCGCCCAGACCGGGCAGGGGCTGGGCTGCTTCCTTGTGCCGCGCCTCCTGGAAGACGGCTCGACCAACGGCCTGCAGTTCCAGCGCCTGAAGGACAAGATCGGCAACCGCTCGAATGCGTCTTCCGAGGTCGAGTTCACCGATACGTTCGGCTACCTGCTCGGCACGCCGGACGGCGGCATCCGCACGATTCTCGACATGGTGACGCTGACCCGGCTCGACTGCGCGCTGGCATCGGCCGCCATCATGCGGGCGTCGCTGGCCGAAGCCGTCCATCATTGCCGCGGCCGCAAGGTGTTCGGCAAGGAACTGGTCGCACAGCCGCTGATGACGCGCGTGCTGGCCGACATGGCGCTCGACGTCGCGGCCGCCACTGCGCTCTCCTTCCGCGTCGCCGACGCCTTCGACCGTGCCCGCGACAATCCGGAAGAGTCCGCCTATGCCCGCGTCATGACGCCGGTCGCCAAGTACTGGGTCTGCAAGATCGCGCCGTCGCTCATTTACGAGGCGATGGAATGCATCGGCGGCTCCGGCTACATCGAGGAACGCAACATCGCCCGCCACTACCGCGAGGCCCCGGTCAATGCGATCTGGGAAGGTTCCGGCAACGTGATGGCGCTCGACGTTCTGCGCGTGCTGGAAAAGGGCGAGGGCCTGTTCGAGCAGGTCTTTGCCACCCTGTCGCGCGACCTCGGTCCGTCCGGCCCGAAAACGGTGCAGGTGCTGCGCGCCGCCATCGCGCTCTGCCAGCGCGACGAGGGCGCCGCCCGCATGCTGGTCGAACAGCTTGCTCTGGCGGGCGCTGCCGCCGAACTCTACCGGATCGGTGCCGGCAAGATTGCCGATGCCTTCCTGGAAACGCGTCTCGCCGGGGGCTGGCGCACGACATACGGCATGCTCGACGCCCGCTTCGACGCCCGCTATTTCGTCGACATTCTCTATCCGGCTGCGAGCTGACGGCGGCTCAGACGCCGACGATCAGCAGAATCAGCGGAATGGAAATGAAGGAGACCGCCGTCTGCACCGTTGCGACGGCGGAGTAGAGTTGCGCGTCGCCGCCCATCTTCTTGGCCAGCACATAGCCGTTCATTGCCGTCGGAACACTGGCGGCCAGCGCCAGCATGGACAGTTCCATGCCTGAAACGCCGGCCAGCATGCCGATCCCGACCATCAGCGCCGGGAAGGCGAAGAGCTTCACGATCACCGGAATGATCACCAGTCGGCTTGGCTTCAGCGCATCGGCAATGACGAGTCCGGCACCGACCATGATGAGGCTGAGGCTGAGCGCCGAGCGCGAGACGAGATCGATCGCCGTCATCAGCGGCTCGTAGATCGAAAGTCCGCTGAGGCTGACGAACACGCCGGCGAGCGAGGAGACGATCAGCGGATTGGTCATGATGCGGATCATCAAGGTCATGTGATTGCGCGGCCGGCCGGAGAACCACTCCAGCATCACCACGTTGATGATGTTGATCGGCACGATGATGACCGCCATCACCAGGGCGATGATCGCCAGGCCGACCTGTCCGGCCAGCTTGTCGGCGATGGCAAGCGCCACGAAACCGTTCCAGCGTGTCGACGTCTGGAAGATGGTGGTGAACGAGGAAGCGGGAACGCCGATCCGCTTGAACAGCGGCCAGCTGAGCCAGGTCAACGCGCAGGTGATCAATACGGCCGACAGCGTGACGACGGCAATCACGCCCGCCGGAATTTCAGCGAAATTCGTTCGCGCCAGCGTGATGAACAGCAGCGACGGAAAGAGCACGTAGAAGCCCAGCTGCTCCAGTCCGGTCCAGAGATTCTGGTCGATGAATGGTGCGCGTCTCAGCGCAATGCCGAACAGCACAAGCAGAAAGATCGGCAGGACGCTTTCGAAGATCAGCAGCATGGGGAGGGCTCCGGGGCGGGGTGGCGCAGTAGTATCGACCGCCGCCCTCTTGTGCAATGCAAGATCTGGCCCTCTGCGACGCTCGGATCAGACGTCGGCCGCTTCCTTGACCTCATGCAGCCGCGTTTCGAATTCGCGCCGCAGTTCGCGCCGTGCTTCGGCAGCGATGTTGCGCCGCTTCTTCGCATCCGTATCGAGACAGAGTTCCGGAACGCTCGTCGGCCGGCCATGCTCGTCGACCGCGACCATGGTGAAGTAGCAGGAGTTCGTATGCCGGCGCGTTCCCGTACGGATGTTTTCCGCTTCGACCCGGATGCCGATCTCCATCGATGTCCGGCCGGCATGATTGACCGAGGCGCGGAAGGTGACCAGTTCGCCGACATGGATCGGCTGGCGGAAGACCACCTGGTCGACGGAAAGCGTGACGGCATATTGCTTCGAGAAGCGCGAGGCGCAGGAATAGGCCACGCGATCGAGAAGGTTCAGAAGCGCGCCGCCATGCACCTTGCCGGAAAAGTTCGCCATGTCCGGCGTCATCAGGACGACCATTTCGAGCTGGCTGGGATCATGGGCGTGATGGTTCATGGGGCGCTGGTCCTTGTGTGGCGACGTATTGACATGTTTTGGCAGTCGGCGAGGGGAAGGGCAAGCCGGCTCGGCGCATGCCTGCCATTCGGACTTGCGTCGTCACGGCACTCGCAGTATGAGTCATTTCAATGTTTCAAGGATTATTGAAATGATGTCGGAGCAAAACGCGCTGCTGGCCTTTTCGGCGCTCTCCCAAGAGACCCGCCTCAGGATCGTGCGAATGCTGGTGGCTGCCGGAGCGGAAGGCTTGGCAGCGGGGGCGATTGCCGAAAAGGTCGCGGTCTCGCCCTCCAACGTGTCGTTTCACCTGAAGGAGCTGGAGCATGCCGGGCTCATCGTCGCGCGACGTGAGTCGCGCTCGATCATCTATGCGGCAGATTATGCGGCGCTCTCGGGCCTTGTCGTCTTCCTGATGGAGAATTGCTGCGCCGGCCAACCGGAGATTTGCGGCCCCGTCGCCCAGGTGCTCGCCTGCGCGCCGGCCGGAACAACAAAAGAGAGGACATGCTGATGGACGTGACGATCTACCATAACCCCGCCTGCGGGACCTCGCGCAACACGCTGGCGATGATCCGCAATGCCGGCATCGAGCCGACCGTCGTCGAATATCTGAAGACGCCGCCGTCGCGCGAAACGCTGGTGAAGATGATCACCGATGCCGGCCTGACGGTGCGCGAGGCGATCCGCGAGAAGGGGACCCCCTACCACGAGTTGGGGCTCGACAATCCGGAGCTTGGCGACGATGCGCTTCTCGACGCGATGCTCGCCCATCCAATCCTCATCAACCGTCCCTTTGTCGTCACGCCCATGGGAACCCGGCTTGCGCGCCCTTCGGAAGTCGTCCTCGACATCCTGCCGGAGACGCACAAGGGGGCCTTCACGAAGGAGGACGGCGAACAGGTGCTCGACAGCGAGGGCAAGCGCATTGTCTGACACTGAATTCGATCTGCCGGCCGCTGATCCGGACCATCTCCGCAAGCCCGATCTTGCCGCCCTTCGCCCGGCCTTTTCCACGCACAAGCCGCGAATCCTCATCCTTTACGGCTCGCTCAGGCCGGTCTCCTACAGCCGCTTGCTGGCACAGGAGGCGGGGCGCCTGCTGGAATATTTCGGCTGCGAGGTACGGATCTTCGATCCCGCGGGCCTGCCATTGCCGGACGGCGAGCCCGCAACCCATCCCAAGGTCAAGGAGCTGCGCGATCTTTCCGCCTGGTCGGAAGGGCAGGTGTGGGTGAGCCCCGAGCGCCATGGCGCCATGACCGGCATCATGAAGGCGCAGATCGACTGGATTCCGCTGTCGCTCGGCGCGGTCCGCCCGACGCAGGGCAAGACGCTTGCCGTCATGCAGGTCTCCGGCGGCTCGCAATCCTTCAACGCCGTCAACCAGTTGCGCGTTCTCGGCCGCTGGATGCGGATGATCACCATCCCCAACCAGTCCTCCGTCGCCAAGGCCTGGCAGGAGTTCGGCGAAGACGGCCGCATGAAGCCGTCCGCCTATTACGACCGCGTCGTCGATGTCTGTGAGGAACTGGTCAAGTTCACCCTCCTGACCCGCGACGCCTCCGGCCATCTCACCGACCGCTACAGCGAACGCAAGGAAACCGCGGCGGAACTGATGGCGCGCGTAAACCTGAAGACGGCGACGTGAGCCGGATAAGTTGATGCTTGGGCAACAAGCGGGCCTGATTGGAACCCACATCGCATCATGCTATATTGAGGACATGGCAAAGAAGCTCAAAACAGCGAAGTCGATAACGGTAGAGGGCAATCCGAAGGTTGTCCGCAATGCGCGTACTGGTCAGTTCGTCTCGGCGAATAAGGGGTCAATGTTTTCCGCAAAGACCACGTCCACGCCGGCATCGCCTTATATCGAAAATCGACAGCCAAATTCATCGGGCGGAGTGGCCACGGACTCTTCTCTTCCCGATGACACCTACGCCGTCTCCATGGAAGCTGGCAAGGATGTCTTTGCCCGCTTCGATTGGGCATTGACCCAGCTCGCCAAATAATGAGGACGGTGTCGCTTGAGGCGCTGATCGAGCTTCAGGCGAAAACAATCAAGGTGCATGGCGGCTTGCCGGGTATCAAGGATGAGAGCCTCATCAAAGGCGCTCTGGAACGTCCCCTCAATATCGTCGCCTACGAGCCGGAGGCTTCTCCCGGACGTCTCGCAGCTGCGGTCTGTCACGGCATCGCAAGAGGGCACGGTTTCAACGATGGCAACAAGCGGGCTGCCTTTCTCGCACTCAACATTCAGTTGAGGTTGCTCGGCTATTTGCTGGACTGCTCCCAGCGCGACGCCGTGCGGGTCATTCAGGACGTCGCGAGCGGCGGTATGGAAGAAGCAGTGCTCGCCGAATGGATCGATGAGCACCTTCTCCCGCTGCCATATCGCTGACCCTTACGGCCGCCCCTTATAAGCGCTCGGCTCCGGGAACGCCCAGTCCTTGAGCATCGCCATGTCCGGCCGGTAGATCTCCACCTTCAACGGATAGCAGGCGGCCGTGTCGCTGGAATGTTCGGAACTGCAGTCGCCGCCCGGGCAGGCCGAGAGCGCGCCGAGAAGATCGATTTCGGCAAAAAGCTCCAGATAGTCGCCGGGCCGCACCGGGCTCGCCTTCATGAAATACTGGTGCGTGTCCTTCGTGAAGCCGGTGCACATGAAGACGTTCAGCACGTCATGCACATGCGGTTCGGCATCCTTCAGGCTGATGCCCTTTTCCTCCGCCAGTGCGCCGCAGAGGTTCGAATGGCAGCAATGGTGATAGTCGCCGCCCGAAAGCAGCCGGTTGGTATAGGGGTCGCAGCGCGTGCCGATGACGTCATGCACGCCGCCGCCGTCCTCGTCGAAACCGTACCAGCCCAGCGTGTCGTGGCTGATCGTCGCCATCGGCCTCAGATACGGCATGTTGCTCCATAGCCGGTTGCCGGTCGTCACGTGGGTTGCGTGTAATTGCCGCGTCTTGCCGGAGAAGAAGCGCTCGGAAAGGTCATTGGCATTCCAGAGATTGAGGTCGCCGACCTGCGGCCCCTCGATGCTGACCATGCGGATGAAGTGGCCTTTCGGCGCCGAAAACGTCTTGCCGTCGCGCGGCGGCACGATCACCTCGTCCACCTTTTCCATGGTCTCCCGCAGCGTGCGCAGGAGCGCCATGTCCGGCTTCGGCAGCGTGTCGTTGGGATAGCAGACAACAGGTCGCGCGGCGCGGCGGGCCGCGGCATCGGCGGGCGGAGAGACTGTTTCGGCAGACATCGGGGCTCGCTTTCGGAAGGGAAACGCTTTTTGCGCAACTTGCCGCGAAGACGGCGCCTTGGCAACTGGCCGAAGGGTGCCACAATCCTGTGAATCCACCGCTGTCACAATTGTCATGATCCTGCCGGCCACCTAATCACCGGTAAGTGACGTTCATAAACAGGGCAGGGGCTTTGATGGCGAATTTGGCCGCGCTGGAGCAGGCGACAGCAAATGATGATCTGGCGAGGCGGCCGCGCGGTAGGGCAGGGACCGAGAAGGTCATCCTCGCCGCCGCCAAGGGCCTGCTCGCCGAAGCCGGCTTCCAGGGTTTCGGAATCAACGCGGTCGCGCGCCGGGCCGGCTGCGACAAGCAGCTGATCTACCGCTATTTCGGCGGCCTTGACGGCCTGATCGAGGCGATCGGGGCGGACCTCAGTTCCTGGGTCGGCGACAATATCCCGGACGATACCGGCGGCATGTTCCTCCTGACCTATGGCGACCTGATGGAGCGACTGGCGCTGCTCTTCCTCGAGGCGCTGCGCGCCGATCCGCTGATGTGCCGCATCGTTGTCTGGGAAGTGGCCGAAAGCTCCGAGACCGTGCGCCGCCTGAGCGATGCCCGCAACAAGGCGCTGGCCGATTGGCTGAACCGCATGCGCGGCTCGTTGTCCGCGCCGAAGGGGGTGGACGTCAACGCGGTCAACGCCGTCGTCATCGCCGCCATCCAGCATCTCGTGCTCTCCGCCGTCACCAGCGGCCAGTTCGCCGGCCAGCCTTTGAAGTCGAAGAAGGACTGGGAGAAGGTGGAGACGGCGCTGAAAAGGGTCGTGCGCGGCGTCTACGGCTGAGACATTTAAAATTTTCCACAGGCCGTTAACCTTAACAAATGGTTTACGTTGCGCGCCGGTCTTTAACGGTTCACTCTCGGTGGACGTTGAAAGGACCAGTCGGAACGGATGCGGAAAAAGCTTGAAAAACTGGCAGTTATGACGGCGGGAACGGCCTTCTTCGCGCTCGTCGCGCGCGATATCGCGGTACCGGCGGCGGTCCTGTCGGCCATGGTCGCGCTGCGCCAGCTGGCCTTCATCGATCTCGGCATGGTTAACCGTGGAAGGACAGCCTCATGAAATGGGTCCTGATCTTCTGGGGTGGTCCCATCGCCTTTCTCGGCAGCTGGTACTGGCTGTCCTATTACGACATCAGCTTCGGCTATTTCATGCTGACGCGCGAGGCCCATGATCTCGTGTTCCGGATCTACGGCAATATTCTCGGTATCAGCCCGGAGATCATTCCCGGCCTCGTTCTCGACGTCATCCTGTTCGATTCGGCGATCGTCTTCGGCCTGCTGGCGCTGCGACGCTACCGCCAGATCTTTGCCGGCCTTCGCCGGGTGCGGGATTGGTGGCGCGGGGAGAGGGGCGATCAGACGCCGACGGCGGAGGAATGTGCGATCAGTTCCGCTGCAGAAATGCCAGCCTATCGAGCGCACCCTGCAGAATGAAGCTGGCGGCGGCGGAATCGATCCGCTCGGCGCGCTTGGCGCGTGAGACGTCCATTTCCAGAAGCGCCCGCTCGGCGGCCACCGTCGACAGCCGTTCATCCCAGTAGACGAAGGGGATTTCGGTCTTCTCGCTCATCGTCCGCACGAAGGCGCGGGTCGCCTGGACGCGTGGGCCTTCCGAGCCATCCATGTTGACCGGCAGGCCAATGATGAAGGCGGCGACCTTTTCCTTTGCCGCAAGCGCCAGCAGCACCTCGGCATCCTTGGTGAACTTGACGCGCTTGATGACCGGGCGCGGATTGGCGAGACGGCGACCGAGGTCGGAGACCGCAATCCCGATCGTCTTCGTGCCGAGGTCGAGCCCCGCCACCGGCTGGCCGGGCTGAAGCGCTGCGGCCAGCTCCTCGATCGTCAGTGTCGCCATCCGTGTTTCTCCCGCCTCAAGCCTAGCGCTTGCGGACGAATTCCGTGCGCAGCACGAGGCCTTTGATGGCATCGTGGCGGCAATCGATTTCTTCCGGATTGTCGGTCAGGCGGATCGACTTGATCACCGTACCCTGCTTCAGGGTCTGGCCAGCGCCCTTGACCTTCAGGTCCTTGATCAGGACGACGCTGTCGCCGTCGGCAAGCACGTTGCCGCTGGCGTCGCGCGCCGTGTTCGCGGCCGCAGCCTCGGCTGCCATTTCGGAGGCCGGGCGCCATTCGCCGGTCACTTCGTCGTAGATGTAGTCGTCATTGTCGGCCATGATGGTCCCCTCGCGAAACGCGGCTTGCCTTGAAAAACAAGAGGAGGCCGCAAGGCCTCCTCTGCAGATGCTGTCGCTTACAGCACTTGTTCGGCTTTCGCAATTCGTCAGGCTGCGCGGCTGTCATAGGCGCTGCCGGCCACCAGCCGGAACTGGTTGACGAGCTGCATGAGCATGTCCGCCTCTTCAGCCAACTGCTGCGACAGGGCGTTGCTTTCCTCCACCATGGCGGCGTTCGCCTGCGTCATCTGGTCCATCTGGTTGACCGTGCCATTGACCTCGTGGAGGGCGGAAGCCTGGTCCTGGGCGGCCGTGGCGATGCCGTTGACGTGGTTGGAAATCTCGGTGATCTGCCCGCTGATTGCGCCGAGCACTTGCCCGGTTTTCTGGACATGGGTGACGCCAGAGGACACTTCGCTTGCGGCCTGTTCGATCAGCGCCTTGATCTCCTTGGCGGCACCACCGGAGCGCTGCGCCAGTTCGCGGACTTCCTGCGCCACGACGGCAAAGCCCTTGCCGGCTTCGCCCGCCCGCGCGGCCTCGATCCCGGCGTTCAGCGCCAGCAGGTTGGTCTGGAAGGCGATGTCGTCGATCACCTCGATGATCTGTTCGATCTTGCCGGATGCGTCCTCGATGCGCGCCATGGCATCGATCGCATTGGCGACCACGACGACCGACTCGTCGGTCATCTTGCGCGTGCTGGCAACAATGGTGTTGGCGTCACGGGCGCGCTCGGCGGAACCGCGGACGGTGACCGTGATCTCGTCGACTGCGGCAGCCGTCTGCTCCAGCGAGGCGGCCTGCGCCTCGGTGCGGCGCGACAGGTCATCGGCCGAGGAGCGCATCACAGCGCCGTTCGACTGGATGGAGTAGGCGTTCGACTGGATATGCGTCAGCGTTTCGCGGAGACGCACCAGCGAGCCGTTGAAGTCGGACCGCAACCGGTCCAGAGAGCCGGCAAACGGTGTGTTGATTTCCTGCGTCAGGTCGCCTTTGGAAAGACGTTCGAGGCCGGAGGCCAGCGCGTTGACAGCGAAGGCGACCTGTTCCTCGCTGGCGCGCTTTTCCGCCTCGTTGCGGGCGCGCTCCTGTTCGGCTGCGGCCCTCTGCTGGCTGCTCGCCTGTTCCATGCGTTCCTTCTCGAGTGCGTTTTCCTTGAACACGCCGAGCGCGCGGGCCATGTCGCCGATCTCGTCGGCGCGCGCATCGCCATCGATGCGGGTATCGAGCGCGCCTTCCGCCAGCCGGCGCATGGCCGAAGTGATGCGGCCGATGGGCCCCTTGAAGGTGGCGACAAGGCCGATGCCGGCCAGAACGGCGATGACGATGCCGACCAGCGTGGCGGTGATCGAGATCTGGTTCGCGCGTTCCCGCTCGACGCCGGCATTTTCCTTCTGCGTCTTGGCAAAGTCGGTGAGCTTCACCCAGATCTTGTCGACGCCGGCGGCGGCGCTTTCGAAGGCGGCCATGCGCTTGACGTTGATATCGACCAGTGCCGCGCTTTCCGTGGTCATCTTGTCGATGGCCGGGACCAGCTTGGCAGTGAGGTCGTCGAAGAATTTCTCGCCCTTGGCCGCGCCCTGCAGGGCTTCCATGTCCTTGGTGATGATCTGGAACTGCTGGATCAGGCTGTCGCGGGTTTCCTTGTCCGGCTTGGCGAGAAACTGCGCCAGCTCGATCTGCACGGCATAGATGGACTTGGAGACGCGTCCCGAATCGCCGCGAATGCCGTCAGCCTTGACCTTGACGGCTTCGAGATCGGCGAGCGACTGGATTGCGGAAAGCAGGTTCGGTGCGTTGAACGCGGCAATCGCCTGCTCGGCGGCATGAACCTTTTCCATCGCGGCGCTGAGTGCCGGCAGCGTCGTATCCTCGATGACGCCTGCATCGGCGATCGGTTTCAGCGTGTCGAACGCATCCTTGATCTCGCCGGCCAGCGGCTTCTTGTCGGAGGGCAGGGCGGAGTTGAGCTTGCGAATGGTCTTTTGCGACTTCGCCAGCGCCTCAGAAAGGAACTTGAGCTTCTCCTCTGCGGTGCCCGCAGCCTTGTAGCCGGCATAGATGGCCGCGATCTCGGCGTTGACGTTGGCGACCCGGCTGGCGTCGTAAAGCGCCGTCTTCGCGGTCCCTTCCTTGGTCAGGATGCCGCGGTCGTTCTGCGAGCCGGCTTCATCGATGATCAGCTGTGCGGAAATGATGGCCGAAACGGCGTCATTGATTGCCTTGCGGCTGGCCTGGTCGGCCTGCTGCAGCTGCCAGAGGCTGGCCATGCCGTTCTCGACATCCGTCGCCGTGTCGATCGCAGTCTTCAGGTCGTCCTTGCCGTCCGTCTTGTCGCCGAGACCGTCAAGCGTGTTCTCAAGGATCTGCTTCTGCTCCCCAAGCCTCGTCTTGACGTCGGAAAGATTGATCTCGGTCGTTTCTTCGAGGAAGCGGTTCATCGATGCCGAGACGTCGCGGAAGCCGGACAGCGAGGTCATCACCCCGTTCGAGATCGTCAAGCTGCTCTGCAGAAGACTTGTCGCGTATAGTCCAAGTACGCCGACGGCAGAGATGCTGATGACGAAGGGAAAGATAAAGGCGAGAACCTTGGTCTGAATCTTGAAGCGGGAAAGCAGAGAGTCGATGTTCATGGCTTGGACGATCATGTTCCATTCAGGGACCTGAGAAGTGATCGACACTAGCAAGATTGATCTAAATAAAGCTTGAAGATTGTCTTGCGGCTGATCTTTCCAGACGCATGCCTTGCTTGATGGAATGCAGATCCCCGGATGCGACGCGCAAGATCGTGCCTGCCCCTTGCGGGATGCGCCCGCTGTTCCATATCTTGGCCATCAACACGGATCTATCGGGAGACAATCATGAAGATCACATGGCTCGGACACGCGGCATTCCGAATTGAGACGGCGAAGGCGACGGTTCTGGTCGACCCCTTCCTGAACGGCAATCCGGGTTTCAAGGGCCTGGACCTGAAGGACATGACCAAGGGCGTCACGCAGATCCTTCTCACCCACGGCCATGGCGACCATGTCGGTGATACCGTGGCACTTGCCAAGGAAACCGGCGCCACCGTTCTTGCCAACGCCGATCTCGCCTCATGGCTGGGGTCCAAGGGCGTGGAAAAGCTCGAGCCCGGCAACACCGGCGGCACGATCTCCTTCGGCGGTTTTTCGGCTACCTTCACCAATGCGCTGCATTCCTCCGCCATGCTGACCGAGGACGGCGTGTCCCATTCGCTCGGCAATGCCAACGGCCTGATGCTGCATTTTGAGGACGGTCCCACCGTCTATCACATGGGCGATACCGACATCTTCTCCGACATGGGCCTCATCAACGAGCTGCACCAGCCCGATATCGGGATCGTACCGATCGGCGACCGCTTCACCATGGGCGGTGCGGTCGCGGCACTCGCGTGCCAGCGCTTCTTCAACTTCAAGACCGCGATTCCCTGCCACTACGGCTCGTTCCCGATCGTCGACCAGACCCCTGAGAAATTCGTGACTGGGCTGGAAGGCTCGAAGACCAAGGTGTCCGCGCCGAAGCCCGGCGAAGTCCTGGAATTCTGACCTTGGTCAGCGTGACATTGAAGGAATTGCCGGGCGATTACGCCGTCGCCCGGCTGCCACGCGATAGCGCAATCCCGACCTGGGCCGACGGCGAGGGATTCGTCTCGATCGGCCGCACGGAGGACGAACTCTCGGTCGTCTGCCTCGCCGCCCGTGTTCCAGATGACGTCCGTTCCGAAGCAGGCTGGACGGTCTACAAGTTTCAAGGCCCGTTCGAATTCAGCGAGACCGGCATCGCGCTCTCAGTCATCCGGCCGCTGTCGGAGGAGGGCGTCAGCATCTTCCTCGTCTCTACCTTCGATACCGACTACCTGCTGATCAGGACGGCAGACCGCGGGCGGGCAGGGGCGCTGCTTGCCTCCGCCGGGCACGTCCTGTCGTAGCTCTCTATATCGGATGTCCCGGACGTCCGGCGGATTGGGCAAAATCATCCGAAACCCGTTGCATCGCGGCAAGCGCGCCTCTATAGCAACGGACAAATTTCCGCATATTCTGCGGCAAAGTCCGTCCGTACTGGAGAATTTCGATGTCCGTTGATCTTGCCACCGTCAAACGCGTCGCACATCTGGCCCGCATTGCCGTGACCGAGGATGAAGCCGAGAAGATGATGGGCGAGCTCAATAATATCCTCGGCTTCGTCGAGCAGCTCTCCGAGGTCGACGTCAAGGATGTCGAGCCGATGACGTCGGTCACGCCGATGGCCATGAAGAAGCGGATCGACGAGATCACCGACGGCAACAAGGCCGACGACGTCGTCGCCAACGCGCCGGTGACCGACAAGAATTTCTTCCTCGTGCCGAAGGTCGTCGAATAAGCGAAATAGCGCTTCCGACCCAGCCGCTCTCGAAAATCAAACGTTTTGCAAGTGACCGATATGACCGACCTGACGAGCCTGACCATTGCCGAAGCCCGCGACAAGCTGAAGGCCAAGGAGATCACCTCCCTGCAGCTCACCGAGGCCTATCTGGACGCGATCGCCGCCGCCAACGACAAGCTCAACGCCTACATAACCGTGACGCCCGAAAAGGCGCGCGACATGGCCAAGGCGTCCGATGCCCGCATCGCGGAAGGCAAGGCCGGCGCGCTGGAAGGCATCCCGCTCGGCATCAAGGACCTGTTCGGCACCGAAGGCGTGCACACCCAGGCCTGCTCGCACATCCTGGACGGTTTCCAGCCGAAATACGAATCGACCGTCACCCAGAACCTCTGGAACGACGGCGCGGTCATGCTCGGCAAGCTGAACATGGACGAGTTCGCCATGGGCTCGTCGAACGAGAGCTCCTATTACGGCCCGGTCATCAACCCGTGGCGGGCGGAAGGCTCCAACCAGCAGCTCGTTCCGGGCGGTTCGTCGGGTGGCTCTGCCGCAGCCGTTGCCGCGCATCTCTGCGCCGGCGCTACTGCAACCGACACCGGCGGCTCGATCCGCCAGCCGGCGGCCTTCACCGGCACCGTCGGCATCAAGCCGACCTATGGCCGCTGCTCGCGCTGGGGCATCGTCGCTTTCGCGTCGTCGCTCGACCAGGCCGGCCCGATCGCCCGCGACGTGCGCGATGCCGCGATCATGCTGAAGTCGATGGCCAGCGTCGACGCCAAGGACACCACCTCGGTCGATCTTCCCGTGCCGGATTACGAAGCGGCGCTCGGCGGCTCGGTCAAGGGCATGAAGATCGGCATTCCGAAGGAGTACCGCGTCGAGGGCATGCCGGCGGAAATCGAGAAGCTCTGGCAGCAGGGTATCGCCTGGCTCAAGGATGCCGGCGCCGAGATCGTCAACATCGAGCTGCCGCACACCAAATACGCGCTGCCGGCCTACTACATCGTCGCCCCGGCCGAAGCCTCGTCCAACCTGGCCCGTTACGACGGCGTCAAGTACGGCCTGCGCGTCGAGGGCAAGGACATCGTCGACATGTACGAGAAGACCCGTGCTGCCGGTTTCGGCACCGAGGTCAAGCGCCGTATTATGATCGGCACCTATGTTCTCTCCGCCGGCTATTACGACGCCTACTACCTGCAGGCGCAGAAGGTCCGCACGCTGATCAAGCGCGACTTCGAGGATGCGTTTGCCAAGGGAATCGACGCCATCCTGACGCCGGCAACCCCGTCGTCGGCCTTCGGCATCGCCGACCAGGATCTCGCCGCCGATCCGGTGAAGATGTATCTCAATGACATCTTCACGGTGACGGTCAACATGGCCGGCCTGCCGGGCATCGCCGTTCCCGCCGGCCTCGACGGTCGCGGCCTGCCGCTCGGCCTGCAGCTGATCGGCAAGCCCTTCGACGAGGAAACTCTCTTCAAGACCGCCCACGTCATCGAACAGGCCGCCGGCAAGTTCACGCCGGCGAAGTGGTGGTAGGAGTCGTCGAACCGGAAGCTCAAACGTCCGTCGAGGGCGGGTAGAGCTTTCTCTGATGGACGATCGTCAGAATGTCTATCTCAGTTGTTGAGGCAATTCGATAGACGATCGTGTAGGGCAGTCCGGAAATGGCGAATTCGCGCGTTTCCGGAACGCTGCCTTGTCTGCCAAGAAGCGGAAACATTTCAAAAATTTCAATGGTCTGACGAATGCGTGACAGAACGCGATCCGCGGCTGGTCTATCATGACTGGCAATATGATTGTGTATGGATTCGAGATCGTGAATGGCTTCGGGAGTGAAGTTAACGTTCAAACCCGAACCGCTCCCATACTCTTTCAGCCGGGGTCATGCTCGAACGGTCTTTTGACTGGTCAAGGGCTGAGCGGATTTTGCGCTCCTTCCACTCACGATAGCCATCGTCTGTCCGTTCCGTCACCGGTTCGGTCAGTTCGCGCGGAGTCGGAATGTCCACCATCTTCGTCATGGAAGGCATGATACTATCACTGGCGCACAAAATCAAAGCCGGCGGCGATTGAGCCGCCGGTCTTGCATTTACCTGTTATCCAATTGAGACCTCACCAGCTCCAGCCCCCGCGTGGTGATGCGGTAGGGCTTGCCGCCGGAAGATGCGATGGCGCGTTTGGCCTTCAGTTTCCTGAAGAGCCGCATCGTGATGTCCGGGAAACGCCAGCCTTCACGGTTGAAGCAGCTGATGTCCTCGATCTTGCCGGTGTCGTCGTTACGGGTGATTTCAATGCGTCCGCCCTGCGCCATGAGGTGCAGGATGCGCTGTTCTGCGCGGGAAATGTCCATGGTGTCCAAAAGTCCGGTATGCGCTGAAACGGGCGCGCAATAACTCGTTCCGCCGTTCGCTGACGAAGGCGGGGTTTCGAGGGAGGGCCGGGCCGAGCGTGTTTCCTTCGCGGGGCCGGCCCTTACCGGGTCTCTGACGAGTTGGACATGAACACTCCTAAGGAACTGCAGGATGATATCCAGCGAGGCGCTTCCTGGCAATCCATGACGTGTGGTCGGGGCGCGCCGGATCAAAATTGCATCGGCCGGAAATACAAACTGTTACATGACGGTGATCGTTCCGAGACTTTCCCTCTCTAAAAACAGTGTCAGAGCGCCGCGGCCGATAGACGCGCGCCGGCCACCGTTTTTCAGGAGAGATTGTCCGCCATGTTTGCAGGGATCAGAACATTAGCCGTTGCCTCGGCGTTATGCCTTGGCTTTTCCGCCGCCGCGGCTTCGGCGGCGACGCAGAGCCATACGCTTGCCACCGTCAACCTCAGGGCCGGGCCATCGACCGCATATCCGGTTATCAAGGTCATGCCAGTTGGTGCGCCGATCGTGACTTTTGGCTGTCTGGCCAATTACTCATGGTGCGATGTCGGTTACGCCGGCAATCGAGGCTGGGTGTCGGCGAAATACATCCAGGTCGATTACAATGGAGCGCCCGTCGTCGTCACGCCCTCAGTCGCGATAGGGGTCGGCATCGGCGTCGTCACCTTTGGTCAGGCCTATTGGGATACCCACTACGGGAACTATCCCTGGTACCGTAACGGCGGCGCCTATCCGCCGCCGCCAACTCCACCGGCAGCTGCAGCGTCTGGCTCCCGTACGACAAGCTGCGCTGGCGGCACCTGCACGACAAACGGATCGACGACCGGTCCCTACGGAGGTTCGACCAGCCTTCATCGCACCTGCAGTGGGCCGGACGGAACCTGCGCGATGACCCGGACGGGACCCAACGGCGGCGGTGTATCGCGTTCCTGGCAATTCAACCGCTGACATCGATGGCAGGCGGTAGGACCACAGAAGGCTGCGTCAGGTCGCGTCGGGATTTTTCTCCTGACGTCCGGGTTTGCGCCGCTTCGCAGGCTCATCCGCCTGCCGCACTTCGACCGGTCCCCGCATGATGATCTCGCGGTGCGGGTAAGGGATACTGATCCCGGCCTCCTTGAAGGCGTCCCAGAGCGCCAGCAGCACCTGACCGCGAACATTGGTGAGCCCGTTGTTCGGATCGGTGATCCAGAAGCGTAGCTTGAAATCGAGCGAGGAGGCGCCGAAGGCCGTCATCCAGCAGACGGGCGCCTTGTAGTCTGAGACGCGGGGGATCGACTTGGCCGTCTCGATGGCGATCCTGACGACCTCGTGCGGGTCGCTGTCGAAGGAGACGCCGAAATCGACGTCGATGCGCACATAGGCGCTCGAGAACGACCAGTTGACCACCTGCTGCGTGATGAAGTCCTCGTTCGGGATCAGGTATTCCCGCCCGTCGCGGGTGATGACGGAAACGAAGCGCGCCCGCAACTCGCGGATCCAGCCGAAGGTCTCGCCGAGCGAGATGGTATCGCCGGGCTTGATCGACTTGTCCATCAGGATGATCATGCCGGAGAGGAAGTTCGACACCACCTTCTGCAGGCCGAAGCCGACGCCGACGCCGACCGCGCCGGAAAAGACCGTGAAGGCGGTCAGGTCGATGCCCGTCGCCGAAAGCGCGAAGGCCCCGGCAAACAGGATGAGCGCGATCTTGATAAGCTTGCCGAGCAGCACCCGGAACGCAGGTGAAATGTCCTCGAACCGGTCGATACGGTTGGAGGCGACATTGCCGACCAGGACCGCCAGCCACAGCAGCGACGCGGTGATCATGACGCCCTTGGTGATCGACAGCAGGGATATGCGCATGCCGCCCATCGTCAGCGCCGCCTGGTCCAGCGTATGGCCGACGGAGGTTTCGAAGCCGAGGACGATGATGGCGATATAGATCCACACCACGACGGCAACGAAGCGGGCGAGTGACCGGTTGCGGATGATCCGGGTCAGGACGGAGACGACCCACCATGTGGCGGTCAGAAGCAACATCACCCTTACCATCCACGACCGGCTCGGCCACGTCTCGTAGACGAGGATCGCGTAGGCGATCCACAACCACAGCGTCATGAACATCCATTTGAGCCGCCGCATGAATGCGACGATGACCCTGAGGAGATCGGGATTGCCCTTTATCTGCCGCGCCTTGGCCTCGAAGATCGGTTCGGTGTAGCGCCCGAGAACCAGGCCGAAGATGTAGCCGCCGACGATGATGGCGAACTGGTATGCGCCCCAGCGGCTGAGGACGAAGATGTCCGCCCAATCGTACCACTTCTGCAGCGTGGCGTAGAAATCCAAAACGTCCTCCGGGCCGCTTCAGTGCGGCAATGCCGTCTCTGAATGAAACTGTAGCATGGAACGGCGAGCGCAAGGAAATTGTTGAAAAACAACGTCCGGCTGCATTCCGAGGCTATCCGGCGACCGCATTTGGTCCAATATGGGCGTCGGTGGCGGAAGAGGCGCGGCATGATCCATATTCGCAATGCCAGGCTGGACGAGGCGGACAGGCTGACCGGGATCGGCCTCCGCGCCTGGGAGCAGGCGATGGCGCCGATCGGCGAGACCGCGTCGATGCTGCAGAATGCCGCCGCCGCCTTCCACAATTTCACCCATTCCGCCTGGATCACCATCTCGGTGATCGACAAGAACGGCGAACCCGCCGGCTGGGTGTCGCGGGAGCGGCTGGACGAGGAGATCACCGACTTCTGGATCGACCCGGATTTTCAGCGGCAGGGGCTCGGCTCCGCGCTATTGGCAGCGCTTGAGGAGGAAATGGCCGGGCAGGGGCTGGATCAGGCGAGGCTGGAAACCCATGCCCGCAATCAGCCCGCGATCGGATTTTTCGAGAAGCACGGCTACCGCATTCACGCACTGACGACGACCTACTCGCCGAAGCTCGACCGTGACATCGATACGGTCAGCCTGTCGAAGCCGCTGGCGAGCACCGAACCGGAGACCTACGGCCCGCGGTTTTGAACCGTGATGGTCAGGGTTTGGCCGCCAGGCAACCGGCCTCGATGCGGTAGAGGTAGAGCGAACGCCCGGCCATGAAGCCTTCCTTCGGCGTCAGCGTCTCGACGAGTTTCGGCTCGTCCGCAGCACAGCTCTGCTTGTTACGCGTCACCAGCAGCACGGGACCCGGATCGCGTGTCGGGTCGAGCGTGAATTCCTGCTGGTAGTAATTGTCCGGGAATCGGCCGGTCGGACGCGCCTTGATCGGCATGCTGCTGTCGCGCAGCGTGTAGAAGAGGTCCGCCATGATGTTGCGGTCCTCGCCGACGATGGCGGTGACCTGCTGCTGGTCGGCGACCTTTGCGATCTCGCGGCTGACCTCGTCGCGCCCGACATAACGCTGCATCAGCCGCGAATGCGAGAGATCGACGATCTGGACGACGAAGACGGCGGCGATCGGCAGCAGGATGGCGGCGGCCGTGTTGATCCACAGCGATACCTGCAGCGCCTTCTCGCTTTTCTCGAGGAGAAGGACGACGGCAAGCACGATGCCGGCGATGTAGGCGGTGGCGGCCCAGTTGGCATTGGCGTCCGACATCAGCGCCTGGAAGATGATCACGCCAATGATCGGCCAGGAAAGGATGAAGAGATGCGTCTCCAGCCTGCTGTCCTGTCGCCGGATACGCCGGTAGAGCGCCCAGAGGAGGGCTGCGAAGATCACCGGCCCGACGACGCCGAACTGGCTGCCGAGGAATTCCGCCGCGGTGCCGAACTTGAAGTGCAGGCCGTTCCAGTCGGCATTCTGCGAGGTGTGGCGGAAGGTGACGTCGCCGTGGGTGTGGTTCCACCAGAGATTGGGCGATACGACCACGACGGCGACGAAGGCGGCGATTGCGGCATCCCGGATCGCGATGCGCGCCTGCGGCAGGACGAGCGCAGCGATCAGCGCCGTGGCGGCGAAATAGAGCATCGCGTATTTCGACAGGACCCCGAGGCCGATCGCCAGCCCGAGCAGGAGCGCATGCCGGATGGACCGCTTTCCGATGAGCCGGCTGTAGGCAAACAGCGCCAGCGCGTAGAAGAACAGGAGGAACGTGTCGGTCGACAGGAAAATCGCCGAGAGCGTGACGCCCGGAATGGTGATGTAGGTGACGCCGACCCAGGCGGCGACCATATCGCTTTTCGCCAGCCGGCGGGCTGCCGCCATCAGGGTTATCGCCGTCGCCATGTGGAAAAGCGGCGAGCCGACGCGCACCCAGAAGGTCGAATCGGACGTGCCGAGCGCGGTGGTCGCATTGATCACCCAGGCGATCATCGGCGGCTTGGAATAGTAGCCCCAGTCGAGGTTCTGCGCCCACAGCCAGTACTGCGCCTCGTCGACATAGAGGTCCGTATGGTCGAAGGCGAGCATGATGACGCGGTAGAGCGTCACCAGACCGATGAAGGCCAGGGCGGCGTGGGGGCGGCGGATGAAGGTCATTCTGCGGGGATCGACGGTCTGTTCTGTTCGGACTTGCGCTCGTTGAAGATGAGCACGAGATTGCGCATGTAGACGACGATGCCGAACAGCTGGCCCATCATGATGACCGGCTCACGACGATGGACGCCATAGGCGAACAGCGCGATGCCGCCCGCGAGCGAGAACCACCAGAAGGCGACCGGGATCACCGACTTGCGCTGCTTCTCCGAGCTCAGCCACTGGATGATGAAGCGCAGGGAGAACATCAGCTGCGCGAACATGCCGAAGATCAGCCAGACGAGATCCGTCACGCTGTCGATCTTGAAATAGGCCAAAAGGTCACTCACGCGACGCCCTCCGTCTCGGTCGGCGAAACCGTCTTCCGGCGTTTGATCAGCCAGGTTACCCCGATCAGATCGTGTATGCCGACCAGCGCACGCTGTAGGTTGTTGTAATTCGATTGTCCTGCATGGCGCGGTCGATGGGAAACGTCAACATGCGCGACCGTGTAGCCATGTGCCGAAAATAGGGCGGGAAGATAGCGGTGCATATGATTGAAGAACGGCAGTTGCAGAAATGCATCACGCCGGAACGCCTTCAGGCCGCAGCCGGTATCGCGCGTCGCATCCTTCAGGATCCCGGAGCGGATCGCATTGGCCGCCTTCGAGGCGAGCTTCTTGGAAAGCGTGTCCTGACGCTTCTGCCGCTGTCCGGCGACAAGGCCGAGCGTTGCGGGAGCGCCGGCCGCCAGCAGCGGCGCCACCAGCTTCGGGATTTCGGACGGCGGGTTCTGCCCGTCGCCATCCATGGTGCAGATGATCGGCGCGCGGGCAAGCTGGACGCCCGAATGCACGGCCGCCGACTGGCCGCCGGACTGTGCATGCCGCACGATCCGCACCCACGGATACTGCGTCTGCGATGCCTTCAGCACGCCGACGGTGTCGTCGGTCGAGCCGTCATCGACGAAGATCGCCTCGAATGTCTGCCCGGCGCAGGCCGCGGCAATCTCGGAGACGAGCAGGCCCACGTTTTCGGCTTCGTTCTTCATCGGAACGACAATGGAAAAACTGGGGTTCAAGACGGCTTCGCGTGTCATTCGCTGAGATTTCTATCGTGCGGACGGCGCCGGTATTGGCAATGCGGTCCAGGTTGCGCCGGAGCGGTCCGCCGCCCGTCATCAATTCACGTGGTCGTCGCCGACCCCGACATGCGACCGCTTTTATGCCAATCCGTAGGCTTTTGCCAAGCCCGTTCGCGCTGTTGGGCATAGTCATTGTCCTCGGCCTGCTACATTGGAAACGACGGCGAGGAACCGCTCCGCGGCATCCGGCACGAAAAGACGGATGAAGGCAAAGGCGAAAGCGAGGAAAAGGATCACCAGCTGCATCCGCGCGATGGCCGTCAGGCGGCTGCGAAAGGGTTCCTTGCGCGTCTTGTGGCGCAACCGGCGCTGGGCGATGAGCGCACCCGGGCTACCGCCAAGAAGGGCTAGACAGAGCAGGGTGCTCTCGCGAACCCGTTGGTGTCCGCGCGCAGCGGCGTATTTGTCCCACAACCATGTGAGGAACACCGCAACGTTGAAGAGGAGCAGGGCGGTGACTGCGGCTACGACCGGGGCTATCGACATTCGCTTGGCATTTTTCCCGTTTCGAAGCTTGGCGCCTCTATGCCCCGGCGGTCCGGGAAGCGCAACAAGCCTTGCACCATCGCCATATTTGCTCTACCTGACGGCATCATAAACAGCCGCATTTTGACGAGAATTCCAAAGAGCACGCCATGACCCTAGTCGACGTCCGCACGCCCGATCCCAAACGCTTCATCCCCGGCGCCACTGGTGACTGGGAAATCGTCATCGGTATGGAGGTTCATGCCCAGGTCCTGTCGAATTCCAAGCTCTTTTCCGGCGCCTCCACGGAATTCGGCAAGGCACCGAACGCCAACGTCTCGCTCGTCGATGCCGCCATGCCGGGCATGCTGCCGGTCATCAACGAGGAATGCGTTCGCCAGGCCGTTCGCACCGGCCTCGGCCTGAAGGCGAAGATCAACCACCGTTCGGTCTTTGACCGGAAGAACTATTTCTATCCGGACCTTCCGCAGGGCTACCAGATTTCGCAGTACAAGGACCCGATCGTCGGCGAGGGCAAGATCGTCATCTCGCTCGGCCCCGACCGCCAGGGCAATTTCGAGGATGTCGAGATCGGCATCGAGCGCCTGCACCTCGAACAGGACGCCGGCAAGTCGATGCACGACCAGCATCCGACCATGTCCTATGTCGACCTGAACCGTTCCGGCGTGGCGCTGATGGAGATCGTTTCCAAGCCGGACATGCGCTCGGCCGATGAAGCCAAGGCCTACATGACGAAGCTGCGTTCGATCCTGCGCTATCTCGGCACCTGCGACGGCAACATGGACGAAGGCTCCATGCGCGCCGACGTCAACGTCTCCGTGCGCAAGCCCGGCGGCGAATTCGGCACGCGCTGCGAGATCAAGAACATGAACTCGATCCGCTTCATCGGCATGGCGATCGAATACGAAGCCCGCCGCCAGATCGACATTCTGGAATCGGGCGGCGAGATCGATCAGGAAACCCGCCTGTTCGATCCGGGCAAGGGCGAGACCCGCTCGATGCGCTCCAAGGAAGATGCGCACGACTACCGTTATTTCCCCGATCCGGACCTGCTGCCGCTCGAATTCGACAACGCCTTTGTCGGCGAACTCCTGAAGGATCTGCCGGAACTCCCGGACGACAAGAAGGAGCGTTTCGTCAAGGATCTGGGTTTGACCGTCTACGACGCCTCCGTCCTCGTTTCGGAGAAGGCGGTTGCTGCCTATTTCGAGGCCGTCGCCGAAGGCCGCGACGCCAAGATTGCCGCCAACTGGGTCATCAACGACCTGCTGGGCGCCTTGAACAAAGCCGGCAAAGACATTGAAGAGACTCCGGTTTCGCCCGCTCAGCTCGGCGCGATCCTCGACCTCATCAAGGAAGGCGTCATCTCCGGCAAGATCGCCAAGGATCTGTTCGAGATCGTCTGGAACGAAGGCGGCGACCCGAAGGAGATCGTCGAGGCCCGCGGCATGAAGCAGGTCACCGACACCGGCGCCATCGAGAAGGCCGTTGACGAGATCATTGCCGCCAACCCGGATCAGGTCGAAAAGGCCAAGGCCAAGCCGTCGCTCGCCGGCTGGTTCGTCGGCCAGGTCATGAAGTCGACCGGCGGCAAGGCCAACCCGCAGGCCGTCCAGGCACTGGTGAAGGCCAAGCTCGGGATCGAGGAATAATGTTCTTCGTCCGCTCCGCCAGCGAAGCTGACCTTGTGAAGGTCCAGGCGCTGCTGGCGGACACCTGGCGGGCGACCTACACGCCGTTCTACGGGGCGGAGAAGGTCGAGGCCCTGATCGCCGAATGGCATTCCTTGCCGTCGTTGAAGGTCCGTTTGAAGAAGCCGCATTCGGAATATCTGGTCGCCGACGACGGTCGCCGGATTGGCGGCATGGCGTTCGCGTCCATGTCCGACACGCTCGCAAAGACGGTGCTTCTGCATCAGCTCTATGTCCATCCGGACTGCCAGCGGCAGGGCATCGGCCGCGATCTCTTCGCCGAGCTCGAAACCTGCTTTCCTGATGCCGACACAATGCGGCTGGAAGTGGAGCCCGAAAATGGGACCGCCATCGCCTTTTATCGCGCGCATGGATTTGAAGAGGCGGGCAAGGTCGACAATTGCGGCGGATGCAGTTCCGGCATTCCGGCCCTGATCATGGAAAAGCGGCTGACAGGCTGATGAACCAACCGGGAGCAGGCATGTTCTACATTCGCTCCGCCAATGAAGCCGATCTCGAAGCGATCCGTGTGCTTCTGGTGAAAACCTGGCGCGAAACCTATACGCCGTTTCACGGTCCGCAGAAGATCGAGGCGATGATCGAGACATGGTTGTCGCCACAGGCACTGGAGCAACGGCTCCGCCGTCCGAAGTCGGAATTTCTCGTGGCCGACGATGGCCGGCAGATCGCCGGCATGGCGTTTGCGGCGATGGCGAAGAACCGTCCCAACGTCGCCAACCTGCACCAGCTTTACGTCCATCCGATCTGGCAGCGGCAGGGCATCGGCACGGACCTTTTCGCCGAGATCGAGACCTGCTTTCCCGATGCCTCCGCCATGCAGCTGGAGGTGACGGCCGAAAACGACCGGGCGATCGCCTTCTACGAGACACTCGGCTTCGAGCCGATCGGCCGGATCGACAATGTCGGCCCGCCGGGGGCGGCGATCCCTGCCATCCTGATGGAAAAGCAACTCGACTTCTGACCCATGCCTGACGGAGACCCTGCATGAAGGCCGTTTTCTACGAACGTTTCTGTGAACCGCCGCGCCTTGCGGACCTGCCCGATCCGACGCCCGGCGACCACGCCGTCGTCGTCAAGGTCGAGGCGACCGGCCTTTGCCGCTCCGACTGGCATGGCTGGATGGGTCACGACCCCGACATCGTGCTTCCGCATGTCCCGGGCCACGAACTCTCCGGAACCGTGGTCGCCCGCGGTGCACAGGTCAGCCGTTTCCGCGAAGGCGACCGCGTCACCGTGCCATTCGTCGGCGGCTGCGGCCATTGCCACGAATGCGCGACCGGCAATCACCAGGTCTGCGAAAGCCAGTTCCAGCCGGGCTTCACCGCCTGGGGTTCGTTCGCCGAATATGTCGCGATCGACTATGCCGACACTAACCTGGTCCGCTTGCCCGACAGCATGGCGTTTGCCACCGCCGCCGGCCTCGGCTGCCGCTTTGTCACCTCGTTCCGCGCGATCGTCGATCAGGCGCGCGTCATGCCGGGCGAATGGGTGGCGGTGCACGGCTGCGGCGGCGTCGGCCTGTCGGCAATCATGATCGCGGCCGCCATGGGCGCCAATGTCGTCGCCGTCGATCTCGCCGACGACAAGCTGGCTCTGGCAAAAAGCCTCGGCGCCGTCGCCGTCGTCAATGGCCGCGCCGTCGACAACGTGCCCGCCGCCATCCGCGAGATCACCGATGGCGGGGCGCATGTATCCGTCGATGCGCTGGGACACCCGACGACGCTGTCCAACTCGATCCTCTGCCTGCGCCGCCGCGGCCGGCATGTGCAGGTCGGCCTTCTTCTCGCCGACCAGTCGCGCCCGCCGGTGCCGATGGACCGGGTGATCGGCTGGGAACTGGAGCTGAAGGGCAGCCATGGCATGCAGGCCCATCGCTACGGCGCGATGTTCGCGATGATCGAGGCCGGCAAGCTGCAGCCGGAAAAGCTGATCGGCAAGACGCTGACACTTGCCGAAGCCCCCGAAGCGCTCGTCAACATGGACCGCTTCGAAGGCACCGGCATCAGCATCATCACAGGCTTCTGAAACCGGCCCGAGGTGGCTGGGCCGCTATTGCCCCAGCCGCTTCGTCAGTCCGTCGAGGATCGTCTTGCCGACATCCTCGTAATTGCCGTCGAAGTGATGGCCGCCGTCAAAGGCGATCGTTTCATACCCTTTGGGCTTCAGGTCCGGGCAGGCATCGTCGTCATCGTCGTCGGTGCCGTACATGCATTGTATCAGCTTCGGATCGATCTTCTCGACGGCATCGACCGACTTGCCGCCGGCGCCGGCGCCCTTGGCGCCGAGCCAGCCGGTGACCGAGATCACGTAGTCGATCTCATGCGACAGGGCGAGCAGCGAGACCTGCTTGACCTCCGCCTTCTGGGCGGGGCTGAGCAGATCATAGGCGGCCGGCAGGATGTCGGCGCCGAAGGAATAGCCGACCAGCAAGACGTTCTTGACCTTCCACGTCTTGCGGTAGGTCTCGATGATGCGGGCAAGGTCCGATGCCGTCTCCTGCGCGGACCGCTCCGACCAGAAATACTTGAGCGAATCGACGCCGACGGTCGGGATGCCGTGGGCCTGGAGATAGGTGCCGAGCTGCATGTCGATGTCGCGCCAGCCGCCGTCGCCGGAATAGACGATGGCGAGCGTGTCATGCGTCGGCGTTGTTGGCAGCTCGGTCAGCGGCAGGCCGAGCGGGTTGGCGTTGCCGGACTGCGCGTCGATATGGTCGGTCACCGTGCCGGTCAGCAGCTGGCCGTCCGAATTGTCTCCGCTTTCGACATCGATGTCCGGATGGGAGGCGACCAGCGCGTCGACATGCGCCTTGCCGGCCTTCGTCAGCTTATCCGTCTCCATCACGGTCACCGGCGCGGGCAGGGGGCCGTCTGTCAGGCCGTACACGATACCGCCGCCGACAGACGACTTGTCGGCCGGTGTGCAGAGTTGCTTCGTCAACGGCACCTTGTCCGTCGGATCGACGGTGATCGCTTCGCCGATCGTCGCAAACGGGCTCTGGGCGATCATCGCCAGAACCAGTGCGCCGCCGGCCCCTTCTCCGGCCAGGATAGGCAGGTGATAGTTCGTGTTGCCGATCGCCCGCTGCACCTGCTGCGAGAGCGATTCGATGTCGGAGATCATGTAGATGCAGTCGCCGTCGTCCTTGGCGAGCGAAGCCATGTAGGCCTTGTAGTCGATGCCGACGACCGCCGCACCGTCAGCGACCAGGGCCTGCGACCGCTTGTCGTCCGCTGCACTCCACCCGTCCTGACCGGAGATCAGGAAGACCATGGCGGATATGTCGCCGTCCGGCCGGGCGATGTGCGGTGACGGGATCATGCCGGTGTCGTAGGTCGCCGGCGGGACCGTGGCCCAGTCGGCCTGCGCTGCGAGCGGCAAGGCCGTTGCCAGCGCCAGCGACAGCAATAGTGCTTTCTTCGTCATTTCCCGACGACTCCTCTAAGACCGCCGCCGATCAGGACCGTGACATCCATCATCGCGATCATTGGCGAGGTGCCGCCCGATATAGCGATGTAGCGCGGTTCCCACTTCGGCGCGAATTTCGATTTGTAGGCCTTGAGGCCTTTGAAGTTGTAGAAACGCTCGGCGTGCTCGAATATCACCCCGCCGACCCGGTCCCAGACGGGAGCGGTCTCGCGGCGCGACATTCCAGACAGCGGCGCCATACCCAGATTGAAGCTCTGGTAGCCTTCGTCACGCATGTATTCGATGATGCGGACGAACAGGAAGTCCATGGCTCCGTTCGGCGCGTCCGGCGAAAATCGCATCAAATCCACCGAACCTTCCACCTTGCTGTCTGTCACAAGAAGGGTGGCGAATGCAACCATGCGGCCGTCGATACGCAACACCGCCACAGGCTGGGACGCGATGTAGTCGGGCTGGAAAGAACCCAGGGAAAATGTCTTTTCCCGGGTCTGGTGTTCGTCCAGCCAGGCGTCTGAAACGCTCTTGAGTTCGGCCAGGACACCCGGCACCTGCTCGGGCGCCAGGACTTCGAATTCGAGGCCCTCGCGCGCACCCTTGTTGATTGCCTGCCGAAGGTTGGCCATCTTTGAGCCCTTGAGCTCGAAGCCGGGCAGCGAGACGTGGGCGGCTTCGCCGAGCTTGAAGGCGCGAAGCCCCATGTCGGCACAGAAGGGAAGCACGACGGGCGAGATCTGGTAGAGTACCGCGCGTCCGCCGGCGGCATGTGCCCGTTCGACGAATCGCCACAGCAATTCTCCGCGCTCGGCATCCGGCCCGATCGGATCGAACAGCGCGACCCAGGAACGGCCCTGCACGGCATACATGATGAAGGCGTTGCCGCTATCGGAGAACAGCACCTGCTTGTCGCCCATGCGCACCATGTTGGCGTCGGCCATGTTCTGGCTCTCGACGATGGAAATCGCCTGCTGTAGTTCGACGCCGCGGATGGGCGAGCTTTTGAGCCGCGCCGGCCGCAACAGGCTGAACACGGCCACCGCCGTGCCGGCAATCGCGAGGCCGAGGGCTGCACGCAGCGCCCGCGGAGCCTGGTCGGTGATCTCGAACTGCCACCACAGGTCGTTGCTGTAGTCGACGTCGCGATAGACGAAGAGCATCAGCGTCACGGCCGAGGCGATGACCACCAGCATGGCGGCGATCCAGCTCGGGCTCCAGGCCTGCCGGATTAGCGACGCGGGGCGGCGAAAACGTTTCGGCGTCAGCGCCAGCCCGGCGATCAGCACGATCAGGAGCGTCGTCTCGACTGGCGAGATCGTCCGGATGATCGAGAAGAACAGAGCGGCCGCCGCGGTGATGATCGCGACCCACCAGGCGGCATCGAGCCTATGCGCCAGCCCGCGAGAGGCGAGGAACAGCACGAGGCCGAGAATGCTCGAGATGAAATGCGCGCCTTCGACGACGGCCAGCGGCACGAAGGCTTCCAGGACCTCGATCTTGCTGTCGCCGATCGGCGTGACGCTGGAGAAGATCAGGATGGCGCCGGCCACCAGTGCCAGCGTCGACAAGAGTGTTGGCGCCAGCCGTGATTCGATCTGCCGGATCGCCTTGGCCACCGGATAGTGCGAAAATCGCCGCGCTTCGATGACGATCATCGCCAGTGCCGCGATCACCAGCGGCAACAGGTTGTAGATCAGCCGGTAGAGGATGAGGCTGCCGAGAATGCGGTCGACATCGATCTCGCCGCTGAGTGCCGAGACGATGATCGTCTCGAAGATGCCGAGGCCGGCCGGCACGTGGCTGAGGACGCCGAGGCCAACGGCCACGGAGAAGACGGCGAAGAAGGCCGGCCAGCCGATCGAGGAATGCGGCAGCAGTACATAGAGGATGCTGGCGGAGGCGGCCATGTCGAGGGCGCTGACGAGGAACTGCCGCGACGACGTCTTGCTGTCCGGCAGGCGGACGACGAAGCCGGCGACACGGATCTTGCGGCCATTGCGGCCGGCATAGACGAAGGCCCCCATCACCACGACGACGATGGTGGCGATCAGCCGGACATGCCAGACGTGCAGCCCGACGAGCGAGGCGATCCGGGGCGCGGTGATCAGTGCCGCAATCGAGGCGACGCTCAGGAGCCCAAGCCCGAAGGAGAAGGTCACGAAGGCGATGACGCGGCCGATTTCCTCCGGCGTCAGGCCGAGCCGCGTATACGCCCTCAGCCGGATCGCGCCGGCGCTGAGCGCTCCGAAGCCGGCGGTGTTGCCGACCGAATAGGCCATGAACGAGGTGACGGCGACGGCAAGCGTCGACGGTTTGCCGTCCTTCTTCACATAGTCGATCGCGTTCAGGTCGTAGCCGATCAGGGCGGCGAAGCTCAGCGCCGTGAAGATGAGGGCAAGGCCGATCGAATGCAGCGGGGTGTCGGCAAGCGCCGTCTGCACATCCTCCAGCCGGACTTCTTCCGTCATTGTATAGATTGCAAAAGCAGTCGCCGCGGTGATCGCGACGATGGAAACCAGAAGTATCTGATCACGGAATCGTTCAAAGAATCGCTGCAGCCGGGAGGTGTGCGGAGCGTCTTCTTCTGTGTCGTTGGCGGTCGATGGTCCGCTGTGCTTCATCTTGGGTGCGTTTTTCTTAAGGCAGAGAGAAAGGGGCGAGTGTCAGGCCGCACTCAATTTCCCGTATCACGACAAAATTGGGGCGATTGTCCCGGCGACCAGCGGCTGCGACAAAATGCCGGGCAGGCTCAAGGGGAGACATCGACCTTGTTGCCGTCCGGATCATAGAGCTGCGTGGCCGCGCATTCGATCAGGTACGGGCGGCGGCTCTTGTCGCAAAGGTCGGCCGCGACCGCCATGGCCGTCTCGCGGCTGTCGAGGCCGCATTGCACCTCGTGCCAGTGCGGTCCCTCCTGATGCTGGACGAAGACATCGACGCTCCAGCCGGCCGGGAAGCACCAGGTGCGGGAAAGACAGTCTTCCGCCGCCGCGCCGCTCTCCGACACGCATTGTTCCCGGGCGCAGGAAAAGGCCGTTGCGGCATCTCTGCCCGTACAAACGCCGCCACCCTGTTCGGGCGCCTCGACGAAGGCGATGCCGACAGGTCCTTGCTCTTCGGCGAGGGCAGGCGCCATCGCCGCTAGCGTCATCAGAAAAACCGCGTACAACTTGCGAATGGCTATGGCTCCCGGAGCAGCAGGATATTCGGATGAATGAGACGGATGATGCCGTGACTCGGCATAAATCGGCAAGCGGCGGTTTGCAGGTGGCGGAGGAAATCGTCATCCGCCGGGCGCGGCCGGAGGATGTGCCGGCAATTGTCGCGATGCTGGCCTCCGACGAGATCGGCGGACATGGCGACACGCTGGACGATACGTCGATGTCTGACTACCGGCGCGCCTTCGAGGACATCGACGCTTCTTCCCATCAGCGGCTCTATGTCGCCGAGGCGGAGGGGGCCGTCGTCGGCACCTTCCAGACGGTGACGAGCAGGACGATGACCGCGCGCGGCGGCGCGACGATGACGCTGCGCGCCGTCCAGACGCGTGCCGATTGCCGGGGCAGGGGAATCGGCGCCGCCATGATGCGGTTCGCGATCGCAGAGGCCGAGATGGAGGGCGTGCGGCTCATCGATCTCTCGTCGAATGGCAACCGTAAGGACGCGCATCGCTTCTATCAGCGGCTCGGCTTCGTCGCCAGCCACATCGGCTTCAAGATGAAGCTGAAATGACGGGATGCGGCGTCCCGCCACTGGACATCGACGGCGTATGATTGCATAAGCGGGAGCATGAATTTCTTTATCCTGCATGCGCGGCCATGCGGGCGGCTCTCAAGGGACCATAAGCATGAAGTTTCTCCTGCAGCTCTTCACATGGTGGAACGGCCAGACGCTCGGCACGCGTTTCTACACGTGGCGCAAGGGCAAGCGCGTCGGCGAAGACGAGTTCGGCAATGTCTATTACGAGGGCGGGCTGTCCACCTACGGCCTGCAGCGCCGCTGGGTCATCTATAACGGTTACGCCGAGGCTTCCGCGATTCCTCCCGGCTGGCACGGCTGGATGCATCACCGCACCGACACGCCGCCGTCGAAGGAAGACTACAAGCCGCGCGAGTGGCAGAAGACGCACCGGGCCAACCCCACCGGCACGCCTGCGGCCTATCGTCCGCCGGGCTCCCTGGCCCACGTCGGCGAGCGTCCGCGCGTGACGGGCGACTACGACGCCTGGACGCCGGGTTCCTGATAACCGGGCATGCCGCGGCGCCTCATGCCGCGGCCAAGCCTCGGATCGCGAATTGCTCCTTTTGGCCACAATTGTCGAATAGGTGCGGATCGAGGGGCGTGACAGCCTACGCACTTCCAAGACGCCGCGCCGGAGAATGCCTGCAATGAACCAAGTGAAGCGGATCGCAGCCGCCCGCAGCCTCGCAAAAGCCGGCCTTGTGGCCGTTGCTGCTGCCTTGCCGCTGGCCCTGCCGCATCAGGCCGCCGCCAATCGGCTGTCGAACGCGGTTGCCGTCTTCTCTGGTCTCGACAAGATTACCGGCCGCATCACCACCTTCGACGTCTATGTCAACGAGACCGTCCAGTTCGGCGCGCTGCAGGTGACCCCGAAGGTCTGCTACTCGCGCGACGACGAGGAAGCCCAGAAGGTCGATTCCTTCGTCGAGGTCGACGAAATCACCCTCAATCGCAAGATCCGCCGCATCTTCACCGGCTGGATGTTCGCCGATAGCCCGGGCCTCAACGCCGTCGAGCATGCGATCTATGACGTCTGGCTGAAGGATTGCAAGCAGACCTCGGACGTTCCGCCGCCGGACGGCTTCGTGCCGCCGAAGAACGAGGTCGCGCCGCCCGATCCGACCGCCGACAGCGTCAAGACCCTCGGCACGATCGAGACCCCGAACCCGGATGGCCAGGCGCCGGAGCCGCAGCAGGTCGATCCTGCCCAGCAGGGCCAGCCGGCCGACGGCATCGAACTCAAGTTCTGATCATTCTTTTCAAGTGAACGGCAGGTTTTCCGACAGCATGGCCTTCGCCAGCAGTTCGCCGTAATCGCCCTTCGGCACGTCGATCGCGCCGAAATGCTTCAGGTGCTCGGTGGTGAACTGGGTATCGAGCAGGGTGAAACCGCGTTCCCTCAGCCTTTCGACCAAGTGCACGAGGCAGATCTTCGAGGCATCGGTGGCGCGCGAAAACATGCTTTCGCCGAAGAAGGCCGAACCGAGCGAGACGCCGTAGAGACCGCCGACCAGCTGGCCGTTCCGCCAGGCCTCGACCGTATGCACGTGGCCGAAGGAGAACAGCGCGGCGTAGAGGTCGCGGATGGTGGCATTGATCCATGTGCTCGGCCGGTCTTGCGTGGCCTCCGCACAGCCGGAGATCACACCGTCAAAATCCGTGTCGAAGCGGATGTCGAAGGGAGCCTTCGCCATCGTCTTCCTCAGGCTTTTCGAAACATGGAATTTGTCGAGGGGAATGACGCCCCGCATGTCTGGCTCGACCCAGAAGATTTCCGGATCGTCCGCCGATTCCGCCATCGGAAACAGGCCGATCGAATAAGCGCGCAGCAGGATTTCCGGTGTGATGCGGGTTTTCCTGCTGCGCTTTGTCATGGCCGCTCTTTAGCTGTCGGCGCTATTCGCCAGATACTCTTCAAGCCAATGGATGTCGTAGTCGCCATTGGCGATGTCCTGGTTGCCGATCAGGTCCTGGAACAGCGGCAGCGTCGTCTTGATGCCGTCGATGACGAACTCGTCGAGCACGCGGCGCAGGCGCATCATGCATTCGACGCGGGTCCGGCCGTGGACGATCAGCTTGCCGATCAGGCTGTCATAGTAGGGCGGGATCTTGTAGCCCTGATAGGCGCCCGAATCGACACGCACGCCAAGCCCGCCGGGAGCGTGGAAATGCGTGATCGTGCCCGGCGAGGGGACGAAGGTGCGCGGGTCTTCGGCATTGATGCGGCACTCGATCGCATGACCGGAGAAATGCACCTCGTCCTGCGTAACCGACAGGCCGCCGCCGGAGGCGACGCGGATCTGCTCGTGCACGAGGTCGATGCCGGTGATCGCTTCGGTGATCGGATGCTCCACCTGCAGGCGGGTGTTCATCTCGATGAAGTAGAACTCGCCGTTCTCGTAGAGGAACTCGATCGTGCCGGCGCCGCGGTACTTGAGCTTCTTCATGGCATCGGCGCAGACCTGGCCGATCTTCATCCGCTGCTCGTAGTTGAGCGCAGGCGAGTTGGCTTCTTCCCAGACCTTCTGGTGGCGGCGCTGCAGCGAGCAGTCGCGCTCGCCGAGATGGATGGCGTTGCCTTCGCCGTCGCCGACGACCTGGATTTCGATGTGCCGCGGCTTGCCGAGGTACTTTTCCATGTAGACCGCGTCATTGCCGAAGGCGGCAAGCGCTTCGGAACGGGCGGTGGAAACGGCCTCGTCGAGTTCGGCTTCGGTCTTGGCGACCTTCATGCCACGGCCGCCGCCGCCGGCAGTGGCCTTGATGAGAACCGGGAAGCCGATCTGGCGGGCAACCGCCATGGCGTTTTCCGGCTTCACTTCGCCGTCGGAGCCGGGAACCACGGGGATGCCGAGCTCCTGCGCCGTCTGCTTGGCGGTGATCTTGTCGCCCATGATACGGATATGGTCCGCCGTCGGGCCGATGAAGGTGATGCCGTGGGCGTCGAGGATGTCGGCGAACTTGGCGTTCTCCGACAGGAAGCCGTAGCCGGGATGCACCGCATCGGCGCCGGTGATTTCACAGGCGGCGACGATCTGGTGAATGTTGAGGTAGCTGTCGCGTGACGGCGGCGGGCCGATGCACACGCTTTCGTCTGCGAGGCGCACATGCATGGCATCGGCGTCCGCGGTCGAATGAACGGCGACCGTCGCGATGCCGAGCTCCTTGCATGCACGAAGCACACGGAGCGCGATCTCTCCGCGGTTCGCTATGAGGATCTTGGAAATCATGATGCCGGAACCTATTCGATGACGACGAGAGCTTCGCCGTATTCTACCGGGGTGGCGTCGTCGACCAGGATTTCCGTGACCTTGCCGGAGCGCGGTGCGGGAATCTGGTTCATGGTCTTCATCGCTTCGATGATCAGCAGCGTCTGGCCTTCCTTGACCGTCGCGCCGACTTCGATGAACGGACGCGCGCCCGGTGCCGGCGACATGTAGACCGTGCCGACCATCGGTGCGCTGACGGTGTTCGCCGGGTTGCGGACCGGCGCTGCCGGTGCAGCGGCGACGGCCGGAGCGGCAGGGGCCGGAGCAGCTGCCGGAGGTGCAGCGTAGTACGGCATCTGCATCGCCGGTGCGGCGGTCACGGTGCGCGACACGCGGATGCGCAGGTCGTCCTGCTCGACTTCGATTTCGGTGAGATCGGTGTTGTTGAGGATATCGGCAAGATCGCGGATCAGCTCTTTATCGATGCCGGATTTCTTTTCAGCCATGGGTTTGCCCTGTGTTCTTTTCTTATTCAGCAGTGAGACGGGAGCATGGAGCCGCTCCCTTGGTAAAACCATGGGGCTGGCGCGATCGCACGCAATTGCCTGGGCCCCTTATGTAACGGCCACCTATAGACCGGCCTGAGGGTTAGGAAAAGCCCAAAGACGGCCCAATGGTAAACTCCCGCCCTTCATCCAAAGAAGAAAGGCGGTTTGAAGGCATGAGGGGGAGGGATCAGCAGGTGGCCTTGCCGCAGGCCCTGACGTTGGCGATCTTCTCTTCGAGCGTATCCTTGCCGACGGCGCCATAGATCGCCTCGTCGCCGATCACGTAGGAGGGCGTTCCCGAGACGCCGAGATTCTGCGCCAGTTCGATGTTCTGGTCGACCAGCTTGTCGTTCGGGAAGTCCTTGATCGTCTTCTCGATCTGTTCCTTGCTGACGCCGAGGGAGACGGCGAGCGCCGTGGCGGTCTCGGCCGTTGCCCGGCCCTTGCCGCCGAGCAGCTTCAGATGGAATTCGCCGTATTTTTCCGGCGCGATCTGGCGGAAGGCGTCCGCGACCTTGTGGGCAGCGGTCGAATCGGGGCCGAGGATCGGCAGTTCCTTCAGCACGAAGCGGACGTTCTTGTCTTCCTTCAGGATGTCGGTCATGTCCGGCAGCGCACGGCGGCAGTAGCCGCAATTGTAGTCGAAGAACTCGACGACCGTCACATCGCCGGTCGGATTGCCGAGCACGAGGTCGGACTTCGAGGCGAAGATCTCGTTCTTGTCCTTCTCGATGGCCTGCTGGGCGGCAGCCACCTGTGCCTGTTCCTGCTTGTCCTGCAGGGCCTTCTGGACATCGAGCAGGATCTCCGGATTTTCGATCAGGTACTGCTTGATGAAGGCGCCGAATTCCTGCTTCTGCTCATCTGACATCTCGGCCCGGGCGGGCGTCTGCGCCACGATCAAGGCGGTCATCGAGAGAGCGGCAAGTGTTTTCCTGATCAACGTCATGTAATCCTCTTGGCAGACGCGGGGAGACGACGGCTCCGCGCATTTTTCGAATGGCGTAGCGCAAATTAGCCGGCAGGTACACGGGGAGCCAATATCAAAATCTGGGCGAATAGGTGTCCTCGCGGGATTGTGATGGCGCGCCGGATGCGGCACATGTCGGTTCTGCGGCGGATGCCGTGGCCAAAAAGCAAGCCGAAAGAGGAAGCCAGTGCCGTCCATTTCAAAGCGCTCGTCCGTCGAACCCTTCCATGCCATGGATGTCCTTGCCGAGGCGACGCGTCGCCGCAAGGCCGGCCGTTCGGTCATTTCCATGGCGGTCGGCCAGCCGGTTCATCCCGCGCCGCAGGCGGCGCTGGCGGCCGGGCGCGCCGCGCTCGACCACGGTCGTCTGGGCTATACCGATGCGCTGGGTACGGCGGAGCTGAAGACGGCGATCGCGGCCATGTACAAGACCCGTCACGGGCTCGACATCGCGCCAGAGCGCATTGCAGTGACCACCGGCTCGTCCGCTGCCTTCAACCTGGCATTCCTGACGCTGTTCGACGCCGGCGATCATGTGGCGATCGCGAGGCCCGGCTATCCGGCCTACCGCAACATTCTCGGCGCGCTCGGCCTCAACGTGCTGGAGGTAGCCGCGGGACCGCAGGCTGGTTTCACGCTGACGCCGGAAAGCCTGGAGGAGGCGCAGAACCGGGCAGGGGTGAAGCTCAAGGGCGTCCTGCTTGCGAGCCCCGCCAATCCGACCGGCACGGTTACGGGACGCGAGGCCCTGAAGGCCGTCATCGATTATTGCGCGGCCAACGACATCGCCTTCATTTCCGACGAGATTTATCACGGACTGACCTTTGCCGGCGAAGAGGTGAGTGCGCTGGAACTGACCGGCGACGCTGTGATCATCAACTCCTTCTCGAAATACTATTGCATGACCGGCTGGCGGATCGGCTGGATGGTGCTGCCCGAGGCACTCGTGCGCCCAACGGAATGCGTCGCGCAAAGCCTTTACATCTCGGCCCCCGAGATTTCCCAGATTGCCGCCACCGCGGCGCTGACGGCAACCGCCGAGCTCGACGTCTACAAGGAAGCCTACGCGAAGAACCGCGCCTTCCTGCTGGAACGTCTGCCGGCGCTCGGCTTCGACCTCGCGTCCCCGATGGACGGCGCGTTCTATGCCTATGTCGATGTCAGCCGCTTCACCAATGACAGCATGGCCTTTGCCCGCAAGATGCTCGCCGATATCGACGTGGCGGCCACACCGGGGCTCGACTTCGATCCGCTCGAAGGCAACCGCACCATGCGGTTCTCCTATGCCGGTTCCTACGAGGAGATGGTTGAGGCGACAGACAGGCTGGCGCGCTGGATCGCCTGAAGGTGATTCGATTACAACGGCTTGGCGCGCGCGCCTGACTCATTTTATCAGCCGCTTGAATCAATCTCTCAACCTGCCTTGAGCCAACAAAAAAGCCCGCTGTCGCCAGCGGGCTTTTTCAATTCTCTGGCCGGATCGGCTTACAGGAAGCCGCGGCGCTGCCACCAGCCGCCCTTCTTGGTCGGCGCGGGCTGCTCGTTGTCCTGGCTTGGCTTGGCGGAGGTGACCACCGGCTCGGAAGCGGCGAGGTTCGATCCGCGGTTGGCGCGCACCGGCTTCTCCTCGCCCTCGTCGGACGCGGTTTCCTCCTCGGAGGCCGTCTCTTCGACAGGCTGCGTTTCGGTCGCTACCGCTGCCTCTTCCACCACCGGCGCTTCCGGAGCGGGCTCAGCTTCGGCCTCAGGCGCTTCGGCGACCGGCTCGATTGCCGGCACTTCCGGCTCGGCGCTCAGGTCGGCGATTGCCTCTTCCGTGCTTTCGACCGCTTCGTCGCTGTCGTCGTCTGCGCCGTCATGGCCTTCGACGTCGGCTGCCGCCTGCTCGTTCGTGTCGAGACCGTCACGGTTGCGGCGACCGCCGCGCTTGCCGCGCCGGCGACGCTTGCGGTTGCCCTTGTCTTCGCCGGCTTCGTCAGCGTTTGCCTCGGAGCCTGCGGACGCCTGCGTGTCGTTGCTGTCGTCGTCGTCTCCGTCGCTGTCGCCGTCATCATCGCCGTTATCCGACGAATCGCCGTCCTGGCTGGCTTCTCCGCCTTCGCGGTTGCCGCGGCCACGACGCCGGCGGCGACGCTTGCGCTTGCGGCCATTGCCCTGATCGTCGGAGCGGGCTTCGGAGGTCTCGGCCTCGGCCTTCACGTCGTCTTCGGCTTCATCCTCGTCCTCGATGAACGGAATGTCGTCGTCTTCCTCGGGCTCGACCTTGAAGGCCATCAGGCTTTCGATCTTGACCGGGTTTTCGACCGGCTCGCCGCGCTCGACGTTGAAGTGGTTGCCACCGACGCTGTCGTCCGCATCGATCGCGATCGCGACGCCGAAGCGTGCTTCATACTCGATGATAGACTGGCGCTTGTGGTTGAGAAGGTAGAGCGCAATGTCCGGCGTGGTGTGCACGGTGATATTGTGCGTCGTGTTCTTCAGCAGGTATTCCTCGATGCCGCGCAGCACGTGCAGCGCGATGGAGGACTGCGACCGGACGTGGCCGGTGCCGCCGCAATGCGAGCAGACCTGCGTCGTCGATTCCAGAACGGAGGCGCGGATGCGCTGGCGCGACATTTCGAGAAGCCCGAAATGCGAGATGCGGCCGACCTGGATGCGGGCGCGGTCGTTCTTCAGGCAATCCTTCAGGCGCTTTTCGACGGACCGGTTGTTGCGCTTCTCTTCCATGTCGATGAAGTCGACGACGATCAGGCCGGCAAGGTCGCGCAGGCGAAGCTGGCGGGCGACTTCTTCCGCCGCCTCGAGGTTCGTCTGCAGCGCGGTGTCCTCGATCGAATGCTCGCGGGTCGACCGGCCGGAGTTGACGTCGATCGCCACCAGCGCTTCGGTCTGGTTGATGATGATGTAGCCGCCGGACTTCAGTGTGACCTGCGGCTGCAGCATGCGGTCGAGCTGGGCTTCGATGCCCGAGCGCGAGAAGATCGGATGCAGGTCGCGGTAGGGCTGAACCACCTTGGCGTGGCTCGGCATCAGCATGCGCATGAAGCTCTTGGCTTCCTTGTAGCCTTCCTCGCCGGCAACGATGATCTCGTTGATGTCCTTGTTGTAGAGGTCGCGGATCGAGCGCTTGATCAGCGAGCCTTCCTCATAGACGAGGCAGGGGGCGGTCGAGTTCAGCGTCAGCGTGCGGACGTTTTCCCACAGGCGCATCAGGTATTCGAAATCGCGCTTGACCTCGGCCTTGGTGCGGTTGGCGCCGGCGGTGCGGAGAATAACGCCCATGCCCTTCGGCACTTCGAGGCCGCGGGTGATTTCCTTCAGCCGCTTGCGGTCGGCCGGATTGGTGATCTTGCGGGAAATCCCGCCGCCACGGCCGGTGTTCGGCATGAGAACGGAGTAACGGCCGGCAAGCGACAGATAGGTGGTCAGCGCCGCGCCCTTGTTGCCGCGTTCTTCCTTGGCCACCTGCACCAGCAGGATCTGCCGGCGCTTGATGACTTCCTGGATGCGGTACTGCTTGCGCGGACGGCGGCTGCTGCGGCGTTCCGGCAGCTCTTCCATCGCGTCTTCGGCGCCGATGCTTTCGATCTCTTCCTTCTCGTGCGGATGATCGTCGTCATCATCATCGTCGTCACCGTCGGTGTCGACCTCTTCCGAGATCGTGTCGGTGTCGACCATGGCGGCCATTTCGTCGCCATTGCCTTCGCCGTCGACGTCATCGCCGGTGGAGGCTGCTTCGCCCGAGGCTTCAACTGCGGCGTCCTCGTCGGCTTTCGCCTTCTTCGGCTTCGCACGGCTGCGGCGCGGCTTCTTGGCCTTCTTGGGCTCTTCCTCGGTCGCGACCGCAGCTTCGGCTTCCGCCGGAGCTTCCGATGCGTCCGCCTCGGCTACGTCCGATGACGTCGCCTCGGAGGCTGCCGCTTCGGCGGCGACTGCGGCGGGCGTTTCCGCCGTGTCGTTGTCGTGGCCGGCGTCATCATCGTGATCGTCGTCGGCTTCGTCGTCGCGCAGCAGCGCCTGACGATCAGCCAGCGGGATCTGGTAATAGTCGGGATGGATTTCCGAGAAGGCGAGGAAGCCGTGACGGTTGCCGCCGTAATCGACGAAGGCCGCCTGCAGCGAAGGTTCTACACGTGTGACTTTTGCAAGGTAGATATTGCCGCGCAGCTGCTTCTTGTGCTGCGATTCAAAATCGAATTCCTCTATGCGGTTCCCACGTACAACGACAACGCGCGTCTCTTCTTCGTGAGACGCGTCGATAAGCATTTTGTCTGCCATTTAAGTTGTGCTCCTCGGCGCGGACGCACAAAAAAACACCCCACATTCGTGTTCGGAATGCCGGGGGTGTCGGTTGCGGTTCGGGCGCCGGAATTTAGATGCCTCGCTAGGCGTGTATGGGCGGGCAGCAGTGTCGCGGCAACGGGATGACAAATCCTCCGCTGCTCTGAAAATCTCTGTACTGTCCGCTGCAATTCCATCAACTATGCCAAAACGAGTTTTGCGGTTCTATGGACCTTTCTCAAGATCCGATGAGTGTGCTCCCTCGGGAGCGGGTGGCGATAATTCGCCGGGAATGGTTCCGGATCATTCCGGAAAATCAAAAGTGTTCACAGTCGGATAGATCTACCTGTGACGGCGGACGTCTCACCGCTTCCGGCGCCAGTCTTCGTTTGAACAACGGCTGGCAGCCTGCCTGTGATTCTGTCCCGTCGGTACTTCTAACCTAAATCGCCTTTTATGTTTTCTCGCGCGGGATAGCAAGGAAAAAGCCGAGCTTGCCATAATATGGATGGAATCAGCGTGTTAGCCGGACATGTTGATTCTGCCTTCGAAGCCCGGTGTATTTGGCTGTCGATGGCATGTATTGTGTTTTCGGGCGGGACACCGGATCGTCGATCCGCATTCTGCCTGCATTTTGGTCGACTGGACTGGACGGGGATACTTGATGCGGCTTTTCCGCCTGTTGCGGTTTCTGCTCGCCTTGGCGGCACTGATGCTGCCGATGCTTGCGGCATCCGCCAAGGAGAGCGCCTTGACGGCCTATGATGCGCGCATTGCCGGCGACGACGCCCGCACGCGCATCGTGATCGATTTTAACCAGAAGCCGGACTTCAAGGTCCATTATCTCGACAATCCTGTGCGGGTTGTCGTCGATCTGCCGGGGACGGACTTCAAGTTTTCGGGCGATGAGTTCAAGCCGCGCGGTCTCTTCTCCAACATCCGCTACGGCGCGATCGATGCCGGCAGCGCCCGCCTGGTGCTGACCGCGCCGAAGCCGGTGCGCCTGGCCATGTCCGAAGTCCAGGACAACGAGCAGGACAAGGGCTACCGGCTCGTCCTCGACGCCGAAGCGATTTCACCGGACCAGTTTGCAGCCCTGATGGGCGCGCAGGATGACGGCGCTTCCGCCGCGCAGGCGTCCGATGTGGCGGGCCGCGAGCCGCTGGCAGCCAACGCTTCGGACTTCGTCATCGCCGTCGACGCCGGCCATGGCGGCATCGATACAGGCGCGATCGGGCTCGGTTCGAAGGTCGTGGAGAAGGACATCACGCTTGCCTTCGCCAAGGTTGTGTCCGAGCGGCTCGGGAAAATTCCCGGCGTCAAGGTGGTCATGACCCGCGACGGCGACGAGTTCCTGTCCCTGTCCCGCCGGGTGCAGATCGCCCGCCAGCAGGGCGCGCGCCTGTTCATCTCGCTGCATGCCGACACGCTGCGCCAGCACAACATTCGCGGCACCACCGTCTACACGATCTCCGACAAGGCCTCCGACAAGCTCGCCGACGATCTCGCCAAGCGCGAGAACCTGTCCGACGCGATGGCCGGCTTCACCATCGCCGACGAGCCGGATGACGTCACCGACATCCTGCTGGACCTGACGCGGCGCGAGACGCAGGCCTTTTCGATATCGCTCGCCAAGTCGGTCGTCGGTTCGTTCGACGGCAAGATCCGGCTGATCAACAATCCGTTGCGTTCGGCCGGCTTCCGCGTGTTGAGGGCGCCGGATATTCCTTCGATCCTCATCGAGCTCGGCTTCCTGTCGAACAAGGAGGACGAGAAGCTGCTGATGGACACGGAATGGCGCGCGAAGGTGGCCGACCTGATTGCCGCCGGCGTGACCGGCTACAAGGCCACGGTGCTGGCGAATGGAGGCTGAGCGGAGGCTGCCGGCCGGCGGGTGCGTCGAACGGCGCAGGCCGCGAGCCGTAATTTGCTCACATTCGGGGGGTGGATTGGTGCTCAAGCATTGCGCGGGGCAGGGGAATGCGGATAAGCCGACTTGAATTAGCGGCCTTGCCGTGCAAAACGCGGCGTCATGTGCGATTGTGGCGCCCGGCGACCAGGCGAGCAACGCTTTTATGCCTGAATTCCGGTATAGGCGACCGGACGGGAAATCGATAGCGCGGAAACATGATCAGACTCATTGGATATTTCTTCGGACTGGGCAGCGTCATCTATCTTGCTGTCGCGACTGTCGTTGCTGTCTATCTCTCCGATATCAGCAAGGATCTGCCGAACTACGAAGTGCTGGCGAACTACGCGCCGCCGGTCACGACCCGCGTGCATGCCGGTAACGGTGCGCTGATGGCCGAATACGCCAAGGAACGCCGCCTGTTCCTGCCGATCCAGGCCATTCCGGACCGCGTCAAGGCTGCCTTCATCTCGGCCGAAGACAAGAACTTCTACACCCATCCGGGCATCGACGTTCAGGGGCTGGGCCGCGCGGTACTCGTCAACTTCAAGAACCTCAGCACCGGCCGCCGTCCGGTCGGCGCGTCGACGATCACCCAGCAGGTCGCCAAGAACTTCCTGCTGTCGGCCGACCAGACGATCGACCGCAAGGTCAAGGAAGCGATCCTGTCCTTCCGCATCGAGCAGACCTATTCCAAGGACAAGATCCTCGAGCTCTACCTCAACGAGATTTTCTTCGGCCTGAATTCCTACGGCATCGCCAGCGCCGCGCTGACCTATTTCGACAAGTCGGTCACCGAGCTCACCATCGCCGAAACCGCCTATCTCGCCGCCCTGCCGAAGGGCCCGGCGAACTATCATCCCTTCCGCCATCCCGAAGCCGCCATCGAGCGGCGCAACTGGGTCATCGACCGCATGGTCGAGAACGGCTACGTCACCCAGGCCGACGGCGAGAAGGCCAAGAAGGAACCGCTTGGCGTCAATCTGCGCGGCGGCGGCGACAAGGTCTTCGCGTCCGAGTATTTCTCCGCCGAAGTCCGTCGCCAGATCATCGCCCGTTACGGCGAAGATGCGCTCTACGAGGGCGGCCTGTCGGTGCGCACCTCGCTCGATCCGCAATTGCAGGATTATGCCCGCAAGTCGCTTCAGGATGCGCTCATCGAATATGACGAGCGGCGCGGCTTCCGTGGTCCGGTCAAGACGATCGAGCTCGGCGACGACTGGGGCGTGCCGCTCTCTGATGTGTCGCCGCTCGATGATATGCCGGAATGGCATCTCGCCGTCGTTCTCAAGGTGTCCGACAAGGGTGTGGATATCGGTATCCGTCCCGGCAAGGAGCCCGACGGCAAGACACTTCCCGACCGCGTGACGGGCTCCATCAGCGCCGAAAACATGAAGTGGGCCTACCGCTCGGCCCGCAAGGACACGAAGAACGCCAAGTCTCCCGAAGGTGTTCTTTCCGTGGGCGACGTCGTCTATGCCGAGGGCACCGGCGACGGCCAGTACAAATTGCGGCAGGTGCCGAAGGTCGAAGGCGGTCTGGTCGCCATGGATCCGCAGACCGGCCGCGTGCTCGCCATGGTCGGCGGCTTCGACTACTCCGTGTCCCAGTTCAACCGCGCCACCCAGGCCATGCGCCAGCCCGGTTCCTCGTTCAAGCCGTTCGTCTATGCCGCCGCGCTGGACAACGGCTACACCCCCGCATCCGTGATCATGGACGCCCCGATCGAGATCAAGTCCGGTGGCGAAATGTGGAAGCCGGAAAACTACGGCGGCGGCTTCGCCGGTCCGTCGACGCTGCGCACAGGCATCGAGAAGTCGCGTAACCTCATGACCGTCCGCCTTGCCAACGACATGGGCATGAACATCGTCGCCGAATATGCGGAGCGTTTCGGCATCTACGATCACATGAACCCGGTTCTGGCCATGGCGCTCGGTTCCGGCGAAACCACCGTCCTGCGCATGGTGTCGGCCTATTCCGTCCTTGCCAATGGCGGCAAGCAGATCAAGCCGACCCTGATCGACCGCATCCAGGATCGCTACGGCCGCACCATCTTCCGCCATGAAGAGCGCATCTGCGAGGCCTGCAACACGGCAGAGTGGGACAATCAGGAAGAGCCGACGCTGGTCGACAACCGCGAGCAGGTGCTCGACCCGATGACCGCCTACCAGATCACCTCGATGATGGAAGGCGTCATCACCCGCGGCACCGCCGCCGGCCATGTCAAGCTCGATCGTCCGGTTGCCGGCAAGACTGGCACGACCAACGACGAAAAGGATGCCTGGTTCGTCGGCTACACGCCGAACCTCGTCGTCGGCCTCTATGTCGGCTTCGACAACCCGACGCCGATGGGCCGTGGCGCGACGGGCGGCGGCCTTGCCGCGCCGGTCTTCAACGAGTTCATGCAGCAGGCCGTCAAGACCATGCCTGCCTCGAAGTTCAAGATCCCGGACGGCATGCAGCAGGTCGCCATCAACCGAAAGACCGGCATGTGGGCGAACGAAGGCGACCCGGACACGATCATCGAGGCCTTCAAGCCCGGCACCGGTCCGTCCGACACCTTCAACGTCATCGGCATGGACGGCTATATGACGCCGGATGAAATCATGCAGTCCTCGCCGCAGGCCAACCAGGCGGTGACCTCGGGCAAGAGCGGCCTTTTCTGACAAGGGCCGTCGCCTTGGCAAACCGGCAGGCGGGTCTTTACATCCGCTGCCGGTCTGACTATGCACGGGGCCAATTCGAATTTTCATTGAAAAGAAACGGAAAATGCGAGCAGAAATCGAGAACGTAGTCGACGAAATCAAGCAGGCCATAAGCCTGCTGAGGAGGCATCTTTGACTGGGATCAGGCTGTACGGCGCCTTGATTGGCTGAACAACAAGGCTGAAGATCCCAATCTCTGGAACGATGCTGCGGAAGCGCAGAAGCTGATGCGTGAACGCCAGCAGCTCGACGACAATATTTCCGGCGTGCGCTCGCTCGAGCAGCAGCTGAACGACAACATCGAGCTGATCGAACTCGGCGAGGAAGAAGACGACCAGTCGGTCGTCACCGAGGCCGAGGAGGCGCTGAAGGCGCTTCTCTCCGAAGCCGGCAGGCGCCAGGTCGAGGCTATGCTTTCGGGCGAGGCCGACGGCAACGACAGCTATCTTGAAGTCCATTCCGGCGCCGGAGGCACGGAAAGCCAGGACTGGGCGAACATGCTTCTGCGCATGTACACGCGCTGGGCCGAGAAGGAAGGCTTCAAGGTCGAGCTTCTGGAAGTCCATGACGGCGAAGAAGCCGGCATCAAGTCGGCGACCATCCTCGTCAAGGGCCACAACGCCTATGGCTGGCTGAAGACCGAATCGGGCGTCCACCGCCTGGTTCGCATCTCGCCCTATGACAGCAACGCCCGCCGCCACACGTCCTTCTCGTCGATCTGGGTCTATCCGGTCGTCGACGACTCGATCAACATCGAGATCAACGAGAGCGACTGCCGCATCGACACCTACCGCTCGTCCGGCGCCGGTGGCCAGCACGTCAACACGACCGACTCGGCGGTGCGCATCACGCATATCCCGACCGGCATCGTGGTTGCTTGCCAGCAGGAACGTTCGCAGCACAAGAACCGGGCGAAGGCCTGGGACATGCTGCGCGCCCGCATGTACGAGGCCGAGCTGAAGAAGCGCGAAGAGGCGGCGAACGCCGAAGCGGCGTCCAAGACGGAGATCGGCTGGGGCCACCAGATCCGCTCCTACGTCCTGCAGCCCTATCAGCTCGTCAAGGACCTGCGGACGGGCACGGAAAGCACCAGCCCGGACGACGTGCTGGATGGCGACCTGAACCCGTTCATGGAAGCCTCGCTCGCCCACCGCATTTCCGGCAAGGCCAATGCGGATGTCAGCGACATCGACTGACCGATGCGGATGCAAGATTGATTGAGCCCCGTTCGCGGGGCTTTTTCGTTTGTCGGGGCGGGCACGTTCGTTCAAGACGGCGAGAGCCGCAACGTGCTACCGCCCGAGACACCGATTGCGAGAAGGAGGACCGCGCTTGGAAAACCTGATGCCATTCCTGTTTGCCGCATTCGCGCTGACCGGCAGCCCCGGGCCGAACACGCTGAGCCTTGCCGCAGCCGGAGCAGCTTTCGGCGCGCGCCGGAGCGTCGGCTTCATGCTCGGCCTGCTTGTGGGCATGGTTCTCGTCATGAGCGCGGTCGCCGCGGGCATCACCGGTTTGATCCTCGCCGTACCCGGCGCACTGCCGATCGTCACGCTGCTGGCCGCGGCCTATTTCCTCTATCTCGCCTGGAAGATCGCGACCGCGCCGCCGGTCGGGGCGCAGACGGGCGAGGGCGCCGCTCCCTTATTCAAGGCGGGCGTTTTCCTGTCGCTCGTCAATCCCAAGGCCTATGCGGCGATGGGCGCGCTGTTCTCCGGCTTCATCCTTGTCCACGTCTCGCCCCAGAGTGACGCACTTGCCAAGATCGTCGTGCTGACAGCCGTGATCGCCATCGTCAACGGTCTCTGGCTGATGCTCGGCGCGGCGTTTACGAGGCTCTTCCGCGATCCGAAGGCAAGCCGGGTGATCAACATGATCTTCGCCGCGGCGCTGCTTGCCTCGCTGTCGGTCACGCTCTTCGGCTGACGCCGTTCAGTAGGTGAACTGTTCCGCCAGGATGCGCTCCGACCATGAATGATCGGGATCGGAGAGCACGCGCGCCGTCTTGTCATCCGACTGCGCGATCCGGACATGGATGACCGACTTGACCTCGAAGTGGTCGGCAACCGCGTTGACCGGCCGCTTTTCCGCTTCGAGAATATGGATGTCGACGGTCACCTTGTCCGGCAGCAGCGCGCCACGCCATAGGCGGGGCCGGAAGGCGCTGACCGGGGTCAGTGCCAAAAGCGGCGCCTCGAGCGGCAGGATCGGCCCATGGGCGGAGTAATTGTAGGCGGTCGAACCTGCGGGCGTTGCGACCATCACGCCGTCGCAGATCAGTTCGTCGAGGCGGACCTGTCCGTCGATTTCGACGCGCAGCTTCGCCGCCTGGTAGGATTGCCTCAGCAGCGCGACCTCGTTGATCGCCAGCGCATCTGCGACTTGCCCGTCGGCATCCGTCGTCGTCATCTTCAGCGGGCGCAGATCATTTTCCACCGCGGCGGCCACCCGTTCCGGCAGGTTTCCCACCCGGTAGTCGTTCATCAGGAAGCCGACCGAGCCGCGGTTCATGCCGTAGACCCGTTTGCCGGTGTTCATCGTCTCGTGCAGCGTCTGCAGCATGAAGCCGTCGCCGCCGAGCGCCACGATCACGTCCGCGTTCTCTTCCGAGGCATTGCCATAGATGGCGATGAGCTCCTCACGCGCCGCCATGGCCTCGGGGGCCGTGGACGCGATGATGCGGAAGGAGCCGGTCGAACGCTGCATGAAACATCCCGCATTTGATGGGCCGGGCGCGGCCGGCGACTGTCAATGCCCTCTTGGTACCGGAAAAAACCTGTGTGCCACAAGTGCATGTGCGCCGATGCCGGTACGTTTTGCGCCGAGGCTCCGTGAGCCATGGAATGACGGACGCGGCAATTGTGCCCTTGAAACCGAGGCCAAAGCCGGGCAGATTTGACTGCATGTATGCTTCTCATGGATTTCTTCGCTCGGACATCGGCGATGTCGATGTGGTCTACCACGACGGGCTCTATCATCTCTTCCACCTGGTTCTGCCCAACCACGACTTCATAGCCCACGCGGTCAGCACCGACGCCATGACCTGGCGGCGGGTCAAGAACGCGCTTTTCGTCGGTGATCCCGGCGAGTGGGACGACGACATGCTGTGGACCATGCATGTCTCGCCGGACCCGGATGAAGAGGGCACCTGGCGCATGTTCTACACGGGGCTGTCGCGCTCGGAATACGGCCGCGTGCAGCGCATCGGCATGGCGCGCTCGAAGGACCTGATGACCTGGAAACGCTGCCGTAAGGGCACGTATCCGCTGGAGATCGACGGCTCCTACTACGAATCGAACATCGACGAGGGCCGCCACTGGGTGAGCTTCCGCGATCCCTATTTCTTCATCGATCCGGCGACGGGCGACCGTCTGCTTTTGACCTCGGCGCGCGTGCGTCACGGGCCGGTGATCCGCCGCGGCTGCGTCGGGCTCGCCCGCGAGGTGGAACCGGACAAGTTCGTCTTCGATCCGCCGCTGCACCGGCCGGGGCTCTACGACGATGTGGAGGTGCCGAACCTGTTCGTGCTTGAGGACCGCTATTATCTGCTCGGATCGATTCGCGAGGATACCAAGATCCACTACTGGTACGCCGACAGCGCCTCCGGCCCCTTCGAGAACTTCTTCAACAACGTGCTTTTGCCGAACGGCAACTATGCCGCCCGCGTCTGCCGCAACGGCAGCAAGCTGCTGCTCTTCAACTTCTTCGCCAAGACCGAGTATGTCTATGGCCGCGAGGTCGTCAAAAAGCTGCTGCCACCGCCGAAGGAACTGGTGGTCGCCAAGGATGGCCGGCTGTTGCTGCGCTCGCACAGCGGCTTCGATGATCTCGTGACCGGCAGCGACAAGATCGACGCCGCCGGCCAGTGCCGCATGCTCTACGGCAATCCGCACGCCGGCATAGAGGACCATGACGGTGCGATGTTCCTCAAATGTCGCAGCGGCTACGAGGCCTTCCTGCTGCCCGGCCGGCACGAGGAATTCCGCCTGCGCGCCGACATGACGCTGGAAGGATCCGGCAAGGGTGGTCTCGTGCTGCGCATCAACGAGGAGGGCGATGGCTACTATCTGTCGCTCGATCTCATCAACGGCATCGCCCAGATGCGCGCCTGGGGCGCCAATGCGACGCCGGAATTCGAACACGCCTTCCGCTACCAGCCGCTGCAGGAGGCCCACTTCCGCGGCAACAAGCATGGTCCTTGGAAGATCGAGGTGGTCGCCCATGGCATGTATCTGGAGGTCTCGATCGATGGTTTCGTCGTGCTGAGCCTCGTCGACGACACCTTCACCGAGGGCGCTGTCGGCTTCTACGCCGAATCGGCGACGCTCGGGGTGCGCAACGTCGTCATGGAGCGGTTGACCCGCCCGGTCGTCGAGCATGCGTCCGAAATGGTCTACACGGCGACCCATCCACCCGAGGAGCACGCGCCGGTTCCGGGGATATGATCCCGCCCGGTGCGCCCTCCCGGTGCCGGTTCGCCGGCCGTCAGTCGCCAAGGTTGAAGGGAGCACCGGCTTGCATCTGCTGAAGAATCCATGGCGCCGGTCGGCGCTGGCCTTTCCCTTGCCCGACGAGGTGCCGTATCCGAGCATCGATGCCGAGCGGGTGGCGGCACTTCTGGAGCGCTGTCCCGCGCATGGCGAAACGCCATTGCGCGCCTCGCCGGAGCTTGCCTCCCGCGCCGGCGTCGCCTCCGTCCACGTCAAGGACGAGCGCGGCCGGATGGGGCTCGGCAGTTTCAAGGCGCTGGGAGCTGCCTACGTCATTGCCTCGGAGGCCGCCGCGATTGGCAACCCACACCCGCAAAGTCTCACCGGACGCACCTATGTGACGGCCAGCGCCGGGAACCACGGCCTTTCTGTTGCCGCCGGCGCGCGGCTGTTCGGCGCCAAGGCCAAGGTCTTCATTGCAGAAACGGTGCCTGAAAGCTTCGCCGCCCGTCTTGCCGCCAAGGGGGCGGACGTCATCCGCGAGGGGCATGACTACGAGGCGAGCATGGTCGCCGCTGAAAAGGCCGCCGACGACAATGGCTGGCAGCTTCTCTCCGATAGCTCTTGGCCGGGCTATATCGAGCGCCCTTGGCGGCTGATGGAAGGCTACCTGCAACTGGCCGCCGAATCGGCTGAGGCGCTGGAGGCCGCGCCGACCCACATCTTTCTGCAGGCCGGTGTCGGTGGTCTAGCCGGCGCTGTCGCCGCCTATGCGCGCCGGGTCTGGGGCGACGCGCCGACCATCGTCGTCGTCGAGCCGGAACTCGCGCGGGCGTTGATTGCCAGCATAGAGGCGGGCAGTCTCGTGAAGACGGAAGGCGGGGTCTCCGCCATGGGGCGGCTCGACTGCAAGGAGGCCTCGATGATCGCCCTGAAGGGACTCGCCCGCGATGCCGATATCTTCATGACGATCAGCGAGGCGGAAGCCGAAGCCGCCATGGAGCCGCTCGCGCAGGCGGGGCTCGCCACCACGCCCTCCGGGGGTGCCGGTCTTGCCGGATTGTTGGCGATCGGCAGGCAGGCCCCGGCCTTCGGCCTTGACGGGCAAAGCCGCGTGCTGGCCATCCTGAGCGAGGAGCCCCAATGACCCCCCAGCCGAAACGCGGTTTTGACATCGCCGAATATCAGGGCCGCGTTGCGCGTGCGCAGGCGATGATGCGGGAGCAGGGGCTTGCCGCGCTGCTTCTGACCACCGAACCCGAGATCCGATATCTCTCCGGCTTCCTCACCCGTTTCTGGGAAAGCCCGACGCGGCCGTGGTTTCTCGTCCTGCCGGCGGATGGCGCGCCGATCGCGGTGATTCCCGCCATCGGCGAGGCGCTGATGCGCAAGACCTGGATCGCCGACATCCGCACCTGGCCATCGCCGGCACCGGACGACGGCGTCGGCCTGCTTGGCGACACGCTGCGCGACGTGGTCGGCAGTAGCGGCCGCGTCGGCGTGCCGGACGGTCCGGAAACATCGGTCCGCATGCCGCTTGCGAGCTTCGAGGCCGTCAAGGCGCGTCTAGGCAGTATCGAATTCGGCGGCGACGCGGGCATCATGCGACGGCTGCGGATGATCAAGTCGGAGGCCGAGATCGGCAAGATCCGCCGCGCCTGCCGCATCGGCGATGCCGCCTTTGCCCGTGTCGAGGAAATCGCCTCGCCGGGCCGGCCGCTCGAGGAAGTGTTTCGCCGCTTCCAGATGCTGTGCCTGGAGCACGGCGCCGATCACGTCGCCTATCTCGCCGGCGGCGCGGGGCCGAACGGCTATGACGATGTCATTTCGCCTGCCGGCCCGACACCGCTTCGATCCGGCGACGTGCTGATGCTGGATACCGGGCTCGTCTGGGATGGCTATTTCTGCGATTTTGACCGTAACTTCGCGATGGGCTCGTCCAATGCCGCCGTCACCCGCGCACATAAACAACTGGTCGCGGCGAGCGAGGCGGCATTCGCGGCGCTTCGGCCGGGCATCACCGCCGCCGAGCTGAAGGCGGTCATGGTGGCTTCGATTGTTTCGGATGGCGGCACGCCATCGGGCGGCCGCTTCGGCCACGGGTTGGGCATGCAGTTGACGGAGTGGCCTTCGCTGATCGAACATGACCACACCGTCATCGCGGAGAACATGGTGCTGACGCTCGAGCCCTGCGTCGAGCTTGGCGGTGGCACGATCCTCGTTCACGAGGAAAATGTCCGCGTGACGGCTGCGGGCGGCGAGCGGCTGACGCGCTTCGCGTCGCCGGAAATCCAGGTGGTCTGAAACGAGGTGGTGCAAGCAATGACGGTCTTTCCCTTCACTCTCGACCGCCGCGACAGCGAACGCGCCCGGCTGGGCCTCGTCGTCCTGCAATCGGACGAGACGATCGAACGCGATTTTCGCCGGCTCATGCCGAACGGCGTCTCGCTCTATGTCACCCGTGTCGCAAGCGATCCGGAGGTGACGACCGAGACGCTTGCCGGGATGCGCGACCGCATCGCCGGCGCCGCCGGGCTCCTGCCGCGGCCGATCCATTTCGATTCGGTCGGATACGGCTGCACGTCTGGAACGTCGGTGATCGGCGTCGGTGCGATTGCCGAAAGGCTGCATGCCGGCTGCGACGCGAAGGCGACGAGCGAGCCGGTCTCGGCACTGCTGGCCGCCGCCAGCGCCCTCGGCCTCAAGCGCATCGCCTTCCTGTCGCCCTATGTCGCCGAGGTGTCGGCGCGTCTGCGCGGCGTGCTTGCCGATGCCGGCCTGGAAAGCCCGGTGTTCGGCACGTTCGATGAAGCGCGTGAGGAAAATGTCGCCTGGATCGACCGGGCCTCGATCATCGAGGCAGCAATATCACTGGTCGGTGACGCCGATGTCGATGCGGTGTTTCTCTCCTGCACCAATCTGCGTACGCTCGACTGCCTGGCCGCGATCGAATCGGCCATCGGCCGCCCGGCGCTCTCCAGCAATCAGGTTCTCTGCTGGCACATGCTACGGCTTTCCGGCATCGACGATCGCCTCAACGGTTATGGTCGGCTGTTCGAGATGGCGTGAAAGCCGGAACAGGGCGGAAACACCGTGCGACTTTTTCAGTCGCAAAATGTCGCACAGAAGTCGCAAACTTTGGGAATTTATAATGTTTTCAGTGGTTTGATGGTGCCCCCGCCAGGGTTCGAACCCGGGACCCCCTGATTACAAATCAGGTGCTCTACCAACTGAGCTACAAGGGCATTCAAAGTGAACATGGCAACTATCAGATTCTGGGAATCTGTAAAGCGGAAATAATGCGTCCTTCCTAATTTACAGCGCTTTGCTCTTTGATCCAACACGTTCATCCGGCAGACCGAAATGCTGAAATTCGCGGCATCGGACGCGAAAGACGGAAATCGCGACGGTGCGACCTTGACGCGCTCACTGCACAGGCGTTGATTTCGCAGACGCTCATATATCCCGCGGTCGCCTTTCCTGTGCGACCGGCCGCCACCACAGAGACTGACATGCCGATCATCGCCTTTTTTCGCGAGAACGCCCGCTGGATTGCCGGTGGCTTCCTGCTGAACTTCTTCTCCGCCTTCGGGCAGACCTTCTTCATTTCTCTGTCTGCCGGCGGCATTCGCGGCGAATACGGTCTTTCCAACGGTCAGTACGGCGTCATCTACATGATCGCGACGCTCGGCAGTGCGCTGACGCTGCCGATGCTCGGCCGCATCGTCGATCATTTTTCGGTAGCGAAGGTCACGCTCATCATCATGCCGGTGCTGGCGCTGGCCTGCACCCTGATGGCGGTCTCCACCTGGCTGCCGCTGCTGCTCTTCACCATCTATCTGCTGCGCCTCTTCGGCCAGGGCATGATGACCCACACGGCGCAGACGGCGATGGCGCGCTGGTTTGCCGGCCAGCGTGGCAGGGCGGTGTCGTTCACCAATCTCGGCCTGCAGGGTGGTGAGGCGGCGCTGCCGTTCCTGTTCGTCATCCTCGGCGGCGCCTTCGGCTGGCGCAACACCTGGTTCTTCTCAGCCTGCGCCATCGTCGCCGTCGGCCTGCCGGCCATCCTGATGCTGATGCGGGTGGAGCGCACGCCGCGCCAGACGGACCGGCCGGAGCGGCGCAGCGGCGCGCGCGACTGGACCCGCGGCGAAGTCGTGCGCGATCCGGTCTTCTGGATGACCATGCTCGGCGTGCTCGCGCCCGGCTTCATCGCCACCACGATCTTCTTCCACCAGGTCTATCTGGTGGAACTGCGTGGCTGGTCGCTCACCGTCTTTGCCGGCGCCTTCGTCTTCTCTTCGGCCTCCTGCGTCGTCGCAGCCCTGATCACCGGCCAGCTGATCGACAAGTTCTCGGCCGTCGACCTGATGCCATACTTCCTGCTGCCGATGGCCTGCGCCTGCGCGGTGCTCGCGGCGTTCTCGGGTGAATGGAGCGCGTTTGCCTTCATGTGCCTGCTCGGCATCTCCAACGGCGTCGCCGGCACGCTGCTCGGCGCGCTGTGGCCCGAGGTCTATGGGCTCAAACATCTGGGTGGCATCCGCTCGATCATCATCGCGCTCACCGTCTTCGGCACGGCCATGGGGCCGGGGATCACCGGCTACCTGATCGACTTCGGCGTCTACTATCCCTTCCAGATCGCCGCGATGGGCGTCTACTGCCTGTTCGCCACCGCCGTGATGGCGCTGGTCCGGCATAAGATTCTCGCGCGCAATGCCGCCGAACCCGGCGCTTGAGGCAGGCCACCCGCAATTTGAGCCCGGAATTTACTTTTGGCCGGAACGGCGTATCCTGCCTGCATGAGCTGGATACCGCCCCATGGACTGACCAGAGTGGGCTCGGCCATGATCCTCCTGGCCGCGGGCCCATTTGCCACGCCGGCCTTTGCCGATTGCACCTGCAGCATCAAGGACGGAACCAAGCTTTCGCTCGGGCAGGTGACCTGCATCCGCATCAATGACATGGCCTATCTGGCGCGCTGCGAAATGGTGCTGAACAACACCTCATGGCAGAAGATCCAGGATGGCTGCCCGATGACGCAGCTCCGGCCGGTCCGTCATGCCGAACACCAGAGCGCCTGGCAGCAGGCCGTGCTGCAATAATCGAACATTCCCCGGGACGCACGGCCATGTCACCTCATGATGACTATTGACGCGCGATCACTTTCCGGCGTCCTCGGCGTCGCGCCGTACCGCGGCCTGGATTTCCTCGAAGACGCCGGGCATGGCGCTCTGCACGCGGTTCCAGCTCGGCATGAACGGGGTGGCGTTCGGATATTCTAGGAAGATGTTGCCGGCCTCGACCAGATTGGCGGCAAACAGTTCGACCCCTTGCTCTTCCTTGTGACGGTCCGTCGAGAACCCGTTCATCTTGGCGTCGTTGTGGTAGATCTCCACGAGATCGAGCGCCGTGCGGTAATAGGTGGCCTTGAGCGTGCGCAGCGTCTCCTGGCTGAAGACGACGCCGTCGGTCGCAAGCTTCCTCAAGACCGCCTTGCAGATGTCGATCGACATGCGCGACAGGCCCTTGGCCGTATCCTCCGGCGATAGCGGCTGGTGCTTGTGGTCGTAGCGGTCGGCGATGTCGACCTGGCAGATCGCCATGTTGGAATAGTTGCGCCAGAGTTCGGAGAGCACGCCTATCTCCAGTCCCCAGTCCGAGGGAATGCGGATGTCGGCAAGGATGTGTGAGCGCATCGCGAATTCGCCGGCGAGCGGATAGCGGAAGGCCTTCAGGTAGTCGATATAGGGATGATGCCCGAGCACCCGTTCGAGGCTTAAGAGCAGCGGCGTCACCAGCAGCCGCGTGACGCGCCCGTTCAGCGATCCGTCGGCGATGCGGGGATAGTAGCCCTTGGAGAAGACGTAGGGGAATCCGGGATTGGTGACCGGATAGACGAGCCGGGCCAGCATGTCGCGCCGGTAGGTCACGATATCGCAGTCGTGCAACGCCACAACGCCGGCATTGCGCTGGCCGAGCACGAAGCCGATGCAGTACCAGACATTACGGCCCTTGCCCGGCTGGTCGGGAGCGAGATTGGCTTCTGCCAGCCGTTCGTCAACGGCGCGAAGCCGGGCGCCGTCGTTCCAAAGGATATGATGTTCCTGCGGCAGCCGCGAGAAATACTCGCGGGCATGCAGATACTGCTCGCGGGTTGCCTGATCGAGGCCGATGACGACCGACGAGACGTAGTTTACCTGCGAGAGCTCGTCGACGATCTTCTCCAGCGCCGGCGCTTCCAGTTCGGAATAGAGGGAAGGGAGGATCAGGGTAATCGGCCGGACCTTGGAAAAGAGTTCCAGGTCCTTCTCGATCTCGGCAGTGGTTCGTTCGCGAAAATTGTGGAGCGTCGCCACCACGCCGTTCTGATGAAAATCCGCCAACGCCTGTCCCCTTTATTATCTGTTTTGTATCGATCCTGTCGTTTTACGGACCGATGATTTTCAGAATTATGTCATTCCAGCCCGACGGGCCGGGTTTTGTCGTTCTCAGAATGCGTCCGTTCGTCTCTCCCGCGAGCCGCGGAAGGGGCGCGTGCGCCGGATTGGCGACGATGACACCGGTGTCGGCCGCCTCGATCATCGCCACGTCGTTGGCGGCATCGCCAAGCGCGATCGTCCTGACCGCGCCGCCGCTTTGCCCGGCGTACCAGTCGGCGAGTTCGCGCATGCGCTCGGCCTTCGATGTTTTCGGCATGATGGTGAAAAACCGCCCGCCCTGTACCGCCATCAGTCCCTCGTCCTTCAGCAGCGCCTGGAAAGCCGCCTTCTGCTCCTCCGTTCCGGACCAGAGCCCGGGCTCGGAGAAGCGGCGCTCTTTGGCGAGCTTCGCACTTTCGATGGGAAGGCCGGTCCTGTCGCTGACGGTTTCGGCGTCCCAGTCACCGAAACTCGCAAACAGGCCTTTCAGTTCCGCCGGCAATGCGGCGAGCACGCCGCGGATCTTCGCATAGGTGTCGGTCGCGTCCCGCGCGGTGCCGGCGGGATGGCGGGCGATGCCGGCGCCGTTCTCGACAATCAGCGGATGGTCGATGCCCATCGCCTTAGCGATCGGCAGCATTTCGGCCTCGGTCTTGCTGGAGGCGAGAATCAGCGGAATGCCTTTGTCACGAAGCCGTTCGAGCGCGGGCCTGGCCGCGTCGAAGGAATAGGTTTCGTGGTCCAGCAGTGTTCCGTCGAGATCGGAGAAGACGAGAATCATCCTTTGGAGGATAGCAAAAACTGCCTCGTGGCATAGAGCGCGATTGCCGCAGCGTTCGAAACATTGAGCGACTTGATCTCGCCGGGCATGTCCAGCCGGGCCAGCGCGCTCACCGTTTCGCGCGTCTTCTGCCTGAGGCCCTTGCCCTCGGAGCCGAGAACCAGGGCAATCCTGTCGCCGGAAAACGTCCCTTCGATGGCCGCCGGTCCTTCCGAATCGAGACCGATCGAGAAAAAGCCGAGCTTGTGCAGTTCGCCGAGCGCATCTGCCAGATTGGTGACCTGGATATAGGGGATCATTTCCAGCGCACCGGACGCCGATTTGGCGAGCACGCCCGATTCGGTCGGCGAATGGCGCTGCGTGGTGATCACCGCGCCGGCGGCAAACGCCACGGCCGACCGCATGATCGCGCCGACATTGTGCGGATCGGTCACCTGGTCGAGCACCAGAATGAGCGGGCTTTCCTTCAAAGCCTCCAGCTTGCGCACCGGCAGCGGCCGCGTCTCCAGCATCACGCCCTGGTGGATGGCATCGGGCCCAAGCATCTTGTCGATGTCCGACGGCTGGACGATCTCGACCGGGCAGCGAAGGCCGCTCGGATCGTCGATCTCGAGACGGGCAAGCGCATTCTGTGTGACGGACAGCTTGATCAGCGTGCGGGCCGGGTTCTCAAGCGCGGCGCGCACGGTATGCAGGCCGTAGAGAAACACCTGGTCGGGCTGCAGGGTGGGGGGCGACCACTGCGCGGCGGCCGCCTGGCGGCGATCCTTCGGTGATGGGGTCGGGATTTCGCCGCGCTCGCGTTTCGCGTCGCGATGCTGGCGGCGCAGGCTGGCGTAATGGCTGTCCTTGGCGGACCGGTCGTCATTTCTATCTTTGCTCATGCCGCCTTATAGCGGTGCCCGGGGGCGGCGTGAAGATGCGGATCGATCGTTATTGTCCGGTGTTGGCTTCGGACATGAAGCCCTGCAGCAGGACTTCCAGCCGCAGGCCGATGTCGCGCTCAAGAATATCCGACTGGACCGCCGAGCCGCTGCCGCCCATTACCAGCTGGCGCAGGTGCGACATGGCGAAGGTCCCGCCAACCAGGACATCGGCAAGTGTTTCGGCATCGCAGACACGTGTCAGCAAGCCCTTGTCCTGGAAATGGCCGATGAACTCGGCAATCTCCCGACGGCCGCGTTCGACGCAGATCGTGAAGAAGAGCTGCGAGACTTCCGGATGGTTCTTCGATTCGGACACGACCAAGCGGGTAAGCGAGAGCTGAGCGTTCGACAGCACATAGGAGGCAAATTTGGTGAGGCCGCGCTGAAGGGTCTTCCGAAGGTCATCTCGCCCGGTGTTGGTCGGCATCTCCAGCCGCGGTGGCATTTCCTGCGCCTCCACCAGCGCTTCGAATAGCCCGGCCTTGTCGCTGAAGAACTGGTAGAGCGTCTTCTTCGACATGCCGCTGCTGCGGGCAATCTCCTCCATCGTCGCCTGTCCGTAGCCCGCTGTCATGAAGGTCTTTTCCGCCGCCGCCAATATGCGTGACCGCCGTTCTTCGCTCGTCAGCACCGGCGGACGCCCGACGCCAGGCCCTTTTTTTCCGATTTCCGCGCTCATTTCGGTCCTTCTCCCAGAATCTGCTTGACAAATAAGAAACGATATCGTTTCCAAATGCAATCGAAAGATTTTGAATACGCCATCGTTTCCAAATTTTGGAAGAGAGATTTTTATGTCCGACAAGAATCATATCGCAATCGCCGTATGCCTGGGGGCGCTCACCGCCTTTGGCCCACTTGCAATCGACATGTATGTGGCAGCCATTCCCACCATCGCCCGCAGCCTCGCGGTCGGGGAGGGTGAAATCCAGATGAGCGTCATGAGCTTCTTTGCAGGCTTCACGCTCGGCCAGCTCTTCTGGGGCCCGGTGTCCGATCGCTATGGCCGCAAGGCCACGTCGCTTTCGGCCCTGGCCGTCTTCGCACTTGCCTCCCTTGGTTGCGCGCTTGCCGTCTCCTCCGGCCAGCTGATGGCTTTTCGGTTCCTCGAGGGCATTGCCGGCTCGGTCGGCATGGTGGTCGCCATGTCGGTGGCGCGGGACATGTTTTCCGGCGTCGAGGCTGTGCGCATGATGGGCATGATCTCGCTCGTCAGCGGGCTTGCGCCGATCATCGCGCCGATGGCCGGCAGCCTCGTGCTGCGATTGAGCTATTGGGAAATGATTTTCGTCATTCTTGCCGTTCTCGCCGTGGCGGCGGCATTGCTGATCGCTGTGGTGTTGCCGGAGACGCGCAAGCCGGAAGATCGCACCAGCGCGCATCCGCTGGCGGTCCTGCGCAATTACCGGATCATTCTCCTGCAGAGAAACTTCTTCGGCTATGCCGTGCCCTTCGCCTTTCTGCAGGGCGGTTTCTTCGCCTATATCGCCGGTGCGGCCAGCGTCTTCGTCAGCATCTACGGCATGACCCCGCTGCATTTCTCGTTCCTCTTCGCCGCCAATGCCGTCGGTCTCGCGATCGGCGTTCAGGTCAACTCAAGGCTGGTCGCCAGCACCTCTCCGCGATTCATGGTCAAGCTGGCGGCGGCCCTGAACCTCGCCTGCGCGCTCGCCCTGGTCGTTCTGCAACTGGCCGGGCTCGCCGATCTGATCGTCGTCAGCGTGCTTATGTTCGTGTTTGTCTTCAGCATGGGGGCGATCATGCCGAACAGCAATGTCTTGGCGATGGAAGAGCAGGGGGCCAATCCCGGCGCTGCGGCAGCGCTCATCGGGGCGATGGGGTTTGGCGGCGGCGCTCTCTCGGGTGCTGTTCTCGGTCTGCTTGCCGATGGCTCCGCCATGCCGCTGTTCGTCGTCATGGCCGTCTGCGCTGCCGCCGGCCTGATCGGCGCGCTCACGCTTTTCCCCAGGCAGCGCCCGGCCGCGCCCGTTCAGGTGGCCTCCGTCGGCAACCTTCATTGAAGGGCTGGCCGGCATGGATGGTGTCGGCATCGGCCGCCCGTCATGCATGCCGGCCGTCGCCTGTGGGCTCCGATCAGAAAATGAAACTTTTCTGATCGGACCGTGTTGACAGACGCGAAACGGGCGGTCATATACCCGGCGCAGATTGCGGGGCGGCAAAAACCCCGTAAGCTTCAAAAGCTTGGTCGCTTGATCCGGACTGATACTGGAGGGATGCCCGAGTGGTTAAAGGGGACGGACTGTAAATCCGTTGGCTTAGCCTACGTTGGTTCAAATCCAACTCCCTCCACCATCAGGACCGTCAAATGATCGATCGCCGCGGGTATAGCTCAATGGTAGAGCAGCAGCCTTCCAAGCTGAATACGCGGGTTCGATTCCCGCTACCCGCTCCATATTCAGCCTAACCTTGAAGCGTTGGTTTAATTAGTCGCGGCAAGGGATTGTTTTTGCCTTTCTATGGCAATTCGCCGTCATGTGACTTTCACGCCGCGCCCCGTTTCCGGAACAATATTCCGCTGCAAATTCCATTTCGTGGGACGGCCCCGCAATTTGGTCTTGCGCAAAGCGTGCGAAAGCCTTAAACGGCGGCACTAATCCGGCTGGCCGGCAACTACCATCTGACGTTCACAGGAAGAAATCAAATGGCAAAGAGCAAGTTTGAGCGCAATAAGCCTCACGTAAACATTGGCACGATTGGTCACGTTGACCACGGCAAGACGTCGCTGACGGCAGCGATCACGAAGTTCTTCGGCGAGTTCAAGGCGTACGACCAGATCGACGCTGCTCCGGAAGAAAAGGCTCGTGGCATCACCATCTCGACGGCGCACGTCGAGTATGAGACGGCCAACCGTCACTATGCACACGTCGACTGCCCCGGCCACGCCGACTACGTCAAGAACATGATCACCGGTGCTGCCCAGATGGACGGCGCGATCCTGGTTTGCTCGGCTGCCGACGGCCCGATGCCGCAGACCCGCGAGCACATCCTGCTCGCCCGTCAGGTTGGCGTTCCGGCAATCGTCGTGTTCTTGAACAAGGTCGACCAGGTCGACGACGAAGAGCTCCTCGAGCTCGTCGAGTTGGAAGTTCGCGAACTTCTGTCGTCCTACGACTTCCCGGGCGACGACATTCCGATCGTCAAGGGTTCGGCTCTGGCCGCCCTCGAAGATTCGGACAAGAAGATCGGCGAAGACGCGATCCGCGCCCTGATGGCCGCTGTCGACGACTACATCCCGACGCCTGAGCGTCCGATCGACCAGCCGTTCCTGATGCCGATCGAAGACGTGTTCTCGATCTCGGGCCGTGGTACGGTTGTGACCGGCCGCGTCGAGCGTGGCGTTGTCAAGGTTGGCGAAGAAATCGAAATCGTTGGCATCAAGCCGACGACGAAGACGACCTGCACCGGCGTTGAAATGTTCCGCAAGCTGCTCGACCAGGGCCAGGCCGGCGACAACATCGGCGCGCTGCTTCGCGGTGTCGACCGCAACGGCGTCGAGCGTGGCCAGATCCTGTGCAAGCCGGGTTCTGTCAAGCCGCACCGCAAGTTCAAGGCCGAAGCCTACATCCTGACGAAGGAAGAAGGCGGCCGTCATACGCCGTTCTTCACGAACTACCGTCCGCAGTTCTACTTCCGCACGACGGACGTTACGGGCATCGTGACGCTTCCGGAAGGCACGGAAATGGTCATGCCTGGCGACAACGTCACCGTTGACGTCGAGCTGATCGTTCCGATCGCGATGGAAGAAAAGCTGCGCTTCGCTATCCGCGAAGGCGGCCGCACCGTCGGCGCCGGCATCGTCGCTTCGATCGTCGAGTAATCGACGGCTACTTAATCCCGAAAGGGAGTGAAGAGCCCCGCCGGCAACGGCGGGGTTTTTTGTTTTAGAGATTGTGAAAAATGGGCGTGGGGCCTAGATACAGCTTTAAGATGATCTTTGCTGCCAGAGCCTTGTTTTTCCTCCTATGCCTGCAGTCTGTTGCGGCTATTGTTGCGACACCTGTCTTCGCGCGCTGCCCTGATCGGCCAGCCTGCAAGGGATGCGGCTGCAAAGGCGGTCCCGGCTATCGTGGGCCGGATGGGCGATGTGTGGGGTTCAAGCAATTGTCCAAGGTCTGCGGTAATCCGCCGGAGACATTCTGCAAGTTCGAAAACGCGCCAGGCACTGGGCTGAACCGGGATTGTGCGCTCGGTCGCGACAAGCCCGGCTCGCCCGTTGGCGATCTCTAGACGTCAGTACACGGTAATCTCGAGATAGTCGCCGTTGCGGTCGCGATAAACCTTCACATTGACAGTACAGTCGCCCTGCAGGAGCAGCCGTCGCGCTTCGTGGGTAATGGTTCCGGTACGGAGCATTCGCTCCGCTTTGGCACGGTTCTTCACGGAAGAAAAGAAGGAGTCCGGCTCGGCCCCTCGTTGCCGGATGCCGAACTTGTAATAGTTCGCGCGGTCCTGGCGAACGATCTGCCAAGGTTCCCGCAGACGCTCGCCGTTGGAGTTGTAGAGATCGTCGCGGCCAATGTAGGCGTTGTATTCGTCCACAAGTTCTGCCGCCACGGCCGGTGTCCCGCCAATCAGCAATGGCAGCAACAGGGCAGCCACTATCGAACGTTTCTCCGACATGACTTTTCTCCTCCAGAACAAGGTTGATTTATGGACGCTACCGCAAAATATTGACGCGCGGGAGAGGGCGCACTGTTTCTCGTCTCGCGCCCTTGAGAACATTTTTGCGATGGTTAGTCTGCTCCCCACGAGTCAGCATCCATGACTTTGGTTGTATGTGTATCGAGGAGGCAGCACCATGAAAAAGCGCATTCTGTTCACCGGCGGTTCCGGCAAGGCGGGTCGGCATGTCGTGCCGTGGCTGATCGAGGCCGGATATGAGGTGCACAATATCGATCTCGTGCCGCTGGATTGCCCGGGCGTGACCAATCTCGTTGTCGATATCGCGGACTCGGGACAGGTCTTCAACGCGCTCTCCATGCATCGCGATTTCCCCGATCTCGAATCCGGCAAGGGTGTGCAGCCCTTCGACGCCGTGGTGCATTTCGCGGCGATCCCGCGCATCCTGATCAAGCCGGACAACGAGACGTTCCGCGTCAATGTGATGGGCACTTATAATGTCATCGAGGCAGCCGTGAAGCTCGGCGTCCGCAAGGTGATCGTCGCCTCCAGCGAGACCACCTATGGCATCTGCTTTGCCGAGGGGGACCGGGAGCCGCATTATCTGCCGCTGGATGAAGAATACGACGTTGATCCGATGGACAGTTACGGGCTCTCCAAGGTCGTCAACGAGAAGACGGCCCGCGCCTTCGCAGAGCGCACCGGCGCCGATATCTATGCGCTCAGAATCGGCAATGTGATCGAGCCGAACGAATACGACCGCTTCCCGGGCTTCGTAGAGAAGCCGGAGACCCGCATCCGCAACGCCTGGTGCTATATCGACGCCCGCGATCTCGCCCAGATCGTCGATCTCTGCATCAAGAAGGACGGCCTGGGCTTCCAGGTCTTCAACGCCACGAACGATACCGTGACGGCCGACATGACGACGCAGGAACTGGCTGCCAAATTCTTCCCGAACACGCCCTTCAAGCGCGAGATGGGGGCCGACGAGGCGGTGATTTCCAACCGCAAGATCCGCGAGGTACTGGGCTTCAAGGAGCAGCACAACTGGCGAAAGTATGTCGGCGGCTGATGCAGCCTGGCGACGGTCCGGAATTTTTCCAACCGCAATCGCGGGATAGGCAAGATCTCGCGATTGATCCTTTGTTAACCTTGCCGCATCGTCCCTGAGTGGACGCCGCTCTTCGTTTTTCGAAAAATGATGACGTGTCGATGTTTGCCCTTTGCCGGAATAGTCTTGTCCTGTGCCTGATGCTGGCGGCCTTGTCGCCGGCGAGCGCATCCGCGATGGACGGAAGCCGCATCATCTGGGCGGCAACGAAGACGGCGGAGAATTCCTACAAGTTCAGGACGGGCATCCGCTGGCCGCTGCGCTTCCAGCCGGCCACCGGCGCGGAGATGCAGGTCAAGGCCGACAGGGGCGGGGACATTCAGGCCGTTCCCGTGGCGCTCTGGGCAAATATCAGCATTCGCGACGTCCACAATGCCGTCGAGGATCACGACCTTCAGCTGCAGGCGCGCCTCAATGGGGACGATGCCGACGAATCATTCGTCCAGGACGCGTCGTTGCGCTACTATGATTCGAATTCCTGGATCGCCACGCCCGAAGTGACCCTGACGAGCGTGCGGGCGCTGACGGCCCGGCTCGATACGACCGGCAGCAATGCGCTCGAAGCGAGTCAGTCGTTCGGCGTCGCAATCCCTGACTTCCGGCTGAAAACCGTCGCCTCGCTCGCTGCCAATCTGCCGTCACAAAGCTGTGCCGCGAGTCTGAAGCTCGAAAGCCGCCTGACCGCGCACTGGACGTTCTCCGCATCCTTGACCGACCTGCAGCGCCTTGCGCAGAGCACCAAGGACGAGCCGGACATGCGCATGCGGCTGTCATATAACCGTCGATGGTAGGGGCTTGGTGCCGCTTCAAAATATTCGGTTCAATTGCGCCAAAACCGCTTGTCATCCTCGGTCAACTTGAATATGAACCGCCCACGGTCTTGCTCGGGTGACTTTATGTCGTTCGGTTCGGGCTGAAGGGGTATAGCTCAGTTGGTAGAGCGGCGGTCTCCAAAACCGCAGGTCGGGGGTTCGAGCCCCTCTGCCCCTGCCATTTTATAGGTCCTGGCGCGGCAGCGCGACTTGGCTGACGATCTGGCACTTTTCGCTAAACGCTCGAAATGCTCTTGTTAATTGAGGGCAGAGTGTTTATGTAGGCAAAAACAGACACGCGGCGCGTGGGGCTGGCAGGGCTGGCTTTACGCGTCGTAAGCGCGTGAGCAGTCAATGGCATCCAAAGCAAATCCATTCACATTTCTGCGGCAGGTTCGTTCCGAGACGCAGAAAGTTACTTGGCCTTCGCGCCGCGAGACGATGATCTCGACGGTGATGGTCCTGGTCATGGTGGTCTTGGCCGCATTGTTTTTCTTCGCCTCGGACCAGCTGATCAGCTGGATACTCGGCCTTGTGCTGAATGTTGGTAACTAAGTCGGACGGAGAGGCAGTCATGGCAGCGCGCTGGTATATCGTCCACGCATATTCGAATTTCGAGAAGAAGGTCGCCGAGGATATCGAGAACAAGGCCCGCCAGAAGGGTCTCGATCATCTCTTCGAAAAGATTCTCGTGCCGACCGAAAAGGTCGTCGAGGTGCGCCGCGGCCGCAAGGTCGATTCGGAACGCAAGTTTTTCCCGGGTTACGTGCTGGTGCGCGCCAACCTGACCGATGAGGCCTATCACCTCATCAAGAATACCCCGAAGGTGACGGGTTTCCTCGGTTCCGACTCCAAGCCGGTTCCGATCCCGGACTATGAGGCCGATCGCATTCTCGGCCAGGTCCAGGAGGGCGTCGAGCGTCCGAAGTCGTCCGTATCCTTCGAGATCGGCGAGCAGGTGCGCGTCTCCGACGGTCCGTTCGCCTCGTTCAACGGTGTTGTGCAGGATGTCGACGAGGAGCGTTCGCGCCTCAAGGTGGAAGTCTCCATCTTCGGTCGTGCGACCCCGGTCGAGCTGGAATACGGTCAGGTCGAAAAGGTCTGATCGCGGCGGGCTTGCCCGCCAATCCGCGTGGAAGGTGAGGGTGCTCTAAGCCGGCATCCATTGATCCGCACCACGCAACCGCAGCCGCCAGTCCGCTATCGGATCTGGCATCGAAGGGTCCGGGAAACCGGCCCGTATTTGGAAAGGCAGAGAAATGGCTAAGAAAGTTGCAGGCCAGCTCAAGCTGCAGGTCTCGGCAGGTTCGGCAAACCCGTCCCCGCCGATCGGCCCCGCACTTGGTCAGCGTGGCATCAATATCATGGAATTCTGCAAGGCGTTCAACGCCGCCACGCAGGAAATGGAAAAGGGTATGCCAATCCCGGTCGTCATCACCTATTACCAGGACAAGTCTTTCACCTTCATCATGAAGCAGCCGCCGGTCTCCTACTTCCTCAAGAAGGAAGCGAAGATCAAGAGCGGTTCGAAGACCCCGGGCAAGGCTTCGGCCGGCTCGATCTCGAAGGACCAGGTTCGTTCGATCGCAGAGGCCAAGATGAAGGACCTCAACGCGGCCGATATCGAAGGTGCAATGGCAATGGTCGAGGGCTCCGCCCGCGCCATGGGCCTGCAGGTTGTGGGCTGATATCATGGCGAAGATTGCAAAGCGTATTCAGAAGACCCGTGAAGGTGTCGATCCGACGAAGCTCTACGGCCTGAGCGATGCCATCGCCATGGTCAAGGAGCGCGCAACGGCGAAGTTCGATGAAACCATCGAAGTCGCGATGAACCTCGGCGTAGACCCTCGCCACGCTGACCAGATGGTCCGCGGCGTGGTCAACCTGCCGAACGGCACCGGCCGTACGGTTCGCGTCGCCGTGTTCGCACGTGGCGCCAAGGCTGACGAAGCCAAGGCTGCCGGCGCTGACATCGTCGGTGCGGAAGACCTCGTTGAAATCGTCCAGGGCGGCAAGATCGATTTCGATCGCTGCATCGCGACCCCGGACATGATGCCGCTCGTCGGCCGTCTCGGCAAGGTTCTCGGCCCGCGTGGCATGATGCCGAACCCGAAGGTTGGCACCGTCACCATGGACGTGAAGTCTGCTGTCGAAGCCTCCAAGGGCGGCGCAGTCGAGTTCCGCGTCGAAAAGGCCGGCATCATCCAGGCTGGCGTTGGCAAGGCTTCCTTCGACGCCAAGGCTCTTGAAGAAAACATCCGCGCTTTCGCTGATGCCGTCATCAAGGCCAAGCCGGCAGGCGCCAAGGGCAACTACGTCAAGCGCGTTGCCCTGTCCTCGACCATGGGTCCGGGCGTCAAGATCGAAGTTGGCACGCTTCTCGCGTCCGCCTGATTGATATTTGCGCGGCTCTGCTTTATAGAGCCGCACTTCTAAAGAATTTCCGGTCCGTTCGCGGGCCGGAATATCCGGGGAAACCCGGACTCCTGTCCGAGATTGCAGGTGGTTATACCTTAATCACTTTGCCTGCATGAGACGGGTGAGACCGTAATTCACTGTTGCGGTTCGAACCTAGTGTGCCTTGTGCCTGCCAGCCTGACGGTTGGGAGCGCGAGGGGGCAGGATCCTCAAGCGTCGCTCGGGATCCTTTTGAACGGATCCCTTGAGGCAAAGGCAAACCCGGCAGGTTCTCGAGTATTTGAGGCCTGCCAACTGGAGATAGGCAGTGGAAAAAGCGGAAAAACGCGAATTCGTTGCGGAACTGAACGAAGTCTTCAAGGCTTCCGGCTCGGTTGTCGTAGCCCACTATGCCGGTATCACGGTCGCGCAGATGAACGACTTCCGTTCGAAGATGCGCGCAGCCGGCGGTACCGTCAAGGTCGCGAAAAACCGTCTGGCCAAAATTGCCCTTCAGGGTACGGAGTCGGAAGAGATGTCCAATCTCTTCACCGGACAGACGCTGATTGCTTACAGCGTCGACCCGATCACGGCTCCTAAGGTCGTCATGGATTTCGCCAAGGGCAACGACAAGCTCGTCGTCCTCGGTGGCGCCATGGGTGCAACGTCTCTCGACGCAGAAGGTGTGAAGTCGCTCGCGACCCTGCCTTCGCTGGACGAGCTGCGTGCGAAGCTGGTGGGCATGATCCAGACCCCGGCTACCCGCATTGCAGGCGTTGTACAGGCACCGGCAGCTCAGCTGGCCCGCGTGTTCTCGGCTTACGCCTCGAAGGACGAAGCCGCTTAAGGCGGTTTTTTGCTGTAATCAAACAAACCAGTTCGAACCGAACAAAGGAACTTTAAAATGGCTGATCTCGCAAAGATCGTAGAAGACCTCTCCTCTCTGACCGTTCTCGAAGCGGCTGAGCTGTCCAAGATGCTCGAAGAAAAGTGGGGCGTTTCTGCTGCTGCTCCGGTTGCTGTTGCTGCCGCTGCTGGTGGTGGTGCTGCCGCTGCTGTTGAAGAAGAAAAGACCGAATTTGACGTGATCCTCGCCGACGCCGGCGCCAACAAGATCAACGTCATCAAGGAAGTCCGCGCCATCACCGGCCTCGGCCTCAAGGAAGCCAAGGACCTCGTCGAAGGCGCTCCGAAGGCTGTCAAGGAAGCTGTTTCCAAGGGCGAAGCTGCTGACCTCAAGAAGAAGCTGGAAGACGCCGGCGCTAAGGTCGAAGTCAAGTAATCTTCGGATTGCTTCGGGAAGCGGCCTCGCGCCGCTTCCCGTTTACGCTATTGAAATCCATTACCCAAAAGCCGGGTGAAATCGGCTTTTGGGTAATGGGCTCTTCAAGAGCATAGTAGCGCACTGAAGGGCATGGCAATCCGGCCATGCGGAGTTCAGGAGCGCTACGAGATTGAATTGACCCATGTCGACGGAGCCGCCTGGCCAGCGGTGATCCGTTCGTTGCAGGCCCGGATGCAAAAAGATTGAAGGAGCGACGATGGCTCAGACCCTTTCGTTTAACGGTCGTAGGCGCGTACGCAAGTTTTTTGGTAAAATCCCCGAAGTAGCAGAGATGCCGAACCTCATCGAGGTTCAGAAGGCGTCTTATGATCAGTTCCTCATGGTCGACGAGCCCAAGGGCGGCCGTCCTGACGAGGGTCTGCAGTCCGTTTTCAAGTCCGTTTTCCCGATCACCGATTTTTCCGGTGCGTCGATGCTGGAATTCGTGTCCTACGAATTCGAACAGCCGAAGTTCGACGTTGACGAGTGCCGTCAGCGCGACCTGACCTATGCGGCACCGCTCAAGGTGACGCTGCGCCTCATCGTGTTCGATATTGACGAGGATACCGGCGCCAAGTCGATCAAGGACATCAAGGAACAGTCCGTCTACATGGGCGACATGCCGCTCATGACCAACAACGGTACGTTCATCGTCAACGGTACCGAACGCGTCATCGTTTCCCAGATGCACCGTTCGCCGGGCGTGTTCTTCGACCACGACAAGGGCAAGAGCCATTCCTCGGGCAAGCTGCTGTTTGCTGCCCGCGTCATCCCGTACCGCGGCTCCTGGCTCGACATCGAGTTCGATGCCAAGGACGTTGTCTTCGCCCGTATCGACCGTCGCCGCAAGCTGCCGGTAACGTCGCTGCTGATGGCGCTCGGCATGGACGGCGAAGAAATCCTGTCGACCTTCTATACCAAGGACATCTTCGAGCGTGACGGCGACGGCTGGCGCGTTCCCTTCCAGCCGGACGCGCTGAAGGGCTCCAAGGCCATTTCCGAGATGATCGACGCCGACACCGGCGAAGTGGTCGTCGAGGCCGGCAAGAAGCTGACCCCACGCCTGCTGAAGCAGTTGAAGGACAAGGGCCTGAAGGCTCTCAAGGCCACCGACGAGGATCTCTACGGCTCCTACCTCGCCGAAGACATCGTCGACATGGAAAGCGGTGCGATCTACCTCGAGGCCGGTGACGAGATCGACGAGAAGACCCTTCCGATCATTCTCGACGCAGGCTTCAGCGAAATCCCGGTTCTCGGCATCGACCACATCAATGTCGGCGCCTACATCCGCAACACGCTGGCCGCCGACAAGAACGAGAACCGTCAGGACGCTCTGTTCGACATCTATCGCGTCATGCGTCCGGGTGAGCCGCCGACCATGGAATCGGCTGAGGCCATGTTCCAGTCGCTGTTCTTCGACTCCGAGCGTTACGACCTGTCCGCTGTCGGCCGCGTCAAGATGAACATGCGTCTCGACCTCGACGCTCCGGACACCATGCGCGTCCTGCGCAAGGAAGACATCCTGGCCGTGGTCAAGATGCTGGTCGACCTGCGCGACGGCAAGGGCGAAATCGACGACATCGACAACCTCGGCAACCGCCGTGTCCGTTCGGTCGGCGAGCTGATGGAGAACCAGTACCGTCTGGGTCTCCTGCGCATGGAGCGTGCGATCAAGGAACGCATGTCGTCGATCGAGATCGACACCGTCATGCCGCAGGACCTGATCAACGCCAAGCCGGCAGCCGCCGCCGTCCGCGAATTCTTCGGCTCCTCGCAGCTTTCGCAGTTCATGGACCAGGTAAACCCGCTTTCGGAAATCACCCACAAGCGCCGTCTTTCGGCACTTGGCCCGGGTGGTCTGACCCGCGAGCGCGCCGGCTTCGAAGTCCGCGACGTTCACCCGACCCACTACGGCCGTATTTGCCCGATTGAAACGCCGGAAGGCCCGAACATCGGTCTGATCAACTCGCTGGCAACCTTCGCCCGCGTCAACAAGTACGGCTTCATCGAAAGCCCGTACCGCAAGATCGTTGACGGCAAGGTGACGAGCGACGTGATCTACCTCTCCGCCATGGAAGAGGCCAAGTATTACGTCGCCCAGGCGAACGCCGTCCTGGACGAGGACAACTCGTTCTCGGAAGAGTTCGTCGTCTGCCGTCACGCCGGTGACGTTATGCTCGCTCCGCGCGACACCATCAACCTGATGGACGTTTCGCCGAAGCAGCTCGTCTCGGTTGCAGCCGCGCTCATTCCGTTCCTGGAAAACGACGACGCCAACCGCGCTCTCATGGGCTCGAACATGCAGCGTCAGGCCGTTCCGCTTCTGCGGGCCGAAGCACCGTTCGTCGGCACCGGCATGGAGCCGATCGTAGCACGCGACTCCGGTGCTGCCATCGGCGCCCGCCGCGGCGGCGTGGTCGACCAGGTCGACGCGACGCGTATCGTTATCCGCGCCACCGAGGACCTCGATCCGTCGAAGTCCGGCGTTGATATCTATCGTCTGCAGAAGTTCCAGCGCTCCAACCAGAACACCTGCGTCAACCAGCGTCCGCTGGTCTCCGTCGGCGACGTTCTGAACAAGGGCGACATCATTGCCGACGGTCCGTCGACGGACCTCGGCGACCTGGCGCTCGGCCGCAACGCGCTCGTCGCGTTCATGCCGTGGAACGGCTACAACTACGAAGACTCGATCCTGATGTCGGAACGCATCGTCGCTGACGACGTGTTCACCTCCATCCACATCGAAGAATTCGAAGTGATGGCCCGCGACACCAAGCTCGGTCCGGAAGAAATCACCCGCGACATTCCGAACGTTTCGGAAGAGGCTCTGAAGAACCTCGACGAAGCCGGCATCGTCTATATCGGCGCCGATGTTCAGCCGGGCGACATTCTGGTCGGCAAGATCACGCCGAAGGGCGAAAGCCCGATGACGCCGGAAGAAAAGCTTCTGCGCGCCATCTTCGGTGAAAAGGCGTCCGACGTTCGCGACACCTCCATGCGCATGCCTCCGGGCACCTTCGGCACCATCGTCGAAGTTCGCGTTTTCAACCGCCACGGCGTTGAAAAGGACGAACGCGCCATGGCGATCGAACGCGAAGAGATCGAACGTCTGGCCAAGGACCGTGACGACGAACAGGCGATCCTCGACCGTAACGTCTACGGCCGTCTGATCGACATGCTGCGTGGTCAGGTCTCGATTGCCGGACCGAAGGGCTTCAAGAAGGGCGTCGAGCTTTCGAATGCCGTCGTCTCCGAATATCCCCGCTCGCAGTGGTGGATGTTCGCCGTCGAGGACGAAAAGGTCCAGGGCGAGATCGAAGCACTTCGCGGCCAGTACGACGAATCCAAGTCGCGCCTTGAACAGCGCTTCATGGACAAGGTCGAAAAGGTCCAGCGCGGCGATGAAATGCCTCCGGGCGTCATGAAGATGGTCAAGGTCTTCGTCGCTGTGAAGCGCAAGATCCAGCCGGGCGACAAGATGGCCGGCCGTCACGGCAACAAGGGCGTGGTTTCGCGCATCCTGCCGATCGAGGACATGCCGTTCCTCGAAGACGGCACGCATGTCGACATCTGCTTGAACCCGCTGGGCGTGCCGTCGCGCATGAACGTCGGCCAGATCCTCGAAACCCACCTTGCCTGGGCTTGCGCCGGCATGGGCAAGAAGATCGGCCAGCTGCTCGATGACTATCGCAAGACGATGGACATCACCGATCTGAAGAATGAACTGACGACGGTTTACGCCAGTGACGCCAAGGACGAAGTTTCGTCCTTCGACGACGACGCGCTGGTCAAGCTTGCCGAGCAGTCCCGGAAGGGCGTCTCGATCGCCACGCCGGTCTTCGACGGTGCGCATGAGCCGGATATTGCCAGCATGCTGGAGCGTGCGGGTCTCAATACCTCGGGTCAGTCGGTTCTCTACGATGGCCGTACGGGTGAGCCCTTCGACCGCAAGGTGACTGTCGGCTACATGTACATGATCAAGCTGAACCACCTTGTCGACGACAAGATCCACGCCCGTTCGATCGGTCCGTACTCGCTCGTTACCCAGCAGCCGCTGGGCGGCAAGGCGCAGTTCGGCGGTCAGCGCTTCGGGGAAATGGAAGTCTGGGCACTGGAAGCGTATGGCGCCGCCTACACGCTGCAGGAAATGCTCACCGTCAAGTCGGACGACGTGGCGGGCCGTACGAAGGTCTACGAGGCCATCGTACGCGGCGACGATACTTTCGAAGCAGGCATTCCGGAATCGTTCAACGTTCTGGTCAAGGAAATGCGGTCTCTGGGTCTCAGCGTCGAGCTCGAGAACTCCAAGATCGGCGAAGGCCAGGACGGAACCGATCAGCTGCCGGACGCGGCCGAATAATCAAACGTTGGATGTGCGCGGGTTTTCCGGCGCACATCTTCCCCCTTGCCGGTGCTGGTCGCCGGGCGAGGGGAGGCCGCCGCAGTTACATGCGGCGTGACGTTGTTTCGAGGCGCCGGACCGGCACCCGGGAAAGCCGGATCCGCCGCGCCAAATAGAGGGCCCAGAGCCCTAGAAGGAGATAGGCATGAACCATGAGGTCATGAATCTTTTCAACCCGCAGGTGCCTGCACAGCACTTCGACCAGATCCGGATCTCCATTGCGAGCCCCGAGAAGATCCTGTCGTGGTCGTACGGCGAGATCAAGAAGCCGGAAACCATCAACTACCGTACGTTCAAGCCGGAACGCGACGGTCTCTTCTGCGCGCGCATCTTTGGACCGATCAAGGACTACGAGTGCCTGTGCGGCAAGTACAAGCGCATGAAGTACAAGGGCATCATCTGCGAAAAGTGCGGCGTCGAAGTCACGCTGTCGCGCGTTCGCCGCGAGCGCATGGGCCACATCGAGCTCGCTGCGCCCGTCGCCCACATCTGGTTCCTGAAGTCCCTGCCGTCGCGCATCTCGACACTGCTCGACATGACGCTGAAGGATGTCGAGCGCGTTCTCTACTTCGAGAACTACATCGTCACCGAGCCGGGCCTCACCGCGCTGAAGGAAAACCAGCTTCTTTCCGAAGAAGAATACATGCTGGCCGTCGATGAATATGGTGAAGACCAGTTCACGGCGATGATCGGCGCCGAAGCCATCTACGAAATGCTCGCCAGCATGAATCTGGAAAAGATCGCCGGCGAACTGCGTTCGGATCTGGCCGACACGACGTCCGACCTGAAGCAGAAGAAGCTGATGAAGCGTCTGAAGATCGTCGAGAACTTCATCGAATCCGGCAACCGTCCGGAATGGATGATCATGAAGGTCGTTCCGGTGATCCCGCCGGACCTGCGTCCGCTCGTGCCGCTCGACGGCGGCCGTTTCGCGACGTCCGACCTCAACGATCTGTACCGCCGCGTCATCAACCGTAACAACCGTCTGAAGCGGCTGATCGAACTGCGCGCACCGGGCATCATCATCCGCAACGAAAAGCGCATGCTGCAGGAATCTGTCGATGCGCTGTTCGACAACGGCCGCCGTGGCCGCGTCATCACCGGCGCCAACAAGCGTCCGCTGAAGTCGCTGTCCGACATGCTCAAGGGCAAGCAGGGCCGCTTCCGTCAGAACCTGCTCGGCAAGCGCGTCGACTATTCCGGCCGTTCGGTCATCGTGACCGGTCCGGAACTCAAGCTGCACCAGTGCGGCCTGCCGAAGAAGATGGCGCTCGAACTGTTCAAGCCGTTCATCTACGCCCGCCTCGACGCCAAGGGTTACTCCTCGACCGTCAAGCAGGCCAAGAAGCTGGTTGAAAAGGAACGTCCGGAAGTCTGGGATATCCTCGACGAGGTCATCCGCGAGCATCCGGTTCTCCTGAACCGTGCGCCGACGCTGCACCGCCTGGGCATCCAGGCCTTCGAACCGACCCTGGTCGAAGGCAAGGCCATCCAGCTGCATCCGCTCGTCTGCACCGCCTTCAACGCCGACTTCGACGGCGACCAGATGGCCGTTCACGTGCCGCTGTCGCTCGAAGCCCAGCTTGAAGCCCGCGTGCTGATGATGTCGACGAACAACATCCTGCACCCCGCCAACGGTCAGCCGATCATCGTGCCGTCGCAGGACATGGTTCTCGGTCTCTACTACCTGTCGATCATGAACCAGAACGAGCCGGGCGAAGGCATGGTGTTCTCCGACATGGGCGAACTGCACCATGCGCTGGAAACCAAGGCCGTGACCCTGCATGCCAAGATCCGCGGCCGCTTCAAGACGGTCGACGAGGACGGCAAGCCTGTTTCGAAGATCTATGAAACGACCCCGGGCCGCATGATCATCGGCGAACTCCTGCCGCGCAATTCGAACATCCCGTTCGACATCTGCAACCAGGAAATGACCAAGAAGAACATCTCCAAGATGATCGACACGGTCTACCGCCATTGCGGCCAGAAGGACACGGTCATTTTCTGCGACCGCATCATGCAGCTCGGCTTCACGAATGCCTGCAAGGCGGGCATCTCGTTCGGCAAGGACGACATGATCATTCCGGAAACCAAGGCGAAGATCGTCGGTGACACCGAAACCCTGGTCAAGGAATACGAGCAGCAGTACAACGACGGCCTGATCACTCAGGGCGAGAAGTACAACAAGGTCGTTGACGCCTGGGGCAAGGCCACCGAAAAGGTCGCCGAGGACATGATGGCCCGCATTAAGGCCGTCGAGTTCGACGACAACGGTCGCCAGAAGCCGATGAACGCCATCTACATGATGTCGCACTCGGGGGCCCGTGGTTCACCGAACCAGATGCGTCAGCTGGGCGGCATGCGCGGCCTCATGGCCAAGCCGTCGGGCGAAATCATCGAGACGCCGATCATCTCGAACTTCAAAGAAGGCCTGACCGTGAACGAGTACTTCAACTCGACGCACGGTGCCCGTAAGGGTCTGGCCGACACCGCTCTGAAGACCGCGAACTCCGGTTACCTGACCCGTCGTCTCGTCGACGTGGCCCAGGACTGCATCGTCATTCACAATGACTGCGGCACCGACACCGGTCTGACCATGACGGCAATCGTCGACGCCGGTCAGGTCGTGGCTTCGCTCGGAGCGCGTATCCTTGGCCGTACGGCGCTGGATGACATCGACAACCCGGTCACCGGCGAGCGTATCGTCGACGCCGGCCGCATGATCCTCGAAGCCGACGTCGTCGAAATCGAGAAGGCCGGCATCCAGTCTGTCCGCATCCGTTCGGCACTGACCTGCGAAATCCAGACGGGCGTCTGCCAGGTCTGCTACGGTCGCGACCTTGCACGCGGTACGCCGGTCAACATCGGCGAAGCCGTTGGCGTCATCGCCGCTCAGTCGATCGGCGAGCCGGGCACGCAGCTCACCATGCGCACGTTCCACCTTGGCGGTACGGCAACCGTGGTCGACCAGTCGTTCCTGGAAGCCTCGTACGAAGGTACGGTGCAGATCAAGAACCGCAACATGCTGCGCAACTCCGAAGGCAACCTGATTGCCATGGGCCGCAGCATGGCCGTCACCATCCTCGATGAACGCGGCGTTGAGCGTTCCTCGCAGCGTGTGGCCTATGGTTCGAAGATCTTCGTTGATGATGGCGACAAGGTGAAGCGCGGTCAGCGTCTTGCCGAGTGGGACCCCTACACCCGTCCGATGATGACGGAAGTGACGGGTACCGTTCACTTCGAAGACGTTGTCGATGGCATCTCCGCCCTCGAAGCGACCGACGAGTCGACCGGCATCACCAAGCGTCAGATCATCGACTGGCGTTCGACCCCGCGCGGGACGGACCTCAAGCCGGCCATGGTCATCAAGGATGCTTCCGGCAACATCATCAAGCTGCCGCGTGGCGGTGAAGCCCGCCTGATGCTCTCGGTGGATGCGATCCTTTCGGTCGAACCCGGCCAGAAGGTTTCCCAGGGCGACGTGCTTGCACGTATCCCGATGGAAAGCGCCAAGACCAAGGACATCACCGGTGGTCTGCCGCGCGTCGCCGAACTGTTCGAAGCACGTCGTCCGAAGGATCACGCCGTCATCGCCGAGATCGACGGTACGGTTCGCTTCGGCCGCGACTACAAGAACAAGCGTCGCATCGTCATCGAGCCGGCGGAAGATGGTGTCGAGCCCGTCGAGTATCTCATCCCGAAGGGCAAGCCCTTCCACTTGCAGGATGGCGACTACATCGAAAAGGGTGACTACATCCTCGACGGCAACCCGGCACCGCACGACATCCTGGCGATCAAGGGCGTGGAGGCTCTGGCTTCCTACCTGGTCAACGAAATCCAGGAAGTCTACCGACTGCAGGGCGTTGTCATCAACGACAAGCACATCGAAGTGATTGTCCGTCAGATGCTCCAGAAGGTCGAAATCACCGATGCCGGCGACAGCCAGTACATCGTCGGTGACAATGTCGACCGCATCGAGCTCGACGACCTCAACGATGCGCTGATCGAAGAAGGCAAGAAGCCGGCTTCGGGCGATCCGGTTCTGCTCGGCATCACCAAGGCTTCGCTGCAGACGCCGTCGTTCTTCTCCGCGGCTTCGTTCCAGGAGACGACGAAGGTTCTGACCGAAGCGGCGATCGCCGGCAAGACCGACACGCTGCAGGGCCTGAAGGAAAACATCATCGTGGGTCGTCTGATCCCGGCAGGTACGGGTCGCACCATGACCCAGATCCGCCGGATCGCAACGTCGCGCGACGATCTGATCCTCGAGGAACGCCGCAAGTCGACCGGCGCGGATTCGGCAACGCCGATGCTCCGCGACATGGCCGCAAGCGATCCGACCCCGGCCGCCGAATAAGGCATCAGCCGAACCTGAAAACAAGAAAGCCGCCGGTTTCGACCGGCGGCTTTTTCCGTTCTGGCGATGGTCGGGACCGGAAGGGCAGGGCGCTCCCGGTCAATCGTCGCGACAATGTCAGTCGAAGCGGATGATCGCCACTTCGCCTTCGAGGACGCCCTGATAGGCGGAGGCGTGCGGTTCTTCGTCCGGCATGCCGTCGAGCGTGCCGATCTGGTCGAGGTCGGCCTCGGCGAAACCTTCCTGGGCGAGCGCGTCGAGCGCGGTGCGGACCGCGGTATCGTCGTCGGGGGCTGCCAGCATGATATGGATCTCCATGCCTTCGTCGCCCTTTATGCGATACGCTTTTCCGATGATGATGAAGACGATGGGCTCGTCGGGGGCGTTGTCGTTGTCCGGAAATGCGATCATGATCTGCTCCTTGGCGTTCGCCTCTGGAAGGGCCGTCCGACAATCGGGCCGGAGATTCGGTCGGGCGGGGAAAAAGGGAACCGCCACAAAAGCGATTCTTGATTGGTGGTTTGCGACGGGTTATGGAGATGATATTCCCGTCGATCATTGCCTTATTTAGGGCAAGTTCGGGCCTTAGCCCAACGGAAAATGGCACCCAGGCGGTCAATATTCCGAAAATTCGGTTTCGCGACCCCCGCCGGAGGCTCCAGGCCCTGCGTTTTAAGAATTTCTTGGCGCCCGGTCTTGACGGAGAGGGCTTTACGCAGTAGTACCCGCGCCATCGGTCCCGATGTGAGGCTTGACTGTTCGGCGCGACACGCTCTGGAGTTCGTCTCAAACACGGTTCCTAAAATACGTTGAGACTTCGAAATGCTGTACGCATGACGCGAGAGCTTGCGTCCTCTGCTTTTTCTGGTCCATCCGCAAGCGAGCGGGTCGGGCCATATTTTGCGCATTATGACGTCGATCGTGTTGAGCCGTTATCGGCAGTTTAGATCCGCCCGCGAGGGCATGAGACAGAAGATTTTGTAAGGGATGGTTGTATGCCTACCGTAAACCAGCTGATCCGCAAGCCGCGTCAGGCACAGGTAAAGCGCAATAAAGTGCCTGCTCTGCAGGAAAACCCTCAGAAGCGCGGCGTTTGCACCCGTGTTTACACGACGACCCCGAAGAAGCCGAACTCGGCTCTGCGTAAGGTCGCAAAGATCCGCCTGACCAATGGCTTCGAAGTCATCGGCTACATTCCGGGCGAAGGTCACAACCTGCAGGAACACTCCGTCGTCATGATCCGTGGCGGCCGCGTGAAGGACTTGCCGGGCGTGCGTTACCACATCATCCGCGGCGTTCTCGACACCCAGGGCGTCAAGAACCGCAAGCAGCGCCGTTCGAAGTACGGTGCGAAGCGTCCGAAGTAATTCGGGCTTTTATCGTTTTCCAGGCGCTGCGCGAGGTTCTCCGCGTGATGAAGCGTCATAACTGTTGAGAGACAAGTAGTATGTCCCGTCGCCATAGTGCAGAAAAGCGTGAGATCAACCCGGATCCGAAGTTCGGTGATCTCGTCGTTACCAAGTTCATGAATGCCATCATGCTTCATGGCAAAAAGTCGGTTGCTGAATCCATCGTCTACGGCGCGTTCGACGCCGTCGAAGGCAAGATGAAGCAGGAGCCGGTCGCGATCTTCCATCAGGCACTCGACAACGTTGCTCCGCACGTTGAAGTGCGTTCGCGCCGCGTCGGTGGTGCGACCTACCAGGTTCCGGTCGACGTTCGTCCGGAGCGCCGTCAGGCACTCGCGATCCGTTGGCTGATCGCTGCTGCCCGCAAGCGCAACGAGCCCACCATGATCGATCGCCTCTGCGGCGAACTCATGGATGCGGCCAACAACCGTGGTTCTGCAGTGAAGAAGCGCGAAGACACGCACAAGATGGCTGACGCTAACCGCGCCTTCTCCCACTATCGCTGGTAATCGGCGGCAATTTTCGAAAGGCAGACCAAAATGGCCCGCGAATATAAAATCGAAGACTACCGCAATTTCGGTATCATGGCGCACATCGACGCCGGCAAGACGACCACGACCGAGCGTATCCTTTACTACACCGGCAAGTCGCACAAGATCGGTGAAGTTCATGACGGCGCTGCCACCATGGACTGGATGGAGCAGGAGCAGGAGCGTGGCATCACGATCACGTCCGCTGCCACCACGACCTTTTGGAAGGGCCGTGACGGCAAGATGCGCCGCTTCAACATCATCGACACCCCCGGCCACGTTGACTTCACCATCGAAGTCGAGCGTTCGCTGCGCGTTCTCGACGGTGCCATCGCACTGCTCGACGCCAACGCCGGTGTTGAGCCGCAGACGGAAACCGTCTGGCGTCAGGCCGAGAAGTACCATGTTCCGCGCATGATCTTCTGCAACAAGATGGACAAGACCGGTGCTGACTTCTACCGCTCGGTCGAGATGATCAAGACCCGCCTCGGCGCGACGGCTGTTGTCATGCAGCTGCCGATCGGTGCTGAAGCCGACTTCAAGGGCGTCGTCGACCTGATCGAAATGAACGCGCTCGTCTGGCGCGACGAATCGCTCGGCGCTCAGTGGGACGTCGTGGAGATTCCGGACGACCTGAAGGAAAAGGCCGAAGAATATCGTGAAAAGCTGATCGAGACGGTTGTCGAGATCGACGAAGAAGCGATGGAAGCCTACCTGAACGGCGACATGCCGGACAACGACAAGATCCGCGCTCTCGTTCGTCGTGGCACGATCGACGTGAAGTTCCACCCGATGTTCTGCGGCACCGCCTTCAAGAACAAGGGCGTTCAGCCGCTGCTCGACGCTGTTGTCGAATACCTGCCGTCGCCGCTCGATATCCCGGCGATCAAGGGCGTTGACGTCAAGACCGAAGCCGAAATCGAGCGTCATGCCGATGACGACGAGCCGCTTTCCATGCTCGCCTTCAAGATCATGAACGACCCCTTCGTCGGTTCGCTCACCTTCGCCCGTATCTACTCCGGCAAGCTCGAAAAGGGTTCGTCGGTCATGAACACGGTCAAGGAAAAGCGCGAGCGCGTCGGCCGCATGCTGCAGATGCACTCCAACTCGCGTGAAGACATCGAAGAAGCCTTTGCAGGCGACATCGTTGCTCTCGCCGGCCTCAAGGAAACCACCACGGGTGACACGCTCTGCGATCCCCTGAAGCCGGTTATCCTCGAGCGCATGGAATTCCCCGAGCCGGTCATCCAGATCGCCATCGAGCCGAAGACCAAGGGCGACCAGGAAAAGATGGGCCTCGCGCTCAACCGCCTGGCAGCCGAAGATCCGTCCTTCCGCGTGAAGACGGATCACGAGTCGGGCCAGACGATCATTGCCGGCATGGGCGAACTGCACCTCGACATCATCGTCGACCGCATGCGTCGTGAGTTCAAGGTTGAAGCATCCGTCGGCGCGCCGCAGGTTGCCTATCGCGAAACCATCACCCGCACCCACGAAGAAGACTACACGCACAAGAAGCAGTCCGGTGGTACCGGCCAGTTCGCGCGCGTCAAGATCATCTTCGAACCGAACCCGGATGGCGAAGATTTCGTCTTCGAATCCAAGATCGTCGGCGGTGCTGTTCCGAAGGAATACATCCCGGGCGTTCAGAAGGGTATCGAAAGCGTTCTGTCTTCCGGTCCGCTGGCTGGCTTCCCGATGCTGGGCGTCAAGGCGACGCTCGTCGACGGTGCCTTCCACGACGTTGACTCCTCGGTCCTGGCATTCGAAATCGCCTCCCGCGCCTGCTTCCGTGAAGCAGCCAAGAAGGCCGGTGCCCAGCTCCTCGAGCCGATGATGAAGGTTGAAGTTGTGACGCCGGAAGATTACGTCGGTGACGTGATCGGCGACCTGAACTCCCGCCGTGGTCAGATCCAGGGTCAGGAAAGCCGTGGTGTTGCCGTTGTCATCAACGCCAACGTTCCGCTGGCCAACATGTTCAAGTACGTCGACAACCTGCGTTCGATGTCTCAGGGCCGCGCCCAGTACTCGATGGTCTTCGACCACTACGCACCGGTTCCGTCGAACGTTGCAACCGAAATCCAGGCGAAGTATTCCGGCCAGAAGTAATTGGCCGGACTACTAGAAACCAAATTGTAGGACATTCCCCCGTAAGAGGGGCAAATTGGAGAGCCGAAAATGGCAAAGAGCAAGTTTGAGCGCAATAAGCCTCACGTAAACATTGGCACGATTGGTCACGTTGACCACGGCAAGACGTCGCTGACGGCAGCGATCACGAAGTTCTTCGGCGAGTTCAAGGCGTACGACCAGATCGACGCTGCTCCGGAAGAAAAGGCTCGTGGCATCACCATCTCGACGGCCCACGTCGAGTATGAGACGGCCAACCGTCACTATGCGCACGTCGACTGCCCCGGCCACGCCGACTACGTCAAGAACATGATCACCGGTGCTGCCCAGATGGACGGCGCGATCCTGGTTTGCTCGGCTGCTGACGGCCCGATGCCGCAGACCCGCGAGCACATCCTGCTCGCCCGTCAGGTTGGCGTTCCGGCGATCGTCGTGTTCTTGAACAAGGTCGACCAGGTCGACGACGAAGAGCTCCTCGAGCTCGTCGAGCTGGAAGTTCGCGAACTTCTGTCGTCCTACGACTTCCCGGGCGACGACATTCCGATCGTCAAGGGTTCGGCTCTGGCTGCTCTCGAAGATTCGGACAAGAAGATCGGCGAAGACGCGATCCGCGCCCTGATGGCCGCTGTCGACGACTACATCCCGACGCCTGAGCGTCCGATCGACCAGCCGTTCCTGATGCCGATCGAAGACGTGTTCTCGATCTCGGGCCGTGGTACGGTTGTGACCGGCCGCGTCGAGCGCGGTATCGTCAAGGTTGGCGAAGAAATCGAAATCGTTGGCATCAAGCCGACGACGAAGACGACCTGCACCGGCGTTGAAATGTTCCGCAAGCTGCTCGACCAGGGCCAGGCCGGCGACAACATCGGCGCGCTGCTTCGCGGTGTCGACCGCAACGGCGTCGAGCGTGGCCAGATCCTGTGCAAGCCGGGTTCTGTCAAGCCGCACCGCAAGTTCAAGGCCGAAGCCTACATCCTGACGAAGGAAGAAGGCGGCCGTCATACGCCGTTCTTCACGAACTACCGTCCGCAGTTCTACTTCCGCACGACGGACGTGACGGGCATCGTGACGCTTCCGGAAGGCACGGAAATGGTCATGCCTGGCGACAACGTCACCGTTGACGTCGAGCTGATCGTTCCGATCGCGATGGAAGAAAAGCTGCGCTTCGCTATCCGCGAAGGCGGCCGCACCGTCGGCGCCGGCATCGTCGCTTCGATCGTCGAGTAATCGACGGACAAAGTCTCGGGGCAGGGGCCCAGAAGGGTCCCTGTCCTTGTTTGAATAAGAACAAAGATTCAAAACAGCCCTCTTTTGGTGAGGGCATGTTGAACAAGGACAAAACGTATGAACGGCCAGAATATCCGCATCCGCCTGAAGGCGTTTGATCACCGGATCCTCGATGCCTCCACGCGCGAAATCGTGTCGACTGCCAAGCGCACCGGCGCCTCCGTCCGTGGTCCGGTTCCGCTTCCGACGCGGATTGAAAAGTTCACGGTCAACCGTTCGCCGCACATCGACAAGAAGAGCCGCGAACAGTTCGAGATGCGCACCCACAAGCGTCTTCTCGACATCGTCGACCCGACCCCGCAGACGGTTGACGCGCTGATGAAGCTCGATCTGGCCGCCGGCGTCGACGTCGAGATCAAGCTCTAAGAATTCCGGCGAGAGCCGAAATTACAAGGAAGGTACGTGGCTTCGGCCAACGGCTTCTTAAAACGGGAAACCCGAAGGCGATAAGCCGGAGCGGAATCCTTAAACAAAGTGCCAAGGGACTGGCCGCAAATGCCTTTCCCTACTCGCAAGAGGAATGAACCAATGCGTTCAGGTGTGATTGCACAGAAAGTGGGAATGACCCGGGTCTACAACGACGCCGGCGAACACATTCCGGTAACAGTATTGCGCATGGACAGCTGCCAGGTTGTCGCACAGCGCACGAATGACAAGAACGGCTACACCGCAGTTCAGCTCGGTGCAGGCCATTCGAAGGTCAAGAACACGTCGAAGGCGATGCGCGGCAACTTTGCTGCTGCGAACGTTGAGCCCAAGGCGAAGCTCGTTGAATTCCGCGTCTCCGAGGACAACCTCATCGACGTCGGCACCGAGCTGACCGCCGCTCACTTTGCCGCTGGCCAGCTGGTGGACGTCACCGGCACCACGATCGGTAAGGGCTTCGCAGGTGCGATGAAGCGCCACAACTTTGGTGGTCTTCGCGCAACCCACGGCGTGTCGGTATCGCACCGTTCGCATGGTTCGACCGGTAACAACCAGGACCCGGGTAAGGTCTGGAAGGGCAAGCGCATGGCTGGTCACATGGGCCAGACCCGCGTCACCACCCAGAACCTGGAAGTCGTCTCCACCGACGCCGACCGCGGTCTGATCCTGGTCAAGGGTGCCGTTCCCGGCTCCAAGGGTTCCTGGATCATCGTGCGCGACGCCATCAAGTCGGCATCGAAGTAAGGGAGCCATTGATATGGAATTGAACGTCAAGACCCTCGAGGGAAAAGACGCCGGCAAGGTCTCCCTGTCGGATGCTATTTTCGGCCTCGATCCGCGTGAAGACATTCTTGCACGCGTCATCCGCTGGCAGCTCGCCAAGAAGCAGCAGGGCACGCACCAGACCAAGACCCGCGGCGAAGTTTCCCGCACCGGTGCGAAGATGTACAAGCAGAAGGGTACGGGCCGCGCTCGTCACCATTCCGCACGTGCACCGCAGTTCCGCGGCGGCGGTCGTGCTCACGGCCCGCAGACCCGCAGCCACGCTCACGATCTTCCCAAGAAGATCCGTGCTCTCGGCCTGCGTCATGCGCTGTCTGCCAAGTTCAAGGCTGAAGACCTGATCATCATCGACGATCTGGTCTCCAAGGAAGCCAAGACCAAGGCGCTGTCCGGCGTACTGGCGACGCTCGGCCTCGAAAACGCACTGATCATCGGTGGCGCCGAGCTCGACAACAACTTCAAGCTCGCAGCCCAGAACATCCCGAACATCGATGTTCTGCCGGTTCAGGGCATCAACGTTTACGACATCCTGCGCCGCGGCAAGCTCGTGCTCTCCAAGGCTGCTGTCGAAGCTCTGGAGGAGCGGTTCAAATGACTGATCTTCGTCACTACGATGTGATCCGCACGCCGGTCATCACGGAAAAGTCGACACTGGTTTCTGATAACAACCAGGTCGTATTCAACGTCGCCAAGGACGCCAGCAAGCCTGAAATCAAGGCAGCTGTCGAAGCGCTCTTCGGCGTGAAGGTCAAGGCTGTGAACACGCTCGTCCGCAAGGGCAAGACCAAGCGTTTCCGCGGCTTCTCCGGCAAGCAGTCGGACGTCAAGAAGGCAGTCGTCACGCTCGTTGACGGCCAGTCGATCGACGTCTCCACCGGCCTGTGAGGTAAAAGACAATGGCATTGAAAAGCTTCAACCCGATAACCCCGAGCCAGCGCCAGCTGGTCATCGTCGACCGTTCGGGCCTGTACAAGGGCAAGCCGGTCAAGACGCTGACGGAAGGCCTGACCTCCAAGGGCGGCCGCAACAACGCCGGTCGCGTCACCGCACGCTACAAGGGCGGCGGTCACAAGCGCACCTACCGCATCATCGACTTCAAGCGTCGCAAGTTTGAAGTAGAGGGCACGGTCGAGCGTCTGGAATACGATCCGAACCGCACCGCGTTCATCGCGCTGGTTTCCTACGCTGACGGCGAGCAGGCCTACATCCTGGCTCCGCAGCGTCTGGCTGCAGGCGACAAGGTCATCTCTTCGGAGAAGGGCGCCGACGTGAAGCCCGGCAACACCATGCCGCTTCAGTCGATCCCGGTTGGCTCGATCGTTCACAACGTCGAAATGAAGCCGGGCAAGGGCGGCCAGATCGCCCGTTCGGCTGGGACCTACGTCCAGCTCGTCGGTCGTGACCAGGGCATGGCGATCCTTCGCCTGAACTCGGGCGAGCAGCGTCTCGTTCCCGGCTCTTGCCTTGCAACCATCGGCGCTGTATCGAACCCCGATCACGGCAACATCAATGACGGCAAGGCCGGCCGTACTCGCTGGCGCGGCAAGCGTCCGCATGTTCGCGGCGTCGTCATGAACCCGGTCGACCACCCGCACGGTGGTGGTGAAGGCCGGACTTCCGGTGGTCGTCACCCGGTTTCCCCGTGGGGCAAGCCGACCAAGGGCAAGCGCACACGTTCGAACAAGTCGACCGACAAGTTCATCATGCGCTCGCGCCACCAGAAGAAGAAGTAAGAGAGGTAGTCTGATATGGCTCGTTCAGTATGGAAAGGACCGTTCGTTGACGGCTATCTTCTCAAGAAGGCTGAGAAGGTCCGCGATGGCGGTCGTCACGAAGTAATCAAGACGTGGAGCCGTCGCTCCACGATCCTGCCGCAGTTCGTCGGATTGACCTTCGGCGTCTACAACGGCAGCAAGCATGTTCCGGTTTCCGTCTCGGAAGAAATGGTCGGACACAAGTTCGGCGAATTCTCTCCGACCCGTACCTACTACGGTCACGGTGCCGACAAGAAGGCGAAGAGGAAGTAACGATGGGCAAGGCAAAAGCCGAACGCCGGCTGAAGGACAACGAAGCGCAGGCAGTTGCGCGCACGATCCGCGTCAGCCCCCAGAAGCTGAACCTGGTTGCCGCGATGATCCGCGGCAAGAAGGTCGAGCGCGCGCTGGCAGAACTCGAGTTCTCCCGCAAGCGGATCGCAGGCACGGTGAAGAAGACCCTCGAGTCTGCTATCGCCAACGCCGAAAACAACCACGATCTCGACGTGGACGCTCTGATCGTCGCCGAAGCCTATGTCGGCAAGTCGATCACCATGAAGCGCTTCCACGCCCGTGGCCGTGGCCGTGCATCGCGTGTTGAAAAGCCGTTCTCGCACTTGACGATCGTTGTTCGTGAAGTCGAAGAAAAAGGGGAGGCCGCATAATGGGTCAGAAAATCAATCCAATCGGTTTCCGCCTCGGCATCAACCGCACGTGGGATAGCCGCTGGTATGCAGACAATGCCGAATACGGCCAGCTGCTGCACGAAGACCTGAAGATCCGCGCCTACCTGATGAAGGAACTCAAGCAGGCTGGTATCGCCAAGGTCGTCATCGAGCGTCCGCACAAGAAGTGCCGCGTCACGATCCACTCGGCTCGCCCGGGTCTGATCATCGGCAAGAAGGGCGCTGACATCGAGAAGCTTCGCAAGAAGATCGCCGAGATGACCAGCTCCGAAACGCACCTCAACATTGTTGAAGTGCGCAAGCCGGAAACCGATGCCACGCTCGTCGCCCAGTCGATTGCTCAGCAGCTCGAGCGCCGCGTAGCATTCCGTCGCGCCATGAAGCGTGCCGTTCAGTCTGCGATGCGTCTTGGCGCCGAAGGCATCAAGATCACCTGCGCCGGCCGTCTCGGCGGCGCGGAAATCGCCCGTACTGAATGGTATCGTGAAGGTCGCGTTCCGCTTCATACGCTGCGCGCCGACATCGACTACGGCACGGCTGAAGCTGAAACCGCCTACGGTATCTGCGGCATCAAGGTCTGGATTTTCAAGGGCGAAATCCTTGAGCACGATCCGATGGCTTCCGAGCGCCGTGCGCTTGAAGGTGATAACCAGGGCGGCAACGCCGGCAATCGCCGCCGCGAAAACGCTTAATTCCGCGTTGCGCGTGGTAGAGATTTGGAGAATAGAAAATGTTGCAGCCAAAGCGTACGAAATACCGTAAGCAGTTCAAGGGCCGCATCCATGGCGTTGCCAAGGGCGGCACTGATCTGGCTTTCGGTGAGTTCGGCCTGAAGTCCCAGGAGCCCAACCGCGTCAACGCACGCGAGATCGAAGCGGCCCGCCGCGCGATCACGCGTCACATGAAGCGTGCAGGCCGTGTGTGGATCCGGGTGTTCCCTGATGTTCCGGTCACGAAGAAGCCTACCGAAGTCCGCATGGGTAAGGGTAAGGGCTCCGTCGAATACTGGGCAGCCAAGGTCAAGCCCGGCCGTATCATGTTCGAGATCGATGGTGTCAGCGAAGAGATCGCCCGCGAGGCGCTGCGTCTCGGCGCTGCCAAGCTTTCGGTCAAGACGCGCTTCATCCAGCGCATCGCAGAGTAAGGAACGAAAGCCATGAAAGCCGATGATGTTCGCGCTCTGAGCGCCGATCAGCTGAAAGATGAGCTTGCCAAGCTGAAGAAGGAGCAGTTCAACCTGCGCTTCCAGAAGGCGACCGGCCAGCTCGAAAAGTCTTCGCGCATCCAGGAAGTCCGCCGGGATATTGCACGCATTAAAACCATAGCCGCCCAAAAGGCGACTGAAGCCAAGGCCTGAAGGACCAATAACCATGCCGAAACGTATTCTGCAGGGTACTGTCGTCAGTGACAAGAATGACAAAACGGTAGTTGTCCGCGTTGAGCGCCGATTCGCTCACCCGCTGCTTCAGAAGACCGTTCGTCGTTCGAAGAAGTACAAGGCACACGACGAGAGCAACCAGTACAAGGTTGGTGATGTTGTTTCCATCGAGGAATGCGCACCGATCTCCAAGGACAAGCGCTGGACGGTGATTTCCGCCCAGGCTTAATCATCGGAATTTTCGCCAGGCCCTTGCGTCTGGCGTAGAATTCTGTATGAAGCACTGACTTGGCGCAAAGGACGCCCGTTTTGCGGGCGTCTTTTGCTTTGAATTTAGCGCAGGGCAGGTCCGTTTAGGATACCACCTTGGCAACTTTTCCCCGCGCGAAAAAACCAAGAGATTCGTTCATAAGCCGGCATAGGGGGCTTTGCGCCCAACCGTGCCGGTTACAACAAGAAGGCGACCTGACATGATTCAGATGCAAACAAACCTCGACGTGGCGGATAATTCCGGCGCACGTCGTGTCATGTGCATCAAGGTGCTGGGCGGCTCCAAGCGCAAGTACGCTTCCATCGGCGACATCATTGTCGTTTCGGTCAAGGAAGCGATCCCGCGCGGCCGCGTCAAGAAGGGTGACGTGATGAAGGCGGTAGTCGTTCGCACCGCCAAGGACATCCGTCGTCCGGACGGCAGCGTTATCCGCTTCGATACCAACGCAGCAGTTCTTATCGACAACAAGAAAGAGCCAATCGGCACCCGTATCTTCGGACCGGTTCCGCGCGAACTCCGCGCCAAGAGCCATATGAAGATCATCTCGCTGGCTCCGGAAGTACTGTAAGGAGCGATGGCTATGCAGAAGATCAAAAAAGGCGACAAGGTTGTCGTTCTGACCGGTAAGGACAAGGGTCGTACCGGTGAAGTAATCCAGGTAATGCCGAAGGACGACCGCGCAGTCGTTCGTGGCGTCAACGTCGTCAAGCGCCACCAGCGCCAGACGCAGACCCAGGAAGCCGGCATTGTTTCCAAGGAAGCGTCGATTCATCTGTCGAATCTCGCGATCGCCGATCCCAAGGACGGCAAGCCGACCCGCGTTGGCTTCAAGGTCGAAGGCGACAAGAAGGTCCGCTTCGCCAAGCGTTCGGGAGAATTGATCGATGGCTGATAACAAGTATGAGCCGCGGCTGAAGGCCGAGTACGTCAGCCGCATCCGCAAGGCGCTGATGGAGCAGTTCTCCTACGACAACGAAATGCAGATCCCGAAGCTTGAAAAGATCGTGATCAACATGGGCGTTGGCGAAGCGACTGCTGATTCGAAGAAGCCCACGATTGCTGCCGCCGACCTGGCCGCCATTGCTGGCCAGAAGCCGGTCATCACACATGCACGCAACTCGATCGCCGGCTTCAAGGTTCGTGAGAACATGCCGATCGGCGCCAAGGTGACGCTGCGCGGCACCCGCATGTACGAGTTCCTCGATCGTCTCGTGAACATCGCTCTTCCGCGCGTTCGCGACTTCCGCGGTCTGAACCCGAAAAGCTTTGACGGCCGTGGCAACTTCGCCATGGGCATCAAGGAGCACATTGTGTTCCCTGAGATCAACTACGACAAGGTTGATCAGATGTGGGGCATGGACATCATCGTTTGCACGACGGCCAAGACCGACGACGAAGCTCGGGCTCTTCTGAAAGAGTTCAACTTCCCGTTCCGTCAGTAACCGTAACGACGAGCGTAGAGAAGGAACACCGATATGGCGAAAGTCAGCGCAGTTGAAAAGAACAAGCGCCGCCGCAAGACGGTCGCCCAGCAGGCAGCCAAGCGCGCCGGCCTGAAGGCGATCATCATGAACCAGGATCTTCCGATCGAAGACCGGTTCAAGGCCACCCTCAAGCTGGCAGAATTGCCGCGCGACGGGTCCAAGACACGTATCCGCAACCGTTGCGAAGTCACCGGTCGCCCGCGGGCATTCTATCGTAAGCTCAAGATGTCGCGTATTGCGCTTCGCGAGCTGGGCAACCTCGGCAAGGTGCCGGGCGTCGTCAAGTCGAGCTGGTAAGGAGACGGGCACATGGCTATGACTGATCCTTTGGGCGATATGCTCACCCGTATCCGCAACGGCGCCGCCCGCAAGAAGTCGTCGGTTTCGACCCCGGCTTCCAAGCTGCGCGCCCGCGTGCTCGATGTCCTGCAGGCTGAAGGCTACATCCGTGGCTATTCGGAAGTGCAGTTCGAAAACGGCAAGTCCGAGCTTTCGATCGAGCTGAAGTACTACGAAGGCGCTTCCGTTATCCGTGAGATCGGACGCGTATCCAAACCGGGCCGCCGAGTTTACGTCTCGGTTAAGTCCATTCCGCAGGTCGCGAACGGTCTCGGCATCACCATCCTTTCGACTCCGAAGGGTGTGATGGCTGATCACCAGGCTCGCGAACAGAATGTTGGTGGTGAGGTTCTGTGCTCCGTCTTCTAAGGCGGCGCATAGATCTCCATAGCGAAACAGACAGGATTTAAAATGTCTCGTATCGGTAAAAAACCCGTTCCGGTTCCTGCGGGCGTGACCGCCTCGGTCGACGGCCAGAAGGTTACCGCGAAGGGCCCTAAGGGCGAACTCTTCTTCGTTGCTAATGACGAAGTCGCCCTCAAGCTGGAGGACAACAGCGTTGTCGTCACTCCGGTCAACCAGAGCAAGGATGCTCGTTCGAAGTGGGGCATGTCCCGCACGATGATCGAGAACATCTTCCGCGGCGTCAAGGACGGCTTCGAGCGCAAGCTCGAAATCAACGGCGTCGGCTACCGTGCATCCATGCAGGGTTCCAACCTGCAGCTGGCGCTCGGCTTCAGCCACGACGTCGTCTACGAACCGCCGAAGGGCATCACGCTTGCCTGCCCGAAGCCGACGGAAATCGTCGTCACCGGCATCGACAAGCAGATCGTCGGCCAGGTTGCCGCCGAGATCCGCAGCTACCGCGGCCCCGAGCCCTACAAGGGCAAGGGCGTCAAGTATGCCGAGGAGCGGATTGTCCGCAAAGAAGGCAAGAAGAAGTAAGGAACACGCGAAATGGCTAGCAGGAAAGAATCCCTCCAGCGTCGCGCCAGCCGCGTGCGTCGCCAGCTCAAGAAGGTGGCCAACGGCCGTCCGCGCCTGTCGGTTCATCGCTCGTCGAAGAACATCTACGCACAGGTCATCGATGATGTTGCAGGCCACACGCTTGCAGCTGCTTCCACTCTGGAAGCCGATCTGCGCAAGGACCTCAAGACCGGCGCCGACACCTCGGCTGCTGCCGTCGTCGGCAAGCTCCTTGCTGAGCGTGCCGTCAAGGCAGGCGTCAGCGAAGTTGTCTTCGACCGTGGCGCTTTCATCTATCACGGCCGCATCAAGGCACTCGCCGATGCAGCCCGTGAAGGTGGCCTGAGCTTCTGATTAGGTTTCTGCCCGGCCTCCAGTCGAGGCCGGGCAGTTTCGGGCATACGCCCACTCACTAACCCGGGCCGTGCCGACCCCCTTATGCGTAAGGGGAGGTGGGGTCTAATTGCATATCTGCCGATTGCACCCGGAAAAGAAAAAGGAACAGGACAATGGCACAGGAAAAGCGTGGCTCGCGCGAGGATCGCCAGAGCCGTGAAGAACGCGATAGCGAATTCGTCGACAAGCTGGTCGCGATCAACCGCGTCGCAAAGGTTGTTAAGGGTGGCCGTCGCTTCGGCTTCGCTGCTCTCGTCGTCGTCGGCGACCAGAAGGGCCGCGTAGGCTTTGGTCACGGCAAGGCACGTGAAGTGCCGGAAGCCATCCGCAAGGCGACCGAATCCGCCAAGCGCGACATGATCTTCGTACCGCTGCGAGACGGCCGTACGCTGCACCATGACGTTCACGGCCGTCACGGCGCCGGCAAGGTTCTGCTGCGCGCTGCCAAGGCTGGTACCGGCATCATCGCCGGCGGCCCGATGCGCGCCGTCTTCGAAACGCTCGGCATGCACGACGTCGTTGCAAAGTCGACCGGTTCGTCGAACCCGTACAACATGGTTCGCGCCACGTTCGACGCCCTGAAGCATCAGGTTCATCCGAAGGATGTTGCTGCTCAGCGCGGTCTCAAGTACGCAACCCTGCAGGCTCGCCGCGTTGCAGCCGGCATTGCCTCTGAAGAATAAGGGGAGACTTGACCATGGCCAAGAAGCCCGCAGAGAAGAAGATGCTGACCGTCGAACAGATCGGCAGCCCCATCCGCCGCCCGGAAGTCCAGCGCAAGACGCTGATCGGCCTGGGCCTCAACAAGATGCACCGCCGCCGCCAGCTGGAAGATACCCCGTCTGTTCGTGGCATGATCCGCGCTGTGCAGCATCTCGTTCGCATCGTCGACGAGAAGTAAGCCGGAGGATTGATCGATGAAACTGAATGAAATCAAAGACAACGAAGGCGCAACCAAGTCGCGCAAGCGTATCGGCCGCGGCATCGGCTCGGGCACCGGCAAGACCGGTGGCCGCGGTGTAAAGGGTCAGAAGGCGCGTTCGGGTGTAGCCGTCAACGGCTTCGAAGGCGGCCAGATGCCCATCTACCGCCGTCTGCCGAAGCGTGGCTTCAACAACATCTTCGCTTCCGAGTTCGCTGAAGTATCGCTCGGCCGCCTCCAGGCAGCCGTCGACGCCGGCAAGCTCGATGCCAAGAAGACCGTTGATGCCGAAGCCCTGAAGGCTGCTGGCGTGATCCGTCGCACCAAGGATGGCGTTCGCGTCCTCTCCGACGGCGAACTGAAGGCCAAGCTTTCGATCGAAGTCGCCGGCGCCTCCAAGGCTGCCGTCGAAAAGATCGAAAAGGCCGGTGGCTCGATCAAGCTTCTCTCTGCAGAAGTTGCTGAATAAACAATTTGCGAAGTTATCGCCCGGGGTGCTTCACACCGGGCGATTTTGCTCTCATATAAGAGCCTCACAATTCCGGTCGCGATGATGTTGCATTATTGGACCGGGCACAAACGGAAAACGAGGGTGAGGCGTTTGGTTGCGTTGCAATCCGTCCTTGGCTTTGCTTTCTGGAATGTCATGAAGACTGAGTCTCGACCCCTCTGAGGACAGAGGCGTGAGGCGAAGTCGCGCGGAGATATGCATGGCTTCTGCAGCTGAACAACTGGCTTCGAACCTGAACTTTTCGACCTTCGCCAAGGCCGAGGATCTGAAAAAGCGCCTCTGGTTCACCCTGGCGGCACTCCTTGTCTATCGTCTTGGCACGCACATCCCGCTTCCGGGCATCAATCCCGGCGCCTATGCGGCGGCTTTCCAGGGCCAGTCCAACGGCATTCTCGGACTCTTCAACATGTTTTCGGGCGGCGCGGTCCAGCGCATGGCGATCTTCGCGCTCGGCATCATGCCCTACATTTCCGCGTCGATCATCGTGCAGCTGCTGACCTCGGTCATTCCGACTCTGGAAAACCTGAAGAAGGAAGGCGAGCAGGGCCGCAAGATCATCAACCAGTACACCCGTTACGGCACGGTTATTCTCGGCACGCTGCAGGCCTATGGCATCGCGGTCGGCCTCGAGAACGGCAACGGTCTGGTCAACGATCCGGGCATGTTCTTCCGTATTTCCACCGTCATCACGCTCGTTGGCGGCACCATGTTCCTGATGTGGCTCGGTGAGCAGATCACCTCGCGCGGCATCGGCAACGGCATTTCGCTGATCATCTTCTCCGGTATCGCAGCCGGCCTGCCGACCGCCGTCGTCAACCTGCTCGAACTCGGCCGCACCGGCTCGCTGTCGACCGGCATCATCCTGTCCGTCCTCGTCGTCGGCATCCTGGTCATCGCCCTGATCGTCTTCATGGAACGCGCCCAGCGCCGGCTGCTGATCCAGTATCCGAAGCGACAGGTCGGCAACCGCATGTTCCAGGGCGACACCTCGCACCTGCCGCTGAAGCTCAACACGGCGGGCGTCATCCCGGCGATCTTCGCGTCCTCGCTGCTGTTGCTGCCCGCGACGCTCGCAGGCTTCTCCGGGTCGTCCGACATGCCCGACTGGGCGACGCGCACCATCGCGCTGCTCGGCCACGGCCAGCCGCTCTACATGGTGCTGTATGGTGCCCTGATTGCGTTCTTTGCATTCTTCTACACGGCGATCGTCTTCAACCCGTCCGATACCGCCGACAATCTCAAGAAGCACGGTGGCTTCATCCCTGGCATCCGTCCCGGCGAGCGCACCGCTGAATACATCGATTTCGTTTTGACACGCATCACCGTCGTCGGCGCGATCTATTTGGTGTTTGTTTGCATTCTTCCGGAAATTCTCGTGTCTCAGACGGGTGTACCGCTCGCTCTCGGCGGAACGTCGCTTCTGATTATTGTCAGCGTGACCCTCGATACGGTAGCACAGATCCAGGGGCACCTTATTGCCCAGCAGTATGAAGGCATGATCAAGAAGTCGAAGTTGCGTGGAGGAAAGAGGGGACGATGAGACTTATTCTTTTGGGGCCGCCGGGTGCAGGGAAGGGGACCCAGGCCCACCGTATCGTGGAAAAGTATGGCATTCCCCAGCTTTCCACCGGTGACATGCTGCGTGCGGCGGTTGCCGCAGGTACGGAAGTCGGTAAGAAGGCGAAAGCCGTCATGGACGCCGGCAACCTTGTCTCCGACGATATCGTGATCGCCATTGTGTCCGAGCGAATCGATCAGGACGATTGTTCCAAGGGCTTCATTCTCGACGGCTTTCCGCGGACGCTTGTCCAGGCGGATGCGACCGAGAAGATGCTTGCCGCCAAGGGCCTCGACATTTCGGCCGTCATCGAGATTCGCGTCGACGACGCCGTTCTCGCCGACCGAATCGCCGGCCGCTACACCTGCGCGACCTGCGGCACCGGCTATCATGACGAAAACTTGAAGCCCGCCGTCGAAGGCGTTTGCGACAAGTGCGGTGGCACGACCTTCAAGCGTCGTCCCGACGACAACCGCGAGACGGTCCGCACGCGCCTGCAGGCCTACTACAAGGAAACCTCGCCGCTGATCGGCTATTACTATGCCAAGGGCAAGCTGAAGGGCGTCGACGGCATGAAGGATATCGACGCGGTCAGCGCCGACATCGAAGCCATTCTGTCCGCTCTCTGATTTCACGGGGAAGTCGGCAGGAAAATAAACTTGGCGGGGCCGGTTGCTTTTGGCCGCTGATTCCGCTAAACACCGCGCCAACTCGCAATAAGTTAACGCGATCGGTGCGGATTTCGAGAAGGAAGTCCGGCTTCGGTCGTGTTCACTTGTGACGAACCTGGATTTTTAAAGAACAACGGTGGCAGGGTACGCGTAGCTTTTGCGTTTTTCCGGCCGGAACATGAAACTAAGGAGAAGAGACGTGGCACGTATCGCTGGCGTCAACATCCCGACTGCAAAGCGCACCGTTATTGCGCTTCAGTACATTCACGGGATCGGTCCGAAATTCGCGCAGGAAATCTGCAACAAGGTTGGCATTCCGGCCGAGCGCCGGGTTCACGAACTGACGGACGCCGAAGTCCTGCAGATTCGCGAAGCCATCGACCAGGACTACCAGGTCGAAGGTGACCTGCGTCGTGAGACCTCGATGAACATCAAGCGTCTCATGGACCTCGGTTGCTACCGTGGTCTGCGTCATCGCCGTGGCCTTCCGGTCCGCGGTCAGCGCACGCACACCAATGCCCGCACCCGCAAGGGTCCGGCAAAGGCTATCGCCGGTAAGAAGAAGTAATTTCCGGGAAACCGGGAAGGGGAGGCTGGTGGTTTCCACCGGCCTCTTTTTGAGTTTGACAGGGTAGGCTTCCGGTCTGCCCTGTCGGTGTAGCCGCTGGGATTACGGCGGCGATGAGATCAATGAAAGGAATAGCATGGCCAAGGAAGCCACTCGCGTTCGCCGTCGCGAACGTAAAAACATTACGTCCGGTGTTGCCCACGTCAACTCCACCTTCAACAACACGATGATCACCATCACCGACGCACAGGGCAATGCCATTGCCTGGTCGTCTGCCGGTGCCAAGGGCTTCAAGGGTTCGCGCAAGTCGACCCCGTTCGCCGCACAGATCGCCGCTGAAGACTGCGCCAAGAAGGCCCAGGAACACGGCATGAAGTCGCTGGAAGTCGAAGTCTGCGGTCCTGGTTCGGGTCGTGAGTCCGCACTGCGAGCGCTCCAGGCTGCTGGTTTCATGATCACTTCGATCCGCGACGTGACGCCGATCCCGCACAATGGTTGCCGTCCGCGCAAGAAGCGCCGCGTCTGACATTGGTCATTCATCAAGCCGGAGAGCGCGCATTTCGCGCTCCTCCCGGCGCTTCTGAAAATCGGCCGTCACGATTGGATGGTGGTGGCGAATGGAAGGTAGAAATATGATCCAGAAGAACTGGCAAGAACTCATCAAGCCGAACAAGGTGGAATTCACCACCTCCGGCCGCACCAAGGCGACGCTGGTTGCCGAGCCGCTGGAACGCGGTTTCGGCCTGACGCTCGGCAACGCGCTTCGTCGCGTTCTCTTGTCGTCGCTGCGCGGCGCTGCGGTCACCGCCGTCCAGATCGACGGCGTGCTGCACGAGTTCTCCTCCATCCCGGGCGTCCGGGAAGATGTGACGGACATCGTGCTCAACATCAAGGAAATCGCCATCAAGATGGACGGCGATGATCCGAAGCGCATGGTCGTACGCAAGCAGGGCCCGGGCTCGGTAACCGCTGGTGATATCCAGACGGTTGGCGATATCGAGATCCTGAACCCCGACCATGTGATCTGCACCCTCGACGAGGGCGCTGAAATCCGCATGGAATTCACCGTCAACAACGGCAAGGGCTATGTTCCTGCCGAGCGCAACCGCGCCGAAGACGCACCGATCGGCCTGATCCCGGTCGACAGCCTGTATTCGCCGGTCAAGAAAGTGTCCTACAAGGTGGAAAACACCCGTGAAGGCCAGGTTCTCGACTACGACAAGCTGTCCATGACGATCGAAACCGACGGTTCCGTTTCCGGTGAGGACGCTGTTGCATTCGCCGCGCGCATCCTTCAGGACCAGCTCGGCGTCTTCGTCAACTTCGACGAGCCGCAGAAGGAAGCAGAAGAAGAATCGGTTACCGAACTCGCGTTCAACCCGGCACTTCTCAAGAAGGTCGACGAACTGGAGCTTTCGGTCCGTTCGGCCAACTGCCTCAAGAACGACAACATCGTCTACATTGGCGATCTCATCCAGAAGACCGAAGCCGAAATGCTGCGTACGCCGAATTTCGGTCGCAAGTCGCTGAACGAGATCAAGGAAGTCCTCGCCTCCATGGGCCTGCACCTCGGCATGGAAGTGCCCGCATGGCCGCCGGAGAACATCGAAGACCTCGCCAAGCGTTACGAAGACCAGTATTAACCGAGTATCATACTGCGGGCGGGATGCCTGCAAGTGAAGGAGAAAAGCAATGCGCCACCAGAAAGCCGGCCGCAAGCTGAACAGAACCGCCAGCCACCGCAAGGCCATGTTCGCTAACATGGCGGCCTCGCTCATCACCCATGAGCAGATCGTCACCACCCTGCCGAAGGCAAAGGAAATCCGTCCGATCGTCGAGAAGCTCGTTACCCTCGGCAAGCGCGGCGACCTGCACGCTCGTCGTCAGGCCATCTCGCAGATCAAGGATCAGGACGCCGTCCGCAAGCTGTTCGATGCCATCGCTTCCCGTTACGCTTCGCGCAACGGCGGCTACCTGCGCATCATGAAGGCTGGTTTCCGTCAGGGCGACAACGCTCCGCTCGCCGTCATCGAATTCGTTGACCGCGACGTGGACGCCAAGGGCGCAGCCGACAAGGCCCGCGTCGAAGCCGAAGCCCAGGCTGAAGCTGCTTAATAGCATATAGGTTCCAGGCAACGGGAACTGTTCAAGAAGGCCGGGTGCCGCTGGGGCGCCCGGCCTTTTTGCATCTGCGGCCGCGTTCATGTCAGTGAACTGTCTCAAAGGGGCGGGGAGGCGGGCCCGGTTTCGGCAGAAATTGTGATCGCAGTACTCAGGTTATTTGACTTGTATCAATAGGACGGATCCGGAACGGCGTATTGTCAATTCGGGACTGATACTTAAAGGATTAAGGCAATGACCGACCATACTGCATTTCAAGCTGAACACCCCATTTTCGAGAATGACCGCGACCATCTGATCCTTCCCTTTCTCGGCGGATTTTACGATCGCATCGCCCAGCCCATGGCATGGAGCATCTTCCGCCTTGCGGTCGGCGGCATGCTGATGATCGAAGGCTGGCCGAAGATCACGGCGCCCATGGCGCAGGTCGGGTTCGTCGAGAGCCTGCACTTCTACCCCGGCTGGTTATGGTCGCCCCTTCTGGCTGCCATGCAGTTCTTCGGAGGCTTTCTGATCGCCATCGGTCTTTTCACCCGGCCGATCGCGCTCGCCAACGCCGTGATGCTGGCGATCACGCTCTGGTTCCACTGGGCGCATCCCTACGGCGATGCGTTTCTGACCCAGGCCGGCATCGATGCCCTGAAGGCCGGCAGTGACTTCTTCACCGCCAACGGTGTCGCCCGGCTTGCCGACGGCGGCACGAAATTCGTCCATCAGGTCCAGGAAAAGGCCGAACTGGCGTCGCTGTTCTGGACCGGCGGCGCATTCCTCTTCGCAGCCTTCGGCGGCGGCTATCTCTCGCTGGACCGGCTGTTCTTCAAGAAGTGGTTCTGAGTGGGAAACAGGCGACAAAGGTCGCCACCTGAATTGCGTATCGTGGGGCCGGAGCATCCGACAGGATGTTCCGGCCCCACTTGCTCGTCGGATGGCTCTCCGAATTATCTAGTTTTGGAAATGGTCTTCGATGAGGCCGTTAAGGTCCTGCATGTCTCGAAAGGCCTTTGCATGCAGATGACCGCAAGGCTCTCCTCCCGGCAGATAGTGAAAAGCATGCATTCCCGCTCGCATTGCGGCCTCGACACCGACGTCGCTGTCTTCGACGACGACGCATTCTGAGGGCTCAAAGCCCATCGACTTCGCGGCGTGAAGGAACAGGTCCGGCTCAGGTTTCCAGCTTCCGACGGTATGTGAACTGTACAGGTGTGGGCCGAAATGAGACCTCAGGGAACAGATATCAAGCGCCTGCATGATTTTCGCCGGTGGGCCGCTCGAGGCAATGCACTTGGGGTAGGTGAGGCTGGCCAGCATGCCTGCGACGCCGGGCATTGGTCTCAGTTCGCTTTGCATGAGTTCGGCAACGCGCGCCCGATACGTTTTCTCGAAATCGCGCGGCAGCGCCATGGAAAGGCGGGCTTCAAGGTCGGAAAAGATATTGGTGAGCTTGTGCCCCCGATATCGCAGCAACAGGCTGCTGACCGGTTCGTTCAGGTTCGGCAGAAGATCCAGAAACGCCTGATTGCAGAGGGTCTCGCTGTCGACCAGCGTGCCGTCCAGATCGAAGATGACACATATTTCGCGCATCGAAGAAGCACTCTCATCCGGGAACACATACCTGCCTCCGCCCTAGTGGAAAGCCGGCAGTCTGGCAACGGATTCAGGGACATCCCGTGCAAACAAAAAGCCGGGGCATGCCCCGGCTTTTTTGTGTGCGTCAGTGGTCCGCTTATCGCAGGCCGTGCTTGCGCGTGATGCGATCGGCTTCCTGCTTCACTTCCTGGTAGGTGCGGTAGTAGTCGACGCAGCCCTTGCGAAAGCGGGTGAAGAAGCTGCCGTCGGCGGGGTTTCTGTCGTGTCTCATGATCTTGTCCTCTCGAGTTCGCTTCGTTGAAGACAAGGTAATCCTGGATTGTGCGCCGCACAATAGTCGGGCCGCGCCCATTTGCGATGCCAGCCATGCAGCCAATGCAAGGCTTGGGCCGGTCAGGCCCTGCCGCCCGCCTGTGGCATCTCACCCGAGCGCGCCGAGACGCCTTGCGTCTTCTGCCGCTCCCGCTCGGCGAGCCTTGCCGCCTTGCGCCGCTCGTTCTTCCAGCCGCGGATCCTGGGACCAACCAGCCGGTAGGCGAGCAGCAAGGCGATGATCGCGATGTAGATCGCCGGTTCCAGCGTGATCGACTTGCGCGACATGGCGAAGTGGATGACGCCGGCGGCGGCAATCACGTAGACGAGCTTGTGCAGCTTTGCCCATGTCGAGCCGAGCCGGCGGATCGAGAACTGGTTCGAGGTCAGCGCCAGCGGGATCAGCATGACGAAGGCCGACATGCCGATGATGATGAACCAGCGCTTGGTGATGTCCTGCAGCACGACGCCGAGATTGAGGTTCTTGTCGAGGATGACATAGACGAGGAAGTGCATCACGACATACCAGAAGGCCATCAGGCCGAAGGCGCGTCGGTAATGCATCAGGTTGAGATCGGCGAGGTCGATCAGCGGCGTGACGAGCAGCGTGGCGATCAGGAAGCGCAGCGCCCAGATGCCGAGCAGGTGTTCGTAGGTCTTGATCGGGTCCGCGCCCAAGGCGCCGGTCGCGGCCTGATAGAAATACCAGGCCGCCGGCACGAAGCTGACCGCATAGATAAGCCAGATGACGGCCGAGCGCAGCGTCCGGTTGCGGGGGGCAAGCACGATCATGGTCAGAAGTTCGCTTTCAGGTCCATGCCGGCATAGAGGCTCGCGACCTCGTCGCCATAGCCGTTGAACATCAGCGTCTTCTTGGTGACGGGCGACAGGAACGAACCTTCGCCGATCACGCGTTCGGTCGCCTGGCTCCAGCGCGGATGGTCGACCTCGGGATTGACGTTGGCGTAGAAGCCGTACTCGTTTGCGGCGGCGTTGTTCCAGCTCGTTTCCGGCTGCTTGTCGGTCAGCGTGATCCTGGTGATCGACTTGATGCCCTTGAGACCGTATTTCCACGGTACGACGAGCCGGATCGGCGCGCCGTTCTGGTTGGGCAGGGTTTCACCGTAAACGCCGACGGCGAGGATCGTCAGCGGATGCATCGCTTCGTCGAGCCTGAGTCCTTCGAGATAGGGCCAGGGCAGGGGCTGCGCCCAGCCGGACTGGCCGGGCATCTCCTCCGGACGGACAACGCCCTCGAAGGCGACATATTTGGCGCTGCCCAGCGGTTCGGCCATCTTCAGGAGTTCGGAGAGCTGGAAGCCGTCCCACGGAATGACCATCGACCACGCCTCGACACAGCGCATGCGATAGACGCGCTCCTCGATCGGCATCTTCGTCATGATGTCCTCATAGCTGATGGTCATCGGCTTCTGCACCATGCCGTCGATCTTGATCGACCAGGGCAGCGGCTTGAAGTCGCCGGAGTTCTGGGCCGGGTCGCCCTTGCCGGTGCCGAATTCGTAGAAGTTGTTGTAGCTGAGGACATCCTTTTTCGGCGTCAGCGTGTCGTCGACGGTGTAATCGGTCTTCTTGGCGTCGAGCGCCTTGGCGAAGGCTGTCGATGCGCCGGTAATGGCGATACCGGCGGCCGCGGCACCTTTGATGATCTCGCGCCGGGTGAGGTAGAACTTGCGCGCGGTGATCTCGGAAGAGGGGATGCGGGGCGGATGATAGGTCATGGCATTCTTCCGTTTCGGTCTTTGGGGTCTGTCGTTCTATACGAGATGGGACCCGGAACAGTTTCGAAAAGAGAAGACCAAAAGTCGTCTTCACATGGAAGGGGGGCATCAGGCACGTTTTCGTGTAGTGCGTTTGATCGCGCCCGTGTTTTCAACCGGTGGCAAAGTGCGTCGGAACACCCCGGTTCAGTGAATTCGCGACGGTGCAGATCGCGCGTGCCCTGCGGATCACAGGCGAGGGATCCTTGCCACTCTCCGTCTCCGCCTTCGCGTCGATCTCGATCGCGGTCGCCAGCAACGGTTCGCCACCGAGCTCGGCGGAGACGGTCACCTGCACCGACTTCAGCGGAATGCCGAGCTCGTGCGAGGCGTAGCGCAGATCGTTGCAGAAGCAGCCACCCGCCGCCAGCCCGAGAAGCTGCGCGCCGTTAAAGCCGAGCCCCATTCCGCCGGCTCGTCCCTCCGGCCTGTCGACGACGATCGTGTGGCCTCCGGCCCAGCCGAGCGCGGCTTCGGTTTCGTCTATGGAGCGCAATTCAACGGTCACGGATGCCATCGGAGAACCTCCGGAAAAGGGTGAACGAAACGAATTCGATCACGCGGAAACGGAAAAAGCCAGCCTCTTGTAGCCGGCACCGAAATTGACGATCGGCAAGCGGCTGCAGGCGGCGCCATGCGTACCGAAACGGCCCGTCCTGATAGTGACACCCGCCCGCATTTGCGTTAGGAAGTCCCAAAGATCGGGCCGTTTGGCGCATTTTCCGCGAGATTTTCGTCGCCTGGGACCGCCCGATAAAAAAATCACGTCAGATGTGAGGAAACGCAAGATGCCCGCTTATCGTTCACGCACCACCACCCACGGCCGCAACATGGCCGGCGCCCGCGGCCTCTGGCGCGCGACGGGCATGAAGGATGGCGACTTCGGCAAGCCGATCATTGCGGTCGTCAATTCGTTCACCCAGTTCGTGCCGGGCCACGTGCATCTGAAGGATCTCGGCCAGCTGGTCGCCCGCGAAATCGAGGCCGCCGGCGGTGTCGCCAAGGAGTTCAACACGATCGCCGTCGACGACGGCATCGCCATGGGCCATGACGGCATGCTCTATTCGCTGCCCTCGCGCGAAGTCATCGCCGACTCGGTCGAATACATGGTCAACGCACACTGCGCCGACGCCATGGTCTGCATCTCCAACTGCGACAAGATCACCCCCGGCATGCTGAATGCCGCGATGCGCCTCAACATTCCGGCCGTCTTCGTCTCGGGCGGCCCGATGGAGGCCGGCAAGGTCGTCATGCACGGCAAGACGGTTGCGCTCGACCTCGTCGATGCCATGGTCGCCGCCGCCGACGACAAGGTGACGGACGAGGACGTCCAGGTCATCGAGCGTTCGGCCTGTCCGACCTGCGGTTCCTGCTCCGGCATGTTCACCGCCAATTCGATGAACTGCCTGACGGAAGCGCTCGGCCTGTCTCTGCCCGGCAACGGCTCGACCCTTGCCACCCATTCCGACCGCAAGCGCCTCTTCGTCGAAGCCGGCCACCTGATCGTTGATCTGGCGCGCCGCTATTACGAACAGGACGACGATGGCGTCCTGCCGCGTTCGATCGCCACGAAGGAGGCCTTCGAAAATGCCATGGCACTCGACATCGCCATGGGCGGCTCGACCAACACCGTTCTGCACATCCTGGCCGCTGCCTATGAAGGCGGCGTCGACTTCACCATGGATGACATCGACAAGCTTTCGCGCCGCGTCCCCTGCCTCTCCAAGGTGGCTCCGGCCAAGCAGGACGTGCACATGGAAGACGTGCATCGCGCCGGCGGCATCATGCGCATCCTCGGCGAGCTCGAGCGTGGCGGCCTGCTGAACACCGATTGCAAGACCGTGCATGAGGCGACGCTCGGCGACGCGATCAATCGCTGGGACATCACCCGTACCAATTCGGAAAGCGTGCGGACCTTCTTCAAGGCCGCGCCGGGCGGCGTACCGACACAGGTTGCCTTCTCCCAGTCCTCGCGTTGGGACGACCTGGATACCGACGCCGAAAAGGGCGTCATCCGCTCCGTCGAAAAGCCGTTCTCCAAGGATGGCGGTCTCGCCGTTCTCTACGGCAACATCGCTCTCGACGGCTGCATCGTGAAGACGGCTGGCGTCGATGAATCGATCCTGAAGTTCACCGGTCCGGCCAAGGTCTTCGAAAGCCAGGATGCGGCCGTGAAGGGTATCCTCGGCAATGAAGTGGTTGCCGGCGATGTCGTCGTCATCCGCTACGAAGGCCCGAAGGGCGGCCCCGGCATGCAGGAAATGCTCTATCCGACGAGCTACCTGAAGTCGAAGGGCCTCGGAAAGGCCTGCGCGCTGATCACCGACGGCCGTTTCTCCGGCGGTACCTCCGGCCTCTCCATCGGCCATGCCTCGCCGGAAGCAGCCCAGGGCGGTGCCATCGGCCTCGTGCGCGAGGGCGACACGATCGAGATCGACATCCCCAACCGGACGATCAACCTCAAGGTGTCGAACGCCGAGCTTGAAGCCCGCCGCGCCGAGCAGGACAAGGCCGGCTGGAAGCCCGCCCATGCCCGCAAGCGCAACGTTACCACGGCCCTGAAGGCCTACGCCGCCTTCGCCTCGTCCGCCGACCGCGGCGCCGTGCGCATCCTTCCGGAATAGGGTTCCTCGCATTCCCGACTCGACATAGTGCACATGGCGCACTATGTTTTCGAGGTGAGAGGTGTGCGATGCCGACGCTGGTCCGGATCGGAAACATTGTGATCCGGATGTTTGCGGATGACCATCATCCACCGCACTTTCATATCGTCACGCCGGATCATCATGGGGCGGTGCGCATCGCTGACTTCGTCATGATTGCGGGCGAAATGGACCGGAAGAGCCTGCAAATCGCATTGGCGTGGGCCGACGAGAACCGCACCGTGCTGGAAGGCGAATGGAGGCGTTTGAATGAAAGATGATATCGTTTCGTCCGGCTCCATCATGCCGCGGATCGCGGAAGCGCTTCCGCTGGAAAATCGCCTTGTGCGCTATCGGCTGTCGACGGGAGAGACTGGCGTGGTCGATCTCGCGCCGGCATTGGAAAGCCGGCGTATCTACCAGCGTCTGAGAAAGGACGATGCACTCTTTCAGTCCCTGCGTGTGAGCGAGTTCGGCGATGCGCTTGAGTGGGATGGGGACCTCGAATTCTCTGCGCTCTGGCTGCTGCGCTTGCCGCCGGTCGAGTTCGACAATGAGGATTTCCGTCGCGCCATGGACGATCTGCACATGACACTGGACGGAATGGCGGCGGCGCTCGACATTTCCAGACGGCAGGTTGCGAGCTACCGCAAGGACAAGCCGGTTCCCCGCAACATCGCCTATGCGGTGCGCTTTCTGCTGGAGCATCAGGCAAAGGTCGCGTGAAACCCGTCAATCAACGCCACATCGCCGGCCGTTCGAGCTTGTTGTAGAGGTCGTCGAACTGCTTCAGGCGTTCGTCATAGGTAGCCTTGATGCAGGCCTTGTCCGGCCCGCAGGCTTGGCGTTTGGCGAGCCATGCGGTCTGCTCGTCCTGAAGCTCGCCCCTGCTGCCCATGGCCATCAGTCCTTCGAAGAAATGGAATTCCGTCACCATCTTGACGTCGAGATCGTTCAGATCACGGTTGTCGCAGATCGCCTGTTCGTCGGCAGCAAGCCCCTTGGCGTCGCAGTCGAAGCTTGCGGCATGGGCGAGGGGCGCGGGCGCGGCAAACAGCAAGGCCGGCAATAGTGCGTGGCGTGCGAGCCGGGGCAAAGCGGTTGAAATCTTCATGATGGCGATCCTTCCGTTGGCAATCGTCTGGCGAATCTAACATGGAATTAAGTTGACCCTTGGGAAGAGGGTTGCGACATCCCTATGTCGTTCGAGGCGTCTTCACGCGAGGTGCGTCCGCTATCGCGTCGTCTCGCCGGTCTACCGTTCCGATTGCCGGAACCCTAGATAAAGTGCAGCCAGAACTGGGATTCGGAAAACAAGATGATCAAGAAAGCCTCATTCGCCCTTATCGCCTGTCTCGTGCTGTCCGCGCCGCTTGCCGATGCGCAGGATACCAAGACCGTTCCCTCGACCCGCGAGGAAATGCAGCTTTCCTTTGCGCCGCTCGTCAAGCAGTCGAAGAACTCCGTGGTCAACGTCTATGCCGAACGGCTTGTCCAACGGCGCTCGGCGCTGTTCGACGATCCGTTCTTCCAGCAGTTCTTCGGCCAGCGCATGCCGAACAGGACCGAAAAGCAGTCGTCGCTGGGTTCCGGCGTCATCGTCGCGGCCGACGGTTTCGTCGTCACCAACAACCACGTGGTCGACGGCGCCGACGACATCAAGATCGCGCTCGCCGACGGCCGGGAGTACCCTTGCAAGGTCGTGCTGAAGGACGCCGGCGTGGATCTCGCGGTATTGAAGATCCAGTCGAAGGACAGCTTCACAGCGATGCCGATCGGCAATTCCGACAATGCCGAGGTCGGCGACCTGGTGCTGGCGATCGGCAATCCCTTCGGCGTCGGCCAGACGGTGACCAGCGGCATCGTTTCGGCGCTCGCCCGCAACAAGCTGCAGTCCTCCGATTTTTCCTTCTTCATCCAGACCGATGCATCGATCAATCCGGGCAATTCCGGCGGCGCGCTGATGAACATGAACGGCGAGCTGATCGGCATCAATTCGGCAATCTTCACCCGCGGCGGCGGCTCCAACGGCATCGGCTTCGCCATCCCGTCCAACCTCGTGCGCGTCTTCGTCAAGGCGGCCGAGAGCGGCGCCAAGAGCTTCGAACGCCCCTATATCGGCGCCTCCTTCGAGCCGGTGACCTCCGATGTCGCCGAAGCGCTCGGCCTGCCGGTGCCGCGCGGCGCGCTGGTGACCAAGGTCATCAAGGACGGCCCGTCCGACAAGGCGGGTTTGAAGACCGGCGAAGTGGTGGTCGCGGTCAATGGCGAGGAGGTCGAGCATCCCGACGCGCTCGGCTACCGGCTGACGACGGCGGGTCTTGGCCAGACGGTCGACCTGACGGTGATCGACAACGGCAAGAAGCGCGACATGAACATTAAGCTCAGCGTAGCACCGGAAACGGTGCCGCGTGACACCCGGACGCTTGACGGCAACAATCCGCTGGCCGGCGCGATCGTCGAAAACCTGTCGCCGCGGGTCGCGACCGAACTGCACCTGCCGGCCGATCAGACCGGCGTCGTCATCTCCGACTTTGCCGACAACGCCATGGCTGTCCGCGCCGGCTTCAAGCCGGGCGACATCATCGTCGCCATGAACGGCCAGAAGGTCGACAGCACCAAGACGCTCGCCGCCATGCTGGCCGACGATCCGGGCTTCTGGTCCTTCGACATCAACCGCGGCGGCCAGGACATAAGGCAATCCTTCCGATGAGCGATCTCTTCGCCCCGCAGATCCCCGAGGATGTGGCGAACCGCCGGCCATTGGCCGACCGGCTGCGACCGCAGAGCCTCGGCGATGTCACCGGCCAGTCGCATCTGACCGGTGACGACGGGGTGCTGAGGCGCATGATCGCCTCCGGCTCGCTCGGCTCGATGATCTTCTGGGGCCCGCCCGGCACCGGCAAGACGACGGTCGCCCGGCTTCTTTCCGGCGAGGCAGGGCTGGCGTTCGAGCAGATCTCGGCGATCTTCTCCGGCGTCGCGGACCTCAAGAAGGTCTTCGAGGCCGCCCGCACGCGCCGCATGAACGGCCGCCAGACGCTGCTCTTCGTCGACGAGATCCACCGCTTCAACCGCGCCCAGCAGGACAGCTTCCTGCCGGTCATGGAGGACGGCACGGTGATCCTCGTCGGCGCGACGACGGAAAATCCGTCCTTTGAACTGAACGCCGCTCTTTTGTCGCGCGCCCGGGTGCTGACCTTCAAGCCGCATGACGAGGAAAGCCTTGGCGAACTGTTGAGCCGGGCGGAGGCCACGGAGGGCAGGGCGCTGCCGCTCGACGAGGACGCCCGCGCCAGCCTGGTGCGGATGGCCGACGGCGACGGACGGGCGGTGCTCACACTGGCCGAGGAAGTCTGGCGGGCGGCGCGCGAGGGCGAGGTGTTCGACACCGAGGGCCTGACGCGCATCGTCCAGCGCCGCGCGCCGGTCTACGACAAGGGCCAGGACGGCCACTACAACCTCATCTCCGCGCTGCACAAGTCGGTGCGCGGCTCCGACCCGGATGCCGCGCTCTACTATCTCGCCCGCATGTTCGACGCCGGCGAGGACCCGCTCTATCTCGGCCGAAGGCTGGTGCGCATGGCGGTCGAGGATATCGGGCTCGCCGATCCGCAGGCGCTGGTGATCGCCAATGCCGCCAAGGACGCCTACGACTATCTCGGCTCGCCGGAGGGCGAACTCGCATTCGCACAGGCCTGCGTCTATCTGGCGACCGCGCCGAAGTCGAACGGCGTCTACACGGCCTTCAAGGCGGCGATGCGGGCGGCCAAGGAGAACGGCTCGCTGCTGCCGCCCAAGCACATATTGAACGCCCCGACGAAGCTGATGAAGGGCGAGGGCTACGGCGACGGCTACCGCTACGACCATGACGAGCCGGATGCCTTTTCCGGCCAGGACTATTTTCCGGAGAAGATGGGCCGAAAGACCTTCTACGACCCGCCCGAGCGCGGCTTCGAACGCGAGATCCGCAAGCGGCTGGACTGGTGGGCGAAGCTCCGGCGCGAGCGCTCCGGCAAGTAGACCCGCGATCGCGGGGCTACGACGCCTTGCTCATGCGCGGCGGCGGGGCCGGCGGCGCGACCAGCTTGACGGCGGAATTGGCGAATCCCTTGTGGCCTTCCATGTCGACGACGACATGCCAGTGGCCGTCTTCCGGCACGGCGAGCCTGAGCGGCGACTTGCGGGCGATGCCGCCCTTGAACTTGAACGGCCGCGTCTGCTTGAACAGCTCGAAATTCTCCGGCGTCATCAGCCGGACATTGGCGACCGCCGACAGCGTCACCTCGATCATCTGCCCGGCTTTGATGCGGCCGAGATCGTAATGCGTAAAGCGGAAGGCAACCATGCCCTCAGTCTCCCTAAAATGCCATGCGGACCGGATTTTAGCCCGCGCCGGTTAAGGAAGCGTTGGTTGGATGACCGACCGCCGCCGCCATTCTCTGTCCCTGGAATTATCCCACGAAATTTGTCGGCGGGGAAAATACGCGGTAATTTGCTGATTTGATTGCCACGACCACAATTTCGCCGCCGGTTTTGGCCGATGATGGCGGTGACGCCCGGCGCTTCGCGACCCGGCAGTCGACCCGGCGGGCTTGCGGCAAGCGGCCCGCGGGAGTAGGTGAAGGTAACGGACGGAGCCCGGAAGGCAGGTGGCAGATTGATCGATCCCTATCAGATGCTTGGCATTGACCGTGATGCGCAGGAGCCGGCCGTCAAGGCGGCCTACCGCACCAAGGCCAAGACCGCGCACCCGGACCAGGGCGGCGATCCCGGCGAGTTCGAGCGCCTGCAGGCGGCCTACGACCTCCTGAAGGACCCGGTGCGCCGCAAGGTCTATGACGACACCGGCTACGACCCGCAGCTGGCCGACCCGAAGGACCTGAAGGGCGTCATGATGCTGGAGACGCTGATCAACGACGTCATCCTCGACGAGCGCGACCCCGGCTCCTTCGATCCGCTGGCCGCCATGCGCCGCAAGCTGTCCGACGACATCCTCAAGAACCGCTTCCACATCCTCGAGCTGGAGCGCCACCGCACCCGCATCCGCCAGCATGTCGACCGCCTCGGCCGCAAGCCGGAAACCGACGTGCTCGGCTCGATGCTGCGCGCCCGCTCGCAGGCGATCGCCGAGGCGATCAAGAACACCGAAAACCAGATCGAGGCGATCGAGAAGGCCTATTCGCTGCTCGAGGGATATTCCTACGAGCTCGAAGCGCTGGAGGCCCAGCCCGCCAAGGCGGCGGAGTAGGGGCGTTTTTCCCCTTCTCCCCTTGGGGAGAAGTGCCGAACGCAGTGAGGCGATGAGGGGTTCCCCTTGGCTGCCTGAAAACCCCTCATCCGGCCCTTCGGGCCACCTTCTCCCCAGGGGGAGAAGGGGCTGTTGCGCCGGCGTCCTGCCCGATCTCCCCACTTGTGGGGGAGATGTCGGCGAAGCCGACAGAGGGGGGTGAACTTTGCCTCTTCCGCCACCCTTCGTATTCTCCGCTTCACCCCCCTCTGTCCCTGTCGGGACATCTCCCCCACACGGGGGGAGATTGAACCGTCCCGTCACGGGCCGTTGACGAGGGTGAGGATCAGCTGGTGGACGGTGCCGCCAGGGGAGAGTTCGGCGCGGTCGAAATCGCGCTCGCGGGCGACGCGCTCGTCGGAGAGGACCTTCAGCCGGGCCTGCAGCGTGGCGCGCACCTTGGCGCATTTCGGGTCGTTCTCCGCCGAAAGCCCGATGCTGGCGGCTTCGATCTTCTCGACCATCTCGCGGATGTGCTGGCCATGCACGCGCTCATGCGCGGCCACGCCGTCGACGAAGGTCTTCCAGCTCGCGGCGACCTCGGGCGACAGCCGGCCCTTCGCTTTCGGCAGCGTGGTGGTGATGACGAGCTTCGGCACGGCGGAGGCGATGACGCAGGCGCTGCCGCGGTTCTGGTAGTCGCGCCGCCAGGTGAGGCGGAAGCCGGTATGGGCGATCGCCCGCCCGCCGCCGGCCTTCGGGCCGTGAAGGCCGATCGATTCGTAGAGCGCCGCGCCACTCGCGCCGGAAACGGCATAGGTCTCGACCCGCTCGCTGACGCTGCCGCCGGCGCTGGCCGCGGCGGGCAGGAGCGTTGACAGCAGGACGAGCGCGGCCGGCAGGGCGAGGCGCCGGATGGGTTTCGGGCGGATGGCGCGGCCCGAACCTGAACCGGTGTCGGGTGTTGCGGCGGGGCGGTGGATCACGGGCGGGCTCCGTCGGTGTCGGTCGGCGCGACACTAGAGCGCTCCGCCGGCCAAGTCCATCGGGCGCCGGTGCCGGTGCCGGTGCCGTGGCCGCTGGCCTCGTCCGCGCCGGCGCAGCGCGGATAGCCCGCCGCCGTCAGCTGGCCCTCGCACCGCCGCGCCCGCCGGCAGCGCCGCGTCGGACAGGCGAGGGGATCGCCCCAGATCTCGGCCAGCCGGCGGAGTTCGGTCATCAGGGTTTCGGATGCGGTGATGCGCATGGGGGTTCCTTTCGGGTTTGGGTTTGGGGTTGAAGACACCTCTCCCCTTGCGGGAGAGGAAGAAAAATCAGCATCTTAGCCGTCAGGCTAAGTGCTAGATTTTTCAGGTGAGGGGATTGCTTCGCTAGGCGTGGCCCTGACCCCCTCTCTTGGAATTTCTAGCGCTTGCCGCTTCGCGCCAAGACACTGAAATTCCATTCTCCCCCGCCAGGGGGGAGATAGCGCGCCGCCGCCGTCGCCCTCCCTCATCCTCGGGCTTGTCCCGGGGATCCAGCCACCGCGCGTCCGCGCGGTGAGAGAAGGGGCGGCGGACGCCTCCCTTCCAAGGGAGTCCCTGGCGCGATGGACATCGCGCTGCTGGATCCCGGATCAAGTCCGGGATGACGGGTGTTGCTGGTGGCCATCGTCTGCGTCTCCATTCCTGTCCTTACCCTCCCGACACACCTTCCCCTTCACGCGCCGTTGCCGGCCGTGGCATGAAGGGTATGAAGGACGAAGCGCCCGGGGTGCCTCATCTTTTGTTTGGTATCATGGCCCTTCCGGGCGCCTCGTTCGGCGGTTTATGCCCGCGGATCCCTCTGCGGCCTTGCCTTGCGGCAGGGCCTTGCGTGCCTCCAAGGCACATCATTCAAGGGCGCGCCGGCGGGGCGTTTCCGCACCCGACCGGTCTGCCCACCCGCCAGCACGCAACGGCTTGCGTCCTGTATGGCCCCCGCATCGCGGGAACCGCACGGGCCGAGGGGGACCGTTCGCGAACCCCGACGGATATGAGCCTGCGATCGCCCGCACCCGTCAGCGCCGGTTCCGCTCGCCAGGTTCGCTCCCCCGGCCTATCCACACGGAACGGAACGAGTATGGCACGGGTTTTCAGGAGGGGGATTTAAGGGGGTGAGATGTGGTCGGCTTTGCCGATGAAACGATCCAGTGAATCGTTTCAAGCAGCGAACGCCCGGAGCCATGCGGAGGGCCGGGGGTGGCGGCCGGCGGTTTGCCTATCCCTTTGGCGGGGGAGGATGCAAAATCACAGAATTACATAGCCATTGCCACCAGCCGGCGATCGTGCGCGATGGTCGCTTTGCGCCAAGAGGAGACTTACAGTCTCTTACATACCTATTGGGGGATAGCAGTTTCACTTTAAAACTTTTGAACCGCTTCACCTCGCCATTTGATTTGCTGCGGTGAATGTAGACTGACCGATAAGGTTCGTGCATGGAAGTGAGCCCCTTGCATTGCTAAGGCACTAATGCGTACTGATTGCATTGCCAACTCTAGCTAGCCGCTCTGACCATGTAGCTGTATGGCTTGTGTCTCGGCATCGCAGTTCAGAATAAATGAGGGCAGTCATGACGGGTTACGCGTTCTGGAATAACAAAGGTGGCGTTGGGAAGAGCTTCTTAGCTTTTATTGCATCAACGGAGTATGCTCACCTCCATCCTGATACCGACGTTTATGTTATCGATTTGTGCCCTCAAGGAAACCTGTCTGAAACTCTTCTCGGCGGATTCGATCCTGATGCAAAAGCGTTGTTAGAACTCACAAATTCCAAGCCCAGATGTACAGTAGCTGGCTATTTAGAGGACCGCTTAAACTCTCCATTTAGGATGATTGACGACATTGAATCCTACTTGACGCACCCAAAAAAATTCAATCCAAAAATTCCAGAAAATCTCTGGCTCGTTTGTGGTGATAATCTTCTGGAAATTCTCTCCGAAGCTATCCGTCAGACTTCTCAATTAGCCGTCCCGTTTGATGCTTGGGCGAAGGTGATAGGATGGATTAACGATCTTCGTCAGGCCCTTAAACGGCGAAGCGGACCACGAGACTCAATATTTATAATTGATTGTAACCCAAGCTTCGCAGTTTACACCCAGCTTGGGTTAGTGGCTGCGGATAATGTAATCATCCCGTTTACTGCTGACGACAGTTCAAGGCGTGGCATCGAAAATGTTATTGCTCTGCTTTACGGCGTAGGAGACAAGCACACAGAGACATATGCGAAGATTAGTTTTGCACGTAAAGCGGATGAAGAGGGCATTAATCAACCGAGGCTTCACACATTCGTTTCAAATCGCGTTACGCTTTATGATGGCCAACCAAGTAAAGCTTTTCGGGTGGTAAGCGAGCGCATTAAGAAAACTGTAGACGCTATTCACGAAAAACACAGAAGTTTCTACGCGATTCCAAAAGAAAAACCAAGTAATGCGTTTGTTCAAATTCCTGATTATCACGGGGCGTCAGTATACTGCGCAGCAACTGGAACTCCGATATTCAAACTGAAACCGGGTCCAAAGGAATTTGACGGTGAACGCGTCCAACTCAACGAAGGCCCTCTTGATAACTATAAGGTCGCGCTTCACGAGTTTGTTGCGAGGCTTTGAATGTCGAGCGTCTCCTACACTCGATTTCAATCGTCCGTGGAGGCAGCTCGCGAATTGCGGGCTGTTGGAAAAGACGCGCGCCTTCGCCCTGTCTCGCACGATCAAAAGACGCGTTTTTTTCATGCCGCACTGGCGAAATACGTGGCGGGCTGGGACTCATACCTCAATCAAGTAATAATGGAGTTCCTGCAAAAAATAGCAGATAATTCTGTCGTAGATTATTCCAGTATACACTCTCTATTTTCGCCGATTGTTTACCAAAAATTATGTAAATTTAACACGCCAAATTGGGAAAATTCGCGAGAACTACTGATAAGTTGTACCGGTTACGATCCGATTTCAGACTGGACTTGGCGAAAAGCACAACTCAACAGGCAGCAGTCACAGGACTTTCTAAACGGCATACTTAAAGTCAGACACAGTTTCGCTCACGGCTTTGCAATACCAACCTTTCGTTGGACCCAGACTCCAAGTGGTCGGATTCAACTCAGCGACCAAGCTTTATTTCGGATAGAGCGTTTTTTTATTCATCTGGCGTCAGCGACTGACGCCGGTTTGCTTGCCCACGGCACGATTAGCTTCCCGCAGCGGGCATTCTGGTAACGAAGCCCCCTGTAGAGAGCGTGAAACTTTCTGCATATCACGAATGAATGGCCGCAATCGGCCGGAAGCGGCCACTGATGGCAGTTGTTATCTAGTGCCATAAAATCACGGTCTTGGCACAGCCAAGTCGCAGATTTTTCAGGTGAGGGGATGGAGCGTTCACCACTTTATCAATGAGTCATTCACCGCGCAGAAGCGCGGTGGCTGGATCCCCGGGACAAGCCCGAGGATGAGGGCAGTTCAACGCTTGCGCAGGAATTCTCCGATGGAATGGGAGGGTGATGCAGTGATCGCGCTTCTCTACTTCACCACAGCAAAATACGCCGCCCACGCGCCGAACGACACGGCAAACCCGGCGATGAAGCCGACGATGCCGCCGGTGATGCGGTGGCGGGGGTAGACCCAGGCGCCGATGGCGGTGCCGAGCAGGGTGCCGGGGGCGCAGGCAATCAGGACCATGAGGAGGAGATCGGTGGGGGAGAATATGCTGCCGATGTCTGGCATGGCGTGCCTTTCGCTGCTGGTCCGTCGCTAAAGTGCCATGGATTCCTTGCGCGGACTATGCGGCATTTTCCTGACATCGTGATGCGCGGTCCGCGCAGCGGAGCGATCGATCCAGTGCACCGATCGCAGCGCCAAACGCCCGAAGCCATGCGCAGGGCCGGGGGTGATCGGCGGTGGTTCCGGTGGCGGGATTCGGGCGCCGAATGCGGCGGGCTCGGCGGTGGACCGGGGGCGGAAAGGACTCCGATTTGAACGGGTTGGCGGCGTTTCCGGAATCGGTTTGGCAGGGTGTTGAATCAGTTTGTGAAGGGGGCGGGGTGCCATCTCCCCCTTGGCGGGGGAGAATGGAATTTCAGCGTCTTAGCGCGAAGCGGTAAGTGCTAGAAATTCCAAGAGAGGGGGTAGGCCGGCAATTGTCATCCCCGGCGCTGCGCTTGAGCTCCGCGCGTTCGCGGCTTGAAACGGCTCTCGGGATCGGTTCATCGGCAAAGGCGGCCGCGTATCACCCCCTCACCAACAAAATCTAAGACTTGGCTGCGCCAAGGCCTTGATTTTGTATCCTCTCCCGCAAGGGGAGAGGTGGGGCACTCAGCGTCCCGGTCTCCCCGTCTTGCCCTTGGTGCGGCTCTTGCGCTTGGCCTCGGCCGGGTCCTCGTAGGAGCCGGCGCCGACCTTGCCGCGCACGAGCGGGCGGGGGTCGTCCTTGTCTTGCCCTTCCGCAACCTTCCCCGTGAGGGGGGAGATCGATCCATCGGCCGGCTTTTGGGGCAGCTTGCCGGTCACCGGTTTTTCGGTGCGGCCGACGGTCATTTCGTCGAGGGAGTTCTTGCGGAAGTATGTGGCGGTGTCGCCTGACCCCTCCCCAACCCTCCCCACAGGGGGGAGGGAGTCCGTCGTGCGCGGGGCTGCCGCTTGCGCCCTGTCTCCACCCTTGTGGGGAGAGGGGGTCTTCTCCACACTCCGCGCCTCCTCCCGCGCCATGGGGTCGTCCATGGAGGCGAGCTCGACGGCCTTGAGGCGCTTGATTTCGTCGCGCAGGCGCGCGGCGGTCTCGAAGTCGAGGTCGGCGGCGGCGTCGCGCATCTGCTTTTCCAGCGCGTTGAGGTGGGACTGCAGATTGTTGCCGACCAGATGGCCGCCATCGGCAAAACCCTTGCCCGAACCGCCGGAAATGTCGGCGCGTACATGGTCGCGCTCGTAGACCGAGTCGAGGATGTCGGAGATCTTCGCCTTGACCGATTCCGGCGTGATGCCGTGTTCCTCGTTGTAGGCGAGCTGCTTTTCGCGGCGGCGGCTGGTCTCTTCCATGGCGCGGGCCATGGAGCCGGTGATGTTGTCGGCATAGAGGATGACCTTGCCATCGACGTTTCGCGCAGCGCGGCCGATGGTCTGCACCAGCGAGGTTTCGGAGCGCAGAAACCCTTCCTTGTCGGCGTCGAGGATGGCGACGAAGCCGCATTCGGGAATGTCGAGGCCTTCGCGCAAGAGGTTGATGCCGACCAGCACGTCGAAGGCGCCGAGGCGGAGATCGCGGATGATCTCGATGCGCTCCAGCGTGTCGATGTCGGAATGCATGTAGCGCACGCGCACGCCCTGTTCGTGCAGGTATTCGGTGAGGTCTTCGGCCATGCGCTTGGTGAGCACGGTGACGAGCGTGCGGTAGCCCTTCAGCGCGGTCTCGCGGATCTCGCCGAGCACGTCGTCGACCTGGGTGCGGGCCGAGCGCACCTCGACCGGCGGGTCGATGAGGCCGGTCGGGCGGATGACCTGTTCGGCGAAGACGCCGCCGGACTGTTCGAGCTCCCACGAGCCGGGCGTGGCCGAGACGGCGATGGTGTCCGGCCGCATGGCGTCCCATTCCTCGAAGCGAAGCGGGCGGTTGTCCATGCAGGAGGGCAGGCGGAAGCCGTATTCGGCCAGCGTCGCCTTGCGCCGGAAGTCGCCGCGATACATGCCGCCGATCTGCGGGATGGTGACATGGCTCTCGTCGATGAAGATCAGCGCGTCGTCGGGGATGTATTCGAACAGGGTCGGCGGCGGCTCGCCGGGATTGCGGCCGGTGAGGTAACGCGAATAGTTCTCGATGCCCTGGCAGACCCCGGTCGCCTCCAGCATCTCGATGTCGTAGCGGGTGCGCTGCTCGAGCCGCTGGGCTTCCAAGAGGCGGCCGGCCTTTTCGAGCTCGGCGAGGCGGCCCTTCAGCTCCTCCTTGATCGACTTCACCGCCTGGTTCAGCGTCGGGCGCGGCGTGACATAGTGCGAATTGGCGTAGATCTTGACCGACTTCAGGTCGCCGGTCTTCTTGCCGGTCAGCGGATCGAATTCGGTGATCTGCTCGACCTCGTCGCCGAACATGGAGATGCGCCAGGCGGCATCCTCCAGGTGGGCCGGGAAGATTTCGATCGTGTCGCCGCGGACGCGGAAGGAGCCGCGCTGGAAATCCATGTCGCGGCGCTTGTACTGCTGGGCGACGAGATCGGCCAGCAGCTGCCGCTGGTCGATGCGATCGCCGAGCTGGATCTGGAAGGTCATCGCCGTATAGGTCTCGACCGAGCCGATACCATAGATGCAGGAGACCGAGGCGACGATGATGACGTCGTCGCGCTCCAGGACGGCGCGGGTGGCGGCGTGGCGCATGCGGTCGATCTGCTCGTTGATCGACGATTCCTTCTCGATGAAGGTGTCGGTGCGCGGCACATAGGCTTCCGGCTGGTAGTAGTCGTAGTAGGAGACGAAATACTCGACGGCGTTGTTCGGGAAGAAGTTCTTGAACTCCGAATAGAGCTGCGCGGCGAGCGTCTTGTTGGGCGCCAGGATGAGGGCCGGGCGCTGGGTGGCCTCGATCACCTTGGCCATGGTGAAAGTCTTGCCCGAGCCGGTGACGCCGAGCAGGACCTGCGACCGTTCGCCGGTTTCCAGACCCTCGACGAGATCCCTGATCGCCGTCGGCTGGTCGCCGGCCGGCTGGTACTCGCTGACCATCTCGATGGCGATGCCGCCTTCGGATTTCTCCGGCCGGGCCGGCCGGTGCGGCGTCCACAGCTTGCCGTCCTTGAACAGCGGATTGCCGCTCTCGATCAGCGCGGAGAGCGCCTCGACGGTGGCCGTGACGCTGCCCTTGGCGAGCGCGCCGGCGTCTTCCAGCGACACGTCGAGGCCTGCGACCGGATTGAGCCCGGCGGCGGCGCGCGTCTTCGGATCGGAGGAGGCGCCGATGGAGACGCCGCGGGACGTCTTGGCGACGGTGGTGTTCTTGTTGGCGCCGGCGGCCTTCTGCGCCTCGACCTTTTCCGAATGCTTGCGTGCCTCGTTTTCCACCTTCTTGCGGTGCTTGCCGGCCTTCGACGCGATCTCGCGCTGGCTCTCGACAGCCGCCGCCTCGGCTTCCGCCTCCAGCTGCCGCACCCAGTCGGAGATGTCACCCGACAGCGGCGCGCCTTCAAAGGAGGACTGCGGCGCCTCTTCAAAACCTTGTCCTGCGTTCACGGCCGCACCGCCCTTCGGGCTGGCCTCCACGCGGGGCGCGGAAAAGTCCGCGACGGGCTTGCGCCCTTGCCGGGCTTCGCCCGGATGGGAGTCGGATTTTTTCGGTGATCTGGCCATGGCCGGAATATGGAGGCAGCCGGGTGAAAAGGAAAGAGGCGGGGAAGTACAAAATGGCAACAGGCGCGGCGCTGCTGACAGAAACTGTCACCCGGTTTTGCCAGACGTGCGCCTGCCCGCATCTTGCATTCACGTCGCGCGGTGAAATACTGGCCGCGGGCCTGGCGAAAGAGGGAATCGCCCAAGGTCCGGGGGATGACGCATGAACCTTCTGGGGCAACCCGGGCGCACGCTGAACCGGATCATCGCGTTCAACCTCCTGGTGGTCGCGGTGGCGACGCTTGCCTACATGCATGCCGGCTGGAGCTTCGTCGATGCCTCTTACATGGTGCTTCTGACGGTCTACACCGTCGGCTACGGCGAAGTTCATCCGATCGACACCTCCTACCTGCACACCGTCACCATCCTGACCATGATCTTCGGCTGCACCGGCACGATCCTTTTGACCGGTGCGCTGGTGCAGTTCCTGACCATCAGCCAGCTGCAGCAGATTTTCGGAGGAAAGCGCATGCAAACGGAAATCGACAAGCTCCGCGACCACGTCATCGTCGTCGGCTTCGGCCGTATCGGCCTGATGCTCGCCAAGGAGCTGAAGACCGCCGGGCGGAAATTCGTCATCCTCGAGGTCGACGAACACCGGGCGGAGGCCGTGCGCGAACTCGGGCATCTGTGCATGGTCGGCGACGGCACCAGCGAGGAGACGCTGAAAAACGCCGGCATCGAGCGGGCGCGCACGCTCGCCTGCGTGCTGCCGGACGATGCCGCCAACGTCTTCATCACGCTGTCGGCGCGCAGCCTCAATCCGGCAATCGAGATCATCGCCCGCGGCGAGGTGCCGTCGACGGAAAACAAGCTCAAGCAGGCCGGCGCCGACAAGGTGGTGCTGCCGGCCCATATCGGCGCCGAGCGCATCGCCGAGATGATCCTCTATCCGCAGACCTCGCGCTTCCTGCGCTCGAGCGCCGAGATGCAGGAACTCGACCATTCGTTGCACGGCCTGGGGCTGGAGATGGAGGTCGTGGTGGTGCCGCATGACAGCGCCACGGCCGGCATCGCGGTCGAGGAGGTCGAGCGGCGGGCGAACGGCCGCTTCTTCGTCGTGCAGATCAACCGCCGCGACGGCGACGCCGTGACCGCCCCGGCGCCGGGCACGAAGCTCTACGGCGGCGACGGCATGGTCATCATCGGCCGCAGCGGCTCGGCGGCGCGGGTGTTGTTCGAGACGGAGGCGCAGGCGGGCGAGGGGTAGGACGCGGTGCCGGTGGCGAGGTCTCTCAACGATACGGCAGGAAGCGGGCGGGTCCATCCCCTCTCCCTGCTTGCGGGGAGAGGGCCAGGGTGAGGGGCAAGGCTGCACGAAGTGAGGGTGGATTTTGGCGGAGGTCAGCGGCGGCTAGACGGACGATGCCTGGGGACTTGCCCTTCATCCGCCCTGCCGGGCACCTTCTCCCCGCAGGCGGGGAGAAGGGGACGCGCCGCCGGTGCCGTGCCAGCTCTCGTCGGTTTTGCGCCGCACTCAGACCTAAAGCTCGTTCTGGCCGGCGAGCTCCAGCACCGCCTCGGCAAAGGCGTCGGGGGCTTCCTGTGGCAGGTTGTGGCCGGCGCCGGGCAGGATCAGCCGGCGATAGGCCGCGGTGAAATGCGGCTGGTCGTGATCGGCCTCGGTTGGCGGATCGACGCCGTCGTCGGCGCCCTGCAGGACGATGGCCGGCACGGCGATGTCGGGCTGGGCGGCAAGGCGGGCCTCGATGCCGGCATAGGCCGGATCGCCGGGAATACCGCCGAAGCGGTGCCGGTAGGAATGGATGACGATGTCGACGAAATCCGGATTGTCGAAGGCGTTTGCCGTCTGCGCGAAGGTCTGCCGGTCGAAGCGCCATGTCGGCGACCAGATTTTCCAGATGAACTCGCAGACGCCGCGGCGGTTCTGTTCCAGCGCCGTGCGGCCGCGCGCCGAATGGAAATAGTACTGGTACCAGTAGCGCGCCTCTTGCTCCGGCGGGGCGGGGGTGCCGGCGGCGGCGATGTTCTGGATGTTGTAGCCGGCACCGCAGCTGACGAGACCGCGCACCCGCTCGGGCCAGAGCGCCGCGACGATGCAGGCGGCGCGTCCGCCCCAGTCATAGCCGCCGAGAATGGCGCTTTCGATGCCGAGCGCATCCACCAGCGCCAGCAGGTCCGCGCCGAGCGCCGCCTGTTCGCCGGACCGCGGCATGTCCGCCGACAGGAAGCGCGTCGCCCCATACCCCCTGAGATAGGGCACGATGCAGCGATGCCCGGCGGCGGCCAGGCGTTCGGTGATCACGTCATAGGCGTGAATGTCATAGGGAAAGCCGTGCAGGAGGATGACGGCCGGTCCATCCACCGGCCCCGTCTCGCGATAGGCAATCTCCAGCACCCCGGCGGCAACGGTTTTCATGGCATCTCCCTCGTCGGTGTCCCGGCATGGCGGGATTTCCGCCGGTGTGTGACCTTGTCGTGAGGTTACCGGTTTTCGCGACCGCCGCAACCGGGGCGGGCGATGCAAAGGTGTCGGAGGTGCTCGCCGATGCGTCCGTTCCCTCTCCCCGCAGGCGGGGAGAGGGCCAGGGTGAGGGGCGGGGCGTCTCGTCCCCTTTCGGGGGGCAAGCAGTGATGTTGCAACTGTGGAAAAGAGCATTGCCGCCTTGTTGCGCTAGGTGCGGAGAGAGGCTTCCGGCTATGCAGCGGCTGATTTCGCGCCGCCAGCGGACTGGCGGCTCCTTGGCGGGGGACGCAAGTAAGCAGACACTCACCGAAGTCACGCGTGCTACGGGGCATTCCGGGGTCAGAAGCGGGCTGTGATTAAGCGTTGAAGTTTGACCCTTTTGGCGCGGAACGATGATGCTAGTCTGAGCAGGTTAACATGATGATCAAATCGCGATCTTTTCAGGCGTGACTAGAGTCAACCAGCCAGGGTGATATTGCTGGTCAAGTCAATAGACTGACTATCATGCAGCTGTAGCAAGTTTTACCCTCGAAGGTCACATTTCCCGGGATGACCGCAACCGTCAATCTTGAATGGGTATTCGGCCAACAATACATTGGGAGTTATCAACGGGACTGCGGGGTTGTATGCCTAAGAAGATTTTGACTGTTGGTTTTGATCTGGCCGGCGACGACATAGAGTTTGCGGCTTTCACTGAAAAGAAATCGCTTCTGGATTGGGACATCGTACTATTCCGACCAGACATGTCTGATTTCATCAGATACCAATACGATAACGGCGAGTACATGGGGAAGCTGGCCCTGAACGATCGCAAGTCGTTCGAAATGCGCGAGGCGAGCGCTCATTGGCGGCGGGAGATTGCCCAGGCGGTCGAAGCCGGAAAATTGGTGGTAGGATTCCTCCCGCCCCCTGTGGAGGTCTTCGCGGCAACCGGCACGAAATCTACGTCCGGTACCGGCCGCAATCAGAAAGTTACTCGACACGTCGACCTAGTCACGAGCTACGATTGTTTGCCTGTATCGCCACGCTGGACGGCAACGCAGGGCACTGCTATGACGCTGACCGCTGGCGCACGCGACTTGCTGGCTCCTTACTGGAAGCTGTTTGGGCAATCCTCCTATTACAACGTGGTCTGGGACAGCGACGCCAAAGGTGTATGTGTTCAAACTGAGCACGGACAGAAGCCTGTCGGGCTGTTCCTTAAGAGCAAGGTTTCCGGTGGTGCGCTTCTGCTCCTTCCGGACATGGATTTTATCGCCGAGGAGTTCTTCGCTGAGGATGAAGAGGAAGGTGAAGTCTGGTCGCCGGCAGGAGAACAATTCTGCGCGTCCCTGATTAGGGAAATTGTCTCGCTATCGAAGGCAATTGCCAGCGATGGTGAGAAAACGCCGCAGCCCGAATGGGCGTCAGCTGACGAATTCGCGCTCGCCCCGGAGATCGAGCTTCGCCAGCAACTGCTCCAGGCAGAGACAGAACTGGAGAAAGCCCAGCGCGCCAAGGAAGATCTATCCCGCAAGCTGGAGGATGCCGGGCAGCTACGCGCACTGCTCTTCGAGAAGGGCAAGCAGTTGGAAGCCGCGATCATCACTGCGTTGACGGTGCTCGGCTTCAAAGCAGAACCATATGAGGACGGGAAATCGGAATTCGACGCGGTCTTTGAGAGTGCGGAAGGCCGCCTCCTTGGTGAAGCTGAAGGCAAAGACAACAAAGCAGTAAATATCGAGAAGCTGCGTCAGCTGTCAACCAACCTGCACGAAGACCTTCAGCGCGAAGAAGTCAATCAGCCGGCCAAAGGCATTCTGTTCGGAAACGGCTATCGCCTGACGAAGCCGGGTGAGCGCGAGACCCAGTTCACCGATAAGTGCATCACCTCGGCCACATCTATGTCATACGGATTAGTTTCAACCGACCGACTGTACGCTGCCGCACAGTATCTTTCCGGTAATTCAGACGACGAATTTGCTCGCCGCTGCCGTCTGGCCATGATTGAAATGTCAGGCATCGTAAGATTTCCGGATGTTCCGGTCGCCGCGGGTGAGACTGCAGGTGATATTGAGGTAACCGAGTCTATCCTCGATTAGGCATTTCGCTGAGGGCGGCTTGAGATCGCCCGAATGCCGCCATTCAGATTGGGGATTCTGTTCGAATTCATTAATTAACGCACCATCAATACTAGGGCCGAAACTTCCACTTGAGGTATTTTCTCCCTGAAGCCGCATTGCTTGTTGCAAGTTTCAACGGGTGGATCAGGCCCAGCCCCTCATCCGCCCTGCCGGGCACCTTCTCCCCGCAAGTGGGGAGAAGGAGACGCCATCGTCAAACCGTCAAATCCCGGCTATACTCGCCGTTGCAATCCCGATCGGTCCACAACGGGGGTGGGACATGGTTGCTTACTGGCGTCTGAAACATGCGTTTCGCGATCTGCCGGAGCCGGAGCGGGGGCTTCGGCTGAAGGGGGCGATTGCGGGGCTGGCGCGGCTGAGGGCTTCGCTCGTGGAGAAGATACCCGAGCGCAAGGTCGGCAAGACGCTGCTGCTCGGCACCTGGAACATCCGCAATTTCGACGACAACCGCTTCGGCCACGGGCCGCGCCATCCCGAAAGCTTCTTCTATCTGGCCGAGATCATCTCCGCCTTCGACATTCTGGCGGTGCAGGAGATCTGCGTCGATCTGGCGCCGTTCGAACGGCTGATGGATACGCTCGGGCCGGCCTATGATTTCATCATGACGGATGTGACGCTCGGGCCCGGCGGCAACCGCGAGCGGCTGGCCTTCGTCTTCGACCGCAACAAGGTGCGCTTCAGCGGCATTGCCGGCGAGCTGGTGCTGCCCTTCGACGACCAGATTTCCGACGGCACGAAGCAGCGGCAATTCGCCCGCACGCCGTTTTCCTGCACCTTCCAGGCCGGCTGGTTCAAGTTCAACTTCGCGACCGTGCATATCTATTTCGGCGACGACGCGCCGAATTCGCCGCAATTCGAGCGGCGGGTGAAGGAGATCGACGCGGTCGCCAAGTTCATCGCCGCCCAGGCGAAGGCGGACAAGGAACGCGCCCATATCCTCGTCGGCGACTTCAACATCGAGGGCTACAAGGACCGGACCTTCGATGCGCTGGAAAAGCACGGCTTCGAGGTGTTTCGCAACAAGATCGGCTCCAACACCGACGAGACGAAATTCTACGACCAGATCTCCTTCATGCCCGACCCGAAGCGGGTGATGCTGGCCGACCCGGCATCGGAGAAGGCGCATGGCGTCTTCAACCCGTTCATTTCGGTGTTCCGGCCGGAGGATTTTCCGCTGTTCGACCGGGTGATCATCGACCTGACGGAACGTCGCAAGGCCGAGGCGCAAGCGGAGATCGCCGCGCTCACCGAGAAGCTGCAGAAGCCGGACCTGAGCGTGAGTGCCCGCAAGCGCGCCGAGGGGCAGAAGAAGACGGCGGAAAAGGCGCTCGCCCTGCAGGAGGCGCGGCTGGCCGATGCCGCGCTGCGCGAGGACTATTACCTCGAGGAATGGCGGACCTTCCAGATCAGTGACCATTTTCCGCTGTTCGTCGAACTGGACATCGATTTCGCCGACGAATATCTGGCCGGGCTGGCAGGCGCCGATTAGCGCCGCTCCACCCGGCAGCCGCCCTGCCGGGCACCTTCTCCCCGCGGGCAGGGAGAAGGAGACACTCCGGGTGATGCCACCCGTGTCTCTGAGGTTCGGCGCCGTCAAATTTCGCAGCCCTGCGAATGGCGTGCAGTGGTCAGTCATGCAAAACCCCCGAAGTCGGTTTCGACGTTCGGGGGTCAGCTTGATGAACACGGCATTCGTGTGTTCGTCTGCGAGATCTCCCAGGTTTCCCGGGATCTCCCGGTAGCGATTACTGAGTGGGCCTGCCGGCAGCGGTCAGACCCGCGGCAATACCGATGCTGCCGACCTTGAGCATCTTCTGGTTTGGCGTGCAGCTCCAGCTGGCGGCATCGTTGACGTCGCCCTTGCCGTCATAGGCTGCCATTGTCGGATAGGCGCAAAGCGGCATCGAACGTGTGACGGAGTTGTCCTCCTGCCGGCTTTCAGCCAACAGGCTTGTCGGTGCTTCGCCTTGCTCCACCCATTTTTCCAGGGCTTTCAGCGTGTTGAACTTGTCGGGACCGGTTCCGCCGCTGCAGTGGTTCATATCCGGCACCGTGAAAAGGCGCGCATCTTTCTGGAGTGCGTCATAACCGCCGTTTTCCTTCGCAAGATCATCGTAATAGCGAATGGTGCGGAAAGGGCTCAAGGCATGGTCGCCAAGGCCGTGATAGAGGATCAGCTTGCGCCCGGAGCCAAGAAACGTCTTGATGGTGTCGAGGTTTGTGCCATTGCCCTCGTTCGTTCCTTCAAGAAAACGCTCGACTGCCGCGCGGCTGATGGTGCCATCCGCCGTGACGCCGAATTTCCGAACGTCGAACTTCGGGTCCTTTTCGACAAAATACTGGATGACGTGATCGGAGAACGCCCATTCGAAGGGCGAGGGCGGGTTGCCGTTATTCCCCCATGGTTCGGCTGCGTTGATGTCATGCGGCGGTTCGTTGCCGGCCATGTATTTGGAGAACGTCTCGTTCATCGCAGCCGGGGAATAGCCAGGAAAGACCAGTTGTCTGTCGTCGGTGTAAAGCCCGGTGTAATAGGCGCGAAGTGCCTTGGCCTGATCCGGATTGAGGCAGGCGTCCGCTTGTCCTGGCTTGCAGATCAGGCTCGACGGATCGAAGGAACAGGCGGCGGGATTCTGGATCAATCCGTCTGTCACGCCATCGACAGGATCGCAGGCTTTGGTGATTGCACTGTTGATGACCGGGACCAGCGAGGCCGGGATATGCGCATCCTTCGTGGCAAGCTGCGCGATCTGGAAGTGCTGAATTTGCAGCATGGACGAAATGTCCATGAATGGAGCCCCCGCAATGATGCCGTCGAAATCGGAGGGGAAACGGTTTGCCTCCACCATGCCCATGCGACCGCCGGTCGAGCAGCCGGTGAAATAGGACCGCTGAATGGGCTGATCGTAGAAGGCGCGGACAATTTGTTTGGCGGTATCCGCAACATCATGCGTGGCCCGGTAGTTATAGTCGATCACCTTGGCGAGATCAGGCGTTCCATCCTTCTTCAGCGCCCATGTGGCGTCGAGCGAACTCTCGCCCTCGTGACCCATGTCGGTGGCGACCGTCGCGTAGCGGGATTCGAGCGCATATTGGATATCCTCGCCATTGCCTGAACCGCGAACGGAGCCCGCAAAGCCGCCATTTCCCAGCATCAGAAACTTGCTGTTCCACTTGGCCGGCAGACGCAGGCTGAACCTTGCAGACCCGGGCTCGACGCCGAAACCGCTTGTGGTGACGGAACCTTCGACGATGCAATCTTGCGCATTGCCCTCGCTGTCCAATGCGACTTTTGTGAAGGTTACGCTCTGCGGTGCAATTTTTTCCAGCATGGCTTGAGAGCACGCGTCCGCCGCCATGGCTGTGCTTGCGCTTCCAGCTGCACCAAGGGCGGCGAGAATGGTGATATAACGAAACTGTCGAGACATTACAGAAACCCCTATAAACTATTGAAATATAGGTGTTTCCATCCCCTTTCGCGGTTGCCCGCCCGGTACTTTTCTAATTATGAAACTTGGCCGGCTTCCTCTGTCGAAACCGGCGGCAATCCAGCAGAAAAATTTCAATAAATTCGACTGCATACAAATGAAATTTGCGATGAATTGGGGTGTATGTCAATTGTGTACGAACAGTATTTGGACTGTTCAGCGTGGCTGGCAGGCGCCGCGCTGCGCGAGGACTATTATCTCGAGGAATGGCGGACCTTCCAGATCAGCGACCATTTTCCGCTGTTCGTCGAACTGGATATCGACTTCGCCGACGAATACCTAGCGGGGCTGGCAGGCGCCGATTAGCGCCGCTCCACGCGGCAGCCGATGATGGCGTCGTACCACATGCGTCCGCGCCAGAAGAGGAGCGGGCCGACCCACCAGATGAGGCCGAGGAGGCCAACGACCAAAAGTACGACGTTGAAGAGGCCGAGTTCGGTCGGAACCGGCAGTGCTCGTGCCGCCGCGACGAGGCCCGGAAGGGTATCCGGTTTGGCTGAGGCGGCGAGAAACGTCGAGCCGAATACCAGCGCAAGGCAGCCCAGATAAGGCCAGAATTTCACCAGCTCCCGGGCGATGGCGGTCGTCACGTCCGGATGGTTGTCAAACTCGTATTTGCCATTCTCGATCACCTTCAGCCGCATCAGGCGCTTGCCCGGCGTCCGGCCGCTCAATCCGGTAAAGAGGCCGATAAAGATGGGGAAAAGGAACTGCGGCAGATAGGTGACGAACGTCCCGACGACCGGGTTCGGGAAGGCCGGCTGCCCATTGGGCATGACGAAAACGGAAAGGGAGCGGGTCTGGACGACGACGCCCTCCGTCAGGGTCGTGCCGCTGTGAAGTATTCGCCTTGGCGGAGCGAGAACGCCATTCACGCTGCAGACGGTGTGAAACCGAGTTTCTCCCTCTGCCAACGGCCAGAGGTCCTCGATCGTCTGGGTGAGCGGCTCCCTGAAGGCGGCGGGTTCGCAATGATTACCCCAGGGAATAAGGGCATTGTTGTAGAAGTGCACCGCCGGAACGGCAAAGCCCAGGACATAGAAGAAGATACTGGCCGCAGCACCCCACAGCATGCCGTCGATGATGAACGCAAAGAAGCGGCGGAACGCGAGGCGCGGCGGGACGAAATCCTGGTCGGACGGCATAGGGGCGGGGAGACTCCGGCGATTGATGTTGGTGCGACCATCGCGCAACCGGAGCGGGCAATAAAGTGTCGGTTCTTGCGGTCTGGCGTTGTGAGAACATTCATCATTGTCGCGTTGCGAGACAGGGCAAGACTTGGCACCGCATCCGTGGCAGGTGGTCGCGAGCCCCACATTGCGCTTGCCGGATCGTTCGGCCGTGCTATGTGCATGCCCGCGAATTCCTCAAGTCCCCGGAGCCCCGCGATGGCGTTCAGTTTTTCTCCGGCCTATCTCTGGCCGATCCTCATGTTGTGCGCGTCGAACGTCTTCATGACCTTTGCCTGGTACGGCCATCTCAAATTCCGCGGCGCGCCGCTCTATATCGTCATCCTGGTGAGCTGGGGCATCGCCTTCTTCGAATACTGCCTGGCGGTGCCGGCCAACCGCATCGGCTCCTACGCCTATTCGCCGGCGCAGCTGAAAACGATCCAGGAAGTGATCACGCTGGTGGTGTTCTCCGGCTTTTCCTATTTCTGGCTGAAGGAAAGCCTGACCTGGAACCACGCCATCGGCTTCGCGCTGATCGCGATCGGCGCGGGCTTCGTCTTCAAGGGGTAGGGCGGATTGCGCCGGACTAGCCGCGCCTGGCCACATGCGCGGCAAAGTCGGCGAGGAAGGCCTTGAGCTGCTCGGCGACCTTGTCGTCGGTGAGCTTGCCGCCGGCATCGAAGACGCTGCCGGCGCGCGAAACCATCAGGCGGCCGCCGGTCCACAGGTCCGTGCCGAGCGTGCGCATGACCGGCAGCCAGGCGTTCTGCGACAGGATGGTGCCGAAGCCGCCCGGCGAGGCGCCGATTATGGCGGTCGGCTTGCCCTTGAAGACGCGGGCGATATCGGCCGGCGGCCGCGACAGCCAGTCGATCGCGTTCTTGAAGACGCCGGGCATGGAGTTGTTGTATTCCGGTGTCACCAGCAGGAGACCGTCGGCGGCGGCGATCGCATCCTTGAGCGTGGCGACCGCGTCGGGAATGCCGTGTTCGGCCTCGAGATCGGCGTCGTAGAGCGGAATGCCGCGGATCGTGCCGGTCTCAAGCGTCGCGCCTTCCGGCATCAGGCCGGTGGCGGCGGAGAGCAGCGCCGTATTGAACGAGCCCTTGCGCAGGCTTCCAGAAACGCCGATCAGCTTCACCATTCCGTTCTCCTTCTGTCGTTGTCCCGCGGCTTTGCCGCACGGCATGTGACAGCAATACCGGCTGAGGCGGCTGCGTCAATCGCTGCCGTCTTTTCGGCGTATGGACCGAAGGTGGATCGCTTTGTCGCGGCCATTTTGTCGCAGTCGGTTGCCAGTCCACCGATTTGCCCCAATTGCTAATTGTTTCCTCCCGGAAACGCGGCCCGTCGCCCGACACACCTCCGCCCGTCACACCTCCGAAGGCGAGCCGGCACCCGCCGCCACATCGTTCTACATCCTTGTTCCATGCCCCAGTGGCGGCATCCGGAGAGCGCTCCGGCGTGCCGGCTGCAACAGGAGGAGTTTTGCCATGTCCATCGTGGACTCGCTCAGAGCGCTGAATCCGCAGCAGCGCAGAACCGTCATCGCCAGCTTCCTCGGCTGGACGCTCGACGCGTTCGATTTCTTCATTCTCGTCTTCGTCATCAAGCACATCGCCGACGAGTTCCATACCAGCGTTCCGGAGGTCTCGATCGCGATCTTCCTGACGCTGGCCATGCGGCCGATCGGTGCGCTGCTGTTCGGGCTTGCCTCCGACCGGTTCGGCAGGCGGGCGACGCTGATGGCCGACGTGGCCCTCTACTCGCTGTTCGAACTCCTGTCCGGCTTCTCCACCGGGCTCACCATGTTCATCGTGCTGCGCATGCTCTACGGCGTCGCCATGGGTGGCGAATGGGGCGTCGGCGCGTCGCTGACGATGGAGACCGTGCCGGAGGAATCGCGCGGCGTCGTCTCCGGCCTGCTGCAGGCCGGCTATCCGACCGGCTATCTGCTGGCCTCGCTGGTGTTCTTCTTCCTGTTCCCGATCGTCGGCTGGCGCGGCATGTTCTTCGTCGGCGCGCTGCCGGCGCTGCTGGTGCTCTACATCCGCCGCAACGTCGAGGAATCACCGGCCTTCATCGCCCAGCAGAAGCGCGGACGCGAGCCGTTCCTCACCGTGCTGAAGCGCAATGTGCCGCTATTCATCTGGGCCGTCTTCCTGATGACCGCCTTCAACTTCTTCAGCCACGGCACCCAGGACATCTACCCGACCTTCCTGGAAACCCAGCGCGGCTATGACAGCTACACGGTCGGTGCGATTGCCATCGTCTACAATGTCGGCGCCATCATCGGCGGCATCGTCTTCGGCGCCTTCTCGCAGAAGATCGGCCGCAAGCGGGCGATCGTGCTTGCCGCCATCCTCGCCATCCCGGCGTCTTGGCTCTGGGCCTATGCACCCAATGCCGTGCTGCTGGCCGTCGGCGCCTTCATCATGCAGTTCTTCGTCCAGGGCGCCTGGGGCGTGATCCCGGTCCATCTGAATGAACTGTCGCCCGACGAGGTCCGCGGCACGTTCCCCGGCTTCGCCTATCAGCTCGGCAATCTGCTTGCCTCCGGTAACGCCACGCTGCAGACGACGCTTGCCGCCCATTGGAACGGTGACTATGCGCTGGCGCTGATCGTCGTCGCGGTCGTGGTGGCCGTTGCCGTCGCGCTGCTGGCCGGCTTTGGCTACGAGAAGCACAACGTCGCCTTTGGCGAAGCCCGCGCCGCACCGGCCCCGGACATCGGGCACCCGGCCAGGAGTTGAATGACCTTGGGAGGAAAAGCAGCGGGAGAGCCCATCGGCCTCCCGCTGTTTTCGTGCATGCCGGGGGATGGTAGCCGGGCGGGGTCCTGTCGCGGGTCAGACCCGCGCGAAGGGCGGATGCCTGGAGACGCTCTCGTCCAGCCAGCGGTCGATGTCCTCGATCCGCATCGGCTTGCCGTAGAGATAGCCCTGCGCCAGACGGCAGCCGAGCAGGCGCAGCGTTTCGGCGTCTTCCACGGTTTCGACGCCTTCCGTCAGGACGTCGATGTCGAGAGCGCGTCCGGCGCTGATCAGCGCGGTCACAAGCGCCTGGTTGTGGCGGTTCGTTGTAATTCCGTTGACGAAGGAGCGGTCGATCTTCAGGCGGTCGATCTTGAAGCCGAGAAGATAGGCGAAGGAGGAATGCCCCATGCCGAAATCGTCGACCGCGAGCTTGAAGCCCGTCTCGTTCATCGCCTTCAGCTCGGCCTCGCTGGATTTCGTGTCGAGCAGCGCCTCTTCGGTGATTTCAACCTCGATCCTGTCGGGCCGCACGCCGTGGCGGTCGACTGTCTCCTTGAGCAGTGCAGAAGGCGAGTAGCTGGCGAATTCGCGCGGCGACAGGTTGACGGCGACGGTCGCATGGGCGAGGCCGCGCCGGTCGAGAAGGGCGATCAGCCGGCAGGCCTCGTTGGCCATCAGCCCGGTCAGTTCGCGCGAGTAGTGGACGACGCTTGCGGCATCGACGATTTCCGCCGGCTTGACTTCGCCAAACGCCGCACTGGTCCAGCGGACCAGCGCCTCAAAGCCGATGATCTCACCGGTGCCGATCACCACCTGCGGCTGGAAGACGGCGCGGATTTCGCCATTGGCGATCGCCTGTTCCAGGCTGGATTCGATCAGCCGCTCGCGCTGGATGCGATTGCAGAGCATGTCGTTGAAGGCCATGACGCGACGGCGTCCGCGCGCCTTGGCTTCGTAAAGCGCCATGTCGGCGAAGGTGAATAGGTCCGAGGCGTTCGATGCGTGCTCCGGATAGTGCGCGATGCCGACGCTGGAGCCGATGATGGCGCGCCGTCCGGCGATGGTCACGGGATCGGTGGCCCGGGTGACGATCGCCTCGGCCACCTGCCGGGCCCGGCCGGCCGCATCGGGGCCGGGGATGATAATGGCGAATTCGTCGCCGCCGAGCCGGCCGACAAGTTCGTCCTCCGCGACCAGTTCGCCGATCCGGTCGGCAAATTCGATGAGCACCCGGTCGCCGGCATGATGGCCGTAGATGTCGTTGATCGACTTGAAACGGTCGAGGTCGAGGATCAGCAGGGCGAGCGTGGACCTGTTGACCTGGCATTCGGCAACCATCTGCTTCAACCGGTCGTGAAAGACGGCGCGGTTGACCAGGCCGGTCAGCGGGTCGCGGTTCGCCAGGATCTCCAGCTTCGTATTCTTGCTCTGGATCTCGCTGTTGGCCAGGGACAGCGACTGGGCGAGGGAGGTTGCAGCCAGCGCGGCGCGCTGGCTCTTGAGATAGGCCTTCTCGCTGTTCAGGCTGGCGCGGATCATGAGGAACAGCAGCATCGTGGCGTTGATGCCGACGATGGTCTGCAGCATGTCGCCGATCCGGAAAAACGAGATGGCGGTCGCCAGAATGACGGGGCCGAAGAAGGCAAGGGCGTGGGGTGCATAGGCGGCGCTCTGGATCAACGCCCCGGCCGCCACCCCGGTGACGATGAAGAAGGCCTGGCCATGATAGGCGCCGGCCGTGGCGTCACCGAAGAACAGCGGAACCGTTGCCCAGCTGATGCCCGAACAGGCCGCGCCGGCGACGAGCACCCGCAACACCATTTCGGGACTGGTGGAGATGAGCTTCCGGCGTTTGCTGATGTGGACGAACAGGCAGCGAAGGGCGTTGATGGCAAGCACGCAGGCGAACCAGATGTAGATTTTCGACAGGTTGGTCTGGCTGCGCAGCACCATCACCAGCGAGAGGGCGATAAAGCTGTTGGCGAACAGCGTGAGGTGGATGTTGCTCGCGACCGCTTCCGCCTGAGCGGCTTTCAGTTTCCGCTGCAGATTTTCTACCTGGGTCATTCCGGATTTGCCGCCCGTTTCAAACGCATGCCACATTGATTGACCGTGCAAGGTCAATCGCAGTCACTACATGACCGGTGAACACTAGTCATTGATTAATAACAGTTTCTTAAGATTTTACCGCCTCCCCAGATATGGGGATGCGGGCGCCAAATGCCCGCAGCGCTGTAATTTGGTCGCATTTTTCGATAAAACTATCCGTGTGTGGGGGCATTTTTCGTCAATCGGGAGGCGAGCATTGCCCTTGGAATACGCGACACTTGCATCCATACGATTTGGCTTCGGTCGGTCTGCCACAGCGACGGGAGCCGCGAATGCGGACGGACTGCTCGCGGAATTGACGACGGCTTCTGCCGAGCCGCCACTGTTCATGCCGTCTGTCGAGGCCTACCGGTCGCGCGCCGTTGTGGCCGCCGCCGAGATGGCGGAACTCCAGCGTGCTGCCAGGGACGATCCGACGAAGCGCGTGGCCGTCCGGGATTACCGCAGGACGCTGGTCCAGGCTGGCCGCACGACATTGTCGCAGCGCCTGTTGCAGCCGGTCGTCTCGCCGAATGCCTTTTACGAGCGGCTCGTCGCCTTCTGGTTCGACCATTTCTCCGTCAGCACGGCCAAGAACCTGATGACGGCGGCCATGGTGCCGCTGTTCGAGGCGGAAGCGATCCGACCCAACGTCGCGGGCAGTTTCACCACCTTGCTGACGGCGGCCGTCACCCATCCCGCCATGCTCTACTATCTCGACCAGGCGACTTCGGTTGGGCCGGATTCGCTTGCGGTTGCCGAGGGCAAGGGCAAGCGCGGCATCAACGAGAACCTCGGCCGCGAGATGATCGAACTGCATACGCTCGGCGCCCATAGCGGCTATACCCAGACGGATGTGCGCCAGGCTGCGATGGTGCTGACGGGCCTGACCGTCGACCGCAAGGCGATGGAGGCCGTCTATCGGCCGAGGCTCGCGCAGCCGGGTGACTTCACGGTGCTCGACCGCGACTATGGCGGGGCCAGACGCCGGCTTGCCGACACGACAGACCTTCTCTCCGATCTCGCCGCCGATCCGCGCACCCGCCAGCATATCTGCCTGAAGCTCGCCAGCCATTTCGTCGCCGACGATCCGCCACAGTCTCTGGTCGGTGACATGGAGGCGGCGTGGGAGAAAAGCGACGGAGATCTGACCGAAGTCTACCAGGTGCTGCTGACCCATCCCGATCAGCTGAATGCGCCACTGACCAAGGCCAAGCGGCCGTTCGAATTCGTCGTCTCGGGGCTGAAGGCGCTCGACGTCGCTTCGTCGCCGCTGATGGCTGGCATGACCGAAGGAGACGATGCGGAGGCAATGGGCGGCGACAGCATGTCGATGATGGCGCCGCAGACGCCTGCGAACAACGACGACAAGCGCCGGCGCCGGCTGCGCAATCTGACGGTGGCAGCCCTCAACCGCATGGGCCAGCCGATCTGGAACCCCTCAAGCCCGGCCGGCTTCGGCGACCGCGCCGAGGAATGGATCAACGCCTCGCAGCTGACGGAACGCATCGCCTGGTGCCGCAACGCGGTGCAGCTTTTCGGCGGCGACCGCGATCCGCGCGCCTTTGTCGACGACGTGCTGGCGGATGCCGCCGGCGACAATACCCGCAAGGTCGTCTCGCAGGCGCCGAGCCGGCCCTACGGGCTGACGCTGGTGCTTGCTTCCCCCGAATTCAACCGTCGCTAGGATGATCGCCATGAACGCCATTCCCTTTTCGCTCACCCGCCGCGGTCTCTTGGCCGGCGCGTGCTGCGCGGCCGCTTCGCCGCTTCTGACCAAGGTGACATTCGCGGCCGCACCCGGTGACAAGCGCTTCGTCGCCATCGTGCTGCGCGGCGCGATGGACGGGCTCGACCTCGTGCAGCCCTACGGCGATCCGCTTTTGAAAACCTTGCGGCCCGATCTGGCGCTTTCGCCCGATGCCGGGCTAATTGATCTCGACGGCTTTTTTGGGCTCAACCCGGCCGCGGGCGGTCTCGCCGATTTGTGGAAGGCGAAGGAGCTGAGTTTTGTTCACGCGGTGTCGACGCCGTACCGCGACGGGCGCAGCCATTTCGACGGCCAGGATATCCTCGAGACCGGCGCCGAAGGCGTCAACGGCGAGCGGACCGGCTGGCTGAACCGCAGCCTGTCGGTGATCCCCGGCAGCGGCAAGGCCAACGCGATCGACGTCGCCGCGTCCTCGGAACTGATCCTGTGGGGCGCCAATCGCGCCGCCAACTGGTCCAGCGATGCCGACCTGTCGCTGAACGACGACCAGATCCAGTTTTTGAAGCGACTCTACCGGTCCGATCCCGCCTTCAGTGCGGCGATCGAAGAGGCGACCAGCGCCGACAAGTACAGCGACCTCCTGCGCGGCGGCGACAAGGGCAGGGGCGTTGCCGCAACCGCGCGTCTGGCGGCGGGCTTCCTCCTGAAGGAGTTCCGTATTGCCAGTTTCTCGATCAACGGCTGGGACACGCATTTCAGCCAGAAGGCGCAGTTCCAAAAGGTGGCCGGCGATCTTGCCGAGGCGATCACCACGATCAAGGCGACACTCGGTCCGGACGTCTGGTCGAAGACGGTGGTGGTGGCGATGACGGAATTCGGCCGCACGGCCCGCCAGAACGGTACCGGCGGCACGGACCATGGCACGGGCGGCGTGGCGGTGATGGCGGGCGGCGCCATTCCCGGCGGACGGGTGATCGGCAAATGGCCGGGCCTCGACGACGCGTCGCTGTTTGAACAGCGCGACCTGATGCCGACCGCGGACGTGCGCGAGGTGGCGGCGGCCGCCCTTTACAAGCAGTTTGGCGTCAATGCCTCGGCGCTCGGCCGCGACGTCTTTCCCGGCCTGCAGTTTTCCGGCAGCGCGCCCTACATTTGAGCGGCGTAAGGCCGGTCAGCCGGCCTTCTTGCGGTCGAGCGCCTCGATCATCTGGCGGACATCGGCCGCCGCTGCGGCGACCGCTTCGGCGGTGCGTCCGCGCACGACGATCTCGGTGAAGAAGCGGTTTTCCGAAAAGCGCGGATAGGAGCCGATCGAGGTGTCGGGATGGGCCTTCTGGATATCGCCCAGCGGGCCGCCGATATCGCCTTCGCCATGCGGGCAGGGGATGGCCTCCGACAGCATCTTCGAGCCGGTGGCAAGCGTCGGCACGACGGCATCGAGCATCGCCTCGAACACCGACGGCACGCCGGCCATGACATGCACGTTGCCGATGATGAAGCCCGGTGCTGTGGAGACCGGATTGGGGATATGGGTAGCACCCTTCGGCATGCGCGCCATGCGCTTGCGGGCATCGGTGAATTCGAGGCCGCGGCGCTCGTACATGGCGCCGAGCAGTTCCATCGCCTTCTCGTCGTGGACGCAGGGCAGGCCGAAGGCCTTGGAGATTGCATCCGCCGTGATGTCGTCATGGGTCGGGCCGATGCCGCCCGAGGTGAACACATAGGTGTAGCGCGCCCGCAGCGCATTCAGCGCCTCGACGATCGCCTCCTCGTCGTCGGCGACGATGCGCACCTCCTTCAGGTCGATGCCGGCAAGCGTCAGCACCTCGGCGAGGTGGCCGATGTTCTTGTCCTTGGTGCGGCCGGAAAGGAGTTCGTCGCCGATGGCGAGCATGGCGGCGGTGACGACGGTGGCAGTGGTCATGAAAAGCGTCCTGATGAAGTGTTGCGCCATAGGTAGCGCCGTTTTGCCGATTTGCAAATGCGGCATGGCGACGGGGCATCGCTGGACAGTCGCCGGGGGCAATCGCCGGGCAAAGACGGTCGAAAGGCGACGAAACGGTGCGCGCAAGTGAAACTTGGCGGTGCCGGTGTGAACAGTCCGTCACCAATTGCGCCTCTTGGAATGGCGCGCGGAAACCCTAGATTGCCGTCGACACGTCTCGACCCATACAGTTCTGACAACGAAGGATATTTGCAAATGGCAAAGGTACTGGTTCTCTATTACTCCGCATACGGCCACATCGAAACCATGGCCTATGCCGTCGCCGAAGGCGCCAAGTCCGCCGGCGCCGACGTCACCGTCAAGCGCGTTCCGGAACTCGTCTCCGAGGAAGTCGCCAAGGCCTCCTACTACAAGATGGACCAGAAGGCGCCGATCGCCACCCCGGCCGAACTGGAAGAATACGACGCCATCATCTTCGGCGCCGGCACCCGCTACGGCACGGTCGCCTCGCAGATGCGCAACTTCGTCGACCAGACGGGTGGTCTCTGGGCCGCCGGCAAGCTGGTCGGCAAGGTCGGCTCGGTCTTCACCTCCTCGGCCACCCAGCATGGCGGCCAGGAAACGACCATTCTCGGCTTCATCCCGACCCTGATGCACCACGGCATGGTCGTCGTCGGCCTGCCATACGCCTTCCAGGGCCAGATGGGCCTGGAAGAGATCAAGGGCGGCTCGCCTTACGGCGCTTCCACGATCACCGGTGGCGACGGCTCGCGCCAGCCCTCCGAAATCGAACTGGATGCCGCCCGCTACCAGGGCGCCCACGTCGCCAAGATCGCCGCCAAGCTTTCGGCATAAGCGGACCGCGAACAGCCCCACGCCACAGTCAGGCCGGGAAGCTCAAGGGCTTTCCGGCCTGAATTGCCATTTCCGAGCGATGGCGGCTGCAAGGTCGATGTCGTGTGCGCGGGCAAAGAGCAGCACATGGCCGATGAGATCGGCCGTCTCGTCGGCCAGCGCCGATTTGAGCTCTTCCGCCGTACGCCCCTTGGCCGGTGAACGCCCGGTGACCCGGTTAAACACCTGCGTCAGTTCCCCCAACTCTTCCTGCAGCTTGAACACATGCCAGTCCGCGTCGCGCGCGATGCCGTTCTTCTCGGCATAGGCGGAAGACGCCGCCTCGAACATGTCCATCAATTGTTTGAGCATGGGTGCTCCGATTTTTTGTTTCCTGTTTGTTCTATTGTTGGTTGTCGAAGGAGATTCGTCAAGCGTTTTACCGGGGAGTGGGTGAGACCTGCCGACGCCGCACGACCAAGGTCGAGGGATTTCGAAACTCTCAATTTCAAATTTGCAGCTAATAAGAAAAATTACTGATATCAATTTCTTCTATGTCGCCTTTCAGTTGATATTTGGCAATTCGATCTAATTCTCCCAAGACTCGTCCTCTGAATTCGGTGTCGTCAAACCATTTTTCGGGCTGCGATGAGAATATGTTTACGGGATAGGCTACAACGCGATTGATCTCGGGCCAATTTTTTCTGATCGTCATCATATATCGCCTCATCGAACTTATTTTTCCGACTATGGCAATGGAATCGATATTGCTCTCCAACTGAAATAGAACGCTCCTGCTCATAACGACATTATCGTATGTATTATTGGAGTTCGGCTCCAGAATAAGGGCATCTGGCGGAAGGCCACGGTTTAGCAGGGCGGATTCTATAATTTTGGCCTCTGTAACAGGATTGCCCATGGTAGCCCCGCCGGAGATAATTATCTTTTCGAAGGCCCCCTCGCTGAAACATCTGTGAATTACCTCTACAAATTCATCTACCCCGTGACGTGTGCCAAAAACCAAGCAATACCGGCACGTGACTTTCGCGGTTGCCGGTGCGACGTAAGACAGTATTTCTTTCCAGATTTCGTTCATGAAGCACTCGCGAAGATTGAACTAAATGTGGCGCCGATCTACCACACGATAGCGTACGACGGAGATTGCGCTATCCCGTATGACTTCCTGCATGAAGAAATTTGCGAATGGCGGTGGGCGTTTTTGAGGCGCAATCTTTGTGGAGCAAAGTGGCAATGCCCATCGGGGTCTGGAGACCTAACTGGGCGGATCGGATATGTGTTATGGCGCTAGTTCCCGCACCGTCTTAGGGCAAATTATCAGCTTTCCAATGGGGCTGCGAAATGTGTAAGCGCTGTCTGTAGCCTCGCATGTTTCCGGAAATTCTGGTTCTGAAGCGAGACACTTTGCATCAATAGTGTAATTCGCTCTCTTAGGTGAACTTCACTCTACGTCGAGTGGCGGAGACGACGCATCAAGTTGGTGCGGACGACGGGGGTCGAACCCGTACGACCAAGGTCGAGGGATTTTAAGTCCTTGTTGGATATAAATAAGTGTATGATTTTTTTATTTAAAATGTAAGTGACTTTCGTGTGTGTCCGCATGTGTGTCCACAAATCCCACCTGACAGCATGCGTTCGGACACAGCGTTGTCCATGGACGACCAGTCCGACGCTATCCGATAGAGGTATTTCTCAATGGCACGGACTTTGCGCGCACGCACGACGCCGGCGTGTTCAGCCTTAAAGAACATCTGTGCTGAGCAGGTTGCACATTGACGAACGACACATGAGGGATCGGACGACACTCTTATCCGGTTCGTCAGTGGTTTCGGAGAGAATCCTGTTCTCCAGATCTGCCAGAATTCCAAGCTGCAATTTGATAATTCTGAGCTTTTGCGGAGTGATATCGGTTTCGTGGATATCTGCCGCATCCAATGAGGCACTAATCTCGGACAACCGACCGAGAACATTGCTCTGAAGGTGACTAAGCTCTCCATTTACGTCAAATGAGTCTGGTCCAACCTCTTTTCCAAGGTCATTTGAATCCTTGCCGGTCCAAAATGTTAAGTCAAACCACTGCGCCCTGGTGGACCCGGATAATGTCACTTTGTCGAGATGCAGTGATTGGGACAAATCCAGCACCGCAGTTACCAATGCTGAGTATGCCGCAAAGCTCTCTCGCCATGGTAACTTATGACGATCGATTTGCCTTCTTTGTCGGGCAAGCGAGGAGAACTTCAGCATCAATTCGTCGATTTGATCTGCTAGCACATCTGAAACTCCTGAGGCGGTCACCCGGCTCATGGCTTCATCAAACCGATCTAGAGCATCGTCCGTTCGCAGCCGAGCTTCAGCGAGGGCGGCATTATTCTTCAGTGAAGGGTTGAGGCCGAACCGCAGTGCCCGGAAACGTTCGGCTTGAAGTTGCTGGGTCATGTCTGCAAATGCAGTGGTCCGGAGGTCGGCCGCAAGGTTCATTTGGGCATAATTTGCCGACTCCGACAGCCTGAAAGCTTGCGGCAATGACAAGAGACAAATCGTGAGCGGAAGTGCAGCGGCCCACCCAATATGGCGGGCGTAGCCACGGTTGGTCTGCCTCATTTCAGTTTACCGATATGGAAAAGGGATATCGCTATGCTCATAGAGGTTTTAGGTTAACGAAGTGTCAATGGCGGCCACGCTCGCGCCGGGACGGGGAAACTCTTAGGCATTGACGGAGTGCAAAATCCGCCGCCTTCCGAGGAGATTTTCAGGGCAAGTTCCGGGCAAGCTATGACGCTTAGTGTCGATGCTTGGGGAACGGCAATGGACGTGTCATCTGATGGCACACCTCATTGTTATCAGGGTGGCGCGGCGGCGTGTTCATCCCGTGTGAACGGTGTTTATCGGACAATCCGATGAAGCATCCAAGGCTGGCTCTTTCCGAACATTCGATGACATCGCGGCTCTGACCAGCCGGGTTGATGAGTGCCATTCCCCCGAGCGCTGATCGCGTTCGGTGTGCGCATTCAACATCCCGCCGTTTGCGCAATAGATCCGTGTGTCTTCGGTTACCTCTGGCGAACGCGGGAAAGTCATGGCGACGGGCACATCAAACAGCGGCAAGAAGGCGACCGTCACCGGTATCTCGGAGATCACCGCGTCGTCCTACACCGACATTATTACCGTCTCCCGGCAGGTGACAGGTGGCTATATCGATCTCGGAGCTGGCAAAGACAGTCTGATCCTTTCGGATGCGGGCCCAAATACACTGACACTGGCCAATATTGAAACGGTGACGGGCGGCAGTCAGTCTGACGTCGTCACCCTCGATGGCAAGGTGACATCGACAACAATCGATCTCGGGGATGGCACCGACTACCTCTATCTTTCCGATCAGGGCGCGACGCTGACCGTTGCCAACGTCGAATTCATCACAGGCGGGGAGAAGTCGGATCGCATCACCGTCAGGACGCAAATGACTGGTGGCCTGTTCGACCTCGGCGAGGGCGGCGACAGCGTATTCCTTGCCAACTACGACAATACCCTGACGGTTCGCAACGTCGAGACCATCGTTGGTGGCCAATCATCCGATACCATTGTCGTTCAAGGCGAAGTCACGCGCGGTTCGATCAATCTCGGCGCGGGCAATGACACGGTCTATCTCGGCAACGGTACCAATACCTTCAATATCAGTTCCGTCGAGACATTGATCGGAGGCGCGGGAGACGACCGCATCTCCATGGCGGTATCAGCCTCCGGTGCCTACGTTGACCTTGGCGCGGGGTCGGATTATCTCGCTCTGACGGCTGGCAATAACCGGCTGACGGTCGCCAATATCGAAACGGTGATCGGCTCTACCAGTACCGACACGATCACAGTGGCTAGCCAAGTGACCGGTGCGCTGTTCAATCTCGGCGCTGGCTATGACGCTCTGACGCTCGGCAACTTCGACAACTCGCTGACCGTTGCGCTGATCGAGTCGATCAACGGTGGCACGAGTTCCGACTACGTGCTGATCTCCAACCAGACGACCGGAACTTTCCTCGATCTTGGCGCCGGCAACGATACGGTCATGATGTATTCGGGCGGGACGATCACTGCCCGCAATATCGAGACGATTCTCGGGGACGCCAGCGCTGACTATGTGATCTTCGACCGGCAGGTGACCGGAGCCTACATCGATCTCGGCAAGAACAAGGACCGGGTCAAGTTCGGCGACTATGACAACACGGCAACCATCGCCAATGTGGAAACGATTACCGGCGGCAAGTCGGCGGATACCGTCATTCTTTCCGGTGAGTATACCGGCGGAACCATCAGCCTCGGTCGTGGTAACGACACGCTCATCTTCAGCGATCTCGGAGCGACCGTGACGGTCGCCGACGTCGAAACGGTGATTGGCGGGGCCGCGGACGATGTCGTCCAGTTCGGTGGAACGGTCGACAGCGGCTTTATCGATCTTGGCGGCGGAAATGACGTCCTCAAGCTTTCCGGCAATGTGACCGTGACCGTCGCCAATGTTGAGACCATCACCGGCTCAAGCGGGACCGAGAAGATCTATCTGTCTGCTCCGTTCGACGGTGAGATCGATCTTGCCGGAGGCAACGATGCCGTCATCATGGCCGATGGTGGCAATACGATTACCCTGTCGGCAGTCGAGACAATTACCGGCGGCGGCGGCGATGACGTCGTCACCATCGCCAAGGTTGGAACCACCACGATCGTCGATCTCGGCAACGGCAACGATACGCTGAAGATCGGTGACAATGGCGCATCGCTGTCGGTTGCCAATGTGGAAAAGATTATCGGGGGACGCGGCGACGACACCATCGTTTTTGCCGGCGCTGCCGCAGGTGTGATGCTGGACCTGGGCGATGGCAACGACACCGTCATCCTCGCCGACAAGAACAATACGCTGACGGTCAGCAACGTGGAAACTTTGACCGGCGGGCGTTCCAACGATGCGGTGACCTTCGGATCGGAAGTGACCGGCGCCTACATCGATCTCGGCAAGGGTAGCGATTTGCTCACCTTCTCGGCACAAGGAGCGACGGTCACCATCGCCAATATCGAGACCGTTATCGGCAGCAGTCGGGAAGATGTGGTCACTCTCGCCACATTCACGACGGGAACCTACATCGACCTTGGCGGCGGTGAAGACGAGCTCATTTTTTCCGACCTCGGCGGCACGGTCACGGTTGCGCATGTGGAAAGCATTCGCGGTGGAGCCGGCAACGACAGGGTCACACTTTCGGACGGCGATACCGGCTATATCGCGCTTGGCGATGGAGCAGATACGCTCATCCTGTCTGCCGGCGGCAACACGGTGACGGTTTCCGGAACGGAAAGCATCATCGGCGGCGGCGGCGATGACGACGTCACGATCAGCGATGCGATAACCGGCGGGATGATCAAACTCGGGGCGGGAACCGACACGCTGCGGCTTTCCGAATTCGGGGCAACTATCTCCGTTGCCGGAATTGAATCACTGATCGGGGATGCAGGATCGGATGTCATAACCTTTGTCGAGCAATATACCGGTGGCGTGATCAACCTGATGAGCGGTGATGATCAGGTCAGATTTGGTAATTTTAACAACACCGCAACCGTCCAGAACGTCGAAACCGTCAAGGGCGGTACGCTCTCTGATACGGTCACCCTCGAAGGAACCTATGAGAGGGGCTACATCGATCTTGGCAGCGGCAACGACAAGCTTATCATCGGTTCGGCAGGCGCGACCGTGACGATTGCGGGCGTGGAAACGTTGGTCGGTTCGTCCGGCGACGACGACATCACGATCGACGGCTCGATTGCCGGGGCGGTGATGGACTTTGGCGAGGGCATGGACAGGCTCAGCTGGACCGGCGGCCTGACGGCAACGGTCTCGAACCTGGAGTCGATTTCCGGCGGCGCCTATGCCGACCGCATCACGCTTGCAACGCAAATGACCGGTGGCTACATCGACCTCGGCGACGGCAACGACAAACTCGTTCTCGCAAACGTGATCAACACGGTGACGATCAGCAATGTCGAGACGGTCATCGGCGGCGCGACCGACGATCTTGTCGTCATCAACTCCGAGGTATTTGCCGGACGCTTGGATCTTGGTGCGGGCTACGACGAGGTGAGGCTCGCCGCAGGATCGAACACGGTGACGCTGACCGGGGTGGAAACCGTGCTGGGCGGCAGCGGGGCAGATCGCGTTACCATTCTCGACGCGGCGAAAGGGATCGAAATCGATCTTGGCGACGGCAACGACACGCTCATCCTCGGCAACTACACGAACACGGTTTCTGTCTACTCCGTGGAATCGATCCTTGGCGGGTCCAATGCGGACACGGTCTATGTCGAAGACGAAGTGACCGGTGGCCAGTTCAACCTTGGTACCGGCATGGACAGCATCTATTTTGCCAAGGGAGCGACAGCCACACTGACCAGTGTCGAGACCATCCGAGGTTCCGGATACTCCGACGATATCACGATTTCCGGGACCTTCAGCGGCGGGCCGATCGATTTGGGTGCCGGCGAGGATTATCTGACCTTGTCTTCGGCATCGACGCTGACCGTCTCCAATGCCGAACATATCACCGGCAGTTCCGGTGCCGATTTCATCGTGCTGAGAGGAAACGGATCGACCATTGTGGATCTGGGAGCGGGCAGCGACACCATCATCTTCGGCGACGGCATCGACACTGTGACGGGCGGCGCGGGAGCGGATATGTTCACCTTCACCTCTACCAGCCAATCCAATGCCGCGGCGGCCGACAAGATCACCGACTTCGTCGCCGGAACCGACAAACTGGTGTTTTCGGGGCTCCTGTCGGGAACGTTCAATTGGCTCGGCGGTTCGACGTCCCTGTCAGGCACCGGCAATTCCGAGGCCTATTTCGTGAATTCGAGTCATACCTTGATTGTCGACGTTAATGGGGACGGCGTTGCCGACATGCAATTGACGCTCGCTGGGGTGTCTTCGTCGGATCTGTCGGCAACCGATTTCAAGTGGAGCTGAAATTTGATCCGGCCTCATATCAAAAGCTCTTTGAACGGCCAGCTTCCATTGACGTTTGCGCTCAAAGTCAGATCGGGTTTTTGCTGGCGGTGTGGGTTTCGATGCCCTCGATGGCTTCCAGCATGTCGGCCAGAACCGGGCCGACCTTGCGTTTGACCATCAGAAAACCCGCACGGCGGATTGTTCGATGTCGTTGCGGAGCATCGGGTGGAGGCTGCTGCGGGTCGTCACATCGACCTCGACGGACAGTTCTTCCTCCAGCAGTTGCTTGATGCCGACCAGGTCCAGAAGCGAGAACCGGCGTGCCGGGTCATAGTCGATAAACAGATCCAAATCGCTGGAGGCCTGGGCCTCGTTGCGGACCGTCGATCCGAAAATATACAGGGCCGTCACGCCCATGCCTTTCACGGCATGGGCGTGCTGCTTGAGTTTGCGAATGGCGTCCGACCTGTTCATACCTACAACTTATATCATTTCGCGCGAGCCATCCAGATTTCTTCACTGACGTCCGCGGGGCCAAAACCTTTCAGGGCGGGAGAGGTGCGCGAGGAGAGGGGAACGGGGTTCTCCTCGCCCCGGCACCTGCCGGGTCGACCCCGGCGGGTGCCGGTCCGCGCCGGTGGCACGGAACACAACAGCCCGAGCGGAGGGCTCGGGCTCTTGATTACAGATCGGTGCGGTTGGTCAGGCCATGTCGCCTTTTCCGCGCAAGACGGGCGGCAGCCAGTCCTTACCCGCCAGCTGCTTTTCAGCCTCGGCAACGGCATCGGCCTTCGGTGCCTTCTCCACCGCTTGGACTGTCTCGGGGGTACATCCAGCGTCGGCCAGTACCTCCGCAATCGTCCCCTTGTTCAGGCGGCAGAGGAAGGTGGCGTCCGCCTGCCAGTGTTCCCGCATGTCGAGACCGACCGCCTCCGCAATCCGCTCGGCATTGTCCAGCCGCGCCTTGCTGTGGTCATGCTTGGCTTTGACGGCATTGAGGTTGGCGGCGGCGGTGAACGCGAGCAGGTCCAGCAGCTTGTCGGTGGACTGCTGCAACAGCCACTCCCACAGGTCCGCCGGTTGGCCGGGCAAGGTCTCGCCCCACGCGTCCTTCATCGCGTGCCATGCCGCAAGCGCACGGGCCTTTTCCGGTTCCTTGATGGCGGGAGCGAGGTCGCGGCGCTGGCCGCTGACCTCCACCGCCGTATCGAACATGCCGTAGCCGGATTGGAACAGGCGACCGGCCAGCGGATAGAGCAGGGCGGCAAGAGCCACGGCGGGACGGTTGGCAAGTTCCAGCCGCAGGGCGGCAGTGCGGATGGCGGTCAGTTCCTCAACCAATGCGGCGGAATACCCCGCATCGGGCTCGGTCGGCGTCGCCGGTGCCACGCTGTCGGGTTCGTCCGTGTCACCGTCCTGACCACGGCGCAGGCGCTCCAGCGCGTCCCGATCCTCGTCCTTCACATAGCCGCGACCGACATACAGGCTGCCCGCGTGGTCGATGCCAAGGATGCAGCCTGCCAGCGCCTGCTCCTCACCATCATAGCTCTTGGCCGCGTTGCGGATGGCCGTTATGGCAGCCTCGATGTCGGCCAGTCGCCGCTCGTCGTCCGCGATCGCGGGATCACCCTCGGCATAGGCTTCGATCTGCGCCTGCAGGGCATCGTACTGCGCGCCGAGGTCCGCAAGTTCGGCCTGCTCGGCCTCGGTTGGCTCACGCATCTGCGGGTAGATGCGCCCGTGGCCGCTGCTGTAGCTGGCGGAGGCGTTGAGGGTGGTTTCCACCCACTTCCAGCCTTCGCTCCGGTAGGATTCCGCCGCCGTCTCCAGAGCGTCCAGAGCAAGCCGCGCCAGCAGGGGCTGGTCGGTCAGATAGCAGCCGGTTTCGTCGGCGAACAGGTCGCGGAGAACGGTGCCGCCAGCGGCTTCATAAACCTCCAGCCCCACGAAACGGGCCAGCCGGTCGGTGCTGCGCGCATGTTCACGCGTCAACAGGGCGCGCAGGCTGCGCGGGTCGCGGTTCCATGCCGGAGCCTCGAACCAGACCCGTTCCTGCTCTTCGTGGTCGTTGCTGATGGCGAGTGCCCGTGCCTGCTCGATCGTGATGCCATCCTCGCGCATGACGTCCAGCACCTTGGGCGAGAGGTTTGCTAGTTTGAGGCGCTGGCGCACGGTCAGGACGGATTGTCCGAACCGCGCGGCGATGGTTTCCGGTGCCATGCCGGTTTCGGCAAGGTCACGGTAGGCGAGGATTTCATCGACGACGTGCATGGCCTCCCGCTGGACGTTTTCCGCCAGCGAAAGCTCTGTATCGCTGTCGGCGTCCCGCACGTTGCAGGGAATATCGACATCCGCCGCCAGCCGCCCTTCCTTTGCCAACAGGCGCAACGCCGCAAGGCGACGGCCACCCGCCACAACCTCGTAGCGGCCCTTTTTCCCCTTGCGGACGGTCAGGTTATGCAGAAGCCCATGAGCTTCAATGCTGTCGGCCAGTTCCGGCACGCCCGCCGTACCCCTGATGCGGCGCACATTGGCGCCGCTCGGCACCAGCCGGTTCAGCGGAATGGCTTCCACGGCGTGGCGCATGTTGATGTTTTGCTCGACCGCCGCCGCAGCGGCGTCTTGAGGATTGATGATGTTCATGGATTTTGTCCCTTCACTTTGGTTGATGGGACAGGGAAACAGGACCCCGTCCTGCTTCCCGGGGCCGCGCGAGTGGTGGGGTTGGAAGGGGACAACAGGTCTTCGCGGGGACCCGGCTGCACGGACCGCAGCGCAAGCGAAGGGACGGAAGCTGGGCGGAAGATCCTGTTTGGGGGAGAGAAGGGGCAACGCCCCTCGGCCCCCTTGTCGATGAAATGGCTTTGACGTTCTCAATAGTAAGTGGATGTTTGTTTTCGAACGCGCCGCAATGCGCGGCACTTGAGAGGTACAAATACGGAAGGGATATGGAAGAAAACTAGCCGAAGTGATCCATGCCACGGGTCGCCTTCTCCTGCTCCATCCATTCGGTAGGAATTTCGCGCCCCCAGGCCTCGTAAAAGGGTGCGAAAAGGAAGTGCGCTCCGCCGCGCTGTTCTTGTGTCGCGTCAAGCGTTATCCGCCCCTCCTTTCGGACCATGCGGGCAGACAACTGGATGGGCTCGCCCGTCTTGCGGACGAGGTTGGCCACTAGCCATTCTTCCCGCTCCGGTGCATCAACGGCACGCCGGTAAGGATTTGATGGCGAGTAAGGCGCACTCCAAACTTCACCGATCAAAATCACTGTATCAGCGCCTTTGCGAACGAGATCATGAGCTGCATTTCGCATCATGAGATATTTCTGACCGTGCTCTGCAGGGCGGAGCTCTGTCATATGAAGCATCGCTTTACCCTTGAAATAGAACATAATGGTGATGTGTCCGCCGTCCTTTTCAAGCATCACCCGTGCAGTCTTGAAAAGCGCGTCGAGAGTGGCTTCCGCACTATCGGACCCGCCAAATATATCTTTTGGCTCCAAACCATAGCGTTCCGTGAACCGGTCAGCCTGCGCTATCAGATCCTCGCGATCGATTTTCCGTTCGATCCGGTCAAATTCAACAGCCGTGCCATTAGCAAGCCAAACATCAAGTGAGCGGAGGTCTCCGTGCCCGATCATGCACGGCAGGCGGCCTTGCATGGCCTCGGCGTCATAGAGTTCGCCCGTCTCGACGTTTCGATGTTCTGGAACAGGAAGGCCGATTTGCCGGTGCGCATCATCAAGCAAGCGCGAGAGATGCCCATATGCGATGGCAACTGCATCAAGGAGCTCGAAATCCGGAAGCGTGTTCTCAATCCAGCGGCGCTGGATCCTGAGTACACCATCTTTCTTTATGTGATTGCCCAACTCGCTGTCCGGAATGCTCTTTACGAGTTTCCAAGGCGCATCGAACAATTCAGCAGGGACTTGTACGACTGGACCTTCGTTGAGGTGGGAGGCCACGATCTCTGCACGGATGAAACTGTGCGCCTCAAGGTCGCCCTGTTTTTCAATCTTGTTGCGGGCGTCAACCATCCATTTCATAAGCGGAATGGAACGGAATTCATTCTGCCATTTCATATACCAGTTATCGAAATCAGGAATGACGCGTTTGTTGTTTTGAAGGATGAATGACACGGTGCGCGACGTTTGAATGGCGGTCTGGATCGCCATGCGGAACGCCTCTGGGTCGAAGTACGCATTCTGCGCTAAGTGCCATTGATGGTGCAAATCTTCGAGGCGCTTGTGCACAGGCTCAAGCGGACAACCGTCAGTATGCTTTTCGGGTTTCTCGATCATAACCAACAACTATCATTATTTGTCGGCATTACCCAGGCAAAAGGCTGAAACATCTGAAGCCATTTTATGGATGTATAAGCGTGCTTGGCGGAATTTCATTTGCATTTCGAGCGGCATCGTCGAGGCAATCTGTGGTGGTTCGCCGATCAATCGAAATACAGCCATAGGGCAACTTGTGAAACATACCCAAATTGGAGTTCGCGCCCACGAGCACTTGGAAGCCAATTATGCCAGCGAAAAATCCTGCAGTGCCACCTACTAGGCTTTCCGCCGATGCCCAAACAGCGAAAGCTAGTACTAACACGCGAGGATCAGGCCCGCCAAGGCTGATCGCTGATAGCCCAGCCGATTAGGCTACTGAATATGGAAATTGACAATGCAACCCCAGGCCGGAGGAAAAGATTCATTATGGAAATTCCAAGTATATTTGATATCCATTCAAACAAAGCGTATTCACTTCTGTCAGGACGCTTGCTTTGCCGGATTGCCATGCCGCACAGTTCCATCCTCCGCCAAAGAGGATGATGTCGCTATCAAGTGACGGAGTCCAAGAAGACAAGAACGTGTATGGCTCCAGCCGACGTCATCCAAACCTCCCGGCAATCTTCAGCAACTCGGACGTCAGCACGTCAATGTCCGTATACGGGTCGTTCCCGTCATACTTGTTGAACCGTCCCCGAAGCACAGCCGCCCTCCGGGCTGCATCGGGAAGGCGGTCCTTGGTGTCGCGAAAAACCGTTTTGCTGTTCTTAACGTAGGTGGGATAGAATTCGGCCCGGCGGAGTGCTGCGTAGACCTCGTTCCGATGGATCGGCGCCAGGACATCACGGAAGTGAAGTAGAATCCACAATTCGAAATTCGGAACGGACGGAACCGACGTAAACGGAACCAAATTTCCCTCGTCATTTCTCAGTTTCCTATGGGTGGCATCGGCTTTTGACAGTGCATTGTGATAACTAGCGTGATCGTCCCGGTCAAAAACCACGTAGACGCGATCAAAAGCCTGGCTCTCATTGAACCGATCAATAGCGTATTCGACGATGTCGAGCGGAGACGTGCCGTAGTCGGAGGGAACCACCTCGATATCCGCGTTAGGAAGCCTCTTCTCGCGCCGGATGGCCTCAAAGTAGTTGACCTCGGTTTTTTCGCCTTCGCAAACAATCAACATGCGATCGTATGAGCGCTTCTTGCCTTTCGGTCGGGACAGGCGAGATTCGGTACGTTCAAAGCGGTGTTTTTTTGCCAAGGCTAGTGGTCCACCGTTCCGAGAATCGGGATGCCCCCATAGCGTCCACCCAAATACCCTTTCTCCAAGGCTTCACCCTTTCGGGGCGAGAATTCGAGTAACGGGAATAGATGTGAAACCTGAAAGGAATCCTTTTCGGTAAACCAAATCTGATCTCGCCGAAGCCTGCGACTTTCCAGAAGAGACACGTCATGGGTGGAAAAGACCAACTGAGCGCCCTTGGTGTTGATCTCGGGGTTATTAAACATATCGAGAATTCTTTGCACCAGAAGTGGATGCAGACTGCGGTCCAATTCATCTATGATCAGCAGGCGCCCACGCTGAAGAATATCCAGTATAGGTCCGGCGAGGCTGAAGAGAATTTGTGTGCCGGCGGATTCATCCGCGAACTCAAAATTGTACAGTTCCCCTTCAGTCATGTGCCCGAATTGCGGAATGTCGAACTCGGCTTCTTTGATTTCAGGTACGCCGGAGGTCAGGTTGACTTGGAATTGGCGTCCAGGACGTTTGGTTAGTGAGACTTGGGAGATACCGGTATCAGCCGCTGCAATGAGGGAAACCACGCGCTGCATATTGCTGGAGTTCTGGATATAGTTCGCTGAAAAATCGAACCCGATGCCTCCCCCGTCGGGAAAAATCGCCATCTCGTCGGAGAACTTCTGATACAGGGGCTTCAGCTGATCGCTGTTAAGTTGAATAGCGGTTGTTAAGAACAACGTCTCCTTACGAGTCGCGTTCTCCCAGACCTTCTTCGACCCAAGGAAATAGTCACTGTAGGTGTAGTCGTAGCGGCTTTTTTTCTTTTCGTTGTAAGTGCGGGAAAACCATACTTGCGGTTTGGCCTTTTCATACACGAGTAGCCATTCGCTGATGACACGTTGGCGCGTCAACTCGAATCCATACTGAAAACGCTTCCCATCAATGACAAAAGTCGCTTCGAACAACGTCGGATGGTTGGCGAAATCCGGGCGCATACGGAATGGGGTAAGGTTGTTTTCCTGATCCGGCTGCACCTGGTTGGACGTTGTTACCATCAACTGCATGAATTGAAGCGCACGGATAATATTTGTTTTGCCGCTTGCATTTGCGCCGTAGACCGCTACCGCATTGAGGGCACGCTTAACCTTATCCAGCCCAGTTTTGCGGGTATGGCTATCTTCCAATGTGGGATCGGCACTAGCCGCCAAACTCAATACCGCCTCCTCGCGGAAAGAGCGGAAATTTTTGACTCGAAACTCTAAAAGCATTTTTCAGTTCAATCCTGTTATAGGCTAATCATTTGCATAAAATGTGCGGAAATACAATTTATTTCGATCAAGCGTCCGAATATCAGGTCTTGGCGGCGGAATGGGGTGAGTGTGAATCAGCGCCGCTATCTGGAAAGCCAGTCGCTGCTTGGTTGAAAGGGATAGTTTCAGTAGAAACCTGGCCGTTACATCAAATTTACATGAGGGGGCTGTCTGGAAGTTGCCTTCATGCAATTTATTGAAAACAATGGTGCACTCGGCGGGATTCGAACCCACGGCCCCTTCCTTCGGAGCGGCCACAGGGGGCGTATTTCACAATCTTCATAAAGTTATAAATAAGTGTTATTCCGTCATTTTTTGATGTTTTGACTCGATCAATACTATATTTCTCATGTAACATTATGTATAAATTTGTTACATGAGAGTTACATGAGATGCCCAAGATATTCCTGACCGATTCCGTTGTTTTCGATGCGCGATGCCCGAGCGGGAAGGATCAGGAAATCTACTGGGACTACCCAGTCGGCGTCGATGGCCAAATCCGCAATGGTTCTGTGTCTGGCCTTGGTCTCCGCGTGACGGCTCTCGGTGCCAAATCGTTCGTTCACACCTATCAGTTCAACGGCAAACGCTACCGAAAGGCATTGGGATCGACGGTTGTTCTCAACGTCGCGTCCGCCCGATTGGCCGTAGGTAACCGTGAGCGGCAGCTGCAGGCAGGCGAAAATCCCGACCTCGATCAGACCGATCCACGCCGCGCCCATTTACTGACCGTTCGTCAGGCCATCGACCGCTATTGGGAAAGCCATGTTCACGAACTTTCCCAGGGATATCGTGACAACTTCGCCATGTTCGTTGCGAAATGGCGGCGCAGGGTGCCGAAGGTGGCAACCCGGCGCGGGCACAACGTGCGCAGGCGCTATGCCGATTTTGGATCGATGTTCGCCGATCGTCCACTGGCATCAATAAAGCCGCTGGACATCGAACGATACCAGAAGCAGTTTGCATCCCCTTATATGTACAACAGTGCACTACGGCACGTTATGGCCCTTTATAACTGGGCCATCCGGATGCAATTGGTTGACATGCGCAACCCTTGTGATCCGATCCGGAAGCGTAAGGTTTTACGTCAGCGCAGGGATTACTCCACCGAACAAATCCGACAGATCGCCGTCCACATCTTCTGTCCGGTTTTGGAAGCCGTACCGGAAACCGAAAATCTCTCAGGATTTGCCAAGAGGAATACCGCACTTGCCAAAGCGCATGCCATGGTCGCCAACGATCAGATGCTGGAGCTATGCAACTTCATGGGCATCCTGTTCCTGACCATGGCGCGCCCTAGCGATCTGTCGAAAGCCGCGTTTGATCACTTCGATCTGGAGAAGTTGGTCTGGCACAAGCACAATACCAAGGGGATCAAGCTGTCGCGCTCGATCTATGAATACGCCTACCGTTCGGTGCCGATCCACCCGAGGGTTGCTGGCATGGTGCGGTCCCAGCGTCAACGCTGGCCGCAAAGTGCGCTATTGTTCCCATCGCATACCGATCAAACCCGGCCGCGGGACAATTTCCGAAAGGGTTTCGACCGATTCAAGGCACTTCCCGGCGTGCCGGACTATTTCCAGATGTACGACCTGAAGCGGATCGCGATCTCTCTCATGCTGACGGGGCAGGGCGTGTCCCACGAAGCGGTCTCGCACTACGTGGACCACAAGGGCAACCTCGAAACCACGATGATCTACGACCTGGGCCTGGTCGATCCGCTGCGGCCGGTTACCGAAAAGCTCGGGGAAATGCTGGGTATTTGACCTATGCGATCGTCCCCGTTAAAAATTCTAGAATGGTGCCGCATCAATGGATGCTCACGCCCTCGATCTCCCCATATTTTGCGATGCGGCAGAGATGAGCAACAATGTCACGGCGAAGGCGGTCGCGATCTCCGTATGCGTTGCATATTTTGTGTACCGAGCGGCATATGTGGTCAAATTCACTGTCGGGCACGTCGGGGCTGGTGAATAGGTACCTCTTGTGTTCGACCACACGTATCAAGCAGCCGGTATCAAGAATTGCTTCGACAAACTCGGGTACTTGGTCCTTCCGCACATTTTGCTCCTCTGCTGATTACACCCTGGTGAGAGATACTGTCAGGGGGTGCGATTTCAAGATGCTCCGCCTTCAGTTAAGACTGCCATAAAAAGGCGCTCGACAGAACCTATGCAGTAAGCTGTTGACGTCATTTTTTCATTATGTGGAAATGAAGTAGGGTCGCCTCTTCACCTTTGCCCTGAATCCACCACCAACGAAAGCCCGGCCCATGGAAGCCTTGCAGGCGCTTGTCCTGACCAATACTCAGCTTCGCGATCTTTTGACAGATGCCGCGAGGGAAGGTGCGAAGCTCGCGGTCACCGAGCTGCGCGCCGACCTCCACCAAACACCGGAAGATGCCACGCTGCAGCAACTTCGTGCCTATCTTTCCGATCCTGCCCATATTCCCAATCCGCACGAGCGCTGGGCGCACGCTGATATCATCCGCCGGATCGAACAGACCCCGCGCGGCAATCCGAAATCCACAGCCTGGTTCATGAAGTTCCAGCGGGAAACAGGCCTGAAGGATTGCCGGAGTCGCCCAAGTCCGGCGCATGGACGCCGCAGGGAATGGACTTTCATGGATATCAAACTGGCGTGGGACGCCTATTATCGAGGGCGATAATAGCCAATGCTTTTTCCAGAGATTGCGAGTGTTGAATTGTCGGTCAGGCACTCACATCAATTGAAAATACGCCAACCTTCTCTCGTCCATCGGTATCACTCAGTTTTTCCGCTTGCCCTGCGAGCTTGCCAACTAGCTCAGAGAAGTTGAGCTTCTTCTTAATGCCCGGAAACTGCCACTTCTGTTTGCTGCCGGTATTTATGAGAAGCAGAACGCCGTTTCTCCGATTCTCGGGATAAAGATATTGCCCCACCAGCTGACTTTCTAAAGCTTCCAGCAAGTCGGCACCTGACCAATAATCAGCCTGTTTCACCTCGACGGCAATCTGGAATGGGCAGGTTGTTGAGGCCAGAAAGATGTCCGGCCTCTTTTCATTCCCAACGTGGTTTTCTTTCGCCGAGTGAAACCTGTCCGAATTGCTGTCGATAAGCTTACTCATGAAGGCGTCCCTCAAGGCACCTTCGTCTCGTACGCCTTTCGCGGCGATTGCTTTCAAGATTCCGAGCATTGAGGCGTCGGCACCCGTCAAATCATCGGAGATCCGCTGTAGCGCGTGCATTACTGCTTCATGCAACTGTCTTCCACTTTTTATGGGAGCCGTGAAGCCTTTTTCAAAGCTCAAGACCTCTTTCTCTTGCCATGGTTGTGGTTCGCTATCTCGCTCCAGCATGCGCTTTGCATGTTGGAGATACCAGCCGTCTCGCGCGGTCCCGTAGTTTGCTAACTCACAAACCCGAAAATAGGCTTCACTGCCTTTGCGGTTGGTGAGGGCGGAAAGAACAGCTCCTCGTCCTTGTTCCGCATAATCGATCTCGTCGAGCGACTTTACTCCTGATGTCCGTTCTCTTTCTGGAATATGGTCACGGGCCATCTTGTATAGAGAGACCAAATGATCCACTTCCAACTGTCTCAATATGGGCAAAGCAAGACCGTGGTGGTGAGGGTCGAAGAGCTTCCCTATAGCCGCCACGACAAACGCTGGACGTTGTTTTTTTGGCAGCTGTGCGCAGATCTCCAGAAGCCGCTGGGCTCCAGTCGTGTGATTGGCCACCATGAGGCCTGCCAGGCATTGTGCCGCTCTATGATATTCCTTCTCATTCAGCATGTGCTGAAGGTATTGTTCAAAAACATCAGATATATGAGTGCGATCCGACGCCAGCAATTCCGCTTTCATCAAAACTGCAAGTATCTGATCGGTTAGTTCGACGTTTGAAAGGGTTTCTGGTCTGATTGCGTCAACGATCCTGTTGAGCACTAAGCGGGGTATCTCAGTTGATTGTCGGGCATAATAGTAGAGGAAGCTGCGACCACTGGCGGAAGGGCCAGAGATTTCGCGGTGAATTTCCATAGCCACCAAGGGCAAGCCGATCTCAGGACGGCAATCAACAAGACGCTGAACCCAGTCGCTGTGGTGGTCATATACCCCAAATTGAATGACTTTACGCGCTGTGGCCTCTGGCAGTTCTTTGAAAGCGGGGAGATCATTGTGGAACTCAAGATAGGCACCGGTTCTGGCGTAAATCTGATCCCAATAAGATCGCTTTTCGAACAAAGGGATTATCGAGCGCCAATGTTTTTGAAGCGCCTGCTTATAAGCCGTTTTCACCTCTGGTGAGAACAAAGTGTCGAGATCGTCAAAATGGTCCACGAAGTGTTCGTCGCCAGCCCGCGACTGTCTACGTAATAGGTCAGACATGTCGTGAATATAACTGAGGCCGCGCTCTGGATCGTTTAGCAGACCTGGGTTTGCCTTAATCTTGCGCTGCAATTGAATCCAGGTGGCGTTATTCTTTTTCCGCCTACGTTCCTCTTTCTGCTTCAGATCCGCTTCACGCCTCTCCCATTTTTCCATTTCTTTGTCGCGTTTGGGGGGCGTAAGAAGCTGCTTCCAATAATCCAACAGGGGGATGTTATCGGAAATTCGTGCAGCTACCAGTTCTGGCGTTAGTTCGTCGTTTTGGAATTCGGCAAAATGCATCATTCGCCATAGAATGCTCAGTATCACCTTCCGGTCGTCTAGAAGACGGGAAATATCCTCAAGATCCGAGAACAACCAGCCGATATCGTTTTCAGCAAACGAGAGTGTCGGCCCACGAAAGGTATGAAGGTTCCAAATAGCAGTGACGTCTCTTTTTTCGGATGAATCTTCACGCGCATGCGCTGTTGCCTCCCACAGGAGGCTTCGCTTCAAGAGAGGCTTAGTTGCGAACAGTTCTCCGATTGGCACTTGCTCACGGCTGCGCGTATCCTCTTGACGATCGGCATTTGACAGGACGCAAAGGCATTTTGTCAGAGCTGGTGGGGGGGCTTCATCATCCAGTCGCCCGATGAGGTCGCGGCAAATAGGTTCGATGTGGCGTGCAATAAACAGGAAATGACGAGACACTTTGTAATATGTGGCGAGAAATGGCGGTCGGAGAGCCAACTCCGCCAGTTTTTCTGCAAAATCGAGTCTGTCGTTTTCGGGGCAATTGCGCCACAGCGTTTTCAGGTAGTAACCAAACCCTTCAATGCTTCCTTTTTCCGGCTTTTTGGAGTGCTCGATCACCTCCAGCAACTGTTTGGTTGACAGGTACTGGGGAAACATCGTTTCAGCAAAGTTGACCTGAAAGCGGATAGGCATTTCCCTGTAAGTGAGCATGAAGCGCTTTGCGAAATCACGAACCGCCTCGTCGTCACCAAGTTTGATCAGGCAATCCAGTGCCCATGGACCTTGGTGGCGGTTGGCGCAGGGGTTATCCAGAAGCTTCCTGACCGCACCTAGGCAGCCCGTCAGTTGACCGAACATCACCAATCTTACAAGGTCGCCCCTGAGGTCGTATTCATAATGATCCGGCCAAATTTGCAGAATGGTCGGCTCGAGTTCTTTATCCGCGAACATCCAAAGGCGTTCATTGGAAATGCTGTCGTCGCTTATCCTGTTTTCCGCATGGAGCTCCGCATATTTTAGAAGCAGATCGCGCCGATATGGGATTGGGATTGAGCCCGGATCACCATCGCGTATCAGAACGAGGGGTTCCCTTTCGATAATGTCTCTCAGGAAGCGTTCATCAAGGCATGCAAGCCATGCTGACGTCGGACGCAATGAAGGGATAATTGTTTCTTGATCGTAGGTTTTGACAACAAGCTGCTCTCTGACCGAGGAATAAGGGCAACCGTTTGCAAGCAGATGATTGAACCATACTGCCGCCAAGTATTCCATGGTCTCGCGGTGATGGAACTTTGCCCGCCCGAGGCTTGCTGGCGTGAAGATTCCTCGTCTGAGAAGGCTATGAACCATAGCCTCGTCCCAGTCGGGTAGAAGTGCGAACGGATCCAGTCTGGTCTCACCAGGTGCTTCATCCGTCCCCGATACCGAAACGTAGAGGGTCTTACCCAAAACCATGGCTGCCGCGAGGCGAGCGGCACCCAGTCTCAGGCGTTCAATCGATAAACCGTGGATTGTTGGGCGATGTTTTTGTTCCTCAATTAGGCGCTTATCGATCGTGAAGGAAATCATCTCCTTGCGGGCACCAAGTCGTTCTTGATGATCGTGCCAATAGCTGACGAAATCCAAAAGATCTTTGGGGCGGCTAGCCAATGGCAGCAGTCCGTTTCGCTCCAGTTCGTTTTGGAACGCCGTTGCGTTCACTACTCCTTTTGCCTCAATGAAGATCTTACGCTGTTCATCGTCCAATCCGTCCAGTACAAATATCTGAAACTCTCGCGAGAGGATTTCAGTTTCTGCGTTTTTGTCGACATCATTGCCACTGTGAGCGCCTTCAAGAAGCTCTATGAGGGCTTGTTCGCTATTGTGCTTTTGGACAGAAGGGTGTGTGACCAGAGCTAGCTTCTCGTTGAGAAGTGGAAGATCACGCTTGAAGTCCCAGTCACTCCAGCGGCAACTGATGATGACGGTTGCACGTTCTGCATGCCCGTGAATCGCCTTCTGAAGATTGATGACACACCGACGAAGGCTCTTGTTTGTGAGCTTCGCTTCATCCACTGAGTCCAGAAAGAAATAGCCGTGGCTATCTCCATCTTTCCAAGCCTGGAAAGCGGCAGCTTGCGATACATCAAGCGCGTCCTCGAAAGGCATAGCGTCGATATCCTCAATGGGAATAAAGACTGCAAAATGGCTAGCGTCATTTAACCGGACTGCTTGTTGTTTGAATTCCTCGGTTTTACCGTTGCCAGCTTCGGCCAGAATGACTGCTCTCCGCGTTTTCAGTACGGAATCCCAACCATAGTCTTGCTCATTGCCTAAGGCCCGTGCCACTTCGCGAGACGTGTGGAATTCGCTTTCATCCTCTTGGACGGGCCGAAAATTTCGGAACAACTGGATATATTCATTCGCTGTTGCGGATGATGTCACCGCTCTGTCCCCCTGCGCAGAATTTCCAGATAAGCATCATAGGCGAAGACACGGCGACGCTGTTTCCCGGTGATTTCCTTGACGATGCCCAATGTTTCAAGGTGCTTGAGAGCGGAATTCACGGTCGGCTCACTCAGCGCCAATTCGCTCGCCGCCTTGCCCGACGTGGTCAGGGCATGTTTCTGGAGATACTGGTGGACGACGGCAGCGGAGCTAGCCGCACGACCTAGGGTCTGGACCCTCTGGGTATCCTTTTCAAAGACATTGAGGATTTCATGGGCGGTCTGGACGGCTTGGCTGGCGGTTTCGGCCACGCCGTCGAGAAAGAAAGCCAGCCATTCTTCCCACTCCCCATGCGTCCGCACGCGTTGCAGGAGATCGTAATAGTGTTGCCGGTTGGTCTTGAAATAGAGGCTGAGATACAGGGTCGGCTCGCGCAGGATGTTCTCCGCGCACAGCAGAAAGGTAATAAGCAACCGTCCCAGACGCCCGTTGCCGTCGAGGAACGGGTGGATGGTCTCGAACTGGACATGGGCGTAGGCCGCCTTGACGATCGTCGGCAGGCCGTGCGGTTCGTGGAGGAACAGTTCGAAGTCATGCAAGCATTGCTCCAGCCGCTCTGGCGGCGGAGGCACGAACATGGCACGCGAGGGCCGGGCGCCTCCAATCCAGTTTTGGCTGCGCCGGAACTCGCCGGGCTGCGCGGACGCGCCGCGCCCTTTCTTCAGGAGCACTCCATGGATTTCACGAATGAGACGCAGGGAGAGCGGAAATCCGTCCCGCATGCGCTGCAAGCCATACTCCATGGCGGCAATGTAGTTTGAGACCTCCTGGACATCGTCCAGCGGGACCAGCGGCAACTCGTCGGCCTCGAACAGCAGCAGATCCGAAAGTGAGGATTGCGTTCCCTCGATTTGGGACGACAGAAGCGCTTCCTTTCGGATATACATGAAGATGAACAAGGCGGGGGACGGAAGAATGGAGGTCACCCCGTCGAGACGGCCCAATGCGAGATTGGCCTGTTCGATCAGGCTGGAAAATACCGTCAGATCGACCGGTGGCTTCGGCGGCAACGGATTGGGTACATAGGCACGGACGGTTTCGCCTCCCGTGGTCGATTCCATCCACTGTCCGATACGTGCCTTCACTCGCTGATCCTTTACTTACGATTTTCGTAAATAAAGGTTATCACCATATGTTTTCCTTAAAAAGGGATTTGTTTCCGATTTGTGCCAAAATGCCCTGTTTATTGTCGTGCCCGTCGCCAGCCGGCCGCTTGCGCTTCTGCTTCCGTGCAGAACCATCTTTCCCCGTATTCAGGGCTGATTTTCGTCTGCTGATAGTATTTTTGTCCCGGCACGTGATAAATGCGTTTGCCGGAGTTGATGCTGATATTGCCTTTGATCACGCAGTCGGAAGGCGCATGTGGCGACGCTGTTCGATTGTCGGCAATCGTGACGGTCGCATCACCCATATTCCTCGCCTGTTGACCCACCCCATCCGGCATGACGGCCCCAAGGCCGGCGCCGACAAAAACGGCACCCCCCAAAAGCAGGGGAACGAGTGACCGTCTCCGGCCGGAGCGCCATGGCCCCTTGACGATAGTGGAAGACCGTCGACCTCGGCGAGGCACGCGTCCGAACCTCATGCCTGGTCCTTGCCGGTTGCATAAAATTCGCTGAGGTTCAGATGCCCGGCAAGTTGATCGGGTCGGTAAGGCCTGCATAGTCCGAGCTGCGGGACCTCGCCCCCCTTGCATCGCTCAAGCACCGAAGGGTGGAGGGTGGCCTGTGGATTGATGGAACGCGGCTTGGTCCGCCACTTAATCTTCAGGGGACCGAGCGTGAAAAAATAGACCTCTGCGTGCTGCAGGCCCGCAGGGTCCGGCCATCGCATCAGCAGGTCCTCGCGAATATGGACGCTCGGCACGCATTCTTTCAGTTCTTCAATCATCCAGCCAAGTGCGATGTCACTCAGCCGGGATTCGTCCTCGGGATAGCTTCCGCCAACGTCGCTATGGCACCCCGCAAACCATACCTGCTTCAGCCACTCGGGTGTGCGACCATTGGTCTTCTCCGCTTCAGCGGCACTCCCCCAGGCGACGTTTGGAAAATCCGCGCGGCTCTCATCGATCGACAGCGCATGACGTGCGTGCATGACATCGGAATCGAGGTAACGATCGTAGTTTTTCTTGCTCCAGGTCGCCCAATGACCGTTTTTGTAGATTGCCCACCAATCGAGAGGGTTGGAGAATTTCAGCGGCTTGTCGGGGTCGGGTGAGAAGTATTTCCAGGCTGACATGAGAATGAGGATTGCACGGTAGGCAGCCAAACCCAGCGCGATGGTCAGTCCCGCCCTGACATACCAAGGCCAACCGTAGAACCACGCGGCCAAAACGAGCGTCAGCAGTATTGCGGCGAGAACGCTGGTGATGGTGTTAACGGTCTTGCTGTCGAGGGCCGCGACCGTATCAAAAACGCCGACGAAGGTCGGCTGCACATTGCCTTGTTCAGAAGCTTTTTCGCCTTCTGCTGCGCAGTCGTATTTGGCCCTGAACCGGCGACCTTTCTCCTCCCGCTGGGAGTAATAGGGTTCATCGCCTCTGGGGCGTCCAGCCCCATGGTTGTAGACGTATTTGACAGCGTCGGTGGCAATCTTGCGCAATTCCGGACCGTATCGGGGGACAGCTGATCCGTCCGGCATACGAGTAGGTATTCCGCAGAGGTTCATGACATTCGCCACGGAGCGGACGGTGTAGGCTCCCCGTGAAAACCCGAACAATAATACCCGGTCGCCAGGCTCATAATAGGCAATGATTTTCGCGTAGCAATCGATAACGTTGTCATCGATGCCATCTCCAACCCCGGCTTCGACGGCGTGTCGGATGCGATCCAGCAGGGTACCCGCATTTTCACCGGATCCGAGGCCGGGATCATAGAAGGCAACCTGCTCTTTGGGGGAGATGGGTGAGTCCGGACCGGGCCGCATGGCGCGGTACATCTTGTAGATGTTCGACAAGCATTGGTCCGGCCGCATGCCGCCAATTTGGCCAGTGCCGTCCGAAAATATCAGGATGTCTTTCGCCAACGCCACCCCCTGGTTCCCTATCCTCAGCCTACGATCAGAGCAGGAGCGGACTTTGCTATTGCGCGTCGGACTACTTGATGATGGTCAGGTGTGGTGTCCGCGTTTTGTCCTCACCCTTATGCGCCGTCGTTTTTAACTGGACGTCCAGACCCTTGCTCTCCATTAGCGCCATGTCGATGAGGTAGATGAGCAGCGCCTTGTCCTCGGCATAAGCCAAGCTCAATGCGCACTCCAGATGGTGTGTGATGCTGTTTTCGCTGCGATCTTTTTGTTCGCTCATTGCGGCCCCCTATGCGTCCCAATTGCCAGCATTCGCAACACAACAGGTGTGCGTGATTTCTTCGTGATTTTTGCGAGAAACATTCGTGATCGCCTCGCGATTCCACTAAGAAGACAATCGCTTGTGTGCAAACACTAGCGCGCGATGGCCTCAATGAGGCGTATGCGCCGCATCGTCGTCACGGGATAGTCATCGTCCAGAAAGCGTTCGAGATAAAAGTCCGGCTCAAGCTGCCGGAGCTTCCCGATGGCGCGCTGGAGCTCCGCAAGCATGCCGGCCTGCTTGTAGAGCGCCACCAGATACCGCAAGGGTGCGCGAAACGATGGACGTAAGATCAATGCCGCTTCGGCATGATCGATAGCGGCCTGATAGTCGCTGAGTGCGGCCGCCGCCATGCAGCAGAAGAACTCGACATAGGCGCGGTGTTCACCGGCTCCGGCCAAGGCCAGAGCCGTTAGTGCCGATTCTCGGCTCCCGTTAAGGTCTCCGAGAACCAGTCGGGTGTTGGACAGAACCGCATGATTGATCGCGTTGAGGGGATCGAATCCGACGGCACGACTGGCTAGTTGAAGCGAACTGCGATGGGAACCGCCGGAGAGATATTCGATGTGGGCACCGACGCCAAGCGCGATTGCGCTGCCCGGGGCCTGCCGGATTGCTTCCTGCGCCATTTCCGCGACATCAACCGGAGTGTCGAGGAAGCCGGTGTCACGGTGCTGGAAATTGGCCATGTTACGAAGAAATGCCCGCCATGCCAGGTATTGCGGACGTGGCTCGTACTCGTAGGCGTATTGGATATACCGATCACCTTCTGCGAGGCTTTTCTTGTCGAACTGAAAGATTAGGCCTCTGGCCTTGTCGGCAAGCAGCGCCGCACAGTTCGGAATGGCGAGCGCGTCATGGCGTTGACGCAGTGTCGACAGGATGGCCTCGACAAGCTGCGCGCAAACAGGATGGATGCGGTCGTCGTCGCCTTCTTTAACGGCGATGAGAAAGCTCTGTGTCCAGAAGATCCGATTTGACGCCGGGTGATAAATTGTCGCCGAGATATGAACCTGCCCAGGCTTCCGCATGGCGACAAGCGAAACACTGATCCCGCGCTGAGGTTGCGCCGTCGCGGTCGGCAATACGTCGCCCGGCGCCTGGAAAATACTGAAATCGGAAAAATCCAGCAGGGACGTCGTGGTCAGAGAGAGGAGATCGTGCAGGAGGATTTCGCTGTCGGGATGCAAATCGGTCTTGTACGTGAAGAAGATAGCCGGATTGCGTGGCTTGTGAGGTGACACGCTGGGGACGTGAGCCGCCCCCATGCCGTCGGTCAAGGCAAGTCTCTGATCGCGAATCCAGTCCTCGAACTCAGGGTCCTTGATGTCTAGGCCGTGGAACGCTTCTTCCTCGTCGTCTCCTGCGAGCGAAACAACAGATCGATTGTAGACGACGGTAAACAGCCGCGTGTCGAGGCCCACCGTTTCCCTGTCGGTCCGCAGCACCGTGGCGTGCGCCCCCAACGCCTTGCGAAGGCCTGTCAGGGTCTGACGCAGGCTCTCGGAAGCGTGTTTCGTATCCCGATCGCTCCAGAGCTTGTCCTGAAGCCAGGTCCGCGTCCGGATGTGGTCTTTGGTCAACGCCAGAAGGACCAGAAGAGCGCGTGCCTTCTTGCTCTTCGGAGTCACATCGGCTCCGGCATCATCCAGCAATTGCAACCTGCCGAAGACGTTCAGCGACAGCATGGGCATTTCCCACAGCGTGTTGTCGATGCCGGTAGCGGCATTATCGTGTGAACATGTCACCCGTTATATCGTTCACGTCAATGCCGGATTTGCCGGCTGGAACTTCACTCGTTACCGGCGCCATCATACCAGCCTTTTCCGCCGTCTTGAACGGATAGGGTGTCACGTCGGTAGTCTTGTCGGCATAGTCCGGAAAATCGGTCGCGACCCAGTTGCGGAAAGCAGCAATGCCTTTGGAAACCTGGAGCACGTAGTCCAGTGACTGCGTGTCGGCGACCGGTGAATTACTACCGATATTGTGGAAGTACTTCTTCGTCGCGACTTCGTCATAGGGATCATTCGGCACATCCGGCATAAGTTCGTCCGCCTGAGCAGCTTCCGGCGTTTTCGGGAGCACGGCCCGGCCCCAATCCAGGGCGCGCTGGTGGCAGGTGATGCAGGCAGATTTGGGGTTATCGACCGGACCATTGGTGCGTCCAAACAGACCGAGATGCTGCCGCGGCAATGCATAAAAGCGTGCCGCAACCGTTGGGTTTACCCAGCTTTCCTGGGGAACCATCGCATTCTGCAGATAAGTAGTGGCGGTCAGATCGGGATCGCTGCCCCAGATCAGTCCGACAGGTGCCAGGCGCTGGTAGGGTGTATCACCCGGCTGGGTGGCGTCGTACATGAAGGTTCCAAAAAACCATCCATTCGGCGAGCGCTTGTCCTTGACCGAGATGTCCATCTGCAGCAACCGCATCGTCATGATGCTGCCGTCCTTGCCGGCGGCGACCTGCCATTCCTTGGACCCGGCCAGAAACGGTACCTGTGAGGCAGGGGCTGAGGTGAAGAGCATTTTCATCCCCAGCGCGCCGTTGGCAAAGGCGAAGTCTTTCGTTTTCGGGAAGGTCGGGTCGCCCCAGATCTGGCCGAAGCCGTAACAGGCAACATCATTGTAGATACCCACCGCGAATGTCTGCTGCCAGTCTTTCTGGAGGGCATGCAATTCAAGGGGCCGCGACCAGCGTTCGCTGGTCATGCCGTGCAGAGGTTCCCGCAGCATGAAGAACCAAGGAGCATCGCACCAATGCTCTAGCTTGTTGTCCTCGATGCGCCAGTCGATGTCCGGGCGCGCATTGACCTTGGTGACATAGGCGAGGATCGCATTCATGTAGCCTGCGGGATCCTTGAAGGGATCGATCGCGAGCCATGGCAGCTTCGTGTTGTCCGGCATGGTCTGAGGGAAGTCGTAATGTATCTGGAACTTCCGCTCGCCTTCGCCGCCTTTCAAAGGCCTTGAACTGGAGCAATTGAAGAATGCTGTTGCCGCCGCTTCGTAGCTGGCGTCTGTTGGCTTCGGACAGTCCGCAAAAGCGGATCCGGCACACGCGCCAACAACAAACAAGATCGAAAGGATGAATATCTTCATAGCGACGGTCCCCAACTTCGCCAAGACTAACGCAACTTTAAGTCCAATAACCGGGAATTGTAAATCACTGACGATGATGTCTCAGAATTGAGCGGGTGTGCGAACGCGGGGAGGCCGGGACGCGCGCACTGGGCAGTTGATAAATGTCATGCACGTATGGCGTGCCGCAACCCGTTCACGTACACTTCACAACGACATCTCGCGGTTGCCGGAGACAGGGAGACTCCATGACGGTTCCCAAAAACATTGGCCACATGCTCAGTGCCCGCATCCGCAACGAGTTCCGGAAGGGAACGCCGGAAGCCGAGACCCTTGATCTGGTCCGGGCGATGTATGCGAGGCAGAACGATGCGGATGCGCTCAAAGCCTCCGGCAAAGATTTAAAGGCGCCTCCAAGCCGCCCCAACAGTAAACATATCCCGAGCGACGGAAGCAGCGACAACTAAAAGTATGCAATCCGGTTGTATCGGATTGAATTGTTCGAGCGTATCAGCATATCATCGGAAATCTGTTCTTTGAGGGGGAACCGCGATGCCGATACAACATCCGCATGAAGTTGATGTCATCGTAGGACGCAATGTCCGCATCCTGCGCACGCAAAAAGGCATTAGTCAGACAGAGTTGGCTGACGCCATCGGAATTACGTTCCAGCAAGTTCAGAAGTACGAAAAAGGATCCAACCGGATATCCGCAAGCCGGCTTCACCAGATTGCGGAGTTTCTCGGGATTGGGATTGCGACCTTGTTCCTGGGAACGGACAATGAAGGCAATGTCGAGAGCATTGTCCCGTTCAGTTCGGATGCCATCGCGTTTGCACGCATTTACGACAGCATCCAGTCGCCGAAGGTGAAGCAAGCTGTTCGGGGGTTTCTGCAGGCCGTGGCCGACAAGGACCACATGGCGGGCAAAGCGGCGGCTTCCAAGGCCTCCTGATAACCGGGTCAGCCCTTCGACATAATCTGTGTTGGCATCTGCCGCCGGCGACAGACGTGTGAGCTCCTGAGCCAGAGTGTTCCCCGAACGGTCTGCCGTCAGAAACAATGAAGAGTATCGGAGACATCAGCATCGCGCCGCCGCAGGCGGGATGTCGGGCATTCTCGTCACGCGAAGGGCGGAAGGAGGCCAGCCGCAGGAGCCTCAGCAAAGCGGCCCGCAGGGCGAGGCGGGATCGACCGGCCCCGCCCGCGCGTTCCGTATCTCCTCGACATCACCGCGGGTAAACCATTCGGCTTGCCCGTTTCAATGTGTTGCAGCCCTGAGGGCGTGAACCATTGCCGCCGCGCGGTTCAGCGATATCTCGGCAATGTCAAGCTCCAGGGATAATTCATGGAGGTCGCGCCCCGACATCCGCAGAATCTCTCGAAGAACGACATCCGAATTCTTCACCAACAACACGAGTTGCCAACCGCCCGGAGCGCGGGAGCCTTGCAGCCAATATCGCGCCGCCCGTTCACTCGCCCCCGTCCATTTCATGATCGTTTTGGTGGCGCGGGCGCTTTGCCCAAGTTCTTGTTGCAATGCTTGTGAGATGGTCTTGGCATACAGCTTCTGGAGCGTACGATCCCCTTGGGGAACAGTTGTGCCTGAAATCGGAACCATGTTGCACATCCTTTCATTGTATATTCCCGCACAGCGGCAACCCGGTGATCAGTTGTTGATATGTGATGGTTATCGACTGGAGACAAAAAAGCGGTGAGACAGCACCGCCTGTCAGGACGGGTATTCCTGCGGTCGCCTATGTTCGCATGTCCACCGAGCATCAGAAATACTCCACAGACAATCAGATTGCGGTCATTCGCAAATATGCTGAAAAGCATGGCTTCGAGATTGTTCGCGAGTATGCCGATGAAGGCAAAAGCGGTTTGCGCTTGGCCGGACGAGACGCTCTTCAAAGTCTGCTTAGCGAAATTGGCCAGGGCGAGGCCGACTTTGAAGCCGTGCTGGTCTATGATGTGAGCCGTTGGGGCCGCTTTCAAGATCCCGATGAAGCGGCGGAGGTGGAATTGCGGTGCAAACGGCACGGCATTCATGTCCATTATTGTGCCGAGCAATTCGCCAACGACGGAAGTATGGGATCTTCCATCATCAAGACTGTCAAACGCGCCATGGCCGGTGAGTACAGCCGCGAATTGTCGGTGAAGGTGTTCAACGGACAAGCAAACCTGATCCGTCTTGGATTTCGTCAGGGCGGCGCTGCCGGGTTTGGTCTGCGGCGTCAACTTGTCGATCAAAACGGCGAGCCGAAGGGGTTACTTCGCCGTGGCGAGCACAAGAGTATCGCGACGGACCGTGTCATTCTTGTTCGCGGGCCGGATACCGAAGTTCAGACGGTCAGGAGAATCTATAGCCTTTTCGTAAGCGATGGACTTTCCGAACAGGAAATTGCCGAACGTCTGAACAGGGAGGGCATTCTGACAGACCTTGATCGACCATGGACACGTGGGACAGTGCACCAGGTCCTCATCAATGAGAAATACATTGGTAACAATGTCTGGGGCCGTACCTCGTTCAAGCTGAAGCAAGCTCACGTGACCAATGCCGAGTCGGAATGGATCCGCTCGGACAGGGCGTTCGAGGGCATTGTTCCCGTGGAGCTGTTCGATGGGGCAAGAAAACGCATACAAACAAGGGATGCGCGCCTAACTGACGATGCGATGCTCGCCAAGTTGGCCAGAATTCTGGAACGTGAGGGCTACCTTTCAGGTCTGATTATCGACGAGGCCGAAAACTGCCCGTCCAGCAGTTCTTACTCTCACCGGTTTGGAAGTTTACTCCGCGCTTATGCTCTGGTCGGATTTCTGCCGGGCCGCGACTATCGTTACCTTGAAATAAATCGCGCACTGCGGCGAATGTATCCCGGCCTGATGGCCGAGGTGATCGAAGGCATACAGTCAGTCGGCGGTGTGGCCGATCAGTCACCGAGCGGTGACATGTTGACGATCAACTGCGAGTTCACGGCTTCAATTATCATTGTTCGTTGCATCGAGACGGCCGCCGGCTCATTGCGATGGAAGGTTCGCCTCGACACGGAACTGAGGCCCGACGTCACCGTCGTTGTTCGGATGGCTCCCGGCAATCTCCATCCGCAGGACTACTATCTTCTACCAATTCTGGACATGCACGATGCCGTCCTCCGGCTTTGCGAGTTCAATGGTTTGTCCTTTGACGCCTACCGTGTCGACGGCCTTTCGCGCTTCTATAATTTGTGCGCGCGCCGATTACTGCAGGAGATTGCTTGATGGTTGCTGTTCCAGCGCAAAAGGTCGAGATGATCCCGATCCACCGCATAACTGTTGTTAATCCTCGGCTTCGCAACAAGAAGCACTTCCGGGAAATCATCTCCAATATAGGGCAGATCGGGCTAAAGCGCCCCATAACGGTGACGCAGCGCATGGAGGCGGGTGAGTTGCACTACGACCTCGTGTGTGGTCAAGGGCGCCTTGAGGCGTTCCGAGCGCTGGGCCAACATCTGGTTCCGGCACTTGTCGTCAGCGCCAGCGCGGAGGATTGCCTCGTCGCGAGCCTTGTCGAGAACTGCGCGCGGCGGCAACATCGTGCCATTGATCTGCTCCAGGATATTGGTGCGATGAAAAAGCGCGGTCACAGTGTGCCGGAGATCGCGCGCATGACGGATCTGTCCGCTGAATATGTCTATGCGGTCATCCGCTTGCTGGAAGGAGGTGAGGAACGCCTTCTTCGTGCTGTCGAGGCCGGTCAAATCCCGTTCAGTGTCGCGCTGGAGATCGCGGAGGCGGAAGATCACGATATCCAGGCAGCGCTTCAGGTTGCCTATGAGCGAAAGCTTTTGCGCGGAAAAAAGCTTCTGACTGCAAAGCGCATAGTTGAACAACGACGGGCACAGGGCAAAGGCCTGAAATCGAAGAACAAGGCTTTTCCGCGCGCGATGTCTTCCGAGCGTTTGATGCAGGCGTTTCAGGAGGATGTTGACCGCAAACGTGTCATGATACGCCGAGCCGAAACGGCAAAGGCGCGTCTGAGCTTCATCGGTATGGCGCTTGGGCGATTGCTTGACGACGACCGCTTTCCCGCACTGCTCGCCGAAGAGGGGCTTGTTTCATTGCCCGAGGGAATTGCCAGAAGAGTCACAGACGAGAGGAGTGCCGTGAAATGAAGTCAACCCCGGTGCAGCTTTCGTTCGAAAATACCAGCTTGCGTATCCCGCTTGGGGAAATATTGCCGTTGAAGCAGTTAAGCGCGGCCGCATTGAAGTCAGTCAAATACGCCCAGATCGCAGCTTCGATCGCGGAGGTCGGAATCATTGAGCCACCGGTCGTTATCCGTGATCGCGTCGAACCGGAGAAATTTCATCTGCTCGACGGTCACTTACGTCTCGATATACTGGCGAAAAACGGAGAGAGGGACGTGGTTTGCCTCGTCGCAACGGAGGACGAGGCGTTTACCTATAATCGCCGGATCAGCCGGCTGGCCACGATCCAGGAACACCGGATGATCCTCAGGGCCATCGAAAAGGGTGTTCCGGAAGAACGGCTTGCACGAGCGCTCAATGTCAATATTTCCAGCATCCGTCACAAGAAAAACCTGCTGGATGGCATGTGTCCGGAAGCTGTGGACCTCTTGAAGGAAAAACACGTGCCTCTGAATACGATGGCCGAGCTTAAGAAAATGAAGCCCATGCGCCAGATTGAGGCCGCACAGCTCATGATCGCGATGAACAGATATTCGATCACCTATGCGCAATCTCTTGTGGCAGCCACCCCCGACACCATGCTGATCCGCCCAAAACGAAAGAAAGGGGTGTTGAGCGAGGAGCAGATCAATCTCATGGAACGGGAAAGCGCCACTCTGGATCGGGATTTCAAGGCTATCGAAGCCGACTACGGCACCGATAACCTCAATCTTGTTCTCGCTGTCGGCTATGTGAACAAGTTGCTTGGTAATGCGCGGGTCGTACGTTTTCTGGCCCAGTTTTACCCCGAGATTCTGGCTGAGTTTCAGAAGATCACCGAAATGCGCAAGGCAGCGTGACGTAACAACCCAAAGCGCCGGAAATTCCCAATTTCGATCTCACCCGCTCACGCTTGACATCGGAAAAGGCCAGCCGCAGCAGCCTCAGCAAAGCGGCCCGCAGGGCAAGTCGGGATCGACCGGCCCCGCCCGCGCGTTCCGCATAACTCCCTGTCTTCCCGGTAAAAGAAAAGCCCCGCGAGGGGCTTGAAGGCGGCCCGGCAAGAGGGCTGGACAGGATGTGGATTACCGTGAGAGCGCGATGTTGCGGGCCTTGCCCACCACGAACATGGCGATACCGCCAAGGATAAAGCCGATACCCGCCGTGAACAGCAGGTGTCCCCACAGCTCGCGTGCCAGCGGCTGGTCGCCTTCTACACCGCTGAACAGCACGTCCAGCGGGATGGCACCCAGCAGCGGAACGGTGGGACGGGTAAGGATACCGATAAACAGGCCGATCAGGCATAGCACGAATGGCAGGGACAGAACCATGGGACGGTGGAATGCGGACATGGGAGAACCTTTCGCAAGAGGACAAAGCGGCCGGAAACCGGCCCTGACACGAAAGGGATAGTCAAAACTCACGAGTTTTGACGGAGGCAGGGAAGAAGGGCGAAACGGCACATGTTCGCGGGTTTTCGATACGGAAAACCCTGTAGATTCAATATGTCTAAAATACGGGTTTTGGTGTTGCAAAACTCGTGAGTTTTGACAGGCTGGACGCACAGACCAAAACATCAACATAGCAAGACGAAGTGGGCGTCAGGGTGGTTTCGCAAAATGGAGACCTATCCATGACCATCCCTCGTATCCTCGGCTACGCCCGTGTCAGCACGCAGGGGCAGGACCTTTCCTACCAGATCGATAAGCTGAAGGCCGCCGGTTGCACCCGGATCTTTCAGGAAAAGCGCAGCGGCAAAAACCGTGACCGGCCGGAACTGGAGAAGCTGCTAGCTTTGCTCCGACCAAACGACACGGTGCTGGCGACGGTGACCGACCGCATCGCCCGCGATCCGCTCGACATGCTGAACATCCTTCAGGCGGTAAAAGATGCCGGTGCGGCGCTCCGGCTGCTCGATGAACCGTTCATCGACACCACATCGGAACTGTCGGACCTGCTTATGTTCCTTGTAGGCTGGGCCGCAAGGTGGCAAAGGCGGCGGATTCTGGAGAATACGGCGCACGGACGTGAACTGGCGCGAAAGCGCGGCGTCCGGTTTGGGCGGAAGCCCAAGCTTGGGGCACGGGAGCGCGAGAAAATTTTCGAGTGGCGCGCTCTTGGCCAATCCTGTGCGACAATAGCGAAGGATTTTGGGGTTAGCGAGAGTACGATTTTGCGTGTGCTGCCAAAGAACGAGAAACCGGCGGCCACTCGGGAGACCGGCGTTGCGATACCTCAGAGTAGGGGTGGCGGCCTGTCCGGTCGTGAATCTAGCTGACCAGTCGTTTGCCGCCGCACTCCTTGCCTAGGAAGAACATGGCCGCCAGATTCACCGGCGGGTCAATGATCGCACGCGGGCATGGCGGTCGTCATTCGACGCGCTACCTTATCGCTATGATAAAAGGGGCAGGGCAAGAACAGTAATCATTACGGTAGAGAGATTCCGGCAGGTCACGCACCGTTTGCCAGTGGTCCCGAACCACTACTTTCTCTTTGGCTGTCGACAGAGCGGCCGGATCGTAGGTATACACGAACGACGATAGTATCCCCAAATGGAGGAACCATCATCTGGCCGGAGTTCTCGTTCAATCTGTCAAACGGGATCATTTTCAGATCACAATCAGGCGTATTCCACGGCTTGAGACAGCATCTGCTTCAAACTCTCGGCACCCGTGTGACCAGTTTGGCAGACCAATCGCGACGAGCCACCAGCGGCCACGAGCTTTCATTGTAACAAGATCTCTGCAATGCGCGATACAGCGGGCTTATCAGGGGTCATCGCCACCATGTGATCAACGATGGTGTCTGACGACAAGAGAATTTCGATGAGGCGCTCAGGTAAATTCGACTTCAAGAATTCTTCCTGTTCAAGCCATGTTGTGACGCCCTTCGAAGCGAAGTACTTGCAGTTCTCATGTTGATCACCCCGGCTCACTGATTTGGGAATTGGAACAGCCAGATGAGGTGTCCTTGTTAAAATTAACTCCCATAACGAATTAGAACCGGCACGTGAAATTGCTAAATGGCTCCTCATAAGGATCTCAGGAAAATCGAATACATATTCGTATTGCTCGTATCCAGGAGTATTTTCAAGGCTAGCATCAAGGTTTCCTCTTCCACACAAATGAATAATATCGAATTTCTTGAGAATAATATGTATATCACGTCTGATCTTGGAGTTTATTGCTTGCGAGCCCTGGCTGCCGCCGTAAACTAGCAGAACGGGTTTGCCTTGTACTAAGTTAGGCCTATTCATTAGCAATTTTCTATCAACTATTGGTCCTGAAAAGAACGCCTTTCGCGATATAGCTTTTGTTTGTTCAAATGTACACGATAATTCCGAAGCAAACGGCAGACAAATATTATTGGCCAAACCGAGGGTCAAATCGCAGGCGTGAATCAGTATTTTTTTTATTCCAGAAGTTTTTGCCCCAATTACCACTGGCACGCTAGCAAATCCGCCTGATGCGAAAACGCCATCAACGTCTAATTGTCGCAATATGCTGCGGACAGACAGTATTCCCGTTATATTTGCCCCAATTGTTCCGACGGCGGACAGTTTTCGGGATCTATCAAATTTTGCCGTCTTAACTGCAAAAAACTCAATATCGTGACGTTTGCATAGTGTCATCTCGATAGAGTTTTCGGAGCCGATATAAAAGATATCTGCGCCACGCGCCCTCATCTCGAGGGCGACCCTTATGCTAGGCAAAGCGTGGCCAGCACTCCCACCGCCTGCAAACACGAATTTAGCCATGCAATCTAATCTCCCCGAGTTGTCTGCACGTCACTGCCAGCACCGATGAGAAGTTTCTCTAGCTGGAATGCCTCACAATATCTAACGACTTCCTGATTTGTCGGAAATGCTCTCTGGGCCCAACCGGTGCTTCGCACTTCTTGATATGGCCGCCTCATATAAAAGCGGCCAGCCTGAGATCGGTGAGAAGCAATAGCATTCCATTTTTGTTCAAACTGGTCAGTGATGTCGATAAATACGTTAGGTGTAAAATCGGAACCCAGATTTATTGGCTCGGATGAGAGAAATATTTTCACGTTACTTTTTCTAAAACAAACATTCTTAACAGCTCTAAAGACAGCAATGTGATCTTGATGCTCCGAACTATATTCATTAGCATAATGGCTTATAACCATAGTCGGATCAATAATATTATTAATAGTCTCAATGGAATTTATTAATTCTCGATTGTAATCAAGATCTCCATCGGCAAAACCTAATGTCGAAAGGCTCGCATTAATCGGTCTAAAGGCTGCCTGTGCCTCTTCGAGCCGCACTTGGGCAATCGAGCGGCCATTATGATCGGCAGGACCTCCACGAGACCCGTCTGAAACGATAACTTCAGAAATTTGCGCGCCTTGCGAGCTCAATCTCGCGAGCGTGCCAAAGCAGGAGAGCTCGGCGTCATCCGGATGTGCAAATATTGCTAAAACGCGACTAGTGTGCTCTGGTAAGAAATTCATCGTCACTCTAATTAAAAACAGCCCCAAATGAACAAATCTGCATCGCTGGTCCCTCAATGGGTGTACGACGTTGTCGCAAAATTTGACACGAATTTTTCGCTGCATTCCACAATTAACCGCATCCTTAATAGCAACGCTTTTCTTACGGAGGTCGTCGCCCGCTCCTTTACGCACATAAACGGATTCCACAAGATTGTTTTGCATTCAGCGGACAAATCAACTGGGGAGATCCGGCTCCACAGCTGGATTCCTGGCCACGCAGACGGTCATAAGCATAACCATGCATGGCGTTTGTGCTCGTTTGTGCTTGCTGGCACCATCGTAAATGAAACATTCGCGGTTTGCGAAGGTTCGTCCTTTCAACGGTTTACCATAGGCCCGATTGGCGGCGGAGAAGGTTACAGTTTCGTTCCTGACGGCCGGGTAAATCTGAAATCGAAGTCACTTTCCGTTATAGGATCCGGGCACTTTTATTTTTTAGACCACGACATTATTCATGAGAGCAAATCCCCAGGAGGAGCTGTCACTCTCATGGTTCAAAGTCCGTTTCTACGCGAAACTTCAATGATTTTTCGCAACAAAGAGCAGAATAAGAAATCCATAGAGCCAATGTCTAAGCAAAAAATAATTAGTGAACTAGAGGGAATAATTTCATCAATGCCAGATTTGACCCTGAGAAAGTAATGTTTGAGCATAAAGACTCCCTTTTCCTCAGTGAAGACTGGCTGAGAGAGACATTAGCTATTGAAGCCCTGAAGTATCCGTTCGATGAGGGCGGACTCTCAACCCCAGAGTACCGAGGCGAAATTCACCGGCTGTTGGCCACATCAGCTTATGCGCATAGGGTACAAGATTACTTACAAGAGCGCTTGTTTCTAACTCGATCCCCAGGCTGGGCTATCCTAAGTGGATGCCCTCCTGAAGACTTAGTAGTTGATTGTCCAGGTTCATTGTCGTTCCTGTCAAGTCTGGTTGGAATTCCTTTTAGGATGGTCAGAAATTTACCGACGTGGCAGCATCTTGGTGTTGATTTGCAAGCCGAGCCTTACCGGTTTGGCGGCATCGGCTATCAACCATTGCATATTGATGGCGTTAACGTCGAGTTTCCCCCCGACGTGGTCGTGCTAGCTTGCGTCCGGAATGATCCAGGCGGCGGCGGCGCTTCATTGCTAGCGGGGGTAGAAGCATTAATATCGAGACTCTCGGCGGATGAAATCCTTACTCTGAGTAAAAGAGAGTACGCAGAAGGCAAGTTTTTTAACCTTGATCACGTTGGCCGCGAGAAACGGCCCTTCTCGGTGATGGAGTTTAAAGATAGCCAATATAGGGTCAGGTTCTCTGGGAAGGTGCTTCCGCGTGAACTTCCGAAGGATTCGCTTCAACGCCCAATTCTAGAGATGGTAGATCGGATACTTTCAGCGGTTTCTTTTTCAATAATGCTGCAGCCAGGGGATGTACTATTTATAAACCAGCTAAAGGTTTTTCATGGGCGTCTACCATTGGCGAAAAATCAGTCCACCTATTCTCCTTCCGAACGTCGATATCTTCGGCAGGGTTTTATTAGGACGGCGAACGGCTGGATAACTTAGTCTTCTTGGATGGCACTTATGAGGATAGCGATTCATCAACCACATGCGTTCCCGTGGCTCGGTTACTTAAATAAGGTTAAGACTGTCGACTTATTTGTCCTCCTGGATGAGACTCAATATGTAAAACAGGAGTGGCAAAATAGAAACTATATATCCCATTTCGGTGCTAGGCGTATGATAACTATACCTTTGCAAAAAAGCGATCATGACGAATTTATTAAAAATAAATATATATCATATGATCATAATTGGCAGCGAAATATATGGTCGATTATAAATAATAACTACAAGGGCGCCCCGTTTTGGCGCGAATATGAGGCGCCATTGAAAAGTGTAATATTCAAGAGAAGGACGAAACATGTAGATTTTTGCGTGGATATACTTTATTTGTTAATGTCGTTATTTAATATCAAAACAACAGTTATTAAAGCATCCGAATTGGGTGAACTTTGTGAGAAAAAAACGGAGTTGGTCTTAGAAATTTGCAAAAAGGTTGGGGCGAAAGCCTACTTGAGTGGGGTTGGCGCAAGGTCCTATCTCCTAGAGGGTAGATTTAAACAAGAAGAAATAGATTTACTGTGGCAGGACTATCCACATCCGCATTATGGTCAGTTTGACTCAACAGGCTCGTTCCGATCCCATCTGTGGTCCTTTGATGCTTTAATGAATTTGGGTAGAGATGCAGTTCATTTAATATAGGTGGCGGAACAGGATTTGCGAAAAATCGTACGCGGCCTTTATCAACCAAAGACAGCCACTATTGATTTGATGACAATTTCACCGAGGGGCTTCGTCGCATTTGGCATCCCGTTGCCGAGCGGAACACCTGCAATAGTTGCAGCGCGGGCGGTTCGCGTGACCATAAGGTTTTCAGACTTGCCTTGCCGCTCCGGTTCTTGCGCATTGCTTGGCCTGAAACAATGCGCTGCGACCAGCGGAAACCCATTTCGTGGAAATACAAATCTGCGAGTTCGGGCCTGATATGATGAAACACACCGGCGATGGTTCTGCGCACCCGAGCGTTCAAGGCTTCGACTGAATTGACATGCATCGGACCACGTACATATTCACGACTGGAGTGGTTGACCGTCTCGCGCACGGCGAAGCTTTCGCCAATCGCCATAAATGCTTTGGCTTCGGCGCTTGTTAGATGAAAACCGCGCGCGACCTGGTTTGCGATCGCGCCAACAGCCGCTCGCAACGAAAAACCTGAAACGGTGATGCACGGATATCGCCAGCTGGTGAACCCGGCAAAGCATCGCCTGGTCGCTGCACAATCGCGACGATGGGCGTCTTTCCGGCTTCGCCTGGCCCTTGCGACCTCTCCTTGATGTCGGTTTATCTCGTTGTTGTCTTGGCCTGCCACCAAGATAGAAATGGTCAATCTCAACCGTTCCGTCGAGCATGTTTTCGCGCCACCATGAGACGAAGCGCATGTCCGATCCGCCACGCGGTAGGCTGGCTGACACCAAGTGTTTCAGCAAGTCGAACCGACGACATACCTTTGTCCGACTGCAACAGGAGCCACATCGCCTTGAGCCATGTACTCAACGGCAGTTTCGTTGAATGCATCGGGGTATGGGTCGTCACCGTGAACTGCAAGCGGCAATCACCGCTGGAGCACTGATATAGCCCCGGTCGCGCGCGGCGCTTGCCAATGTCACGGCCAGCAATCGCAATTGAGCGCTTGTAACCACAGGCGGGGCAAACTCTGCCATCCGGCCAGACCATGCTTTCCAGCAAACGGCGGCAATGTTCTTCGTCACGGAATGCCAGGATCATGTCTCGAGTGGTGCGAATTTTGGAAAGCGTGGCCAGCATCATTTCAGTCATATTGATCTCCCGCAATCATCGGGAAAAGAATCGCATGAAGCGCCAGAGATAACAAGGAGTTTGCTGTTTTTGGTTGATAAAAGCCTTGTACGCTAGGTTCGAACCGACCGTGAACCTTCATAGCGGACGCGCATGATGTTCTAGTGGCTAGTTCCAAACAAACAGCTTTGCGGCGACCAGTCGCAAAGCTTGGAAATAAGACATCGGAGCCAGATGAATGGCTCAGCCTCCTCTCGGGCATGCGACCATTTAAGGCGCTGTATTCCAGAGAAGACGGCACATAAGCGCAGACGGACATGGTGTCGAAGCGATCGGCAGAAGGAATAAACTGTCTCCCCGCGAAGTGGGCAGAGGCTGTTGTGCGGTTTCTATGAAATGGGCGAAGGTGCAACTCGCCTTTTGTTCACTTAGCCAAGGGGCGTTGCGGGGTGTCCCCGCAGAAGGGGTGACGGAAAACCGCCCCTGCGGGTTGCAGGCAGGGGAAGGCCTTCCCCTTCAATCCTCTTAGCACCCTAACCACAACATCCAATAATCCCCCCAGCACCATTCGGCGCCCCGCATGCGGGCCTGAGCCGTCCGATCTTCGGACGGGCGATGTCCGACATGCGGGGCGGCGGCGGTCCGTCACTCGCCAACCGGTTGGGGAGTGACGGACCCGCCGGACCCAAGCCCAGCGCCTGCTTTTGTGCACGTGACCGTACATGATGGACAAACGACGACGCGTCCTATGCCGCGTGGCGTCATCATTTCCAGCGGAAAACACTGGCGCTTGCCGCTTGGTTGCCGTCACACTCCCCCCAGATCACGCAACCGCCTGATCCATCTTTCCGACCATTTTCCCAACGAAAGGAGAGCGCCATGACCGCTCAGACCATACGTGCGCCGCCCGGGCGGCCACACCCCGACGTCCGGACGGACGCCGGATGCCCAACAGGGCAAACCGAACCGGACCGGTCTCCCGACCGGGCCACGGAGGCTTTTACCGATGAAAGGAGAACTCACGTTCGCATTCCGGCCCATGGCCGCGAATGACCTTCGCGGGGTGCGCTGACCTCTACGGAGCGCGCATCGGCCATCAACACTCACCGACCTTGAAAGAGGAAGCGAGCAAGATGGACGATTTGACCATGGACCTGGTGCGCATGTGCCGGCGCAACAGGGACGGCTCTTATGGCACACAGGCGAACCGGCAACGCGGATTGACCGCGATGGCGGGCGAACTCAGGGACCTTGGCTACCGGCTTCCGGCGGCGGCCTCCCTTAAACCCAAACATGTTGAAGCCCTTGTCGAGAAGTGGCTGAACGACGACAAGACGGACGCCACGATCCGCAACCGCCTGACGTGGCTGCGCTACTGGGCGGAGAAGATCAACCGGCCGGCGCTTCTCCACCGCGACAACACCCCGTATGGGGTGGGCGAGCGGGGCGAGGGGACCCGCAACCGCGCCCGTCCCCTCGACCTCCAGAAATGCAAATCCATCAGCGATCCGCATGTGCGGGCCTCGCTGCTGCTGCAGGCGGCCTTCGGCCTGCGCCGCGAGGAGGCGATCAAGATCCGCCCGCATCTCGCGCTCCGCGCCGATCAGCTCGTCCTTCAGGCCAGCTGGACGAAGGGAGGGCGACCGCGCGCCCTGGATATCCTCACGCTGGAGCAGCGCCAGGCGCTGGAAAACGCCGCGCGGGTCGCCGGCGGCGGCTCGCTGATCCCGCCGGACCTGACCTATGTCGAACAGCTGAAACGCTACGAGTACCTGACCCTGAAAGCGGGCCTGCGCAACACCCACGGGCTGCGCCACCACTATGCCCAGGAGCGCTACCGGACGCTGACCGGCCAGCTCTGCCCGCTGGCGGGCGGCAAGCGCTGGGCGGAGATGTCCGCAAAGGAACAACACGCCGACCGGGCGGCGCGGCGGCAGATTTCGGCCGAACTCGGCCACGCGCGCCTGAAGATCACCGACACTTACCTTGGGAGGGCTTCCTGATGAAACGCGCCGAAAGCTACTATACGATGGCGGCCGACATGCGCCGCGAGATCGCCAATGTGCTGTTCAACCCCGGCGTGGTGGCCAATGCCATCCACGAGGTGGCCGCCCTTGGCCACCGGTCCTACCGCATCGAGCAGGATGACCCGTTCGACCTCTCGGATACCGATGCCGCCCGTGCCCTCGAAGTGTGGCTGGACAATGAGGAGTTCCGCTATGTGTGGCGCCCCACCTTCATCGAGTCCGATCCGTTCCGGCCCGGCCAAACCACCGAATACCCCGAACTGGTGATCTACTGGTGATCCCCAAAGGGTTCATCTTGTGGCTGTTGTGCGAGCAGGGATTGACCTCCACACGCCCTCTCGCACGACGGCTGTGGTTTGTCGCGGCCGCCTTGTGGTGTGTCTGGTTGCTACGACATTGTTTCCACCCGGATTGACATCTCTCCGGGTGGCGGAGCCGCGTCTCTCAACGTCACATCCGCACCCGCTGTGAGGGTGTCCGTCCCCGTCCGGCACTGGTCAGGGTGCGACTTGCTGCACCCTCTTGATCTCCTGCTGGCCTTGGCCCGCAGGGTCTCGGGCCGGCTGGAATTCAGCGGTGGCGATGACCGTGGATGCGCGCTTGTTCCAATCGGCGATAGACTGCTGGAACGTCGCCGTCTCGGTTTCATTAACGGGGCAGGGTAACGCACTGATCGCCGCATTCATTTCGGCTTGAAGGGTAAGGAGATTGAAGACCAGTTGCGACTTGCGGCTGATGCTGTCGTTGGGTGCAAAAAGAGCGGCCGTGGCGGTAATGGCGGTGATCAGGGCAGGCAAGGCAATGGCCGCGAGGCGGATGGCGGTGGAGCGCACGCCGGGCTCCTTTGACCATTCGGAGGAATTGATCGCCGAGACTACAGTCATCAGGAAGCCCAGTACGATTAACGCGAATGTGTATCGGGCACCCACTTTGCGCATCTGCTCAAGCTGATCCTTATACGACTGCAGCTGATTGTCCACCTCGCTGTACAGGTCATCGAAATTCCGGATCGCACTGATGGCCACAGGTTTCCCTGTAACCCCGAGTGCGGCGAAGGCCTCGACATCTAGATTAAGGCTTTCGGACGGTCCAGTTTGAACTTCCACGTCGAAGCACTTCAACGTCTCCGGAGCACTGCCGATCATCGGCACCCTGTACGAGCTTTTTTTGAAGGTCTTTCCCAAGCCCAGCGCCTGATCTACCCCTTCGAACAGAGCGTATTGTGACCTTGCGAATGTCGCGTTCATCAGATCCATGGCTTGGTACGGCACAAGAATGTGAAGGATGAACAAGAGCAGCCACGTTGATGCGAGAAGTGCAGCGACACTCACGCAAACAGTTGCGAGCCAGCGAAGAAGGGTTCGGGCAAAATCGGGAATCATGCGGCACCCGGTCTCTAATCAGCGCAGCTCGATCTTGAGGCGTCGCGCGGTTTGCGGTCCTACCTGACCGTCAACGACCAGCCCCTTTATCGTTTGGAACGCCGCGACCGCGGCGGCTGTTTGCGAACCATATTCACCATCGATCGGGCCGGGATCGATTCCCAGGTCAGCCAGTGCGTGCTGGATTTCTAATATGACCGCCTTCTTCATATTCGGCCGGCCGAGCGCGTAAATGATTTCTGGCCCCTGCAGGTCCAGGCCATCCACCGCGTCTCCATAGTCGAAGCCCGGCAGAAAGATGCCTGTGTCCCAATGCCGACCGCTGACCTTTCCGGCCTTGACGCCGTAGGCCTTTCCCATAGCTTCGACGGTACCACCCTTACCGTCACAGATGGCAATATGTCCCATGCTTCCCGGAGCGGGAGGGTAGCGCAGCACGATACCACCAACCGTACTGGCGGCCTTCTCCCAGGACACCCGATGGCCAAGGTTCTGGGAATCCGATTTCCAGGCGCCGGTATAGGCTTCGACGAGTGCCGGATCGCCGTCGTCGTCCACGCATCCGTAAAGGACGCCGCCAACCTGATAGACGAGCCATGACGCGAATTCCGCACAGTCCCAGGGACCGTGCCAGTCGGGATTGTTTTTGGGAACGCACACGTTGACGTATTTCTCCCCGATGCGGGTTTTGGCAAGAGCCAGCAGTTCCTCTCCGGTTGGCATGACGGTCCCCCTTGATCGTGGTTGTGTGTGAGGTTTCGAAGTACTTACCTGCAGTCAGGCGATCAGGACAAAGCCGATGGCGTCGTTGACCGCGTCCCTGACGATGGTGAGGGCCTTGTTGACCATCTTTTCGATCGTTGCTTCCAGCAGCACCGTGAGCATCGCGATGGTCGCCACCACGTGGTAGCGCATGGTGCGCAGGTGCCGCTTGACCATCGTCTGCGTCATCTCTTTGTCCATGTAGGCGCGGGTCAGAGTCACAAGGCGTTGCGCTAATCCCTGAAACTCGACCATTGCCGCTTGTTTGATGTCCTTCCATCCGGCGCCCGCCACTGCGGATGCTTCCGCGATCATTTTGCTTCCGAGATCTGATGCGTCGAGTGACATGGTTTGTCTCCGTCAGTATTTCTTGGCCCGTAAGGTGGTGAGGGCGACCCTCACCGATGCGTCGATCTGCTGTTGATTGAATGTGCCGACCGTCGGGGTCAGCTTGCCCGCGTCTTTGTGATCAAGCTCCAGATCCTGCTGGGCAAGCGAGACACCATGCACCACGATCGAAAGGCAGTTGCCGGTCGGGCCGCTTCCGGTCGGTTGCGGCGTGTTGTCGGCAGACGCACCGGGTGCCTCCTCCGGTTGCAACGCAGCGGGAGCCAGCTGGCCGGCGATTTTCTGAAGATAGTCGGTGGGGCAGCGTCTGGGGCTGAGCACGGCCGCCTGCAGCTCGATGTTCGCCAGGGTCGCGCTTGCCTCGGCGTAGAACGCCTTTGCCTCGGCGGAACCAAAGGTGCCTTGCGGCGTTCCGGCGTTTTGTTCCATGGACTTTATGAACTGACTGGCCTGCTTGTGGTAGGCGTTCAGTTCATCGTCGATCTGTTGATTGTAGCGCTCGCCAATCTGAACCACTGTGCATGCGGACAGCGAGATAACGCACACGGACGACGTCAGAATAACTTTGATCATTTTTCCACCGCCCCCACGGGATAGAAAAAGAGAAGCCATACAACTATTGTTAGATTTTTATGGGAATGTCCATCGAAAAAATACACGCCTAATGTGAGTAAGGTTACAGTTATCACCGTTAGGTTGTTTAAATGACGGAAAGAACAGGAAGATTCTCGTTCTTCGTTTTGCCGTGCCTGATAGCTTCTTTTGTATTCTGTTCTTCTTCAGGAGGTGCTTTTAGGGGCTCGGCCGGCTTGTTCCGGGTCGACCAAACCACTCGTCTGGCGATCCCTTCACCGATCACCACCTACCAATGCGTGAAACCTGCCTTCAGGTCTCCCGCAGACTGAAGATTGTCTTGGACGGTAATGTTGGCTTGTTCCCAAAGGCTTGTTACCGTTTTGCGTGTACGTCACGTATAGCGCTTGTGAGTTTGGCCCCACAAAGCTAAAAAATGTCGATGTCCGATGGCGGGACAACCTAACCTAGCGGATTGGGCATTCCATTGTCATGTCCTGACTCTCCAAGGCCCATTTTACGTCCCAAGGGCCGCAGTCGTTGGTATTAGTAACTGCCCCGAAGTTTTGATGGCAGAGCGATGCATGCGGCAGAAGAGAATCTAGCATTCTGTTGGTTGTGCGCGACAGCTGCCATGAAAGCGGTAGGTCAAACATCCCGCTGTCTGGATCAAAAGCCCTGATCGCAGTCGTATCAAGAAAAATAGCAGCCCTAGGACGGCCACATGGCAGATTGCCCCATGAATCTCCGATTTCATTAATTAAGATATCGTTCATGTTTTGCTTCCATGCCCCGCGAATGGAGGTGACGCCCTTTAGCAACGTGGCGAACGAACCATAGAAAGACGAGTGAGGGCCACTTTCGGGCCCGTTGATTTGGATCGCATAAATCTGAAACGTCTTGGCTAGACAGGGGGATTGAATAGTGTTGGGGACACCATTCGGACAGAGCCGCAGATTTCGGGTTTGCCTCAAGGATAACAGCAGACTGTATATTGCGCCTGCGCCATTGTTGTCGAAGTAACCACCATCGACAAATCTGAGAACCTCGTTTCGCTCGATTACGGTTTCGCTGTTGGGCGAACCTGAGTGTGACCCGGGTTTCCTGTAAAGAACTGGCCGGGTATATGTCCCCTCTGGTGTCACGATAGGAAAACGCGCGCTCAAGCCAACAGCGGTACTCACGCGAACATCGCTCGGATAGCTTAACTGGAGGCTGTTGTGAGAAAATTCGGCGGCGGCCTCGTAAAAATCCGCGACAACACCAAGATTCAGTCGAAAAGGTGATACGCTGATCGGTCCGTAAGTGGTCAAATCGTAAGTATTAAGAATGAGCGCCGGTGCCATTCCGTCAGGACGCCACGCTTGATGCATCGGCAAGGATAGAATACCGGCAGAAGGCTGCTTGGACCAAAGGCTCTCGATTGATCTATCGAAAACCTTGCCGCGATCTAAAGCTGGAATAGAAAAAGGAAGAGCTGACGAAAAGAAGTCGTAAAAGAAGGTGCCAGCTAAGAGCGGCGTCAGTATCTCTTGGCCCAGGATTTTGGTGGCTCGTTCTTTGAGTTCCTGCCGCTTTTCAGTCTTGAAATCGCATTCGCCAAGCGGCGCGGTGGCTTCGGATGCCAAACTTGCGTAGATTGCTGCTCCTAGTGAGCCCCCCGAAACTCCGCTGATGGCGAAAGTATGGGCGCCAAAGCGCGGGCAGATATCCTGCAAGGTTGCCAACACAGCTGCCGTAAAATAAGCGGCATACAGACCGCCACCTTCGGCAGTCACAACAAAAACGGGATAGGGGCGATCCGAATAGTCGTTGAGGTCGGGTCGTTTGTCTAGCCATTCAAGAAAAGCGCTTTCCACCAGCGGATGCTTTGAGAGCGGACGGCTTCCGACACCAGTTATCTCATGGTTCCTGTTCCAACCTAGCGTAGTGAACAGGAGACCAAAGATGACAAGCACTGACAAGCAGGGAACCCCTGATCTTCGACGCAGCCGGCTCAGGTAGGTTGACAGCACCGCAATGCACGCCAACCAGGTCGAAAACACAGAGATCGCTGACACAAAGCTGGGAAACTGAACCCGGGGAATGAAAAAATAGATGGATAAAAGAGCGACGATCGCGGCAGGAACGGGTTCGAAGACATGCTTTACGCGGCCGCTTCGCGACAGGAGGAAAATGCTAAAGGCCAAACCTGCTGCGAGACACCATGCGTAGCGTTCGAGCGACATCAACGCGCCAATCGGATTTCCATAACTTTTAAATTCCGGAGACGCGCTGGCTTTCGAAATCGCAAGCGCTATCCCGACAAGCGGCAATGTTGATGCGACAGAGAAAACAAGATCAATCCAAAGAGGCGGGAGATCGGGTTCAGTTCCATTTGCAGGGCGATTTTTTTGAGGCTGCGACTTAACTGCCTCCATTGTAGATTGTAAAAGTTGATACGTGGCAATTCCGAGAAGGACGTATGTGAAGCCTGCGAACACTACTCGGGCGACAGATAGATCCAGATCCTCCGCAGCGCTTCTTAGAACTTCGAAAACCGCGTCACCCAATAGAATCGGGGCGAGCAATCCGATTAGAGTAAGGGTACAAGGCCAAAGAAATTCTCTCGCAGCGTAAGCGAATGGGAAACGCACTGTCTTTAGATTGTCAAAAGTTGCCATGACTCCCCCCAAAGGCCCTTCCACCTGACCCATGACATTGAGCGCATTACCATTAAATATAAGTCTAACGGCTTGTGCAATTATAAATTGCAAGAGGGATCAAGAGTTGTGAACAGACGGATTAGGAGTACCAAAAGGTCTTTCTGACTTACATTTGCCGCCGCCGAAGAAGCATCGTCGTTGACCCAAGCTTGGCAAGAACGAGCCTGATATCCGCAGTGGTAATTCCTTTCTCCAGAATGGCATGATTCCGTCTTCTCTCAGTTGCGGTTGCCCGGCGGTGACGTGTTATTCAAACCGGCGAGTTTCGCGATTCCACGTCACAATTCGGGGATCGGACATAATGTTTCGCCATCCCACGACTGCCAGGCCATCCGGAAAAACCGCCCCCGCTTCTGCTTCCCCCTCGCTTCGCGCCTCTTCCCGCAGGTGTTCCGAGAGAGGATCGATGTCGAGCGCCGGTTCATCGAAACGTTCGGGATCGGAAAAATGCGAGAATACCGCAGTTGCGGTCCTTTCCTCGATCGCAAAGCCCATGAACGGGATCATGGCTTCCCATGGCCGTTCAGCGGGATGTCGTAGGCTTTGCAGCAAGAGGAAATCACGGAGGGGGTCCGGGGCCATCAGGAAGGGTGTGAGGCATTGGGGACGCATGAGCCAGGAATGTCCGAGCCACCAGAACTGCACCATGCTCGGAACACTTTTGATCAAACCCATCCGGATCTGGTTGGACAGGTCGGGCCCGATCACAAGGTTCGTGGCGGTGGCATAGTTATGCTGCTGGACTTGCGGAGACGGTCGTGTGGAACCGCTTCCGCCGGAGGTAACGCCTGCCGTATGGTGGATGATCATTTCCGCCTTGGTGGTCGAGGTCATCCATGAGCCGATGGCATAGCCGTGGGTCGCAACGACACCGTTGACGGTATACCCCAAATGCGGTTCGACCTGTTGCAGGTAGCCTGTTTCGACTCTGCTGTCGAATGCATTTAGCCCTTGGCCGCGCGTTCCCTTGGATTCCAGTAGAGCCGTTCCCGTGCCCTGACCGGTGAAGACAAAGTCGGGCGACTTTTTGATTGCCGGATTGCCGCCGGTGACTTTCTCAAAATGATCCACCCACTGGTATCCGTCCTGAACCATGGCCAAATATGCCAGACCGGCGGCAACCGTTCCGGCAAAATGGCTTTTGGCAAAGTCCTTGAAGTTGTTGGCGGTCGCGAGAATGGCAAAATCGGTACCGGCTTCGTCGACATACTGCTCGATCAATGCTGCCATCAGATGGGATTCAGGTGTTGCCAACGCCGGGTTGATGAAATGCAGATGGCCGCAGCGGGCGGCAGCACCAAAAAGTTCCAGCGGGGTGAATTGGATATCGGTAATCGCGGGCACACGCCCGCTCACTCCCTTACTGGTATTGCGGTGCCCCTTCGTGATCGAAATTCCCAGCTTCTTGGGTTGGCTTGTCCACACCATTTCATTCTCCCTCTGTCGTTCTCACTATGAGCGACAGAGGGCGCGTCAGCAACTATTACGGGAGATGTCGACCCATCCGGCAACATGTTCCTCATCCTCCGATGAGGATGAGGTCACGTTCGATCTCGGTAACCGAACCTTCCAGCGCCATGTCCCGGCCGAGCCGCTCATAGTCGAGATAGCCTGCGAGATTGGCAGGCAGGGTGTAGCAACCGGACACGATCTCCTCCGCGTAGTCGGCAAGCGTGCCGTGGTAGAGCGAGTAGTCGTCCCAGCGGGTCGACAATTCGTCCAGCGGATAGCCAAGCTCCAGCAGGTGAATCGCAATCACCGTCCGGTCTTCGTCACCGACGAGTGCGTCGAGAAGGTCGAACCACTCTGAAAGCGAGGCCTGGGTGACGCCGACGGCGGCGAACAGGTCGGCCTCTTCTCCGTCGATGTACTGGATCTCGAACTCCTCGACCGGCTGACCGTAGTCGTCCACGCGGTTTGCGGCCTTGTCCCGATACTGATCCATATCGGTGAAGTAGAAGCCGGTCGCGCTGATGCTGTAGGGCTGGGCGAAGTACAGCGACTTCGCCCGGTTGCCGGAGAGCGCGGGGCTCATGCCGCATCCTCCTGTGCCTTGATCCGGCGCACCACGGTGCGGCCCTCGATCAGCGGCGTATAGTTGATGATGAGGTTGAGACCTTCGTTGTCGCCGTGGCTCCAGCCGATCCCGATCTTGGTCCAGCGGGCCTTGTCTTTCTCGCCCGTGACATGGAAGATTTCGTGGGTTGGTACTTTGGGTGCATGGGGTTTTGCCATTGCCGTCGTCCTGTGTTGGTTACTCCGGCCACCCTCTGCGGCCGGTCGCCAGCGTTTCGGGCCGGGCGTCACGGGACGGGTGCAAGGGTCTTCTCGGGAGACCGCTTGCGGCGGAAGATCCCTTGCGCACGGCACGGCGCGGCCCAGTCTGGCGAACCTTCCGGCCAGCGGGTGTCGGCAGGGACGTTCACGGATGAGGCTGGCGGAACACCGCAGCCTGCCGGTCCCACGCCATCTGTTGTGCGGGCGGGATGCAGGTCGGTTCAGGGGAGGGTACGTTGCACCGGCGTCCGAAGGGGCACCGGTCTCTACATGCCGGAGAGGCCCCTCGTCTTTCGGAAGGTCAGGCCATGTGGCATCAAGGCGACACGCCTCGACGGTTCAGGAGGCAACGACGGGGATACTGGTACGGATCCGTATAAAGAAGTAGGCGAAAGAGCCACAGAAATGGTACGGTGAAGTATGGCTAAAGATACGAAGACAGCAGGACGCTCGGCATCCACGGGCAAATTTGTGACGCAACCGATCGGCGCCAAGAAGGCGGCCAAATTTTCGGAAGTCGAAGGCATGCGAATGAGTGTGGCTTCGAAAGTGTTGTCCGAGAAGACGGCCGCCAAGGGACTCAAGGGCGATGCGTACCGTTCGGAGATTGCCAAGGCCTTCAAGAAAGGCTGATAGGTGGTTCGCTACAACGCGGTTGACGACCCACTGTGTTATCCGGGCACGCACATCCTCCGCAACAAGGAAGACATCCGCGATCAGGATGAGCTCGACGAGTTCGAGCAACTGATGTTTGATTCCCGTGCGGGCGAGGACCTGCCCGAAGGCGATCTGGATTTCGAGCACTACAAGGCGCTTCACCATCATTTCTTTCAGGACGTGTACGCATGGGCGGGCCATGTCCGCAGCATCCGCACCGGCAAGGGCGACAACTGGTTCTGTTATCCCGAATATATTGACGATTACGCCGAGCGGCTTTTCCGGCAATTGGCGGAGCGTGGCCATCTGGCGCACGCGGCGGATACCGACGCCTTTTCCGAAGGTGCGGCCTGGTTCCTCTCCGAAATCAATGCCATCCATCCCTTCCGCGAGGGAAATGGCCGTATCCAACTGGTCTTCCTGACCATGCTTGCCCGTAACGCAGGGTTGGAACTGGACGAAGACCATCTCCGACCCGAGCCGTTCCTTACTGCGATGATCCGAAGCTTCAGCGGCGATCTCGCCCCTCTTGTCGCGGAAATCCGCCGGATGCTCTAACGCTCCCGTTCCCGCTCCTCTTCCTCGCGGTGGTAGTCTTGCAGCATCAGGTCTTCGGCGCGATCGCGCTCGCCCGGCGAGAGCAGGTCACCGTCGGGTCCCGGCACCGGCAGATCGTGGTCGCGCTCACGAGCCTCCGAGGCGAGGTAGTCGTCCAGTGCGGCACGCTGCGCCGGTTCCATCTGCCCCGACAGGTCCCGGACAAGCCGCTCCTCGTCGCGGGCAAGCAGGGCGGCAATCCGGCGGGAGTGGATCAGGGTTTCCAGCTGACCGCGCATATCCTCCTGTTCCGGCGACAGGGCGTCGAGCATGCGGCGCTCGGGCTCACTCAAGGGTTCCCGTTCGGCTTCGATGGCGAGGCGCTGCTCGTACTCCGCCCGGTCCGCCATTTGCTCGGGGTCGGCAACCGGAAACTCGGTCCGTGCCTGTGCCGTCTCCCTTTGGCGGGCGTTTTCGAGGGCGCGTTTCCACCATGCCGGAGGGCCGTGACCCTCTTTGTGAGCCTGTTCGCGCGCCGCGTCCCATTGCGCGGCTTCCTCCGGTGTCGGCGGGTGTTCGTCAAGGGATTGTTCCAATTCAAGATCGCGGTCGCGATGATCCGGTTCCGGATCGCGTCCGGCAGGATGGCTGGGACGTTCGTCCTTGTCCTTTTCCATAAGATGCTCCTCTCTGATGCGCCGCGCGTGTTCACGCTTCCTGCGGCGCTCGATCGCATTCGGGCCACGATGCCGGGTCGGTTCCGCCCCGATGCCTCGCGCCTTGTAGCTGCGGTGATCGACGCGAAGCGCCGATCCGGTCTCTTCCAGAATGTGGTTGGTAAGGTCCGCCCAGCGTTTGCGGACGGATTTGACAAAGGCGCGCTGTTCCAGCGCGGTGATCTTGTCGCCGAAGCCGTCACCCGAAAATAGGCGGGTGGTCAGCAGGACATGGACATGAGGGTTGCCGCCGGTGCCGTCGTCATGAACGGCGATATCGGCTACACAGCCCATGGCGACGAAGGGCGCCACGAAGGCCTCCAGCAAGGCAGGCCGCCGGTTGACGGGAATGTCCCGCGTCACCGCCGCCTCGATGGATTTGGCGAGGCGCGCGTCGCGCCGTCGCGCGGACAAATCCACCCGGTTCCACAGAACCTCGCGCGCCGCCGCCCAGGCCGGCGCGCCCTCCGGGAGCAGGAGTGTCGAGAAGATGACATCCTCACGGTAGCTGAAATCAACGGGACGTTGCTCCCGTTCCGACCACAGCCGTGCCCCGGCGTTGTAGGCGGCGGTGGCCACGGCAATGCGTTCACCTCCCTTCCCGTTGCGGCGGGCGAGGTTGTCGACGTGGCAATGAATATTCCCGTCCTGCATGCGCGCGTCCTCGCCAGACACGCCACGAACGGCAGGGCTGGCACGGTGGGGTGCAGGGGCTTGCCCCTGCCGCACTTCGGCGTTTGACGTGGTTGCCTTATCGCGGCAACGCGTCAAACGACGGCAAGGTCGACGAACATGTAAGTACATGTCGGCGACCTGTAAGTGCGCTGTACGGATTTATGCACGCATATGTTGACTCTTTTCAAGGTTGCCGATTACGTTCCTTTCAATCTTTGGTGTTGGCACGGGGGCGGCCATGGGCAGGGATATTTTTGATATCGGCGGTTCGATGGGCGACATCCTGACCGCCGCACGCAATGGCACCCAGGTCAGCCGGGCGGTGCTGGTCTGGAACCTGCGGCGGCGCCTGCAAAAGGCGGGCTATGATCCGGTCACCATCGAGGCCGCTTGCGAGGCTCTCGCGGCCGGACGCGATCCACGCGTGATTGTGGAGCAGGCCGAGGCCGCCTATGCGCTGCGCGACAAGCAGGACGCCATGCGGCGCGATCCGCCGCCGGTACATGGCTCGGCCCGCTGGGCAACGGCCGATGATGTCCGCAAGGCTGGGCTGTTCCGCCCCGCCTCGGGGCGCACACTGAGCCTCGGCACCTGCGAAGGGCACGCCGTCAACTGGGACGGTGAAAGCCATCTTCTGACGGTCGCGCCGACCCGCACCGGCAAGAGCCGGTTGCAGATCATTCCGAACCTGCGCACCTACGGCGGCTCGGCCGTGGTGCTGGACCCGAAGGGCGAGCTCTACCACAACACGGCGGCGTGGCGTCGCGAGGTGGGGCCGGTCTATGTCCTCAATCCGTTCGAGGTTCCTGATATCCCGAACGACGACGCTTTCAATCCGCTTGACGAGGTGACCGACAGCCAGTCAGCGGTGCAGCTGGCGGAGATTTTGTATCCGCGCACACGCGACGACCGGCAGCAGTTCTTCGAGAACGAGGCGGTCGGCTTCCTTGCGGCGGTGGTGGAGTTTACGGCGCGGTTCGCGCCGGAGAGCCACCGCAACCTTGCCACCATCAGGGACGCACTCAGCACGCTGGATCGGGACTTTCACCAGCTTGTCGAAGCCATGGCGAACGAGGTCATGCCGCCGTCGATCCGCAATGCGGCACGGAACTTCCGCACCAAGTCGCGCGAGACCGGGCAGCCGCGCGTTCTCGACAGCCTCAACACGCAATTGCGGATCTGGGACACGTCGGGACTGCGCCATGTGACCCGACGCTCGGGGTTCGCCTTCGAAGACCTCAAGGACAAACCCGCCACCGTCTACCTCGTGCTGCCGTTCGCCAAGATCAGGCCCTTCTCCATTCTGGTGCGCATCCTGTTCGCCTCGGCGCTGGATGCCATGCTCCGAAACCCCGTCCGCCCGGATATTCCGGTGCTGTTCGTGCTGGACGAGTTTCTGGCGCTGGATCGCGAGGACCGGTTTGTCGCGGCGATGCGCACCCATGCCAGCGCGGGCGTGCGGCTGTGGTTCTTCCTGCAGGACCTGCCGACCCTTGAAGAACTCTATCCCACCACATGGAAGTCCTTCCTGCAGGTCGAGACCAAGACCTTTTTCGGGACAGACGACCCGCACACGGCCGAACTGATCTCGCGCTACCTGGGCGACCGGACCGTGGCCTATGACGTGCCGAACATGTCGGCCTCGGTCAGCGGCGGCACCAACGCCTCCGCCGGCTACTCGTTGTCCGAGAACCTGCATCTCGCCGGTCGGCGCTTGATGACCCACGACGAGGTGACCGGGCTGCTGCGCGGCTCGGTCGCCGGTCGCAAGGCAATCCATTTCCTGCGGGACCTTGCCCATCCCCTGCAAACCGATCTCGTATCTGCGGAGACTCCTTCATGACCGATATTGTCGAGAGCGTACCCCGTCATCCCGTCGGCGCGACGGCCTTTGTCCTGATCCTCGGCGCGGCCGCCGGGACGGTGATCGCGCTGGTGTTTGCCTTCGTGATCTCCAGTATGGGGGTTGCCGCCGGTGGGCCGTTGGCGATCCTTTTCTTCGCGCCGCTTCTGCTCGGGGTGTTCAGTATGACCGCGCTGTATATCCTGATCGGCGTGCCGGTCTGGGCGCTGATTGGCGGCATGCTGTTCGCGGCGCGGTTTTCGACCGGTGCGGCCAGCCCGGCCGCCCAGGTCACGGGGGTGACCTTCCTGTCGGAAGGCCATCCGATCCACGAGGCGACCCAACGGATGGCGGCACGGCTGGGCCTGCCGCCGGTAGCCCATATCGGTTGGTACGACTCCGACACCATCAACGCCTTTGCCATGGGCACGAAGCCCGGCAATGCGCTGATTGCGGTTAGCAAGGGTGCGGTTGAGAAACTGTCGCGCGACGAACTGGATGCCGTGCTCGGCCACGAGCTCGGTCATGTGGCCTGCAACGACATGGCGCGCATGACCTATGCCCTCGGTGTGCGCGAGGCGTTGACGTTCTTTCTGGTGTTTGCGCGCCTGAAGGCGTTCGCCCGCTGGCTGTTCATGCCCTTCTCGGAACTGGAGCTGCTGCGGTTCTCCCGCACACGCGAGTTTACCGCCGATGCGATCGCCGCCCGGCTGACGTCACCCGAAGCGATGATCTCGGTGCTGGAAACGTTACGTCATGCCAAAGGCGAAAGCCCGAACGATGATCTGGCCATGGTGAAGATGTTCGCGCTCGGAGACCGCACCTGGCTGTCCACCCATCCGCCGCTTGAGGACCGGATCGCGGCCCTCAAGGCCTTGCCGTTACCCGTAAGCCGGGTGGCAGCGGTAACGACTGATCTGCGAAGCGCCGACTACGCGATTTCGGGTTGAGAAGAGCCGTCCGCTTTGCTAGCAGGGATGACCACGCGGACGTGGTGGAATCGGTAGACACAAGGGACTTAAGCAAAATTGAGTGCGCCGGGGGAAACGCCGGACGTAGAACTGCTCAAAGTCGGGGAACCCTGTCAGATGGCGATCCCGAGCCAAGCCCCGTCAGGGGAAGGTGTAGAGACTAGACGGGCAGCACCTAAAGCGATAGCAACGGTGAAGGTATAGTCCAGACCACAAACGCCCGCACGGGCGGCGGCGAAAGCCGTAGCTGGTACGAAAATCCCTCGGCTTTGGCCATGCGGGTTCGACCCCCGCCGTCCGCACCAAGACAGCCGGAGTGAAGCGTTGCCTGTCTTCCGGGGTGAAGTAGGTACTCTGCAACGACTGATTTCAGTTTCAGTTCACAACACCTTGATAGCGAAAGAGGTTGATGCCGAACAATCTGACGTTCGTCAGTTCATAGTTCCAATAATCCAGTGAATTCGAAAATCTCGCATTATCCAATATAGGGGAACACTCGAATCACGTGTATACCCAGACTTGTTGCATCTTTGCTTTGAGTGATAGGCGGATATTCGGAGGCGCTCTTGAGCTTTTTCCATGATGACGAATTCGATAGCATCACGATTAAAAAAATGATCGTGCATGTGGTTGGCGGAAAGCAAGACTTTGCTCCGCAGCCTGCTCTTCCGGTTGACGAAGAACCGCATATAGCGTTCTTTCTCGCACGCATCGTAGATGCTGCGGTAAGTCCAGTGCACAAATTCGAAGACAAATCCGCGACCAGCGCTCTTTTAAAAGAGATGGCAACTAACGCCATAACGTTTGAAAAGGGGGGGCAAGAACTTGCTCGTCGCTTCCAGCTAGATCACGTGGGCTCTAGCAGTGGCGGCGCATTTTTCGTCTTCGAGCTCGGCACCGACAACCCCGAGACCACTTTCTATAGCCTTATCAAATACGACTACCGGGAGGCGGTCGAACTATATGCGAAAGACGGCAAGAGCGCTTTTCGTCAGATCGTACAGGCGTTCGTCAAGGAGAAGCGTGCCATTCAGAAATCCTGCCTTGTGCGGGTCAGGGCTGGTGTAGTTGAGGGTGAGGCATCGGCGTTCGACAGAATGGGCGAAGCCCCGGATCTGACCGACTACTTCCAGAAATTCCTTGAAGTCCGCCGTGATCGCGATACCAAGGAACTGAGCGATAGACTGAGCGGTGTCCTACGCGACACGATACGCGACTGCAGGAAGTACTTGCCGGGGAACGACGCGAAACTAGCACTAAACGTCGCCAAAGAGTCGTTAAGTGGCCGCGACATAGTAGATGACGAAGCGATCAGGGAAGCAATCTTCGTTGCCGCGGGTCGTCCCGCTGAGGATATTCGGGCGGAGATCGACAAGTCGCTCGATCGACACCTCAAAAGTCAGAAGTTGACAGGAGTGTCATTCAAGCCCGATCCTAAATCTCTGAAGCGCGCGCCACGTATGAAGCTCAGGACAGCAGAAGACGTACTGGTAGAATACCCGGGCGAACAGGAAGACCGCGCCGTTACGCGGACAAGAGACGAGCGAGGCGGATGGGTTATAACAATCAAAACATCGGAAGCTTTGGTCGAAGATGACTTCGTCGGAAAAAAGGCTCGCTGAGACAATCGACGCTTGGGCTCTTGAGGGACGGGCGCTCATAACAGAGCACACACGCGATATCGTGGTGGGTAGGTTGTCAACTGCCGACGCACTTGAACTCGTACAAAGTCTGGAGATTCTTGGCTGGAGCCATTCAATTGAGGACGGATCGCCCGCGGTTGTTACAAAGGACCAGCTTGAGATTGACTATGAACCTTTCCGGATTACAGCTGAGAAGCCCGTTGTCGCGGAAGGACGTGATCACATCCTTACCAACGTTGGCCTGAAAGACTGGTTGGCGAGGCCCCCTGCGAGCCCCATTGTTGAAGCTAGCCGTCTCGGGGTCGGTTTCGAAACATTCTCCGTCAAATTCGCAACCCGAGAACTTCCGTGCAGCTTTGAGCCGGAAGTGCTTTCCTCTGACCCACGCGCAGTCGTCAAGGAAAGTGGTCAGGTTCGTGTTGTGCCAGCGGACGTTTCACCCTGGATTTTGAGACCAAATTCACAAATCGATCTTAGCGATGCCGTGACAAAAGTCTGGGCGAATGCTGCCGCTCGAAACCTCGCCGCCTGTCTTGCCAACGAGGTGGAAGGAACGAAAACTATCTTGCTGAAAGGGCCGCCCGTTACCCGCTATGAAGTGGTCGACGACATGGTGGAAAGGATGGGGCCAGATGGCTTCCAGGCGTTACAGTCATGTGCTCATTGGGTGTTCTCTGCGCCCAATGAAATGGATACCCGTCACATTCTTTTGACCGCTGAACTCTCGCGCTCGGCGCCAGGTTCTGATGATCTGCCAAGTTTGTACAGAAACTCAGGACAGCCCGCGCTGGAAGGTGCCAGAATTGCCTTCGAGATGGGCTTGCATAAGATCAGTGCCGATACCTTGAGGGCACTTACAGATCTTCGCAAAGCTGTCTCGGACGAAGCGGCAAGACTCGGTGATACAACGCGTCAGCTCGCAGCTGCAGTCAGTGGCGCCATGTTCGGTGGGATAGCATTAATAGTTGCCAGGTTGACGATGGCCACGAGTAATTTGACGGTGGCTGCAGGCGTCTTGCTGATCGGCGTTGTCCTCGCGATATACGTCTGCGGGACGATTTGGACGGGGAACCAGTTCGTCAGCATTCAACGAGATCTGAGGGACCAGTGGCGAAATCGTCTTTACCGCTTTCTCCCGCAAGATGAGTATAAGAGGATGGTCAACGAACCGGCTCGAAGGGCAGAGCGCGCGTTTTGCGCTGCGTCATGGATCAGTGGGATACTGGCAATAAGTCTTCTAATCGCCGTCACGGTCATTTCCGGACCAGAACTTTGGCAGGGTATCAAAGATTGGCAGGCCTCGCATCCAGTGGCAATGCAGACCCCATCTGCCACGTCCTCCGGTTTACCTGAGACACCTACAGCATCACCGGACGACAAATTGGCCGCTCCTGATCCAATAGCGCCACCTGCCGCGCAGCCAACTGTGGCTCCTCAATCGCCGGCTGTTGAAGGCAATTGAAAATATGATCACGATTCCATCTCGCGGAGCGCAAAACGCATTTCTCCTCGCTTCGTCGCACGTCTGTGGTGATATAGCCCGCACCCCCACCTGTAATCTGTCTCAAAAAACACGTGCGGTGCTTGAGTCATTGCTGACGCGCGCTCGGACTGTCACCAACTGGTGGGACTGATTGAGAATCCGATGCTGGATCGTGAAGGCGAAGGTGATCGTCGCAATGACAAAAGTTGATACTCGGCTCGGTAAACCCAGTCCGGAAAGCCTATTTACGGTGCTCATTGCGCTTCGCATGCTCGACAATTTCCTTCTTTGACTTCGCCTTGCGCTTCACGTTCACAGCCGCCGCGCTGATGCTGGTGGAAATATGTGACGCATAATATTTCTCGATCATCTCCACGCTGGTGCGGCAGTTCTTGGCGATCTGGTAGATGTCCGCACCCTCCATCAGCCGCAGGCAGATGTAGGTGTGGCGCAAGCTGTAGGCCGTTCGCCGGTTTCCCTCACGGTCAAATTTCAGCTTCTCCTCGTCCAGTATGTTGTTGAACATGATGACGTGGTTGCCGGGAAACATCAGGTCGTCCGGCTTTGGCAGGTTCCGCTTGAGCAACCGTTCGAAGGGGAAGACTGCATTCTTTGTGCTCTTGCAGTAACCGACACCGCGCTTGCCGCGCACTTGAATGAGGAGGATGGTTTCCTCCGTTTCTTCGTCTTCAACGATCTCGACATCCCGGTACTGAAGCCGGTTCGCTTCATCCGGTCTGAGGCCGGTGTTGGCCATAAAGAGGACGTAGTCGTGCAACTGTTCGGCATGCCACTGGAACCGCCGGTCGCGGTGCCGCTCGGCGCGTTGCCGCGTGGCAGTGTAGAGCTGTTTGTACTCTTCTGCTGAGAACCAGGCGCGGTGCGAGATTTTCCGGGACGATTGGTAGGGTTCCGACAGGTCCGGCAGATGGTTGAGCCAACCGGCGCGAAGCGCGGTCTTCAAGACCTGCCGCAAGGTCACGAATTCCTGGTGCAGGGTGTTCCTTGCCGGTCGCTTCCCATCCGGTCCCGGAGTAAGCCTCATTACACGGTATTCTTGAACCTTCCCGGCGGTGACCTCCGACAGTCCCAATGATCCAAAGAACGGCAGCAGGTAAAGCCTGAGGCGCCGTTCGTTGCCCTCCACGTATTGCCGGTTCCTCGTGCCGCCGGTGACGGCATCGTACTCAGCCAGAAACTTCTTGGCGGCGTCCTTGAAGGTCTTCTCACGCTTCAATTGACCGTTCAGGTTTTGGCCGCGAAGACCAAAATACCAGTTCTCCGCGAACGCCTTCGCTTCCGACAGGTTTTCGGTCTTCGTGCTGACGCGCCACTTTTGGCCGTTGAAGCGGGCTTGCGCCTGCCAGAGGTTGCTGTTTTCGCGGCGATAAATACGCACTTTGCCGTCGAAAATGTAATGGGTTTCGCTCATTTTGACCCACCAGACTGTGTCCGCTATGTGTCCGGCTATTTTGGCAGCTTTTGAGCGATTTTCAAGGGTCTAAATAATTGTATTTATTGTAAATTGTGCGACATGAGAATTTAGGGAGGCCCAATTTTAAGTCCCTTGCGTCTACCAGTTTCGCCACGTCCGCACTGAGGCGCTTTCCTATGCGCCGTGTTCTTCTTTGACGACGGTATCGGATTCGTCAAGGCTGGTTGGCGCGTGAAGTGATCGGTCGGGTTGTGTCAGGCGCCGGCCGACACGTCATAGGGGGTGGCCACCGCGACGCGGGAGGGGGCGATGCGGAACTCGGCGGGCAGCATGCGGTGGTAGGCCAGCACCGTCTGGCAGGCGCTGCGGGCGTCCTGGCGCAGATCATGGTGGATGACGAAGGTCAGTCGGCCGGCGGCCAGCAGCGCGCGGTTGTCGGCGTCGAGATCGTGGGCGGCGAAGACCTCGCAGGCGCGCGTCTGGTCGTCGAAGGCGTCGAGAATGGCGCGGTTGCCGCCGCCGGCGGAATAGACGGCGCGGATGTCGGGATGCGCTTCCAGTGCGTTCAGGGCGAGCGCCTTCGTCGTGCGGTCGACGCCGCGGCCCTCGGAGATCGTCACGGCTTCGAGATGGGGGAAGCGCTCGGCGAGCGCGGCGCGAAACGCCTGCTGCCGTTCGTCCTCGCCGGTAAACAGCGCGCTTGAAAGCGTCACCAGCACCTTGCCGGGCTTGGAGCCGGCCATCTTGCCGAGGAGATAGGCGGCGGTGGCGCCGGCCACACGGTTGTCCATGCCGACATAATCGGTGCGGACCTCGACGGGCAGGTCGGTGACGAGGGTGACGACCGGGATTTTCGCCTCCAGGAACTGCCGCGCCATGTCGGCCATGGCCGGCGTCGATGGCACCTTCAGGATAACGCCGTGGCTGCCGCGACGGCGGATGGCGGTCAGCACCGAGACGAGATCGCGCTCGCTCATCGTCTCGGCCACGTGGAAACGGGCGGAGAAGGAGGCCGGCCGCATGCCGGGCAGCTCCGCCTCGAAGGCGGCACGCACCGCATTGGAAAAGCGTGTCGGCGTTTCCATGACGATATCGATGACGAAGCGGCGTCCGGCGAGGCCGGCGGTAGCGTACTGGCGCTCCAGTTCGGCAATGGCCGCCTCGACCTGCCGCCGGGTGACGCTGCGCACGCCCGGCCGGCCGTGCAGCACGCGGTCGACGGTGGCGAGGCTGAGGCCCGCCTGGAATGCGATATCCTTCAAGGGGTAGGGCGGTTTCATGGAACGGTCTGAGGTGTTTTTGAGGTGTTTTCCGCCTATGATTAGGGCCGGCCTCCGCTAGGATCAAGCTGACTTATGTCAATAATGGGAGGATAACGTCATGGACGCGCAGACAGTCGCCAGCCGGCGGCGCAACAAGGTGTGGCTTGCGGCCGACAGCGGCAGTTTCGAGAGCTTCAAGGCCGAGGTGATGAGGGCGACGGATATCGCCGAATGGCCCTATGCCGCGGCAGTCGAGAAGAACGTGCTGATCTATGACGGCGAGCGGGTGCGCGATGTGGCACGCGACGCCGAGGGCCGCCGCGAGCTGATGGCCGAATGGGTCGAGGCGTTTGCGACCGGCCCCGGCGTCATCGCCATCAAGAATGCGCTGCCGGACGCGGCCGTCGTCGACCGGGCAACCGAAGTCTTCAATGCGATCGTTCTGGAGGAGCGCGAGAAGGGCAAGGTCGCGGCCGACCATTTCGCCAAGCCGGGCGCCAACGACCGCATCTGGAACTCGCTGGAAAAGCACTGTCTCGCCGATCCGGAGAATTTCGCCCGCTACTACGCCTCGGAGGCGGTCGCGATGGCGTCCGAAGCCTGGCTCGGCAAGGGCTACCAGATGACGGCGCAGATGAACCGGGTCAATCCCGGCGGCACGGCGCAGAAGCCGCATCGCGACTATCATCTGGGCTTCATGTCGCCGGCGCAGATGCAGGCCTATCCCGGCCACATCCACGGCATTTCGCCGCTCTTGACGCTGCAGGGCGCGGTCGCCCATTGCGACATGCCGCTCGAAAGCGGACCGACGCTGTTCCTGCCCTATTCGCAGACCTTCTTCGAAGGCTATCTCGCCTTCGGCCGGCCGGAATTCCAGGCCTATTTCCAGGAGAACCACGTGCAGCTGCCGCTCGCCAAGGGCGACGCCGTTTTCTTCAATCCGGCGCTGATGCACGGGGCCGGCAACAATGTCTCTTCCGACATCTACCGCATGGCGAACCTGCTGCAGGTCTCCTCCGCCTTCGGCCGGGCGATGGAAAGCGTCAACCGCACGCGGATGGTTGAGACCCTCTATCCGCATCTGCTCGCCGCTCTGAAAGCCGGCACGCTGAGCATGGGTGAGGCGGTCAATGCGATTGCCGCCAGCGCCGAGGGCTATGCCTTCCCGACCAATCTCGACAGCGATCCGCCGGTCGGCGGTCTGGCGCCGAAGATCCAAGCTGCGATCATGGCCGAGGCGCTGGAAAGCGGCATGGCGCCGGCAGCGTTCAGCGAACTGATCGCCAACCACGCCGCGCGGCGGGAAGCGTGAGCGCGGACATGGGAAGACTGGATGGAAAACATGCCGTCGTCACCGGCGGCACGCAGGGGTTGGGCGCGGAAGTGGCGAGGCTTTTTGCCGAACGCGGCGCGGCAGGGATCACGATCTGCGGCCGCTCGGTCGACAAGGGCGAGGCGAAGGCGCGCGAAATTTCGGAGCGCTACGGCGTGCCGGTGCGCTTCGTGGCGGCCGATCTCGCAGAGGTCGAGGATTGCCGCAAGGTGATCGCGGCGGCGCGCGATGCGTTCGGCGTCATCGACGTGCTGGTCAATGTCGCAGCGATCACCGACCGCGGCACGATCCTCGACACCGATCCGGCGCTCTTCGACCGGATCTTCGCGATCAATGTTCGGGCACCCTTCTTCCTGATGCAGGAGACGATCAAGGCGATGCGGGAAACCGGCACGGAAGGGGCGATCGTCAACATCTCGTCGATGTCGTCCATGGCCGGCCAGCCCTTCATCGCCGCCTATTGCGCCTCGAAGGGCGCGGTCGACACGCTGACGCGCAACACCGCCTTCGCGCTGTTGAAGAACCGCATCCGGGTGAATGCGCTGAACATCGGCTGGATGTCGAGCGACGGCGAGGACCGTATCCAGCGCGAGCATCACGGCGCGCCGGAGAACTGGCTGGAGGAAGCCGCGGCCCGACAGCCTTTCGGCCGGCTGGTCGATCCGGCCGAGGTGGCGCGTGCCGCCGCCTATCTCGCCTCGGCGGAATCCGGCCTGATGACGGGGGCGACGATCAACTTCGACCAGTCCGTGTGGGGCGCCTACGAGGACAGCCCGCATCCGAAGACGGCGTTGTAGGGAGGCTGAGACCGGCCGGTGTCCGAGAGGGGGCCGGGTTCGGTTGCCCTGGGTCCCGTTGACAAAGTGATTCTGGCAATGCGACCGTGGGTTGACGGAGGATGCCATGAAGACACTTCGTGTCTATGATATGAAAGATCAGGTTCTTGCGCTTGATCTTAGAGACTTGCTGCGGCTTTTGGCTCCGCTTTCCCTAGAAGCACATTGGGTCGTCTCGACGGTGAAGTCCTCCAAACCGGGGCACGAATGGTTTGAGGCAACCGGTGAAGGGGGCGAACGGCTTGAGGGGTTCGCGCAAGACAATGGTCAGCTTTCGGGTTCTGATTTGGCCGCCTTGGCTGAGAATACGCGGCAAGTTATCTGGGGCGAGTTCGTCGGCTCGCTACCCGCTCAGTCCGACAGGCCGTGGGTGATAATCCGGGCCGTCGACAGCACCTTCTATGAGATCGTTTCTGATGACGAGACGGTGCTGAACAGGATTGGCTCCGCCTATAGAGACGTCCGGATGGGCGAGGCTCCAATTACGTCCTGGTTCCAGGACCCTGCCGACGAATGATGGCAATCAGAAGCGGACGCTAGCCGGGGCAAGGAGTGCCATCAGTCAAGCTTCCGCTGATTTCTGACTCCATTTGTGGCGGAGCCTAGTTCTTCCAGAACATCGGCATCAGGAGGACGAGGACGGTGAGGATTTCGAGGCGGCCCAGCAGCATCATCAGCGACAGCAGGTAGAGCGGCGGGTCGGTGAAGGTGGAGAAGTTGCCGGCCGGGCCGACGATGTCGCCGAGGCCGGGGCCGACATTCGAGAGCGCCGTGATGACCGCCGAGACGGAGGTCACGAGGTCGAAGCCCATGGCGCCGAGCACGAGGCTGCCGAAGGCCCAGAGCAGCATGTAGAGGAAGAAGAACAGGAAGACGGCGCGCTGGGTGTCGGCTTCGACGATATTGCGGCCGTAGCGCACCGAATAGATGGCGTTCGGATAGAGGAGCTTCTTCAATCCCGTGCGCAGCAGGTTGAAGAGGATGGTGAAGCGGTAGGCCTTGATGCCGCCGGCGGTCGACCCCGAGCAGCCGCCGACGAAGGTGGCGATGAAGGCCGCCATGATCGCGAAGGGTCCCCACAGCGAGTAGTCCTCGCTCGCATAGCCCGTGGTCGAGAAGATCGACGCGAAGTTGAAGAAGGAATGCGTGAGCGAGCGCGAGAATGGCACGTCCGACTGGAAATGGTGATAGACCGCCACCGCCACCGCGAAGGCGGAGACATAGCCGAGGAAGACCAGGATCTGCGGATCGCGCAGCGAATCGAGCCGGCCGCGTACGATGAACAGGATCAGGATAGAGAAGGGTAGCGAGCAGACCATCATGAAGAAGGTCGAGGCCCAGAGCAGCGCCGGGTTGCGGAAGAAGCCAAGCGAGGCGTCATGGGTGGAGAAGCCGCCGGTCGCCACCGTCGACATGGCGTGGTTCAGCGCATCGAAATGGCCCATGCCCAGGACGTCGTAGGTGATCGCGCAGACGATGGTGATGCCGACATAAACGCCGACGAAGGCGCGGGTGAAGCTGGCGATGCGGGCGAACGGCTTGTCGTTGGTGTCCGACGATTCCATCTTGAAGAAGGACATGCCGCCGACGCGCAGGTAAGGTAGCACGAACAGGCCGAGCGCGACGATGCCCACCCCGCCGAGCCACTGCAGGAGCGAGCGCCAGAGCAGGAGGCCCGGCGGCATGTTGTCGAGGCCGACGATGACGGTCGATCCGGTCGTCGTGATCGCCGAGACCGATTCGAACAGCGCCTGTGCGAAGGTGAGCTTGGCGGCGGAAAAATAGAGCGGGATGGCGCCGGTCAGCGAGAAGGTCGCCCACAGGATGTTGACCAGCAGGAAGCCGAAACGCTTGTTGAACGGCGTGGAATTGCCGCGCGTCGCCATCGCGGCCGCCAGCGAGAAGCCGAAGGTCATGAAGCCGCACATGGCGAAGATGCGCCAGTCCGGATGGCCGAAATAGAGATCGACCATGGCGGGAATGAACATGACCGTTGCGAGATAGAGGCCACAGATCGCAGCAATGTGGATCGCGGAGCGTATCAGATTGACATTCAATGCGGTGGCATCCCGGCTTTCGCAGACAAGACTGGCGGCAAAGAAACTTTTGTCACCGCTTTCGCCATATGTCATAGCGGGTACGACCGTTAAACTCAATGAGCCCCGTATTGATGACCAAGACCTTTGCCACCCAGGATGTTGATAACGCTGCCGACGCCATGCGCTCGGTGTTTCCCGCGACACCACTGCAACTCAACGAGCACCTGAGCGGGCTCTACGGCGCCAGGGTGTGGCTAAAGCGGGAGGACCTCTCGCCGGTGCGCTCCTACAAGATTCGCGGCGCCTTCAATTTCTTCCGCAAGGCGATCGCCGCCGGCGGGTCCAACCGCACCTTCGTCTGCGCGTCCGCCGGCAACCATGCGCAGGGCTTTGCCTTCGTCTGCCGGCATTTCCAGGTGCCGGGCGTCGTCTTCATGCCGGTGACGACACCGCAGCAGAAGATCGACAAGACGCGCATGTTCGGCGGCGAGTTCATCACCATCCGCCTGTTCGGCGACTTCTTCGACCAGTGCTACAAGGCAGCCCAGGATCATGTCGCCGAGACTGGCGCGATCATGGTGCCGCCCTTCGATCACCCCGATATCGTCGAGGGACAGGCAACCGTTGCAGCCGAGATCATGGAACAGTTGCCGGAGGGCACGGTGCCGGACCTGATGATCCTTCCGGTCGGTGGCGGCGGTCTCTCGGCGGGGATCACCGGCTATCTCGACGGCGTGGTGAAGCGCGAGAACTTCCTGTTCGTGGAACCGGCCGGCGCGCCGAGCCTGAAGAGGAGCCTGGAGGCCGGCGAGATCGTCACGCTGCCGAAGGTCGACAATTTCGTCGACGGCGCGGCGGTGGCGCGGATCGGCGACCTGAACTTTTCCATGCTCAAAGGCTTTCCTTCCGAGCAGGTGATGCTGCTGCCGGAAAACGCAATCTGCGTGACGATGACGGCTATGCTGAACGTCGAGGGCGTGGTGCTGGAGCCGGCGGGCGCCATGTCGATTGCCGCACTTGCCCAGTTGGGTCCGGAAAAGCTGGCGGGAAAAACGGTCGTTGCCGTCGTCTCGGGCGGCAATTTCGATTTCGAAAGGCTGCCGGACGTCAAGGAGAGGGCGATGCGCCATGCGGGCGTGAAGAAGTACTTCATCCTGCGGCTCGCCCAGCGCCCCGGCGCGCTGCGCGATTTCCTCAACCTGCTCGGGCCGGAGGATGACATCTCGCGCTTCGAATATCTGAAGAAATCGGCGCGCAATTTCGGCTCGATCCTGATCGGCATCGAGACGGCGAAGCCGGAGAACTTCGATCGGCTGAGGGCCAATTTCGACGCGGCAGGGATGGGATACGAGGACATTACCGACAACGAAATCCTCGCCAACCTGATCATCTGAGTGACTCAACGTCATTCCGTAAGGTTAGGTTTACCGCGGTTGCATCCGCTGCCTTTGCCTCCTCGTCAAATCGTGATAGACCCCGGATATGAGCTCGATATTTTCAAAGATTGCCTCCATCTTTTCCTCCGGCGACAAGGGGGCGGCAGCGCCGTCCGCGACACAGTCGGAGGAATATCAAGGTCTTATGATCTTCGCCGAACCGATCAAGGAAGGCGGCCAGTACCGCTTGGCCGGACGGATCGAGAAGAGCGGGGACGGCGGCACGCTGGTGCGTTCCTTCATCCGCGCCGACCTGTTCTCGTCGTCCGACGAGGCGATCGAGTTCACCTTGCGCAAGGGTAGGCAGATCATCGACCAGAATGGCAAGCACCTGTTTGCCGATGCCGAAGGCTCGCGCCCCGTCTGATACGGCAACTCCTTGATTTGCTCTGAAGCATGATGCGGGCGGGCCGATAGCGGGCCGGGCAGTCATCAGTCGTGCGCTGGTTGCAGTGCGCTGCACACGCAATGTTAACGCTTGGGACTTAGCATCCGTAAAAATTTAGTGTTTTCGGATGAATCCATTTCAATGCGCTTTGGTGTGACTGGAGCAATTTTCACCGGTTTTGCGTTGGCCCTGACCGGCCACGATGCGAAGGCTGCCGAAGCGGCCAGGGACATCACGCTCGGTATGGATTTGAGCTGGATGCTTTTGGCGGGCGCGCTCGTCATGATGATGCAGGTCGGCTTCCTGCTGCTCGAAGCCGGTCTGGTGCGCTCGAAGAACTCCGTCAACGTCGCGCAGAAGAACCTCCTCGATTTCGTCTTCGGCGTCGTCGCTTTCGCAGCGATCGGCTTTATGATGGGCTTCGGCCATGACAACGGCTTCGTTGTGGGCTGGGATCCGGACTTCTATTTCCTCGAGAAGCTGGATTCATGGCAGGCGGGCTTCTTCGTCTTCCAGGTGATGTTCTGCGGCACGGCGGCGACCATCGTTTCCGGTGCTGTCGCCGAGCGCATGCGGCTCTGGGTCTATGTGATGGGCTCGCTGTTCCTGTCCGGCTTCATCTATCCGATCTTCGTTCATTGGGCCTGGGGCGCTGCGCTCTTCGAAAACCCGTCGGCCTACCTCGCCAATCTCGGTTTCATCGATTTCGCCGGTTCGACCGTCGTGCATGCGACCGGCGGCTGGGTGTCGCTTGCGGCCTGCATCGTCATCGGTCCACGCATCGGACGCTTCGACGCCCGCGGCAACCCGATCCGCATCACCGGTCATTCGCCGGTGCTGGCGACCACCGGCGCGCTGCTGCTCTATATCGGCTGGATCGGCTTCAATGGCGGTTCGACGCTCAAGGCAGTACCGGATATCGGCCGCATCATCCTCAACACCGTGCTGGCCGGCGGCATGGGGGCCTGCGTCGGTTATTGCGTCGGCTATTTCCAGGATGGCCTTATCTATCCGGAAAAGTCCCTGTCCGGTCTCCTTGGCGGCCTTGTCGCCGTGACCGCCGGTTGTCACGTGCTCGGGCCGGGCGGCGCCTTGCTGATCGGCGCTGCCGGAAGCCTCGCCGCCGTCTACGGCAATATCTGGGTCGAACGCCGGTGGAAGGTCGATGATGCGGTCGGCGCAATCGGCGTGCATGCCTTCGCCGGCGTGGTCGGCACCCTCGGTCTTGCGGTGCTGGCGCCGGCACACGTGCTGCCGGCGGGAAGTGCCCTGGGGCAGCTCTATATCCAGACATTCGGTTCGCTGCTGAATTTCTACTGGACCTTCTGCACCGGCTTCGCCTTCTTCTGGCTTCTGAACAAGCTGACGCCGATCCGCGTGTCGGCCGAACAGGAGGAGATGGGCCTGAACGTCGCCGAGCACGGAACCCGGCTCGGCGTCGGCCATGTCGAGGATGCGCTCGGCGGTCTTTTGGGCGGCACTAAGGATTTCAACAAGCGGCTGCCGGTCGTCGCCGGCGACGAAGCGGAGAAACTGACCGACCTCTTCAACCGCCTGATGGACAACCTCGAGGACGAGGAGCGCGAGCGGGCACAGCTTGAAAAGATGAAGAGCCAGACGGAAGAGGCCGAGCGCGTCTCCGCACTGTCAAATGCGACATTCGAGGCCATCGTCATGATCCGCGACGGTGTCATCGTCGATGGCAACGACCAGCTCGTCACCCTGGCCGGCAGGCCGATGGAGACGCTGATCAACTGCTCGGTTTACGAGCTCATAGCGCCGGAGGACCGCGAGCGGGTGAGGGCGGTTCTCGACGCCGAAAGCACCGAGGAATACGAGTACCATCTGCTGCATACCTCCGGCGAGCGCATACCGGTCGCGGCGCGCGGCCGGATGATCCGGTACAAGGGCGAGACAGTGCGGATCGGCTGCATCGTCGACCTGCGCGAGCGCAAGGCGGCGGAGAAGAACATCATCCATCTTGCCCAGCACGATCCGCTGACCGGGCTTGCAAATCGCAGCCTGTTCAACCAGCAGCTGGCGAAGGCCGTCGAAACGGTGCTTGAAAGCGAGCAGGTGGCGCTGCTGCTGATCGACCTCGATCGGTTCAAGCTGGTCAACGATATCCACGGGCATCCGGCCGGCGACGAAGTCATCCGCGAAGCGGCGCGGCGATTGAAGCAGGTGTCGGGTCAGGGCAGCATGGTCGCCCGCCTCGGCGGCGACGAATTTGCCGTGATCGTCACGGGCGTGACGTTCCAGAACCAGATGACCGATCTCGGCATGCGCATTGTTCGCGAACTGTCACGGCCGATTCAGATCCGCGAAGGGCTGGAGGTGCAGGTCGGCGCCAGCGTCGGCATCAGCCTCAGCCCCGAGCACGGCCTGGATCCGGAGCTTCTGGTCGCCCGCGCCGACATCGCGCTCTACCATTCCAAGGAGTCCGGCAGAAACATCTGGCACATGTACCGGCCCGGCATGAGCGAGCTCACCGAAAAGCGCCGGCAGCTCGAGGCCGACCTCGTGACTGCGATCGACCGCAACCAGTTTGAACTGCACCTGCAGCCGCGTGTCGATTCCGCCACCGCCAAGATTGTCAGCTACGAGGCGCTGCTGCGCTGGACGCATCCGGAAAAGGGCGCCATCAGCCCGGTGGATTTCGTTCCGGTCGCAGAGGTCTCGGGTAAGATCGTGCAGATCGGCGAATGGGTGATCGAGGAAGCCTGCCGGATCGTCAAGTCCCATCTCGGCAACCGCCACATCTCGATCAATGTCAGCCCCATCCAGTTTCGTCAGGTGGATTTCCTGCCGCGGCTGATCGAGATCGTCGAGGCGAACGGGGTAAACCCCGAGCAGATCGAGCTCGAAATCACCGAAAGCACGCTGATCGAAGACGACAAGCGGGCGCTGCATCTGCTGAAGGCACTGAAGGCCAAGGGCTTCTCGATCGCACTGGACGACTTCGGCACCGGTTATTCCTCGCTCGGCTATCTCAGCCGTTATCCGTTCGACACGATCAAGATAGACCGTGAATTCGTCAAGAATCTCACTGTATCCGAGAATGCGACGCTGATCATCCGCACGATCATCGCGCTCGGCTCCGGGCTCGGCATGCGCGTCGTCGCCGAGGGTGTCGAGACGGTGGACCAGGCGGTATTCCTGTCGCTGTCGGGATGTGATCAGCTGCAGGGCTTCCTCCTCGGGCGGGCGAAGCCTGCGGACGAGCTGCAGACCGAGATCGAGCCTGCCATCATGAACCAGATCATCACGAGCGTCCGGCAGGAGAGGCCGCATGTCTCCGGCCGCAATGACGTCGCTCCGATATCCAGGCCCGCCTGACGGCGGCCACGTAGGCCCCTCGGGCAGGTGCCGTTTCGAAATTTTGGACGTAAAAAGGGCGCGGTCTCCAATGAGGCCGCGCCCTGTCATTATGAATTGTTGAAAAGATCTATAGTGAACTTACGCTTGAAAATCAGGCTGCTTCAGAAAACTGCTGGACCTTGGCCTGCGCGTCGGCGATCGCCTTTTCCGCAGCTTCCGGTCCGAAGGCGAGGCCTTCGATATAGATGACCTCGACGTCGGTCATGCCGAGGAAGCCGAGAACCGTCTTCAGGTAGGGGATGGCGTGGTTCATCGGGGCTGCCGGGCCTTCGGAATAGACACCGCCGGAGGACAGCACGATGTAGACCTTCTTGCCGGTGACAAGACCCTGTGGGCCGGTCTCGGTGTACTTGAAGGTGTGGCCGGCGCGGGCAACGTTGTCGATCCAGGACTTCAGCGTCGAGTAGATGTTGAAGTTGATCAGGCCGGTGGCGAGGATGACCGTGTCGGCGGCCAGCAGTTCGGCAACCAGCTTGTCGGAATAGTCGGCGGCAGCGGCTTCATCGGCGCTACGGTCGGCCGGCGCCTTGCGGATCGCATTGGTCGAAATGGTGTCGAGGTGCGGCACAGGCTCGGAGCCGAGATCGCGGTGAATGATGCCGTTGTTGGCAGCCTTGGCGGCAAGCTTTTCGGCGAGTTCGGTGGCGACCTTGCTGGAGAGCGACTCGGAACCGCGCGGGCTGGATGTAACAAGCAAAATATTGGACATTTCTGTACCTTTCGTCATTGAAATCAATGGCCGAGCGTTGTCCCCCCGGCTGTCTTGACGAATTAGATAAGTCAGATGATTAATATATAAAACCATGATAATATGGATTGATATCATCGAAATATTGGATGGGTACCCATGCAGCCAAATCCGACGCTCGATCAGCTCCAGGTGCTGATCGCCATTGCCGACACCGGTTCCTTCTCAGCGGCCGCGCGCCAGCTGAACAAGGCCCAGTCGGTCGTCAGCTATGCGATCTCCAATCTGGAAGACCAGCTGCAGCTCGATCTCTTCGACCGCAGCGGTTCGCGCCAGCCGGTGCTGACGGAGGCCGGCAAGGCGGTGTTGGAGGATGCGCGGCGGATGGCGGCGCAGCTTGACTCCTTGCGCGGCCGGGCCGCCGTCCTGCGGGAAGGCCTTGAGGGCGAACTGAAGCTCGCCGTCAGCGTCATGGTGCCGGAGCAGGCCCTGGTGGCTATCCTGACTGCGTTCCAGAAGACGTTTCCCACGGTGCAGCTGAACGTCAATTGGGGGTCCGGCTTCATGGTTAGCGACATGATCGAGACCGGCAACGCGCATCTCGGCATCGGCGGGGCGGTGATGAAGGTCGAGGACGGGATCATCGTCGAACGGCTGAGCCAGTCCTATATGCTGCCGGTGGCCGCCGCCGACCACCCGCTGGCGAAACTCAATCGCCCGCTGCTGGTCGCCGACGTCCGCGACGAGGTGCAGATCGTCGTCTCCGACTCGACCGGCCAGACGCGCGGACGCGATTTCAACGTCTTTTCCATGCGCACCTGGCGGGTGGGCGACATGATGACCAAGCATACGCTGCTGCGTGCCGGGCTCGGCTGGGGCGGCATGCCGGGCGCGATCGTCGAGAAGGATATTCGCGATGGGCGGCTGGTGCGGCTGCAGATGGACATGTTCGAGACGTCCAATTTCCCGATCTTCGCGATGTGGCGGTCCGCAAGCCCGCCGGGACCGGCGGCGCGTTGGATGATGGAGCAATTCCGGCTGTTCCTCGGCAAATGCCCGTCCGACATGCACGAGGCCCTGGGCCTTCTGCCCCCCAAAGCCGCCGCGGAGTAATCCGCAGCGGCATTGGACAGGGCCGGACGGTCGTAGTCAGAGCACCAGGCGGAACCTGGCGAAACCGTCCGCGCCGTCGCCGGCATCCTCGATCTTGGCGCTCTTGACCGAGGCCGCATACTGCCGGCCCTTCGGACCGGTGTCGAAAACCGCGGTCGTGCCGTCCATCGGCTTGAACGACCAGTTGTCGTCCGCCGACGGGTTGATGGTGCCCTGTTCGATGATGTAGCGCACGACCACGTCGCGGTTGGTGTCCGGACCGACGAAGATGATCTTGCTGTCGTTGATGTCCGGGAAGTTGCCCCCGCCGCCGGCACGGTAATTGTTGGTGGCGACGACGAACTTCTTGTCCGGATCGATCGGCTTGCCGTCGAACTTCAGATCGACGATGCGGCCGGCGCCGTCGGAGACCTTCTTGCCGTCCTTGTCGAACATCGCCGGCTGCGACAGGTCTATCTGGTAGGTCACGCCGTCGATCACGTCGAAATTGTAGGACGGGAAATCGGGGTTGAGCAGCGGCGCATCCTTGGCGCCGGGCTTGACCTGGTTGAACATGCCTGCCGACATTTCCAGCCAGTTCTTCACCTCGGCGCCGGTGATCAGCACGGCGCGCACGGTGTTCGGGTAGAGATAGAGGTCGGCGACGTTCTTGATGGCGATGTCGCCGGCAGGGACATCGGTGTAGTAGTCCGCGCCGCCGCGGCCGCCGGCCTTGAACGGGGCTGCCGCCGAGAGCACCGGATAATCCTTGTATTCCGTGTCCTTCAGCATGTCCTTGATGTACCAAGTCTGGGCGATCGAGACGATCTGCACCGACGGATCGTCGGCGACCAGCGCGAAGTAGGAGTAGAGCGGCGCCGACGTCTTGCCGACCGGGGTGCGGACATAGGCGAGCGTTTCCTCGTGCTCCTTTTTCACCGCATCGGCGATGCGTTCGTCGCTCTTGATGTCGGCGACGATCTTGCGGTCTTCGGTGCGGTGGTAGATCGGCCGCGCCTCGGTGGTGAAGTCGACGACCTTCCAGGTCTTGCCGTCCTTTTCCAGAAGCAGGTCGATGAGGCCCATATGCGAGCCCCAGAAGCCGCCCATGACGGCGGGCTTGCCCTGCAACGTGCCGCGGACGGGATCGACGCCGGCCATGCCGTCCCAGGTCTTCGGTCCGGGGAAGACGAGGTGCTGGTGGCCGGTGAAGACCGCATCGATGCCCTCGACGCCGGCGACATAGAGCGAGGCGTTTTCCATGCGCTCCCCGGGGCCGGTCGCATCGATGCCGGAGTGGGAGAGGGCAATCACGATATCGGCGCCTTCCTCCCGCATGGCCGGCACCCAGGCCTTGGCCGCCTCGACGATGTCGCGGGTCTGCGCCTTGCCTTCGAGGTTCTTGGCGTCCCACACCATGATCTGCGGCGGCACGAAGCCGATGAAGCCGACCTTGACCGGGCTCATCTCGCCGGAGCCGTCCTTGATCTGCTTTTCAAGGATGACATAGGGCTTGAAGAACAGGTCGTCGTCCTTCGGGTCGGACGCGAGCTGGCCCTTGGTCAGGTTGGCGCAGACGATCGGGAAATTGGCGCCGTTCAAGACGTTGAACATGAAATCGAGGCCGTAATTGAACTCGTGATTGCCGAGCGTGCCGCAATCATAGCCGAGCATGTTCATGGCCTTCATCACCGGGTGCATGTCGCCGGCCTTGATACCCATCTTGTAGGCCATGAAGTCGCCCATGGGATTGCCCTGCAACAGGTCGCCATTGTCGATCAGCATCGAGTTGCCGGCCTCGGCGCGGATCCCGTCGATGATCGAGGCGGTGCGGGCAAGACCCATCGTGTCGTTCGGCTTGTCGGCATAATAGTCGTAGGGCAGCAGGTTCACATGGATGTCGGTCGTCTCCATGATGCGCAGATGCGCCTGGTTGGCGGCAGCATGCGCGGCGAACGGATGCAGCATGATGAAGGCCGAACCGGCGGCAAGGCCTCCGAGCAGCGAGCGGCGGGTGAGCGCGGTGGAGGAGAGGAGGTGGGGCATTGTCTGTCTCCCGAAGTCGAGTTCGATGACGTTTGGTCGGGCGCCGAGCCCTCCCGGTGCGGTTGTCGATACGTCTGAATTGATGGCGGGATGATGACAGCGACGGTTTGGGATGGCCAGACGAAAAATTGTCCCTTTGGTAAAATAAATCGTCGCAGGAGAAAGAGGGCACGGCTCGTATTTTTCCCGCTCCGCGCCTAGGTTCTGTTGACAAAGTCGCCACTCTTGGACGAACGGTGTTTAAGTTTTCCTCGATTCCTGAGCGTGACTTATAATGAAAGTAGCTGTTGCTGAAGAGAGCTTCCCTGAACTGGGGACTGTCGCTAACCCTGCCGTGCTCTTTGATGGAAACAACGCGTTCGTTTGTTATGAGGCGTCAGCGGCTGCAGGCGGTGGAAATGTGGTACTTGAATTCGGAAATGTCATCGATTTTCGTATTGCGCCGCTGAATGTCGAGGGACTGCGAGAGTATCGCTATCCCATTCAGCCGTGGGCATTCAATGAAATTTGGGATAGCGAAGAGACGACTCGATGGAAGGTGCTCAGCCCGAGATTTTGGCTGCTATCTTTCAATGACGTAACCATCGAAATTCTCTTCAAGACAGTCTCTGTCATAGGCCGCGGCATGGAAGTTGAGCCACAGGACAAGACGTTGATAAACGCATTGTCGAACTGACGGCATCCGTTACCAAGTTTGTTCGATAGAGCTCTAAAATCGCTGAAAACTTGATTCAAAGCTGTTTCTTTGGGCGTGGTCTTGGTCAGGGTCAACTTTAGCAACAAGGAGTGGCTGCTTATTGAACGGCTTCCACCGAAGAAACGAGGTAGCAAACTTCGGCCTTCCCAAAATAATCAACCTTCGTTTTGACGGCTGCCGAAATATGACTGTCGTAGTTTGTCAATCGGTCCCCCATATGGCTTTATAATGGCTCTTTCAATGTGTTTAATACGGAATCTAGCTGATTGACCAACTGCTTTTTCTTCGCAGTTTCCGTTGTCGCACCTCCTCCGACCCCAAATTCAGCATTATCTCTGCCGTGGGACGACGAAAGTCCGTCTTGAGTCAGGTCGCTGGGCAACTTGGGCAAGACACTGTGATTGCCACCGAATATATCGCCCACACCCGTTGGAGAGGAAACGACTACTCGCCTTAGGTTTTCAATGCTTGCCTGCGCACTGGTATTGGCTGCCCGCAGGCTGCGGTACGTTTGGATCGTGCGGTCTACGATTATCCGTATAGTTCCGTCGTCACGCACATCGATAGCGGTGTCTTGTTCATAGGATTTACCGCCGTATCGAATCTCCGGGTCGGGGACGTCTATGACCGCGAACTGAGGAGAGAATGATACCGACACCTTTGCATGTGTCGGTATGAACTTTTCGATTGCGACGCTTGTCAAAGATGTTGCAAAGCAAAATCCACCAAAGAGCAGAAAGCGCGTGAAGATGATGCGAGTGTTGCTGGAAATGGCATTGCCGAATGAGGTTGCAATCGCCAGAATGAGAAACGCCAGTATCAGAACCAGTGCACCGAGGCCGGTGGTGCCGAGCTGGAGTAACTTGATGGCCCCATCGAAGGTTACTTGGCTCAGTTGGTTGATGCACGCGCCCACTGTCCCGTCCATTTCCAGCCCCCACTGATCGATGGATTAGTAAGATGCGAGCTTAACAGTTATTGCTATAATTGCAATTAAGAATGGATGATTTGAGAAAAGCTCTCATTAGTTGTGAAGTGACGCGTCATTTATAGCCCCACGTTCGGCCGTTCGATGATTTCTCGGAGAGCAAAGGACGAGTTGATCTTGACGACGTGGGGCAGGGCGGAAAGCCAGTCGCGGTGGATGCGCTCGTAGTCTTCGAGATCCTTGGCCGCCACCCGCAATATGTAGTCGTATTCGCCCGACATCAGGTAGCAGACGAGCACGTTGGGGCAGCGTTTGATGGCGGCCTCGAACTCGGACAGCGTCTTGGCGAACTGTCCGGAGAGCGAGATGTGGACGATCACCATCATCTTGTAGTCGAGCGCCTTGTGCGACAGGCGGGCGTGATATCCGGAGATCACGCCCGACTTTTCCAAGATGTCGAGGCGCCGCGAACAGGCGGAGGCAGACAGGCCGATGCGTTCGGCAAGCTCGGCATTGGTGATCCGCCCCTCCTTCTGCAGGACGCGCAGGATCGAAACATCGACGGTATCCAGGTCGCTCATTCGCACACTCTTCGATTTCTCTCGCTTCCACGCAATTTTCGTCGAAAAATGTGTTTGCGGCAATAGGACTTTGCAAGGACATTGCCCGGCCGGAATGGTTCACTCGCCGCATCTGACAAGGACGCCGGCGCAAGACCGGCGAAAGAGAGGAACCAAGATGATCGTAGGCTGTCCCAAAGAAATCAAGAACCACGAGTACCGCGTCGGCCTGACGCCGGGCGCCGTGCGCGAATATGTGGCCCATGGCCACCAGGTGATCGTCGAGACGAAGGCCGGGGCCGGCATCGGCGCGGACGACGCGGCCTATATGGCGGCCGGCGCGAAGATCGCCGCCAGCGCCAGGGACATTTTTGAAAAGGCCGACATGATCGTCAAGGTCAAGGAGCCGCAGCCGTCCGAATGGGCGCAGCTGCGCGAAGGCCAGCTGCTCTACACCTATCTGCACCTTGCGCCCGATCCGGAGCAGACGAAGGGTCTTCTCGAATCCGGCGTCACCGCCATCGCCTATGAGACCGTGACCGACGAGCGCGGCGGCCTGCCGCTGCTGGCACCGATGTCGGAAGTCGCCGGCCGGCTGGCGATCCAGGCCGGCGCCACCTCGCTGCAGAAGGCCAATGGCGGCCTCGGCATCCTGCTCGGCGGCGTGCCTGGCGTGCTGCCGGCCAAGGTCACCGTCATCGGCGGCGGCGTCGTCGGTCTCCATGCCGCCAAGATGGCCGTCGGTCTCGGCGCCGACGTGACGATCCTTGACCGCTCCATTCCGCGCCTGCGCCAGCTCGACGACATCTTCAACGGGCGCATCCACACCCGCTATTCGACCATCGACGCGCTGGAAGAGGAAGTTTTCGCCGCCGATCTCGTCATCGGCGCCGTGCTGATCCCCGGTGCCGCCGCGCCGAAGCTCGTCACCCGCGAAATGCTCTCCGGCATGAAGAAGGGCGCGGTCATCGTCGACGTCGCCATCGACCAGGGCGGCTGCTTCGAGACCTCGCATGCCACCACCCATTCCGACCCGACCTACGAGGTCGACGGCGTGGTGCATTACTGCGTCGCCAACATGCCGGGCGCCGTGCCGGTGACGTCGGCCCACGCGCTGAACAACGCCACGCTGCAATACGGCCTGGCGCTGGCTGATCGCGGCCTTGCCGCCATCACCGAGGACAAGCATCTGCGGAACGGCCTCAACGTCCACAAGGGCCGCATCACCAACAAGGCGGTCGCCGAAGCGCTCGGCTACGATCTGGTGCAGCCGGACGCCGCCATAAAGGCTGCATAAGAAAGACGGGCGCAGGCCCGCTGGAAAACCGTCGATGACGACACTGGGTCAGCCGTCTCCCATCCGGCTGGCCCTTTTTTGTTGCCTGATTTTTCAATGGCTTGGGCGATCCAGATATAAAAAGATAGGTTTTAGATATATCGAACATCTTGCAGGCGGGGTGAGATGGGATTATTTACGATATATCGAAAACATATTTTGAAGGAAAAATCATGTTCAAGCACATGCATGACAGGGGCCACGACAGGGGCCATGAAAACGGCGAAGGCCATTGCGGACACGGTCGCCATCGCCGGCACCGTGAAGAATTCATCGCCATGCTGGCCGCCAAGGGTGGGCCTTTCGGCCGCGGCTTCATGGGCGGCGGGCGCGGCGGCCGTGGCTTCGGCGACGATGGCGACGGCCCGCGCGGCGGCCGTTTCCTCGGCCAGGGCGACATTCGCACGCTGGTGCTGATGCTGATCGAGGACGAGCCGCGCCACGGCTACGAGATCATCAAGCAGATCGAGGAACTGAGTGCCGAGGCCTACGCGCCGAGCCCGGGCGTCATCTACCCGACGCTGACCTTCCTCGAGGAGGCCGGCTATGCCGCGATCACAGAGTCGGAAGGTTCCAAGAAGCGCTACGCCATCACCGACGAGGGCAGGGCCTATCTCGAGGAGAACCGGGCGCTCGCCACCATGCTGTTCGAGCGGCTGAAGGCGATCGGCGAGAAGGCGAGCCGCATGCGCAAGTGGCGCGACGAGATGCGCGGCGGCCCGGACCTGCCGAAGAGCGTCGAGGCGGCGATGATGAACCTCCGCGAAGTCGTCGCCCGCAAGCTGGAAAAGGATCCGGCAGCCGCCACCGACATCGTGCGCAAGCTCTTGGAGATGGCCGACGGGGTCGAGTGATCAATGACCCCAAAGGCTTGCCGAAACCGCCCGGAGCGATCGTTCGTTCCGGGCGGTTTCGTTTTGTGGGGGGCAAAGGCCTATTGCAGCTGTTCGGCAAGAATGTTGCGCACATCGGTGACGAAAGCGGCTTCGCCGGTCTTCGGCGGCGTCAGGAAGAAATCGACGTCGCGCATGGCCGGCAGGCCGAATTTTTCCCCGACAGCCACGGCACCGGGCGGCACGGCGGAAGCGTTGAGGCAGGTGACGCCGAGCCCTGCCGACAGCGCCAGCTGCGCGCCGGCAATGCCGGAGGCCGAATGCGCCAGATCGAAGGCGATCTCATGTGCCGTCAGTTGCTCGACGACGTGCTGGCGCAAGCGGCATGAGCCCCTGAGCGCGATGACGGGCAGCGGAGCGTTGCCGGGGCGGGCAAATGTTTCGTCGGCAACCCATCGCAACGTTTCGCTGCGAACGGGGCGGCCGATGGGCGCGTCGGGCGAATTGGCTTCCGGAATGCGCATGAAAAGGCCGATATCGACGTCCCCTGGCGCCGTCTCGATGACCGAGCTGCTGACGACGGCGACGTGCAGGCGCAGATCCGGATAGGTGAGCCGGATTTTCTTCAGCGTCGTGGCGATCGTCGCCGGCTCGAAATAGTCGGTGATGGCAAACCGCACCTCGCCGGCAAGGCGCAAGCCTTTCATATCCTGGAATGCCGTGTCGTTCAGCGCCAGGATGCGCCGGGCGTGGCCGAGCAGTCGTTCGCCGGCCGCCGTCAGCTGTGTGCCGGCCTTGCTGCGCAGGAAGAGCGCCGTGCCGCAGGTCTCCTCCAGCTTGCGAATCTGCTCGCTCACCGCCGATTGCGACCGGCAAAGCCGAGGCGCGGCGGCCGTCAGGCTGCCGGTATCGGTGACGGTCACGAAGGCATGCAGAAGGTCGAGATCGAAACGGGCCATATCATCCACCAGAATAACCGATGGATGATACCATATATTCCCGCTTTTCAGATGAAAAGGCCGGGGCTAGGCTTTTCTCATCCGAACGACAGAGGTTTGAGCAAAGGAGACCTACATGCCCGGCATCACCTTGACACTATCCGGTGAAAAAGACCCGTCACAAACTGCGCGGCTGGCAGACGAGGTTTCGGAGCTGACCTGCCGCATATTGCGCAAGGAGCTCGAGCGCACGACGGTCATCGTCCGGCACGTGGCCCGCGAGGACTGGTTCATCGCCGGAAAGTCGCTCGCAGCCCTTGACCGCAATGCCTTCCGGCTCGAAGTGGCTATCACCGACGAGACCAATACACGCGAGGAGAAAGCCGTGTTCCATCGCGAGGCCTTCGCGCTTCTCTCGGAGCGGATCGGCAACCTGCATCCGCATTCCAACATCCACATCATCGACTGCCGCGCGACAGCTTATGGTTACGGCGGCGTCACGCAGGCGGAATACGCCTTCCGGCGCATGGCGGGCGCGTGATGATCGTCGAGATCGTCGCCTACGAGCTGACGCCCGGCACGGGGCGCGGGCAGAGGCGATGACGCTCTTGCGCCAGTCGGCCGGAAAATGGCTGATGAACAGCGACCTCGTCGGGAAATACTATTTTCTCGATGAGGGGCGCTCCGTCGGTGGCGGTGTCTATCTCTGGCATTCGCGCGCCGATGCCGCCCATTGGCATGGCGAGGCCTACCGCAAGATGGTCGCGTCGTTCTACGGCTCGGCCCCCCGGATCGACATCTTCGACGCCCTGATCCGGGTCGATCCGACAGCGGGCGTGATCGCGGAGCTGTGAGCCTGTCGCGCTTGATCGTCTCGTCAGACTGGACTATGTCTCAAGTGTCGCGAAAAACGATTGGCCGTTCTTGCCATCGCGTACACGTCAGCCACGCCCCGCGTGGCTCGGCCAGCGTCTCCCACAAAACCGCCTGACGAGATCAGGTCATTGCAGCCGGCAGCGTCGATCGACGCCGCCTGTCTGCGTTCAAAGGAGCGCAATAATGGAACATGCGATTACAATCATCGGCGCCGGGCTCGGCGGTCTCACACTCGCGAGGGTCCTGCATATCAACGGAATTGCAGCAACCGTCTACGAAGCGGAGGTCTCGGCGGGGGCGAGGCCGCAGGGCGGGTTGCTCGACATGCACGAACACAATGGTCAGATCGCCCTGAAGTCTGCGGGCCTCTTCGATGAGTTCCGTACGCTCATCCGTCCCGGCGAGGATGCCAAACGCGTCGCCGACAAGGACGGACGCATCCTGTTCGATCGCCCCGGCCGCCAAGCCGGCCGCCGCCCCGAAATCGAGAGGGGTGATCTTCGACGCATTCTGCTCGAATCGCTCCCTCCGGAAACGATCAAGTGGGGCCACAAGGTGACCTCTGTGGTGGCCCTCGGCGACGGCCGGCACAAGGTCGACTTTGCCAATGGGGCCAGTGTTGTTTCCGATCCGCTCGTCGGCGCGGATGGCGCGTGGTCGAAGGTTCGGCCGCTCGTATCTGATGCCAGGCCGAGCTATACGGGCACATCCTTCGTCGAGACATGTTTGTTCGACGGCGATACACGCCACAGGGCGACCGCCGATCTCATCGGCACTGGCACGATGATGGCGGTTGCGCCGGGCAAGGGCATCCTGGCGCATCGAAATGCGGACGGAACGCTGCAGAGCTATGTGGCGCTGAACAGGCCGGAGATCTGGCTTCAGGCGGTCGACTTCAGCGACCGGAAAGCTGGCCTGACCCGCATCGCCGAAGAGTTCGAAGGGTGGGCTCGGGAGCTGACCGCCCACATCACGGAGAGCGATGTCGATCCGGTGATCCGCCCGATCCATGCGCTGCCCGTCGGGCATCGGTGGATGCGTGTGAAAGGCGTGACGTTGCTCGGCGATGCTGCGCACCTGATGTCGCCGTTTGCAGGCGAAGGCGCGAACCTGGCGATGTATGACGGTGCACGGCTCGCCGAAGCTCTGGTTGCCGCTTCCGGCGACGTCGAAGGCGCGCTTGCCGCCTATGAAGCCGAGATGTTCGCCCGAAGCGCCGAAGCGGCCGAAGAGAGCGCGCGTAACCTCGAACAGTTCTTCAGCGATGAAGCACCTCGAAGCGTGGTGGCCCTGTTCAACGGACATTGAGAGGCGGGACAGCTTGCCGCGCTGGGTTTGCGCTCTGCGCGTCAGTCGCTATCACATGGGGTGACCGAGTGATGATCCGTGCTAATGGATGCCCATGCCTTCGATACCGCTGCCATTTGTCATCTGCCTGATTCTTTGCCTCATCCTGGTGCGCATGCTCCGGCAGGCCGATCGCGGGCTGGGGCTCTTTCCGCTGCTCGTCGCGTCCTTCGCCGTGCAGTCGGTGATGTCAGGGTTGAGCTGGAATGTCGGCTGGCATCCCGCGCATCTGATCCAGCCGGTCATCGCCGCATGGCTGCCGGCGCTCTCCTTTGCCGCATTTGGCCAGCTAAGGCGCAACAACCCTATGAGGTCTTCGGACATGCTGCCGCATCTGGTGCCGGCGGTCGTTACAGCCCTCCTCGTCGCCTTTTGGCGGGCGCCGCTCGACGCTGTGCTCTTTATCATTTACTTCGGATACGGCCTTGCCTTGCTGCGAATTGCGCGGCAGGGGCCGGAAGCATTGTCTGCCGTCCGGATTGCCGACGAGTGGACGGCGTACAGGGCGCTCGTGGCAATGGCGATCATGCTGATCGTGACGGCCGTTCTCGACGCCATCGTGTCGCTCGACTTCGCATTCGGGGATGGCAGGCAGGCCCGGACGCTTCTGAGCGTGGCAAGCGTGCTCTGGCTGGCCATTGCCGGATATGCCGCGACCATCGCCGACAGCGCCCGTCCGGAAAGCGAGACCGATGGCGCTGATGCGGGGATTGCGTCATCCTCTTTGTCAGAGCCGGCTCCTCAGAGCATTGAAGATGATCAGGCGATTGCACGCCGCATCGATCTCCTGATGCGCGAGCAGCATCTCTATCGCGACCCGGACCTCACGCTGGAGCGTCTTGCCAGGCGGGCCGGCATCCCCGGGCGGCAGATTTCGGCTGCGCTGAACCGGGTGCATGGCCGCAATATCTCGCAGATCGTCAATGAATATAGGGTCGGCGATGCCAAGCGCCGATTGGCCACGACCAGCGAGTCGGTGACAACCATCATGCTGGAATCCGGTTTCGGCACCAAATCGAACTTCAATCGCGAATTCCTGCGTGTCACGGGCATGACCCCAAGCGCTTTCCGGCTTGCGGGTGGCGACGTCCCGGCGGCAGCAAAAGCGAAAGCAACCGCCTCCTAGGCATTCCGCCAACATCATCCGCAAAGCGACCTCAATCGCGATCATGGACGTCCTAGATCGTGATCAAGGTCGCGGCCGCTTCGGATTCGGGCAAGTTGCAGCCGGCCCTCAATTTCGTGCCCCACCGGACAATGACCGGACGGCGGAGAACGACGGCATGTCGCGAAACCAGCACAAGAGAGGAACGAGATGAAACACCCTATGACAAGAGCCGCCCTGATCTGCCTGGCAGTATCAGCAGTGCTGACGGTACAACGTCCCGCCCTTGCCAGCGAGTTTGTTGGCGTACGACAGATCGCGGCTCCGTCGAAGGAGCGAGGAAGCGATCTGGCGGTGACTGTGTGGTATCCGGCGGAGAAGGGTGGCACGCCGGTCACTCTGGGCGAGAGTGCGTTTTTCGATGGCACGGCCGCCATGGCCGACGCGCCGATCGCGGCTGGACAATATCCGCTGATCCTGCTCTCCCATGGCGCGGGCCTTGGAGGCACGCCGCAAGCGATGAGCTGGATTGCAACACCACTGGCAAAGGCCGGCTTCATCGTGGCGGCCCCCACGCATCCGGGAAATGGTGGCGCCTATCGATCCGCCGAGGAGACGATCAAGCTGTGGCTGAGGCCCGGGGACATCACCGCCACTTTGGATGCGGTGGAAAATGATCCAGTGTTCAAGCGAGGGCTCGAAACGAGCAGTGTCGGCGTGCTCGGGCTTTCCATGGGCGGCAACACAGCCCTGGTGCTGGCCGGCGCGCGCATCGATCCTGCGCTTCTGGCCGGATATTGCGACACCGAAAGTCTTAACGCATCGCTTTGCGGGTGGATGCGACAGAGCGGTGTCGATCTTCATGCCATTGATATGGAACGGGCGGGTGGCAATTACAGCGACAAGCGGATCCGGTTCGCCATGGCAATCGATCCGGCACCGGTCGATGTCCTGCGGCCCGATTCATTTGCGAACATTGCGATGCCGGTCGAGATCGTCAATCTCGGTCAGCCCGGACATATCCCCCGGACCGCACTTGCCTCGGGTGTCGCAAAGGCCATTCCGGAGGCGACATATGCGACGATCGCGGATGCGAGCCATTACAGCATGTTCTGCGAGTGCAAGCCGGGGGCGGCTGACCTTGCCGAGACCGAGGAGATCGGCGATCCGATCTGCTCGGACGGCACGGGACATTCACGCCTGAAAATCCATCAGCAGCTGATCAAGATGACGACGGACGCCTTTGATCGGTCCTTGAAGGCAAGCCGCTGACCGGATGTCATCACTGTCGCGAAAATCGGGCGTCGAACCCGGATTTTCGCGACAAGTGCCGCGCCCGTCCTAGTGCGCCCGCCGCTTCTCGATGTCCGGCAGGAACATCGTCAGGATGCCGAAGGCGGGCAGGAAGGCGCAGAGATGATAGACGAACTCGATGCCCTTGATGTCGGCGAGTTCGCCGAGAAGGGCGGCGCCGATGCCGGCGATGCCGAAGGCGAAGCCGAAGAACAGGCCGGCGATCAGCCCGACCTTGCCGGGCACCAGCTCCTGCGCGAAGACGATGATCGCCGAAAAGGCCGAGGCGAGCACGACGCCGATGATCACGGTCAGGATGGCGGTCCAGAACAGGTTGGCATAGGGCAGGGCAAGGCTGAAGGGCAGCACGCCGAGGATCGATATCCAGATCACCACCTTGCGGCCGATCCTGTCTCCGACCGGGCCGCCGATCACCGTGCCGGCGGCGACCGCGCCGAGGAAGACGAAGAGGAGCAGCTGCGACTCGCGGATCGTCAGGCCGAACTTCTCGATCAGGTAGAAGGTGTAGTAGTTCGTCAGGCTGGCGAGATAGATGTATTTCGAGAAGACCAGCAGGCCGAGAATGGCGATCGCGGTCAGAACCTGCTTGCGCGGCAGGCCTTCGCGCACGGCGCTGCCGGCGCCTTTGCCACGCTTCAGGTGGTTACCGGCATACCAGGCGCCAACCCGCCACAGGACGAGGATGGCGAGCAGGGCGGCTGCGGAGAACCAGGCGATGCTCTTCTGTCCGTTGGGAAGCACGATGAAGGCGGCGAGCAGCGGCCCGAGCGCCGTGCCGAAATTGCCGCCGACCTGGAAGAGCGACTGCGCCAGTCCGTGCCGGCCGCCGGAGGCCATGCGGGCGATGCGCGACGATTCCGGATGGAATACCGACGAGCCGAGGCCGATCAGGGCGCTGGCGACCAGCATGAGTTCGTACTGGTGGGTATTGGCGAGCAGGATGAGCCCGACCAGGGTGAAGCCCATGGCCGCCGCCAGCGAATAGGGCTGCGGATGCTTGTCGGTGTAGATGCCGACGAGCGGCTGCAGAAGCGAGGCTGTCACCTGGAATGTCAGCGTCATCATGCCGATCTGGCCGAAGTCGAGGCCGTAATTCGACTTCAGGATCGGATAGACGCCGGCCAGGAGCGACTGCATCATGTCGTTGAGCATGTGGCAGAAGCTCAAGGCGGCAATGATGGTGAAGGCCGTCGTGCCGGCCGCGGCGCGGTCGGCGGTTGTGGCGTCGGTCATGGATGTCTCCGTAGGGCGTTTTTTGTCGAGTGTGTTCTTTGCCTGCAAGGTATAGAGGGTTGTTCCGGCCTGCTTTCGTGGTATGGTCTATTACTATCGCAAGTGGGCCAATTGCATGCACTTCAGAATCCTCAACTCACCTGTGCCGGAGAGCCAGGAACAGTCGCTCGAGCGGCTGGAGCGGACGACCACGCCGCTCGTCGCCAAGGCAAGCGAATGCCCCGACGGCTTCGTCGTTGCGCCGCACGCCCACAGCCGCGCGCAACTGATCCATGCGCTGACGGGAGTGATCACGGTGTCGACGGCGTTCGGGCGCTGGATGGTGCCGGCCGGCCATGCGCTGTGGATCCCGGCCCATGTCGTGCATTCCGTCGTCGCAAACGGCGATGTCAGCCTGCGCTCGCTCTATGTCAAACCCGGCGCAATCGAGGGACTGCCGGAGACGAGCCGTGTCGTCGGCATGACCGACCTGATGCGCAGCCTGATGATCGAGGCGGTGAAGTTTCCCATGGGCTGTGCGCCGGAGGGGCGGGCCGGGCTGATCATGGCGCTCATTCTGGAGGAGATACCCAATCTGAGGGAACTGCCGCTCGGCCTGCCGTTCCCGGCCGATCCGAAATTGGGCGGGCTTTGCGGCCGGTTCGTGCAGGACCCGTCGGCTGGCGCGTCGATCGACGACTGGGCCGAACGGCTGGGCATGAGCCGGCGCACCTTCACCCGCTTCTTCCGCCGCGAGACGGGCCTGAGCCTGTCCGACTGGCGTCAGCAGGCAAGCATTTTCGCGGCGCTGCCGCGGTTGGCGCGCGGCGATCTGGTGACCAATGTCGCCCTCGATTTAGGCTATGACAGCCCGGCGGCCTTCACCGTCATGTTCAAGCGGATGACCGGAGTGGCGCCCAGCACCTACCTGCGCAACGCGGAGCCGTAGGCGCATTGCAATTGTCGGTCTGTTACCCTTGAAATCATCGATCAGCTCAAATAGATACGAAAAATAATATATATTAGGCGGGCCGCCGATCATCGCGGCGGTCACGTCTCTCGCGGTCCGGCTTCAGCGCCGGCCCGGATCACGAATTTCAGCAAAAGGCCCAGTTCATGCCCCAGAACCCCGTCGTCACCGCCTTCTTCGACAAGCGTACCTTCTCTGTCCAGTATGTCGTGGCCGACCCCGCGACGGGCAAATGCGCAATCATCGACCCCGTGCTGGACTACGACGAGAAATCCGGCACGACCTCGACGGAAAATGCCGACGCGATCCTGAAATTCGTGGCCGATGAGGGCTTGACGGTCGAATGGATATTGGACACGCATCCCCATGCCGACCATTTCTCGGCGGCGCATTACCTGAAGGAAAAGACCGGTGCGCCAACCGCCATCGGCGCGAAGGTCAGGGACGTCCAGGCACTGTGGAAGGCAATCTACAACTGGCCGGATTTTCCCGCCGACGGTTCGCAGTGGGACCGGCTGTTTTCGGCCGGCGACAGGTTCAAGGTCGGATCCCTCGAGGCGAAGGTGATCTTCTCGCCGGGCCACACGCTGGCCTCCATCACCTATGTCATCGGCGACGCCGCCTTCGTGCACGACACGCTGTTCATGCCGGACAGCGGCACGGCACGGGCCGATTTTCCCGGCGGCAGCGCCAGCCGGCTGTGGCATTCTATCCAGGCGATCCTGTCACTGCCCGGTGGCACGCGCGTCTTCACCGGACACGACTACCAACCGGGCGGCCGCGAGCCGCGCTGGGAAAGCACGGTTGCCGAACAGCGGGCCGCCAACCCGCACATTGCCGGCAAGGACGAAGCCGCCTTCGTGGCGCTGCGTGAGGCGCGCGACAGGACGCTGCCGATGCCGAAGCTCATCCTCCATGCCCTGCAGGTCAACATTCGCGGCGGCCGGCTTCCCGAGCCGGAGGAAAACGGCAGACGCTACCTGAAGATCCCGCTGAACGCGTTGCAAGGAGCGGCCTGGGAATGAGCACGGAGCTGGCCGGAACGCTGACGGCGCTGTTTTCCGGTAGCCTCGTCGGCTTCACCCTCGGACTGATCGGCGGCGGCGGCTCGATCCTGGCGACACCGCTGCTCATCTACGTGGTCGGCGTGGCGAGCCCGCATGTGGCGCTCGGAACCTCGGCGCTGGCGGTGGCGGTCAATGCCTATGCCAATCTCATCAGCCACGCCCGCAAGGGCCATGTGCGCTGGCGCTGCGCCGCCGTCTTCGCCGGCATGGGCGTGATCGGTGCCTTCGGCGGATCGAGCCTAGGCAAGATGGTCGACGGCCAGAAGCTGCTCTTCCTGTTCGGCCTTTTGATGCTGGTGGTCGCGGCGGCGATTATGCGCGGCCGCCGCAACAGTTCGGCCACCGACACGCCCGTCGAGCCGCCGCATATCTGCATCCGCACGTCGATCGTCGCGATCGGCACCGGCGTGCTGTCGGGCTTCTTCGGCATCGGCGGCGGTTTCCTGATCGTGCCGGGCCTGATGTTTGCGACCGGCATGCCGATGATCAACGCGGTCGGCTCGTCGCTGCTTGCCGTCGGCACCTTCGGCCTGACGACGGCGGCGAACTATGCGGCCTCCGGGCTCGTCGACTGGAAGATCGCCTTCGAATTCATCGCCGGCGGCATCCTTGGCGGCGTCATCGGCATGCTGGCGGCGTCGCGGCTGTCAACGAAGGGCCAGACGCTCAACAACATCTTCGCCGGAATCATCGTCGTCGTCGGCCTCTATATTCTGGCAAGAAGCGGCATGGCGCTCTGGGGCTGAACCGCCGCAAAAGCGCCATCTCCCGCCGTCAGGCGCGGTCGATCCGGCACTGATAGCAATTGTTGCGCGCCGAGCGGACATGCACATAGGCGATGTCGTCGCGCGACAGGAGGTCGGCGGCGCGCGCCGGTATGTCACCGGTCGGTGTCACGGCGCCGCTGCCATAGACGATCCTGTCGTTCTCTCCATAGCCACGCACGATGTAGTCCGGGCTTGCCAGCATAGGCGGAACGATCTCTTCGGCGGCGTAACGCTTGCAGGGCTCGGCATGCAGGAAGATCGGCCCGGTCTCGGCATAGGGCTGCAGGGCCGGGAAGGGGCGATAGGCCAGCACCAGATAGGCCTCGCCCTTGCCGACGGTTGCAAGGCAATGCCGGCAGGGCACGCCGTCGCCATCCGATATCTGCCGCTCGGGTGGCAGGCCGTAGGCGTCCGGCCCGCCGGCCCAATAGGCTTCGGCGTCACTCGTGGGCATGGCGGAAAAATGGATGGCGGTCATGGTGGTCTCCCTTGAGGTGTGGAGGCCATGATTGACGATGACCGCTGCGTCAGCCACCCGATACTTGCGCGACATCCCGCTTCGCCAGATCCAGAAGCTCCTTGTCGCTCAACGGGCGGACGAGGGCGTCGGAGGTGGAGACGGGGGTGAAGCCGTAGCGCTGGTAGAGCTGCAGGGCGCGCGGATGGTCGAGCGTGTTGGTCTGCACGGTGACGCGTTTGGGCTCCAGCATCCAGGCGGCGGTGATCGCCTGCAGCAGGAACCACTTGCCGACGCCGAGGCCGAGTGCGTGTTCCATCAGGCCGAAATAGGAGAGCTCGACCGTCTCCACGCTTTCATGGAAAAGCTCGAAGAAGCCGGCGGGTGCGCCGTCGACATAGAGAACCGTGACGGAGACGCGCGGATCGCGCAGGATCGCCTCCAGCTTCTTGTCGGCGAGGCGCAGGCGGTTGACCCAGTGCCAGCGGCTGCCGACCTGGCGGTAAAGGTAGCGATAGAAGGGCAGCGGGATGTTCTTCGTCCGCATCAGCGCCGTGTGGATGTTGACCGGGATCGGCAGGTTCGCCTTCGGCGGCGCCGTCATTTCCAGGTGCGTGATGTGTGCTTTCAGCGCCCGCGGCGATTTCGTCTGCTCGGCCATGCCTCAGGCCTTCCCGGTGACGATCGGCGTGTCTTCCTTCGATCCCCATTCCGACCACGAGCCGTCATAGAGGGTGTGATCCGTATGGCCGAGGCTTTCGAGCGCCAGCGAAATGATCGCCGCCGTCACGCCGGAGCCGCAGGTGGTGGTGACCGGCTTCGAAAGGTCGATGCCGGCGGCCTCGATCGTCTCACGCAGGGCCGCGAGGTCCTTCAGGCGGCCGGCCTCGGAAAAGACGCCCGACGGCAGGCTCCTTGCACCCGGCATGTGGCCGGAGCGCATGCCGGCGCGGGGCTCCGCCTCTTCACCGGTGAAACGGCCGGCGCCGCGCGCATCCGCTATCTGCCGGCTGCCCGATGATACGACCTCCTGCATGGCGGCGAAGGTGGTCACCTTGTGGAGACTTGGATTGAGTTTGAAATGCCCGGGCGCCGGTTCCGGGATGTCGGTCTCGAGCGGCCGGCCTTCCTTCTTCCAGCCGTCGATGCCGCCCTCCATGATGAAGACCCTAGTGGCGCCGAACAGGCGGAACATCCACCAGACCCGCGGAGCGGTGAAGATGCCGGGGCCGTCATAGACGACGATCGTGTCAGTATCGGAAATGCCGAGCTTTTCGGCGGCGGCGGCGAATTCTTCCGGCGAGGGCAGGGTGTGCGGCAGGCCGGAGGACTGGTCGCAGATCGCATCCTGGTCGAAGAAGACGGCGCCGGGCACATGGCCTTCGGCATATTCGGCAGCACCATTGCGCTTCTGGGCCGGCAGATACCAGGAAGCATCGACGACCCTGAATTCCGGCGCGCCCAACTGCTTTTCGACCCAGTCGGCGGAAACGACGAACGGACTCTTTTCCTTGGTCATGATGGCTCCCTTGCCCAATCAGGCTTCCGGCGTGCCGAAACGGATGCGGAAGCGACGGTTTTCCTTGCCCTTCTTGTCGATCTTGGCGATGTGAATCGCCCCGACCTCCTGGGTCTCGGATACATGGGTACCGCCGCAGGGCTGACTGTCAACGGAAGAATTCTCGCCGATGCAGACAAGGCTGACCCGGCCCATGCCGATCGGCGGCCGGACGTTCTTGGATTTGACGAGGCCGGGATTGGCCTGCAGTTCATCGTCGGTGATCCATTGCACGAAGATGGGATGGTTTTCGTTGATAAGCGCCATCAGCTTCGCCGTCACCTCGTCCTTGTCGATCGTCTCCGCCATGTCGAAATCGACGCGGCTGTCGTCCTCGTTCACGGATGCGCCGGTGATCGGATAGGGGCAGACGACGGAGAGCAGGTGGCAGGCCGTGTGCATGCGCATGAGCTTGTAGCGGCGCGGCCAGTCGATATGCAGCACCAGCGTTTCGCCGACCGAAGGCAGCGCTTCGCCTTCGAGCGGCCGGTGCAGGATGACCTCCTTGGTGTCGCCGTGGGTGGTGACGCCGAGCATGATCTTCGACCCGTCGGCACGCTCGAAAAAGCCGGTATCGCCGGGCTGTCCGCCTGAAGTGGCGTAAAAGCAGGTCTGGTCCAGCTCGATCGCACCGTCTTCATGGACCGCGGTGACGACCGCCTCGCAGGTGGAGAGATAGAAGTCGTCGCGGAACAGCGGCTTGACGGGCATCGGGCATTCCTTTCGTGGCGGACTTCACGCCGCCTGGAAAGGAACCTCGATCTCCGTCGGCTTCGTCAGCCATTGCGGGACCGGCAGATCCTTCGATGCAAGGAAGTCCGGATTGAAGAGTTTCGACTGGTAGCGGTTGCCGTAGTCGCAAAGAATGGTCACGACTGTATGGCCCGGCCCGAGGTCTTTGGCAAGGCGGATGGCGCCGGCGATGTTGATGCCGGACGAGCCGCCGAGGCACAGTCCTTCGTTCTCGACGAGGTCGAAGATCAGCGGCAGGGCTTCGCGGTCGGGAATCTGGTAGGCGAAGTCCGGTGTGAAGCCTTCAAGGTTCGCCGTGATGCGTCCCTGGCCGATGCCCTCGGTGATCGAGGAGCCCGCGGATTTCAGTTCGCCGTTCGTGTAGAACTCGTAGAGCGCCGCACCCTCCGGATCGGCGAGGCCGATCTTGATGGCGGGGTTCTTCACCTTCAGCCCCATGGCGACGCCGGCAAGCGTGCCACCCGAGCCGACCGCGCAGATGAAGCCGTCGACCTTGCCGCCGGTCTGCTCGAAGATTTCCGGTGCCGTGGTGGCGATATGGGCGTCACGGTTGGCGACGTTGTCGAACTGGTTCGCCCAGATCGCCCCATTCGGCTCGGTCTTGGCGAGTTCCGCGGCGAGGCGTCCGGAGACCTTCACGTAATTGTTCGGGTTCTTGTAGGGAACGGCGGGCACCTCGACGAGCTCGGCGCCGAGCAGGCGCAGCGCGTCCTTCTTCTCCTGGCTCTGCGTTTCCGGGATGACGATGACGGTGCGGTAGCCGAGCGCCTTGGCTACGACGGTGAGCCCGATGCCGGTGTTGCCGGCAGTGCCCTCGACGATGACGCCGCCGGGTTTCAGCAGGCCCTTCTTTTCCGCGTCGCGGATGATGAAGAGCGCTGCCCGGTCCTTGACCGACTGTCCGGGGTTGAGGAACTCCGCCTTGCCGAGAATGGTGCAGCCGGTGGCTTCCGATGCGCCTTTGAGCTTGATCAGCGGCGTGTTGCCGATCGCGTCCAGAACGGTGGGGAGAAAGGTCATGGGGATCGCCTTCATGTCGTCAGGGGTCAGAAATTCTATCGTCGGGTTTTCGGCGAGCGGCGACAATAAAACAAGGAATTCTGTTTTACGGCGGCCAAGGAACGCGCCAAATTCATCTTATTTTCCGGGAGGCAATCCCTCAATACAAGGTGAAAACACGATTCCGGCTTGGTGCCGCCATACTGCTGCTCCATATGGTCTGGAAAATACAGAAATGGCGAAGAGGGGATTTCGGAAAGCGCGCGGCTCAGGCTGCGCAGTTTGGAGATGTACCGGATGACCTCGTTCAACGCAAAACCCGAACATGGCGTAGTCTGGATCACCGGCGCGAGCTCGGGCATTGGCCGCGCGCTGGCGCTCGAAATGGCGCGGCGCGGCTACAATGTCGCAGCCACCGCCCGCGACCATGACCGCCTCGTCACCCTGCAGGAAGAGGCCGGCGCCCTGAAGGGGGCGATCCATGTCGTCGACGGCGATGTCACCGAGCGGCAGGACATGGAACGCGTGATCGCCTCGATCGAATACGAGCACGGCCGGATTGCGCTCGCCGTCTTCAATGCCGGCATTTTCGAGAGAGCCAGGCCGGGCGTCGAACTGCGCCGCGCATTCGAGAAGTCGATCGCGGTCAACCTGACCGGCGTCGTCAATTGTCTGGTGCCGTGCCTGCGTCACATGCAGACCTATTCCCATGGCCAGATCGCCTTCATGGGCTCGGCGGCGGGCTATGCCGGCCTGCCGGGCAGCGCCGCCTATGGCGCGACGAAGGCGGCGATGATCAACATGGCGCAGAGCCTGGCGCTGGACCTTGAAGGCTCCGGCATCTTCGTGCAGCTGATCAATCCCGGTTTCGTCGAGACGCCGATGACGGCCGCGATGCGCACGCTTGCCGCCGGGCGGATCACGGCGGAGGACGCGGCCAGGCGCATCGCCGACGGCTTGCAGGGGCAGGCCTTCGAGATCGCCTTTCCGCGCCGACAGGCCTTGGCCGCCAAGCTTCTCGGCATCCTGCCCTATGCCCTCTATTTCCCGCTGCTGCGCTGGATGCGCGGCAAGACCGTGGCGCGCCAGCCGAAGGCCGTGGAAAACACCCTGCATCCTGCCGAATAGTGATGAAAAAAGCCGCCCGGAGTGACCGGACGGCTTCGTTTCTGACCGTGCTCGTCTGAATCAGGCGGCGCGTGCAACGCGGTGCGGCTGGCCGGGCGCAGCGGCGTCCAGGCGGAATTTCTCCAGCATCTGCTGCAGGCTGCGGCTTTCGCCGGCAAGCGTCTGGCTGGCTGCCGTCGTCTCTTCGACCATTGCCGCATTCTGCTGCGTCATCTGGTCCATGTGGTTGACGGAGGTGTTGATCTCCTGGATGCCGGTCGCCTGCTCGCGCGCCGCCGTGGCGATCGTCGCGACATGGTCGTTGACGCGGTTGACCAGCTTCTCGATTTCCACCAGCGCCTCGCCGGTCGAGCGCACCAGCGCGACACCGTTGCCGACCTCGGATGCCGAAGCAGAGATCAGCGTCTTGATCTCCTTGGCGGCATTCGCGGAGCGCTGTGCGAGCTCGCGCACTTCCTGGGCGACGACGGCAAAGCCGCGGCCGGCCTCACCGGCACGTGCCGCTTCGACGCCGGCGTTGAGCGCCAGCAGGTTCGTCTGGAAGGCGATCTCGTCGATCACGCCGATGATCTGGCTGATCTTGCTGGACGAATCCTCGATCCGGCCCATGGCGTCGACCGCATTGCGGACGATTTCGCCGGAGCGTGCGGCGCTGTTCTTCGTTTCGGCGACCATTTCGCTGGCTTCGACGGCGCGCTGCGATGCGGTGCGCACGGTCGAGGTGATCTCGTCGAGCGCGGCGGCGGTTTCCTCCAGAGCTGCGGCCTGCTGTTCCGTGCGGCGCGACAGGTCGTTGGCGGAGGAGCTCAGCTCGGCGGAGTTGCTGTTGATCGTCGAGGTGGCGGCACGCACGTTCTGCATGGTCGAGCGCAGCGTGGCGAGCGTGGTGTTGACGTTGGCCTTGAGCTCGGCGAAAGCGCCCTGGAATTCGCCGCGCATGTCCTGTGTCAGGTCTGCCTGGGCAAGGGCTGCCATGACCCGGCGCATTTCGGCGAGACCGAGATCAACGGAGCCGATCAGTTCATTGACGCTGGCGGCGAAGCGGTTGAGGTCTTCGTCGTCATAGACCTTGGAGATGCGCACCGAGAAGTCGCCGGCGACGGCGGAGGCCACCACATGGCTGATGCTCGACTGCAGGTCATCGCTCTGTGCCTGGATGACCGCTTCCTGGGCCTTCATGTCGCGCAGGCCCAGTTCGTTGCGGCGGAAGATTTCCAGCGCGCGTGCCATTTCGCCGATCTCGTCCTTGCGGTCGGTATCGGGAGTGCGGCCTTCGAGGTCGCCGCGGGCAAACCGGCTCATGATGCCGGTGAGGTCGGCAATCGGGCCGACGATACCGCGACGGGCGACGAGGAAGCTGATCATCAGGCCGCCGAGAATGCCGACGGCGGCGACGATGATCTGCGCCATCATGGTGACGGTCGAGGCCGAAATGGCGTTGGCACGGGAGTTGGCGAGCGTGTCGCCGGAATATTTGCTGTATTCCTTGACGGCGGCGGTCACGGTCTTCTGGCCGTCGAGGGCCTTGTCGAGCGCGGCCTTGATGGCGCCCTGGTCGTCGGGATTGGCGGCGACCGTCTTCACCATGGCGCGGATGTCGTCGAAGTAGCTGGCGAGCGTGGTGCGGATCGTTTCCAGCAGGGCAAGCTCGTTGGCGTCGGCGGTGGACTGGATCTTCGGCAGCCGGTCGAGCATTTCCTTTGCGCGGCTTTCGGTGTCCGCGGCGAAGTCCGCGGCCTTTTCAGGTGCCTGCGCCAGCTGGTAGGTCATGCGGCTGATCGCGACGATATCGATGCGCAGGTCCATCGCCTCGCGGGCGACTTCCTCGCGGGCGCCGGTATCGGCGATCGCACGGCTGAGCGAGTTCAGGCCGGTCGCGCCGGTGGCGGCGATAACGGCGGAGCTCAAGCCCATGATGGCGACGGCAATGCCAATCTTGTGGAGGATGGAAAGGTTCTTGAAGTGCATGTCCGAGGCCTCGTGGGGACGACGATACCGGCGATCATTGGCGGTATCGGGATAGGTGACCGGCAAGACATCATGTCCCAGGCTTTTGGGAGAAGAGGAATGTTGCGGCGCAACAACTCCTCCGTTTCTTTCTACGGACACACTTTTAAAGTTCGGTAAAAACCCGCGAGGGTTGCGCCGGAAGGCCCCTCAGTCGCCGGACAGCGCCGAATGGGTGGACAGTGCCTTTTCGCGCGCCTTCATGTGATCGACGATCGGCTCGGGATAGGTCTCGCCGATGCTGATGCCGGCCTTTTCCCGAAAGGCGGGCGGCGCCTTGTCCGGCAGGTTCTTGTACTTGCCCGGAAGCTTGGCGAGTTCCGGCACGTAGCGGCTGATATAGTCGCCGTCCGGATCGAATTTCTCGCCCTGCATGATCGGGTTGAAGACGCGGAAGAACGGTGCCGCGTCGGCGCCCGATCCGGCCACCCACTGCCAGCTGGCCGCATTTGAGGCCGGGTCGGCATCGACCAGCGTGTCGCGGAACCATTTCTCGCCGTGCCGCCAGTCGATCAGGCAATGCTTGATCAGGAAGGAGGCGACGACCATGCGCACACGGTTGTGCATCCAGCCGTGCTTCCAGAGCTGGCGCATGCCGGCGTCGACGATCGGATAGCCGGTCTCGCCCTTCTTCCAGGCGTCAAACAGCTTTTCGTTGAACTCCCAGGGGAAGTTGTCGAACTTGTCGTTCCAGTTCTTCTCCGCCAGTTCCGGGAAATGGAAGAGGAGGTGGTAGGAAAACTCCCGCCAGACGATCTCCTTGCGGAAGCGCAGCACGCCGTCGGTGCCGTAGCGGTCCATCAGGCCGTTGGTCGAATGCCAGATGCGTGCCGGCGAAATCTCGCCGAGCGCCAGGTAGGGCGACAGGCGCGAGGTTGCATCGACGCCCGGGAAATCCCGAAGGCTGTCATAGTCCTTCACATGCTTGTCGAGAAAGACCTTGAGGCGCTTGTGGGCGGCGGCCTCGCCGGGCTCCCACATTTCCGGAAAATGCTCCGCCCAGTTCGGCTTCGTCGGCAGATATCCCCAGTCGGTGACATTTTCGGACTTTGGCCACTTCTCGGGGTTTTTCAGCGATTTCGGAGCGTCGACCGGATCGCGCGGATCGTCCTCGCTGCTGAACGCCTTCCAGAACGGCGTGTAGACCTTGTAGGGCGTGCCCTGTCCGGTCAGAAGATGGGTGGGCTCGTGCAGGAGCTGGCCGGCGAAGCTTTTCACCTCGATGCCCGTCTCGGCGAGGCTCTTCTTCAGCGGCGTGTCGATGGCGATGCCCGGCGGATCGTAGCGCCGGTTCCAGTAGACGGCGCCGGCACCCGTTGCCTTGACGAGGCGGGGCAGGAGATCGTCGGCGGAACCGCTCGCCAGGATCAGACGCGAGCCGAGCTTTTCGAACGAATTCTGCAGGGTCACCAGTGAGTGATGCAGCCACCAGGCCTGCGCGGCGCCGAGCGGCCCGGTGCCGGCTTCCTCCGGTTCGCGGATATAGACGGGAATGACTGGCCCGCCGCTTTGCGCGGCTGCCGTCAGCGCCAGATTGTCGTCAAGGCGAAGATCCTTGCGGAACCAGACGAGGACGGGCTTGGCGGATGAGGTCAAGGAAAACTCCGTATCAGATCATCGTGAGGAGGGCGGCAGGCCGGGCGCGGACCTTTCCCGACCTGCCGCCTACGCAGTACTCACAATCTAATACGATTCCCGGACCCGTTTGGTTCAGGAATAAATCTCACCCGATCGTCATCAGGCTGGCATTGCCTCCCGCCGCCGTGGTGTTGATCGAGGTAGAGACCTCCTCCAGCAGCCAGTTGAGGCAGTAGCAGTCGGCCTTGGCCGCGATCTCGCCGGCCGATGCCGCCTGGACCAGAACGAGCGGGCCGGGCAGGGTGGCGATCTTGCCGTTGATTGCACGCACGCGCTCGCCGTCGCCTTCGATCAGCGCACCGGCAAACGGGCCGTCGGCCGCCCAGTCGCGCGAGAGCGAAACCTGTGCCGAAATGCTGGCCGGCAGATCCTTCAGCGCCGCCTGCAGGCCGGTACCGGCGTCGATGACGGCGTGGTTGCCGGTGGCAAGGGCTGCGGCCAGCTGGCGGTACAGGCCGCTTTCGGTTTCGGGCGCGAGCAGCACCCGGCCGCGCGCATGCAGCTGGTAAAGATTGCGCTCGCCGACCGGGCCGGGAAGCTCGGTTTCGAGCCCGAGCGCCGAATTGCCGCCGAGCGTGCGGGCGGCTTCGGCATCGGCCGAGCGGCCCTTCTCGTCGAGCCAGTTGACGAGGTCGAGAAGGGCCGGCGCCTGGTGAACGGAGCTCAGCATCGGCGGCAGCGGGGCCGTGCCGACCAGACGGCCGAGATAGAGCGGTCCGCCGGCCTTGGGTCCGGTACCGGAGAGCCCGCGCCCGCCGAACGGCTGCACGCCGACGACGGCGCCGATGATGTTGCGGTTGACGTAGATATTGCCGACTTTCACGCGGCTGGTCACATGCGCGATCGTCTCGTCCAGCCGGGTATGCAGGCCGAATGTGAGGCCGTAGCCGGTGGCGTTGATCGCGTCGATCAGCCGGTCGAGGCCGCGACGCTGATAGCGCACGACGTGGAGGACGGGGCCGAAGACCTCGCGTTCGAGGTCGGAGAGCTTGCCGATCTCGATGATCGTCGGCGGCACGAAGGTGCCGTTGGCGGTCGTCTCGGCGAGGCCGATCTGCTCGACCTTGCAGCCGAGCGCGCGCATGCGTTCGATGTGCTTCTCGATGATGCCCTTGGCTTCGGCGGTGATGACAGGGCCGATATCGACGCTGAGCTTGTCGGTGCGACCGATCGAAAGCTCGTGCAAAGCGCCCTTCAGCATGGCGAGGATGCGGTCGGCGACGTCTTCCTGCAGGCAGAGGACACGCAGCGCCGAGCAGCGCTGGCCGGCGCTGTCGAAGGCGGACGCGATGACGTCGGCGACTACCTGTTCGGCAAGCGCGGATGAATCGACGATCATGGCGTTCTGGCCGCCGGTTTCGGCAATAAGCGGGATCGGCTTGCCGGTGGCGGAAAGCCGGCCGGCGAGCTGCGACTGGATGAGGCGGGCGACCTCGGTCGAGCCGGTGAACATGACGCCGGCGACCTCCGGGCTGCCGACGAGGGCGGCACCGACACGCCCGTCGCCGGGCACGAACTGCAGCGCGGAGGCGGGAACGCCGGCCTCATGCAGGATGCGGACACCTTCGGCGGCAATCAGCGGCGTCTCTTCGGCCGGCTTGGCGAGAACCGGATTGCCGGCGACGAGGGCTGCTGCCACCTGTCCGGTGAAGATCGCCAGCGGGAAGTTCCACGGGCTGATGCAGACGATGGGACCGAGCGCCTTGTGCGCCGGGCCGAAGGTGGCGCGGGCTTGCTCGCCGTAATAGCGCAGGAAGTCGATCGCCTCGCGCACTTCGGCAATCGCATTCGGTAGCGACTTGCCGGCCTCGCGGGCGATCAGCCCGAGCAGAACCGGCATGCGCGCCTGCATGATGTCGGCGGCGCGTTCCAGGCAGGCGGCGCGTTCGGCGGGCGGCGTGTCGGCCCACGAAGCGGCCGCTTCGGCGGCAAGGCTGACGGCCCGGCGGGCGTCGTCTTCGGAGGTTTCCGTGACCGAGCCGACGACGTCCGCGTGGTCGCCGGGGTTGAGGACCGGCCGCGTTTCGCCACCGGCCTTGCCGTCGGCAAGCTGAGGGACGGACTGCCACTGCGTGGCGGCGCTTTCCTTCAGCGAAACCGTGAGGTCGGCGAGAACCTGCTCATTGGAAAGGTCCAGGCCTGCCGAATTCGGCCGGCCGGCACCGAAAATGTCTTCGGGCAGGGCGATCTGGTCGTGCTGCGCACCGGGGCTCGCCATCGAGCGGACGACCTCGACCGGGTCGGCGATCAACTCGTCGATCGAGACGGTTGGATCGGCGATGCGGTTGACGAAGGAGGAGTTCGCGCCGTTTTCGAGCAGGCGACGGACGAGATAGGCGAGCAGCGTTTCATGCGTGCCGACCGGCGCATAGATGCGGGCCGGACGGTTGAGCTTGCCGCGGCCGACGACCTCGTCATAGAGCGGCTCGCCCATGCCGTGCAGGCACTGGAACTCGTACTTGCCCGAATGAAAATCCTTGCCGGCCATGTGGTAGATGGTGGCGAGCGTCTGGGCATTGTGGGTGGCGAATTGCGGAAAGACCGCGTCGCCGGCGGCAAGCAGCTTCTTCGCGCAGGCGATATAGGAGACGTCGGTGTGGACCTTGCGGGTGAACACCGGAAAGCCGTCGAGGCCGTCGACCTGCGCGCGCTTGATCTCGGCATCCCAGTATGCGCCTTTCACGAGACGCACCATGATGCGGCGCTCGGCGCGGCGGGCGAGGTCGATGATGAAATCGAGCACGAAGGGGCAGCGCTTGCCATAGGCCTGGACGACGAAGCCCATGCCGTTCCAGCCCGCAAGATCGGGATCGAGGCAAAGGCTTTCGAGGAGATCGAGCGACAGTTCGAGGCGGTCGGCTTCCTCGGCGTCGATGTTGAGGCCGATGTCATAGTCCTTGGCGATCAGGGCCAGCGCCTTCACCTTCGGAAGCAATTCGCCCATCACGCGCGCAGCCTGGGCGCGCGAATAGCGCGGATGCAGCGCGGAAAGCTTGATGGAGATGCCGGGGCCTTCATAAATGCCGCGCCCGTCGGAGGCCTTGCCGATCGCATGGATGGCGGTCTCGTAGTCGCGGTAGTAGCGTTCGGCGTCGGCCGCCGTCGTCGCCGCTTCGCCGAGCATGTCGTAGGAGTAGCGGAAGCCGCGCTTTTCCAGAACGCGGGCGCGCTTCAGCGCCTCGTCGATGGTTTCGCCGGTGACGAACTGCTCGCCCATCATGCGCATCGCCATGTCGACGCCGCGACGGATGACCGGCTCACCGGCGCGGGCGACGAGGCGGGTGAGCGCCGCCGAGAGCGAACGGTCGTTGACGGTCGCCGTCAGGCGGCCGGTGATCGCCAGTCCCCAGGTGGCGGCATTGACGAACAGCGAACGGTCGCCGCCGACATGCGAGCGCCAGTCGCCATCGGAAATCTTGTCGCGGATCAGCGCGTCGCGGGTCGCCGTATCCGGGATGCGCAGCAGGGCTTCGGCGAGGCACATCAGCGCCACGCCTTCTTCGCTGGAGAGCGAATATTCATGCACGAGGCCTTCGACGCCGGAATCGCGGTGCTTGGCGCGCAGCGCGGTGATCAGCTGCCGGGCGGTGATCGCGATCACCTCGCTGCGCGGGCCTGTCTGCGTCGCCTGCTCGAGTAGCGGAACGAGGCATTCAGCCTCATCGCGGCGATAGGCGGCGGTGATCGCCCGCCGCAGTTCGCTCTGCTCGGCGACCGGCGGCGCAAAATGCTGGAAGGCGTTGGAATTCGGGGTCTCGGGGGCAACAATCGACTGCGGCTGCGGCATGCTTCACACTCCATGGCAAAGGCTGTGCAGATGATAGCAAAACGACCTCAGGAAATCCGACTTGATTTCAGCGCTGCATGATGAGATTTTCCTGATTAGAGATCCGATAAAAGAGAAAGTGGATTGCCGTGGCGGCTGAGCAAAGGGAATTCGACGCCTTCGACCGAAAAATCCTCGATATTGTCGGCGATGACGGTCGCATCTCCGTGACGGATCTTGCCAGGCGCGTCGGCCTGTCGAAGACACCGTGCCAGGTGCGGCTGAAACGGCTGATCGACGACGGCTATATTCTCGGCTTCAAGGCGGTGCTCGATCCCGTCAAGCTCGGCCTCGACCATGTGGCTTTTACGGAAGTAAAACTTTCCGACACCCGCGAGGCGGCGCTGAAGGAATTCAACATCGCCGTGCGCAAGATCAAGGAGGTCGAGGAGTGCCACATGATCGCCGGCTCCTTCGACTATCTGCTGAAGGTGCGCACCGCCGACATCCGCAAGTACCGCCACGTGCTCGGCGAGAAGATTTCCGCTTTGCCGCATGTGGCAAGCTCCTCGACCTTCGTTGCCATGCAGACGGTGAAGGAGAGGGGGATCTAGGCGCCACTAGCGCGGGCGTCGCCGGCGATTTCGGCGGTGATCCACTCGCGAAACGCCTTCATGGCAGGTGATTCCGGCCGTGATTTCAGCCGCGTCATCCAGTAGCCGCCCATGTCGACCTCGGTGGCAAACGGCTTGACGATCCGGCCGGCGGCAAAATCATGCCCGAACATGGAGACCGGCACGAGCGCCACGCCGACGCCGCGGGCAGCCGCTTCCACCAGCGCCAGCGACGAATCGAACATCCAGCCGCGCAGGCTTGGCGGCGCCATGCCGGCGGTGCGAAACCATTTCGGCCATTCATCGACGCGGTAGGAGCGCAAGAGTTCCATGCCGGCAAGATCCTCGACGGAATTCAGTGCCGGCAGGAGTTCCGGCGCGCAGACCGGCGATAGCGGAGCGTCCATCAGGTGGACGGCCTCGGTGCCGTGCCAGGCGCCGTCGCCGAAGCGGATGAGGAAATCGAGGCCGTCGCCGAGAATGTCGGAGCGGTTGTTGTTGGTCTTGATGCGCAGGTCCACATGCGGCTGCCGGCGCCTGAAGTCGGCAAGCCGGGGCAAGAGCCATCCGATGGCGAAGGTGCCGACGACGCCGACGGTCAGGATCTCGTGAAAATTGCCCTCCTCGAACTGGCTGAGCGTGGCGCTCATCCGCTGGAAGGCGTCGGTCAGCACCGGCAGGAGGGCGTGTCCCTCATCGGTCAGCGCCAGACCGCGCGGCAGCCGCTTGAAGAGACTGACCCCGAGGACGGCCTCCAGCGCCTTGACCTGATGGCTGATCGCCGTCTGCGTGACCCGCAGTTCCAGCCCGGCGCGGGTGAAGCTGCAAAGCCGGGCGGAGGCCTCGAAGGCGCGCAGCGAGTTGAGCGGCAGTTGCGAGACATCCATCTTTCAAGCCCAAAATTTTCTCATGCCTCACCGTATAAATCGTCGTTTGTACGAGGGCAATGCTCGCCCTAGGGTCCTCACGCAGCCGACCGGACAGGCCCTTGGGACCATGGACCGGACCGCAGCATCGTGCACTCCAAGACAGGACGAGTTTTCATGACGACATCATTGTCCCGCCGTCAGGCCCTTGCCGCATCCCTGCTTGTCGCCCCGGCGCTCACCGCGCTTTCGAGCCCCGCTTCGGCCAGCAACCCGGGCGCCGAATCCCGCCTCGCCGAGCTGGAGAGCCGCCATGCCGGGCGGATCTGCGTCAGGATCGTCAACCTCGGTACGGGCAAGACCGTGTCGCACCGCGCCGACGAACCGATATTGATGTGCAGCACCTTCAAGGCGATCCTTGCGGCGCAGGTGCTGAAGGCGGTGGACGACAAGGCTGACGCGCTCGACGCCCGCATTCGCTTCACGAAGAAGGATGTCAGCACGGCCTGGTCGCCCGTGGCCGAGAAGCGCGTCGGCGGCACCGGCATGACGATTGCGGAACTCTGCGAGGCGGCGGTCTGCTGGAGCGACAACACGGCGGCGAACCTGCTTTTGAAGCGGTTCGGCGGTCCAAAGGCGGTGACGGCCTTCTTCCGTTCGATCGGCGACAACACCTCGCGGCTTGATCGTATGGAGCCGGGGCTCAATTATCATGAAGGTCCTGATGACCAGCGCGACACGACGACCGCGGCGGCGATGGCCGAAGACCTGCGCCGGCTCCTGTTTACTGATGTCCTGTCATCCTCATCGCGCGCGCAGTTTGCCGCCTGGTTGATCGCCAACAAGACCGGCGATGCGCGCCTCAGGGCCGGTCTTCCGGCAAAATGGCTGGTTGGCGACAAGACCGGGACCAACGGCAAGAAATACGGCAACGCCAACGATATCGCCGTGGCATGGCCGACGGATCGACCGCCGGTCATCGTGACCGCCTATTGCGAGATCCCGAAGATCGAATCGTCTGAGCGGGATGCGGTGATCGCGGAAATCGGCCGCATCGCCTCCGAGGTCTGATGCAGGCGCAGCCCAAACGAGTCAGCGGGAATTGCCTCTGCGCTTCTTGCGGCCCCACCAGACTTCCGAGCGCCGTCGCCAGCGCCTGACCGGTGGCAGGTCCTGCGACAGGACGAGCAGGCCGAGTGGAATCATCCAGAAGCCCAGCACCGGCAGGAAGCCGAGGCAGCCGCCAAGGATCAGCAGGCAGCCCAGCGTGATGCGTGGCCACCGCGAGCGGGGGAGGCGCACGCTGCGGCCCATCACGACGAATGCACCGTTTTTGTGATCCATGCTGAACATTGTATTGCAGTACCTGTTTGGTCATGAAAACGTGCGCCTGCAGGCGCTTCATCTGTCCACAGGACATGGCGACGGCGGCGAAATTAGGCAAGGGGTTCGAACTTTTTTGAAAAAACCGCTTGGCAAATCGGCAAAGCATTTGTATTAGGCCACCCACACCGCCGCGAGGCGATGTTCCCTGGTAGCTCAGCGGTAGAGCATTCGACTGTTAATCGACAGGTCGCCGGTTCGAATCCGGCCCGGGGAGCCAGTTTCAGAAAGAACGCCGGCGCGGATATCCGCTGCCGGCGTTCTTCGTTTCGGGGCCTTGCTGGTGGGCCCGGCGGTCAACCGCCGAGCTTCTGTGCGAGAGTGGCGTCGAGCAGCGCCTTCTGTTCGTCCGTCAGCGGCCGGCCGTTGTTGGCCGTCATCAACGCATCGCCTGCCTGCGCTTCGGCGTCAGCGGCGGCCTGGTCGGCGTCCTGCGCCGTCTTCAGGTCGGTTCCGGCCTGTTCGAGGTCGGTGATATCCTGCTCGGTCACGCCGGAGGCGGCGAGCGCCTGCTGGTAATCCGTATAGGCCGTGTTGGACTGCAGGCCGGTATAGGCCGTATTCAGCGCATCAAACTGTTCCGGCGTCAGGTTGGACGCGGTCAGAGCGTCCTGATAGGCCTGCTCGGCGGTTGGATCCACTGTCGGGTCGGAGGCCTTGGCGGCCTCGTAGGCGTCGCGCAGCGACTGGAAGCTTTCTTCCGTCAGGCTCGTACCGGCGAGCTCGGAATTGTAGGTGTCGAGCAGCGCCTTGGCGTCGGGATCGCTGAGATAGGCATTGTAGGCATCGACCGTCGTCTGGCCGACCTTGCCGAGCAGCCTGTCATAGGCTTCCTGCAGCGCGGTTGCGTCGGTCTGGTCCGCCAGGTCCTGCAGCGAGGCATAGGTGCCGTTCAACTCATAATAACTCTTCAGCTTGCCGAGACGGGAGTTCGGCGAGGCATGCGCGAATGCCGTTGCCGAAGCATGAGCGGCTGCAATGGCGCCGGTCAGTTTCAACTTGGCGGTCTTGACGCCCTTCTGTTTCGACTTGCCGTTCTCTGTGCCGGTCGAAACGAGCGTGGTGTTCGCCTTCTTGCCCTTCGCTTGCGATTTCTTGTCGCTCGAAAAGGCGGATGAGAACAGCGACTGGAATGTCGCATGCGATTTGCCGCTGGAGGAGGAGCCAGTCGACGAGCTCTTGCCGGAGGCGCTGGCCGACTTGCCGCTGGAACCGCCGGATTTGCCGCTCGAGCCGCCGCTGTTGCCATTGCCGCCAGAGTTTCCTCCGCCGCCGTTGCCCGAATTGCCGCCGCCATTGCCGGACGATTTTTCGCTTTTCGCCAGCGCACTCTTGATGACGGACGGCTGGCCGTCCAGGACGGACAATGGCAGCGCGGCGACGAACAGCGCCGCAACGGTGGAACAGAGCAACTTCCGGATAGGTTTCTGCATGGGTTTCCCTCTCTCCTTGCAATAACCCCTGAGAATTTAGGGGATTTGGAGAGATGAAGTCGCCGAACCCCTGAAGATTTGGTAAATCCGACCGCCGGTCGCGGCGAACGGTTAACGAACCGTCCGAGAGGAGACTGGGTACTGGTCCGTTTCGGGACAAAGCGGGGCCTCAGATTAATCGGAAAAACATCCGCAATTGATCCACGTCGCGCTGAAGTGAGCCAGGTTTTCAATCGATATTGGAGAAAGTGGAGGCCTCGCCCGGAATCGAACCGGGGTGCAAGGATTTGCAGTCCTCTGCGTAACCACTCCGCCACGAGGCCGTCCGTATCTCTCAAAGGTGCGAGAGCGGGTGGTGACGGGGCGTTTAGAACGGATCAAAGGAGAGCGCAAGAGGGTATGAACGGAAAATCTTCGAGCCGCTGGCGGAAACCCCGTGACACACCGCCGCCGGGCAAAAACGGAGGAAACCGTCGCAAACTCTTGCCAGCCGCTGCAGGCGGAACTAAGAGACAAGACAGGAAACCCGAACCGTTTATCACAGGCATATTAGATATGATGGACTTTGAAGCAGCCCGCGTCAAAATGGTCGACAACCAGATCAGGACCACCGACGTGACGTCGCATTCGGTGCTGAATGCCTTCCTGTCCGTGCCGCGCGAGGAATTCGTGCCGGCCGGATCGCGTGCGCTTGCCTATGTCGACACCGACATCGAAGTGGCGCCCGGACGATTCGTGATGGAGCCGTCGCCGCTCGCCAAGCTTTTGCAGCTGGCCGCGATCACCCGCAACGATGTCGTCCTCGAGATCGGTTGCGGCACCGGCTATACGGCCGGCCTGCTGTCGTTGCTGGCCAGTTCCGTCGTGTCGCTGGAAGTCGATGAGACGCTGGCGGCAACCGCGACGGAAACCCTGTCCCGTCTCGGCTATGACAATGTCGCCGTCGTCACTGGCCCGCTTGAAAAGGGTTACGCGCCGGAAGCCCCCTATGATCTCATCTTCGTCGGCGGTGCCGTCGATCAGGTGCCAGCCGACATTCTCGGTCAGCTGCGTGAAGGCGGCCGGCTGGTCGCCGTGATTGGCCACGGCAATGCTTCGCGTGCCAAGCTGTTCGTCAAGGAAGGCGGCGCGGTCGCCGAAAATTCCCACTTCAATACCGCGGTCAAGCCGCTGCCCGGCTTCGCCAAGGTGGCCGAGTTCGTATTCTGAGTTCCTTGCCGCGAGCCGGCAGCTCCATGATGGTTTCGATGCAAGAGGCGGGTGTCATACCCGCCTCTTTTTTTAATCAAAGTCGTTCGAAACTGTTGCGCCGCAGCAACGGCCATCCACGGTCGCATGTTAACACTCTGATAAGGTGTTGATCATTTGACTAAAAGCAACCATGTTCGGCCCAGCCGTGCCGGCATGACTCGCCGACCCGGAGCCATTTGGTGTTTGTTATCGACGTGGCGTTGTTGAAATTTGCATGCATTTCTGCAGTGTAGAATCCGGGGCAGGCCGAGGCTGGACGGTACTCCGTCATCGAGTGTAGCGGCTGATTGTTTTTATTGAGGAGTGGGTTGATCGTGTCATTTTACCGGAAGGCGGCTTTGGCCGCGGCTGTTGCGCCATTGTTGATCCTTCAGCCCCTACAGGCGAGCGCCGAGACCATCTACGGCGCCATGGCGAAGGCCTACCAGAACAACCCCGATCTCAACGCCGCGCGCGCCGGGCTGCGTGCCACGGACGAGGGTGTGACGATCGCCAAGGCCGGCTATCGGCCGAAGGTTTCCGCCAACGCTTCGGCGGGCCTCGTCGACGTGTACGGCATGAACGGCAACGCGTCCGAGTTCAGCTATCATCAGACGGATGCGGGTTTCACGATCACGCAGACCATTTTCGATGGCTTCCAGACGCTCAACAATGTCCGCTCGGCCGAGGCCGGCGTCATTGCCAGCCGTGAAAGCCTGAAGGCCAACGAAATCTCCATACTCCTGTCGGCAGCCCAGGCCTATGCGGACATTGCCCGCGACATGCAGATCGTCTCTATCCGCAAGCAGAACCTGAGCTTCCTGCGCGAGCAGCTGAATTCGGCCAATGCGCGGCTGCAGGTCGGTGAGGGAACCCGCACGGACGTCAGCCAGGCCGAGGCGCAGCTCGCCTCCGCCGAAGCCTTGCTCGCCAGCGCGAATGCGCAGCTGGCCATCAGCCAGGCCACCTATGTGCAGATCGTCGGCGACACTCCGACCGGCATCAAGCAGCCGTCGCCCGCCCGCAAGGCGATGCCCGCCAGCGTCGATCAGGCGGTCGCGATCGGCGTGGTCGAACATCCTTCGGTGAAGGCGGCGTTCGCCCAGGTCGACCAGGCCGACTACAATACCAAGGCGGCGGAAGGCACTTTGCTTCCGGGCGTCACGTTGCAGGGTGGCGTCACCCGCCATCTGACGACCAATCCGTCCGTCAACGACATCAACAACACATCGGCCAGCATCACCGCCCAGGTCAACATTCCGATCTATCAGGGTGGCGCCGAATACGGCCGCATCCGCCAGGCCAAAGAGCTAGCCGGCCAGCGGCGCATTATGGTGGACTCGGTGCGTGCCAGCGTCCGCCAGCAGATCGTCTCCGCCTATGCGCAGCTGCGCGCCGCGACGGCCTCCATCTCTGCCAACGGAAAGTCCGTCAACGCCGCGCAGCTGGCATTGAAGGGGGTCATCGAGGAGCGCAATGTCGGCCAGAAGACGACACTCGACGTCCTCAATTCGCAGCAGACGGTGTTGTCCGCCAAGGAAAACCTCGTGATTGCCCAGCATGACGCCGTGGTGGCAAGTTATTCCGTGATCGCCGCGACGGGCCGCCTGACGGTGGCAAGCCAGGGCCTGCAGGTTGCCGAATACCGTTCGGAAGACCACTACGAAGCCGTCAAGGACAAGTGGATCGGCCTCAGGACGGTTGACACCAAGTAGTGTTTCCGTTGCGTTGTGCAGTCTGTCAGCGAGGCCGGGGGATGACATCAACCTCCGGCCTCCGACGTTTACCATGCCGGCGAACAAAGCTGTGCATCAGTCCCGATAATTGATTCGCAGTGATTTTTTTCCCCTGATGAGTATCCTAAGGTGACCATGATTCGGACTTTGTTTCGCTGGTCCGATCGTTTTTTCGGGAAAACGGGGATGAGTATGGCCCAGCCAAATGTAGCGCGTGAACCGTCCATGGAAGAAATCCTGGCATCAATCCGCAAGATCATCGAGAACAATGATCCGGAGAGCGACGGCCAGCAGAATACGTCCATGCAGGCACCTTCGCTGCACAATGCCCCTTCGCACCTGTCGGACGACGGCGGTGATCCCTTTGCGGCCTTTTCGATAGAGCCGGAAACGCCTCCGGCACCCCGTCCGTCCGCCGACATCATGCCGGCGCCGGTCGCGGTCGAACGGTCCCCGTCGAGCTACACGCCGTCGATGTCCGCCGCCAACCAGGGCGCGCCGGCCCGCATGGCACCACAGCCCGTCCGTGAGGCTCGGGAAGCCGCACCGCAGCAGGCGGATCCGTCCAGGAACCTGTCCCTGGCCGATGTCGCTGCACGCGTACGCGCAGCATCCGAACGCAATGCGGAAATGATGCGCTCGCGCGCACCGGAGCCGGCAGCGCCGGAACCCGTTGCAATGCGCGAACCGACTTCATCGGCCGACAAGGCGTCGGAAAGCCCGGCCGTCCGGCCGTCACCCGTCTCCGTATCTTCCGAGCCGAAGACGCCGCCGGCAGCTCCGACTTTGGCTGCCGTCGAGACGCCACCGGCTGCTCCGGCCCCTGTCGTCGCGAGCGAAACGGTCGAGGCAAAGCCCGCGCCCGTCCTTGTTGCTCCGGTCGAAGCGAAGGCGGCTCCGGCGGCGCCCGCCGTGGCGCAGGCACCGGCGCCGAACCGGGGAGGGCTGATTTCGGCCGTGGCCGGCCAGCAGGTCGCCCGCTCGTTCGAGGATCTCGCCCAGGCGGTCGACGGTGCGCAGAAGCGTTCCCTCGACGAGATTGCCGAAGAGATGCTGCGCCCGATGCTGCAGGATTGGCTGGACAACAACCTGCCGAGCCTCGTCGAGCGTCTCGTGCGTGAGGAGATCGAAAGGGTGGCGCGAGGCCCGCGTCGCTGATCGGCGGTCCTTCGTCACACCCCAGGAAGCCGCCGCATTTCCGGCGGCTTTTTTGTTGACTTCATTCAGGCCATCCGGTTTACAACCTCGAACCCTAGAATTTCCGGAAGCGATCAGAAAATGCTTGAAAAAACCTACGATTCCGCAGCCGTCGAACCGAAAATCGCCAAGGCATGGGAAGAGGCGGACGCCTTCAAGGCCGGCGCCAACGCCAGGCCGGGCGCCGAAAGCTTCTGCATCGTCATCCCGCCACCGAACGTGACGGGTTCGCTGCACATGGGCCACGCGCTCAACAACACGCTGCAGGACATCATGATCCGCTTCGAGCGCATGCGCGGCAAGGACGTGCTGTGGCAGCCGGGCATGGACCATGCCGGCATCGCGACGCAGATGGTCGTCGAGCGTCAGCTGATGGAACGCCAGCTGCCGGGCCGCCGCGCCATGGGCCGCGACGCCTTTATCGACAAGGTCTGGGAATGGAAGGACCAGTCGGGCGGTCTCATCTTCAACCAGCTGAAGCGCCTGGGCGCGTCCTGCGACTGGTCGCGCGAGCGCTTCACCATGGACGAAGGGCTGTCGAAGGCCGTGCTCGAAGTCTTCGTCTCGCTCTACAAGGAAGGCCTGATCTACCGCGGCAAGCGGCTGGTCAACTGGGATCCGAATTTCGAGACCGCGATCTCCGACCTCGAGGTCGAGAACCGCGAAACCGACGGCCATATGTGGCACTTCAAGTATCCGCTGGCCGGCGGCGAAACCTACACCTATGTCGAGAAGGATGCCGACGGTAACGTCATCCTCCAGGAAGAGCGCGACTACATCTCGATCGCCACGACCCGTCCGGAAACCATGCTCGGAGACGGAGCCGTCGCCGTTCATCCGTCCGACGAGCGTTATGCGCCGATCGTCGGCAAGCTCTGCGAAATTCCGGTCGGCCCGAAGGAGCATCGCCGTCTGATCCCGATCATCACCGACGAGTATCCGGACAAGGATTTCGGTTCCGGCGCGGTCAAGATCACCGGCGCGCACGACTTCAACGACTATCAGGTCGCCCGCCGCAACCATATCCCGCTCTATCGTCTGATGGACGAGAAGGCGTCCATGCGGGAAGACGGCGAGCCATACGCGGTCTGCGCGGCGCAGGCGATGGAGATCGCCCGGTCCGGCAAGCTGCCGGGCGAGTCGGACGTCGACGCCATCAACCTGGTTCCGGACGAGTATCGCGGCCTCGACCGCTATGAGGCGCGCAAGCGCATCGTCGCCCAGATCAATGCCGAAGGCCTCGCCGTCACCGTCAAGGATGACGAAGGCAACGACATTCCCTATGTCGAGAACAAGAAGATCATGCAGCCCTTCGGCGACCGCTCCGGCGTCGTCATCGAGCCGATGCTGACCGACCAGTGGTTCGCTGACGCGAAGACTCTGGCGAAGCCTGCGATCGAGTCCGTTCGCGAAGGCCGGACGAACTTCGTTCCGAAGAACTGGGAAAAGACCTACTTCGAATGGATGGAAAACATCGAGCCCTGGTGCATTTCGCGCCAGCTCTGGTGGGGACACCAGATCCCCGCCTGGTACGGCCCGGACGGACAGGTCTTTGTCGAGAAGACCGAGGAAGAGGCGCTCGACGCCGCCATCCAGCACTACATCGCCCATGAAGGCCCCTGGAAGGCCTGGGTCGAGGACAAGCTCGAGAACTTCGCACCGGGAGACATCCTCACCCGCGACGAGGACGTGCTCGACACCTGGTTCTCCTCGGCGCTCTGGCCCTTCTCGACGCTCGGCTGGCCGGACGAGACGCCGGAACTGGCAAAATACTACCAGACCGACGTGCTGGTGACCGGCTTCGACATCATCTTCTTCTGGGTCGCCCGCATGATGATGATGGGCCTGCACTTCATGAAGGACGAGCACGGCAATCCGGTCGAGCCGTTCCACACCGTTTACGTCCACGCGCTGGTGCGCGATAAGAACGGTCAGAAGATGTCGAAGTCGAAGGGCAACGTCATCGATCCGCTCGAACTGATCGACGAGTACGGTGCCGACGCGCTGCGTTTCACGCTGGCCATCATGGCGGCGCAGGGCCGCGACGTGAAGCTCGACACGGCGCGTGTCGCCGGCTACCGCAACTTCGGCACCAAGCTCTGGAACGCGACGCGCTTTGCCGAGATGAACGGCGTCAAGCGTGATCCCGACTTCATTCCGGAAGACGCCACGCAGACGATCAACCGCTGGATCCTGACCGAACTCGGTCGGACCGCGAAAGAGGTGACCGAGAGCATCGAGGCCTACCGCTTCAACGATGCGGCGGCGAGCCTTTACCGTTTCGTCTGGAACCAGTTCTGCGACTGGTATCTGGAACTCTTGAAGCCGGTCTTCAACGGCGAGGACGAGGCCGCCAAGAAGGAAGCGCAGGTCTGCGCGGCATACGTTCTGGACGAGACCTACAAGCTGCTGCACCCCTTCATGCCGTTCATCACGGAAGAACTGTGGGCGCATACGGCGGGTGAGGGCAGCGCACGCGACAGCCTGCTCTGCCACGCAGACTGGCTGACGCCGTTCTATTTCGACGACCACGCGGCCGACGAGATTAACTGGCTGATCGACCTCGTTTCCGGCATCCGCTCGGTACGTTCGGAAATGAACGTTGCGCCGGCGGCAACCGCACCGCTGGTGATCGTCGGGGCGAATGCGGTGACGCGAGAGCGCGTTGGCCGCCATACGCCGGCCATCCAGCGCCTGGCGCGTGTGGAGACGGTGACGTTCGCCGATGCGGCACCCAAGGGGGCCGCACAGATCGTTGTCGGCGAGGCGACTGCCTGCCTGCCGCTCGGGAACCTGATCGATCTCGGCGCCGAACGCGCCCGGCTGGAAAAGGCGATCGGCAAGGCGGAACAGGACAAGGCGCGTATCGCCGCCAAGCTCGGCAACGAGAAGTTCGTCGCCAATGCCAAGCCTGAAGTGGTGGAAGCCGAGCGCGAGCGCTTCGACGAGCTCGAAACGCAGCTCAAGGGCCTGCAGATTGCGCTCAGCCGGGTCAACGAATCGGCCTGATCAGACAGACGGTCCCACAAACCAGAACACCCGGCCTCATGGCCGGGTGTTTTCGTATGTGTGCGAATGGCTTAAACCGGAATCGGGCAGGAAGATGGCCAATTACGTGCACGTAAGGAAAGGAAATCTGATTGTTGTCAAATCGACACAAACTCCTTCCTTTGTGAAAAAAAATTCCAAACCGCAGACTCCTTGGCGGTTGAGCGTGGAATGAATTTCCACCGTCGAATTCATTAACCAATTTGGATCAGAATCTTACGTAAGGTTTTGATCGCGATACGAATTTTCCACACGAGAGTTCAGGCTTGTCTCCTCGTGCGATCATGGCAATGATCCGCTCAGTAATGCGGGAGAGAGGCAATTATGACTACAAATTCCATGATCAAGGGCGTTCTGGCTGCACTTCTGGCGACGAGCGCCTTCACGGCGGCTCATGCTGGCGGGCTTGAGGAGGCCGGCTACAATATTGACGACCTTTTTGACACTTCTGTGGTGACGTTCGATAGTCACGTCACCTATGTGCATCCGGACCGGAAGTTCAAAAATGCGACTGGCGGTTCCACTGGCTTGTCATCCGGCTCAGCCAGTGCGGATGGCGCAGAGGACTACACCAATTACTACGCCGGCCTGAAATTTGGTTTGGGTGAGGGGATAGACTGCCTGCTCGATTATTCGGAGCCATGGGGCGTGCATTCTGCGCCTGGCACGGAGTGGGCGGGTGCAGTCGACATCACCGAGATCAAAATTTACAGCCACAATTATGCTGGCACTTGCTCATACAAATTCGATGTTGGGCCCGGTCAGTTGCGCCTGATTGGCGGCGGATTTTATCAAGAGGTTGGTGGGTTCAAAGAAGCCTTCATCAGCGCAGGATATCCTGTAGTTGGTCGCTTGGATCTAAAAGGCGATGGCTGGGGTTGGCGGACTGGTGTCGCGTATGAAATACCTGAATACGCGATGCGCGCCAGCTTGGTCTACAATAGCGCCGTTAAGTTGGATGACATTACCGGCACTCTGGCTTTGCCCGGCATTGCTACTTATGATGTACAAGGTTCGACGTCCATGCCGGATTCGCTCGAGTTGAAGCTTCAATCCGGCATTGCGCCTGATTGGCTGGCTTTCGGTAGCGTCAAGTGGACCGATTGGAGTCAACTTCAAAGCATCGGCTTTTATCAGAAGGGTACGACGACGGAGTTGACCTCTCTCGATCTCCTGTACCGCGACGGCTGGACCATCACGGGCGGCATCGGCCACAAGTTCAACGATCAGTGGAGCGGCGCCGTCAGCCTGACCTGGGATCGTGGCACGACCACGGGCCTGAGCTCGCAAACCGACTCCTGGTACGTCACCGTCGGAACGGCGTGGACCCCGACCGAAAACGTCGAGTTGCGGCTCGGCGGTGCGGTTGGTCTCCTGACCAGCGGCAGCGTTGGCGAGGTTGACGGCTACGGCACGGACGCCTCCTACGACTTCGGCAACGATCTCGTGCTGGCCCTGTCGACGTCCTTCAAGGTCAAGTTCTGATCTCATAGTGACTACGCAAGAAAAACCCGGCCTCGCGGCCGGGTTTTTTCGTCCCGCAAGACCATGTTGCAACGCAACCGCAATGTGACGAAATCGCAACACTTTTTTATGACAGTTGTTCTATGATGCGTGGCGAGGGGGAATGTCTATTTCCCGCCACAAACGAAGAGCAAATGTGACGTCAGACACAGCGCGGTAAGAAAGCGCAGCGTAAAAAATGGGTGGTGGAAATTGAAAACCCGATACCGGAAGGCTTGTTTGCAGCCGGTTACGGTTTGTGCTTCGCAGAAAACTGCGGGGCGGGCGGAGGCAAAAGAACTTTGCTCCGCAGGGACTCTGTCGCGATGGGTGGTGGCCGGTCGCCGAGATGGTTTCGCAAAAAAGACCAGCATTTTTCGCCGCACGGCCGAGTGTCGTCCCATCCGCCTGACTGGCGAGGGACACGGGCATGAACATTCGCGCTTGAAGATTGCTCCCCAGTCCGGAGCAGCAAAAGAAACGGCTTGTTGTTGATGGTAACGCTTGAGTTGAAATCCCTGAAGGTCTTGCTGGTCTCCCTGCCGCTGGCGCTGTGCGCCGCCGGGGGCAGTGCGTTCGCCTTCGACATTCCCGAGGCCGACAGTGCCTCGAAACCGTTCGATGTGTTCAAGCTCGGCTTCAAGGCCTATCAGAGCGGTCACAAGGACGAGGCCGTCGAGGCCTATCGCTATGCCGCAGAGAAGGGCCACACCGGTTCCCGCTGGGCGCTGGCCAGCATGTATGCCTATGGCGACGGCGTCACCGAAGACGACTACGAGGCCTTCAAGATCTATTCGGAAATCGCCTCCGAGGATGTGGAGCCCGGCTCCGAGGATACCGGTTTCTTCGTCTCGGCGCTGATGTCGCTCGCCAATTACTATCACAACGGCATTCCCAACAGCCCGGTGACCGTCAACCTGCCGATGGCCCGCCAGCTCTATCAGGCGGCGGCGACCTTCGGTGTGGCGGAGGCGCAGTTCCAGCTCGCCCGCATGATTCTCGCCGGGGAAGGTGGCAAGGTGAACGTCAAGCTCGCCAAGAAGTGGCTGAACCAGGCCCGCAAGAAGGGCCATCCGGGTGCCATGGCGGTCTTCGGCAACCTGATCTTCGAGGAAGGCCAGAGCGTTCTCGGCCTCGCCTACATGACGGCAGCTCTCGATCTGAGCGCCCCGCAGGATCACGGCTGGGTTCAGGAGATGCAGGAGCAGGCCTTCTCGGTCGTCAGCGAGGACGATCGCCGCAATGCGGTGGCTCTGGCGCAGAAGTTCGAAAAGACCGGCGCGACCCAGTAACGGTCAACGATCGGGTGCCTGAAGCGCCCGGCGATCCTTCAGAAATCGAATCGGCCGATCACCGGCACATGGTCGGACGGCTTTTCCCAAGCCCTGACCTGGCTGTCGACCTCGACCGCCTGCAGACGGTCCGTCGCTTCCGCCGACAGCAGAAGATGGTCGATACGAATGCCGTTGTTCTTCTGCCAGGCGCCTGCCTGGTAATCCCAGAACGTATAGGCCGGAACGCCGTCCGTCGTGGCGCGGAGCGCGTCCGTCAGCCCGAGGTGCTCAAGCCGGCGAAACGCTTGGCGCGTCTGCGGCAGGAAGAGGGCGTCTGATTCCCAGGCCTTCACGTCGTAGCAGTCGTGCGGTTCGGGAATGACATTGTAGTCGCCGGCGAGAATCAGCGGTTCCTCGAGCGCGAGGCGATCCTCGGCAAAGGCTTTCAGCCGTTCCATCCAGGCGAGCTTGTAGGGATACTTGACCGGATCGTCAGCCGGATTGCCGTTCGGCAGGTAGATCGAGCAGACGCGGAACGCGCCGCCGGCATGGGAGAACACCGCCTCCATGAAGCGGGCCTGCTCGTCGCTGTCGTCGCCCGGCAGGCCGCGATTGACCTCGTCGGGCTTCATCTTCGACAGGATGGCGACACCGTTGAAACCCTTCTGGCCGTGGGTCTCGACGTGATAGCCGAGCGCCTCGATCTCCATCCGCGGAAAACCTTCGTCGACCGACTTGATTTCCTGCAGGCAGACGATGTCGGGCGAGGCGTCCTTCAGCCAGGTCAGCAGATTGTCGATCCGCGCCTTGATGCCGTTGATGTTCCAGGTGGCGATCTTCATCGGCGTCCTCTCGGTCTCGTTTGCAAACCGGTTACCTGCCTTCGCCCTCCCAGTAAAGCCCCGACCGCCGTCGCGCTGTGTTGAGCGGGCGCGACAGGCGGGCTTTCCTCCATGGCATATTCCTTGCGTCTTATGAAACGGGCGCCGTCATTTAAGGACGGTTGTCGGGTTCGAGAGGCAATTCAGCCTTGGAAGGGGCAAACATGACTGAAAAACAGGCAACTGCAGATGGAGAAATTATCTACGCGCTCGCCGATGTGCCGGCGCCGGGACCCGCATTTCTGGCGGCGTTTCAGCACATTCTCGCCAGCATCGTCGGAATTGCGACGCCGTCGCTCGTGATTGGCGGTGTTCTCGGCCTAGGCGAGCATATTCCCTATCTGATCTCGATGTCGCTCTTCGTGTCGGGCGTGGCGACCTTCATTCAATGCCGGCGTATCGGTCCGGTCGGTTCCGGCCTGCTCAGCCTGCAGGGGACGAGCTTCGCATTTCTCGGTGCGATCCTTGCGGCCGGTTTCGGGGTCAAGGCGCAAGGTGGAACACCTGAGGACATCCTCGCCATGATCTTCGGCTTGTGCCTCGTCGGCTGCCTTGTCGAAGTCGTGCTCAGCCAGTTCATCGACAAGCTTGGTCGCATCATCACGCCGACAGTGACCGGCATCGTCATCGCGGTGATCGGTCTCAGCCTCGTCAAGGTCGGCTTCACGGATTTTGCCGGCGGGGTAGGGGCGGCCGACTTCGGCAGTCCGGTCAACATCTTGCTAGGCCTCTTCGTCGTCGCTGTCATACTGACGCTGACGTTCCAGAAGAACCCGATGATCCGCATCTCGGCGATCATGCTCGGTCTCATCGCCGGCTTCATCGTCGCCGCTATCATCGGCAAGGTGAACTTTTCGAGCTTCGGCAGCCAGCCGATCTTCGCTCTGCCGGTGCCGCTGAAATACGGCTTCGACTTTGATCTCGTCCTGTTCCTGCCGATTGCCTTCGTCTACCTCATCACGGCCATCGAGACGACCGGCGACCTGACGGCGAACTCCGTCATTTCCGGCGAGCCGGTCGAAGGCAAGGTGTATATGGAGCGGATCAAGGGCGGTGTCCTTGCCGACGGTGTAAACTCCGGACTTGCGGCACTCTTCAACACCTTCCCGAACACCACCTTCAGTCAGAACAACGGCGTCATCCAGATGACCGGGGTGGCAAGTCGTCATGTCGGCCTCTACATCGCGGGAATACTCGTCGTCCTCGGCTTCTTCCCGGTGATCGGTGGCATTTTTCAGCTGATTCCCAAGCCGGTGCTCGGCGGGGCTACACTGGTTCTCTTCGGCTCGATCGCGGTCGCGGGCATCCGTATCCTTGCCACCCAGGAGATCGACCGGCGCAAGATATATATCATGGCCGTCTCCTTCGGGCTGGGTCTGGGCGTGACGCTGGTGCCGGACGCGATCAAGGGTCTGCCGTCGATCGTCCAGCAGGTCTTTGCGACCCCGATCACGCTGGCGGGTCTCTCCGCAATCGTCCTCTCGCTTGTCATTCCGGAAAAGGCAGGCGCAAGCGAATAGACAAGACGTCAGCCGAATATGCGAAAGGCCGCGGACAGAAGCCGCGGCCTTTTCCGATTGCCGGTCTGAACGTTGTGCTCAGATCGCGAAGCTGGTGCCGCAGCCGCAGCTGGCGACCGCGTTCGGATTGGCGATCTGGAAGGATTGCCCGAGCAGGTTGTCGACGAAGTCGATCTCGGAGCCGGCCATGTAGATCAGCGACATGCTGTCGATCAGTACCTTGGCGTCGTTTTTCTCGATCACCAGATCGTCATCCGTCTGGTCGTTCACCAGATCGAACTTGTAGGAAAAGCCGGAACAGCCGCCGCCTTCGACGGAGACGCGCAGTGCCGTCTTGCCGGGATCGGAGCCGAGAATGGTCGCGATGCGTTTCGCGGCGGAATCGGAAAGGGTTACCTGTGGTTCGCTCATGCTGTCCTCCTGCCGGGGTCAAGGTCCGGAGAGTAAAAGTCTTCATGTCAGGCCCGCGTCAGATAGCCGTCATAGACCGCTGACTGTTGCAAGCCCTGCAGAGCTATAGGTATGAAGACAGGCAGGCGGCGTCAATGGCTGAAGAGGCGGCAGGAGCAGGAATGACATTCGACAGGCATGCATTGGGATTTGGAGCGGGCGAGCGGGCGATCTATGCCGCCGATCCGTGGACGACGCGCGGCCGGCTCTACAACGAGAATGCCAGTCCGACTCGCTCCGACTTCCAGCGCGACCGTGACCGTATCGTCCACACGACCGCATTCCGGCGCCTGAAGCACAAGACTCAGGTCTTCATCGCCAATGACGGCGATCACTACCGCACCCGGCTGACGCATACGATCGAGGTGGCGCAGATCGCCCGCGCGCTGGCCCGCGCCCTTCGCCTGGACGAGGATCTCGCCGAAGGCGTCGCACTGGTGCATGACTTCGGCCACACACCATTCGGCCACACCGGCGAGGACGCGCTGCACGAGGAACTGGCGCCCTATGGCGGCTTCGACCACAATGCCCAGTCGCTGAGAATCGTCACCAAGCTGGAGCGCCGCTACGCCGAGTTCGATGGGCTGAACCTGACCTGGGAGACGCTGGAGGGGCTGGTCAAGCACAACGGCCCGCTGATGGCCGCGGATGGAACCGGCCTGAACGGCCATCCGGTGCCGAAGCCCATCCTCGATTACTGCGAACTGCACGACCTGGAGCTCGCGACCTTCGCCAGCCTCGAGGCGCAGGTCGCGGCAATTTCGGACGATATCGCTTATAACACCCATGACATCGATGATGGCCTGCGGTCGGGCTACCTGACCTTCGACATGCTGGAGGAAATCCCGTTCCTGGCAGGTTTGATGAAAGAGGTCCGCGACCGCTATCCGTCGCTGGAGGCCAGCCGCTTCACCCACGAGATCATGCGCCGGCAGATCACCCGCATGATCGAGGATGTGATCGGCGTCGCCCAGGCTAGAATTGCCGAGGTGAAGCCGGAGAGGGCGCAGGACATTCGGCTTGCTCCCCGGGTAACGGCGACGTTCTCCGAGGCGATGGCGAAGACCGATCGCGAGATCAAGGGCATGCTCTTCAAGCGCATCTACCGGCACCCGGATATCATGCGCATCCGGGCCGGTGCCGCCCAGATCGTCAAGGACCTGTTCCGCGCCTATATGAGCGATCCCGGCCTGATGGAGAAGCACTACTGGGTGGACCAGCTGCCGAACCTCAACGAGGGTGCCAAGGCCCGCCATGTCGGCGATTATCTGGCCGGCATGACCGATACTTTCGCCATCAAGACCCATCAGCGCCTGTTTGACCATACTCCGGAATTGCGATAGGCAGCGGGCAATATGCCGGGAACGGGGCGTTCGCCGGCTTCTTTTCATGCGTGGACCACAACAGATGAACCTTTTCAGCGACTTCGACAAAAGAATTAAAAAAGCTTTGGAAGAAATTGACATTGTTTCTGAAAAGCGAAGCGAAGTGGATCTTTCCCGCATCACGGTCGAGCCGCCGCGCGATTCGGCCCATGGCGATGTAGCCACCAATGCCGCCATGGTTCTGGCAAAGCCGCTCGGCACCAATCCGCGCGCTTTCGCCGACATCCTGATCGCCAAGCTGAAGGAAGATCCGGACGTCACCGAGATTTCGGTCGCCGGTCCGGGCTTCATCAACATTCGCCTGTCGACGGGCTACTGGCAGCGCCTGCTCGCCTCCATGATCGCGCTCGGCGAGGATTACGGCCGGTCGACGATGGGCGAGGGCCGCAAGGTCAACGTCGAATACGTCTCGGCCAATCCGACCGGGCCCATGCATGTCGGCCATTGCCGCGGCGCCGTCGTCGGCGATGCGCTGGCGAACCTGCTCGCCTATGCCGGTTACGCTGTCGAGAAGGAATACTACATCAACGACGCCGGTTCGCAGATCGACGTTCTGGCGCGCTCGGTCTACCTGCGCTACCGCGAGGCCCTCGGCGAAACCATCGGCGAAATTCCGGCAGGGCTCTATCCGGGCGACTATCTCGTTCCGGTCGGAAAGGCGCTGGCCGCCGACTGCGGCACCAGGCTTCTGGAAATGCCCGAGGACGACTGGATGCCGATCGTCAAGGACCGCGCCATCGACGCGATGATGGTGATGATCCGCGAGGATCTGGAGGCGCTGAACGTAAAGCACGAGGTGTTCTTCTCGGAGCGCACGCTGCATGCCAACGGCGCAGCCCCGATCCGTACCGCGATCAACGACCTGACCTTCAAGGGCCATGTCTACAAGGGCGTACTGCCGCCGCCGAAGGGCCAGGTTCCGGAAGACTGGGAAGACCGCGAGCAGACGCTGTTCCGCTCGACGGAGGTCGGCGACGACATCGACCGGCCGCTGATCAAGTCGGATGGCAGCTATACCTACTTCGCCGCCGACGTCGCCTATTTCAAGGACAAGTTCGACCGCGGCTTCGGCGAGATGATCTATGTGCTCGGCGCCGATCATGGCGGCTACGTCAAGCGCCTGGAGGCGCTGGCGAAGGCGGTGTCCGGCGGCACTGTGAAGCTGACCGTGCTGCTGTGCCAGCTCGTCAAGCTCTACCGCAACGGCGAGCCGGTAAAGATGTCCAAGCGGTCGGGCGATTTCGTGACGCTCCGCGAGGTCGTCGACGAGGTCGGCCGCGATTCTGTTCGCTTCATGATGCTGTACCGCAAGAGCTCGGAACCGCTGGACTTCGACTTCGCGAAGGTAACGGAACAGTCGAAGGACAACCCGGTCTTCTACGTGCAGTATGCGCACGCCCGCTGCATGTCGATCTTCCGCCAGGCGAAGGAGGCGTTCCCGGACGTCGACATCGAATCACTTGATCTTGGCAAGGGGGTTTCGCTGATCCAGGATCCGAGCGAAGTCTCGCTGCTCGCCAAACTTGCGGAGTTTCCGCGCCTGATCGAGACGGCAGCCGGCATTCAGGAGCCTCACAGGGTCGCTTTTTACCTCTACGACCTGGCTAGTTCCTTCCATGCGCATTGGAATAAAGGTAAAGATGCACCTGAATTACGGTTTGTTAACGATAAAAACCGAGAATTGAGCATTGCCAGACTAGGGCTGGTGTATGCCGTTGCATCGGTCCTGCGGTCGGGTCTTGCCATCACTGGTACGGCGGCACCCGAGGAAATGCGATAACGGCCAACATTTGCCCACAAAGTCTTGGCAGTTATGCGCGTAAATACATGACTGGATGAGTAATGGTGGACAATAACTACTCGGGTCAGGGGAACAAGAGGGCGGCTGTATTTGCCGAAGATGATCCGTTGGCCGAGCTGGCCCGGATTGTCGGTTTCGACCCTCAGCCTGTGCGGCCTGTGTCCCAACCCGTTCCCGAGGAAAAGGCTGCCGAAGACGTTCCGGCGGCCGTCGAGCCCGTTGAGGCGCCCTACCACGACGTCGAGCCGGTCATCGATCTCGAAGCGGAGCTGATGCGCGAGCTGTCGATCGACGATGCGTTCGAAGACTCCGACGACGAGCAGGCACACCCTCAACTGGAAGACGAATATCCGCTGGCGCCGGAGCCTCTCGCGGCCGAACCCGATTCGGTGCCGCAGGCGATCGCTCCACATCCTGCCGAACTTCCGCATGCGGTTTACGAGGCTGAGCCGACAAGCGCCGAATGGCCGTCGGAAGAGGCGTCCGCGGAAGAGGTCGATGCGTATGAAGACGAGGACCTTGCTCCCGTCGCCGCATACGAATCCTACGCGGATGAGCCCGCCGCTGTCGAGCCGATGGAAGACGCGAGCGCAGAACATGAGGCCTATGCGGAGGATACAGCCGATGCCGTGTCATCCCAGGCCGACGCGCTGGATGACTTCGACGAAAGCGAACTGACGCGCGAACTCTATCTGTCGATCGGCGCCTTTGCCGACGAACTCAATGCCGATGAAACGGACGAGCCGTCCGACGAGGTGGAGGCCGACGATGGCGCGCATATGCACCAGCAGCCGGAGATGCCTTACGATCAGCCGGCGATCCGTCTGCCGGTGTCGAATTTCCGCGACGGCGTGCCGGCCGAACCGGTAATCGTCGAGGAGCCGATCGAGGAAGAAGCGGTGTCGCAGCCGCCGTCCATGGGCTTCGAGGCCGAGCACGATCGGCACGATGGCCTGCCGGAAGAGGATCCCGGCCATTGGAACCATGGCAAGGATGACCTGCTCGACGATATTTCCCGTTACCCGATCCCGTTCGGCACCAATGCCGCAGCCTCCGACGTTTCGATCAGCGCGTCTATGACGCATGATTTCGGACGTGCGCTCGAGGACGAAATCGCCATGCCGGCGATCGCCGAAGAGGTCGACGAGGTCGACGACGCTGCGATCGAGGCGCCGAGCATCGAGGCCGAGCAGAGAATGTCGACGCCGGCGGCGATGGCGACCGCTGCAGCGGCCGCTGCCATCCCGAAATTCGTGTCGTCCGCCTTCCTGCGGGCACGGCAGGAGCCGGAAGCGCCCCATGTGAGCGAACGTGCACAGGTTTCCGAGCCGGTGCGCCAGGAGCCCGTCATGACGGCTGCGGCATCCGAGCCGGATTATGCGACGGAAGACGACGTGCCGCCTATGGACGTAACGCCCGAGGAAACGGCCTTCGATCCGGCCATGATCACGGAAACCGAAGAACAGCCCGAGGTGATCGCGCCGCTCGATGTGCCCGCACTGCCGGAAGTTCCGGAAGAGGAGCCGCGGCCGGCCGTCAGCGCCTACGAGGTGGACGTCGACGCCGAGATGGCGGCGATGATCGCGGATTACCCGAAGCAGACGACCACGCCAGCACCGGCGTCGAAAGCGACGGAGTCGGCCCAGACGGCCGACATGTTCGACACCGAGTTCGAATTCGAGGATTTCGAGACGGCGCTGAACGATGACATTCACCGCGAGCTGCAGTCGGCCGCCATGGCCGGTATCGATAACGACCGCCAGTACGAGGAGGAAAGGCTCGAACACCAGCCCTCCGTCGCCGCGATTTCGGCCAACCGGCCGAAGCGCAGCATGCTGGTTGTCGCCTCGCTGGTGCTGCTCGCCGGTGCCGGCGCCGTTGGCGCCTACACATGGATGGCGGGCGGGGTCAGCCTGCCGGAACTGTCGAGCGAGCCGGAAATCATCAAGGCCGACAAGGAGGCCTATCGCACCGAGCCGGCCAACAAGGGCGGCAAGACGGTGTTGAACCAGGACCAGGCGGTTTACGACCAGGTGTCCGGCAAGACGGAAAACCAGCCCACGCAGGGAACGCTGATCTCGAGCGACGAAGCGCCGGTCGACGTGGTGCAGCGGACGCTGCAGCCGAGCACGATCCCGATGGAAGGGGAAGCGGATGATACCGCGGACGCGGGCGCGTCCGATCAGCGCCTGGCGCCGTCCGGCGAGAGCCTGCCGGCCGATGGTTCGCAGGCGACCGCCGAGAATGCCAGTGTCGCGCCGCGCAAGGTCAGAACCCTGATCGTGCGTCCGGACGGCACGCTGGTGACCCGCGAGGAAGAACCCGCCGCAGCGTTGACAGTGACCCAGAAGAATGACGGTGCCCAGCCGTCGGTCATGGCTCCGGCCGAAGCCGCCGGCACGACCATGCATCCCGACGGCACCCAACCGCCGGTCGCCAGCGAGGCGTCGCCGGAAGCGCTTCAGCAGGTGGCCAACAGCAATGCCGCAGCCGACGCAAATTCTCCGGACATGGCTCCGGATACGCCGGAAGAGGCCGGTCCGGCGCTTGCCAATGCTCCGGTACCGGTGCCGCGCCCCGGTGACCAGCCGGTTCGCGTGGTCAACAACCAGAACACCGCGCCGGCCGCAAGGCCCGTCGAGACGGCTGCAGCCGAACCCGTGACGCCGGCCGCTCAGGCGCCGGCCGCGGCGACGGCTCCGGCTGCAGCGCAGACGACGATCCCGGCCGGGACCTATTCCATCCAGATCGCCTCGCTGCCGTCTGAAGCGGAAGCTCAGAAGTCCTACAAGAACCTTGCGACGAAGTTCGCCTCCGTCATCGGCGGGCGCGGCATGCAGATCGTCAAGGCGGATATTGCGGGCAAGGGCACCTATTATCGTGTCCGGATCGCCGGAGGGACCAAGGACGAGGCCGTCGCCTTGTGCGAACGCTACAGGGCTGCCGGCGGAAGCTGCCTCGTCGCCCGATAATCGACGGTCGACTGATTCTTTAAGCTGTGAATGAGCCCGTGGCGCCCTCGCCACGGGCTCTTCGGCTTTTTATGATCCGGTCATGACCGACTCAAAAGCAATGATCCTCGGCTGCAGCGGCCTCAAGCTGACGGAAGACGAAAAGGCCTTCTATCGCGATGAGCGCCCATGGGGCTTCATCCTGTTCGGCCGCAACATTTCCGAACCGCAGCAGATTTCCGACCTGACCGCCGAAATGCGCGAATGCGTCGGCCGCGATGCTCCCGTGCTGATCGACCAGGAGGGTGGCCGCGTCCAGCGCATCAAGCCGCCGATCCTGCAGGCCTATCCGTCGGCCGCCGTCATCGGCGCGCTCTACGACGAAGACCGGGAGAGGGGGCTTCGCGCCGCCTGGCTGATGTCGCGCCTGCATGCCTTCGACCTGACGCGGTTCGGTATCGACGTCGACTGCCTGCCGGTGCTCGACGTTCCGGTTGAGGGCGCCAGCAATGTCATCGGCAACCGCGCCTATGGCACGGATCCGCAGAAGGTCGCCGCACTCGGCAAGGCCGCGGCGGAAGGGCTGAAGGCCGGCGGAGTCCTGCCGGTGATGAAGCATATTCCCGGCCACGGCCGCGGCATGGCCGACAGCCACCACGACCTGCCGGTGGTCGAGGCCTCGCTTTCCGAGCTTCAGGCCCATGACTTTATTCCGTTTGCGGCGATGAAGGACGAGTTGATGGCGATGACCTGCCACATCGTCTTCAAGGCGATTGACCCGGACAATCCGGCGACCACGTCACGCAAGGTCATCGACGGCATCATTCGCGAGACGCTCGGCTTTGACGGCCTGCTGATGTCGGACGATTCCTCGATGAACGCGCTGAAAGGCACGCTCGGCGAGCGGGCAGCCAATATTGCGGCCGGCGGCTGTGATATTGTCTTGCATTGCAACGGCGTCATGGATGAGATGACGGCAGTGGCGCGCGAGGTGCCGGCGCTGACCGGCCGCGCGCTGGAACGGGCGAAAAAGGTCGAAGCGGCGATCGGCAGGGCAAGCGACGGCGACGAGGCGGCATTGAGGGCGGAATTCAACGCCATGCTGCCAACGGTCTGACCGGGAGAAGCGATTGAACAAGGAAAACATCATCGGCAACAAGGCGGCGGCGATCCCGATGGACAAGCTTTGGCAGGATGCCAAGGCCGACCGGGCGACCGACGACCCGACTTTGCTGATCGATGTGGCGGGCTTCGAAGGCCCGCTCGATCTGCTGCTGCATCTCGCCCGCACGCAGAAGGTCGATCTCGCCCGCATCTCCGTTCTGGCTCTGGCCGAACAGTATCTCGAGTTCATCGAGCAGGCGCGGCGCATTCGCATCGAGCTGGCGGCCGACTATCTGGTCATGGCCGCCTGGCTTGCCTATCTGAAATCGCGCCTCCTGATCCCGCAGCAGCCGAAGGACGGCGGCCCCTCGGGCGAGGAAATGGCCGCGACGCTGGCCTTCCGCCTCAAGCGGCTGGAAGCCATGCGCGAGGCGGCAACCCGCCTGATCAACCGCGACCGCCTCGGCCGCGATGTCTTCCAGCGTGGCGCGCCCGAACACATCGCCGAGAGCCGCAAGTCGGCCTTCGATGCGAGCCTCTACGACCTACTGACGGCCTATGCGTCGCTGCGCCAGCGTCAGGCGATCACGCAGGTGACGATTGCCCGCCGCCGCGTCTGGTCGCTGGTCGATGCCCGCCAGATTTTGACGCGGATGATCGGCGAAATCGCCGACTGGACCGGGCTGGAACAGTATCTTATCCGCTACATGGTCGCGCCCGAGGATCGGGTCACGGCGATCGCCAGCGCCTTCGCAGCCTCGCTGGAGCTTGTGCGCGAGGGCAAGATGGAGATACGTCAGGAAGGCGCGTTCGAGCCGATCTACATGCGGCGGGGCCAAAGGTACGGGCCCGCGGCGGGCGAACCGGCGGAATAGAAACCCGAGGCGGGGGCATCAGGGGTTGGCGGCAGACGAAGACGATATCGAGGATGACGACGGCGTGGAGGCGGAAGCCCTTGCGCGCCCGATGCATGCGGCAGTTCTGGTCGAGGCCGAGCGCATCGCCGAGGCGCTGGTCTTTGCGTCTGCCGGTCCCGTCTCGGAGAGCTTCATCGCCGAGCGCCTGCCGCGCGGCGTCGCGGTCGCTCCGATCATGGAAAGGCTGCAGCGCGCCTATGCCGGGCGCGGCGTCAATCTTCTAAAGATCGAGAACAACTGGGCATTCCGGACCGCATCCGATCTCTCCTTCGTCATCCGCAGCGATGAGAATGAGGTGCGCAAGCTCTCGCGCGCCGCGCTCGAAGTGTTGGCGATCATCGCCTATCACCAGCCGGTGACCCGTGCCGAGATCGAGGAAATCCGCGGCGTCCAGACGTCGAAGGGGACGCTCGACGTCCTCATGGAGGCGGGCTGGGTGCGTTTCCGCGGTCGCCGGCGCACGCCGGGCCGGCCGGTGACGCTCGGCACGACGCGCGACTTCCTCGACCATTTCGGCCTCGAGGAATTGCGGGATCTGCCGGGTCTCGAAGAATTGAAGGGGGCGGGGTTGCTTTCCGGCCGCATTCCGCCGAACTTCGCGGTGCCGTTGCCGGGTGGCGAAGACGATCTGGCGGAGGACGAGGATCCGATCACCCAGATGGATCTGGAGGAGCTTGGCCTCTTGACACCGGGCGGCCAAGCGGATGATTAGAGTCAGGTTTTGATGGAGTTTCCGGCTGCTTTCTATGTCTGCAGACCGACAGAGTGAACGCATGGCATTTGAAACAGCGGCGGTGGCACAGGAAGGCGCCAGGCGGACGGCGGGGGTGACCTTCGCCGCGCGGCTGGCCTTTGAAGGCATCCGCCACAGCTATCACGGCAAGGAAACGCTCAAAGACGTCTCGCTGACGGCAGAGCCGGGCGAGGTGCTTTGCCTGCTTGGGCCCTCCGGCTCGGGCAAGACGACGCTTTTGCGGATTGCGGCGGGCATCGAGGCGCAGAGCCACGGGCGCATCGTCATCAACGACCGCGAAGTCGCGGGCCCCGATGTCTTCCTGCCGCCGGAGAGGCGCGGCATCGGCCTGATGTTTCAGGACTTCGCGCTGTTCCCGCACATGACGATCCTCGACAATGTGAAGTTCGGCCTGACGGCCATGCAGAGCAAGGCGGCGACCGCCGAGGCGATGGCCTCTCTCGATCGCGTCGGGCTTTCCCACTACAGCGACAAATACCCGCATGTGCTCTCCGGCGGTGAACAGCAGCGGGTGGCGCTGGCTCGGGCGCTGGCGCCAAGGCCGGGCGTTCTCTTGATGGACGAGCCGTTTTCCGGTCTGGATTCGCGGCTCAAGGACACGATCCGCGCCGACACGCTGGCAATCCTGCGCGAGACGCGGGCGACCGCCATCGTCGTCACTCATGACGCGGAAGAAGCCATGCGCATGGGCGACCGGATCGCGCTTCTGAAGGATGGACGGCTGGTGCAGTCGGGCACGTCGGACGATCTCTATCGCCGCCCGCGCAACCTGTTTGCCGCCGCTTTCTTCTCTGAAATCAACGAGTTTCCCGGCACCGTGCGCGATGGCCGGGTGATGACGCCGGTGGGCGAGGCGAGGGCGCCGGAACTTGCCGATGGCACGCCGGTCACGGTCGCGGTGCGGCTCTCCGGCATCGGCGTCCAGGCGGAGGGCGGCGCCATTCCCGCTCGCATCCTGTCCAGGCGGTTTCTGGGGGTCGTCGAGCTGCTCAGCCTTGCCGTTCCGGGAAGCGAACGGACGGTCAGGGCACGTATTCGCGCAGACCAGTTGCCGTCCGGCATTAAGGATGTGACACTGACAGTCAATGAACAGGACATTTTGGTGTTTGAAAATCAAAGCCAAACGTCTTAAATCGAATTCAAGATCCAATCGAGGAGAGTATTATGGGTTCTTTTAGTATGTGGCACTGGCTGATCGTTCTGGCGATCGTTCTGCTGCTGTTCGGCCGCGGCAAGATTCCGGAACTGATGGGCGACGTCGCCAAGGGCATCAAGAACTTCAAGAAGGGCATGTCCGACGAAGATACGCCCGATGCTCCTTCCAAGACCGTCGATCACAAGGCCGACGAGGTCAAGTAAGTCTGAAGGGCGCATCCGGGCGGCCATAGGGCGACGTATGCGCTTTTTTCTTGAACAGCAGGCATGACAGCGGCCGGTTCACAAGGGTGTGCCGGCCGCAGCCAACCTCCGCTAGAATTGAAGCTGTCGGCTTCAGGAGCCCTTTCATGTTGGATATTGGCTGGACCGAGCTCTTGGTCATTGCCGTCGTTCTGATCGTCGTGGTCGGTCCGAAAGATCTTCCGCCGATGCTGCGTGCATTCGGCAAGATGACCTCGAAGCTTCGCGGCATGGCCGGTGAATTCCGTCAGCAGTTCGACGAGGCGCTGAAGGAAGCCGATATGGAGGATGTCGGCAAGGCAGTCCGCGACCTCAAGAGCCTCAATCCGGCAAACACCATCCGCGAGGCGATGAGCCCGCTGCGCGACGCCGGCAATTCGATCCGCTCCGATTTGCAGAAGGCGACAAGCGCTACGGCGCCGAAGGCCGAGGACCCGATCGTGATGCCGGATCCGGCCGTTTCCTTGCCAAGCGATCCGCCGCCGATCATGGCTTCGCCCGAACCTGCGCCGAGCCCCGAGCCGGCAAAGCCCGAGCCTGCAAAGACGGAAGCCGCCGCTGCCGAACCGGTGAAGAAGCCGGCGGCCCGCAAGCCGCGCGCGCCAGCCAAGGCAGCTCCAAAGACCGACGCCGCTGCCGCCAAGGCGACGCCGGCAAAGACTGCCACCAAAGCGGCGGCGCCGAAGAAAGTTGCCGCCAAAACGGCCGATGCCGATGTGGCAGCCGCCGCGCCGAAGGCGAAGGCCCCTGCAAAGCGCAAGGCCACCGCTACGGCCAAAGACAATAAAAAGAAGGCCACCGCTACGGCCAAAGACAACAAAAAGGGTGACGCATGAGCGGCGAAAACATCGACGACAAGCCGCAGCCGCTGATCGAGCACCTGATCGAGCTGCGCACGCGCCTGATGTGGGCGATTGCCGCCTTCTTCGTGGCCTTCATCGTCTGCTTCTTCTTCGCCAAGAAGCTCTTCAACCTGCTGGTCGTTCCCTATCGCTGGGCGGTCGGCTGGGCCGGTCTCGACCCGTCGAAGACGGAGCTGATCTACACCGCGCCGCAGGAGTTCTTCTTCACCCAGCTCAAGGTGGCGATGTTTTCGGCGCTGGTGATCTCGTTCCCGATCATCGCCGCGCAGATTTACAAGTTCGTCGCCCCCGGCCTCTACAAGAACGAGCGCGCGGCCTTCCTGCCGTTCCTCGTGGCCTCGCCGCTCCTGTTCCTGCTCGGCGGTGCGATGGTCTATTTCTTCTTCACGCCGATGGTGATGTGGTTCTTCCTGTCGATGCAGCAGCCGGGCGGCGCCGACGACATTGCGATCTCGCTGCTGCCGAAGGTGTCGGAATATCTGAGCCTCATCATGACGCTGGTCTTCTCGTTCGGCCTCGTCTTCCAGCTGCCGGTCGTCACCACGCTTCTGGCGCGCACCGGCTTTCTGACCTCGGACGGACTGGCGGCCAAGCGCAAATATGCGATTGTTGCGGCCTTCGTCGCAGCGGCCATTCTGACCCCACCCGATCCGCTCTCCCAGATCGGTCTTGCACTGCCGACAATCCTTCTCTACGAGGTGTCGATCTATGCGGCGCGAATGGTGGAGCGCAAGCGGGCCGAAGAGGCTGCCGCCAGCGCGGCGGAGGACTCCTCCGAAGACTCTACCACCGGCAGCGCCTGACTTTTCGGTCGATGCCCGGGAACTGACGGCGCTGCCAGGCCGCTCTCGACGGGAGCGGCTCGTTCACAGCGAAAACGGTAGAACAATTCGGATAAGACAATGCTCGATATCAAATGGATTCGTGAAAACGCCGAAGCCCTCGACGCCGCGCTGAAGAAGCGTTCGGCCGAGCCGCTTTCGGCACAGTTGATCGCGCTCGACGAAAAGCGTCGCGCCGTCGTCCAGAAGCTGCAGGACATGCAGGCCCGTCGCAATGCCGCTTCCAAGGAGATCGGCCAGGCGATGGCGACCAAGAACATGGAGCTGGCGGAAAAGCTGAAGGCGGAGGTCGCCGACCTCAAGACCACCATGCCGGCGCTCGAGGAAGAGGAGCGTCAGCTCAACTTCGAACTCAATGACGCGCTCGCCCGCATCCCCAACATCCCGCTCGACGACGTGCCGGTCGGCGCCGACGAGAACGACAATGTCGTCAAGCGCATGGTCGGTGACAAGCCGATGTGGAACCACAAGCCGCTCGAGCATTTCGAGATCGGCGAAAAGCTCGGCTGGATGGACTTTGAGCGGGCCGCAAAGCTGTCGGGTTCGCGCTTCACGGTGCTGAAAGGCCAGGTCGCCCGCCTGGAACGTGCGCTCGGCCAGTTCATGGTCGATCTGCACACCAGCGAGCACGGCTATCTCGAAGTCATGCCGCCTTTCCTGGTGCGTGATGACGCGCTCTACGGCACCGGTCAGTTGCCGAAGTTCGAGGAAGACCTGTTCTTCACCCCGCATGCCAATGCGCGGCTCGCACTGATCCCGACGGCGGAAGTGCCGCTGACCAATCTTGTGCGCGAGGAAATCCTCGATCAGGAGACGCTGCCGCTCCGGATGACGGCGCTCACCCCCTGTTTCCGTTCGGAAGCGGGCTCTGCCGGCCGCGATACGCGCGGCATGCTGCGCCAGCATCAGTTCTGGAAGTGCGAGATGGTGTCGATCACCGATGCCGAATCGTCGGTCGACGAGCTGGAGCGGATGACGGCCTGCGCCGAAGAGGTGTTGAAGCGTCTCGGTCTGCATTTCCGCACGGTGACGCTCTGCACCGGTGACATGGGTTTCGGCGCCCGCAAGACCTATGACATCGAGGTCTGGCTGCCGGGTCAGGACACCTACCGCGAAATCTCGTCGTGCTCGGTCTGCGGCGATTTCCAGGCGCGGCGCATGAACGCCCGCTACCGCGGCAAGGAGGACAAGGCGACGAAGTTCGTTCACACGCTGAACGGCTCCGGCACCGCCGTCGGCCGCGCGCTGATCGCCGTTCTGGAGAATTACCTCAACGAGGACGGCTCGGTCACAATTCCGGACGTTCTGCTGCCCTATATGGGTGGATTGAAGAGAATCGAACGCGCCGCCTGACCAGGGTGGCGCCTGCCTCGGGGGCATCATGCGCATTCTTCTGACGAATGACGACGGCATTCATGCCGAAGGTCTGGCGGCTCTGGAGCGGATCGCCCGCGAGCTGTCCGACGACGTCTGGATCGTCGCCCCCGAGAGCGACCAGAGCGGGCTTGCCCATTCGCTGACGCTGTCGGAGCCCTTGCGGCTGCGGCAGGTCGGCGAAAAGAAATTCGCCCTGAAAGGAACGCCGACCGATTGCGTGATCATGGCGATCCGCAAGCTGATGTCCGGGAAAAAGCCCGACCTCGTGCTTTCCGGCGTCAATTCCGGCGCCAACATGGCCGAGGACGTGACCTATTCCGGCACGGTTGCCGGCGCCATCGAAGGTGCGCTGAACGGCATACGCTCCTTCGCGCTGAGCCAGGCCTACATCTATGACGGACGGCGGGTCGTGCCGTGGGAGGTTGCCGAGACCCATGCACCGGGCGTGCTGCGGCAGCTGATGCATCTCGACCTTCCGGAAGGCACTTTCCTCAACATCAATTTCCCCAATTGCCGGCCCGAAGAGGTAGCCGGCGTGGCAGTGACCTCGCAGGGCAAGCTCGACTACGGGGTCGGCATCGAGGAGCGTCAGGACGGCCGCGGCTTCCCGTATTACTGGCTGACGCTCGGCGGCCGGACGCCGCGCGAGGGCGAAGGCACGGATCTTGTGGAATTGCGCAACAGGAAGATCTCGGTGACCCCGCTGAAGCTCGACATGACCGATTACTCCGTGCAGGATCGCGTCGCTCAGGCTCTTGCTGACGGAGGGAATGCTTGACGGCTGCCATGGTCGAAAAGGAAGGCTTTGCCGCTCTCGTGCTCAGATTGAGGGCCGAAGGCATTTCGGACATCGATCTGCTGACCGCCGTCGAGCAGACGCCGCGCTCGCTGTTCGTGCCGCCGCAATTTGCCGACAAGGCCTATTCCTCGCGCTCCATTCCGATCGAATGCGGCTCCTTCATGGAAGGGGTCGATTTCGCCGTCAGGCTTCTCGACCGGCTGAAGGTGAAGCCGGGCCACCGGGTGCTCGAAATCGGCACAGGCAGCGGCTTCATGACCGGTGTGCTCTCCAGGCTCGCGGAGCGTGTGCTGTCGATCGAGCGTTACCGGACGCTGACAGAGAATGCCCGCCAGCGCATGGAAAAGCTGCAGCGCCTCAATGTCATCATCCGCCAGGGCGACGGCCGTTCCGGGGTTCCGGGCGAGGGGACGTTCGACCGGATCGTCTGCACCGCGGCTTTCAAGGAAACGCCGAGGTTCTACGCGGAGCAGCTGGTCTCCGGCGGTACGATGATCGCGCCGCTGATGATGGAGAACGGCACCTGCCGCATGGTCCAGCTCGGCAAGGTCGGCAGCCGCTTCGAGCGCGAGGACCTGTTCGAAGCCCCGTATCTGCCATTCGTCGAGAACACCGCCTCCTTCCTCTGAAGACGTCCGACCTGCGCGCTCGACCTACAATTGTGGCGGCATGGTTAGCTTTTTGTCAAAAATCTTCCTTGTGAGTCCACGTCTTAACCGGGCGGTAACATTAACGCGGTTTAATTTGCTCATAACCTGTCGCGTATCGAGTAGGTCCAGTTATGAGTATCAAAGTGTCGCAAAAATTCGGAAACTCAGTTCTTCGGCTTGTCGCCATAGCCTTGCTGGGTTCGACTGTTGCGGGGTGCAGTTCGGATGCGATGCGGTTTTCCGGTGGCTATTTTGGCACGGATAACCTGACCACCAGCTCCGTGCGTCCCGTTACCAACACTGCTGGCGCGCCTGTTCCGAGCGCCAATGTCGGCATGGCGCCGGCGCAGGATTATTCGACCGCCAACCAGGCGCTCAACCAGCCTTATCCGGCCCGCCCGGCCAACAGCAACTATGATCCGATGAGCACCGGCACGGTCGCTTCCGGAGCGCGCATGTCGGCGACGCCGGTGAGCGTGCAGCAGCAGAGCCTGCCGCCGGTCTCCTCGCAGAGCGCATCGCTGGAACAGCCGATGCCGGCAAGGGCGCCTGCACAGACGACCCTCTCGCACGCCACGCTGCCCGCCGATCCGATCAGGACGGCGACGACGCGTCCGGCCGACAACGGCATGGGCGGCCAGAAGGTCGTCCTGAAGCCGGGCGACACCATTGCTGCCCTGTCACGCCGCTACAACGTGTCGATGGCTGACATCATGAAGGCCAACGGTCTGACCAGCGGTGCTGTCCAGGCCGGCCAGACACTGATCATCCCGTCCTACAGCGTCAGCCCGAACACGGCGAAGGCGTCCGCCACCGCGGAAGACTTTTCCAAGGGCGGCAGGCTGCCCGAGCAGCCCAGGAAAACCGAGCAGAAGGTCGCCCTTCTGCCCAAGCCGGTCGACAATCGCGACAAGTCCGCGTCTGTCGAGCCGAAGAAGGCTCCGGCAGGCGGCGACGGTGGCACCTACAAGGTGGCTGCCGGTGATACGCTCACCAAGATTGCCCGCCAGACCGGCAGCAACATCGACGAGCTGAAGCGGCTGAACGGTCTTAACACCGCCAGCATCCGCATCGGCCAGGTGCTGAAGCTGCCGAACGGCTCGGCCTCGACGCCGGATCCGGTCAAGACCAGTGCTGTCAAGCCCGCCGCGGTGGCAAGCGCCTCCAAGCCGGCCGCTCAGCCGAAGACGACCGATACGGCATCGCGCAACGATCCGAAGCCCTATGTGGCGCCGGCCGCCAACAAGTCCGTTACAGAAGTCGCCTCCAGGGATCCGTCGGTTTCGGCTCCGGCCTCGACCGGCATCAGCAAGTATCGCTGGCCGGTGCGCGGTCAGGTGATTGCCGCCTATGGCGCCAACGTCAACGGCAGCCGCAATGACGGTATCGACATCTCGGTACCGGAAGGCACGCCGGTCAAGGCTGCCGAGAACGGCGTTGTCATCTATGCGAGCAACGGCCTGAAGGAACTCGGCAACACGGTGCTGCTGCGCCACGACGACGGCACGGTCACGGTCTACGGCCATGCCGGCAACCTGAACGTTGCCCGCGGCCAGAAGGTCACCCGCGGCCAGGTCATCGCTTCCTCGGGCATGAGCGGCAATGCCAGCCGTCCGATGCTGCACTTCGAAGTGCGCAAGGATGCCACGCCGGTCAATCCCATCACTTACCTCGAATAGTGGTTTTGCGTATCGGGGAATAAAGAAAGGCCCGGCTGGTCGCTCCAGCCGGGCCTTTTCATGTTGGCAGTCTGATGAGCCGCATCAGCGATCGATCCGGACCCTGAGGCGTCCGGCGAGATCCTGGATGAACTGCCAGGCGACGCGGCCTGAACGTCCGCCGCGCGTGGTCGCCCATTCGAGCGCCTGCTTGTGCAGGTCGTCGCGGTCGATCGGCAGGGAGAAATGCTCGGCATAGCCGTCGATCATCAGCAGATAGTCTTCCTGGCTGCACTTGTGGAAGCCGAGCCAGAGGCCGAAACGATCGGAAAGCGAGACCTTCTCCTCGACCGCCTCGGACGGATTGATCGCCGTCGAGCGCTCGTTTTCGATCATGTCGCGCGGCAGAAGGTGGCGGCGGTTCGACGTCGCGTAGAAAAGCACGTTGTCCGGCCGCCCCTCGACGCCGCCGTCAAGCGCCGCTTTCAGCGACTTGTAGGCCGTGTCGTCATGGTCGAAAGACAGATCGTCGCAGAAGATGATGACCCGGTGCGGACCATCCTTCAGCATGTCGAGGAGGAGAGGGAGGCTGGAGATGTCCTCGCGGTGCACTTCGATGAGTTTCAGCGAGACGCCGGAAGACGCCCGCACGTCGTCATGGACGGATTTCACCAGTGAGGACTTGCCCATGCCGCGCGCGCCCCACAGGAGGACGTTGTTGGCCGGATAGCCTTCCGCGAAACGCTCGGTGTTTTCGTGAAGGATATCACGCACATGATCGACGCCCTTGATCAGCTTGAGGGCGATGCGGTTCGGTCTTTGCACGGGCTGCAATTTCTGGCGCGCCGGCTGCCAGACGAAGCAGTGGGCGGCGTCGAGGTCGTTGTCCGCCGGCGCGGGTCCGGCGAGCCGCTCCACGGCATCCGCCAGACGGCGGAGTTCTGAAAGCAGGGCGTGTTTTGTCTTGTCTTTCATCCGAGGCCTCCCTTGGAAACGGCCGGCATGGCCGAACTGTCATTTTTAAAGCGCGGTAGCATGGCGTTTCAGACCGGAAAAGGCTAATAGGGCGGGAAATCGTCCTGTCCGGCCGGGCGCGCTGTTGCAATCACTGCGATCGCGCCTATATTCCGGCGGCTTTCTGTATGGCCGGAAACGGCACAGTGTTTTGGAATTCGAGGAGTTTTTGATGTTCTTTACCCAGGCATTTGCCCAAGACGCGGCCGGTGGTGCTGCCGGTTTCGGTTCCGGCATGGAAATGTTGTTCCTGTTCGTGCCTTTGATGGTCGTCTGGTACTTCCTGCTGATCCGTCCGCAGCGCCAGCAGATGAAGAAGCGCGAGGAAACCCTCAAGGCCATCCGTCGTGGCGACCAGGTCGTCACCGGTGGGGGCGTTCTCGGCAAGGTCACCAAGGTGATCGACGATAACGAACTCGAAGTGGAAATTGCCGACGGCGTGCGCGTTCGTGTCGTTCGTGCTCACGTCTCCGACGTCCGCGTCAAGGGCGAGCCGGTCAAGGCCGAAGCCGCCAACTGAGGCTGCCAGATCGCGCGCGGGTCCTTCATACGGCCCGCGCGCACGCCTTCCGCATGATACAGACACTCTGAAGCCGAGAAACCCATGCTCTATTTCTCCCGCTGGAAAACCACCTTCATCTGGCTTGCCGTCCTTGTGGCCTTCCTGACCGCGGCGCCGAACCTTTTCAGCGACAAGCAGCTGGCCTCACTTCCTTCCTGGCTTCCGGACAGCAAGGTGACCCTCGGCCTCGACCTTCAGGGTGGCTCCCACATCATGCTCAAGATCGAGCGCTCCGACATCGTCAAGGAGCGTCTTGAAACGACGGTCGCCGACGTGCGCGCCAAGCTGCGCGCCGCCAAGATCCGCTACACCGGCCTTTCCGGCGCCGGCCAGACGGTTCAGGTGAAGATCACCGACCCGAATGAATATGACGCCGCCAAGGAGGCACTTCGTCCGCTGACCGAACTGATCAGCGCCGGTACATTGACCGGCGGCACGATTCAGGAAGTCAACATGCAGGATGGCCAGAACAACACCATCCGGCTGGAGCTGACCGAGCAGGGCATCAACTATCGTCTGTCCTCGGCCCTGAAGCAGTCGATCGAAGTCGTTCGCCGCCGCGTCGACGAACTCGGCAACACCGAGCCGCTGATCCAGCGCCAGGGTGACGACCGCATCATCGTCCAGGTTCCGGGCCTTCAGGACCCGCAGCGCCTGAAGGCGCTTCTGAACCAGACCGCCAAGCTTTCCTTCCACATGGTCGACGACTCGATGCCGGTGCAGGAGGCGATCAACGGTCGTCCGCCCGTCACATCCGAAGTTCTCTATTCGACCGATGATCCGCCGGTCCCGTACCTGATCGAAAAGCAGGCACTGGTTTCGGGCGATGAACTCGTGGACGCGCAGGCAAGCTTTGACCAGCGCTCCAACGAGCCGGTCGTCAACTTCCGCTTCGATTCCAAGGGCGCCACCGCATTCTCGCGGGCGACCACCGCCAATGTCGGCAAGCCGTTTGCGATCGTCCTCGACGACCAGGTAATTTCGGCGCCGGTCATTCGCGAGCCGATCACCGGCGGCACGGGCCAGATCTCCGGAAACTTCACCGTCCAGTCCGCCAACGACCTCGCCGTCCTGCTCCGGGCCGGCGCACTGCCGGCGACGCTGACGGTCGTTGAGGAGCGCACGGTCGGTCCGAGCCTCGGCGCCGACTCGATCAATGCGGGCATCGTCGCCGGCGTTATCGGCGCCGTCGCCGTCGTCGTCTTCATGCTGGTGTTCTACGGCTTCTTCGGCGTCATCGCCAACATCGCGCTCTTCGTCAACATCGTCATGCTGATCGCGGTCCTGTCACTGATCGGATCGACGCTGACCTTGCCCGGTATCGCGGGTATCGTCTTGACCATGGGCATGGCGGTCGACTCCAACGTGCTGATCTACGAGCGAATACGCGAAGAGGTCAAAAACGGCAGGCCGTTGATCCAGGCGATCGATACCGGCTTCTCCAAGGCCTATGCGACCATTGTCGACGCCAACGTCACGACGCTGATTGCCGCCGTTATCCTGTTCTATCTCGGCTCCGGCCCGGTTCGCGGCTTCGCCGTGACGCTTGCCATCGGTATCCTGACGACGGTCTTCACCGCCTTCACGCTGACCCGCTGGCTGGTGGCCGAATGGATCCGTCGTCGACGCCCGAAGCACCTGCCGAACGGCATTCGTACCGGCGTGTTCGACGGTGCCAACATTCGCTTCATGGGCTTCCGCCGTTACACCTTCGTCATCTCGGCCGCGCTGTCGATTGCCGCTCTCGTCGGCTTTGCCACGGTCGGCATGAACCTCGGCATCGACTTCAAGGGTGGTTCGGTCATCGAACTGAAGGCGAGGAGCGGCAATGCCGATATCGGCGACATCCGCGACCGCCTGTCCGAACTCAACCTCGGCGACATCCAGGCACAGGAATTCGGCGATCCGTCCGAAGTCCTCGTCCGCCTGCAGGCGCAGGGCGGTGGCGACAATGCCGAGCAGTCCGCGCTGGCGCTGGTGCGCAACGAGCTCGAGAGCACCTACGAGTTCCGTCGCGTGGAAGTCGTTGGCCCGGTCGTTTCCAGCGAATTGACCCAGTCGGCAACGCTCGGCGTTCTGGTCTCGCTTGCGGCGATCCTGATCTACATCTGGTTCCGTTTCGAGTGGCAGTTCGCCGTCGGCGCCATCATTGCGACGGTGCACGACGTCATCCTGACAATCGGACTGTTCGTGCTGACCGGTGTCGAGTTCAACCTGACCAGTATCGCGGCCGTGCTGACGATCGTCGGTTATTCGCTGAACGATACCGTCGTCGTCTACGACCGAATGCGCGAGAACCTCAGGCGCTATCGCAAGATGCCATTGCCGCTCCTGATCGACACGTCGATCAACCAGACACTGTCGCGAACGGTTCTGACGTCGGCTACGACCCTTCTCGCTCTGACCGCGCTCTATGTCTTTGGCGGCGAAGTCATCCGTTCGTTCACCTTTGCCATGCTGTTCGGCGTCGCCGTCGGTACCTTCTCGTCGATCTATATCGCCGCGCCGGTCCTGATTGCCTTCAAGCTGCGTCCGGAGAGCTTCCAGAACGATGCCGACGGCGAAGGTGTGGAAGGCGACGACAAGAACAAAGCGACGGCCTGACGTCTTGGCCAAGGGCATCATCATCCGCGAGGCACATTTTCCGGGGCGTCCGCCGATCGACGCCTACGGAAACGGCGGCTTCCGGTTTGCCGACATGTCGCATCGCGGTTCGCTGCTCTGCCTGCCGTCCGGCGTCTACGGCTGGGACGTGGCCGACGGGGATGATCTGACGGTCGACCTCTTCGAGCGCGTGTTCCAGGATGCCGGAGACATCGAATTCCTGCTGCTCGGCACGGGCACGGACCTTCGATTGCTGCCGACGCCGCTCAAGGCGAAGCTCAAGGAGCACGGCATCGGCAGTGATCCGATGAACACCGGTGCTGCCGTCAGGACGTACAATGTCATGCTGTCGGAAGACCGGCCCGTGGCCGCCGCCCTGATCGCCGTCGACTGACAAACCGGGATTGTCCCCATGAGCGCAGAGCCTGCCTCGAACGATATCATCTGCCTGTCGACGCTGCGTGAGACCGACCGCGACCGCTATCTGGTCGCGCTGCTGTCGCCGGAGGCACGTCGGCGCGCACTGGTCGCCCTCTATGTCTACAATGCGGAAATCGCCAAGGTGCGGGATCTCGTGCACGAGCCGCTGCCGGGCGAGGTGCGCCTGCAGTGGTGGCGCGATATCATCGAGGGGCAGAACCCCGGCCAGGCCGAGGCCAATCCGCTTTCGGCCGAACTGATGGCGGCGGTCCATGCCTGTCGCCTGCCGACCGCACCGCTGATCGCCATGAGCGAAGCTCGGATATTCGACCTCTATGACGATCCGATGCCCGATGTGGCGACGCTGGAGGCCTATGCCGGCGAAACGGCGTCGGCGCTGATCCAGCTGGCAAGCCTGGTGCTATCGCCGGAAAAGGCGGGCGAGAGCGCGGCCGCCGCCGGCCATGCGGGCGTTGCCCAGACCGTTGCCGGTCTGCTTCTCCTGATGCCGCGCCATCGCCAGCGCGGGCAGCTTTATCTGCCGCTCGACATTCTGTCGGCAACCGGGCTCGACCGGGAAAGCTTTCTCGAAGGGCAGGACAGGGAGCGCATCGGCGCTGCCATCACCGCCTTTGCGGCGCTCGGCATGGATCATCTGAAGAAGGCGAGGGCGGAAGAGCGGCCTTCGCCCGAGGTCTTTCCGGCCTTCCTGCCGGTGGCTCTTGCCGAATCGGTCCTGAAGAAAGCCATGAAGCTGAAGGCTTCCATTTTCGATGAAGCTTTGCAGCTGTCGCAATGGCGCCGCCAGCTGACCCTTGCCAGGGCCGCCTTCACCAAACGGTTCTGACAACGGTCGATTTCATATTCGCGCAAGCCTCGTCCCTTAATCTGATACAACCTGTAGCGTTGCACAGGAGATTGGAGAACACCCGTGGGATTGATCATCTGGGGCATCCTCTTTGGCGGGCTGGCTCTGCTGGCGATCGTGGCGACACGCATGGCCAAGCAGGATGACGACGACGGCCTGCACGACACCGGCATCGCCATCATGGAATTCGGCCGCGCCTATCCCGACGAAGCTATTCGTGCATTGCATTCGACTGCCGACGGCAATGCCGTCTTCGTGCGCCTGTATGACGACAAGGCGGGCTTCATGCGCAGTTTGAAGAATCACTTTGCCTGCCACCTGATCGAACCGGGTCGGGTGCGGGCCGGCGAAGGTGCAGCGAAGAACAGCCTGAAGGTGGAATTCCTGGACGCGCCCTATCACAACGGCACCTACCAGTTCAAAAGCGCCAAGGAGGCCTCGGAGGTCTCGCTCTGGCTTCTGGGCAATCTGCTGACGGAAGCCGACAAGAAGGCCGGTTGAGCGGGCAAAGTCGGCGCGCCGTCCTCACCGGTCTTGAAATCGAGCCGGAATCAGACGGCCTGCTTCTCGCGCTTCTCGACGCCCAGCCACTCGGCGCAATCGGCAAGCGCGCGTTCGGCCATCAGCCGCTTCTTCATCGCTGCCTTTTCCTTGCCGCGGAAACGCTTGCCTTCGACCGGCTTGACGATCGAACCGGGCGCGAGTTCCGGAAACAGGCCGAAATTGATGTTCATCGGCTGGAAGGAGCGCTTGCCGGGCTCGTCGTCGGAAACGATGTGGCCGCCGGTGATGTGATTGAGCAGCGATCCGAAGGCGGTGGTTGCCGGCGGCAGCGAGATCGGCTGGCCCTTGTGTTCGGCAGCGGCGAAGCGGCCCGCCAGAAGGCCGATGGCAGCACTCTCTACATAGCCTTCGCAGCCGGTGATCTGGCCGGCAAAACGCAGGCCGGGACGGCCCTTGAGCGTTAGCGATGGATCTAGCAGCACGGGTGAGTTGATGTAGGTATTGCGGTGCAGGCCGCCGAGACGGGCGAATTCGGCATTCTCGAGCCCGGGAATCATGCGGAAGATCTCGGCCTGGGTGCCGTATTTCAGCTTCGTCTGGAAGCCGACCATGTTGTAGAGCGTGCCGAGCGCATTGTCCTGGCGCAGCTGGACGACGGCATAGGCCTTGACGGTCGGATTGTGGGCATTGGTGAGCCCCATCGGCTTCATCGGCCCGTGGCGCAGCGTTTCACGGCCGCGCTCGGCCATCACCTCGATCGGCAGGCAGCCGTCGAAATAGGGCGTGCCTTCCCATTCCTTGAAGCCGACGGTGTCGCCGGCAATCAGCGCGTCGACAAAGGCGTTGTACTGCTCCTCGGTCATCGGGCAGTTGATGTAGTCCTTGCCCGTGCCGCCCGGTCCGACCTTGTCGTAGCGCGACTGGTACCAGCAGATGTCCATGTCGATGGAATCGGTGTGCACGATCGGCGCGATGGCGTCGAAGAAGGCGAGCGCATCGGCGCCGGTCTCTTCCTGGATGGCGGCGGCAAGCGAGGGGGCGGTGAGCGGCCCGGTGGCGATGATTGCCTGTCCCCAGTCCGCCGGTGGCAGGCCGGTGATTTCCTCGCGCACGACGGTGATCAGCGGATGATCGGCAATCGTGGCGGTGACCGCATCGGAAAATCCGTCGCGGTCGACGGCCAGTGCGCCGCCGGCCGGCACCTGATGGGCATCCGCCGAGCGCATGATCAGCGAACCGGCGAGCCGCATCTCCGCATGGATGACGCCGACGGCATTGCTCGTCGCATCGTCAGAGCGGAAGGAGTTCGAGCAGACCAGTTCGGCAAGGCCATCGGTCTTGTGGGCATCCGTGCCGCGCACGCCGCGCATCTCGTGGAGAATGACGGGAATGCCGGCACTGGCGATCTGCCAGGCAGCTTCCGACCCGGCGAGCCCGCCGCCGATGACGTGGATGGGAGTGTCGTTTGAAGATGTCTTGCTCATGCGCGCCTCCTTAACATGACGTGCTGCATGCGCAAAAGCCCGCAAACGAAAACGGCGCCACTCGGGCGCCGTTTTTGGGTAGATCCAGGCAGTGGTCTCAGCGCTTATTAGCGGAAGGACTTTGCTGCAATAGAGCGGATGTCATAGCGGCTGAGGCCAATGTCATCCAGGGTCTGGCTGGAGAGGTTGCCGAGCTCCTTGAGAGTGCGGCGATAATTGATCCAATTTTTTGCATAGCGAATCGGGCTCATGTTGGTTTCCTCAAGATCTTCGGGACAGCCTCGGCATCAATGTCTGTGCGGCTGTTCGTTGACCCTTATGTAGCTCTTTCGTTGTGCAATAACGAGTGCAAAAAATAGGCTACTGCTATGCAATTGTGCAGTGGGTTGAATAAAAAACAGGCTTCTTATTTGGTCAGATTAAAAAAGAGGCCGCGCGTCCGCGGTCGGTGCCGGTACACCTGTGTGCGGGAAAATGTAATTTAATTCAATGGATTGGCAGGATTTCGAAGTCGCCGGACCGGTCCAGATGAGGGCCTTCGGGCAAGTAGCGTCCCGATTAATACTTGCGGCGGCAATAAGGCTGCAATTTTAGGCATCTTTCGGCCATGCGAAACCGCATGTCGGCGGACAAAAGAAAACGCCCTCGGCTCGTAGGAGCGGAGGGCGGTTTTGAAGACCTGAAGGAGGTCTGGAATTAGAAGGCTGCAGCGCGGGCAACGCGACGGATGTCGGTGCGGCTGATGCCGAGGTCTGCGAGTTCGCGGTTGGACATGCGGTCAAGCTCGCTGACGGTCTGACGGTACTTGCGCCAGCTGGAAAAAGAGCGGGTCAGGTTCATGGTCGTGTTCCTTTCTAGTCGATCAATTGGCAGCGCTTGCTGCCGCCCCATCTGTTGATCTCAATGTATGTTGCATTGCAGCATTGAGCTAGAGGGTCTTCGGCATGGCACCTATGCATTCTTGCAAGGCTCGCGTTGCCCCAAAGGGGTAAGAAAGGCGTGTCTGGCGCCCCAAACAAAAAAGCCCCCGCCGGGGCGGAGGCATTTTGAAAGTCTCTTTTGAAGAGGAGACTTTAGAGAACTGCGCCGCGGGCAACGCGGTTGATGTCGGCGCGGCTGATGCCGAGATCGGCCAGTTCGCGGCTGTTCATCTTCTGCAGTTCATTGACGGTCTGACGGTATTTGCGCCAGTTGGCGAAAGAGCGGCTGATGTTCATGATCGTGTTCCTTTGGTTCATTTTGGCAGCGGCATTTGCCGTGCTCCGTTGATGAGCGAGATATATGTTGCGCTGCCGCATCTAGGTAGAGGGGCAACGGCATATCGGTCATGCGCCAAGCGCAAGGCTTTGGAAAATGCTGAGCAAGGACAGGGAGATGGGCAAAAAAATAACGCCCACCGGGGGAGGAGATCCGGTGAGCGTCATTTTGGTCGACTGGGAAGCTGGGAGGAGGAGTGCTTGCCAGTCTATATCGGAAGAGCGCTGGGAGGAGGAGCGCGCTTCATCCGAATTCTTGTCGATGAGGGGAAGCAAGAGAGAATGTTTCCGCCGTCATCTGATGATTGGAATATAGTATGATCATTCCGTTTTGTGCAGTGCAATAATCGCATGCAAGATATGCGTTGAGTGCATGGCTTATTCGCCGCCAAATATCTGTAATTTATTGAAATAAAAAGAAAACCGGGGCTGATCGTAGCCATGCAGCTTTGCCGCTATTCGCCGGTCTTGTTGATTGCGCCGATGTGGTCCATGTTTCCGGCAGCATTGGGCCGCGGAATTTTTGTTTCCAACGGCGGTGTTTGAATCGGGTGATGTGCATGTACAGGAATCGCTTGCAGCAGGACATGGAGCGCTGGGTGGCGAAGGGGCTGGTCGCCAGGCCCGCCGCCGATGCCATGCTGGCGGAGTATGATGCGCGGCCGTCCGGCGTCTTCAGCGTTGGCCGTGTCCTGATGGTGCTGGCCGCGCTCCTGATCGCTGCTGCTATCGCCATGCTGATCGCCTCCAACTGGGATGCGCTGCCGCGCGGCCTGCGGCTCGTGGCGATGCTGGCGATGGTCACGGCCTTCTATATGGGAGCGGCCGCCTTCTTCATGCGCGGCGCCGACTACCTTGGCGGCGCGCTCCTCATCCTGGCGGTGCTGTGCTTCGGCGGCACGGTGTCATTGACGGCGCAGATGTACCACATCTCCGGCGACAGCCAGACCTTCCTCATGACGTGGTTCCTGTTCGCCATGCTGGCCTCCGTCCTCTTCAAGTCCGGCGGGCCGACAGTGATCGCCGGGTTTCTCTCCTGGGCTTATTTCAGCAATCTGATGTTTGATGACTATTCGGCCTGGAATTCCGTTGAAGGACTGATGCCGCTCGCCATGGCGGCGGCCGTCATCGCACTGGTCTATTATACCGGGCCGGGGCGGGCGCGGCATTTGTCCTATCTGCTGATCCTCGCCTGGCTCTTCTGGTTCTATTTCGAGCACGAGAGCGACGGGCTGGCGATTGTCTTCACGCTGGCGGGCGCCGCCGCCTTCCTGGTTGCCGTTCTGCCGAGGTCGCCGCTGCAACGGTTGAATGCGGCAGCGGGCGGCATTCCCGCGACCTACGCCTTCCTGCTGATGATCGCCGGCCTGGCATTCCTGCATGACCGCTTCGATGGAACGAGCGGCAGGATTTCCGTGGCGATCGCGGTGATCGTCGCCACCGTCGCCGCCCTGATGCTGAACGGCCGCGACAACGGCGTGGTGCGTTATCTCGCCTACCTGATCTTTGCCGCCGAACTCATCTATCTCTGCAACGAGACGATCGGCAGCCTGATCGGGACGTCGGGCTTCTTCCTCCTGTCCGGTGTCTTCGTCGCGCTGGCCGCCTTCGCCGTCATCCGGCTGGAAAAGCGGCTGGCGGCCAAGCCGAAGGAGGTGTCTGCATGAACGAGGCAAGTTTCGGCATGTCGAATCGCAAGCGGGCAAGGCTCGTCATCGCGGCTGCCTGCATGGTGGTCCTGCAGATAGGCCTGATCGGCTACATGACGTTGAGCAGGGCGGCGATCCTGCGCGACGGCGCGGAAGTGCTGTTGCAGACGCGCGCCGTCGATCCGCGCGATTTCCTGCGCGGCGACTACGTGACCTTGAACTACGACATCTCCAATGTGCCGAGGGCACTGGTCACGGGGCCCAAGCCTTCCGAGGGCGAGACTGTCACTCTGTCGGTGCTCTTGAAGAAGCAGGAGGATGGCGCGTTCGGAATTGTTGGTGCGACCTTCGGCGATCCCCCGCCGGCCACCGATGGCGAGGTCATGATGAGGACATTGCCGTTCCGCTATACGGACTACTTGAATGCCTCGGACTTTCGCGTGAGCTACGGAATCGAGCGCTATTACGTTCCGGAAGGCGAGGGAAGGGCACTGGAGGATCTGCGCAACGAAGGCAAGCTGCAGGTCGCCGTGCGCGTTTCGAGCGACGGCAAGCCGCAGATCCGCGCGCTTTATAATGACGGCAAACCCGCTTACGAGGAGCCGCTATACTGACGTTAGGAAAAGCCTGAACGCGAGTTTACGCAACGTAATGTCTGACTTTGAAAGCGAAGGATCGCGTGGTGGCGCCGATCCTGTTGCCAAACCGTCATTTTTCCTTTGCGCTTGGCAGTTCGGATGATATAGAGACGCCGCTTCCCGGAGGGCCCATGTTTTCATGGCCTGCGGCAATCTGGAAAGCGGGTATGGTGAAATTGGTAGACACGCCAGATTTAGGTTCTGGTGCCGCAAGGCGTGGGAGTTCAAGTCTCTCTACCCGCACCACTATTGCGATCGGGCTGGGAGGAACGGAACTCTTGATAGCATTTGAGAGCGTATCCGGGATAAGCGCGGCATCCGGCTGAGGCTTACGACAGCCCGCTGGAATGCCTAGGAATTTGACACGTCGCGGCAGGACGGACGCTCCCGCACCGGCAGAGAAACGATCGGCTGTCCCGTCACGGCCGCTACGAAGTGAAGGTAAGACAATGCAGGTTATCGAAACGCTCGCTGAAGGGCTGAAGCGCGAAATCAAGGTCGTCGTTCCGGCGAAGGACATGGAAGCCAAGATGAACGAGCGCCTGGCGGAAGCCAAGGACAAGGTTCGCATCAACGGTTTCCGTCCCGGCAAGGTGCCGGTCTCGCACCTGAAGAAGGTCTACGGCAAGTCGATCATGGCCGAACTCGTCAACGAGATCGTTCGTGAAAAGCCGACCGAAATCCTCTCCGAGCGCGGTGAGAAGTCTGCGACCCAGCCGGCCGTCGCCATGACCGAGGACGAAGCCGAAGCCGACAAGATCCTGTCCGCTGAAGCCGACTTCGAATTCACGCTCTCCTACGAAGTCATCCCGCCGATCGAACTGAAGTCGGTCGATGGCATCAAGGTGACCCGTGAGGTCGTCGAGATCGAGGAAGAGGAAGTTACCGAGCAGATCCTCAAGATCGCCGAGAGCGCCCGTTCCTACGAAGCCAAGAAGGGCAAGGCTGCCAACGGCGACCGCGTCACCATGGATTACCTCGGCAAGGTCGACGGCGAAGCCTTTGAAGGCGGCGCTGCCGAAGATGCCGATCTGGTTCTCGGTTCCGGCCGCTTCATCCCGGGCTTCGAAGACCAGCTCGTCGGCGTCAAAGCTGGCGACGAGAAGACCATCACCGTGACCTTCCCGGAAGAGTATCCGGCGGCAAATCTTGCCGGCAAGGAAGCCACCTTCGACGTCAAGGTCAAAGAAGTGGCAGCACCGGCCGAAGTCGAGATCAATGACGACCTCGCTTCCAAGCTCGGCCTCGAATCCGCCGACAAGCTGAAGGAAATCGTCCGCAGCCAGATCGAAGGCCAGTACGGCCAGGTTACGCGCCAGAAGGTCAAGCGTCAGATCCTCGACCAGCTGGACGAACTCTACAAGTTCGACACGCCGCAGTCGCTCGTCGACGCCGAGTTCGAAAACATCTGGCGCCAGATCAACACCGATCTGGAACAGTCCGGCAAGACCTTCGAGGACGAAGACACCACGGAAGAAAAGGCACGTGAGGAATACGCCAAGCTTGCTGAACGCCGCGTCCGCCTCGGTCTCGTTCTCTCCGAAATCGGCGAAAAGGCCGGCATTGAAGTGACCGAAGACGAAATGCAGCGCGCCCTCTACGACCAGCTGCGCAACTTCCCGGGCCAGGAGAAGGAAATCATCAACTTCTTCCGCAACACCCCCGGCGCTTCCGCATCGCTTCGCGCTCCGATCTTCGAAGAAAAGGTGGTCGACCACCTGCTCGGCGAAGTGAAGGTCACCGACAAGACCGTCAGCAAGGAAGAGCTGATGGCCGATGACGAAGCCGAAGGCTCGGACGAGAAGAAGGCCGCGCCGAAGAAGAAGGCAGCCCCGAAGAAGGCTAAGGCTGAAGCAGCCGACGCCGCCGAGGCCAGCGAAGAGGCCGCCGCTCCGAAGAAGAAGGCGGCTCCGAAGAAGAAGAAGGCGGACGACGCCGCTGAGTGATCAGGGATTTGGGAGGCTTCGGCCTCCCAAATTGCTTTTGGGGCCTGAGCATGGCTCTTGGGCGTGATGTCGCCATCACCGGCAGGCGCTGTCATCGACTACAAGTTATGCTCGATTAATTTAGGTGTTTCTGAATTAATTGGCCGGTAACTATGAACCCGGATAGTCCTTCCAAACGTGTGGAGGGTACCGGTTCGATGTTTTCACTTGGTTTTGGCGGCTACGAAAAGTCGGTTCTCGCGGCGCTGGATCGTTCCCAGGCGATCATTGAATTCGACATGGACGGCACCATCCGTCACGCGAACAAGAACTTCTGCGACGCGATGGGCTACGAACTCGCCGAGATCGTCGGCAAGAAGCACAGCCTGTTCGTCGAGCCGAGCGAAGCCGGATCCGACGCTTACCGCCAGTTCTGGAATGATCTGACGGCCGGCAACTACCAGCAGCGGCAGTACAAGCGGATAGGCAAGGGTGGCCGCGAGGTCTGGATCGAAGCTTCCTACAACCCGGTCTTCAAGGGCGGCAAGCCCTACCGGATCGTCAAGATCGCCACCGACATCAGCGCTTCGAAGATGGAAAGCATCGAGAACAAGGGCAAGCTGGACGCCCTGGACCGGGCGCAGGCGATCATCGAGTTTACGCCGAAGGGCGAGATCGTCACGGCCAACGCCAATTTTCTGAAGACCTTCGGCTATGACCTCGCGGAAATTCGCGGCAAGCATCATTCGATGTTCTGCGAAGCGGACTATGTTCGCACTCCCGAGTATGCCTCTCTCTGGCGGGATCTGGCCGCCGGCCAGTTCAAGTCCGACCAGTTTACCCGCATTTCGAAGACCGGCGAGAAGATCTTCATTCAGGCGTCCTACAATCCGGTGATCGATGCCGACGGCCGGGTGGTCAAGGTGGTCAAGTTTGCGACCGACATTTCCGGGCGCGTCAAGGCGCTGGAAGCAGTCGGCGCCGGCCTCAATCGCTTGTCGGACTGCAACATCCGCATGACCATCGATGAGCCGTTCATCCTCGAATTCGAGCATCTGCGCAAGGATTTCAACACCTCCATCGCAAAGTTCCAGGAGACGCTGGTAGAGGTACTGAAACAGACCAACGACGTGGCGAACGAGAGCCAGTCGATGAGCGGAGCCTCGGAAGGTCTGGCACGGCGCACAGAGCAGCAGGCCGCAGCCCTGGAGCAAACCTCCGCCGCGCTCGAGGAGATCACCGTGACGGTGCGGCAGTCATCCGAGCGCACGCTCGAGACGCGCCGGCTGGTGGGCGACGCCCGCAAGGCCGCTTCCGCATCGGTTGACGTCGTGGAGAACGCCATCCAGGCGATCAACCGCATCCAGAATGCATCGCAGGAGATCGGCAAGATCATCGACGTGATCGACCAGATTGCCTTCCAGACCAACCTTCTGGCGCTCAATGCCGGTGTCGAGGCGGCGCGGGCGGGTGACGCGGGCAAGGGATTTGCCGTCGTCGCGCAGGAAGTCCGCGACCTCGCCCAGCGCTCCGCACAGGCCGCGAAGGAAATCGCCGGGTTGATCAACAATTCGTCCAAAGAAGTGGGCGAGGGCGTCCGCTTCGTCGGCGAGACTGGCGAGGCGCTGAAGAAGATCGAGGAATTCGTCGAAGCGATCGACCGCAACGTCGATGCGATCGCCACCGCCGCACGCGAGCAATCGACGAGCCTTGGAGAAATCAACTCCGCGGTCAATCAGCTCGATCAGATGACGCAGCAGAATTCCGGGCTCGTGGCCAATACCGCCCATATCAGCGAACGGCTGGCGGCCGGTGCTGCACGCCTGGCCGAGCTGGTCAATCGCTTCAAGCTCAACCGGCGCAGCACGATCCGCGAGCCGGGCACGGATACGGCAAACCACAGGACGCGCCATCAGAACGCTGCCTGAGCACGAACTCTACAGTTCCAATGCGAAACGGCCTCCCGAATGCGGGAGGCCGTTTTCATGTCGTCACGTCGCCGAGAGGCCGGCCCGCGATCCGGGCTATTCCGCCGCCTTGGCCTCGTCGCGCAGCTCGCCCATGCGGTTCCAGGCGTCGAGGCCGGCAATCTTGTAGGCCTCCGCGAGCGTCGGATAGTTGAAGGTGTTCTCGACGAAGTATTCGACCGTTCCCTTGAGGTTCAGCACCGCCTGGCCGATATGGACGAGCTCCGTGGCACCTTCGCCGACGATGTGAACGCCAAGCAGGCGGCGCGTCTTCAGCGAGAAGATCAGCTTCAGGAGGCCGGTGTCGAGCCCCATGATGTGCCCGCGCGAGGTCTCGCGGAAGCGGGCGATGCCGCATTCATAGGGAATGTTGCGTTCCTTGACCTCTTCTTCCGTCAGCCCGCAGGTGGAGATTTCCGGTACGGCGTAGATGCCGTAGGGGAAATAATGCGGCGGGTCGGCATGGCTGGCGCCGACCGCATGGCGGGCCGCAATGCGCCCCTGTTCCATCGAGGTCGAGGCAAGCGACGGAAAGCCGACCACGTCGCCTGCGGCGTAGATGTGCGGCACGTCCGTCTGGAAGGTCGTGGGATTGACCTTCAGCCGGCCGCGGCTGTCGGCCGTCAGGCCCGCCGCCTCGAGGCCGATCGTGTCCGTCGCACCCATGCGCCCGGCGGCAAACAGCACCATGTCTGTCGTGATCAGCCGCCCTGTCTTCAGCGTGATCCGGCATTTTCCGCCGGGTTCGCGCTCGATCTTCTCGGCCGTCTCGCCAAGCATCAGCTTCATGTTGCGGTCACGCAGCTGGTAGACGAAGTCGTTGACGATTTCCCTGTCGATGAAATCGAGCATTGTCTGGCGCGGCTCGATCAGCGTGACCTGCACATCGAGGGCCGAGAAGATCGTCGCATATTCGATGCCGATGACGCCGGCGCCGATGACCGCAAGGGAGCGGGGCAGGGTCTTCAACTCCAGCAGTTCGTCGCTGTCGATGATGGCCTCATGGTCGAAGGGAATATAGTCCGGTCGGAACGGTCGCGTGCCGATCGACAGCAGGATCGCCTTGCCCTCGACCCGCTGGATCTCGCCGTCGGTCTTCTCGACTTCAAGCGTGTGCGGATCGACGAAATGCGCGCGCCCGCGCAGGTGATGGACATGGTTGCGGGCAAACTGATGCTCGAGCACCTCGACTTCGTAGTCGAGCGTCTTCAGGAGGCGCATGCGCAGGTCGTCGGCGCTGATCTCCTGCTTGACCCGGTAGGAGCGGCCATAGAAGCCGCGCTCGCGCCAGCCGGTCAGGTTGAGCGCCGTTTCTCGGAGCGTCTTGGAGGGAATGGTGCCGGTATGGACCGACACGCCGCCGACGCGGCGGCCCTGTTCGACGACAATCACATCCTTGCCAAGCTTGGCGGCCTGGATGGCGGCGCGGCGTCCTGCCGGGCCGCTGCCGATGACGACGAGATCATATCGGTTCATGGTGGTGTCCGTGCCTGACAATGTGATTCCCCCACATATCAACAAGAATCATGCTGCGATGCAATATGATCGACGCCACCATATCCCGTTGATCGCCGTGATCTAGCGGGATTGTATGACGGTCATATGCTGGCAGCCGAAAAATAGGGCCTGGACAGGAACTGCGGTCGTCGACAGGCGAGGGAATCCCGAGCGGCAGCGTAGCCGCCCGGACCATCCTCGGAGGCGTCACGATCCCCAGCCGACGACGCCCTTGATCTCCAGGAAGTCGTGAATGCCCCAGCCGGCATATTCGCGCCCATTGCCGGACTGCTTGTAGCCGCCGAAGGGAGCGAACGTGTCCCAGTCGGGATAGTTCAGGTAGACCGAGCCGGCCCGCATGCGCTTGGCCACCGCGCGGGCATGCTCGATGTCGCCGGACTGGATGTAGGCGGCGAGCCCGTAGACCGTGTCGTTGGCAATCCGGATCGCTTCCTCTTCGTCCTCGTAGGAGAGGATCGAGAGCACCGGTCCAAAAATCTCCTCGCGGGCGATCGTCATGTCGGGGGTGACGTGGCCAAAGACCGTCGGCCGGATGTAATAGCCGCGATTGAGGCCTTCCGGCCGGCCGGGGCCGCCGGTCACCAGCGTTGCGCCTTCGGCGATGCCTGTCTCGATCAGCCGCTGGATCTTGTCGTACTGCACCTGGCTGACGACGGGCCCAAGATCGGTCCCATCCTTGCGCGGGTCTCCGGTGGTGAACGCCTCCGCGGCCATCTTGGCGATTGCCAGGGCATCGTCGTGCCGGTCCTTCGGCACCAGCATGCGTGTCGGCGCATCGCAGGACTGGCCGGAATTGCCGAAGCAGCCCTTCACGCCCTCGGTGACGGCGGTGTCGAAGTCGGCATCCGGCAGGATGATGTTGGCCGATTTGCCACCAAGCTCCTGCGCGACCCGCTTGACGGTGTCGGCCGCCGTCCTGGCGACGATGATGCCGGCGCGCGTCGAGCCGGTGAAGGAGACCATGTCCACGTCCGGGTGACCCGCCATGACCTGGCCGACATCGGGGCCGGTGCCGTTGATGAGATTGAAGACACCCTTCGGCGTCGCGGCGGCTTCCATGACCTCGGCGAAGATGATGCCGCTGATCGGCGCGATCTCGGACGGCTTCAGCACCACGGTGCAGCCAGCGGCGATCGCCGGCGCGACCTTGCAGACGATCTGGTTCAGCGGCCAGTTCCAAGGCGTGATCAAGGCGCAGACGCCGATCGGTTCGCGCAGCACGGTCGTCGTGCCGATGCTCTCCGAAAAGTGCATGGACTCGAAGGCGGCGATGGTTGCCTCCAGATGCGCGCGGCCGGCCCAGGCCTGGCTGTCGCGCGCAAAGGCAAGCGGCGCGCCCATTTCCTGGCTGACCGCCCGCGCGATGTCTTCAAAGCGGTCATTATAGGCCGCGAGGATGCGCCTGAGCAGCGCGAGGCGATCTTCCCGGGCTGAGTAGCCAAATGTCTCGAACGCCGTCCTGGCGGCCGCTACGGCCCTGTCGACGTCGGCGGGCCCGCCGATCGCAATCTGCGTGAAGGGCTCTTCGGTCGATGGATCGATGACGTCGAGCGTCCGTGCCTCGTCGGGGTCCACCCAGGCGCCGTCGATGAAGAATTTCAGGTGATGCGACATGGGGCCTCCGGAAGCGGGTCGATGATGGGGCAGTATGCATGAGGCAGGCACGACCGCAACCGCCGGGACGCGCGGGACGGACATTCTGCACGCAAAGAAAAACGGGGCCCGTGAAGGGCCCCGCTGAGATGACTGAACTGCAGGCAGATAACTAGTGCAGGATCTGGCTGAGGAAGAGCTTGGTGCGCTCGTGCTGCGGATTGTCGAAGAATTCGGCCGGCGAATTCTGTTCGACGATCTGGCCCTGGTCCATGAAGATGACCCGGTCGGCGACCTGGCGCGCAAAGCCCATTTCGTGGGTCACGCACAGCATGGTCATGCCTTCCTCGGCGAGACCGACCATGGTGTCGAGCACTTCCTTGACCATTTCCGGGTCAAGTGCCGAGGTCGGTTCGTCGAACAGCATGATCTTCGGCTTCATGCACAGCGAGCGGGCGATCGCCACGCGCTGCTGCTGCCCGCCCGAGAGCTGGCCCGGATACTTGTTGGCCTGTTCCGGGATCTTGACGCGCTCCAGGAAGTGCATGGCGATCTGTTCGGCTTCGCGCTTCGGCATCTTGCGAACCCAGATCGGCGCCAGCGTGCAGTTCTCCAGGATCGTCAGATGCGGGAAGAGGTTGAAGTGCTGGAACACCATGCCGACTTCGCGGCGGATCTCGTCGATCTTCTTCAGGTCGTTCGTCAGTTCGATGCCATCGACGATGATTCTGCCCTTCTGGTGTTCTTCCAGGCGGTTGATGCAGCGGATCATCGTCGACTTGCCGGAGCCCGACGGGCCGGCGATGACGATGCGCTCGCCCGACGTCACCTTCAGGTTGATGTCGCGCAGCACGTGGAACTCGCCGTACCACTTGTTCATGCCGATGATTTCGATGGCGGTATCGGTCTTGGGCTTGGCGGCGCCAGTTGTTTGAGCTTGTGCCATATTTGTATTCCCCTGAGGTTTTTAGCGTTTGTGACCGGTGTCGAGGTGACGTTCCATGAACTGCGAGTACCGAGACATGCCGAAGCAGAAGATCCAGTAGACCAGACCTGCAAAGACAAAGGCGGTAATCGGGGTCACAGGGGTCGCCCAGTTCGCGTCCGAGAAGTTCAGCGTGACGATGCCGAGCAGGTCGAACATACCGATGATGGAGACGAGGGAGGTATCCTTGAAGAGACCGATGAAGGTGTTGACGATGCCCGGGATGACCAGCTTCAGCGCCTGCGGCAGGATGACGAGCCGCATTTTGTGCCAGTAGCTGAGACCCAGGGAATCCGCACCTTCGAACTGTCCTTTCGGGATCGCCTGCAGGCCGCCGCGGATCACTTCCGCCATATAGGCGGACGAGAACAGCGACACGCCGATCAGCGCACGCAGGAGCTTGTCGAAGGTCCAGCCGTCCGGCAGGAACAACGGCAGCATGACGCTCGCCATGAACAGGACCGTGATCAGCGGCACGCCGCGGATGACCTCGATGAAGACGACGCAGAGCAGCCGGATGACCGGCATGTTGGACCGTCGTCCGAGCGCGAGCACGATCCCCACCGGCAGCGAAACGACGATGCCGAAGAAGGACAGGATCAGGGTGATCATCAGACCGCCCCACAGCGGCGTCTCCACGTGGCGGAGGCCGAAGCCGCCCGACAGCAGGAAGAACGACACGAAGGGCAGCACCAGGAACAGAAGGAATGCGTTCAAGCCCTTGTGGGGCGCCTTCGGGATGAGCATCGGGATCAGCAGCACGACGAACATCGCCATGACCAGGATCGGCCGCCAGCGTTCGTCGAACGGGTAGCGCCCGAAGATGAACTGCTGGAACTTCGCGCCGACGAAGGCCCAGCAGGCGCCTGCCTGGCCGTCCGGCAGGACGCCGCCCTGTGCGATGGTGGCGCAGGCGGTGCGGTCGCTGCCGGTCCATACCGCATTGATCAGCAGCCAGTCGATGATGCCCGGCAGGATATAGGCCAGCAGCGCCAGGGCGACGATCGTCAGAACGACGTCCTTCGGCGTTGCCAGCAGGTTTTCGCGGATCCAGTGGACGGGTCCGACCACGCTTGAAGGCGCCGGCTGGGCCGGGGCCATGTCGCGACGCACGAAGGCGAGATTATTCGTAGCCATGTGCTTATCTCTCCACCAGTGCCATCTTGGCGTTGAACCAGTTCATGAACATGGCCGTGCTGATCGACATGGAAAGGTAGATCAGCAGCCAGAGCCCGACGATTTCGACGGCCTGGCCGGTCTGGTTCAGCATCGTTCCCCCAACGGCCACCACGTCGGCGAAGCCTACGGCGACGGCGAGCGAGGAGTTCTTGGTGAGGTTCAGGTACTGGCTGGTCAGCGGCGGAATGATGATCCTGAGCGCCTGCGGGATGATGATCAGTCGCGTGGTCACGCCGGACCGCAGTCCAAGCGCGTTGGCGGCTTCGGTCTGCCCCTTGGCGACCGCCTTGATGCCACCACGGACGATTTCCGCGATGAAGGCTGCCGTGTAGAAGGAGAGCGCCAGATAGAGCGACATGAATTCCGGACCGATCAGCGATCCGCCCTGCAGGTTGAAGCGACCGGCAACGGGAATGTCGAAGGTGATCGGCATGCCGAGGACGAGGAAGACCAGGATCGGCAGACCGATGATCAGGCCAAGACTGGTCCAACCCTTCGGAAACTGCTGCCCGGTCGCCATCTGCCGCTTTGTCGCCCAGGACGAGATGAAGATCGACGCGATGATGCCGATCACGAATGCCGCGACGACGATCAGGAAGGTCTCGCCGAAAATCGGCTTGGGAAAGGCGAAGCCGCGATTGCTGAGGAAGATGTCGAAGGGAAGCTGGATGGCATCCTTCGGCTGCGGAAGGATCGCCAGAACGCCCTTGTACCAGAAGAAGATGACGAGGAGCGGTGGAATGTTGCGGAAGATTTCCACATAGACCTGGCAGATCTTGGCAATCAGCCAGTTGTGCGACAGCCGGCCGATGCCGACCAGGAAGCCGATGATCGAGGCCGTGATAATGCCGAAGACCGCGACCTGGATGGTGTTGAGGATGCCGACGATGAGCGCCCGACCATAGGTCGAGTCGCTGGAATAGTCGATCAGGTGCTGGCCGATGTCGAAACCGGCGCGACCGCTCAAGAAGCCGAAACCTGAGGCGATATTGGCTTTCTGAAGGTTGTGAATAGTGTTGTTCGTCACTGTCCAGACGAAAAGGACCAGCAAGGCGACGGTCACGACCTGATAGAAAATCCCGCGGACTTTCGGGTCGTAGATGAGAGACGTGCCACTGCTGGATCCGGCGTTTGGCGAGCTTAACGCATGGTCAGCCATTTTGCCTTTTCCCCTTATTCTCCCTTTGCGGGAGTCTTAATTGCCCTTGTCGGGTTGCACATGGGGAGGCAGCGTTGCCACTGCCTCCCCACATCAAGTCAGTATCTGAACTTGTCTTAGCGGATCGGCGGAGCGTACTGCAGGCCGCCCTTGGTCCACAGCGCGTTGATGCCGCGGTCGATCTTCAGAGGCGTTTCCGGACCGACGTTGCGGGCGAAAACTTCACCGTAGTTACCGACCTGCTTGATGATGCTGTAGGCCCAGTCGTTGGAGACGCCGAGGTCGGTACCGATCTTGGTGCCTTCTTCGGAGCCGAGCATGCGCTTGATGTCCGGGCTGCCGTTGGCCTTCATGTCGTCGACATTGGCCGAGGTGATGCCGAGTTCTTCAGCATTGACCATGGCGTAGTGTACCCAGCTGACGATATCGAACCACTGGTCGTCGCCCTGGCGCACTGCCGGGCCAAGCGGCTCCTTGGAGATGACTTCCGGCAGAACCATGTTGTCATCCGGGCTGCTGAGCGTCAGGCGGATAGCATAGAGGCCCGACTGGTCGGTGGTGTAGACGTCGCAACGGCCGGCGTCATAGGCGCCGGTTGCATCGGCTTCCTTCTCGAACACGACCGGCTTGTACTCGAGGCCGTTGGCCTTGAAGTAGTCGGCGAGGTTGAGTTCGGTCGTCGTGCCGGTCTGAACGCAGACGGCGGCGCCGGAGAGTTCGAGAGCCGACGAAACCCCGAGGCTCTTCTTCACCATGAAGCCCTGGCCGTCATAGTAGTTGACGGTGCGGAAGTTGAAGCCGAGCGACGTGTCGCGGCTGATCGTCCAGGTGGTGTTACGCGTCAGGACGTCAACTTCGCCGGACTGCAGGGCCGGGAAGCGGTCCTTGCTGGAGAGAGGCGTGAACTTCGCCTTGGTTGCGTCGCCGAAGACGGCGGCAGCGATGCCGCGGCAATAATCGACGTCGAGACCAGACCATTCCCCTTTATCGTCAGGGTTCGAGAAGCCCGGAATACCCTGGCTTACACCGCACTGCACGAAGCCCTTGGCTTTGACGTCGTCCAGCGTCGCAGCAGAAGCGGCGTGTGCGCCGAGGCCAAAGACTGCTGCGCCGAGAGCGGCGGACAGAAGTGTCTTTTTCATTTTTCCCAACCTTATGTTTGTCTGTTGTCTTAAGACTGTTTTGGCGCAAAACCGATCCATGTTTCCAGACCAGCCCTGCACGTCTCGCGAAACCTCCCGGTGCGAGTATCGCTATCACAGTCGTAAAAAATGCTGAGGGTCAACCCTTATCTAAAAAATCGTCTTCGCAATTGCGGCTTTTGGTAAAAACAGGCCGGAAAACGGGCAAAAAGTGCCAGATGAGGCAGTTTGCTGCATAAAAAAGTGACAACGGGGCCTTTCCGGATTGACTGACGTAACGGCAGTTTTCCGGGACGTGTCGTGCTTGACGGGATTGTTCATCCGGGCCATGTCTGGCGTCGAAATCCTCCCCATATCCACAGTTTTTGAACGATAGGCAGACCCCCCGATGAACGATATGAAGTCAAAGATGGAAGGCGCTGGCATCAACACGCGCCTGGCACACAGCGGACACAATCCGCGCGAGTTCCATGGATTCGTCAATCCGCCGGTCGTGCACGCTTCGACGGTCTTGTTTCCCGATGCGCGTACCATGGAGACGCGCGGGCAGAAATACACCTACGGCACGCGGGGCACGCCGACCTCCGATGCGCTGGCCGACGCGATCAACGAGCTGGAAGGCTCCGAGGGCACGATCCTGGTCCCGTCCGGTCTTGCTGCCGTCACCGTTCCGTTTCTCGCCTTCCTGTCGGCCGGCGACCACGCCCTGATCGTTGATTCGGTCTATGGTCCGACCCGCCATTTCTGCGACACGATGCTGAAGCGTCTGGGCGTCGAGGCCGAGTACTACGATCCGGAAATCGGCGCCGGCATCGAATCGCTGATGCGTGCGAATACCAAGCTCGTCCACACCGAAGCGCCGGGCTCCAACACATTCGAGATGCAGGACATCGGCGCGATTTCGGCCGTAGCCCACCGCCATGGCGCGGTGGTGACCATGGACAATACCTGGGCGACGCCGCTCTATTTCCGTCCGCTCGACCATGGTGTCGACATTTCCATTCACGCGGCGACCAAATATCCGTCCGGCCATTCCGACGTCCTGTTCGGCACGGTGTCGGCCAACAAGGAATGCTGGGCCAGGCTCTGGGAAGGCAACTTTTCGCTCGGCATGTGCGCGGCGCCTGATGACGCCTACCAGATCCTGCGCGGCCTGAGGACGATGGGCATCAGGCTCGAACGCCATCAGGAAAGCGCATTGGAGATCGCCCGCTGGCTGGAGACGCGCGACGACGTGGCGCGGGTCCTGCACCCGGCGCTGGAGAGCTTCCCCGGCCATGAGATCTGGAAGCGGGATTTTACCGGCGCGAGCGGCATCTTCTCCGTCGTGCTGGCTGCCGATAACCCCGACCGCTTCAAGGCGAAGGCGCATGCTTTCCTCGATGCGCTGCGGCTGTTCGGCCTCGGCTATTCCTGGGGCGGGTTTGAAAGCCTGGCCGTGCACGTGAACCTGTCTGACCGCACCATCCGCAAGGGGCCGACGGAAGGTCCGGTGCTGCGCCTGCAGATCGGTCTGGAAGATGTCGCCGACATCAAAAAGGACATCGAGGCGGGTCTGGCCGCCGCTGCCGCCGTCTGAAGGCTTCGGGGGCGCTCAGCCCCCGATCCGGTAGCCGTAGATCCAGTCGAGATCGCCGGCAAGCGACTGCGGCGATCGCATCGAAAGGACCAGGTCGCGTCCGAAGCGGACGGGACCGGTCGCATGATAGGCGAACTTGTTGAAGGCGGCGCGCCGAGAGAGTTTCGTCGCGCGCTCCCGCCGCCGGCTCTCGAAGGTGGCAAGCGCCGGTCCAAGCTGCAGGCGGGCGAGGAGGGCGGCCAGTTCGAAGGCATCCTCGATCGCCATCGCCGCGCCCTGGGCGGCAAACGGCATCATCGCATGGGCAGCATCGCCGATCAGCACGGTATCGCTACCGTTCTGCCAGCGGCCGGAGCCGACCTCGTTCAATGGCCAGAAGACCGGCCATTCGCCATCGTCAAGAAGTTTGCGGATCGTCGGATGCCAGCTCTTGAATGCGGTCTCCATCAATAGCCGGCCGGCCGGGTCGCTTGGGGCGTTCCAGGTCTCGCCGGGATTGATGCCGGAGGTGATGGCGACGAGGTTGAAGCCGCCGCTTTCCTTCAGCGGATAGCAGACGAGGTGGGCGGACGGGCCGAGCAGCGCGGTCACCGAATCGCGCCTCAGCACTTCCGGCGCCTGATCGGCGGGCACGACGAAGCGCCAGGCGACATTGCCGGAGAAGCGCGGGATGGGCGCGCCGGGCACGCGGCTTCTGACCCGCGACCAGACGCCGTCGGCTCCGATGAGCAGCTCCGCGCCGCTCTCCGCCATCGCGCCCTCAAGCGTCTCCGGTTCCAGTCGGTGGCCGAGCTCGAGCCGGCATAGGGGATTTTCCAGAACGGCTTCGACGAGCGCCTTTTGCAGCGTCGCGCGGTGCAGGACGCCGTAGGGTGCGCCCCAGCGGATGCGTCCGGACGCGCCGAGCGGCACGGTTGCGAGCGTGCTCAGGCTCTGGCCCGAGACCAGCCTGATTGCCTCTGGCTCCAGCCATCGGGGCTCCAGCCGTTGCAGCACGCCGACCTCGGCCAGCAGCCGGGAGGCGTTCGGCGAGATCTGCAGGCCGGCGCCGACCTCCTGGAGTTCCTCGGCCTGCTCGATGATGCGCGAGGCTATGCCGGCGCGCGCAAGCGCAAGCGCCGAGGTCAGGCCGGCAATGCCGGCGCCGGCGATCAATGCGGATTTTATGGTCATGGAAATGCCGCCGTTCTCTTTTTCACGGCCGGGGGCGCTGGGGCAGGCGCCACGCGGCCGGATGCCAGCCTGTCTGTCAGGCGGCGTTCATGTGAAAGGTGCAGCCGGCCGGAACGGTTTCTTCCGCCTTGAGCGCCGGATTGTACTTGTAGAGGGTCGAGCAGTAGGAACAGACCTTTTCGTTGTCGTCGCCCATGTCGATGAAGATGTGTGGATGGTCGAAGGGAACGGACGCGCCCGTGCACATGAATTCCTTCACACCGATCTGGATTTCGCGGTATCCGCCGTCGTTCTGGAAGTGCGGAATTGAGTGGCCGGCCATGATGGTCTCCGTAGCGGTTATCGATTGCGGCGGACATTATCGCCGATCATTTGAAATGTGTAGGGTTGAAATCGCGTCATCGCCGTGGTTTTTCACCGCATCTTCCATGCGCTGGCCGATGTGAGCGGTCAGAGCGTCAAGACCGGAGCCCCCGATACGCCATGAACCTGAATGCGCCGAGCTTTTCCTCCTTCGTCCACGACGGCCTGAACATCGCCTATTTCGATGAGGGCGATGCGAGCGGGGAGGCGATCCTTCTCATCCATGGTTTCGCCTCGACTGCAACGGTCAACTGGGTGCATCCGGGCTGGCTGAAGACGCTCGGCGATGCCGGCTATCGGGTGATCGCGCTCGACAATCGTGGCCATGGCCGCAGCGACAAGCCACATGAGCCGGAGGTCTATCATCCGCAGATGATGGCCGGCGACGCGCTGGCGCTTCTCGATCATCTCGGCATTCACCAGGCGCATGTCATGGGCTACTCCATGGGCGCGCGCATTTCCGCCTTCCTGGCGCTCTCCGATCCGCACCGGCTGCGCTCGGTAATCTTCGGCGGCCTCGGCATCGGCATGTGTGACGGGGTAGGGGATTGGGATCCGATCGCCGATGCCTTGCTCGCCCCCTCCCTGGATGACGTCACGCATGAACGCGGGCGCATGTTCCGCGCCTTCGCCGACCAGACGAAGAGCGACCGGCTCGCGCTCGCCGCCTGCATCGCCACGTCGCGCGATCTCGTCTCCCGCGAGAAGATCGCAAAGCTCGATCTGCCGGTCCTGATCGGCGTCGGCACGAAGGACGATATTGCCGGCTCGGCTCAGGAACTTGCCGACCTGATCCCGAATGCCGTTGCGCTCGACATTCCCGGCCGCGACCACATGCTGGCCGTCGGCGACAAGGTGTTCAAGAAGGCCGTTCTGGAGTTTCTGGAGCACGTCTCCGGCCAGTGACATCAGCGCATCGCGACGGGCGCGATGCCAATGCGGAAACCGGCCGTTAATCGCGTTGCGGCCGCCTATTTGTAAAAGGCCCGGCGTCCTCTATATTGAGCCGATGCTCGTTGCCAGCAAGGAGACGACCGATGGTCGCAACACACGAGGCCCGCAGGGCCGAACAGGTCAAGTCGATGGACCCGATCTGGGATAGCATGCGCCAGGAGGCAAGTTCTGCCGCGCTCGGTGATCCCGTGCTGACGGCCTTCCTCTATTCGACGGTTCTCAATCACAAGAGCCTCGAGGATTGCGTGATCTATCGCATCTGCGAGCGTCTCGATCATCCGGACATCCAGGCGACGCTCCTGCGCCAGACGTTTGAGGAAATGCTCGCCGAGGAACCGGAATGGAGCAGCATCCTCCGGGTCGACATCCAGGCCGTCTACGACCGCGACCCGGCCTGCACGCGCTTTCTAGAGCCGGTCCTCTACTTCAAGGGCTTCCATGCGATCCAGACGCATCGTCTGGCGCACTGGCTCTGGAACAAGGGCCGCCGCGATTTCGCGCTCTATCTGCAGTCCCGTTCCTCGAGCGTCTTCCAGACGGACATCAATCCGGCGGCGCGCATGGGCAAGGGCATCTTTCTCGATCACGCGACGGGGCTGGTTGTCGGTTCGACCGCCGTCATCGGCGACAATGTATCCATCCTGCAGGACGTCACGCTTGGCGGCACCGGCAAGGAAAGCGGTGACCGTCATCCGAAGATCGGTAACGGCGTGCTGATCGGTGCCGGCGCCAAGGTGCTCGGCAATATCGAGATCGGCTGCTGCTCGCGCATTGCGTCGGGATCCGTGGTCCTGAAGGCCGTTCCGCCCAGCACGACGGTCGCCGGGGTACCGGCCAAGGTGGTCGGCGAGGCCGGTTGCTCGGAGCCTTCGCGGTCGATGGACCAGACCCACCTGCCGTGCGACTGAGTGCGTCGCCGCTTTTGCTCACTTCGCTCGATCGGGCCTTTACAGCCTGCAACCTGCATGCGAGAAGCGCGGCAAATCTGTGGACCTCGATGGAGAAGATTCAGTGAAACCTGAAGAGATCAAGAAGCTCGACGCCTATTTCAAGAGCAATTTCAATCCGACGATGGTGGTCAAGGCGCGCCCGCGCAAGGACGACTCGGCGGAAGTCTATCTCGGCGAAGAGTTCCTCGGCGTCGTCTTCCGGGACGACGAGGATGGTGATCTTTCCTACAATTTCTCGATGGCGATCCTCGACATCGATCTCTGAGCGGCGCGTCGCCGTTCAGTCACGGACGAAACGAACCCGAAAGCCGGTGGCCATGCCACCGGCTTTCGGCGTTTTCGGTCTCGGGCTGCTGGTTTCGCCATGCGGCATCTTGTAGCTGGCGAGACCCCGCAAAAAAGAGGTTTTCGGAGCGCCAGCGTCATCATCCTGACGCAGGCCATTCGGACAATGGCTTGGTGTGAAATGGCATTCGATTGAATTGCTGCATCGCACAAAAATCTTGACATCCATTGTGCGACGCACTAATCCTTTCAGCAACAGTCGTTATCGGAAGGAACTGCATCATGTATAATTTCGAGGAAGCAAGCCTGAAGGGCAAGGAAGCCATGGACGCGATGCTGAAGACCTATTCGGACATCACCAAGGGCTTTCAGGGTATCGCTGCGGAAGCCGCCGATTATTCCAAGAAGTCTTTCCAGGACGGCGTCGCCCATATCGAGGCGCTTGCCGGCACGCGCAGCATCGAGGCTGCCATGGAACTGCAGACCAGCTTCGTGAAGTCCTCTTATGAAGGCTTCGTCGCCCAGTCGACCAAGATGAGCGAAATGTACGCCGATCTCGCCAAGGCTGCCTACAAGCCGTACGAGAGCGCGGTCGCCAAGGCCGAGGAAGCCGTCGCCGCCTGAGAAGGCCGACAGAAATAATATCTACGGATCTCGTTCGAGAGGCCGGTTGCTGAAACGCGACCGGCCTCTCTGCGTTCCGGAAGGCCCCGAAGGCGCGAATTGCAGCGATCCGCGTTCAAATATGTTTGCACCGCAGAATTGGGGACTTAAAATTTCGCGGCAATGATCTAAGTTAATAGGATGATTTGCACGGCGGCCATCATGGCGGCCGATCTTGCGCCAACAGGAAAGTGATAGAATGATCGCTGAGCCGATCCTTATGCAACAAGATGACGATGGCCGCGGCGACGGCGCGGGGCGCGGCACCTCTGTCATCACCAAGACCAAACCAAAGACCAAGAAACCCAGTCTGTATCGCGTTCTTCTTCTCAATGACGACTACACCCCCATGGAGTTCGTCATCCACATTCTCGAACGGTTCTTCCAGAAGGACCGGGAGAGCGCGACCATAATCATGCTTCATGTCCACAATCACGGAGTCGGAGAATGCGGCGTCTTTACCTACGAAATCGCTGAGACCAAAGTCAGTCAGGTGATGGACTTCGCCCGCCAGCACCAGCATCCGCTGCAATGTGTCATGGAAAAGAAGTGAGGAACCAAGCGTGCCAACATTTTCGCCGAGCCTGGAAAAGGCACTGCATCAGGCACTGACCTACGCAAACGAGCGTCATCAGGAATACGCGACGCTCGAGCATCTGCTTCTCGCCTTGATAGACGATCCGGATGCGTCAGCGGTCATGGGTGCCTGCAATGTCAATCTCGACACCCTTCGAAAGACACTGGTCGACTATGTCGACACCGAACTCGCCAATCTGATCACCGGATATGACGAGGATTCCAAACCGACCGCCGGCTTCCAGCGGGTGATCCAGCGCGCCGTCATTCACGTCCAGTCCTCCGGACGGGAAGAGGTGACCGGCGCCAACGTCCTCGTTGCCATCTTCGCCGAGCGGGAAAGCCATGCGGCCTTCTTCCTGCAGGAACAGGAGATGACCCGCTACGACGCGGTCAACTACATCTCGCACGGCATCGGCAAGCGCCCCGGCGCCTCTCAGCCGCGTGCGCCGCGCGGTGCCGATGACGGTCCTGCCGAAAGCAAGCCGTCGGCATCCCGTTCCAGCGACGAAGACGGTCCGAAGAAGCAGCAGGATGCGCTGAAGGCCTATTGCGTCAATCTCAACGAGAAGGCGCTGAAGGGCAAGATCGATCCGCTGATCGGCCGCGAGGCCGAAGTCAACCGGACGATTCAGGTCTTGTGCCGCCGGTCGAAGAACAACCCGCTCTACGTCGGTGATCCCGGTGTCGGCAAGACGGCGATTGCCGAGGGCCTGGCCAAGCGGATCGTCGAAGGCAAGGTGCCGGAAGCGCTGGAAGATGCGACCATCTTCTCGCTCGACATGGGTACGCTGCTGGCCGGCACGCGTTACCGCGGCGATTTCGAGGAGCGGCTGAAGCAGGTCGTCAAGGAACTCGAGGAGTTTCCGGGTGCCGTGCTGTTCATCGACGAGATCCATACGGTCATTGGCGCCGGCGCCACCTCGGGCGGTGCTATGGATGCGTCGAACCTCCTGAAGCCGGCCCTGTCGTCGGGCGCGATCCGCTGCATCGGTTCGACCACCTACAAGGAGTACCGCCAGTTCTTCGAGAAGGACCGGGCGCTCGTCCGTCGCTTCCAGAAGATCGACGTCAACGAACCGTCGATCGACGATGCCGTCGCCATCATGAAGGGCCTGAAGCCGTATTTCGAGGAGTATCATAACCTTCGTTACACGAACGAGGCGATCAAGGCGGCCGTCGAGCTTTCGGCGCGCTACATCTCCGATCGCAAGCTGCCGGACAAGGCCATCGACGTGATCGACGAAACCGGTGCCGCCCAGATGCTGCTGCCGGCCTCGCGTCGCCGCAAGATGATCACCGAGAAGGAGATCGAGGCGACGATCGCGACCATGGCCCGCATCCCGCCGAAGACGGTGTCGAAGGACGACGAGATGGTGCTTGCCAATCTCGAGCAGGAACTGCGCTCCGTCGTCTACGGTCAGGACAAGGCGATCGAGGCGCTCTCGACCTCGATCAAGCTTGCCCGCGCCGGCCTGCGCGAGCCGAACAAGCCGATCGGCGCCTATGTCTTCTCCGGTCCGACCGGGGTGGGCAAGACCGAGGTCGCCAAGCAGTTGGCGTCGTCGCTCGGCGTCGAGCTCCTGCGCTTCGACATGTCGGAATACATGGAACGCCACACGGTCTCGCGACTGCTCGGCGCACCTCCCGGCTATGTCGGCTTCGACCAGGGCGGGCTCCTGACCGACAGCGTCGACCAGCATCCGCACTCTGTCGTGCTGCTTGATGAAATCGAGAAGGCGCATCCGGACATCTTCAACATCCTGCTGCAGGTCATGGACCACGGTTCGTTGACCGACCACAACGGCAAGAAGATCGACTTCCGCAACGTCATCCTGATCATGACGACCAATGCGGGCGCGTCGGAAATGTCGAAGTCGGCGATCGGTTTCGGTTCGTCCAGACGCACCGGCGAGGACGAAGAGGCGCTCAACCGCCTGTTCACGCCGGAGTTCCGCAACCGTCTCGATGCGACGATCCCGTTTGCCCCGCTGCCGACGACGATCATCCATCAGGTCGTGCAGAAGTTCATCATGCAGCTGGAGGCCCAGCTGTCCGAGCGCAACGTCACCTTCGATCTCGAAGAGGACGCGATCGCCTGGCTGGCCGAGAAGGGCTACGACGAGAAGATGGGCGCGCGTCCTCTCGCCCGCGTCATTCAGGAGCATATCAAGAAGGAACTCGCCAACGAGATCCTGTTTGGCAAGCTCAAGAAGGGCGGCGTCGTGCATGTGACGACCGGCAAGAAGGACGACGGTTCGACCGGGCTCATCCTCGAGGCGATCCCGGACGGTGCGCCGCTGAAGCCGAAGAAGGAAGAGGTCGCGATCGAGGCGGAACCCGATCTGGATGGCGACAAGGGCGGCGAAACGGCCACCAAGCCGAAACGGTCCTCGAAGGCTTCCGCGAAGAAGTAGTCGACCGCCCGAAACGTAAGGGTGACAAATTAAATGCCGGGCTCTCTTGCCCGGCATTTATGTTTTGAGCTAACGACTTATCCATGGAAATGGCGACAGGTATCACGGGCGGGAAGTCGAACGCTTACTGGTTTGCAACCGGCATGCGCGGCATCTACTCGCTGCCGGCCCTGATCCTGATGTCGTCGTTCGTGGGCTTCTGCGCCTTCGCGGTGCAGTCGGGCGTGAGCCGCGGCGAGGCGGCCTTCATGGTCGGCGCTGTCTGGGCCCTGCCGTCGAAGATGATCCTTGTCGGTTCTGCAACCGGCGGAGCGGGGCTTCTGGCGAGCTTCATCGCCGTGGCGCTCTCGGCCATCCGGCTGATGCCGATGGTGGCGGCGCTCATCCCCGAGATCAAGACGGAACGCACGCCGACATGGCTTCTCTTGTTCCTGTCGCATTTCATCGCCGTCACCGCCTGGGTCTTCACCATGCAGCGCATCAAGGATGTGCCGCGCGACCGGCGGATCGCCTTCTTTGCCGGCTTCGGCATGACGCTGACCACTGCCAACATCATCCTGGTGACGGTCTGCTTCGGCGTCGTGTCCGATCTGCCGCCGATCCTGGCCGGCGCGCTGTTCTTCCTGACGCCGATCTATTTCCTGACCTCGCTCTGGGCTTCCGCGCAGCATCCGGTGGTCAATATCGCACTGCTGACGGGGCTTGTTGCCGGTCCCGTCTTCACCATTCTGGCGCCGGGCTTCGACATTCTTTACGCAGGCCTTGTCGGCGGCACGGCCGCCTACCTCATCGACCGCGTGCGGCGCAAGGGTTGGGGGGCGCGCTGATGATGGTGCCCGGACCGTGGTGGTGGCCTTACGTCTTCATCCTGATCGCCGGTTGGCTGGCGACCGACATCTGGCGCTGGCTCGGCGTGCTGATCGGCAACCGGCTGGATGAGAATTCCGAAAGCCTGCAATGGGTGAGAGCGGTCGCCACCTCGTTGGTTGCCGCGGTGATCGCCAAGCTGATCCTGTTTCCATCCGGAACCCTGGCCGGCACACCGCTCTGGCTGCGCCTCGGCTCCGCCGCCATCGGTTTCGCCATCTTCCTGGCAACCGGCCGCAAGCCTGCGATCGGCATTGGCGCGAGCTTAGGACTGCTGATCGCCGGATTGTATGCGTTGGGTTACTGAGTGTGTCTCAGGGTTCGATTGCCTTGAGGATCGCCTGCCAGTTCTGCCGGCCGCCTAGGACACGCAGCACGGTGATCGTATCGGGCTCCGGCAGATAAACGATCAGATGCCATTTGTGGACGTGGATATGAACGGGCGGATCGATCTCCCGATAGAGCCGTCCCAGTCCGGGCGTGTCGACAACAAGCCCGAAGACGCCGACGAGCTCATCGATGTAGGCGTCAGCCTGATCGTCCGACCAGGTCTCGGCGGTGTAGCGCCAGATGCCTTCGATATCCTGCAGGGCCTTGGGAGAAAGCCTGTAGGTGGCGGGCCTATTCGGCGCCATGACCTTCGCGCATCCGCCGCTTGAAGGACATTGCGTCGAACGCCTGGGCCTCTCCGCTTTCAAGACCCTCGGTGACCGCGGCTTGAAGGGCGGCCAGCGCCTGCTGGCGCTCCTGATCCTTGCGGATCAGGTCGCGCACGTAGTCGCTGGAATTGCTGTAGCGGCCCTTGCTTGCCTGCTCTTCCACCCAGGACTTCATCTGCTCGGGAAGTGACACATTCATTGTCGCCATGACAGCCTCCGTATCGTCGAGACGATAGGATCGATTGCGGCTTCTGTCAAAGAGATTGGCAAACTTTGCCAATCGTAATCGTACACGCCTAGAGCGCCGATTTCAGCTTTGCCGCATTGGCTGCAAGAACGTCGTTGTTTTCCATCGTCCCCGTATGCGGCTTCAGCGGGATACCGTCGAAGCGCGGGATGACGTGGAAGTGCAGGTGGAAGACCGACTGGCCGGCCGGGGCTTCATTGAACTGCACGATCTGCACGCCGTCGGCCTCGAAGGCGACCTTGGCGGCGATGGCGATCTTCTGGACGACCGGCAGCAGCTTTTCGAGCGTGCGGGCGTCGGCGTCGAGCAGGTTGCGGGAAGGGGCTTTCGGCACGACCAGCGTATGGCCGGTGCCCTGCGGCATCACATCCATGAAGGCAACCGTGTCGGCATCCTCGTAGACGCGATGCGACGGAATTTCGCCGCGCAGGATCTTCGCGAAGATGTTGTCGCTGTCGTAGACTTGGCTCTTCGGCATGGTGCCTCTCTCCCTGTTCTCGTTTGCTCCTGTCTAGCAAGCCGACAGGCAGGCCTTCAAGCGGATAGTGCCGGGATCAGTCCTGCTCGGGCGCGCCCTTGCGGAAGGGACTGTGCGCTGTCAGGAGCTCGCCCATGTGCTCGACGTCCTGACGCTCGTGGACGAGGTAGTTGGCAACGGCATCGCGCAGGCCCTTGTGGGCGATGTAATGCGCGGAGTGGGTCGTCACCGGCACGTAGCCGCGCGCGAGCTTGTGTTCCCCTTGCGCGCCGGCCTCGACGCGCTTCAGCTTCTTTTCCAAAGCAAAGTCGATCGCCTGGTGATAGCAGACCTCGAAATGCAGGAACGGGTGGTCCTCGATGCAGCCCCAGTGGCGACCGAAGAGGACGTCGTCGCCGATGAAATTGATCGCGCCGGCGATATAGCGTCCCTCGCGCCTGGCCATCACCAGCAGGATGTCGTCGGCCATGCGCTCGCCGATCAGCGAATAGAATTCGCGGGTCAGGTAGGGCCGGCCCCATTTGCGGCTGCCGGTATCCATGTAGAAGGCAAAGAACTGGTCCCAGATCTCTTCCGTAAGGTCGCTGCCGCTCAGCCAGTCGATTTCTATGCCGCCTTCCAGCGCCGACCGCCGCTCCTTCTTCAGCGCCTTGCGTTTCCGCGAGGCAAGCGTGTCGAGGAAGTCAGCGTGATCGCGGTACCCCTCGTTGATGAAATGGAATTGCTGGTCGGTGCGGTGCAGGAAGCCGGCATCCTCGAAAAGGCCGACCTCGTCTTCAGGAAGGAAGGTGGCATGCGCCGAGGAGACGCCGAGGCGTGTGGCAACCTCGCGGTATCCGGCGGCAAGCGTCTCGCGCACCATCGCCTTGTCTTGCCCCTCCGAGACCAAGAGGCGCGGTCCGGTGGCGGGCGTGAAGGGGATCGCGGACTGGAGCTTCGGGTAATAGTCCCCGCCGGCCCGTTCGAAGGCATCCGCCCAGGCGTGATCGAAGACATATTCCCCCTGGCTGTGGCTTTTCATGTAACAGGGCAGGGCGCCGAGAAGCTCGCCCTTCTCCGTCTCCATCACCAGGTGGTGACCCAGCCAGCCCGTCCGTCGCGTCGCCGATCCGGATTCCTCCAGCGAGGAGAGAAACGCATGCGACAGGAAGGGGTTGTAGGCCGTTTCCTGGCCTTTGGAAGTGCCCGACAGGCGGCCCCAGCTTTCCGGCGAAATGGCCGGAAAGCTCTGTTCGACACGAATGGATACCGTTCCGGTCATGAAACGCCGGTTACTTCCCTTGGATCGAAACCTTCGAAGGTCATCTGGTCTGCATAGAGCGCGGTCTGCTTGCGGCCTATCTCGTCGCGCACCGTCCAGGTGATGATCGGCACACCGCGCTTCTTCTGTCCTTCAATGAAAGCATTCGGAAGGTGTGCAGCGCAATAGGAAATGAAGTCCAGCCCGTATTGCATGGCCTCGTCGTGCTTGAAGAAGTCTTCCGGCTTGACGCCTTCGGCCGTCAGGCCGACGGGGCGGGGCGAGCCGAGCGACTTCAGGTCTTTGAGAAGCCAGTGGTCGAAGCTCATCAGCGCCACCGGCCCGTCATAGCTCTCGAGCTCCTCGAGCACCGTCTCGGGAAAACCCTCGTCGTCGCCTTCGCTGCCCTTCAGTTCGATGACGAGCGGAACCCGTCCCTTGACCAGTTGCAGAAGCTGCTTGAGCGTCGGCACCTTGTCGGCGGTGCCGCCGATCGACAGCAGACCGAGTTCGGCCGACGTCCGATCGCGCACATTGCCGGGAATGCCGCAGAGGCGTTCGAGCGTATGGTCGTGGAAGACGACCGGCACGCCGTTGGAGGCGTAATGAAGGTCGCATTCGATGGCAAAGCCCGCGTCGACGGCTCGCTGGAAGGCCGAAAGCGTGTTTTCCCAGACTGTCTTGTTGGTGTCGTGATAGCCGCGGTGGGCGATCGGACGTTCTGTCAGCCAGCCAAGCTCGCTCATGCTTCGATCTCGATGATGGCGTCGATTTCGACCGATGCGTTCATCGGCAGGGCGGCCATGCCGACGGCGGCGCGCGCATGCTTGCCAGGCTCGCCGAGCGCATTGGCGATGAGGTTGGAGGCGCCGTTGATGACCAGGTGCTGCTCGGTGAAATCCGGCGTCGAGGCGACGAAGCCGTTGAGCTTGATCACGCGCTTGATGCGGGAGAGATCGCCGCCGAGCGCAGCACTGGCCTGGGCCAGAATGTTGAGCGCGCAAAGCTCGGCCGCGCGCTGGGCGGAGGCGACGTCCTGGTCACGGCCGACGAGACCGGTCACCGCAATTTTGCCGCCTTCCATCGGCAATTGGCCGGAAAGGTAGAGAAGGTTGCCGCTGACGACGTAAGGAACGTAATTGGCTGCCGGAGCAGCGGCGACGGGAAGCTCGTATCCCATTTCCTTAAGGCGGGCTGTAATTGTCGCGGACACTTGTTGACTCCCTTTTTTGCTGTACAGTGTTCGAGGACCGGCAGACTTTTATGCCGGACGGCTGATTGCTTCTATCGCATCGGGCCTGAGTCCAACAGGAGGAATTGAATGCATCATCTGCGCCTGGCCGCTGGTTTCACCCTGGCTCTGTCCTGCTCTCAGGCCACAGCCCTCGCCGCCGTCGATGATGCCAACCAGAATGCCAGTCTGGCTCCGCACCGCGCCGTCTACGACATCAGCCTGCTGAGCGCCTCGGAGCGTTCCGGCATATCCGGCATGACGGGCCGCATGGTCTATGAATTCGATGGTTCCAGCTGCAAGGGCTATTCGACAAAGTTTCGTTTCGTCACTCGCATAGCGACCGACGATGACACCAAGACGACGGATCAGCAGACCATCACGTTTGAAAATCCGAGCACCGGTGACTTCGCCTTCCAGACGAAGTCCTTCACCGGGTCCCAGCTCGACAAGGAGGTCAAGGGGGAGGCGCACGAGAACGCGGACGCCCTGACGGTGAAACTCTCCCAGCCCGAGAAAAAATCCCTGGAGCTGGCCGCGAGCCGCTTCCCCACCGAACATCTCATGGAAGTCATCAACCAGGCCAAGGAAGGCAAGACGCTCGTGCAGTCGCGGCTTTTCGATGGAACGGACGATGCCGCCGAGAGCCTTTTGACCACCACGGTCATCGGCAAGCGGATTGGTGATGAAGCAGACGCCAAGGACGTGGCCGGCAAGAACCCGGTCGACGAACGTCTGCTCGACACCGTGCCCTCCTGGCCGGTTACGATCGCCTACTACAAGGACAGCAACAGCAATGACGCCATGCCGGTCTACCGCATGTCGTTCAGGCTGTTCGAAAACGGCATCGTCGACGATCTTGCCATGGACTATGGTGACTTCGTGCTCGGCGGTCGCCTTGCCCGCCTCGATGGCCTGAAGACCAACGTCACCCTGTGCAAGTGACGTCAATCGGCTGAATCGTCACGGACTTCCTGTTTTTTCGCCTCCAAGGCTTGATTTTCCGGGCCGGAGCCGGTAACGGCACGACCATTCCACACGTGGAGCTTGGGAATGACCGGGAGAAATCCGGTCCTTTCCGCCGGTGGCGCCGTTCCAAGCGGTGTTCATTGCTCCACGGAGGTTCAACCGGAAAAGGAGTAACAAGGCATGGCATTGCCCGATTTTTCCATGCGCCAGCTTCTCGAAGCAGGCATACATTTTGGTCATCAGACTCACCGCTGGAACCCGAAGATGAAGCCGTACATCTTTGGTGACCGCAACAACATCCACATCATCGACCTCGGTCAGACCGTTCCGATGCTGTCGCGCGCCCTTCAGGTCGTGTCCGACACCGTCGCTCGTGGCGGCCGCGTTCTGTTCGTCGGCACCAAGCGCCAGGCGTCCGAAATCATCGCCGACAGCGCCAAGCGTTCGGCCCAGTACTACGTCAACTCCCGCTGGCTCGGCGGCATGATGACCAACTGGAAGACCATCTCCAACTCGATCGCGCGTCTGCGCAAGGTTGACGAGATCCTGGCTTCCGACGCACAGGGCTTCACCAAGAAGGAGCGCCTGAACCTCGAGCGCGAACGCGAGAAGCTTGAAAAGGCTCTCGGCGGTATCCGCGACATGGGCGGCGTTCCGGACCTGATGTTCATCATCGACACCAACAAGGAAAAGATCGCCATCGAGGAAGCCAAGCGTCTTGGCATTCCGGTTGTTGCCGTCATCGACTCCAACTGCGATCCGGACAATGTCGACTTCCCGATCCCGGGCAATGACGACGCCTCGCGCGCCATCGCTCTCTATTGCGACCTGATCGCCCGCGCTGCCATCGACGGCATCGCCCGCCAGCAGGGTGCATCCGGCCGCGACCTCGGCGCTTCGGAAGAAGTTCCGGTCGAGCCCGCCCTGGAAGGCGAAGCAGAAGCCTGATCCGGCGATTTGGCGGACGTTCCTCGGGAAGGTCCGCCATCGAGAGTTCAGCATATCCCGGGCAAGGCCGTTTGCAGTGTCTTTTCAGAGCGCCAGCGGCCTTGTTCCATTTCTGGCCTGATGTCCGGTCGGTAAACGTCCCCGAGGCGTTCTCACTGTCATCACGCCGTCATACTTCCGGGTACAGTCGTGCCCAAAACGAAATGCGGTGCCGGTTCACCCGCGAGGGACTGAGGGCAGGGCACCCGACGAACGCTGAAAGAGGCATTACATGAGCAACATTACCGCAGCTATGGTGAAGGAACTGCGCGAGAAGAGCGGCGCAGGCATGATGGATTGCAAGAAGGCGCTGGCCGAAACCAACGGCGACATGGAAGCCGCAATCGACTGGCTGCGCGCCAAGGGCATCGCCAAGGCCGACAAGAAGTCGGGCCGCACCGCTGCTGAAGGCCTGATCGGCGTCGCCAGCGCCGGCCACAAGGCTGTTCTCGTCGAAGTCAACTCCGAAACCGACTTCGTTGCCCGCAACGACGCCTTCCAGGACATCGTCCGCGGCATTGCCGAGGTTGCGCTCCACACCGACGGCACCGTCGATGCTGTATCTGCCGCGACCTACCCGGCAACCGGCAAGTCCGTTGCAGACACGATCAAGGATGCCATCGCCACCATCGGCGAAAACATGGCTCTGCGCCGTTCGGTCATGCTCGAAGTCGAGCACGGCGTCGTCGCCACCTACATCCACAACGCTGCCGGCGACGGCATCGGCAAGCTCGGCGTTCTGGTCGCCCTGAAGTCTGTCGGCGACAAGGCCGTCCTGACCTCGATCGGCCGCCAGGTCGCCATGCACGTCGCTGCAACGGCGCCGCTCGCCGTTCGCGCCGAAGACGTCGACCAGGCTGCTGCCGACCGCGAGCGCGCGATCTTCATCGAGCAGGCCCGCGAATCCGGCAAGCCGGACGCCATCATCGAAAAGATGGTTGAGGGCCGCATGCGCAAGTTCTTCGAGGAAGTCGCACTTCTCTCGCAGGCCTTCGTCATCAATCCGGAGCTGACCGTCGCCGCCGCGCTGAAGGAAGCCGAAAAGGAAGCCGGCGCCGCGATCGAAGTGACGGGCATCGCCCGCCTGCTGCTCGGCGAAGGTGTCGAAAAGGAAGAGAGCGACTTCGCTGCCGAAGTTGCCGCAGTCGCCAAGGGCTGATTAACGGGCCAAACCGTTTCTTGATGGAAAACGAAGGGCATCGCGTGACAACGCGATGCCCTTCGTGTATCCGGCTTTGAAATCGAAATTCGGGAGATCACATGTCCGTGCAGCCGCTCTATAAACGCGTTCTGTTGAAAGCCTCGGGCGAGGCGCTGATGGGCAGCCAGGGGTTCGGGATCGACGTGGCTGTCGCCGACCGGATTGCCTCCGATATCGCCGAGGCAAAGGCCATGGGTGTCGAAGTCGGGGTCGTTGTCGGCGGCGGCAACATCTTCCGCGGCGTGGCGGTTGCCTCCAAGGGCGGCGACCGGGTGACCGGCGACCACATGGGCATGCTGGCAACCGTGATCAACGCGCTGGCGCTTGCCACGTCGCTGCGCAAGCTCAACATCGACACCGTGGTTCTCTCGGCCATCGCCATGCCGGAACTCTGCGAAAGCTTTTCCCAGCGCGCGACGCTCTATCACCTGCAGATGGGCCGCGTGGTGATCTTCGCCGGCGGCACCGGCAACCCGTTCTTCACGACCGATTCCGCCGCAGCGCTCCGCGCCGCCGAAATGGGCGCCGAGGCGATCTTCAAGGGCACGCAGGTCGACGGCATCTATTCGGCCGATCCGAAGAAGGATCCGACCGCGACCCGCTTCGATCACCTGACCCATAACGAAGTGCTCAACCGCGGACTGGCCGTCATGGACGTCGCCGCCGTTGCGCTGGCCCGCGAAAATTCCATTCCGATCATCGTCTTCTCGATTCACGAGAAGGGTGGCTTTGCCGATATCCTGAAGGGCGGCGGTTGCAAGACGATCGTCTCCGACAACTGACAATGACGTAGGGGCTACGCCTGGAAAACCGGCGGCCCTGGACTAGACAGGAGAATGACCATGAGTGAAGGGATTGACTTCAACGATCTGAAGCGCCGCATGGAAGGCGCGATCAACGCGTTCAAAAGCGATATTGCCTCGCTGCGCACCGGCCGCGCTTCGGCCAACGTTCTCGATCCGGTGACGGTGGAAGCCTACGGTTCGCGCGTGCCGTTGAACCAGGTTGCCAACATCACCGTTCCGGAGCCGCGCATGCTGGCGGTCAACGTCTGGGACAAGCAGATGGTCGGCGCCGTCGATCGTGGGATCCGCGAATCCAACCTCGGTCTTAACCCGATCATCGACGGCCAGAACCTGCGCATTCCGCTGCCGGAGCTCAACGAAGAGCGCCGCAAGTCGCTGGTCAAGGTCGCGCATGACTACGCCGAGAAGGCCAAGGTCGCGATTCGCCACGTGCGCCGCGACGGCATGGACGGCCTGAAGAAGGCGGAGAAGGACGGCGACATCAGCCAGGACGACAGCCGCACGCAGTCGGAAAGGGTGCAGAAGCTGACCGACGAGACGATTTCTCAGATCGACCACTTGCTCGTCGACAAGGAAAAGGAAATCATGCAGGTCTAATGTGCGCGGTCTGCGGATGAAGGCGGCGCTCTGTTTGATGGATTGCGAATGTCTGAGCCTCTAGTGCCTCATGTCCCTGAGCACGTGGCCATCATCATGGATGGCAACGGGCGGTGGGCCAATGCGCGGGGGCTTACCCGCACGATGGGGCACCGCAAGGGCGTGGAGGCCGTACGCGACGCTGTCAGGGCGGCTGGCCGGCTGGGCATTCGCTATCTGACGCTTTACGCCTTCTCGTCGGAGAACTGGCGGCGGCCGGAGACGGAGATCAACGATCTTCTCGGCCTTTTGAAGCTCTTCATTCGCCGTGACTTGGCAGAGCTGCACAACGAAAATGTCCGCATCCGCATCATCGGCGACCGCACGGGTCTGCGCGGCGACATCCTGCCGCTGCTGCTCGAAGCGGAAGAGACGACGCGCAACAATTCCGGCCTGACGCTGGTGATCGCCTTCAACTATGGCTCGCGCGACGAGATCACCCGAGCGGTTGTTTCGCTCGCCCGTGACGTCGAGGCCGGGCGGCTTGCGGCCGACAACATCACCACCGACCTGATTTCCTCGCGGCTCGACACCGCCGGCATTCCCGATCCGGATCTCATCATCCGCACAAGCGGTGAGGAACGGCTTTCCAACTTCCTGCTCTGGCAGGTCGCCTATTCGGAACTGATATTCGTTCCGGAGTTCTGGCCCGATTTCACGGAGGCTCTGCTGGTCGAGGCATTGAAGAAATTCGCCATGCGCAACCGGCGCTTCGGCGCGCTCGCCGAGCCCGGCAAGATGGCGGGAACCTGATGCAGCGGGAATTGCAGTTGAGAATCATCTCCGGCGTCGTCATGGCCGCCGTCGTTCTCGTGGTGACCTGGTACGGCGGCTTGCCGTTCCGCGTTATGGCCGCTGCGATCGGCCTCCTCATCTATTACGAATGGTCGACGATCACGCGACTGCCCGATGTCGATCTGCAGGGCAATGCCTGGGGCTGGATATCGGTGGCGGTCATCGGCCTGAACGTCGTGTTCGGCGACGATTCCTTTGCCGTTCCGCTTCTTTTTGGCGCCGTGGCGGCGGCCGCATTGCTGGTGGCCGTGCGAAAGAGAAGCTGGTGGCTTCCCGGCGGCATACTCTACGCCGGACTGTCGTCGATCTCGCTGGCGGCCATCCGTGGCGACAGCCAGCCGGGCCTTGTGGCCATGCTGTTTGTATTTGCGGTGGTGTGGGGCACGGACGTGCTGGCCTATTTCACCGGCCGCGCCATCGGCGGACCGAAGCTGGCGCCGCGCATTTCCCCCGGCAAGACCTGGTCGGGAGCAATCGGCGGGGCTGTTTTCGGTGTTTTGGCCGGCTGCGCGGTCATCTATGCGGAATTTGCCGAGCCGGGTCTCTGGATCATTGTCATCGCCTTTGCGCTTTCGGTCTGCAGCCAGGCCGGTGACCTGTTCGAGTCTTTCGTAAAGCGCCGTTTTGGCGTAAAGGATTCCAGCCACCTGATCCCCGGCCATGGCGGGGTGATGGATCGGGTGGATGGGCTTGTTTTTGCCTGTTTTGCGGCGTTTCTGATGGGGGCCGTCTACGCGGCGAGCGGCGGGGCAATCGAATCCGTCGGCGCCTACCTGATTGGCCTGAGCGGCTGAGGCCGGAAGGATCGTGAAAGCATGCTCGAACATATCATAGGCGCTCCGGGCTTCATCATCGGCTATATCCTGCCTTTCGTGATTGTCCTGTCCCTGATCGTCTTCGTCCACGAGATGGGCCATTATCTGGCCGGACGCTGGTCCGGCATCCGGATATTGGCGTTCTCCATCGGCTTCGGCCCCGAGATCGCCGGCTTCACCGACAAGCATGGTACACGCTGGAAACTGTCGGCGATTCCGCTGGGCGGCTATGTCCGCTTCTTCGGTGATGACGATGCCGCAAGCAGGCCCGACCAGGAAGGGCTTGCCGCGATGACGGACGAGGAACGGGCGAGAAGCTTCAGCGGCGCAAAGCTCTGGAAGCGGGCGATCACGGTCGCCGCCGGCCCGATTGCCAACTTCCTGTTCGCCATTCTCGTCTTTGCGGTGATGTTCACACTGTACGGCAAGCCGGTTGCCGATCCGGTCGTGGCCGACGTCCAGCCGGGGAGCGCGGCGCAGGCCGCCGGCATATTGCCTGGCGACAGATTCGTGTCCATCGACGGCGAACGCATTTCCACTTTCGACGACATCCGGCGCTATGTGAGCGTTCGTCCGGGAATCACCATGTCGGTGGTGCTAGAGCGCGATGGCCGCGAGATCGATCTGCCGTTGACGCCGAAGCTCCAGGAAATGACCGACCGGTTCGGCAACAAGGCGGAGATCGGCCTCATCGGCGTGATCACCAATGAACAGGTGGGCAAGTTCCGGACGGAAAAATTCGGGCCGTTCGCGGCGGTTGGCGCGGCAGTCCAGCAATGCTGGCACATCGTCACCGGCACCTTTGACTACATTTCGAACATTATTACAGGCCGGATGAAGGCCGATCAGCTCGGCGGCCCGATCAGGGTTGCGCAGGCCTCCGGCCAGATGGCGACGCTTGGTGTTGCCGCATTGCTACAGTTGGCGGCCGTGCTGTCGGTATCTATCGGATTGCTTAACCTGATGCCCGTTCCGGTGCTGGACGGTGGCCATCTGTTGTTTTATGGAGTCGAAGCACTACGCGGTAAACCGATTGGGGGGAGGACGCAGGAGATCGCATTTCGCATCGGCTTGGTAATGGTCTTGATGCTGATGCTGTTTTCGACCTGGAACGACCTAAGTTCGCTGGTCGGTTAACCGAAGGGACGGTCGGAAAAACCAACTGTTTACGATAATTGCAAACGATAGTGGCCTTCAGGCCACTTGCTGATTTGAAAGTAAATGGATTTTAACCCGCGACCTTGCTTGTGGTGCAAAAGCGGTTAAAACGGCACATGTGGCCAGAGTCGGGTAGGGCGACTTTGGGGCAACGGAAAAGGTAAGTTTAAAATGAAGGCTGGTTCAAAGTTCTTGAACGCGGTGTCAGCGGTTGCACTGTCCACGAGTTTGGTGGTTACCGGCACGGCAGCTGTCGTGATCGCATCCGCAACGGTGGCCGAGGCCGCGGTCGTCAAGAATATCGTGGTCCGGGGTGCTGGCCGCGTTGGCGCAGATACCGTTCGATCCAACCTGACGATCAAGCCCGGCAAGAGTTTCAGCAACGCCGATATCGATGAGTCGATCAAGAACCTCTATGCGACCGGCTATTTTTCCAATGTGAGCATCAGCGTCTCCGGCAGCAGCCTGATCGTGAATGTTGCAGAAGGTCAGCTGGTCAACCAGGTGGTCTTCAACGGCAACCGCAAGATCAAGGACGAGAAGCTGGCCGCCGCCGTCGAGACGAAGCCGCTTGGTCCTTATAACCAGGTCATGATCGAAAACGACATCCAGACGATCAAGGACGCCTACGCCTCGATCGGCCGCAGCGATGTCAGCGTGACGACCCAGACCTTCGATGTTGGCCAGGGCCGCCTCAACGTCGCGTTTGTCATCAATGAAGGTGACCGCACCAAGATCGACCAGATCAACTTCGTCGGCAACCACGCGTTCTCCGACGGCCGGCTTGCAGCCATCGTCAACACCAAGAAGTCCAACTTCCTGTCATTCCTGACGCGCCGTGACGTTTACAACCCCGACAAGCTGAAGGCTGACGAAGCGGCGCTCCGCAAGTTCTATTACAATCACGGTTACGCCGATTTCCGCGTGGTGTCGTCCGACGCCGTTCTGGACGAGGCGAGCAACACCTATACGATCACCTTCACTGTCGAAGAAGGCGAGAAGTACAATTTCGGCGCCGTGAACGTCGAATCGAGCGTCGAAGGCGTGGATCCGAGCGAATTGCAGTCGCTGGTCGAATCCCGCTCCGGCAAGACCTACAGCGCCGATGACGTGCAGAAGACCATGGAAGCGATTGCGGCAAAGGTTGCGTCGCAGGGTTATCCCTTCGCTCGCGTGACGCCGCGTGGCGACCGCGATTTCTCCAACAATACCATTGGTGTGAACTATCTGGTCGATCAGGGCGAGCGCGCCTATATCGAGCGCATCGAAATCCGCGGCAATACCCGGACCCGTGACTACGTCATCCGCCGCGAGTTCGACATCAGCGAAGGCGATGCGTTTAACCGCGAGTTGATTTCGCGTGCGAAGCGCCGCCTGGAAGCGCTTGGCTACTTCACGACCGTCGATATTTCGACGCAGCCGGGCAGCGAACCTGACCGTGTGGTCATCATCGTGAATGTGGAAGACCAGCCGACAGGTTCATTCGGCATCGGCGCGGGCTATTCGGCCGGCGGCGACGGCCTGATGCTGGAAGCCTCCATCGAGGAAAAGAACTTCCTCGGTCGCGGTCAGTATATCAAGGTTGCTGCAGGTGCCGGCACCGAAGGTGCTCGAACCTACTCGCTGAGCTTCACGGAACCTTACTTCCTCGGCTACCGTCTCGCAGCTGGCTTTGACATCTTCAGGAGTGAAAGCGACAGCGCCGATAACTATGATTACGAGGAACAGGGCTTCACGCTCCGCGTGACGGCTCCGATCACCGAGGATCTGCGCACCACATTTGCCTATAACTACAAGCAGATGAAGTACGATTCCAGCGGCTCCGACTACGATGATCTGTCCCAGCCCTACAAGGATCTGGTCGACAATAGCCCGTGGACAAAGTCGTCTGTCTCGAACACGATCGTCTACAACACGATCGATGACATGCAGATGCCGCGTGAGGGTATTTACGCAAGCCTGACGAACGAAATCGCCGGTCTTGGCGGTGACTCGCAATTCTACAAGATCACTGCGAAGGCGAAGGCATTCTACACGGTCTCCGATTACGCGGACGTCGTCGCATCCCTCAGCGGTTCGGCCGGATATGTTGCTTCGCTCGGCGGCAACCTCAACGTCTTTGACCAGTTCCAGATCGGCGGACGTGAAATCCGCGGCTTCGAGAACAACGGCATCGGCCCGCGCATGTCCAACGGCGACGCGCTTGGCGGCACGACTTACTTCACGGCTTCTGCCGAAGCGTCGTTCCCCCTTCCGGGTATCCCGACGGACCTGAACCTGCGTGGCGCCGTATTCGCGGATGCCGGTACGCTGTTCGGTAACGAGGTCAGCCTGGGCGGAGATAGCGCCGAGGGAACGGACGCGTCCCTGCGTGCATCCGTGGGTCTCGGTGTTGTCTGGGGTTCGCCGTTCGGCGCGATCCGCTTCGACTACGCTGTGCCGGTCCTGAAGGAAGACTACGACAAGACTCAGAATTTCCGGTTTGGCATCGCTAACCAATTCTGATATCGGCAGACCAGAACTGCGGGCCCATCCGCTCCGGAGCTTTGGCTGATCTATGATGCATAATGAATTCTTTCCGCCCCATGATGGCGTAAGCTTGAAAGAGCTTGCTGAGTTTCTTGGGGCGGAACTTGAGAATGCTGCAAATGGCGATTTGAGGGTGCGTACCGTTTCTCCGGTCGCCCGCGCCAAGCAAGGCGAGATTTGCTATATTCTCGCTCGACGCAACAAGGCCGATTTCGTCACGTGCAACGCGACGGCGGTGCTTTGCACAAGGGCCTTGCGTCCACTGGTTCCCGATAATATTCCGGTCTTGATCAGCAATCATCCGCATACGGATTTCGCCCGTGTCGGTGCTTTGCTGCATCCGGACGCCATGCGCCCGGAGCGTACCGCGCCCGCGGAGGACCGCGTGTCGAAGCAGGCCGCCGTGGATCCGTCCGCCCAGCTCGAGGGTGATGTCGAGGTCGAGCCTTTCGCGGTGATCGGCGCAGGCGCGGTGATCGGTAGCGGCACGCGCATTGGCGCCGGCGTCGTCATCGGCCCCCATGTCAAGATCGGCCGCAATTGCACGATCGCGGCCGGGGCGAGCGTTCTTTGCTCGCTGATCGGCGACAATGTCATCATCCACAATGGCGCCCGCATCGGGCAGGACGGGTTCGGCTATGCACCGGGTCCGCGCGGACTGCTGAAGATCGTCCAGATCGGGCGGGTGATCATCCAGGACAATGTGGAGATTGGCGCTAACACCACGATCGATCGTGGCACCATGGACGACACGGTGATCGGCGAAGGCACGAAGATCGACAACCAGGTGCAGATTGCCCACAATGTGCGCATTGGCCGCCATTGCGGCATTGCCAGCCAGGTGGGCATCGCCGGCAGCACGACGATCGGCAACGGTGTTCAGATCGGGGGGCAATCCGGGTTCAACGGCCACATCTCGATCGGTGACGGTGTACAGATCGCCGGCGCCAGCGCGGTGGCTGCTGATATCCCGGCAGGGCAGGTCTATGGTGGCTTCCCGGCGCGGCCGATCCGCGACTTCCTCAAGGAGACGGCGGAGGTCATGGCGCGATCGGTCAATCGGCCGCGGGCTCAAGAGCGGAAAGAGGGGAAAGAGGAATGACAGAGGCCAATACGAGCGAGCTTGCGACGATCGACATCATGGAGTTGATGAAGCTCCTGCCGCATCGCTATCCGTTTCTTCTGGTCGACAAGATCGTCGAGGTCGATGGCGACAATTCCGCCGTCGGCATCAAGAACGTGACGGTCAACGAACCGCATTTCACCGGCCACTTTCCGGAAAATCCGATCATGCCGGGCGTGCTGCTGATCGAGGCCATGGCTCAGACTGCCGGCGCGATCTGTGCGCACAAGAGCGGCTCGACAGACAATCTGGTCTACTTCATGACCATCGACAACGCTCGGTTCCGCAAGCCTGTGGTTCCCGGTGATCAGGTCAAGTTCCACGTCGTCAAGCAGAAGCAGCGCGGCAATATCTGGAAGTTCCATTGTGACGCCAAGGTCGATGGTCAGCTTGTCGCTGAAGCCGACGTCGGCGCCATGATGGTGAAAAAAGGTGATAAATGAGCCTGATTGCGGCATCTGCCAGGATCCATCCGACGGCCGTCGTTGAAGACGGCGCCGTGATCGGCGAGAACGCGTCAATCGGGCCGATGGCCTATGTCGGACCCCGTGTGGTGCTCGGCGATAACGTCACCTTGCACAATCACGCGGTGGTTACCGGCATCACCCGGCTTGGTTCCGGCTGCACGGTCCATCCGATGGCGGTGATCGGCGGCGAGCCCCAGAGCGTTCATCACCATGGCGAGGAGACTACGCTTTCCATCGGCGACAACTGCACGATGCGCGAGGGCGTCACCATCAATGCCGGGACCGCGCAGGACAAGGGCAAGACGACGGTTGGCAACAACAACCTGTTCCTCGCCAATTCGCATGTGGCGCATGACTGCATTCTCGGCGATCACATCATCCTGTCGAACAATGTGATGCTGGCCGGCCATGTGACGGTTAGCGACCGGGTGATTTTCGGCGGCGGCTCCGCCGTCCACCAGTTCTCGCGCATCGGCCGCCAGGCCTTCATCGGCGGCCTGACGGGTGTGGCCTATGACGTCATTCCCTACGGGATGGCGAACGGCAATCCGGCAGTTCTCGGTGGCCTGAACATCGTCGGGATGACCCGCGCCGGTCTCGACCGTGCGGTGCTTCATACCGTGCGCCGCGCCTACAAGCAGATATTCGAGGGCGAACAGTCGATCCGGCTGAATGCCGCCGCGATCCGTGACGAATACGCCGATTGCCCGCAGGTCATCGAAATCCTCGACTTCATCGCGGCAGACAGCGACCGGGCCCTGACTTCGCCTGCCCGGAAATAGGGGCGCGGCATGGACGGCGAGCGCTCCCGCGAGACCGGCCGCCTGGCGATCATTGCCGGAGGGGGGCTGTTGCCGGTCTATCTCGCCGAGGCTGCCAGGGAGCAGGGTGAGGATCCCTTCATTCTGGCGTTGCGCGGTGAATCCGAGCGCGACTGGCAGTCCTTCGAACATATCGACATCGACACCGGGAATCTTGCTGGTCTGAAGAAGACGATCAGCGAGAAGGGCATAGACCGCGTGGTCATGTCCGGTTCCGTCAAGCGCCGCCCCGACTGGCGCGCCATCCGTCCCGACATCAAGGCATTGCTGAACTTTCCGCGCATCGTGCGGTCACTGGCGTCTGCCGGCGACGACAAGCTGTTGCGGCTGGTGATCGAGGTCATCGAGCTCTATGGCTGCAAGGTGATCGGCGCGCAGGATATCGCGCCCAATCTTCTGGCCGAGGTCGGGCCGCTCGGCGCGGTCCAACCCGCCGAGGCGGACTGGACCGATATTCGCCAGGCACGGCAGGCTGCCGAGGAACTCGGCCGGCTGGACGTCGGGCAGGGCGCCGTCAGCGTCAAGGGCAGGGTCGTCGCGCTGGAAGGCGCGGAGGGCACGGACCAGATGCTGGAACGCGTCGCGCGCATGCGCCGCGAAAGCCGCATCTCGAGCCGGGCGAAAGGTGTTCTGGTCAAGCTCTGCAAGCCGCAGCAGGATCTGCGCGCGGACCTGCCATCCATCGGTCCGTCGACGGTCGCCAATGCGGCGGCCGCCGGACTGGCGGGGATCGCCGTCGAGGCCGGCCGGTCGCTGGTGCTCGACCGCGACGAGATGGTCAGGGAGGCCGACAGGCTTGGCCTGTTCGTCATCGGGTTCGAACCCACGAAAAGGAAGACCTGACATGGCAGCTGAGCCCCTGAAGATCGCGGTCATCGCAGGCGAGGTTTCGGGTGATCTTCTCGGCGCGGATGTTCTCTCAGCGTTGCGCCGCCGCTTGGACGGACCCATGGAGATCATTGGTGTCGGCGGAGAGGCGATGGAGGCCGAGGGGCTGAAATCGCTGTTCGACTTTTCCGAATTGTCGATCATGGGCATTTCCGCCGTCGTCGCCAAACTGCCGCAACTTATCCGGCGGATCCGCCAGACGGCGGATGCCATCGTCGCGGCCAGGCCGGATATTCTGCTGATCATCGATAGCCCGGATTTCACCCATCGCGTCGCCAGGCGCGTGAAGAAGGCCCTGCCGGACCTTCCGGTCGTCAATTACGTCTGCCCGAGCGTATGGGCCTGGAAGGAATACCGGGCGACAAAGATGCTGGCCTATGTCGATCGTGTTCTGGCCCTGCTGCCCTTTGAGCCTGCCGTGATGGAGCGGCTTGGCGGGCCGAAGACGGATTTCGTCGGCCATCGCCTGACGAATGACGGGGATCTTCTGGCGGTGCGCCGCGCCCGGCTGGACAGGCCGGACCCACAGGCTGCGGAGCCGAAGACGGTGCTTTTGATGCCGGGCTCGCGCGGCGTCGAGATCAAGTTCCTGTTGCCTGTCCTCGGCGAGGCGATGCGCGCCCTGCGCGAGCGACATCCCGACATGCGCTTCGTTCTGCCGGCAGTGCCCCGGCAGGAGGCGCGCATTCGCGAGGTTATTGCCGACTGGCCGGAGCAGCCGGAGATCGTCGTCGGTGCAGAAGCAAAATGGAAGGCGCTTGCCGTCGCGGATGCCGCGATTGCGGCGTCCGGCACGGTGATCCTCGAACTGGCGCTCGCACGCGTGCCGGTCGTCTCCATCTATCGTGGCGACTGGATCATCAATCTGGTTGCCAACCGCATCAAGGTCTGGAGTGCCGCCCTGCCGAACCTGATTGCCGACTACACCGTCGTGCCCGAATATTTCAACGACATGCTGCGGCCCGGCCGGCTGGTGCGATGGGTCGAGCGCCTGATCGTGCCGAGCCTGGAACGGCAGGCGATGCTGCAGGGATACGACACGGTCTGGGAACGTCTTTCGACCGAAAGGCCACCCGGAGAACTGGCTGCCGAGATCATCCTCGATGTGCTGAAAACGAAAAAACCCGGTCATTTCTGACCGGGTTTTTTATGTCCGCCGAGAGGCGACGTCTTAGCGCTTGGAAACCGGAATGTAGTCGCGCTTCGGCGAACCGGTGTAAAGCTGACGCGGACGGCCGATGCGCTGCTGCGGATCCTCGATCATTTCCGCCCACTGTGCGATCCAGCCGACGGTGCGGGCGAGAGCGAACAGCACGGTGAACATGGTCGTGGGGAAGCCCAGCGCCTTCAGCGTGATGCCGGAATAGAAGTCGATGTTCGGATAGAGCTTCTTCTCGATGAAGTAGCTGTCGGTGAGCGCGATGCGCTCCAGCTCCATGGCGACTTCCAGAAGCGGATCGTCCTTGATGCCGAGCTCGCCGAGCACTTCATGGCAGGTCTTCTGCATGATCTTGGCGCGCGGATCATAGTTCTTGTAGACGCGGTGGCCAAAGCCCATCAGGCGGAACGGATCGTTCTTGTCCTTGGCGCGTTCGACATATTCCGGGATCCGATCGGCGGTGCCGATTTCCGAGAGCATGTTCAGTGCCGCTTCGTTGGCGCCGCCATGTGCCGGGCCCCAGAGGCAGGCAATGCCGGCCGCGATGCAGGCGAACGGATTGGCGCCCGACGAACCGGCCAGGCGAACCGTCGACGTCGAGGCGTTCTGCTCGTGGTCGGCGTGCAGGATGAAGATGCGGTCCATGGCGCGCGAAAGCACCGGATTGACCTTGTACTCTTCACACGGCACGGCGAAGCACATGCGCAGGAAGTTCGACGAGTAGTCGAGATCGTTCTTCGGATAAACGAAGGGCTGGCCGATATGGTATTTGTAGGCCATGGCCGCGATCGTCGGCATCTTGGCGATCATGCGCAGGCTTGCGACCATGCGCTGATGCGGATCGGTGATGTCGGTCGAGTCGTGATAGAAGGCCGACAGCGCGCCGACGCAACCGCACATGACGGCCATAGGGTGGGCGTCGCGGCGGAAGCCGGTGAAGAAGCGGCTCATTTGCTCGTGAACCATCGTGTGATGCGTCACGCGGTAGTCGAAGTCCTTCTTCTGCGTTTCGGTCGGCAGTTCGCCGTACAGCAGCAGATAGCAGGTCTCGAGGAAGTCGCCGTGTTCTGCGAGCTGCTCGATCGGGTAGCCGCGGTGCAGGAGCACGCCTTCGTCGCCGTCGATAAAGGTGATCTTCGATTCACAGGCGGCGGTCGAGGTGAAACCCGGATCGTAGGTAAAGGAGCCGGTGTGCTTGTAAAGCGTGCCGATATCGACGACGCTCGGGCCAATGGTGCCTTCTCGAACCGGCAATTCGACCTGCTTGTCTCCAAGTGTCAAGGCAGCGCTTTTGTCTGTCATGCTCTTCCTCCAGATAGGGCGGGCTGGCGCCTCTAAGTGGCGCCACGGTTATTAGCGTCAATCGCTTAGCTATATGATCCTGGCGCGGATGCCAAGCTATCCGGCGGCCAAATTGTGCATCGCGAAATCAACTTTGCGACTTTCCCGTGGCCAAGCCGAGCCGCAACCTCGAACTTTGGCATCAACCGTAGTCGAATGACGCGCCATGCGGGGGCTTCGGTTGATTTTTCGTTTGTCGAAATCGCCTTGCGATTGCAGAATGCAACCGGGTGAGGGTGGTCTTTGACGGGGGCCGCATATGGCCGATGCCGGAGAGAAGAGGCGTCTTGGCAACCGGGCGCTGGCGCGCGACCCGCAGCGCGTGGTTCCGCTTGATCTGCCGGCGCCAGAGCGCGGCGGGGCCGGGCGCCATCGCACGTTCCGTCTGGGCGACCTTCACGGAAAACTGCGGCTTGCCCTGGCCGAAGAGCGCCGCTTTCGTCATGACTTTCTCTTCTCGCCGGTCCTGCTCGGACTGGGAGCCGTCGTCTGGTTCAGCCTGGCGCACGACCCGCCCACGCCTGCCATTTTCCTGTTGGCTGCCGTGGCTTTAGTGGGTGCTGTTGCCGCCGGGCATCATCGCCCGCTGATGCGATATGCCGCAATCGCCGTGCTGCTTCTGGCGCTCGGCATGGGGCTGGCTGCTTTCGAGACATGGCGGACCGGGACCGTCGTGCTGGATACGCCGATCGTCACCCGGATCACCGGCCGGATCGAGAGCCGCGAAATCGATGACAATGGCGGCTGGCGCTATCTGATCAATGTCTCGGCGACCAGCGAGCCGGCCCTTCGTCGCCCTCCTGAAAGAGTGGCCGTGCTGGCGCGAAACGACCATGAGCCATTGCTGCCCGGCGAAATGATCAGCGGCAAGGCGCGGCTCTCGCCGCCCTCCGGTCCGGCCCTGCCGGGCAGCTATAACTTCGCATTCTTCTCTTACTATCAGGGGATCGGTGCGGTCGGCTTCTTCTACGGTTCTCCCGAAAGAGTGGCTGTGGGGCAGCGTGCATCCCTTCTTGACCGCGCCCGTCTTGCGATCGAGATGCTGCGCGACACGATTTCCGCCCGTATACGGGCGACGCTCGCAGGCGATACCGGGGCGTTTGCCTCGGCCATCGTCACCGGTCAGAGACGCGCGCTGTCGGATGAGACGGCGGAAGCCTTGCGCATGTCGGGATTGGCGCATGTGATCGCCATTTCTGGCCTGCACATGGCGCTCGCGGCAGGCCTCTTCTTTGCCGGCCTGCGCACGACACTCGCCCTGTTCCCGGCCCTCGTGCAACGCTTCCCGGTCAAGAAATGGGCCGCTGCCGCCGCCCTGGCCGGGGCATTCGGCTATCTGCTGATTTCCGGATTGCAGGTATCGGCGATCCGTGCCTTCATCATGCTGGCATTGATGCTGGTCGCAGTCCTCATCGACCGGCCGGCGATCAGCCTCAGGAACGTCGCGCTCGCGGCGCTGATCATTCTTGCCGTCACGCCGTCCGCCGTCATGGGGCCGAGCTTCCAGATGTCGTTTGCCGCGACGGTGGCGCTTGTGGCGGGATATAGATGGTGGCGGATGCGATCGGTGGACCGGAGCGCGCCGCGCCGCCGGTCCGGTATCATCGCCCTTGCCGCGAAAGCCGGCGGGTTTGCTTCGGCGTTGGCGCTTACATCGGCGATCGGCGGGACTGCAACGGCGATCTTCGCGCTGGAGCATTTCTACCGCCTCGCGCCCTATGGCTTCGCCGCCAATCTCATCGCCATGCCGGTCGTCACCTTCGTGGTCATGCCGGCCGGCCTGGTATCCGTCCTCGCCATGCCGTTCGGGCTCGAGCATTGGCCGCTGCGCCTCATGGGGGTTGGGCTGGACATCGTCATCGCGGTGGCCCGAGAGGTCGCCGGCTGGGACAGCGGAGTTTCATCCGGACGCCTGCCGCCCTATGCCTTCGAACTCTCGGTCGCCGGCTTTCTGCTTCTGGTCCTGCTGCGCAGTCGCCTCAGATATGTCGGCCTGCCGCTGATGGCCGTGGCGGTTGCGCTGATCGCATACGGACCGACAAACTCGTCTCCTGCGCTGATTATCAGCGAGGACGGCAGGCTGGCGGCCCTCATTGCCGATGGACGGCTAGAGACGAACCGCAGTCGTCCGCCATCCTTCATCTTCGAACAATGGCAGCGGGCGCTCGCCATGCCGAAGGGCGAGGGGCCGGACATGGCGGATGGGGAGCCCGTTCCGGCCGACCAGACAGAAAAAGGAGGAGAGCAGCCACGGCTGCCGGCCTCCGTCTTGAATGCGGAGCGACTGGCTATGGAAAAGGCCCTGAATGGGGAGATATCCCGCTTCCACTGCAGGAAGGCCGCCTGGTGCGCCGGTCAGGTTACGGCGTCGGGCGGAACCGCATTGCGGGTGGTGACGGTGGAGAAACCCGCCTATGCCGGACCCGCCTGCGACATCGCCGATGTGGTCATCGTGCCGTTCCGCCTCGGCTACGACACGTGCCGCTCGGGCGCGACATTGCTTATGGCGGAACGGCTGCGAAGAACCGGATCGATCGAACTCCATGCGGCATCGGACGGCATTGGCTTTGAGGCCAGGACGGCAGTCGGCGCAATCGACCGGCCCTGGACCCGGCATCGATACTACGACTGGCGGACAAACGCCTTCCCGATCACGCAGGAAACGGGCACATGGCCGCTTGTTCCACGTCCGCGTTATACGGACGCAGCCAGGCGTGTCACCGGTCAGTGATAGCGGCGGATGAGGCCGACGAGCTTGCCCTGAACCTTGACCCGATCGGAGGCGAAGATACGCGTCTCATAGGCCGGGTTGGCGGCTTCGAGTGCAATCGACGCACCCTTGCGGCGGAAGCGCTTGAGCGTTGCTTCCTCGTCGTCGACCAATGCCACGACGATCTCGCCCGGATTGGCGCTGCTGACATTCTTGATGATGACAGTATCGCCATCGAGGATGCCGGCTTCGATCATCGAGTCGCCCTTGACCTCCAGCGCATAGTGTTCGCCGGAGCCCAGCATTTCCATCGGCACGGACAGGCTGTGCGTGTTGTTCTGGATGGCGGAGATCGGCACACCGGCGGCGATGCGGCCCATGACCGGGACGCTGACGGTGTCGTTCGCCGGTTCCGGTGCCTTGGGGGTGGGCGCGGGCTTCGGCTTGCCGAGGCTGCCTTCGATGACGCTTGGCGAAAAGCCGCGGCGCGGCTGCAGGCTCGGCGAATAGGCTTCGGGAAGCTTGATGACTTCCAGCGCACGCGCCCGGTTCGGCAGGCGGCGGATGAAGCCGCGCTCCTCGAGCGCCGTGATCAGCCGGTGAATGCCGGACTTGGACGCGAGATTGAGTGCATCCTTCATCTCGTCAAAGGATGGCGGAACGCCGGATTCCTTCATCCGCTCGTGAATGAAGAGAAGCAGTTCCTGTTGCTTTCGCGTCAGCATGAATCGGCACCTTCCAGAATCATGAAACAAATACAGAACGGACACTATATGTTCCCACTGTGTTCCGCAAGTGCCTAAAATATCGTGAAAGCGGGGCCCGGTGTCGCAGGAACTGCCGATTTTTGCTGCCGCCGGTCGGCTATGAGCGTTAGCGCGTCGGATCGAGTGCGATGTAGGCGCGCTCGGCTTCCGCTGCGCGTGTCTCGGCGAGCGTGCCGGAGAGAACGGCCTTCATGAGGACGGCCGGATCGATCGAACGCCAGCCGCCACTGACCGCCGTCACGTCGTACCCGTCGGCGGCGAGCCGGTCGGCTTCCGTCTTCTCCAGCGTGATGACGGCCTTGAAGCGATCGCCGGCTTCGACGTCCGCAAGCTTTCGTCGCTGCAGGAAAGGTCGTTCGACGCCGCTGTGCAATCGTGCCTCGGAGGCGACGATGTCAGACCCAAGGAAGACGATGTCGTCGGCGGGCAGGTCGAGCTGGGCGACCTTGTCGGCAATCGGCTTTCCAAGGTCGGGCATGCCGAAGGCGGCGACGACGGGATAGATGGCAAGCAGGATCGCCATTGGCAGGGCGGAGAGTGCCAGAACCATGGGCCGGAAGGCCTCGCGATTGGCGATGCGCCAGACGAGCAACAGGCCGAGGGCGATGGCAACCACGATCGCAACCGTTACCTTGGCACTCAGCAGCTGGGCCGAAACGCCGTAGAGGATGGCGAAGGTGAGGGCCAGGCCGATCACCGAGAATTTGAGAAACAGGCTCAGATAGCGCGATGTCGTCTCGCGCTCCAGCGAGGCGAGGCCGACCGCCATCAGGATCGACAGAGCGGGAAGAGACGGAATGATGTAGCGATGGTCCGGTTTGAAGGCGGGCGCGAACATGGCGATGTTGAGCGCAATCCAGCCTGCAAGCAGCAGGGCCGACGCGCCGAGCTGCCGGAAGCCCGGCACTTTGCGCGTAGCGATCGCGGTCGCCGCAATCACGAAAAGCCAGCCGATCACGGGCGCCAGCAGGCCGGCAAGGCTGAGACCGACGGAGTCGAACACCGCGAAAACCGAGAATTCCAGCTTGGTGCGCACCTGATCGCCGACGAACTGGTTGTCGAGCGCCGAGCTCGACCGCAGCACCTGGTAGACGAACCACCAGCCGGCGAGAGCCATGGAGAAGAGAATCGGCAGCGGGGCGATCAGCCGGCGAAAATGAACGCGGCACGAGGGAAAGAGGACGATCAGACCGAAGACGCAGGCCGGTGGCGCCAGCGCCGGAATGCCCTTCGTCAGGATCGCCATCGCCGTTCCGCCATAGGCAAGCCAGGCGTCCCATCTGTCTTCTTCGCCGGCGAAGAGCAGGCCGGCAAAGCCGTAAAGGGCGATGAGCATGAACAGCGTCAGCGGAATGTCGGGAATCGCCGTGACGGCGGAGCGCAGGAAGACGAAATTGCCGGCGAGCATGGCGAGCGAGAACAGGGCGATCTCATCGTCGCCCGTCAGCCGCTTGGCCAGCCTGTAGGTGACGAACAGGATGGCGGCCGCGCCGAGCAGCCAGAAGATGCGCGAGCCGATGACACCGATGCCGAAGATTTCCATGCCGGCGACGCTCATCCAGTAGGCGAACGGCGGCTTCTTCAGCCGCACAGCATCCTCGCCGGTGCGCGGTGTCAGGTAGTCGCCGCTCTCCATCATCAGCGCCGCGCCCTGCGAATAATGGCGCTCGTCCGGATAATGCAGGATCATGCTCTCGGCGAAGGGAAAGATCGCGACCAGGAAGGCAATGACGAAGATCGCCGCGATCGTGCGGTTCGAACTCGCAATAGCGGCAAGCGTCTGCGGCATGTCGGCGCGGTTTCCCATTGATGCGTTGTGCGGTCACCTGTGTCCACATTTTTGCCGGCAAATCAACCGATGGCGGGGTGGGGCGACGAATGTTCGCGCCAAGACTTGCAAATCGGCCACGGATGAAGCACATCAGCGGCGAAATGGAGGAAGTCGCACATGGATGCAACCGGGTCTGCCGGCCGCCGCCTTCTGGATCATCTGGTTCTGCCGGTGACGTCAATTGCGATGTCCCGCGCGCGGCTCGCCCAACTCGGCTTCACCGTCGCCCCCGACGGCATTCATCCCTTCGGCACTGCGAATTCCTGCGTCTTCCTGTCCGACGGCACCTATCTGGAGCCGCTGGCCGTAGCCGATCGTGAGGCCTGCGAGGCGGCCGCGCTCAACGGCAACACCTTCATCGCCCGCGATCAGGCCATTCGCTTTCGCCACGGCGATGAGGGACTAACCGCCATCGTCGTCAACACGAGCGACGCCGATGCCGATCACCAGCGTTTTGCCGCAAGCGGCGTCTCCGCCGGTCCCATGCTGTCCTTCTCCCGGGTCGGCCGCCTGCCGGACGGCACCGAAAGGATGGCCAGTTTCAAGCTCGCCTTTGCCGCCGACCTCAGGTCGCCGGACTTCTTTGCCTTCGCCTGCCAGCGCATCGCGGCCTTGCCGTCCGCCGGCAAGGCGCTGGAAACCCACGAGAATGGGGTGACCGGTATTGCCCAGGTTGTGCTTTCCGAGCCGAACCCGGCCGACTTCAAGGACTTTCTGCAGATGGTCGCGGTCAGTCACGACACGGCCGAGCATCCGTTCGGCATGGATGTCGGGCTCGATAACGCCATCATCGCCACGCTTAATCCCGCTGGCCTGAAGGATCGGTTCGGCCTCAAGGGTTCCACCCATGCCCGCGGCTTGCGTGGCCGGGCGGTCGTGTTCAAGGTCATGGATATCGAGCGGTTGAAGGCCTGTCTCGCCGAAAACGGCGTCGCCTTCGAGGAGCGCGCCAGCCGCATTCTGGTGCCGCATGAGCCCGGTCAGGGCGTTCTTTTTGCATTCGAGGAAGAAAAATGAGCGATCAAACCAATTCTGCAGTCGTTGTCGGTAACGGCGCTGGGAAGGTGACGTTTTCGAATACGGGTAAACTGTCGCTGATTGCCGGCCCGTGCCAGATGGAGAGCCGCGATCACGCGTTCATGATGGCGGGCAGGCTGAGCGAGATCTGCAATCGCCTCGGAATTGGCCTCGTCTACAAGAGTTCCTACGACAAGGCGAACCGCACCTCGATCGGTGCCGAGCGCGGCATCGGTCTCGACAAGGCAATGGAAGTCTTTGCCGACCTCAAGAAGGAATACGGCTTTCCGGTTCTGACCGACATTCATACCGAAGAGCAGTGTGCGCTCGTCGCGCCGACCGTCGACATCCTGCAGATCCCGGCCTTCCTTTGCCGTCAGACCGATCTTCTGGTCGCTGCGGCGAAGACGGGGCGGGTGATCAATGTGAAGAAGGGACAGTTCCTTGCGCCCTGGGACATGAAGAACGTCCTGAAGAAATTGAATGTCAGCGGCAATCCGAACGTGCTGCTGTGCGAACGCGGCGCGTCTTTCGGCTACAACACGCTGGTCTCCGACATGCGCTCGCTGCCGATCATGGCGGCGATGGGTGCGCCGGTGATCTTCGACGCCACCCATTCCGTGCAGCAGCCGGGCGGGCAGGGCGGCTCTTCCGGCGGCCAGCGCGAATTCGTCGAAACGCTGGCGCGCGCGGCCGTTGCCGTTGGTGTCGCCGGTGTCTTCATCGAGACGCATGAGGACCCCGACAATGCGCCCTCCGACGGCCCGAACATGGTGCAGATCGACAAGCTCGAGGCGCTCCTGGAAAAGCTGCTCGCCTTCGACGCCATCGCCAAGTCCGGTTGATGACGGAGAGATGAAATTACGCCGCCGCCGGGCCGTTGCGGGCCGGCGGCATTGAAATTCCGGCCTGTTCGATTATGACAGGCTATTCCCCGGAAAACTTCGTGACGGAAGTTCCACAAACGACCCCAGGCAGGAAACGAAAATGACCGCTATCATCGATATCATCGGCCGTGAAATCCTCGACAGCCGCGGCAATCCGACTGTTGAAGTCGACGTCTATCTCGAAGACGGCAGCATGGGCCGCGCTGCGGTTCCGTCGGGTGCGTCGACCGGCGCGCACGAAGCCGTCGAACTGCGCGATGGCGGCGAGCGCTATCACGGCAAGGGCGTCGAGAAGGCGGTCGAGGCGGTCAACACCGAGATCTTCGACGCGATCGGCGGTTTCGATGCCGAAAACCAGATCCAGATCGACAAGGCGATGATCGAGCTTGACGGCACGCCGAACAAGTCGCGCCTCGGCGCCAACGCCATCCTCGGCGTTTCGCTGGCCGTCGCCAAGGCTGCCGCCGAATCGTCCGGCCTGCCGCTCTACCGTTACGTCGGCGGCCCGAACGCCCGTCTCCTGCCGGTGCCGATGATGAACATCATCAATGGCGGCGCGCATGCCGACAACCCGATCGACTTCCAGGAATTCATGATCATGCCGGTCGGCGCCGACACGCTGCGCGATGCCGTGCGCATGGGCTCGGAAGTCTTCCATGTCCTGAAGAAGCAACTGGCCGCCGGCGGTCACAACACCAATGTCGGCGACGAAGGCGGTTTCGCACCGGGCCTGAAAAGCGCTTCGGAAGCCCTCGACTTCATCATGAAGTCCATCGAGAAGGCCGGCTATCGTCCGGGCGACGACATCCAGCTGGCGCTCGATTGCGCCTCGACCGAATTCTTCAAGGACGGCAAGTACGTCATGGAAGGCGAAGGCCGCACGCTGGAGCCGGAAGCCATGGCGGACTACCTCGCAGAGCTGGCCGCTAAGTACCCGATCATCTCGATCGAGGATGGCATGGCCGAAGACGACTGGGATGGCTGGAAGTACCTGACCGACAAGATCGGTTCCAAGTGCCAGCTCGTCGGCGACGACCTGTTCGTCACCAATTCAGCCCGCCTGCGCGACGGCATCAAGATGGGTGTCGCCAACTCCATCCTCGTCAAGGTTAACCAGATCGGCTCGCTTACCGAAACACTGGATGCCGTCGAGACGGCGCACAAGGCCGGTTATACCGCCGTCATGTCGCACCGCTCGGGCGAAACCGAAGATTCGACGATCGCCGACCTGGCAGTCGCCACCAATTGCGGGCAGATCAAGACCGGTTCGCTGTCGCGCTCGGACCGTATCGCCAAGTACAACCAGCTGATCCGCATCGAGGAGCAGCTGGGCCTTCAGGCGGAATTTGCCGGCCGCTCGATCCTGCGCGTCTGATTTTTTCAAAGCCTGCAGTCAACTGACGGTTTCTCGAACCGCGTCCCGCAAGGGGCGCGGTTTTTGTTTTGCTGCCCGTCATGGTCAACGGACGATTAATCAATCCGCGTTAGTTTGATCGGCAGTAGCGTAATGCGTTCCAGGTTTCGTGAGTATGTGGACAAAACATCACAAGCAGAAAAAGACTGTCCGTCTGATCATTCCGGCCATTTCGGTCGCCTTCCTGTCCTATTTCGGGTACTATTGCATCCACGGGACCTATGGTCTCGAGGCCGGTCAGAAGCTCGACGGCAGGATTGTCCGGTTGCAGGAGGAGCTGGATGGTTTGACTCGCCAGGCCGAGAGCCTGCAGAAGCGAGTTGCACTTTTGAGTGACGGTTCGATCGACAAGGACATGCTGGACGAGCGCGCCCGCTACGCTCTCAATCTTTCGCGCGCAGACGAGATCGTCATTTTTCGCACTGCAAAGAATTAACCGAAATTCGGTTAATTGAATTTTTCACAGATAAAACAGAAAGTTATGAGAATAGTAGCTATGCATTTATGGCATTGCTGACAGCCGCTTTCTTCCCTATGGTATTTCGCGACAAGAACAGTCGAAGCACCTTTAAGGGAGGGCTACATGGCGCCGCGAAAAACCGCGTCTGCTTCCAGCCGCAAGCCAGCGGCGAAGTCTCAAGCTAAAAAAGATACCGTTTCGGGCTCGGTCGTCGAGTTCTCGAAGGAGCAGGAACTTTCCGCGTACCGCGAAATGCTCCTCATCCGCCGGTTCGAGGAAAAGGCCGGCCAGCTCTATGGCATGGGCTTCATCGGTGGCTTCTGTCACCTCTACATCGGCCAGGAAGCAGTCGTTATTGGCATGCAGATGGCGATGAAGGATGGCGACCAGGTCATCACCGGTTATCGCGACCACGGACACATGCTGGCAACCGGCATGGAAGCGCGTGGCGTGATGGCGGAGCTTACCGGCCGACGGGGTGGATACTCCAAGGGCAAGGGCGGTTCCATGCACATGTTCTCCAAGGAGAAGCAGTTCTACGGCGGTCACGGCATCGTCGGCGCCCAGGTGTCGCTCGGCACGGGTCTCGGCTTCTCCAACTGGTACCGCGAGAACGGCAACGTCTCGGTCGCCTATTTCGGCGACGGCGCGGCCAACCAGGGCCAGGTCTATGAAAGCTTCAACATGGCGCAGCTGTGGAAGCTGCCGGTCGTCTACGTGATCGAGAACAACCGCTACGCCATGGGCACCTCGAACGCGCGTTCGACGGCGCAGACCGATTATTCGCAGCGCGGCGCCTCCTTTGGTATCCCCGGCATGCAGGTCGACGGCATGGATGTCCGCGCCGTCATGGCGGCCGGCGAGGCAGCCCTCGAACATGCCCGCACCGGCAAGGGTCCGTTCATTCTCGAAATGATGACCTACCGCTACCGCGGCCACTCCATGTCCGACCCGGCGAAATACCGCTCCAAGGACGAAGTGCAGAAGATGCGCTCCGAACACGACCCGATCGAACAGGTCAAGGCACGGCTCCTCGAAAAGGGCTGGGCCAGCGAAGACGAGCTCAAGGAACTGGACAAGGACGTCCGCAACATCGTCGCCGACAGCGCCGATTTTGCGCAGAACGATCCGGAGCCGGATACCTCCGAGCTCTACACTGACATCCTGCTTTGATCTCGGGGAGGGATATCCATGACGATTGAAATTCTTATGCCCGCCCTTTCTCCGACGATGGAAGAAGGTACGCTGTCCAAATGGCTGAAGAAGGAGGGCGACACCGTCACCTCCGGCGACGTGATCGCGGAAATCGAAACCGACAAGGCGACGATGGAAGTCGAGGCCGTTGATGAAGGCGTGATCGGCAAGATCCTGATCGACGCCGGCACCGAAGGCGTCAAGGTCAACACGCCGATCGCCGTCCTCTTGCAGGAAGGCGAGAGCGCCGACGCGATTTCCGACAAGCCGAAGGCGGCACCAGCGCCGGCCGAAGCGCCGGCTCCGGCTGAAAAGCCCGCGGCCGCCGCAGCCCCTGTTCCGGCGGCACCCGCTCAAGCGAGCGCGCCGTCCGACCCGTCCATCCCGGAAGGCACGGAAATGGTGCCGACGACCGTGCGCGACGCGCTTCGCGACGCCATGGCCGAGGAAATGCGCCGTGACGGCAACGTCTTCGTCATGGGCGAGGAGGTGGCCGAATATCAGGGCGCCTACAAGGTAACCCAGGGCCTTCTGCAGGAATTTGGTGCCAAGCGCGTCATCGACACGCCGATCACCGAGCACGGCTTTGCCGGTGTCGGCGTCGGTGCGGCCATGGCTGGCCTGCGCCCGATCGTCGAGTTCATGACCTTCAACTTCGCCATGCAGGCGATCGACCAGATCATCAACTCTGCCGCCAAGACGCTTTATATGTCCGGCGGACAGATGGGTGCTCCGATGGTGTTCCGCGGTCCGAACGGTGCCGCTGCCCGCGTTGCCGCCCAGCACAGCCAGGATTACGCTGCCTGGTACAGCCACATTCCGGGCCTCAAGGTCATCCAGCCCTATACGGCTGCGGATGCCAAGGGCCTTCTGAAGGCTGCGATCCGCGATCCGAACCCGATCATCTTCCTCGAAAACGAAATCCTCTACGGCCAGACCTTCGACGTGCCGAAGATGGATGATTTCGTCCTGCCGATTGGCAAGGCCCGCATCCACCGTTCCGGCAAGGACGCGACGCTTGTCTCCTTCGGCATCGGCATGACCTATGCGGTCAAGGCTGCAGCCGAACTGGAAAAGGAAGGCATCGACGTCGAGATCATCGACCTGCGCACCATCCGTCCGATGGATCTGCCGACGGTCATCGAATCGGTCAAGAAGACCGGCCGTCTCGTCACCGTCGAGGAAGGCTATCCGCAGTCGTCGGTCGGCGACTTCATCGCCAACCGCGTCAGCCGCGAGGCCTTCGACTATCTTGATGCCCCGGTCATCACCATTGCCGGCAAGGACGTTCCGATGCCCTACGCGGCAAACCTCGAAAAGCTGGCTCTGCCGACCGTTGGCGAAGTCGTCGAGGCGGTCAAAGCCGTCTGCTACAAGTAACGGGGAGGGATGGAGACATGCCGATCAATATTACGATGCCGGCGCTTTCGCCGACCATGGAAGAAGGCAATCTCGCCAAGTGGCTCGTCAAGGAAGGCGATGCGGTCGCTCCCGGTGATGTCATCGCCGAAATCGAAACCGACAAGGCGACGATGGAAGTCGAAGCCGTTGACGAAGGTACGGTCGCCAAGATCGTCGTTCCCGCCGGCACCGAAGGCGTCAAGGTCAATGCCCTGATCGCGATCCTCGCCGCCGAGGGCGAGGACGTGGCCGACGCTGCCAAGGGCGGCGGCGGTGACGCCAAGTCCGAGGCACCGAAATCCGAAGCCCCCAAAGCCGATGCTCCTAAGGCCGACCCGGCGCCGGCTGCCGCTGCTGCGCCCGCAGCACCTGCCGCCACGCAGACCGCCGGTCCCGCGCCGACGGCGCATGGCGAGCGCATCTTCTCCTCGCCGCTCGCCCGTCGGCTGGCGAAGGAAGCCGGTCTCGATCTCTCCGCCATTTCCGGTTCCGGCCCGCATGGCCGCATCGTGAAGGCTGACGTCGAGAAGGCGAAGTCCGGCGGTGCCGCCAAGCCGGCTGCAGCCGCTGCCGCTCCGGCCGCAGCAGCAGCCCCGCAGGCCGCAGCGCCCAAGGGCATGTCGGAAGAAGCCGTCCTCAAGCTCTTCGAGGAAGGCTCCTACGAGCTCGTGCCGCATGACGGCATGCGCAAGACGATCGCCAAGCGCCTGCAGGAATCCAAGCAGACGATCCCGCACTTCTACGTTTCGGTCGATTGCGAACTCGACGCGCTCCTGGCGCTGCGCTCGCAGCTGAACGATGCGGCTCCGCGCAAGGACGACCGTCCGGCCTACAAGCTCTCGGTCAACGACATGGTCATCAAGGCCATGGCGCTGGCGCTGCGCGACGTGCCGGATGCCAACGTCTCCTGGACCGACACCAACATGGTCAAGCACAAGTACGCCGATGTCGGCGTCGCCGTGTCGATCCCCGGTGGCCTGATCACGCCGATCATTCGGAAGGCCGAAACCAAGGCGCTGTCCACCATCTCCAACGAGATGAAGGACCTCGGCAAGCGGGCCAAGGAGCGCAAGCTGAAGCCCGAGGAATACCAGGGCGGCACGACTGCGGTCTCCAACATGGGCATGATGGGCGTCTCCAACTTCGCCGCCGTCGTCAACCCGCCGCATGCGACGATCCTCGCGGTCGGAGCAGGCCAGAAGCGTGTCATCGTCAAGAACGACGAGATGGTCATCGCACAGATGATGACGGTCACGCTGTCGACCGACCACCGCTGCGTCGATGGCGCTCTCGGTGCCGAGCTGCTCGGCGCGTTCAAGGGCTACATCGAAAACCCGATGTCGATGCTGGTCTGAGGGCGGTGACCGGCCATGAAAACCGTTCTGTGCTACGGTGACAGTCTCACCTTCGGGCATGACGCCGAAAATGCCGGCCGTCATGCCTATGAGGATCGCTGGCCGAGCGTCCTGCAGAAGGCGCTGGGCGAGGGGGCTGTCGTCATCGCGGAAGGGCTGAATGGTCGCACCACGGCGTTCGACGATCACATGGCCGATTGCGACCGCAATGGCGCGCGGGTTCTGCCGACGATCCTGCACTCCCACGCGCCGCTCGACCTCGTCATCATCATGCTCGGCACGAACGACATGAAGCCGGCGGTCGCCGGTTCCGCCCATGCCGCCACCCGCGGCATGGCGCGGCTGATCGACCTCGTGCGTTATCATGCCTGGCCGTTCGACTACGATGCGCCGGAAATCCTCGTCGTCTCGCCGTCGCATCTGGTGGAGACGGCGAACGAGGATTTCGCCGCAGCCTTCCGCGGTGGCATCGAGCAGTCGAAGATGCTCGGCACGCTTTACCGCGATCTCGCCGACGACAAGGGCTGCGGCTTCTTTGACGCGGCCTCGGTCGCAAAGGCGACGCCGGTCGACGGCGTGCACCTCAATGCCGAGAACACCCGGGCGATCGGCCGTGGACTGGAGCCGATTGTCAGAATGCAGCTTGGAATTTGACGCAGATCAAGGAGGTAGGGACGGAGTGCAATAGCCTGAAGCCCATCGGAAACGAGGGGCTTTCACCATGGCGCACACTCCGCACGAACTGGCAGACGAATTTCCCGAATATGTCAGCAAGATGCGATTTCTTCGCGAGACCGATGGGCACTTCCATCGCCTGTGGACGGAATATCACGACATAAACCGGGCCGTTCATCGCGCCGAAACGAATATCGAGCCGACCGATGACACCCGCATGGAGGACATGCGGAAGAAGCGGATGCGGCTCAAGGATGAAATCTACGGGATGCTGGTCAGCCTCGAAGACGTGCCGGATGCCCTCTCGGAAGTGAGCAAGGACTGAAGGCCGGGGCAACCACTCCCGATCAGCGGGCGGTCGCTGCCGTTCGCATAACAATCGAGGAGTGGAAACGCCCATGTCGAATGCTTATGACGTCATCATCATCGGTTCCGGCCCCGGCGGCTATGTGGCCGCCATCCGCGCCGCCCAGCTGGGCATGAAGGTCGCCGTTGTCGAGCGCGAACATCTGGCCGGCATCTGCTCCAACTGGGGCTGTATCCCGACCAAGGCGCTGCTGCGCACCGCCGATGTCATGCACACCGCCGTCCACGCCAAGGATTACGGCCTCACGCTCGAGGGTGCGATGAAGCCGGACGTCAAGGCGATCGTCGCCCGTTCGCGCGGCATCGCCCACCGCATGAACAACGGCGTCGGCTTCCTGTTCAAGAAGAACAAGGTCGACATCATCTGGGGCGAGGCGAAGATCACCAAGCCCGGCGAGATCGTTGTCGGCAAGACGACCAAGAAGCCGATGGAGCCGATGGGCCCTGTGCCGAAGAACACGCTCGGCGAAGGCACCTACACCGCCAAGCACATCATCGTTGCAACCGGCGCCCGCCCGCGCGCGCTGCCTGGCATCGAGCCGGACGGCAAACTGATCTGGACCTATTTCGAGGCGATGAAGCCGGAGGAAATGCCGAAGTCGCTCTTGGTCATGGGCTCCGGCGCGATCGGCATCGAGTTTGCGAGCTTCTACCGCACCATGGGCGTCGACGTGACCGTCGTCGAGATCATGAAGCAGGTCATGCCGGTCGAGGACGCCGAAATCTCGGCGCTCGCCAAGAAGCAGTTCGAAAAGCAGGGCATCAAGATCCTGCTGGAAGCCAAGGTCGCCAAGGTCGAGAAGGGCGCGAACTCCGTGACCGCGACCATCGAGCTGAAGGACGGCAAGACGGAAAAGATCACCGCAGACCGGATGATCTCGGCCGTTGGCGTCCAGGCCAATATCGAAAACATCGGCCTTGAGGCCGTCGGCGTGAAGACCGACCGCGGCTTCATCGTCGCGGACGGCTACGGCAAGACCAGCGTTCCGGGCATCTATGCGATCGGCGATGTCGCCGGCCCGCCGCTGCTCGCCCACAAGGCCGAGCATGAAGGCGTCGTCTGCGTCGAAAAGATCGCCGGCCTATCGAACGTGCATGCGACCGACAAGAGCAAGATCCCCGGCTGCACCTACTGCAACCCGCAGGTCGCCTCCGTCGGCCTGACCGAAGCGAAAGCCAAGGAGCAGGGCCGCGATATCCGCGTCGGCCGTTTCTCCTTCGTCGCCAACGGCAAGGCCGTGGCGCTCGGCGAGGACCAGGGCATGGTCAAGACGATCTTCGACAAGAAGACCGGCGAGCTGATCGGCGCCCACATGGTCGGCGCGGAAGTCACCGAACTCATCCAGGGCTTCGTCGTCGCCATGAACCTGGAGACGACCGAGGAAGAACTGATGCACACCATCTTCCCGCATCCCACCCTTTCTGAAATGATGAAGGAAAGCGTGCTCGATGCCTATGGACGCGCTTTGAACGCCTGATTTCGGATCAACTGGCTATCGCGAGGATATCTCTATGGACTTGAACGGTGTGGGCTGGCTCGGTGCAATCATTGTCGGCGGTATAGCCGGGTGGCTTGCCGAACGCGTGATGAAGAGCAATATGGGCCTCTTCATGAACATTCTGCTGGGGATCATCGGGGCGGCGCTCCTGAACTTCCTGCTGCGGAAGTTCGGCATCTATGCAGGAACCGGATTGCTGACCTACCTGATTGTGGGTTTCGGCGGCGCCTGCATTCTTATATTCCTCGGACGCGCCATCAGGCGCTGACGAACTAGGCACGATGCGGCGGGTGAGAAGACCCGTCGCGGAAGGACAGACATGGTCACGATTCTCGACAGGGTTTCTCCCGACGCCAAGCGCGTGCGGCATCCGGAAAAGGCTCACCGCCCGGACACGGAAGTCATGCGCAAGCCGGACTGGATCCGGGTGAAGGCGCCGACGTCGAAGGGTTACATGGAAACCCGTTCGATCGTGAAGGAAAACAAGCTGGTGACGGTCTGCGAGGAAGCGGGCTGCCCGAATATCGGCGAATGCTGGGACAAGAAGCACGCCACCTTCATGATCATGGGCGAGATCTGTACCCGCGCCTGTGCCTTCTGCAACGTGGCGACGGGCAAGCCGAACGCGCTCGACCTCGACGAGCCCGCAAATGTAGCCAAGGCGGTCCGTGAAATGGGCCTGCAGCATGTCGTCATCACCTCCGTCGATCGCGACGATCTGGAAGATGGCGGTGCCGAGCATTTCGAGAAGGTGATCTTTGCGATCCGCGCGGCTTCTCCGGAAACGACCATCGAAATCCTGACCCCGGACTTCCTGAAGAAGCCCGGAGCGCTGGAACGCGTCGTCGCCGCCAAGCCCGACGTCTTCAACCACAACCTGGAAACGGTGCCCGGCAATTACCTGACGGTGCGTCCGGGCGCCCGCTACTTCCACTCGATCCGGCTTCTGCAGCGGGTCAAGGAACTGGACCCGACCATGTTCACCAAGTCCGGCATCATGGTCGGCCTCGGAGAGGAGCGCAACGAAGTCCTGCAGCTGATGGACGACCTGCGCACCGCCGATGTCGACTTCCTGACGATCGGCCAGTATCTGCAGCCGACCCGCAAGCACCACAAGGTGGAGCGCTTCGTCACGCCGGACGAATTCAAGTCCTACGAAACGGTCGCCTATGCCAAGGGCTTCCTGATGGTCTCGTCCTCGCCGCTGACGCGTTCCTCGCACCACGCCGGCGACGATTTCGCCCGCCTCAAGGCCAATCGGGAAAAGAAGCTGGCCGCGGCGGAGTAGGGGCGGTGCCTTTGATTTGTGAACGCGCTTCGTGATAAGGTCTTTCAAGGATAAGCGGACGGAAAAGCTCTTTCTGTCGGGACGGGCCAGAGGTCTGCCGGGCGATATTCTTGAAAGAGCGCAACGGAAGCTGACGTCCTTGAATGCAGCGAAGGTCGTTGATGATTTGCGTGTCCCGCCCAGCAATCGATTGGAACGGCTGAGGGGCGATCGCGACGGTCAGTTCTCCATTCGGATCAACGATCAGTGGCGAATCTGCTTTCGTTATGCAGATGGCGACGCCCATGACGTCGAAATCTGCGACTATCATTGAGGTAAGGTCATGCTGTTTCTGCCCGAAAATCCGATTACTCCCGGAGAAATCCTGCGGGAAGAGTTTATGGCGGATTACGGACTTACCACTGAGAAGCTGGCGCGCGATCTTGGCCTCAACCAGGGTCGCTTAAATGACTTGCTGAACGGTCTTGTGCCGTTGGATGCCGAGACAGCGTTGCGGCTATCCCGCTATTTCTCGAACTCACCGGAGTTTTGGTTGAATATCCAGCGGGCGTGTGACTTGGCGGCGGCCATGAAAGCCGCCAAAGGGCTCGATGACATCAGGCCGATTGAGGCGGCTTGACACAGCTGCCATAAACAGCCCTGAGGGTGTTGTAAATCGCAAAGGGATACGGCAGTTTGCGCCGCTTCGACGGGAGCCGTATTCATGAAATTCATTACAGTTGAAAGCGCCGCCGAGCTTTTGCCGGCGGCCAACCGCATCCTCGTCTTCGGGTGCTCGGGCAGCGGCAAGAGCACGCTGTCGCGCAAGCTGTGCGGTCTGTTCGACCTGCCGTATTTTTCCATGGACAGGGAGTTCTTCTGGCTTCCCGGCTGGACGATGCGCGAGCGCGGGGAAATCCGGCGGCGTATCGGCGAGGCTGTCGAGGGCGATCGCTGGCTGATGGATGGTACCAGTCCCGGAACGATGGACCTGAGGCTTCCGCGGACGGATCTCGCCATCTGGTTCCGACCGCCGCGCTGGCGATCGCTGTGGGGCGTCTACAGCCGCGTCTGGAAGTCTTACGGCGTGGTCCGGCCGGAGATGGCGGAGGGGTGCCCGGAGCACTGGCCGGAGTGGAATTTTCTCACCTACATCTGGAACTTCGAACGCGACGAGGTCCCGGAAATCGCGGAGAAATTCGCGACATACGGTCCGGATGTCCCGGTTTTGGTGTTGAAATCGCATCATGACGGCCAGCGACTCCTTGAGATTTCGTCGCGTGCTCGCTAGCTCTGAACCATGCCGAAGTTCGAGACAGTCCGCTCCGTTCCCCACACGCCCGATCAGATGTTTGCACTGGTGGCCGATGTCGAGCGCTATCCGGAATTCCTGCCGCTCTGCGAGGCGCTGACCGTGCGTTCGCGCAAGGAGCGGGAGGGCAAGACCTTGCTGGTGGCCGACATGAGCATCGGCTACAAGGCCATCCGCGAGACGTTCACCACCCAGGTCCTGTTGAAGCCGGACGAACATGCGATCGACGTCAAATACATCGACGGACCGTTCCGCTATCTCGACAACCGCTGGCGCTTCGAGCCCGAAGGCGAGGGCGGTTGCCAGATCCGCTTCTATATCGACTACGAGTTCAAGAGCCGCATTCTCGGCGCGATGATGGGCGCCATGTTCGACCGCGCCTTCCGCATGTTTGCCGAAGCCTTCGAGAAGCGGGCGGCTTCAATTTATTCTGCCTGAGCGAGTTCCAGCAGCAGGTCGAGGGCCACGCGTACCGTCGCGGTCCTGACGCCGTCGCGTCCGAGCGTGCCGAACCGCATTTCCAGATGTTGGCTGCGACCGTCCTTGCGGCAGGCGGCGAGATGGACGAGGCCTACCGGCTTTTCCGCCGTTCCGCCGCCCGGACCGGCAATGCCGGTGACCGCGACCGACAGGTCCGCCCGAGACTTGGCAAGCGCGCCCGCAGCCATTTCCAGCGCCGTCTCTTTCGACACGGCACCATGGGCGGCAAGCGTTTCCGCCTTGACGCCGATCATCTCCTGCTTCGCTTCGTTGCTGTATGTGACGAAGCCGCGATCGACGACGGCGGAGGAGCCGGCAACCTCGGTGAGCGCGCCGGCAATCAGCCCGCCGGTGCAGGATTCCGCCGTGGCGACCATCAGTCCCTTGGCGGTGAATTCGTAGACGACGCGGGCGGCGAGCTCGTCGATCTCTTCGGGAAAGCGTGTCATGCTCTTGTCCTTCCATAGACGACGGTTGCGGTCGCGATCGCCGCGATGCCCTCGCGCCGTCCGACGAAGCCGATGGTCTCGTTGGTCGTCGCTTTCACCGAGCAGCGGTCGATCGTGATCGCCAGCATGTCGGACAGCGCCTCCCGCATGGCGTTGCGGTGCGGGCCGACCTTCGGAGCTTCGGCAATGAGCGAAACGTCGGCATTCATGATCGTCCCGCCATTGTCGCGAACGATCCTTGCCGCATGCTCGAGAAAGATCCGTGAGGCGGCGCCCTTCCACTGCGGATCGGAGGGCGGGAAATGGTCGCCGATGTCGCCGGCGCCACAGGTCGCCAGCAGCGCATCGGTCAGCGCGTGCAGGGCGACGTCCGCGTCGGAGTGGCCCTTCAGTCTCTGGTCGTGCGGGATGAAGATCCCGCAGAGCGTCACGCCGTTGCCGGGCTCCAGCTGGTGGACATCGTAGCCGTTGCCGGTCCGCACGTCCGGGAGAAGTCCGCCGCCAAGCCTTTCGTCCGCCATGATCATGTCCCGTCTGACTGTAAGCTTGAAATTGTCCGGTGATCCTTCCACCAGGCGAACCGGAATGCCGGCCCACTCGGCGATCGCCGCGTCGTCGGTGAAATCGCTGGGCCCCAGCTCCGCCGCCCGGCGATGCGCCTCCAGAATGGCCTCGAAGCGGAACGCCTGCGGTGTCTGGGCCGCAAACAGGCCCTGCCGGGACACGGTTTCGGCAACCAGGCCGTCTGCCGTGCCGCGCTTCAGCGTATCCGCGACCGGCAGGACCGGCAGGGCGGCATCGGCACCTGCGGCGAGCGCCTGTTCGACCCGATCCAGCAGGCCATCGTCGATGAAGGGGCGAACCGCATCCTGGATGTAGACATGCGTTACACCTGCCGCCCGCAACGCTTCCAGTCCGTTGAGGACCGACTGCTGGCGCATGGCGCCGCCGGTGACGATGGTGAGCCCATCGTGATCGGCAAACGGAGCCAGCGCGTCGTCGCAGAGTGCGCGATCATCCGGATGGATGACGACGGCGATCGGCATGTCTGGGCGCCAGGCTATGAGACGCGCCAGCGTTTCGGCGATCACCGGTCGGCCGCCGATCCGCTGATACTGTTTCGGGCCATCCTTGCCGGCGCCGGCCCGTTCGCCGCGACCTGCGGCGACGACCACCGTGCCGATCGAAAGCGGAGTTTTGGGGGATTGCATCGCGCACCGTGCCTGAAAGCGTCAAACCTTTCGCCGTCCTAGCGATTCTGCCCGGATTTTGCCAGCGCAAATGCCGGATTGGCTGTTGGCGGCGCGGTCCCGGAATGTTAGGAGGGCGCGTTTCAGTCACCGGAATGTCGACAAAGCGTGCCATTGGTGCATTTGCCTAAAAAATATCTTGGCTATCCGATTTCTCTTGGCAAGCGTCTCTGGAGTGTCTAAAAATAGTGCAAAATTCAGACTGCCCGAAAGATGGTCATTTGTTGGCGCGCGATCCCAGTTCAGCTTTCCACATCGGTCCGGTGATGGTGCGCAACCGTGTGGTGCTTGCGCCCATGTCGGGCGTTACGGATCTGCCGTTCCGCCGGCTCGCCTGGCGTTATGGGGCAGGACTGGTCGTTACCGAGATGGTCGCGTCGCGTGAACTGGTGATGAGCCGCGGCGAATCCTGGTCACGGCTGAAGGCGGGCGACACCGGCCCGCATGTCGTGCAGCTCGCCGGCCGCGAACCGCACTGGATGGCGGAAGCCGCCAGGATCGCCGCCGACAACGGGGCCGACATCATCGACATCAACATGGGCTGCCCGGCGAAAAAGGTCATCGGCGGCTATTCCGGCTCGGCGCTGATGCGCGATCCGGAGCTGGCGCTTTCGATCATCGAGGCGACGGTCGCGGCTGTCGACGTGCCGGTGACCGTCAAGATGCGCCTCGGCTGGGATGAGACCTCGCTGAACGCCGCCGAGATCGCCCGTCAGGCGGAACTGGCAGGTGTTCGCCTGATCACCGTTCATGGCCGTACCCGCATGCAGTTCTACACCGGAACGGCGGACTGGCACGCCATTGCCCGCGTGCGCGAGGCTGTCTCGCTGCCGTTCATCGCCAATGGCGACGTCGAAAGCGCGGACGATGTTGAAAATCTGCTTTCCATCACCGGCGCCGACGCGGTCATGGTCGGCCGCACCTGCCAGGGAAGGCCCTGGCATCCGGGCGTTCTGGCCGGCGGCGAAGAACCCGCCCATCACGAGATCACGGACATCATATTGGAACATTACGAATCGATGCTGGAATTTTACGGCCGCGAAGGCGGCCTGCGCCATGCGCGCAAGCACCTCGGCTGGTATCTGGACCGCTATGCGCCCGATCTGCCCTCCCAGGACAAGGCCGCCATCATGACCTCGACCGATACGGCATTCGTCTCTGCCCGCATGGCCGAGGCTCTCGGCCGCGACGCGCCGTTGGCCGTTGCAGCGGTGGGAGAAGCCGCATGAGCGATCTTCCAGCCAACGCGTTTAGCGACGGCGAGAACGGGGTGCTGGCGCTCTCCGTCCTCAATGCGATGCAGAATCCGGTCATTCTCGTCAACGAGAAGGGCTTTATCGCCTTCGCCAACTGGCAGGCCGAGGCCTTCTTCGGGGCCAGCGCGTCGCATCTCGCCCGCTACAAGATTTCCACCTTCATTCCGTTCGGCAGCCCGCTTCTGGCGCTGATCGATCAGGTTCGCGAACGCCGCGCGCCGGTCAACGAATACCGCGTCGATCTGAGCTCGCCGCGCCTGGGGCAGGAAAAGCTGGTCGACATCTATGTCGCGCCTGTCGGCACCGATTTCGGCTCCGTCGTCATCGTCCTGCAGGAGCGCACGATGGCTGACAAGATCGACCGGCAGCTGACCTCGCGCGCCGCCGCCCGCTCGGTGACTGGTCTCGCCTCCATGCTGGCGCACGAGATCAAGAACCCGCTGTCGGGCATTCGCGGTGCGGCCCAGCTGCTCGAAACATCGGTCGGCGACGACGACCGGGCGCTGACCCGTCTGATCTGCGACGAGACCGACCGCATCGTCTCGCTCGTCGACCGCATGGAAGTGTTCTCCGACGAACGGCCGATCGACCGGGTGCCGATCAACATCCATTCGGTGCTCGACCATGTGAAGGCGCTGGCCTATGCCGGCTTTGCCCGCAACATCAAGATCACCGAGGACTACGACCCCTCGCTGCCGCTGGTCTTCGCCAACCGCGACCAGCTGGTGCAGGTCTTCCTCAACCTGGTGAAGAATGCCGCCGAGGCGATCGGCGACAATCCTGAGGGCGAGATTCGCCTGACGACGGCCTACCGACCGGGCATCCGCCTTTCGGTCGCCGGTACCAAGGAGAAGATCTCGCTGCCACTCGAGTTCTGCGTGCACGACAATGGCGGCGGCATCGCGCCCGATCTCGTGCCGCATCTCTTTGACCCCTTCATAACCACGAAAACCAACGGCTCCGGCCTTGGGCTTGCACTGGTCGCCAAGATCATCGGCGCGCATGGCGGCATTGTCGAATGCGACAGCCAGAACCAGAAGACGACGTTCAGGATCCTCATGCCGGCCTCCAAGCCCAGTGTACGTGCTGCCGATGGCAAAACGAAAACAGGAAGTGACATATGACAGCCACGGTTCTCGTTGCTGATGACGATGCAGCCATTCGCACGGTGCTCAATCAGGCGCTGAGCCGCGCCGGCTACGACGTGAGAATTACCTCGAACGCCGCCACGCTGTGGCGGTGGGTGTCGGCCGGCGAGGGCGACATCGTGGTGACTGACGTCGTCATGCCGGACGAAAATGCCTTCGACCTGCTGCCGCGCATCAAGAAGGCCCGTCCCGATCTGCCGGTTCTGGTAATGAGTGCGCAGAACACTTTCATGACCGCCATCAAGGCGAGCGAGAAGGGCGCGTACGACTACCTGCCGAAGCCCTTCGACCTGACCGAGCTGATCTCGATCATCGGCCGGGCGCTGGCCGAACCGAAGCGCCGGCCGACCAAGCCGGAAGACGACGTGCAGGACGGCATGCCGCTGGTCGGCCGTTCCGCCGCGATGCAGGAAATCTACCGCGTCCTGGCCCGCCTGATGCAGACGGACCTGACATTGATGATCACCGGCGAGTCGGGCACCGGCAAGGAGCTCGTGGCGCGGGCGTTGCATGATTACGGCAAGCGCAGCAATGGCCCCTTCGTTGCCATCAACATGGCCGCCATTCCGCGCGACCTGATCGAATCGGAACTGTTCGGCCATGAAAAGGGTGCCTTCACCGGCGCCCAGGCGCGTTCGACAGGCCGGTTCGAGCAGGCCCAGGGCGGCACGCTGTTTCTCGACGAGATCGGCGACATGCCGATGGATGCGCAGACGCGATTGCTCCGCGTTCTCCAGCAGGGCGAGTACACGACCGTCGGCGGTCGCACGCCGATCCGCACCGACGTGCGCATCGTCGCGGCAACCAACAAGGACCTGAAGGTTTCGATCAACAAGGGCCTGTTCCGCGAGGATCTCTATTACCGCTTGAACGTCGTGCCGCTGCGCCTGCCGCCGCTGCGCGACCGAGCCGAGGACATTCCCGATCTCGTCCGCCATTTCATCCAGCAGGCGGAAAAGGAAGGGCTCGGCTCCAAGCGCTTCGATGGCGAAGCGCTGGAGGTCATGAAGGGCTATCCGTGGCCGGGCAACGTCCGCGAACTGGAGAACCTCATCCGTCGCCTGCTGGCGCTGTATCCGCAGGATGTGATTACCCGCGAGATCATCGAATCCGAGTTGCGGACCGATATTCCCGACAGCCCGATCGACAAGTCGTCCGCCAGCGGCTCGATGACCATCTCGCAGGCGGTCGAGGAGAACATGCGCAGCTATTTCGCAGGCTTCGGCGAGAACCTGCCGCCGCCCGGTCTCTATGAACGGGTGCTGTCGGAAATGGAGTATCCGCTGATTCTGGCGGCGCTGACGGCCACCAGGGGCAATCAGATCAAGGCGGCCGATCTTCTCGGGCTGAACCGCAATACGCTGCGCAAGAAGATCCGCGAACTGGGTGTCACGGTTTACCGGAGTTCCCGCGGCGCTTGACATTTGTCCAGGTTGCGTTGCAATTTCGCCACAAAATGTTGCTTGGAAGTCACTCAGTTTCGGGTGCGCCAGACGCGCGCGACGATTCTTGCGGCAACATGAATACGATCTTGAGTCGTCGGAAGACCTGTCATGAGTGACATGCCGGCGTTGCAGGGCTCGACAGGGGAGCAGCCTTTGGAAGGCCATTCTGGCAGACGTTCTTTCCTGAAGAAGGAAGTGGTGGCGGCGGTTCACGACCGGCATGCTTCTTTCGCGTTGCCGGGGCTGGCCCTGGCGGCCGGCGCGCTGCTGTGCGCCATCCTGACGCTGTTCGTGCTTCTGGGCCTGACGCCGATCAAGCCGACCACGCATGTCGTCATCGCCTCGGCCATCATCAATGCGATCTTCGTCGCAGGACTGATCTTCCTGATCGGCCGCGAGGTCTATCGCCTGATCAGCGCCCGCAGCCGCGGACGGGCGGCGGCCCGGCTGCACATTCGTATCGTCGGCCTCTTCTCCGTTGTCGCCATCACGCCGGCGATCCTTGTAGCGATCTTCGCCAGCCTCACGCTCAATGTCGGCCTTGATCGCTGGTTTTCGATCCGCACCCAGGCGATCATCGAATCCTCCCGCGATGTCGCTCAGGCCTATATGATGGAAAACGCCAGCTATCTGCAGGGGCAGACCGCCTCCATGGCCAACGACATCGAGCGCAACCGAGCGGTCTTCTATCTCGACAGGAACGGCTTCGTGGAATTCCTGACACGCCAGGCCAAGGGCAGGGGAATGCTCGGCGCCTTCCTGGTGCGCGGCGACGGCTCGGCGGTGGTCCAGGCCGACATCAAGACCGACAAGCCCTTGCCGGCCATTCCGCAGGACGCCCTGGCGAAGGCGAAGGACGGCCAGCCGACACTGATCCCGCCGGGCATCACCAATCTCGTCGGCGCCATCATTCCGTTGAACGCGATTTCCGGAACCTATCTCTACACCGTCCGGGCCGTCGACCTGAAGGTCATGCGCGCCATGCGGCAGATGGAGGAGAACACCGCCGAATACAAGGCGATGGAGGAGGGCCGGACGTCGCTGCAGATCGCATTCGCCATTCTCTATCTGGGCTTCGCCCTGATCGTTCTGCTGGCCGCCATCTGGGGTGCCATCGCCATCGCCGACCGTATCGTCAGGCCGATCCGGTTGCTCATCAGCGCCGCCGACAGCGTGGCCTCGGGCAACATGAATGTCGTGGTCCCGGTTCGCGTCGCCGACGGCGACGTCGGCAACCTGTCGCGCACCTTCAACAAGATGATTTCGGAAATCCGCAGCCAGCAGCAGGAAATCCTGGTCGCCAAGGACGATGTCGACGATCGCCGCCGGTTCATCGAGGCGGTTCTGTCGGGTGTCACCTCCGCCGTAATCGGCGTGGAGGCAGACCGCACCGTCAGCATCGTCAATTCGGCGGCGGAGGTCCTGTTCGGCCTGCCGGTGGACAATCTGATCGGCCGGAAGCTGCAGGATGTCGCCCCGGAAATGGACAAGGTGCTGACGGAAGCGGCCAGCCGCTACCGCCGCGATTTCTCCAAGCACATTCAGTTCATGCGTGGCGGCAACGAGCGGACGCTGAGCGTGCAGGTGACGCGTGAGGAATCGCGCGATTTCAGCGATTCCTATGTCGTGACGGTCGATGACATCACCGATCTCGTGATTGCCCAGCGATCGAGCGCCTGGGCCGACGTCGCACGGCGCATCGCGCACGAGATCAAGAACCCGCTGACGCCGATCCAGCTTTCCGCCGAGCGGTTGAAGCGCCGCTACGGCAAGCAGATCGACGAGAGCGACCGCGCCGTCTTCGACCAGTGCACCGACACGATCGTCCGTCAGGTCGGCGACATCGGTCGCATGGTCGATGAATTCTCCGCCTTCGCCCGCATGCCGAAGCCCACCAAGGAGCGTTCCGACCTTCGCGATATCCTGAAGGACGCCATGTTCCTCAGGGAAATGGGGACGACTCATATCGACTTTCATCGCGAGTTCGGCGACGAGCCGCTGATCGGCGATTTCGATTCCCGCATGCTGGGCCAAGCCTTCACCAACATCATCAAGAACGCCGTCGAGGCGATCGAGGCGGTGCCGAGCGACGAGATCGGCGACGAACGCAAAGTCCTGGTGCGCGCACATAAGAGCGCCGGCGGCGAGCAGATCGTTGCCGATGTGATCGACAACGGCCGTGGCCTGCCGAAGGAAAACCGCAGCCGCATTCTGGAGCCCTACATGACGATGCGCGAAAAGGGCACCGGGCTGGGCCTGGCAATCGTCAAGAAGATCATCGAGGAACACGGCGGCCAGATTGAACTGCATGACGCGCCGCCCGAATTCGACCGCGGCCGTGGCGCAATGATCCGCATCGTTCTGCCGGCGATCAATGCCGCGGCGAACGGTGATAAGAAGAAGAACGAGGAAGATGTAAATGGCGTCTGATATTCTTGTCGTCGACGACGAAGAAGACATCCGCGAGATCGTATCCGGCATCTTGTCCGACGAGGGGCACGAGACCCGCACCGCTTTCGACAGCGACAGCGCGCTGGCGGCGATCTCCGACCGCGTGCCGCGGCTGATCTTCCTCGATATCTGGATGCAGGGCAGCAAGCTCGACGGGCTGGCGCTGCTGGAGGAGATCAAGAACCGTCACCCTGACGTGCCGGTCGTGATGATCTCGGGTCATGGCAACATCGAGACCGCCGTTGCGGCGATCAAGCGTGGTGCGTTCGACTTCATCGAAAAGCCGTTCAAGACCGACCGGTTGATCCTCGTCGCCGAGCGCGCGCTGGAAAACTCCAACCTGAAACGCGAAGTCTCGGAGCTGAAGAAGCGTGCCGGTGACGGCATCGAGCTGATCGGTACGTCGGTCGCCGTGTCCCATCTGCGCCAGACCATCGAGAAGGTCGGGCCGACAAATTCGCGCATCATGATTCTCGGGCCGTCGGGCTCGGGCAAGGAGCTCGTCGCCCGCACCATCCACAAGAAGTCGCAGCGCGCCAACGGGCCGTTCGTGGCGCTGAATGCGGCCGCAATTACGCCCGAGCGCATGGAGATCGCGCTGTTCGGCACGGAGGGCATGCCCGGCCAGCCGCGCAAGACCGGCGCGCTGGAGGAAGCCCATCGCGGCACGCTCTACCTTGACGAGATCGGCGAGATGCCGCGCGAGACGCAGAACAAGATCCTGCGTGTGCTGATCGACCAGCAGTTCGAACGCGTCGGCGGCAACAAGCGGGTGAAGGTGGACGTCCGCATCATTTCCTCGACCGCCATGAACCTGGAAAACCGCATCGCCGAAGGCCTGTTCCGCGAGGACCTCTACCATCGCCTGGCGGTTGTGCCGGTCAAGGTGCCGTCGCTTGCCGAACGCCGCGAGGACATTCCGTTCCTCGTCGACAGCCTCATCCGGCAGATCTGCGAGCAGGCAGGCATCAGGCTGCGCAATATCGGCGACGACGCCATGGCGGTCCTGCAGGCCAATGAGTGGCCTGGCAACATCCGCCAGCTGCGCAACAACATCGAGCGCCTGATGATTCTCGCCAGCGGCGACAATCCGGAGACGACGGTCACCGCCGACATGCTGCCGCAGGATCTGAGCGACATGCTGCCGAAGGTCTCGGCGCAGAACGACGTGCATATCATGACCTTGCCGCTGCGCGAGGCGCGTGAGATGTTCGAGCGGGACTATCTGGTCGCCCAGATCAACCGCTTCGGGGGCAATATTTCCCGCACGGCGGAGTTCGTCGGCATGGAGCGCTCGGCGCTGCATCGCAAGCTGAAGTCGTTGGGCGTATAAGGCCGGATCGCACGCCGGAATAATTGGAAAGAGACGAATGAAAGTCATTATTTGCGGTGCAGGGCAGGTCGGTTACGGCATTGCCGAACGCTTGTCCCAGGAAGGCAACGACGTGTCGGTCATCGATGTGTCCGCATCGCTGATCAGCGCCACGACCGATACGCTGGACGTGCGCGGCTATGTCGGCCATGGCGCCCATCCCGATGTTCTGGCCAAGGCCGGCGCCGACCAGGCCGACATGATCATTGCCGTCACGCTCTATGACGAGATCAACATGGTCGCCTGCCAGGTCGCCCATTCGCTGTTCAACGTGCCGACGAAGATCGCCCGCATCCGCGCGCAGAACTATCTGCAGTCGCATTACTCCGACCTGTTTTCGCGCGACCACATGCCGATCGACGTGACGATCTCGCCCGAGATCGAAGTCGGCAAGATGGTGCTGCGGCGCATTTCCTATCCCGGCGCCACCGATATCGTCCGATTCGTCGACGACAAAGTCGCGATGCTGGCGATCGAGTGCACGGAAGACTGCCCGGTCCTCAATACGCCTCTGGCGCAGCTCGCGCAGCTTTTCCCGGACCTGATGGCGACCGTCACGGGCGTCTATCGCGAGGGTCGCCTGTTCATCGCCCGCTCCGGCGACCAGCTGCGCGCCGGCGATCTTGCCTATGTCATCTGCCATCGTGACCACACCCGCCGCACGCTGAGCCTTTTTGGCCACGAGGAAACGGAAGCGCGGCGCATCGTCATCGCCGGCGGCGGCAATATCGGCTACTACGTCGCCAAGACGATCGAGGAGATGCAGCCGAAGACGTCGCTGAAGATCATCGAGAATAACCGCGAGCGGGCGATCGCCATCTCCGAGCAGCTGAACCACGCCATCGTCCTCAACGGTTCGGTCCTCGAGCAGAACATTCTCCAGCAGGTCGACATCCAGGACGCCGAGCTTCTGGTCGCGCTGACCAACAACGACCAGACGAATATTCTGAGCGCCGTCATGGCCAAGGAACTCGGCTGCAAGTCGAGCCTCGTTCTTTTGAACAATCCTTCCTTCCACGACATGACGAAGGCCGTCGGGATCGACGCCCATATCAATCCCCGGGCGGTGACGATCTCGCGCGTGCTCCAGCATGTCAGAAAGGGCCGCATCCGCTCGGTCTATGCCGTGCAGAAGGGCGCGGCAGAAGTCATCGAGGCGGAAGCACTGGAAACCTCGCCGCTTGTCGGCGTGCCGTTCCGCGATCTCGAATTGCCGAAGGGCATTCGTCTCGGCGCCATCTACCGCGACGGCAAGATGCTGACGCTGAACGGCGATACGAAGATCAAGGCGAAGGATCGCGTCGTCCTGTTCGCGCTGGCCGAGTCCGTCCGACATGTCGAACAGATGTTCCGGGTCTCGATCCAGTATTTCTGATATTGCCGTCCGTACCGTTTTGACGCGTAAGCGACTTGTCTATCCGCCATTGGATAGTGCACTGTCCATGTGGACGGTGCCGGTTCCGATTCCCGCATTGCGGAAGCAGCGGTGATTTGATACCAAGTCATCATACGGGAGGCGTGTGAAATTTCGATTACACATGCGGGGCGGTTAGGATTTGGCATGACACTGGATCGGCAGAGCCGGTCCGGCAAAAAAGGAAAGAAAGAATCGGCGCGATGGCGGAACGTTCTCAGAATCTGCAAGACCTGTTTCTCAATACAGTTCGCAAGCAAAAAATCTCATTGACCATCTTCCTGATCAACGGCGTGAAGCTGACAGGGGTGGTAACGTCTTTCGACAATTTCTGTGTGCTTCTGCGTCGTGACGGGCATTCGCAGCTCGTCTACAAGCATGCGATCTCGACCATCATGCCGGGTCAGCCGCTGCAGATGTTCGAGAGCGAAGAAACGGCATCCTGACAGGAATACTGGCTATTTCCGCCAAACGAATTACGACACCGGACATGATTGTCCCGGAGCAGGAAATGCGCCGGGACGATATGCGTGCCGTTGTGCTCGTTCCCGTCCTGAAGGAAAGCCGCAACAGCAGGTCGAACCAGCCGCCGAAGCCCGATCGTCTGCCGGAAAGCCGGCTGGATGAGGCGATCGGCCTTGCCAGAGCCATCGATCTCGAAATTGTCCATGGCGCCATCGTCTTCGTCAACGATCCGCGTCCCGCGACCCTGATCGGCACCGGCAAGATCGAGGAGATCAAGGCCGTTCTGGACGAGATGGACGCCGGGCTTGTGATCGTCGATCATCCGCTGACGCCGGTCCAGCAGCGCAACCTGGAACGGGAATGGAACGCCAAGGTCATCGACCGCACCGGCCTCATTCTTGAAATTTTCGGCCGCCGCGCCTCCACCAAGGAAGGCCGCCTGCAGGTCGAGCTTGCGCATCTCAACTACCAGAAGGGCCGGCTGGTCAGAAGCTGGACGCACCTTGAACGCCAGCGCGGTGGCGCGGGCTTCATGGGCGGTCCGGGTGAAACCCAGATCGAGGCCGACCGCCGCATCCTGCAGGACAAGATCGTCAAGCTGGAGCGCGAACTGGAGCAGGTCGTGCGCACCCGACAGCTGCATCGCGCCAAGCGCCGTAAGGTGCCGCATCCCATCGTGGCGCTGGCGGGCTACACCAATGCCGGCAAGTCGACGCTGTTCAACCGTATCACCGGTGCCGGCGTTCTCGCCGAGGACATGCTGTTTGCCACCCTCGACCCGACCATGCGCCGCATGAAGCTGCCGCATGGACGCACGGTGATTCTGTCCGACACCGTCGGCTTCATCTCCGACCTCCCGACCCATCTCGTCGCCGCCTTCCGCGCCACTCTGGAAGAGGTGCTGGAAGCCGATATCATCCTGCACGTGCGCGACATGTCCGACCCGGATAACGCCGCCCAGGCCGAGGACGTCACGCGCATTCTCGCCGACCTCGGCATCGAGGAATCCGCCCAAGGCGTTCGCGTTCTCGAAGTCTGGAACAAGATCGACCGGCTGGAGCCGGAAGCGCGCGAGACGCTGTTGGCCAAGGCCCAGCCGAGCGAGGGCAAGTTCGCCGTTTCCGCCGTCTCCGGCGAGGGGCTGGATACGCTTCTGGACAATATCGCCGACAGGCTTTCCGGCGTTCTCTCCGAGACGACGGTGGTGCTGCCGCCCGACCAGCTGAAATTGCTGCCGTGGCTCTATGAAAATGCCATCGTCGACGGACGCGAGGATCTAGAGGATGGCTCGGTGAAGATCGACCTGCGTCTGTCCGGAGAGCTTGCGACGACGCTCGAGCGCCGTCTCGGCAAGGCCATCGAGCCGCCCAAGGAAGACTGGGAGTAGCGCGGGATGGGAAGCGGGCAGCGCCGGATCGGATTTCTGCCGGCCCTGATGCTGGCCGCGACGGTCGCCGGACCAGCCTTCTCCAACGGCTCCGTTTCCGAATTCGCGGCCGGTGGCGTCACCTTCAAGCCCGAACCGCAGATTTCCATCGCTCGCGAGGACCTTTCGCTCTCTTTGGACAGCGTGAAGGTTCACTATGACTTCAAGTCGGACGCCGGCAACACCCTGACGCGCGTCATCGGCTTTCCGCTTCCGAAGGTTCCGCAGGACGATTCGCCCGACAGCCTCGGTGGCGGCATGGAAAATGACGGCGATCCCCGCAACTACATGCATTTCGAAGTGTCGGTGAACGGCCAGCCGGTGACGCCGACCCTGCACGAATACGCCTGGTTCAAGGGTGAGAACATCACCGAACGGCTGAAGGCGCTTGGTGTCCCGGTCTTCGCGCCGCCCGACGAGGATCTGTCCGATCTGCCGGATGCGACGATCAGGGCGCTGGAGGAAGACGGGCTGGCCCACAAGGACGGCGATTTCCTGATTGTCCGCTGGGAGTATCAGGCGGTCTACGAATGGAGCCAGGATTTCGCGCCGGGTGTCACGAAGGTCGACATCGCCTACCAGCCGCTGACCGGCGCGCCCTCCGACTATGGCGATTTCTTCGAGGCCGGCGAGGGGGCTTCGACCTATTGCGTGGATGATGCCTTCCGCATGCGTTTGAAAGCGTTGCGCGACGAAGGCAAGGCGCCGGATGCTCTGACGCTGGGCTACATCCTGACGACCGCCAACAACTGGCAGGGGCCGATTGCGGAGTTCAATCTGAAGGTCGATCCCGGCAGCGACAGCATTGCGTCGCTTTGCACACCGCCGGGAACGAAGGCAGGCGCGCCGCTCGAATGGCACGCGACGAATTTCACGCCCGAGAAGGATCTGAAGGTCCTGTTCTTCGGCTATTCAAGCGACGAATAGACGCGTGCGGCGGATTTCGCCGCTTCTTCAGACCTTCCCCTTGGCTTCCTGCCAGAGGGCTTCCATTTCGTCGAGCGTGGCCCCGCCGAGCGTTCGGCCTTCGGCCTTCAGCCTGTCTTCGATATAGCCGAAGCGGCGGCGGAACTTGGTGTTCGTGCCGCGCAGCGCATCCTCCGGATCGGCCTTCACATGGCGGCCGATATTGACGACCGCGAAAATCAGGTCGCCGAGTTCGTCCGCGACCTTTTCCTGCTGATTGCTTGCCAACGCCTCGCGTAATTCGCCGATCTCCTCCTCGATCTTGTCGAGGATCGGGGCGGCCTCGGACCAGTCGAAGCCGACCTTGGCAGCGCGTTCCTGGATCTTCAGCGCTTCGGTGAGTGCGGGAAACGACCGCTGCACCGAGCCGAGGTGACGATCGGTGGCATCGGCTGCGAGGCCGCGCCGGGCGCGGCGTTCGGCCCGTTCGGTCTTTTCCTGCCGCTTGATCTCGTCCCACTGCAGCTTGACCTGATCGGGCGTCTGCGCATCAGACACGGCAAACACATGTGGATGGCGGCGGATCATCTTGCGGGTGACGGCATGGACAACGTCGCCGAAGCCAAACTCGCCGGCTTCCTCGGCCATGCGGGCGTGGAACACCACCTGCAGCAGCAGGTCGCCCAGCTCCTCGCAAAGATCGTCCATGTCGTTGCGCTCGATCGCGTCGGCGACCTCATAGGCCTCCTCGATCGTGTAGGGCTTGATCGTCTCGAAATTCTGCACGATGTCCCACGGGCACCCCGTCTCGGGATTGCGCAGCGCCGCCATGATCTCGATGAGGCGCGAGATGTCTTTTGAAGGTTCCATGCGAAGGTCTCTGGTCGGTGACTGGCTCAGGCGAGCGGGATGTGGCTCTCGCCCTTCTTGGACTGATAGACCCCGGAGGCGTCGTCGTACATGGCCTTGATGCGGGCAATCTGCTCTTTCATCTGGCTTTTGATCGGTTCATCCGCCGTCTCGACCATGTCGGTGATCCAGGCGGAGTGCCAGAAGGCGTTGTTGCGCCTGTAACCGCCGGGCTCCAGGCCGAAGACCTCCTTGAGGATCTTCAGATCGTGTGGAATGGCGAAGGCGTCGCGGCTGTCTTCATGGCTGAAGAAATAATAGAAATTGTCGAAGCCTGCCCAGGTGATCGCCGACATGCACATGGTGCAGGGCTCGTGGGTCGACAGGAAGATCAGATCCTTCGTCACCGGCGGCTCGGACATCTCGTAGAACTGCTTCAGCGTATGGACTTCGCCATGCCAGAGCGGATTGGCGGTTTCGTTGTTGGTTCCGGCGATGACCAGCGACAGGTCCGACTTGCGCAGGATGGCGGCACCGAAGACCTTGTTTCCGGTCGAAACACCCGCTTGTGTCAGAGGCAGGATGTCGTTTTCGATCACGTCGAGAAGACGGGCGGCAAGCATGTTTTGAGTCACGGGGGATCGCCTGAATGATTATGGTTTTATCAGCCTATAACCCGATTCCGGAGGTGTAAATCATCAGTTTTGAATTTATCGCTTGATTTGGAAACGATCATTTCCTAATTGTCGTGCATGGATGATTTGAACACATTGGATATCGCCGCCGTTCGTGGTCCGGGCAGACCGCGCAGCTTCGATATGGACGAGGCACTGGACAGGGCCATCGTGGCATTCTCCGAGCGGGGCTATCACGCTGCCTCGATTGCGGAACTGACCGCTGCCATGGGTTTGACGCCCGGCAGCGTCTACAAGGCGTTCGGTGACAAGAAGGGCATCTTTCTGGCGGCATTCGACCGTTACAAGTCCGTGCGCAATGCGTTGCGGGACGAGGCGGTCGCCAGGGGCGCGAGTGGGCGCGAGAAGTTGCGGCTGCTGCTGGAGTTCTATGCCGATGCTTCGTGCGGCGAGGAGGGCCTCAGGGGCTGCCTGGTGGTCGGGACGGCGACGGAGCTAGCCATTGCCGACGAGGATGCCGCCGAACGGGTCCGCCGTTCGATGGCGGCCATGGAGGCACACGCTTTCGGTTTGATCCGGGAGGGCCTGGAGGACGGCTCGATCGCACCGACAATTGACGGGAGGGCGACCGCAAGGCTCATGGTGGGCATCCTGCATGGGATGCGCCTCGTCGGCAAGACCGGTCGCAGCCGGGAGGAGATGACATCCATGGTCGAGGCGGCAATGCGCCTCTTCGACTGATTTTCTTCAACCGTTTTTGACATTGCCTTTTTGGAGATAAGAATGGCCCCGCCCATTGCGACCGCCTCAGCCACGACAGGCGCCGAGGAACATCCACCCATATCCGCCGCACTGACGCTGCTCTTTGCCGCGGCATGCGGCCTGATCGTCGCCAACCTCTATTACGCCCAGCCGCTGGCCGGCCCGATCGGCCAGTCGCTGGGCATGTCGGCGGGCGCTGCCGGTCTTGTCGTGACGCTGACGCAGATCGGCTACGGCCTGGGCCTTCTGCTGATCGTGCCGCTCGGGGATCTTGTCGAGAACAAGCGGCTGGTGCTGATCCTGACGGGCCTTGCCGGCCTCGCGGCGCTCGGCTGCGCTTTGTCCGGCAGTCCCGCGCCGTTTCTCGTGTCCTCTTTCCTGATCGGCATCGGCTCGGTCGCCGTTCAGGTCCTCGTGCCTTTCGCGGCCCATATGGCGCCCCAGGAAAGCCGTGGCCGCGTCGTCGGCAACGTCATGAGCGGCCTGATGGTTGGCATCATGCTGGCGAGGCCGGTCTCGAGCATGATCGCGAACTTCTTCTCCTGGCACGCCGTCTTCCTGTTTTCGGTCGCGGCCATGGTGGTTGTCGGCGCCGTGCTCGCCGTTGCCCTGCCGACGCGGCGGCCGACATCGAAGATGACCTATCCCGCCCTGCTGGCGTCGCTCGGACATCTGTTTGTCAGCGAGCCGGTACTGCGCCGGCGGGCGCTCTATCAGGCCGGCCTGTTCGGCGCGTTCAGCCTGTTCTGGACGGTCACGCCGCTGGTGCTGGCCGGTCCGGCTTTCGGTATCGGGCAGGATGGAATCGCGCTCTTCGCGCTTGCCGGCGCTGCAGGCGCCATCGCATCTCCGATTGCGGGCAGGCTAGCCGACCGCAACCTGATCCGTCCCGCCACCGTCTTCGCCATGCTGTCGGTTGCCGTTGCTTTCCTGATCACCCACCTGACCGGCGAGGGATCGACGCTGTCGCTGGGGCTGTTCGTCCTGGCGGCGATCCTCCTCGACTTCGGCGTGACCACCAATCTCGTCGTCAGCCAGCGGGCGATCTACGGTTTGAGCGCAGAGCATCGCAGTCGCCTGAACGGCGTCTTCATGGCAACCTTCTTCGCCGGCGGTGCGGTTGGTTCCGCCGTCGGAGGCTGGGCCTTTGCCGAGGGCGGCTGGATGCTCGCCTCGCTGATCGGGGCCGCCTTGCCGCTGCTGGCGCTCGCCGGATTCGCCACCGAGCGCCGCTGAACCGGCCATCATCCGCGATCATGGCCGGGTGCACCGTGCGCCCGGTCACTTTTGCTCAAAAGGCAGGGTCTTGGAGCAAAGAAATATACGTGCTGGAAGGCCGATGAATTTCTGTTCCTTCATTTCGGCGCGGTGAAAAGCGATAGTGCGGCCAATATCGAGGAGTATAGGGCGCATGGGCGCAGCTAGAGACAAACTTGCCGTATTTCCAGCCTTCTTCCGCGTTGCGGATGAAGTCGCTGCCGTATTCGGCAATGGTGATGAGGCCTACGCCAAGGCGCGTCTGCTGGCCAACACGCAGGCCCGCATCGTCGCCTATGCGACCGATCCCGAACCGGACTATGCGGCTTTCCTGGCGGCAAATGGTTTTGCGGTGATCGCGGAAGGGTTTTCTCCCGAACAGCTGCACGGCGCAAAGCTGGTCTTCGCCGCGACCGGCGATGCCGCCCTTGACCGGCACATCGTGACTGCGGCGCGCGCGGCGAAAATCCCTGCGAACGCCGTCGACCAGCCCGATTATTGCGACTTTTTCACGCCGGCTCTCGTCAACCGCGCGCCGGTGGCCGTTGCCATCGGCACGGAAGGCGCCGGCCCGGTGCTGGCGCAGATGATCCGTGCCCAGGTCGACCAGATGCTGTCGCCGTCGCTCGGCAAATTGGCCCGGCTGGCAATCGACTACCGTTCCGCCGCCGAACGCATGACCGAGAAGGGCTCCGCTCGTCGCGGCTTCTGGCGCAACTTCTTTTCCGGCGCCGTCGCGCGTGCCGTCGAGCGTGATGATATTGCGGACGCCCGCCGCGAAGCCACGCAGCTCCTGCTGCAGTCGCGCGGGCAGGCACTGGGCCACGTGTCGCTCGTCGGTGCCGGTCCGGGTGCCGTCGATCTGCTGACGCTTCGCGCCCAGCGGCTCATGATGCAGGCCGACGTCATCGTCTTCGACGCCCTTGTGCCGCAGGCGATCGTCGACATGGGCCGCCGCGACGCGGAGCGCATTTCCGTCGGCAAGCGCAAGGGCTGCCATTCGAAGTCACAGGATGAGATCAACGACCTGCTGGTCGAACTCGGCCGCGAAGGCAAGCGCGTGGTGCGTCTGAAGTCGGGCGATCCGCTGGTCTATGGCCGCGCGGCGGAAGAAATGGCCGCGTTGCGCGAAGCGAAGATCTCCTACGAGGTCGTCCCCGGCATCACCTCGGCCTTTGCCGCCGCCGCCGATTTCGAACTGCCGCTGACACTGCGCGGCGTCGCCTCGTCGCTGATCTTCACCACCGGTCACGACCTGACCGGCGATGTGCTGCCCGACTGGGCTTCGCTTGCCGTTTCCGGCGCGACCATTGCCGTCTATATGGGCCGTACGGTCGCAGCCTCGGTTGCCGGTCGCCTGATGAAGGCCGGCCTTGCCGCCGAGACCACGGTTGCCGTGATCGAAAACGCCAGCCGCGACGACCGCCGCCTGCTGCACGGCACGCTCGCCGACCTGCCGGGGCTGGAAGCGCGTGACGACCTGACCGGACCGGTCATGGTGGTCATCGGCGATGCGGTCGCCGGCGCCAATTTCGACCATTCCGAACCTCTGGCCGTGGGCCGCGCACCGGCCCCGATAGCCGCCGAATTTTCTGCAAGGAGTGCATGATGACCGACAAGGTTTTGACCGCCAACCGTCTTGGCGACGGCATCGCCGTCTGGTTGACGGCCGCCGGCGAATGGAGCGAGAAGCTGCAGGACGCCCTTGTTGCCCGCCATGCCGAGGCTGTCGAAGCCCTTGAAGCGATCGGCAAGCGCGACTATGCCGGCAACAAGGTAGTCGACGTCAACGTCATCGATGTCGAGGAAGTCGACGGCGCCATCCGTCCGCAGCGCCTGCGCGAGCGCATCCGCGCCGCCGGCCCGACCATGGAATATGCCGCCGGCTATCAGGCCGCCGACCCCAAATTCATTGCCGTTTGAGGATAGACATGTACCGTTACGACGAATTCGACCACGCCTTTGTCGCCGAGCGCGTTGACCAGTTCCGCGACCAGGTCGGCCGCCGCCTCTCCGGCGAAATCTCAGAGGATGCCTTCAAGCCGCTGCGCCTGATGAACGGCGTCTATCTCCAGCTGCACGCCTACATGCTGCGCGTCGCGATCCCCTACGGCACGCTCAACTCGAAGCAGATGCGCATGCTGGCCCATATCGCCCGCAAGTACGATCGCGGCTATGGCCACTTCACCACCCGCCAGAACATCCAGTACAACTGGCCGAAGCTGTCTGATACGCCGGATATCCTTGATGAGCTGGCCTCCGTCGAGATGCACGCCATCCAGACGTCCGGCAACTGCATCCGCAATGTGACGGCCGACCATTTCGCCGGTGCTGCCGCCGACGAGGTTGCCGATCCGCGTCCTTATGCCGAAATCCTGCGCCAGTGGTCCTCCGTCCATCCGGAGTTCTCCTTCCTGCCGCGCAAGTTCAAGATCGCCGTCACCGGTGCCGAGCGCGACCGCGCCGCCATCCAGGTGCACGACATCGGCCTGCATCTGAAGAAGAACGACAAGGGCGAGCTCGGCTTTGCCGTCTATGTCGGCGGCGGGCAGGGGCGTACCCCGATGATCGCCAAGAAGATCTGCGACTTCCTGCCGGAAGAGGATCTGCTGACCTACACGACGGCCATCCTGCGGGTCTACAACCTGCATGGCCGCCGCGACAACAAGTACAAGGCGCGCATCAAGATCCTCGTGCACGAGACGGGCACCGAGGAGTTGAAGGCGCAGGTCGAGGCCGAGTTTGCCAACCTGAAGGACAGCGAACTGAAGCTGCCCGACGCCGATGTTCAGGCGATCGCCGCTTATTTCGCGCCGCCGGCTCTTGCCGAGCGTCCGGAAGGTTGGGCCAACCTTGCCGCCTGGAAGAAGGCCGATCCGGCATTCGCCGAATGGGTCGGCCAGAACGTCCACCCGCACAAGCATCCGGATTATGCTTCCGTGACGATTTCGCTGAAGCCCATTGGCGGCATTCCGGGTGACGCCACGGATGCGCAGATGGAGGCTGTCGCCGACATCGCCGCCGAATACGCGTTCGACGAAATCCGCATCAGCCACGAGCAGAACATCATCCTGCCGCATGTGGCGATCGCCGATCTCGAAGCCGTATACCGCGCGCTGGTCTCCGACGGGCTCGCAACCGCCAATGCCGGCCTGATCACCGATATCATTGCCTGTCCCGGGCTGGATTACTGCGCGCTCGCCAATGCGCGCTCCATTCCGCTGGCCCAGGAACTCTCGACCCGCTTCGGCGCGGCCGAGCGTCAGGCCGACATCGGTGAGCTGAAGATCAAGATCTCGGGCTGCATCAATGCCTGCGGCCACCACCATGTCGGCCATATCGGCCTCCTGGGCGTGGAGAAGAAGGGCACCGAGCTCTACCAGATCACGCTTGGCGGCTCGGGCGACGAAAACACCTCGATCGGCGAGATCATCGGTCGCGGTTTTGAGCCGGAGAAGGTGACGGATGCGGTCGAGACGATCGTCGACACCTATCTCGGCCTCAGGCAGTCGAAGGAGGAAACCTTCCTTCAAGCCTACCGCCGCGTCGGTGCGCAGCCCTTCAAGGATGCGCTCTACGGCAACGAAGCCAAGGCAGCCTGAGGAGACCGATGATGACGAAAATCTGGAAGGAAACCGGCTTCGTTGAAAACGATCCCTGGGTGATCGAGACCGAAGAGGTCAAGGCGGATGGCAGCCGGAAGGCGATTCTGCCGCTGGACGCCTTTCTGGCAAAGGTCGAGGACAGCAACGACACCGGCCTTGGCGTTCTGATCCGCCCGGCCGATGATGTGACCCGGCTTGAGCCCTATCTCGGTCGTATCGCTCTGGTCGCCGTCGAGTTCCCGGCCTTCAACGACGGTCGCGCCTTCAGCCATGCGTCGCTGCTGCGCGATCGCCTCGGCTACAAGGACGAGATTCGCGCCGTTGGCGACGTTCTGATCGATCCGCTGGCCCTGATGCTGCGCGTCGGGATCGACAGTTTCGCGGTCACCAATGCGACGGCGCTGAAGCGGCTCGCCGAAGGCCGTATTCCCGGTATCTCGCTGCATTACCAGCCGGCAGCTCGGGAAGCTGCCAATCCCGGCAGCTACAGCTGGCGGCGCGGTGCCAAGCCGGCCGCTTGATATAGGGAAAATTCTATATTTTATTCCCGTATTGATGGAAATCAAGGAACACGCGGTCGGCCGCTGAGATGATCGGCGGCCGATGGCAAAGACTGGCGCACCGAAGCGGTGTTTTCACGCCGAATGCATATTTCGCCGTGCGCCTTTGCGTTGAAATGCGTTGCCTTCCATTTTGCCGCTGTTTGTAATATTCGCCTACCGACTGCAATAAATCGACTTTGAGGATCGAAGAGACCGATGAACGCGCCCGCTAAAGCCGAGAATTTCGCCCCCGCCATACCGGACGGCGTCTACGCGGAAAAAGTCCTGAGTGTCACGCACTACACCGACCGTCTTTTCCGCTTCTCGATGACGCGCCCCGACGGTTTCCGGTTCCGCTCGGGCGAGTTTGCCATGATCGGCCTGATGGTCGGCGAAAAGCCGATCTACCGCGCCTATTCGATCGCCAGCCCGGCCTGGGCGGAAGAGCTCGAGTTCTTCTCGATCAAGGTTCCGGACGGCCCGCTGACCCAGCATCTGCAGAAGATCGTTCCCGGCGATACCGTGCTGATGCGCAAGAAGCCGACCGGCACGCTGGTTCTCGACGCACTGGTTCCCGGAAAGCGTCTCTACATGTTCTCGACCGGCACGGGCATCGCGCCCTTCGCCAGCCTGATCCGCGATCCGGAAACCTATGAGAAGTTCGATGAGGTCATCCTGACCCACACCTGCCGCGAGGTCGCCGAGCTGAAATACGGCTTCGATCTCGTCGAGGAAATCAGGAACGACGAACTCCTGAGCGAGATCGTCGGCGACAAGCTGAAGCATTATGCGACGGTCACCCGCGAGGATTACCCCTTCCAGGGCCGCATCACCGACCTGATCGAGAGCGGCAAGCTGTTTTCCGACTTGGGCGTTCCGCCGCTGGATCCGGCGATCGATCGCGGCATGATCTGCGGTTCCGCCGCCATGCTGAAGGATACCAAGGCTGTCCTGGAAAAGGCCGGCCTGACCGAAGGCGCCAACAACAAGCCGGCGGAGTTCGTGATCGAGCGCGCGTTCGTCGGCTGATCCCGGCAAGGGGCCATGGATATCTAAGGCGGTCTTCGGGCCGCCTTTTTGGTTTCAGTTCGATGTCGCCAGCGGGGGCTGTTCGGCGATCAGCGTGGAGAGGAGCGTTGCCATCGCCACCTGTGCCTCGTGCGGCAGCGACCTCTGTATGGCGTTGATGACTGCCACGTGCAGCGAGATCGCGCGCTTCATCCTTTCCGGAGTTGCCGTCGAGAACCAGATGCGCCGGGCATGGGTTTGCAGCGGCGCCAGTGCGCCGGTGAGGAACTGGTTGGGGCAGGTCTTTTCCATGATGGTGTCGAAGCGCTTGTCGGCATTCAGGAACATCTCGACATCGCCGCTGGCCGCCGATGCCGTCATCTGCTGGGCACAATCGACGATGGCGGCGCGCTGGATGCTGTTGGCATACTGGGCCGTCAACCGTGCGGCGATGGGCTCCAGCTGCAGGCGAACCTCCATGATCTTGGCAAAATCCAGTTCGTCTATCGCCCGGATCTGCATGCCCGCGCGGGGGCGAATGATGATCAGGCCCTGCCAGGCCAGCCGCTGGATGGCCTCGCGGACGGGCGTCCTGCCTTGTCCGGCAATGTCGATCAGGCGCTTCTCATTCACGGAAGCGCCTGGCGGCAGCCGAAGGGTGACGATCTGATGTTCGAGCGCCAGATAGGCTTTCGTGCTGAACGATTCCAGTGAATCGGGCATGTATTACTCCGCGATATATTGTATTGCTTTGCACGCGTTATTCCACGGCGCAATATCATTGATATATCAGTCGAAGTTTTTAACATGTAGAGTTGTATTTTCTGAATTTTTCTCCCTAAACTTGATTTCGAGCGTCAACTTGATAGCGCGGCAGGGCTCACCTTTCCAGGCAGCCCTGCGAAGGGTATGTCATGCCGCGTCGCGGTTGGGCTTCCGCTTCATGCTGAAGACCGCTCGGAATGCGGCTGCGGCGGAGCGGCTGGCGACGGCGTCTTTCAGGATCGCCATCCATTCGTGGAAAAGAATGGTCAACGGGTTGTTGGTCTTCATCTCGACCGCCTTAAGACCGAAGCGCAGCGGCTCGTTCTGCGGCGCCTCGGCATAGGTGCCGAACATCCGGTCGAAAATGATGAAGACGCCGCCAAAGTTCTTGTCCAGGCATTCCGTGTTGGACGCGTGGTGGACGTGATGGTGCTTGGGCGTGTTCAGGACATATTCCAGCGGCCCGAGATCGGGTGCATGTGCCGGGTGCAGGAACAGCTGGTAGATGAGGCCGAGTGCCAGCATGCCGTAGATGACCAACGGTGAAAAGCCGATCAGCACCAGCGGCGCGTAGAACAGGAAGCCCCCCGCGACGTGTCCGCCGATACCAAGGCGCACGGCGGCGGTCAGGTTGAGCCGCGTCGGCGAATGATGGACGCTGTGGCTGGCCCACAGCAGACGCACCTTGTGCATGGCGTAGTGGTGCCAGTAGTAGCAGAGATCGGTGAGGAAGAACGCCGCCACCAGCGCTGCCGGATTGCTTGCCGGAATGTCGAACAGCGCGAATTGGTGAAGCCAGATCAGCGGCAGGGCGGTGATGCCCGCCGACAGGGCGCCGACGGTCTTGTTGATGACGGCGATGGTCAGGGACGCCGCCGTTTCCTTGAGATCGTGCGTGTCCTCGTCCGATAGCCAGCCCGAGATGAATTCGACGAGCATGGCGACGCCGGCGACGGCCGCGATCGGCCAGGGATGGGTGAAGAAATCGCTGAGGTGCTGCATGGTGGTTACTCCATTGGTCGTCAGTTGCCGGCGGGCGCAGGCATGCTCTTCAGAGTGTCCGCCTGGTCGCGATACGGCTCCGCAGCCGAGATGCAGCCCGCGGAGACCTTGCTTTGCTGTGTCTTCAGGCAGGCGAGGATGCGCCCCTCGCCAGGCTCAACGGTCGGGCAAAAGGCCTGGATGTCCGCCTTGCAGGCGTTCATGACCTTCATGAGTTCGAAATAGCCGGGCTGTGCGGCGCCGGCGGATGTTGCGAGCAGGCAAATGGTCGTGGCGGCGAGAACGCTTCGCATTGTGTGTCTCCGGGTGGCGATACGGATCCGGTCCGGCTGCGGAGAGAGCTGCTGCCGGACCGGAGACTTCCCGCTGGGGTGGGACGAATTAGCGGGAAATCGTCGAGGAACGGTTCACCTGACCGCCATTGGGGCCGGTGACCGTCGAGTTGCGGGTGCAGCTCTGCGTGGCCGGATTGCAGGCGGTGGCGCTGTTGCGGGTCGCGGTCTGGCCGTAGCGGCCGGTATAGGTGCCGGAGGAGCTGCAGTTGTAGCCGCTGCAGCTGCCGCTGCCGGAGGAGTGGACACTGCCGCCATAGGGACCTGTCGTCGTCGAGTTGCGGGTCCAGGCATTGGCGTCTGCGACGGCAGCAAGCGAGAGCGTGGCGGTTGCTGCGGCAATCAGAAGGGCTTTCATGATATTATCTCCAGTGATTGTTTGCGCCGGCTGTCCGGCTTGACGAGATGGAGAATGAGGCCCGTATGTCTTGCGCGTATCACCGGCAGGCAGGGTTTTGTCGAATGTTGTCTCCGGCGTGTAACAGTGTGTAACAACGGCGGGAGGCCACTTGCGAAACGCATTGCGCTGGAAAATGATGGCGCCATGAACACGTCTGGTCTCGACATAGTGATGGTGGAGGACGATCCGGAGGTGAGGCGTCTCGTCGGCGCCTTCCTCGAGCGGGAGGGCTTTGCCGTGCGGTCCGCCGGCGACGGCCGCGAGCTCGATGCCATTCTCGCCGCAACAGAGCCGGATCTGATCGTCCTCGACCTGATGCTGCCCGGCGAGGACGGCCTGTCGATCTGCCGCCGCTTGCGGGCGACATCGGCCGTGCCCATTCTCATGCTGACCGCGAAGAGCGACGAAATCGACCGCATTGTCGGACTGGAGGTCGGTGCCGACGATTACCTCGCCAAGCCCTTTGCACCGCGCGAGCTGCTGGCGCGCATCCGAGCGATCCTGCGCCGCGCCAGGCCGCGGACACCGGAAGACCGGCCGAACCGCTGCGCCGTCGATGCATTCCTGGTGGACTTCGACAGCCGCAGCGTGGAAACCGTCGACGGTACGCCGGTGGTGCTGACCAGCGCCGAGTTCGACCTTCTGGCCTGCTTCGCCAAGCGTCCGCGCCGGGTATTGAGCCGCGAGACGATCCTCGACTGGGTGCATGGCCGCGATGCCGATCCGTTCGACAGGTCCGTCGACATGCTGGTGTCGAGACTGCGCAAGAAGCTCGATCAGCATGGCGGCAGTCCGAACCTGATCACGACGGTCAGGAACAGCGGCTACATGCTGACCGCCAGGGCCGTCTCGGAGGTCTCGTGACACGCTTTCTCCCGAAACCGCGGTTCGTGGCGATTGCCGCGCTTGTCGTGATCATTCTCTGGATCGCACTCGCCGCCATCCTCTACATTGCAGCGATCCGCCGACAGCCGCCGCCAGTCTCCCCGCTGCGGTTTGCCGCCATAGTCCGTCTTGCCGAAACTCTGAACAGCGAGGGCAGGGCGGATCTCGCGCGCTTCGTCGGTGAACCGGGTGTGACGCTGCAATTCGAGCCCGGAAACACGCTGCTGAAGGAGGCGCCGCCGACACCGGATCTCGGCGCGCTGACGTTTGCCGCCTACGCCATGCGCGTCGCGCCGCGGGCGATCGAGATCGTCACGCCCCAGCCCGACGGCATTCGCCGGATCGCCCCCCGTTTCCTCCTTCGATATCCGCCGATCGCGATCTTTCGCGTCGCATTGCAGACCGGCGACACGCTGACGATCACCGCCAGAAGTCCGCTCCTTTCAAACGTGTTCGCCGTGCCGCCCGGCATTCTTGCCGGTCTTGTAGGCTCGCTGCTTGCCCTTGTGGTGCTCTTCGGCGTCGTGCGCGCGACCCGCTCCCTGGAACACCTGGCGGATGCGCTCGACCGCACCGACCTCTCCGGGACGCCCGAGAGGCTGCCGCCCTACCGTGGCTTCAGCGGCGAGGTCGGCAGGCTGGTGGAGGCCTACAACCGCCTGCAGGATCGTCTGACGGTTCTGCTTCAGAACCGCATGGCGCTGATCGGCGGCATATCGCATGATGTGCGGACCTTCGCGACGCGGCTGCGCCTGCGGCTGGATGCGATCGAGGACGAAGCCGAGCGCGAAAGGGCGGCTGCCGATATCTCCGACATGATCCGCCTTCTTGACGATGCGCTGATTGCCTCGCGCATCGGCGCCGGCGAATTGACGGAAGAGCTGGTGGATGTCCGCGAGATCCTTGCCCAGGAATTCGTGGCGCGTCGCGAAGCCGGAGCCGCGATCGACATGTCGCTGGACGGTGACGACGAGGATCCGCTGCAGATCCTGGGAGATCGGCTCGCTGTGCGCCGCATCATCGCCAACCTCGTCGACAATGGCCTGAAATACGGACAGAAGGTGCAATTGTCTGGTGGCGTCAAGGACGGCAATGTGACGATCGTCGTGGAGGACAACGGGCCCGGCATTCCGGCGCACATGCGCCAGGCGGTCATGGAGCCGTTCTTCCGCCTCGAGGCCTCGCGGAGCCGGGAAACGGGAGGGGCCGGTCTCGGCCTCGCCGTGGTCAAGGCGCTGACGGAAGGACTGGGAGGGACGATCTCGCTCGGCTCTACGGCGGGCGGCGGTGCGCGCTTCGTTGTGCGTCTGCCGGAATTCAGCGTCTGAGGACTTTAGGCCTGCTCGTCGTCGTCCCGATTGATGGTCAGCAGCACGTCCCACATGTCGGCGCCGGCCTCGAAGACCGATGCATTGGCCTTGTAGCTGGTTTCGGCTTCCATCATGTCGAGCATCTCGGTGCCGAGATCCACGTTGGAGGAGCCACCTTTCGCTGCGTCACTTTCCGTTACGGTGGTGATGACGCCGCCGCCCTCCGTCGTCGAGGAGGATGCGTTCATCCGGCGATAGCCGGGCGTGTCCATGTTGGCGACGTTCTGGGCGGTCGCGCCGAGACGGTTGGTGCTCGCCAGCATGCCGGACATGGCAACGTTCATGACACCGGAAAGACCCATTTCGCAGAACCTCACATTCAGATCGGCGCAGTCTCGCATGGCGGATTTAGCAAAGGCTGAAGGGGCAATGTCACCAAAGGGTGAATAAGGCAAACCGGATGTGCCAGGCTGAAACAGAAACGGCCCGCCAGGGGGCGGGCCGTCTCCAGAGCATGCGACTGACCTTACTCGGCGGCTTCGGCGTAGGCCTCAACCGGTGGGCAGGTGCAGATCAGGTTGCGGTCGCCATAGACGTTGTCGACGCGATTGACCGGCGGCCAGTACTTGTCGACGCGGAAGGCGCCGGGCGGGAAGCAGGCCTGCTCGCGCGAATAGGGCCGGTTCCACTCGCCGACGAGGTCTTCGACCGTGTGCGGCGCGTTCTTGAGCGGATTGTCGGTCTTGTCCATTCGACCGTCCTCGATGGCGCGAACCTCGTCGCGGATTGCCAGCATGGCATCGCAGAAGCGGTCGAGTTCCGCCTTGGTCTCCGATTCCGTCGGTTCGATCATCAGCGTGCCGGCGACTGGCCAGCTCATGGTCGGCGCGTGGAAGCCGCAGTCGATCAGACGCTTGGCGACATCGTCAACGGTGACGCCGGCGCCGTCGGCCAGCGGCCGCGTGTCGATGATGCATTCATGCGCCACTCGTCCGTTCTTCGACGTGTAGAGCACGTCGTAGGAGCCGGCGAGACGCGCGGCGATGTAGTTGGCGTTGAGGATGGCGACCTTGGTTGCCTGCGTCAGGCCTTCGCCGCCCATCATCAGGCAGTAGCTCCAAGAGATCGGCAGGATGGACGCCGAACCGAAGGGAGCAGCCGACACCGCGCCGGAGCGGCCGTCGGTCGCCTCGTGGCCCGGCAGATGCTTGGCCAGATGCGCCTTGACGCCGATCGGGCCCATGCCCGGTCCGCCGCCGCCATGCGGAATGCAGAACGTCTTGTGCAGGTTGAGGTGGCTGACGTCAGAGCCGATGTCACCGGGGCGTGACAGGCCGACCATGGCGTTCATGTTGGCGCCGTCGAGATAGACCTGGCCGCCATGCTGGTGGGTGATCTCGCAGATCTCCCGCACAGTTTCCTCGAACACGCCATGCGTCGACGGATAGGTGATCATGCAGCAGGAGAGGTTCGTCGAATGCTGCTCGGCCTTCGCCCGGAAGTCCTCCATGTCGACATCGCCATTCTCGGTCGCCTTGACCGGGACAACCACCATGCCGGCCATCTGCGCCGAGGCCGGGTTGGTACCGTGCGCCGATGTCGGAATGAGGCAGATCGTGCGGTGCGCCTCGCCATTGGCGACATGGTAGTCGCGAATGGTGAGAAGGCCGGCATATTCGCCCTGCGCGCCGGAATTCGGCTGCATGGAGATCGCGTCATAGCCGGTGATCGCGCAGAGCTTGTCGGAGAGATCATCGATCATCGCCTTGTAGCCCTCGGCCTGATCCGCCGGGACGAAGGGATGCAGGTCGGAGAATTCCGGCCAGGTGATCGGCAGCATCTCCGCGGTCGCGTTCAGCTTCATCGTGCACGAACCGAGCGGGATCATTGACCGGTCGAGCGCCAGGTCGCGGTCGGCGAGGCGGCGCATGTAGCGGGTCATCTCGCTTTCGGCGCGGTTCATGTGGAAGATCGGATGCGTCAGATATTCGCTCTTGCGCAGCTGTCCCTTCGGCAGCCGGTATTCCGGCTGGAAGTCGCCGATCTGGAACTTGCCGCCAAAGGCGCGCCAGACGGCTTCCAGCGTAGCCGGACGCGTCCGTTCGTCGAGGCTGATGCCGATCTTCGTCGTGCCGACCTTGCGCAGGTTGACGCCTTCGGCGACGGCGGCGCGCAGGATAAGCCCCTGCATGTGGCCGACCTCGACGGTCACCGTATCGAAGAAGGTCTCGGGTTCGACCGCGTAGCCGAGCTTTTCAAGTCCCTGCACCAGCCGGACGGTCTTCAGATGAACGCCCTGCGCGATCGCCTTCAGTCCCTTCGGACCGTGGAAGACCGCATACATGGAGGCCATGACGGCGAGCAGCACCTGCGCGGTGCAGATGTTCGACGTCGCCTTTTCGCGACGGATATGCTGTTCACGGGTCTGCAGCGACAGGCGGTAGGCGCGGTTGCCGCGCGCATCGATCGAGACACCGGCAAGCCGCCCCGGCATGGAGCGCTTGTAGGCGTCCTTGACCGCCATGTAGGCGGCATGCGGCCCGCCATAGCCCATCGGCACGCCGAAGCGCTGGGTGCTGCCGACGGCAATGTCGGCGCCCATTTCACCCGGCGGCTTCAGGAGCGTCAGTGCCAGGATGTCGGCGGCGACGATGGCGATCGCGTTCTCCGCATGCAGGCTGGAAATCGCGTCGCTGAAGTCGGTCAGATGTCCGTATGTGCCGGGATACTGGAAGATCGCCCCGAAGACGTCCGCCGGCACGAGATCCTTGGCCGGGTCGCCGACGACGACCGTCCAGCCGAGCGGTGCGGCGCGGGTCAGCAGCAGTTCGATGGTCTGCGGGTGGCAGTTCTCGTCGGCGAAGAACGTGTTCGACTTCGATTTTGCCACGCGCTTGGCCATCGCCATCGCTTCGGCCGCTGCAGTCGCTTCATCGAGCAATGAGGCGTTGGCGACGTCGAGCGCCGTCAGGTCCGACACCATGGTCTGGAAGTTGATCAGCGCTTCCAGGCGGCCCTGGCTGATTTCCGGCTGGTAGGGCGTGTAGGCCGTGTACCAGGCGGGGTTCTCCAGGATATTGCGCTGGATGACCGGCGGCGTGATGGTGCCGTAATAGCCCTGGCCGATCAGCGAGACCAGGACCTTGTTGCGGTTGGCGGTGTCACGCAGCGTGTCGAGCGCTTCCCGCTCGGTCATCGGCGGTGCCCATTTCAAGGGCTCCTTCAGCCGGATCGCGTCGGGCACGGTGGCGTCGATCAGCGCATCCAGGCTGTCGAAGCCGATCGTCTTCAGCATCGACGCCATTTCATCGGGGGAGGGACCGATGTGGCGGCGGTTGGCGAAGTCGTAGGGCTGATAGTCCGTGAAGGTGAATTCGGTCGGCGTATCCATTATCCGACAAGCTCCTTGTAGGCGGCTTCGTCGAGCAGGGCTTCGGCGTCGGAGGGATTGGCAAGCTTCAGCTTGAAGAACCAGCCGTCGCCCTGGGGCGCGGAATTGACCAGCGACGGATCGTCGGCGATCGCCTGGTTGACCTCGACGATTTCGCCGTCGAGCGGGCAGTAGACTTCCGAGGCCGCCTTGACCGACTCGACCGTTGCCGCGTCATCGCCCTTCGAGAAGCTGGCGCCGACATCCGGGAGTTCGACGAAGACGAGATCGCCGAGCTGTTCGGCGGCGTGCTGGGTAATGCCGACCGTCGCGACGTCGCCTTCGATCTTCAGCCACTCGTGTTCTTCGGTAAATTTCAACATGGATCAATCCTTCTGGGAAAAGTTCAGGTCAGCGCTTGTAGGAGGAGGGGGTGAAAGGCATTGCCGTGACGGTGACGGGAAGGTACTTGCCGCGCACTTCGGCGAAGATCTCCGTGCCCTCGGCGGCATGGCTGGTCGGCACGTAGCCCATGGCGACGGGACCCTCGACGGTCGGGCCGAACGTGCCCGAGGTGACTTCGCCGAGTTCCGTCTGTCCGGCGTCATCGGCATAGAGTTTGGTATGCGCGCGGATCGGCGCGCGACCTTCCGGCTTCAGGCCCACCCGGCGGCGGGTGGCACCCTTGTCGAACTCGCGCAGGATGCGCTCGGCGCCGGGAAAGCCGCCGGCGCGCGCACCGCCATTGCGGCGCACCTTCTGGACGGCCCATTCGAGCGCTGCTTCCACCGGGGTCGTCGTCTGGTCGATATCGTTGCCGTAGAGGCAGAGACCGGCCTCCAGCCGCAGCGAATCGCGCGCGCCAAGCCCGATAAACTGGACGTCGGGATGTTCCAGAAGCTGGATGACGACCGATTCGGCCTTGTCGGAGGGGACGGAGATTTCGAACCCGTCTTCGCCGGTGTAGCCGGAGCGGGAGATGATGCAGTCCGTATCGTGCAGGTCGCCGCCGCGCACATCCATGAACCGCATCGAGACGACGTCCGGACAAAGCTCCGACAGCACCTTCTCGGCAAACGGTCCCTGCAGTGCGATCAACGAGCGGTCTTCCAGCATCTCGACATCGCAGCTGTCGCTGATTCCGGCCTTCAGATGGGCGAAATCCTGCGTCTTGCAGGCGGCATTGACGACGAGGAAGAAGTGGTCGTCACGATTGGCGATCATCAGGTCGTCCAGAATGCCGCCGTCGTCGCTGGTGAACAGCGCATAGCGCTGGCGACCGGGCTTCAGGCCGAGGACATCGACCGGGACGAGGCTTTCGAGCGCCAGCGCCGCCGTTTCCATGTTGCCGTCCTTCGGCGTCACGCGGATCTGGCCCATGTGCGAGACGTCGAACAGGCCGGCGGCCGTGCGCGTATGCACGTGTTCCTTCAGAACGCCGAGCGGGTATTGTACCGGCATGTCGTAGCCGGCGAACGGCACCATGCGCGCACCGGCGGCGCGATGGAGCGAATGCAGGGATGTTGTCGATAGGGTTTCGGTATCCGACACTACAGGGCCTCCAGGTTCTTGCGCGAACGCCGCGCGAGCGCGTTGACGGCATGCGCCGCCTCCAAGTCGCGCCCCCTCTGTCCTTTGGCCTGAGATTGTTATCCCTTCGGCGCGCAACGGCCTTTTCAAGCCGTCATTCTCTCCAGAGTCCTTAGTGGCCCGCCGCTGGTCCTTTGGCCTGAGAGTTTCCGGGGCGGTTGCTCCTTCGGCACCGGATCGAACCGGCTTCTCCCAACGGGGTCGCGTCCATTATCGGGGAGACGGTGGGATTGGCAAGGCCTCCATGGCGTTTTCGGACAAATTTTTGTCGTAGGGAAATTGGCCCGGCGGAATGGCGCTGCGATGCCCTTGGAAGCGATCGGAAATACCAGAGGGGAACGCGAGGGGTCGGGAACGAAAAAGGCCGCCATGCGCGGCGCGCGGCGGCCATCCGGAGTGTTGCGGTCGAGGAGATTTATGCTTCCGCGTCTTCGTATGCTTCTTTCGCCTCCTGCAGCGTGACTTGCGGCGGTACTTCTTCGTTTCCTGCGGTCAGGAAGAACAGCGCAAGCGCCGGCGGCTGGATCACGTTGACGATCGCGCGCAGCTGGAAATCCCCGCTTTCCAGGGCTTCCTTGGCAAATGCATTGACACTTTCCTCGACAAAACTGCTGCGTGGAACCTTGATCGGCGGTTTGTTTGCCTCGCTCACATATGCAGCTGTGTTTGCCGAAACAGTCAGAACCTGGGCCATGTCCATATCCGCTTCGATTACACTTGATATGAAGGCTAGCAAATATACGTATCGCGACCGTGAATATAATCAGTTGTATTTAAGTATAATTTTATTTATACATAAGTTTCTGTTTTGACTTGTTTTTCGAGGCGGTTGACGTACGTCAAATGTCCATGCGGCGGCCTGCAATATCCTTGCTTCAATCAGATGGAGGTAAGCTCTGATGAAGATTGTCGTTGGATATGTGAGCGTCGAAGGCCAGACCCGGCGGATCGCGGGCGAGATTGCCGCGCATGTCGAGAATGCCAGCCACGCCGTCGGCATCATGAACATTGCCGAGATGCCCGAATACACACTGGAACGGCCCGATCGCATCATCCTGTGCGCGCCGATCCATGCCGGGCGCTATCCGTCCGCTTTCGTCGACTTCGTGCACAGGGAGGCCGAATGGCTGAACGCGGTGCCGAGCGCCTTCGTTTCCGTCACCCTCTCGATCATCAGCGACGATGCCGGGGAAAGGGCGGCGGCGCGGCATTATCCGCGGCAATTGCTGGCGGAAACGGGGTGGACGCCGCGGGCGATCCATGATGCCGCGGGCGCATTGCGCTACACCGAATATGACTTCTTCAAGCGTTGGATGATGAAGCGCATATCGAAGGCCGAAGGCGGCCCGGTCGATACCGCGACGGATCATGAGTTTACCGATTGGGCGAAGCTCCATGAATTTGTCGACGCCTTCCTTGGCGGCGTTGCCTAAAAGCGCTTGGAATCCCCGCGTCCGTAGACTAAACGGGGGCGATGACACACATACTTCTCGCCGCTCTTGGCGGCGCATTCGGCTCCGTTCTCCGCTACCTTGTCGGTAACTGGACATTCCGGCTGTTCGGCCCCGGTTATCCGTGGGGGACGATGACGGTCAATGTCGTCGGTTCCTTCGTGATCGGCCTGTTTGCCGAACTAGTGGCGCGCAAGCTCAATTCCTCACCGGAACTGCGGGTGTTGCTGATCACCGGCTTTCTCGGCGGGTTCACGACCTTTTCAGCCTTCTCCCTCGACGCGTTCACGCTCTACGAACGCGGCGAGCTGACGCTGGCCGGCGTCTACGTCATAGGCAGCGTGGTGATTTCGCTGTGCGCCGTCTTCGGTGGCCTGATGCTCGGCCGTGCGGTCTTTTGAGGGAACGGAGAGAGACGATCATGGCGGGAATTGAACATATCAAGGTAGACCAGGACGAAACGGGCATGCGCCTCGATCGCTGGTTCAAGATCCACTTTCCGGGCCTCGGCTTCGGCCAGCTGCAGAAGCTGCTGCGCTCGGGTCAGGTTCGCGTCGATGGCGGTCGCGTCAAGACGGATACCCGCGTCCAGCCGGGACAGATGGTGCGCATTCCGCCGCTCGACGTCGATGCGAAGGACAAGGGCCGGCCGGTCTCCGGCAAGGATCTGAAACACTCCGGCGACGGCGAACTGTTGGCCCGCATGCTTCTGCACGAGGACGACAAGGTCTTCGTTCTCAACAAGCCGGCGGGGCTGGCCGTTCAGGGCGGATCGGGCGTCACCCGGCACATCGACAAGATGCTCGATGCCTGGACCAACCAGCGGGGGGAAAAGCCGAGGCTGGTCCACCGGCTCGACCGCGACACGTCCGGTGTCCTGGTGATCGCCCGCACGCGCGGCGCGGCGCAGAAGCTGACCGCTGCCTTCCGCGAGCGCGACACCAAGAAGACCTACTGGTCGCTCGTCAAGGGCGTGCCGCGCAAGCGCGACGACAAGATTTCCACCTGGCTGGTCAAGGAAGCGACGCCGGACGGCGACCGCATGCGGATCGCCAAGCACGGCGAGGATGGCGCCGATCACGCCGTGTCCTACTACCGCGTCGTCGACACGGCGGCCCAGAATCTCGCCTGGCTGGAGATGGAGCCCTACACCGGCCGGACGCACCAGCTGCGTGTCCACGCCCTCCATATCGGTCACCCGATCATCGGCGATCCGAAGTATTACGTCGACGACCCGAACTGGGATTTCCCCGGTGGCGTGCAGAAGCGCCTGCACCTGCATGCGCGCCATATCGACATACCCCATCCGAACGGCGGCCGGCTGCGTGTCACCGCACCGCTGCCGCCGCACATGGTCCAGACCTGGAACCTTCTCGGTTTCCCCGTGGACGGACCGGAAGACGAGGCCTGAGCCATGAAGCTCGTTCTTTTCGATTGCGACGGGACGCTGGTCGACAGCGGCGCGCTGATTCATGAGGTGATGGCCCGCACGTTCGAAGCATTCGGTCGTGAGCGTCTGGAAATTGCCCGTACGCGGTCTATCATCGGTTTGACGCTGGACATCGCCATTGCACGGCTGATCGGTAACGAGCACGTCGACGAAGAGGCGCTGCGGATGACCGCGCATTACAAGTCGATCTTTGCGGACGTGCGTCGCGAGCCGGGCTTCCAGGAGCCGATGTTCGAAGGAATTGCCGACCTTCTCTCTGCGCTTTCGGCGGAAGAGGACCTGTTGCTTGGCGCCGTCACCGGAAAGTCGCGGCGCGGCCTCGAGGTTATCATGGACACCCATGGCCTCCGCCAGCATTTTGTCGTTTCCCGTACTGCCGACGATTGCCCGTCCAAGCCGCATCCGGCGATGGTGACCGAGTGCTGCGACCAGATGGGCGTGCGCCCTGCGGACACGATTGTGATCGGCGACGCGATCTATGATATGCAGATGGCCAAGGCTGCGGGCGCTTCCGCGATCGGCGTTTCCTGGGGCTACGAGACGGTCGACAAGCTCATCGACGCCGGCGCGGATCGCATCGCGCTGAAGCCGACCGACCTGACGACACATGTATTCGAGACTGCCTATGCGTGATTTCATTTCCGACATTTCGACCCATCAGAAGGATCCGTCGAAGATCGCCCAGGAAGGCCAGAAGCAGCAGCTTCCGAAGCGCTTCTACAAGGAAGCGACCGTCGAGGCTGGTGATGACGGCGCCTTCCGCGTTCTGCTCGATGGCCGACCCGTCAAGACACCGGGTCGTGCGAGCCTGGAGGCGCCGACGCCGGCTCTGGCCGAGCTGATGGCGGCCGAATGGAACGCGCAGGGCGAGGTCATCGATCCGTTCACGATGCCGGTAACCCGTCTGGTCAACACCGCGATCGATGGCGTCAGAACCGACCCGCAGGCCGTCCACGAGGATATCCTGCGGTTCTCGTCGAGCGATCTTCTCTGCTACCGCGCCGGCGAGCCGGAGCGGCTTGTCGAGCGGCAGGCCGAACACTGGGATCCGGTCATCGACTGGGCCGCCAATGTGCTGGGCGCCCGCTTCATCCTGATCGAGGGGATCATGCACCAGGAGCAGCCGCGCGAGGCGATTTCCGCCTTCGCCGTGACGCTCCGCAAATACGACAATCCCCTGGCCTTGGCCGCGCTGCATTCCATGACGACGCTCACGGGATCGGCGATCCTGTCGCTGGCGCACGCGGAAGGCGCATGGACGCTGGACGAGGTCTGGACTTTGGCCCATCTTGACGAAGACTGGACCATCGAGCACTGGGGCGAAGACGCGGAGGCGAAGGCCCGCCGCGACAAGCGCTTCGAGGAAATGCGCGCCGCCTCGCAGGTCTTGTCTGCATTGGCGGCACAGGGCTGAATTTTTCGGGCGACAGATTGGACAGGGGCAGGTTGATGGCTGGGATGACGAAGATTTTGCGAATGATGGGCGCGGTTTTGGCGGTCTGTGCGGCGCTGGCAGCCTGCACGCTTCTGCCCGACCAGAACAACCTGCGCTCCAAGGGATATAACGTCCGTCAGGTCGCGGTTCTCGGTGCCGCCAATGTACCGGTGGTCATCGTCGACCGGGTGAACAAGCAGCTGCAGCAGTCGATCGCCGCGACCCGCTATGACGATGTGCGTCCGCGCGTCGTCATCACCGTCAACATCCTCAAGGTCCAGAAGGACATGGGGATCCACAAGACGGACAACATCGCTTCGGTCCTGGTCAAGGCGACCTATGTTGAAAACGGCGTCCAGGCGGGCGAGGGCGGCTTCGAAGTGTCGACGCAGGCGCTCGACTCGGATGTCGCCGATCAGGCGCTAGCGGAGAAGATCGCCGGCCGCGTCCGCTACCTCTTCGGTCTCGCTCACCCCTGATTGCGCCAGGCCGCGATCCGCCAAAAGACTGGATTTAGTATGCAGGGAAAAGCACTGGTTCTGTTCTCGGGCGGTCAGGATTCGGCTACCTGCCTCGCCTGGGCGCTGGAAAACTTCGATGCGGTCGAAACCGTCGGCTTCGACTATCGCCAGTCGCATTCGGTCGAACTCGATGTGCGCAAGACCTTTCTCGCCGAACTGCGCGACGCTTTCCCGCACTGGTCGGCGAAGCTCGGCGAGGACCACATGATCGACATGGGGCTGCTCGGCGCGATCTCTGAGACCGCGCTCACCCGCGACATGGAAATCGAGATGACGGAGGCGGGCCTGCCGAACACCTTCGTGCCTGGGCGCAATCTCCTGTTCTTCACCGCCGCCGCGGCGCTTGGCTATCGCCGCAAGGCCCGCCATCTCGTCGGCGGCATGTGCGAGACGGATTATTCCGGCTATCCGGATTGCCGCGACGATACGTTGAAGAGCCTGCAGGTCACCCTGACGCTCGGCCTCGACAGCCGCTTCGTCGTCCATACGCCGCTGATGTGGATCGACAAGGCCGAGACCTGGAAGCTGGCGGCGGAGCTCGGCGGCGAAACGCTGGTCGACCTCGTCCGCCGCGAAACCCACACCTGCTACAGGGGCGATCGCACGATCCTGCACGCGTGGGGCTACGGCTGCGGCGCATGCCCCGCCTGCGAGTTGCGCCGCACCGGCTGGGAAGGTTACCGGGCCGAGGCCTGCTAAGGTTCACCCCAGCCGCTCGGCGTGCCAGCGCAGATGGTCATCCATGAAGGTCGAGATGAAGTAGTAGGAATGGTCGTAGCCCTCGCGCATGTTGAGCGAGAGCTTTATGTCCGTCCCCTTGATCGCGTTTTCGAACAGCCACGGCTTCAGGCCGTTATCGAGAAAACCGTCGGCCTTGCCCTGATCGATGAGGAATTCGGGAAAGCGGGCGCCGTCCTCGACCAGCGCGCAGGCGTCATACTGGCGCCAGGCGGAGCGGTCGGACCCCAGATATTTCTCAAGACCCGGCTCCGACCAGAAGGATGTCATCGGATTGACGATCGGCGCGAAGGCCGAGCAGGACTTGAAGCGGTCGGGATTTTTCAGCGCGATGGTCATCGCGCCGTGGCCGCCCATCGAGTGTCCGAATATCCCCTGGCGGCTCATATCGGCCGGGAAGTTTTCGGCGATCAGGGCCGGCAGTTCCTCAGTGATGTAGCTGTACATCCGGTAGTGCCTTGACCACGGCTCTTCGGTTGCATCGAGATAGAAGCCTGCGCCTTTGCCCATCTGCCAGTTGTCCGCCTCGTCGGCGACGTCGTCACCGCGCGGGCTCGTATCCGGGCAGACGATGATCAGTCCCAGCTCGGCGGCGAGCCGGCGGTATTCGCCCTTCTCCATGACGTTCGCATGCGTGCAGGTGAGACCCGACAGATACCAGAGCACGGGACGAGGGCCGTCCTTGGCCTGTGGCGGAACAAAGACGGCGAAGGTCATGTCGCAGCCGCAGGCTTCTGATGCGTGCGAATAGATGCCCTGCTTGCCGCCGAAGGACAGGTTTTCGGAAATGGTCTTCATGGGGAAACTCCGCTGATTCTGTTCAGGCGATCGACACCGCGACATTCACTGCGGCGGCGATGAGAATGGTGTTGAAGAAGAACGAAATGACCGCGTGGAGAAGGTTCATGCCGCGCATGCGCGACGTGGTGATACCGACATCCGAAGTCTGCGCCGTCATGCCGATGACGAATGAGAAATAGAGGAAGTCGAGTCCGTTCGGCTCGTTGTTGCCCGGGAAATCCAGCCCGCCAGCAATGCCGCGATCGCCGCCTTTGCCTGTCGGGTGAGGCTGCCAGTAGCGGTGGGCATAGTGCATGGCGGTCATGGTATGGATCGTCATCCAGCCGAGAATGACGGAGGCGAGGGCAAGAACGAGTGTCCCGGTGGATCCCTTGTCGATCGTCAGTGTAAACAGCGATACGACACAGACCGCGACCGCCACAAGGGCGACGAAGACGATGAGCCAGGTGGGCTCGTCCGAATTGGCCGCGTGATTTTTCAACTGCGCCGCGGTCAGTTGGGGGATCTTTACCGCCATGCTGGCGAGATAGGCCACGAAGAAGGCGATCGTGATCAGTTGAACCGCGATGGCTGGCGTGACGAGGATGGATGGAATGGCGGCGACAGCGCTAGCGGCGACGCCGATGATGAATGGTCCATGGCGTGTGTGAACGAAACTCGAGAGTGCCTTCGCCATGGGTCAGCCCTGATCTTCGTTTGAAGCGGCGCTGACCGCTCGACGGCAGAGCTGGTCGAGGACCTGCAGGAAGTTGGAACGGTCGCGCTGCGAAAATGCGGCGTTATAGCCCTTGCTTTCGCCCGTCTCCCGCAGATGCTGGGAGAGGTCGCGCATGGCGCTCGCCATGCCGATATTGGTGCTGTCGAAGATCCGGCCCGTCGGCCCCGTCACCATCGCGCCGGCCTCGACGCAACGCACTGCAAGCGGAACGTCCGCGGTAATCACGATGTCGCCGGCGCCGGCGCGCTCGGCGATCCAGTTGTCGGCCGCATCGAAGGCGGCCGAGACGATGACGATCCTGACCATGGGGTCACGCGAGGGCCGTAGGCCGGAATTGGCGACCAGTGTCACCGGCAGGTGATGGCGCTCGGCAACCTTGAGGATTTCCGGTTTGACGGGACAGGCATCGGCGTCGACATAAATCATTGCGAGGCGGCCATTCTGTCAGGCGACAGCCACGGCAGCGGGCCGCAGCATGTCGATATGCGGGATATTGTCTTCCAGATATTCTTCCGAGACCGGCGCAAAGCCAAGCGAGGCGTAGAATTTCGCCAGATGGCTCTGGGCGGAAAGCGCTATGGCTCTGCCCGCAGCCCGTTCTTCGCATATGGCGATCGCTTCGCGCATCACCGATTCGCCGAGACGCCGGCCGCGATGGTCGGGCGAGACGACGACCCGTCCGATACGCGCCGAAGCGTCTTCCGTTGACGGAATGAACAGGCGGGCGGCGGCCAGCAGTTCTTGGCCGTCGAGCAACCGCAAGTGCAGCGCATCGACGTCCTTGCCGTCCAGCTCGGGGTAGGGGCAAGCCTGCTCGACGACGAAGACGTCGACCCGCAATTTCAAGAGGGCATAGAGATCGCGTGCGGAAAATGCCTCCATCTTCCGCACGTCGACCTGATAGCTGCCCTTTGCAGGCATCAGTAGAGCACGACCGAGCGGATCGATTCGCCCGAATGCATCAGCTCGAAGCCCTTGTTGATGTCCTCGAGCGGCATCGTGTGAGTGATCATCGGGTCGATCTGGATCTTGCCTTCCATGTACCAGTCAACGATCTTCGGCACGTCCGTGCGGCCGCGCGCGCCGCCGAAGGCCGTGCCCATCCAGCTGCGGCCGGTGACCAGCTGGAACGGACGGGTCGAGATTTCCTGGCCGGCGCCGGCGACGCCGATGACGACGGACTTGCCCCAGCCGCGATGCGAGCATTCGAGCGCCTGGCGCATGACCTTGGTGTTGCCGGTGCAGTCGAAGGTGTAATCCGCGCCGCCGATCTGGTCGGCCCCGCGCTTCGTCATGTTGACGATATAGGGCACGATGTCTTCGCCGATCTCGCTCGGATTGACGAAGTGCGTCATGCCGAACTTCTCGCCCCATTCCTTCTTGCCGTTGTTCAGGTCGACGCCGATGATCATGTCGGCGCCGGCAAGCTTAAGGCCCTGGATGACGTTGAGCCCGATACCGCCGAGGCCGAAGACGACGGCAGTCGCGCCGATCTCCACCTTGGCGGTGTTGATGACGGCGCCGATGCCCGTCGTCACGCCGCAGCCGATGTAGCAGATCTTGTCGAAGGGCGCGTCGGGATTGACCTTGGCGACGGCGATTTCCGGCAGAACCGTGTAATTGGCGAAGGTCGAGCAGCCCATGTAGTGGTGGATCTTGTCCTTGCCGATCGAGAAGCGCGAGGTGCCGTCGGGCATCAGGCCCTGGCCCTGGGTGGCGCGGATCGCGGTGCAGAGATTGGTCTTGCGCGAGAGGCAGGACGGGCAGGAACGGCATTCCGGCGTATAGAGCGGGATGACGTGGTCGCCCTTCTTCACCGAGGTGACGCCCGGGCCGACATCGACGACGATACCGGCGCCTTCATGGCCGAGAATGGCCGGGAAGAGACCTTCCGGATCGGCGCCGGACAGCGTAAAATCGTCCGTATGGCAGATGCCGGTTGCCTTGACCTCGACCAGCACCTCGCCGGCCTTCGGGCCTTCGAGCTGAACGGTCATGATCTCGAGAGGCTTGCCTGCCTGGGTGGCGACGGCGGCGCGAACGTCCATGGATGTTTCTCCCTTGTAGATGCGTTGATTGACGCGGACTTTGCCACGGGGAGCGCGGCAATCTCAAGGGCAAAGACGACGCCCGAGGGCCTTTTCGCGCCGCGGCCGGTCGAATGGCATGCGGGGTTCCGTCTAGCCGAAAAGGCGGTCGCAGGCGTAGATCACGGCATAGCCGTGGATGAAAAGCGCCGCATACAGGCCGAACCCCGCCATCAGCCGCTCCGCGGGCAACATCTCGCCGAGCGCGAAGCGCGGCTTGACATTCGAGGCGCCCAGCAGGCTGACCAGCGTGAAGACCGCCATGGCGGCGAGCAGCGCATTTTGCGGCAGGTCGATTCGGTAGCCGATCCACAGGACGACGCAGGCGATTCCGAAGCTCGCGGTTACCAGCATGCGCTTGGAATCGAAAAGCTGCCGGAGGATCTGGCCGCCGTCGAAACGCGACATCGGCAGCAGGTTGAGCAGGTTGAAAGCGCCAAGGATCAAGAGGAACATCAGCGCCGGATGATCGAGGGATTGCGGCAAGAGGCCGGCCTCCACCGCCTGATGAAAGAGGACGGGGACAGGAAAGAGCAGGGCCGACATGCCGGCGCCGAGCAACGCGCATGTCGCGACCTCGAAGCGGGTGTCGTATGGCCTGCCGCCGATCGCCACGCCGCCAAGCAGGGGAATGAAGATCATGCGCGCCGATGCGTGGCCGAAGGCGCGGTAGGCCGCCATGTGTCCGAGTTCGTGGATGACGATCACCACGGTCAGCATCGTGGAGAGCATCAGCCCCGCCGGGTTGAGGCCGAAGAACGGCCACAGGATCAGCGTTGACAGCACGGCCATGCCGACCTGCGTCAGCGGATGCTCGAACAGACCGGAGGTGGAGCTGCGGCCCGACTTGAGCCATTGCCCCAGGGCGCGGACTTCGCGGCGCATCGCAAAATAGCGGAAGATCATGAATGCCAGGCCACGATAGTGATCCGTATGCTCGATCGTCACCTCGCAGCCGCCTTCCGACGGCGTGACTGCCGTCCGCTCGACATAAGCATGCCAGAAGGAGGCGTCGAGGGCGCTGTCCTCGACGATCCTCGCCTCATAGGCAAACTCCGCGCCGGGCATCTTCTCGACGGCGAGCCGGCGCACGATCGGGCGGCCCTTGCGGTCGAGGTGCGACAGGCTGCGCTCCACGATGCCGGGTTCTGCGGGCAGGGGATGGCTGGAAAGCACCGACGGGTGCCAGTCGGCCGTCTTTCCGAGCGGATACAACGCTTCCCAGATCCGCGACGGTTCTGTCTCGAAATGCCGTCGAACCCGGATCGTGCGCAGCCCGATCGGCGCTGCCATCAGCAGCCAGAGAATCCCGAGATTGAGGACCAGAAGGGAAACCGCGGCTATCGCATAGTTCATGTTCGACCTCTTCCCATGGTTTTCCCAGCCGAGATCAGCCTGCCACGCGCGATTTAACAAAGCCCCGCCATCATGCGCGCAATTTTAGACGTCGCGTCACTGATGCCGCCGGACGAGCGCCGGCCTCAGCCTTCCCGCCTTCTCGTGGCAAGCGGCAGGGCAGGGTAGCGGACGGGCTGGGGGTCCCGGCGCAGGCTTATCGCCTGTAGCAACTGCTCCCAATCGCCGACATTGTCGCGGTCCGCGACGACGTCTCCGATCCGCAGGAGCGCACCGATTTGTTCTCTCGCAAGACGCAGGTGCTCTCCGGCGAAATCGTTGCGCAGCACACGGATGACATAGGCCATGTCGGCACTGTCGAGCCCCGCGGTTTCTGACCTCGCCGGCGAACGAAGCGGACCGGTGTTGTCCCGCAGCGCATGGCGGAGCTGGTCGAGCGCCAGTCGCGACAGGCTCGGCGGCACTTCGACCGAGAGATCCATGATATGCAGCAGGGCATCGAGTTCGAGCCTGGAGTTGACGATCCCGTCGGTGGCGAGCGTCGCTTCTATCCAGTCCGCATTGACCTCATCCAGCGACCCCTGCGGATAGCAATAGTGGAGGACGAACTGGGCAAGCGATTCGACGAAATAGTGCTCCCATTCCGGACACTTCACCGGGCAACAGCCGTTCAGCACCAGAAGGGTTGTGACGTCCTGATGGCAGAGGACGCCATTTGGAAAGATGTATTTGCGCAATATGGCCACGTCGGCGGCCGACAGCTCGTTCTTTCCGGCAATTGCACTTGCCGGAAATGCGAGGCGAAATCCATTCATGGTTTTCTCCGGTTTCATCATGAAACTGAGGAAAGCCTAGTGGGCATTCGTTGAGATAATGAAAAATCCGATGGTTAATGAAGGCTTGCTGCGTTTTTTGACGCCTTGCTGGCGCGCACCTGTTCTCGCCAGATGATGAACAGGCCGGATCCCACGATGATGGCAATCCCCAGCCACTTGCTGGCGCTCGGAAATTCCCCGAACAGGAAATAGCCGAGCAGGCTTGCGGCAATGATCTCGAAATATTGCAGCGGGGCGAGCAGCGACATCGGCGCCAGCCGGAATGCGCGCACGACGAGGATGTGGCCATAGCCGGAGATTGCCCCGAGCAGGAGAAGCAGGAGCAGGCCGGACAGCGATTTCGGCAGCGATGGCGCGAAATCCGGCAAGCCGGCGGCGCCCGCCGTTCCAAGTGCCAGGCTCATGATCGCCATGCCGCCGATCGCGGCCATGGTCTGCATCGTCACCGGCGCATCCTTCACGCCAGCAGCGCGGTTGAGAAACATGTAGAACGCAAAGAGTGCCGCGCAGCCGAGCGGCAGAAGCGAGATCAACCCGAATTGCTCGAAACTCGGCTGGATGACGATGAGCGCGCCGATGAAGCCGATGCCGATCGCCGTCCAGCGTCGCCATCCGACCTGTTCCTTGAGGAAGACGGCGGAGAGACCGGTAAGGATGAAGGGTTCGACGAAATAGATCGCGAACACGTCCGCGAACGGCATGTATTTGACGGCGGTGAAGAAGCAGAGCGTCGCGCCGCCATGCAGCACGCCACGAAAGATGTTCAGCCACGGGCGCTCGGAGCGGAGCGTGGGCCGCGTGCCGGGAATCATGAACAAGGGGATGATTGCCACCAGCTGGAACAGGAAGCGATAGAAGGTCACCTGCGCCGGCGCCATGCCTTCGCTGATCGCCATATGTCTGGCGATGGCGTCCATGACGGGCAGGATGAACATGGCTGCGCCCATCAGGATGACGCCCTGAAGCGGGCTTTCCGTGGACTGCGATGCGGTGTGTGACATGTGGGATTCGACCGGGTGATATGGCCGGCAATCTCAATCATCAAGCGATGCGCGAATCAATAGCGGAACCCGCCGCTAGGCGCCAAAGAGCCTCCGGGGGTGGCTCTTTTCGGTCCAAGGCCTTATGAAGAGCCATCCCGACAACTGAAGGGGGCGGAATATTGCTGACAAGCGCCGCCCGCTTGGGACGTAGATTGTTCCGGCCGCGTGGCTCGACGCCGCGCCAGTTTTGCCGGAGCGCCTCGTAACCGCGCGTACTTTCGTCTCGCTCAAGAGGCGGCAGGCGCCAGACAAGGAGAGAACAGGGTGGAAGCAGCAATAGAATCCGGCGCGATGGGTCGAGACAGCGACGACACGCTTGGTGGCCGGCTGTCGACGGCGAGGGATGCCACAGGCATGGACATCAAGGCGGTTGCCAACCAGCTCGGCGTCAAGCTCGCGACACTGCAGGCTTGGGAAAGCGACCGGGCCGAACCGCGCCCGTCAAGGCTCGTCAATCTTGCCGGCATTCTCGGCGTGTCGCCGGTGTGGTTGATGACGGGGCAGGGTGCAGGTCCGGAAACGGACGCCGGCGCGTCGATCGGACTGATGCGTGCGCAACTGTCACGCCTGACCGACATGTACGGTGAAATGGGTCGGCTGATCGATGGCCTGTCCGCCAATATCGCCCGGCTGGAGACGGCCAGGCAGGACGCCTGAGGCTGTCGCGTCTTCCGTCTCGCAACTCATTTGCAGACAACAAAAAACCCGGCTTGAAGCCGGGTTTTTTTGGTGCGGTCGAGAAGACTCGAACTTCCACGGGTTGCCCCACAGCGACCTCAACGCTGCGCGTCTACCAATTCCGCCACGACCGCATCGTGGTAGGCCGATTTGCTGTCGGCGCGGTGCATGTAGCAAAAGCATGGGGGGTGCACAAGAGCAGTGTGACAGATTTTTTTCCCACGCTCCGGGCTGGGGATTTTTCGCGGTGATGCCTATTTATGGCGAACTTGCTGGACGGTGCCAATTCTGCCAGAAAGCGCCAACAATCTGGTTCAAAACGGTTTGAAATGATGCAGCGGACGGAAATCAGGACATCGATGTTGCCTGTGGATGGCACGCCGCCGGTTCGCTGGCGAATTGCCCGCAGTCCCGTCGATTACGACGAGGCGCTGGCGACAATGGAACGCGAGGTGGCGGCGATCGCCGCCGGCGAGTCGCCCGAACTCGTCTGGCTGCTGGAGCATCCGCCACTCTACACCGCTGGCACCAGCGCCGACGAGAAGGACCTCGTGATGCCCGGCCGGTTCCCGGTTTATGCCACCGGACGCGGCGGAGAATACACCTATCACGGCCCCGGCCAGCGCGTCGGCTATGTCATGCTCGACCTGAAGAAGCGCAAGCAGGACGTCCGCGCCTTTGTCGCCGCGCTGGAGGACGTCGTGATCGGTGCACTCGATCTGATGAACATTCGCGGCGAGCGACGCGAGGACAGGGTGGGCGTCTGGGTACGCCGTCCGGAAAAGCCGCTGCTGCCGAACGGCGCGGTGGCCGAGGACAAGGTGGCGGCACTTGGCATCCGCCTGCGCCGATGGGTCAGCTTTCACGGTTTCTCGTTGAACGTCGATCCGGATCTGGACCACTTCACGGGCATCGTGCCCTGCGGCATTAGCGAATTCGGCGTCACCAGCCTTGTCGATCTCGGCCTGCCGGTCGCCATGCACGACGTCGACATCCTGCTGCGCGAGTCCTTCGAATCCGTTTTCGGACCGACGGTCACCGACGAGGTTTGATCAGTCCTTCACCGGCCCTGTCCTTCGACCATTTCTTGACGAGCCGGTCGCGCTTGAGCTTGGACAGACGTCTCAGCCAGAAGATGCCGTCCAGCTGATCGACCTCGTGCTGGATGCAAGTGGCGAGGAAGCCGTCGGCATCCTCCTCTTTAACGTCCCCGGCCAGCGTCTGGTAGCGCACGCGAATCGTCTTCGGCCGCGTGACCGGCGCGATGGCGCCCGGCATGGAGACGCTGCCTTCGTCGTGGGTGGCGAGATCGGCTGAAGCGTCCAGGATCACGGGATTGACCATGAACTTAGGCGGCGCCTTGCGGTCGAGTTCGATGACGGTGAGCCGCATCATGACGCCAACATGCGGCGCCGTTATACCGACGCCCGGCGCTGCCCGCATCGTGTCGAGTAGATCGTCCGCAAGTTGCTTGAGCTTATCGTCAAATTCAGTGATGGTTTCGGCCTTCCGTTCGAGCAACGGGTCGGGGAAGGCAAGGATCTGTCTGACGGCCATGACGGCTCCTGCAGGTCGGAATTGGGATCGTTCTAGAACCAGACTTTGCCGGGTCAAGGCAATTTGCAAGGGAACCATCAACAAAGGTGGACGTTCCCATTTTAATGGGTTAGCAAAGTTAAAGGGGGCTTGGCGCGGACGCTGCGCAGTCTTTTTATCGTCTTGTTGACATTGGGTTTTCAGCCACCATTGCCTTGAGGGAAACCGGGCGAGGCGGCTGCGTAGGAATTGCGGAGACAGCCGGCATATGACAGATACCGACGAAGACATCCGCGAGCGCCCTGCCGATATCGAGCAGGAAGACATCTATGACGAGGACGGCTCGATTCGCTCCGACTTCCTCGCCATGGTCGGCGCCGCCATTGCCGACCGCGATCTTTTGTACCTTCGCCAGCATGTCGTGTCACTTCACGAATCCGAACTTGGCGATCTTCTCGAATCCCTGATGTCCGAACAGCGTCTGGCGCTGGTCCATCTGCTCGGCGACGAGTTCGACATGACCGCGCTGACGGAGGTGGACGAAGCCATCCGCCTCGAGATCGTCGAGCAGCTGCCGAACGACAAGGTGGCGGCCGCCATCACCGAACTCGATTCGGACGACGCCGTCTTCATTCTCGAAGACCTCGACGACGAGGATCGGGAGGAGATTCTCTCCAAGCTGCCGTTCACAGAACGGGTCCGCCTGCGCCGCGCGCTCGATTATCCGGAAAGCTCGGCCGGTCGCCGGATGCAGACGGAGTTCGTCGCCGTGCCGCCGTTCTGGACCGTCGGCCAGACCATCGACTACATGCGCGAGGACGAAGACCTTCCGGAGAGCTTCACCCAGATCTTCGTTGTCGATCCGACCTTCAAGCTTCTCGGCGCCGTCGATCTCGACCGTATCCTGCGCGCCAAGCGGCAGACCAAGGTCGACGACATCATGCGCGACACCAATCATCCGATTCCGGCCGAGATGGACCAGGAAGAGGCCGCGCAACTCTTCGAACAGTACGACTTGCTCTCGGCTGCCGTCACCGACGAGAACGGTCGTCTGGTCGGCGTCCTGACCATCGACGACGTCGTCGACATGATCCACGAGGAAGCCGAAGAAGACATCAAGCGCATGGGCGGCGTCGGCGACGAAGAGCTGTCGGACAATGTCGCCTCCACGGTGCGCTCCCGCTTCCTCTGGCTGCTGATCAATCTGGGCACGGCGATGCTGTCGGCCTCCGTCATCGGCCTGTTCGACGCCTCGATCGAGAAGATGATCGCGCTCGCCGTGCTGATGCCGATCGTCGCCTCCATGGGCGGCAATGCCGGCACGCAGACGATGACTGTCACGGTTCGGGCGCTTGCGACCCGGGATCTCGATATCTACAATGCCGGCCGCATCATCCGAAGAGAGGCCGGGGTTGGTCTGGCAAACGGCATTCTCTTCGCCATCCTCATCGGTTTGGCCGCCGGCTTCTGGTTCGGAAATCCGCAGTTGGGCGGGGTGATCGCCGCGGCGATGATCATCAACATGATGGCCGCCGCCATGGCGGGTATCCTGCTGCCGCTGCTTCTTGACAAGCTCGGCGCCGATCCCGCTATCGCATCGTCGGTGTTCGTCACCACGGTCACCGACGTCACCGGTTTCTTCGCCTTTCTCGGACTGGCGAGCTGGTGGTTCGGGTTTGGCATATAGCGCCATTGCCGCAAAAATTGACTATTACGTAAAAGTCAATAAAATGTCCGTCTGACTTGAAGGGCGGACTAAAGTGGAAAAGTACTACAGCATAACCGAGCTTACGCGCGAATTCGGGGTTTCGACGCGTACCTTGCGTTTCTATGAAGACGAAGGTCTCATTCACCCCGAGCGACGCGGCAGGACCCGCCTGTTCCGGGCGGCGGATCGTCGTCTCATTCAGGAAATCCTGCGCGGCCGACGCATCGGCTTCACCATCGCCGAAATCCGGCAGATCATCCAGGTCTACAAGGAACCGCCGGGCGAGGCGGGTCAGCTTCGACTGCTGATGGAGCGCGTCGACGAGAAGCGCGATGACCTGCGCCAGAAGCGCAAGGACATCGAGGAGACGCTTGCCGAACTTGACGCCGTCGAGGAAGCGTGCTTGACGCGCTTGGCAGAAATCGGCGTGGGCACCTGAGCCCATCCGTCGGCTGCACGACGGGCCGGGGGGCTTTCCCAAAAAGGGTTCAGATCCAGCGGCGGGTTCGCTGGCAGTACCGCTCGAATTCGATTCCGAAACGGGCGAGCAGATGCTTTTCCTCGGCCTTGACCGCCACCAGGTTGGTCGCCACCGCGGCGGCGAACCCGAAGAAGGCGAACCACGCATTGTCCGTCGCCAGCGCCAGCGCGATCAGCACGAGCGTGTAACCCAGGTAGATCGGGTTGCGGCAGATACGGAAAGGTCCACACGTCACCAGATGGCGGGCGCTGGCAATCGGTAGCACGGGTGTGCGATGGCTGAGCAGGACGCCGATCGCCCAGATGACGAGAGCAACACCCACAAGCGCGAGGACGAGGCCGGCCGACATGGCCAGCATATGCCCGTGCTCGAGGCTGGAAACCGGCAGGAACGCGCCACAGCCGACGGCCGTCAGGCCTGCGGCCAGATAGTAGACCGGAGCCCACGGAAAGCGGAGCGGCTTGATACGATATGCGTTCATGATGCTGAAGGTGAACCCTTATTCTTGCACCAGGCTGCATTCGTTGGCGATTGTGGCAATCCTTTGGTCCTTGGCGTCGATTTTGCCGGTCGTGAACTCTGTGAACAGGTTTTGTTCGAGCATGCGGTTCACCGTGCAGCCACAGAAGGTTTGGCAGAACTTCGCGTCGTTGTTGGCGCTGCAGGACGCCTGGCAGGAATTCACATAGCCGACGACCGGATCGGCGGCCGCCGGCGGAACGACCAGCGACAGGACATATGCGACGCCGATCAGCACCGGCTGATGCAGCAGGTAGAAGCTGAGGCTGTGGCGGCCGGCGAACGCCAGCACATTGCGCGGGCCGGCCGGCCGGCTGAGAGGTTCCGGGACGCCGAAGGCAACGATGAGCTTGCCGATGCCGATGCCCGCCAGGAACGGCCCGAGCCAGGGGAACAGCGGCACATAGTCGTTGGAATGCGGGACCACGGTCTGCAAGCCGGTCCACCAGAAATACCAGGCATCGAGTGCCGGCGTCTTCAGATAATAGGGCGCGGCGAGCGAGGCCGCCGCCAGGAGGAAAAGCACGACCGACGGCACCCTCAGGAACAGAAGCCCGATCAGGCTCATGGCGGCGATCGAATGCAGGATGCCGAAGAAGATCCACGCGTCAGGAAAGATGAAATATGTGGCGATCGAGATGACGGCGGCGGCCGCCACGATCATCGCGAAGCGCCGCCAGAAGCCCGGCCAGCGGATGCCGTTGCGGTGGGCGAGCACCAGCCCGATCCCGGCCAGCAGGATGAAGGTGCCGGCAATCAGCCGCGCATAATCCTTGAACAGCCCATGCGCGACCGTCCCCGGTTCCAGATAGCCGAAGAATTCGAGATCCCAGGAGAAGTGATAGCTCGCCATTGCCAGGAGCGCGATGCCGCGCAGCATGTCGAGGCTGCTGAAGCGCCCCCTGGTGGGAGTGGTCGTGGGAGCGCCGTCCAGGGCAGTCGCCATGGTGCTTTTCTTTCCGTTCAGATCAGCTGGTTCCGCTCCTCACCGGAGCGCGGCCTATCAAGGGGGAGAGCATGGCCTTTTGATGGCGGGATCTTCTCGATCAGGATCGCCCGCGCATGCGAGAAATATTGCCGGCGGGTCAGGATCGCCATCACGAACAGCGTCGTCGCGATGAAGACGTATGGGTGGATGAACCAGCCGAGATAGCCGATCGACAGGAAGATGGCGCGAAGTCCGGCGTTGAAGTGCCGGCCTGCAAGGATGTTGATCCGGGCCACCTTGTCGGCCGCGAGTGCGGCCGCCTCCGGATCGGCTTCCGCCTCCTTCGACATCGGCAGGCCGCCGAACAGGATGGTACAGTAGTTGAAGAGCCGGTAGGCCCAGCCGAACTTGAAGAAGGCATAGCCGAAAATGACCGCCAGCCCACCGGCCTTCAGTTCGAAGATCGGCCGGCCGCCATGGAAGAAATAGGGCAGGTCGCGGAAGATCGCGTCGGCCTGGTCCGTGGCGCCGAGTAGGGCGAAGCAGCCGCCCATGGCGAAGATCGAGGTCGAGGCGAAAAACGCCGTGCCGTTCTGCAGGCCCGCCATGATCTGCGTGTCGATCATCTTCAGGTCGCGCTTGAGTGAATGCAGGATCCAGCGGCGGCGATGATCGGCGACCGCCTGGCTGAGGCTCTTGCGCTTGATCAGCCGCGTTCCGCCGGTGGCCAGGGAGAAGAACACCCAAAGGCCCAGAAAGAGCAGCAGGGAAAAATAGTCGGCTGGCGTCATGTCCCTTGTCTAGCTGATTCTCTGCCGTCGGTCGCGCGGCCGGATGAGGCCCGTTTATGGTTAAGTAGCGTTAGGAGGTTGGCACAAATTGTGACCAGTGAAAAATGCTCTTGTGCCGAATCGGGACGCTTCAAATCTGATTGAACTCAATGAGTTATGCGACAGCTGCATGACAGGCTTGCGCAATTCGCCTTGGATTCGCCATTTTTTGCGATTGCGAAGCTTAACGGAATTTAATAAATGATCGCCATAGCAGACGGGCAACAGCGCCTGTCGCGGAAGATGCGGAACAATCTGGAGTCATTATGGAAGACACCATTCGGAAGTCTTGCTGGGGCGTCACTATTCGCGCAGTGATGGGCTTTGTCGGAATTCTCGCGATAGCTTATCTCTTCGGCAGCATCTGAGCCGATCCCGAGACAAGAAAGTTTTGAAGACAGCGTGGCCGACCCAAGCCACGCTGTTTTTGCATCCAGCCCTGGGTTCCCGGTCATCTTATGTCGTAGCTGTGCCATGGAATGGCGTGCGATTGCTGTCGCTTTCAGCTGATGTTCGCGTAAGCTCGCGTCAGATAGTCCCAAACCCGGCAGGCCACGCATGTTTCTTTCCGTATTTGACGTTTTCAAGATCGGGATCGGTCCGTCCAGTTCGCACACGATGGGGCCGATGTCGGCGGCCAACCGCTTTCTCGACCTGATCCTGTCGGATGAATGGCCGCGACCCGCCGGCGCGCATGTCTCGGCCATTCGGGTGAGCCTCCATGGTTCGCTCGCCTATACCGGCGTTGGCCATGCCACCGACCGCGCCGTGATCCTCGGTCTTGTCGGCGAGCGCCCCGATACGGTCGATCCGGAAAAGATGGACGAACTGGTCGAGGCGGTGCGCAGGAGCGGCCGCATCTCGCCTCCAGGCCATCCGAGCTACCAGTTCCAGCCCGATACCGATCTCGTCTTCGATCGCAAGCAGCCGCTTGCTGGACACGCCAACGGCATGACCATCAGCGGCCTTGACCAGGATGGCCGGCTGATCCTGAAGCGCATCTATTATTCGATCGGCGGTGGCTTCGTCGTGACCGACACGGAGCTCGACGCCATGCGCCGGCAGAAGACGCCGAAGAGCGACGTGAAGATTCCCTATCCCTTCGCCAGCGCCAAGCAGATGCTCGACATGGCCCACGCCTCCGGCCTGACGATCGCCCAGATGAAGCGTGCGAACGAGGAGGCGGTGATGAGCGCAGAGGAGCTCGACGCCGGCCTCGACCGTATCTGGGGCGCCATGCGCAGCTGTATCGAACGCGGCCTGCAGAAGGAGGGGATCATGCCCGGCGGGCTCAAGGTCCGCCGCCGTGCGAAGGGTATCCACGACAAGCTCGTCAGCGATTGGCGCTCCAACCGCCTGAACCCGCTTCTCGCCAATGACTGGCTCAGCGTCTACGCCATGGCGGTCAACGAGGAGAATGCCGCCGGCGGTCGCGTGGTGACCTCGCCGACGAATGGGGCGGCCGGCGTCGTGCCGGCGACGATCCGCTACTACGAGCATTTTCACGAAGACGCCGATGCTCAAGGCATCCGCGACTTCCTGCTGACCGCGGCGGCGATCGGCGGCATCATCAAGCACAATGCGTCTATTTCCGGCGCCGAGGTCGGCTGTCAGGGTGAGGTGGGCTCGGCCTCCGCGATGGCGGCCGCCGGGCTTGCGGCGGTCATGGGCGGCTCACCGGAGCATATCGAGAATGCCGCCGAGATCGCGCTCGAGCATCACCTCGGCATGACCTGCGATCCCGTCGCCGGCCTCGTCCAGGTTCCCTGCATCGAGCGTAACGCTCTCGGGGCCGTCAAGGCGGTCACCGCCGCGTCCCTCGCCGTCAAGGGCGACGGCCAGCACTTCGTGCCGCTGGACGCCTGCATCGAAACCATGCGCCAGACCGGAAACGACATGAGCGAGAAGTACAAGGAGACCTCCACCGGCGGTCTTGCGGTCAATGTTGTGGAATGCTGAGGGCATCATCGGTCGCTGCGACATGTCCGCGCTTGACCTTTGCCGCGCTTGAGCGTTTCAAGGGGACATGAGCCTCCATATGATCAAACTCTGCGTCGGCGCCGACAGCGTCGATGACCTGAAGGAATGGGTCGCGGACCGGGCCATGACGGCGATTGCCGCCGGCCTGGAGCCGCATAGCGTTCACACGACCCGGATGGTGCCGAAGAAGGCCGACGAGATCCTCGACGGCGGTTCGCTCTATTGGGTGATCAAGGGGCAGGTGCTGGCCCGGCAGATGATCATCGGGATTGAAACCTTCACCGATGTCGATGGAATTGGACGATGCCGTCTGATGCTGGGACCGGAGGTCATTGAAACCGCGCCGCAGCCGCGGCGGGCCTTTCAGGGCTGGAGATATCTGCGCCCCGAGGATGCGCCGCCGGACCTGAAAGGGATTGGCGGCGCCGACGCCGACATGCCGGCAGATCTCGCGCGCGAACTCTCGGAACTCGGTCTGCTCTAGAGGCCGGGCGAGGGAAGCGACGGGCTTGGCGCCCGCCGGCTTAATAAGTCAACGAAGTTTCAGGTAGACCGGGCAGCGGCCGCTGTAGTTCGCCAGATGCAGATGCATGTGGGCGGGCGGCTGCGAACTGCGCCAGGCGCGCGCGCCGTGGCTCAGAAGGGCCGACACAAGCTCCTTGGTCTTCTCCCGACGGGTAAAGCCGAGATCGGCAATCCGCATCGCCGCTTCGTGAAGGGGGTGAAGCCCGGGGCGTTTCGCCTTCCGCTCGTCCGTCTGGATGATGTCGTCACCCGCGCTGTTTTCGTTCAGAGCCATAACAAACCTCGCTACTCAATACTTGACCGAGGAGGCATCCGCTAAGCGGATACCGCACACATTCCGGAACGGGGCCAAGGGCCGATACAAGACCCGGAAAGGCCCCATTCCAATTCTTCTCGCGGTGACCATGCGGGCCGCGACGGACGCCTTGCGGCGTGCGATTGCTACTGCTGGGATGCCCAGCATCCGATGCCCGCCCGCTTCAGGCTGCGGCATGCATTGACTGCGCTCGTCTGGCCGGAAAAGCCGCCGAAACGTGCGCGATAGACCTTTTGCCCGCTGTTCTCGAAGGCAACGGTGAATGGGGTGGCGGAACGCAATACCTTGCCGCCTTTGGCCTGCGCTTTGTGCAGGAGACCGAGGGCGAGGTCCCGGTCGGGCGACGTGCCGACCTGAATGACCCAGCCAGAGGGTGTCGTCGTGGATGCAGTCTGGAGATGGTCGACCGCGTTGGGCTTGGTGTCTTCGTGTGCCGGAACCGGGGCAGGTGCGGGAACGACGTCCGCGACTTCCTCTTCGTCCGTGGTTTCCTCGACGAGGCCGCTGCTGATCGCAGAGACGGCGCGGTCTTGCGGGATCGGCGGAGCATAGGCGTTCGAGGCGACTTCGACGTCGTATCGCTGCTGCGGAACCGGAACGGCGTCGTCAAGACGATCCAGCTTGCGCATGGCAACGGCATTCGTGCCGGCGCGCGGGATGATATAACTGACACGCGAAGTGCTCTTGGCCTTCGGCAGGTAGGCCTCGACCAGCTGGCGCATCTTGGCGTCGCGGGATGCACCGGAGGTACCGCCGAGGACGACGCCGACGATCGAACGGTTGCCGACTTCGGCGGACGTGGCGAGATTGAAGCCAGAGGCGCGGGTGTAGCCGGTCTTGATGCCGTCGACGCCACGCACCTTGCCGAGCAGGCGGTTGTGGTTGCCGATGGTCTGGTTGCCGTATTTGAACGACCGGGTCGAGAAGAAGTCGTAATACTGCGGGAAGTGCTGGCGCAGCGCGATGCCGAGGATCGCCTGGTCACGCGCCGTCGTGTACTGCTGCGTGTCCGGAAGGCCGTTGGCATTGCGGTAGACGGTGCGCGTCATGCCGAGCGAGCGGGCCTTGTTGGTCATCATCCGGGCAAAACCGGTCTCCGAGCCGCCAAGATATTCGCCAAGGGCGGTCGCCATGTCGTTGGCCGAGCGCGTGACCAGCGACTGGATCGCCTGGCGCACCGTGATGGTGCGGCCGGCCGGCACACCGAGCTTGGAGGGCGGTTCCGAGGCAGCATGAGACGACACCGGGATCGAGGAGTCGAGCGACATTCGACCTGCTTCCAGCGCCTCGAAGGTCAGGTAGAGCGTCATCATCTTGGTGAGCGAGGCGGGATACCGGCGTCCGTCCGGATCGCTGCTGTAGAGGACCTGTCCCGTCTTCGCGTCGATGACGATGCCCGCATATTGCGCCGCCGCAGCAGAGGTATGCGAGGCGGCCAAAAGGGAGATGAACGAGAAAAGCGCAATAGCCAAATTGCGAAGGGAGGAGCGGGAGAAGAAGGAACGGAAACTTGAAAAGCGGACGCTCTGCACGGATACACTCTTGTCGTTTTGGGTTTGATTGCCGTCTCGTTTTGGAGCGGTGAAAACTGTTAAGGATGCTATCCCCGTCCCGTTACCAATCCGTTTATAATGAACAATAGGTTTCCTTTTTTTTGAGCTTTTGAGGGAAGGGAGGTTGGCCGAGCCTGGTCTTACTGCCGCGCCAGCAGGGCGGTCACATGGCTCCGCACGGCAGCATCAAGCGCCTGCCAGTCCTGAAGGCGGGCGCTGGAAAAGCGGTAGAGAATGCTGAGATCCTGGCCGATCGCGATGTCGCGCTGGCAGTCGCCGCTGGTTGCTGCAGCCGGGTCGTTCGGCAGGATACAGCGCACGGCATAGTCCGCCTGGTTGGCCATCGCAAAGGTCAGCATCACTTCGTTGCCGTAGCCGCTTGCCTGCTTGAAATGGTGCAGTGTCAGGCCGTTCGGTCCGGCCTGCGGTTCTCCCTCGAAGAGCTGCCGGTAGATCGGCTCAAGCCGGCCGGACATGTCCCGCGACATGGTTGCCTGCGAAATCTGCAGGAAAATCAGATCGTTGGACTTCTCTATATTGGTGAAGGTCTGTGCCGAGGCGGTGGTGTAACCCTTCATGGCCGGCCAGCTCAGATAGAGGTCGACGCTGTCGGCGGCGCCGGAAACACGCTGGCGCGCAAAGCGTATTTCGTTCTCCGGAATGGCCAGCAGGTCGCGCCCGATTGCGATGGAGACCGTTTCTTGACTGTCAGTGTGCCCAACGGCGCTCAGTTCGCGGCCAAGCCAGTGACCCGCCAGGCTGATGAGCGCCGTCAACGCCGCCAGGACGGCGATCGTCCCGGTCACGCGATAGAGAAAGCGGTTGGACAGCAGCGGCAGTTGCCGTTCGTCTTCGGCTGACGGGATGGACATCTAGGCTTCCGTTTGTTGCATCCGGCCAACGGAATGGATGGACGGACATCTGTATCAGGTCGGTACGGAGGACTGCGGCACGCCACTTGCAGCACTGAACCTCAACAGTCCTGTTTTATGGTTAAAATTCGATGAACTTTGCAGGTTTCGCCATGGCTGCCGCCCTCGGCTTCGTCTTGTCGATCGCTCTGATGGATATAACCCGCCATCATCTCGCGGCCCGTTGGCCAGTCCAGCGGCAGGAGGGATTCCGCATCGAGCGAAGGTTGCTGCCTTGGATGCTGGCGCTTGTAGCCGGCCCCGCGATCCTGTGGGAGCAGGCGAGGCGCTTTCAGGGAAAGGGATGGGAGTATGGCATCGAGCTCGCTGTGCTCTATGCGCTGACGGCTCTCTGGTCGCTCTGCTATGGCACGCTCGTCCTGTCGGGCTTCACCGCGGTGGCCGACGTCGTGCTCTCCTGACCGAGATGGCTCTGGCCTTAAAAAAGTGAGCCGACCCCGGGGAAGCGGGATCGGCTCTGGGCTCCGGTCGGGGACGGGGTGCGGGGGGTGACCGGGCCTTTTCCTGGCAATGTCGGATCGGTTGCTTCGACCAATCCGACGTCACCGTTAATTCTTGACCGAGCCCACCAGCGTTGCGCGGCCGTCCTGCAGGCGCACCCAGCGGCCAGGATTGTCGGAGGCCTGACGCTTGATGAAGGTGTATTCGGTGTCGGACCAGAGCAGGACCTTGTTGCGCATGTTGTCGAGAATGAAGTCGCCGCGGTCCGTCCGGACGGTCAGCACGGCATGGCCTTCACCATTCGGCTGCAGCACGACGGTGATCAGCAGGTCGTCTTCCGAAATTCCGGCCTGCATCAGCATCTTCCGCTTCAACAGGACGAAATCCTCGCAGTCGCCAACCGTGGTCGGGTAGGCCCAGCGTTCCTCGACGCCGTAGATTTCCTCGTCCGTCATCGGCTGGATCTGCGTGTTGACGGTGTAATTGACCTGCAGGATTTCCTTCCAGGTGCTTTCGGTCAGCAGCATGGGTCCAGGATCGCGGCCATGCGGCTTGCACTCGTTGCCATGACTCTTGCAGAATTCGTAATGGCCGATCGGCGGATTTGTGGCGCCGGTGGTCAGCATGTTGGCTGGCATCGCCTGGGCGATTCCGGCTGTCGCAAGTGTCAGAATGAACGACAGGACACTCAACTTCCCTTGTGTGGCTTTCGTCATTTTTATTCTCCCCGTTTACGGAGAAAACAGTGCCACACAGATTTTTATCGCTCGCAAAATTCCGTAGTAAAATTAAGAGCTTAATAGAGTTAAATGCGCTGAAAACTCGACTAAAATGCCGTTCAAATTTGCCCTGTATTTGAGATGAATTTGCATCAAATTTTACCGGTGTCGCCAGGTCGCCTGGAAGGCGCCGGCATGTCATTGAATTGATGTGAAAATTCACGCCACGTTGCGATTCTCGCCGGCATGGACTGACGCCGGGGCCGATGACATCAAGCTGGAAGGAGCACGCTGTGCCACTTCGCTACACCTGGCTTGAAGCCGAAAATGTGATGCCGGAGCGCGAAAATTGATCGCCGAAAACAATTCGGTCCGTACAAACGTCCTTAATGAAGGCTTTCCAGTTCACGGATATCGCTGTTCGTGCGCCAAAGAGTGAGGTCGCGGCCGAGGTCGGGCCTGACATGAGGCTGTGCGACGGCGATGTTATTCGATGCGCAGGAACGAATATCGCCTGACGCGAGCACGCGCCTGCTTGCGCTGGCAGGGTCCTGGATGGCGGCGAAGGTGGATCAGAGGAAGGCGCGGAGAGACTCGTGCGTCTGCTTCGCCGTGAACTCGACGGCGACGCCTTCCTTGAAGTGGCGGACGATACGGCCGCGGATATTGCCGATCTGCACAGCGGTGTCGATCGGCGGACGGAACTCGATGTCGACCGCGGCGCCCGACAGCGAAAGGTCCATGATGTTGCATTCGAAGCGGCGGCCGTCCTCTTCCAGCAGCAGCTCCGTGCGCGAGTGGCGCGGTGTCAGTCGGTCATGGCGGCGGTCTTCAGGCAGACCGAGTTCATGCTTGTTGGCGATCCAGGTCAGCTGCGCCGCCAGCTTCTCGCGCTTGCGGCCCGTGGCGCTGATCGACAGCACGAAGCCATCCTTGATGAACTCGAGCACGCGGCCTTCGATACGGCCGATGTGATCCAGATAGGCGATGACGCGCTCATTCAGTCGGGGAAGGCCGCCACAGAGAATGCAAAGATCGCCTGGAGACATTTCAGTGACGGCGCAATCGTATTCCTCATAGTTGGAAAGCATCAGCCGGCCGCGAATATTGACCGTAACGCGCTGAAAACTGCGGCTCTGTTCGGTGCCGCCAGTTCTGACCGCTTGTGCAGGCTGAAAGGAATACATCTGTCATCGATCTTCTGACGTTTCTACCAGTGGAAAATACTGCCGATTCCATTAACAGAAGGTTTGTCGCCGACATCAAATTTATCCAATGAGCAACGCCCTCGGCGCAATGCTGCGGTTTACCGAGCCCAAACTGGCGCAACTCTTGAAACCCGCTGGTTCAATCCTGCCCGAACAACGGTCCTGTCTGGATGCGACGCACGCCTGTATGCTCGAGGCGGGCCAGGCCGGGCAGGGTTTGCGCGGTGTCGGCTTCGACGGCCTGGAGGTCGACGATCTCCGCGATCCGGTCGAGCGTCAGGAAGTCCAGCACGCTTGCATGCATGGCCTTTCGCGGGCCGATCACGGACATGGAGCCGAGCGCCCGGTCGCATCCGTCGCCGACGGTGCGCAAGGGGAGCAGGGTGATCTCCAGCGTAAAATCAGTCTCTTTCGTGTATGAATAGCCGCCTGCCGTCAAAAGGACGGGTGTCGCCGAGCGGATGACGGTGATTGCGACCTCTCCGGGATTCCTGACATTGTCGCCGTTCCACAGGGCGGTGAAAGGGCGGCCGTGAAGCTCGTGCCCGAACATCTCACAGATTCGGGTGCCCGCCAGACGAAAGAGCGGCGTTCCGCCGGCAACGTCTTCGAGAATAAACAGGTCCGGCAGAACGGATGCGATCTGCGAGGGGACAATCTGCTTGCGGCTCGGCGCGGCGTCCTGTCCGCGCAGCCTGTTCCAATATTGATAGATCTCAATGCTAACCTTGTTATCCATAGGGGGCCTTGTCCCGTTTCGGGTCAAACTCGGGCAAAAATCGCCCGCTGGATTCAGGTGGAGCGAAAACCGTGCCACGCGCCGGAATTAAGGTTAATTTTTGCTTTCGATTGCGCCGGACGTCGCCCTGTGGGACAAAAGTCCATCAACGCATTTCGGGAGGCAATGCTTCCCGTCATGGAAGACCTGGTCTTCACAGCACACTAGATTATGTCGGGCACGGGAAATTTGGGGGCTCGCAACCGTCCAGCCGCATGGCTGGACGGTTTTTCTTTGACCGGTGCGCGCCCGGACCTATATGCAGGTCATCATTGCAGGGTGTCGGTACAGGAATTCAGATGGAAGAAACGTTGCGCAAGCAGCCACATGCCGAGCCCGGACCCGAAGGTCCCGACGACCGCGCGCCGATATTCAATCTGCCGACCGTGATCCTGATCTTCATTTTCGGCCTGGCGGCGATCTATCTGATCCAGACCTATCTGCTCTCCGCTGAACTGAACGATCGTGTCTATATCAATTTCGGTTTCATCCCGGCGCGCTACGCCTATGCGCTCGGCATGACGGACCTTGCCTGGCTGTGGACGCCGGTGACCTATTCTCTGCTGCATGGCGGCATCAGCCATCTGGTCTTCAACAGCCTGTGGCTGGCGGCCTTCGGCTCTCCGGTCGCCTTGAGGATCGGCCCGGCGCGCTTTGTTGTCTTCTGGATCCTGAGCGCCGCCGCGTCCGCATTATTCTTCATGGGACTGCATTGGGGCGAGCCTAGCCTGCTGATCGGCGCTTCCGGTTCCGTGTCGGCGCTGATGGGTGCTGCCTGCCGATTCGTGTTTGCCGAGGGCAGGGGGCTGCGCAGCGCCGATGTGCACCTCAATCCGCGGATGACAATGATGGAGGCCCTGCGCAACCGGACGGCCTTCATCTTCATCGTCGCCTGGCTCGCGGGCAATCTGTTGTTCGCCTTCGGCATTCCTTTTGCCGGGATGGAGGGTCAGAGCATTGCCTGGGAAGCCCATATCGGCGGCTTCCTGTTCGGTTTCATTCTCCTCGACCTCTTCGATCCGCGCCGGCCGGCCCGGCTTTCCGCGGAATTATAGTCACACGGGATATTGCTATCCCTTCAGCCGGCTGGCACCATTCACCCATCCGCATTCTGCGGCATTCGGTCACGGGTGGTGCCCGGGCGGCGATGTCATGCATCCGCCGCTCTGGCAAGAAGGAGGAAAGCATGTCTGTATCAGTGAAAGCCATTCTGAATGAAAAGGGCCGCAACGTCATAACCATTGCGTCGACGGCGAGCCTCTTGGATGCAGCCAAAATTCTCCATGAGAACAAGATCGGCGGAACGGTGATCCTCGGACCCGGCGAAACCATCGCCGGCATCTTCACCGAGCGCGACCTTGCACGGGCGGTCGCCAAGGATGGCCCGGAAAGCCTCGGAAATCCGGTGTCGGCCTACATGACATCCAATGTCTATGCCTGTCGCGAAGACACCACTGTCGACCAGTTGATGGAGGTGATGACCAGCCGCAGGTTCCGTCACGCGCCGGTCGAGCACGATGGCAAGCTTGCCGGCATCATATCCATCGGTGACGTGGTGAAGAACCATATCCGGGCGATCGAAATGGAAGCCCAGGAGATCAAGGCCTATATCGCCGGCTGACGCCAACCGTCCCGGCGCTTTTCGGTGAGTGACATCAGAGGCGGGTGTGGATCATGCCCGCCGCAAAGACTTCCTGCAGCCGGTGCAGGTCGGCGATCCTCGCCTTCGTCTCTTCGTAGCCGCGCTGGATGGCTTCGGCGGCGCGATGGAATTCGGACAGTCCGATATCGCTCAGGCGGGGCTGGAGCGCGAGGTCTGGCGGATCACCGGCAAGCCTCGCGCGTGAAATGCGATCCTGAATGATGTTGAACGCCTGCACCATGACCCGGGTGAGCCCGAGACGGCCGCCGGTGTCGTGATGCGATGGCAGTTCTTCCGGCTCCTGCGTACTGGCATTGTGCTTGACGACCGCCGAGCGCCCGTAAATGTCGTAATGCAGGTTTACGGCGACGACGAGCGGCTGCTCGTAGGCGCGGCAGACGGTGACCGGTACCGGATTGACCAGCGCGCCGTCGACCAGCGTGCGGCCGTTGCAATGGATCGGCTCGAAAATGCCGGGCAGGGCGTAGGACGCACGGATCGCGGTAATCAGCGAGCCGGCGGTGATCCACACTTCGTGGCCGGTGTTGAGTTCCGAGGCGACGGCAACGAAGGGCCGGTCCATGTCCTCGATCATGATGCCGTGCAGGTGTTCCTGCATGCGCTTGGTCAGCCGCATGCCGGCGAACAGGCCGCCGCCGCCGATTGTCAGATCGAGCAGGCTGGCGATCCGGCGCATGGTCAGCGAGCGGGCGAAATCTTCCAGTTCGTCGAGTTTGCCGGCAAGGTAGCATCCGCCCACCAGCGCGCCGATGGAGGTGCCGGCGATCATGCCGACCTGAATGCCGGCCTCGTCGAGGGCCCGCAAGACGCCGATATGCGCCCAGCCGCGGGCAGCGCCGCCGCCAAGGGCGAGTGCGATTTTCGATTTTCTGGGTTCGGGTGTCGCAATATGGGGCGTCTTCATGGCGCTTTCCGGAGGCAGGGCCTGCCCGAGAGCGGCGTCGGAGGAATGACGGTGTCTGAAATTCCAGTCCAGCATGTCCGACCCTTCCTTCCTGCTGAACTCTCCCAAGAAGCCCATTAAATGCAGTTATAGGTTACCAAACCATTTAGGGCCACGGGAGCTGAGCACAATTGCGGCAAATGATCGCTCGGTGTGCAGCCTCTCGGGCCGGAAGCCTGTGGATGCGATCAGGCGTCGTAAACGTCTTTGGGATCAAACCGCGGCTTCTCTTCGCTGAAGACCAAATGTGCGCCGCCTTCGCTTTGTTCCACCGACCGATAGAAACAGGTTCTGCGGCCGGTGTGGCATGTCGCATCATGGCCGGATACGGACACCTTCAGCCAGATCGCGTCCTGGTCGCAATCGGTGAGGATTTCACGCACCTGCTGCAGATTGCCGGATGTCTCGCCCTTTTTCCAGAGGCTGTTGCGCGAGCGGCTGTAATAATGTGCCACGCCCGTCTCAATGGTCAGCGCCAGGGCTTCGGCATTCATGTGGGCGACCATCAGCAGCATTCCATCCGCAGCGTCGGTGACGACGGCGGTGATCAGTCCGTTGGCGTCGAACCGCGGCGTGAAGTCCGTCACGATTTCCCAATCCGCCTTGTCCTTCGACGGCGAAGCAAATGTCATAGGCATGTTTGCGTAGTCCCCGGTCGTGGCCTAGCAGCCGCGCAGCATGGTCATGAAGCGGACCTGCTCATGGGCTTCGTCCTTGAATGCGCCCAGGAAGGTCGTGGTGATGGTCGTCGAGCCCTGCTTGCGGATGCCGCGCATCGCCATGCACATGTGCTCGGCCTCGATCATCACGGCAACGCCGCGCGGTCCGAGAGACTGGTCGATCGCCGTGGCGATCTGCGCCGTCATCGTTTCCTGCGTCTGCAGGCGGCGGGCGAAGATGTCGACCACGCGGGCGATCTTTGACAGGCCCAGCACACGGCCGGCAGGCAGATAGGCGACATGCGCCTTGCCGATGATCGGCACCATGTGGTGTTCGCAGTGCGAGAAGAACGGGATATCCTTGATGAGGACGATGTCGTCATAGCCACCGACCTCCTCGAAGGTCCGGCCGAGAACATCCTCGATATCCTCGTTGTATCCGCCGAACAGCTCCCCATAGGCTTTGACGACACGGCTCGGCGTATCGAGCAGGCCTTCGCGGGTCGGGTCTTCGCCGGCCCAGCGCAGAAGCGTGCGCACGGCCTCTTCGGCTTCCTCGCGGGAAGGGCGGGTCATGCTGGAATCACGCAGCGAGAATTCTTTGACAATGGCGTCCATCTAGCGGTCTCCTGATCCCAGTCCGTCTTCCGGTGGATCCTGACGTCTACAATTGTCGGACAACACGCCATCAACCATATATCGAACTGGCCGAGCCAGATATGGACTTTCTGAGGCGGGCCCGGGGCGTTCCGGCCTCCAGCGCCACATTGCGCCATCGCCTTCCTGCACGGTTTCCCAGATCAAGGCCCATCGTGGAAGGCAGTGGTCCACATGAGCCGTAACCCTTATATATGAGCCTTCGGGTTAAGGAAAAGGGCCTGAAAACGACACAGACTGTTTTTCTTTCCCGAACGGACCCACTATATATATCGCAAGTACGTCATTCGCGGCCGACCGGATCATCATGGACGACATCTACAACAGCAAAATTCTCGAATTCGCCGGCAACATTCCTGCCATCGGCCGCTTGGAAGATGCAGACGCGTCGGCCGAGGCATTTTCCAAACTCTGCGGCTCCAAGGTGAAGGTCTATATCAAGATGCATGGCGACGAGGTGAGCGAGTTTTCGCACGAGGTTAAGGCCTGTGCCCTCGGTCAGGCTTCGTCGTCGATCATGGCCCGTCACGTCATTGGCGCGACAGTGCACGAGATCGAGACGGCACGCGACGACATGCGCGCCATGCTGACCGCCGGCGGCGAAGGGCCATCCGGACGGTTCGAGGACATGCGCTTCCTTTTGCCCGTCAGGGACTACAAGGCCCGGCATGCCTCGACGATGCTGACCTTCGACGCCGTTGTCGACGCCATCCAACAGATCAGGGCGAAGGCGCCGGCCGACGCCGAAGGCTGAGCGCATGTGCGACGGGCACTCCGGCCGGCATGACGGTGGACGCCAAAGATCGCGCAACTGGCAGGGGCCATTTGCCAAGACGCCGGGGCGCCTGCTCGGCATGGGCCTGATCCGGCTCTATCAGCTGACGCTTTCCGGTTTCATCGGCCAATCCTGCCGCCATCTGCCGACCTGCTCCGAATATGGATATGAGGCGGTCGCCCGCCACGGCCTTTGGGCCGGCGGTTTCATGGCCCTGTTCCGCTTCATGCGCTGCGGTCCGGGTGGAACCCATGGTTTTGATCCGGTACCCGACACACTGCCCGAGGCCACCAGATGGTGGGCGCCCTGGCGCTACTGGCATATTTCCAAACCGGTCCACGATTGACGGAGCCCACATGTCGCCTCAACCATCTTTTGATCCCGTCGAGAACCTCAAGCGCTTCCACGCCGCGATCAACGCCCTCGATTTCGACGTGATCGACGCCTGCTTCGCCGACGAGGTCGTCTACCTTTCCGGCGGCACCGGCAATGTCGAGGGCAAGGTGAATGTGATGACGGCGTTCCGGCGCTATTTCGATGCCTATCCGGATCAGGTGGCGGAGAATGATGCCGTCTACCGGCTTTCTGACAGGAGCGCGAAATCGGTGTGGCGTCTGAGGGCAACGCATTCCGTCACCGGCGCGCCACTGGTGCGACGTGGCGAGGAAACCATCCACTTCGACGAGAATGGCAAGATCATCCGGGTCGAGGTCACCGATCTCGGCGCGGACTGAAAAGCCGGTGGGCTTGCCCTGACTGCCCCATAAACGCAAAACGCCGGCTTCCTGTCAGAAGCCGGCGTCTTTTGTCTCAGCCGAACGATCAGGCGAGCTTGCGCAGCTTGGCGTAGATGATGTGCCGGTTTTCGCCGAAGAACACCTCGGCCTCGACCCGGTTGCGGTCGACGGAGCCGTTGACGATGTCCCACATGTCCTGCTCGTCCCGCAGGATCAGCGGCCAGTTCATGAAAGTCTCCATGTAGCCGTCCGGGATGACTTCAGTGCTGAAGTTGGCGAACAGGAATTCGCCGCCCGGCTTTACCAGTTCCATGAGGCGCTGGTTGAGGCGGATGGAGACGTGCTTCGGCAGGTAATCGTAGAGGCCGGCCGCATAGACGAGGTCGAACTCACCGAGTGCGTATGAGCGACGAATCAGTCCGGCGACGCTGCCAGCCATGGCATCGATTGCCGTCCCGACGTGGTTTTCCGCCACCGTCGCCAGGCTCTGCGTATCCTGGTCGAGAGCGACCCAGCGCTTCAGCTTGCCGCTGGCATAGGCCTGCGACAGTTCCGCCTCGCGCAGGTGTCCGCAGGCAACGGCCAGAACTTCGGCATTCTCCGTTCTTGCGGCTGTCGCATCGACGGTCTCGGCCAGAATCAGCCGGCGTTCGCGCACGGCGACGCAGCTGCTGGAATCGCTGGTATAGGCGTAGATCTCCTGGCCGAGAGGGGAGCTCTCGTCCACGAGGTGCTTGATCGACGGGTGCTTGTAGAGAAGGTCGAGCAGTCTCGCGTCGCCCGAATAGCCGCGCGGCTTCTGGAACGACCAGCGGGTGAAGGGATCGGCGAGCAGAAATTCCGCCACCGGGTGGGATTGTGCGACCGGAAGTAGGTTTTGCCAGGTATCGGGGGTGCAGCGACTGCGCAAATCGTGCAGCCGCAGAACCAGTTGATGGACGATCTGGCCGGTCGGCTCCTTCTTGATGAAGGATTGATGGGTCATCTGAAGAATGAGCATCAGATCCAGCACACGCTCGCTGAACTCGCCCTTGTCGGTGGCTTTGGCCTCGGCTTCGTTCTGCTTGTGCTGCTTCATCAGCTCGGGGGTAATTACGCTTTGCTGGTCAATATCAAACTTAAATTCTTTTGCACGCATTATGGCCAGGTTCCTGTTGTCCCTGCCAGAAATGTACCAACTTTTGCGGGCAGCGCTATTAGATGATTAATTAATGGTTAATTTCATAAAATTGTCTGTATCGGATTCGGTCGCCTAAAATCCGCCAGCCGAAATTAACGAGAGTTTAGGGATCTTGTGAGCAATTTGAGTTCAAATGCCCCAAAAATTTAGGGGGGAGTGGGTCATTGTTAGACAGATCCGCGCCCTCCGCCGGGGTCTATGTCCACCGGTCGAGCTGATACGCAGATGAGTGACGATATTGCGAGACGTGCGAAAGAAGCGATAGGCCAGCCGTGGTGGAAGCCAACGGACCCGGTCCTGCGCAAGATCCTGATTGAGCGGAATTCGGCCAGCAATCGCCGCCTGGCGCGGTGGGGTCTCTGGGCCGCCGTGCTGACCCATGTGGTCTTCGGCGCCTTCGATATCTTTCTGTTGCCCGACGTCAGCTATGAACTCGTGGTCTTCCGCGTACTGCTTGCCGCCATCGTGCTCTTCAGTCTCGAACTTGGCATCAGGCGCTCCGTGTCTCTCGATATCCTCCACCTGGGCGCCGCACTGGCGATTTTCGTGGCGGGCACCGGATTTCTTCTGCTGGAACTGGCGACGTTCGACACGCGGACTGCGTTTCAGTATTCGGTCTTCGGGACGATCTTCATTTTCGCCACCAACCTGTTCTTTAATTTCAGGTTTTCGGTCGCCGCAGTGTCGTCGGTGGCGATCACTGCGGTCTATATCTACGCGACGATCTACTGGATGAACGCGGACCTGAACGGACGCGCAATCAACATCGTTTTCTTCCTGACGTCACTGTCACTATCGCTCTATCTGGCCTGGCGCCTCAATCTGGAGCGCTACCACACATTTGTGCATTCGCTTCAGGCTCAGATCCAGGAACAGGCGGCCCTTGAGAAGGGCGAACAGCTGAAGAAGATCGCTGAAACCGATCCCCTGACCGGCTTGAAGAACCGCCGCGCCATCGACCGCGAGTTCCTCAACCTGTCTCGCCGGGACTACGGCGACTATGGCCATATCGGCATGATTATCATGGATGTCGACTTCTTCAAGCGTTACAACGACAGTCTCGGCCACAACGCCGGCGACGACTGTCTGGTTGCGCTCGGCGATATCCTCAGCGAGACCGCAACCCGATTCGACGGCGTCGTCGGCCGCCACGGCGGCGAGGAGTTTGTCGTCATCTGCCGGGTTCGCGACGAGGCCCATCTGCGCACTGTCACGGAGGCATTCTGCGCCGCCGTTCGGGAACGCAATATCCCGCATCCGGACCGGACCGATGCCTTGAACATCGTCACGATCAGTGCAGGCGCGGCGATGACCACCGACCAGGGCGTCGAGGACATGTCGCTGCTGCTGCAGCAGGCTGACCGGGCGCTCTACGCATCGAAATTCCGCTCGCGCAACACCTACACGATCTACGATCCGGAAAGTGTCGAGGAGGATGCCTCGGGCAGAAACCTGATCGAGCTTCTGAAGACTGCCGTCTCCCGCGGGCTTGCTTCGCTCGTCTACCAGCCGATCTTCGACGTCAAGTCGGGTATCCTGCGTGGTCACGAGACGCTGATGCGCCTGCGCGACTTCGATGGAACGCCGATCCATCCGCCGGTCTTCATTCCGGTGGCCGAGCAGACCGGCCTGATCATCAGTCTCGGGGAATGGGCAATCGAGCAGGCCTGCCGCGACATGCTAGAGCACGGTCTCGGCGAGTTCGTGTCCGTGAACGTATCGGCCGTGCAACTGCGTGAGGCCGGATTTCCGCTGCAGGTCGCCAACATACTGACGAAGCTCGGCATGCCGGCGCGCCAGCTCGCACTCGAAGTCACGGAAGGCATGGACATCTACAAGGATGCCCAGGCGCATCGGAATATCCAGCATCTGCGAAACCTCGGCGTGCGCATCTGGCTCGACGATTTCGGCACCGGATTTGCAGGCCTCGCCTGGCTCAACCGCTTCGAGTTCGACGTGATCAAGATCGACCGTTCCTTCCTGCAGGATTGCCAGAACCAGCAGGGGCTCAATTTGCTGAAGGACATGGTGACCATGCTGCGTCACCAGAACTTCACGGTGCTGGTGGAAGGCGTGGAAACGGCCGAGCAGGCGACGCTGCTGAAGCGCCTCGGTGTCCACACCATGCAGGGCTACCATCTCGGAATGCCGATGCCGATCGCCAAGGTCGTTCAGCGCAAATCCGCCCGCGGAAAATAAGCCAGGTCAACAGGCTGGTCCACGGACCGTGTTCCATGCCTGCCCGCACCCGCCTGTGCCATGAAAAGGGCAGGGCGGGACCTCTTCACAACCTCGCCGTTACCCATTATACCGCCGCTTGCCTCGTGATGCGCTTGACCGACTGATGTCTTTTCCGCCAATGCGCACGCGACGCCGCCGTCCTTCGGCGCCCATTGTCACCACCCGCATTCGTAGGCGGGACTGGACTAAGGAGATACCATGTCCGTTTCCCTGACTTTCCCCGATGGCTCCATCCGTTCGTTCGACGCCGGCACGACCGGTCGCGACGTCGCTGAGTCGATCTCCAAATCGCTGGCCAAGAAGGCCGTTGCGATCGCGCTTGACGGCGAGCTCCGCGATCTTTCCGATCCCGTCACCGACGGCAGGATCGAAATCGTCACGCGGACCGATCCGCGGGCGCTCGAACTCATCCGCCACGACGCCGCCCATGTGATGGCCGAAGCCGTGCAGACCCTTTGGCCTGGCACGCAGGTGACCATCGGTCCGGTCATCGAGAACGGCTTCTATTACGATTTCAAGCGCGTCCACCCGGATACCCGCGAGGATTGGCCCTTCACGCCCGACGATCTGCCGAAGATCGAAAAGAAGATGAAGGAGATCATTCAGCAGAACGCCGCCTTCACCAAGGAAATCTGGCCGCGCAACAAGGCGCGCGACACGTTTGCTGAGATGGGCGAAGGCTACAAGGTGGAGCTGGTCGACGCGATCCCGGAAGACCAGGATCTGAAGATCTACCGTCAGGGCGACTGGTTCGATCTCTGCCGTGGCCCGCACATGGCCTCGACGGGTCAGATCGGCACGGCCTTCAAGCTGATGAAGGTCGCCGGCGCCTATTGGCGTGGCGATTCCACGCGCCCGATGCTGACCCGCATCTACGGCACTGCCTGGGCCGAGCAGTCGGAGCTCGACAACTATCTGCACGTCCTCGAAGAAGCCGAGAAGCGCGACCACCGCAAGCTGGGCCGCGAGATGGACCTGTTCCACTTCCAGGAGGAAGGTCCCGGCGTTGTGTTCTGGCACGGCAAGGGTTGGCGCATGTTCCAGACGCTGGTGTCCTACATGCGCCGCCGTCTCGCCGGCACCTATGAGGAAGTCAACGCGCCGCAGGTGCTCGATTCCTCGCTTTGGGAAACCTCCGGTCACTGGGGCTGGTACCAGGAAAACATGTTCGCGGTGAAATCCGCCCATGCCCTGACGCATCCCGACGACGAGGAAGCGGACAACCGCGTCTTCGCGCTGAAGCCGATGAACTGCCCGGGTCACGTGCAGATCTTCAAGCACGGGCTGAAGTCCTATCGCGAGTTGCCGATCCGTCTGGCCGAATTCGGCAACGTCCATCGCTACGAGCCGTCCGGCGCGCTGCATGGGCTGATGCGCGTGCGCGGCTTCACGCAGGATGACGCCCACGTCTTCTGCACCGATGAGCAGCTGGCGGCCGAATGCCTGCGCATCAACGAGCTGATCCTGTCGGTCTACCACGACTTCGGCTTCGAGGAAGTCGTCGTCAAGCTGTCGACCCGGCCGGAGAAGCGCGTCGGTTCGGACGCCCTGTGGGATCGTGCGGAATCGGTCATGACCGAGGTCCTCAAGACCATCGAGGAACGTTCCGGCGGCCGCATCAAGACCGGCATTCTGCCGGGCGAGGGTGCGTTCTACGGGCCGAAGTTCGAATATACGCTGAGGGACGCGATCGGCCGCGAATGGCAGTGCGGCACCACGCAGGTCGACTTCAACCTGCCGGAGCGCTTCGGCGCGTTCTACATCGACCAGAATTCGGAGAAGAAGCAGCCGGTGATGATCCACCGCGCCGTCTGCGGGTCGATGGAGCGCTTCCTGGGCATCCTCATTGAGAACTTCGCCGGCCACATGCCGCTGTGGTTCGCGCCGGTGCAGGTCGTCGTCGCGACGATCACCTCCGATGCGGACGACTACGGCCGCGAGGTCGCGGAAGAACTCCGCGAGGCGGGCCTGCATGTCGAAACCGATTTCCGCAACGAGAAGATCAACTACAAGATCCGCGAGCACTCGCTTGCGAAGGTCCCGGTGATCATCGTGTGCGGCAAGCGGGAAGCGGAGGAGAAGACGGTCAACATCCGCCGCCTCGGCACCCAGCATCAGGTCTCGATGTCGCTTGTGGAAGCGATCGCATCGCTTGCCGACGAGGCAACGGCTCCGGACCTGAAGCGGAAGGCCGTGGCGAAGGCGGCCAAAGCCGCCTCCGCCTGACGGCTATTCGGAAACTTCACCAGCTTCGGCCGCCTGCGAGGCGGCCGTTTGATTCTCGTCGAGCAGAAGCTCGACGTCGAAATTGCGGCCCGCTTCGACCTCGAAGTCGCGCTGGTAGATCTTGTCCTTGTTGCGCGCGATCGCCGTGTACTCGCCTTCGGACAGCACCATGGTCGGGAAGGCCGAGAGGCTTTCCTTGATCAGGTCGCCGGAGCTTGCCAGCACGGACCAGGCCGTGTCGGCGATGGCTTCGCCACCCTTTTCGGCAACCAGCTTCAGGGTGACCTTGGCCGCCCGCTGCTGCATCGTCGCCTCGATCAGCTTGCCGGCGACGACCTGGATGTCGGCGCGAACCGTTGCATTGACCGAGCCGTAATTGGAAACCACCTGATAGGTGCCGGCATTCAACCGCACGATGGTCTTCGGCGGGATGTTGGCGACGACGAGGCCGCGCTCGCCACTCTCGAGCACGTCGGAGGAATAAACGGAAAACTTGAGATCCTTGGCGGGAATGCGCACATCCTGGCCGGAGACGGCGTTCAGCAGCAGTCCGCCTGCGTTCAGCACCAGAACCTGCTTCGGCTGCTCACCGGACGATACGACGGTCAGCTTCTTCGTGGCGGTGGCGCGCCCGAAGGAGACATTGACGAAATAGTCGCCGGGCGCCAGGCGGAAATGGGCGGAGCCGCCCTTCGAGCTTGCCGCCAGCGGCAGCTTGCCGTCCTGGCCGGGAATGGGGGAAAACACGTTCCATTCCAGCCCTTCCTGGACGGCTTTGCCGTCTTCGGTCAGCTTTGCTTCGAAGTCGACACCCACCCTCTGCGCCGGCTTGGAAATGCCGACCGCTTCGCCCGTCAACGGGTTGATGCCGGGAATGCCTTCCGGAGGGCTTTCAAATGACTTGAATTCTTCCTGGGACAGCGCGGGCTGTGCAAGCGTGATGGCCAGGCCCGCCGTGGCGGCCAGCCGTAATATGCTGCTTGTTCCAAACATGTGGTGCGCCCGGTTGACTTCGTGATATTCCGGAGCCACTTGAAGACCAAGCCGGTGGCAAATTCAAGGCTTTGCGAGAATTCCAGTTAATTTGACGGCCGCAAACCAGATAGCGGGAAGAGAATATTGATGAGCATGGACATGAAATTGATTGATTATCTGGCGGTGCGCCGCTCCATTCCGGCTTTTCAGATGCGTGAGCCCGGTCCGAGCCGGGACGAGATCGAGGCGATCCTCAAGCTTGCTGTGCGGGTTCCGGACCACGGCAAGATCGCACCCTGGCGATTCGTCGTCTATCGCGGCGCCGAGCGCGCCCGGATCGGCGAGGAACTGCTGAAGATGGCGCTGGCCAGGAAGCCGGACCTTTCGGACGAGATGGTCGAGGTCGAGCGGACCCGGTTTACCCGTGCGCCGGTCGTCATCGGTGTGATCAGCACGGCCGCGCCGCATTTCAAGATCCCGGAATGGGAACAGGTGATGTCGGCGGGTGCCGTTTGCCTCAACCTGCTGATGGCGGCAAACGCCCATGGCTACGTGTCGAACTGGCTGACGGAATGGTTCGCCTTCGACGAGACGGCCTATCCGCTGCTCGGCGTGAAGCCCGGCGAAAAGGTGGCCGGCTTCATCCATATCGGCTCCACCGATTTTCCGGCGGTCGAGCGGCCGCGACCGGAACTGGAGACCGTCGTGACCTGGGTGGGAGACGAGGCATGAGCAAGATGTTCTACACGACCGACAACAACCGGCACGGTCTGCCGCACGATCCCTTCAAGGCCATCGTCGCGCCGCGCCCGATCGGCTGGATCGGCACGAAGGGCAGGGCAGGGGTCCGCAATCTCGCCCCCTATTCCTTCTTCAACGCGATATCCGACAGCCCCAAGATGGTGATGTTCTCGTCAAGCGGCCACAAGGACAGCGTCCGCAACATCGAGGAGACCGGCGTCTTCACCGCCAACCTCGTCAGCCGCAACCTGGTCGACCAGATGAACCTGTCCTCGGCGCTGGTCGACTACGACGTCGATGAATTCTCGCTGACCGGCCTCACGCCGGTCGACGGCGAAGTCGTCGATGCGCCTTACGTAGGGGAAGCTTACGCGGCGTTGGAGTGCCGGATGACCGATGTCTACCGCCCGAAGACGGTCGACGGCGGCCTTGCCGATTCCTGGGTCGTCTTCGGCCAGGTCATGGGCATCCATCTGAGCGACGAGATCCTGAAGGATGGCCATATCGACATGTCTCTCGCCCGTCCTGTGGCCCGCATGGGCTACATGGACTATTGCGAAGGCAGCGACGCCTTCCAGCTGGCGCGTCCGAAGGTTCCTGCCGCCTGATCGCTGGTGAGAAATCGCGTCAGACAGTCTGCGCCGTTGGCGGATTGCCGCAGAAGATGCCGTCAAACCCGTCCCCGGCGCTGACGGCGCCGTGGCGCATCATCGTGTCGGTCGCGGACAGGCGCTGGCCGGCATAGTCCAGCGCGGTGACACCTGTCGCCCGCGCTGCAATCAGCACCATGCTCCGGATCGTCGAAAATACCGGCCCGGAAAGGTCGTAGGAGGACGCGTGCGGCACGCGAAGGCTTTCGGCCAGCCGTTCGCCATCCCAGCCGACGGCTGTCAGGCGTTTCGTCTGTCCGGGCACGTCCTGCAGTTTGGACGCGATGCGCGCATTGTCGACCAGCAGCGCGATTCTTGTCTGTCCCTCGTTGAGGCCGCATCGGGTTTCCGCAACCGCGAGCAAGGCATCGAGCTTTTGCAGTTCCATGGGAGAGGTGAGACCACAAGGCACGACACCGTCGGGCAAGAACCCGGCAATCAGCGTGTCGAGTTCCGCCCCGGTGGCGGACGCTCCGACTTTCAGGAACAACCCTGCGCCGCTTGCCCGCCACGTTCCCAGCTTGACTGACTGTAGAGCCTCGCCGGATGAAAGGTCGAGGACCAGGACATCGGGCGTGCCGTCGGGATCTGGCGGCGCGCTCTCGATGTCGAGGGGGAGGGCTCCTGCCCAGAGTTGAAGGCGGCTGATGGTCATCTCCCACATGGTTAATGGATATGGTGAACCAATCTTAAACTTTTTGGCCCTACCGTGAAACCTGCAGCCGGACAGATGTTGGCTGCAACGATTCGAAGCGGGGCATGCCAGTGATCATAGAGCGTTTTTTGTGCTGGACCGAGACGGCGAAAGCCGGAGACCGTGCGAAAGCGGCCAATGCCCTGGGACGAGCCTACCTGCAATCGGACATGACGCCGGGCGAACGCCAGGCCGCCGATCTTGCGATGACCTATCTTCTGGACGATCCGTCGCCGCTCGTGCGCAAGGCGCTCGCCGATGCGCTGGCTCGCGATCCCGACGCGCCGCATGCGGTCATCCTCTGCCTTGCCGGCGATCAGGACGAGATCGCCTCGGAAATTCTGCTGCGTTCGCCCGTGCTGACGGATGGTGATCTGGTCGAGCTCGCCGGGCGCGGCAGCAGTATCACCCGATCGTTGATCGCCACGAGGCGAGGGGTCTCGCGCGGGGTCTCTGCCGCCATTGCGGAAGTCGGCGACCAGCCGGAAATCATCTGTCTTCTGGAAAATTCGAGCGCCAGCATTGCCGGTTTCTCGCTACTGCGCATCGCGGAGCGTTTCGGCGGCGACGGCGAAGTGCGCAGCATGCTTCTGGAACGCCCGTTGCTTCCGAGCAAGGCCCGTCAGCTGCTGGTCCAGCATGTTGGCGAGGCGCTGGCCGGGTTCGGCTTCGTGAGTGCCGCGATCGGCCGGTCGAGGACGGAACGCGTCGTCAAGGAAGCCGGTTCGGCGGCGACGCTCGCGATCTCCGCCGATCTTGATACCGAGGATCTCAAGGATTTCGCCGAGCATCTGCGCAAGACCGGACGCCTGACGCCCGCACTTCTGATGCAGGCTCTGGTATCCGGCCGGCTGGAGTTTTTCGCCGCCGCCATCGTCAATCTTTCCGGATGCGAAGACAGGCGCGCCCGCGCGGTGCTGGCTTCGGGCCGCATGCACGCGGTGAGGGCGCTCTTCGAGGCGGCTGGCATCACCCGCACGGTAAGCCCGATCTTCGTCGAGGCCGCACTGCTCTGGCGCGGCGCGCTGGAGGGCGGCTACGACAACGCGGTCGACTATCTGGCGTCCGAGCTGATGGCGCGGTTCCGTCACTTGCGCGGTTCGCACGACGAGGCCGACGAGCTACTGGACATCGTGTCGAAGCTGCAGATCGAGCAGAAGCGCCGTCTCGCCCGCCTCTATGCAGAGGATGCCGCCATCAAGGCAGCCTGAGGCCTGGCTCAGAGGATTAGCTTGCCGCCGACGATCAGCAGCGTGATCGCCAGCAATGTTCTGACATAGACCTCCGGCAGGCGTGGCGCGATGTGGCTGCCGGCGATGATGCCGGGTATTGAGCCAGTCAGCAGCGCGCCAAGGATCATCCAGTCGATCTCGCCGATCATCCAATAGCCCATTCCCGCGACGAAGGTCAGCGGAATGGCATGGGCGATATCCGATCCCACCACCTCGTGGATCGGCAATCTCGGATAGAGAAGCAGGAGAATGGTGACGCCGATCGCGCCCGCGCCGACCGAGGTAACGGTCACCAGCGTGCCGAGCACCAGGCCAAGCACCCAGGTCAGGACCAGAATGCGTGTCGCGTGCCTTTCGCTGCCTAAGGTTTCCAGTTCATGGGCGGCGAGCCTCTTCAGCCACGGACGCAACAGGAGCAAGAGCGCAGTCAGGATGAGGAGTGCGCCGAGCGCCACCGTGACGCCGCTGACCAGGGCGAGGTCGCTGCGGTCAACGGAGGATACGAGCCAAAGTGTCAGCAGCGAGGCGGGTAGGCTGCCGGCCGCCAGCAGACCGACGATGCGCCAGTTGATGTTGCCGTGGCGGCCATGCACCACGACACCGGCCGACTTGGTGATCGCGGCGTAAAGCAAATCCGTGCCGACCGCCGTTGCCGGATGGACGCCGAAGAGCAGAACGAGCAGGGGGGTCATCAGCGATGCGCCGCCGACGCCTGTCAGGCCGATCAGGATGCCGATAAAACCGCCGCACAGAGAGTAGTAGAGCGCGTCAAGCGACGATGAGATCATCCGACCCTCTCCCCACCCGAAGGCGGCGGCAGAATGCGGCCCTTCGGTCTTGTGGCACTTTGCGTTCACTTTGTCCGCGGCACCGCAGCGTGGGAGCCGCCGGCAATTTCGGCATCGATGCGGAATCGATACGAGCGACTATAGCGGCCGGTCACGCGGACCGATAGAAGGCGGCAAGGCCAAAACGCGATGCCCGGTGGAGGTCTGCGACCGAAAAGCGGAAGCCGCTGCCGAAACAGGGTGTTCCGTTCCCTGAAAACATGCGTTAAGAGCAGCGCTAGACGCTATTCCGGCAAGCGCACAGGCCGGGTCATCCATTCGCCGGGTCCGGCAGATTTTCTAGAAGCGAACAAGACGCGCCATGACAGACAAGTCCAAATTCTACATCACGACCGCCATCTCCTATCCGAACGGCAAGCCGCATATCGGCCATGCCTACGAGCTCATGGCGACGGATGCGATTGCGCGGTTTCAGCGGCTGGACGGCAAGGATGTGTTCTTCCTGACCGGGACCGACGAGCACGGCCAGAAGATGCAGCAGACGGCGCGCAACGAAGGCATTCCGGTCGAGGAGCTCGCCGAGCGCAACTCTTCGGAGTTCCGTTCCATGGCGAAGCTTCTGAATGCCTCGAACGACGATTTCATCCGTACTACAGAGGCCCGTCACCACGAGACCTGCCAGGAGATCTGGCGGCGGATGGAAGCCAATGGCGACATCTACCGGGATTCCTATGCCGGCTGGTACTCGGTGCGCGACGAGGCCTACTACCAGGAAGGCGAAACGGAAGTCCGCGACGGCGTGCGCTACGGACCGCAGGGCACGCCGGTCGAATGGGTCGAGGAGGCAAGCTACTTCTTCAAGCTGTCCGAATACCAGGACAGGCTGCTGAAGCATTATGAAGACAATCCGGACTTCATCGCGCCGGCCGAGCGCCGCAACGAGGTCGTGTCCTTCGTCAAGTCGGGGCTCAAGGACCTCTCCGTCTCGCGTACCACCTTCGACTGGGGCATCAAGGTTCCCGGCGATCCCGAGCACGTCATGTATGTCTGGGTCGACGCTCTCACCAATTACCTCACCGCGACCGGCTATCTGACCGATCCGGACGGCGAGCGGACGAAATACTGGCCGGCCGACATTCACATCATCGGCAAGGACATCATCCGCTTCCACGCCGTCTACTGGCCGGCCTTCCTGATGTCGGCCGGCGTGCCGCTGCCCAAGCGCGTCTTCGCCCACGGCTTCCTGCTCAACAAGGGCGAGAAGATGTCGAAGTCGCTCGGCAACGTCGTCGGCCCGGTCGAGCTCGTCGAGCATTTCGGTCTTGATCAGGTACGGTACTTCCTGATGCGCGAAGTCTCCTTCGGCCAGGACGGCTCCTACAGCGAGGAGGCGATCGGCACCCGCATCAACTCCGACCTCGCCAACGGCATCGGCAATCTGGCCAGCCGCTCGCTCTCGATGATCGTCAAGAATTGCGACGGCCATGTGCCGGCGCCGGGCGCCTTCACCGACGAGGACAAGGCGATGCTCGAAGCAGCCGATGCGCTCCTCGCCATCACCCGCGAAGAGATGGGCCGGCAGCAGCTGCACAAGGCGCTGGCGGCCATCATAGCCGTCGTCTCGCAGGCCGACCGCTATTTCGCCGGCCAGGAGCCCTGGGCGCTGAAGAAGACCGACCCGGCGCGCATGGGCACCGTCCTCTACGTCACCGCCGAAGTGGTCCGCAACATCGCCATCCTGCTGCAGCCCTTCATGCCGGAATCGGCCGGCAAGCTGCTCGACCTCGTGGCGGCCTCTGCCGACGAGCGCAGCTTTGCGAGCCTCGGTGAAGCAGGCCGTCTGAAGGCCGGAACGCCGCTCGAGGCTCCCAAACCGGTTTTCCCGCGCTATGTAGCGCCAGAGAGCTGAGAGCCAAGAGCTGAGACCAAGAACAGACCAGGACACCGAACGCATGCTGATCGATACCCATTGCCATCTCGACTTCGCCGACTTCGAGGAGGAGCGCGACGAGATCGTCAAGCGCGCCCACCAGGCGGGCGTCAAGCAGATGGTGACGATCTCGACCCGCGTGCGCAAGCTCGACACGCTGCTGGCGATCTCCGAGCGCTATCCGTCCGTGTTCTGCTCGGTGGGCACGCATCCCAACAATGCCGACGAGGAACTGGACATCCAGGCGGACGATCTGGTGAAGCTCGCAGCGCATCCGCGCGTGGTCGCCATCGGCGAAGCCGGACTCGACTACTTCTACGACACGCAGAAGCCGGAGGACCAGAAAACCGGCCTGCGCCGTCACATCGAGGCGGCGCGCATCACGCAATTGCCGCTGGTCATCCACAGCCGCAGCGCCGACGACGACATGGCGGCGATCCTGACCGAGGAAACAGGGAAGGGGGCCTTCCCCTTCATCCTGCACTGCTTTTCCTCCGGCGCCGAACTCGCCAGGACCGGCGTTGAGCTCGGCGGCTACGTTTCCTTCTCCGGCATCCTGACTTTCCCGAAATCGACGGAATTGCGCGAGATTGCCGCGACCGTGCCGATGGAGCGACTGCTGGTCGAAACCGACGCGCCGTATCTGGCGCCGAAGCGCTGGCGCGGCAAGCGCAACGAGCCGTCCTACGTCGTCAACACCGCCGAGGTGCTGGCCGAGGTCAAGGGCGTCAGCTATGCCGAGATCGCCGAACGGACGACGGAAAACGCCTTCCGCATCTTCAGCAAGATGCCGAGGCTTGCCGCCTGATGAGTTACCGGCGGCGCTTCACCATCCTGGGCTGCTCGTCGTCGCCAGGAGTGCCGCGCATCAACGGTGACTGGGGCGCCTGCAATCCGGACAATCCGAAGAACCGTCGCACGCGCGCCGCGTTCCTGGTCGAGCAGATAGCGCCGGATGGCGGCAGGACGACAGTCGTCATCGACACCGGCCCGGACTTTCGCGAACAGATGATTGCGGCAAAAGTCGAGGCGCTGGACGCGGTTCTCTACACCCACGCCCATGCCGACCATCTGCACGGCATCGATGACCTGCGCGGCTATTTCTTCGTCCGCGGCCATCGCATTCCGATCTGGGCCGACGCCTTCACCATGGAACGCATCCGAGACGGCTTCGGCTATTGCATGGTGACGCCGCCGGAAAGCCAGTACCCGCCGATCGTCAAGCCGCACCTGATCGAGACGCCGGACATGCCGGTGACGATTTCCGGCGAAGGCGGAAAGATCAGCTTCATGCCGATCATGCAGCGTCACGGCGACATCCATTCGCTGGGCTTCAGGATTGGCGACGTGGCGTATTGCAGCGACGTTTCGCATTTCCCGGAGGAAAGCGTTGCGAAGCTCCAGGGCCTTGATGTGCTGGTCATCGACGCGCTGCAATACCGCGAACATCCGAGCCATCTGTCGGTCGACCAGGCGCTCGGCTGGATCGAACGGCTGCAGCCGAAGCGCGCGATCCTGACCCACATGCATGTACCATTGGACTACGACACGCTGATGTCCGGCACGCCGGATCACGTCGAGCCGGCCCATGACATGCTGACCTTCGAGAGCGATGCGCCGGCCGTATTGTAATCGAAAAAAGAACTTTTGAAACAATACAGTATCCGGATTTGTGAATTCATGGCTTGCAAAAGTTCAGGAACCTGAAGTCTCTAATTCGAATATCGACAGAAGGCATTGAGTTGAAACGCTTTATGATGATTCAATGTCGAACGGAACTGGGAGCACTCCTGGGAGAGGACGACAGGCTCCAAACAGTGGTTCCATAGACCGCCGATGACCGTCTGGAAGCCGAACCAGCATACAGAATAGTTCCATAATCTATCTTATGCGATCTTTGGATGTGGTTCGGTGGGGCTGTTCCCACGCGCGGAAATCTTCTCTCCTACGAAGCGCCTGAAACCTTCGAACGCTGTCCAAGCACCTTCAATGCAACAGCCGCGGTGAAGATGACGACGGCGAGCCCCAGAGACAGAACGAGCGCCGCCATGTCGCCCGCACGCTCGATCAACATGGCGTAGACCAGCGGCGATGCGGCCGACAGGAAGAAGCTCGGCGTGATCAGCTTGCCGACGAGACGGCCGTAGTGTCGATCGCCGAAGAGCTCCAGCGGCAATGATCCGCGCGTGATCGTCAGCAGGCCGTTTGCTGCGCCGAACAGCCCGACGAAGATTGTGGCCAAGCCCATGGACCAGCCGCTGAAGAAGCTGAACAGGAATGCAATCGGCATCACGCTCGCGGCGATCAGATTCAATGCCAACGGATTGAGCTTGCGGCCGATGACGAGATTGGTGAAGCGCGCCGTCGATTGGGCAATGCCCGGCAGCGATGCGATCCAGACCGCTGAAACGGTCGCCATGCCAAGGCCGCCGAGGATGCCGATCAGATGCGACGTCAGGCCGGCCGACAGGCTGTTGGTCGCGGCGACGATGACCGCGTACAGAATGGCGGGCACGAGGCTTCGTGGCTTGGAGGCAGGGTTGTCGATGTCAGACAGCCCTGCCCTTGCCGTCTCGCCCTCCGGCACCGAGCGCCGCGGCGGCGAAACGAGGGCCACCAGATAAAGCGGGATGGTACAGAGTGCAAATGCTGCGTAGCAGAACAGCGCCACCGTAAGGCCGAAGAAGTCCGTCAGATAATGGCCGATCGGCCAGAAGACGGTTGAGGCCAAGCCGCCGAGCAGCGTGATCTGGGCGATCGGCTGACGCGCCGCCGGCCCCGCCTGTTTGACCAGCGCGGCGAACGCCGCATCATACAGAGACAGACGCATGGCGAGCCCGAGAATGAGCCACGAGGCATAGTAGCCGGCAAGCGAATGGCTGATGGCGATCCCGGTGCAGCCGACGGCGATCAGCAAGGCCCCGGTGCTCATGATCCAGCGACCGCCGAATGTGTCGATCAGCCGCCCGGTCAGCGCCGAGGTCAGGCCCATGACGATGAGCGCTGCGGCGAAACCGCCATAGATCACATCCATGCTCCAGCCGCGCTCGGCCTCAAGCGTGCCCGCGAAGGTGCCGATCAGGTAGTAGGAAATGCCCCAGGAGACGAGCTGCGTCAGCCCGAGGCAAAAGACCTGCAGGCGCGAAATCATCGGCTGTCCGCCGGCGGTTCCCCGTCGCCCGGCCCCAGCGGCCGCATCATCAGCAGCGTGTCGACCCAGCGCCCGTGCTTGAAGCCGACCGAGGTCAACAGCCCGACCTTTTCGAAACCGAGCTTCCTGTGCAGCGCCTCCGAGCCCGTGTTGAAGTGGCCGTTGCCGATGACGGCGAACATCTGGCGCCACGGGCCCTTTTCGCAGCGGCCAATGAGTTCGGCAAGAAGCAATGCGCCGATGCCCTGCCCGCCCTTACCCTCCGTCACATAGACCGAATCCTCGATCGTGTAGCGATAGGCCGGCCGCGGCCGATACATGGTGGCGTAGGCGTAGGCGACCACCGCGCCGTCTCTCGTGGCGACAATATAAGGCAGTCCGGCCTTCAGCACGCCCGCGCGCCGCGTCCGCAGCTCTTCCACGGATGGCGGCGTCTCCTCGAAACTCGCGAGGCCGTGGAGGACATGGTGGGCGTAGATCGCCTGGATCGCCGGCATGTCGACATCTTCCGCGTCGCGGACGATCCATGTGTGTGCTGGTGCGGACATCTTCTCTGAGTTCTGGGTCAACGCAATTCTCTATGCTGGCAAGTTCGTGACACCATCTTGCAAAAATTGCAGGCATAATTGAATATTGTCGAAATCATACATTGGATAAGAAAAAGTTTGGTTTGAAACGGCTCAATCTCGATTATCTCGACACCCTGTCACAGGTCGTCGCCCTTGGCAGCTTCTCTGCCGCGGCCGAGCGGCGCAACCTTACCCAGCCAGCGGTCAGCCAGCAGGTTCGGCAATTGGAGCGTTCGCTTGGCGTCCAGCTGATCGAACGGGTCGGCCGGCGCGCGCGACCGACGGCGGCGGGCGAGCTTCTTCTCTCGCATGCGGCGCGCATCGAGGCCGACGTGACAGCCGCCATCGATGCCATGGATGCGCTCAAGGGCGGCGTCGGCGGCCGGGTGCGGCTCGGAACCGGCGCCACCGCCTGCGCCTTCTTCTTTCCGCCGCTGCTCGGCAGCCTCAGGGCCAAGTTTCCGCTGATCGACATTTCGGTGATGACCGGCAATACGGCCGATGTCGTGCGCGCGGTGGAAGAAAACGTCATCGACATCGGCTTCGTCACCCTCCCCGTCGCCGGCCGCTCGCTGGAGATCATCCCGGTGATGGAGGACGAGTTCGTGCTGATCGCCCGGCCGGAGGATGCCATCGAGGGTGATATCACGCCAGCCCGGCTGACGGACATGGCGGTGATCCTGTTCGAGTCCGGCGGCAACACGCGCTTCATAACCAATGAGTGGCTCGCCGGCGCCGGCGCGTCGATCAAGCCGGTGATGTCGCTGGGCAGCGTCGAGGCGACCAAGGAGCTGGTCGCCGCCGGCCTTGGCGCCGCCGTCCTGCCGGGCATGGCCGTGCAGAATGCCCGCGACCGCGGCCGCTTTTCCATCCGCACCCTGACCCCGCCGCTTGCCCGCCGGCTGGCGATCGTCGTCCGGCGCGACAAGCCGCTTCATCGCGGATTGAAGGAACTGATCCAGGCCATCCAGCAGGCAGCGCCCGCCGCTCGCTGAGTTTTTCGATCCGTTGCGCCAAATCGGGCGTATACTTCTTCATGAGACGGAGAGGAGACGACGATGCGTGCGTTCATCCCACTTGTTGCAGTCGCGTTCATGGCATTCCTGCTGCCGGTCGCCGCCATGGCGGAAGAGCCGGCCGCCGAGGCGCAGAAGGTCATCCAGCAGCAGATCGATGCGTTCCTCAAGGATGACGCGGAGGCGGCCTATGCCTTCGCGTCGCCGGCCATCAGGCAGCGCTTCCCGGACAAGGATACGTTCTTCGAGATGGTCAAGCGCGGCTACGCGCCGGTCATCCGGCCCGGCAACTACGCCTTCGGCCGTTCGGCGGTTGCGCCTGACGACAGCATGCTGTTCCAGGAACTGCTGATCACCGGCAGCGACGGCAAGAGCTGGCGCGCCATCTACCAGATGACGCGCGACAATGACGGCAGCTACAAGATCAACGGCGTACAGATGGACGTCGACACGGCCAGCAAGGGCATCTGACCCTCAGAGAGGATCGATGTCACCCCTCGCCCACGTCTCCATTGTCTCGCCCATGAAATCGGTGAAGCGGTCTTCAGCGATGGCCTTGCGGATACCCTGCATCAGTTCCTGGTAGTAGGCGAGATTGTGCCAGGAGAGCAGCATGCCGCCGAGCGCTTCATTGGCGCGCAGCAGATGGTGGAGATAGGCGCGCGAGTAGTCGCGGGACGCCGGGCAATTGGACTGCTCGTCCAGCGGCCGCATATCCTCGGCATGCCGGGCATTCCGCAGATTGACCTTGCCGCGACGGGTGAACGCCAGGCCGTGGCGACCTGAGCGGGTCGGCATCACGCAGTCGAACATGTCGATACCACGGGCCACCGATTTCAGGATATCGTCCGGTGTGCCGACGCCCATCAGGTAGCGCGGCTTCTCGGTCGGCAGTTCCGGCAGCGTCGTTTCGAGCATTTCCAGCATCACATGCTGCGGCTCGCCGACCGCGAGGCCGCCAATGGCATAGCCCTTGAGGTCGAGATCCTTCAGCGCGCGCGCCGAACGGACGCGCAGGTCCGGGATGTCGCCGCCCTGCACGATGCCGAACATCGCCTTGCCCGGCTGGTTGCCGAACTGCACCTTGCAGCGCTCGGCCCATCTCAGCGACATTTCCATCGCCCGTTCGATTTCCTTGCGCTCGGCCGGAAGCGCCACGCATTCGTCGAGCTGCATCTGGATATCGCTGTCGAGCAGGCCCTGGATCTCGATGGAGCGCTCGGGCGACATGTGGTGCAGGCTGCCGTCGACATGGCTCTTGAAGGTGACACCCTGCTCGTCGATCTTTCTGAGCGCCGACAGCGACATGACCTGGAAGCCGCCGCTGTCGGTCAGGATCGGATGCGGCCAGCGGATCAGGTCGTGAAGACCACCGAGCCTTGCGACGCGCTCCGCACCGGGACGGAGCATCAGGTGATAGGTGTTGCCGAGGATGATATCGGCGCCGGTGTCGCGCACCTGGTCGAGATACATCGCCTTGACCGAGCCGACCGTGCCAACCGGCATGAAGGCGGGCGTGCGGATGGTACCGCGCGGCATGGACACTTCGCCAAGGCGCGCGCCGCCGCTCTTGCCCTTCAGTGTAAACTGGAAATTCTCGGTCATCGTCTGTCAGTCTTTCCGAAACAGCAGGCTGGAATCGCCATAGGAATAGAAGCGGTAGCCGGTGGCAATGGCGTGCTCATAGGCCCCGCGCATCGCCTCCAGTCCGCTGAACGCCGAAACGAGCATGAACAGCGTCGACTTCGGTAGGTGAAAATTGGTCATCAGCACATCAACAGCGCGAAAGCGATAGCCGGGCGTGATGAAGATGCCGGTGGCACCCGCCCATGGCTGGATCGCACCGGACTCGTCGGCAGCACTTTCGAGCAACCTCAGAGACGTCGTGCCGACGGAAACGATCCGCCCTCCCCGCGCCCGCACTGCATTCAGTGCCGCCGCGGTCTCCTCGGAGACGTAACCCGTCTCGAGATGCATCTTGTGATCGTCGGTATCGTCGGCCTTGACCGGCAGGAACGTGCCGGCGCCGACATGCAGCGTCACGAAATGGCGTTCGATGCCTATCTCGTCCAGCTGCCGGAAAAGCTCCGGCGTGAAGTGCAGCCCGGCGGTCGGCGCGGCAACGGCACCGTCCTCGCGGGCATAGATGGTCTGGTAGTCGGTCCGGTCCTTCTCGTCCTCGCCGCGCTTGGCCGCGATATAGGGCGGCAGCGGAATGTGGCCGACGGTGGCGATCGCTTCGTCCAGCGCCGGGCCCGAGAGATCGAAATCGAGCGTGATCTCACCCGCATCGCCCTTCTCCGCGACCGTCGCCAGAAGCGTGCCGAGAAGGCAGGTATCGCCACCATGGCCGAATTCGATCCGGTCACCGGCCTTGATGCGCTTGCCGGGCCGCGCGAACGCCTTCCACTGATGGCCGGCGGTGCGCATGTGCAGGGTGATGGAGACGGGCGTCCGTTCCGCTCCTTCGCGCAGTCGCACGCCTTCGAGCTGGGCCGGAATGACCTTGGTGTCGTTGAAGACCAGCGCATCGCCGCGACGCAGGAAGGTGGGCAGGTCGAAGACGTTCCGGTCTTCCAGCGCCTCTCCCGACCGGACGATCAGCATGCGGGCGCTGTCGCGCGGGCTGGCGGGCCTCAGCGCAATGCGCTCTTCCGGCAGGTCGAAATCGAAAAGGTCAACTTTCATGGCTATGCGGGCGTCCAAGAAAAGGCGAACCCGCCCCGGCACGCAAATTGCCGGAGCGGGTGCTGAAAAGCCGTCAGAAAATCAGGCGTCGGCGGCGACCTTCATCGAGACGATGGAGTCGGGATCGCGCACCGGCTCGCCGCGCTTGATCTGGTCGATGATGTCCATGCCTTCGATGACCTGGCCCCAGACCGAATACTGCTTGTTGAGCCACGGCGCATCGGTGAAGCAGATGAAGAACTGCGAGTTGGCGGAGTTCGGGTTCTGCGAACGGGCCATCGAGCAGGTGCCGCGAATGTGCGAAACGGCCGAGAATTCGGCCTTCAGGTCCGGCTTGGAAGAGCCGCCCATGCCGGCGCGGGCCGGGTTGAAGCTCGGACCGCCCTGCTTGCCGTACTGCACGTCGCCGGTCTGCGCCATGAAGTCTTCGATCACGCGGTGGAACACCACACCGTCATAGGCGCCTTCGCGCGACAGTTCCTTGATGCGGGCCACATGGCCGGGCGCCACGTCCGGCAGGAGCGAGATCACGACCTTGCCCTTTGTGGTTTCCATGATGATCGTGTTTTCCGGATCCTTGATCTCGGCCATGCTATGTCTCCTTGACTGTACCGCTTGGTTTTTTTACTGGGGCTTTCCGACAGTCACCTTGATCATGCGGTCCGGATCGGTGACTTCCCCGTTAGCGCCGTCGCCACGCTTGATCTTGTCGACGAATTCCATGCCAGAGACGACCTTGCCGACGACCGTGTACTGGCCGTTGAGGAAGGGACCGTCCGCGAACATGATGAAGAACTGCGAATTGGCGGAATTCGGATCCTGCGCGCGGGCCATGCCGACCACGCCGCGCTCGAAGCCGATGTCGGAAAATTCGGCCGGCAGGTCCGGCAGCTTGGAGCCGCCGGTGCCGACGCGCGACGCGTCGAAACCGTCCTTCATATTGCCGAACTCGACATCGCCGGTCTGCGCCATGAAGCCTTCGATCACCCGATGGAAGGCGACGTTGTCATACTTGCCTTCCTTGGCGAGCGTCTCGATCTGCTTGACGTGCTTCGGCGCGACGTCCGGCAGAAGCTGGACGACCACCGGGCCGTCCTTCAGCTGGATGGTCAGATAATCGTTCTCGGCGGCAAAGGCCGATCCGATCGAGGCTGCGAGGAACAATGCGCCTGCAAAGGCCAGTTTTGCGAGTTTCATATCTTCTCCTTGAGACCCTTATCCGCGAGCGGCATTGCGTTTCCCCAGGAGGGCGTCCAGGACGACCTTCGGCACGAATGCGCTCACATCTCCTCCCATACCCGCGATCTGCCGCACCAATGTGGCGGTGATCGGCCGGGATGCCGTGCCGGCCGGCAGAAACACGGTCTGAATGTCCGGCGCCATCTGGTTGTTCATGCCGGCCATCTGCATTTCATAGTCGAGATCGGTGCCGTCCCTCAATCCCCTGATGAGGAGGCTTGCACCATGGGCGCGAGCCGCATCGACCACAAGATTGTCGAAGGAAACGACGGAGACCCTGCCCTCGGCATCCGGCATGACTTCCGAAAGCGAGCTGACGATCAGTTTTTTCCGTTCATCGAAAGAGAAAAGCGGCGTCTTGCCAGGATGGACGCCGATCGCCACGATCACCTTTTCCGCCACGTTCAGCGCCTGAACGAGTACGTCAAGATGACCGTTCGTCATAGGGTCGAATGAGCCTGGGTAAAACGCTGTTTTCATGGGCGTCCGGGTTTCTGTTTCGCCGTCTTTTGTCATGGAAGCGTGAGAGCCGCAAGCCCTCTTAAAAAAGGCTAAATCACGTCCGACATAGCTTCGCCACATACGTTAAGAAATGTAAGGCTACATGAACGCCAGATGAACGGGGCATTCAAGGCGTCTTCAGATTGAGTGTGTTTTAAGGGTATGCAGCAGACGAAGGCGGGAACAAAGCCAATCGCTGCGCATTAAAAAGATGTAAACAGGAAGGAATTGGCCATGACCGACAAGATTATGATCATCAACGTGGTCTGGACAGGCTTTATCGCAGCGATGCTCGCAGCGATGTTTATCGGTCACGATGGAAACATCCGGACCGCCGACGCTGGTGATCGTGTTTTTGCCGTCAACACGCACCGCTACATTCACTGACCTGATCGCGCCGGTCCCCGCCGGCAGAGCTTAGGAAGGATGCCCCGATGTTTATTGCCTTGATTCTTTTGAGCACCTTGATCGCCACGATGTTCATCACGTCCATCGCGTTTACCGTGAGCGAGCTTCAGCACGAAGCCAAGGAAATGAAGCAGCATGGCAACGATCGCCAGTACTTCATCTGACGCATTCGCCGCCGTGCCGCATTGAATTGAAATGACCTCCCAAGAAAAAGACCGGATGCTTCCCTGGCGTCCGGTCTTTTTTTGTTGTCCGGCCACCGGAGTTGCGGCGCCGCATACGAAAAAGGCCGGGCATTGGAGCCCGGCCTGATTTCTTCATTCCTCGGAGGGTGCGGCATCCGGAGGCGTCTCGCCCTCCGGCGCGACGATGGTGTCGCCCGCTTCCAGAATGTCTTCCACATCCTCGCCTTCCGGCTCGCTGATGCGCTCGACCGATACGACCTTCTCGTCCTTGGCGGTGGAGAAGATCGTCACGCCCTTGGTGGCGCGGCTGGCGATGCGGATGCCGTCGACCGGCACGCGGATCAGCTGGCCGCGGTTTGATACCAGCATGATCTGGTCCTTGTCCTCGACCGGGAAGGCCGCGACCAGTTCGCCGATCTCGCCGGTCTTCGAGGTATCGGTGGCGCGGATACCCTTGCCGCCGCGACCCGAGGTGCGGAAATCGTAGGACGAGGACCGCTTGCCGAATCCGCGTTCGGAGATCGTCAACACGAACTGCTCGCGTGCCTTGAGCTCTTCGTAGCGGTCGTCATTGAGGTGACCCTCTTCTGTGACCTCTTCGCCGACCAGCGCGATCTCTTCCTCGTCCGTGCCCATGGCGCGGCGTTCGCCGGCCGAGCGCTTGAGGTAGGCGGCGCGCTCCCATGGCTCTGCGTCGACATGGCCGACGATCGTCATCGAGATGATGCGGTCGCCGTCCGCCATGTTGATGCCGCGCACGCCGACCGAATTGCGGCCCGCGAAGACACGGACTTCGGTAACCGGGAAGCGGATACACTGGCCGAGCGCGGTGGTCAGCAGCACGTCGTCAAGCTCGCTGCAGGTCTCTACGGAGAGGATTTCATCGCCCTCCTCGTCCAGCTTCATGGCGATCTTGCCGTTGCGGTTGACCTGGACGAAGTCCGACAGCTTGTTGCGGCGAACGGTGCCGCGGGTCGTCGAGAACATGACGTCCAGCGTTTCCCAGGCGCTTTCGTCCTCGGGCAACGGCATGATCGTGGTGATGCGTTCGCCGTGTTCCAGCGGCAGCATGTTGATCAGCGCCTTGCCGCGCGAGGTCGGCGTGCCGATCGGCAGGCGCCAGACCTTCTCCTTGTAGACGATGCCGCGCGAGGAGAAGAACAGCACCGGCGTGTGCGTGTTGGCGACGAACAGGCGCGTGACGAAATCCTCGTCGCGCGTCGCCATGCCGGAACGGCCCTTGCCGCCGCGACGCTGGGCCCGATAGGTCGCCAGCGGCACTCGCTTGATGTAGCCGAGATGCGACACGGTCACCACCATGTCCTCACGGGCGATCAGGTCCTCGTCGTCCATGTCCGGACCGCCGAAGGTGATCTCGGTGCGGCGCGGCGTGCCGAATTCGTCACGCACGGCCGTCAGCTCGTCCTTGACGATGGTCTGGATACGCTCACGCGACGCCAGGATTTCAAGATAATCCTTGATCTCCGCGCCGATGGTGTTGAGCTCGTCGCCGATTTCGTCGCGGCCGAGCGCCGTCAGGCGGGCAAGGCGCAGCTCGAGGATGGCGCGCGCCTGCTCTTCCGACAGATTGTAGGTCATGTCGTCATTGATGCGGTGACGCGGGTCGTCGATCAGGCGGATCAGCGCTTCCACGTCGGCGGCCGGCCAGCGGCGTTCCATCAACTGCTCGCGGGCGGTCTGCGGGTCCGGCGCATAGCGGATCAGCCGGATGATCTCGTCGATATTGGCGACGGCGATCGCAAGACCGACGAGGACATGGGCGCGATCGCGCACCTTGCGCAGCAGGTACTTGGTCCGGCGGCTGACGACTTCCTCGCGGAACGAGACGAAGGCCTTCAGCATGTCGATCAGCGTCAGCTGTTCAGGCTTGCCGCCGTTCAGCGCCACCATGTTGCAGCCAAACGAGGTCTGCAGCGGCGTGTAGCGGTAGAGCTGGTTCAGGATCACGTCGGCATTGGCGTCGCGCTTCAGCTCGACGACCACGCGGTAGCCCTGGCGGTCGGATTCGTCGCGCAGGTCCGAAATGCCTTCGATGCGCTTGTCGCGCACCAATTCGGCGATCTTCTCGATCATCGTCGCCTTGTTCACCTGATAGGGAACCTCGGTGATGATGATCTGCTCGCGGTCGCCGCGCATCGGCTCGATGGTCGCCCGGCCACGCATGATGACCGAGCCGCGGCCCGTCTCGTAGGCCGAGCGGATGCCGGCGCGGCCGAGGATCAGGGCGCCCGTCGGGAAGTCCGGTCCCGGAATGATTTCCATCAGCTCCGGCAGTTCGATCGCCGGATTGTCGATGAGCGCGACGCAGCCGTCGATCACTTCGCCGAGATTGTGCGGCGGGATGTTGGTCGCCATGCCGACGGCGATGCCGCCCGCGCCATTGACCAGCAGGTTCGGGAACTTGGCGGGAACGACAACGGGCTCCGACAGGGTGCCGTCGTAGTTTTCGCGGAAGTCGACCGTTTCCTTGTCGAGATCGTCGAGGAGCGAATGGGCGGCCTTCTGCAGGCGGCACTCGGTGTAGCGTTCGGCTGCCGGCGGGTCGCCGTCGATCGAGCCGAAATTGCCCTGCCCGTCGATCAGCGGCAGCCGCAACGACCAGTCCTGCGCCATACGGGCCAGCGCATCGTAGATCGCCGAATTGCCGTGCGGATGGTATTTACCCATCACGTCACCGGTCACGCGGGCGCATTTGACGTATTTCTTGTTCCAGTCGACGCCGAGTTCGGACATGCCAAAAAGGATGCGCCGGTGCACTGGCTTCAGTCCGTCGCGGACGTCGGGAAGCGCGCGGCTCACGATCACGCTCATTGCGTAGTCGAGATAAGACCGCTGCATTTCCTCCATGATGGAAATCGGCTCGATGCCGGGCGGGTTAGACCCGCTGCCAGGTGTGCTATGTTCGGTCAAAACGGTTCACGTTCTCATTGTCAGAATCACTATCCGGGTTATATCGGAAAGCGTTCGGGGGTGCCAATTTGAAGCCGGGTTTTGAACAGGCTTTTGGCCTGCAGTAAGGCATTGGCATGCCCCTTTGCAAGTCTTGGCCGCCAAACACCGGCCGCCGCTCTAGGCATCTGCCGCCCACCGGGCTAAAACGGAACGGAAAAGGGGCAAGGCGGGCGCATGGCAACGACGGATTTTCTCATCAATTCGATCACCACGCTGCTGGTGACCACGGATCCGCCCGGCCTGGCGCCGATCTTTCTCGGTATGACGGCCGGAATGTCGACCAGCCAGCGCCGGCAGGTCGCGCTGCGCGGCGTCATCATCGCTTTCTTCATTCTTGCCTTTTTCGCAATCGCCGGGGCCACGGTACTGACCCAGCTCGGCATTTCCATGGGTGCATTCCGGGTGGCGGGCGGACTGCTCCTGTTCTGGATCGCCTTCGAGATGATTTTCGAGAAGCGCCAGCAGCGGCATGAAAACACCAAGGAAGTGGCGTTGACCAAGGACCAGATCCACGACCTCGCCGCCTTCCCGCTCGGCATTCCGCTGATTGCCGGCCCGGGCGCCATATCGGCGACGATCCTTTTGTCGGGATCGCTGGATGGCCCTGTTCAAAAGGCCGGCCTCGTGACGGTCATCGCCTTCTGTCTGGCGATCATGCTGGTGGTGCTGATGGTGGCCGAACGGCTGGACCGCTTCCTCGGCATGACAGGCCGGGCGATCCTCACCCGGCTCCTGGGCGTGCTGCTGGCCGCCCTCTCCGTCCAGTTCGTGATAGACGGCGTCAAATCGGCCTTCGCCTGACGCCGTCTGTCTGTCGATCCAAATCGTTCTCAGAACGGGATGTCGTCGTCGAGATCGCGCGAGAAACCGCCGCCGGAGGGTGCCGCAGCGCCGCCGCCGCGCGACGGGGATGCCGGAGCCGGCGAGCCGTAATCGCCGCCGTAGTCACCACCATAGCCTTCGTCACGGCCACCGCGTGCGCCGCCGCCGTCACCACGGCCGCCAAGCATCGTCAGGTTGCCGTTGAAGCCTTGCAGCACGACTTCCGTCGTGTAGCGTTCCTGGCCGCTCTGGTCGGTCCACTTGCGGGTCTGCAACTGGCCTTCGATGTAAACGGTCGAGCCCTTCTTCAGGTACTGCTCGGCCACCTTGCACAGGCCTTCGTTGAAGATGACCACGGAGTGCCATTCGGTCTTTTCCCGACGCTCGCCGCTGTTGCGGTCGCGCCAGCTTTCCGATGTCGCGATCCTCAGATTGGCGATCGGTCGGCCATCCTGCGTACGGCGGATTTCCGGGTCCGCGCCCAGATTGCCGATCAAAATCACTTTGTTGACGCTGCCTGCCATACTCTTCACCTCGATTGCCGCCGAAACGGCTTCCATTCCGTAAAAACTTGCGCCACTCTAAAGGAAAGCGCCGAGGCGCGCTTGCCCCGAGGGCGAAATCCACAGCTTTCCCCATGTGGAATTTTGTTCTTTTTTTGTTCTATTAAATATGTATGATCCTGTCAACTGAATCGATTTTTGCGGCAATTGCGGCGTCCGCTTCTCGACAGGCGGCGTAGTAACATTACATAGGGGCGGAATTCCAATCCGGATTATGTGAATATGAGCGAGTTGAAGACGATATCCATTCGCGGCGCGCGCGAACACAATCTGAAGGGCGTCGATCTTGATCTTCCCCGCAATTCCCTGATCGTGATGACGGGCCTCTCGGGCTCCGGCAAGTCTTCGCTTGCCTTCGACACGATCTATGCCGAGGGCCAGCGACGCTACGTGGAAAGCCTTTCCGCCTATGCGCGGCAGTTCCTGGAAATGATGCAGAAACCGGACGTCGACCAGATCGAAGGCCTGTCGCCGGCAATCTCCATCGAGCAGAAGACGACATCGCGCAATCCGCGGTCCACGGTCGGCACGGTCACCGAGATCTATGACTACATGCGCCTCCTGTTTGCCCGTGTCGGCGTGCCCTATTCGCCGGCCACCGGCCTGCCGATCGAGAGCCAGACGGTCAGCCAGATGGTCGACCGGGTGCTGGCCTTCGAGGAAGGCACGCGACTTTATATATTGGCGCCGATGGTGCGCGGCCGGAAGGGCGAGTACAAGAAGGAACTCGCGGAGCTCATGAAGAAGGGCTTCCAGCGCGTCAAGATCGACGGCCAGTTCTACGAGATCGCCGACGCCCCTGCCCTCGACAAGAAGTACAAGCACGATATCGACGTGGTGGTCGACCGCATCGTCGTACGTCCCGACATGGCCGCCCGCCTTGCCGACAGCATCGAGACCTGCCTGACGCTTGCCGATGGCCTCGCCGTCGCCGAATTCGCCGACAAGCCGTTGCCGCCGGAGGAAACCTCTGCCGGCGGCTCCGCCAACAAGTCGCTGAACGAGACGCATGAGCGCGTGCTGTTTTCGGAAAAATTCGCCTGCCCGGTTTCCGGCTTCACGATTTCCGAGATCGAGCCGCGGCTGTTTTCCTTCAACAATCCGGCCGGCGCCTGCCCGACCTGCGACGGTCTCGGATCGCAGCAGAAGATCGACGAGAACCTTATCGTTCCGGAGCCGGACCGCACGCTGCGCGACGGTGCGATCGCCCCCTGGGCGAAATCGAGCTCACCTTATTACAACCAGACCCTGGAGGCGCTGGGGAGGACCTTCGGCTTCAAGCTCGGCGACCGCTGGAGCGCGCTGAGCGCTGCGGCCCAGAAGGCGATCCTCAAGGGAACCGACGAGAAGATCGAGTTTCACTATGCCGACGGCGCCCGGTCCTACAAGACGGTCAAGACCTTTGAGGGCATCGTGCCGAACCTCGAACGCCGCTGGAAGGAAACCGACAGTGCCTGGGCGCGCGAGGAAATCGAGCGCTACATGTCGGCCGCCCCCTGCCCGGCCTGCAACGGCTTTCGCCTGAAGCCCGAGGCGCTGGCGGTGAAGATCCGCAAGCTGCATATCGGCGAAGTCACCGAGATGTCGATCAAGATCGCGCGCGACTGGTTCGACGAACTGCCAACCCATCTCTCCGACAAACAGAACGAGATCGCGCTCCGCATCCTCAAGGAGATCCGTGAGCGGCTGCGGTTCCTGAACGACGTCGGCCTTGAATATCTGAGCCTGTCGCGCAATTCCGGCACGCTGTCGGGCGGCGAAAGCCAGCGCATCCGCCTCGCCTCGCAGATCGGCTCCGGCCTCACGGGCGTGCTCTACGTGCTGGACGAGCCGTCGATCGGCCTGCACCAGCGCGACAACGACCGCCTCCTGGCGACGCTCAAGCATCTGCGCGACATCGGCAATACGGTGATCGTCGTCGAGCATGACGAGGATGCGATCCTGACAGCCGACTACGTGGTCGATATCGGCCCGGCCGCCGGCATTCACGGTGGCGAGGTCGTGGCCGAGGGAACGCCTGGCGACATCATGGCGAACCCCAAGTCGCTCACCGGCAAGTATCTCTCCGGCGAAATGGGCGTGCCGGTGCCTTCCGAACGGCGCAAGCCGAAGAAAAAGAAGGAGATCACCGTCGTCGGCGCGCGCGGCAACAATCTGAAGAACGTCACCGCCTCGATCCCTCTCGGCGTCTTCACGGCCGTGACCGGCGTGTCCGGCGGCGGCAAGTCGACCTTCCTCATCGAGACACTCTACAAGTCGGCAGCCCGCCGTATCATGGGCGCGCGTGAGCACCCGGCCGACCACGACCGCATCGACGGTTTCGAATATATCGACAAGGTGATCGATATCGACCAGTCGCCGATCGGCCGCACGCCGCGCTCCAACCCGGCGACCTATACCGGCGCATTCACGCCGATCCGCGACTGGTTCGCCGGATTGCCGGAAGCCAAGGCGCGCGGCTATCAGCCCGGCCGCTTCTCGTTCAACGTCAAGGGCGGCCGCTGTGAAGCCTGCCAGGGCGACGGCGTCATCAAGATCGAAATGCACTTCCTGCCGGATGTCTACGTCACTTGCGACGTCTGCCACGGCAAGCGCTACAACCGAGAAACGCTGGACGTGACCTTCAAGGGCAAGTCGATTTCCGACGTGCTCGACATGACGGTCGAGGAAGGCGTCGAGTTCTTCTCTGCCGTGCCGGCGGTGCGCGACAAGCTGCAGGCGCTGTTCAATGTCGGGCTCGGCTACATCAAGGTCGGCCAGCAGGCCAATACGCTCTCCGGCGGCGAGGCGCAGCGCGTCAAGCTCGCCAAGGAACTCTCCAAGCGCTCGACCGGCCGCACGCTCTACATCCTCGACGAGCCGACCACCGGCCTGCATTTCCACGACGTCGCGAAACTCCTGGAAGTGCTGCACGAACTGGTCAACCAGGGCAATTCGGTCGTCGTCATCGAGCACAATCTGGAGGTCATCAAGACCGCCGACTGGATCATCGACTTCGGTCCCGAAGGCGGCGATGGCGGTGGTGAGGTGGTGGCCTTCGGCACGCCGGAAGCCGTCATCGAGAACGAAGCCTCGCACACCGGCCATTATCTGCGCGAACTGATGAGCCGCCGCCCCGGCCAGGGCAAGCGTCAGGCAGCGGAGTAGAGATCACCAGAGACGGTCGATGTCGAACTGAGAAAAGGCGCTGTCGGCTGTGACAAGAACGAGGGAGTCGAGTTTCGCTTGCGCGGCCAGCAGGCGATCGAAGGGGTCACGATGATGACCGGGCATGACGCCGGCGAGGATGGCGTGTTCCGCGGTTACGTCGGCAATCTCGAAGCCTTCGGCAGTCACTGCAGAGCGGAAGGAGTGGACGAATTCACCAATTCCATCCCATTTCCCGAGACGGTGTTTCGTGCCCATCTCGAACGCGGAAACCACACTGACGACGATCTCGTTGTCTGGCGAAGAAATGGCACTTTTCGCCGCTGTCGACAGGCGCTTTTCATCCAGAACCCACCAAGCCAAGGCGTGGGTGTCGAGAAGCAACCTCACTCGGAGAAGCCGCCATATGGCGGTCTTTCATCGAAATCGCCCAACTCCTCGTTCGTCAGTGGGGCAAGTGCACTGTCCGGGACGGTAAAGCGTCCTTTCCAGGAGCCAGGTTTGCGTGCCCCCCTGTCCCGTGCGGTGTACGGCACCAATTTGGCGACAGGCTCGTTGCCGCGCGATATGACGATTTCTTCGCCAGCTTCGACGCGGGCGATCAGCTTCGACAACTCTGTTTTCGCCTTGTGAATGGTGACCTTGTCCATCGGACCGCTCCAATATTCGCAGACAATATAGCTAACGCATTAGCTAACTACAATGGAGGATAGCATGACCACCTCAGGCACAATCCGCACCGGCATCGGCGGCTGGACGTTCGATCCGTGGGAGGGGCACTTCTATCCGGCCGATCTGAAGAAGACGAAGCAGCTGCAATATGCCAGCTCCAAGCTGAAGACGATCGAGATCAATGGCACCTATTATTCCAGCCAGAAGCCGGCGACCTTCGCCAAGTGGGCGGCCGACGTGCCGGACGGCTTCGTCTTCTCGCTGAAGGCAATCCGCTATGCCACGAACCGGCGCGTGCTGGCCGAGGCAGGCGAGTCTGTCGAAAAATTCCTGGCCTCGGGCGTCACCGAACTCGGCGACCATCTGGGGCCCATCCTCTGGCAGCTCATGCCGACGAAGAAGTTCGATGAGGCGGATTTCGGCGCCTTCCTGGCGTTGCTGCCGGAAAGGCTGGACGGCTTGAAGTTGCGGCATGCCGTTGAGGTACGCAATCCCTCCTTCATGGTGCCGGAATTCGTTGCGCTGGCCCGCCGGCACAATGTGGCGATCGTTTACGCAGAGCATTTCGACTATCCGGAAATCGCTGATATCACGGCCGACTTCGTCTATGCGCGCCTGCAGAAGGGCTCGGATGATGTGCCGACCTGCTATCCGCCGGACAAGCTGGATGCCTGGGCCAGGCGATTTGGCGAATGGGCGGGCGGCGACCAGCCTTCCGACCTGCCGCTGCTTGCACCCGACGACAAGCCAGAAAAGAAGCCGCGCGATGTGTTTGGCTACTTCATCACCAGCGGCAAGGTGAACGCCCCGGCCGGCGCAATGGCGCTGCAGGAAAAGCTTGGTTGATTGAACTTTGGTTGTGTTGATTGAATTGACGCAATCAAGGATGGGCAATTTGTGACGGTGTCGAATCTGGGCTATAGGATGTCGCTGAGCCAGCGCCATCCGCGGAGATAATCGCGAAGCATCGCTGCTTGTCTTTTGGGTTGATGCCGGCTCCGGCTACGCCCGCTCCGCCACATTCATCCGGTCTCGCCCATGTCAGGTATTGTCGTCTTCATCAATCTCGCGGGAGCGGTCGCCCTCCTGCTCTGGGCGACCCGCATGGTGCGCACCGGCATCGAGCGGGCCTATGGGTCGATCCTGAAGGACAAGTTGCGGCTTGCCGTTGGCAATCGTGTGACCGCCGCCATTGCCGGTTTCTTCTTTGCCGTCGCGCTGCAGAGCGCCACGGCCGTCTCGCTGATCATCGCGTCCTTCGTCGCCGGCGGCTATGTGTCCTCGGCGATCGGCATTGCCACCCTGCTCGGCGCCGATTTCGGCTCGGCCTTCGTCGTCCGCATTCTGCGTCATGACCTGTCGCTACTGATCCCCGTCCTGCTTCTGGCCGGGACCGTCGCCTTCCGGGCGTCGGAGGCGCGCAACTGGCGCCAGATCGGCCGCATCCTGTTCGGCCTCGGCCTGCTGCTGCTGGCACTGAAGCTGATCGGCCAGGCCTCCGATCCGCTGCGCTCCAGCGAAATATTGCCAATCATCATCAACTATCTCTCGCGCGACTGGATCACCGCCTTCATTCTCGCGGCCATCCTCGCCTGGGCCTTTCACTCCAGCGTCGCAACCATCCTGCTGATCGCCTCTCTCGCCGACCGTGAGCTGATCCCGTCCGTCCTCATCATTCCGCTGGTGCTCGGCGCCAATTTCGGCGCAGCCGTCATCGGCGCCATGCTGACCAAGAATGCCGAGAGTGCCGCGCGCATCGTGCCGCTCGGCAATGTGGCGATCCGCGGCACCGCCACGCTGCTGGCGCTCGCGCTGCAGTTCTCCGTGCAGCTGCCGCCGACCGATTTCGCCAACGGCCCCGGTGACGCCGTGGTCATGGTGCATCTGGCGATCAATGCCGCCGTCGTCATTTTCGGTCTGCCCTTCTGCGGCATCGTCGGCATGGCCCTGGAGAGGCTCTTCGCCAACCCGGCGCCGGTTGCCGGCATTCCCCTGGATGCGCGGATTTCCTCACTCAATCCCGCCGATCTTGCCAATCCGCGCCAAGCGGTCGCCAATGCGACGCGCGAGGTGTTGACGGCCTGCGAAAAGACCGAGGTAATGCTGAACTGGATCTTCGACCTCTTCGAGAAGAACGATCCGAAGAAGATCGCCCGTATCGACGAACTCGACGACGAGATCGACCATATCCACCGGGAGATAAAGTTCTATCTCGCCCGCATCTCGCAAAGCGCGCTCGACGAGGCGTCGGCGGCCCAATGTCAGAGCCTGCTGTCGACCACGATCAAGATCGAGCAGGCAGCCGACATCATCTCGCAGAACATGCTGAACCGGGTGAAGAAGAAGCACGAGCGCAACACCGCCTTCTCGGCGGAAGGCTGGGCGGAGTTGAAGGCCATGCATGCCGAGGTGCTGAAGAACGCCCACCTCGCCTTCAACCTCTTGATCAACCGCGACATCGAGCACGCCCGCCAGCTGGTCGCCAGTAAGGAAGCCATGCGGGCTTTGGTGCGAGAGAGCGAGGAGCGGCACCTGCAGCGCCTGCGCGCCGGCAATGTCGCAAGCTTCGATTCAAGCTCGCTGCACATCGACACGATGCGCGACCTGAAGGAGGTCAATTCCCTGGTCGTGTCGATCGCCTATCCCGTGCTTGAAGACCAGGGCATGCTGCGCCACAGCCGCCTTCTCTGAGTGGTTTCAGGCGCGAGCTAACTCTCGATGACGCCGTTCAAATGTGTGATCAGCGTCTCGGCAGTCAGGCCCCGCCCTGCCCGGTTTCCGGCTTCGCCGTGGCGGAACGCGCCCGCGGCGGCGGCCTGATAGGGCGCAACGGCTTGGGCCATAAGACCGCCAATAATGCCCGCCAGCACGTCGCCGGAGCCGGCTGTCGCCAGCCAGGGCGGCGCATTGTCGTTGATAACAGCATTGCCCGACGGATCGGCGATCACCGTATCCGCTCCTTTGTAGAGGATCGCCGCATGCGCGCGCTCCGCCGCGGCGAGCGCCCGCTCCACCTTCGAGAGTTGCTCGTCGCTGGCTAGGTCGGGGAAAAGCCGCCGGAACTCGCCCTCGTGCGGGGTCAGGACCAGTCGAGTAGCGCCCTCTGAAAAAAGACTGAATAGCTCGTCCGGCGCATCCTGAAACGAGGTGATGCCATCTGCGTCGAGCACCATGGGCACTGCGCTGTCCGCCAGCGCCCGCACGAATTGCCGGGCCTTTTCACCGACGCCGAATCCGGGGCCGATGACTGCTGCAGTCACGCGACGATCCTTCAGCCAGCCGGCAAGGTCGTCCGCATCGGCTATGGATTTCAGCATGATCGCCGTCAGCGCGCCGGCATTGACGAGTGCCGCGTTCGGCGGCGTGACGACGGTCACCAGGCCGGCGCCGCTGACGAGACCGGCTTGTGCCGAAAGCCGTGCCGCCCCGGTCGCCGCCGGACCACCGGAAAAGACGGCGAGATGGCCGCGGGTGAACTTGTGGGCGGCCGAATCGGGTGTCGGCACGTCCTCCCGCCAGAGCCCCGGCCCGTTGACAGCCAGACGGCTGTCCTGCGCGGTAATGATGCGCCGGGGAATGCCGATGTCGAAGACCGAGATCTCGCCGCAGAGCGCCCGTCCCGGCAGCAGAAGATGGCCGGGCTTGCGCGTCATGAAGGTGACGGTGATCTCGGCCGTGAACGAGGCACCCAGCGGCACGCCGCGCCGACCGCAAAGACCGGAGGGAAGATCGACAGCGATGACCGGCATGCCGGCAGAATTTACCGTTTCGATGAGACTTGCGACCGCGGCTGGCACGTCGCGATCCAGGCCCGCCCCAAAGAGCGCATCGATGATGACGTCCCCGCTCTCTGGCCGGTAGGTTTCCAGCGGTTCGGAGCCCGAGGTAAAGCGCCGCCGTGCCTCCGCCGCATCTCCCTTCAGCCGGTCGGCATCGCCGAGATGGAAGACCTTGATATCGCATCCGCTTTCACTCAGGCCCCGCGCGGCAACATAGCCATCGCCGCCATTGTTGCCGGGACCGCAGAACACGACGAAGCGCCGCGCGCCGGGATAACGCCGGAGCGCGGCGGCAGCGACCGCCTGCCCTGCCCGCTCCATCAATCCATAGCTGTCGATCCCCGATGCCGCGGCATCGCGGTCCGCCTGTCCCATCTCATCGGGTGTGAGAAGCACTGTTTCGATTGGTAATGTCATGCGGGAAGTTGATGCCGAGTCCGGGGAAAAAACAATCAAAAAACACAGGCTCTTTGGCTCAAATATTAGGCATATGCATAAATTGCATTCAAAAAATCGATAGCATTTTCATTCAATTAACCGCATCCTCTGGTTTCCGCATGATGTGAGAAATGGGAATGATGCCGTGCGCGGTGCGATTTCCTGCCATTCAGGCAAAAACAGGTCGTTCCGCACGCCGACCTGCTATTGCACTGACCGCAAGCGGAGATATACAAATGTCTTGGCATGCTACGTGCATCGACATGGCCGAGCGGACACGAGGTCCGCCTCCAAGGGAGAAGCGGAGAGAAATTTTCTGATGAAAAAGATCGAGGCGATCATAAAGCCGTTCAAGCTGGATGAAGTGAAAGAAGCGCTTCAGGAAGTCGGCTTGCAGGGTATCACTGTAACGGAAGCAAAGGGATTTGGACGCCAGAAGGGCCACACCGAGCTCTATCGCGGCGCTGAATACGTTGTCGATTTTCTGCCCAAGGTTAAGGTCGAAGTCGTCCTCGCCGACGAGAATGCGGATGCGGTGATCGAAGCCATCCGCAACGCGGCCCAAACCGGCCGGATCGGCGACGGCAAGATCTTCGTGTCGAACGTGGAGGAAGTGATCCGTATCCGCACCGGCGAGACCGGCGTCGACGCAATCTGATCCAGATAACGTGATCCAATAGGGCCGTCTGTTCCCGACGTGGCGGCAGGTTCATAACAATTCGGGAAAAACCAGGAAGGAAGGCCTAAATGACATCAGCGAATGATATCTTGAAGCAGATCAAGGAAAACGACGTCAAGTTCGTCGATCTGCGGTTCACCGATCCCAAGGGCAAGCTGCAGCACGTCACCATGGACGTCTCCTGCGTGGATGAGGACATGTTTGCCGACGGCGTCATGTTCGACGGCTCGTCGATCGCCGGCTGGAAGGCCATCAACGAATCCGACATGGTGCTGATGCCCGATACGGATACGGTCCACATGGATCCCTTCTTCGCCCAGTCGACCATGGTCATCATGTGCGACATTCTCGACCCGGTCTCCGGCGAGGCCTATAACCGCGATCCGCGCGGCACCGCCAAGAAGGCAGAAGCCTACCTGAAGGCGTCCGGCATCGGCGACACCGTCTTCGTCGGCCCCGAGCCCGAATTCTTCATCTTCGATGACGTCAAGTACAAGGCCGATCCCTACAACACCGGCTTCAAGCTCGATTCGTCCGAACTGCCTTCCAACGACGACACGGAATACGAGACCGGCAACCTCGGTCACCGTCCGCGCGTCAAGGGTGGCTACTTCCCGGTTCCGCCGGTCGACAGCTGCCAGGACATGCGCTCGGAAATGCTGACCGTGCTCGCCGAGATGGGCGTCGTGGTCGAAAAGCATCACCACGAAGTGGCGTCCGCCCAGCACGAGCTTGGCGTCAAGTTCGACACGCTGGTGCGCAACGCCGACAAGATCCAGATCTACAAGTACGGCGTCCATCAGGTTGCCAATGCCTATGGCAAGACGGCGACCTTCATGCCGAAGCCGATCTTCGGCGACAACGGCTCCGGCATGCACGTGCATCAGTCGATCTGGAAGGGCGGCAAGCCGACCTTCGCCGGTGACGAATATGCCGGTCTTTCCGAGACCTGCCTCTACTACATCGGCGGCATCATCAAGCATGCCAAGGCCATCAACGCCTTCACCAACCCGTCGACCAACTCCTACAAGCGTCTGGTCCCGGGTTATGAAGCTCCGGTTCTCTTGGCCTACTCGGCCCGCAACCGTTCGGCCTCCTGCCGCATCCCCTTCGGCTCCAACCCGAAGGCCAAGCGCGTCGAAGTCCGCTTCCCGGATCCCGCCGCCAACCCGTATCTCGGCTTTGCCGCGATGCTGATGGCCGGTCTCGATGGCATCAAGAACAAGATCCACCCCGGCAAGCCGATGGACAAGGATCTCTACGACCTGCCGCCGAAGGAACTGAAGAAGATCCCGACCGTCTGCGGCTCGCTGCGTGAAGCGCTGGAAAGCCTGGACAAGGACCGCAAGTTCCTGACCGCCGGCGGCGTCTTCGACGACGACCAGATCGATGCCTTCATCGAACTGAAGATGCAGGAAGTCATGCGCTTCGAAATGACCCCGCATCCGGTCGAATACGACATGTACTACTCGGTCTGATCGACCGACGGACGGCCCCGCCAGGGGCCTGAGAACGACAAGCAAGGCAGGAGCCAAACGGCTTCTGCCTTGTTTCTTTTCAAGCCTTTTCCGATCACGGTCCAATGCCAGGTCACCGATGACGCCCTTCGATCCGAACCAGAAACAGTCGCCCGGCCTTCTCGCCTGGGCCATCTTCATCGCCGTGCCGATCTTCTTTTCGAGCAACCTGATCTTCGGCCGCGGCATCATCGGCGAGATCGCGCCGTTCATCACTGCCTTCATCCGTTGGGCCGGATCGGCGCTGATCATGCTGCCCTTCATGCTTGCCGACCGGCGGGCGGCGATCGCCTTCGTGCGCGGCCATGTCGGGCTATGGCTTCTGCTCGGCGTGCTGGGCATGGGGATCTGTGGCGGCTTCGTCTACTGGTCGCTGACGAGGACGACCGCCTCCAACGCGACGCTGATCTACACGACCTCGTCGCTCTTCATCATCCTGTTCCAGTGGCTGTTTGCCGGTGGACGGATCAGCGCCCGCGAACTCGCCGGCATGGTCGTCGCCTTCTCGGGTGTCGTCGCCATCGTGCTGAAGGGCGAGCCGCAGGCCCTGCTGCACATGCAGTTCAACATCGGCGATCTCGGCATCCTCGGTGCGGCGATCTCGTTTGCGGTCTACTCGCTTCTGCTGCGTCATCCTGCGGTCCGCACCGTCAGGCCGCTCACCCTGTTCGGGCTGATTGCCATGTCCGGCGCGATCGTCCTGCTGCCGCCGGCAATCATCGAAACCCTGTCAGGCGGCAATCTGCCGGATTCGGGCAGCGACTTCCTGAAACTTGCGGGCATCATCTTCTTTGCGTCGCTGGCGGCCTTCTACTGCTTCCAGCACACCGTACACGTCTTCGGTCCGGCGGTTGCCGGTATCACCCTCTACATGATGCCGCCGATCTCCATCGTCATGGCCGTCCTGTTTCTCGGCGAGACGTTCGAGACCTATCATGCCTATGGAATCGTGCTCGTGACCGGCGGTGTCATGCTGGCAACGGCCCCCGCCGCACTTTTCAACAGGAGATCGTGACCTCACGGCCCCGTGACGTGGCAGACCCTTGATATCATGGCCTATCCAACCCAAATATTTCAGGGAAAGGATAAAGCCCATGAAGATCCAGAACGCCAAGTACAATATCGGAGATGTCGTGCGTCACCGGATATTTCCCTTCCGGGGCGTGATCTTCGACGTCGATCCCGAATTCGCCAATTCGGAAGAATGGTGGAATTCCATTCCGGCCGAAATCCGACCGCGCAAGGACCAGCCGTTCTACCACCTGCTGGCCGAAAACGACGAGTCCGAATATGTGGCCTACGTGTCCGAGCAGAACATTGTGGTCGATGACAGCGGCACGCCGCTGCGCAACCCCAATATCGCGCAGATTTTTGATCGCGAACCCTCGGGGTCGCTGAGATCGAAACTGATCATGGCACACTGACGAAAATGCGAACGGCCCGAAAATCGGGCCGTTTCGCTTTTCAGGTGAAGACAGCGCGCGGGAAGTAGAACGAGACGACCCAGTTCGGCGCATCGACGATCTCGGATATGCGCAAGTCCCCGCAAACCGAGCAGAGCATGTAGGCATCTTCCGCCGACATCCCACGGCTCATGGCCAGGAGGTCGATCATCCCCGAAACGGCATCCCGGCAGGCGGTCATCAGGTCCTGGCCAATTCCCGTTGTGACATCGTAGCCCGCACCGTCGATATGACGGGTGACCGGTCCAGCGGTCTCGAAACGCGGAAAGCGCAGCGGCTGATCCTTGATCAGGTCGACTGTGACGGTGACGGACATCGCGCTCTCGATTGCCGTTCCGCACACCTCCCCGTCACCCTGCGCCGCATGCGTATCCCCGATCGACAGCAATGCCCCCTCCACTTCCACCGGCAGGTAGAGAACGGAACCGGCCGACAGGTCGCGGATATCCATGTTGCCGCCGACCCGGCGCGGTGGGATGACGGAATGGGTGCCGGGCTCCGCGGGTGCAACGCCGATCGTGCCGGTGAACGGCTTCAACGGAACTCGGGCATGGCCACCAAACATGGCGGGCGTCTTGAGGTCCCGCTCGTAGGACCAGAGATTGAGGCGAGCATCCTTAAACTGGTCCGCCAGCAGTCCGAATCCCGGAATGATCGCCGTCCAGCCGAAACCGCCCGGCGCGAAGCTGTCGAGCGTAATCTTCAGCACATCCCCGGGATTCGCGCCGTCGACGAAAATCGGGCCGGTCACCGGGTTGATCGTCGCGGGATCCTGCCCGCCGACATCCGCCGAGGTGCTCTCGGCCGTGTAATAGCCGCCGGATGCATCCTTGCACTCGAATGTCAGTGTCTGGCCCGGTTCTGCCGTGTAGGCCGGCGGAAAAGCATTGTTCCAACCGCAATGGCAGTTCCGGCTGTGAATCGTGTAAGACGGACAGGTCATGGGGTCTCCTTTCCCGATCATTTAGGCCACAACGGCGACACCTGTCCAACGGGTCCATGCAGACGGCGTTAAGAGCGTGCCCGAATGTCGGTCGCGCTGCCCTTTTTTCACCGCTCGCCGCCTTCAATTCCGCTGCGCTTTGCTTTAAGGAACGTTCACAAAAATGTTTCCTGCGCCCGAAAAAACAAACGGGCGCAGCATCGTATGACGAGGAAGACACCGGATGTTCCAGATACTGAGACGCGCGTCGCAGACATGGGTGGCGAAACTGCTGATGATCGTTCTGGTGGGCTCCTTCGGCATATGGGGCGTTTCGGCATCATTGCTCGCGCCTGCGGGCAACACCGTTATCACCGTTGGCGATCAGAAGGTGTCGGTCACCGACCTGCACTTCGCGTTCCAGCGGCAGATGGCGGCGCTCAGCCAGCAGTTCGGCACACAGCTGACGCTGGAGCAGGCCAAGGCCTTCGGCGTCGACCGTCAGGTCTATGCGCAGCTTTCGGCGGGCGCCGCCCTCGACCAGCTGGCCGACGACATGAATCTCGGCCTGTCGCAGGACCGGCTCGCCCGTCTGATCGCCGAAGATCCGGCCTTCAAGTCCCTGAATGGCGCCTTTGATCGCCAGCAGTTCACCGCTCTCTTGCGTAACGCCGGCATCCGCGAACAGGACTATATCGCCGAGCGTAGCAATGTCGCCGTGCGCAGCCAGATCATCGACGCTGTCGGCAGCGGCTTCACCGCCCCGCCGGTGTTGATCGATGCGCTGAAGCAGTACCGTTACGAGACCCGCTCGGTCGACTACCTGCTCCTGACCGACGCCAATATCGATCCGGTCCAGGCGCCTTCGGACGAAGTGCTGCAGAAGTGGTTCGACACGGTCAAGGCGCGCTACCATGCGCCGGAGTTCCGCAAGATCGCCTATGTGAAGCTCGAGCCTTCCGATATCGCCGATCCGACCGCCGTTACCGACGATGCGGTCAAGCAGGACTACGAGGAGCACAAGGACCGCTACACGACTGCCGAGACCCGGACGATCGAGCAGCTGACCTTTGCCGACGAGGCCAAGGCAGACGCGGCGCTCAAGGAACTGCAGGCCGGCAAGAGCTTTGACGATCTCGCCAAGGAACAAGGCAAGACCGAAAGCGACGTCACGCTCGGCACCTTCACCAAGGCCCGCGTTCCGGATGCCGCAATCGCCGATGCCGCTTTCGCCATCGAGACCGACGGCGCGACTTCGGGCGTCGTCAAGGGTGCCTTCGGACCGGTCATCCTGCGCGTCAAGGACATCAAGCCGGCCGTGACCAAGACGCTCGACGAGGTCAAGGATCAGGTCCGCAAGGATCTGGCGCTGAACAACGCGCTCGATGAAATCCAGTCCGTTCACGACCGGTACGAAGACCTGCGCGGCGGCGGCTCCTCGCTCACCGACGCGGCGAAGGAACTGGGCCTGAAGGTTGTCACCATCGACGCGATTGATGCCGACGGCAATGGTCCGGACGGCAAGCCGGTCGCCGATGTGCCGACCGGCAGGGACCTGGTCTCCGAAGCCTTCCAGACCGATGTCGGCGTGGAAAACCTGCCGCTCAACATCGGCCGCAACGGCTATCTCTGGTACGAGGTCGTGGACATCACTCCGGACCGCGACCGCACGCTCGACGAGGTGAAGGCCCAGGCGACGCAGGACTGGACTGCCGAACAGCAGAAGGAAGCACTGGGCGCCCTCGCCGAGAAGCTGAAGCTGCGCGTCGAGAAGGGTGAGACGCTGCAGGCGATCGCTGACGAGCTGAAGATCGCCGTCGAGCAGAAGAGCGGCCTGACCCGTCACTCCAACGATCCGATCATCGGCTCCGCGGCCATCCAGGAAGCCTTTTCCGGCCCGGTCGGGACCGTGGCGACCGGCGCGACCAGCGACGGGAGCAATCAGGTTCTCCTGAAGGTTACGGCGGATGATCCGAAGCCGGCAACGACCGCGCTCGACAACCAGGACCAGACGATCGACCAGATGGCCAAGGCCGCCGGCGACGACATCCTGGACGAAATGGTGAGCGAACTGCAGGCGAAGTACGGCGTATCGATCAATCAGCAGCTCGCCGAACAGGCGCTGGTCCGGTAAACCGGAACGAGGGGAGCTACCAGGCGATGGCAGAACTCAAACCTTTTATCGCCAAGGCGGCCGCCGGCGAGGCCCTGAACCGCGAGGAAGCGCGCCAGGCCTTCGACATCCTGATGTCGGGTGAGGCAACGCCCTCGCAGATCGGCGGCTTCCTGATGGCGCTCCGCGTGCGCGGCGAGACGATCGACGAGATTGTCGGCGCGGTCACCACCATGCGTTCCAAGATGCTGACGGTCGAAGCGCCCGCAAATGCCGTCGACATCGTCGGCACAGGCGGCGACGGAACGGGCACCTACAACATCTCGACGCTCGCCGCGATCATCACGGCGGGTGCCGGCGTGCCCGTCGCCAAGCACGGCAACAAGGCGTTGAGCTCCAAGTCCGGCGCCGCTGACAGTCTATCGGCGCTGGGCGTGAAGCTCGACATCGGCCCCGACGCCATTGCCCGCTGCATCGCCGAAGCGGGCATCGGCTTCATGTTTGCCCAGATGCATCATTCCGCCATGCGCTATGTCGGCCCGACCCGGGTCGAGCTCGGCACGCGCACGATCTTCAACCTTCTCGGCCCCCTCTCCAACCCGGCCGGCGTCAAGCACCAGCTGCTCGGCGTCTTTGCCCGGCAATGGCTGCGCCCGTTGACGGAATCGCTCAAGGACATGGGCTCGACGACGGTATGGACGGTGTTCGGCGATGGCATGGATGAAATCACCACCACCGGCGTGACCAATGTTGTGGCGCTCGAGGATGGCAAGATCCGCGAATTCGAACTGACGCCGAAGGATTTCGGCGTCGAAACCGCCACGCTTGCCGACCTCAAGGGCGGCGACGGCGTCGCCAACGCCAAGGCGCTGCGCGAGGTGCTGATGGGCAAGAAGAACGCCTATCGCGATGTCGCGCTTTGCAATGCGGCGGCAGCGCTGATCGTGGCCGGCAAGGGCGAGACGATCGCCGACGCGATGAAGATCGCCACGCACTCGCTCGAGGACGGCGGTGCGTCTTCCGCACTGGAAAAGCTCGTCGCCGTTTCCAACAGCGGCGAATGAGGATAGGTTAAAGTTCATGACCGACATTCTGCGCAAGATCGAAGCTTACAAGCGCGAAGAGATCGCCGCTGCGAAATCGGCCGTGCCGCTCGCCGAACTGAAGGCGATGGCCGCCGACCAGGCTCCGCCACGCGGCTTCTATAAGGCGCTCGAAGCCCGCAGGCAGGACGGCTCCTTCGGCCTGACCGCCGAGATCAAGAAGGCGAGCCCGTCGAAAGGGCTGATCCGTCCGGATTTCGATCCCCCCGCGCTCGCCAGGGCCTACGAAGAGGGCGGCGCTGCCTGCCTGTCCGTTCTGACCGACACACCAAGTTTCCAGGGGGCGCCCGAATTCCTGACCAAGGCGCGGGATGCCTGCGGCCTTCCGGCGCTGCGCAAGGATTTCATGTTCGAGACCTATCAGGTGCACGAAGCCCGCGCCTGGGGGGCTGACTGCATTCTCCTGATCATGGCATCGCTTTCCGATGACGATGCAAGGCGTTTGGAAGACGAGGCCCTTGGCCTCGGGATGGACGTCCTCATCGAGGTCCACGATGCACCCGAGATGGAAAGAGCCCTCAAGCTCACCTCGCCGCTCGTCGGCATCAACAACCGCAATCTGCGCACCTTCGAGGTCAGCCTCGCCGTCAGCGAGGCACTGGCGCCCATGGTGCCGGCGGACCGCCTGCTGGTCGGCGAAAGCGGCATCTTCACCCATGCCGACTGCGAACGGCTGAAGGCGGCCGGCATCTCGACCTTCCTCGTCGGCGAAAGCCTGATGCGGCAGGACGATGTCACCGCCGCGACCCGCCAACTGCTGACCGGTGCGTCCGGCGCGATGGCTGCCGAATGACGACCGGGAAAGCCAGCCTCACCCATATCGGCGCGTCCGGCGAAGCGCACATGGTCGACGTCGGCGACAAGACCGAGACCGAGCGCGTTGCGGTTGCTGAAGGTTATGTCCGCATGCGTGCGGAAACGCTCAAGCTGATCGCCGAGGGCAACGCCAAGAAGGGCGACGTGATCGGCACGGCGCGCATTGCCGGCATCATGGCCGCCAAGCAGACCGCCAACCTCATTCCGCTCTGTCATCCGCTGATGCTCACCAAGGTGACGGTCGACATCACGGAAGACGCCACCCTGCCCGGCCTTCGGGTTTCGGCCACCGCAAAGCTCACCGGCAAGACCGGCGTCGAGATGGAAGCGCTGACGGCGGTCTCCGTGACCTGCCTGACGATCTACGACATGGCAAAGGCCGCGGACAAGGAAATGGAAATCAGCGGCATCCGGCTGATGGAGAAAACGGGCGGCAAGTCCGGTCATTTCCGCAACACGAAGGCCTGAAGCCATGAGCCTGCTGCCGGTCGAAGATGCCCTTGAGCGGCTGCTGAGAGCGGCCAACCCCGTCACCGCCACCGAAGAGCTACCGCTCGCCATGGCCGGCGACCGTGTTCTCGCCACCGATCTCGCAGCCCGTCTCACCCAGCCGCCGTTCGACGCCTCCGCAATGGACGGTTATGCGATACGGGCCAAGGACATCGCGTCCATCGGCGCGGAACTCTCCGTCATCGGGACATCCTCTGCCGGCCATGGTTTCGATGGCGACATCGGCAGGAACGAAGCCGTCCGCATCTTCACCGGCGCGCCGGTGCCTGTCGGCGCGGACACGGTGCTGATCCAGGAAGACACCGAAATCGCCGGAGAAGGCCGCTTCCGTGCGAACTTTCTGCCCGAGACGGGACGGCATATCCGTCCCCGCGGCCAGGATTTCGCCGAGGGTGAGGTCGTGCTTTCGGCAGGGACTGCGCTCGACTTCACCAAGCTGACCGTCGCCGCAGCGATGAACCATGCATCGGTTGCGGTCTTCCGTAAGCCGCTGGTTGCCGTCCTTGCCACCGGCGATGAGCTCCTGCAGCCCGGCTCCCGGCCCGGCCCGAGCCAGATCATCGCCTCGAACACCTTCGGCATCGGAGCGCTGTTGCGCAAGGCCGGCGCGGATATCCTTGATCTCGGCATCGCCCCGGACGACGAGGAGGCGATCGCCGCCGCCATCCGTAAGGCGCAGGCTGCCAATGCGGACGTCCTGGTGGCGCTCGGCGGCGCCTCGGTCGGCGATCACGATCTTGTCCAGAAGACCTTGAAGAATTGCGGCATGGAACTGGACTTCTGGAAGATCGCCATGCGTCCCGGCAAGCCGCTGATGGTTGGAAGGCTCGATGGCATGCAGGTGCTGGGTCTTCCCGGCAACCCCGCCTCCAGCCTCGTCTGCGCCCTGCTCTTTGCCGAACCGTTGATCAGAAAGCTCGCACACCTGCCGCCGGTCAACCGCAAGGCAACAGTCCTCTCGGCAAGCTCCCTGCCCGCCAACGGACAGCGCCAGAACTACATGCGCGCGCGGCTCATCAAGGACAGCTCCGGCCATCAGCTGGCCGAGCCTTTCGGCAAGCAGGATTCGTCCATGATGAAGGTGTTCGCGCAGGCCGATTGCCTGATCGTCCGGCCGCCGCATGCGCCGGAACTGCCGGCCGCGGCCCCCTGCCCGGTCATCCTCCTGAGGCCTGAGATCGTTTGAACCCGACATTGTCCAAAAATGAAAAACCCGGCCTTTGAGCCGGGTTTTCTGATGTCATTGCGTCTTGGCGACTTTCGCGTCAGACCAGACGGCTCTGTTCCAGCGCTGCCTCGACGAAGCTTGCAAAGAGCGGATGCGGCTCCAGCGGACGGCTCTTTAGTTCCGGATGGTACTGGACGCCGATGAACCACGGATGATCCGGATACTCCACCGTTTCCGGCAGCAGGCCGTCCGGCGACATGCCGGCGAACTCCAGGCCGCAGCTTTCGAGCCTCTCCTTGTACTCGGCATTAACTTCGTAGCGGTGGCGGTGGCGCTCGGAAATTTCAGTCGAGCCGTAGATGTCGGCAATCTTGGAGCCCTTCTTGAGCGCCGCGCGATAGGCGCCAAGGCGCATCGTGCCGCCGAGATCGCCGGATGACGAACGCTTCTCCAGCTGGTTGCCGCGCATCCACTCGGTCATCAGGCCGACCAGCGGCTCGGACGTCGGGCCGAATTCGGTCGACGATGCCTTCTCGATGCCGGCCAGATGACGAGCCGCCTCGATGACGGCCATCTGCATGCCGAAGCAGATGCCGAAATACGGCACCTTGCGCTCGCGGGCGAACTTTGCCGCCTGGATCTTGCCTTCCGATCCGCGCTCGCCGAAGCCGCCGGGGACGAGAATGCCGTGCACCTTTTCAAGATAGGGCGCCGGATCTTTTTCCTCGAAGATCGAGGATTCGATCCACTCGATATTGACCTTCACCTGGTTGGCGATGCCGCCGTGGTGAAGCGCTTCGATCAGCGACTTGTAGGCGTCCTTGAGCTCGGTGTACTTGCCGACGACGGCAATTGTGACTTCGCCTTCCGGATTGTGGATGCGGTCGGCAACCTGTTCCCAGGCCGCCATGCGCGGCTTCGGCGCCGGTTCGATCCCGAAAGCCGCTAGTACCTCGTTGTCGAGGCCTTCCTTGTGATAGGCCATCGGCACGTCATAGATGTTGGCGACGTCGAGCGCCTGGATGACCGCCGACGGGCGAACGTTGCAGAACAGAGAAAGCTTGCGGCGTTCCGCCTCGGGGATTTCCCGGTCGGCACGCACCAGCAGGATATCCGGATGGATGCCCAGCGCCTGCAGTTCCTTGACCGAATGCTGCGTCGGCTTGGTCTTCAGCTCACCTGCCGCCGGGATATACGGCATGAGGGTCAGGTGGACGTAGACGGCTGTGCCGCGCGGCAGGTCGTTGCCGAGCTGGCGGATCGCTTCCATGAACGGCATCGCCTCGATGTCGCCCACAGTGCCGCCAATTTCGCAGAGGACGAAATCATAGTCGTCATTGCCCTCGAGAACGAAGTCCTTGATCTCGTTCGTCACGTGGGGAATGACCTGCACCGTCGCGCCGAGATAGTCGCCGCGACGTTCCTTGTCGATGATGTTCTTGTAGATGCGACCCGTGGTGATGTTGTCGGTCTTGGTCGCCGAACGGCCAGTAAAGCGTTCATAGTGACCGAGATCGAGGTCCGTCTCCGCGCCGTCGTCGGTCACGAACACTTCCCCGTGCTGGGTCGGGCTCATCGTGCCGGGATCGACATTGAGATAGGGGTCTAGTTTGCGAAGCCGGACTCTGTAGCCACGGGCCTGCAGGAGTGCTCCAAGAGCTGCGGCCGCAATTCCCTTACCAAGGGAGGAAACCACGCCGCCGGTGATGAATACATATCGCGCCATGGGATTCACCGGATACCGTTTCAAAACTGATTCCGCTAGCCCCTAAATTCCGCTTCCCGAAATTTTAGGTGGACAAGCAAAATACGCACAAAAGAAAACCGGCAGGTCATTGACCTGCCGGAGAGTGATGCTGGTGACTGGCCCTTACTGACCGGTCGGGACGCCCGAATTATCGGCCGGAGGGGTCTGTGTCGGGGCCGTCGAGCCCTGAGCCGGGGTTTCCGCGCCCGCAGCCGGAGCTGTGGTCGACGGAGCCGTCGTGGTCGGAGCTTGCGTCGTGCCATTCGCGGCAGGCGTCTGGCTGTTGACCGAGCCGCCAAGCTTGTCGAGAACGCCGGCGCCGCTACCGGTGCCGTCGGTCGACGTCGACTGCGGAATGCGGTCGAGAATGTCGGTCGGATCGCCCTGATAGCGGGCAAGGATGCTCATGCCGAGCGACGTGATGAAGAACAGCGTCGCCAGGATGGCGGTCGTGCGGGTCAGCGCATTGGCCGTGCCGCGGGCCGACATGAAGCCGGAGCCCCCACCGATGCCGAGGCCGCCGCCTTCGGAACGCTGGATAAGCACCAGCCCGACCAGCGCGAGCACGATCATCAGATGGATTACGATAAGAACAGTCTGCATGATTTTCCGGTCCTGCCCGCGAATGGTCGCGGGCATACGAAATGATTGGATTGCGGCTCTTTACATGAGCCGCGCTCGCATTCCAAGCCCTTTGACGCGGTCTATTGCCGCATTTCAGGCGGTAAGCTCTTCATAGACCGACCATATGGCGAGGAAGTCGCTCGCTTTCAAGCTGGCGCCGCCAATGAGTGCGCCGTCGACATTGGCGACTCCCATCAGTTCCTTGGCATTGCCCGGCTTGACCGAGCCGCCATAGAGGATGCGCATCGACAGGCCCTCCGCGCCAAAACGCGCTGTCAGTTCTGCCCGCATGAAGGCATGCGCCTCGGCGACGTCGTCGAGCGTCGGCGTCAGGCCGCTGCCGATCGCCCAGACTGGTTCGTATGCGATCACGGTATTTTCTGCCGTGGCGTTGTCCGGCACGGACCCGGAAAGCTGACGCTTGAGGATATCGAGCGTCTGGCCGGCTTCGCGTTCCGCCTGCGTTTCGCCGATGCAGATGATCGCCGTCAGGCCGGCACCATAGGCCGCCTCTGCCTTGGCGCAGACGAGGTGATCGGTTTCGGCATGGTCGGTGCGGCGTTCGGAATGACCGACGATGGCATGGGTGCCGAAGCAGTCCGCGACCATCTCGGCGGAAATGTCGCCGGTATGTGCCCCCGACACGTTCTGGTGGCAATCCTGCGATCCGATCGCCAGCGGACTGTCGGTCGCCAGTGACGTCGCAACGTAAAGCAGGGTCGCAGGCGGGCAGATCAGGCTGTCGACCTTCTCCGACAGCGGCTTGTTCACACCGGCTGCGATCGCCTTGATCTGGTCAAGCGACGCGCGCGTTCCGTTCATCTTCCAGTTACCCGCAACAAGCGGTCGGACATTCGGGGTCATCCGCAAATACCATCCTTAAATTTGTGGGGCAGTAACAACATGATGCCAGGACAGGCGTTGGTGCCATTGATGAGGTTGGTCGTAAGGCGCCTGTTTGCTGGTAGACGAGAGGCTCCGCCCTTTCCTCATCGCCAATCGGAAAAAGGCCTCCGTCCCGGCCTTGATCCACCATCTGTGTTCTTAAAGGAGCATGCCCGGATTGCAAAGCAGCGGAGGCCTGTTTGCATTCAATTTTTCGCCAATTTTGGCGATTTCTTCCGCAATCGGCTACCTGAGCGGGAAAATAACGTCAGTCACTGCGCGGTGACGATCCAGTTCAGCATCCGTTTCCAGTCGCTCATGCGCACCGGCGTGCCGTGCGAGCCGCTGTTGAACAGGTCGAAGCGGGTCGGATATCCCTTGCCGTGCAGCGTCTCGTAGAGCGCCACCTGATCCTTCGCCGCATAGACCGGATCATTGCCGCCATGGGTAAAATAGATCGGCAATTTCGCCTTGTAGGCGGCGCTCTTGGTGAAATCGGGATCGGTCGCGCCGCCGAGAATGGCCATCCCCTTGAGTTCGGCGACCGCCGCCGGCTCCTTGGCCACCGCCCAGCAGAGGAAGCTGCCCATGGACGCACAGCTGAGGATCACCGGAGTGCCGGGTGCGCGCCGGCTGGCATAGTCGATCAGCGCCGTGACGCGATCGACGCCGGATTGATCGAACACCGGAATGCTGGGCGCGTAGTAGGTGCCGCCGTTTCGGTCAGCAAGGTTCTTCAGCCGGTTGAAATTGCCGCCGAAGGAATTGTCGTTCATCCCGAGCCGCCGGTCTCCACCGCGTCCGTGAATGAAGATCACCGTGAACCGTTGGCCGCCATCCGGCCCCACCCGCCCGACATCGAGCTTCAGTCCGCCAATGTCGAGCGTCTCCATCACCTGCTTGCGCCGGACGCCGAGAGACTGGTATTCGGACTTCACATAACGTTCGGGAATGCGGTCGCGGCCGTTGATGTCGCGCATCTCCTGGTAGTCGATCACGCGGAAATTGCCATTGTCGCGGCTTTCGAGCACCGTCTGGTCGGAAAAGAGCTTGTCCTTGTAGGGGCCGACAAGATCCCCGGCCACAGCACTTTCGGCAGAGAGCGCCAGGAAGACGGCCAAGCCGGTGCGTAGAATGAAATGAACTGTGGACATCGGCATGCAGTCGCGCTCCCCACCCCTTATTGCCTTGCCATCGGGTCCGCGCGAAAGCAAACCTGAAACGAAAAATGTGCCGGGAATCGCGCGCATCCGCGCTTTCTGGCAGAATTGAGTTGATTCGCATCCGAGTTGCAAAATGCGACTGAAATATGGGATGCGGATGCTTCTCTCACAGATTGAGCCTGGAATTCGAACGGTCATATGGACGATAGCAACGATCTCTTTTCGACCCTCGCAACCGGAACACCGGCCAGAAGCGACGAGGCAACCCCGCCTGCCCCCAAGGCAGCGGAAGTGAAGCCGCGACCTGCACCGGCCGCGCCACCCGCACCGGTGACTGCCTCCTCCGACAACTACGACGCCTCCGCCATCCGCGTACTGGAGGGCCTTGAGCCTGTCCGCATGCGGCCGGGCATGTATATCGGCGGGACGGACGAAAAGGCGCTGCACCATCTCTTCGCCGAAGTCATCGACAACTCGATGGACGAAGCCGTCGCCGGACATGCCAACTTCATCGAGGTCCATCTCGATACGGAAGGCTTCCTGACGGTGACCGACAACGGCCGCGGCATTCCGGTCGAAAACCATCCGCAGGTGCCTGGCAAGTCGACGCTCGAAGTCATCCTCACCAAGCTGCACGCCGGCGGCAAGTTCGACGGCAAGGCCTACGAGACCTCCGGCGGTCTGCACGGCGTCGGCGTCTCGGTCGTCAACGCGCTGTCCGACAGTCTCGAGGTCGAGGTCGCCCGCAACCGCCGCCTCTACCGGCAGTGCTTCTCGCGCGGCATTCCGCTTGGCGGCATCGAGGATCTGGGCGACATCCACAATCGCCGCGGAACGCGTGTCCGCTTCCATCCCGATCCCGAGATCTTCGGCCCCGCCGCCCGCTTCGATCCCGGTCGGATCTTCCGGATGGCCCGCTCGAAGGCCTATCTCTTCGGCGGCGTGGAAATCCGCTGGGCCTGCGATCCCGGCGTCCTGCCCGAAGGTTCGGACATCCCCGACAAGGCGGTGTTCCACTTCCCCGACGGGCTGAAAGACTATCTGAAGGCGACGCTTGGCAAAGACTTCACCGTCACGCGCGAAATCTTCGCCGGCAAAACGGAGAAGACCGGCGGCCACGGCGCGGTCGAATGGGCAGTCACCTGGTACGGCGGCGACGCGCAGCTTCACTCCTACTGCAATACCATCCCCACGCCCGAAGGCGGCACACATGAGGCCGGCCTGCGCATGGCGCTGCTGCGCGGCCTGAAGAACTACGCGGAACTGACGCAGAACAAGCGGGCAGCCCAGATCACCACGGACGACGTGATGATCTCGGCCGTCGGCATGCTGTCGGTCTTCATCCGCGAGCCGGAATTCGTCGGCCAGACGAAGGACAGGCTTGCGACGATCGAAGCGCAGCGCATTGTCGAGAACGTCCTGCGCGATCCCTTCGACCACTTCCTGACCGACAACCCGGCAGAAGCAGAGAAGCTGCTCGACTGGGTGATCGAACGCGCCGAGGAACGCCTTCGCCGCCGCAAGGAGCGCGAGGTCAATCGCAAGACGGCGGTCCGCAAGCTGCGCCTGCCGGGCAAGCTCGCCGATTGCTCGCAGAACGTCGCCCAGGGCGCCGAACTGTTCATCGTCGAAGGCGATTCGGCCGGCGGTTCCGCCAAGCAGGCGCGCAATCGCGCCAATCAGGCCATCCTGCCGTTGCGCGGCAAGATCCTCAACGTCGCCAGCGCCGGCCGCGAAAAGCTGACGGCCAACCAGCAGCTGGCCGACCTCATCCAGGCGCTTGGCTGCGGCACGCGGTCGAAATACCGCGAGGAGGACCTCCGCTACGAACGCATCATCGTCATGACCGATGCCGACGTCGACGGTGCGCACATCGCTTCGCTGCTGATCACCTTCTTCTATCAGGAGATGCCCGACCTCATCCGTCAGGGCCATCTCTTCCTTGCCGTACCGCCGCTCTACCGGCTGTCGCAGGGCGGCAAGACGCTCTACGCCCGCGACGACGCGCACCGGGCGGAACTGATGGAAACGGTGTTCAAGGGCAAGAAGGTCGAAATCGGCCGATTCAAGGGTCTCGGCGAAATGCTGCCGGCGCAGCTCAAGGAAACCACCATGGATCCGGGCAAGCGCACGCTGCTCCGCGTCGATATCGACCAGGTGGATTTCGAAGGCACGCGCGATGCGGTCGACAGCCTGATGGGCACCAAGCCCGAGGCGCGTTTCCGCTTCATCCAGGACCGCGCAGAGTTTGCCGACAATCTGGATATCTGATCCGGCACAGCACGGGCCTCAGGACAGCCGCTTCTCCATGAACAGGCTGAGCGGATCGGGACGATAGTCCGCAAAAGGCTCGATCTCCACATAGCCGAAGCGACGGTAGAGCCCGATCGCTTCTGGCTGGTGGATGCCGGTTTCCAGCCTCAGAACCGCCAGACCCGCCTCCATGGCCAGCCGCTCGATCGTTTCCAGCAAGCGCGCGCCGATCTTCAATCCGCGCGCCTGCGGGTCGACGAACATCCGCTTGATCTCCCCGTAGCCGTCATGGGCGACATACGACCCGCATCCGAGCACCTTTCCGTCACCTCGCGCCACGAGAAAGCTGACCTCCGGCCGCTCCAGCGTCTCGATGTCAAGAAGATGATTGCTTTCCGGCGGATAGAGAGACGCCATGTATTCGTCCGAAAGCGCGATCAGGCGCAGGATTTCCGGCTGGCGCGGCGTTTCTGTTGCAATAGATATCCGCAAGATGTCGCTCCCGCTTGTTGGTCGGCCGACTGAGATGATTCCAAATTTTACATTACCCGCCTTGGTTTTGCGGCAATGTCTCCCCTATAAGCAATAGCAACACGGCAACCGAAGAAAAAAGGTCGGCAGTCATGCAACCTGCAGCATTGGTGATCATGACCATCCTTGGATGTGACGACACCGCTACCAAGTGCAATTTCATCGCGACGGCGAACCAGCAATGGACGACCGTCGCCGCCTGCGATCAGGATACGGCCAATGTCCTCGACGGCTATTCCGATGCTGAATTTCCGATGGTGATCGCCGTTTGCCAGGCGGACGAGCCCGGCTCCATGCAGGCAGCCGCCGCCGCGGCCAAGGCCAGTTCCGAGGCAACTCCGGCCGCCACGCCTGAGAAGCCTGCCGCCCCGGAGGTCAAGCCCAAACAGCAGGCCAAGACCACGCTGCCGGCAAAGGTCCCTGTGCCGACGCCGGCGCCGGCCACGCAGAGCGAACAACCGACAGGCAATGGCCTCCAGGCGAGCGCCGAGCCTCCGGCGGCCCCTGCCCCGGTCGTCGTGCCCATGCCGCCCGAGGAGGAAGATCCCGGCTTCGCCGCCCGCGCGATGACGCGAATCAAGAAAATTCTGCCGACCGGCAAGGATTTCAAGAAGATCGTCGAAGCGCCCGTCCATGTCGTGACCGACAGCTATTCCTGGGTCGCGCGCAAGGTCACAAAGAACGACAATCCATAACGGACTGAACCGTCTTCACTGGCTGATCGATTCCAGCACGGAGATGATCGTCTGCTTGCGATCGAGATTGTAGGCATCGGCCACCGTAAGCTGTTCGTTGACGGCGCTGGTCAGCGTCGCATAGCGCTCTGCGGCCGCGAGATCACCCGAATGAGCCGCTTGCCGGGCCCGATCCATCAGCTCCGTGGCGATATGGGCCGTGAAGAAGGTGTAGATCGTATCCGCACCCTTCTGTGACAAGGCGTCCGCCAGCCGATGCATGGCCTGGCGCGCCGCCGGTCCCCGCTGCGCCAGCACATCCTGATAGGCGGAGATAATTTCTCCGCCGCCATAGTTCAAAAGCTTCAGCGCCTCCGAGACGCTGCCCTTGGCAGCCGCCAGAAGGCTACCGGCAGCACCCGGCTCCACACGCACCTGCAGGTGGTCCAGAGCCTTCTGCAAGGCCAGGTCATCGAGCGGTGACAGTCTGAGCGACAGGCATCGCGAGCGGATGGTCGGCAACAGCTTGCCCGGCGCATGCGACAGCACCAGGAACAGCGCCCGCTTCGGCGGCTCCTCGAGAATTTTCAGGATGGCGTTGGCGGCGCTCCGGTTCAGGTCGTCGGCCGGGTCGAGAATGATGATCCGCCAGTTGCCGCTGCCGGAGGTCTGAGCGAAGAACTTGCCGGCCCGGCGGACCTCGTCGACAGTGATCGCTGTCTTGAATCGTCCGCTCTTCTCGTCGAAGGGCCGCTCCAGGTGCAGGAGATTGTGCGACGCGCCGCTGGCAAGCTGACGGCTCACCGGGCTGTCGGGATCCGGATCCGATATATGATCGGGCGCATGTTCAGGCTCCGGATGGGTGAGGATGTGGTTGGCAAACCGGTAGGCGAGCGTCGCCTTGCCGATGCCCTCCGGCCCTTCGATCAGGATGGCATGGTGTCCCTTGCCGGACCGATAGGATTGCGCCAGAAAGCGCTCCGCATCCTCATGGCCGAAGAGCATGGTGTTGCGCGCCGGCGCAATCGCGCCGTCGAGGATGCGCTCGCTCTCGTCGCTCATTGCACGGTTTCCGTATGCGTGGCCGAGACGCGGGCCACCCTGTCGAGCAGCGGTTCGACGATGTCGCGAACGTAGGCGGCGATCTGTTCCTCGCCGCGCTGCGCATCGACGACCCGGCAACGCCCGGGCTCGTTGGCAGCAATCTCCAGGAATGCTTCGCGGCGCTTCTCGTGGGTGTCGATCTTTTCGCGCTCGAAACGGTCCGGCTCGACCGGCAGGCTGCCCGCTGCCGCGTCCGCCCGCTTTCTCGCCCGCTCCAGCCCGATGGCTGCCGGAATGTCGAAGATGATGGTGCAGTCCGGCACTGTGCCGTTCACCGCCACGCGCTCGAGCGATTCGATGAATTCCGGCTCCAGATTTCCGGTCACGCCCTGATAGACGCGCGAGGAATCCATGAAGCGGTCACAGAGCACGATTACACCGCGCTTCAGCGCCGGCCGCAGAACCTGTTCGACATGATCGGAGCGGGCTGCGGCAAACAGCACGGCCTCCATGCGCACGCCGTAATTTTCCGCAGCGCCTGAAAGAAGCACATGGCGCACGGCCTCGGCACCGGGAGAGCCGCCGGGCTCGCGGGTCGTCAAGACGTCATAGCCGCGCGACCGCAGCCATTCGGCAAGCCGGCGAATCTGGGTCGACTTGCCGGCCCCTTCCCCGCCTTCGAAGCTGATGAATAATCCTGGTTCGTTCGCCAATGCGCATTTCCCGTCGTTGGGCTATCCTTACCTTCAATCGAGATCGTGCCGCAACCGTCCCGCACACAATCCGCCGACGGCCGCCACAGAAAACGGCCGGTTTCTACATCCAGAAGAATATGAGCGATTTCGCGGCATCCATCGCCCGGCTTTCCAGAGAGCCGCGGCTGACCGCCTCTCCGGCCAGAAGCGGCACCTCGCCGAGCACCTGATCGCCGGAGAGGATCTGCAGCGACGCCATCTCGCTGCCCGCCTCCACCGGTGCCTTGAGGGGCCAGTTGTAGCGGATTTTGCCCCTGATGCCGGCGCTCTCGGCGGCAGGCACGTAAAGATCGAGCGGCTTCGCCACCTTGAGCGCCACCGTTGGCGCGATGCCGCCATAAACGTTTGCCTGCCCCACCACTTCACCGCCGTCGAACATGTGCCGCGGCTTGAAGGCGGTCATGCCCCAGTTGAACAGCGCCTCCGCCTCGCTTGCCCTGTCCTTCTCCGTGGCAACGCCGCTGAAGGCGAGATAAAGCTGGCGCCCGTCACGCTGCATCGAGCCGACATAGGCGTAGCCATAGCCGTCGGAATAGCCGAGGCCGAGGCCGTCGACACCGCTGTCAATCCGGATCAGCGGGTTCTTGTTGCGCTGGAAGATCCCGTTCCATTCGAACGATTCCTCCGAAAAGTAGCGGTAATACTCAGGGTAGGTTTTCTTCAGATGCTCGGCGAGCCTGACGAGATCGCCGATGGTCGTCCGGTTGCCGGGATGCGGCAACCCTGTCGGATTGGAGTAGAACGTATTCTTCAAGCCGATCGCGGCGGCCCTGCGGGTCATCCGTTCGGCGAATTTCTCCTCCGACCCGTCCATGCCTTCCGCGAGGATGATGCAGGCATCGTTGGCGAGCTGGACCGCAGCGCCGCGAATGAGATCTTCCACCCGGATCTGCGACTTGATCGCCGCAAACATGGTGGTCGTGCGCGAGGGCGCGCCGCCCGTCCGCCAGGCGTGCTCGGAAACCGGAAACTGCGTATCGAGGGTGATCTCGCCCTTCTTCAGCGCGTCGAACACCACTTCCATGGTCATCAGCTTGGCGAGAGAGGCAGGCGGGAGCGGGCTGTCGGCGTTGCGCGACATCAGCACCGTGCCGGTGTTCGCCTCGAGCAGCAGCACCCGGTCCGCCTTGGTCTCGAAGTCCTGGCCGAAGGCGGCTGCTGGCATCGCGGCCAGTGCCATCACCAAGGCCAGCCAGCCGAAAACCTGTCTGATTTGCGAAATGCGCATGATGGTTCAGCTCACACCCCGTCCAAGCATCCATCCGGGACAATGCGGGCTGAAGGACCGGCCGTCAATTGCCGGCGTCTGCGTTCTGCATCTTGTGGTAAAAGGCGACGATCGAGGCAGGTGTCAGATCGCCCTGCGGCCGCAAGACCGCATCGAACGGCGCCTGCGAAGCGCCGGCGGACGCGTCATCCTGATAACCGGCGACCAGGCTGCTGCCGGACGTCGTCATGGCCATGTAGCCGCCCGGACGGGCCAGCGGAATCGGGCCTTCTTCCGGCAGAAGTACGAACTGATCGAAGGCAGAGGTCGGCTCGGCGCTCGGCACCGGAACATCGCCACTATAGCCGCCCGTCGGTGTCGGGCCGGCGAAGGCGGTCTGGGAATAGAGGCTCGATGCGGTGGCGTCAAACGACGGCTGAGCGCTCGGCAGCCGCGATCCCTTCAGCGACGGAACAGGTGTCGGAACCGGAACATTCTCGCTGTGCGACAGCGAGTTCGGCAGGATCTTGTTGGCGGCCATCATGATGCCACCAGCGAGATTGCCCGGGAAGCCGTCCTGCGGAACCCGGCCACCCTTCTTGACATAGGAGGCCATCATATACTGCATGTCGTTGCCGTTCAGCGGCGCACGGCCGACATATTCGACCTTTACCTTCGCGGTGCCTGCCTGCTTCATGTCGAGGAGCTCGGCAGCCTTGCCGGAAACGTCGATGATACGACCCGGATGGTACGGCCCGCGATCGTTCACGCGGACGATCAGCGAAGAGCCGTTTTCAAGATTGGTGACGCGGGCATAGCTCGGCAGCGGGAAGGTCGGATGGGCCGCGGAAATGAACTGCTGGTCATAGATTTCGCCGTTGGCGGTCAGGCGGCCATGGAACGCGGAACCGTACCAGGAGGCTAGGCCCGTCTTGGCGTAGTTTTCGTCTTCTGAGGGGAAATACCATTTGCCGCGAACCTGATAGGGCTGGCCGACAAGCGCCCGACCGCCGCCGCGCGGGATTTTCGCCGAGGCGGTCGTCACGCGCGGGCTGGCCTTTACGCCATATTCCTTCTCGGAAAAATATTCCTTCGTCGCGGAGGTCTTGACCGGCTTGGTCTCCGTCGTCGTGCAAGAAGCAGCTGCGGCACACATTGCCACTACCGCCAGCCATCGCGCCTGCGCGCCGCCTTTAACCCCGCCAATTCGCAATGCTATCTGTCCCCTGCCGCGAAATTCTCATTTCCGATCAATGCTCCACCCGCATGGTTCGATCGATCGAAAGCTCAGTTTGCAAGACCCGATTACAATATGCAATCACGATATGTAACGCCTTATAACATGGCAAAATTGAGAACGGAACGCTCAATTTCCCTGCCATGAATTCCGCTATGGTTAGCGGTTGGTTAACGGTACGCGACCCCAATATTTTTCATGGTTTCATGACTATTCTTGAATATACATGCGCGAGGCTTGTGCCTATCGTTTGCACATGCCTGATACGCCGCCCGCCGCACAAGATGACGTCATGATTCCCGTCAGCCTGTACTGCCGCGACGGCGTGCATTTGTCCGGTCACAGATGGCCGGCGCGCACAGGCGGGCAATCGGGTTGCGTCATCGTCAATCCGGCGACCGGGGTGCAGGCGCGCTACTATCATCGCTACGCGCGCTTCCTGGCCGAACACGGCTTCCATGTCCTGACCTATGACTATCGCGGCATCGGCCTATCCCGACCGCAAGACCTTCGCGGCTGCGGCTATCTCTGGCGGGAATGGGGCGAGCAGGACTTCGATGCAGCCTTGCGCTTTGCCACCGCATGGCAGCCGGACGGGCCGATCATGGTCGTCGGCCACAGCATTGGCGGCTTCCTGCCGGGCCTGTCGGAGAACGCGGCGGCCATCGACCGCATGCTGACCATGGGCGCGCAATACGCCTGGTGGGGCGACTATGCCGTACGCCGGCGCGCCGCACTGTTCTGGAAGTGGCACATGGTGATGCCGGCCGCGACCGCTCTGTTCGGCTATTTTCCGGGAAAGCGGCTCGGCTGGCTGGAGGACCTGCCCGCCGGCGTCGCCAATGAATGGTCGTTTCGCGGCCCGAAATTTGAACGCAGCCATCCGGCCCCCGAGCGCAAGTCAGCATTGTCACGCATGGCAGCCGTCAAGGCCCCGATCCTCGCCGTCGCCATGGCCGACGACGAACTCGGCACCCTGCCCGCCATCCGCCGGACGCTTGACTACTACACGTCCGCCAACAGGCAGATTGCCCAACTGGCACCTGCCGACTATGGTCGGCAGGCGATCGGTCATTTCAACCTGTTCCACGACAGCCACAGGGATGGATTCTGGACGGATACGCTTCACTGGCTGAGGGACGGCCGAAATCCTTGGCCGGGGAAGACGGTGGCGCTGTGATCGCCACGCCCTTCCCGGCCGCATATGCAAAGGGCACGGGCAGACACCGGTATTTGCGCGCCTGTTACTCCGTCGGCTGAATAACCGCCCTCCAGTGGCGATGCAGTGCCGCAATGTCGCCGCCGGTCAGGATTGGCATGGCCTTCTGCAAGTCCTCGTCTTTCCAGTCCCACCAGCGAAGTTCGAGAAGCATCGCTATTTGGGCGTCGTCAAACCGCTTTCGGATCACTCTGGCGGGGTTGCCGCCAACGATCGCATAAGGTTCGACGTCTTTTGTGACCAGCGCTCTTGTTCCGATGATCGCCCCATCCCCGATGCTGATGCCCGGCATCACGATTGCCTCGGACCCGATCCACACATCATTGCCGATGATGGTGTCGCCGGCCGACCGATATCCGTTCTCGGCCCCCTCGAAGAACGGAACTTCATTCATCCAGTAGAACGGAAACGTGCTGATCCAGTCGTTTCTGTGCCCCTGGTTTCCCGCCATGATGAATGCGGCACCCGAACCGATCGAGCAGAAGGAGCCGATGATGAGCCGATCCACGCCTTCGTCCGGCAATAGGAAGCGGGCGCAGTCATCGAATCCGTGACCGTGATAATAGCCGGAATAGTAGCTGTATCGTCCGACCTGAATGTTTGGATTGGTGACGAGACGATCGAGAGTGATGCCCCTGAACGGGCTTTCGAAAACATTGTGCATAGTGAAGTACCATTGATAAGCAAACCGCGCATAAAGCGGCACTCACCCGCTCGCGCGGGCACCTCCGGCAGCAATCCCCAGGATCGCTGGCCGAGCGCTTCTCACGTCAAGGACGGGGAAGCGCTATGGAGGTGGTACAATCTGCGGATTTCATGTCGTTATCTTGCACAAGCTGACGTCAATTTCCAGGCCAGACTTGATACGGCTCGATGCCCGCCTCCGCCAGTCGTTCGGAAAATCCAATGGACACGCATTGCGAGCCATGGTCGGAATGGTGAATCAGCCCGCCACGTTTGAGGGCGCGCCGATCATGCAGTGCCTGGTCGAAAGCATCGAGGACGAATCCCGCCTGCGCCGTTCGAATGGCCCGCCAGCCAGCGATACGGCGGGCGAAACCAACGCGATGCCCTCTTCAGAACCAGTCTCTCGGAGCTCACCAACGATCTGCTCTGCCTTCCCAGAGATTCCACAATTTCTGAGCAGTTTCGGCTTCAAGCTTGGATATCTCGCAAGAAGCCTTCCACCAGCACCAAAAATTCCTCAAGATTGTCTTGGTTGATAAGGTGAGCAGCGTTTCGTACCTGCACGAGTTGCGAATCTGGCACCAACTCGTTGACTCGTTCCGCAATGGTCGGGAACGGAGATGGAGACATGCTGCCGACAAGCACGAGTGTTGGAGCCTTTACCGCGCCCAATAGAGTTGCGGAAAGCGGCGGCCGACTTTTGTCTTGCATCTGAAGCAGAATGGAGGAGGCATTCGCCAGAGATATCGCCTTCAATTCCGGCAAGCGCTCCTCCCATTTCAGCCCGCCGCAGACACTGTCAAGATAACGGGCTACTCCCTTTCGCGTCTCGCCGGCCTGCAGCAGAAGTAGCGCCTCTTTCTGGTCCTCGGCAAGGCTGCGCGCTGGCCGCTGCCCTTCCGCTGATCCGCCCGGCTCCATGAGAATGAGGGATCTCGTCAGATCAGGCCGCAAACCTGCCAGGGACGCTGCGAGATACCCGCCATAGGAATGCCCCACAAGATGTACAGGCCCCAAGCCGAGTGCATCTATGAATGCAATCATATCCTCAATCTGGTCTTGGGCGCGGTATGGAACGTTCTCGTGGTCTGTCGGGACTGGCCAATGGAATCTGCGACTGGGCGCGATGCAATGATACGAGTCGGAAAGACCCTTTATCGCATCGTTCCAGTACCGCAGATCCAATGCCGATCCGTGAATGAAGACAAGCGGCGGTCCATTGCCCTCGCAAATGTAGGAAAACTCGTAACCGCGAACACGTAATTTCTTCATTTCAACCTTGCCCTGTGTGACGTTTGCAGCGGAAAATTCTCACCCATAGACAAGCGTTGGTAGCCATAGTGCCAGTTCGGGAACAAAGGTCACCAAAATCAGCAAAGCCACCATAATCGCAATGAAGGGCATGACACCGCGGGTGACCTCCGACAATGGCGTATTGGTTGACGACGAAAGAACGAACAGGTTCAGGCCAATCGGTGGAGTAATGAGAGCCAGCTCCATGTTGATCACCATAACCACCGCGAAGTGGATGGGATCGATTCCCAACGGCCCTAGCAACGGCAATATTATTGGCAACGTGATCAACATGATGGCCATCACTTCCAGAAACGTTCCAAGTATCAGGAAGAAAATGTTGATAATGATGAGGAACTGCCATGACTTGAGATTGGCGTCAGCAATAACATCCGCAAGTGCCTGCGGCCCCCCGGATCCTGTCAACCAATGTCCGAAGGTAACCGCCGTCATGATAATCGCGATGATGGTGGCGGTTCTGCGCATCGATTCCCCGATAATCGGGATTACGCTGCGTAGTGTGCAGCCTTCGTAGAAGACAACACTCACGATGATCGACAGGAGTGCAGCAATGCCGGCGGCTTCCGTTACTGTGACAATTCCCGAATAGATGCCGCCCAGGATGACGACGGGGATCGACAACGCGGGCAGTGCGCTCCATGTCCGCTTGATTGCCTCGGCACGTGCAATTGGTGGAGACTTCGAATAATTTTTGCGATGGGCTGTCCATACCGAATAGGCGATGAACAAACCGGCCTGTATCAGCCCCGGCAGCACTCCTGCAAGAAAAAGGCGTGGCACGGATTGCTCCGCAAGCATCGCGTAAACGATGAACGCCAGGCTCGGAGGGATCAGGATTCCGAGCGTACCCGACGCCCCGATCAAGCCGGCGGAGAAGGAGCGAGGATAATTCTGCTGCACCATTGCAGGCACGAGAATCACCCCGAGCGCAACCGCGGTGGCCACGGAGGAACCGCAGATGGCCGCAAAGACGGTGGTTGCGAGGACGCCGGCCACGGCAAGGCCACCGGTCATTCGCCCCACCAATACATTGGCGAAATCCATAAGAGCTGCAGCAATCCCGCCCCTCTCCATGAATGTCGCGGACATTATGAAGAAGGGAATTGCCAACAATGTCAGCGAGTTCAGATGATCCATGTAGATCTGGGCTACGCTGACGGGAGGCATGCCTTCAAGGAGCAGCATGACACCGGATATCAAACCCAGAACAATGTAGATTGGAATGCCCACCGCCAAAAGCGCAAACAGGGCGAAGGCTACCAGAATATATTCCATGGCTTAGCCCTCTTCCGTTTCAGCTGCTGCGTGGCGGCGTGTCACAAGACTGGCCCCATAGACGAGGCACTGGAATAGCATTCCGACCGGCAAGGCGAGGTAATAGTAGGCCTTCGGGAAATGCAGAGACGTATCACCGACTTCGCCCAGCATCAGCGCAAAACCCACCATTTTCCAACCAGCCCAAGCCAGCGCCGCGGAAAATGCGAGACCGATGCACCATGTCCCGATCAGATAGGCGCGTTTGGCACCCCCCTCCAAGCGGGCAACCAAAAAGTCTGCGCTGACATGCTCGTTTCGCAAGGCGAGTTCTCCAAATGAAAGAAACACCGCCCAGATCACCGCATATACAGTGACTTCAGATCCCCAATCGGTCAGGATTTGCGGAGCAAAATATCGTCCCACAACCTCGTAGCAAACGAGAAGAAGCGCCAGGAGGCCAATGATCCCCGAAACATACTCGGAGAAATGGCACAGTTTCCTAATGTATTTCATAGATTTAAGACCCACGGAACGCACGGACACGCAACCTAATGAAGGTTTGGTGTCCGTGCCTTTGAGATGATTTCCTTATGAGGGAGACCGGCCTTTAATTCGATTTGGCTAGTTCGTCGGATACCAATTTGATGAACGCCGGATCGATGCCAAGTTCCTTGATCAGGTCAGGCTGACCTTCCAGCAGCTTTCGACGCGTCGCGTCCAGCGCAGCCGGATCCGGATCAATCGTCTCCACCCCATTGTCGGAATTGAAGCGACGCGCTTCTTCCTGGGAGGTGAGAGCAGACTTGCGGGCATCCGCAACCAGCGTGTTCCAGGTTTCCTCGATCAAAGCCTGAATTTCCGGCGGGTATCCGTCCCACGCCTTCTTGCTGATCATCGGCACATATTGAAGGAAAGCCTGACGATCCTCGAAGCCGTACTTGATGCCGCTTTCAAACAGTTTGGAGCTGCGGACAGATTCCTGAGTGCTCCAAATTCCGTCGACCGTACCTCGCTGAAGCGCCTGAGGCACATCAGAAATGGGAATGACCACAGGCGTTGAACCCAGCGCTTCATATCGTTGGATTGTCGCTGCGCCGCCGGGAACACGGATCTTCAGACCCGCCATGTCTTCCGGAACAAGCAGCTTTTTCTGGGTCGTAAATACACTGCCATACCCCAGATCGAAATAGTGGCCGATGACCTTGACGCCCAGCTTCGCTTCGATCAGCTCATTGAGCTTGTCACCGGCGGGACCATCCCAGAGTTTTGCAATTGTATCCGGATCGAGGCCGTAAAACATGGGCAGAAGCGGGACATTCGCCTCGGGAACGACCTTGGTCAGATGCTGGTGCAGCGGCGCGCCCATGTCGATGGCGCCTTGCGCCAAGGCGATCGGAACGGTGGCTCCGCTGTATTTCGAACCCGATGAAAAGACGGTTACCTTGATCTCGCCGTTTGAATTCTTTTCAAGCTCTTCACCAAAACGGATCATCGCCTTGCTGCGAACATGCGTGGGCGGAGACTCCAATGCAATCTCAAGCTTATATTCGGCCGCCTGCGCGGCCGTTGTCAGCACAGCGGCGATCGCAAGCGCGTAAGACGCCAGTAACTTTCCCATTTATTCCTCCCAAGTTGATGTGGCCTGCTCATCTGCCTGCCACGGAAACACGAGGCTTTTTAACAGAAATTGCGGATCGGGAAAAATTATGGGAATAGATATCTGATATCAAATTTGGAGATGCCACATGCTGAGGTCGAGAGATCTGCCGCTCTTGATGGATTTCGTTGCTGTCTGCCGAAGCGGAAGCATCAGCGCCGCGGCTCGCGAGTTGAACACAGTGCAGTCGGCGATAACCCAGCGCGTTCAACGATTGGAAGAGGCTTGCGGAACCGAGCTTCTGGTTCGTCACTCAAGGGGCGTGTCTCCCTCTGACCAAGGGAAAGTCATGTTGCGGCTGGCCGAGAGCTTCGAGACATTGCTCTTCAATGCCAACCAAGAGCTCAACGAATGGCTGTCCTCGCCAAGTGGCTCGATCACTTTCGGCCTCCCCCCTTCCTTGACGCCGACGCTTGTCGAACCTCTCATAAATGACTTCGCCCTCCACTTGCCTAATGTTCAGATTTCCCTGACAGAAGCTATGTCTGGCTATCTGGAAGGCTGGCTGGAAAATGGTGAAACCGATTTCGCGATCGTTTTTCAAAGGCCGCATGTCGAAGGAATATCAACCACGCCGCTTCTGGATGAGGAACTTTATTTGTTGGTCATCCCTGAGCTCGCGGCCGACCTGCCAGCGTCGGTCACCATTCGCGATATTGCCCGGCTTCCGCTGGTTGCGCCGAGCCGTCGGCATTCAACGAGATATCTGCTTGAATCGGCAGCAGCGGAGGCCGGACTGGAGCTTAACATCCTTTCCATCGACGCGGGCCATCAACTCATCCGGCAAGGCATTGCCGGACGTTGCGGCATGGTGCTGTCGCGCTCGGCTGCAGCACCTGAACTTGCAGCAGGAGACTTGGTGGCAATTCCCATTCGGCAGCCAAAATTTCAGAGGACAATTTATCTAGCCGAACGCAGCGAGGCATCTAAATCTTATCTGGTCAATGCCGCGCGCCAGCAGTTCCTAACAACCTTCGAACATCTCGTTGTCAGTGGAAAACTCATGGGCCGCCCGCGCGGCGCTTTGACCGATCTTGGAAAAGAGGCATTAAAATAGTCAGCATAGTTCGTACCAAGGGGTCTGGAAGGAATCGCACAACACACTGATTCCCAAGTAGGCTGACCATAGCCGTGCGCAGGCACTGCAAATGGAGCAGTCCAGCGCCCGTCGCGAGCGTCCTCACCCGATTTTAACCGATTTCCGCGCCGTCAATCTGAGTATTTGAAGATGCAACAGCCAATCGGCAGTTTTGCAACACGTATGCAGTTGCAGCATTGTTGCAGAAAAGAATCGAGAATGTTGCAAGCCGCCTCAAATTGAGACGCTTGGGGGAGTGTAGCTATATAATATGTTTTCATATGGTTATGGCGGATGGGGTGGGATTCGAACCCACGGTACGGTCTCCCGCACGCCGGTTTTCAAGACCGGTTCCTTAAACCACTCGGACACCCATCCAACGGCTGCCTTATGAACAATGGCCGCCCGCTTTGCAAGCCGGACATTGCGGCCGCCGAATATTTTCAAACTCTCATTTCAGGCCGGAGATGACCTTGTCCCCGATGGCTACCCCTGCCCGCTTGGCGGCGCCACCGTTGATCTCCAGCACATAGGCGACCGGCTGGCCGGATGAAATGATCGTGTCGGAGTACGGTTCGGTGTTCTCGGCGATATTCCGGATGTTGCCGTCCTCGTCGATGAACAGCATGTCGAGCGGCAGCGGCGTGTCGTGCATCCACATCGATACCATCCGCGTCGTGCCGAAATCGAAGAGCATGCCGGCGGTCTCGTCGAGCGTCTTGCGCTCCATCAGGCCCTTTTCCCGTTCGGCCTGGGTCGCGGCGATCTCGACCTGGAACGTTACCGTGCCACCGCTGGCGCGGGCAATCTCCAGCGCCCGCGTGCCACCGGCGCTGGCCGTGAAATTCGAAGCGACGAGCACAAACGAAAACAGCGCCATGACGGCGCTGAAATGCAGGAGCGTTCTGGACAGGAGTCGCATCAGTGCGCGCGGCTGCCCGGATTGGGCATGTCCGGATGGATTTCGGCAGCCATAAGCCCCTTGTCGCCGTCGCCGAAACGGACCAGCACCACCTGGCCCGGACGCAATTCGGTGAGCCCGAACCGGCGTAGCGTTTCCATGTGGATGAAGATGTCCTCGGTGCCCTCGCCGCGCGTAAGGAACCCAAAACCCTTGGTGCGGTTGAACCACTTGACGATCGCCCGTTCCAGGCCGCTCGTCGGCGTCACCTGCACATGCGTCTTGACCGGCGGCAGCTGCGACGGATGCACCGCCGTCGACTGGTCCATGGAGAGAATGCGGAAGGCCTGGAAGCCGCGGTCGCGCTTCTGGATCAGCGCCACGATGCGCGTGCCTTCGAGAATGGTCTGGTAGCCGTCCCGTCTGAGGCAGCTCACATGCAGGAGAATGTCCTGCATGCCGTTGTCCGGAATGATGAAACCGTATCCCTTGGCGACGTCGAACCATTTCACGACGCCGGTGATTTCGATGAGGTCTACCGGTTCGCCCGCAAGATCTTCAAGCTGCGGTATCCCTTTGGATGAAATCCTGTCAGCCATGCCTAAGTCAGCCCCTCGAATACGCGTTACCACAATAAAGGATACGTGCAATTTTGATTCTTGCAGACGAGATTAACATCCGGTTAACCATAGGGCGCAAGCCCCAGATTGCAATTATCCCATGGGCTTTTTATGGGCCATGCCTTGCCTGAAGCTGATTTGCGACCAAATATGCGTTGCAACAAACAAAGGGAGAGGTCATGCGCTATCTGCACACCATGGTCCGGGTCAAGGACGTCGACGCATCCATGCGTTTCTACTGCGAGCTGTTCGGGCTCGAGGAAGTCCGCCGCATCGAGAACGAAAAGGGCCGCTTCACGCTGATTTTCCTGGCCGCGCCGGAGGATGTCCCGGCCGCCAAGGAGAACAAGGCGCCCTGCCTGGAGCTCACCTACAACTGGGATCCGGAAGACTACTCCGGCGGCCGCAATTTCGGTCACCTCGCCTATGAGGTCGATGACATCTACGCCTTCTGCCAGAAGCTGATGGACAATGGCGTGACGATCAACCGCCCGCCGCGCGACGGCCACATGGCGTTCGTCCGTTCGCCGGACGGCATTTCGATCGAGATCCTGCAGAAGACGGAAGCGCTTCCCGCGCAGGAACCCTGGGCCTCCATGCCGAACACCGGCAGCTGGTAACAACCGCTCGCATCGGCGCTTGCCGAGACGAACCGCGTCAAACCGCACAGCTTAACGCAAGCCCTGCATGCTCAACTGCATTGGCCGCCTTCATGTCCAGCCCGGAATGAAGGCGGCCATGTGTTGTTTGCGGGGATTTCTCGAAGGTGCGGCAAAAGCCAGTTTCCATTCCATCCCGCCGCCATCTCCTTGGCGGCCTGGCGATCCTGATGACCGTTGCGCCGTTGAGCGCCTGCACGACATCCGGCAAGGCTGATGTCGATTCGGTCCTCTCGCAGGCCGCAGATGCCGACGCCGCCGAGACGAGCGCAACCGACGTTGCCCGCAGCAACGCCGAAAACTCCGACCGGCTGCAGACGCCCAATCTGGCCGATGCCAGCCAGACACCCGACAATCTCCAGACTGCATCCGTGCCCGCATCCGATCCGGCCGCCTCCTTCCAGAACGCCGTGATGCAGCCGACCGCGATCAACGCGTCGGCCATGAGCATCTTCGCCAACGCCCGCTCCGCTGCCCAGCCGGTCCAGGTCGCGTCCTATGCGCCGGATACGGGAACGCGCTCGTTCTTCGCACAGGTCTACTCGATGCCCGAGCAGGCCTACGCGGCCTCGCCCGGCCTCTATCAGAGCCTGCAGATCGAATCGCCGAAGGAAACCCATCCGGAACTCTCGACGCGCATGGCGGTGGATGAGGATTCGGAGGAGGACGAAAAGCCGCGAGGCCTCGCACGTCTCGTCTCCCTCTCCGGCATGACGCGCATCGCGCCCAACGGTCTCGCCATCCAGACGCCGGATATCGATGTCTCCTGCTTCAAGCCCGAGCTGATGGGCATGATCCACAATATCGAAAGCCATTTCGGCAAGAAGGTGCTGGTCACTTCCGGTTACCGCGACAAGGAAAGGAATCGCCGCGTCGGCGGTGTCGAAGGATCGCTCCACACCCATTGCGACGCCGCCGATATCCAGGTGAAGGGCGTTACCAACGTCGAACTCGCCAATTACGTCCGCGCGCTTCCGGATCGCGGCGGCGTCGGCACCTATTGTCACACCAAGTCCATCCATATCGATACCGGCCGCCCGCGCGACTGGAACTGGACCTGCGACGTCGCCTCGCGAAAGTAGCCGGGCGCAGGCCTTCCCCAGCGGATCGGTAAATATCTGTTTTCAATGGATGTTTGCATGAAGTTCACAGCACGTACCCCGGCTGTCATCTTTTTGCAAAAAAAACGGAAATCCCGCTTGCGGGAATCCGAAGTCCTGACTATAAGGTCGCCACGTCGCGAGACGCCGCAAGGCGAAAGCGACAAAGGCATGCGCCCTTCGTCTATCGGTTAGGACGTCAGATTTTCATTCTGAAAAGAGGGGTTCGACTCCCCTAGGGCGTGCCACCCTCTCCCCTCGGTATTGACTTTAAGATATACTTCTATCGCGCTGATATCGTGACGTTATCAACGCTTGCATTCCTTACTTGAGAATCTCCGAAAAAATCCGGCCGGGCTGAATTTTTCTACTTGCGGCGCAGCAAAGCCCTGACTATAAGGGCGCCACACCGCAAGACGCCGACGGATCGGCGCCCCGCGGAACGGCATGCGCCCTTCGTCTATCGGTTAGGACGCCAGATTTTCATTCTGGAAAGAGGGGTTCGATTCCCCTAGGGCGTGCCACCCAAATCTCCCAAACATCATCCTTAATATGTCAAAGCGGACTTGCCGCATCGACGACGCGGATCTGTACGCGCCGCGAACCCTGCCAGTGATCGGCTGACAGCGAACCGGCCAGATGCATCTGCGTGCCGCGGCCGTTCAGCAGGAACTGTCCGAGCGGCGTCTCCGCGGCGCGGAAGGCAATGCCGTCGATCCGGCTGCCGTCGGCGGCCGCTGCACTGATCTTCACATGAGTCGTGCCGACGACCCGGACATCGGTGATGCGATGGGAGGGCAACGCGAAGATCGGCTGCGGATGGCCCGAGCCGTAGGGACCGCCGGTCTCCAGCCTGTCCACCAGCTCCAGCGTGGCACCGGAGGCGGAGAGCGCGCCGTCCACCTTGAGCGTGCGGTTGTCGGTGAGTGTCGGAACGATTTTCTGAGTACGCTCGTCGAAGAACTGCCGGAGTTTGCCCAGATTGCTGCGCTCGACCGTCAGGCCGGCCGCCATCGCATGCCCTCCGCCCTTCACAAGCAGGCCCTCGTCGACGGCGGCGCGCACCATGCGTCCGAGATCGAAGCCGGCAATCGAGCGTCCGGAACCCGTCCCCTTGCCTGATGGATCGAAGGCGATGGCAAAGGCTGGTCTGTGAAACCGGTCCTTCAGCCGCGAGGACAGAAGACCGACGATCCCCGGATGCCAGTTGTCGCGCGCCGTGATGATCACCGAGGCGGCCGAGCCGTCCCCGTATTCCGCCAGCGCCTCGGCTTCCGCCTCCTCCAGCATCACGGCCTCCATCGCCTGACGCTCGCGGTTCAACTCGTCGAGCTCGCCGGCGACCTCTTCGGCCGCGATCGGATCGTCAAGCGTCAGAATCCGGCTGCCGAGCGCTGCGTCACCGATCCGTCCACCGGCATTGATCCGGGGGCCGATCAGGAAGCCCAGATGATAGGGCGTCACAGGACCATTGACGCCCGCCTTGCGAAACAGGGCGGCCAACCCCGGGTTCGACATCAGCCGGGCGGCGAGCATGCCCTTGACCACATAGGCGCGGTTCAGTCCCTTGAGCGGCACGACATCGCAGACCGTGGCCAGCGCCACCAGGTCGAGCAGTGCCAGCAGGTCGAAGCTGCCAACCCGCTTGTCGCCGCGCTCGCGCAGGAGCCGCATGCAGGCGACCATAACGAGAAAGACGACGCCCGCTGCGCAGAGATGCCCCTGCCCCGACAGATCGTCTTCCCGGTTCGGATTGACCAGCGCATGGCAGACCGGCAGGTCATGGTTGACCTGATGGTGATCGATGACGACCACCTCGATGCCGCGCTTTGCCGCGGCCTCCAGAGAGGTGTGGCTCGTGGAGCCGCAATCGACGGTGACGATCAGTTGCGCACCCTCGTCGATCAGCTGGTTGATCGCCTGCGGGTTGGGGCCATAGCCTTCGAAGATCCTGTCGGGAATGTAGATATGCGCTTTCACGCCGAAATGCGTGAGGAACCGGTAGAGCAGTGCCGAAGAGGCTGCACCGTCGACGTCGTAGTCCCCGAAGATCGCCACATGTTCATCCCGACCGATCGCGTCGACGATGCGTTCGGCGGCCTTGTTGCAATCGGTCAGCGTCGAAGGATCCGGCATCAGGTTGCGAATGGTGGGGTCGAGAAAGGCCGGCGCCTCGTCGATCCCGACGCCGCGTCCCGCCAGCACCCGGGCGATCAGCTCGGGAATGCCGTGCACCTGCGCGATCGCCAGCGCGCGGTTCTGCGCCGCCTGGTCGAGCCGGGAGATCCAGCTCTGCCCGCTGGCCGACTTTTCGACGTTGAGAAAGGCCCTTTGTACAGGATCGGCGGGTTCGTTCATGGCTTTCGTCATATATGCCCTTCGCTTGCCCTTCCTTGTCCTTTTTCCTGGCCCGTCGTCAACACCAGCGGCGCGAGAAAGATCAGCGGGCCAGCGCCGCCACCGGATCGAGGCGCGAGGCATTCCGCGCCGGCAGGAAGCCGAAGGCGACGCCGATCATGAAGGAGCAGAGGAAGGCCAATACGATCGATTCCGTCGAGAAGACGAGGCTGAAGCTCGGAACAAAGGCGTTGAACACAGCGCCGAAACCGAGCGCGGTGCCGATACCGAGCGCTCCGCCGATCAGGCAGACAAGCACGGCCTCGATCAGAAACTGCTGCAGGATGTCGTAGCGACGCGCGCCGACAGCCATGCGCACGCCGATCTCGCCGACGCGCTCGGAGACGGAGACCAGCATGATGTTCATCACCCCGATCCCGCCGACGACGAGGGAAATGACCGCGATCGCCGCCACCAGAAGCGTCAGCGTCTGTGTGGTCGATGTGATCGTCTGGCGGATGTCGTCGGTATTGAGGATGAAGAAGTCCTTGGTCCCGTGCCGCGCGGTCAGATAATCCGTGACCGCTTTTTCCGCCACGCCGGTATCAGTGTCGTCGGAGACCCTGACGGTGATGCTGCGAAGCGACATGCTGCCGAGGAAGCGCGCCTGCACGCTTCTGTAGGGTAGGTAAATGGGGAGGTTGTTGCGCCCGCCGAAGCCGCTCTGGGAAGCCGCGATGACGCCGACGATCCGGCACGGTACATCGCCGATGAAGACCACCTGACCCAGCGGATCGACGCCGCTGTCGCCGAACAGCGCCTTGGCCGCATCCTCGTCGATGACGGCATTCTGCGACATGGAATCGACATCGCTTTGGTCGAAGAACTGTCCGTCGACGAGCCTGGAGCCCTTGACGGCGAAATATTGCGCGCCGACGCCGTTGACGAGCGCGTTGGCCACCGTCGCGCGGAAGCGTACCGTGCCATTGGTCGAAACGGTCGGAGTGACCGCGGCGACATAGGGCAGTTGTGCCAGCGCATTCGCGTCGGAGACGACCAGCGTCGTCACCCTGCCAGACCGCACGTCGCCGAATCCCGAGCCGGGAAACACCTCAAGCGTGTTGGTTCCGAGGCTGGAGATGTTCTCCAGCACCTTGCGCTGCGATCCTTCGCCGAGCGCGACGACACAGACGACCGATGCAATGCCGATAATGATGCCGAGCATCGTCAGGAAGGTCCGCAGCCGATGCGCCTTCAGCGCCAGAAGCGCCATGAAGAACGCCTCCCGGAAGCGGTCGAGCGTAGCCCCGACCGCCGAGCGCCCCCGCCCTGCCAAAGCCTTGGCGGGTACGTCCGACGCCGCCCGCTTCTCCTTGGAGAGGCTGTCGCCGACGATGACGCCGTCGGCGATCTCGATGATCCGGTTGGCGCGGCGGGCGACATTCATGTCGTGCGTGACGATAATGACCGTTCGGCCGTCACGGTTGAGTTCGTCGAGGATTCGCAGCACCTCGTCGCCGCTCGCCTGATCGAGCGCGCCGGTCGGCTCGTCGGCCAGGATGACATCGCCGTCGTTCATCAGCGCGCGGGCAATCGAGACGCGCTGCTGCTGGCCGCCGGAAAGCTGACCCGGACGGTGATCGAGCCTCTCATGCATGCCGAGCCGGTCGAGAAGCTGGCTTGCCCGGGACAGACGGTCTCGCCGCGTTCGGCCCGCATAGATTGCCGGCACCTCGACATTGCCGATGGCGGAGAGTTCACCCAGAAGGTGATAGCGCTGGAAGATGAATCCGAAATGTTCGCGCCGCAGCGCAGACCGCTCATCCGGATCGAGAAGGCTCGTCTCCTTGCCGGAGACCTGATAGTTGCCGGATGTCGGCCGGTCGAGCAGTCCGATGATGTTCATCAGCGTCGACTTGCCCGAACCGGACGGCCCGACGATCGCGACCATTTCGCCGCGGGCGATCTCAAGATCGATATCGTTGAGGACCGTCAGAACCTGATCGCCTGCGGGATATTCACGCCGGACGTTCTTGAGGCGGATGATTGCGTCCTTCATCGGCTAGAGCCCCATGGCGCCTGCTGGCGGCCCGCCCCTGCCCGAAAAGGGACCAGCCGTCCCCGTCCCCTCGCCGATGACGACCCGTTCGCCCTCGGACAGTCCGGACTTTACCTCGACCAGCGTCTTGTTGTTCAGTCCGGTTTCTATCTGCCTCTTTTCGAGAGTGCCGTCCTTGCCGACCACCTGCACGCTGTATGCACCATCCTTGCCCGCACCGCTCAATGCCGAGGACGGGATGACGAGCACGTCCTTCGCCTCGCCGAGGACGATCTTCACTTCCGCCGTCATGTAGGTGCGGAACTTGCGATCCTTGTTGTCGATGTCGAACACACCGATGTAGTAGACCGCGGACGACGAGGATGACGACGAACTCGAGCTTGTGGACGTCGTTACGGCGCTGTCGCTGGTGATTGATTCCGGTGCCGGTTCGATCGAGGCAAGCGTCGCCTCATATTCGTGATCCGGTTGCCCGAGAATGTTGAAATAGACTTTTTGCCCGGGCTCGACCCTGACGATGTCCGCCTCCGAAATTTCGGCCCTGACGGTCATGGTGCTGAGGTCGCCCAGGATGACGATCGTCGGTGCCGACTGCGAGGCATTGACCGTCCGGCCCTCCTGGTTGACGACGGCAAGGACGGTGCCGTCGATGGGGGCGGAAATCCGGGTATAGCCGATATTGACCTTCGCAGTGTCGACGTCGACCTGCGATTCGACGATCTGCGCATCGATCGCGGCGATCTGTGCCTTGGCGGCCTCGACATTGGCCTCGGCCGTCTCAAGGTCCGCCTGGGAGCCGGCCTTCTGCCTGTAGATCGACTGCTGGCGTGCCAGCGTAAGCTCCGCACTTCTGAGATCGGCCGCCTTCTCGTTGCGCTGGGCCTTGGCATAATCGAGCTGCGCCTGGCTCGTCTTCAGGTTGTTTTCCTGCGTCGCCGAATCGATCTCGGCGATCAGGTCTCCCTTCTTGACCTGATCCCCGGCAGCCACCTTGACAGACGTGATCCGTCCGGACACCTGGGCCCCGACGGCGACCAGCTGTTTCGGCTTGATGATGCCGGTGGCCAGGACAGTTTGCGAAATCGTGCCCTTGTGCACGTCCGCTGCGATGTAGCGCGGCGTCTCGGCCCCAAAATAACGCGTCTTTATCCAGTACCCTCCGCCAATCAGAAGAAGGAGACCCAAAGCGGAGATAAACAAACGGAATTTCATCACATACTGCCGCAATCTGGCATGCGGTCCATCGAGAACAACACTGGTTGAAAAAATCGGGTGACAAAGCGTCACACCTCAAAGACCGATATCAGAGTTGCATTCCGCCTGAAACTTAAAGTTTAGCAAGGTTTGACATATGGCAGTTGTGTCTCTGCCGCAAACACGAAAAGGCCCGCGACAACCGGAGCCGCGGGCCTGTCTTCACGATTGCGGCAGCGCTCAGGGGCGCTCGATGCGGATGACCTGCGGTTCGCCGCGCAGGTAGCCTTCCCGCTGGATCGACGCCACGGCCTGGCGCACCGCTTCTTCCATCGTCGCGTGCGTGACCAGGATGATCGTCTTGTCGCCGGCCGAATTGACCGGCTCCTTGGAGTGCTGGACGATCGATTCGAGCGAAATCTTGTTCTCGGCCATGCGTGTGGCGATCGAGGCGAAGACGCCGGTGCGATCCTCGACCGTCAGACGAATGAAATAGCCGCCTTCGTGGCTGCGCATTTCCGCACGCTTGTAGGGCGCAAGAAGTGCGGCCGGCCGGCCGAGCGACGGCACGCTTTGCGCACCCGGCTGGCTCTTGGCAATGTCGGCAATGTCACCAAGCACGGCCGAGGCCGTCGCATCGCCGCCGGCGCCAGGACCGACCATCAGGAGTTCGCCGAGAATGTCGGCTTCCAGCGCCACGGCGTTGGTCACACCATCGACCTGGGCGATCACCGAATCGCGCGGCACCATGGTCGGATGGACGCGCTGCTCGATCCCCGTCTCGGTCCTCTGCGCGACGCCGAGAAGCTTGATCCGATAGCCGAGATCGGCGGCCGCATTGATGTCCTCGATGGTGATGTTGGTGATGCCTTCCAGATAGATCTCGTCGGCGGCAATCTCTGTGCCGAAGGCAAGCGTCGTCAGGATCGCCAGCTTGTGTGCCGTATCGTTGCCCTCGATGTCGAAGGCGGGTTCGGCCTCGGCGTAGCCGAGACGCTGGGCCTCTGCGAGGCATGCTTCGAACGACAGGCCTTCCTTCTCCATCCGGGTCAGGATGTAATTGCAGGTGCCGTTCATGATCCCGTAGATGCGGGAGATGTTGTTGCCGGTCAGCGATTCGCGCAGCGCCTTGATGACCGGAATGCCACCGGCGACGGCGGCCTCGAAATTGAGAAGCGCGCCCTGATTTTCCGCAAGCTTGGCGAGCGCCACGCCGTGGCGGGCCAGTAGTGCCTTGTTGGCGGTCACCACGTGAAGGCCGCGGGCCAGCGCCGTCTCGACGGACGCATGGGCCGAACCGCCCTCGCCGCCCATCAACTCGACGAAGACGTCGATGTCGGCGTCCTTCGCCATGGCGACCGGATCGTCGAACCAGGTGTATGTCGAAATGTCGATGCCGCGGTCCCTGTTGCGCGTGCGCGCCGAAACGGCCGTAATCGTGATCGGGCGACCACAGGTTACGGCCAGCTGGTTGGCACGGTTTTGGAGGATTCGGACAAGCGCGACACCGACGGTGCCGAGGCCCGCAATGCCGATCTTCAGGGCATCTGCCATTGGGTATTCCTGACGTTTGGGCTGAAGGGCGGCCGGACGGCCGCCCGTCGGAGGGTGATGGACTTAACGGTGGGCGTTGAGCGAGACGACGTTGTGCAGCGTGTCGTCCGCCGTCGACAGGAAGCGCTTGATGTTGCGCGCGGCCTGGCGGATGCGGTGTTCGTTTTCAACGAGCGCGATACGGACATGCTCGTCACCCTGCTCGCCGAAGCCGATGCCCGGAGCCACCGCGACATCCGCCTTTTCAACCAGCAGCTTGGAGAATTCCAGCGAGCCGAGATGGCGGAATTTTTCCGGGATCTTCGCCCAGGCGAACATGGTCGCCGCCGGCGGCGGCACGTCGAAGCCTGCCTTGCCGAAGCTGTCGACCAGCACGTCGCGGCGCTTCTTGTAGATCGAGCGAACTTCGGCAATGTCGCTGCCGTCACCGTTCAGCGCATGCGTCGCTGCCACCTGGATCGGCGTGAAGGCGCCGTAGTCGAGATAGGACTTAACGCGGGTCAGCGCCGAGATCAGCCGCTCGTTGCCGACGGCAAAGCCCATGCGCCAGCCGGGCATGGAGAAGGTCTTCGACATCGAGGTGAATTCAACGGTGATGTCGATCGCGCCGGGCACTTCCAGAACGGACGGCGGCGGGTTGCCGTCGAAATAGATTTCCGAATAGGCCAGGTCCGACAGCACGATGATGTCGTGCTTCTTGGCGAACGCGATGACGTCCTTGTAGAAGTCCAGCGTCGCGACATAGGCCGTCGGGTTGGACGGATAGTTGAGGATCAGCGCCAGCGGCTTCGGGATGGAGTGGCGCACGGCGCGCTCCAGCGGTCCGAAGAAGCTCTCATCCGGCTCGACGGAAAGCGAACGGATGACGCCACCGGCCATCAGGAAGCCGAAGGCATGGATCGGATAGGTCGGGTTGGGGCAGAGAATGACATCGCCGGGGGCGGTGATCGCCTGCGCCATGTTGGCGAAGCCTTCCTTGGAACCGAGCGTGGCGACGATCTGCGTATCGGGATTGAGCTTCACGCCGAAACGGCGGGCGTAATAGCCGGCCTGAGCCCGGCGAAGACCGGGAATGCCCTTCGACGCGGAATAGCGATGCGTGCGCGGGTCCTGGACCACTTCGCACAGCTTGTCGACGATCGCCTTCGGGGTCGGCAGGTCGGGATTGCCCATGCCGAGGTCGATGATGTCCGCTCCGCCCGCTCGCGCGCTCGCTTTCAAACGGTTGACCTGTTCGAAAACGTAGGGCGGCAGACGCCGGACTTTATGAAATTCTTCCATCATCGTTCCTCATGGAAATCTGCGGCTCAGCCGGCCGCCAGCGATCCCCGTTTTCCTTTCTCTTTCGACGCTACCCGGCAACGGGGTTCAAAAACAGGGTAGCATGAAGTGCATTCGAACGCATGGACGCTGGCGAATTTGTGGCCTGCGCCGCATTTCGGCACAGTGATTTGCGGCGAAAATGTCTGAAACGCAAGTCCCGTGGCGCACGCGATCGAGAAAACTTGCCTACTGCTTGATCTGGGTTTCCATATCCGTGCCGTGCGACTGGGCCAGCTTGCGCAGTTCCGCGACCTTCGCCTTGTACTGCGCATCGGTAAGCGTGCCGGCCTTTCGCTGCTGGCCGAGGGCTGTCAGCTGCGCCTGCAGGGCGGCCGCGTCGCCGTCGCTCATCTGGGTATTGGCGGCCACCAGGGGCGTCGAAATGTTGGGATAGCCATCCTTGCCGACAAGGGCGGACTTCTCAGCCGAACGCGCCGAAATGGTCGGCGGTGGCGGCTTGCGCAAAGCCAGGTCTTCCAGCGGAAAGGCGCTGCATCCGCTGATCAGCCCGAAACCCAGGACAGCAACGGGCAGAAATCTGGCCCCGAGTGACATCGTACGGTAGGTCACAGAAATTCCTTCAACAACGATTCCGGTGCACCCCCGCACCACCCTATTCACGTCTATTATCGAAAAGACGCGGGCAACTGCAATGGCGGGATGCCTAGCGCTTGTATTCTTTTTCATGCAGAATGTAAAAAGCCAAAAGAAAATGCGTTGTTCGGGAGGAAACTGGATTGGCTGATGGAGGTCGCACTGCGCGAGGTGAAAACGGTGACCGTGAGGCTCCCGGCTCCATCGACATAGAGCCTTTTGTCGTCAAGGACCCCGAAAACATGGCGATGAACATCGCCCGCGCGCTCCAGAATCTGGGCGAAGCCGCATCCGAATGGATCGGCCCTCGCGAGCGCGGCGAGGTGGCCGATGTCGTCGCCGAACCGATGGCCGACATGGTCAAGACGCTGTCCAAGGTGGTGGAATACTGGGTCGCCGACCCGAAGCGGACGCTCGAAGCTCAGACGATGCTGATGAACAGCTTCTTCGGCATCTGGATGCAGACGATGCAGCGCATGCAGGGACAGGAAACGGCGCCACCCGTCCCGTCCAAGGACAAGCGCTTCGCCTTCGACGACTGGTACAGCAATCCCTTCTACAGTTTCCTGCGCGAAGCCTATCAACTCGTGTCCAATTGGGCGGCAAAGCTCGTGACCGAGGCGGAGGGGCTGGACGAGCACACCCGCCACAAGGCGCAGTTCTACGTCACGCAGATCGTCGCGGCGCTGTCGCCGGCCAACTTCTCGGTCACGAATCCCGAAGTCTATCGCGAAACGGTTGCCACGAGCGGCATGAACCTCGTCAAGGGCATGAAGATGTTCGCCGAGGATATCAAGGCCGGCAAGGGCGACCTGCGCATGCGCCAGACGGATGCGAGCAAGTTCGCCGTCGGCGAGAACATGGCGCTGACGCCCGGCCAGGTGATTGCGCAGAGCGATGTCTGCCAGGTGATCCAGTACAATCCGTCGACGGAAACGGTGCTGAAGCGTCCGCTGCTGATCGTGCCGCCATGGATCAACAAGTTCTATATCCTCGACCTCAACCCGCAGAAATCCTTCATCAAGTGGTGCGTCGATCAGGGGCATACCGTCTTCGTGATCTCCTGGGTCAACCCGGACGAGCGGCATGCAAGCAAGAACTGGGAATCCTATATCCGTGAAGGCATAGATTTCGCGCTCGAAGCGGTGGAAACGTCGACCGGCGAAAAGGGCGTCAATGCCATCGGCTACTGCGTCGGCGGCACATTGCTGGCCGCGACGCTGGCCCTGCATGCGCGGGAGAAGAACACCCGTATCAAGACGGTGACGCTGTTTACCACGCAGGTCGACTTCACCTATGCCGGCGACCTCAAGGTGTTCGTCGACGAGGAGCAGTTGGACACCATCGAGACGCAGATGATGGCCAATGGCTATCTGGACGGCTCGAAGATGGCGATGGCCTTCAACATGCTGCGTTCGCAGGAGCTGATCTGGCCCTATTTCGTCAACAATTACCTTCGCGGCCAGGACCCTACGCCATTCGACCTGCTCTACTGGAATTCCGATTCCACCCGCATGGCGGCGGCCAACCATTCCTACTACCTGCGCAATTGCTACCTCGACAACACGCTCGCTCAGGACAAGATGGTGCTGGCCGGCTACAAGCTGTCGCTGAAGGATGTGAAGATCCCGGTCTATAATCTGGCGACCAAGGAAGATCACATCGCCCCGCCGAAATCCGTCTTTCACGGCTGCCAGTTCTTCGGCGGTCCGGTCGAGTACGTGCTGTCCGGCTCCGGACATATCGCCGGCGTGGTCAATCCGCCGGACAAGAAGAAGTACCAGTACTGGACGAACGGCGAACCGGTCGGCGATCTGGAAACATGGCTTGCCAATGCCAAGGAAACTCCTGGCTCCTGGTGGCCGCACTGGGACGGCTGGATCAGGAGCCACAACGACAAGCAGGTGCCGGCGCGCCAGCCGGGCGGCGGTCACATGAACGCGATCGAGGAAGCGCCGGGCTCCTACGTCCGCGCCCGCATCTAGTCGAAACTGTCTCAATGAAGTTCCCCTCGCCTCTCGTTCCGGCAACCCTGGTGCGCCGCTACAAGCGCTTCCTGTTCGATGCCGTCCTCGACACCGGCGAGGCGATCACCGGCTCCTGCCCCAATACCGGCTCCATGCTTGGTCTGACCACGCCGGGCTCCCGTATCTGGCTCTCAGAGCACGACATGTCCGGCGGGCGGAAATACCGTCACCGTTTCGAGATGATCGAGGCGGACGGCACGACCGTCGGGGTCAACACCGGCCTGCCCAACCGGCTGGCCGAAGAGGCCATCCGTAAGGGGATGATTGCCAATCTGGGCGACTATACGACAATCCTGCGCGAGCAGAAATACGGCCGCAACTCCCGCATCGACCTGTTGCTCAAGTCGGACGGGCTGCCGGACGCCTATGTCGAGGTCAAGAATGTGCACTTCATTCGAAAGCCCGGACTTGCGGAGTTTCCCGATACCGTCACCGCCCGCGGCGCCAAGCATCTTCAGGAACTTTCGGACATGGCGGCGATGGGTCACCGGGCGGTGATGGTCTATCTCATCCAGCGCGACGATTGCGACCGGTTTTCGATCTGCGGCGATCTCGACCCGGCCTATCAAACCGCGTTCCAGAGTGCCCGGGCGCTCGGTGTCGAGGCCTATGCCGTCAAATGTCAGGCAACGCCCGACGCGATCACGCCCATGCAGGCCGTGCCGTTGGTCGACTGACCGGCCTCAGAGCGCCAGGAAGTAGATCAGCGCGCCGCTGATCGCGGTCAACGCGAGGATCGACAGACAGCCTGCTGCCAGAACCCGTCCGCCGGAGGCGAAAACGGAACGGATGTCGACGGAAAGACCCAGCGCAGCCATCGACAGGATCGTCAGAAGCGTTGCGACCTCGCTCATCGGCGCGATGCTCCAATGCGGCAGCGCATCGGCGGTGCGCAGCATCATCATGGCAAAGAAGCCGACGATGAACCAGGGAACGAGGTGGTGGATCTTAAGCGAGCCGGTGGTCCTTGTCCCGCTGCTCAGACCAAGCACAAGAATGACAGGTCCGAGCATGAGCACGCGCATCAGCTTGACGACGGTACCAAGCTGCACGCTGATCGCGCCGACCGGCACGGTGGCGGCCAGCACCTGCGGCACGGCGTAGACCGTCATGCCGGCGAGAATGCCATAGCTGTGCTGGCCGATATCGAAGACCCTGGCGCCGAGCGGCAGCAGAAGCACGACCGCAATCCCGAGCGCTGCGGTGAAGGCGATCGATGCAGCGACGTCGTCGGATTCGGCTTCGATGACCGGGGCCGCCGCGACGATCGCCGAATTGCCGCAGATGGAATTGCCGCAGGCGACAAGAAGCGCCAGCTGCCGGTGAAGGCCGAGCGATCGCCCGATCGCGTAGCTGACCATGATGGCCACAACCACCACACCGGCAACGACCGCGACCAGCAGGCCGCCCATTCCGGTGATGACCGAAAGGCTGAGAGACGCGCCGAGAAAGACGATTGCCAGCTCCAGCAACGTCTTGGCTGAAAACTGGACCCCGCGATGGAAACGCGGATGGAGGCCGGCGAGGCTGTGATAGGCCGTCCCGAGCAGGATGGCAAAGACGAGGGCGTCGATGAAGCGTTCACCCGTGAGGTGAACCTCGAGCCATTCCGCGCCATAGGATATCCCGGCGATGGCTACGCAGAGCAGAATTCCCGGAAGAACGTCCTTGGCAAATTGAATGTGCTTCATGTCGACCTCGCTAATGTGGCCTGACATTGGCATTGAAATTCATTCAGAAAAATCGAATAATAATGCATGTTTCATGCACTTGGATTTCATGAACTATGACATTCGAACAACTGTCCATCTTCGTCGCGGTCGCGGAACGCCAGCACGTGACCAAGGCCGCCGACGCGCTCGGCCTGACCCCGTCCGCCGTCAGCGCCGCGATCAAGACACTGGAAAACTTCTATAATGTCAGCCTGTTCGACCGCGTCGGGCGGGGCATCCGCCTGACGAGGGCCGGTGTGATCTTCCTTCAGGAGGCACGCGATACGCTGGCCCGCGCCAAGGCGGCCTCGCTGGTCCTGAGCGAACTTGGCGGCTTGAAGCGCGGCGCGCTGGAGGTCCAGGCCAGCCAGACGGTCGCCAGCTACTGGCTCCCGCCGCGGCTGATGCGCTTTCACGAACGCTATCCGGACATCGACATTCAGCTGCATGTCGGAAACACGGACACCGTCAGCCGGGCGATTCGCGATGGTGCCGCCGACATGGGCTTCATCGAAGGGGAAATCGATGAGCCGGCACTGAGCAAGATCATGGTCGGCAGCGACGAGATCGGCATCATCGTCGATGCCTCGAACCCGCTGGCAGATATGCCGCGCAAGGAGATGCTTGAGGAATTGACGAGGACCCGCTGGATCATGCGTGAAAAGGGGTCCGGCACCCGATCCGTCTTCGAAAGCGCGATCGCCACCCTCGGGCTGGACAGCGATCAGATGAGCATTGCCCTGATCTTGCCGTCGAACGAAAGCATCCTCACGGCGCTGATCGGCAGTGCCTGCGCGGCGGCGGTCTCCAAGGCGGCGGCGGAGCCCTTCGTCGCTACCGGCCGCCTGCGGCTCCTGGACCTCCCATTGCCGCCACGCCGGTTCTACGCGCTCTGTCACAAGGAGCGGCATTTGAGCCGCGCTGCGCATGAATTTCTGCACCTCTGCGGCGGAAATCTCGGCTGATCCGGTCACAAAACGCCTTTGCCGGCGGCGGCGCCATGGACGAGAGCCGCCAGACTGCTTTATGTATTGAAAAAACACATCGGGAATACAACCAAATGGTGAACTACATCGAAGCGGCCGGCGCGCCGCTGAAGAACACCGGCGCGATCCGGCTTTATGGCTCCGAGGCTTTCGAAGGAATGCGGGCCGCCTGCCAGCTGACGGCGCGCTGCCTTGATGCGCTCGTGGATGTCGTCAAGCCGGGCGTGACTACCGACGAAATCGACCGTTTCATCCTGGCTTTCGGTCTCGATCACGGCGCCCTGCCCGCGACCCTCAATTACCGCGGCTACACCAAGTCGTCCTGCACCTCGATCAACCACGTCGTCTGCCACGGCATCCCGAACGACAAGCCGCTGCGCGAAGGCGACGTCGTCAACATCGACGTGACGTTCATCCTCAACGGTTGGCATGGCGATGCGAGCCGCATGTATCCTGTCGGCGTCATCAAGCGGGCGGCGGAACGTCTCCTCGAGGTGACATATGAATGCCTGATGCTCGGCATTGCCGCCGTCAGGCCGGGCGCGCGCACCGGAGCCATCGGCGAAGCCATCCAGACCTTCGCCGAAGCGGAGCGCTGCTCTGTGGTCCGCGACTTCTGCGGCCATGGCGTCGGCCAGCTTTTCCACGACACGCCGAACATCCTCCATTACGGCCGCGCCAACGAAGGCCCGGAAATCCGCGAAGGCATGATCTTCACCATCGAGCCGATGATCAATCTCGGCCGACCGCATGTGAAGGTATTGGCGGACGGCTGGACGGCCGTCACCCGCGACCGTTCACTGTCGGCGCAATACGAGCATACCGTCGGCGTGACGGCGGATGGATGCGAGATCTTCACCCTGTCGCCGGCGGGCCTCGATCGCCCGGGCCTCGCGTCGAACACCTAGAGGGTCGACATGGCAACACGCTCCAGCCGTTCAGGAAACAATGGGAAAGGCGACGCTCTCCCCGGTTTCGCTGAAGGGCCGGAAGATGCGTTGCCCGACGACGAACGCGGCTTCTTCGCCGAGCAGGCACCCAAACGCGGCGGAATGCCGGCGGGACCGCCAATTGTCGCGGGTCGGGACGCAAAGGCCTCCCATTTCCATGGCCATCGCGAACGCCTGCGCACCCGCTACCGTGAAAACGGCGACGGCGCGCTCGCCGACTATGAATTGCTGGAGCTCTTTCTCTTCCGCCTGATCCCCCGGCGCGACACCAAGCCGATCGCAAAGGCGCTCATCGACCGCTTCGGCTCGCTGGCTGAAGTGTTCGGCGCGCCGCCTGCGCTGCTGCAGGAGGTGAGCGGCGTCGGCGAAACGGTGGCGCTGGACATCAAGCTCGTCGCCAGCATCTCCCAGCGCATGCTTAAGGGCGAGCTGAAAGGCCGACAGGTTCTCGGCTCATGGTCGGCCGTCATCGATTACTGTCACACGGCGATGGCCCATGAAGCCCGCGAGCAATTCCGCATCCTGTTCCTCGACAAGCGCAACGCGCTGATCGCCGACGAGGTGCAGGGTAAGGGCACCGTCGACCACACGCCGGTCTATCCCCGCGAAGTGGTGCGACGCGCGCTGGAACTGTCGGCAACGGCCGTCATCCTCGTGCACAACCATCCCTCCGGCGACCCGACGCCCTCGCGCGCCGACATAGACATGACGCGCATGATCATCGACACGGCCAAGCCGCTCGGCATCACCGTCCATGATCACATCATCATCGGCAAGCAGGGGCATGCGAGCCTGAAGGGCTTGCGGCTGATCTGAACGCCGTCGCCATCAGGCTTCGGTGTCGTAGGCCGCCCTGCCCTCGTAAATCGCGAAGATATCGTCGCGATGGCAGAGTTCGGTGCCCGGTGTCATGGCCGCCGCAGCACCCGCCGCAACCCCGAAGCGGAAGGCCTCTTCCATGGTGCCGCCGTTGGAAAGCATCCACACCAGTGCGCCGACGAAGCTGTCGCCCGCGCCGACCGCCGACTTGACCGGAACGTGAATGGCGGGCACCCGCAGGATGCCGTCCGCACCGGCAAGGATCGCGCCCTCGCGCCCCAGCGTGACCGCGACATATTGCGAACGGCCGTCTCTCACCAGCCGCATCGCCTCTTCGCGCAGGCCCGCCTCGTCGAGCTTTCGGCCTGCCAGCGTCTCCAGCTCACCGAGGCTCGGCTTGACCAGAAAGACCTGGCCCTTCTCAAGCGTCGCGCGCAGCGGCGCGCCGGACGTGTCGAGCACGAAACGGACCCCATTGGCGGCAGCAATATCGGACATCTTCGCATAGGTATCGTCCGGCGCCCCACGCGGAAGCGAGCCGCTGGCAACGATGTAGTCGCCGCGAAACCCGGCCACCGCCGCCATCGCCTTTTCGAGTTCATCTGCGGTGATGTCCGCACCTTCCGGCACGAAGCGATATTCCTGCCCAGTGTCCCTTTCAAAGACCATGAAGGCAATGCGCGTGGAGCCGCTGACATGGACCGTTCTGAGAGTAATCGGCAGTTGCGCCAGGATTTCCTCAAGCAGCGCGCCCGTCGCCCCGCCTGAGAGAATCAGAAGTTCCGGACGCTCGCCAAGCTTGGCGATGACCCGCGCGACATTGACGCCGCCGCCACCGGCATGGCGCTCCTGGAGCGACGTGCGCATCTTGTGCGTCGGCTGCACATGCTGCACCTCGCTGGATATGTCGATGGTGGGGTTGAGGGCGACTGCGAGAATAGTCATGGGTAATCTCCTCCTGCCGATCGGTCCGTCTTCTTCATGCGCATGTCAGATGCAATTGGCGATATCAAGAATGGAGCGGACCACCTCATCCACCGGCCGATCCGCGTCGATGCGAACCCAGTCGTTGTCACCGCCGCCACGCTGCAGCTGGCGTTCCAATACATCGACGGTGGCATCGGACGAGCCGCCCCGGCGCGCGCCGACCCTTTCGCGCAGGCGCTCCGGTTCGATGTCCAGCCAGACACCGCAGAAGGGCACGTTTGCCGCAACCGCGCTTTCGGCAATCCCGGCCCGCATCGCCGGCAGATCGAAGACTGCGTTTGCAAGAACCGCCGCCCCCTCCATAAGTGTGGCCTGACTGCGGGCAAATATCTGCCCATAGACCTGTTCCGAGACCTCCGGGCGATAGGCTTCCGGTAGCAGATGCGTTTCACGCGATACGCCGTGCATCGCCTTGCGAATCGTATCGCTTTCCAGAATGCGGGCACCCGGCGGCGGCCCCAGCCGATCGGCCAGCCGTTCCGCCACGGTGCTCTTGCCGGATCCGCTGAAACCACCGATCGCCAGAAGTCGTGGCGGACGCTCCTCCAGAAGGTCCCGGGCCAGCGCAAGATAGCTGAATGCGACTGCCTCGAGATCAGTCCTGTCGACTGTGCTTTCCTCGAAAGCCGTCGCGGTCACATGAGCGCGGACGGCGGCGCGGAGGGCCATCAGAAACGACAGGAGAGCAAAGCCGTCCTCTTCTCCGCTCAGGTCGAAATAACGGTTGGCGACCAGATTGGCATGGGCAGTCAGGCCGCGATGCCAGAGGTCCATCAACAGGAAGGCGAGATCATAGAGCACGTCGGTCGTGGCGATCCGGTCGTTGAACTCGATGCAATCGAACAGCCGCGGCGCGCCATCAAGCCAGCAGATGTTGCGCAGGTGCAGATCGCCATGGCAGCGCCGGACCTTTCCCGCGACGGCTCGTGCATCGAGATGTCCGGCATGGCGGGAAAGATGTACGCGGAACAGCGCATTGAGGCGCGCGACCTCGTCCGGATCGAAGACCCGGCTGCTGGCAAAGCCCTGCTCGTTGATGTCAAGGACAGCCGCGATATTGGCGGCCCCACCCTCGCCGTGGATGATCTCAGCGCCCCGGTGAAATGCGGCGACAGTCTCGGCGACCCGCTCGACGTGAGCCGTCGTCAACTCGCCAACCTCCGCCATGGCGTCCATGAGCGCGGATTGCTCAAAGCGGCGCATGACGACGACCGCATCGACAAGCTCCCCCTCGCCGCCGAATCCGAGGCTGCCGTCAGCCTGCCGAACGATCCGCTCGATGCCGAGATAAAGCCCCGGCGCGGTGGGCGTGTTGAGCGCGACTTCCTTCTCGCAGGCTGCCAGGCGTTTGCCGACCGTCGAGAAATCGACATAGGGCAACGCCACCGCCCGCTTCAGCTTGAAGACGCGGTCGCGGCCGAGGAATATCCTCGAAATATGCGTCTCGATCTCGTCCGCTTCTGCGCTCCCCGCCGCGCTGCGCAGGAAGTCGGCTACGGCTTTCTGGTCCTCGGTAATCATCCGCGCGCCATCCCTTCATGCCAGAGACCGACAGGATACCGGTCTTTCCTACAGCACACAGGACACCATGGCTTTGACAAGTGTCAAAAGAACAGCAAGCCTCGACGGAGCAACGAGAAAGGGCGGGGATCGCTCCCCGCCCTTCCTGATCGAATACCGCGTTGAAATCAGGCGGCGCTCTCGACGCCCTTGACGAACCAGTCGATGACGGCGAGCTGATCCATGGTCATGACCTCACCGTCCTTGACCTTGAGGTTGCCGTCCTGATCGTAGATCGGGCCCGTGAAGATGTCATAGCTGCCGTCCTTGTAACCGGCCTGAATGTCGTCGGCGAGCTTGCGCACATCCTCCGGAATGACCTCGTTGTACGGCGAAATCACCACGGTGCCTTCCTTCATGCCGTCCCAGGTGTCGGCCGACTTCCACGTGCCTTCGACAATCGCCTTTGCACGCTCGACGTAATACGGACCCCAGATGTCTTCGATGGCGGTCAGGTGCGCCTTCGGTGCGAAGGACGACATGTCGGCGCCCTGGCCAAAGCCGTAAAGGCCCTTCTGCTCGAGGATCTGCAGCGCAGCCGGGCTGTCGGTGTGGGTGGTGACGATATCGCAGCCGAGGTTGATCAGCGTTTCGGTCGCAGCCGCTTCCTTCGGCGGGTCGAACCAGCTGTCGATCATCACGAGCTTGACCTTGGCGTCCGGGTTCTGCTTCTGCGCCGACAGGCAGAAGGAGTTCACGCCGAGCACCACTTCCGGAACCTTGAACGAGCCGAGGTAGCCGAGCGTGCCGGACTTCGACATCTTGCCGGCGATCGTGCCGAGAACGGCGCGGCCTTCATGGAACTTCGAGTTGTAGGTCGAGACGTTATCGGCGCGCTTGAAGCCCGTGCAATGCTCGAACATCACATCCGGGAATTCCTTGGCGACTTCGATGGTCTGGTCCATGTAGCCGTAGGACGTGGTGAAGATCAGCTTGCAGCCCTGCTGCGCCAGGTCGCGGATGACCGGGATGGCGGACGCATCTTCCGGCACGTTTTCGACATAGACCGTCTCGACCTTGTCGCCGAGCGCTTCGTCGACGGCCAGGCGGCCCTTGTTGTGGGCCCAGGTCCAGCCGTAGTCGCCGATCGGGCCGAGGAAGACGAAACCGATCTTGACCTTGTCAGCGGCGAAGGCGGCGCGGCCCAGCAGCGGCAGGGCCGCAGCGGCGCCAGCGGCCTTGAGCATTGTGCGACGATTGATAATTCCCATGGAGGTCTCCTGTTTATGATGTTCAGGTTGAGGGTAGGAAAGGCTTGCCGAGGCAGGCAGGCGCGCTGCCCCCGGCATTCTTGCGGGCGGAAATAACCGCCAGCGCGACAACGGTCATCAGATAGGGCATGGCCGCCCAGAACTGTGACGGAAGGAAGGAGAATCCGGCGGCCTTGGCGTAAAGTTCGAGCGCCATCAGGATGCCGAAGAAGTAGGCGCCGACCAGAAGGCGACCCGTCCGCCAGCCGGCGAAGACGACGAGTGCAAGAGCGATCCAGCCCCTGCCCGCGGTCATCTTCTCCGCCCACATCGGCGTGATCACCATCGAGAAGTAGGCGCCGCCAATGCCGGCCATCGCCCCGCCGAAAGCAATCGCCGCATAGCGCACGCCGATCACCGAATAGCCGATCGAATGCGCCGAATGGTCGTTCTCGCCGACAGCGCGCAGGATGAGCCCGGCGCGCGTCGACTTCAGGAACCAAGCCACCAGCGGCACCATGATCAGCGCGAAATAGACGATCGGCGAATAGCCGAAGATCACCTTGAGGATCGGGTCACGGGCGAGAAAATCCGGAAAGATCGAGCCGAACGGCATGACGATGCGGCCGACGAAGGAAAGTCCGAGCAACGATGACAGGCCAGTGCCGAAAATCGTCAGCGCAAGGCCGGTCGCAACCTGGTTGGAATTCAGTTGCAGCACCAGCACGGCAAACAGCATGGAAGACAGCGCGCCGCCGGCGGCGGCACCGAGCATGCCGATCCATGGATTGAAGGTCATGACCGTGACGCCGAAGCCAGAGATCGCCCCCATCAGCATCATGCCTTCGACGCCGAGATTGAGAACGCCGGATTTTTCGACGACCAGTTCGCCAAGCCCGGCGAGCAGGATGGGTGTCGTCAGACCGACGACGGTGATGATCGCAGCGATGATGAAATCGAGGCTCATGCGTTACTCTCCCGCTGCCGGCACTGGGGCGGCCTTGTGGCTTGGCACGATGCGCACACGGTAGCGCACCAGGATATCACTCGCCAGGATGAAGAACAGCATCATCGCCTGGAAGATGCCCGCCGTCGAATTGGGGATGTGAACGGTTGTCTGTGCCACCTGCCCACCGACATAGGTGACGGCAAGCACGATGCCGGCCAGGAGGCAGCCGATCGGATGCAGCCGGCCGAGGAAGGAGACGATAATGGCGGTGAAGCCGTAACCGGACGGGAAGCCGAGATTGATTGCCTTCAACAGGCCGGCAAATTCCAGCGCGCCGGCAAGCCCCGCCATGCCGCCGCCGATCAGCAGCGTCACCCAGATCGTCTGCTTGGCATCGAACCCGCCGTGGCGAGCCGCCTGCGGCGCACTGCCGACGACGCGGATCTGGAAGCCGAAGACCGACCGGGACATGATCAGCCAGAAGACAAACGGCAGGATGACCGCGATCGCAACGCCGAGATGGATCGTCGTGCCGGGAAACAGGATCGGCAGGGTCTGGTCGGGCTGCAGCGGTGCGGTGGCCGGAAAGTTTCGCCCGTTCGGATCCTTCCACGGGCCACCGACGAGATAGCCCAGCACCTGCAGCGCCACATAGGTGAACATCAGCGTCGACAGGATCTCGTTGACGTTGAACCGGGTGCGCAGGAAGGCCGGTACCGCCGCCCACAGCGTGCCGCCAACGATACCGGCAATGATCATGGCGATCATCACGGGCGCCCCGCCGGCGGTACCAGCAGCAATGCCCATACCGGCGGCGCAGAGCGCGCCGATAATATACTGACCTTCAGCCCCGATGTTCCACACCTGGGCCCGGTTGCCGAGCGACAGGCCGAGCGCGATGATGATCAGCGGCGCGGCCTTCACGGCGACGTCCTGCCACTTGTAGGAGGCGAGCAGCGGCGTCAGGAAGATGTCGATGACCGCCTGCAGGCCGTTGACGCCGATGGCGTCGAAAACGATGACGCCGATGATCATGGTGGCCAGAACGGAGGCGATCGGTGTCACCACCAGCATCAGCCGGCTGGGCTCGGGGCGTTTTTCCAGTTTAATGCGCATGGGCGGGCTCCGCCTTGGTCTGGGTTGCGGATGCGTGGCTCTCGCCGTGAATGCCGCCCATCAGCAATCCGATCTCCTCGATGTCCGCATCGACGACCCGCATCGATTTCGACAGCCGTCCTTCATTGATGACGGCGAGCGTATCGCAGAGCGACAGGAGTTCGTCGAGGTCCTGGCTGATGACGACGATTGCGGAGCCAGCGGCGGCAAGATCGACCAGAGCCTGGTGGATGGCCGCAGCCGCACCCGCATCGACGCCCCATGTCGGCTGGCTGACCACCAGCACGGTCGGCTTCTGCATGATCTCGCGGCCCATGATGTATTTCTGCAGGTTACCGCCCGAAAGCGAACCGGCCATGGAACCGGGACCGAGCGCCTTGACCGAAAAGGATGTGATGACCTCGCCGGCATAGGTCCGCGCGACACCGGAATCGATGAGGCCCATCCGGACCATGCCGAGCCGGTCGCGGGCCGTCAGCACCGCATTGTCGGAGAGCGAGAAATCCGGCACCGCGGCATGACCGTTGCGTTCTTCGGGAACCGTGGCCATGCCGGACAGGCGGCGCTGCTTTGCCGTCATCTTCCCGATCGGCGCGCCGTCGACAGTCACGTGGTCGGCTCCGAGCGACGGGATCTCACCGGAAAGCGCCAGCAACAACTCGTTCTGGCCGTTGCCCGCCACACCGGCAATGCCGAATATCTCGCCGGCCTTGACCGTGAAGGTCACGTCCTTCAGAGACGTACCGAAGGCCTCGGTCGTCGGCACGTCCATCTTGTTGACGATCAGCATGTCCTGACCGAAAGAGCGGTCAGCCGCCTTCTGGATATCCTTCAGCCCGCCGCCGATCATCTTTTCCGCCATCGAGCGCGACGTCTCGACCTTCGGGTCGCAGGTGTCGACCAGCTTGCCGCCGCGCAGGATGGTCGCGGTGTCGCAGAGCGCCTTGATCTCGTGCAGCTTGTGGGAAATGTAGAGGATCGAACAGCCTTCCTTGGCGAGCTGGCGCAGGACCACGAACAATTGCTCGACTTCCTGCGGCGTCAGCACCGAGGTGGGTTCGTCCATGATCAGCAGGCTCGGATTGAGGAGCAGCGCCCGCACGATCTCGATGCGCTGACGCTCGCCGACGGAGAGCGTCGACACGATGCGATGCGGCTCCAGCTTCAGCCCATACTGCTTCATCACCTCGAGGATGCGCGCTTCCAGATCGCGGGCCGGGATCTTCGCATCCATGCCGAGCGCGATGTTTTCCAGAACGGTCATCGCGTCGAACAGCGAGAAGTGCTGGAACACCATGCCGATGCCGAGCTTGCGCGCGGCCTTCGGATTGGAAATCGTCATCGCCTGGCCGTTCCAGCGGATCTGACCCTCGTCCGGCTGCATGATGCCATAGATCATTTTGACCAGCGTCGACTTGCCGGCGCCGTTCTCGCCGAGAAGGGCGTGAATTTCGCCGGGCAGCACCGAAAAGCTCACGTGATCATTCGCGAGAACGCCGGGGAACCGCTTGGTAATTCCCGTCAGTTCAAGGCGAGGTAAAGGCTTGTTTTCCATCGCTGTCCCCTGCTCAACCCCAAGCCGTCGAAGCATATCTCGACTGCGCGCTCATGCGACTGACCGCACCGGCGCCCGGCTCTTTTCGATGTGCTGAATTGCAGGAAATGACCAAACGGATATGTGCCGGTGCCACACTGTCACCGGCCGTATTCGGATGCGCTACCGACGCATGCCGACCTACTGCCAAATCACCCAGTTCCACTCATGTCCCCTTGCATTCTTATAACCGGTAGTTGGTGCCGCTTTTGCAGCGCACACAAGCATATTGTTTCGAGCGGTGCGTTGCAAAAAACGCAACACTGACGTTAGACCGCTTTCGTGTGGTAAGGCAAGGCTTCCATGCGCTCCTTCAAGAGTTGAATGATGGCCTGAACGGCCGCGCTCGGCGCATGCGTGCTGCGGGTGACGAGCGACAATTCCTCGTATGGCATCTGCCGTCCGGAAACCGCGAGAAAGCGCAGCCGATTGTCCTTGAGCTCCTGCATGATGTTGACCGGCCCGAGGAAGGCAATGTGCCGGTGATCGCCGACGAGCAGCTTGAGGAGACTGCTGGAATTGGTGACGAGGCTGGGGATCGCCCGAAAATTGGCCGCTTCGAGCGCCCGGTCGATCAGCTTGCGGGATGCCAGTGTCGCATCCGGCAGGATGTAGGGAAAATCCATGCAGTCGCTCAGATGCACGCTGGACCGTGCCGCCAGCGGATGCTCCGGCGACACGACGATCCCGGCCGGCACCTGGAAGGTCACGAGTTTGCGGATATAAGGAAGGTCCGCGACGTTGAAACATATGGCGATATCGAGTTCGCTCGCCTGCAGCTTCTCGATGATATGCGACGTGCCGCCGATGAAGACGTCGAGCGTGAAGCGAGAGAACTTCTGCTGCACGGTCTCGAACATGTCGCGGGCGAAGTCGCCGGCGAGGCATTCCATCAATCCGACCGCCAGATGGCCACGACGCAGGCCCTGCATCTCCTGAAGCCGGACGCGGGAGCGATCCTGCTCTGCCCGCCAGCGGCGAATGTCGGCGATCAGCACTTCTCCCGCCGACGTCAGGCGAACACCGCGCGGCAGCCGCTCGAAGAGCTTCACGCCATATTCGGCCTCGAGATTGAGAATGCGTCGGTTGAGCGCCGACGGCGACACGTTCAGATGCTCCGCGGCCCGCCGAATGGAGCCGATGCGGGCCACTTCGTCGAAAAGCATGGCGGCGGGAGAAATCAGGGACACCGGGCGCACCTCCGAACGTGCGAACAATTCGCACGATACAAATCAATAGATGCACTTGAAAAGAACATCGATCAAGGCGAGTTTCAGCTCCAATAGAGATGCCAGTAGAGGAGCAAGGACCTTGGCGATAATGTGCGAAGAACTCGACCACGAGGCGCTGCTGCGCCAGGCCATCGACGAATCGGCCAAGGCGAAGGCTGCAGGTGTGCACCCCTTCGCCTCCATCCTGGTCGGACCGGACGGGAAGGTGCTGATGACCCAGCACAACGCCTTCATGCCGGATCACGACATGACGGGCCACGCCGAACGCGTTTTGATGACGCGCGCCTCGACGACGCTGCCGATGGAGCTTCTGAAGGAATGCACCATCTACACATCCGCCGAACCCTGCGCCATGTGCGCTGGCGCCATCTATTGGACCGGTTTGAAGCGCGTCGTCTACGGCCTATCGGAATCCAAGCTGAAGACGATCACCGGAAATCACCCGGAAAACCCGACGTTGGACCTCCCCTGCCGCACGGTCTTTGCCGCCGGACAGAGGGAAGTGGAAGTCATTGGACCAATGCTGGAAGACGAGGCCGCCATCATTCACGAGGGCGTCTGGGGCTGATTTCACCCCGATTTTCGTCGCCTCTTGCGATATAGACTTAATGTTGATATCAACATAAATAACAAGTCTACGGTTTCGTCCGGAGGGGACAATGCAGCAGTCGCCTTATCGTTGGATCATGGTCGCCGCCGGCGGCTTGATGGGCTGCGTGGCAATGGGGACGCTGTTCTCCCTGCCGGTGCTTCTCAACCCGATGACGGTCGCCACCGGCTGGTCGCGGACAGGCATTTCCGGGGCGATGACGATCGCCTTTCTCGCCATGGCCTTCAGCTCGATGATCTGGGGTGCATTGTCCGACCGGTTCGGCGCGCGTCCGGTCGTGCTTGCCGGCGCCGCCATGTTTGCGGCAAGCGTCTGGCTTACGGCACATGCGACATCGCTCCTCGCCTTCCAGCTGACATTCGGCATCCTGATGGGTGGCACGGTGGCGGCCTTCTTCGCGCCGATGATGGCAACCGTCGTCGGCTGGTTCCAGACCGGGCGCGGCCTTGCGGTCTCCCTCGTCTCCGCCGGCATGGGGCTGGCCCCCGTCACCATGTCGCCGCTCGCCGCAAGGCTTGCCGAAACGCGCGACTGGCAGCAGGTGCTGACCATCCTCGCCGCCGTCGTCGCGCTCACCACCATCCCGACGGCGCTGCTGCTCCGCCGTCCGCCTGTCATAACCGCTCCGATGGGCGGAACCGGTGGAGCATCTTTCGATGACCCGAACCCGGCCATGACGGTGCGCGAAGCCGTGACCTCGCTGCAGTTCATCTGTCTGGTGCTGACCAACTTCTTCTGTTGCGCCACCCATTCCGGCCCGATCTTCCATACCGTCAGCTACGCGGAAATCTGCGGCATTTCGGCGATCGCCGCCGTTTCCATCTATTCCGTCGAGGGCATTGCCGGCATGGGCGGACGCATCGGCTTCGGCCTGATGGGCGACCGTTTCGGCGCCAAGCGCATTCTCGTCGCCGGCCTGCTGGCCCAGTCCGTCGGCGCCATGGGCTACTATTTCACCCGCGAACTCTTCCAGTTCTATCTGGTCGCCGCGATCTTCGGCTTCATCTATGCAGGCATCATGCCGCTCTACGCGGTGCTGGTGCGCGAAAATTTCCCGATGAAGATGATGGGCACGATCATGGGCGGCACCGGCATGGCCGGCGGGCTTGGCATGGCGACGGGTCCCGTGCTCGGCGGCTGGATCTACGACACGACCGGCAGCTACGGCCTGATGTACATCACCTGCTCGGTGCTTGGGCTCGGCGCCTTCGCGATCGCCATGACCTTCCGCCCGTTCCCGAGGCCACAGGCAGCGTCGCCGCAGCCGGTCTGATCAGACGTTCGGGGCGTAGGTGGAGGCATCGACCGAGCCTGGCCTGCCCGGCAGGAAAATGTCGCTGACGCGCGGCGCAGAGCGCGCGATCACCTTGCCACCCTTGATCACGGCCAGCCGGTTGGCCTTCAGCCGCAGCGCCTCCTGCTGATCGCGCGCCTGCAGAATCACGAGGTCGGCGTTGCAGCCGTTTGTAAGACCATAGCCTTCCAGCCCCATCGTCTTCGCCGAATTGACGGTGATCGCGTCGAATATCTTCCGCTTGTCCTCGATGCCGGCCATCTGCGCCACATGGATCGCCATGTGCCCGACCTCCAGCATGTCGCCGGAGCCCATGGAATACCAGGGGTCCATCACGCAGTCATGGCCGAAGGAGACGTTGAGCCCGGCCTCCATCAGTTCCTTCACCCGTGTCATGCCGCGCCGCTTCGGATAGGTGTCGTGGCGCCCCTGCAGCATGATGTTGATCAGCGGATTGGGGATGACGTTGATCTGAGCCTCCGCCATCAGCGGGATCAGCTTGGATACGTAGTAGTTGTCCATCGAGTGCATGGAGGTCAGGTGCGATCCCGCCACCCTGCCCTGCAGCCCGAACCGCACCGTCTCCGCCGCCAGCGTCTCGATGTGACGCGACATCGGATCGTCGGTCTCGTCGCAGTGCATGTCGACCGGCAGACCGCGCTCCGCGGCGATCCGGCAGAGCGCCTCGACCGATTGGCGACCCTCATCCATCGTCCGCTCGAAATGCGGAATGCCGCCGACGATGTCGACGCCCATGTCGAGCGCCCGGACGAGCGAAGCGACCCCGTCTTTCGCCCGGTAGTAGCCGTCCTGCGGAAAGGCAACGAGCTGCAGGTCGATATACGGACAGACCTTCTCTTTGACTTCCAGCATCGCTTCGACCGTCACCAGCCGCGGATCGGAGGTATCGACATGGCTGCGGATGAACAGGAGCCCCTGCGAGACGGCAAGGTCGCAATAGCGAAGCGCGCGCTCGACCAGCGCCTCGCGCGTCAGGATCGGCCTCAACTCGCCCCAGAGCGCGATTCCCTCCAGCAGCGTGCCGGACACGTTCATCCGCGGCAGTCCGAGAGACAGCGTCGCGTCCATGTGAAAATGCGGGTCGACGAAAGGCGGCGTCACCAGCCGCCCGGTCGCATCGATCACCTCCGCGCCCTCGACGGAAATGCCGGGTTCGACGGCTGCAATCCTGCCGCCGGCGATGCCAATGTCCACACCAGCGCGGCCGTCGGGAAGGTTGGCGTTCTTGATAATCAGGTCGATCATGGGAGGTCCCGGAAGCAGGAAGACGGAAGGCAAGCGGAGGAGATCATCCGCAGGCGATCCTTTCCAATTCTTCCGGGCCCGTCAAGCGTGGCAGCACCCGGGCGATGGACACTGCCGGTACAAGGACAAATTGCTATTGCAGCGCGGAAACGAAACGTGTATCCCCGCTTCGTTGGTCAAACGGAGTGTAGCGCAGCCTGGTAGCGCATCTGGTTTGGGACCAGAGGGTCGGGAGTTCGAATCTCTCCACTCCGACCAGCCGCCTTGAACGGAATGGAAAGACATTCGGTTCAAACTGTGGAACAATATCATCGGAACCTTCATTCGGAGCGTGTTCGAACCATGTCTGCCAAGATCTACCGTCCCGCCAAGACCGCCATGCAGTCCGGAAAGGCAAAGACGCATCTCTGGGTACTCGAATTCGATCAAAGCGTTGCCCGCAAGATCGATCCGATCATGGGTTACACCTCCTCGTCGGACATGCTGCAGCAGGTCAAGCTGACCTTCGAAACGCAGGAAGAAGCCGAAGCCTACGCCCAGCGCAAGGGTATCGAGTACCGGGTGATCCAGCCCAAGGAAGCGACCCGCAAGGCGCTGTCCTACACGGATAACTTCCGCTACAGCCGCACGCAGCCCTGGACCCACTGAGGTCCCAAAGGCGCATATCGCCATTTGACCGCTTTTCCCGGCAAACGGCCCCTTAGCTCAGCTGGATAGAGCACCGGCCTTCTAAGCCGATGGTCGCAGGTTCGAATCCTGCAGGGGTCGCCATTTGCATTTCCGTTGAAAAAATCAGACGCCCGCCTGCCCCGGCAGGGTCAGAGCATAATAGGTGTAGACAGCGGCGATCCCGAGGATGACGCCGGCGATGATCAGGAGCTTCTGCGTCCTGGGCGACATCGGCCGCTTTTCCTTCGGCTTTTTCGGGCGCTCAAATTTGATGACGTTGTTGTTCATGGCAATTCCAGTTCGGCGATGATGGCGGCGCCGTAAGCAGCTTCTTTCATACAACAAAAAACCCGGCTCGAAAGCCGGGTTCTGTTATGCAGACGCGCATGCGCGGCGATCCGATCAGTTGTTTTCGGACTGCTTGGCGGCGTTCTGGGCGTCTTCGAGTTTCTTGCGGGCCTCTTCGGCCTTCTTCTGCATGCTTTCTTCCAGGCTGCGCTGGGTTTCGGCAAGCTTCGATTCCGACATCGGCTCGCCGTCATAGGCTGCCGTGAAGCCGCCGAGGCTGACCTTGATCGGGTTCGGGGCGCGACGGAAGTTGATCGAGGTGAACACGACCTCGCCGCCCTTCTTCAGCGATGCGATCATCGCGTCGGTCAGCGGGACTTCGGCCGTGCAGCGGTCCGGCAGGCAGACGGCGTAATCGATCTTCTGGCCCTGGCCACCGTCGATCTGCATCTGTACGCCCGGCTGGATCAGGCGGGCGGTCGGAACCGACACCTGCAAGAGCTTGCGGTTGACCTTGCCTTCGATGCTGATCAGCGCGACGGCGGTCAGCATCTGGCCGTTGTTGGCGCGAACGATGTTCTGGACGAGGCAGATGTCGTTGTCTTCCTGCTTGTTGCAGGTCTTGAACCAGCCAAGCGGCGGCTGCCCGGCCGCAGGCGCGTCCTGAGCGGCAACCGGCTGCGCGCCGTAGCCAATGCCCAGCGCAAGCGTTGCTGCAAAGGCCGGAAGAATTTTACGCGCGATTGAGATCATAACGAATTCCATCTCCTGAAATTGAAACGGTGGCGGCTTCCTGCCGACCTTCCGCGTCACGGGTCACATGTGGTGATCACCTGTCTCCCAAATAAGGCAATTGGATGACCCCGGCATTTCCGCCCATCCTGTTACATTGCCACAATCGGGATATCCAGTATTTCTTTCGCATTTTTTGACACCCGGCCCAACAAAGGCCGCTTCCGGAAGGTCAAAGGTTGGAAATGCCGCCGCCCATGGTAACGTCCAGGGGAATCGTCCGCACTCTATGGGATACAGCGAAATGCGCCGCCTTCTCCTTTGCCTTTCCATGCTTCTGGCTCCCGCTCTGGCTTGCGCCGAGCCCGTCCACGGCATCGCCATGCACGGAGATCCGGCACTGCCGTCCGACTACAAGAACTTCCCTTACGTCAATCCGGATGTGAAGAAGGGCGGCGAGATCACCTATGGCGTCGTCGGCACCTTCGACAGCCTCAATTCCTTCGTGCTGAAGGGCATGCGCACCACCGCCCGCGGCATCTGGGATCCGGAATATGGCAATCTCTTCTACGAGTCGCTGATGACGCGGTCCTCCGACGAGCCCTTCAGCCTCTACGGGCTGCTCGCCGAAAGCGTCGAGTGGGACGACGACCGCACCTATATCCAGTTCAATCTCAATCCCAAGGCGCACTGGCAGGACGGAAAGCCGGTCACCGCCGATGATGTGATCTTCTCCTTCAACCTGCTCGCCGACAAGGGCCGCCCGCCTTACAACAACCGGCTGAAGACAGTCGAGAAGATGGAGAAGGTGGGCGAGAACAGCGTGCGCTTCACCTTCAACGACAAGGCGAACCGGGAAACGCCGATGATCATCGCCATGTCGCCGATCCTGCCGAAGCACGCGATCAATCCCGACACATTCGAGCAGACGTCGCTCGACATTCCGGTCGGATCCGGACCCTACAAGATTAAGTCTATCACGCCCGGCGAGCAGATCGTCTACGAGCGGGATCCGAACTACTGGGGCAAGGATATTCCCGCCAAGGTCGGCTTCGACAATTACGACAAGATCACGGTCAAGTATTTCCTCCAGCAGTCGACGCTGTTCGAGGCCTTCAAGAAGGGCAACGTCAACGTCTATCCGGAGGGCGATGCAACGCATTGGGCCCGCGCCTACGACTTCCCGGCGGTCCAGAACGGCGACGTGATCAAGGAGACGGTCAAGCCTGGTCTGCCGTCCGGCATGCTCGGTTTCGTCTTCAACATGCGCCGGCCCGTCTTTCAGAACGAGAAGCTGCGTGAAGCCCTCACCTGGTCGCTCGATTTCGAGTGGATGAACAGGAACCTCTACGGCAACCAGTTCCATCGCACCGAAAGCTTCTGGCAGAATTCCGACCTTGGCGCCTATGGCCACGCCGCCGACGAGCGGGAGCTGAAACTGCTCGGCCCGGCGAAGGACAAGCTCGATCCGGCCATTCTCGCCGGCACCTACGAGTTCCCGGTGACCGACGGTTCGGGCAGCGACCGCAAGGTGCTGCGCAAGGCCGTCGATCTCTTCAAGGAGGCAGGCTACACGATCCAGGGGCGTCAGATGGTGGGTCCCGACGGCAAGCCGCTCGCCTTCGAGGTCATGACCCAGAACGCCGACCAGGAGAAGATGGCGCTGGCCTATCAGCGCACGCTGAAGCTGATCGGCGTCAACATGGCGATCCGCACCGTTGACGACGCGCAATACCAGAGCCGCTCGAACAGCTACGACTACGATGTGATCATCAAGGCCTATCCATCCTCCCTCTCGCCCGGCGCCGAGCAGCTCTATCGCTGGGGCTCCATTTCGAAGGACCTGGAAGGCACGTACAATTATGCCGGTGTCGCCGACCCGGATATCGACCGGATGATCGAGGCGCTGCTGGCCGCCCGCAGCCAGGAGGATTTCACGGCCGCGGTGCGCGCCTACGACCGGCTGCTGGTCGCCGGCCACTACGTCATCCCCCTCTACTATGTCGGCGAACAATGGGTCGCTCGCTGGAAGCAGATCGAGCATGTCGAAAAGGCGCCGCTCTATGGCTACCAGCTCGAAACCTGGTGGGATGCCAGGGCTCAATAACCACGACGTGGGTAGTTACCTCCGCGTAACGCCTTGAAGTTCGAAGCCTTCCGGCCTAGGTCTGGCAAAAAGCCAAAGCCGGAAGGACCCCGTTCATGGAAAAGCTCGTCATCGATGTCGTCTCCGACGTTGTCTGCCCCTGGTGCTATCTCGGCAAGGCCCGGCTGGAAAAGGCGCTCGCCGAAGTGGCCCCGCAAGGCATCGAGGCCGAGGTGACGTTTCGTCCCTTCCAGCTCAATCCGGACTTCCCGCCAGAAGGCGTCGATCAGCGCGCGCACCTTGCCGCCAAGTTCGGCGGCGAGGAAGCCCTCGACCGTGCCCATGCCCAGCTGACGGAACTCGGCAAGGAAGACGGGATCGACTACCACTTCGACAAGATCAAGGTCGGTCCGAACACGCTCGATGCGCACCGCCTGATCCATTGGGCCATGCAGGAAGGCAACGATGTCCACCAGAAGGTCGTCGATCTGCTGTTCAAGGCCAATTTCGAAGAGGGACTCAACATCGGCGACGCCGGCGTTCTGCTCGACATCGGCCAAAAGGCCGGCCTCGACCGCGCCGTTGTCGAACGCCTCCTCTATTCGGATGCGGACAAGGACACCGTGAAGGACGAGATCCAGCAGGCACAGAAAATGGGCGTCAGCGGCGTGCCCTTCATCATCATCGATCAGAAATATGCGGTCAGCGGCGCCCAGCCCGCACAGGTGCTCGCCAATGCCTTCCGTCAGATTGCCGCAGAGAAGGAACGGGGCAGCGCGAATCTGAATTGACGGCAAAGGGCCACAGTCTTAGAGCAGGTTCGATCTGAGCGCATTCGCAAGACACGATGCGGCGACAGGGTTGAAATGCGACCGGAGCAGGATGTGGCAATTGCCGCAGGGAGGAGCCGGTCAGCGTTGAAGACCGCCGGCCGACGAATGACGGATGCGCCCGATCGATTGAACGTCTCACTCTCCCGTATCCAAGAGACCGCGACCCATGCGCAATGATTTTGCCCTCAAGGGCGTCCTGATCGCTTTCGGCTCGTTTGCCGCGTTTTCCTTCAGCGACGCGTCGGTGAAGATGATCGAAGGCCGCATCCCACCTTACGAATCGGCCTTTTTCGGTGCGCTTCTCTCGCTGCTCGCCCTGCCCTTTCTGAAGAAGCGCTCGGACCGCTGGCTCGACACTGTCCGCAGTGTCAACCGGCCACTCTGGATGTTGCGATTCGTCTGTTCGGCGATCGGGGCGATCACCAGCGTCACGGCCTTCACGCATCTGTCGATGGCAGAAGCCTTCTCGCTGATCTTCCTGCTGCCGTGTTTCGTCACCATCATGTCGGTGATCTTCCTCAAGGAAGAGGTCGGCATTCGTCGCTGGAGCGCCGTCATCCTCGGCTTCATCGGCGTTCTGGTCGTCCTGCGCCCCGGCTTTCGCGAGCTCGGAATCGGTCACGCCGCCGCCCTCGCTGCCGGTCTGGCTGCGGCGATCAACATCGTCATCATGCGCGGCATCGGCCCGTCTGAAAAAAGCATCTCATTGTTCGGCGCCGGTTCGCTCGGCGCACTGATCATCTGCGCCGGTGTCATGGCGCCGACCTTCACCATGCCGGAAGGGCATGAATGGCTGCTGCTGCTCGGCTACGGCATCCTCGGAGCGCTCGGAAACGTGCTCTTGATGTATGCGACCTTCTATGCGCCCGCCGCGGTCGTCAGTCCTATCCAGTACAGCCAGATGATCTGGGCGATCATCCTCGGCTACCTGATTTTCGGAGACGGCGTCGACGCGCCCATGCTGCTCGGGATCGGTCTCATCATCGGCTCCGGCCTGATCACGCTGGTGCGCGAACGCAAGCGCGGCGTCGCCATGCCGCCGCCGGTCGCGCCCAACACCCAGGCCGCCGTCGCGATCAGCGACGACGCGCTCACCAATCCCGACGACGCGAACGCTACTTCAGCAGTCCCGCCAGCTGGGTCATGATGACGCCGGCACCGGCCAGGCGCTTTTCCGGGGTCGGCAGGTCGCGCAGGAAGAACACGCTCTGATCCGGACGGATCTTCGCCATCGAGCCCTGCCTGGCGATGAAGCCGACAAGGCTTGCCGGATCCGGGAATTCCTTGTTGCGGAACTGCACGACGATGCCCTTCGGACCGGCTTCCAGCTTCTCGACATTCGCCTTGCGGCAGAGCGCCTTGATGTAGACGATCTTGAGGAGATGCTGGACCTCGATCGGCAGCGGGCCGAAGCGGTCGATCATCTCCGCGCCGAACGCGTCGATCTCCTGCAGGTCCCGGATTTCGCCGAGACGACGATAGAGGCCAAGCCGCAGATGCAGGTCCGGCACGTATTCATCCGGGATCATCACCGGCGTGCCGACGGAAATCTGCGGCGACCAGCCGCTGTCGTGGATCTCTTCCTCGCCCTTCACCTCGGCAACGGCCTCTTCCAGCATCTGCTGGTAGAGTTCGAAACCGACTTCCTTGATGTGGCCGGACTGTTCCTCGCCCAGCAAATTGCCGGCGCCGCGGATGTCGAGGTCGTGCGATGCGAGCTGGAAGCCCGCGCCCAGCGTGTCGAGCGACTGCAGCACCTTCAGGCGCCGTTCGGCGGTCGCCGTCAGCGTCTTGTTGGCCGGCAGCGTGAACAGCGCAAAGGCGCGGACCTTGGAACGGCCGACGCGGCCGCGCAGCTGGTAGAGCTGGGCAAGGCCGAACATGTCGGCCCGGTGGACGATCAGCGTGTTGGCGGTTGGCACGTCGAGGCCGGATTCGACGATCGTCGTCGACAGCAGCACGTCGTAGCGCCCGTCATAGAAGGCGTTCATGATGTCTTCGAGCTCACCCGCCGCCATCTGGCCATGGGCGACCGCCACCTTCAGTTCCGGGCAGTCCGACTGCAGGAAGGCGTGAATGTCTGCAAGGTCGGCAAGCCGCGGGCAGACATAGAAGCTCTGGCCACCGCGATAGTGCTCGCGCATCAGCGTCTCGCGGATCACCAGCGGATCGAACGGCGAGATGAAGGTGCGCACCGCCATGCGGTCGACCGGTGGCGTGGTGATCAGCGACAGTTCGCGCACACCCGTCATGGCCAGCTGCAGCGTCCGCGGGATCGGCGTCGCCGACAACGTCACGACGTGAACATCCGATTTCAGCTCCTTCAGCCGTTCCTTGTGCTTCACCCCGAAATGCTGCTCCTCGTCGATGATCAGGAGGCCAAGATTGGCGAACTTGATGCCGGAGCCGAGCAGCGCATGGGTTCCGACGACGATGTCGGTCTTCCCTTCGGATACTTCCTTCTTGGTCAGCGCCAGTTCCTTGGCGCCAACGAGGCGGGACGCCTGCTGCACGCGGATCGGCAGGCCGCGGAAGCGCTCGGAGAAGGTCTTGAAATGCTGGCGGGCGAGAAGCGTCGTCGGCACGACGACCGCCACCTGCACGCCGTTCATTGCGGCGATAAAGGCGGCCCGCAGCGCCACTTCCGTCTTGCCGAAACCAACATCACCGCAGATTAAGCGGTCCATCGGCTTGCCGGCGGCGAGATCCTCGCGCACCGCCTCGATGGCATTCATCTGGTCTTCCGTCTCGTCGTAGGGGAAGCGGGCCGCAAATTCGTCGTAGATCCCCTCAGGTGCTGCAAGCGCCGGGGCATGACGCGTGACGCGCTCCGCGGCGATGCGGATCAGCGCGCCGGCCATGTCGAGCAGCCGCTTCTTCAGCTTCGCCTTGCGTGCCTGCCAGGCGACGCCGCCCAGCTTGTCGAGCTGCGAGTCGGAGCCATCCGCCGAGCCGTAACGCGACAGAAGCTCGATGTTTTCGACCGGCAGGTAGAGCTTGGCCTCGTCGGCATAGTGCAGGAGCAGGCAGGCATGCGGCGCACCGGCGGCCTGGATGGTTTCCAGCCCCACGAACCGGCCGATGCCGTGCTGGGCGTGAACGACGAGCGCGCCCTCCTCCAGCCCCGCCACCTCGGAGATGAAGTCCGAACCGCGCTTGCGCCGCTTCGACCGGCGCACCATGCGGTCGCCGAGAATATCCTGTTCGCCGATGACGGCGACGTCACCCAGCTCGAAACCGGATTCGACGCTGAGAACCGTCGAGGCCGCCTCGCCCTTTTTGAGGCTTGCCAGTTCCTTGAAGCTTGAGACCGGCTTGATCTTTTCCAGCCCGTGCTCGTCGAGCACCTGCAGCAGACGGTCGAGAGAGCCTTCGGACCAGCCGGCGATCAGCACCTTCGAACCCTTGGCGCGCTTGTCGGCGATATGCTTGACAGCAATGTCGAAAACGTTGACGCGGTCGGTCTCGGCTTTGGCCTCGAGTGTAGAAGTCGCCCAGCGCGGTCCGGCATGGGCGTCGAGATTGATGACGGGCCGGGTTTCACCCTCGTGCTCGTTGAAGGGCGAAAGGCGGATCGCGCCAAAGGCTTCCAGCCCGGCCTTGAACTGATCGGCGCCGAGATAGAGCATGCCGGGCGGAACCGGCTTGTAAGGCGTGCCTTGCGAAAAGCCGGCCTTGCCGGAATCGCCGGTCGTCCGCCGCGCGTCGTAATAGTCCTCGATCAGCTTGAAGCGTTCCTCCGCCGCCTGCAGCGCCGTATGGTCGGTGACGATGCGGAAGCCGGAAAGGTAATCGAAGACTGTCGAAAGCTCATCGTGGAACAGCGGCAGCCAATGCTCCATGCCGGCATAGCGCCGGCCCTCGGAAATCGCCGCATAAAGCGCATCGTCGCGGGTCGCCGCGCCGAACAGGCTGAGATAATTCTTGCGGAAGCGGCTGATCGTTTCCGGCGTCAGGCTGACCTCGCTCATCGGGTTGAGGTCGAGCGTTCTCGCCTGGCCGGTGGTCCGCTGGCTGGCCGGATCGAAGGAGCGGATCGATTCCAGCGTATCGCCGAAGAAATCGAGCCGCACCGGCTCATCGGCGCCGGGAACATAGACGTCGAGGATGCCGCCACGCACGGCGAATTCGCCGACCTCGCGCACCGTCGAAACGCGCTCGAACCCGTTGGCGGCCAAGCGGTCCGCGATATCCTCCATGCGGATCTGGTTGCCGGGCCTTGCCGAAAAGGTCAGGCTCTCGATCACCGGAGCCGGCGTCAGCCGCTGCAGCATCGCATTGACGGTGACGAGGACGATTGCCGCATGCGGCTTCTTCTGATGCGCTACGAGGCCGGCGAGCGCCGACAGACGGCGGGCGGACGTATCTGCGCTCGGTGACACCCGGTCGTAGGGCAGACAGTCCCAGGCAGGCAGGCTCAAGACCGGAATTTCCGGAGCGAAGAAGCCGAGCATCTGTTCGAGGTCGCTCACCACCTGTCCGTCGGAGACGACATAGGCCACAGGCTTGCCGGTGCGCGCCAGTTCGGCGATCAGCAACGGCTCCATGCCGGAAGGCACATTGCCGACAGTCAGGGCGGAGGCGTCTTCCGCCAGTCTCTTGGCATCAAAACCGGGTATCATGGGACCTTACGGGAATTGTCAGGAAGCTGTCTTCGGATCGAAATCCGGAACATAGGAACAGATTTTGGAAAACAAGGGCGTCAGCATCCGTTCGGGCGTCGCCTCCGCGCCGGTCACCCATTTCACCAGATCATTGTCCTCCTCCTTCATGATCAACTCGAGCTCGTCGAGCTGATCGTCAGAGAGGTCGGAGATATTCTCCTCGGCGAACTGGCCGAGCACCAGATCCATTTCGCGAATGCCGCGGTGCCAGCAGCGGAAAAGGATGCGGCGGCGGCGGGGATCGAGATCGGCGCTGGTGCGGGAGAGACCGGTCATGAGCGGAACCTTTCGTTTGACGCTTCTATAGACGGTGATTTCGCAAATGTCAGCCTTGCAAATGGCGCGAATGTCGTCTCTTTTCGTGCCATGCGCCCGGCCCTCCTCGATCCCCTGTTTGCTTCCGTTTCGTCGCTTGCCGGCGTCGGCCCGAAACTCGCCGACACGCTGGCGCGGCTGTTCGGCCGCGAAGACGCCGACGACTGCCGCGTAATCGACGTGCTGTTTCATGCTCCCTACGCGCTCATCGACCGGCGCAAGCAGCCGGGAATCGCGCTGGCGCCGCAAGGCGCGATCGTCACCGTCACCGGCCGCGTCGACCGCCACCAGCCGCCGCCGAACAGCCGTTCCAACGTGCCTTACCGCGTGTATCTGCACGACGACACAGGCGAACTGACGCTGGTCTTCTTCCATGCCAAGTCCTCATGGCTGGAAAAGTCTCTGCCCGAGGGCGAAACGGTCATCGTTTCCGGCAAGATCGACTGGTTCAACGGCCGCGCCTCCATGGTCCATCCCGACCACATGGTCACCGAGGATCGCGCCGGCGAGCTGCCGCTCGTCGAGCCGGTCTATCCGCTGACGGCGGGTCTCTCGCCCAAGGTGCTGCGACGGGCGGTCGAGCAGAGCCTGGAACGCCTGCCCGACCTGCCGGAATGGCTGGATGCGGCGTTCACCGGCAAGCAGCGCTTTCCCTCTTTGAAGGAAGCCTTCGACTGCCTCCACAATCCAAGCGACGATGCCGACATCGATCCACAATCGCCGTCCCGTCGCAGGCTTGCCTATGACGAGTTCCTGGCCGGACAGCTGTCACTGGCGCTCGTCCGCCAGCGCATCCGCAAGGTCGCGGGGCGACCGGTTCAGGACAAGGGCGTGCTGCGCGAGAAGATCGCCTCCTCCCTGCCCTTTTCGCTGACCAACAGCCAGACGATGGCAATCGCCGACATCCTGAAGGACATGGCGGGCACGGATCGGATGCTGCGCCTGCTGCAGGGCGACGTCGGGGCCGGCAAGACGCTTGTGGCGCTGATGGCCATGGCGGCGGCGGTCGAAAGCGGCGGCCAGGCCGTTCTCATGGCGCCGACGGAAATCCTTGCCCGCCAGCATCTGGCGACGATCACCCCGCTTGCCGCCGCGGCAGGGATCACCGTCGAAATCCTGACCGGCAAGATGAAGGCCGCCGAGCGCCGCGAAGCGCTGGAGCGTATCGCCAGCGGCGAGGCACAGATCATTCTCGGCACGCACGCGCTCTTCCAGGACAGCGTCGCCTATCACGACCTGTTGCTCGCCGTCGTCGACGAGCAGCACCGCTTCGGTGTGCACCAGCGGCTGCGGCTGACCGCCAAGGGCATCTCGCCCCACATGCTGGTCATGACCGCCACCCCGATTCCGCGAACCCTGGTGCTCGCCGCCTTCGGCGACATGGACGTCTCCAAGCTGACCGAAAAGCCCGCCGGGCGTAAGCCGGTGCAGACCGTCACCGTACCGATGGAACGCATCGCCGATATCATTGGCCGACTAAAGACGGCGATCGCCGAGGGCAAGAAGGCCTACTGGATCTGCCCGCTGGTCGAGGAATCCGATGTCTCCGACCTGATGTCGGCCGAGGAACGCCACGCCGTCCTGACCCGGGAACTCGGCCCCGGCGTTGGCCTTGTCCACGGCCGCATGTCCGGCATCGAGAAGGACGAGGTGATGGGCCGCTTCAAGTCGGGAGACCTGCGGCTTCTGGTGGCGACGACCGTCGTCGAGGTTGGCGTCGACGTGCCGGATGCCACGATCATGGTCATCGAGCATGCCGAACGCTTCGGGCTTGCCCAGCTCCACCAGCTGCGCGGCCGCGTCGGTCGCGGCGCGGAGGCCTCCAGCTGCATCCTGCTCTACAAGGGCCCGCTCGGCGACACCGGCCACGCCCGCCTGTCGATCATGCGCGACACCGAGGACGGTTTCGTCATCGCCGAGGAAGACCTGCGCCTGCGCGGCGAAGGCGAGCTGCTCGGCACCCGCCAGTCGGGCACGCCGGGTTTCCGCTTCGCGAGCCTAGAAGCCCATGGAGATCTACTGGAGACTGCGCGCCGCGATGCGTCCTACATGATCGAGAAGGATCCCGACCTGCTGTCACCACGTGGTGACGCGCTCCGAACGCTCCTCTATTTCCACCGCCGCGATGAGGCCGTGCGCTTCCTGAGCGCGGGCTGATCACGCCTCTTCGGGTGTCTTGACGAGCTTCGACTTGTACTCGGGCGTGATGATGCCGCCGGAAATCAAGAGCTTGGTCGCATCTTCCGGCGACATGTCGAGTGGCACGACCTTGTTCTTCGGCACGTAGAGCAGGAAGCCCGCGGTCGGAACCGGTGTCGGCGGCACGAAGACGGCGATCATCTCCTGCCCGAGTTCGTCGAATTTCTCGGCCAGTTCCCCCTGCGGCTCGGACGAGATGAACGCGACCACCCAGGTTCCGGGCGTCGGGAATTCGACCAAGCCGACCTTGCGGAACGACGTCGACTGTTCCTTGAGAACGGTCTCGAAAATCTGCTTCAGGCTTTTATACAGCGTTCGCACCAGCGGCATGCGGTGCAGGATGGAATCGCCGAAACTGAAGATCGACCGACCGATCAGGTTCTTGCCGAGAAAGCCGATCAGCGTGATGATGATCATGGCGATCAGCAGACCGAGACCGGGAATGGCGATCGGCAGATATTTTTCCGGATTGTAGTACGGTGGGATATACGGTGTCACCCAGCTGTCGGCCCAGCGGATGAAGGTAAGCGTCAGCCAGATCGTGATGGCGATCGGCGCGCAGATGACCAGCCCGGCGAGAAAATTGTTCCGCAGACGGGAGGCAAAGGAATCGCGCTTCAGCTCTTCGGGCATAGACTCTATGATCGCTATCGGGATTGGAGTGGGCCTTCGGGGATCGCCGTCCCCTGACAGGCTGACAATGCCCAAGCCCGCAGCAAGAGGCAAGCGCCAGAGACGATAAAATTCCCGCGAGCGTCAGGGATTGAAGGCCGGGTCGAAGTGGACTGCAGTCTTCGGAAACGGCCCGGCAAAGCCGATGGCCATGAAATAGGCCGCCGGCGCACCGGCGTAAATCAGTCCCGTGTGCTGAACGAATCCGTGGCGCATGTAATAATTCGGATCGCCGAGGACGACGCAGCCGGCCGCGCCGCGCTCCTTAAGCTCATTGAGACCAGTTTCGATCAGCCGGCTGCCCACCCCGGTTCGCTGATGGGCGGGTATGACCGAGATCGGACCGAGTCCGTACCACCCGGCAGTGCCGTCGCTCAAACTCACGGCCGAATAAGCCGCATGACCGATGATCCGGCCTTCCGCCTCCGCCACGAGGGATAGCGAAAGAGCCCCTTTGTCACGCAGCCGCGCAGGAATGAGATGTTCGTACCCGGCGGCAAAAGGCATGTCGAGGAAGCCCGCCCGCGTCACCTGCTCGATCGCCGAGTAATCCTCTTCCTTTTCCGGCCTGATGGAGATCATTCCACCGTCACCGACTTGGCAAGGTTGCGCGGCTGGTCGACGTCCGTGCCCATGAAGACGGCCGTGTGATAGGCAATCAGCTGGATGGGCAGCGAGAAGACCATCGGCGCGATGATCTCGTCGACATTCGGCAGAACGATCGTCGCCATGGTCGGCAGGTTCGAGGCCGCAGCGCCCTTTTCGTCCGTGATGAAGATGATCCTGCCGCCGCGCGCCGCAACCTCCTGCATGTTGGAAACGGTCTTCTCGAAGAACCTGTCATGCGGCGCAATCACGATCACCGGCATGTTTTCGTCGATCAGCGCGATCGGGCCATGCTTCAGTTCGCCCGCGGCATAGCCCTCGGCGTGGATGTAGGAAATCTCCTTGAGCTTCAGCGCGCCTTCCATGGCGAGCGGATAGCTGGTGCCGCGACCGAGATAGAGCACGTCCCGGCAGCGTGACAGTTCGCGCGCCAGCGATTCCATCTGCGGCTGGATGAGGTTCAGAACCCGCGACATGATGCGCGGCATTTCGGCGAGGTGCTTGACCATCGCCTGTTCGTCGGCCGCATCGATCGTCCCGCGCGCCTTGGCCGCAGCGATCGCCAGCGACGCCAGAACGCCGAGCTGGCAGGTGAATGCCTTGGTGGAGGCGACCCCGATCTCCGGACCGGCCAGTGTCGGGAAGATTGCATCCGCCTCGCGCGCAATCGTCGATTCGGTCACATTGACGACCGCGCCGATCTTCAGCCCCTGCCCGCGGCAATAGCGCAGCGATGCCAGTGTGTCGGCCGTCTCGCCGGACTGCGAAATGAAGAGCGCTGCCTGCGTCGGCGCCAGCGGCATCTCACGGTAGCGGAACTCCGATGCGACGTCGATCTCCACCGGCAGGCGCGCATAGCGCTCGAACCAGTACTTTCCGACCAGTCCGGCCAGATAGGCCGTGCCGCAGGCGGAGATCGCCAGACCCGTCGCGGAGGCGAAATCGATCCCGTCGGCGACCTTCGAGACACGATTGGTGGAAAAGTCGACATAATGTCCGAGCGCGTGCGAAATTACCTCGGGCTGCTCGTAGATTTCCTTCTCCATGAAGTGCTTGTGGTTGCCCTTGTCGACCACATAGGCGGTCGCCTGCGAGATCTGCCGGGGACGGCTGACGGGCTTGCCGGAAAAGTCGATGATTTCCGCATCCTCGGCGGTAATCACCGCGCAATCGCCGTCGGCGAGATAGGTGATCTCGCTGGTAAACGGCGAGAGCGCGATCGCGTCGGAGCCGAGGAACATCTCGCCGCGGCCGTAGCCGATGGCAAGCGGCGGACCGGAGCGCGCGCCGATGATCGTGCCGGGATCGTTGCGAAACATGACGGCGAGTGCGAACGCGCCGGTGACCCGCCCCAGCGTCGCCAGAACCGCCTCGCGGTTAGACATGCCGGCTTTCAGGTAATGCGCGATCAGATGGGCGACGACTTCCGTATCGGTCTGTGTTGAAAACACGGCCCCGGCGACGGTCAGCTCGTCCCGCAATTCGGAAAAGTTCTCGATGATGCCGTTGTGGACGACGGCAACGCCGTCCACGAAATGCGGATGGGCATTAGTCTCGTTCGGCACGCCATGCGTCGCCCAGCGTGTGTGCGCAATGCCCGTGAAGCCGGCCAGCGGCTCGCCGTCGAGTTTCTTTTCGAGATTGAAGAGCTTGCCGGGGGCGCGACGCCGCTCCATGACGCCGTCATGGACGGTCGCCACGCCGGCTGAATCATAACCGCGATATTCCAGACGCTTCAGCGCATCGACCAGACGTTCCGCAACCGGCGCCTTGCCGACAATTCCAACAATTCCACACATGCAACAACCCTGCGCTTATCACTCGGTTGCAGCACTCCTAACCATTCCGGCGCAATACGCAATCCTTGCCGATTCACATTGAATTTCGGCAGGTTAATGGACAAATTGCCTCTGTCGCGACCGACGTCAGCGGCCGGCATCCTTCGCTGCTTTCTTGGCGGCCTTGATGGCGAGGTTGCGCTCGCGGATGACGGTTGCCCGGCCCGGCTTCATCTCCTGGCGTGCCCGGCCGAGCGCAAGCGCTTCCTCCGGCACGTTCTCGGTGATCACGCTGCCGGACGCGACGAGCGCGTTCACGCCGATGCTGACCGGGGCGACAAGCGCGGAGTTCGATCCGATGAAAGCCCCTGCCCCGATGTCCGTATGGTGCTTGTTCACCCCGTCGTAGTTGCAGGTGATCGTGCCGGCGCCGATGTTCGCGTCGGCCCCCACGGAAGCGTCACCGATATAGCTGAGGTGGTTGACCTTGGCGCCCTTGCCGATGTCGGCATTCTTCACCTCGCAGAAGTTGCCGACCTTCGATCCTTCCGCCAGATCGGCGCCCGGCCTCAGCCGTGCAAACGGGCCGACCGACGCGCCGGCAGAAACATGCGCGCCCTCGATATGCGAAAAGGCATGGATCACCGCGCCGCCGTCGATCGTCACACCCGGGCCGAACACGACATTGGGCTCGATAAACGCGTCCTGGCCAATCTCGGTATCATAGGCGAGAAACACCGTTTCCGGGGCAATCATCGTCACGCCGGAGACCATCAGTTCATGGCGACGGCGCTCCTGCCAGAAGCGTTCGATCATCGCCAGTTCGGCACGGTTGTTGCAGCCGGCGAGCTCGGCCTCCGGGGCGTCGACGACCGTCGTCCGTCCACCGAGCGAGCGGGCAATTTCGACCAGATCGGTCAGGTAATACTCACCCTTGGCGTTCTGGTTGCCGATCTGGCTCAGAAGGTCGATTGCCTTCCGGCCGTTGATCGCCATCAGGCCGCTGTTGCAGCGGGTGATCTTGCGCTCCTCGTCGGTCGCGTCCTTTTCCTCGCGGATCGCCAGAAGCTCGCCGTTCTCGACGATCAGCCGGCCATAGCCGGTCGGCTTGGCCGTCTCGAATCCGATGACGACCACGTCGTTTCCGGCGGCAAGGCCTTCACGGGCGGCGAGAAACGGCGCGGCGGTCACCAGCGGCACGTCGCCATAGGTGACGAGGATGTCGTCATAACCACGCTCGATCGCCTCACGCGCCGTGAGTACGGCATGTCCGGTTCCAAGGCGCTCGGTCTGCAGGAACGCCTCGACGGCCAGACCATCGACGGAGGCGGCCTTGGCCACCTCGTCGGCATTGCGACCGACCACCAGCGCCGCATCCGCGATCCCGGTGGCGGCCACAGCGGCCATCACATGGGCGATCATCGGACGCCCCGCGATCGGATGCAGGACCTTGGATTTGTTCGATTTCATCCGCGTGCTGTCGCCGGCGGCAAGGACGATCGCGAGACAGGTACGGTCGTTCATTCTCTCTTCTCCGAATTGATCGTTCGCCACACGCCCGTGGGCGGGATGAAGCCCGGCAGTCAGTCGACAGGCCGCCGGGATTGATAGCAACAGAATCAGGTTGTCGCTAAGGGAATTCTAAGGTGACGACAGGACCGCTGAGGCGATTGCCGCGCGTCAGTGCGGCATCTCGCCTTCCACGCCCTGGACCAGAAAATTCAGCCCCAGAAGCGTGCGGTCGTCTGCCGTCTCGCCATCCGGAAGCCAGAGGCTGCCGTCCTGCTTGTGGATGGGCCCACTGAAAGGCTTCAACTCCCCGGACTTGATCTTCTTCTCGGTCGCCTCCGCCATCGCCTTAACGTCGTCCGGCATGTTGGTGTAAGGCGCCATCGTCAGAATGCCATCGGCCAGTCCTTCCCAACTCCGCTGCGCCTCCCACTTGCCATCGAGGAACGCCTGGACCCGGCGAATGTAATAGGCGCCCCAGGTGTCCATGATCGCCGACAGCTGTGCATGCGGACCGACGGATATCATGTCGGACGCCTGGCCGAACGCCTTGACGCCCATTTCCTCGGCGACCTGCATCGGCGCGGCGCTGTCGGTGTGCTGGGTGATCACGTCGGCGCCTTCGCCGATCAGCTTCTTGGTCACGTCGGCCTCGACGCCGGGATCGAACCAGGCGTTCGCCCAGCCGACCTTCAGCTTGAACGCGGGGTCGACGGAGCGTCCGCCAAGCAGGAAGGCGTCGATCCCGCGGATAACCTCCGGGATCGGAAACGAGGCGACATAGCCCGCAACGCCGGTCTTCGATACTTTGGCCGCGATCTGCCCGGCGATATAGCGCCCCTCATAGAAGCGCGACGTATAGGTGGCGACATTGCCGGAGACCTTGTAGCCGCTGGCATATTCGAACTTCACGTCGGGAAAATCGGCCGCCACCTTCAGCACCGGCTCCATGAAGCCGAACGAGGTCGCGAAGATCATCTGGCAACCGGAAGCAGCCTGCTTCTGGATTACCCCTTCGGCCTCCGGACCCTCGAGAATGTTTTCCAGATAGCTCGTCTGGATTTTGTCGCCGAACTTCTCCTGCAGGGCCTGACGGCCCTGTTCGTGGGCCTGACTCCACGCTCCGTCGGTCTTCGACCCGGCATAGATGAAACAGATCTTCGGCTTTTCGTCCGCCCGTGCCGCCGTTATCCCCAAGCTTCCGCAAGCAAGGATCAGCAGCGTGACAATTGTTTTCCTCATACCCTCTCCCGCTAGCGTCTGCGGTCGGCGGGATTTCCCGCCATACAATCGGAATCTCGCAGCAAAGTAAGCAATATCACTGTGGCGAGAAGTGGTTTTGCTTGGCCTAGGCGATTTTTTTTCCAAGATTCGGAAAGAATTGCAGTACCGCCCCGATCACGTAAAGGTAGATACCACAGGCGATGAACAACCACACCATCCATGATGCCATCTCGAAGTGCCGGAGCAAAGAAATGCCGCCGAGCAGACACCACAGCAGGAAGATGCCGAGATTGAGCGGCCGCAGCCGCTCCACCCGCACGGGATGCAGGAAGTTGATCGGCAGGAAGGTCAGGATGACCGACACGAAGATCACCACCATGGCGGCATTCTCGCTGGCATCCACCACGAATAGCGAAAAGATGATCATGTTCCACACGACCGGGAAGCCGGAGAAAAAATTCTCCTCCGTCTTCATGCCCATGTCGGCGTAATAGATCGCGCTGGACATGACGATCGCACCGGCCGCCACGAAGGACCAGGGCTCGCCGATCATGTGCTTCTGGTAGAGCGCGAAGGCCGGCAGCAGCACGTAGGTCACGTAGTCGATGACATTGTCGAGCATCGTGCCGGACCAGTTCGGCAGGACTTCCTTCACCTTCAGCTTGCGGGCGATCGGCCCGTCGATGCCATCGACGGCGAGTGCCAGCCCAAGCCACCAGAACATGTCGATGAAGCGCGACTCCGCCGCCGCCACGACACCGAGGAATGCCAGGAACGAACCGGACGCCGTCAGGATATGGACGGAGAATGCCCGGATTTCCGCATAGGGCACCCGCCTGTAATTGAAGATCTTCATGTTCGCCGTTTCCACCCCTTTTCGGCCGGCACTACCAGGATCGAGATCCCGGCAGCCCACACATGTGAGTCCTGATACTGTATTTGCCTGTAACGTACAGCACAAAAATGACTCGGGCCAAGAGGATGCATTATGACGGCTGCGCCGTTCCGCCCCATGGATTTGCTTGCCGGTCGACGCTAGATAAGGGTGAGAAGCGGACGTGATGAGAATGACGGGGTGACGGTCATGAGCGATTATGAAATCGGTGTTGTCGGAGCGGGACCGGCGGGATCGCTGGCAGCGCTGGCGCTGGCGAGAGCAGGCCGCAAGGTTGCATTCGTGGCGCCGCCGGCCAACCGGGACGACCGGCGCACCACGGCGCTGATGGACCAGTCGATTGCCTTCATCGACCGCCTCGGCATCTGGCAGGACCTGAAGGAACAGTCCGCAGGCCTCAAGCATATGCGGATCATCGATGGCACCGACCGTCTTCTGCGTGCGCCCATCGTCTCCTTCCGCGCCGGCGACATCGGCCTCGAGGCCTTCGGCTACAACTTCCCGAACAGCGCCCTGAATGGCATTCTGGAAAAGGCGATCGCCGCCGAACCCAACATCACCCGGCTGACCGCCAAGGCGCAAAGCATAGACATCACGGACGCTGCCGTGACGGTCGGTCTCGACGACGGCGCCACATTTGCCGCGGACTTCGTCATCGGCGCCGACGGCCGCAACTCGCTGGTCCGCACGAGCGCCGGCATCGGCACCCGCACATGGTCCTACCCGCAATCAGCCTTGGTGTTGAACTTCGCCCACGACCTGCCGCACCAAAACATCTCTACCGAGTTCCACACGGAGACGGGACCGTTCACCCAGGTTCCCCTGCCGGGCGGCAAGCGATCGAGCCTCGTCTGGGTCGTCAAGCCCGAACAGGCAAACGATCTCTTGGCGCTGCCACTGGAGGCGCTGAGCCGGAAGGTCGAAGACCGCATGCAGTCGTTGCTCGGGCGCGTCACCGTCGAAGACGGCGTCCAGGCATGGCCGCTCTCCGGCCTGATGGCCAACCGATTCGGCAAGGGCCGCATCGCGCTCGTCGGCGAGGCCTCCCACGTCTTTCCGCCAATCGGCGCGCAGGGCCTCAACCTCAGCCTTCGCGATGTGATCGCCCTGACCGATGTCCTGGCTGCCACCGGTAACAAGCCGATTGCAGCCGATGCCGGCACCCGATTCGACTGGAAGCGCCGAGCCGACATCATGAGCCGGACCGCCAGCGTCGATCTCCTCAATCGCACCCTGCTCTCCGGTTTCCTGCCAGTGCAGATGCTGCGCGCCGCCGGACTGCACGTGCTCGACACGGTTTCGCCGCTGCGCCATCTCGTGATGCGCGAAGGCGTGCAGCCGGGTGGCGGGATATTCTCGCTGCCGAAGGCGCTACGGGAAAAGCTCGGGCGGTAGCAGGCCGCTGTCGATCACATAGAGCAGCGCCGTGACGCTGACGATCGACAGCGTCGTGGTGATCAGCACTGTCGCCGACGCCCGCTCCTGCCACACACCGTACTGCTGGCCGATGACGAAGACATTGGTCGCCGTCGGCAGGGCGGCGAGCAGGACAGCCGAATAGACCCACGCCGGATCGAAGCCGCCGACGCTCGCCAGCGCCAGATAGACGACGATCGGATGCAGGATCAACTTGACCGGGACGATATAATAAATCTCCGCTGGCACGCGCTTGACCGGCCGCAGCGCCAGCGTCACGCCCATGGCAAACAGCGCGCAGGGTGCAGCCGCCTGGGCGAGATAATTGACGAAGTTCTGGAATGCGCTCGGCACCTCCAGACCGGAGGCAGCGACCACGAAGCCTGCGGCCGCCGACAGGATGAAGGGGTGCAGGAAAACCTTCTGCGCGATCGCCGCGACCAGTTGCAAAGGGCTGCGCTTGTCGTCGCCGGCAAGCGCCATCATCGCCGGCGCCACGACGAAATGCAGCGCGTTCTCGAAGCAGACGATCAGCGCCACCGGAACGGCGGCCTTTTCGCCGAAGGCAAGCAGCGCGATCCCCGGTCCCATGTAACCGATGTTGCCGTAAGCTCCGGCAAAGGACTGGATGGTGCTGTCGGCAAACGAATTGCGCCGAACGAGATAGCCGACGGCGAATACGAGAATGAAAATCAGGTAGGTCGCGCCGAGATCGGTGAGGATGAAGTCGAAGCGCGTCAGTTCCTCGATCGGCGTTCCGGAAACCAGCTTGAAGAACAGCGCCGGCAGGGCGGCATAGATGATGAACGTGTTCATCCAGCCGAGCGCCGCCTGATCCTGCCTGGTGATCCGCGCTGCGACGAAACCGACGATGATCAGCCCGAAAAACGGCGCCAGTAGTCCGACAATATTTCCCATGCGTTCGTCTTGCCTGCAATCATTCCGCGATCAACGGTATGCAGTTAGCCGATTTGCGACAGGATTGGAAAGGTCGATTGAAACCAGATTGCCAGATCGCTGATATATCCGAGCATGAAGGCCAGGCCCGTCAGCACCAGGAGCGCCCCCATGGCCTTCTCGACCAGACCCAGGTGCTTGCGGAAGCGCGACAGGAAGCGCATGAAGGCGCCGGAAAAGCTGGCGGCAATCCAGAACGGCACGGCAAGGCCGAGAGAATAGACGGCAAGGAGGAATGCGCCGTCGCCGACGGTCTCGCGCGAAGCGGCCACACCGAGGATCGCACCGAGAACCGGTCCGATGCAGGGCGTCCAGCCGAAGGCGAAGGCCAGTCCCATGACATAGGCGCCCGACAGCGTCGCAGGCTTGCCGCCGCCCTGGAAACGCGCTTCGCGCGCCAGGAAACCCAGCCGGAAGACGCCGAGAAAATTCAGGCCCATGACGACGATGATCAGGCCGCCGATCTTGGCGAGAACGTCGAGATGCTGGCGCAAAAGCTGTCCGATGGTGGACGCCCCTGCCCCGAGCGCCACGAAGACGGTGGCAAAACCGAGCGTGAAGAACAGCGCCGACAGCATGACGGTGCGCCGCGTGGCCGACGCAGTCCCGTTCGTACCGCCCCGGAAGTCCTCCACCGAAACGCCGGCCATATAGCAGAGATAGGGCGGCACCAGCGGCAGGACGCAGGGCGACAGAAAGGACAGAGCGCCGGCAAAGAGCGCACTCAGGAGCGAAATTTCAGCAATCGACACGGTATTCGGCTCCGGCAGTTCAGGCTTCCATGGTCCGGCCCGCACAAAACGGGCCACGGCAAAGGCCTCAATAAAGCGTCGGGCGATCACATGCCAGTCAACTTATTGCCACAGGCAAGAAGCGAACGAAATGTTTGTGAAAAGTGGTGAGCGCGCAGGGGTTCGAACCCTGGACCTACTGATTAAAAGTCAGTTGCTCTACCGGCTGAGCTACGCGCTCCCAATACAGAGGTTTCAGCCCCCGCTGGAATGGCGCGGAACATATTGACGCGCCCCCCGATGGTCAACCCATAAAAATGTGATTTCCGGCAAGAATTTCGCGCCGACAATGCGACTGAAAAACACCCGCAAATGGGCATCCCAGAATACTGATCCGACTAGCAAAGTGCCGAATCTTATGCCCCCGCCCCTTCACGCTGACGGGCCAGGTCGGCGAGATCGGCAGCCTTCAGCTCGACGGACTCGCCGCAGCCGCAGGCGGACGTCTGGTTGGGATTGCGGAAGGTGAAGCCGGAGCGCAGTGTCGTCACCTCGTAGTCCATCTCGGTGCCGAGAAGGTAGAGGACGGCGGACGGGTCGATCCAGACGCTGGCACCGTTGCGGCTGACCTTGTCGTCCTTCGGGTCCGGATCGCGCACGAGGTCGACCGAATACTCCATCCCGGCGCAACCGCCCTTCTTGATGGAGACGCGGATGCCCATGGCGTCAGGGCCGCTGTTCCCGACGATCGCGTTCACACGGTCGGCGGCCGCATCGGTCAGGGTGATGACTTCGAATGCCATGATGGCTGCTCCTTCCACGACCGGGTTCAAGGCCCGGTGCTTCCGTTTCAAGATGTAGGCGTCGGCCGCCGGCGGATCAATACCAGCCGAGCGCGACCTGCGCCTCTTCCGACATGCGGTCCGGCGACCATGGCGGATCGAACGTCATTTCCACTTCGACGCCCGAAACGCCTTCCACGGCGCTGACGGCGTTTTCCACCCAGCCCGGCATCTCGCCGGCGACCGGGCAGCCGGGGGCGGTCAAAGTCATGACGATCTTGACCATCCGATCGTCCTCGATGTCGACCTTGTAGATCAGGCCGAGTTCGAAGATGTCGGCCGGGATTTCCGGGTCATAGACCGTCTTCAGCGCCGCGATGATGTCATCGGAAAGGCGGGCGATCTCCTCGGAGGGGATCGCCGAGGTCACGATGCCGTCGCGGGCATCCCATTTTTCTTCCGTTCCGGTCTCACTCATCAAAATCACCTCAGGCGAAGAAATTGCGGGCATATTCGAGCGCCTCCGCCAGCGCGTCGACCTCCGCCCTTGTATTGTAGAGGCCAAACGAGGCCCGGCAAGTGGATGTCACGCCGAAGCGCTTCAGCAATGGCTGCGCGCAATGGGTGCCTGCCCGAACGGCAACACCGCGCCGGTCGATCACCATCGACACATCATGCGCGTGAATGCCTTCAAGCTCAAAGGAGAATATTCCCCCCTTGCCCGGCGCTGTGCCAAATATTTTCAGGGAATTGATCGCCGACAGCTGGCTCTGCGCATAGGCGGCAAGATCGGCCTCATGCGCGGCAATCGCCGAACGGCCGATCGTTTCCATGTAATCGAGCGCATAGCCGAGACCGATCGCCTGCACGATCGGCGGCGTGCCGGCCTCGAACCGGTGCGGCGGATCATTGTAGCTCACGGCATCCTCGGAAACGTCGAGGATCATCTCGCCGCCGCCCTGGAACGGCCGCATGGCCGCAAGCCGCTCCTTCTTGCCGTAGAGCACGCCGATGCCCGACGGACCGTAAAGCTTGTGGCCGGTCATCACATACCAGTCGCAGTCGATGTCGCGGACGTCGACCGGCATGTGGACCGCACCCTGCGAACCGTCGATCAGCACGGGAATGCCGCGCTCATGGGCGATGCGGCAGATCTCCTTGACCGGGACGATGGTTCCGAGCGCATTCGACATATGCGTGATCGCGACGAGCTTCGTCTTTTCCGTCAGCGACTTCTCGAAGTCCTCGATATGGAAGGCACCCTCGTCGTCCACCGGCACCCAGACAAGCCTGGCGCCCTGTCGCTCGCGGATGAAATGCCAGGGCACGATGTTGGAATGGTGCTCCATGATCGAGATGACGATCTCGTCGCCTTCGCCGATATTCGGCATGCCATGGCCGTAGGCGACCGTATTGATCGCTTCCGTCGAGGACTTGGTGAAGACGATCTCGTCGACCGAGGACGCATTCAGGAAGCGCCGCACCTTCTCACGCGCCGCCTCATAGGCATCCGTCGCGGCATTGGACAGGAAATGCAATCCGCGGTGCACATTCGCATATTCTTCCGAATAGGCGTGGGACACCGCATCGATCACGACCTTCGGCTTCTGCGCCGACGCGCCGCTGTCGAGATAGACCAGCGGCTTGCCATAGACCGTCTTCGACAGGATCGGAAAATCCTTCCGGATCGCCTCGACGTCATAGGGTCCGCTCATGGGTGCCATCTGGTCCATCCTGCTTGTCGCTTCCTCAGGCTCGCTGTTCCAGCCAGTTGTCGATGACGCCTTCCAGTGCCTCGACGATGGCTTCGTCTTCCAGTTCCTCGACGATCTCGGCGACGAAGGCCTTGATCAGCAGACCGCGCGCCTTGGCTTCGGAAATACCGCGGGCCATGAGGTAGAAGAGATGCGTGTGGTCGATGTCGGCAACCGTCGCGCCATGAGCGCACTGCACGTCATCGGCAAAGATCTCGAGCTCGGGCTTGACCGAGAACTCGCCCTCGTCCGACATCAGCAGCGTGTTGCAGGCCATGCGCGCATCGGTCTTCTGCGCGTCCGGCGCAACGCGGATCTGGCCCTGGAAGATGCCCTTGGCATTGTCGAACACGACATTGCGGATCACTTCCGTCGAGGTGGTGTTCGGCAGATCGTGGCCGAGCGTCAGCGTGACGTCCGTATGGGTCGCATCGCCCAGCAGATTGACGCCGCGCAGCTTGAGGTCGGCACCCTCGCCCGTGGTCACGCCGTGGATTTCCTGGCGCACAAGCTTGCCACCGACATTCAGCACGAAAAGGAACAGCTTGGAATCCTTGCCGAGATCGATGTTGATCTGGCCAAGATGAGTGTCGTCCGCACCTTGCGCCTGCTGGATGATCCAGGTGACCTCGGCGCCGTCTTCGAGCTTGATGTCACTGACCGATGACACGAGGGCCGCAGCCGCTTCGTCCATCGGCATATGGCGCTCGATGACGGTCGCCTTCGCGCCGGCACCGAACGTCGCAACGATCCTTCCGTGAACCTGGCCGCCGGCATGCACCGATTGCAGCTCGATCGGCTCGCCGATATCCGCACCGCCGGAGACCTCGACGATGAGCCCGTCGCGGACGAAGGCGCCGTTGATGCGGCCGATGGCATCGTCAGCATCAGAAACGGACAGGCCTTCGGCGGCCGTGCCGCTTGCCAGAGCCGTGGAATAGGCCTTGATCGACACGCCGTCGATCGCGCCGTCCAGGCTTGCCTTGCCCTGGACGATCGCCTGCACCGAGGCACCTGCGACAAGCGGTGCCAAGACATCGGCATGGACGTCACGGACGTTGGCCGGGATCGTCTTCAGCAGCGTCTTCAGGTCCGTGTAGTGCCATGCCTCGATACGGCGGGTCGGCAGACCGGCGACCTTCAGCTCGTGCATCAGCCGGTCGCGCGTCGAGGTCACTGCCCCATCGCCCGGAAGCTGGCCGAACAGACCGGCATAGGCCTCGATCAGCGCCGTCTCGGCGGTCGTCAGCCTGGTCTGAGCTTGCATGTTCATAATCTCAATCCTTGTACCGTTTCCGCTCAGGCCTCACGCCGCCTCGATGATGTCGGCATAGCCGTTGGCTTCCAGCTCATGTGCCAGCGTCTTGTCGCCGGACTTGATGATCTGGCCCTTGTAGAGGACGTGAACGGTGTCCGGCACGATGTAGTCGAGCAGGCGCTGGTAGTGGGTGATGACGATCACGGCGCGGTCCGGCGAACGCAGCGCGTTCACGCCGTCGGCAACGATCTTCAGGGCGTCGATGTCGAGACCCGAATCGGTTTCATCGAGCACGCAGAGCTTCGGCTCCAGAAGTGCCATCTGCAGGATTTCCGCGCGCTTCTTCTCACCGCCGGAGAAACCGACGTTGAGCGGGCGGCGCAGCATCTCCGGCGCGATCTTGAGTTCAGCCGAGGCTTCCTTGACGCGGCGCATGAACTCCGGCGTCGAAAGCTCGTCTTCGCCGCGCGCCTTGCGCTGCTCGTTCATCGCCACTTTGAGGAACTGCATGGTGGCGACACCGGGAATTTCGACCGGATACTGGAAGGCGAGGAAGATGCCCTTGGAGGCACGCTCGGCCGGATCGAGTTCGAGAATGCTCTCGCCGTTGTAGAGAATGTCGCCATCGGTGACTTCATAGTCTTCGCGACCCGACAGGATGTAGGAGAGCGTCGACTTGCCGGAGCCGTTCGGGCCCATGATGGCAGCCACTTCACCGGCCTTTACCGTCAGGTTCAGGCCGCGGATGATTTCGGTGCCGTCCTCGGCGATCCGTGCGTGCAGGTTCTTGATTTCAAGCATGATTGTTTCCTGTCTTCATGCGCGAGCAGGCTCAGCGCGATCTTAAGGTCAAATTCACAAAGCGGTTCGAATGAAAGGGAGTATCGAGGCGGAGATGGCTCCGACCGCCAGCCCGACAACCAGGCGCATCATCCTTCCCGGAATTCTCTCCAGGAGCACGGCGAGACCGCCGCAGACAATCGCATAGTATGTCAGGCCGACCGGATCCATCAGCCCACGCTCCCCTCCAGCGAGATGCCGATCAGCTTCTGTGCTTCGACGGCAAACTCCATCGGCAGTTCCTGGATGACTTCGCGCACGAAGCCGTTGACGATCAGCGCGATCGCCGCTTCTTCCGGGATGCCACGCTGCAGGCAGTAGAACAGCTGGTCCTCGGAGATCTTCGACGTGGTCGCCTCGTGCTCGAACTGTGCCGTCGAGTTCTTCGCCTCGATGTAGGGCACCGTATGGGCGCCGCACTTGTCGCCGATCAGAAGCGAGTCGCACTGGGTGAAGTTGCGGGCGTTCTCCGCCTTGCGGTGGGCCGAGACCTGGCCGCGATAGGTGTTCTGCGAGACACCGGCGGAAATCCCCTTGGAGATGATGCGGCTCGACGTGTTCTTGCCGAGGTGGATCATCTTGGTGCCGCTGTCGACCTGCTGGTGACCGTTCGACACCGCGATCGAATAGAACTCGCCGCGCGAACCGTCGCCGCGCAGGATGCACGACGGATACTTCCAGGTGATCGCCGAACCGGTTTCCACCTGCGTCCAGGAGATCTTCGAGTTCTTGCCGCGGCAATCGCCACGCTTGGTGACGAAGTTGTAGATGCCGCCCTTGCCGTCCTTGTCGCCCGGGAACCAGTTCTGGACGGTGGAGTACTTGATTTCGGCGTCATCCAACGCGACGAGCTCGACGACGGCCGCATGCAGCTGGTTTTCGTCGCGCTGCGGCGCCGTGCAGCCCTCGAGATAGGAGACGTAGGCTCCCTCTTCGGCGATGATCAGCGTGCGCTCGAACTGGCCGGTGTTCTTCTCGTTGATGCGGAAATAGGTGGAAAGCTCCATCGGGCAGCGAACGCCCTTCGGAACGTACACGAAGGAACCGTCGGTGAAGACCGCCGAGTTCAGCGTCGCATAGTAGTTGTCGGAGACCGGCACGACCGTGCCGAGATACTTCTTCACCAGTTCCGGATGCTCGCGCATGGCTTCCGAGATCGACATGAAGATCACGCCGGCCTTCTTCAGCTCTTCCTTGAAGGTGGTCACGACCGAGACCGAATCGAACACGGCATCGACGGCGATCTTCGACTTCTGGACGCCGGCAAGGATTTCCTGCTCTCTAAGCGGAATGCCAAGCTTTTCGTAGGTCGCCAGCAGCTCCGGGTCGACTTCGTCGAGCGTCTTCGGGCCGGAGGCCGATTTCGGCGCGGAGTAGTAGTAGATGTCGTTGAAATCGATCTTCGGATAATTGACGCGCGCCCAGCTGGGCTCTTCCATCGTCAGCCAGCGCTGATAGGCGGCAAGACGCCATTCCAGCATCCACTCCGGCTCCTGCTTCTTGGCGGAAATGAAGCGGATGACGTCTTCCGAAAGGCCCTTCGGGGCCTTGTCGACTTCGATAAATGTCTCAAAACCGTATTTGTACTGGTCGACATCGATCCGGCGCACCTGATCGATCGTTTCCTGAACGGCTACCATTCTCGTTCTCCAATCTCGCCGGGTCCAAGGTCCGGCAGCTTGTCAACGTTTGACGGCAGATGTGGTGATCTGCCCCCTTATCTATTGTTCCGATACCGAGATTTCACCCTCTTGGGTGGAAGAAATCTGGCAATTCTCAATTTTTTCCGCGCACCATCGTCAGGCCGCTTGTCCGGCCGGCTTGCGCCGCCCGGCGATTTTGCGAAAGGCGGCGAGCGCCGCGTCGACGTCCTCGCCGGTGGTCGTCGGACCGATGGAAAGGCGCAGGGCGCCGAGGCGCGCATCCTTTCCCATCGCCACGAGCACGTGGCTCTCGCCGACTTTTCCCGACGAGCAGGCCGATCCGGCCGAAAGCGCAATGCCCTCAAGGTCGAATGCAATCTGCCCCGTCTCCGACTTCAGTCCCGGTAAAGTAAAGAAGCTGGTATTGGCAACCCTTGTCTCGTCCTGGCCGTGAATGAGCACATCATTTGCCGCGTCCCGCATGCCGGCCTCGAGGCGATCGCGCATGGCCGCAATACGTTCGTTGCGGGCGCGAAGATCGATCGCATTTTCCCGCGCAGCAATACCGAAGCCGATGATCGCTGTGGAATTCTCAGTCCCCGAGCGGTGACCCTTTTCCTGGCCGCCGCCGCGGATCAGTGGCGCCGGCATCAGGATTTCGCCACGCGACACCAATGCGCCCGCCCCCTTGGGACCGCCGATCTTGTGAGACGACAAGATCAGGAAATCGGCGCCGAGCGCTGCAATGTCGACCGGAATGCGACCAACGGCCTGTACCGCATCGACGACAAGCACGCCGCCATAGGCCTTGACGATCTCGCTCGCCTTCGCAACCGGCTGGACGATCCCTGTTTCATTGTTGACCAGCATCAGGGCGACGAGTGGCAAGCCTTCCGCCTTGTCGTGATCGGCAAGCAGCGCCGCAAGCGCGTCCAGATCGACCACGCCACCTGCCGTCACCGGAATTTCCGTCATCGCGGCCCTGGCAAAACGGCCACCCTCGCGGATCGCCGGATGCTCGATTGCCGAAAAATAGAGCCGCCCGGCTTTCAGAGGCGTGCGCCCCATCCGGAAGTCCGGCGTCAGAACGAGATTGGCGGCTTCGGTCGCGCCGCTGGTAAAGGTCACATGCGCCGCTAATGCCCCGACAAGCGCCGCCACGTCCCGTCGGGCCGCCTCGATCGCCGCCCGGACGGCCCGGCCTTCGCCGTGTACCGACGACGGATTGGCGAACTGGGAAAGCGCCGCAACGACGGCGTCACGCGCGGCCGGCAACATCGGCGCGGTGGCATTCCAGTCGAAATAATGACGCGCGGCGGCCATGGCTACACTTCCAGGGTTTAGACATTAACAGGCAAGACAGCGCATTTTTCTTGAATTTTCTGCAACGCTTGCCTTATGACACCTCGAAACCCGTCCTTGCGGCGGCAGAACAAGTTTCGAATGGTTCTAAACTAGCTTCTAGAAAAGTTGACTGATCTCGTCAAGTCAACTTTCGTCCGAGACGCCGGTTTTTGGATCGTGAATATGAAGCCGGAGTACAAATGCCTGAAGTAATTTTCAACGGCCCTGCCGGCCGTCTTGAAGGCCGCTATCAACCCTCCAAGGAAAAGAACGCCCCGATCGCAATCATCCTGCACCCGCACCCCCAGTTCGGCGGCACGATGAACAACCAGATCGTATACCAGCTGTTCTACATGTTCCAGAAGCGGGGCTTCACCACGCTCCGCTTCAACTTCCGTGGCATCGGACGCAGCCAGGGCGAATTCGACCATGGCGCCGGCGAACTCTCGGACGCCGCCTCGGCGCTCGACTGGGTTCAGAGCCTGCATCCGGACTCGAAGAGCTGCTGGGTCGCCGGCTACTCCTTCGGCTCGTGGATCGGCATGCAGCTTCTGATGCGCCGGCCGGAAATCGAAGGCTTCATGTCGATCGCACCGCAGCCCAACAGCTACGACTTCTCGTTCCTGGCGCCCTGCCCCTCGTCCGGCCTGATCATCAACGGCACGGCTGACAAGGTTGCGCCGGAAAAGGACGTCATCGGCCTCGTTGAGAAGCTGAAGGCGCAGAAGGGCATCCTCATCACCCACCGCACGGTCGAAGGCGCCAACCACTTCTTCAAGGACCGGGTCGATCAGCTGATGGCCGAATGCGAGGACTATCTGGATCGCCGCCTCGACGGCGAACTGGTTCCGGAGCCGGCTGCCAAGCGCATTCGCTGAGCGGATTGCAAGACACGCGGCCGGCCGGGTTCATTTAAGCCCGCGCCGGCCGCATGCATTTTCAGCCAGGCAACCTGCCTTGCCACCGAGACAGGTGCACTTTTCAAAAAACAATGCTAAAGCCGCGCTCGTTTTCAGCCAGAAGCGCGACACCAGTCACGAAAGAACCACGTCATGTCCGAGTTCAAGTCCGATTTCCTCCGCACTCTCTCCGAACGCGGCTTCATTCATCAGATTTCCGATGAAAGCGGTCTCGACGAGTTGCTCTGCAAGGAAAGCGTGACGGCCTATATCGGCTATGATCCGACGGCATCGAGCCTTCATGTCGGCCATCTGATGCAGATCATGATGCTGCACTGGTTCCAGGAAACCGGCCATCGCCCCGTCTCCCTGATGGGCGGCGGTACCGGCATGGTCGGCGATCCCTCCTTCAAGGATGAGGCCCGCCAGCTGATGACGCTTGAAACGATCGAGAACAATATTGCCTCGATCAAGCGCGTCTTCGCCAACTACCTCGACTACGACAAGGCCGGCAATGCGGCGCTGATGATCAACAACGCCGAATGGTTGCGTCCGCTGAACTACCTTGAATTCCTGCGCGATGTCGGTCGCCATTTCTCGGTCAACCGCATGCTGTCCTTCGACAGCGTCAAGACGCGCCTCGACCGCGAGCAGTCGCTGTCCTTCCTGGAATTCAACTACATGATCCTGCAGGCCTACGACTTCGTCGAGCTGAACAAGCGCTACGAATGCCGGCTGCAGATGGGCGGTTCGGATCAGTGGGGCAACATCGTCAATGGTATCGATCTCGGACACCGCCTCGGCACGCCGCAGCTTTACGCCTTGACGGCCCCGTTGCTGACGACGGCCTCTGGCGCGAAGATGGGCAAGTCGGCTTCCGGCGCGGTATGGCTGAACGCCGACCTGCTGCCGGTCTACGATTTCTGGCAATACTGGCGCAATACGGAAGATGCGGACGTCATCAAGTTCCTGAAGCTCTTCACGAAACTGCCGATGGACGAAATCGGCCGCCTGTCCAAGCTGGGCGGATCGGAACTGAACGACGTCAAGAAGATCCTTGCCACTGAAGTCACTGCCGTGCTGCACGGCCGCGCCGCCGCCGAGGAAGCCGCCGAAACGGCCCGCAAGACCTTCGAGGAAGGCGCGCTCGCCGAAAACCTCCCATCGGTCGAGGTTCCGTCGGCGGAACTTGACGGCGGTCTCGGCATCCTGACGCTGCTGGTGCGCGCAGGTCTCGCCGGCTCCAACGGGGAAGCCCGCCGCCACATCCAGGGCGGCGCGGTCCGCATCAACGACAATCCGGTCAACGACGACCGGATGACTGTCGGCTCGCCGGACGTCACCGCGGACGGCGTGATCAAGGTGTCGCTCGGAAAGAAGAAGCACATTCTCGTCCGTCCGGCCTGATCAGGCCGACCCGGACGCCCGAACATTTCAACCCCGCCCCTTGAGGCGGGGTTTTTATTGGAACTCGAAGATCTGCCGGAAAATGCCCGGAGCGATGACCGACAGCGGATTGATCAGGAGGTCCGGGTGATCGAAGCTGCCGGTCAGCTTGAAGGTGATGCCAATCACGCCCTGATCGTTGCCGTTGCCGAGAATGAGCCCGATGATCGGCAGGCCGGTGAACAGCCGGTTGAGACCGTAGGCCGGCATGAAGGTGCCGGTCATCGACATCTGCCCCTTCTTGTCGCGCAGGACACCCTGGAAGGTGGCGCCGATCTGGTCTCCCCGCACGACGCCGTTCTCGATCGTCAGAACGCCCTTGTTCGAATTGATCCGGGCGAAAGCACGCTGGAAGCGCTCGCTGCTGACGTCGATGTTGCGCTTGACAGCGCTGTTGAGGCTCTGGCCATCCTTGCCGGTCGGCGTTGAGACGAGTTTCTGCAGGCGTTTCTCGTCCACGATCCGGAACTTGCGGATGTCGACCGCTCCGCTCCAGTTGTCCGTCCGCATGCCCCTGATCTTGATGTTGAGCAGACCTTCCTGCATTTGCCGGTAGAGATCGGCGAAGCGTGCCATGGCGCCCGCATCGCCACTGGTGATCTGCACGAAGGGCCCGCTGGCATCCGAAGCGGTCTGGATGACGAAGGCCGCCCCGGTATCGGTGACGGCCGATGCCGACACGGACTTGATCGTCGTTCCCTCGGCGGAATACTTGAAGTTTGCGGCGCTCAGCACTTCGCCGTTGAAGCCGATGAGCTTGCTGAGATTGGCGGTGATGCTCAGGCCGAGTTCACCCTGCGCAGCCGTCTCCTCGCCCGTCTTCAGCTTCTGGAGCACGGAGCGCATGTCGGCGCTCTGGCCATCCACCCGCACGTCGTAACCGCCACTGACCCGCTTGACCTTCAGCGCATAGCGATCGTCCTGGGAAAGCCGAACATTGTCGAAGTCGGCTGAAATGAGGCCCGACTTGCCGATGGTCAGATCGCCGGTGATGCGGAAACCGTCGCCGTTCAGGTCGAAATCGCCGATCTCGCTGCGCGCACCATCCTGCTTCAGGTCGAAGGTCGCGATCGCCTTGATGCCTCGGCCCTTGATCCAGTCGATCCAGGGCAAGATCAGCGCCGCCTTCGTTATGTCGACGGAAACCGACTGCCGGCCTTCGGTGCTCTGGTCGACGTCGATCGTCAGCGGCCCGTCGATCAGCTCACCAAGTCCCGGCAGAATCCGGTTGCGGTCGTCATTGTTGAGCGTCAGCTCGATCTTCCGGCTTCGCTGGACCTTCGACGTCGACTCAACCGGCTCGATCGCCGTCAATTGCATCGGCGCGCCGTCGAGATTGCCCTTGGCATCCACCTTGGCCACCTCGGGCGTAATGTCCAGCGTTCCGTCCAGATTCGTCAGCCAGTGACCGCTGAACTCCTTCTCCAGATCGACGCCGTTCAAGGTCATGACGGTATGCCATTGTGGCGGCGGCGGATCCTGTTCCGGAATGAGGCCGAAGGTCGCGTCCACCTTGGCGCTGATCTTGCCGGAGAAATCCGACGGCACGAAACCGGTCCGCTCCAGCGCCCCGATGGGCTTGTAGGTGGCAAGTTCCGCCACCCCGTCTGCGGCACCGGACACGTTGATATGCATGTCCGCCATCAGCGGCTTTTCGTAGGTGTTGGCGATATTGAACTGGCCACCGTCGAGGGAGACCGACCGCCCGGACGGGAAATAGGACGTGCCGTGATCGATATCGACCGTCAATTTCGGACCGTTCAGGCTGAAGTGACCGGCCGTGTCCCGGATTGGCGGGATATTGCCGGCGACGTTCATCCGGACATTGTCCACGTCGAAACTGATCCTCAGTTCGTTCTCATCGAGATCCAGCGGCTCCGGATAGATCGACATCCGCCCCGCGGGAATGAAGACGGCCAGGGACGCGTTGGTCACATTGCCGCCGAACAGGTTCTTGTGCACCCATTCACGCGCCTTGGACGCCATCCAGAACGGCCAGAGCTGCTTGACGACGGACGAATGCAGCCGCGCCGCGCGCATGCCGAAGGAAACCTGCGGAGATCCCTCGCCGAAGACCATCCGCAGCGAACCCGCCGCCGCACCGCGGGCGCTGGAAATCACGATCTGATCGGCGGCAAGTTCCATGGTCTGCGTCAGGAACTGGCCGGAGAATTTCGCATCGAACGGCACGGCCGCCTCACCCGCCGTTTCCGTATCCGCACTCGCGCCAGAGAAGAGAAAATCGAACCCGAAGCCGCTGCGGCCATCATCGCTCAGCCGGTCGAGATCGATCACCGCGCCGCTGAACGGCAGGGACGTATCGCCGAACACGCCCTTCGAGGATTTCACCTCGAGAGAATGCTTCTCGTTGTCATAGGCGGCATTGATTGTCAGTTCCGGCACGTCGACGGGTGTCCAGCGCATATAGAAGCGGCCATCATCGACCTTGGCGGACGCATTCACTGTCGCCTCGCCGCCGCTCTGGCCACGCTCCGCCGTCAGCTCCACGCTCAGCTTGCCCGTCGCTCCCTTGATGATCTCGCCCTGAGCGTCGAGCAGTGTCAGGAGTGGCCCGAGCGCGGCGCCTTCGAGGCTCGCCTTGAGACTTTCGGCCCGGCCCTTCGTGGTGTCGGCCAGAATGGACAGCGACGCCTCGTACCCGCCGATGTCGAACGTGCCATTGAGTTCCACGTCGCCCGGTTCCGGCTCCTTGAGACTGAGCTCGGACATGATGACCGCCTGCGGCCGGCCACCAAGCGCCTTCATCATCATGGTCACATCGGAGATGCGCAGCACCGAAAGTCCGCCCCGGCGCTTGATCGCCAGAAGCTCGTCAAGCTTGTTGAACAGTTCCTCCGTCAGCTTCGGAATGCCGTCGACCCTGATCTTTGCCCAGTCGAGCTTTCCATCGCTTTGCCAGATGGAGTTCCCGACGACGATACCGCTGGCATCGATCGAGGAGACACTGAGCTGGCCGCGGGCAAGCCGCAGAGGGTCGAGAACCAGCCGGACCGCGCTGATCTTCGACGCGGCACCATCGCCCTTGGCGAGAGTGACGTCCCGCGCCTCCAGCGCCAGGCGCCCGTCGGAGGTAAAACGCAAGGCGGTGCTGCCGATCGATACCGCATCAGACGTGCCGACCGCCTGCTGCAGCAGTTTCTGAACGCGGTCATTCAGGCTCTTGTCGAGGACGCCGTTTTCGAGTGCCAGAAAAATGCCGGTCAGCCCGATGCAGACCAGGGTAATCACGATCAGAAACCCGCGCACCACCCAGGAGGACCGGTGTCGGGGTTTTCTCTTCGGCGGCAGGCCGTCGGCCCGCCTGTCACCGCTCTCGGGAAGCACGTCCAAGATGTCTGACTCCCGATGGTGCTCTTTGCGAAAAGCGTTCTGGTCATGGAGCTGGCCCATACCGACCGAGCACCTCCCAATTTTATGCTTCAGTGTCACTCGTTCGTATGGACGAATACCATAGCATGCCTATATCACCGGAAAGAACTCCCATCACAATAGCGGCTCGAAGAAAGGTTGGCGTCAGTGACCCTCGAAACAGGAAATACCGCCCCCAATTTCACACTTCCTGCGACCGGAGGAAATCCCGTCACACTGTCAAGTTTCCGTGGAAAACCAGTCGTCATCTTTTTCTATCCCAAGGACGACACCTCCGGCTGCACCACCGAATCGAAGGACTTCTCCAGCCTGCTTCCCGACTTCAAGGCGCTTGGCGTCACGGTCATCGGCATTTCGCCCGATTCGCTCAAAAGCCATGAGAAGTTCGCCAACAAACACGACCTTTCGGTGACGCTCGCCGCAGACGAGGATCAGGCCGTGCTCGAAGCCTATGGCGTTTGGCAGGAAAAAAGCATGTACGGCCGCAAATACATGGGCGTGGTACGTACCACGGTTCTGGTGGCACCGGACGGCACGGTGGCCAGGATCTGGCCGAAGGTGAAGGTCGCCGGACATGCCAAGGACGTTCTCGCCGCCGTGCGCGAATTGCGCGCCTGACTGCCTGATGACTGAAATCCCGAAGATTTCCTCGCTCCGACAGGGCGCGACGGCCGCCATCATGGCGACGGACCTGGACGTGAAGACGGAGCTGGCCCAACGGACCGCCACGCTCTGGCAACAGCGCCGGCTGTCGCTGCGGTCGCCGCTTGATCCTTCCATTCCCGAGCGCCCCGGCCGGCCGTCCAAGCCGGATCTCGTACCGCCGACGCAGATGAAGAAGCGGTCGCTCCACAGCCTGCACGGCCGCATCGCCCTGCTGCATGCGATTGCCCATATCGAGCTCAACGCCGTCGACCTGGCGTTGGACATCGTCGCCCGCTTCGCCACCGAGAAGGTACCCTATTCCTTTTTCGACGGCTGGATGCAGGTGGCGTTCGAGGAGGCCAAGCATTTTAGCTTGGTACGCGAGCGGCTGCGGGCGCTTGGCGGCGACTACGGCGATCTGCCGGCCCATGACGGGCTGTGGCAGGCCGCGCATGCGACGAAGAACGACCTGACCGCCCGCCTCGCCGTCGTGCCGCTGATTCTGGAGGCGCGCGGGCTCGACGTGACGCCCTCGCTGCAGGAGAAGATGCGCGAGACCGGGGACATGGAGAGCGCAGCGGTGCTGGATGTCATCTACAACGACGAGAAAGGACACGTCGCCATCGGCGCCAAATGGTTCCGTTTTCTCTGCGCCCGCCAGTCGAAGGATCCGGCCAGAACCTTCCACGAGCTTGTCAGGGCCAATTTCCGCGGCCCGCTGAAGGCGCCGTTCAACGATATTGCTCGTGCAGAAGCCGGCCTGACGCCCTCTTTCTACCGCTCGCTGACATCCACCAGCCACGCCTGATCGCACCGCAAAGCAAGCGCGAAACCCGCCCGGCAAAGCTTTGTTAACCTTAACGGTGTGTAATCACACCAAGCTCGAGATGAGGAATCAGCAGTCCGTGCGGGAGTAACAGTCAGTGGCAAACGGCGCAAAAGACCAGGTCTTCGGCAAGCGAAGCAAGCAGCATGTGCTGATCCTGGCAAGCGGCAACGACATTCGTCACATGACGATCAGGCCCTGGATGCTGGCCCTTGGCGCATCCTTCGCCGGCGTGATGGCCATCGGCTACCTCGCCGCGACATCCTACCTCGTGTTCCGGGACGATCTGATCGGTGCGTCGACGGCCCGCCAGGCCCGCATACAGCACGCCTATGAAGACCGGATTGCCGCCCTGCGCGCCCAGGTGGACCGCATCACCTCCCGACAGCTCCTCGACCAGCAGGTTGTCGAGGAGAAGGTGGACAAGCTGTTGAAACGCCAGCAGGCGCTGACCAGCCGCCACGGCAAGCTCGACCTGCTTCTGGAGCGTGCCTCCGCCGATCTGCCGTCCAGCAACGTCCCCGTCCCCGCCGCCAATCCCCGCCTGCCCGAAAAGCAGGCGAACGCAACCGGCGCAGAGGCCATCGATACGCTGCTGGGCCTGAGAACCGGGGATCAGCCTCCGACACAGAAGGCGCTCGGCTATGCCCCCTTGCGGGAAAGCATGGCTGAAAAGGCCGACCAGGCCTTCTCGAACGTATCGCTGTCGCTGAAGACCATCGAAAGCGAACAGATTGAAAGCATCCGGACACTGACCGCCGGCGCATCTGAGACGGCCAATGCCATTGCCGGCATCCTGCAGAAGACCGGGATAAGGGTGAAGGGTACTTATGCCAACGGCTCTGACGCCGCGATCGGCGGACCATACATTCCCACTAGTGCCCAGATGAACTTCGAAAGCTCCATCAGCGCGCTCGACGGCGCCCTTGCCCGCCTTGAAACGATGCGCGACAAGGCGCGTGAAATCCCGTTCGCCAGCCCGGAACCTGGACGGCCGATAACCAGCCGGTTCGGCACGCGCAAGGACCCCTTCCTCGGCACGATGGCGCTGCATGCCGGCGTCGACTTCCAGGCACCGACCGGAACTCCGATCCGCCCGACCGCGCCGGGTCGCGTCATCGCCGCCGGGTGGGCCGGCGGCTACGGACAGCGCGTGGAGATCGACCACGGAAACGGAATCACCACCCGCTACGGTCACATGTCGAAGATTCTCGCCCATGTCGGCCAGATGGTCGACGTAAACGACGTGATCGGCCAGGTCGGGTCGACAGGGCGCTCGACCGGATCGCACCTGCACTACGAGATCCGCAAGGGCGGTCAGGCCGTCGATCCGATGCCCTTCATCGTCGCAGGGCGGGAGCTCAAGAGCTACCTCGACTGATTCCCAAGTCATCCCGGCCACACAGGGGCATGGGATTGCGGTAATGTCCGCCGTCGGTGGCTGCGCAACGTAAATTTCCGTTACGTGAAGTGTTATATCAACCAAATCCGGCATTGACGGCCCGAAACTGGCCGATTTCCTTGACTTCCGGGCATTTTCGGACTATTCCGCCGACACATATCTGGCATAGACGCCTGATAAAGACACATTCGTGTTCTTAACAACCGAACGGAAAAAGCTTCCATTGACCTCATTTGACGATCTTGGCCTCAGCCAAAAAGTACTCGGCGCGGTCGCCGACGCAGGATATTCCACTCCCACTCCGATCCAGGAAGGTGCCATCCCGCATGCGCTGCAGCGGCGGGATATCTGTGGTATCGCCCAGACCGGCACGGGTAAGACGGCATCCTTCGTCCTGCCGATGCTGACGCTTCTGGAAAAAGGCCGGGCTCGGGCGCGCATGCCGCGCACAATGATTCTGGAGCCGACCCGCGAGCTCGCCGCGCAGGTGGCGGAGAACTTCGAGAAGTACGGCAAGAATCACAAGCTCAACATCGCGCTTCTGATCGGCGGCGTGTCGTTCGACGAACAGGACCGCAAGCTGGAACGCGGCGCCGACGTGCTGATCTGCACGCCCGGCCGCCTGCTGGACCACGCCGAGCGCGGCAAGCTGCTGATGACCGGCGTCGAAATCCTGGTGATCGACGAAGCCGACCGCATGCTCGATATGGGCTTCATCCCGGACATCGAGCGCATCGCCAAGATGATCCCCTTCACCCGTCAGACGCTGTTCTTCTCGGCCACCATGCCGCCGGAAATCCAGAAGCTCGCCGACACCTTCCTGCAGAACCCGGTCCGCATCGAGGTGGCTCCGCCATCTTCGACCGCCAAGACGGTGACCCAGCGTCTCGTCGCCACCGGTTCGAAGGACTACGACAAGCGCGCCCGCCTGCGCGATCTGATCCGCGCCCAGGACGAACTGAAAAACGGCATCATCTTCTGCAATCGCAAGAAGAGCGTTGCCGACCTGTTCCGTTCGCTCGAGCGGCACGGCTTTGACGTTGGTGCCCTGCACGGCGACATGGACCAGCGCTCGCGCACGACCATGCTGGCCAATTTCAAGGATAACCGCATCAAGCTGCTGGTTGCCTCGGACGTTGCCGCACGCGGTCTCGATATTCCCGACGTTAGCCACGTCTTCAATTTCGACGTGCCGATTCATGCCGAAGACTACGTTCACCGCATCGGCCGCACCGGCCGTGCCGGCAGAAGCGGCAGCGCCTTCACGCTGGTCACCAAGGCCGACACCAAGTATCTCGATGCCATTGAAAAGCTGATCACCCAGAAGATCGAATGGCTCGATGGCGACCTGACCACCGTCACTCCGTCTTCGGACGACGCTGACGAAGGAAAGGGCCGCGGTCGTGAACGCGATCGTGACCGCCGCAGCAAGGGCCGCCGTCCGGCGGCTGAGGCCACCACTACCACCACCGAGACGACCACCGGCAAGAAGGCTGAAAACGTGAAACAGGCTCGCAACACCGAAAATACGACGGAATCCGCAGCCCGCAATTCGCGGCCAAGGCCCGCAAACGACGATCACCGTGCACGCCGTAGCCGCAATCGCGACAACGACGACGGCCCGACCCCCGTTGGTTTCGGCGACGACATCCCCGCCTTCATGCTGGTCGCCGCCAAGGCCTGATCATGCTCGGCAAGCCCGGTATTGATTTTCCCGGATTGGGAACCGGCTTGGCCATTTTGCGCGACAACAAGATCCTGCTCTACCGGCGCCTCAAGGCGCCGGAGGCCGGTTACTGGAACATCGTCGGCGGCAAGATCGAGCATATGGAGCCGGCCGACATCGCGGCAGTCCGCGAGGCCGAAGAAGAGACAGGCATGCGGATCGGCAGCGTCGAGCACCTGCTGACCACGGAACAGATCCTCGAAGACGACCGGCAGCATTGGGTGTCGCTGATCTATGTCAGCCGCGACAGCCAGGGCGAAGCACGACTGACCGAACCGGACAAACTGAGTGATTTCGGCTGGTTCGAGCTTGATGCCACACCGACGCCCCTGTCCGCCTTTGCAATCGCTGCCATCGCCGAACTCCGCAAATCCTGACGAAATGAATGAAAAGCCGCACCGGTTGGACCGATGCGGCTTGTTTCGTCATGAAAATGGAATGTCGTCTCGGGAGAAATTAGCAATCGCTTAAAATTGCTGCGATGCACAAACTTTATAACGCGGCATGGCCAACAGGTCAACGAATAATCACCTTCGGAAAAATAACATTCCCATCAGTGAATTCAGACGCCTTCTAGCGCCGATGACAATGGCTACTTGCGCGCCCGCAGCGCCGCCTCGTAGGCCAGCCGCACCCACTTCGCCATGATGTCGGGATCGTCATAGGCATCTTCCGGTATCGACCAGTAGGGCATGGCGACAGGCTTCCGGCTTCTGTTCGACTCGTAGACCCATTGCACGGCGCCGGCGGCCTCGAATTCGTGTTTCGTCTCGGCGTCCGCCTTCAACAGGATCGCACCGTCGAGTTCGATCGCGAAGATCTCGCCGGCGTGATAAATGCCCTTCCCGCCGAACATGCGCTTGATGGTGATTGGCGCAAGGGAGACGAACATGTCCTCGATGTCGGTATTATCCATGGATGATTTCCCTCAATTCTCCGCCTGCTGCGAGAAGAGCCTCCGGCGTGTCGACGTCCTGCAACGCCGCCGGCCCGATATCGACAAGATGTACCGGCAGGCCGCCGGCGGCAATCACGCGTCTCGCACCCTCATCACCACCAAGTGACATGATCACCCCAAACAAGGACCGCGGCAGCACCACAGGATTGCCCGGCCTGTCGCCATCGGCGGCACGAATGATCGCACGACCACCGTGATCGACAAATCGGTCGCGCAATTTCCCGAGTGCCACTGCGCCGACATTCGGCATGTCCGCCAGCATGACGATCACGCCATTAACGTCCCGAAGGGCCGGATGCGCGAGGCCCATCTGCAGCGATCCGGCCATGCCCTCCGCATGGCCCGGATTAAAGACGATCGACACCGGCAGGTCCCGAAGCGCCGCTTCCACCTCTTGGGCCCGAAATCCCGTCACAACGACCACCGGCCCCACCCCGCTCGCAACCGCTTCCGCACAGACATGCCGAACCAGAGGCACGCCCGAGAAGCCGCAGAGCAGCTTGTAGGGAGCGCCCGGCCCCATGCGGCGCCCCTCGCCGGCCGCGAGGATCAGGATGCCCGTCTCCAAGATCAGGTCTCCTGGCGCTTGCGCAGGCAGGCGATGATCTCCGCCATGATCGAGACGGCGATCTCACCCGGATTGGCCGCGCCGATGTCGAGGCCGACCGGCGCATGAATGCGGCCCGTCTGCTCGGGCGACAGCCCAAGGCCGGCAAGGCGTTCGAGCCGCTTCGCATGTGTCTTGCGGCTGCCGAGCGCACCGACATAGAAACATCCGATGTTCAGCGCCTGGCGTATCGGCTCGTCATCGATCCGCGGGTCATGGCAAAGCGCGATCAGCGCGGTATAGCGGTCCAGTGGCTGTCTGGACAGCACCTCGTCCGGCCACTCGGCGAAGAGATCTACGCCCGAGAAGCGCTCCGGCGTCGCGAATGCGGTGCGCGGATCGATGACCGTCAGCGAAAATCCCGCGGCGGCCGCAATGGGAGCCAGCCTCTGGCTGATATGGACGGCGCCGATCGCGACCAGCCGGATCGGCGGGAAGTGGACGTTCAGAAAGAACGGTCGGCCATCGATCTCGACGGCCTTCGAATTACCGGACCGGAACGCCTCGCCGATGGCTCGGCCGAGGTCACCCGTCACTTCGTCGCCGTGAGCGACGACGCGATCCCGACCGTCTTCAAGGTCGGTGACAAGGACGGCCGCAACGCGCCCGCGCCGGGCCGCGTTCAATTTCTTCAGGTTGACGGGATCCATATGCCTCAGCCGAGCCTTTCGAGATAAACGCGGATGCGGCCGCCGCAGGAAAGGCCCGCGCGCCATGCCGTTTCGTCGGCCACGCCGAATTCGAGAATCTTGGGTTCGCCATGGCGAATGACGTCCAGCGCTTCGGCGATGACATCACCCTCGACGCATCCGCCCGAAACGGAGCCGTGAAACTCTCCGGCCGAATCGATGACGAGATGGCTGCCGGCCGGCCGCGGTGCCGACCCCCAGGTCTCGACGACGGTGGCAATCGCCACCTCGCGGCCCTGTCCCATCCATTCCTCGGCAATCATCAAGGGATCGTCGCTGTCCACGCCCTGCATAACCCGGCCCCGCAAACTGTCGTCTGAAAGAGACAGCCTACAGCGAGCGATACCCCCGGTCCAGATAGATCAGCGCCTTGTCCTTCTCGCCGAAATGGACGCCGAGAACCTCGCCGAACAGCACCGTATGGGTCGCAAATGACTTCATGTCGGTCAGGCGGCAATCGAAGGCGACCAGCGGGTCCTTGAGCACCGGCGCGCCGGTCGCGCCGACAATCCATTCGGCTCGTGCGAAGCGCTCCTCGCTTTCAAGCTTTTCCCGTCCGGAAAAGGCGTCCGCCAGGCTCTGGTGACGCGCGGCAAGCGTGTTCAGCGCGAAAACGCCGCTTTCGAAGAAGATGCGATTGCTGGGGTTGCCGTTGTTGAGGCAGACCAGCACGCTTGCCGGATTGTCGGAGACCGAGCAGGCTGCCGTGACGGTCACGCCGCGTCGACTACCTTCGTGAGCGGTGGTCACGATCTGCACGTGGCCGGCATACTGGCTCATCGCGTCCCGATAGAGAACCGGATCCAGTTTCTGTCTGTCCAACACGCGCCTCTCCTTGGCTGTCAAATCGCCACTCCCTTACATAAGCCCCGAAAGTATGAGGTCAAAGGGTTACATTTTCCACAACACAGCATGCCGATAACGCATTGCCGGGCAAGGGTTGAGCCGCTATGTCTTGCACATGCAAGCCGGGTTCCCTGCCCTCGGACAAAACCCTCTATCCAATCTCGGGAATTGCCTGCCAATGGGCCGATTGTTGCACATTCCTGCCGCGTTGCTGCTCACCGTTTGCGGCACCGTTGATGCATCGGCCGCCGTTATCGGCGTGGTCGCGCCGCAGTCGGGAACGTTTGCCGTCCTGGGCAAGCAGATCACCGATGGCGCAAAGGTGGCAGCCACCCTTGCCGGCAACAGCATCATCGTGATCGATGAGCCCTGCGACACCAATGCCCGCCCACAGATCGCCGAAAAGCTCGCCGCCGCCAAGGCCGAAATCGCCATCGGTTTTCTCTGCGGCGAGACGATCACCGTCGCCATGCCGGGCATGAAGGACAAGGGCATTCCCGGCATCACCGTCTCCGTGCGCTCCGAAATCGCCATGGAAGACGCAGCGCGCGACGGCTGGCCGTTGTTTCGTCTGGCGCCATCCGACAGGCAGGAAGCGGACGCGATTACCAATGTCATTCTCGATCGCTGGGCGGATGAGGCGATTGCGCTGGTCGACGACGGCACCATCCGCAGCCGCGAACTGACGGCCGCCGTGCGCGCCGCGCTCGAAAAGAACGGCCTCGATCCGATCTTCACCGACACCTATCGCCCGGGCGAGGAAAAGCAGGTCGCCCTGGTGCGTCGGCTGAAAAAGGTTGGCGCCACGCACGTCTTCGTCGCCGGCGACCGCTCGGATATCGCGATCATCGCCAACGACGCCAAGAGCGACAACATCGCCATGACCTTCTTCGGCGGCGATGCGCTGAGGGCGGCCGATGGCCAGGTGTCGCTTCCGGACGGCGTCATGGGCGTCGTCCTGCCGCTTTATTCTAACCTGCCGGAAGCTTCCAAAGCGGCGGCCGCATTGCGTGACAATGGCAGCGAGCCGGAAGGATATGCCCTTCCCGCCTATGCCGCCGCCGAGATCGCCTCCGTCGCCCTTTCCGATGCGGCCGGCAGCAAGCGGCCGATTGCAGACGTTCTCGTCGGCACGACCTTCAGCACCGCGATCGGTAAGATCGGCTTTGCCGAAGACCACAATCTGGCGGAAAATCCTTTCCGCCTGCAGGTCTGGAAGGACGGCGCATTTCGCGATCTGACGCCCTGACAGGACCCGGATCGCCGCGTCTCACCCCTTGGCCGCCACGCTCACCAGCCAGCGCCGGATAATCGCTTCATCCTCCGGGCCGAAGCCGTCGAACAGATCCGCCTCGACCGCATAGACCCGCTTCTTGGCCTCGGCGAGAAGCTTGCGCCCCGCAGACGTCAGTTCCAGAACACGGATCCTGCCGTGCACCGCGTGCGACTTCTTCTCGATCGCGCCGGATTTTTCCAGGTTGCCGATCGTGACGCTGACGGTCTGTGGCGTGAGGAGCGCAAGACGGGCCAGATCGGCATTGTAGTGGCCGGGATAGGCTTCGAGCATGGTCATCAACACGAACTGCGGCATGGTGATGTCGAGGTCCGACAGCGCCGCCTCGACACGGTTGCGGTGGGCGTGCGCGGCCTGCCGCAGCAGATAGCCCGGATGCCCGTCCTCACCCCGCTTGTCTTCACCCGGTTTGGGAAGTTTCGCCACCCTCGCCCCCTTGAATGTTATCAGTACACTGATATGTTATTCGAACTCTGATATCATTGCAAACTGCCAAGGACGATCCAATGTCGCACCATGCCGAACACGTCTCCTACAAGACCTTCACCACCACCGCGAAGGACGCCTATGCCGGCCTCTCGGCCCTCTCCAAGGCAGTCAACGACGCCGGCATGGACAAGGCACTGACGGAACTGGTCAAGATCAGGGTCTCGCAGATCAACGGTTGCGCCTTCTGCCTGCAGTTCCACATCACGCTGGCCCGCAAGCTTGGCGTCGAACAGCGCAAGCTCGACCTTGTCGCCGTCTGGAAGGAAGCGGGCATCTTCTCGGCGCGCGAGATGGCAGCGCTTGCCTGGGCCGAGCAACTGACCACGATCGCAAACGACCCGGTCCCTTCGGACGCCTATGACGCCATGCGGCAGGAGTTTTCAGAAGAGGAAGGCATCTTCCTGACGGTTTCGATTGCCACCATCAACGCCTGGAACCGTATCGGCGCCGGCCTCGCCTTCGCCCCGCCAGCTCTCTGACGCCGTCGGGCGTCACCCCAGATAGCGCTGCAACCGCTCCTGCAGGGTGCCGGTGTGCAGCTCGAACAGATGATTGTCATGGTCGTGGAAATAGATGGACCGGCCTTCGCCTGCGACGCGCGGCCGGCTTTCGCGTAATTCCAGACCGAGCACCCTGATCCGCTCCAGGCACTGATCGTAATCCGCCTCGGCGATCTTGAAGGCGATGTGATTGTAGCTGCGCGACGGCAGCGGCTCGCCTTCCATGATGGCGATCCACAGCGCCGCTTCGCCTTCGCCGACCAGGAAGAACCGCTCCCTCGACAGCGAGAAGGTCTTCTCGCCACTGTCATAGACCCGTCGAGCGCCGAGCACGGTCACCAGCACCTCCTCCATCCGGTCGAGATCGGCGACGATAAAAGTCATGTGGCTGAGGCCTTCGATAGCGGGCGTATTCCGTTCCATCCCTGCACCTTTCCATGTGGGGAAGACGCCGGACAAGCGGCTGCCCGGCATTGCCCGCCGTTTCAGGCGGTGATATGGCACCGGCACATGCGTTACGGAGGAATTTCGCGCCGATGAGCACCCAGGTTCGCCTTGCACCGTCCATTCTCGCCGCCGACTTTTCGCGTCTGGGCGAGGAAGTCAAGAATGTCTGCGATGCGGGCGCCGACTGGGTCCATCTCGACGTCATGGATGGCCATTTCGTGCCGAACATCTCCTTCGGCCCCGCCGTCATCCAGTCGCTCCGCCGCTACACCGACAAGGTGTTCGACTGCCACCTGATGATCGCCCCGGCCGATCCCTATCTCGAAGCCTTCGCCAAGGCCGGCTGCGACTACATCACGGTTCACGCCGAAGCCGGGCCGCACCTGCACCGCTCGCTGCAGACGATCCGCGCGCTCGGCAAGAAGGCCGGCGTCTCGCTCAACCCGGCGACGCCGCTTTCGGCCATCGAGCATGTGATGGACGATCTCGACCTGATCCTGATCATGAGCGTCAATCCGGGCTTTGGCGGCCAGAAATACATTCCGGCGATGACCGACAAGATCCGCATGGCGAAGTCACTGATCGGTGACCGGTCGATCCATCTCGAAGTCGACGGCGGTATCACCGCCGAGACGGCACCGCTCGCGACCGCGGCCGGCGCAGACGTGCTCGTGGCCGGCTCGGCGATCTTCAAGGGCACTTCGGTTGACGATTATCGCAAAACAGTCGACACTCTGCGTAAAGCCGCGGAGGAGGCGGTCACACGGTGATGAGAAAGCTAACCACCGCCATTCTGTCTGCCGCGCTGGCTTTCCTGTCGGCGCCGGCATTCGGCGGTGATTTCTCGCATTTCCAGCTGATCGGCTTTTCCGAGGACGGCGGCATCTTCGCCTTCGAGGAATACGGTGTACAGGACGGCTCCGGCCTGCCCTATTCCAACATCTTCTTCATCGACACCGCCAAGGACCAGTATCTGCCGGAAACGCCTTACCGGGTGCAGATGAAGGAAGGCGACGACACCAGCCTCGCCAGCGCGCGGAGCCAGGCCTATGCGCAAGCCTCCGCGCTGATCGTCGAACACGGCATGACCGGCCATACTGGCGCAATCGTCGCCTTCAATCCGCAAAGCGAGCTCGGCACCGACGGCAAGGAGATCCGCTACCGGCCCTTCTCGTCCGATCCGCCGATCGACATGACCTATGCGATGAAGATCGAGGACGTCGGCCTGCCGCCCTATTCGAGCTGCAAGGACATCACGCCGGACAACGCGGCCGGTTTCCGTCTCACGTTGACCGAACGCGCCGGCAAGCCGGCATCCGAAGTCATCCACGAAGACGATCGTATTCCAGAAAGCCGCAAATGTCCGGTCGGCTACAGGCTCGGCGGTGTCGTCACCTATTATCCTCCGTCCCGCGATCTGTTGAACATCGCACTCGTCCAGGTTCTGAGCTACGGCTTCGAGGGCCGCGACGGCCGCTGGATCGCCGTCCCGGTTCGGCCCTGAATGGATGATGGAGACATCCGGCCGGCAAAGTCGCCTTCACGTTATCTGGCTGGCCTGATTGCTGGTGCATTGCTGTGGGCCATCGCCATGGACGCGTCCTCGCTCCTCGGCGTCTATCTGCGCAACCGGCTGGAAACACCGCATCTGTCGACCATTCTGCTGATCTTCTTCCTCGGTGCCCTGCCCGGCTGGATCACGGCGATCATTCTCTGTCAGCCGGCATTGGCCAGACTGGGAAGGATGGCAGGATTGGCTGCCGCATTCGTGGTATTGTGCGGTTCGACGATCGCATGGACGGCCTTTGCCTTCGCCATGCAATATCGCCTCTTCTACGCGCATTGGCACGACCCGCTGACCACCCTACGCGGCCTCTATCAGTTCAGCTTCACGACGGTGGCCGCCGTCTACCAGTTCCTGGTCCTCGGCACGCCGCTCTACCTGCCTGCCGGAATCCTGTGCCTTGCCGCCGCCAGCTTGCTGATCGCGCGTCGCAAGCGTTGAGAAATCCGGGAGCCTTTGCTAAAGCGGCACTCAATTGACGTTAGAACAGAAAGCCGAAGTCCAATGATCCCGCGTTACTCCCGTCCCGACATGGTCGCCATCTGGTCGCCGGAAACGAAATTCCGCATCTGGTTCGAGATCGAGGCGCATGCCTGTGAAGCTCTGGCCGAACTCGGCGTCATTCCGAAAGAGTCCGCCAAGACGATCTGGGAAAAGGGTGGCGCGGCGGAATTCGACGTCGCCCGCATCGACGAGATCGAGGCCGTCACCAAGCACGACGTCATCGCTTTCCTAACGCACCTCGCCGAATTCATCGGCCCGGACAGCCGCTTCGTCCACCAGGGCATGACCTCGTCCGACGTGCTCGACACCACGCTCAACATCCAGCTGACCCGCGCCGCCGACATCCTGCTCGCCGACATGGACAAGCTCCTGGCTGCGCTGAAGAAGCGCGCCTACGAGCACAAGGATACGGTCCGCATCGGCCGCAGCCACGGCATCCACGCCGAGCCGACGACGATGGGCATCACGTTTGCCCGCTTCTACGCCGAAATGGACCGCAACAAGGCCCGCCTGGAAGCCGCCCGCGCGGAAATCGCCACCGGCGCCATTTCCGGTGCCGTCGGCACCTTCGCCAACATCGATCCCCGCGTCGAGGAACATGTCTGCGAAAAGCTCGGCCTGAAGCCGGAACCGGTCTCCACCCAGGTCATCCCGCGCGACCGTCACGCCATGTTCTTCGCCACTCTCGGCGTGATCGCCTCGTCGATCGAGAACGTTGCGATCGAAATCCGCCACATGCAGCGCACCGAGGTTCTGGAAGCCGAAGAGTTCTTCTCGCCGGGCCAGAAGGGCTCGTCGGCCATGCCGCACAAGCGCAATCCGGTGCTGACCGAGAACCTGACCGGCCTTGCCCGCCTCGTGCGCATGTCGGTCACGCCGGCACTCGAAAATGTGGCCCTCTGGCACGAGCGCGACATCAGCCATTCGAGCGTCGAGCGCGCCATCGGTCCGGATACCACGATCACGCTCGATTTCGCGCTGAACCGTCTGGCCGGCGTCATCGAAAAGCTGGTTATCTACCCCGAGAACATGCTGGCCAACATGAACAAGTTCAAGGGCCTCGTGATGAGCCAGCGCGTGCTTCTGGCGCTGACGCAGGCGGGCGTGTCACGCGAGGACAGCTACCGCCTGGTCCAGCGCAATGCCATGAAGGTCTGGGAAAAGGGCGCCGACTTCCTCGAGGAACTGCTCGCCGACGAAGAGGTCCGGGCAGCCCTTTCCGAAGAGGAGATCCGCGAGAAATTCGACCTCGGCTATCACACAAAGCATGTCGACACGATCTTCAAGCGCGTCTTCGGCGAATAAGCTGCCAACCAAGTTGAATGGTCAAGGGCGCCCCGAACGGGCGCCCTTTTCCTATCCCTCATTGCGCAAGGGCCCGCTTGCGGGACACAACAACCCGGATCAGGCCTGAAATTGCCCTGTTTTCCGGCCTCTCCTCTTGACAATCGGGCATGCCGATTTCACATCCCGCCATCATGAAAGCATCAGAAGCAGACATTCTCATCGTTCCCGGGTTCAAGAACTCCGGACCGGATCACTGGCAGAGCCGCTGGGAAGAAAAGCTCAGCACGGCGCGCCGCATCCGTGAGGTCGAATGGCACAAGCCCGTCCGCGAGGACTGGGTGCAGTCGGTCGTCGATTCCGTCAACGAGGCGAACAAGCCGGTCGTGCTGGTGGCTCATTCCCTTGGCGTCGCCGCCGCCATCCACGCGATCCCGCAGTTGCGCAAACCGGTCGTCGGCGCCTTCTTCGTGGCGCCGCCGGATGTCACCAATCCGGAGATCCGGCCAAAGCACCTGATGACCTTCGGCCCCTATCCGCGCGATCCCTTGCCCTTCCCGGCCATCACGGTCGCCAGCCGCAACGATCCCTTCGGCTCCTACGAGCACGCCGACGACATCACCGCCGCCTGGGGATCGCTGCTGATCGATGCCGGTGAAGCCGGCCACATCAACGCCGAATCCGGCCACGGTCCCTGGCCCGAAGGCACCATGGTCTTCGCCCAGTTCCTCAGCCGGCTAAAAGCCCCGAACTGAGTTTTCAGAACAGTGTCATTTGCGCGTCGGGCTCCTTGAGCCGGACGCCCTCATGTTTGAGCAGGAAGGTCTTGCGTGGCAGGCCGCCGCCAAATCCGGTGAGCGAACGGTCGGCGCCGATCACCCTGTGGCACGGAATGACGATCGGCAGCGGATTAGCGCCGTTGGCCGCGCCCACCGCCCGGCTGGCGAGCTTGGTCTCGCCGATCCGTTCGGCCAGTTCGCCATAGGAAATCGTCTCGCCGAACGGGATGGCCTGCAGTTCTTGCCAGACCCGGTTCTGGAACGGCGTCCCGTCGAAATGCAGGTCGAGCTCGAACCGTCGCAACGTTCCCGAGAAATAGGCGGCAAGCTGCGATGTCACCTCACGGAGACATGATTCATCTTCCGTCCAGCCGTCGAGCGGTGCCACTGCCCGGCTGCCGGAGGGAAAGGCGATCAGGTGAACCTCCTCGTCCCTGCCGGCGAGAAGCAGCGACCCGACGGGGCTATCGACATACCGGTAGCTCAGATCGCGCCGCCGCACCGGCTTGAAGTCAAGCATGTGCAGCCTCGATCGCAGAAGGGCTTTCCGGCATCCGCCGGCGCAACGCGGTCGGCGGACGGCGGTAAATCTCGGAAAATGCCGCGTTGAAGCGCCTGAGACTGCCGAACCCGGATGCCTTGGCGACCGCGGCCATTGGCATGGCCGTCTCGTCGATGAGCCGCTTCGCACGCTGGATCCGGTTCGAGCGGGCAAACTGCACCGGGCTCGCTCCGAGATGCCGGGCAAACAGGCGCGTCAGCTGGCGCGGACCGATGCCGAGTTTGTCCGAAAGCGCCTCCACAGTGCCTTCGCCATCGAGCGCGCCTTCGGCAATCAGCTTCATCGCCCGCTCCACCGTGGTACGCGTGCCGTTCCAGGCCGGGCAGAACGGCGCCGTCTCCGGGCGGCACCTGAGGCATGGGCGAAAACCGGCCTTCTCCGCCGCTGCAGCGCTCGGATGAAAGGTGACATTCTTCGTCAGCGGCTGGCGCACCGGGCAAACGGGCCGGCAGTAGATGCCGGTCGTCTTCACGCCGATGAAGAACCGCCCGTCATAGTCAGGGTCGCGACGCAGTCGCGCGGCATTGCATTCGTCAAAATCAAGCATGCCGAAATGCTAGCCCGGAGCCGGAACCACGTCGAGGGCATAGTCCATGATGAGGTCCGGAAACGGCCAACTGCCGTCACGCCCCCGCCTGGACATCCGCCGTCGCCGCGATCAGCAGCGCATCGAACTTTGTCCGTAGCTCGTCATCGCCGGGATGCACCCCCGCAGCTCTCAAATCGCGGTCGACGAAGAGCAATGCGCCTCCATCCGGCCCCTGCGAAAAGCCGGCCTCGACGACCTCCAGCGCATAGGCCACCGCTTCTTCCCCTGACTTGCCGAGGAGCCCGGCGGCCCACAGCCCGACCAGCCGGTTACGCCGCGCCATGGCCCTGAACTTCATCTCCTCATCATGGGCAAACTTGCTCTCGTATGCCCGCTCCCGCCCGTCCATCTCATCCATCGGTGATCCTCCCGTGATCGCAGACGCCAACCCCAAGGGTCTCACATTCGGGCTGCGGTGGAAAGCGGAACGGTCCATTTCCCTAACGCCTTCGAAAGTGCTAGATTCGCAGTTATCTTGATGCGATGAGTCCGCCGCCTTCCGCAAAGGCCCCCGAGTCTATGAAAACCAGGGAAGGAATGTCAGCCGGATTGTGAAATCGAATCTTTTCGGATATGGACCGCTTGAGATTTCAATCGTGCGCCCGCTCCCAGGATGCGCACTAGAAAAGAGTATATCATATGAACCGTCGCCGCCGTATCTACGAAGGCAAGGCAAAGATCCTCTATGAAGGACCGGAGCCGGGCACGCTGGTCCAGTTCTTCAAGGATGACGCCACTGCTTTCAACAAGAAGAAGCATGAAGTCATCGATGGCAAGGGTGTGCTCAACAACCGCATTTCCGAGTACATCTACTCGCATCTGAACAAGATCGGCATTCCGACCCACTTCATCCGCCGCCTCAACATGCGCGAGCAGCTGATCAAGGAAGTGGAAATCATTCCGCTCGAAATCGTCGTGCGCAATGTTGCCGCCGGTTCGCTGTCCGAACGCCTGGGCATCGAGGAAGGCGTGGTCCTGCCGCGCTCGATCATCGAGTTCTACTACAAGTCCGACGCGCTCGCCGATCCGATCGTCTCCGAAGAACACATCACCGCATTCGGCTGGGCCAATCCCGCCGAGCTCGATGACATCATGGCGCTTGCCATCCGTATCAACGACTTCCTGAGCGGCCTGTTCCTCGGCGTCGGCATCCAGCTCGTCGACTTCAAGATCGAATGCGGCCGCCTCTACGAAGGCGACATGATGCGCATCATCCTGGCCGACGAGATTTCGCCGGACAGCTGCCGTCTGTGGGATATCGAGACCAAGGAGCGGATGGACAAGGACCGTTTCCGCCGCGACCTGGGCGGACTTCTGGAAGCCTATCAGGAAGTCGCCCGCCGCCTCGGCATCATGAATGAAAACGAGCCCGTGCGCGGTACGGGTCCGGTGCTCGTCAAGTAAGCAAGGAAAGAGGGAAAGTGATCAAGGCACGCGTAACCGTAACGCTGAAGAACGGCGTTCTCGACCCGCAGGGCAAGGCCATCGAAGGCGCGCTCGGCGCACTCGGTTTCGATGGCATCGGCCATGTCCGCCAGGGCAAGGTGTTCGATCTGGAAATCGACAACTCTTCAAGGGAAGAGGCCGAGGCCGACCTGAAGGCGATGTGCGAAAAGCTCCTCGCCAACACGGTCATCGAGAACTACTCGATCGCTATCGACTGATCCATAGATCTGCCTGCGGCTTGGTGCGCAGGCATTGCCAAAAGGTGCAAGACCGATGAAATCCGCCGTCGTCCAGCTTCCCGGCCTCAATCGCGACCGTGACATGATCGCCGCCCTGACCAAGATCTCCGGCCAGGCACCGGTCACCGTCTGGCAGACGGAAACGGATATTCCGGACGTCGATCTGATCGTCATCCCCGGCGGTTTCTCCTATGGCGACTACCTGCGTTGCGGCGCCATTGCCGCCCGCATGCCGGTCATGCAGGCGATCATGAAGAAAGCCGAAGAAGGCGTGAAGGTGATCGGCGTGTGCAACGGCTTCCAGATCCTGGTCGAAGCCGGCCTTCTGCCCGGCGCGCTGATGCGCAACGCCTCGCTGAAGTTCGTCTGCCGCGAAATCAAGCTCGAGGTCGCCAATGCCGATAGCGACTTCACCCGCGCTTACGACAAGGGCCAGATCATCCGCTGCCCGGTCGCCCATCATGACGGCAACTATTTCGCCGACGCCGAGACGCTGAAGGCGATCGAAGGCAACGGCCAGGTTCTGTTCCGCTATGCCGACGGCACCAACCCGAACGGTTCGGTCAACGACATCGCCGGCATCGTCAATTCCAAGGGCAATGTCTTGGGAATGATGCCGCATCCGGAAAACCTGATCGAAGCGGCCCATGGCGGCAATGACGGGCGTGGCATCTTCGCCTCCGCCCTCGACGTCATCGCAGCCTGATCGACAGAACCGCCAGAAGGCACACATGGAAAACCGGACAATGCGTCTCGCCGCGCCCGCCGCCACCTCCCTCCTGATGGCGCTGGCGTTGGCCGCGTGCCAGAGCAAGCCGCCGGCCCCGGTTGGCGGTTCCTCGGCGCTGTCGATGATGGAGCGGGTGGCGATTGCCGCCAATACCTGCTGGTTCAAGTCCGGCGATCCGGCATTCACCCCCTACCGTCTGGCGCCGGAACTCAATTCCTTCTCGGGCCGCCCGCGCATTCTGGTCGTCCACAAGCACAAGCCCGAATCCCTGCCGCTGCTCGTCGTTCAGGCGGAGGGATCACCGGCGAAGCTCAGCGCCTTCGGACCGCTCCTGGCGGAATCCTCAGGCAGCCGGATCAATGCCGACGTCAACCGCTGGGCCAGCGGCCAGACGAGCTGCTGAAAGCACCGCTTCTCCGAAATCACCGCGTAAAAAAAGCCCGCACACCGCCGTTGGGATAGCGGATGCGGGCCTGAAACGGGGCCATGGACGTGGCCCCGGGGGAAATAACATGCGGTCAGGCGATGAAACGCGACTTCGCAGCCTCGTGATCGGCCATCCGGCGGGTGATGCCGACGTCGCGCAGCTGCTCGTCGGTCAGCTCCATGAGGCTCTGCCGCGTCCGGCGCAGCTGCAGCCATTCCTTGAAGCTTGCCGAGACAGCGACGGCACGACCGGCGAGCACATCCATCAACAGTTCAACACCCGACGGCTTTCGCACGGCATTGTCCGTCTTCGCGGAAGCACCGATTGTATTCATTGCACCGTCAAGGAATTGTACCCGTCTCATGATTGCACCTGTCTGCCTTTCTCTGTTAAAAAATGCCCTTGCATGACTGTCGTATACAATTGACTCACATTGGGTGACAATGTATAGAATTGTCACCATGACAACTTGGCTTCCCGATATTTCCAAGGGCTCAGGCCCGCTCTATGTCCGCCTCGCGGACCGGATCGAAGACGCGATCGTCGACGGCACCTTGCCGCCGGGGACGAAGCTTCCGCCCCAGCGGAACCTGGCATTCGACATAGGGGTGACAATAGGTACAATCGGTCGCGCCTACTCGCTGATCCACGAACGCGGACTGGTCAGCGGCGAGGTCGGCCGTGGCACCTATGTTCTGGATCAGACGGAAAGCGGTGAGGAAATCCAGCAGGCGACCCCGCCGGCGATGACATTGCAGGGCACCCGACCGGACGTCGCGCCCAGCGGTGCCTTGCGGTTCGACACGACCGCTGCACCCGACAGCGGCCAGGCCGCAACGATCGGGCGCCTGACAGGCGACATCATCCGCGATCATCCGGCCGAGATTGCCAGCTACACCCGAACCTTCCCGCGCCACTGGTTCGAAGCCGGTGCGCAATGGCTGACACGCGGCGCCTTTGCGCCGGAAGCGGAAAACGTCGTGCCGACGCTCGGCGCCCATGCCGCCATCATGGCCCTGCTGACGGTCGCCACCTCGCCGGGCGACAAGATCGTCTTCGAGCACCTGACCTATTCGCAGATTGCCCGCAGCGCCACGCTGATCGGCCGCCGCACGGTGCTCGCCAATATCGACGAACACGGGATGATCCCGGAGGATTTCGAAAGCGTCTGCGCCCAGCAGCACCCGAAGATCGCCTTCCTGATGCCGGCCGCCCACAATCCGACCGCCGTCGTCATGCCGGCCGAACGTCGCAGGCAGATTGCCGAGATCGCCCGCAAGTACAATGTCTGGCTGATCGAGGACGACCTGTACGGCTCGCTCTGCCGGGACGAGACGCCGCGGCTCGTGGAATTCGCGCCGGAGCGCACCTTTCTGGTCGGCGGTCTGTCGAAATCGGTCGCCGCCGGCGTGCGCGGCGGCTGGGTCGCCTGCCCGCCGCATTACGCCCACCGCGTCCGCATCGCCCACAAGATGATCACCGGCGGCATGCCGTATCTGTTCGCCGAACTCTGCGCCCGCCTGGTGCTCTCGGGCGAGGCAACAGATCTCAAGGCGACCAGCATCGCCAAGATCATGGATCGCCAGAAAATCCTCGAAACCAACTTCGCCGGCTTCGAATACACCGCCCTGCCCGGCCTGCCCTTCATCTGGCTGAAGCTGCCGGAGCCCTGGCTTTCCGGCACGTTCAAGAATGCCGCCTTCAACGAGGGCATCCTCGTCGACGACGAGGACGAATTCAAACCCGGCCGCTCAGAACGCGTCTGGCACCGCATCCGCATCGGCTTCTCCTCGGTTAAGGAGGACAGAGAGGTCGACCGCGGTTGCAAGCTTCTTCGCCAGATCCTGGAGAACGGCACGAGCAGCTACGATAGCTATTCGTGATCCGTCCTCAAGGACGGATCAGTCCGCCGTGGAAATCCAGCCGATAAACCTCCCGGTCCGCGCGGTAGATCCTCTCGACGCCCTGGAAACTCCGCGGCGTACCCGCGCTCCCATGTTCGTAGCGATATCCAAGATATTCGCTCTTGAATTCACCGAGGAACCGGCCCTCGTTGTAAAGAGCCGCCCGCGCCTGCTTCACGATTGACCCGGCCTTCTCGGCGTTGATCGCATCATCGTCGGATATGCGGCCGTAGTAGTTCATCGCCCAAACCGGCACGCCGTCGGTCCAGACGGTTTCCTGGCCCAAAAAGTCCGTGCCGCCGAAGTAGCTGTCGAGATAGCTCCAGTGTCCCCTCCGATAGCCTATGTCATGCGACGCCGCTCGCGATGAAGCTCCAGGCTTTCCGCCCCCGACATAGGCAGCGGCCTTCGCCTCGACAATGAATTCTTCCAGCATGCTTGAATCTCCAAATAAGAACATAAAGCGAACATTTCATCGTAAATTGATGTCGTCAAGCGATGAAGGAATGCGTCCACATCCCGATAGCCACGTTTCTTGCGTATCTCCGGAAAAACACGGGATTCGCCTGTTATTCTCGGCATTTTCCTGTCGCACTCGCCCGTGACATGGGATAAAGAGACGGCAAACCTCTCCCATCGCGCACGGACACGTCTGGACACATGACCATCTCGAATACCATCGCCATCACCCCGGAGCTCATCGCCGCCCATGGCCTGAAGCCGGATGAATACGATCGCATTCTGGAACTGATCGGCCGCGAACCGACCTTCACCGAACTCGGCATCTTCTCGGCCATGTGGAACGAGCACTGCTCGTACAAGTCTTCCAAGAAGTGGCTGCGCACGCTGCCGACCACCGGCCCGCGCGTCATCCAGGGCCCCGGCGAAAACGCCGGCGTGGTCGATATCGATGACGGCGATTGCGTCGTCTTCAAGATGGAAAGCCACAACCACCCGTCCTACATCGAACCCTATCAGGGCGCGGCGACCGGCGTTGGCGGCATCCTGCGTGACGTCTTCACGATGGGCGCCCGTCCGGTCGCGGCGATGAACGCACTGCGCTTCGGCGAACCGGATCATCCGAAGACCCGCCATCTGGTTTCCGGCGTCGTTTCCGGCGTCGGCGGCTATGGCAATTCCTTCGGCGTTCCGACGGTTGGCGGCGAGGTCGAATTCGACGCCCGCTACAACGGCAACATCCTCGTCAACGCCTTTGCCGCCGGCCTCGCAAAGTCCGACGCAATCTTCTACTCGAAGGCCGAAGGCGTCGGCCTGCCCGTCGTCTATCTTGGCGCCAAGACCGGCCGCGACGGCGTCGGCGGCGCCACCATGGCCTCGGCCGAATTCGACGAGACGATCGAGGAGAAGCGTCCCACCGTTCAGGTCGGCGACCCCTTCACCGAGAAGTGCCTGCTGGAAGCCTGCCTCGAACTGATGCAGACCGGCGCCGTCATCGCCATCCAGGACATGGGGGCTGCGGGCCTCACCTGTTCCGCCGTCGAAATGGGCGCCAAGGGCGACCTTGGCATCGAACTCAACCTCGACCAGGTGCCGGTCCGCGAAGAGCAGATGACGGCTTATGAAATGATGCTGTCGGAAAGCCAGGAGCGCATGCTCATGGTGCTGAGCCCCGAGAAGGAAGAGGAAGCCAAGGCGATCTTCGTCAAATGGGGCCTCGACTTCGCCATCGTCGGCAAGACCACGGACGACCTGCGCTTCCGTGTGCTGCACCAGGGCGAGGAAGTCGCCAACCTGCCGATCAAGGAACTGGGCGACGAAGCACCCGAATACGACCGCCCGTGGCGCGAGCCGACCGTTCCGGCGGTCCTCCCGGCCAATCTCGTTGCCGAACCCGAAGATTACAACCAAGCACTGCTGACGCTGGTGGGCTCGCCCAACCAGTCGAGCCGACGCTGGGTCTACGAACAGTACGACACGCTGATCCAGGGCAACTCGCTGCAGCTGCCGGGCGGCGACGCCGGCGTCATCCGCGTCGACGGCCATCCGACCAAGGCACTCGCCTTCTCCTCGGACGTGACCCCGCGCTATGTCGAGGCCAACCCGTATGAAGGCGGCAAGCAGGCCGTCGCCGAGTGCTGGCGCAACATCACCGCCACTGGCGCCGAGCCGCTGGCTGCGACCGACAACCTCAACTTCGGCAATCCCGAAAAGCCGGAAATCATGGGCCAGCTGGTCAAGGCGATCGAAGGCATCGGCGAAGCCTGCCGCGCGCTCGATTTCCCGATCGTCTCGGGCAACGTCTCGCTCTACAACGAGACCCACGGCGAGGCGATCCTGCCGACCCCCACCATTGCCGGCGTCGGCCTCCTGCCCGACTGGTCGAAGATGGCGAAGATCGGCGGCGCCAATAAAGGCGACCACCTGATCCTGATCGGCGGCGACGGCAGCCATCTCGGCGCATCCGTCTATATGCGCGACGTGCTCGGCCTGATCGACGGACCGGCGCCGGAAGTCGACCTGGTCGCCGAGAAGCGCAACGGCGACTTCATCCGCTCGGCGATCCGCAACGGCCAGATCACCGCCTGCCACGACATTTCCTCCGGCGGCCTCGCCATCGCGCTCGCCGAAATGGCGATCAAGTCCGGCAAGGGCGCCAAGGTCAGCCTCGAGGAAAGCCGTGGCCCCGCGCATGCCCTGCTGTTCGGCGAAGACCAGGGTCGCTACGTTATCGCGGTCCCGGCCGATCTCGCCAACTTCGTCTGCGCCAGCGCGGAAGGCTCCGGCATCTTCTTCCGGCGCATCGGCACGGTCGAAGGGACGAGCCTCGTTGTTGACGATCTGATTTCGCTGCCCGTCAGCCGATTGCATGAAGCGCATGAATCGTGGTTTCCTTCCTACATGGACGGCAAGGGCGAACTGCCCGCAGCCGCCGAATAACAACAACAAGGGAAAAAACCGTCATGGCCATGAAACCAGGTGACATCGAAGACATGATCCGCTCCGGCATTCCCGGTGCCGTGGTCAAGATCCGGGATCTGGCAGGCGACGGCGACCACTATGCGGCTGAAGTCGTGGCGGAGGCCTTTCGGGGCAAGACGCGCGTCCAGCAGCACCAGATGGTCTACGACGCCCTGAAGGGAAACATGGGCGAAGCGCTGCATGCGCTCGCCCTGCAGACCTCCGCGCCGAAGTAAGCGGCGCGGCGGCAAGGGGGAGCGACAATGGCGGATTTGATGAAGGAACTGGTCGACGGCGTCGTCAAGAGCGTCGTCAGCGAAATCCTGAAGAAGACGGGCCTGTCGGGCACGACGCGGCGCAAGAAGCGCACGACGACGAAACGCAAGCCTGCCACCCGGACGACCGCCAGCCGCGCCTCCGGCGCCCGCAAGAAGACGACGCGCGCGCCCGCCAGGAAGCAGGTCAGCCGCCGGCGGACGGTGAAGGCGAGAAGCAAGCCCCGCCAGAGGTCCCGCTAGCCGGGCGCTCAGGCTCACGTATCTTTTTTGGGTTGCCCTGCTGGAATTCCGTCCGGAGCATGTTATTTAGCGGCTAGACAATCAACATCGGGCCTTGACCCCGCATGTCAGAGGATTTTGCAATGAGCGCCATTCACGATTTTATCGACAATGAAGTGAAGTCGAACGACGTCGTCGTCTTCATGAAGGGAACGCCGCAGTTCCCGCAGTGTGGGTTTTCCGGCCAGGTCGTCCAGATTCTCGATTACCTCGGCGTCGACTACAAGGGCATCAACGTGCTCGAGGACATGGAAATCCGCCAGGGCATCAAGGACTATTCCAACTGGCCGACGATCCCGCAGCTCTACGTGAAGGGCGAGTTCCTCGGCGGTTGCGACATCGTGCGCGAAATGTTCCAGGCCGGCGAACTGCAGACCCACATGCAGGAAAACGGTATCGCGGTGCGCGGCGCCGCCTGACACAATCGGTCCAATAGGCAAGCATGCAGGCCGGACCACATCCGGCCTGCATGCATTTTGGACACCCGGAAGACTTCCGACCCGCCGCCCCGCCCCGTACCACCTCCCGGAATGGGCGCACCAGGACGAAACACCGACCATCCGCCGCAGACGCGAACGCCTGCCTGCGCGATGGTTTGCCGACCGAGAAAGCCAGATCATGACTGCCCTCGCGCCCCAGACCTACCGCACATCGAAAACGGAATTCATCGCGCTCTGCGCCGGCCTGATGGGCATCAATGCGCTGGCAATCGACATCACCCTGCCGATCCTGCCGCATATCGGCGAAGCACTGAACGTAATGGTCGAGAACGATCGCCAGCTGGTGATTTCCGCCTACCTGTTCGGCTTCGGTATTGCGCAGCTATTCTTCGGCCCGATCTGCGATCGCTTCGGCCGCCGCTGGCCGACGATCATCGGCGTCGGCGTCTATGTCGTGGCGGCGCTCGCGGCGATCTTCATGCCGACATTCACCAGCCTGCTCGCCGTCCGCCTCCTGCAGGGTCTGGGGGCCGCATCCACCCGCATCGCGCTGCAGGCCGCCATCCGTGACCGCTATGACGGCCGCGACATGGCCCAGGTCATGTCGCTCGTCTTCATGGTGTTCCTCGTGGTGCCGGTCATCGCGCCGACTGTCGGCCAGCTTCTCTATCTCACCGGCCACTGGCAGGCGGTCTTCCTGTTCATGGGGCTTTTCGCCCTTGCCATCGGCGTCTGGAGCTTCCTGCGCTTCGACGAGACGCTGCATCCGGAATATCGCCGGCCGATCAGCGTTGCGGCCATCTCGTCCGGATACATGACTGTCCTCAAGAACCGGCTTGCGCTCGCCTATGGCATCGCCGGCACCTGCATGATCGGCGCACTGTTGAGCTTCATCAACACGGCCCAGCAGATCTATGTCGACGTCTACGGCCTCGGCGATCTCTTCCCGCTCGCCTTTGCCGCGGTGGCCGGGCTGATGTCCGTCTCGTCCTTCCTCAATTCGCGGGCCGTCGGACGGTTCGGCATGCGACGCCTTTCGCATGGCGCGCTGCTCGCCTTCATCGCGCTCAGCGGCATCTGGTTCGTGCTGGCCTGGCTCGAAGCGCTACCGTTCTGGGCGTTCTTCGGGCTGTTCGCCTCGATCATGTTCATGTTCGGCTGGTGCTCGTCCAACATGAACTCGCTGTCGCTGGAACCGCTCGGCGAACTGGCCGGCACGGCGTCTTCCGTCTTCGGCTTCCTGCAGACAGCCGGCGGCGCGATCATCGGCGGACTGATCGGCCATGCCTTCAACGGCAGCGTCCTTCCGGTCGCCGCCGGTTTCTTCTTCCTCGGCCTGATAGGCCTTGTCTGCGTGCTGATCGCCGAAAACGGCAAGCTGTTCGGTGTCGGAGACAAGTATGCCCACACGGATGTGGTGGAGGCCGGTCACTGACCGGCCTCGCCAGCCTCAAACGGTGAAGACCTCGCGGCGCAGCATCTCCCAGGTGTCCTTGTCAGGCGCAATCAACAGGCCGCCATCCACGTGTTGCGGGCGATAGGCGGAACCGTCGAAGCGCGCAGCATAGGCACCGGCCTCCTGCGACATCAGCGTGCCCGCCAGGTGATCCCACGGCATCAGCTTGTTGTACATCAGGAACTGGATGTGCCCGCCGCAGAAGGCGCGATATTCATGGGCGGCGCAACGGTAGCTCGTAGCGTACCGAGCCTTGGCGAGGTTGGCCATGATTTCAGGCCGCTTCTCCTTCGGCAGGAAGCCGACCGAAGCGATGCCCATCATCTCCTCGAGCGGAAGTGGTTCGGCTATTCTCGCCCGCTCGCTGTGCCCGTCCGGACGGACGAAGTAAGTGCCCGCGCCCTTCTCGGCAATCATCCAGTCGTCGCCCATCGGATCGTAGATGATGCCCGCAACCGTCTCGCCACCGGAAATGACGGAGGCCATCACACCGAAGAGCGGCAGGCCGGAGGTGAAGTTGAAGGTCCCGTCGATCGGATCGACAACCACCGCCTTGTCGGCAGTTCCCAGTTTTCCAAGAAGGTCGGGATCGGCTGCAACGCTCTCCTCGCCGACGAACAGGTAGCCGGGTGCAATCGCTTCGAACTCCGCCCGAATCATCCGCTCGGCCGCTTCATCGGCTTCGGTCACCAGATCGGTCAGCTCGCTCTTGATGCGAACGTCGTCGCCGCCCAGCCGGCGAAACCGGGGCAATATCTCCGCCTTGGCGGCGCGACGCAGCAGGTCCGCGATGGCTTTCACGTCCAAATTCATAAAATACCTCTTCCGGTTCGATTGTGCGGCAAAGCAATGTGCGCCACCGCAAATAGCGCAAAGAAGCCGCGCCGGTAACCATCCGGCGCAATCTTTCTGAATGTCCGGCCGCTTCAGCCCGAAACTATTGTCTGCATTCACAAAAGATGCATGATCTTGATCGATTTCAAACCAGAGGAGCCCTCGCCAGCATGTATTCCCGACGCGCTATCCTGTCTTACGGTGCAGCTCTTGCCGCGACGGCAATTTTGCCAGGCATCGCAGACGCCAAGGCGGTCAACGGACAAATCTACCTGATCCGCGGCCTTGCCAATATCTTCTCCACCGGACTTGACGCCCTGGGACGGGAACTGACCAAGCAGGGCATCCCCTCGCACGTGGTATCGCTTCAGGACAGCAACACTTTTGCCAGCCAGATCGCCAGCAGGTATCAGAAGTCGAAAGCAGCTCGCCCGGTCATCCTCATTGGTCACTCCTTCGGCGCTGATGAAGCCTATGCCGTCGCAGCCGCACTGAAGAAGCGCAATGTTCCGGTTGCCCTGATCGTCACCTTCGATCCAACTGGACAGGGCCCCGTTCCATCGAACGTCCGCCGCGTCCTCAACTTCTACACCGGCAGCGACGCCCTCTGGGCCCCCGTCAAGGCGGCCCCCGATTTCCGCGGCAAACTTTCCAACATCAATCTTCGCAAAGGCAACGACGCCATCAAGGGCATCGGTCATTTCAACGTCGACAATAACGAGCAGCTACACGCCCGGACGGTCAAGGAAATCAAGGCCGTGCTGCGCATCCGTTGACCGCTACGAAAGCGCTAGGACCTCGCCCTCGGGCATCATGTTCGGCCTAGAAAATACCCGGCACGATCCGCCGCGTGCGGGCACAGTAGGCGTCATATTCAGCGCCAAAGGTCGCCCGCATCATGGCCTCTTCCCGCCCTTGCCGTTCCGCATAGAGGCATAGGATGGCGGCAAGGCCCGAGAGCCCGGCAATCCAGTTCGGAATCAGCAACGCCTGCGTGATCCCCCACAGGAAAAAGGACGCATACATCGGGTGGCGCAGATAGGCATAGACGCCGTTCGTAACCAACCGGTGGCCTTCGCGGATTTCAAGCGTCACCGACCAGTTGCGGCCGAGATCCTTGTGGCTGCGGCGAAAGAGCCAGAGAAACGTGATGCCGGTCACGATACCGGCCGCGATTGACCAGACGCTCTGCCTATGGTCGGCCATGTGATGAAAAATGCCGACACGCCAGAGGACCGGCATGACCAGAAGCCCGACGACGCAAAGCCCAAGCAGGGAAATATCGAGCGGAGTGCGATTGTCCCGCGTCGTCTTCTGCCGACGAGCCCGCCGCATCGCCGGATACCGCATGGCTCCAAATGCAACCATGAAAACCACCCAGATCCAGAACGATAGCCCGTGCATTACACAGTCTCCCGCTTGAGGCCATCTGTCGCGATCAGTGGCAGTCCCTTTTCCGAAACCGCCGCGAGCGACCGGGGACCGCAGGTCACCATGAAGAAATCGAAGAAGTAGGGTCGGTTGTTGGCGGAAATGAACTGGTAGTGCACGCGAAAGAAATTCCTCTTGATCCGCTTGTATTGCTTGGCGTCCAGCATGCCTTTGAAGCGGACCTGGAACATCCTTGGAAAGGCGTCGCTTCGTTTATGCTGCAGTCCGGCCATGCGGTACGGATCACACTTGTAGAAATTGATGATGTCGGTCAGCGCCTGGAACTCGGTCCAGCGGATATTCGGGTATTCGGCAAGACTTGCCAGCCGCTGCCGCGCCTTTTTCGCAGCCGGATGCAGCGCGACCTTCAGTGAGGTCGAGCCGACCGTCACCAGCGAGAAGTCGACCGGACGCCCCTCCCGCCGAAGCTTTTCGGCAAGGATCGCCGCGAGATCGAGAATCAGTGCGCCGCCCGTGGAATGGCCGACCAGCAGGACCTCGTCGTATTGCTTTTCGCCAATGCGTTCGGCGATACGCTCCGCCCACAGCACATAGTGGGTTTCGATGTCCTGTCGCCGCCCGCGCAAATGCTCCCGGCTGAACGACCAGAGGTCCATCAGGTGGAAGACGAAGTACCGCGTGCCGAGATAGCGCCCGACGCCGAATGCCGCCGCAATGCCGAGAACAGCCGGAATGACCGGTCCCCCGGGGAGCCCGACGATCAGGGCAAGCCGATAGACCATCCAGCCCGCGAAGGCGAAGAAGCAAAGGGATACGAACGGGTAGAGGAAATAGAGGGCAAAACGCCAGTTCGCTGCAAAGAAGCGGAACATCGTGCCGCTGAGGACATAGTCGAAAAAGCCGGCGAGATAGACGGCCAGCCGCACGATGAAGGGCCGCGCGCCATCCGTCTTGACGATGTCGTCGAAGCTCAGAAAGGTGAAATCGGTCTGGCACGAGGCTTTGTCGTCGCCATAGGAAATACGTGCGGTCGCCATATGGCCGGCATCGTCGAAAGCCGGTTCAGCCATTTCGGTACGCACGGACCAGCACGCGGCGAAGCGCTGCAGCTCCTTGGCAATGCGGACAAAGAAACGGCGCGCGTCATTACGCTCATAACCGCCGATCAGAAAGACCGCCCTTGTCGTAACCGAAGTGTTCAATTCCGCGGTCAAGTCGATGCTTCCCTGCAATCCGTCTCTGTTGCAAAACAACCCGCCCCAGTCTGCCGTCGGCCCTTGACGGAAAACTGTCTGCGAATCTCTCGTTTCAAACCGGCGGCCGCCTCAAGACTGGCGAAGCCCCCATCCCTATCGTCCTCAATAAAAGGAACCGCGTGGATGGGAAAGACCCTATGTGGAAGAACCCGTTGATATTGCGGTCAGACCCGAAAAATCGAAAAGCGCCGGGTCGAGAAGATGCGACGGGTTCACATGCGACAATGCCCTGAGCATCGTGTCCTTACGGCCCGGCATGCGCGTCTCGATATCGGCAAGCATCGCCTTCATCGCATTGCGCTGCAGGCCATCCTGGGATCCGCAGAGGTCGCAGGGAATGATCGGAAACTGCATGGCGGCAGCGAATTTTTCGAGATCGTCCTCGGCCGCGTAGGCAAGCGGCCGCATGACGAAGAGATCGCCCTCATCGTTCAGAAGCTTCGCCGGCATGGTCGCAAGCCGACCGCCGTGGAAGAAGTTCATGAAGAAGGTCTCGAGGATGTCTTCCCGGTGATGGCCGAGGACGAGCGCGTTACAGCCTTCCTCGCGGGCGATCCGGTAGAGGTGACCGCGCCGCAGCCGCGAACAGAGCGAACAATAGGTCGCCCCTGCAGGCACCTTCTCCGTCACCACCGAATACGTATCCCGGTATTCGATCCGATGCTCAACGCCAATCGAGGTAAGGTATTCCGGGAGAATATGCTTCGGAAAATTCGGCTGCCCCTGGTCGAGATTGCAGGCAACGAGCTCCACCGGAAGCAGGCCGCGCCATTTGAGATCGAGAAGCAGCGCCAGCAGCCCGTAGGAATCCTTGCCGCCGGAAACGCCGACAAGCCAGCGCTTCTGGCCCTTCAGCATGTCGAAGTCGGCAATCGCCTGGCGCACCTGTCGCAGCAGGCGCTTGCGCAACTTGTTGAAGGATACCGATCGCGGGGCGTCGGCGAAAAGCGGATGGGCACCCTGCTCTTCCGCCTGCTCCGGTTCGTCCGTCTCGATCCTGTTCAGCATTCGCATCGCTCCCAAGCGTCTTCCACCGGCATGCCCTTTGACGGGCCCAAGATCAAGCCCTGCTTTCGCTGCCATGCCCGGCAAAGACCGACCAGCCGGTGCGCGCGGCCAGCATTTCCAGCGCCACGGAGCCGAGCAGCGAGTTGCCGACCTTGTTGAGGCCCGGCGACCAGACGGCGATCGAGGCCTTGCCCGGAGCCACCGCCAGAATGCCGCCGCCGACGCCGCTCTTGCCGGGCAGGCCGACGCGGAAGGCAAAGTCGCCCGAGCCGTCATAGTGGCCGCAGGTCAGCATCAGGGCGTTGATGCGTCGTGCCCGCTTGGCGGAAACCACCGAATGCCCCGTCAAAGGGTTCTTGCCCTCAGCCGCCAGGAAAAGTCCGGCCCGGGCAAGCTGGGCGCAGGTGATCGACAGCGCGCATTGATGGAAATAGACGCCGAGGACATGCTCGACCGGATGATGCAGATTGCCGAATCCGCGCATGAAATTGGCAAGCGCAAAATTGCGGTAGCCGGTCTCGTTTTCGGATCGCGCCACCTTGCCGTCGATGGTGATCGATTCGTCATCGGCAAGCATCCGCATGAAGCGCAGATATTCGCCGATCGCCTCCTTCGGCTGATAGCCGGCAAGCACGATGTCTGTCACGGCGATTGCGCCGGCATTGATGAAGGGATTGCGCGGAATGCCGTGCTCATGCTCGAGCTGGACAATCGAATTGAAGGCCGAGCCCGACGGCTCGCGTCCGACCCGGTTCCAGACCGCCTCGCCGACCTTGCCGAGCGCCAGCGTCAGCATGAACACCTTGGAGATCGACTGGATTGAAAACGGCGTCGCCGCATCGCCGACGGTAAAGAGCTGTCCGTCGACCGTCGCGATCGCCATGCCGAACTGCTTCGGATCGACCTTGGCGAGTTCCGGAATATAATCGGCAACCTTCCCCTCGCCGAGACGCGGCGTCAGGTCGGAATAGATACCATCTACGATGGATTGCAGGTCTGCCATCTGCGTCTTCCTTCCCCGGAATGCGAAAAAGCCGCCCCGAAAGGAGCGGCTTTTCCAAAGAACGGATATCCGCCCGGATTAACGCGAATAGAATTCGACGACCAGGTTCGGTTCCATGACGACCGGATACGGAACGTCGGCGAGAACCGGAACGCGAGCGAAGGTGGCGACCATCTTGTTGTGGTCGGCTTCGATGTAGTCCGGAACGTCGCGCTCGGCGAGCTGGACCGATTCGAGAACCGTGACCATCTGCTTGGACTTCTCGCGAACTTCGATCACGTCACCAGCCTTGCAGCGGTAGGAACCGATGTTGACGCGTACGCCGTTGACCGTCACGTGACCGTGGTTGACGAACTGGCGGGCAGCGAAAACGGTCGGAACGAACTTGGCGCGGTAGACGATGGCGTCCAGACGCGACTCGAGCAGGCCGATCAGGTTTTCACCGGTGTCACCCTTGCGACGGTTGGCTTCGTCGTAGGTTGCGCGGAACTGCTTTTCGCGGATGTCGCCGTAGTAGCCCTTGAGCTTCTGCTTGGCGCGCAGCTGAACACCGAAGTCGGACAGCTTGCCCTTGCGGCGCTGGCCGTGCTGGCCGGGGCCGTATTCGCGACGGTTAACCGGGGACTTCGGACGGCCCCAGATGTTTTCGCCCATGCGGCGGTCAATTTTGTACTTGGACGATTCGCGCTTGCTCATCGCATTTCCTTTCAATCAGTTACACCGGTCTGTTGCCAAACCGGATCAAGGAAACACGCCCTCCTCTGAACCCCTTTTTCGAGCTCTGACAGGTCTCTGCACGATTACGCGACCGGAGAGACCACGGGACATGTCAATGAAAACACCGGGCTTTCGACCCGGCGTTGGCGCGGTCTTTAGGCGGAAACACTAGGCAAGTCAAGCGGGACAGGCCGACGAAGCAATGAAATATGGCCTTCAGAGCGAGCGTCGTCACCGTTTCAACAGTTTCGCCAGCTCGACATTCCTGAGATAACTGCCAAGCAACCGCATGGATTTCAAGGAGGTCCGCTCCCGGCGAACGCAGCGACGGACACCAAGCCGGATCGCAAGACGCATTTCCCGGCCTGGCGCCCCCAGCAACTGCCGAAACCGGGCATAGGCAGCAATAGCGCCCGACACCGTCTCGAACTTCAGCGGAACACCACGACCCCGGCTGAGGTTGATCACCTTCACATAACTGGAGCAGACGAGAAACGCCTCTTCTTCCCGACTGAGGCCGGGGACCAGCTTTGCCATCTCCTCGAAGGTGCGGCAATCGCAGATGGCGTTGGCAAGATCGACCGTAAGCGGGATGTCCTCAAGGCCAGCCACCAGTCGCCGGACAGATAGCGCCGAGAGCTGCGAATAGAAACTCTGGACTTCCCTGTAGCGCCCGCTGACGCTTTCCGCATGGACCCGGTAGGCGCCGAAGATGCATGGCAGGTTGACGAGCCGGCCTCTCAGCCACAATCGCCAGCACAGATCGGCATCCTCCGCATAGACGACGTGACGATAGCCGCCGATCGCGCGCAAGGCGTCCGTTCGCACCATCAGGAACGGATGCTTGAGATAGGGTTCCTTGGCCGGGATGAAGAAGGGATCGGCCACGTCCGGATCTCTCAAGGGGCTCGATCTGCCGTGAGGCACTCCCATATCGTTCATGGCAAAATAACAGCCGGAGACCGCGATCACTTCGGAATTGCTCTCGAGGTAATCGTACTGGATCTGCAATCGCCCTTCTGCCGAGACGTCGTCGGCATCGTGCCGGGCGACGTAAGGCGCCGTCACAAGCGAAATTCCGTGGTTCAACGTCGAAACGATGCCCGCATGCGGCAGGTCGATCACGAGGAAGCGGGCATCCCGGCTGGCAAACTCCCGGGCGATATCTAGGCTATGGTCGGTCGAGCCGTCATCCAGCACCAAAACCCGAAAATCCGTAAACGACTGCGTGCTCAAACTTTCCAGCGACTGATGAAGATATCTCTCGCCATTGAATACAGGCACAAGAATGTCGATTCTGGCATTCATCGCCAAGGGTCACCATGTCCGGAAATTTGTGGCACTCAATGCACAAATTTTTCGCCTGGCAATGGACCATTTTTGACATCGCCAGATTTCCATTCACATGGAAGTTCTACCTGATACGTCATTCCGCAACGCGAAAGACGTCACGTTCCAGCGGCATCCACCTTCCTCAGCCAGCTCTGCAGGTGATCGCTCCAGCCGTAGCTGGGCTTGCCCGGCTTGCTCATTCCGAAGCCGTGACCTCCCTTCGGGAGCTCGACAAACTCGACCGGCACCTTGGCCTGCTCGCAGCACTGCTCCATGATCAGGCTGTGGTGCACATTGGCGATCGGATCGTCGGCGGCGTGGACGAGCAGCAGCGGCGGCGTATCGGCATTCACATAGGTCTCGACCGACCATTCAGACACCTGTTCCGGCGTCGGGTGCGACCCCAGCATCTGCCGTCTGGTCGACGTGTGGTCATAGGGCGTCTTCAACGTGATCACCGGATAGACGAGCGCCGTCCAGTCCGGGCGGTCAGGCTCGCTGTCAATATTGTCGACGGGGGAATAGCTTTGAAAGTCGGACCGCACAGACGCCAGCCCGGCGAGATACCCGCCCGCCGAAAACCCGAGGACGCCCACCCGTTCCTTCTCGATTCCGAATTCCGAAGCACGGGCCCGGATCAGCCGGATGGCGCGTTGCGCATCGGCCAGCGGCGCCTTCGGCCCCGCATGCCAGCCCTCGCCCGGCAGCCGGTACGTCAGCACGAAGGCCGTATAGCCGAGCGCATTCAGCCACCTTGCGGCGGAATATCCTTCCGCCTTGCGTGAGATCAGCCTGTAGCCGCCGCCGGCGATCACCAGCATTGCCGCGCCATTCGGCTTTTCCGGCCGGAACACATGCACATCAGGCGTGCTGATATTGCTGACCACGCCCCAGGGCGTTTCCTTCAGCGGACCGCGCGGCCCGCCGCCGCCGGGCGGTTCACCCGGCCACAACCTAACGATTTCCATGGCGCCGCTCTCGGCTGCCGATACACCGCCGGCGACACCCAGCGCAGCAAGGCCGGTCGCGGCGATGAAATGCCTGCGCGTCAACATCAGACGTTTCTCCAGTCGGACAGGGACAAAACCAGCGGCAATCTTCACCAGTCATTTACTAACATTTCCTCAAACTTGGCGAATATCATTTTGTTAATGCAGGGTTGGCGACGCACGCCGGAACGCGGGTTTTCCCACAATGTTGCCGCATTGTGACAGTTCCTTGCTTTCAAGGCGTTTCCCACGCCTGCCAGACGACGCTATATCCTTTTATCAAGACCTCTTCCCGCCAATGGATTTTTGCATGACCGATACCGTCCTTGACCGCTTCCTCCGCTATGTCGTCATCGATACGCAGTCCGATCCGCTCTCCACAGCCCAGCCATCGACGGAAAAGCAGAAGAACCTCGGCCGGGTCCTGGTCGACGAACTGAACGCGATGGGCCTTGAGGACGCGCATATCGACAATCACGGCAATGTCTATGCGACGCTTCCTGCCAACACCGACAAGGACGTGCCGGTCATCTGTTTCTGCTCGCATATGGACACTGCGCCAGATTTCACCGGGACGAACGTCAAGCCGCAGATCATCCGGAACTATGCCGGCGGCGACATTCCGCTTGCCGGCGATCCTTCTCAGGTCATCCGTGTCGCGAGCCAGACAGAGTTGAAGAACCAGATCGGCAATGACATCATCACTACCGACGGCACCACGCTGCTCGGTGCAGACGACAAGGCCGGCATCGCCGAGATCATGACTGCGGCGAGGTTCTTCCTCGACAATCCCGATGTGAAGCACGGCACCGTGAAAATCCTCTTCACCACGGACGAGGAAATCGGACGCGGCGCCGACAAGGTTGATCTCGACAAGCTCGGCGCCAAGTTTGCCTACACCATGGATGGCGGCACGGCCGGCGGGATCGAGAACGAAACCTTCTCGGCGGACGGCGTCGAAATCGAGATCACCGGCGTCGCCATGCATCCGGGCTATGCGAAGAACCGGATGGAAAACGCCATCAAGATCGCCGCAGAGATCGTCGCGCGCCTGCCGAAATCGATCACGCCGGAGCGCACCGACGGCAAGGACGGCTTCATTCACCCGGTCGCCATGCATGGCGCCATGGAGAAGGCGAGCCTCACCTTCATCATCCGCGACTTCGTCGACGAGAAGCTCAAGGAGAAGGAAGAGCTTTTGGAGGCGGTCGTCCGCACGGTGATGGCCGACTATCCGGGCTCGACCTACACCTTCAAGGTCCGCGAGCAGTACCGCAACATGAAGGCCGTCCTCGATCGCGATCCGGAGATCGTCGACTACGCCGTCGAAGCGGTTCGCCGCGCCGGCATGGAACCGAAGCTCGGCTCCATTCGCGGCGGCACGGACGGCTCGCGCCTCTCCTACATGGGGCTGCCCTGCCCCAACATCTTCACCGGCGGCCACGCCTATCACTCGCCACTCGAATGGGTCAGCGTGCAGGACATGGAAAAAGCCGTGAAGACGATCGTGGAACTGGTCAAGATCTGGGAGGAGCGGGCCTAGCGGCCCGTCTCTCCGGGATGACTTTCATGCGGCCGAACGGCATGCTGACCTTCAGAAAGAACTGCGACATGGCTCTTCGACCAGCCGCAACGCACGGAACGAGACGATGACCTTCTTGCCAAGCCGCCTGCTGATGGGCATCGCCCTCGCCGCCGCGCTGACCGCGAATGCCGGGATAGCCCATGCGAGCCGGGCGCATCTGGTGCTCGACGCCGACACGGGCGCGGTGCTGGAGGCCGAGAACGCGGACGTCCGCAACTATCCGGCGTCTCTCACCAAGATGATGACGCTCTACCTCACCTTCGAGGCGCTGCAGGAGGGACACCTCGCCTGGGGCGGCAAGCTGGTGATGACGGAGAATGCCGAAAGCAAGGATCCGTACAAATATGCGGTCGGCGTCGGTCGATCGATTACGGTCGAGGAGGCGGTCCTCGGCATGATCGTGCTGTCGGCAAACGATGCCGCCGTGGCGATCGCTGAAAAAATGACCGGCTCCGAGGCGGCATTCGGGCAGATGATGACCGCCAAGGCGCAGGAGCTTGGGATGAAGGATACCGTCTTCACCAATCCCGCCGGGCTGCCGGACCCGAACCAGGTCACCACCGCCGCGGACCTCGCAAAGCTCGCGCAGGCGCTGATCCGCGACTATCCGGAGGATTACAAGCTGTTCTCCACGCAACGCTTCGAGTTTCGCGGCATGAAGCTGCGCGGCCACAACAACATGCTCGCGCATTACCCTGGCGCCGACGGCATCAAGACGGGCTATACGGAGGCCGCAGGCTACAATCTGGTGACGTCCGCAACCCATGACGGCAAGCGCCTGATCGGCGTGGTTCTCGGCGCCAAGAGTGCCGCCGAACGGGACAAGGAAATGACCGCGCTGCTGGACAAGTATTTCGACATCAGCACGAATGTCCCCCCGCCGCCTGCCGACGAGGCAGGCACGCCCACAACGGACCAGTAGGCCTTACTCGGCCGCCTGCTGCCCCGGCAGGTCCGGCGCGTCCGGACTGCCCGGCGCGCTTTCGGCATCGAGATCGGGAAACGCGGCAATCCGCTTGCCGGCAAAATCCGTGTGCAGGACGATCAGCCCCTGTTCCTCGAAATAGCTCAGGAACCGGCGGGCGCGACGGGCCGAATGGGTGCCGTAGACGCGGGCAATGGCCGCATCCGGCGGGCAAGGTTCGCGGCGGATCGCCGCCTTCGCCATCATCAGGAACACGCCCTGCAGGTCGTCTGTGACGGAACGGGCCAGTTCCAGCGCCTTGGCCCATGTCTCGGTCGCCGCCGTCTCCTCGTCCACGCCGGAGCGCGAAACGGCAAGCCGGTGGCGGAATTCCGCCAGCGTCATCGGCGGTCCGGAAATGCGGCGTATGCGCGCCCTGACCAGGAAATCCTGATAGAGCTCGGCATCGGAGCGGAAACCGGCATCCGGATTGCCGAGGATTTCGGCGAGCACGCCCTCGATCTTCTCCGCCCGTTCCTCCGGATTGAGGTCGAGAGTCGCCTGACGCGGCGTCGGCTCGGCCTGCGCTGCCGGTTCGGCGCGCGCCAGCTCGGCGAGAATGTCCGTCGTCGGACGTGGCTGCGGTGCGGCACGCCGGACGATTGGCCGGGTGAATTCTTCCGGGTCCGGCGTGAAGATCAGGTCCTCGACATCCTGCGGCGCATCCGGCAGCGGCATCAGCTTCGGGCTCGAAGAGCGCGCCGATGTTTCCACCGTACCGATCGAGATCGGCAGCGGACGGCGGGACAGCGCCGGGCCGAGCGCGACGAAATTGCCGCGCTTCAGGTCGCGGAACATCTCCGCCTGCCGCCGGTCCATACCGAGAAGGTCGGCGGCGCGTGCCATGTCGATATCGAGGAAGGTGCGGCCCATCAGGAAGTTTGACGCTTCCGCCGCCACGTTCTTGGCAAGCTTCGCCAGACGCTGCGTGGCGATCACCCCGGCAAGCCCGCGCTTGCGTCCGCGACACATCAGGTTGGTCATCGCGCCCAGCGAAATCTTGCGTGCGTCGTCGGAGACTTCGCCGGCTGCAGCGGGTGCAAACATCTGCGCCTCGTCGACCACGACCAGAACCGGATACCAGTATTCGCGGTCGGCGTCGAAAAGGCCGTTCAGGAAGTGCGAAGCCGCCCGCATCTGATCGTCGATCTCAAGACCTTCGAGCGTCAGCACACAGGAAACGCGGTGCTGGCGGATGCGCGTGGCAATCCCGACCAGTTCCGCTTCCGTCCGCTCGCCATCGACGACCACATGGCCGTACTTGTCGGCCAGCGTGACGAAATCGCCTTCCGGATCGATGATGACCTGCTGCACCCAGGGTGCGGACTGTTCGAGAAGGCGGCGCAGGAGGTGCGACTTGCCTGAGCCGGAATTGCCCTGCACCAGAAGACGGGTTGCCAGCAGCTCCTCGATATCAAGCGTCGCAGGCTGACCGCCCGAAACCGTGCCCATGTCGATGCCGACTTTCAACGCCTTGATAACCTCGCTCGAATTGAAACAGGATCGGTCCGCCAACCGAAGTGCCACCTCTCTATCATCGAGACATAGCGCGGCGGCAGGGCAAATTTCAGAAACCCACAGCCGATTCGCAAGCGGCGGTCCGCATCTTTCTCACAGGATTTCCCCGGCCACAACCGGCTCGTGTTTCGGCGGACGGCCTCTCGGCCGCAAGGAGCCGGTGAGGAACAGCGACAGGACGAGTGGCGGCAGAAGCATGGCGAGCCCTTCCCTGAGACCCGAATATTCGGCAACGAAGCCGATCATCGGCGGCCCAACCATGAAACCGGAGATCGCTACAAAGGTGAGAATGGCAACGCTCGCCGCCGGCGGCCGGTCGGTGAGGCTGGCGGCAGCAGTGACGCCGAGCGGGAAGCCGACGGAAACGCCGAAGCCGATCAGGGCGAAGCCCGCAAAGGCAATCGCTGTGACGGGCGCCAGGAGAACGATGACGAGGCCGAACAGCAAGGTCACGCCACAGAGCCGCGCCGTCATGACTGGTCCGAAGCGTCCGCGCATCCAGTCTCCGATGAACCTGCCGCCTGCGGCCGTCATCGAAAACAGCGCATAGCCGAGGCCCGTGGAGACACCGCTCGTCGAGAAGATGTCGCGCAGATAGACACCGGACCAGTCGGCGATCGCGCCCTCCGCCATCGTCACACCGAAGAGGAAAAAGCAGATCGCAACGAGCGGCTTACCGGGAAGCTGGAACCGCCTGACGGAGGATTCATCTTCCCTCGCCTCCGCCGCTTGCGGGACGGGCAACCGCATCGAGACATAAAGGCATACGGGCAGCGACAGGATGGCCGCAATCAGCAGCGACCAGCGCGGTTCCAGCATGAGCCCGGCAAATCCCGCGCCGATCAGGCTGCCGGCCATCATGCCGAGGCTCCAGAAGCCGTGGCAGCGGCTCATGATTGCCGACCCGGTCTCCTTTTCGATGAGATCGGCCTCGACATTCATGCCGAGTTCGATGATCGACAGCGTCGCGCCCAGCACGACTAGCGCCAGATAGAGCATCGGGCCGTTCCAGGCGAAACCCGGCAGGCAGACGGCAGCGAGATAGGCAGGAAATCCGTAGATGATCGTGGCTCGCCCGCCGATCGCGGATGCCAGCCGCCCGGCGAAGGGCAGCGTCGTCAGCGTGCCGGTGGCGGTGCCGAGCAATGTCAGCGCCAGTTCCGCCGGGCTCAGACCGAGCTTTTCCTGGATATCGGGAATCCGCGGGATCCAGCTGCCGAAGGCAAGCGCCTGCAGAAAAAACACGGCCATGATCAGTCTTTGTGGAGACATGGTGTAAACGTCCGGATCTAAAATGGGGTCACGGTCGGGCGGGATGCCGGACGGGGAATCGCTGCGATAGATTTTCCAGCAAAAGACGGCCTTCGCCTAGTGCAAATACTGACAATAGGAGCGCAAAACAGGAGCCAGTTCATCGGCTGCTGACAATATATGTCATCAGTGATAACTATCTCTCCAAGATGTCACGCTCCGAACGCCTGCTGGATCTCCTGCAAATCCTCCGGCGCCACCGCAACCCGGTGGCGGGACAGACCCTTGCCGACGAACTGCATATTTCGCTCAGAACCCTCTACCGCGACATCGCCACCCTGCAGGCGCAGGGCGCCGACATCGAGGGCGAAGCGGGCCTCGGCTACATATTGAAGCCGGGATTCATGCTGCCGCCGCTGATGTTCACCGAAGACGAGCTGGAAGCGCTTGTGCTCGGCTCGAAATGGGTGGCGGGCCGTACGGACAACGAACTCGCCTTCGCCGCCCGCAACGCGCTCGCCAAGATTGCCAATGTCCTGCCGCAGGACCTGAGAGACAATCTCGACGCCAACAACCTGATGGTCATTCCCGGCGAACCGGTTGCCGCGGGCCCCGTCGATCTGGCGCCGATCAGAAAGGCCATTCGCGCGGAGCGGAAACTGGAGATCACCTATCGAGACGAACGCGGCACCGATACACAACGGATCATCTGGCCGTTTGCACTCGGCTTCTTCGAGAAGGTGCGCGTTGCCGTCGCATGGTGCGAGTTGCGCCAGGATTTTCGCAACTTCCGCGTCGACAGGATTGCCGATCTGACCGTCACTGAAACGCGTTACCCCCAGCGGCGGGCGGTTCTGTTGAAGAATTGGCGGGACAGGGAGTTCACTGAACACGGCAGGCTCCGACGCAAACGGCCAACCGGAGCGGATACTGACAAAATCTGACAGCATGTGAACGTATGGTCTCCTCGTCACCAACAAGGAGCCCACCGATGCATACTCCCAACTTCAACCTTCTCTATGTCGCCAACCCGACCGAAAGCGCCGCCTTCTACGGGGATATCCTCGGCCGCAAGCCGGTCGAATCGTCTCCCGGTTTCGCCATGTTCGTCCTCGATGACGGCTTCAAGCTCGGCCTCTGGCTGAAGAATGCGGTCCGCCCGCCGGTCTCCGCCGAAGCCGGCGGCAGCGAGATGATCCTCGCCTGCGACAGCGAAGCCGAAGTCGATCAGGTCCATGAGGCCTGGAAGTCGAAGGCCATCGCCATCCTGCAGGCGCCCGAGACGATGGAATTCGGCTACACCTTTACGGCCGCCGACCCCGACGGTCACCGCCTGCGCGTCTACTGCGTCTCGGAAAATCCGATGTGAGGCGACGATGACGCGCTTCTGGATCGCCGTCGCCTCCGCCGATCATGTCCGCACCGGACTGACCGGAGGGTTCATGCAGGTCTGTCATGGCAAGGCATCGCCACTTGCAAGGCTTCACCCCGGCGACGGGGTGGCCTACTACTCGCCGACCGCAAGCTTCGCCGGAAAGGACCGGCTGCGGGCCTTCACCGCCATCGGCCGGCTGAAGGCGGGCGCACCATATCAGGCGAACATGGGCGGCGGATTTCACCCGTTCCGCCGAGACATCGACTGGATGCAGGCGACGGAAGCCTGGATCGTTCCGCTGCTTCCGCATCTGGAGTTTGCCGCCGGCAAGGCGAACTGGGGCGCGCAGTTCCGATATGGGCTGTTCTCGATCAGCGAGCGGGATTTTGTGCTGATCCGAAGCGCCATGAATGCGCTCGAAGTCCGCACAACGGACGCAAGCGACTATCGCCGCTCGGCGTGAGGGCCGAGGTCCAGCAGGTCCCGTGAAACGCCGAAGACTTCGGCGAAACCCGCCTGCCCCTTCCGCGTCAGGGCAAGCGCCCGGCTGTCCGGCTTCCGCTTCAGCCAGTCGAGTTCGTTTGCCCGGCGCAGCATATCGGCGCCCAGCCGCCCGCCGATATGATACCGCCGCTCGCTCCAGTCGAGACATGTCCGGCAGAGCGGGCGGCGGATTTTCCCGTCATCGGCGGTGTCGATGCCGAAATCGCAGAAGAAGCGCTGCCCCTCCTCCGTCACCATGCCCGCCCCCTCGCCGAGCCGCAGCAAGCCCTTTTCCACCAGTCGGTCGGTCAACGCCACCGCCAGTCCGCCCGCCATATGGTCGTAGCAGGTGCGGATGCGCCGCATCGCCTCGTCACGTGGCCCCGTCGGCCGATGTCGCCTGGGGCCGGCCGCCGCGAGCGCCGACAAGGCCTCGATGGCGCTGGCGATCTCCGCCGATGCGAGGCGGAAATAGCGGTGGCGTCCCTGCTTTTCCGGCAGGACGAAGCCGGCGTCCGACAGTTTTGCCAGATGACCGCTGGCCGTCTGTGCCGTGATGCCGGCGCAATGGGCGAGCTCACCTGCGGTCAGCGCCCGGCCCCCCATCAGTTCGCACAGCATGTTGGCGCGCGCCGCATCGCCCATCATGGCGGCAATCTCGGCAATCGAATTGGCGGAAGCGAAATTGTTCATGGAGGAAGATTACCGGAAAGCGCCGGTCCCGGTCACGCGCTTTCACTTCGGCCCTCGCCGAAGCATGGACCACGCCGGAACCGCTATGCCTCGGCCTCCCGATCACGAGGAGACTGCCACCGATGTTCCCGTCCGACTTGAAATCCGCCCGCCTCGTCTGGCTGACCATCCAGACTTCGACAATCCGGAGCGTCCTTTATCGCCACTTGCGGCTTTGGTGGCGGAACTGCTGGAGCCGTTCGCACCTGCGCGATCTCGACGATCATCTGCTGCGCGACGTCGGGCTGACACGAAAGCAGGCCGAGAAGGAAACGCTGAAATGGTTCTGGCAGTAGGCGGTGCTTTAGCGCGGATCGCGGCTCAGCCGCTTTTCCGCCAGTTCGCGCTCGTATTCGGCAAACAGCGCGTCACCCTTTTCGCCGAGCTCGCGCAGATAGGTCCAGGTGAAGATGCCGCTGTCGTGCCGGTCGTTGAAGACGATCCTTACGGCATAATTGCCAACCGGCTGCACCGCGACAATGGTGATGTTGCGCTTGCCCGGCACCGTGACCTTCTGCCCCGGACCATGCCCCTGCACCTCCGCCGAGGGCGATAGAACGCGCAGCATCTCCGCCGGCAGCGCAAATGTCTTTCCGTCGTTGAAGGTGACGGTCAGGCAGGTCTTCTCCCGGTTGACGCGCAGTTCGGTCGGCCACATATCACTCATGAGCACTCAATTCCCTGTTATCCGGGCTCCAACTATGCCTCCGCCACTGGAGGCGCAAGCGCAGTCTGCTATATATGGGCCCGAGAGACCGAAAGAAACCGATCGGAGAAGACGTGAACAGCGTTCCCGGAACATTCGACAAGGCAGCAAAACTTCCGCGTGCTGACGGACCGATGGTCGACCCGTTCGGCCGTCATGTCAGCTATCTGCGCGTGTCGGTCACCGACCGGTGCGATTTCCGCTGTACCTACTGCATGGCGGAAAACATGACCTTCCTGCCGAAGAAGGACCTGCTGACGCTGGAGGAATTGAACCGGCTCTGTTCCGCCTTCATTGCCAAGGGTGTGCGCAAGCTGCGGCTGACCGGCGGCGAGCCGCTGGTGCGCAAGAACATCATGTTCCTGATCCGTGAGCTCGGCCGCCATCTGGAAACCGGGACGCTCGACGAGCTGACGCTGACCACCAACGGCTCGCAGCTCGCCCGCCACGCCGAAGAACTCTATGATTGCGGTGTCCGCCGCATCAACGTCTCGCTCGATACGCTCGACCCGGAAAAGTTCAGGGCTATCACGCGCTGGGGCGATTTCTCTAAGGTCATGGAAGGCATCGAGGCGGCGCAGAAGGCCGGGCTGAAGATCAAGCTCAATGCCGTTGCGCTGAAGGATTTCAACGAACATGAAATCCCCGACATGCTGCGCTTTGCCCATCAGCGCGACATGGAGCTGACGCTGATCGAAACCATGCCGCTCGGCGAAACCGGCGAGGATCGCACGGAACAGTATCTGCCGCTCTCCAAGGTGCGCGCCGATCTCGAACGTCAGTTCACGCTGACCGATATCGCCAAGCGCACCGGCGGCCCCGCCCGCTACGTCTCGGTCGCCGAGACCGGCGGAACGCTCGGCTTCATCACGCCGCTCACCCATAATTTCTGCGAAAGCTGCAACCGGGTACGGCTGACCTGCACCGGCACGCTATACATGTGCCTCGGCCAGGAAGATGCCGCCGACCTGCGCGCACCGCTGCGCGCCAGCGAGGACGATGCGCTTCTGTTCCAGGCGATCGACGAGGCGATCACCCGCAAGCCGAAGGGTCACGACTTCATTATCGACCGCGATCACCGCCGCCCGGCCGTATCGAGGCATATGAGCGTCACCGGCGGGTGACAAAGGCCTATGGGGGGCACACATGAGGCTATCGCGGACCGCACCGCTCGCCGTTTCGGCGGCATTCTTTCTGTTGGCAGGCGTGGGTCACGCTGAAGAAGCCGCGCCCGACGATGATCTGAAGGCCGCCGCCGCTTTCGTTTTCCAGGCTCTTCCCGGCCAATGCGACGAGCGCGACGACAGCGATGCATCCGGGCTGATCGAGGACGACCAGTCATACAAGATGAGCTGGAAAAGCAGCTACGACGATAGCGGCGACGACCAGAAGGCGACGCTTTACCGAATCTTCTGCTACGCCGGCGCCTACAACATCGCCAGCGTCTTCGCCATCCGACCCGCCGACGGCGATTTTACCCTCGTCGCCTTTGCCGAACCGACGTTCAAGGTCGACTATGTCGAAGGTGACGAGACCTACACGAAACTCAAGGCGGATCCGGCCGCGACGGGATTCGGGACCACCTATCTCCTGGTGAATGCCGATTTCACGCCCGAAAACAACACCATATCGAGCTATTCGAAATGGCGTGGCATCGGCGATGCCTGGACGCAGGGCGAATGGCAGCTGCGCGACGGTCAGTTCGTCCTTACCGGCTTCTCCATCGACCCGATCTACGAGGGCAACCTCGACAATCCGTCCGATGAAGAGATAGACAAGCATTTCCAGCTTTATCCGGAAACAAAATAAGACCATTCGCAGGATGTCGCCTTGGCATCCACAGTATCGCAGGGCTATGACTTGGTCCGAAACTCACCGGACATGATTCATGGCACTTTCCAACAACGTCAAAGGCGCCCTCTATATGATGATGGCGATGGCGACGTTCACCTGCAATGACGCTCTGGTGAAATCGCTGACGCCGGTGATGAACACCGGCCAGATCATCTTCCTGCGCGGGCTGTTGACTACCGTGCTCCTGCTGCTTCTGGCGTGGCGGCTGAAGGCGCTCAGGCATCCGCGCGTGATGCTGCAGCCGGCCCTGATCGGCCGCACGATCTTCGACGCGCTGGCAACGGTCGCCTACCTTCTGGCGCTGCGCGACATGCCGATCGCCAACACTTCGTCGATCCTCCAGTCTCTGCCGCTTGCCGTCACCTTCGGCGCCGCCATCTTTCTGCACGAGCCGGTCGGCTGGCGGCGCTGGTCGGCGATCCTGGTCGGCTTCCTCGGCGTTCTGGTCATCCTGCGGCCGGGACCGGAGGGCTACGGGCTCTCGGCCATTTTCGTGGTCCTGACCGTGCTTTTTGCCGCCGGGCGTGATCTGACCACCAAGCTGGTTCACGCCGACACGCCGTCGACCACGGTCAGCGCCTACAGCTGCGCCATCATCACCGTCGTCGGCGCGGCACTGATCGAGCCGCTCGGTGCGTGGCAGCCGGTCACCGGCCATTCGTGGGCCGTTCTCGCGGTGACCTCCGTCCTCGTGCTCGGCGGCTATCAGGGCATCGTCATGGCCATGCGCACCGGCGAAATCTCCTTCATCGCCCCTTTCCGCTACACAAGCCTCCTCTGGGCGATCCTGATGGGGTATCTTCTTTTCGCGGATGTCCCGGACAGGTGGATGCTGGTCGGGGCGACCATCGTCATCGGTTCGGGTCTTTACACCTTCTACCGCGAGAACAAGACCCGGTCGAAGAGCGCCGTCAGCCAGCGTTCCTCGGTAGGCCCCAATCCCTGGAAGGTTCGTCCGTAAGGTCGACGCCCAGCAAGGAGACGAAGCGATGCAATGCGCCCTGCCCCACGGAACACGACCCGGACTGGTCCTCGCCGGCGGACTGTCGCGGCGGATGGGCGAGAGTAAGGCCGACCTTTCCTTCGACGGATCTTCGCTTCTGGCCTTCGTGTCCCGCCGGCTGGCCGCCCAGGTCTCCGACCTCGCCATCAATTCAGACAGCGCCTCGGCGACGGAGCTCGCGCTCCCCGTCGTGCCCGACATCATCCCAGACCATGCCGGTCCCTTGAGCGGCGTACTTGCCGGCCTTCGCCATTTTTCCAGCCTTTGCCCCGCCGCAACGCACATGATCACCGTTCCGGTCGACGGCCCGTTCTTCCCGGCCGACCTTGGCGCACGCCTGATGGAGCTTGCCGATACCGACGGCATTGCCATCGCCAGTTCGGCGGGTCGCAGCCATCCGGTCTTCGCGGCCTGGCCCTTCTCGCTCGCCGACGACCTGGAGGCATGGCTTTCCGACCCCCAGAACCGGCGGCTGACCAGCTTCCTCGCCCGCCATCCGCATCGCGAGGTCGCCTTTGCCCTGATCGACACGCCCGCCCGGCCCGTCGATCCCTTCTTCAACATCAACACGCCCGCCGACATGGCCGAGGCGGTTTCTCTGCTGGACGCGATCAGATGAGCACACGACCCAAGATCTTCGGCATTGCCGGATGGAAGAACTCCGGCAAGACCGGGCTGATGGTCCGCCTTGTCTCCGAATTCACCGCCCGGGGCTTGAAGGTCTCGACCATCAAGCATGCCCACCACGACTTCGACATCGACAAGGTCGGCGCCGACAGCTACCGCCACCGCGAGGCCGGCGCACACGAGGTGGCCCTCGTCTCCGGCACGCGCTACGCCATCATGCACGAGCTGCGCGGAGCGCCCGAACCCACTTTCGAAGAGATCCTTGCCCGCCTCGCCCCCTGCGATCTCGTGCTGATCGAAGGCTACAAGCGCGAGCCTGTGCCGAAGATTGAGGCCAGGCGCAGCGAATCGCGGCGCAACGAGCCGCTCGCTCCCACTGATCCGCACATCATGGCCATCGCCGCCGACCACCCCGTAACCGATACGGACCTGCCGGTGTTCGATCTGGACGATACGGCAGCGATCGCCGATTTCATCGCTGCAACTTTGCAGCTGCCGCAGACATCCACCACGGAATGATTGCGCCTTGAACGGCGAAGGCCGCCGGACTTGCGTCCGGCGGCCTTCCTGTTGTCCTTGCTGTCAGTCACTTACTGGTTGGAAGCGACCGGACGGACCAGCGCGGTGATCCGGCGGATCGTGACGCGGCGGTTTTCCTGCGACGCGCCTTCCGTCTGGATCTTCAGGTAGCGCTCGCCATAGCCCTGGGTCACCAGGTTTTCCGGCGGGATCTTGTAGAAGCGGCTCAGCACTTCCGCGACCGACTCGGCGCGTTCATCCGAAAGCACCAGGTTCGATTCGTCGGAGCCGACGGCATCGGTATGACCTTCGATCAGGAAGGTCTCGCCCGGATCATTGTCGATGATCCGCTTCATCGCCTCGGCGACGTTTTCCAGCGAGTCGGCCTGGTTCATCGACACATCGGCACTGCCGGTGGCGAAGTGAATCGTGTCGAGGTCGATGCGACGCATCTTGTCACGGACACGGGCCGAATAGCGGACTTCGTCGAGCGAGTAGACGCGTTCAACATTCTCGACCGGCGGTTCACGCAGGAAGTCGTAGTAGTCGCGATCCGGATCTTCGCCGGCATCGATGATGTACTGGTCGACCGGGATGCGCAGGCGCATCGGCGGCAGGTCGAGACCCGGGTCGCGATAGACACGCTGCTCGTTCGGACGATCGTTGAGCTCCGGCGAATAGAACAGCACGGTCTCGCGGCCGCGGCGATCGACACGCGAACGCTGGATGATGTCGCCGTAGCGGTTGCGGATCGTCACGATCTGCACACCGTTCGGACGCGTCACCGTTTCGCGGACACGGCCATGGGACAGCTGATCATAGGTCGTCTCGCGATCATCACCGAAGCGGCTGGTATCGTCGCTGCGGACGATGATCCGCCCGTCAAGACGCAATACGTCACGACCACGAACACGCTTCTCGACGCTAGAGCCCTGCGGCTCGTCGAATTCCGGCGCGCGGCGAATACGCTTGCCTTCTTCTTCTGTCGCCTTCTCGATAATGATCGGCTTTGCCTGTTCGGCGCCGGTACGCTGGGCGTCGGCGTCAGACTTCGGAGCCGGCGGCGGTGGCGGCGCCGAAGGATCGGGTGCCGGAGCAGCCTGCTGCGTGGCCGATGCATCGCCGTCCTTGGCGCTGTCGAGCACCGGACGACGCTTGCCTTCGGCAGTCTTGTCGCGCTTGCGGTCCTTCCGCGGCGTGGCGTCCTGGGTCTGATCGGGTGCCGGGGCCGGGACAGCGTCCTGCGTCTGCGGAACGATCGCCTCAGCCGGCTTCTGTTCCGGTGCGGGAGCGGCTTCCGCAGGCGCGGGCTGCTCTTCGGCAGGCTTTCTCTTCTTCATGACCGGCTTGTCATCCGGCTTTGGAGCTGCCTCGGGTGCAGGCGCGGCAGCTTCCGGCTGCGGCTTGACCTCTTCAGGCTTCGGAGCCTGTTCGGGTTCAGGAGCGGGCGCTTCAGCCTTCGGTTTCGGCGGCGGCGGCGCCGGTGCGGGCTCCGGAGCAGCTTCAGCCGGTGCAGGCGCTTCGGCCGGCGCCTGTTCGTTCACTTCCGGCTTGCGGTCGCGCTTCTTGCGCGGTGCTTCGCCCTGATCCGGAGCGGCTTCGGGTGCAGGCTCGGGAGCGGCCTGATCGGCATTCCGGTCTCCGCCGCCGGCAGCCTGAGCCGCCTCGAGTTCAGCCTCCGCCTGCTGCAAGGCAGCCTGCGCAGCCCCCACGTCTCCGCCGTTGGCCATGGCGTCTTCAAGGTCCTTGCGAGCCCTGCGCACGGCCTGACGCGCCTCCTTGACGCTCATCGCTACCGTGACGACGGCGCCTTGCGAGATGCCGACGGCCGGCTTGACAGCAGGCATCGCGGCAGCCGGCGACAGCATCAGCGGCAAGCCGACGATCGGCATGAACACGTGTGTAAGCAGAAATTTCTTATTCGTCATTCGGGGGTTTCCTCTCTTTATGATCGGGCACATTGGCTGCGCACTGCAAGAACAGTTCGATCCAATTTTCGTTAGACTATGTGGATGGCCGTGAACCCTGCATGAACGAACGATACAGGCGAAGTTCATGCGATCCGCGCTTTGACCAATGACAATTCATCCGCAAGAACGCGGGGCCTGGCCGTCCGGTTCCCAGTAATCGCCATTGCAATTTCCCCAAAAAAGGTTTGATTATCACCAAAGTTGGTTGCTTTTTCTCAGCCAGCAGCTACGTCCGCATCGAAAAACAAGCAAACGGACGTCAACAGAGAGGAACTATTGAACATGTCCAAACGTCTGATCGCGGTCGCCTCCCTTATTGCGGCCAGCCTCTTCGCCGGCTCGGCTCTCGCCGAAGGGGAGAAATATGTGATTGGCACCGACTCGACCTATCCGCCCTTCGAATATGTCGACTCCGCCGGTAACTTCCTCGGCTTCGACATGGATATCGGCCGGGCGCTCTGCGAAGAGATGAAGGCGGAATGCACCTTCGTTTCCAACGACTGGGATGGCATCATCCCGGCCCTGCAGGCCAAGAAATTCGACATGATCCTGTCGTCCATGTCGATCACCGACGAACGCAAGCAGCTCGTCGACTTCACCGACAAGATCTACAACACACCACCGGCCATCGCCATTCCGAAGGATAGCGACGTCAAGAGCGTCGAAGACCTCGCAGGCAAGACCATCGGCGCGCAGACTTCCACCACCCACGCCAACTATGTCGAGGCGCACCTGAAGGATTCCGAGCTCAAGCTTTACCCGAGCTCCGACGAATTCAAGCTCGACCTGTCGGATGGTCGCGTTGACGCCGTCATGGACGACGTCGTCGTGCTGACCGAATGGGTCAAGTCGGAAGACGGCGCTTGCTGCAAGATCCTGACGACCATGCCGGTTGATCCGAAGATCAACGGCGCGGGCGCCGGTATTGCCGTGCGCAAGGGTGACGACGCCCTTCGTGAAAAGCTGAATGCGGCCATCGCCGCCATTCGCGCCAACGGCAAGTACAAGGAAATCCAGGACAAGTACTTCGATTTCGACGTCTACGGCGACTAAGCCGGGAAAGTCTAAGGGGCGGGACGCAAAGTCCCGCCCTTTTAAAATGCCAAAGGGCAGACGATGAGCGGCAACGACCGCAAGGGGAATTGGCATGAACGACATCCCGTCCGCGGGCATGTCCTGGTGGGACAGCGTTCTTTACTGGCTTGATCCGCTCTGCGGAAAGATCGGCCTCTTCACATGGCTCGGAGAGGGACACCTCCTCTCCTGCGGCGACACCGGCTGGGGCGACGAACTGGCAAGCGGCGTGCTGATCACCGTGATGCTGGCGATCGCCACGCTACCGGTCGGCGTCATTCTCGGCTTCCTGATCGCGCTTGCCATGCGCTCCCAGGAGAAATCCCTCCGCCTGGCCGCCGGCATCTACACGACCATCTTCCGCGGCCTTCCCGAACTGCTGACGCTCTTCATCATCTATTACGGAGCGCAGATCCTGGTGCAATCGCTGCTGGCGAGCCTCGGCTACGAACAGGGCGTCGAGATCAACGCCTTCGTCGCCGGCATGGTGGCGCTGGGCGTGGTCAGCTCGTCCTACTTTTCCGAGGTTATCTACGCCGCCATGCAGGCGATCCCGAACGGCCAGTTCGAGGCCTCCGCCTCGCTCGGGCTCAGCCGCCGCCGGACCTACGGCCTGGTGATCATCCCGCAGCTGGTCCGCATCGCACTTCCCGGCGCGACGAACCTCTGGATGATCCTTCTCAAGGACACCTCCTACGTCTCGATCGTCGGGCTGGCGGAACTCCTGCGCCAGACATCCGTCGCCGTCCGCGTCACCAAGCAGGCCTTCTTCTTCTACTCGATAGCCTGCCTCATCTACCTCGTCCTCGCCGTCCTGTCCTCGTTCGCACTGCGCTATATCGAAAACTGGGCCAAACGTTCGGAGATCAGCCGATGAGCGTCGCGGAAAAACTCATCCCAGCCCAGCCGGCCCCCCCTCTCCCGCCGCAGAAAATGTCGGGCGCTCGCCTCACGGGCTACACTCTGCTGCTCCTCTGGGGGCTCCTTGCCATCAGTCTCGTCATGATGGTCGTCAACGGCTTCGATCCGGAAAAATTCGCCAAGTATGGACCGCGCTATCTGCACGGGCTGATGACGACGCTCATCCTCGTCAGCATCTCGATGGCCGGCGGTGCGATCCTGTCGCTGCCGCTAACCTTCGCGCGCATGTCCAGCAATCCGTTTCTCAACGGCCTTGCCTATGGATATGTCTACGTCTTCCGCGGCACGCCGCTGCTCGCGCAGCTCTATCTGATCTATTACGGCCTAGGCAATTTCCGCCACGAGCTGGAAGCTGCCCATCTCTGGTGGTTCTTCCGCGATGCCTGGTATTGCGGACTTTTCGCCATGTCGCTCAATACCGCAGCCTATCAGACGGAAATCCTGCGCGGCGCCATTCAGAGCGTTCCAAAAGGGCAGCGCGAGGGGGCGTCTTCGCTGGCCATTTCGAAGGCGGTCACGTTCTGGAAGATCATCATGCCGCAGGCGATGATCGTGGCGCTCCGCCCCTACAACAACGAGTTGATCCTGTTGATCAAGGGCTCGGCCGTAGTCGCCATCATCACCGTCTTCGATCTGATGGGCGAAACGCGCTACGCCTTCTCGCGCACCTTCGACTACCAGACCTATCTCTGGGCGGCGATCTTCTATCTGGCAATCGTCCAGACGCTCAGCAACGGCGTCGATTTCATCGAGGCAAGGCTCACCCGCCACCTCAAGCGCTGATATGAAAAAGCCGGCAAATCGCCGGCTTTTTTCCATTATGTTCAGGATCACGCCCGCCTGCGGTTCTTCTCGATTGCTTCGTAGTAGCGCTGCTTCTCGAGATACATTTCCGCATCGGCCCGTTTGACCACCGATTCTATCTTCTCGTTGGGCTCGCTGGTGGCCGCCCCCATGGAAACGCTGAGCGTCAGGTCCGAATAGAACCTGTTGTTGATTTCCAGGAGCTTGTTGATGTTGTCGATCAGCGCCAGCGTCGCCGGGCGATCATAGCCGGGTAAGAGGATGGCGAACTCGTCGCCGCCGATGCGGGCGCAATGGTTCGGCGGCGTGACGACGCCGTTCAGCACTTCGCCGATGCGCCGCAGAAGCGAGTCGCCGGCATCGTGACCCAGCGTGTCGTTGGCTTCCTTCAGCCCGTTGAGATCGAGCAGGATGGCGGATACCGGCCTCAGCGACTTGCGCTCCAGCCGGTTCATCTCGTCCATGTAGAAGGCGCGGTTGTGGAGCTTCGTCAGCACGTCGTGCTTGCCGAGATATTCGAGATAGGCCTCCGCCTTCTTGCGGGCGGTGATGTCGGTCAGCGCCACCTGCACCAGCGACCAGTCCATCTCATGGCCAGGCAGCACGGAGAACTGAAGAAGCACATGCCGTTCGGTGCCGTCGAGGGCGTAGTTCACCACCTCACGGGAATGGAACAGGTTGTTGTTCCAAAGCTCGATCAGCTGCTCGCGGAAGTGATGCTCCATTTCGTCCCGGAAGACATCGCCCAACCGGTGCATGATCGTGTGCTTGTCGGAGGCCACAAAGAGGCTCAGGGTCGCCTTGTTGACGTCGATCAGCCGGATTTCACTCATGCACTGGCGAACGAATTCCGGATGAACATCGGTAAAGACGCGGAAGTCGACGATACCGCGCGCCCTCACCTCTTCCAGCAGTGTTCTGATGCGGCTGAAGTCTTCGACCCACAGCGACACCGGCGAATGCTCGAAAATACCCTCGGCATATTGCCGGCTGGCGAGCTCCTGCCGGCGCGCCGTCTCGCGTTCGGTCACGTCCTCCGTCGTCAGCAATACGCGATCGAGCGAATTTTCGGAGCCCGGCAGCACGGCGCCGCGCAACTGGATGTCCAGCCGGCGGCCCGAAAGCGTGTAGTTGATGGCGGTGCCCGAAAACTGCTGTCTGCCCTCCCACAACTGCGACAGCTCGTTGACATGGCTTTCCAGCATCTCGTCGCGGAACACCAGTCCGAGATTGCCGACAAGATGGTCGAGGTCACGGGCTTCGAACAGTTCCAGGGTCGCGCGGTTGACCTTCAACACCTTGATCGCCTGCGAACACGCCATGACACGGGACGGATCCTCCCGCAGGAACGCCTTGATGTCGATGACGCCTTCGGCCTTCCACCGGTCGAACAGCGCCTTCACACCGCTGAAATCCTCCACCCACATCGCAATGGGAGCAAGGTCAAACGTGGATTCCGCCGCATCGAAAACAGGCATGGTCAGTCTCTTCAGAAAGTGGGGTGTCAAAAATGGTCCAATACAAATGCTGCACTAAACGTTACCGCGAAAGCTAAATATTTGTTAAACCTCACGCTGTCCCGAAGCCTGAAATGCGGCAATCCTCAATCAATTTTGGTAAATAAGCCCGCGGCCTGCATCCAGGCTCGCCACCATCGAGCCTAGCAGCACTCGCGCCACGCGGATGCTAACATATTATTTTAAAAAGAGAAAAATCCGAATAAGACAGAATTGTAAAGCCTCGGTTAATGATGGCATGCTCAAATCGCTGAAGACCGGGACCACCCGGCGATGAGAGCGGGAACCATTGATGAACTGCGAGGTCATTGCATGAATCAGGACATGGAAATGCAACTCAAGGGCTATGGTGTGACCACGGCCGAGATTCTCTACCGCATGCCCGATCACCAGACCCTTCTGCAAAGCTATATCTGGCAGCATTATGATCTGGCGCCGGATTTCCCCGAGATGAAGAACTTTCTCAAGTTCTGGCAGGAAAAGCTCGACGGTCCGTTGCATTCCGTCCGCTACGTCCATCGACGGCTGATATCGGCCAGCGAATGGCGGGCGCTGAAAGGGGAATTCATCCTCCACTAGCCTCTGGTCCCCGATTTCGGTTGCGCTGCCCACCCTGGCCGCGTAGATCAGGCCGACTTGAAGACGGCACCGGAAATTGGGACCATGACTGCGAAAAAGATCGACGAAGAAGCATTGGCCGAGGCCTACAACCGAGCGCTGGCGCTCGAAAAGGCCGGCAACATCGACGCCGCCGTCAAGGCCTATGAAGAGGTGCTTGCCCTCGATCCCGAAGACCATGGCGGCGCGGCCGTGCGCATCGCCTCCATGGGCCGTGGCGAAACACCGCCAAAGGCACCCGATGCCTATGTCGAGACACTGTTCGACCAGCACGCGGAAGCCTTCGAGGATATCCTCGTCGAGCAGCTTGGCTATTGCGTCCCGCTGCTGATGCGCCAGCGCCTGCAGGCGCTTGAGCTGACCGGCCCCTATGCCCGTATGCTCGACCTTGGCTGCGGCACCGGCCTTGCCGGCGGCGCGATGCGCGACATGGCCGGCGACATCACCGGCATCGACATTTCCGAAAACATGGTCGAGATCGCCCACGAAAAGGATCTCTACGAGACGCTCTACGTCGCAGAGGCCGAGGACTTTCTCGAAGACAACGATGAGGAACCCTTCGATCTTGTCACCGCGACCGACGTGCTGCCCTATCTCGGTGCGCTGGAGCCCCTGTTCTTCGGCGCCGCCGAAAACATGAACTCCGGCGGCCTGTTCGTCTTCTCGTCGGAGACCGGAAGCGACGAGCTGATGGCCGGCCGCCCCTATGCGGTCGGACCGCATCAGCGCTTTCTGCACACCGAGGCCTATGTCCGCGAGCGCCTTGCCGCGACCGGTTTCGAAGTCGTGGAAATCACCGACATCAACGTCCGCATGCAGGACGGTCATCCCTCGCCCGGTCATCTGGTGATTGCCCGCCTGGCCTGAGTGAAGCGGAGCGCGGGGGCGCCTGAAAGGTCAACAGCCGAACGGCGGCGGCGAGTATCTGGAAAATGGCGGACATTGCATGGGCTCCTTTTCAGGAGCTTATGCATCCGCTTGCGCTTTCCGTTCAAACGAGCTTATCGTCAACGTCGATTGACTTGAGGTTATGCGAGGATGAAGAGATGAAGCGCGGACGTCTGCCGCTGACGGCACTCAGAAGCTTCGAAGCAGCCGGCCGGCTGCTGAGCTTCACCGCGGCCTCGGAGGAGCTTTTCGTCTCGCAGGCGGCCATCAGCCGGCAGATCCGCCAGCTGGAGACCTTGCTCGGCAAACCGCTCTTCGAACGACATCACCGCTCGGTGACGCTGACCGACACCGGGCAGAACCTGCTCGACGTGCTGACCACCTCCTTCGACATGATCGGCGGCGTGATCGACGGGATTGCTGCGACGCCTGCCCGCGGACGCGTCAAGGTCAGCTGCGAGCCCGCCTTCGCCTCGAACTGGCTCGGCCCGCACCTGCCGGATTTCCATCATCGCCACCCCGATATCGACGTGCTTGTCGAATCCGACATGCGGATCATCGAGTTCCGCGCAAACGAGGCCGAGCTCGCGGTTCGATTCGGCAGGTCCGACGAATCCTGGCCACGGACACAGGCCCATCGCCTGACCGGCGTCGAAATGAGCCCCGTCCTCTCCCCGGACCTCCTGCACAAGGGGCCACCGATCAGGACACCAGAGGACCTTCTGAACTTTCCGCTGCTGCACGAAGACGACCGCGCGCTGTGGGGCGCATGGTTTGCCGCCGCCGGCCTCGGCTCGCTGCCAATACCGTCGGGTCCGTACTTCACCGATTCGGCGCTGGTTCAGCAAAGCGCGCTGCGCGGCAGCGGCGTGGCGCTCGCAGACGCGCGCCACGCAGCCGACGACATTGCAGCCGGCAGGCTGGTTCGGCCCTTCGACCTCGCCATCGCCTATGGCGCCTACCACCTCGTCGCCCGCAATTTCTCACGCTTATCGCCGGCCGCCGCCATTTTCGCCGCATGGATCGAGGCGCAAATGAGGCGCGACGAAACCATCAATGCCGTCTGAGGACTCATCACGAAACGTCATGCAAGGACAGTTTCGGTTGCCAGCGGCGCGCTCAACGCGTTTACTGGCGCCGTTAATATAATTTGATCGACGACCGCGGGAGGGGACCTGCCCAAGGCCGGAGATCATCATAAAGGAGAGGCACTAATGACTATCGTGAACTTCGCGAAGACTGTCGCCGCAGGCGCATTCGCCCTTGCGTCGCTATCGCTCACGGCATCCGCTCAGGATCTCAACTTCTTCACGATCGGCACGGGCGGCACCGCCGCCACCTATTATCCGGTCGGCGGCGTCATCGCCAACGCCATTTCCAACCCGCCGGGTTCGCGCCCTTGCGCAGAAGGCGGCAGCTGCGGCGTCGAAGGCCTGATCGCCTCCGCCGTTTCGTCGCGCGGCTCGGTCGACAACATCAACGCCATCGTCTCCGGCCTGCGCAATTCCGGCTTCGCCCAGTCCGACGTCGCCTACTGGGCCTATTCTGGCACCGGCACAATGGAAGGCAAGGAGCCGGCAACGGACCTGCGCTCCATCGCCGCCCTGTTCCCCGAACACATCCACCTGGTCGCCAGCAAGGACAGCGGCATCAACTCGGTCGCCGACCTCAAGGGCAAGCGCGTCTCGCTCGACGAGCCGGGCTCCGGCACCTATGTCGACGCCAAGCTGATCCTGGAAGCCAACGGCCTGTCGACCGACGACATCGAAGCCGAAGCACTGAAGCCCGACGCATCGTCTGACGCGCTGCGCAACGGCAAGCTGGACGCCTTCTTCTTCGTCGGCGGTTATCCGACCGGCGCCATCGTCGAACTCGCCGCCTCCGCGCCGATCAAGCTCGTTCCGATCGACGGAGCCGCCTCCGACGCTCTGACCAGCGAATACAGCTTCTTCTCGGTCTCCGACATCCCGGCCGGCACCTATGAAGGCGTCGACACCGACACCTCCACGGTCGCCGTCGGCGCCCAGTGGCTGACCAGCGCCAAGGCCGACGACACGCTGATCTACAACATCACCAAGGCGCTGTGGAACGACAACACCCGCAAGCTGCTCGACACCGGCCACGCCAAGGGCAAGGTGATCACGCTCGACACCGCGCTGGACGGCCTCGGCGTTCCGCTGCATCCGGGCGCAGAGAAGTTCTACAAGGAAGCCGGCCTGATCAAGTAAGGCCGATTGCGACGACAGCGAGCCCGGAGCGTCACCGCCCCGGGCTCTTTCTGTCTTGATAATTGCGGGGACAAGAACATGACACACGACGCGACCGGCCACACCCTGACAGCCCAGGAGCTGGAAGAACTCGAGCGCCGCTACGATCCGGAAACAGCCTACCGGCCAACCGGACCGCAGATCGGATTTTTCATCGCGTCGGCGCTCGTCGCCATGTCCGTCTATCATTTCTATGCCTCGGGGTTCGGTAACATACCGGAACTCCTGCACCGCGGCATTCACCTGTCCTTCGTCCTCGGCCTCACCTTCCTGCTGTTCCCGTGGAAAAAGGCAGACAGCAACGAGATGCCGCCGGCCGCCTGGTACCGTTTCCAGGGCGTGGCGCTTGCCGACATCCTTTTCAGCATCCTCGCCGTCGCCGCCGCCATCTACCTGCCGCTTCTGCCGCCGCAGATCGTCGCCGAGCGGGTCGGCAATCCATCGACCTCCGACATTTACCTCGGCACTATCCTGCTTCTGGTGACGCTCGAAGCGGCCAGACGCTCGGTCGGACCGACGCTGCCGGCGATCGCCATCCTCTTCATCGGCTTCGCGATCTTCGGACCGTGGATGCCCGGCGCGCTGAAACACGGCGGCGCCAGCTGGCTCGGCTTCATCAACCACATCTACATGACCAACCAGGGCATTTACGGCGTCGCCATCGGCGTCATGGCCCAATACGTCTTCCTGTTCATCCTGTTCGGCGTGCTGGCGACCCGCATCGGTCTCGGCCAGCTGTTCATCGACCTCGCCATGGTGCTTGCCGGCCGCTATTCCGGCGGTCCCGCCAAGGTGGCGATCTGCGCCTCCGCCTTCATGGGCTCGATCTCCGGCTCCTCGATCGCCAATACGGTGACGACCGGCGCGCTGACCATTCCCGCCATGAAGCGCATCGGCTATCCGGCACACTTTGCGGGCGCGGTCGAGGCAACGTCCTCGACCGGCGGCCAGATCACCCCGCCGGTGCTGGGCGCCGCCGCCTTCATCATGGTCGAATACCTGCAGGTGCCACTGCGCGACATCCTCGCCGCTGCCCTCGTCCCTGCCCTGCTCCACTACTTCGGCATCTTCGTCATGGTGCATCTGGAGGCCAAGAAACTCGGCCTCCGCGGCCTCACCAAGGACGAACTGCCGAATGCGCTTCTGGTGCTGAAGGAAAACTGGCTGGCGGTCGTGCCGCTGATCATGCTCGTCTACTTCATCCTCTCCGGCCGCACGCCCGACTTTGCCGCCGTCTACGGCATCATCGCCTGCGTCGTCGTCGGCTTCCTGAAGCCCACCAACCGGCTGACCATCAAGGACCTGTGGAACGCGCTCGCCGACGGCGCCCGCAACACGATCGCAGTTGGCGCGGCCGCTGCCTGCGTCGGCATCATCGTCGGCATCGTCACTCTGACCGGCGTCGGCTTCCGCCTCGGCTTCATGGTCGTGCAGACGGCTTCCGACATGGGTTCGATGTTCTCCGCCATCTGGCCGCTGAGCTACATTCCGCTCAACGAATGGACGCTGTTCTTCTCGCTGGTGCTGATCGCCTGTGCCTGCATCATCATGGGCGCCGGCATTCCGACGACGGCGACCTATATCATCCTCGTCGCGGTCGCCGGCCCGGCCCTGCAGCAATTGCAGGTCCAGCAGCTCGTGGCCCACTTCTTCGTCTTCTACTACGGGGTGCTGGCCGACATCACGCCACCCGTGGCGCTGGCGGCTTATGCGGCGGCGGGGATCGCCGGCTCCAATCCGTTCACCACGGGCAACACCGCCTTCCGCCTCGGCATCGCCAAGGCGCTGGTGCCGTTCGTCTTCGTCTATTCGCCCTCGCTTCTGCTCGTCGCCGACGGCTTCACCTGGACCGCCTTCGTCATCACCGTGATCGGGGCAGCCGCCGGTATCGCGCTGATCGGGATCGCCTTTTCCGGCTATCTCTTCGGCCGTATCGGCCGCTGGCAAAGACTGTGGACGGGTCTCGTGTCCTTCTTCTTCATCGCCCCCGGCCTGACGACCATGGCGATCGGTGCGCTTCTGTTCGCACCGGTGCTGATCTGGCAGATGAAGGCACGCGATCCGGCCGGAGCGAACGGATAGCGGCCGGGAAAGGCTTGGCCGCCCCCGGCCTTTCCTCTAAACCGGTCGGCAAGGCAAATATCCAAGGGAGTATGCGCATATGGCAAAGGTTGCTTTCATCGGTCTCGGCGTCATGGGATATCCCATGGCCGGTCACCTGAAGACCAAGGGCGGACACGACGTCACGGTCTACAACCGCACTGCCGCCAAGGCCGAGAAATGGGCCGAGGAATTCGGCGGCACCTCTGCCGCGACGCCCGCAGAGGCGGCGAAGGACTGCGACTTCGTCTTCATGTGCGTCGGCAATGACGACGACCTGCGTTCGGTTTCGCTGACTGAGACCGGTGCCATCGCCGGCATGAAGGCCGGTGCCATCCTGATCGACAACACCACCGCCTCGGCCGAAGTCGCCCGCGAACTCGCGGAGGCCTGCAAGGCGAAGGGCGTCGGCTTCATCGATGCGCCGGTCTCCGGCGGACAGGCCGGCGCGCAAAACGGCGTGCTGACCGTCATGTGCGGCGGTGACGAAGACACCTTCAAGAAGGCCGAGCCGGTGATTTCCGCCTATGCACGCATGGTCGGCCTCATGGGCCCGGCGGGATCCGGCCAGCTGACCAAGATGGTCAACCAGATCTGCATCGCCGGCCTCGTCCAGGGCCTTGCGGAAGGCGTCCACTTCGGCAAGCGCGCCGGCCTCGACATCGAAAAGGTGATCGAGGTGATCTCCAAGGGTGCGGCCGGTTCCTGGCAGATGGAAAACCGCTACAAGAGCATGAACGAGGGCAAGTACGACTTCGGCTTTGCCGTCGACTGGATGCGCAAGGACCTGTCGATCGTCCTCAACGAAGCCCGCAACAACGGCGCCAAGGTTCCGGTCACCGCCCTCGTCGACCAGTTCTACGGCGACGTTCAGGCCATGGGCGGCAAGCGCTGGGACACGTCCTCGCTGCTCGCCCGGCTGGAGAAATAACGACTGCCGCCGCGGCTTCCTCACAGAACCGCGCACGACATCATGGTCGGCATCACCACATGATTGCGTGGTGCCGGCCAAACCTTGCAGGTCCAGCCTCGAACTGAAGGACGGCAAGCCAATGCTCGATCATTTTCTCGCGGCCCAGGCGACAGTCTACGAGACGGCGCTTGCCGAACTTGAGGCCGGCCGCAAGCGCAGCCACTGGATGTGGTTTATCTTCCCGCAGATCGAAGGCCTCGGCACCAGCGAGATGAGCCGACGTTACGCCCTGCACTCCCTCGACGAAGCCCGCGCCTACCTCGCCCACCCGGTGCTTGGCGAACGGCTGCGCGAATGTACCCGCGCCATGCTGAAGCATGCCGACCGGTCCGCACGCCAGATCCTCGGCAGTCCCGACGACATGAAGTTTCATTCCTCCATGACGCTCTTCCACTGCGCAGCGCAGAACGAGCCGCTTTTCGCGGATGCTCTTGCGGCCTTCTTTGACGGCATGGAGGATGCGGCCACACTGACGCGAATATAGACTCGGGCCGGTCTATCCAAAGACTTCGCTACGGCTTCAGTCGTCGTTCGATTTCGACGCGTCGAGCACCATGTAATCGAGCGGCAGTTCGGTCGTGTACTTGATCTGCTCCATGGCAAAGGCCGACGACACGTCGCGGATCTCGATTTTGGCGATCATCCGTTTGTAGAAGGCGTCATAGGCGGCAATGTCCGGCACCACGACCCGAAGCAGGTAATCGACGTCGCCGCTCATGCGGTAAAACTCCACGACCTCGGGAAACTCCCGCACAACTTCGGAGAAGCGCTTCAACCACTCCACCGAATGGCTGCTGGTGCGGATCGACACGAAGACGGTGACCTTCGTGTTGACCTTTTCCGGATTGAGCAGCGCCACGCGGCGGCGGATGACGCCATCCTCTTCCATCTTCTGGATGCGCCGCCAGCAGGGCGTCGTCGACAGGCCTACCTTCTTGGCGAGATCGGCAACGGCAAGGGTGGTGTCTTCCTGCAGCAGGCGCAGGATTTTCCGGTCAAGTCTATCCATGGGGAAAGAGCCTTTCGAATATTTTCCTCCCTATACCGCGATTCCGGCGCGGATGAGGAATGCTTTTTCAATGCGTGAGCAAAAATACCTTCTCGCGCAATACCGGCAGAAGTTCGGACTCGAACCAGGAATTTTTCTTCAGCCATCCGGAATTGCGCCAGCTTGGATGCGGCAGAGGCAGAACCTGCGGATGCTTCGAACCGGCAAAGATCGCCTTCCAGTCCCGCACCGTCTCGGTCAGATTGGCCCTGCGTTCCGACGGCATATGCCACGCCTGGGCATACTGGCCGATCGCCAGCACCAGCTCGATCTGCGGCATCGCGGCCATCGCGGCTGCCCGCCATTGCGGCGCGCATTCCCTGCGCGGCGGCTTGTCGCCGCCCTTGGCGTCATAGCCCGGAAAGCAGAATCCCATCGGCACGATGGAAAACTTCCCCGGATCGTAAAACACGTCACGATCGACCCCGAGCCACTGCCGCAGACGGTCGCCGGACGGATCGTTGAACGGGATACCGCTGTCATGCACCCGGATGCCGGGCGCCTGGCCGGCGATCAGGATCCGCGCCGTCGACGAGAGCACCGCGACCGGACGCGGCTCATGCGGCAGACGGTCTTGCGGTCCCCTGGCGGGGTTGTCACGACAGAGACGGCAAGCCGCAATATCAGCCGACAGCCTCCCGGTATCCACAGTTTTTCTCACGTAACGTAATGCCCTAAAGAAAGTTGGTGTGCTGCGCCGGCTTTCAGTCCACCCGGCCGCGACCGCCGCCTTCTCCACGCCACAGGTCGAAATGAAACCTTGAGAAAGATGGCAAACAAAATCTTAGCTGGCAGCATCTTCTTAAGATTTGTCCGATAGCGTCTCTTCATCCGGATTGTAGCTTGTTTGGAACGATGAGTAAGGGCGTAGTCAGTACCAGTACCGACAAGATCATTGTCGACAAATCGCGCAGCCACCGCAACAAGCCGGTGTCCAAGGCTGTGCGCGCGACCCGTGAGCGCCTGCAAGCCAATCACTCCGGTGCCGGCGTCTTCGACCGCGACGCCATGAAGATGTATGCCGAGGCCTGCCTGCAGGGCGCGGCCATCGCACCTCTCCTCATTGTCCTCGTCACCATTGCCGGCCTCCAGTTGACCAGCGACGTCAGCTTCGTCGCTTGGGCCGCCTTCGCCCTGACGGCCAATGCCGTGAATATCCTGATGATGCGCCGCATCAGCCAATCGGAGATCACCGCCGCCAATATCGGCAAGACCCGCAGGCTGATGCTGACCGGACAGGTCCTGATCGGCATCGGCTGGGCCGGCCTCGTCATCATCGACCATCCGGAACTGGGGCAGAACTACCAGTTCTTCAAGGGCGTCGCCCTGTTGATCGCACTGTCGGCCAACTCCATGTCCGGCTTCATGCTGCGTCAGGCGACACTGTTCTGCTTCTCGCCTGTTGTCATCGTTCTTGCCGTGCGCGCCGCCGCCAGCCGGGACGTGCACGAGATCGTCCTGACCTCCGGCTTTGCAACCGCCGTCATCTTCTTCCTCTACATCACCGACAAGCTCTACAAGTCGAACATGCGCCTGATCGCCATCCAGTCGGAGAAGGACGATCTGATCGCCGAGCTCGAAGTGGCCAAGTCGATGTCGGACGAAGCCCGCCGCCGCGCCGAGGAAGCCAACCTCGCCAAGTCGCGCTTCCTCGCCTCCATGTCGCATGAACTGCGGACGCCGCTGAACGCCATCCTCGGTTTCTCGGAAGTCATGTCGGCCGAGGTGATGGGACCGCTCAACAACCCCTCCTACAAGGAATATGTCGGCGACATCCACCGCTCCGGCCAGCATCTCCTGAACCTCATCAACGAAATTCTCGACCTCTCGCGCATCGAGGCCGGACGCTACGAGCTGAACGAGGCAGCCCTGTCGCTGACCGAGGTCGCGGAAGACTGCATCGGCATGGTGCAGCTCAGGGCGCGGTCGAAGAACATCACCATCAACGAGCAGTTCGAGCCGGACATGCCGGACATCTGGGCAGACGAAAAGTCGATGCGCCAGGTGATCCTCAATCTTCTGTCGAACGCAGTGAAGTTCACGCCGCAGAACGGCACGGTCACCGTCAAGGCGGGCTGGACGGCCTCCGGTGGCCAGTACGTCTCTATCAAAGACAACGGACCAGGCATTCCGGAAGAGGAAATTCCGGTCGTCCTCTCCGCCTTCGGACAGGGCTCGATCGCCATCAAGAGCGCCGAACAGGGAACCGGCCTCGGCCTGCCGATCGTTCAGGCGATCCTCGCCAAGCACGAGGGCAAGTTCGTCCTGAAGTCGAAGCTGCGCGAAGGCACGGAAGTCATCGCCATCCTGCCCGCAAGCCGCGTCATGCAGGGCCTTCCGGCTGCCGAAGAGGCAGCCGTCATCCAGCAGCCGCGCAAGAAGAGCTTTGCGTGACCAAGGATTCGGGCTCAATCGGCCCCATCAAGCCGGAACGGATATTCAGGACAGGAAGCTGGAAATCACCACATAGGCCGCAAACAGGCCGTTGGCGATCAGCATGCAGAAAACGGCAAACGAGCCGAGGTCCTTGGCATGCTTGCCGACCGACGAGATCTCGGGCGAAACCCGATCGACCAGTTCCTCGATCGCCGTGTTCAGCGCTTCCGTCGCAAACAGCACCATCATCAGCACCACATAGATCAGGAAATCGATGATGGTCGCGCCAATGAGCGCGAACAGGAGGAGACCGACGACGAAGGCGAGCAACTCGTGCCGAAAGGCCGATTCCTTCAGCAGTCTGACGAAACCCTGTCTGGAATATTGAGCGGCGGCAAAGAGGTGGCGCAGGCCGGTTTGCTTCTTGATCGGACCGGAGTCCATGGCGGTGTCCCTGACGTCGATGGTGGCGATGCCGGAGCCCTTGCCCCGGCATTGAGCCGAAAAAGTGGCGATCGGCGCTAAGATGTCAGTCCTGGTTGCTGACGCCGGCGCTTTCGAACGTTGCCATGCCCGAATGGCATGCCGCAGCGGCTTTGACAATACCTGCCGCAAGTGCGGCACCCGTGCCTTCGCCAAGCCGCATGCCGAGCGCCAGAAGCGGCGTCTTGCCGAGCTTCTCGATTGCCCGCAGGTGACCAGGCTCCGCCGAGACATGGCCGATCAGGCAATGATCGAGCGCGGACGGATTGGCCGCCTTCAGGATCGCCGCGGCCGACGTTGCGACATAGCCGTCGATCAGGACGGGGATCTTTTCCATGCGGGCCGCCAGGATCGCCCCGGCCATCGCTGCGATTTCACGTCCGCCGAGACGACGCAGCACTTCCAGCGGATCGTCGAGGTGATCCTTGTGGAACGCCACCGCCGTCTCAACGGCATGGATCTTCTTCTGCAGGAGTTCGCCATGCGAGCCGGTGCCGGGGCCGACCCATTCCTCCGCCGTGCCGCCGTAGAGCGCCAGATTGATGGCGGCGGCGATCGTCGTGTTGCCGATGCCCATTTCGCCGATGCAAAGCAGGTCCGTTCCGCCGGCGATTGCCTCCATGCCGAAGGCCATGGTGGCGGCGCAGTCGCGCTCGGACAGGGCAGCCTCGCAGGTGATGTCGCCGGTCGGATAGTCGAGCGCCAGGTCGAACACCTTCAGACCGAGGTCATGGGTGACGCAGATCTGGTTGATCGCCGCACCACCGGCCGAAAAATTCGCCACCATCTGCTTGGTGACTTCCGGCGGGAACGGCGTGATACCATGCTTGGTAACCCCGTGGTTACCGGCAAAAATGGCGACCAGCGGACGGTTGACCGACGGCGTCCGACCTGTCCAGGCGGCAAGCCACATGGCGATTTCTTCCATGCGCCCCAGCGCGCCCGGCGGCTTCGTCAGTTGCGAATCGCGGGCTCTGGCTGCGGCGAGCGCCGCCGTGTCCGGACCCGGCAATTCCTTTAGCAGGGCGCGAAAATCATCGAATGGCAGGCCGGTAACACTCATCGAACGACTATCCTTGTAATTCCATTTCAAATGGGCTCTGGTGGCCCGTCTTACCGAGAGGCGAACCGCCCCACAAGAGAACAATGAGCCACAGATGTTCAGCGACTATGGCAAGGACATTTTGCGATCGATCGCCTTTTTGAGCCGGTTACCCGTCCCGGGGCGACTCTTTGACGGCCAGGACCACAGCCTTTCGGTGATGATCCGCGCCTTTCCGGCGGCCGGCTTCATCGTCGCCCTGCCCGCGGCCCTTGTCCTTTTCGTCCTTTCCGCAGCCCACGCCCCGCCTCTGCTCGCCGCTCTGATCGCACTTGCTGTCAACCTGCTCGTCACCGGCGCGCTGCATGAGGATGGGCTGGCGGACGTCGCCGACGGCTTCGGCGGTGGCCAGAAGAAAGACCGCATCCTCGACATCATGCGCGACAGCCGCATCGGCACCTATGGCGGTCTGGCCCTCATCCTGACGCTGGCGATCCGCGCGACCGCCCTCTCGAGCCTCATCGCCGTCATGTCACCGGTCGGAGTAGCGCTTGTTTTCCTCGGCGTCGCCGCTGTATCGCGCACGCTGATGCTCTGCCACTGGTACGCCCTGCCCGCCGCCCGCATCGACGGTGTCGCGGCGAGGTCCGGTCTGCCGGATCGCACGGCGCTGCTCACCGCTCTCGTTGCCGGAACGGTCATCGCCATCTGCTGCTTTGGACCGGTCATGCCGGTCTATTCCTGGACGACGGCCATCGTGATGGCTCTTGTATTGGCCGGCCTGTTCACCATCTTTTCTGACAGGAAGATCGGCGGCCATACGGGTGACACGATCGGCGCCGCGGAGCAGATTTCCGAGATGGCGCTGCTTGCCACGCTCGCCATCGTCGCCTAGCAACGGTCAAAAAGGCCCGGAAAGAAACGAAAGCCCCTTGGAAACACCCTGCATCAAACTCTGCATGATCGACAACCTGACCGGCTATTGCATGGGCTGCGGCCGCACGCAGGCGGAAATCGGCGCCTGGACGGCCATGTCGGACGGAGAACGCCGGGCGCTCATGGACCGCCTGCCCGAACGCCTTGTCGAGATCGCCGAAACACCGCGCCGGCCGCGCCGCATGACCCGGCGTCGGCAGATGACCGGCAAGGATGCCGGCCAATGAACATGCTCACGATCATCCTTGCCATTCTCGGCATCGGGCTGGCGGTCCTGATGTTCAACAACTCCGCCGGCCAGACCTTCGGCATGGACAACGACCGCTTTGCAAGCCTTCTGTACCTGCTGCCAATTACCGCGATGGTGGCTGTCGCCGTCCTGCGCAGCCGGCGATCGCTGAACCAGACGCTGCAGCAGTTCATGGTCTGGGTGGTCATCGTCATGGCGCTGGTGACCGGCTACCTCTACCGCGACCAGTTGCGCCCGATCGCGGAACGGGTGCTGGCCGGCCTGATGCCCGGCCGCCCGGTGATCGCGACGGCCGTCGACGGCGGCAGCGAGGTCATCGTCCACAAGGGGCTGAGCGGTCATTTCCAGATCGAGACGACGGTCGACAAGACGTTTGTCGACATGATGGTCGACACCGGAGCAAGCTCGGTCGTGCTCACCTATGACGACGCCAGGCGCATCGGACTGCCGGTCGATACGCTGAGCTTCACCATGCTCGTCTCGACCGCAAATGGCGAGGCCCACGCCGCCGCCGTGCGCCTAGACAGCATCTCCGTCGGCCCGATCACCCGGACCAACGTTCCGGCGATCGTCACCGAGCCGGGCAAGCTCGACAAGAGCCTGCTCGGCATGAGCTTCCTGTCGACGCTTTCGTCGATGCAGATGCAGCCGGACGAATTGCGGCTCAGGGACTGAGGCTTACCGTCGCGGTCAGTTCTTCAGCCGGTATCCCGTCTTGAACATCCAGAAGACGATCGACAGGCAGACGAGAAGGAACAGCGAGATCATGCCGAGGCTGATCAGCGGATTGACGTCAGAGACCTCGTAAAAACTCCAGCGAAAGCCGCTGACGAGGTAGAGCACCGGATTGAGGTGGCTCACCCACTGCCAGAACGGCGGCAGCATATTGATCGAATAGAAGCTGCCGCCGAGGAAGGTCAGCGGCGGAATGACCAGCATGGGAATGAGGTTTAGCTGCTCGAAATTCGTCGCCCAGATGCCGATGATGAAGCCGAGCAGGCTGAAGGAAATCGCCGTCAGCGCGAAGAACAGCACCATCAGCAGCGGATGCGCGATCGAGATGTCGACGAACAGCGTCGCCGTCAGGAGGATGATCGCGCCGATCATCATGCCCTTCGTCGCCGCGGCCCCGACATAGCCGATGACGATCTCCGTCATCGCCACCGGCGCCGACAGCACTTCGTAGACCGTGCCGGTGAAGCGCGGGAAATAGATGCCGAAAGAGCCGTTCGACACGCACTGGCCGAGCAGCGTCAGCATGATCAGCCCCGGCGTGATGAAGGATCCGTAGGATACGCCGTCGATCTGCTGGATGCGCGACCCGATCGCCGTGCCGAAGACGATGAAATAGAGCGAGGTGGTGATGACCGGCGAAATGACGCTTTGCAGGATGGTGCGCCGCGTGCGGGCCATTTCGAAGAAATAAATGGATTTGATGGCCTGGAAATTCATGACGCTTCTCCCACCAGCGATACGAAAATGTCTTCGAGCGAGCTCTGCCGGGTCTTCAGATCCTTCAGATGCAGCCCTTCGCTGGAGACATGCCCGAGCAGCGCATTCATTTCGGCCTGTTCGCCGTTTTCGACATAGTCATAGGTCAGCTGATGACCGTCCTCCGAGAGGCTCATGCCGTAGGGCTGAAGCGCGGGCGGAATGTGGGCCAGAGGTTCGCTGAGCTCGAGAATGAGCTGCTTGCGCCCCAGTCGCTTCATCAGCGTCGTCTTGTCTTCGACCAGCAGCAGTTCGCCACTACGCACGACACCCACGCGATCCGCGATCTCTTCGGCTTCCTCGATGTAGTGCGTCGTCAGGATGATCGTCACGCCGGTTTCCCTCAGGCGTTCGACGACCCGCCACATGTCCTTGCGAAGGCCGACGTCGACGCCTGCCGTCGGCTCGTCCAAGAACAGGATGCGCGGTTCGTGCGACAGGGCCTTGGCGATCAGCACGCGCCGCTTCATCCCGCCGGAAAGCTCGCGCAGCATGTTGTCCTTCTTGTCCCACAGCGACAGGTCCCGCAGCACCTTTTCGATATAGCCCGCATCCGGCTTCTTGCCGAACAGACCGCGCGAGAAGCTGACCGTGTTGATGACTGTCTCGAACTGGTCGGTCGTCAGCTCCTGCGGGACCAGGCCAATCAGCGCCCGGCTCTTGCGGAATTCCTTGACCACGTCGTGGCCGTCGACCAGAACCTGCCCGGACGACGGATTGACCAGGCCACAGATGATCGAGATCAGAGTCGTCTTGCCCGCCCCGTTGGGACCGAGCAGCGCCAGGATCTCGCCCTCGCGAATGTCCAGATTGACGCCCTTCAAGGCCTCGAATCCATTGCCGTATCGCTTCGTCAGGTCTTTGACGGTGATGATGGATGTCATGATGTCTCACAGATGTTTCATGCGCCGGACGCATGGAATTGGACGGCTCGCCCTCTCCCCCGAAAGAACGCGCGGACACACATATAGAACGCCTGTGACGGTTTGCCACCCAAAGCAGGAATAAAATCAAACAAACGCTGGAATTCAGTCGATGACCGAATAGAAGAAGCGCAGTGCGACGATCAGCAGAAAGATGCCGAAGCCGATCTCCAGCTGCCGGCGGCTGAGGGCGTGCGCGATACGGGCGCCGACCGGTGCCGCCACCATCGTCACCGGAATGACGAGCGCCACGGCGACCCAGTTGACGAAGCCGGTCGAAAGCGGCGGCAGGCCGGGATCGCCCCAGCCGGCGACGATGTAGCCGACAAGTCCCGGCAGCGAGATCAGAACGCCGACGCCCGCCGAGGTCGCGATCGCCTGGTGGATCGGCCGGCCATAGGTCGTCATGAAGGTATTGTTGAGCACGCCGCCGCCAATGCCCATCAGCCCGGACAGCAGCCCGATGATGCTGCCGGCGAGAAAGCGGAAGGGATTGGGCGGCAGGTCGTCGCCAAGCTTCCAGTGGCTGCGGTTTGCCAGCATGCGGAAGGCGAGCAACAGCGCAATCACCGCAAACGTCAGCCGCAGCACTTCGCTGGACGCATAGGCAGCGATGGCCGATGCGGCAACGACACCGAGCGGAACGGCGATCACCCAGCCCTTCAAGAGCGCCATGTCGGCGAGTCCGCGGCGGTAATGCGACTGGAACGATCGCAGCGACGTCGGAACGATGATGGCAAGCGAGGTGCCGACGCAGAGATGCATCCGCACGCTGTCGTCGACACCGGCGAGCGCGAAGATCTGGTAGAAGACCGGCACGAGGATGGCGCCGCCGCCGATGCCGAAGACGCCGGCAAGCAGGCCCGCGACGACGCCGGCCGCGAGCAGCGCCACGACGAAGGGCGCAATTTCCGAGAAAGAGGCCGTCATCCCACTCCGCTTCCGTTCGAACAGATCCGACAGCGCCTAACGAATAACCGTCATCACGCTGCAATCTTCTTAGGACATGTTCATCGGGCGACGGCAATGCAGGCAGAGGCGATTTCGGTACGCCGCCCCGATCTCCGGCTGCTGAAGCATTGTGTCATACGGCATGGCCTCGAAACGACCGCCGATGAAGACCGTCGCGCCCGGACCGCCGCTGCCCCCCGCCCCGACCGGGCTCATATTCAACCGGCTCTCGCAGCCGGTTTCTTTATATGGCCGTCAGCTGCAATGCCGGTAGCCGGACTTGCGGGCTCTGAGGTCGAGGTGGAAATGATCCTTGTGATTGGGATCGCTGCCGGGGCCGAGAACGGTGTTGAAGTATTTGCAGCTGTCTGTGCGCACGGCCTTCAGCAGGCCCTTTTCGCGAAACGCGAAGAAGCCCTTCTTGCTGACATCGATCTCCTTGCCGTTGTTGAGCACGATGCTGCCGATATCGATGGCGTTGCCATGCGCGTGCTCGGACCAGGGGTTGGAGGAACGACTGTTCATCCGCCGGCAGGAATAGCCGCCCATCGAGACGATCTTCTTCACGCCCGACAGATAGCGCGTGCGGGCCGCAGGGACCACTTCCTTGCGGACCCACTTGGTCAGCGTCAGCGCCATCTGGCAGTTGAGCGTGGTGTCCGGCGTCACGTCGATGCCACCGCCGAGCCCCTCCAGCTTGATCGGATGTGCGATACCGCAACTGCCTCCCTTCGAGATCGGGTCGATCTCGTGATACTTGACACCAAGGCGGTCGAGTTCGCGCCGGCACTGAAGCTCGGATGCGGGCATCGGTTCGAATTGCGGCTGAGCCTGTGTTCCGAGCAGCATCGGATTGTCCGGACGCGACAGCATGGCCACCTGCCGCTCGCCCTGAGCCGGCTGTGGCGCAATCGATACCTGACCGTTCAGAAGCTGCGGGCTGTCCGTGCCGATGCCATCGACAACCGGCTCGGTCGTCGTTCCTTCGGCGATCTGCAGCGTGCCGAGCGGCTGAGCCGGTGCGCCCCTGCCGCTGACCCCGACCGCATTGTCGATATTGATGCCTTCCGACGTCACGACAAGGCCGTTTGCACCGGCCTGCTGCACCGGTGCCGGCATGGCCTGTCCCTGGCCGCTGTTCAGCGCCAGCGCCTCGTCGCTGTCGATCATCGGCAGGCCCGACGAACGGCGCGGTGCCGCCTGCATTTGCGGCTGGGCATCCACGGCGGGGGACGTCGCCAGATTGGGGCTGTCGAGATAGCCGAGCGTACCATTGGCGCGGCTCACCGGAGCCGGACCGGAGGAATAGCCGATCTCGTCGACCAGGCCGGCGTCGCGCATCGCCGTCGGCTGCATCTGTGCGGCAGGCACCGGACGGATCGCACTCACCTGCCCGCCATCGATCGGTGCTGGCGGCACAAGCGATGCCGCCGAGCAGGCCGTCAGGCCGCAGGATAGAAGAAGGACGATCGACCGCCGTCTAAGAAGGGTGGAATACGCCATACAGTTTTACCACTTCTTCGGCAGACCGGATCGGCGGCCCGCTTTTTCAGGAAAATCCCCCGAATTTTAGAAAGAAGCGGTAAACGAACCGTTGCCGCGCCGACGGACAAAGGACGGTTACCGGCAACCGCCTCCTTGCATCCGCAAAACGGCCCGCTTACGCTCGCGACAGACGATCGAAAACCGATACTGTTTCAGGAGGCTGCTGATGGCGGAAAAGACGGGTGGTCCGGCGGGTGAACTGACATTGCGGACGCTCGCCATGCCGGCTGACGCCAATGCGGCAGGCGATATCTTCGGCGGCTGGGTCATGGCGCAGATGGACCTGGCCTGCGGCATCCGCGCCGCAGAACGCGCCCGCGGCCGCGTGGTGACCGCCGCCGTCAAGGAGATGGCCTTCGAACTGCCGGTCAAGATCGGCGACACGCTCTGCATCTATACGGATGTCGTGCGCGTCGGCCGCACCTCGATCACCCTGTGGGTCGAGGCCTGGGCGCAACGCTACCTGACCCACACGATGGAGAAGGTGACGGACGCCACATTCGTCATGGTCGCCCTGGACAGCAACGGAAAGCCGCAGGCCGTGCCTGTCGAATAGACGCTTTTTCAGGGTTGATCTTTGTCAAGGCAGAAAAAGCCGCAGGTTTGCACTATATTCTCATAGACGAACCGAAACGGCCTTCCCAAGGAGGAAACCGACATGTCCTACCGCACCATCCTGGCAATCCTCGACTCGGCTGCAGATGCAGCACAGACGACCGACTTCGCCGTGGCGCTCGCCCGGCAGTTCGACGCCCATGTCATCGGTCTGCATGTGGAATCCTACGCGACCATGCCGGTGGCGGCGCCGATGGAAATTCCGGACCCGGCGGCCACCCTCGCCCTTCAGGAGCAGGAGCACTCCGTCACCAGCGAGGTCGAGAAGATCTTCAAGGAAAAGGCGCGCCGGGAAGGCATTTCCCACGAATGGCGGACATTCGTCACCATGGGCGGCTACAGCGCCGCACAGGCGATCGACAGCGCCCGTTGCGCCGACCTGATCATCGCCCCGCAGCTCGACAAGAACAGCATGCGCAGCGACTACGACCAGTTGCTGCACGAAGCCGGGCGCCCGACACTCTTCGTTCCCTACATCCTCAAGACGCCAAAACCCGTCAAGAAGGCGCTGATCGCCTGGAACGGCTCGCGTGAAGCCGCCCGCTCGACCTTCGACGCCATCCCGCTTCTCAAGATGGCAGAAGACGTCGAGATCTACACCGTGGACGCCAAGGACAGCGCCAGCCAGTCGGCGGAAACCATCGGTGCCGAGATCGCCTCGACGCTGTCGCGTCACGGCGTCAAGGTGACGCTGGAGAGCCAGAAGAGCGACGGCACCAAGCCGGCCGTGATGATCGAGAACCGGCTTGCCGACGGCAATATCGACCTTCTGGTCATGGGTGCCTACACGCATTCGCCCCTGTGGGAAGTACTGTTTGGCGGCGTGACCAAGGAATTGCTGACATCGATGCCGGTCATGACCCTGATGTCGCGCTGAGCGCATCAGCGCCTTACCTGCCTAAGCTGACGAAAAGGCCCGGCCCCCTTGGACCGGGTCTTTTAGCAACATCCGCGATCTTGCCTTTCGCCCGCAATTGTCGCTAATGCTCTTTCCAACGACAGCCCGTCCAAGATGTTGAGGACCGGGCAATGATGGACGATTTTCGACGGAGCAACGACATGTCCCTTCCCGACAAGGCCTTTCCGGTTTCCTGGGATCAATTTCACCGCGACGCCCGGGCGCTCGCCTGGCGCCTGGCGGGCACCGGAACGGAATTCAGGGCCATCGTCTGCATCACCCGCGGCGGCCTCGTGCCGGCGGCGATCATCTCGCGCGAACTGAATATCCGCCTGATCGAAACGGTCTGCATCGCCTCCTATCATGACTATGTCAATCAGGGCGAAATGGTGCTGCTGAAGGGCATTACTCCGGACCTCCTGACCGATGGCGGCAAGGGCGTACTCGTCGTCGACGACCTGACCGATACCGGCAAGACGGCCGCAGAAGTGCGCGCCATGCTGCCCGACGCCCATTTCGCCTGCGTCTACGCCAAGCCCAAGGGCGTGCCGGTGATCGATACCTTCGTCACCGAGGTGAGCCAGGACACATGGATCTATTTCCCCTGGGACATGGGCTTCACCTATCAGGAACCGATCGCCAAGGGCCACAAGGGCTGAGCGGCTCCGCAGCCTATCCGGCAGAAATCCAGACAGTCTGATATGACGGCGCTCCACAGGGAGCGCCGTCATTTGTTGTGCATTTGCGGGATTCGCGAACACTCACGAAAATGTCCAATAAATTAATGAGTGCTTAAATATTCATGGTCCATTGTTGCACTCGAGACAAAGTCAGACCTTGTTCGGCATGACGCCGGGCATGTTCGCCCCAGCACTGACCTCATGACGAACTCAAGCAGCATGCGCCCTCCGCAGACGGGAGCCATGCCATGTTATGATGCCAATGAGGGTGTTAATGCGCCATACTCCGTTCTCCCGCCTTTCCCTGACTGCCCGCATCGCCAGTATCATCATCGCCGTCAACGTCGTGGGCCTTGCGATCAGCGCCTATTTTTCCTGGTCGTCCGATGTCGGAACCGCCATCGAGCGTGCCAGCGACGATTGGACCAAGAGCACAAGGCAGATTGCGGACGTCGCGCAAGGCGGCATCAAGTGGAAAAAGGCCGAAGTCGTCCAGGACGCCTATTCGCTTTACCGCAATGATCCGAACCTCGGCATGACCGATTTCGTTGCGATCAGCGGCGCAAGTGACGTCGTAGACAGATGGAAGGCCGCCGACAATGCCAAGCCGGACTTTGATGCCGGCATCACAGCCGTCATCGCTGGCGATCCGCAGGACGTCGTCGTCAATCGCCAGCCGGGACGCATCGATGTCGTCGTGCCGCTCGGCAAGAACAAGAAGGGCGAACAGGCCGGCTATGTCGCCACGTCCTGGTCCACGCAGCCGATCGTTCAGGCGGCCAATACCAAGGCCATGCTGTTTGCCGCCAAGCAGGCAGCCGTCATCGCCGCCGTTCTCATCGTGTTCCTCATCGCCATGCGGATTTATGTCAGCAAGCCGATGACGGCGCTGTCGAGCCGCATCCGCGCCTTCCAGGAAGGTGACTGGGAAACGCCGGTCCAGTATGCCGACCGAACCGACCATGTCGGCATCATCGCCAAGGCGATCCGCGATGCCATCGAGACCAGCCGGGCCAAGCACCAGCAGGAGCTCCAAGCTGAAGGCGAACGCCGCGCCATAGACGAAGAGCGCAGCCGTTTCACCGAGAAGGTGCAGGAAACCGCCGCTCACCAGGTCACCATCGTCAACAATATCGGCGCAGCCCTCGCCGCCCTTGCGACCGGTGACTTCACCGTCGAACTGTCGGAACAGGGTCAGGAATTCGAAAAGCTGCGCCGCGATTTCCAGCGCATGGTCCAGGCCGTCTCCGCTTCCCTGCAGGAGATTGCCGGCGCCACGGCCCTGATCGAATCGGGTTCGGCCGAGCTTGCCAAGGCCGCCGACCAACTCGCCCAGCGCACCGAAACCCAGGCAGCATCCCTTGAGAAGACCGTTGCCGCCGTCGACGAGATCACCGTCACCGTCCGCAACACGATGAACATGGCGAACGCCGCCGGCTCACAGGTCTCGACCTCCCGCGAAAGCGCCCGCAAGTCGGCGGACGTCGTCGGCCAGGCGATCGGCGCCATGGACAAGATCCAGACGTCCTCGCATGAAATCGGCGAGATCATCGGCGTCATCGACGATATCGCCTTCCAGACCAACCTGCTTGCTCTGAACGCAGGTGTCGAAGCCGCCCGCGCCGGTGATGCCGGCAAGGGTTTTGCCGTCGTCGCGCAGGAAGTCCGCGAACTCGCGCAACGGACCGCCGAGGCGGCCAAGCAGATCAAGACGCTGATCTCTGCGTCCGGAACCGAAGTCGCCTCCGGCGTCGAGCTCGTCAACCGCACGGGTGAAGCGCTGCGCCACATCGAGGTTCAGATCGCCGAGATCAACGAAAGCATCGACGCCATCGTGGTTTCAGCCCGCGAACAGTCCGCCGGTCTCGACGAGATCAACGGCGCGCTTAAGAACATGGATGCGACCACCCAGCAGAATGCGGCGATGGTCGAGGAAACCAACGCGGCCTGCCAGGAGCTCAGAACGCTCGGCAACAGCCTGAAATCGGCAGTCGGACGGTTCTCGATCCCCTCGTCCGGTGCCCGCATGGCGCCGACGGCCAGCCAGCTGCCGGCAACCCAGTCCCGTCCGGCATCCCATGCCCCGACCCCGCGGCCCCGCACGCCGGCAGCCGCCTATCGTGGTGCCAACGCGCTGGCGGCGGCATCCGACTGGGAAGAATTCTGAGACCCCATTCCGACCGGCAATACCATTTGAAGCTTCTGAGAGGAGACACACCATGAAACTGCATGCCATTCTCGCATCCGCCGCCCTAATCGCACTACCCGTGCTCGCCCATGCCGAAGAGCCCTATGTCGCCGCCGTCACAGAATATGTGAACAGCGACATCAAGCCCTGGCTGTCCGATCCGACGGTCATCGACGCCATCAAGGCGCAGAATGCGGCCAACGCCAATCTGCAGCAGTCCGACATCGACGCCCTCGACCAGAAATGGCGCGCCGAAGTCGAAGGCAGCGACCACCCGACGGTCGATGGCGTGCTCGCCAATGCCCTTTCGAAATTCCTGGCGGAAAAAAAGGCAGGCTCCGAGGGAGTCGTCACCGAGGTTTTCGTGATGGACAGTCACGGTCTCAATGTGGGCCAGAGCGACCCGACCTCCGACTACTGGCAGGGTGACGAAGCGAAGTTCCAGAAGACCTACGGCGTCGGTGCCGATGCCCTCTTCGTCGACGAAGCCGAGAAGGACGAATCAACCCAGATGCTGCAGTCGCAGGCCTCGATGACGATTGTGGACGAAACCGGCGCACCGATCGGCGCCATCACCGTCGGCGTCAACCTCGACGCGCTTTGAGCGCTCGTTCAATATAGAGGCACAACATCCTGTGCGGGCGGCATTTTTGCCGCCCGTTTCCGTTTTAAGGCCAAGGCGCCCCAATCTGATTCGGTAGCCGCTCACAGTCGGCCGCCGACGCCAATACCGGGAAAGCGGGAGCGGCGAATATTTCGCCTGATTTTCCTCTGCGGTTCATATTCAGGGTTAACGCCCGCCAAGGAACTGCCCGCAAGCGGTTGATTCTAAAGGCCTGTCGCGCTGTCCCCGTTTTCCACAGCCTCAGACCACAACATATAGTGTATAAAAATCTGACACAAACCAGCCCTTGACGAAGCAGGCCGAGTCAAACTTAATGGGCGTCATGTTGCGGCGGCGACTGGATCGGCATGAACGAGGCCGGTTCTTCCTCAAATCGCTGGGTGTTCAGCGGCTTTTTGGCCCATGACGGGCAAGACAGCCGATGCGGTTTAGTGCGCTTTGAAAAAACGTCGCAACTTCGGGGCTTGGGGACTGGCGCAATAATCTGTTAATACTATATTTAGTGTTTGCGGCCACCATCCACACAAGATACAGGGTTCACATCTCACCGAGTTGAACCCAATGTGACACGGACTGAGCACTGGCTGCGCGGATGAAACCGGGCTGCCGGAGATGACATTTGCGCCCGGAATTTAGGCCCGGCGACGCCAGACTTTTTAAGGGGATGATTACGATGCGGATCGAACGGCGATTCACCAAAGACGGCCAGTCACGCTATGCGGAGATCGAATTCCGCAAGGCGGTCAGTGAAATCAAGAACCCGGATGGCTCGATCGTCTTCCGGCTGGCCGACATCGACGTGCCGGCGCAGTTCAGCCAGGTCGCGACCGACGTTCTGGCGCAGAAGTATTTCCGCAAGGCCGGCGTTCCGAAGGTCCTGAAGAAGGTCGAGGAAAACGACGTTCCGTCGTGGCTGTGGCGCTCGGTCCCCGATACCGCGGCCCTCGAAGCCCTGCCGGAAGACGAGCGCTACGGCTCCGAAGTCGACGCCCGCCAGGTCTTCGACCGCCTCGCCGGCACCTGGACCTATTGGGGCTGGAAGGGCAAGTACTTCTCCACCGAAGAAGACGCCCTCGCCTTCCGCGACGAACTCGCCTACATGCTTGCCACCCAGCGCGTTGCCCCGAACTCGCCGCAGTGGTTCAACACCGGCCTGCACTGGGCCTATGGCATCGACGGCCCCGGCCAGGGCCATTTCTACGTCGACCCCTTCACCGGTGAACTCAAGCAGTCCGAATCGGCCTACGAGCATCCCCAGCCGCATGCCTGCTTCATCCAGTCCGTCGGCGACGACCTCGTCAACGAGGGCGGCATCATGGACCTGTGGGTTCGCGAAGCCCGTCTCTTCAAGTACGGCTCCGGCACCGGCTCCAACTTCTCCTATCTGCGCGGCGAAGGCGAAAAGCTTTCGGGCGGCGGCAAGTCCTCCGGCCTGATGAGCTTCCTGAAGATCGGCGACCGCGCTGCCGGCGCCATCAAGTCGGGCGGCACGACGCGCCGCGCCGCCAAGATGGTCGTCGTCGATATCGACCACCCGGATATCGAGGAATACATCAACTGGAAGGTCAAGGAAGAGCAGAAGGTCGCGGCCCTCGTGACCGGCTCGAAGATCGTCGCCAAGCACCTGAAGGCGATCATGAAGGCCTGCGTCAACTGCGAGGCCGACAACGACGCCTGCTTCGACCCGAACGAGAACCCGGCGCTCAAGCGCGAAGTCCGCGCCGCCAAGAAGTCGCTGGTTCCGGAAAACTACATCAAGCGCGTCATCCAGTTCGCACGTCAGGGCTACAAGGACATCGAGTTCAAGACCTACGATACCGACTGGGATTCGGAAGCCTACCTCACGGTTTCGGGCCAGAACTCCAACAACTCCGTCTCGATCAAGGACGAGTTCCTGCGCGCTGTCGAAAATGACGGCGACTGGAACCTGACCGCCCGCCGCGACGGCCGCGTGATGAAGACCCTGAAGGCCCGCGACCTGTGGGACAAGGTCTCCTACGCCGCCTGGGCATCGGCCGATCCGGGCCTGCACTTCAACACGACGATGAACGACTGGCACACATGCCCGGCGGCCGGCCCGATCCGCGCCTCCAACCCGTGCTCGGAATACATGTTCCTCGACGACACGGCCTGCAACCTGGCGTCTCTGAACCTCCTTCAGTTCAAGGACCAGGCAACGAAGAACATCCACATCGCCGACTACGAGCATGCCGTCCGCCTGTGGACCGTCGTTCTCGAAATCTCGGTGATGATGGCGCAGTTCCCGTCGCGTCAGATCGCGGAACTCTCCTACAAGTACCGCACGCTCGGCCTCGGCTATGCCAATATCGGCGGCCTGCTGATGTCGTCCGGCATTCCTTATGACTCAGACGAAGGCCGCGCGATTGCCGGCGCCCTGACCGCGATCATGACCGGCGTCGCCTATGCGACCTCGGCGGAAATCGCTTCCGAGCTCGGCCCGTTCCCGGAATACGCGCCGAACGCCAAGAACATGCTGCGGGTGATGCGCAACCATCGCCGCGCCGCCTATGGCGAAAAGCAGGGCTATGAAGGCGTCGCCGTCAACCCGGTCGCCCTCATCCACGACGATTGCCCGGATGCCGACCTGATCACCCACGCCAAGGCTGCCTGGGACAAGGCGCTGGAGCTCGGCGAACAGCACGGCTACCGCAACGCCCAGTCGACCGTGATCGCGCCGACCGGCACGATCGGCCTCGTCATGGATTGCGACACCACCGGCATCGAGCCCGACTTCGCCCTGGTGAAGTTCAAGAAGCTCGCCGGCGGCGGCTACTTCAAGATCATCAACGGCGCCGTGCCGGAAGCGCTCCGCACGCTCGGCTACACGGAAAGCCAGATCGCCGAGATCGAGGCCTACGCCGTCGGCCACGGCAACCTCAACCAGGCGCCGGGCATCAACCCCTCGACGCTAAAGGCCAAGGGCTTCACCGACGAGAAGATCGAAGCCGTCAACGGCGCGCTGAAGGCCGCCTTCGACATCAAGTTCGTCTTCAACCAGTGGACGCTTGGCGCCGACTTCCTGAAGGACACGCTGAAGGTCTCCGACGAGCAGCTCGCCGACATGAGCTTCAACCTGCTCGACCACATGGGCTTCTCGAAGAAGGACATCGAGGCCGCCAACATCCACGTCTGCGGTGCGATGACGCTCGAAGGCGCGCCCTTCCTCAAGGAAGAGCACCTCGCCGTCTTCGATTGCGCCAACCCGTGCGGCAAGATCGGCAAGCGCTACCTGTCGGTCGAAAGCCACATCCGCATGATGGCGGCTGCCCAGCCGTTCATCTCGGGCGCCATCTCCAAGACGATCAACATGCCGAACGAGGCAACCGTCGAGGATTGCGGCGCGGCCTACATGCTGTCCTGGAAGCTCGGCCTGAAGGCGAACGCCCTCTACCGTGACGGCTCCAAGCTGTCGCAGCCGCTCAATGCCTCGCTGATCGAGGACGAGGACGACGAGGACGATGCCGTCGAGGCGCTGGTGGCCGCTCCGGCTGCCGCCCAGGCCGTCACCGTCACCGAGAAGATCGTCGAGCGCATCGTCGAGAAGATCGTCCGCGACCGCGAAAAGCTGCCGAACCGCCGCCAGGGCTACACCCAGAAGGCCGTCGTTGGCGGACACAAGGTGTATCTGCGCACCGGCGAATTCGGTGACGGCCGCCTCGGCGAGATCTTCATCGACATGCACAAGGAAGGCGCTGCCTTCCGTGCGATGATGAACAACTTCGCCATCGCCATCTCGCTCGGCCTGCAATACGGCGTGCCGCTGGAAGAATACGTGGAGGCCTTCACCTTCACCAAGTTCGAGCCGGCCGGCATGGTGCAGGGCAACGACGCCATCAAGAACGCGACCTCGATCCTCGACTACGTGTTCCGCGAACTGGCCGTCTCCTACCTGAACCGCCACGATCTCGCCCATGTCGACACCTCCGACTTCGGCAACACCGCGCTCGGCAAGGGCATCCAGGAAGGCAAGACCAACCTGATCTCGACCGGCTGGACCCGCGGCCACAAGCCGACGCTGGTCTCCTCCGGCCACGGCCCCTCCTCCGAGCCCAAGGGTTCGGCGGCAGGTGCCCCGGCAACGGCGCGCGTCTCCGGCGGCAACGTCACCGCGATCGGCGCCACCGCGCGCAAGATCGATGCCGTCGCCGTGACCGAGACGGTCACCTCCACCTCGGAAGTCGTCGCCTTCAAGCGTGACTACGAGGAACGCGCCGCGGAACTGGCGGAAGAGATCGCCGATGAGTCGGCCCAGGAGGCAACCGCCCTGTTCTCCGACAAGGCCGCCGCCGACGCCGCCTCCGCCAAGGCCGACGCCAAGAAGCTCGAGACCGAACGCCGCATGCGCTCGATCGCGCAAGGCTACACCGGCAACATGTGCTCCGAGTGCCAGAACTTCACGATGGTCCGCAACGGGACCTGCGAGAAATGCGACACGTGCGGTGCGACGAGCGGGTGCTCTTGATCGCAATCGCCGGGGATAAGCGGCACTGACCGCTTATCTTCCAGTTGAATTAGCCTAAACTTCTCCCCGCGGTGATTGGGTTCGCCGCGGGGATTTGTTTTCTTGGGGGAAGATAAAATGAAATGTCCTCACTGTGGGATTAGCTTCCACGACAACTGGGATACAACATATTCTATCAACCGAGGCAGATCAGCGACCGAGTGGAGTTATCGAACTGCCCTTTGTCCGGAATGTCACAAGCTGACAATCGTGATTGAAGACCCCGATGGCGATGAACGTATGATCGAACCACAAAACGCCTTGCGCGCGCCTGTCTCCCAACATGTTCCCAAACACATAGCACAAGACTATTTCGAAGCCTGCAGTGTCTTATTGATCAGCGCCAAGGCATCTGCCGCTCTGGCAAGGCGATGCCTCCAAAACGTCCTGAACGCCCAAGGCTACAAGGCGAAAGATCTTGCAAAGCAAATTGACGCAATTTTAGGGGAAGCAGATCCAAGAAAGGTGTTGCCTCTAGGCCTTCATGAAACTGTCGATGCCATCCGCAATTTTGGCAACTTCTCCGCCCATCCAATCGATGAAAAGACAACTCTTCAAATCATCGACGTGGAACCAGAAGAGGCAAAGTGGTGTCTCGAAATCCTTGAAGAACTGTTCGAACATTTTTACGAGCGCCCAGCAGTTGCAGCAGCAAAAAAGGCTGCACTAAATGCCAAGCTCGCTGCCGCTGGGAAGCCTCCTGCAAAATAAAACTTGGATACCAAATATGATCTCTTCACCAGTGATTTCTAACACTTAGCCTTCGGCTAAGATGTTGAAATCACGCCCTCTTCCGCAACGGGAGAGGTGAGCTGCAGAGGGTGCCGCGCTCTCCCATCTCACCCTTGGCGGGGGAGAATCGAATTTCAACATCTTAGCGAAGCTAAGTGTTAGAAATTCCAAGAGAGGGGGTCGATGCGGTTCCCCACTCCTCCGTCATCCCGGACTCGATCCGGGATCCAGCCAGCGAGCGTCCGCGAGCGGAAAGACTCTGAGCGCGTCATTTCCAAACACCCCATTCGCCTGATGCAGAGTCTCCCGCGCGATCGACATCGCGCCGCTGGATGCCGGATCAAGTCCGGCATGACGGTATTATTTGGACGCAATGCCAAGAAGCCGGCATTTGCCGCGATCAGTATTGGTGCTCCATGGACAAGCTGCAGCGTTTGCATCGACCACCATGCGGTTTTCCAATCAGCAGCAGTTGCTGAATTCCCCGACGGCTCCCCACCCCTCCGTCATCCCGGACTTGATCCGGGATCCAGCCAGCGAGCGTCCGCGAGCGAAAAGACTCAGAGTACGTCATTCCCAAGCGCCCCTTCGCCTAATGCAGAGTCTCCCGCGCGATCGACATCGCGCCGCTGGATGCCGGATCAAGTCCGGCATGACGGAATACGAAGAGAGCCTAAAGGGAAGCCGCCCGCGTCGGCGCGAAAGCCAAACCTCTTGCGCAAAGCCAAGACCTCTCGCACCATCGCGGCATGAAGGGCTATGTCTACATCCTTGCCTCGAAGCGCAACGGCACGCTCTACACCGGCGTGACGAGCGACTTGCCCCGGCGTCTGTACGAACACCAGAACGATCTCACACCGGGCTTCACGACGAAGTATGGCGTCAAGACACTGGTGTGGTTCGAGGAGCACGACCTCGTGGTCGATGCCATCGCCCGTGAAAAGGCGATCAAGAACTGGCCGCGAAAGTGGAAGCTGGACCTGATTGAGGCGATGAACCCCGAATGGGACGATATCGCGCATTATCTGCACGGGCTTTGAGTTCCACCCGATACTATTTGCCCGCCACCTCGGCTATTCCAAGATGACGGGCATCATTATCCGCCTCAGATGACGGGGGTCGTTACAACACTCACCCGAACGTCGTCTTCAGGCTGATCGGCACCGCCGCAAGCGCCTTGGAAACCGGGCAGCCGGCCTTGGCCTTGTCGGCGATTTCCTTGAACTTGGCCTCGTCCATGCCGGAAACCGTGCCGGCAAGCGAGAGTTCGATGCCGGTGATGGCAAAGCCGTCGTCCTTCTTGTCGAGCGAGACGCTGGCGGTGGTTTCCAGGCTGTCGGCCTTGAAGCCGGCCTCTTCCAGCATCAGCGACAGGGCCATGGTGAAGCAGGCGGCATGAGCCGCGCCGATCAGTTCTTCCGGATTGGTGCCGGGCTGGCCCTCGAAGCGGGTGCGAAATCCGTAGGGTTGCTTGTCGAGCGCGCCGCTTTCGGTAGACACCTGCCCCTTGCCGTCCTTCAGTCCGCCGCTCCAGTGAGCCGAGCCTTTTTTGACGATAGCCATCGCTTCCTCCTGTTGTCGTTGTCGAATGGGTACATCCTATCAATGGCCGGCAGCGCATTCGGTTCCGAAACGCGTGCGAAACACGGCAAAACATGCGCAGCGAACCGGCCAGGCCGATGCTACCCGCAGATCGTGACAGGGGAGAGACCGACGGAAAGGCCGGTCAGATGACGCCGAGCGACCAGCTGACGATCTGGTTGGCGATGTCGGCGAAGGCGCGGTCGAGACCATCGACGAAAGCCGGCGGTTCGGAACCGGAAACCGGCGCCGTCGCGGTGAAGAGCTTCGTCGCCTTCACGCTGCCATTGCGGTCGTTGAGGATCTTCACCGAAATGGCGATATTGGCCTGCTTGACGCCGCCATAGGCCTGCACCTCGAAGGCGCGGATCTCGGTGACCACCTGCTCGTCGATCGCCAGCCCCTGCCCCGGCACGCCGACGCCGGCAAGCTTGCCGGTCGCCTCGAAGGCCTGCACGAGCTTGGCCTGCACCATGCGCGGCAGCGTGTCGCTCCATTGCGAGCCGGAGAGATACTGCACCTCCGACGGCGAGACGCGGACCATGATCTTCTCGCTGTTGATCGCCTTGATGGCGGACGGCACAGGCACGAGAATCTGCCGGCGCTGGGCGGAGCGATCGGTGGAAACGACGGGAGCGGCCAGATCGAACGTGTCGCTTGGCGGCGTCGTGGAACAGCCGCTCATCAGCACCGTTGCCAGCACCCCGGCAGCCAGTGCGGGCATTCCCTTGCGCATGATAGCCAACCTTGCCACTCCACTCATTAAGCCACTCCTCAGCGACGGGTACGCCCGTCATATTCCTTGACACCACCGCCGCCGAACAGGAGCCGCTGCGGATTGTCGTCAAGATTGTTGATCGTGTCCTCAAGGGACTTCACCGTGCGCCGCGCATCGTCCACCAGGCCCTCGACGTCACGCAGACCGCTGGACGAGAACTTGTTGAGATTGGCGGCGATCGGCCCGACCTGCGCATTCAGGTTGTCGGCCAGCGTCTTGATCGACTTCAGCGTCTCGCTCGCCTGGGCGAACATGCCCTGCGAGTCGTCCGAACTGACCATGCCGTCGACCTTAGCGAGAATGCCATCCACGCGGTTGGAGGCCGCATTCAGCTTCTTCGCCATTTCAGTGACGTTCTGGATCGTGTCGTCGATATCCTGCTGGTGCTTGTCGACCGTGTCGCCGACATTCTTGAACGAGGCGATCGCCACGCGCGCATCGGCGGCGGCGGCGGCGATGTTGTCGACGGCCATGCCGAGCTTCGCCGGGTCGATCTTGACGATCAGCTTGTCGGCATTGTCGAGCAAGTTGGCCGCCTTGTCGCCGGCCTTGCTGATCGATTCCGCCGTGGTCTTGAAGCTCTGGACGGTGGATTTCAGCTCGCCGGAGGAATCGGCCACGTCCTTGCTGACCTTTTCGGCATTGGCGAGAATGTTGTTGATCCGCTCGGCGTCCACCGCCTTGACCAGCTTCTCGATCGCATCGAGCGTCGAATCCAACCGGCCGGAAAGCCCGGTGACGCTGTCGGAGAGCGCCGAGACGCTCTTCAGGAACTTGTCGATGCCGTCGGCATTGCGGGCGAGCGCATCGGAAAACGTCTTGGCGTTGTTGACCGTCTGCGTCAGCGGCGCGCGCGCATCGCTGATGAAGCCCTGCAACTGGCCGATCGCATCGTCGGCGCGATCGAGGATCTTGTCGGCGGTCGCCAGCAGGTTGGTCACCGACGACTGGTCGGCGACGATGACCGCGCGCTTGCCGGTCCGCATCGCCTCCTGCAGGATGTTATCGTTCGACTTGTCGCCGCCCGAAAGCTCGATATAGGCAGCGCCCGTCAGACCCTGGATTTCCAGGACCGCCTTGGTGCTGGAATAGACCGGCGCATCGGCGCGCACTTCCGTGTAGGCGACGGTGAAGCGCGGGTCGCTGTCGATCCTGAGGTCGCGCACGGAGCCGATGGCAATCCCGTTGAAGCGCACCGGCGATCCGACGCTCAGCCCGTTGGCGGATCCGGGAATGCGCACGAGCAGCTCCACGGTCGGCCCCTTGCCGCCGAAGCCGGACATCCAGTAGACGAAGCCGAACGCCGCCGCGATGATGAGCAGCGTGAATATGCCGACGATGGTGTAGTTGGCTTTCGTTTCCATTCAGTCCTTCCACTGTACCGACATGGCGCTCATGTCCGGCCGACGATCGAGCGGGCCCGCTTGCCGCGGAAATAGGATTGCACCCAGTCGTCCTCGAACGAGAGCATGTCTTCCAATGTTCCCTCGACCAATACCCGCTTCTGTCCAAGCACCGCAATACGGTCGCAGACGGAAAACAGGCTATCGAGGTCGTGTGTTACCATATAAACGGTCAAACCCAGCGTATCGCGCAGCCGGGCGATGAGTTCGTCGAATTCCGCAGCGCCGATCGGGTCGAGACCGGAGGTCGGCTCGTCGAGAAAGACGAGGTCCGGATCGAGCGCCAGGGCCCGCGCCAGCGCCGCGCGCTTGATCATGCCGCCCGACAGTTCCGAAGGATACTTGTCGGCGGCGTCCGGCGCGAGGCCCACCATCTGGATCTTCAGATAGGCGAGTTCGTCCATCAGCTCCTTCGGCAGATCCAGATATTCGCGCATCGGCACCTGGATGTTTTCCTTCACCGTCAGCGACGAAAACAGGGCGCCATGCTGGAAAAGGACGCCGAGGCGCATGTCGAGCTGGAAGTGCTCCTTCTCGTTCAGCTCGTCGTAGTTCTTGCCGAGAATGCTGATCGTTCCAGACTGGCGCGGCAGGAGACGCAGCACCGTGCGCATCAGCACCGACTTGCCGGTACCCGAGCCGCCGACGAAACCGAGGATCTCGCCGCGATAGACATCGAGGTTCAGGTTGTCGAGCACCAGCTTTTCGCCGAATCCGACGGTCAGGTCGCGCACGGAAAGAATGACCTCCCGCTCGCCCTCGCCCGCCTTATCTCGTGTGGTCTGATCCATGCCCGCGCCCTCAGAAATCGATGGCTGCGTAGAACATGGCAAAAAGCCCGTCCACGAGAATGACGACGAAGATGGATTTGACCACGGAAGCGGTCACATGCTGGCCGAGCGATTCCGCGCTGCCGCCGACCTTCATGCCCTCGAGTGCGGCGACCACACCGACGATCAGCGCCATGAACGGTGCCTTCACCATGCCGGAAATGATCGTCGAATAGTCGATGGCGTCGCGCAGGCGCGTCAGGAACACCTCGAAGGTGATGCCGGAATAGACCCAGGCGATGATCGCCGCCCCCCCGAGCGCCGCGAAATTGGCGACGATGGTCAGCAGCGGCAGGGCGATGGTCAGCGCCACCAGCCGCGGAAAGATCAGCACGCCGACCGGATTGAGCCCGATGACCTTCAGCGCGTCGATCTCCTCGCGCATCTTCATCGAGCCGATTTCCGCGGTGATGGCGCTGCCCGAGCGGCCGGCGATCATGATCGCGGTCAACAGTACGCCGATTTCGCGCAGCTGCAGGATGCCGACCAGATCGACCACGAAGACCTCGGCGCCGAAATAGCGCAGCTGGAAAGCGCCCTGCTGGGCGATGATCGCACCGATCAGGAACGACATCAGCAGGATGATCGGAATGGCCCGAACGCCCATGCGGTCGACCTGGTTGGCAATCGCCGCCGGCGAAACGCCACTGCCGCGCCCGAGCTTCATCTGCGCCCCGCGTACGGCGGAGCCGAGAATGTACATCGACGCTTCGAAGTCGTTCCAGAAGGCGATGGTCAACCGGCCGACGGGCGCAAAGATGCGCTCGGCAAGCGCCATCTGCCGCGGCGCCACCTTTCCGTCCGAAACCTTCTCGGGGATCGCGTCAAGCAGTTCCTTCAGGCCGGCGCGTTCCCCCGTCAGACTGACGCGCGCACCGGATTCGCGCGCCTTCATCTCGATCCGGCGGATAAGCCATGCTCCGGCCGTATCGATGCTGCCGAGGCCGGCGACATCGATCTCCAGAGCCTCGGGAAGCCCCTTGGCGGCAAGTTCGCGCAACGGGTCGATGACCGGGGTGATCGTCGTATTGCGCCAGTCACCAGTCAGCACGAGCCGACTGGTGCCCGACGCCCCGGGCGTCTCGAATTCGAAGGCTGCAGGAGTACTCGTTTCGGCTGACAATATGCGCCAATCTTCATTGAATTACTGAGTCTTGCCTATTTACCCTCCGGCAGGCCCAGTGTCACGGCTGCCGGTCGAGACAGTCCCCCATGTCGCGGGAATTTAACGCTCGCATTGCAAACGTGCCACTGTGGTTGCCACCGACAGGACAGGGCCCGGGCCCCTCCTGCAGCGGAAGTCTGCCTCCGGCCTCAGGCCGCCTTGTCGGAACGCAGCTTCAGCGGCGGAGCAAGCTGGATCGGCGAAGGTTCTTCGGCGGTCACCTGTTGCCAGGTGATCAGCTCAAAGGTGCCGTCGGCATGCTCGGCAACGGCCGTGCAGCTTTCCACCCAGTCACCGGTATTGATGTAGCGGATGCCATCCAGGTCTTCCATGACCGCGTGGTGGATGTGGCCGCAGATGACGCCGTCAACATTGTGGCGGCGGGCCTCATCGACGACGCACTTCTGGAACTCGCCGATGAAGTTGACGGCGTGCTTGACCTGCAGCTTGGCCCAGGCCGAAAACGACCAGTAAGGCAGGCCGATGCGGCGGCGGACGGCGGCGATCACGATGTTGAGCCGGATGGCCGCGTCATAGGCCCAGTCGCCGAGATAGGCGAGAAGGCGGATGTTGCGGACGACGACGTCGAATTCGTCACCGTGCAGGATCAGGTATTTGCGGCCATCGGCGGCCTCGTGGATGGCGCGTTCCATGACCTCGATACCGCCGAAATGCATGCCGGGGAAATCGCGCAGGAATTCGTCGTGATTGCCGGGGATGTAGATGATGCGCGTGCCCTTGCGCGCCTTGCGCAACAGCTTCTGGACCACGTCGTTGCAGTTCTGCGGCCAGAACCAGCTGCGCTTCAGCCGCCAACCGTCGACGATGTCGCCGACCAGCACGATCGTCTCGGCCTCGTGATAGCGCAGGAAATCGAGGAGGTAGTCCGCCTTGGCAGCCTTCGAGCCGAGGTGCACGTCCGAAATGAAAAGGGTCCTGAAACGTCTGGTTTCCATCTTGTCATCCACCGTTCGACTGGTTCACTCCAATTATGACTGTCAAAAACAGAGTCTTGTTTCAGGAAGATGACAACGGCCCCGGCAGGCGTCATGCAGACCGAAAATGCGCGCAATATTGCCGCTGGGACGATATTTTGGATACCGCCGGTTGACGGTTTGATGTAACAGCCATCGGCAAAGCGCCACAAAAGACGGAGAAGCATGGGATGAACGCTCCAGAAAAGCCGAACAACACCACTGGCCCGCGCAGCGGCGATCTGGACGAACAGGCCCTCTTCTATCACCGCTATCCTTCGCCCGGGAAACTCGAGATCCAGGCGACCAAGCCGCTCGGCAACCAGCGCGACCTGGCGCTCGCCTATTCACCCGGCGTCGCCGCACCCTGCCTTGCCATCCGCGACAATCCGGAGATGGCTGCCGACTACACCTCGCGCGCCAACCTCGTCGGCGTGATTTCCAACGGCACCGCCGTCCTTGGCCTCGGCAATATCGGCCCACTGGCCTCCAAGCCGGTCATGGAAGGCAAGGCCGTGCTTTTCAAGAAATTCGCCGACATCGATGTCTTCGACATCGAAGTGGATGAACCGACCGTCGACGGCATGGTGAGCACGATTTCCGCACTCGAACCGACATTCGGCGGCATCAACCTTGAAGACATCAAGGCGCCCGAATGCTTCGAGGTCGAGCAGCAGCTGCGCCAACGCATGAACATTCCGGTGTTCCACGACGACCAGCACGGCACCGCGATCATCGTCGCCGCGGCAGTGCTGAACGGTCTTGAACTTGCCGGCAAGGAAATCGACAAGGTCAAGATCGTCGCATCCGGCGCGGGTGCGGCGGCGCTCGCCTGCCTCAACCTGCTCGTCAGCCTCGGCGCCAAGCGCGAGAACATCTGGGTCCACGACATCGAGGGGCTGGTCTACGAAGGCCGCGAGGTCCTGATGGACCGCTGGAAGTCGATCTATGCGCAGAAGAGCGACAAGCGCGTGCTGGCCGATTCCATTGCCGACGCCGATGTCTTCCTCGGTCTGTCCGCCGCGGGCGTCCTGAATCCCGAACTCCTGGCCCAGATGGCCGAAAAGCCGCTGATCATGGCGCTCGCCAATCCGACGCCGGAAATCATGCCGGACCTCGCCCGCGAGGCGCGTCCCGACGCGATGATCTGCACCGGGCGATCGGACTTCCCGAACCAGGTCAACAACGTCCTCTGTTTCCCTTACATCTTCCGTGGTGCGCTCGATTGCGGCGCAACGACCATCAACGAAGAGATGAAGCTCGCCGCCGTGCGGGCGATCGCGGCGCTTGCCCGCGAGGAAGTGTCCGACGTGGCGGCTCGCGCCTATTCCGGCGAGACACCGGTCTTCGGCCCGACATACCTCATCCCGTCGCCCTTCGACCCGCGGCTGATCCTGCGCATCGCGCCGGCTGTCGCGAAGGCGGCCGAAGAAAGCGGCGTCGCGAGCCGGCCCATCACCGATTTCGACGCCTATCTCGACCAGTTGAACCGTTTCGTGTTCCGCTCCGGCTTCCTGATGAAGCCGATCTTCGCGGCCGCCAAGAGCGCCGAACGCAAGCGTGTGATCTTCTCCGAAGGCGAAGACGAGCGCGTACTGCGCGCCGCCCAGATCCTGCTCGAGGAAGGCATTGCCCGGCCGATCCTGATCGGTCGTCCGCAGATCCTCGAAATGCGCCTGAAGCGCTACGGCCTGAAGATCAGGCCCCATACCGATTTCGACGTGGTCAACCCGGAAGACGATCCGCGCTTCCGCGAATATGTCGACGATTATTTCGCGCTGGTCGGCCGACGCGGCGTCACCCCGGAAGCCGCCCGCACGATCGTGCGTACCAACCCGACGGTCATCGGTGCGCTAGCGGTCAAGCGCGGCGAAGCCGATGCGCAGATCTGCGGTCTCGAAGGCCGCTACGACCGGCATCTGCGCGATATCCGCCAGATCATCGGCAAGAAGGAAGGCGTGCTCGACTTCTCCGGCCTCAGCCTGCTGATCTCGCAGCGCGGCGCCACCTTCTTCACCGACACCTACGTCACCTACAATCCGTCGGCCGAAGAGATCGCGGAAATGACCATCATGGCCGCCCAGGAAATCCGCCGCTTCGGCATTACGCCGAAGGCCGCCCTTGTCTCGCATTCCAACTTCGGCTCGCGCGATTCGGAAAGTTCGGCGAAGATGCGCCGCGCCCTGGCGCTGGTGGAGGAAAAGGCGCCGGACCTGGAAGTCGACGGCGAAATGCATGGCGATTCTGCCATTTCCGAAGCATTGCGCAAGCGCGTCATGCCGCAAAGCCGGTTGACCGGAGAGGCCAATCTCCTCGTGTTCCCGAACCTCGACGCCGCCAACATCACGCTCGGCGTGGTCAAGACAATGATGGACGGCCTGCATGTCGGCCCCATCCTGCTCGGCGCCGCCCTGCCCGTGCACATCCTGTCGCCTTCGGTGACGTCGCGCGGCGTCGTCAACATGGCGGCCCTCTCCGTCGTCGAGGCATCGCAGCCGATCTGAGGGCACCCATGACACTGCTGCGGGCAAGCTGTCCCGTTTTGGTCAGCTTGCCGCAACGCACGCCTGTATTATGATGGCCAGCAAAGATCAGGTCCGCCTCTGCTTGCGGCGGGCGCATGGGATGGGCTGCGTGAGATAGGCGCCCGCCTGAAAAACCGGAGGCCTCCGACGTGGCAGCCAACCAGTTCGGCCTGATGATCCTGTCAATCTGCCTGGCTTTGCCGACGGCGGATCGGGCGCTGGCGCAGTCGGACGAGGTTTGCACGACGCTGTATCAGCAGTTGACCTCCGGCACCGAAGTCATCGGCACCACTATCCAGACCCGAGCCCTTCGCCGCGCCTTGCTGGACAAGGACCAGGAAATCCGCGCCGCCCGCCAGCGGCTGAGGGACATGGGCTGCTCGTCGGGCAGCGTCGTCGTCATCGGCGGCGCCAACCAGGATGCCTGCAATGCCCAACAGTCGGCCATCGACGGCATGCGAAAGGCACGTGATGAAATGGCCTCCGGCCGCTTGCCGATCTCCAACCGAAGCGGAGCGACGCGCGAGCAGCGACAGAAAATCCTCGACGCCATCGCCGCCAACGGATGCCAGAGCGACACGTTTCCAACGCTCGCCTCCACCGACCCGGACAGCGACACCGACATACGCCGGCCCGTCGAGACCTTCATCCCGCCACGCGAGGACAAGAAACACTTCTGGCCGTCGGCGATCCGCCCCACGCTCGGTTTCGAAGTTGGCAGTCCATTGAAGACCATGTGTGTCAGGACCTGTGACGGCGGCTTCTTCCCGATCTCGTCCAATGCCAGTCCCGCATCCTTTCAGCGGGACGCAGAGACCTGCGCGGCCATGTGTCCCGGAACGCAGACCGAACTGTTCTATTCCTCGCTTTATGACACCGAGACCGGCGACATGATTTCCGCCGCCACCGGTGAGCCATATTCGCAAATGTCGACGGTCAACCTCTACAAGCAGCGCAAGCCGGGCGCGGATCCCCAATGCGGCTGCGACATGGAAGCCTACTACAAGGACATCATGCGGCGCGAGAAGCTGCAGCAGACACCTGCCGGCGATGGCTACTCGACGATAACCACTGTCCCGTCACCCGCAAAGAAGCCGGTCGCAGAGGCGGTCACCCCATCGTCGCCGCTACCGGCTGCAGACGAACGCGACTATGATCCGGAAAAGCGGAATATCCGTCAGGTCGGCCCGTCCTTCATCGTCGGCGACGACATGACTGAAGCGCCGGAAAATCAGGAAAACTGAGCGGAAAGACAGGCGTGGCTTTTCAGGCGAACTGCTTGACGATACCCGCCACCGGATGCTCGCCCGACATGACGGCGCAGTTGCGTCCGGCGTCCTTGGCGGCATAGAGCGCCTCGTCGGCCAGCAGCACGAGCTCGCGCACGGACTGCGCCTGCTTGGGGAAGATCGCCGCCCCGGCACTGCCGCCCACCTGAAGGATCACGCCGTCATGGAGCACCGGAACCTGCGCGTCGCGCACGAGGCCGGTGGCGATCGCCATGACCTCGTCGCGGTCGATAACGCCATCGAGGAACGCCATGAACTCGTCACCGCCCAGACGCCCGACAAGTCCCTGCTTGCCGATACGGTCGCGCAGTCTGTTGGCAATGTCCTTCAGCACCGCATCTCCGGCGGTATGTCCGTAGCGGTCGTTTACCGCCTTGAAGAGGTCAAGGTCCATGGCGATCAGGGAGAACGGCCGCCGTTCGTCCGCCGCCTTGCCAAGCACCGCATCGAAGCCTGCCCGGTTGGCAAGACCGGTCAGCGCGTCATGATTGGCGAGAAAGCTGTTTCTCGCCTCGCTGCGCTGCAAGGCGTGCACCACCGAACCGAAACGCACGGCGATATAGCCGAGAACCAGAAGCGCGATCAGGACGGCGACGACCACCTTGGGGCCGGCCTTCGACCAGATATAGGCGTCTGGCGTGTTCGGCGTCCAGGCGACGAGATAAGGCCCATCCGTAAAGCCGTTGCCGACAGGCGTCGACGCATCGGCCGGATCCTTGCCCGCTTCGCTGACCACATGCAGGTTGCGGATATGCAGGCGCGCGTCCATCCCGGCAAGCATCGCCTTGGAAATCGGCTTCACGGTGATCAGGAGCCTCGGCCCGTTGAATGGCAAGACGCCGTCCGGGCTGCGCGGCACGACGCCCTGGACGACCACGATGCTCATCTCACCGAAAAGCATCCGCATGTCTGACGCATAGATGTCGGGCATCGGAAGCTCGAGCGAATCCGGATTCGGCGCCGAGCGTGTGATCGACAGACGGCCGCCATCATCCTTCAGGGCAGCGCGAAACTTCTGCTTCGCTTCGAAGATCAGATCGTCGATCCAGAACATCAGGTCGCCGGCGCTGCTGTCTTCCACGCGCTTGCCGTCCTTGATGGCCAGCAGCGGCGTGTTACCGGCGGAGGTGAAGACGACCCAGGCAAAGCCGAGATCACTCCATATCGAACGAACGGTAGGATCGGCGGCAAGAAGGTCAGCGCTGTTGGGCGCGCGCAAATAGTCGACGGTCCGGTCGGAATAGGAGAGTTCGGCCTGCAGCTTGGCGACCTGATCGATCTGATGCTGGAATTCCTGCTGCACCAGCTTGCGCTCGCTGGCGATCGCGAAGACCTCCGCCTGCTTGACCGAATAATCGAGGACCATGAAGCCCGCAGCCGCAAAGACACCCGCGATGACGGCACAGGCGAGATAGATGACCGGCACCATCCGGCTGCCCATCACGCTGGCACTTCGATACTGCATACTTGCCCCCTAGGCCACGTCCGGCGGAGGGAACATCATGCCCAACCACCTGATTGTGGACCAAACGTTAGCATGCAAGCAGCAACGAACGCTTAAACTGCAGAGTAAACAAACGCTAAAAGCACCACGAAATCAGCGGTCGCGGAACCGGTTGGTGATCGGATAGCGGCGGTCGCGGCCGAAGTTCTTCTTGGTGATCTTGACACCAGGGGCGGACTGCCGGCGCTTGTATTCGGCAATGTAGAGCAGATGCTCGACCCGATGCACGGTCGCCGCATCATGGCCACGCGCGACGATATCCTCGACCGACATCTCGCCCTCGACGAGGCATTCGAGAATGTCGTCGAGCACCGGATAAGGCGGCAACGAGTCCTGGTCCGTCTGGTCCGGCCGAAGCTCGGCGGACGGCGCCTTGTCGATGATGTTCTGCGGAATGACCTCGCCGGACGGTCCGAGGGCACCCGGCGGCACGTGCGCGTTGCGCCAGCGCGACAGCGCATAGACCTGCATCTTGTAGAGGTCCTTGATCGGATTGAACCCGCCGTTCATGTCGCCGTAGAGCGTGCAGTAGCCGACCGACATTTCCGACTTGTTGCCGGTCGTCACGACCATCGAGCCGAACTTGTTGGAGATCGCCATCAGGATCGTGCCGCGCGTGCGACTCTGCAGGTTCTCCTCGGTGATTCCGGCTTCTGTGTCCTCGAAGAGTTCGGAGAGCGCGGAGGTGAAACCTGTCACCGGCTCCTCGATCGGCACCGTATCATAGCGGCAGCCGAGCGCCAGCGCGCAGGCAGCCGCGTCTTTCAGCGAGTCCTGCGAGGTGTATCGATATGGCATCATCACGCAGCGCACCCGCTCTTCGCCGAGCGCATCGACGGCGATTGCCGCACAGATAGCCGAATCGATGCCGCCGGACAGGCCGAGGACGACGTTGCGGAAACCGTTCTTGTTCACGTAGTCGCGGAAACCCAGCATACAGGCACGGTAATCCGCCTCCTCCGGCTCCGGTATCTTGGACATCGGCCCGCCATCGCAGCGCCAGCCGTCCTCGCCAAGTCGCCAGGTGGTGACGGCGAGCGTTTCCTCGAACTGGCTCATCTGGAAGGCGAGCGTGTTGTCGGCGTTGAAGGCGAAGGAAGCGCCGTCGAATACGAGCTCGTCCTGGCCGCCAACCTGGTTCGCGTAGACAAGCGGCAAGCCGCTTTCGATCACCTGACGCAGCGCCACCTGGTGGCGGACGTCCAGCTTCTCGCGGTAATAGGGCGAGCCGTTGGGCACGAGCAGAATGTCGGCGCCAGCCTCGGCCAGCGTTTCGCAGACGCCCGCATCGTTCCAGATTTCCTCGCAGATCGGAATGCCGATGCGCACGCCCCGGAAATTGTAGGGCCCGGTGATGCTGCCTTCGGTGAAGACGCGCTTCTCGTCGAACTCGCCGTAGTTCGGCAGGTCGATCTTGTCGCGCACGGCAACGATCCTGCCACCGTCAAGAAGGGCTACCGAATTGTGCCGGCCCTTTTCACCTTGGCGCGGGAAGCCGATGACGACGCCCGGACCGCCATCGGCCGTGTCGGCCGCCAGCTCCTCAACCGCCTTCAGGCAGACCTTCAGGAACGCCGGCTTCAGCACCAGATCCTCGGGCGGATAGCCGGAGATGAAAAGCTCCGTCAACAGCAGAAGGTCCGCGCCCTGCGCCGCCGCGTCGGCACGGGCGGCACGGGCTTTTTGCAGGTTGCCGGCAATGTCGCCAAGCGTGGGATTGCCTTGCGCAATCGCAATTCGAATGAGCTTTGGATCGGGCGTTTCTGTCGTCATGAGCGACGTTTAGCGCGACTTGCGCCGGCCTGCAACGCGAGATCACCGGGCGCTTCGCATTTGCCGGTTTTGCCTGCTGTCCGAGCGGCAGCGCAACAGAATTGCCACGCACGAAATATTTCATTCATGCTCGGTTCAGGCGCCCTTCTGTAAGTATCGTGACAGTCGTATGACGCTTGCATGAAACTTTTGTGAAATCTGGAGATTTCCTTGGCCTATTTCATATCCGGTGCGCCTGCCCAGAATGCTTATCTTGACGCAGGCGGCACCGCTACCCGCCGCGGTCATCAGGCAACTGTTTTTGCATCGGCCCTGCTCGCGACACTGTTCCTGTCTTTCCTGACGGTCTTCGTCGTCGAATGGATCTCGCGCGGATCGCTGCCGGAAGCACTCTCCTATTTCGCAACCTTCGCCCAGCCGTCCTGGACCACCGTTGGCGTCGTCTTTCTTGCCTATCTGGCCGGTGACGCGCTGCTCGGCCGCGAGCACAAGGCTATCCTGATCTTCGCGCCTCTGCTGGTCGGCATGGCGGTCGTCAACTCGCAGAAGCAGCTCTATCTGTCCGATCCCTTCTACCCGTCCGACATGCTGTTCGGCCGGCAGATCATGGAACTGATGCCTGCACTCGTCAGCGACCGGCCGCTCACCGCAATCCTGCTTGCCGTGGGCACGATCGTCGTTGCCGCAGCGGTCATCGGCTCCTGGATTTTCGCCTGGCGCACCTTTCCGCGGCTTTCGGCTCGCCAGCGCATCCTGCGGCTTGCCGTCGCCCTGCCGCTGATCGCGGGCTTTGCCCACATGATGGACTACTCGAAGTTCTTCTGGCTGCGCGACCGCCTGCAGGCCGTGCCGATGATGTGGGACCAGAAGGAGAACTACAAGCACAACGGTTTCATCCTCGCCTTCCTCTTCAACGTGCCGATGGCCCACGTCGCCGCGCCCGCCGGCTACGGCCCGGATGCGATCGGTGCGATCCAGAAGGAGCCTGTGGGCCTCGCCGTGCCGGCCAACTACCGTCAGAAGCCTGACGTCATCGTGCTGATGAGTGAATCCTTCTGGGATCCGACCCGGCTCCCGAATGTGAAGCTCTCGCCCGATCCGATGCCCTTCATCCGTTCGATCCAGGGAGGACACGTCTTCTCGCCGGAATTCGGCGGCATGACGCCGAACATCGAGTTCGAGGCGCTGACCGGCTTCTCCAATGCCTTCCTGCCGTGGGGCAGCATTCCCTACCAGCAATATGTCCGCCGCCCCCTGCCCTCGCTCGCGACCTTCTTCAAGAGCGAAGGCTACACAACGCGCGCCATCCATCCCTTCCAGGAATGGTTCTGGAACCGCTCGAACGTCTACAAGGACTTCGGCTTCGACGAGTTCATGTCCGAGGACAAGATGCCGCCGATGGAAAAGCGCGGGATCTTCGCCTCCGACGAGTCGCTGATGAAGGAAATCATGCGCGAAGCCGACGAGGTCGAAGAACCCTTCTTCTTCTTCGCCGTCACCCTGCAGGGCCATGGCCCGTATGAGCCGCACCGCTACAAGGTCAACACGATCTCCGTCGATGGCAACATTCCGGAAGACGACCGCGAGCGCATCGCCACCTATGCCCAGGGAGTCAAGGAAGCGGACGACAGCCTCAAGCGTCTGACCGAATGGGCAAAGACGCGCGATCGCGAGACGATCATCGTCCTCTTCGGCGACCATCTGCCGCCGCTCGGAACCGCCTATGTCAGCGGTGGCTACATGGAGCAGCAGACAGCCCTGCGCCGCGCCCCCGCCGACCAGATGAAACGGGAGCACGAAACGCCGCTGCTGATCTGGTCGAGCAAGACCGGGCCGGTCAAGGACATCGGCACGATCAGCCCCGCACTGCTGCCCTATCGCATCCTCAAGCTCGCCGGCATGGAACATCCCTACTACACCGGCTTCCTTGGCGACGTGTCCAAGCACTACGACATCCTCGACCGCTACATGCTGGAACAGGCCTCCGGCAAGGATGTCTCCGGCTGGCAGCAGAAGAAGGGCGTGGCGCCGTTGATCCGCGATTACCGCTTCCTCCAGCATGACATAATGTTTGGCAAGGAATACGGTTTGAAGCGGTTCTTCCCCGAAAGGGGCGGTGCTATAGATATCGGCACCTGATCCACCGCGCCCATCGGCCATAGACGGTTGACACCATGAAACCGATCGACCTTGCCCAGAAACTGTTCGGCAAATCGCATGAGCAACTCGGCGAAACCGAACGACGGGTGCTCAAGCACATCAGCGAGCGTCGCACGCTTTCGACCGACACGAACGAAGCGTTCGACGCCGACAAGACCTTCGGCGAGCGGCTTGCCGACAACATTGCCACCTTCGGCGGCTCCTGGAGCTTCATCATCAGCTTCGGCGTCTTCATGGCCTTCTGGGTCATCGCCAACACCATCCTGCTCACCCGTGACGTCTTCGACCCCTATCCCTTCGTCTTCCTCAATCTGGTGCTCTCCATGCTGGCGGCCCTCCAGGCGCCGATCATCATGATGTCGCAGAACCGGCAGGCGGCCCGCGACCGTTTCGAGGCCGCAAAGGACTACGAGGTCAACCTGAAGGCCGAGCTGGAAGTGCTCGCCCTGCACCAGAAGATCGACATGCAGGTGCTCGGCGAGATCGCAAGGCTGCGCGAGGACGTCGCCCGCCTCACCCAGGCGCTCGACCGACGATCTGACGACGCGACCTTGCAGTAAGGAATATCACCCGGCGCTCGAGCCGGGAAACTGCGGCAGGCCGTCCTTGATCTCGTAATAGTCGCCCTTGTCGGCGCAATAGATGTGCCGCGTCAGAACAAGCGTCGTCGGCAAGTCGAATACGCCGGCGCCGACCGACGTGTAATCCCGACCTTCCCTTTTCCAGAACAGGAACGAGCCGCACACCCGGCAGAAGCCGCGGAGAATACCGGGTGTCGCCGAATACCACGTCACGCCATCCGCGCCATCAATCTCCAGTTCCTCGTCAGACACATTGATCGATGCCCAGAAGTGGCCCGACTGACGGCGGCACTGGCTGCAGTGGCAGGCGACGACCTTGCTGAGTTCGCCGTGCGCGCGAAACCGCACCGCGCCGCAAAGGCATCCGCCCGAATGGATCTGAAAGTCTGTCGACATTGCCGTAGTCTCCCCGCAAATGATGAAGGGCCAGCATCGCTGCCGGCCCTTCGAATGCAAGTTCAATCGACTGAAACGATCGATCAGCGCCGCTGATCAGCCGTTGACGACCATGCGCTTCTCGTCATGGGCTTCCTTCATGCGCTCGGCGAGAAGGAAGGCGAGCTCGAGAGCCTGGTCGGCGTTGAGACGCGGGTCGCAATGCGTGTGGTAACGGTCGGCAAGATCGTCGCCGGTCAGCGCGCGCGCCCCGCCGGTGCATTCCGTCACGTTCTTGCCGGTCATTTCGAAATGGACGCCGCCCGGATGGGTGCCTTCCGAACGATGGATCTGGAAGAAGCTTTCGACTTCCGACAGGACGCGTTCGAACGGACGGGTCTTGTAGCCGTTGAGCGTGATCGTGTTGCCGTGCATCGGATCGCAGGACCAGACGACCTTGCGGCCTTCCTTTTCGACGGCACGGATCAGGCGCGGCAGATTGTCGGCAACCTTGTCGTGGCCGAAGCGGCAGATCAGCGTCAGGCGGCCGGCCTCGTTGGCCGGGTTCAGGATGTCGATCAGCTCGATCAGTCCGTCGGCGGTCATCGACGGGCCGCACTTCAGGCCGATCGGGTTCTTGATGCCGCGGCAGAACTCGACATGCGCATGGTCGGGCTGACGGGTACGGTCGCCGATCCAGATCATATGGCCGGAGGTCGCGTACCAGTCGCCAGACGTGGAATCGACGCGGGTCAGCGCCTGTTCGTAGCCGAGCAGCAGCGCCTCATGGCTGGTGAAGAAATCCGTCTCGCGCAGAGAATGGTTGTTCTCGGACGTGATGCCGATCGCCCGCATGAATTCCATGGTCTCGGAAATGCGGTCGGCGAGCTTGCGGTAACGTTCCGCCTGCGGGCTGTCCTTGACGAAACCGAGCATCCACTGGTGAACGTTTTCCAGATTGGCGTAGCCGCCCATCGCGAAGGCGCGCAGCAGGTTGAGCGTCGCGGCCGACTGACGGTAGGCCATGATCTGGCGTTCCGGGCTCGGAATACGGGCTTCCGGCGTGAACTCGATGCCGTTGATGATGTCGCCGCGGTAGCTCGGCAGTTCCACGTCACCCTGCTTCTCGATGTTCGAGGAGCGCGGCTTGGCGAACTGGCCGGCAATGCGGCCGACCTTGACGACCGGCAGCTGCGCGCCGAAGGTCAGCACGACGGCCATCTGCAGGAAGGCGCGGAAAAAGTCGCGGATGTTGTCGGCGCCGTGTTCGGCAAAGCTTTCGGCGCAATCGCCGCCCTGCAGCAGGAAGCTGTCGCCATTGGCGACGCTTGCGAGCGCGGACTTCAGGCGACGCGCCTCGCCTGCGAATACCAGCGGCGGGTACGTGGCGAGCCGCTCCTCGGTCGCCTTGAGAACCGCCTGATCCGGATAGTCCGGCACCTGCTGGATGGGCTTGTTGCGCCAGCTGTCGGGTGTCCAAGTCTGTGCCATGTCAATCACCTACTCATGTTCCGGCCGATCGTCCGGACGTACGTCTTCTTCAAGTTGGCGGCTTATAGCGTCTGAACGGCCGCATGTATAGCGCCAATCGCCGGCAATACCTGCTGCTCCTGCGACAACAACCGGTGGCAACTGCGATCGATCAGGACGCGGGACGCCGGCACTTCCGTCGGCGTCTCCGACTGTATTGAAAAGGTCTTCAGACCCGCTCGCCGTTCCGGATCCGGTATGTCGGCGAATACATCGTCACCAGTTCCTCCGACGCCGTCGGATGCACGGCCATGGTGCGGTCGAAGTCGTCCTTCGTGCAGCCCGCCTTGAGCGTGATGCCGAGGAGCTGCGCCATTTCGCCTGCGTCGTGGCCGAGAATATGCGCGCCGACGACCTTCCGGTCCGCGGCATTGACGATCAGCTTCATCAGCGTCTTCTCCTGCCGCCCGGAGAGCGTCGCCTTCAGCGGCCGGAATTCCGCCCTGTAGACCTCGATCTCTTCAAAGGCCTTCGAGGCATCCTCCTCGCTGAAGCCGACGGTGCCGATCTCCGGCTGGGAGAACACGGCAGTCGCGATTAGATCATGATCCGGCGACGTCGGGTTGCCCTTGAACTCCGTCTCGATGAAGCACATCGCCTCGTGAATGGCGACCGGGGTCAGCTGTACCCGATCGGTGACATCGCCAAGCGCGAAAATGGATGAAACGTTCGTGCGGGAATATTCGTCGACGACGATCGCACCCTTCGAATTCGTCTCGACGCCAGCATTCTCCAGCCCGAGCGTCTTGGTATAGGGATCGCGGCCGAGCGCCAGCATCACCTGGTCGACATTCAGCACCTCGCCGCCCTTCAGCCGTGCGGCCCGGCCACCGCTCGACGTCTCGCGCACGTCCTCGATGACGTCTTGGCAGATGATGCGGATCCCCTTGGCTTCCATCGCCTCATGCAGCTTGCGGCGCAAATCCAAATCGAAGCGCGACAGGATTTCCTTGCCGCGGTAGACGAGCGTCGTTTCCACGCCGAGGCCGTGAAAGATGTTCGCGAACTCGACCGCGATATAGCCGCCACCGGCGACCAGGATGGATTTCGGCAAGGCCTCCAGGTGGAATGCCTCATTCGACGAAATGCAGAGTTCGTGGCCCGGCAGGGAGTCATGCGGGTTCGGAGCGCCGCCCACGGCGATCAGGATGCGCTCGGCGGTGACCACCTGCCCCGTGCTGACCAGCCGCACCGCGTTCGGCCCCTCGATCAGCGCCCGCGTCTCGAATACCTCGGCGCCGGCATTGGTGACGCCCTTGCGATAGAGGCCTTCCAGCCGTTCGATTTCCTTGTCCTTCGCGGCAATCAGGGCCTTCCAGTCGAAGCGGCTCTCGCCGACGGTCCAGCCGAAGCCGGCGGCATCCTCGAAATGCTCACTGAACTGCGAGGCATAGACGAAGAGCTTCTTGGGAACGCAGCCGCGGATGACGCAGGTGCCGCCGAAGCGGTACTCCTCGGCAATCGCCACCTTCTTTCCCATGGACGCCGCAAGCCGGGCGCTGCGCACGCCGCCGGAGCCTCCACCAATGACAAACAGATCATAATCGAAGGAAGGCATGGGCGACTCCGGAGTGCAGCAGGAACTTTGAATGTGAAATGCCTAAGCCATATGGGCATGTCAGGCAAAAAAGAAAAGCCCGGCGGACCGGGCTTTTCATGGGATATGACGTAACGGCAATCAGGGCTTGGGAGCCGGCGCTGCGTCGGTTGCGGCCGGTGCCGGCTGCTGAGCCTTGATCTTGGCGTCCATCTCCTTGGCCACGGCTGCCGACAGGTCGCGCGACACACCGGACGCCCAGATCTGAGCCGCCTTGTTGAGTTCGCGGGCGGCGATCGGGTTGTACTTCAGGAACTTCTTGCCGAGATCCGAGGAATAGAAGGTCGAGATCTGGTTGAGTTCCTCGAGCGTGAATTCCTTGGCGTAGATGATCGCGGCTTCATGCTCGAGGTCGCCGCGACGCTTGGCAATTTCAAGCGCCTGCTCGTCAACGGTTTCGTTGATTTCCTTCTCCAGGTTCGGAGAAGCCTGGATGAGCTGCGCCTTCAGGCTGGAAGCGATCTGCGGAAGGATGTTGTCGAACGGAGTGGTGGCGCCAAGTGCGTCAAGAACGGTGTAAGCCGCCTTGACCTGCGCTTCGCTCGGGTCGTCCGCCCTTGCCACGGATCCGAAAGCCAGACCGGAAAAAATAAGGGTCACGATTGCCGCCCGGCCAAGACCAGCGAATTTCATCATGCGCTTCAAGCTCCTGTTTTCTATTCTGCCTGCAGGGACCGCACGCCGTCGGCGCCGGCTATGATTGCAAGCGAAGCGATGTTGATAAACAGCCCGTGTTCCACCACACCGGCTATTGAAAAAAGTTCTGCCGACAAGGCCTCTGCATCAGGAATACGGCCAAATGATGCATCCAGAATGTAGTGCCCGCCGTCGGTCGTAAACAGCTCGTCGTCCCGTGTATGCCGCCACGTGAGGGCACCGGAAAGACCGAGCCGGGAGGCCGCTTTCTCGACCGCGAGAAGCGTCGAGGCACTGCCGAACGGGTTGATCTCGATCGGTAACGGATAGGCGCCGAGGGTCTCGACCACCTTGCTCTCGTCGGCAATGACGATCATCCGGTCGGAAGCCGTCGCGACGATCTTTTCGCGCAACAGCGCACCGCCGCCGCCCTTGATCAGCCGCAACCGGCTGTCCAGTTCGTCCGCGCCGTCGATCGTCAAATCGAGATGGGGAAGTTCGTCCAGGGATTTCAATGGGACCCCGAGTTCGAGGCAGAGCCTGGCGGTCCGTTCGGATGTCGGCACGCCCTCGACCGACATGCCGTCGGCGACCTTCTCGGCCAGCAGCCGGACAAATTCCTCGGCCGTCGATCCTGTACCGATGCCGAGACGCATTCCATTCTCGACGTGAGCAAGCGCCGCCGCGGCAGCCTTGATCTTCATTTGACGGGCGTCCATGCGCCACGTTCCTCCCTTTATTGCACCGGAGTGCTGTTTACACGGCTGAAGCGCCAAACGAAAGCCCCAAGCGCGATCGAAACCGGACATTGCATTCCGTCCCGCCTTCGCTTACCGAACCTCAATCGCTCCCGCTTCAAAGAAAGGCCACCCATGACCTCGCCCGTAGTCGTCTTCGACCTCGATGGCACGCTCATCGACACCGCCACTGACCTCGTGACGACCATCAATTACACGATCGGCACGGCCGGTCTGGCGCCCGTCACCTATGACGATCTGACCTTTCTCGTCGGCCAGGGCGCACGCACGATGATCGAACGCGCCTTTTCCATGCGCGGTGAAAGCCTCGACGAGGCGCGATTGACCGAATTGATGGGCGTCTTCGTCGAGCACTACCGCGCCGGCATGCCGGGCGAGAGCGCGCCCTACCCCGGCGTCGTCTCGGCCATGGAGCGGCTGACGGATGCCGGCTACAAGCTGGCCGTCTGCACCAACAAGATGGAATCGCTCGCGGTCCGGCTGCTGGACGGCCTCGACCTGTCCAAGCATTTTGCCGCTGTCACCGGCGGCGATACCTTTCCCGTGCGCAAGCCCGATGCCCGTCACCTGACGGAAACGATCGCGCGCGCCGGCGGCACGCTGAACGGCAGTGTCATGATCGGTGACAGTGTCAACGACATCATGGCCGCCCGCAACGCCAACGTTGCGTCGATCGCCGTACCGTTCGGCTATTCGGACGTACCCGTCGCCGAGCTCTCTCCGGGACGGATCATCGCCCATTACGACGAACTGACGCCCGGCCTCGTCCGCGAGCTGACGCGCGCCTGAGCGCCTGAGCGCCTGATCGTCCAATGAAAAAGGCGGCCCGAGAGCCGCCTTTTTTGTGCGAAAATTTCCGCTTCCCGCTCAGCTGTTTGCGCGGACGTCGCTCGTCGCCTTGAAGGCGCGATCGAGATACATGTCGCGGCTGTAGACATCGTCGAAATATTCCACGACGCCGTCCTTGTTCGGCCAGGCGGTGAAATAGGAAACGTAGACCGGGAACTTCTGCGGCAACGGCACGGCGCGGTTCTGGCCGCTGGCAATTTCCTGGTTCACGTAATCGACATTCTCACCAAGCACGGCAGCCGCCATCTGGCGGGGTTCGGCGAGGCGCACGCAACCATGGCTGAGGGCGCGCACGTCGCGCTGGAAGAAGCTCTTGGCCGGCGTGTCGTGCATGTAGATCGCATGCGCGTTCGGAAACAGGATCTTCAGGTCGCCCAGCGCATTGCTGCTGCCCGGCAGCTGACGCACGTCGACGCGCGGCGCGCGGCTCCAGTCGATTGCCGAGGACGACACCTTGCGGCCGTTATAGCTGACTTCGTAGCCGTTGCGGTCGAGATAGCTCGGATCGCGGCGCAGCTTCGGCAGCATCTCGTTGATGATGATCGACTGCGGCACGCCCCAGTACGGATTGAACTCGACCGTCTGGATCTCGTCCTGGAAGAAGTAGGTCTGGTGGTTCGGCTGGCCGACCACGACCTTCATCGACAGCTGCTCCTGGCCGCCATTGATGTAATAGGCCTTGTAGGCGGGCTGGTTGATGAAGACGTAGCGAGGACCGAGATTGTTCGGCAGCCAGCGGGAGCGCTCCATGGCGGCAACGATCTTGTTGATCTTCGCCTGGTTGGTTTCGCCGACCATCGCGTTGATCGTGTTCTTGCCGATGATGCCGTCAGGGCCAAGGCCCGCTTCCTTCTGGAAGCCCTTGACGAGGTCGACCAGTTCCGGCGTGTAGTCCGGGGTCCCCTGGTAGCTTGCCAGTACCGGCGCAAAGCTGGTCTTCAGCTCCTCGGTACCGTGCTTGCGGATCGCGGCAACGACGTTGGCGAGTTCCGGATCGCTCATGCCGGGCTTGATGAAGGTGCCGGGCGCGATCACGATCTGGTCCTGGTCCTTGGCTTCCGCCTGCAGACGCGCCAGTTCAGCCTTCAGTGCCTGGAAATGCTTTTCGGTCGGCTGGCGCTTGTCGAGATAGCTCGCAACATCGGTCGACAGCGACAGAATCGGCAGGATGGCCTTCAGGTTGACGGTCTTCAGCTTGAAGTCGTGATAGCCGGAAATCTTGTTGGGATCGACGCGACCGCGAATGTCGTCCTGCACATAGGCAAGCACCTTCGTCGACAGCTCCAGTTCGAACTGCATGAGCTCATGGTTGCGCGCGACCGGATCGGCGGCGTCATAGCTGTCGGACGGCACCTTGACCGAATAATCGGACGGGTCGAGGCCAACGGATGCTGCTTCCTCGAGCTTGGCAACGGCGGCCTTTGCCTTGTCCGTCACCGTCATGCCGGAGACCCAGATCAACGGCTGGCCGCCGCTGTAGTAGGCTTCAACGGCGGCAGCGATATCGTTGGTGGCCCGCACGCGCGCATCGGCCAGCGACTGGCGCTGGTTCGCCCCCGCATCGGTCGACACCTTGACGACGCTGGAACCGTCCTCGTTGACCGAACCGGTGGTGATTTCGTCGGTGGCGTTCTCGGCCTTGATCGCGATCTTCACCAGCCGCATCGCTTCCGGCTTGTAGGTGTAGTAGCGCGGCGAGGATACCGTCGGCGTCGGATCGTAATCATCGGCGCTGATCAGGTTGCGGGACTGGGACTGGCCGGGAGGGGGAGTGAGAACACTGCGGTCACGTTCGCTCGTCCGACCGCGGATGATGTCCATCAGCGTGAGAGCATGTGCCGGCGCCGCTACGCCTGCCGCCGCCGCGCAGCCGAGCATGATTGCCAACATTGACGCGGATGCATGTTTAGAAAGGGTCATACGTGTTTCCAGTTCCCGTAATTCAGTCCAGTTTTGGTGCCGGCCTCTAGCCTTCGTCGAAAGCGGAGCGGCACCGTTTCATTGGCATTCTGCGATGATTTCCCGGTCTACCGCTGCCCAAGCAGACCGTAACGCCCATCGGCCGCAAATCAGCCAGGACTCCCTTTGTCCTGTTTAGCCGATAAGACTTAAATTGAAAAGAAATTGGCAAAACCGTGACCGTTGTTTGACCTGTCACAATTCCGTGAAATGTCTGCACTCCATCCCGATTTCTTAGTTAATTTTATGAAAATACATCTTAATTTTTTATGAATACCTCAAGCCCCTGCCCGGCCCATTTCACGCTGCTGTCGGCCGCGGGCCTGCAAAGCGAAACGCCGTGTCAAAAATGGCACGATCATAAAGCGAACAATTGGGGGCAGACGCGTTGAGCCGCTCAGATTTCCGACTTCGGCTCGGCCAAAAACCACCGGCAGAACAGGAATGCCAGGACCGCCGAAGCAAGCTGCGCGGCGATGAAGGCTGGCGCGTCGGCGGGCCGAATGCCCGCGAATGTGTGCGAGAAGGCACGCGCAATGGTCACCGCCGGATTGGCGAAGGACGTCGACGCGGTGAACCAGTAGGCGGCCGTTATATAGAGCCCGACGCAGGCCGGCACCGCCTGGGGTCTGGATTTCAGCGCTCCGAGGATGACGGTGACCAGCCCGAAGGTGGCAACCCCCTCGGCCAGCCATTGGCCCGGCCCGCTTCTGATCTTGTCCGAATGCTGCAGTAGATCGAGCCCGAACATCATGTGCGCCGCCCAGACGCCGGCGATGGCGCCAAGCACCTGCATCACGACATAGCCGAGCGCCAGATCGAGGCGGATCTCCCTTCGAAGACAGAAGACCAGAGTAACCGCGGGATTGAAATGCGCGCCCGAGACCGGACCGAACACCGTGATCAGCACGAACAGGATTGCGCCCGTCGGGATCGTGTTGCCGAGAAGCGCGACGGCAACGTTACCGCCGGCCAGCGCCTCCGCCATGATCCCCGACCCGACGACGGTCGCCAGCAGAAATGCGGTACCAAGAAACTCGGCGACGAAGTTACGAGAAATCATCAACCGAATGTCCACACATTTCCATTCGCGTCAGACATACCGCCAATCATGACGCGTTCGGCCTTCAGCAAAGTCACGTTCACGCTAACGGCCGACAGCACACGAAACCCATATGCCTCCCTGAACGCGGCGCGGCGATCCCGTACCGAATTATCCGTGTGGAGAATACCGACGCTCAATGTACGGCTTCCTGACTGCCAATAGAATCTATGTGCTTCTGCAGGGACAGACGGTCCAGATCCGCAAGGGGCAGATTGACGAAAATCGAAATTCGATTGTTCAGCATGCGGTATGTCTCCGCGAATGCCAGCCCCTTCTGACTGTCGTTGCCCTCGACTGCAGCGGGGTCGGGTACGCCCCAGTGCGCGGTCATCGGCTGTCCGGGCCAGACCGGACAACTTTCTCCCTTCGCATTATCGCAAACCGTGAAGACGAAATCCATCTGGGGCGCATCCGGTCCGGCAAACTCGTCCCAGCTCTTGGACCGGAGACCGGAGACATCGTAGTGCAGCGACCTCAAAAGCTCGACGGCATGGGGATTGACTTCGCCCTTGGGGTAGGAACCGGCCGAATAGCCGATGAACTTGCCCGCCCCTGCGCGGTTCATGCAGGCCTCAGCGATAATCGAGCGCGCCGAATTTCCGGTGCACAGAAACAGGACATTGTAGATCTTCCCCATGGGCCTCTCTCCTCAGCAACCGCATGCTTTCAACTGATCGAACACTGGTGCGCAAAGATTGCTGTCCCCGCCGCAGCAATCCTCGAGCAGAAATGAAACCAGGCCTGCCATCGTCTCCATGTCCGCCCGATAGCGAATATACCGCCCTTGCCGCTCGCTAGCGATCAGCCCGGCCTGCATCAGCACCGACAAGTTGGCCGACAACGTATTCGGCAACACCTGCAGCCGCTTCGCAATATCGCCCGCGACCAGCCCGCTACCGCCGACTGTGACCAACAGACGGAAGATTCCGAGCCTTTGTTCATGACCGAGCGCCGATAGCGCGACGAGCGCCTTGTTTATTTCCATATTTCCAGAAATCACGAAATTATGAGAACTTCAAATGAAGTTTTGATGACAGGACGACTTCGTACGCCGACCCTACCCAGACAAAACGCCCGACGATTTCCAATGTGGCAATTCCAATATTCGGCAGCCTGCCCTATATGTTCCCACAAAACATGACACGGAGAGTCAGCTATGAGCACGGACAAGACCACCAGGACGGAAACCGACACCTTTGGACCGATCGAGGTTGACGCGAGCCGCTACTGGGGTGCCCAGGCCGAGCGCTCGCGCGGCAATTTCAGGATCGGCTGGGAGAAGCAGCCGCCGGCCATCGTCCGGGCGCTCGGCGTGGTCAAGCAGGCGGCGGCACTCACCAACATGGAACTGGGCCAGCTCGACAAGGATCTGGGCAAGGTGATTGTCACGGCGGCACAGGAAGTGATCGACGGCAAGCTCGATGACCACTTTCCGCTCGTCGTCTGGCAGACGGGATCGGGCACGCAATCCAACATGAACGCCAACGAGGTCATCTCCAACCGGGCGATCGAAATGCTGGGCGGCGAGATGGGTTCGAAGAAGCCGATCCACCCGAACGACCATGTCAATATGAGCCAGTCGTCGAACGACACCTATCCGACGGCCATGCATATCGCCTGCGCCGAGGAAACGGTCCGCCATCTCATCCCGGCGCTGCAGCACCTGCACGATGCGCTCGACGCGAAAGCCAAGGCCTTCGCCGACATCATCAAGATCGGTCGCACCCACACGCAGGATGCAACCCCGCTCACCCTTGGCCAGGAATTCTCAGGCTACGCGGCGCAGGTCGCCTCCGCCATCAGGCGGATCGAGGCCACCCTGCCCGGCCTCTATGAGCTGGCGCAGGGCGGCACCGCGGTCGGCACCGGTCTCAATGCGCCGGTCGGCTTTGCCGAGAAGGTCGCCGAGCACATTGCCAAGATCACCGGCCTGCCCTTTGTCACTGCCCCCAACAAATTCGAAGCGCTGGCAGCCCATGATGCGATGGTCTTCGCGCACGGGGCGATCAACGCGGCGGCGGCCGCCTGCTTCAAGATCGCCAACGACATCCGCTTCCTCGGCTCCGGCCCGCGTTCCGGCCTCGGCGAGCTGGCATTGCCGGAAAACGAGCCAGGTTCCTCGATCATGCCGGGCAAGGTCAACCCGACCCAGTGCGAGGCAATGACGCAGGTCTGCGCCCACATCTTCGGCAACAACGCCGCCCTCACCTTCGCCGGCAGCCAGGGCCATTTCGAGCTGAACGTCTTCAATCCGATGATGGCCTACAACTTCCTGCAGTCGGTCCAGCTTCTAGCCGATGCCGCCGTCTCGTTCACCGACAATTGCGTCGTCGGCATCGAGGCGCGCGAGGACAACATCAAGGCCGGGCTCGAACGCTCGCTGATGCTGGTCACCGCACTCGCCCCGAAGATCGGCTACGACAACGCCGCCAAGATCGCCAAGACGGCGCACAAGAACGGCACGACGCTGAAGGAGGAGGCGCTGGCAAGCGGACTGGTCTCGGCGGAAGACTACGACGCCATCGTCCGGCCGGAGCTGATGATCGGGCCGAAGTGAGGGACGGGTTCAGACATCGTCGAAAATAGCATAGATGTCGCGAGAACCGTGGAGAACACGCTCGATGCGAACGGCATCTTTCGTCAAAGAATAGAAAATGAGGTATCGGCGAAAAGGAACAGACCGCAATTCCGACGACAGTTCGGGACGCGGTCTGCCTGCCTCCGGTGCGTCGGCAATACGCTCACATCGCATTCGCAGCTCCGTGATGAATCGTATCGCCGCAGTTGGGTTTTCCGCGTAAATGTAGTCGCCAACCTCCTCGACATCCTGGACGGCCGCCGGAGCAAAGGAGACCAGCATTACCGGTCGCCGCCGCTTCCGCCGTATTTGGCCTCAAGCCTTGCGAACACCTCATCGGCAGGAATGGCAGGCCCGCTTTCGATCCCAGTCCGAATTTCGGCGCGCAACGCTTCCAGGCTTGCTTGACGCCGCTCCTCCCGCTCCTCCCAAAGCCTGAGGGCATCGCGGACGACCTCACTATTGGAGGCATAGGCGCCGGATTTCACCGCGCCCTGCAGCCGCAGTATCTGCTGCGCCGAAAGAGAGATGGTGAGGGTTTTCATCGGTTCGTTCTTCATGAGGATGATGATAATCGAGCTAACAAGAACTAACAATATTTGTTGGCGCCCGTCTTCCTCTCGCCCACCCCACGCTCGGACGAGCCCGCGTTCGAAACAATTGCATTTGCGCGATGCAGCGCATAGAGAAAGCGGGATTTTTTCCGCTTTCTCGGCTTGAAAGGCATTGCATATGGCTGACGACCTTTTTCCGCTTGGCAAGGACGAAACCCCTTACCGCAAGCTCTCCTCCGACTATGTTTCGGTCGACACCTTCAAGGGTCAGGAGATCCTGACGGTCGAACCCGAGGGCATGCGGCTGCTCGCCGAGGCCGCTTTCGCCGACATCAACCACCTGCTGCGCCCGGCGCATCTCAAGCAGCTTGCCTCGATCCTCGAGGATCCGGAAGCCACCGACAATGACCGTTTCGTCGCCTACGACCTGCTGAAGAACGCCAATATCGCCGCCGGCGGCGTGCTGCCGATGTGCCAGGATACCGGCACCGCCATCATCATGGGCAAGAAAGGCCGTCGCGTGTGGACCGAAGGCGGCGACTATTCAGCGCTGGCAAAGGGTGTGCTCGACGCCTACGAGCACAAGAACCTGCGCTACTCCCAGCTCGCGCCAATCAAGATGTTCGAGGAGAAGAACACCAAGAACAATCTGCCGGCTCAGATCGACATCTACGAGGAAGGCACCGACGCTTACGACTTTCTCTTTGTCGCCAAGGGCGGCGGCTCGGCCAACAAGACCTTTCTCTACCAGGGAACGCCCTCGCTGCTCACCCATGACCGGATGATCGACTTCCTTAAGGAGAAGATCCTCACGCTAGGGACGGCAGCCTGTCCCCCCTACCATCTGGCGATCGTCATTGGCGGGACATCTGCCGAGATGAACCTGAAGACGGTGAAGCTCGCCTCCACCAAGTATCTCGACAATCTGCCGACGGAAGGTTCGGAGAGCGGCCACGCCTTCCGCGACGTCGAGATGGAGAAGGAAATCCACAAGCTCACCCAGCAGATGGGTGTTGGCGCCCAGTTCGGCGGCAAGTACTTCTGTCATGACGTCCGCGTCATCCGCCTGCCACGTCACGGCGCATCGCTGCCGATCGGACTTGGTGTATCCTGTTCCGCCGACCGCCAGGCCAAAGGCAAGATCACCCGGGACGGTATCTTCCTCGAGGCGCTGGAAACCGATCCGTCGAAATACATGCCGGAGGTAGACGAAGCCGCCCTCTCCTCCTCGGTGGTGAAGATCGACCTGAACCAGCCGATGAGCGCCATCCTTGCCGAGCTGTCAAAGCATCCGGTCAAGACGCGCCTGTCGCTGTCCGGCACGATCATCGTCGCCCGCGACCTGGCCCATTCGAAGATCCGCGAACGCCTCGAAAAGGGCGAAGGCATGCCGGAGTACATGAAGAACCACCCGGTCTACTATGCCGGCCCGGCCAAGACGCCGGAAGGCATGCCGTCCGGCTCGTTCGGGCCGACAACGGCAGGCCGCATGGACTCTTACGTCGACCAGTTCCAGTCGTTTGGCGGCTCCATGGTCATGCTGGCCAAGGGCAATCGCTCGCGCCAAGTGCGCGAAGCCTGCAAGACGCATGGCGGCTTCTACCTGGGCTCCATCGGCGGACCGGCCGCGCGCCTTGCCCAGGACTGCATCAGGAAGGTGGACGTTCTGGAGTATCCGGAACTCGGCATGGAAGCGGTCTGGAAGATCGAAGTGGAAGACTTCCCCGCCTTCATCGTCATCGACGACAAGGGCAACGACTTCTTCCAGGAACTGAACCTCGGTTAGTATAAAACCCAAAAATGATCGCGGCGACCGAAGATGCGGTCGCCGCGCCCTTTTCGGAACAAGGAATAAAATCGTTTCAGATCAATTGTTTATTTTTAAGCATATAATCGGTTGACGCACAGGAACGTCTATAAGCAATAGATCACATATTGCTGATTTAATCCTTTCCAAAGAATTCCTGCCTATGCTGCACCAATAATTGCATAGCTGAATTCTTTCTTCGGAGCCTGTCATGAGTGGCCTACCAGCCTCTAAGGCGCAAGTGCCTGATATCGCGGGGCAAGTCACCTACGCCATGCGGACAATGGGCGTCGCGCCCATTCCCAGGAACTACGAACTCTTCTACGAAGCCTATATCGGTTCCAATCCGACTCTGACGAAGGAACTTGCGAGCCTGGGCGGCAAGGCGACCCAGGCGGAACTCGATTCCATCGGCGAGCGCTACTTCGCCGCCCATCAGCCGCGTGTCGTCGACAGTGCCCACAACCGCATTCTCGGAGAGCTGGATTCGGTAATGCGCCTCCTGAAGCAGGAGCAGACCTCGCTCGAAAGCTACAGCAAGCTGCTCGGCGAGACCTACAGCCGCATCTCGACCAAGAACACCTCGAGCGCCGACCTGCTGCGCAACGCCATACAGCTTCTGAGCGACGCAACCGGCAACACGATGGCCCACGGCGCCAAGACGGTGGAGAGCGTCGCTGTAAAGTCCCAGGAGATGGATCAGGTCCGCCAGGAACTCGACGAATACAAGCGCATCGCCAACACCGATTCGCTGACCCGCCTGAGCAACCGGCGAGCCTTCGACGAAAAGCTGGCCTCGATCTACAACAGCCCGCTCGGCCACAGCAATGTCGGCCTCGTCATCGCCGACATCGATCATTTCAAGCGTGTCAACGACACCTATGGCCATCCGGTCGGCGACAAGATCCTGGCGACCGTCGCCAACGTCATCAAGGCGAACCTCCGCCGCGACGTCTTCGTCGCCCGCACCGGCGGCGAGGAATTCGCCCTGATCATCGACGGGACGAGCGAAGAAGAGCTGGTCAACATCTGCGAGCGCATCCGCATGTCGCTCGAACGCACACCGTTCAAGAATTCCAAGACGGGTGTGAATTATGGCCCGATCACCATGTCGCTGGGCTCCTGCCTTGCCGCCCAGGCGGATGATCCGGGCGACCTCTACAACAAGTGCGATATCGCGCTTTACTGCGCCAAGAACGCCGGCCGCAACAAGTCGGCTCACTTCGAGGACGGCATGAAGAAGGAATTCCAGAAGGGCTGGCTGATCTACAAGCGGTAGCAGCAGCACAGAACACCGAGATTGGAAGCGCCCCTCGTGGGCGCTTTTTGCGTTTGGAGCCCCAGTATCCGGCTGCGCTTGAGAGCGGCCGCGTTACCACATGGTCTTGCGGGCGCGCTCCGGCCATTCGCGGTCGTAGCTATCCTTGTCGAAAGCGGCCTTTGCCGCCTTGATCATCGCCCCGGCGCTTGGCAAAGCGTTCACGTCATGGAACCGCTCCGGGTTCCACAGATCCGCCCGCATGACGGCGCGGGCACACTGGAAATAGACCTCATCGATCGTTACCACCACCACCGTCCGTGGCCGCTTTCCATCGATCTCGAACCGTTCGACGACCGCAGGTTCGGTCGTGATGACGGCATGGCCGTTGACCCGCATGACGGTTGCCGAACCGGGGATCAGGAACATCAGCGACACGCGCGGATCGCGCACGATGTTGCGCAGCGAATCGATGCGGTTGTTGCCGCGCCAGTCCGGCAGAAGAAGCGTACGGTCGTCTTCGATGGTGACCACGCCATCCGGCTCGCCGCGCGGCGAACAGTCGAGCCCCTCCGGGCCGACGGTCGCCAGTGCCATGAAGGGAGAGGCTTCGATCAGTTGGCGGTATTCCGTGGTCAGATGCGATGTGACCTTCGCCACGGACGCCTCCGCAAGCCCCGACAATCCGCCGTAGATGGCCTCAAGCGCTTCGATCGACGTAATGGTGGAAACGGTCATGGAGCCTCCGACGGGTTGCAGAGCGATATCCGTTGCTATCACAATGATTCGCCAAGGCAAATGCGCTGCTACGCCACAGCACTGTCTTGCGCATGGCTGAGGAAGGCCGTCACCTCGGCAATGACGCCAGCATCGCTGATGATCCGGCGATGCCCGAGGCCATTCGCCCAGTAGAGCCGCACGTCGCCGCCGCTATTGGCATAGCGCACCGCATGAGAAGCCGCGACCTCCTTGTCGTCCTCGGCATGCACCGTCAGCACCGGGATCGACAGCCGGTCCATGCCGGCGGCGATGTCGAAAGCCTCGATGCCGACGCCGACCACATGCCGCACATGATCCATCATATGGCCAAGCCCCCTGCGGGAAAGGCCGGTCATCCCGGCAAACCGCCGAAAGACGCCCGCCATCTCGCTCGGCGAGGCGATCGTCACGATCCGGCCGGGTATCACCGGCGGGATGGACGGAATGATGCCGCCGGCAGCCACCATCAGCGCCGCGCCGCCGAAGGAATGACCGACGGCACTGTCGAACGAACCGTATTGATCCGCCGCTGCGGCGATCGCCTGCACCGCCTTCATCATGTTGAAGCGCTTGCCCGAAGACCGGCCGTGACCGGGGAAGTCGAGGACGATCACCTCGAAGCCTAGCTTTGCGATGGCAGCAGACAGCGGCGCCATGTACTCCGCCCGCGATCCCCAGCCATGAACGACCAGCACGCGCGGGGCGTCCGCGGCATGTGCGCGGAACCGGTAGCCTGCCACCCTGTCCGGGCCGGCCACGAAGCTGATCTTCTCCGCCGGCGAAAACAGGGCCTCGCCCGCCTGGAATACGCGCCTCGCACGGTCGCCCTTCGGCTGCCGCGCCGGGGTCCGGCTGAAGAGCTCGAAGGCCAGCCGTCCGGCCAGCCTCGGCGAAACCTTTTCGGTCACATGCAGCGCCAGGCGGGTGACCTTCAGCGAAAACGATGCCATAGTTGAGATATCCAATTAATGTTCAATTATGAACAATAAAGTACAACGATGAACGAAAATCAATCCCTACCCTGGGATCATCCACGGTTTCGCAGCTGGATCGCCGTCGGAAGGGCCTGCCAGCTCATGCAACAGGTTCTCACCCGCGCCCTGGCGGACCTAGACATCAAGCCGCCGCATCTCGACATTCTCGCCAATCTCTACCGGCACGACGGACTGACCCAGCAAGAACTTGCCCGCAAGCTTCTCGTCGGCCGTTCCAACATGAGCATGCTGCTGCCGCAGATGGAAAAGCGCGGCCTGATCGCGCGCAAGGGCGATCCGCGCGACAAGCGGGTGCTACGCCTCAGCCTGACAGAGCACGGCCGCGAGACAGCGGAGAAAGCGCTGAAGATTCAAACGGAGGTCATCGACAGGACGTTGTCGCCGACGCCCATCGAGCAATGCCTGCAACTGGCCGAAGTGATGGAAGAAACCTTCCACAGGCTTCAGAAGATGGAAGACCAGTTCGACTGAACCATGGCCGGGCGGCCGGCCGTCACAGCACTTGCGCGCCCGAAGGCCTTCCTCCGCCAGAACACAAAGCCCCGGACCGCGTCTGCGGCCCGGGGCATGGGTGTTACCACCTGACATCCCACACGCTCAACGGAACGTGCCCCTTGAGACGAGTGGGTCCGCGCGGTTCGGCGGGCAGGCCGATGTCGCGCCGGAGACGATCGTCCAGATGCGCCTCCCTCAGCTTGACGACGGTCTGGCGACGCCGATGCAGCGCCTTGGCGAATGCAGCGAGCATCTGCCACACGCCGTGCTTGTTGAACATGTCATCCAGTGCGAAAGCGAGGCTATCCGCACGAACAGTTTGCTGTTCCATAACGTTACCTTTTGCACCGGCCCGACTTTAGACGGACCGATCCCTTGTTGAGGTTGGAGTTTTGGACGGATCGCCAGAAATGAGAACGCAATTGTCCCCTGTGGCGAAACGTCATTCAGGTTTTAGGAGGGTGCCCCGTAAGGCGATCACATGCGGGTGAGATAACCCACAATGCCCACGACGATTCCGGCTGGGAAGAAGCCACGTCGCGAGGCGCCAACACCGAGGCGTGTCGTAGAAAAAGCATGAAACATCTTACGCCTCCTTTTGAGGTTGGTGTTGGATGGTGGCAGGATACATGAGGACCGCCGTTGCACAAGCCACTTTTTCCCGCATCACGCGCAGGATCTCAACCTGTGGTTTTTCTGCCACATGATCTATTGCGGCAGCCTGGCCAGAAGAACCAGCCGGGCCAGATCTTTCTCACGGCCGAACTGTCGGCACATGTCGATGATCTCGGCAATCGAGGGGACGTAAAGCATGCCGCCCGCGTGGGACACGACAATCCTGTCGCGCGGCTCCACAGGCGTCCATCCACCCACGGTCATCACCTCGAAACCGCCCATGACTTCGGCTTCGCGTGCAGCGAGCGGCTTTCGCAGGAACACCTCCGAACGAAACCGAGGATGCGGCGGCATCGCGAAAGGCTCGATCTTCCAACGCGTCGAAAGACGGCGCGCATCGTCGGCGCTGACAAGGATATCGATATCGTTCGGATCGATGCCCTCTACCCCATGCAACGCCATGGCGGCACTGCCGATGATCCACCAGCGCCCTTCAAAACCCGACATCGCCTCGACCAGCCGGGACAGATCGAGCGCCAGATCCGCGGGAACGGTGGCGATCTGTGGCGCGCCGCTCAAGCCGGCGCCACTTTCAGGCCAAAGCCCTGCATCAGCCGAACGGTCGAAAAATCCGGGTTGCCGGAGGTAAAATAGGCGCTGTCCCTGGCTTCCCCTGCCCCACCGGCCGCCAGTTCCGGGACCACGCGGCGCACCTGGCGCGCGATCGCCTCCGCCGGGTCGAGCCAGTCCACCGGCCAGGGCGCGAGCTTGCGAAACACGTTCGCCATGAAGGGATAATGGGTGCAGGCGAGCACGACGATATCGGTCCGGCGACCATCCTTGTCGAGGAAGCACTGGCTGATCTCGGCCATCACGGCGTCGTTATCGACGGGTTCACGTCGGATATAGGCCTCCGCCATGGCGGCCAGGTTGACCGAGCCGACGAGGCGGACATGGCACTGGCTGGCGAAGGACTGGATGAGGTCGCGCGTATAGGCGCGCTTCACGGTGCCCGGCGTCGCCAGCACGGAGACGAGGCCGGAGCGCGTCCGCTCGGCCGCAGGCTTGATCGCCGGCACCGTGCCGACGAAGGTCATGGCCGGAAATGCTGCCCGGAGCGCCGCACCCGCCAGCGTGAAGGCTGTATTGCAGGCAATCACGCAGGCAACCGGATCATAGGTCGCGATCAGATCGGCAAACAGGGTCAGAATGCGCTCCGTCAGCGCCGCTTCTTCCCAGTTTCCGTATGGGAATCCGGCATCGTCGGCGACATAGACGAATCGGCGCTCCGGGATCAGCACGCGCGCCTCGCGCAGGACCGTCAGCCCGCCGATCCCCGAATCGAACACCAGAACCGGCCGGTCGCCCCCATCACTCTGCGCATTCAAAACCATTGCCGCCCGTCACCCCGCCATGGAAGGAGCATCAGCATCGGGATAGAAGCGCGTGAGCGTCGCCTCCAGCATGCCGAGACTGTCACTTATCTTCCGCCTGTCGAAATTGGCAGCATCAAGGCGCGCGGCGGTGCGAAGGCGTTCAAGATAGAAACAATCCGCCTTTCGCTCCGCCAAACCTTCGATCTCCTGCAACAGATCGTCGATCAGCGCCAGAAGCGGTTCGCCCTTCTCCACATGGCCGACCGAGACGTTGCGCGCGAACAGCCGTGCCCAATAGGTCGCCGCGCGGTGCAGTCCGAGCGTCTGGCGCACATGGCCGGGCCGGACCACCAGCTGCCACGGCGCGCCAAGCGGACGGGCCGCCGTCACCAGGTTGCCATAGGCCTCGTCCAGCCGGTGCGACAGGTCGATCAGTTCGCCACCGCGCTCCTCATGCCGCGTCGCCTCCAGCAAGGACTTCAATGCCGAATACCAGCGCGCTTCCGCCTGGTTGAGCGTCGCCCGTGTGCGCGTCGGAAAGACCGTCGCCGACACCAGGATGCCCGCGATTGAGCCGATCAGCGTCTCCTCGACGCGCAGCCACATCAGGTCGAGGGTCAGAACGCCCATCAGCGCATAGGCAAGCGCGATCACGATCGAGATGAAGAAGGTCATCCGACCGTAGGAAACCGGCAGATTGTAGAATGCGAGGAAGATGCTGGCGAGCGCCAGCAAGGCGATGATCAGCGGGTGTCCGCCGAAGGCATAGGCGAGAACGAGCCCGGCGACGATGCCGACCGGTGTGCCGACTGCGCGCTGCACCGCCTTCATCGCCGTATCGCCACGCGACTGCGTGTTGATGAACACGAGAAAGGCGGAGAGCACCGCCCAGAACCAGCGTTCGCGCGACAGGGCCAGTCCCGCCGCCATGGCGATGGCTGCCGCAAGCGTGATCTGGATGGCCGTCCGGACAGCCGGATGCTTCAGGTTGAGCCGCACCGGGCCGGAACCGCCGGTGACCGGCGACGCCGGTGCAAGGGCGGTGATCCTGGCCGCCTGCTGCAACACGTTCGAGCGCGCATCCGCCAGCCATGCGATGGTTGCCGCACTCTGCTCCGCCTCGGTGCCGGAAGGCTCCGTCTTGCCGTCGCCGGTTTCGACGCCGTCCCTGTTGAGTGCAGCCCGCAGTATGCCGCGTGGCGGCAGCGCCTTCTGCGCCGCGACGATCGCGCTTTCGGCTGCGAGCTGCAGCTCGATCAATCCGACCCGCAGATCGACGACATCGCCGTTCTCTCCACCCTCGTCCGGGCCAAGCGCGCCTATGGCGGACAGCACTGTGCCCTTCAGCCGCTGCGCCTGCATGCGCAGCGTATCGCTGTCGGACTTGGTCAACTCTCCACCGCGTGCCGAGGCCTCTTCCAGCGTGACGAGAATTTCCTCGCAGCGATGCAGCGTCGCCCTCACCGCCCCGCGCATGCTGGCCACCGGATTTTCACGGATGACGGCGAAGCGCACCGTCTGGGAAACGCCTGCAGAAATCGCGATGCCGACGATCGCCCAGGGGACGTCGGCAATGGACGGATGGAAATAGGCGGCCATGAAATAGGCCATGAAGGCGTACATGCCGACGGCGTTCCAGCGCGGCCCGAAGGCACGCGCGACGCAGGCGACGAAGATGACGGCAAGAAAGGCAAGATCGGACATCAGGCGATCGGCCTCCAGCAGCGTGGCAAGCGTCACCGAAAGCCCGGCCGCGAGGACGCCGGCGGCGCGGGTCAGGAACTGCGCACGGCCGGACGTCTCACGCACCGTCAGGATGCCCTGCACCGAGAGGATAACGCCGAGTCCGTAGGCGGCGACCGGCAAGGGGTGCAGATGAGCGGAGAACAGGTAGATGAGCCCGAGCGACAGGCAAACACTGACGACCACGCGGCTGCCAAGGCGAAGCCGCATCAGCGTGGGGTCCCCGGCAAGAAGCATGTTTCTCAAACGCAGGCGTTCGAGCATCAGTGGCGGCTCCGTTTTACCCTGGGATGGAATAGACCCGGCTGAGGTCCGTCAAGGCCGCTCAACCCTCGTTGTCGTCGTCGAAGGTTTCGGGTGGGGCTTTTCCCCGGGGGTTTTTACGGCTGTAGCGGTCGAATGTGGCAAATACACCGCGCATCACGCTTATCTCCTGGCCGGTGAAGGCCCGACGCGACAGCACGGCGCGCAGGTTCTCGATCATCCGCGGCTTCTTGGGTTCCGGACGGAAATAGCCACGCGCATCTAGTGCCTCCTCCACCTGTCCGAAGAGCCCGAACAGCTCCTCCTTCGTCGCCGGGCGCTGCGCCACGGCGCCAAAGGGCGTGTCTCCCAGGTCGTCCATGCCGGATTTCATCCATTCATAGGACATCAGCAGCACCGCCTGGGCGATGTTGAGCGATGCAAACGCCGGATTGACCGGAAACGTGACGATTTCATCGGCCAGCGCCACCTCCTCGTTCGTCAGGCCCCAGCGCTCGCGTCCAAAGAGGATGCCGGTGCGTTCGCCCGCTGAAAAGCGCCCCCGCAAGGTCGTGGCGGCCGTCACCGGCGAACGCACGGGCTTGAACCCGTCGCGCTCGCGCGCCGTCGTCGCGTAGACGAAATTGAGGTCGGCGATCGCATCCTCCAGCGTGTCGAACACCGTGGTGGCTTCGATCACGTGATCGGCCTTGGATGCTGCCGATCGTGCCTTTTCCGATGGCCAGCCATCCCGCGGATTGACCAGACGCAGCTCCGCCAGCCCGAAATTCGCCATGGCGCGCGCCACCATGCCGATGTTTTCGCCAAGCTGCGGCTCGACGAGAATGATCGCCGGGCCTTCGGCCAGAAGTTCGCGTTCGCTGTTGGTGCCTGCCATGGGATGCCTTCGGTCTTTGCAAAATCCGGCGTCTCACTGGCATAAAACGGCCGGGAAATCAAAGGTTCCAAGAAGCAAAGCCGAGGTTGCCGCTTATACCTTCAATGCGCCGCGTGCTGCTCGCCCCACGCGTAAAGCTGCAGGAAGATCGGCCCCAGCGCCTCGCCGGAAGCCGTCAGAGAATATTCAGTCTTCGGCGGAACCGTCGCATAGACCCGGCGGTCGACAACCCCCGCATCCTCCAGCTCGCGCAGCTGCTGCGTAAGGGTCTTGTGACTGATGGTTGGAATGGCCCTCTGCAGCTCACCGAAACGCCGAACCCCGCCACCGAGCGAAAACAGGATCGCCGGCTTCCATTTGCCGCTGATCGTTTCAAGTGCGCGGACCGCAGGACAGTTGAGGGGATCGAGCTTGTGCCATTCGCTGATGTCCATCGTTACCTCCGGGTGCGTTTCGCACAAAAAAGTGCATTCTTTTCAACGGGTAACCAAGCCATTATCTCTGCTGCGGACAGTCACACAGGAGACATCCATCGGTGCAGAACAAGATCATCCGCATTCCCATCGCCCCCTTCTACATGATCAACGCCTACCTCGTCATCTCCGATGCCGGCGCGATCATCGTCGATACCGGACTTCCAGGCTCGGCGCCCCGCTTCCTGACGGCTCTGAAACGCGAAGGGCTGCGACCGAACGATGTCAAGCTGATCGTCGTCACGCATGCGCATGTCGATCATGCCGGCGGCGCGGCCCGACTGCGCGAGCTAACCGGCGCGCCGATCCTCGCCCACCGCGACGATCGTTGTTACTACACGCAGGAAAGGCCGGTGCACTATTGCCCGACAGGCCCCTTCGGGCGCCTGTTCAAGGCATCCGGCATCGCCAACGCCTCCTATGATGGTTTTGACACGGACATCGAACTTGCCGGCGCGGAGGCGTTTTCCCTGCTTCCCTTCGGCATCGCCGGCAGCGTGCGCCATACGCCCGGCCATACCGGCGGGTCGCTCTCAGTCGAACTGGATGATCGCAACATGCTGGTCAGCGACCTGATCTCCTCCGGAATCCTGCTCGGCGGCATCATTCGCCTCAGAACGCCGAAGCGGCCGCCCTTCGAGGACGACCCGGCCCTTGTGGCGATACAACTCCAATCGCTGCTTGATGCAGGCGGTCAACATTTTCATATCGGTCATGGCGCGACGCTCGGGCGCCCGCAAATCGCGCGCCACATTCATACCCTTGAAAGGCTGAGCCGCTAGAGCGCGCTTGCCGCGACGAACACCATCTCCTCATGGCGCGTGGCATCGAAGGCCTCGCCCGAAAAGTCACCCTGCAGTGACTTCATCATAAGACCGCAAGATGCCATCTCCGCCTGTATCACTTCCGGCAAGAAGAAGCGCAGGCGGCTCGTCGACACCGTCTCACGATCCGAAAAGATGTAGCGGGTCTCGAAATCGACGAACCCGTTGCCGGACGACAGGATGCGCCTCGAAACGGTGATCGGCCCCGCCTTCGTCTCCAGCCGGTAATCCTGGTTCCAGCGGGACGGCCAGTCGATCGCCGGATTGCGGGTCTCGAAGACCACCCGGCCCCCATCGGCAAGATGCAGACGCATCGTCGCAAACAGCGCCCGCACCGCCTCTTCGGTGAGAAACACCTGAAACGCGTTGCCGGTCATGACGATGAGATCGAAGCGCTCCTCCGAGCGAAACGTCTCGGCGTTCGAACAGACCCATTCGATCGCCTCGCCATGCGGTTCCCGCCGGCCGATCTCGATCATCGGCCGCGCCGGGTCAACCGCCGTGACACGATGCCCGCGCGACGCATAGGCACGGCTCAAGAGACCTGTGCCGCAACCGAGATCGAGAACCCGGATCGGCGTCACGCCGGCAAGGTCGAGGAAATACTGGCGATCCGCGCCCCAGCCGCTGTCGAGATCGTAAAGCGCGGCGAGCGCCGGATCGCTGTAGTGCCTGTCCACCTCGGCCATGTCGCCTGCCCCGTCGCGCCGTGCGTCACTCATCGGTGACCCAGTGCTGCTGCGCGAGATAGTCCTGCATGATCTTCTTCAACGAATCCTGCTCTTCGTCGCCGCGCTTGACGACGATGTCGTCGATCACCGGCTTGCCGTTTTCCTCGATCACCCGGAAATGCGTCTGTGTCACCGATTTCGAATCGCCGTCGTCTCCAAAGCAGCTTTCCGCCTTGAAGCTGGCGACGACATCGTAGACGCCGTCCTTTTCGCCGGCGAGCTTCACGTCCACATCCTTCAGCGGGCAGAAATCCTGGGCGCCGATCACCGGCTCGTAGTCGATGAAGGGCTCATCCTTCTCCGCCGCCTTCTGCGAACCCTCGCGATAGAGCTTGGCGATCCCGGCACTGAAATCGCGGTCGAGCCATTCGTCGGAGAGGTAGTCGATATAGGGAATGTCGGAATCCTCATCGCCGCCGTCGGTCGCCTGCGTTTCGCCGCTGGAGCCCTGTGCGGACTGATCGTCGGTTCCGGTGTCGCCGTCTTCGCCGGTGGCGCCATCCGGGCCGGCATTGGTGACGACCGCCTGCATGACTTCCTTGACCGGCACGAGCGGATCGACGTCGGCCTGCGCGACGGTCGAGGAGAGCAGCGAAGCAAGAAAAAGAGCGCAAAGGGATCTGGTTTTCATCAGTCTGACCTTCCGGAAAAAGGCCGTGCCGGACGACATATCCGGCGACGCGGCGCGATCGACCGTCGATTAGCAGTTTTTCATGACGATCCCTATCGGCCAGAAAGCCGCGGACGGCAAAAAATCACCGGCCGTTGCAGCACTGCACGCGGCCCCGGCGGCCGGCGCGAAAATTGCCGTCGACAGCGTGATTTTCTCGCACTTTCGCCGCTCCTTATCTTTGCCTTGCCGCGTCACAATGCTATAGGCGACCGGATTTCATTCTTCCGGGCGTTGCGCCCCATTGAGCGAACAAGAAGAGGCATTCATGGAAAAGATCAAGGTAGCAAACCCTGTCGTCGATCTCGACGGCGACGAGATGACCCGCATCATCTGGCAGTTCATCAAGGACAAGCTGATCCTCCCCTACCTTGATCTCGAGATCGAATACTACGACCTCTCGGTCGAAAACCGCGACGCCACCGACGACCAGGTGACCGTTGATGCCGCCAACGCCATCAAGAAGCACGGCGTCGGCGTCAAGTGCGCGACCATCACGCCGGACGAGGCCCGCGTCGAGGAATTCGGCCTGAAGAAGATGTGGAAGTCGCCGAACGGCACCATCCGCAACATTCTTGGGGGCGTCATCTTCCGCGAACCGATCATCATGAAGAACGTTCCGCGCTTGGTTCCGGGCTGGACCAAGCCGATCATCGTCGGCCGTCACGCCTTCGGCGACCAGTACCGCGCCACCGATTTCAAGTTCCCGGGCAAGGGCAAGCTGTCGATCAAGTTCGTCGGCGACGACGGCCAGACGATCGAGCATGACGTCTTCGACGCCCCCTCCTCCGGCGTTGCCATGGCCATGTACAACCTCGACGACTCGATCAAGGATTTCGCCCGCGCATCCTTCAACTACGCCCTGCAGCGCGGCGTTCCCTGCTACCTGTCGACCAAGAACACCATCCTCAAGGCCTATGACGGTCGCTTCAAGGACCTCTTCCAGGAAGTCTTCGACGCCGAGTTCAAGGACAAGTTCGAGGCCGCCAAGCTGTGGTACGAACACCGCCTGATCGACGACATGGTCGCTTCCGCGCTGAAGTGGTCCGGCGGCTATGTCTGGGCCTGCAAGAACTACGACGGCGACGTGCAGTCCGATATCGTCGCACAGGGCTTCGGCTCGCTCGGCCTGATGACCTCTGTCCTGATGACGCCGGATGGCCAGACGGTCGAAGCCGAAGCCGCCCACGGCACGGTGACCCGTCACTACCGCCAGCACCAGAAGGGCCAGGAAACCTCGACCAACTCGATCGCCTCGATCTTTGCCTGGACCCGTGGCCTCGCGCACCGCGCCAAGCTCGACGACAACGCGGCGCTTGCCAAGTTCTCCGACACGCTGGAAAAGGTCTGCATCGAAACCGTCGAGTCCGGCTTCATGACCAAGGACCTGGCGCTGTTGATCGGCCCCGATCAGCCTTGGCTCTCGACCACCGCCTTCCTCGACAAGATCGACGAGAACCTCAAGAAGGCCATGGCAGCCTGATCCGGCTGACCATCGACTTTGACGGAAACCCGGCCTCGCGCCGGGTTTTCTTTTTTCGCCACCGGCTTTTCATCCACGGGCAAAGACGGCAAAGTCTCCCGAAAACGGACGGGAGGCCGACATGTCACAGATCATCTTCTACACGAACCCGATGTCGCGCGGCCGAATCGCGCGCTGGATGCTGGAGGAAGCCGGCGTTCCTTACGAAGCCCGGATCATCCCCTTCGGACCGCCGATGAAGACGGACGCCTACAGGGCCGTCAATCCGATGGGCAAGGTGCCGTCCATACTGCACGGCGACGCCGTCGTCACCGAATGCGCGGCAATTTGCGCCTACCTCGCCGATGCCTATCCGGAGGCAGACCTCGCACCCCGCCCGCACGAGCGCGCCGCCTACTACCGTTGGCTGTTCTTCGCGGCCGGGCCGCTGGAAGCCGCTGTCACCAATCGGTCGCTGGCCGTCGAAATCCCTTCCGAACGCCGCGGCATGGTTGGCTACGGCAGCTATGAAACGGTGATGGACACGCTGGAAGCGGCCGTCTCCGCACATCCCTTCATCGCGGGAGATCGCTTCACCGCGGCCGACGTCTATGTCGGCTCGCATATCAGCTGGGGGCTGAAATTCGGCTCGATGGACGACCGGCCCGCCTTCCGCGACTATCATGCACGGCTCTCCGCGCGGCCGGCATACCAGCGCGCCGAGGCGCTGGACAACGAAGCGGCTGCCACGCTTCAGAAGAACGCCTGAGGCGCCGCGTCCCGCCGGGTCTCAGAGAAAGAGTACAACCATACGAGGTCCCGCAACCTGCCCGGAAGGAGCCCCCTTCTTATTCGCCAGACTCTGGTGCATCATCGGTCATCTTTCGTTGGCCGATGTCCCGGCCAATCCTTCAGGACCGAAGTTTAGCCATGACCGACCGCCTGGTTCCAAAACTCGTCACTGTACTGCAGGAAGGATATTCCTCCGCGCGATTGAAGCAGGATGCGCTGTCGGGCCTGACGGTGGCGATCGTTGCCCTGCCCTTGTCGATGGCGATCGCGATCGCCTCCGGCGTCACCCCGGATCGGGGCCTGTTCACGGCGATCATCGGCGGCTTCTTCGTCTCGGCACTCGGCGGCAGCCGTCACCAGATTGGTGGACCGGCCGGCGCCTTCATCGTCCTGGTCGCGGCGACGGTCAACCAGTTCGGCATTGACGGCTTGTTGCTGGCCACAGCGCTTTCCGGCCTGATGATGATGGCTGCCGGCTGGCTCAGGCTCGGCAACTACATCAAGTTCATCCCCTATCCGGTCACCGTCGGCTTTACCGCCGGCATCGGCGTCATCATCTTTTCCAGCCAGATCAAGGATCTGCTCGGGCTGACGCTCACCGCGCCCGAGCCCGGTCCCATCATCCCCAAATACCAGCAGCTCATCGCATCGCTTCCGACATTGAACCCGTCGGCGCTCGCCATCTCCGCCGCAACGATCCTGCTGATCCTCGCCGTCAAGCGGCTTCGTCCCAACTGGCCGAACATGCTGATCGCCGTGGCGCTCGCATCGTTCGCCGCCGCCCTCCTGTCGCTACCAGTCGAGACCATAGGCAGCCGCTTCGGTGGCATTCCCCGCACGCTGCCCGCACCGAGCCTGCCGGAAATCAGCCTCAACAGGGTGCTGGCCGTCCTGCCGAGCGCCTTCTCCTTCACGCTTCTCGGCTCGATCGAGTCGCTGCTCTCCGCCGTCGTCGCCGACGGCATGACCGGGCGCCGCCACCGCTCGAACATGGAACTGGTCGCCCAAGGCGTCGCCAACATCGCCTCGCCGCTCTTCGGCGGCATCTGCGTGACCGGCACCATCGCCCGCACGGCGACGAATGTGCGCGCCGGCGCCACCAGCCCGTTTTCCGGCATGATGCACTCGCTTTTCCTGCTTGTCTTCATGCTCGTAGCAGCCCCGCTCGCCGCCTACATTCCGCTGGCCGCGCTCGCCGGCCTGCTGGCGGTCGTTTCCTACAACATGATCGAGAAGCACGCCTTTGCCGCGCTCATCCGCTCCTCCCGCGGCGACGCCATGGTGCTGGTCGTCACGCTGGCGCTCGTCATCTTCCGCGATCTGACGGAGGGCATCATCGGCGGCTTCGCGCTCGGTGCCATGCTGTTCATCAATCGCATGAGCAAGGCGATCGTCGTCAGCGAGGCGGCACGGCGCAATTTTGCGGTGGAGATGAGGGAAGAGGACAGCGAGAAGGAACGGCCGGTCGCCGCTGACGATCCGGATACCGTCGTCTACCACATCAACGGCGTCTTCTTCTTCGGCGCGGCGGCCACGGTCGGCTCGGTGCTGGACCGTATCGCCGACCAGCGTCGCAACTTCGTGCTCGACTGCTCGTCGGTGCCGTTCATCGATTCCACCGCCGCCAATGTGATTGAAAGCTCCCTGCGCAAGGCCGCGCGCCACAACGTGACCTACATGATCTCCGGGGCAAGCTATGATACGGCGAAAATGCTGCGTGCCCACGGGGTCGCGGAGCCGCGCGTGGCGTTCTACAACACGGTGGAGGATGCCCTGAGCGCGATCAGGACGTCTCGACCAGGCGATCCGGGCGAATAGCGGGCGTGCGACCCGGCTTTACGGAAGCACCCGTCCACCTCACCTGCGGCACGAAGCATCAAGGCGGGTTGATAGACGCAAAGCCGGTTGCGGCCCTGCCCCTTTGCCGAATAGAGCGCCAGGTCGGCCGCCGCGGCAAGACCGTCAAAAGCCATAAGACCGCTGGTGCTGGCGACCGCGCCTATGCTGACCGTCACAGCGGGAACGCCGGCCATGCACGACTGATCAAGCCGCTCGGTTTCCCGCCGGATGGTTTCCAGGACTTCGAGCGCACCCTGTTCCGTCAGCCCACCGATGAGCATTGCGAATTCCTCGCCACCGATCCGGCCAAACATGGACGACGGCGGCAAGTGGGCCATCAGGAGCTCGGCAAACCCCTTCAGAACCGCATCGCCGGCCAGATGGCCGTACTGGTCATTGATCGCCTTGAAATTGTCGAGGTCCATCAGAGCGAAGACGAAGGGTTGAGGCTTGCCCGCCAGATGCCGCTCCACGCGGCGGACAAAATAGCCGCGGTTGGGCGCGCCCGTCAGGCTGTCGGTTTCGGCGGCCCGCCGATATTTCGCCTCTGCCCTTTCCTTCACCAGGACGATGATCGCAATGGTCGTAAACAACACGTGTATGAAGGCTTCCAGGGTCAGGAATGCGAACCAGGGCGACCAGGCCGTGCCGAGATATTCGTCTGCGGGGCGGATATAGGCGAGCGGTATGCGGACCAGGTAGGTGACGGCGTGCGTCAAGAAAAACAGGCTGCAGACGAGCGCAGTCGGCAGCCCTTCCCTCTTCCATCCCTTCCAGCATTCGAAAGCGATCGGGAGCGTGTACCCCGACATAAGCAGGGCCATCAGCATGATCCGGTTGTTGACGTCCGTTCTGATCCAGTCGAACCCGGCAAGACTGCCGAGCCAGATCAGCATACCGATGAGGGCGAGCGGCCATTTCGGCTTCTTGCCGAAAAACACCCGGAACCCTGACAAGAGAAATCCGTACGCCGCGACAGTCAGAGCGTTGCCGAAACCGACAGCCAGCCAGAACGGCCAGAAGGACCGGGAGGCCAGAAGGATCATCGCGCCCGTTCCAAGCCACATCGTCGCGGCCCACCAGCGCACTGCCGGCTCCTGCGGACGAAAAATGGCATGCATGGAAAAGCCGATGGCGACGAAGACCGTGATGATCGACGTACAGATCATCATCGTCGCGATATTGAGCAGATTTTCCAACGCGTCGCCTTCGAGCCGCTACGGCATACTCAGAATTGAGGCGTCCAATCCGCCGCAACCGTCACCAAAATTGATCCTAAAACCATAGCCAAAAGAGATAAATCTTTGGCTAATCTGCAATGACAAATTGAACCGATCGAGGGCGTGGCAGCCTGAAATCTGGGACGCGCAGCGCTTGGACTGGTCACAAGTCAAGCCGACGACCAGCCTCGAAACAAGACGGAATGACCTGCCCGTCCTGGCGCGGCAGCCGCGATCGACTTCAGAAAGAAAGGGCCGCCCTTGCCGGCGGCCCTTTGCAGGATATTCACTCCAGCGGTGGCAGCGTCAGCCGGCCAGCGCTTCGGCCACGGCCTCGATCGCCGCATCCGCCTTCGTCGCATCCGGACCGCCGGCCTGTGCCATGTCGGGACGGCCGCCGCCCCCCTGACCGCCGAGTGCGGCAGACGCCACGCGCACCAGATCGACAGCGCTGAAACGCGCGGTCAGATCCGGCGTGACCGCGACGACGGCGCTTGCTTTACCGTCTTCGGAAATACCGATGAAGGTGACAACGCCCGAACCGAGCCCGGCCTTGCCGTCATCCGCCAGGCCCTTGAGGTCGCGCGGTGCGACGCCGTTCAGAACCTTGCCGAGATACTTGATGCCGCCGACTTCGCGAACATCGTTTGCGCCGTCGCTCGACGTTCCGCCGCCAAGCGCCAGCTGCCGCTTGGCCTCGGCCAGTTCCTTCTCGAGCTTGCGGCGCTCGTCCATCATCGCGCCGACGCGCGACAGGACGTCCGCAGGCTGCACCTTCAGCGTCGCCGCGAGCGTCTTGACCCGCTCGTCCTGCTCGGCCAGATAGGCGCGCGCACCCTCGCCCGTCACCGCCTCGATGCGGCGAACGCCGGCGCCGACCGCGCTTTCGGAGAGAACCCGCACGAGACCGATCTCGCCGGTCGAGCCGACATGCGTGCCACCGCACAGTTCGACAGAATAAGGCCGATTGGCCTTGGCGCCGCGCACGCCGGTGCCCATCGACACGACGCGCACCTCGTCACCGTATTTTTCACCAAACAGCGCCATGGCGCCCTCGGCAATCGCATCGTCGACGCTCATCAGGCGCGTCGTGACTGGCGAGTTCTGCAGTATGATCTCGTTGGCCATATCCTCGACGACCTTCAGCTCCTCGGCCGACATGGGCTTGGGATGCGAGACGTCGAAGCGAAGCCGCTCGGGCGCGACCAGCGAGCCCTTCTGGGCCACGTGGGTGCCAAGCACTTCGCGCAGCGCCTCATGCAGCAGATGGGTTGCCGAGTGGTTGGCCCGCAGCCGCGACCGGCGGGCGTGATCGACGGTCAGAACGACTTCCTCGCCGCTCTTGACCACGCCTTCGCTGACCGTGCCGTAATGGACGAAGACACCCTCGCCCTTCTTCTGCGTATCGGTCACCGTGATTGCAAAATCTTCGCCTGCGATGACGCCCGTGTCGCCCATCTGGCCGCCGGATTCACCGTAGAACGGCGTCTGGTTGACGACGACCTGGATTTCCTCGCCCGACTTCGCCTCATTGACGGCAGCGCCATCGCGGACGATCGCCTGGATTACGCCTTCGGCAGTCTCGGTGTCATAACCGAGGAATTCGGTCGCACCGAACTTTTCCTTAAGCTCGAACCAGATGGTCTCGGTTGCCTTGTCGCCGGAGCCGGACCAGCTGGCGCGAGCCTCGGCCTTCTGGCGCTCCATGGCGTCGGTAAAGCCGGCGAGATCGACGCCGATGCCGCGGGCGCGCAACGCGTCCTGCGTCAGGTCCAGCGGGAAACCGTAGGTGTCGTAGAGCTTGAATGCGGTTTCGCCGTCCAGCATGCCGCCCTTGGAAAGGTCGGTCGTCGCGTCGTTGAGCAGCACAAGGCCGCGCTCGAGCGTCTTGCGGAAGCGCGTCTCCTCGAGCTTCAGCGTCTCCGAAATCAGCGCTTCGGCGCGCACCAGTTCCGGATAGGCGCGGCCCATCTCCTGAACCAGCGTCGGCAGCAGCCGCCACATCAGCGGATCACGCGAACCGAGCAGTTCGGCATGGCGCATGGCGCGACGCATGATGCGGCGCAGCACGTAGCCACGGCCTTCGTTCGACGGCAGTACGCCGTCGGCGATCAGGAAGGCGGCCGAACGCAGGTGATCGGCAATGACCCGGTGGCTCGCCCGCTTGTCGCCCTCGGCCTTGACGCCGGTCGCTTCTTCGGACGCCGCAATCAGGGCCCGGAACAGATCGATGTCATAATTGTCGTGCTTGCCCTGCAGGAGTGCGGCGATACGCTCAAGCCCCATGCCGGTGTCGATCGACGGGCGCGGCAGTTCGAGGCGCTCTTCCTTCGTCACCTGCTCGTACTGCATGAAGACGAGGTTCCAGATCTCGATGAAGCGATCACCGTCCTCTTCCGGGGAACCGGGCGGCCCGCCCCAGATGTGATCGCCGTGATCGTAGAAGATTTCCGAACAGGGGCCGCACGGGCCGGTATCGCCCATCGCCCAGAAATTGTCGCTGGTCGGGATGCGGATGATCTTTTCGTCCGGCAGGCCGGCGATCTTCTTCCACAGATCGAAGGCCTCGTCATCGGTATGGTAGACGGTCACCATCAGCCGGTTGCGGTCGATGCCGAATTCCTTGGTGATCAGGTTCCAGGCAAGCTCGATAGCGCGATCCTTGAAATAGTCGCCAAAGGAGAAGTTGCCGAGCATCTCGAAGAACGTATGGTGGCGCGCAGTGTAGCCGACATTGTCGAGGTCGTTGTGCTTTCCGCCGGCGCGCACGCATTTCTGCGCGGTCACGGCCGTCGAATAGGGACGGCTTTCCAGCCCCGTGAAGACGTTCTTGAACTGCACCATGCCTGCATTGGTGAACATCAGCGTCGGATCGTTGCGCGGCACGAGCGGGCTGGAGGCAACCACCTCGTGTCCGTTCGTCTTGAAATAGTCGAGGAATGTCGACCGGATGTCGTTCACGCCGCTCATGCTTGACCCTTCACTGCCGCCCGCCGTCCGGCGGATTATTCAACAAAACCACTGGCTTTTATCCAACGCCCCCATGACTGTCCAGAACAAACGGAAACGGCTGCACATCCCCTTGATGTGCAGCCGTTAAAGCCATCGATCCCGGGGCTCACCCCGTCCGGATCGTCAGCGGACCGGCGAACGATTGCCAGCCAGGTCGCGTATCTATCTCAGCCCTCGGCGGCGGCGTCGCCGTCGTCCTCGTCACCGCCCTTGTCCAGGAACTGCTCGGCGATCAGGCCGGCATTCTGGCGCAGCGCCATTTCGATTTCGGCCATCGTATCGGGATTGTCGCGCAAGAACTGCTTGGCATTCTCACGCCCCTGACCGAGACGCTGGCTGTTATAGGAGAACCAGGCGCCGGACTTCTCGACGATGCCCGCCTTGACGCCGAGATCGACCAGTTCGCCGGTCTTCGAAACGCCTTCGCCATACATGATGTCGAACTCGACCTGCTTGAAGGGCGGCGCCATCTTGTTCTTGACGACCTTGACGCGCGTCTGGTTGCCGACAACTTCGTCGCGGTCCTTGACGGAACCGATCCGGCGGATGTCGAGTCGAACCGACGCATAAAACTTGAGCGCGTTGCCGCCGGTCGTTGTTTCCGGCGAGCCGAACATGACGCCGATCTTCATGCGGATCTGGTTGATGAAGATGACCATGCAGTTCGAACGCGAGATCGAGGCGGTCAGCTTGCGCAGCGCCTGGCTCATCAGGCGGGCCTGCAGGCCCGGCAGGCTATCGCCCATTTCGCCTTCGATTTCGGCGCGCGGCGTCAGCGCGGCGACCGAGTCGATGACGAGAACGTCAAGCGCGCCGGAACGCACCAGCGTATCGGTGATTTCCAGCGCCTGTTCGCCGGTGTCCGGCTGTGAGATCAGAAGGTTCTGAAGATCGACGCCAAGCTTGCGGGCATAGATGGGATCGAGCGCATGCTCGGCGTCGATGAAGCCGCAAATGCCGCCCTTCTTCTGGGCTTCCGCGATCGTCTGCAGCGCCAAGGTCGTCTTGCCGGAGCTTTCCGGTCCGAAAATCTCGATGATGCGTCCCTTCGGCAGACCACCGACGCCGAGCGCGATGTCGAGCCCGAGCGAGCCGGTCGGAATGGTTTCGATTTCGACGACGTTTTCATTGGAACCGAGCTTCATGATCGATCCCTTGCCGAACGACCGTTCGATCTGGGAAAGTGCAGCTTCCAGTGCCTTGCTTTTATCCACGGATTTGTCCTCTACGAGCCGCAAAGAATTTTGTGCCATTTGATCCACCTTTAGGTTATTGAAGCCGCACAGGCAATGAAGCCGTCGATAACGAATATGTACACATTTTGTTCTCGTTTCGCAAGACCCTTGCAAGCCGATGAAAGAAAATAACAATATGACATTTGTTCTCTTTTCGTTTTCGGGTGTGGAAACAAGAGCTTGCCGCATGAGGCTCCGCGCCTCCCAAAGCCCTGTTTTGTCCGAATCGCGCTCATCAGGCAGGCTCCCATGACCAAGAAAATCCTCGTTATCGGCGGCGCCCATATCGACCGGCGGGCGCGCATTTCGACTGCGACGGTGCCCGGCGCGTCCAATCCCGGCCGGTGGTTCACCGAACCCGGCGGTGGCGGCTTCAATGCCGCGCAGAATCTCGCCCGGCTGGGCCACGCCGTCACGCTCGTCTCGCCGCGTGGCGGCGATCAGGCCGGCGACATGGTCGCGGACGCAGCCGAGCGGGCCGGCATCGACGACCGCCCCTTGACCTTTCTTGACAGGCAGACGCCGAGCTACACCGCGATCCTGGAGAAGGACGGCAATCTGGTGATCGGCATCGCCGACATGGAGCTCTATGCCCTCTTCTCGCCGCGCCGCCTTGCCATGCGCCAGATCCGGGACGCGATCGAAACGGCCGACCTCATCCTGACCGACGGCAACATGCCCGCCGAGACGATCACCGCGCTCGCGGACGTGGCGGCGAAACGCGGCATCCCGCTTGCCGCGATCGCCATCTCGCCGGCCAAGGTCGTCCGCTTCCGTTCCGCGCTGCCGCACCTCCACCTCCTCTTCATGAATGAGGCCGAGGCGGAAGCCGTCGCGGGATCAAGGCCGCAAGAGCCGGCCGGTTGGCCGGAGCTGCTGCGCCGGCAGGGATTGCGCGGCGCAGTCGTCACCCGCGGCAGGGGCGATGTCGTCGCCTTCCAGGACGAGACAGTCGCATTGCTCACGCCTCCGGTGCTCGCGGAAATAGCCGATGTCACCGGCGCCGGCGACGCCTTCGCCTCCGGCGTGATCGCGGCGACCCTCGACGGCGAGAGATTGCCTCAGGCATTGCGCGCCGGTGCGGCCGCGGCCACGATCACCCTGCAATCGCCTCTGGCCGCAGCCGAAAATCTCGGCCGTGCCACGCTCGACGCCACCTTGGCGCTTGTACCCGAACCCCGCCTTCTGGCATGAACAAGAAAACAAGTCTGATGGATCCGATTATGACCACACCCGCCCACAATTTCCCGATCACCTACTCGAAGGAAGTCGCCGACGCCAAGGCGCAGGGCCTGCCGATCGTCGCGCTCGAATCGACCATCATCACCCATGGCATGCCCTATCCGGGCAACCTGCAGATGGCGCGCAGCGTCGAGGCGATCATCCGCGCCGAGGGCGCGGTTCCGGCAACGATCGCGGTCGTCGCCGGCAAGCTGCATGTCGGCCTGGAAGACACGGAACTCGAAGCGCTGTCGCAGACGAGCGGCGCCATGAAGGTCTCGCGCGCCGACATCGCGTTTGCCATGTCGGAACGGCGCACCGGCGCCACCACGGTCGCGGCCACCATGATCGCTGCAGCCCGGGCCGGTATCCGCGTCTTTGCGACCGGTGGCATCGGCGGCGTGCATCGCGGCGCGGAGCTCAACTTCGACATCTCCGCCGACCTCGAGGAACTGGCCCGCACGGCGGTCATCGTCGTCTGCGCCGGCGCCAAGGCGATCCTCGACATTCCGAAGACGCTCGAAGTCCTCGAAACCCGCGGCGTGCCGGTCGTCACCTACGGCTCGCATGAATTCCCGGCCTTCTGGTCGCGCTCATCCGGCCTGCCGAGCCCGCTGATGCTGAACAGCCCCGAGGCGATCGCCCATTTCCAGAAGACCCGTGAAGCCATGGTTCTCGGCGGCGGCATGCTGATTGCCAATCCGGTGCCGGAAGAAGATGAAATCCCGCGCAAGGAAATGGAAATCTACATCACCCGTGCGCTCGCCAATGCCGAGGACGCCGACATCAAGGGCAAGGAAGTCACACCCTTCCTGCTCTCCGACATCTACCGGCTGACCGACGGCCGCAGCCTGAAGACGAACATTGCGCTGGTCGAAAACAATGCCCGCCTCGCCGCCGGAATCGCCGTCGCCATGGCAGGCTGACGGCCACCCATCACCGATGCAAACAAAAATGCCGGCCCTCGTGGCCGGCATTTTCATGTCTGTAGAAGGCAGTGCTGTTTGCACCGCGACGCGATCAGTCCTTCTGGCCGAGCATGTCCCAGACGGCTTCCGCCAGCTGCTTCAGCGAGAACGGCTTCGGCAGGAAGCCGAATTTCGCATCTTCCGGCAGGTTCCTGGCAAAGGCGTCTTCCGCATAACCGGAAACGAATATGAACTTCATGTCCGGATAGATCTTGCGGATTTCCTTCAAGAGGCTCGGCCCGTCCATTTCCGGCATGACAACGTCGGAGACGACGATATCGACTTCGCCGTTCAGCTCCTCGATGATCTCCAGCGCCTCGACGCCGGAGCCCGCCTCATGCACGGTGTAGCCACGGGTTTCCAGCATGCGCTTGCCGCCACGGCGAACCGCCTCCTCGTCCTCGACCAGGAGAACGACGGCCGACTTGCCGGTGAGGTCCACCTGCTCCGGTGCCTTTGCCGGCGCCAGCGGTGTGGCCCCGGCGGACGCCTGCGCTCCGTCGACTTCGACGACCGTCGGCTGGACCTCCGGAATGTGGCGCGGCAGGAAGATGCGGAAGATGGTGCCCTTTCCGACTTCAGACTCCGGATAAATGAAGCCACCGGACTGCTTGACGATGCCGTAGACCATGGCGAGGCCGAGACCCGTGCCCTTGCCCACTTCCTTCGTCGTGAAGAAGGGCTCGAAGATCTTGTCCATGATCTCCTTCGGAATGCCCGTACCCGTATCGGCGACCTCGACGGCGACCATTTCCTCCGCCGGCATGCCGGGGTAATTGAAAGCGCCAACCTCGGCGGCGGACAGATTGCGCGTCCTGATCGTCAGGGCCCCACCCTCCGGCATGGCATCGCGGGCGTTGACACAGAGATTGATCAGCACCTGCTCGAACTGCGACAGGTCGGTCTTCACCGGCCAGAGATCGCGCCCGTATTCGACCGTCAGCTTTACGTTGGTGCCGGAAATCAGCCGTTCGACCAGCATGCGCAGGTCGCCGATGACGTCGGTCAGGTTCAGGATCGCCGGCCTGAGCGTCTGCTTGCGCGAGAAGGCAAGCAACTGGCGGACGAGCACGGCGGCGCGATTGGCGTTGCGCTTGATCTCCATAAGGTCGGAGAAGCTGGCGTCCGACGGACGCGCCTGCAGAAGCAGGTGGTCGGACGAAAGCAGGATCGCGGTCAGCACATTGTTGAAGTCGTGCGCGATGCCGCCGGCGAGCGTGCCCACGGCGTTCATCTTCTGCGTCTGCGCCATCTGCGTTTCGAGCGCCTTCTGCTCGGTCACCTCCACCGCATAGACGATCGCCGCTTCCTCCGGCGCCTCGTCGCTCTGGTCGATGACGGCATTGACGTAGAAGCGGAAGTGCCGCGTCTCGTCGCCCGGATGGCGGCTGTCGATCGGGGCAATGTCACCCTGACGGTCGCGCGCGGCGGCCAGCGCCGCCTCCATCTTCGGACGTTCCACCTGCGCCAGAACCGTCTCGATCAGCGCGCCCTGCCCGACATCGTCGCGGCTGACGATATCGGAAAACAGCTTGAGGAACGGCGCATTGGTCCTGAGAATCCGGCCTTCGCCGTCGACCGAGGCGATCGCCATCGGCGTGTTGTTGAAGAAGCGGGTAAAGCGCATCGAGGCGGCCGTCGCCGTTCCGTCGCCGCTGGCGGATGCCTGCCGCGTCAGGATCACCGTGCGGCTCTCGCCTGGCGCACCGTCACGCGTCGAGCGCACCTGGTGGACCAGATGCACCGGCAGGCTGCGTCCGTCCGAGCGGCGCATGTCGAGGTCGAGGGCCTCCGTCTTCTTTGTTCCGGGCTCAGCCTGGACCGAGTTGATGAGCGACAGCCCCTCGCCCGCCACCAGATCGGCAATCGCCATCGAACCGGGAGAGAAGGTGGCGAGATCCAGCCCCAGCCATTCGGCAAGCGTCGCGTTGATGTAGAAGATTTCGCCCTTGCGGCCGGCCGAAAAGAAGCCGACCGGCGCATGGTCGAGATAGTCGATCGCGTTCTGCAACTCCTTGAAGAAGCGCTCCTGGTCTTCCCGCTCGGCGGTAATATCGGTGATCTGCCAGATGAAGAGTTCCGGCTTCTGCGTTCCCTGCGCCGGAAGCGCCCGCGCCTTCAGCCGGTACCAGTGCGCGCCGGATCCCGAGCCGGTCACAGCTCCGCCGAATGGGCGCAGCAGGCGGAATTCCTCCTGCCCCTCCGTCTTTTCCCTCAGCGCATTGGTCAGCTTGTAGAGCGCCTCGTTCGACTCGTCGCTGCGCGACAGAAGCGTTTCCAGAGTCTGCACCTCTGTCGCCTTGGTCGCCCCCGTCAGTTGCCCGTAGGCGGCATTGGCATAGATCACCCGGCCGCGAATGTCGGTGATCAGCATGCCGTCGGGATGGCTGTCGAGATACCCGCGCGCCAGCGTGTCGGCCGAGGCCGGCGGCATCACCGAAACGAAGCCGATCACGGTGGAGACCAGGAAGAAGATGCCGACCATGGCGAGAATGCCCAGCAGGCCGAGCACCAGTTCGCTGTCGAGAGATGCCTGGAAATACACGATCGCCGCCGCTGCCACGATCAGTGTCAGCGCCAGGAGAACGATGCGAAGGCCAAGTCCCGATTGAGCGCTCCGGTCAATCAACGGTGCGCGTCTTATGTCGCCTGCTTGCAGTCTCGTCATCGACTCCTCGTGTCTGGCGCCCTGTTCGTCCCAGCGAAAAAGGTGGCATGTGATGGAATCGGCGCAGCAACCCTGTTTAGCAATTTGTCAGAAGCGCCAAAAGCTTCCAATGCATCATTAACGCACACATTCACAGACATTCATGACCTTTTGCCGATGTTGTTCGGACAAAAGTCACAACGGTGCCTCTTTGGTGCCAATTTATCTCTGGACAAGTTTCGAAGAATGATTGCGCGTTACACCCAAAAAAGGTTCAATCGAACCGGGCGACACAGGAGTGACTGACGAAGATGGACGACGTGCTGGCGGGCTATGGCGGACGGTTCCTTCTTGCGACGGCGATCGTCTCGGTCGCCCTGATCGTATTTGTAGGCATGCTTTGGGTCCTGAAGCGGCGTGCGCCCACCTCCTTCGTCCGCGTGAAGAGGAACAAGAAGAGCCGCCTTCAGGTTCTCGACCACGCCGCCATCGACACCCGCCGCCAGATCGTGCTGATCCGCCGCGACGACGTCGAACATCTGTTGATGATTGGCGGATCGAGCGACATCGTCATCGAAAGCAACATCCCCAACCGGTATTCGGCGGCCGACGGCCAGAATGCCGGCACCTTCGAGAACCCGAGCGCTGCCGACACCTTTGATGTCGGTGCCGCGCAGCCTGTCAGCCCGCCCCCCACGAAACCTTCGCCCAGGTTTCCGCTGGCGGCGCGCCAGACCGATAACGAACCGACCTTGCGCAAGGTCGAGGACATGGAGCGCGGCCTCGACGAGGCGGTCAGCATGTTGCGCAGCGAAGCGGAACTGACCCGCGTCAAGCCCGATGATGCCGCCCCGCCGGTTTCGGCGCCCGACCAGCCGGCACAGCCTGCAAATCCCGTCACAAGGCCCGGTGACCAGACGATGTCCGCCACCGTCACGCCGCAGACGGATGTGTCGCGAGGCAATCCCGTTTCCGTCGAACCGATGGGCTTTTCCACGCCGCCGATGCAGCCGGCCAAGACCATTCTTACCGGCACGGGAAGCATTTTCACGGATGAAGCAGAGGATGTGTTGGAGCGCGCCCGCCAGCGCATCATGAAGCCCTCTCCCCGCCCGCAGAGCGGCGCGAACCACAATGACGACGCACTCCCCGCGGCAGCCAAGGCTGGCCCTGCCATTGACGGCTCGCCGGAGATCAAGGCCCAACAACAGTCATGGACTGCGACCGCTCGGAGCGTTGAGGCGGCCACGCATGAGGTACCGCTGTCCACAACGGACTTCGAGAGCATCCTGCAGGCGGAAATGGATCGCATCCCGATGTCTGCCGCCCCCTCGTCACCATCGGAAGGCCGGCCGGCCCGCACGAGCGCCGCGCCGCCGATCACCGGCGTCAGCCGTGACGAACAGATTCTCCAGAACGAGATCGCGAAAATCTTCGGCGAGATGACCTTCGACCGCAAGAAGAACTAGGCGCGACCAGTCTCTGCCGACAAAGCCATACGGAATCATAAAGGCCGCGCCTCCCAACCGGAGCGCGGCCTTCATTAATGTAACCTGCCCTTGAGGCGAATTCAAAATCGAGCGCGCGGCCTCGTGCCGGCGAGACCCGCTCGGTCAAGCGAAATCGACTTCAGCAGACCCGTCGCGGGACGGATCACTCGTCGCGGTAGACCTTCTCGCGCCGCTCGTGGCGCTCCTGCGCCTCAATCGACAGCGTCGCGATCGGCCTTGCATCCAGACGGCGCAGCCCGATCGGCTCACCCGTCTCTTCGCAATAACCGTAAGTCCCGTCATCGATCCGCTGCAGGGCGGCGTCGATCTTGGAGATCAGCTTGCGCTGCCTGTCGCGGGCTCTCAGTTCGATCGCTCGGTCTGTTTCGGAGGATGCCCGGTCCGCAAGATCGGGATGGTTCGCGCTTTCCTCGGCCAGATGGTCGAGGGTTTCGCGGGCTTCACGGAGGATGTCATTCTTCCACGCAACCAGCTTGGCCCGGAAGTATGCCCTCTGATTTGCATTCATGAACTCCTCGTCTTCCGAGAGCTCATAAGTGCTAAGATCGATATTCTCACTCAACGCGTTTCTCCAGCAGAACATCTCACATGGCGGGTGTATATCCCAAGCAACATGCATTATTCAAGCCAAATGCCACTATCATCAACATTTTTGAAAATAATATGAAAATCAGTAGGATAGACGGTATATCAGGCAAAAATCGTCTGAAGCCTGAGGTTGGTTCTGATCAAATTTAGGACAATCGGCGGCTTTGAGACTTTCCGAGGCAAAATGTGGAGGAGACTCGTGAGTCTTTCACCGCGCGAAAGTGCCCGGTCGCTTGCGCCTGCCCTTCCCGGCCTAAAATTTCCGTGAGGCCGCTGAAAACGCGTTCCGGTTTGGCCGCCGATACGCTAAGGCAAAGAGAGTTGCACACCGGGACCGTTCCATGGATCTGCTGACACCGCCTCCCTTCCGCCTCTACCTCATGCGCCATGCGAACGCCGCCTGGCCGGGGCCTGGGCAGAGCGACTTCGACCGCCCGCTCGACGCGCGGGGTTTTGCGGAAGCAGAACTGGTCGCCGAAAGGGCGGCGGACCTCGGATACCGACCGGACCGGGTGATCGTGTCGACCGCCCGCCGTTGCCGGGAAACAGCCGAACCGCTCAAGCGCGTCTTCGATGAAGAGCTGGACATCCGCTTTTCCGACTCGCTCTATCACGGCTCGGCGAGCGTCTACGCCGAGATCATATCCGCCCAGAGCGACTGCCAGTCCGTTTTGCTGATCGGCCACAATCCGTCCATCGAAGAGCTGTTCGGGGATCTCGCCGGCGCGGAAGCCGTGGCGAAATACGCCGGCTCCGGTTATCCGACGGCGGGCCTTGCCGTCCTCGATGCCTCCGCATCCGTCTGGTCGATCATCCGCTTCATCACCGACATGGACCACTGAAACCGGTACGGGCCTTTCGGCGGCTGGCGACCTTCCCTATATGTTCAGTCGTAACCGCAACCTGAAACGCTGACCTGCCGCCATCCATGACCTCATTCTCCGACGCCGCGCTGATCGCCCTCGACAATCTGGCCGATCGCGCCTCCAATCTGGTCAACCCGTCCGTTCGCCTGGGCGTGACCGGCCTGTCGCGCGCCGGCAAGACGGTCTTCATCTCCTCCCTCGTCCACAATCTGTTGCATGGCGGCCGCCTGCCGATGTTCGAGCCGCTGCAGTCCGGCCGTATTTCCGCGATCCGTCTGGAGCCGCAGCCCGACGACACCGTTCCGCGCTTTCAGTACGAGGATCACATCAAGGCGCTGGTCGAGGACCGCATATGGCCGGATTCCACCCGCGCCATCTCGGAACTGCGTCTGACGATTGCCTATGAAAGCGCCAGCACCTGGAACCGCCTGACCGGTCCCGGTCGGCTATCGATCGACATCGTCGACTATCCCGGCGAATGGCTTCTTGACCTGCCGCTTCTCGATCAGGACTACGACACCTTCAGCCAGCGCACGACGGAGCTGGCCCGCACCGGCGTTCGCGCCGAGCTGTCGCGCGAGTGGCTAGAACTTGCAGAGAAGGCTGATGCCGATGCTCCGGCGGACGAGATGCAGGCGCGGGCGCTTGCCGAAGCCTTCACCCGCTATCTGAGGGCCTGCAAGACGGACGAGCGCTCACTTTCGACCCTTCCCCCCGGGCGGTTCCTGATGCCCGGCGATCTTGAGGGTTCGCCGGCGCTGACATTCGCGCCGCTGCCGGATCTTGAGGAAAAGAGCGCCATCCGCGGCTCGCTTCGGGCGATGATGGAGCGCCGCTACGAGGCCTACAAGACGTCCGTCGTAAAACCCTTCTTCCGCGAGCATTTCGCAAGGCTCGATCGCCAGATCGTGCTGGTCGACGCGTTGCAGGCGATCAACCGCGGGCCGGAGGCCGTTGCCGATCTCGAACGCGCCCTGACCGACGTGCTCGCCTGCTTCCGCGCCGGCCGCAACACCTTCCTCTCTTCGCTGGTGACGCGGCGCGTCGAAAAGGTGCTGATCGCCGCGACCAAGGCCGACCACCTGCACCATGAAAGCCACCGGCGGCTGGAGGTTCTGACCGCCCGCCTCGTCGATCGCGCCGTCAAGCGCATCGGCATGTCCGGCGCCGGCATCGACGTCATCGCCATGGCCGCCGTGCGCGCCACCCGCGAAGGCACGGTCAAGCATGACGGACAGGAACTGCCGGTCATCACCGGCACGCCGATCGCCGGCGAGACGATCGCCGGCAAGACCTTCGACGGCAACGAGAAAACCGCCATATTTCCCGGTGACTTGCCGGAGAATCCTGAATCATTCTTTCAACATATGGATGCCGATGCCGCCGGCTTCGGCAACTGGCAGAAGCCGGAGGTCAATGTCGTCCGCTTCCGCCCGCCGCATCTGGAGAAAACCGGCGAAGGCGTCACGCTTTCGGTGCCCCACATCCGCCTTGACCGCGCCATGCAATTTCTGTTCGGAGACCGCCTGGAATGACCGCCGACGAGAATAGACAGCGCCGCGCGCCGGCATCCTTTCCAATGATGGAGGATCCCACGCCGTCAAAGCCGCAGGGCGCCAAGCCGCGCCAGCCGGAGAGCTTTTCGGTCGAGGTCGTCCCAACGCCCGACCATGAAGACCCCTTCCTGTCGGAAAGCATTGCCGAAGAGAAGCTGCCGGTCGCCGTGCCGAAGCCGCGCAAGCGCTTCTCCTTCGCCAAGCTCGCGGCAGGCGCGTTCGGCGCGGTATTGTCGCTCGCCGCCTGGCTCTGGATCGACCAGCTCATCCGAGACCTTTTCAGCCGGGCCGACTGGCTGGGCTATACCGCGATCGCGCTCGTCTGCCTCGGTGTCCTCGGCCTTCTCGGCATCGTATTGCGCGAAACCATCGGCATTGCGCGCCTGAATGCCGTCCAGAAGATCAAGCAGGAGGCCACCGAAGCCGCGGCACACACCAGCGCCGCGCCGGCGCGCAAGGCGGTCGCGCACCTCGTGTCCCTCTCCGACAGCCGCCCGGAAACGGCGAAGGGCCGCGCCACGCTGGCCGCGACCGAAGGCGAGGTCGTCGACGGCGCCGACCTCATACGTCTTGCCGAGCGGGAACTGATGGGGCCGCTAGACCGCATCGCCGCCGCCGCCGTCCTCTCGTCCGCCAAGCGTGTCTCGGTCGTCACCGCCGTCAGCCCGCGCGCAATCGTTGATCTCGCCTATGTGCTCTACGAGGCGGCCAGGCTGATCCGCACCATCGCCGATCTCTATGGCGGCAGGCCCGGCTCGCTCGGAATGCTGCGGCTGATGCGCGACGTCTTGGCCCATCTCGCCGTCACCGGCTCGATTGCCGTCGGCGACAGCCTCGTCCAGCAGGTGCTCGGCCACGGCCTGGCGTCCCGTCTTTCCGCCCGGCTCGGCGAAGGCGTCATCAACGGGTTGATGACCGCGCGCATCGGCATCGCCGCCATGGACCTTTGCCGTCCGCTCGAGTTCAAGGCGCTGAAAAGGCCCGGAATTGGCGAATTCTTAACCAAGCTCGCTCCGGAATTCCGTTCCAGCAAGACGACGAAAGAATAGAGATACGCCATCTCCGTCAATGGCTTATGCGAGGATTTCGCGCCGTTCAGCGTTATCCACGGAAGCGGCATCGAAAGCCTTCGCTTGCATCGATTGAAACAAAGCATTAACCATTATCGTGCAAGTATCGGGGTACTTGCAAAGCTGTTTCATTCGGGGAATTTCCATGTTTTCGCACCGCTTCGTCAGTGCAACCGCGATCTTTGCGCTCACACTTACACTGCCCTTGGCGAACGCCGGCACCGCGCTGGCCTCTTCTCGCGACAAGGCCTTCTTCTCGTCCGTCTCCGGACAGTGGAAGGGTCCGGGAGAAATCGTCGCCGGCAAGTACAAGGGCACGAAGTTCACCTGCAACCTGACCGGCGAGACACCCGACAGCAGCGTCGGCATGTCGCTTGACGGATCCTGCCGGGTCGGCGTGTTCAGCCAGCCGATGAAGGCAGTCGTCGCGCAGGCCGGCGGCGGCTACAAGGGCAAGTTCCTCGACGGCGCAGCCGGCAAGGGTCTCGACATCGTGTCCGGCACCGTGCGCGGCAACAGCGTCGTCATGGGCATCAACCGCCAGAAGCTGAATGGCGCGATGATCGCCCGCATGGCCGGCGACAACACCATGAACATCACGATTTCGGTCAAGGTCGGCGAAACTCTGGTGCCGGTCATCGGCCTCACCCTGCAGCGCGATCCGGATTCGATCCAGGTCGGCGCCATCAAGTAGGCAGGACGAAAGCCCAACAGACAGTGCTCAAGGCCGCGTATGCGGCCTTTTTCATGCCGTTCGCCACCAGTCACTGTCGGCGTCGGCAACCGCTATTCCCGTGCGATCCACGCCTGCCAGCCAGTCAGCGACCGATTTGCCTGCGACCGTCAGCTCGGCGGCGATATCGGCGAGCGGCAACAGCACGAAACCGCGCTCCGTCATGCGCGGATGCGGAATTTCCAGCGGCTTGCTGGAGATCTCGAGATCGCCATAGGTGAGAATATCGATGTCGATCGTCCTCGGCCCCCAGCGCTCCACCCTCACCCGCTTCATGTCGAGTTCGGTCGAAAGACAGAACTCCAGAAGCTTGTCGGCTTCGAGGCTGGTTTCGATCAGCGCGCAAGCGTTGAAGAAGTCCGGCTGATCGGTCTTGCCCCAGGGCGGCGTGCGATAAAGCTTCGAGACGGCGACGACGGACGTGTCGCCACGACCGTCGATCATGCGCAACGCCTCGCCCATAGCATGCGGTGGATCGCCGACATTGCCGCCAAGCCCGAGGGTGGCGGCAATGCGTGCGCCCTCAGACAAAGTGCTCAATGCTCACCTGTACGTAGTCCAGAACGCCGGGCACAGGCGCGCTCGGCTTGCGCACCGTGATGTGGGCGCGCCGAATCTGCGAGAACCGGTCGCACAGCGCCTTGGCGATCTCAAGCGCCAGCGCCTCGATCAGGTAGCGCCGCTCGCCAGTGACGATACGCTCGATGACCTGAAAGGCGACGCCATAGTCGACCGTCGACGTAATGTCGTCCGTCTCCAGCGCATCGCCCGGTTCGACGTCGAGTTCCGCGTCGACGAAGAAGCGCTGGCCCAGCACTTCCTCCTCCGTGTGCAGCCCGTGGCGGGCGAAGAACGCACAGTTCTTCAGGGTGATCGTATAGGTCTTGGTCATTGCTGCGGCCTCCAGGCCATGCGTTGTTTGGTGACCAGCATAGCATCCGCAACCGCGAGTGCATCCCGGTTCATTGCGACATTATGCACCCGGAAAATCGCCGCCCCCATCAACCGCAGCATCACGGTGGTCGCAGCGGTGCCGGCATCGCGATCCGCCGCCTCCCGTCCGGTCAGCGCGCCGATGAAGCGCTTTCGCGAGGTTCCGGCCAGAAGCGGCAGCCCGAGCGCATGCAATTCGTCGAAGCGGGCCATCAGGTCCATGTTCAATTCGACGGTCTCCTTGGCAAAACCGAAGCCCGGATCGAGAACGACCTGATCGCGCGAAACGCCCGCCTTGTCGGCAATCTCAAGCGACGTCGCGAAGAAGGCTCTCTGATCGTCGATCACGTCTGGAAGCACCGCGCGTCCGCGCCCGGTATGCATCAGCACCAGGCCGGCGCCGGTCGCAGCCGCGACCGCGGCGATGTCGGGCTCGCGCTGCGCGCCATGCACGTCATTGATGATGTGCGCGCCCGCCTCGATGGCCAGCCGGGCCGTCTCCGCCCGGTAGGTGTCGACCGAGATCAGCACGCCCTCATGCGCGGCCAGAGCGGCGATCACGGGAAGGACGCGCTCCTGCTCCTCGCTTGCAGTGACCGGAGCCGCCCCCGGACGGGTCGATTCCCCGCCGACGTCGACGATCAGCGCGCCCTGCTCCACGCAGGAAAGCGCATGCGCGATGGCCGCATCGGTCGCCTGGTAGAGACCGCCGTCGGAAAACGAGTCCGGCGTCACATTGACGACGGCCATGATATGGCCCTTCGCGCCAAGCGTCGCCGTACGACCATGCGCCAGCCGCCACTCTGTTTCCCGTAGCACCGCTGATGCGAAATTCGTCACTTGACCCGCCTCGTGAAATTATCGCCGCGCCATGTTGCGCTGTCCCCGGCTATGCAGCAAGCTCGCGCCAAGTGCAAGCATACGGAACTGACACATGCGCCACATCCGCCGCCGGACCAGAGCCTCGATCATACTCGCCGCAGCATTGATTGCAGCGGTCGCAATCCCGGACCGGTCGCAGGCGCAGCCGGTCATTCACAAGTCCTATCGCTACTTCTCGATCCACGGCAAAACCGCCGAGGATCTCGACCGGGAACTGACCCGCCGCGGGCCGAAGAGCCGGACGAGCGGCCTTCATCATCCGGGACTGACGCGCATCCGTTTCGATGGCAAGGTGACCTACGAGCAGTCCGCCGGCAGATGCCGCGTGTCGAAGGCGCTTGTCATCCTCGACATAACGATCTTCCTGCCCAAATGGGTCAACCGTCGCCATGCAGACCGCGGCCTCGCCCTCGTCTGGGACACACTGTCGACCGACATTCGCCGGCACGAGGAGCGCCATGCGGAGATCGCACGCACGCACGCCTTCGAAACCGAACGCGCACTCCTGGCATTGCCGCCCCAGCGCGATTGCGACCGGATGAAGGAGAAGGTGGATGTCGTGTCCGCCGAGATGCTGATCGCCCACGATGCCGACCAGAGCCGCTTCGACCGGCTGCAGGCCGCCACATTCGATCGTCGTATGATTCGCATGCTACGGATGAAACTCGACCGCAAAAACCAGTCTCAATAGACGCGTCTATGAAACTACACCCGCAAGTTCTTCTAGTTTCAAGTTAAAACTTATCTGAAACTTGCGGACAATACTGTGAATAACTGGTCAAATCTGGCGATGGATATTGCCAGCGGGTTCGTTTAGAAATCAAATCAACAAAGGCAGAAATTCACAAGAGTTTTCAATGTTCTCCTGGCGCGTCCTATGCCGCAGGTGTTTCCTCCCTCGCCTGACTGGCGACGTGCCCGACTTGCCTCGCTCCCACAACAGAGCGAGGCTTTTTTTTGCCAGCGTCTGCTGATCAGGCCTGCTTTTCCGGAGTATAGACGATGAGGCCGTCGAGATCCGGCGTCATCTTGATCTGACAGGAAAGCCTGGACGTCGGGCGCACATCGTAGGCGAAATCCAGCATGTCTTCTTCCATGGGCTCCGGCGGTCCGACCTTGTCGGTCCAGGCGTCGTCCACATAGACATGACAGGTGGCACAGGCACAGGCGCCGCCACATTCTGCCTCGATGCCCTGAACGGAATTGCGAACGGCGTTTTCCATGACGGTCGAGCCGTCTGCCACGTCGAGATCGACCCGGCTGCCGTCGAAAGCGACAATAGTCAGTTTGGTCATTGCTACCCTTGTCCGACGAAATTGGGAGGATGTTATTATCCGAACGGTTTCTTCCGACAAAAACACCAGTCAGTCAACCATTGGCGACGGCAATCTCAGGGCCCGCATCGGACCCAGCGGCCCCTCTCCTTTGTCGCCGAGATCCCGGCCGGCAAGGCGCGATACAACACTTCATTAACCAGAATTATGGCTGGTCGCGCAAAAGCGGCCGCCGGAGCACGAGGGTCGGAAATCGGTGACACCAACGCGGCAATCAGCACCAATTCGGCACGTGCACCGCGGGGACGGTCAGCGGTCGAGTGCCAATATGAAATTGTGAACGTCGATGACGGCGGCGCTGACGGCGGCAAGCTGCGCCGGATCGGTGGGCTTGGCCTCCAGAAGACCGGCCGCCTCAGCGAGTTGGAACGCGCCGATCGATGCCGCCGATCCTTTCAGCCGATGGGCCGTTGCCGAGGTCTTCTCAGGCTCCGGGCCGGACAACTCGGTCATGTAGATCCGGACCTGCCGGGCAAATGCCCTCAGCACGTCTATTTCAAGGGCCTTGTCGCCCATGGTCTGCCGGGAAAGGTGGACCATATCGACCGGCCGCGCCTTGGATGAAAGGGCGCCCGCAGCGTTGTCCGGTGCCGCGAAGGCGATATTGTATGCCGCCATGACTTAACCTCGTCTCCTGTTTGGATGATCGAGTGTGGCGCCGAATATGTGGCTTAAAGCTGAACTGGCTGAATTCGGGACAATGTTTTTGGCGATATGGTTAACAAAGTGTGAGTGCCCGTATTTCCTAGTGTTTTTGGGCTTAAGGATTGTTTATAAAGTGTTAACGACCAGCAGTGACCCTGCCGCGCGACCGGGGGGTTGATTGTGTCTTCGATATGAATGTGTCAGTACGATACTGTTTGGATCAACCGGATTGGCACGCCGCACCGACCAGTGAAAAAAGCTTGGGAAACACGAGCTTCGGTCATATCGGTGCCAGAATGTTGCTTGACGGCTGTGACATATGAAGCAGAAGCTTCTCTTTTGTCACTTCCATATGGGGTCCGGCCGCATCAGCCGCCGGACGGAATGTGAAAGTACAGAGATGCCTGGCCGGTGCATGATGCCGACCGATTTGGAGTGAGGCGTAATCGAATGGCGAACAAGAAATCCAGCGGCTCCCTTGATGATGCAGCGTTCAAGGCTCTCGATGACGCCTTGAAGATCGATTTCGATGACGAAGACGACGCGGTAGCCGCCGCGGGCAACAAGTCGACAGCGCAGCGCGCCCAGCCGCGGCCGCAACCTTCGCCGGCCCCGGCCGCCGAGGCGCCACGCCGTGCCGCGACCCAACCCAAGTCCCCGTCGCTTGCACCCGCTAACGACCGCAGCCGCCGCAACCCGGCGGCCATCATGCGCTCGCTGGAAGGAACGGCGGCAGGTTCGGCAATTCTGAATGCCGTCATCGTTTCGCTCGTCTGGGTCGTCGCCTGCGTCGGCCTCGCACAGCTGGTCTATGGTTCGGACATGTGGAAGGTCGGTTCCGCCGCCGGCTTCATGGCCCTGCCCGGCGCGATCGCCATCGTGCTGATCACCGTCATTCCCGTCATCATGTTCTTCGCGTTTGCGCTGATGATGGCGCGCGCCCAGGATCTGCGCAACACGGCGCGTTCGATGGCCGAGATCGCCATCCGCCTCGCCGAACCGGAAACCTCGTCCGCCGACCGCATCATGACCGTCGGCCAGGCCGTACGCCGCGAAGTTTCCGCCATGAACGAAAGCATCGAGCGCACGATCGCCCGCGCCACCGAGCTGGAATCCATGGTTCATTCCGAAGTCTCCGCACTGGAACGCTCCTTCTCGGACAATGAGATGCGCGTACGCGGCCTCGTCCACGAGCTCGGCTCCGAGCGCGAAGCGATCGTCAACCACGCCGAACGCATCCGCTCGTCGATCGTTCATTCCCACGAGCAGCTCAAGGAAGACCTGTCGCTGGCAACCGAGGAAATCTCGGTCCGTCTGGCAACCTCCGGCGAAGCTTTCGCCTCGCTGATCGACACCCGCGTCGCCACGCTCATGGAAAAGTCCGACGCGATCACGCAGGACATCGGTTCGCTGCTCTCCGAGCGCGCCGACGCGCTGCTCGACGTCATCAACAACTCCGGCTACGCGCTCACCAACGAGTTCGACAACCGCCTGGATTCGCTCGCGGAGAAGCTCTCCACGCGCGGATCGGAACTGCTGACCCAGTTCGAGACCCGCGCCTCGACGCTCGACGCCAACACCGAGAAGCTGAACGCCGCCCTGATGGAACGCGCCCAGCAGTTCAATGAATCGCTGATGGCCCGTACCAAGGAAATCAACGACACGCTGACCGATGGCGGCCGCACGATTTCCGGCACGTTGGAGAGCGTTCTCAACAGCCTCAACACCCAGCTCGAAGACAAGTCGCAGAGCTTCCGCCAGAACCTGCAGGCCAGCGCCGAAGACGCCTTCACCGACTTCGACATCCGCTCGGGCATGATCGAGGGCCGTCTGCAGGGCACCATCAGCCAGCTCGCCACCATCTTCGACGACCGCATGTCGGAACTGACGCAGTCCTTCTCCGACCAGTCGGCCGCCCTCTCGTCCGCCCTGCAGAACGGCCAGTCGCTGTTCGACGCCGCCATGCAGAGTCAGACGGATAACATCACCCGCACGATCGAAAGCACCTCCAGCCGCGCCGCAGCGGCCATGGAGAACAGTGCCGCCGCGCTCGACACCGCGATGGAAAACCGCACCGAGGAGCTCGCATCCGTCCTCTCCGGCTCGCAGCAGCGCATCGAGGAGATCCTGTCCGACCGCAGCGACTCGCTGCTCAAGCGCTTCGACGACCGCCATGCACGCCTTGGCGAAACCTTGACGAGCAAGGCGCACGTGATCGGCGAAACGATCGACGAAGCAGCAGCCCAGCTGTCGCGGTCGATGGAGAGCCGCACCAGCGCAATCGCACAGGCGCTTGCCGACGGTCAGCAGAACATCGACCTGTCGCTGGAAGTCCAGACCAGCACGCTCCTGGAAACCGTCAACGAGGCGGAAACGCGCATTTCCTCAAGCTTCGCCGAAAAGGCCGACGGCATCCGCAGCGCCTACTCGGATGGCCAGGACCGCCTCGACAAGTCGCTTTCCGCTTACGGCGAAAACGTCTCCGACATGCTCGCCTCCGGCTCCAAGCGGATCGAAACGACCATCGGCGCATCCACCGACCGCATCGAGACCGTTCTCGGCTCCTCGTCCGAACACATCGAACAGTCGCTCGCCAACAACCTGTCGCGCATGGAAGGCAGCCTCAACAGCGGCCTCTCCCATCTCGACCATTCGCTCGAGAGCGCACATGACCGCATCGAAGCGACCCTGCAGGACCGCAGCGAGGCGATCTCTGTCGCGCTCAAGGACGGCAATTCCGCCCTGCACATCACGCTCGGCGACCACGAGGCTTCGCTGCGCGAAACCCTCCACAGCGCCAACAAGGACTTCGACGAACAGCTCAACAGCACCGTCAAGGCCATCGACACCCGTATCGACAGCGCCGCGAAGTTCATCGACCAGAGCGCGGACAAGGCAGCGACCCGCGTCGAGCAGTCGGTAGCGGAAGTCGGCACCCGGTTCGGCTCCCTCGAGAACCGCATCGAGCAGAGCGTCGCAAGCGTTGCCGGCCACCTGGAAGACGGCGCGTCGAAGATCGACGAACGCCTGAGCACCATGGACCGCGCGCTCGAAATGGGGCTCAACAGCGTCCATCAGATGATCGACGGCAAGGCCGCCGGTCTCGCCAACACGCTGCGTTCGTCCGTCATCGAGACGACCCAGGCCATGGACGAGCGCACAGCCGCCCTTGCCGAAACCCTGCGCTCGAGCCTGATCGAAGTCGCCGCCACGTTTGACGACAAGACAACGCGTCTCAACAACGTCGTACGTTCCAACCTTCAGGAAACCTCGGAAACGATCGATCAGAAGACCAGCCATCTGAACGATGTCCTGCGCGCCAACCTGCAGGAAGCAACGGAGACCATCGACCAGAAGACCGGCGATCTGAACAATGTCTTGCGGACCAACCTTCAGGAAACCGCGGACACGATCGACGCCAAGACACAGCACCTCAACAATGTCCTGCGGTCGAACCTGCAGGAAGCCGCCGAAACGATCGACGCCAAGACCCTGGCGCTGTCGGAAGACCTGCGTCGCACGGTGCTCGACACCACGCAGTCGATCGGCAGCGAAGCGGAGCGCACCGCCGCCCTGCTCTCGTCGACCGGCGCCGAGTTCTCCGAAACGGTCCACGGCCGCAGCGAGGCATTTGCCGAGAACGTCGAGGCCCGCAGCCGCCAGATCCTGGAAAACGTCGCGGACTCGCAGAACCGCCTGTCCGCCCAGGCAGCCGCTGTCGCCCAGACCTTCGCCGAGGCCGGCAACTCGATCATCGGCAAGGTCGCCGAGGCCGAAACGGTCGTCACCGGCCACATCGCCAGCATCAGCCAGACGCTGGTCGACGCCGAGCAGTCGCTTGAGGATCGCAGCCATTCGATCCGCTCCAGCCTGCTGTCGAGCACCGAGGAACTGTCCTCGACGCTCTCCAACGTCAACCGCGCCCTCGAAGAGCGCTCCAACCGCATCCGCACGAGCCTCGAAGAGAATGCCCGCACGATCGACGCCTCGCTGGCCGACGTCGACAAGGCGCTCGAAGCCCGCGGCGCGGCAATCCGCTCCTCGATCGACGAGCGCAGCCGCGAACTGAACTCGCTGCTGTCCGAGCACTCCACCGAGCTTGCCCGCATCATCGACGAGAAGGCCCGCCCGGTCGTCGACGAATATGCGACGATCGGCCAGACCGCGGCGGAACAGATCTCGTCGGCCGCACAGATGAGCGCCGACCGCCTGCGCAGCGAAAACGCCGCTCTCATCGAGGCGATATCTTCCCGTTCGAACAGCACCGCCCAGGCGATCAACGAACTGGAAGGCAGCCTGCGCGAAAGCGTCGACGCCCTCGTCGACCGCATCGACCAGAGCAATTCGGGCGTCGTCGACAGCATGCAGCGCGCCAGCGCCGAGTTCCTGTCCTCCAGCGAACATCTCGACGGCGTGTCCAACCGCTTCACCGAGACGGCCGCTCGCGCCACCGACATGGTCTCCGCCTCGACCCGCCTGCTCGAAGGCAAGGTCGACAAGCTGGCGCAGCTGTCCGGCGACACGCTCACCCAGATCGGCGAGATCGTCGGCCGCTTCGATGACCACTCCAAGGTTCTCGGCCGCGCCTCCGAGCTTCTCGGTGCCGCCCAGTCGAACCTCGCCAACACGCTGGAAGAACGCCAGGAAGCCCTGCGCAGCCTGTCCACCGGCCTGGTTCAGCGCTCCGAAGAGATCGAACGCAACATGCAGGGTCTCGCCTCCATGATCGAAAACGCCTTTGCCGGCGCGGAAGACATGGCGAGCGGCTTTGCCAACCGCCTGCGTGGCGGCGTGCAGGAATCGCTGACCGGCATCGGCTCGATGCTCGACGACGCCGACCGCAAGTCCGCCGACACAGCAAACCGGCTGCGCGAGACCATGCGCGAGGCCGTCGAAGAAGCCGCATCCCGCTTCGCCGGCGCCACCGACGACATCCGTCGCTCTGCGCAGGAAATCCGCAACGAGCTCGACATCACCCGTGGCGAACTCAAGCGTGGCGCCTTCGACCTGCCGGAAGAAGCCAAGGAAAGCGCTGCCGCCATGCGCCGCGCCGTTTCCGAGCAGATCCGCGCGCTGCAGGACATCGCCTCGCTCGTCGGCCGCTCGGGCCAGCAGATGGAAGTCTCCGGCCCGACCGTCAGCCAGCCGAAGCCGCGTGCCTATGCAACAGCAGCAGCACCGCAGGCTGCCCCCGCGCCGGCTCCGGCCGTCGCGGCCGCACCGCAGATCGACCGCACCGCGGCGACCCTGCGCGGCACCCTGACGGCAGAAGCACCGGCAACGGCGCGCATGCCGACACCGGCGCAGACCCCGGCACCGGGGCCCGCCGCAGCCCAGGGCCAGCAGGGTGGCTGGATCTCCGACCTCCTGCGCGGCGCCTCGCGTGACGCACAGGCTCCGGCCCAGCAGCAGCCGGCCCGTCCGACCGCCGCCGAAGCCCCGGCCCGTCCGGCCGGCGACAAGCGCAACCCGCAGCATGTCGTCGAATCGCTGAACTCGCTGTCGGTCGATATCGCCCGCGCCATCGATCATGACGCCTCGGTCGAGCTGTGGCGCCGCTACCAGCGCGGCGAGCAGGACGTCTTCACCCGCCGGCTCTACACGCTGAAGGGCCAGCAGACCTTCGACAACATCAAGCGCAAGTACGAGACCGAGCCGGAATTCCGCAAGGCCGTCGACCGCTACATCGGCGATTTCGAGAAGCTGCTCGGCGACGTTGCCCGCAGCGATCCGGACAAGTCGATCACGCAGAGCTACCTGACCTCCGACACCGGCAAGGTCTACACGATGCTCGCTCACGCCGCCGGCCGCTTCGGCTGATCCGGCAGACAGGCCAGAATGCGAAACGGCGCGTCGAAAGACGCGCCGTTTTCATTTGGGTTCATCGAAACGGAGAAACGCTTCAGGCGCTGACGGCATCCGCCGGCGCAAGATCGAGCGCGGCAAAGGCATTGGCGATCACTTCCGGACCGGCACCCGGCCTGGTGGCGTCGGTCGACAGGATCTGCCGGTAGCGCCGCGCGCCCGGAACGCCCTGGAACAGTCCGACCATGTGGCGGGTGATGTGGGACACCCGACCGCCCCTGCCGATATGCTCTTCCGCATAGGCCATCATCCGGTCGCGCACCAAGGTCCAGTCCGCTTCGCGCGCTTCGGTGCCGTAGAAGCGGTGATCGACATCCGCAAGCATCGCCGCATGATGATAGACTGCGCGGCCCAGCATCACGCCGTCCATGTGCTCAAGATGCGCCTCCGCCTCGTCGAGCGAGAGGATGCCGCCATTGATGCCGATGAAGACGTCGGGATAGCGCTGCTTCATCCGGTATACGAGATCATAGTCGAGCGGCGGAATATCTCGGTTTTCCTTGGGGCTCAGACCCTGCAACCAGGCCTTGCGGGCATGGATCCAGACGGCGGAGGCACCGGCTTCGATCACGCGCTCGAGAAAATCCGGCAGGACGACTTCGGGATCCTGGTCGTCGACGCCGATCCGGCACTTGACCGTCACCGGCAGGCCGGTCGCCGCCTTCATCGCCCGCACGCCGGCGGCAACCGTCTCTGGTTCCTTCATCAGGCAGGCGCCGAAGGTCCCCGACTGCACCCGGTCGGACGGACAGCCGACATTGAGATTGATCTCGTCATAGCCATAGTCGCTGCCGATCCGCGTCGCCTCGGCGAGCTTGCCGGCATCCGAACCGCCAAGCTGCAGCGCCACCGGATGTTCGCATTCGTCGAACCTGAGCAGCCTCTCGCGATCACCATGCAGCACCGCATCCGCCACCACCATCTCGGTGTAAAGCAGCGCATGACGCGACACCAGCCGGTGCAGGAACCGGCAGTGACGGTCAGTCCAATCGATCATCGGCGCAACGGCAAATATATTATGTTTTTCAATCATTTCGATATTGTTTTCAGATCATCGTGAGATTGGACAAACTGACATTACCGACGAATTTGCTATCTGACTTGCATAACACAGTTCGTCGAATTGTAGCGTCCGATGTCGGTCGATACCACTTTCTGCTTTGGCCCGACAGCTGCTCCATCACAGCGATAAAGACAACGACTACCCGAGTGAGCAGCTCCAGCGACTGATGGCCGATCACGCCATCACCTGCCGATGATACGGTCGGGCAAAGTGTGGGACATTGCAGCCTTGGAAAACTTCTTCTCGTCGCTCAACACCGAGGGGACGGCAAGCAAGGGCGGACCTTTTCGATTGTACCGAGCGCTTCTGCAACCCTAGGAGAAGGCACTCGACACTGGGCAATTTGAGCCCTGTCGAATTTGAAGATAAAGCCACATTAGATCAATCTCCTATCCGATAAACCGGCAGCAGCCCAACGACGTTCTGCGCAACTCCCGATACCGCAGACACACCCGCGCGCCTTACCTCACCAGGCCTCCGGCAAGCCCAGAGCGGTCCACTCGCATCGACCGATGTTTTGCTTTCAGCGCGCCCAGTAAGCCGTTCCCAGCCGTTCCAAAACGCAACGCCGGGTCACACCGCGTCCGCACGCAATCGCAGCGAGTAATATTTCGTCCACTGCGTTTTTTGCCAATACCGACGGATCAGCATGAATTCCACGGACAAGTTCCGTGCGACCAGCCCCGGCCAACTTGTCGCGCTCTGTAATCGTTACCCCGAATGGCTCACGATCGACTTGCCATACGGCATTCGGTTCCAGTTGTATTCCCATTTGCCGCAGCGCCGAAACAAACTCCTCATCTTCGCTTCCGACAGCGATGTCAGTAACACCGCGTCGCTCCAATTCCCGAACGGTGAGCAGAGCCAGTTCCCTGACGAGTTTCTGATTAATCTTGCCAAGTACCTCGTCTCCAGCGACCAAGGCTTCTGCGGGGGCTTCGACGATTTGAAACAGGCGGCCCCATGCGCCTCCGTCACGATTTGCCCTGTCGAGAGCCTCTGCAAACAAAGGGCGCAGCGATGCATCGGACGGCGCGGCGATCAGGAGCGAACCGGGTTCCACGCCAACCCGGCCTGCCGCCGCAAGCGCGGAAAGATATTCATAGAGCGAATCGACGACGAGAGGGTCGACGCTGTAGCGTGGCATGGAACTGGAAAGCGTTCGCCCGTCCGCCCCAATCCCGCTTCGGAGGAGCGCGCCAAAAGCGGCACGGTCAAATCGTGGATTGAGCCCGTCGATCAGCGCAGGAAACTCCGTCGCCCCTTCACGACCGCCGAGAGCATCCTCTCCGTGACACCCGGCGCAGGCAAATTGCGTTGCCGGCACCTCGACAATACCGCCGGCGATGAGCACGGCCGCACCGCGGCCATGGATATAAAGGTCACGGCCCGAATTGTCCTCGCCGTAAGTCTGTGCTGGCAGCAAGTAAATGAGGAGTGACGCAATCAGTCGGCGCATGCAGGCTGGCTCCGGGCCAGTTCGAACAGCCTGTCGGGATCAGGGATACCGACGATACGGGTGAACAATCCGCGGCAAGGCCGGCCCACGAGAAAAATCGGATCGTGGTCTTCCAGTGCACCGGGCGGAAAGCGCAGGGTTTCAAGAAGCGGGCGCGTCCCTTTCTCGCCGCCGGTGAGCCAGAGCCACTTTGCGCTCGCGTTGAATGCTTCGGCCTCCGCGTTCAACGATTCCGGTGTGTCACGCACAGCATCGATGGCAACTGTTACAATCCGCACGTCATCATCGGACGTTTTTGACAGGTAATCGTCGACCACCGCCAAATAGGCGTTGGTCATATTGCAGAGGCTCTCGCACTCCGTGTAGCTGAAGCTCATGATAATACTGTGATCAGTGCCAACCTTGTCGCGAAACCCGCCCCTGCCGCCGCTGCGGTCAGTAACCGGCAAATTTGGCAATGCGAGCTCTTCCTCAGCGAAAATTACGTCCTGCACAGAATGATGCCCTTGAGAGCCATCGTGCGCGTCCGCCGGATAGGCCGTTAGGGCAGCGATAAGGCAAAGCGCAGACAGGCCGGGGTTCCAAGTCATTTCTCAATCTCCATCAAAAGTGGGTCGAAACGCGAGATATTGTCGGTCTCCAGGGTCAGCACCACTGGATCGCCCGGCGGCAACTCGTAAATCGCGAGGCTCAGGCCTGCATCATCGGTTTCCAGCGGTGCATGATCACGCCAGGCGCCGGAGAACGCGGCGAAGGTGATCACGCCGCGAAGCTTAAGCGGACGGCCCACGCCATTGACAGCACGAATCTGAATTGCGCCTGATTCCCCGGCCGGAACCGCCAGCAGGCGGCCCACTTCCGGCGCGGGATCGCCCGGTTCGGCCACTGGCACCTCGGCACAGAACGAGAGCTGGCCGATGCCGGTGGTGGCAACCAGTTCCCAGCGTCCCGGGCCAGGAAGGGCGGTAACTGTTCGAAAACTGCCTCTCGGCCCCTCACGAAAGCTGCGATCGAGCACATGGATTGCGCGCGGCACCCCGCCCCGCAGCGGTATGGCCGACATCGCCGGAGCATTGCCCATGGCCGCAAAGTCCTGCAGCCGGTAGCCCTGCCGACTCTCCTGGTGCATCGCGATCACACCGCTGTCGGGCCAAAGCGAGGCGAGGTAGCCCGCAGTGGCGATCGGCACAGCGCGCGCGGCGCCTAGCGGCACTTCGCGAAACTCTGCCTGGCCAGAGCGCGCCAGCGACACCAGGTCGAGCACGCCGATGCGGCTCTGGTCCGCCAGCATGAGGTAGGCGGCGCTATTGCCCGACACGATCTCCGACACCGCAGTGTCGGCAGCGCGGGTGCTCTGCACCAGCCGCGTAAGAGCCAGGTCGATTATCGAAACCGGTCCTCCGCGCGGATCATACGCGAAGAGGAAGCGCCCGTCGCGGGATTGCACTATTGCCCGGGCCGGACCGACGAGTTCGATGCGCAGCGGCGCGGCGTCGGGAGCGTCGAGGTAGCGGATAAGAAGATCGCGCGCCGAGAGCGCGGCGAGACCGAAGGCGCCCTCGGGGCCGTAAAGCGGTACAGCGGCGGCGGCGCGGATGTCCCAGTTCATCAGCACCCTGCCTTTGGAGCGGTCGAACAGGGTCAGCGTGTCAAGGCCGATGGCGAGCGCCTCGGGGAAGCCCGGCACCGGCAACAGCGTGCGCGCCGCAAAATCGGGCACCGGCCCCTTGGGTACACGGCGAAGACGCCCGTCATCGAGCACGATCGCTCCACCATCCGCTACGGGCAATGCCGTTTCGGGCCGGGTGAGGCCCGTGGCCAGCTCGGACTGGCGCGCGGCGGTATCGACTGCGACCACCCTGCCCTCCTCCGGCAATGTTACCAGCAGGCGGCGGCGGTCCGGGTCGGCTGTGATGCCACCGGGTCTCGAGCCAAACCGCACGGCACCGAGAATGTTGGCGCTTGCAAGAGAGAAGTCAGGATCGACGAGGTGCAGCGCGTCATCTTCGGTCAGCATCGCAACCAGCGGGTCGTTGAGGAACACCGCACCAACCGGCAAGTGGCCCGTACGAAAAAAAGACTCGGCGGCTTCGCCGCATGGCAGATTGGAGGGGTCAGTGCGACGCAGCCACCCGAAAAGCGTCAGCCCGGCCGGCGCGTCGGCGCCGGCTGAGTTGATCACATCGACGGAGATGCGGAACGCCGCGCCGGGCGCGATCTTGCCCGTTTTCCCTTCCAGCGGCTCGAAGGCGACCCGTGCCGAATGGGGTGGCTTCAACTCCGCGCCTTCCTGGGCCATCGCGGTACCGCCGAGCCCGAGCCAGACGGCAAGCAGGATGGCGGCGTGGTTCATTTTACCGGCCCCACCGAGAGAAGCCCCCATGTGCCCGAGGCCCTGAGGAAGGTAGGGCCGTCATGCCAGACGACGGTTCCTGTATTGGTGTCAGCGGAGGGTCGTAGCCAGGCCGTGACCGCCTTGCCCGGCCCAAGCAGCGCTGAGCGCGGGAAGCCGAAGCCGGGGAAGAGGTCGTCATAACTGTAGCCGTTCATCGCGAAGGCCCGCTGCCGCGCCCGCCCGCCGGGGTGGATCACACGGATGACAATCTGCTCGCCATCCTCCGCCTTGAGTTCCAATTTGCCCGGCGCCTGAACGAGATAGTCGGCGGGGAAGTGGAAGGCGTTCAGATCGTCGCTACGCAGGATCTTGTTATCAGAGCCGAGATCGTCATGCGGCGGAATGGCGGCCAGAACACGAGAGAAGCTCGGTGCAGTGTGAGACACGCCCGCCTCCCCTCGGTCATAGCTGTCGTCGCACACGATGCAGTCGGGCACCATGTTTCCGCCGACCACCGTTTCATCATCGTCGCTCCAGCGCCATATGGGCGCATTGGCGTCGTCCCAAAGGTTCATTCCGTCACGCCAGAAGAGTACGAATTCCCGCAGGCGGACGTCTCCGCCGTCTTTGTTCTCGGCGGCCCAGAGCATCGGCTGCCCGTCACCCGTCTGCGCCACGTAGGTCGCCGTGCAACGCCTGAAGCCATCGGGCCGAACAGGATCACACCGCAATCCGTCATCACCCAGCGGGCGCCAATTGGTCGGCACCACGTCAACCACCCCGAACAGACCATGCGGCACCTGCCCCACCGGATCCGCCAGTGGCCGAACCGGGGCGGGGCCAAATGCGTAGGGAATCCAATGGGTGCTTTCATCGAGTGCCTGGCGGATCGCCAAGCGCATCAGTTCGCGCAGGACCGTATTCAGTTCGTCCGGGTCGTCGAGGCACGGATCCTGTCCGCAGGGCGAGAAGGTCACAGCGGCGCTAAAGGATGCGCTCACACTCTCGGAGACGGATGCCCGGAGTTCAATGGTTTTGGGCTTTCCAAGAATGCTGCCAAGGCTGTCGGCTTCGTTTGCGTCAACGACATTGAGAGTATTTCTGATCGCCGAGTCCAGCTTAGCGCCGTCGAGGTTTTCGGCCTTGATCTCTCGCATCTTGTCGCTGAGCCAACCCAGCAGCGTTCCGTCCAACAGATAATCCGGCCCGAGGAGTTGCTCATAAAGCTTGCGGGCAATCAGACGGTTAATCCCGTCCTCCTTTGGAAGGTCGAGGCGGACCCGCCCGGCATAGGCCACCAATACCTCGGAGGCTGTAACTCCCCCGTTGCCGCCGGCAAGAGCATCGGCGTTGTAGCCGAAGCCATGGGGCGTGTCTCGGATAAGGTCCAGGCCTGGCAGGCCGAAGTTCAGCGCAAGCCGCGCCGAAGGCCGCACGCCGCCGGCCGGGCCCGCCGGCCGGTCGAGCAACCCGACCGTCTGCAGCGTGGAGGAGCCTTCTGCGACCGGGCGTTCCTCGACAGAGGGCGTGGGATCCGTGTTGAGCGGCACGATCCTGGGCATGATCGCGTCGCCCAGCAGATCGCGCATACCGCCGCTCTCTCCCAGCAGGTTCAACACCCGGATCCGCAGGCAGTCTCCGGCCGCGACGCGCAGCACGAAGGGTTCGGGTTGCACGGGATAGGCCATCCGGATCGCCGCGATCACCTGATCCGCTTCGAGATCGGAGAAGCCCGTGTCCTCGATGCCTGCCAGTCCCAATGCACCCGGAGCGACAAGCGCGAGAAAGAGACCGTCAGGATCGTAGAGATGCTCGCCGTAAACGGTGCCCGGCTGTGCTGGAAAGACACGGCGCATTTCAACTGCGGCCACCACGGCATCGACCACGCGCTGGGGATCATCCGCCTTGGGCACCGGGCAGGCGAGACCGTTGCGCGAGGCGAATTTGTCTTTGGCTCGAAATTCCTCGCCGCCTTCGCGGAAAGTCGGAACTTTGGACAAACGCAGCCCGATTTTGTCGCCGTTCGCGTTGCCGGTTCCGCCAGGTGCGTAGTCAACGGTCCTGGGGTCGAGCGCGTCTTCGTTCTTGAATATCCGCACCAGTCCCCAAGCCCCGTTCCAGAGCGCGTCGGCGGCGCCATAGCTGTAGAAGTAATCCGAGGAATCTCTCGGCACTTCATCGAAGGGGAGTTCCGGACCGGGCTGTGGCATCGGCGGGGCGACCTCAATACTGAGGTTTACATCCGACCGTAGGGAGCCTTGCATTTCAAAATGCTCCGAGATGCCGATTTCCTGGGCGTAGGTGAAACCCTCGATATTGTCGCAGGTCTCCAGCGCGTTTTCGTAGACTTTCCACCAATCCTCGTCCAATCCCACTTCTGCCCAGCGGTCGGGTGCGGTATCGCGCCACTTGGCATAGTCGCGAGGATCGCTCAGGCGGATCACCTCACGCTCCAAACAGGCAGCCTGCAGCGTCGGCGCACCGTCCCATGCGGCCGAATGACCGAGCGGCTGAGCGCCGCGCATCCAGTGTTGGTCAATATTGCGGCGTAGCGGCTGCCCGGCGATGCCGAACATGTGCTGCACTTCCTGCGCGCCCTGTATCATGCGTAACACCAGCCGCTCACCTTCGAAGGCTTCGAGCACGGGGGTTTCGGGGTCACCATGCAGACGCGAAGAAAAAGCCATGCCGATGTCGCCGCCTTCATCGTCGCTGCGCTGATAGGCAACAGAACATTGCCCGAAACTCCCGGCCTCCAGCGAAGACACAACTTCGCTCGGCCCGTTCTCTCCGGGACGGTTCATCTGCCTGGGCGCGCAGTCGTTGGAAAGGCTGCCGTCTTTGTTCTTTGTTCCGATCCTAAGAGGGATAGGCGCGCCTCGGTAGTTGACGAGATATGGGTCGTGATGGTCGACCGATATGGACTCCGGCCTCAGCGGCCCGGCCACCGGCTTTGCCATCCCACGATTCTGCTCCGTTCCAAGCTCAGGGCGCCAGGTTCCGGCAGCCTTCTGACGATAGCGCGTGAGATGCTCGCCAAGCTCGACCACTTCGGGCGCGTCGGTCTGCAGATGGGTGCCCTCGAACAGGTCACCCGCATAGAGGGTGCGGTGCACGTCGTCCCGATATGCGCCCGCGGCGAAGAAGGCCGGCGGCGGATCGTTTGGAAAATAATAGCTGGTGGTGCCGGTATCGCGCTCCGGCACCGTGCCGCAGACCGTTTCGAGCAAGGCCGGGGAATTGCGCCAGAAGGCTTCGCAGTAAAGTTTTTCCATGCCCTCCAGCCCCCCGGCAATCTCATCGGATTGCGCCTCTATCTTGTCAAGACGGGGCGACTCACGATCGCGCGGGTCATAGAGCAGGGCGAAATCGGCGATCGAAAGCATGAATTCGCGATAGTTCGGATGCTGGAAATAGGTCGGGTCTTTCGCCGCCGCCTTGCCATTGGGCTGGGTGACGACCCGCTTGCGCGCGCCCTCCCACGCCTTGCCGCCCCAGGCAACGGAGGCTTCACGAACAGGATCGGGCAGAGGCCTGCCCTCCTCTCCATCCTCGCCGGGGGGCTGGATTCGCGGATACCAGCTGCTTGCATCGGAGGCGAGAACCAACGGTTCACCGTCCACTTCCCCCTCCAGACGCGCGGGTGGCTCCACGACCAGCGCGGAGTAGAAACCATGCTGCTGGATTGAGGAGGGGCCGAAGTGATCATGGGTGAAGACGGTGCGCATGGTCCGGTCCACCTCGCCGTCGTCGTCGGCCGAGAGGATCGGGTCGGCGAACCAGCGCTGGGTGGTGGTCTGAAACAGGAACGGGAAGCGGTTGCGCTCGAGCCGCCAGAGGTTGTGGGCTTCGGTCACGTTCCAGGTGCAGAAATCCGTCGGCGGCTCTAGGTCGAGTTTTTCCTTAGCGATCACATCACGGATGCGCTGCGCGACGGCGGTGAGATTTTCTCGAACGGCTTCATTCCCCTCGGCCCAAGCGCAGAGGCGGCCGGCGATCTCGTCAGGGGCGAAGGTTCCGTCCTCGTAGTTCCAGCCATTGCCAGAACCGTCGGACGCGGTGACGTCGAACTTCACCAGGTGGATATGCTGGCCGATCGTGTCGGTCGGCGTCTTCACTTGAAAGTCGTCGAGTTCCAGTTTTTTGGGCAACTCGTTGGTGTGGCGGAATTCGATACATTCTCCGGAAAGCGCGCGGAAGAAGAACGGCTCCTCGCTGTCGGAGATCACCGGCGAGATGCGCCAGTCCTTCTCACCGTCCTTGTAGTCATCGGACTCGGCCGTCAGCACGTTGATTCGCGCCTGCGGGTCGTGCCATCCGGCGGAGTTGACGATCATGTCGAGCTGCACCGCCGAAACCTCGTAACGACGGTAACCTTTGAGCTTGGGATCGTGCAGGAAATCTTCGGCTTCCAGCCAACCCCGTCCGAACGGATCCGCCTTGGGCGGCACGCGTTCGTGGGCCATTGCCGTCCCGCAGGGGTCGGCGAAAGGTGCGCCGGGCTTTGGCGCACTGCCATTGACGTAGAAACCGCCGTCAAAGCCGGGCTGGTCGCTGTCAGGGCGCGGCGCCCTTGCCGTCGCATAGGTGCCACGCTGGGCCTGCCCGTCAATCAGGGAACCATCGATGGCCTCCAGTTTTAGCGGCGTGGCGCTCGATTGACCATCGACCGAAAGCCGCCCGTCGAAGTGAAAACCCATCGCCGCCCGTTCCAGCAACGTTCCCCACGGGCTCAGCGGCTCGATTTCAGCCTTCTCGAGGTGTCCGCTGAGATCGCCGAGGGCGAAAGCCTTGGCGACCGCCTGCGCATAGAAGCGCGACTTGCGCTCGCCGGTGAGGCTCTTTACCGGCGTACCGTCGTCGAGCACTTTCGGCGATTTCTCGCCGGTCACGCGCACCGAGCGGTCGCCCACCACGTGACGGTTCAGCCCGGCCGCGAGCCAGACATCGTCAACGACCGGCATGCGCGAGTCGGGGCCATCGCCAATCTGCTCGTCAGGTTTTTTGTCGAAGTCCGGGTTGGGGCCGAAGTTGCGGGCGATGTCGAGTGGGGCTTGTGGCGGGCGATGACCAGGTTTGCCGCCGATATAGAATGGGTAGCCCGGCATTGGCGCCACCTCGGGGTCCGCCGCGGCCACTTCGCCGCCTTCCCCGTAGGAGGGCAGCAGCGGCAGCGGTTCGCCCGGCAGCGGCACCAGCGCCGGCACCGGCGTCCCGCCGGCATCCTGCCAGGCCCCGGTGGCAGCATTTACACTGCCCGCGCGCTTCATCACCGGGTCGTCATTCTCACGCGGAGCAAAGTCGATAGAAAGCCCGGCGTCGGCCTGCCCGTCGGGCAGTTTCCGTGTGCCGTCCTCGAACACGTCATGCACCCGCCAGAGCGCCCACATGCCCTGGGCGAAATGCGGATAGAGGTGACAGTGGAAAATCGAATCTCCCACCGTACGATTGCGATTGCCCGAACCCTGGGTATCCCACCAGCCCTTGCCGTCCCCGTTTTCCCCACGCAACCCACCATGGTAGATGTTGTAGGTGAAGCCCTGCTGCGGGCCGACTGTCTGGCTGTCCAGATAGCTGCCGCGGTTCGGGTCGTTGCCGGCGAACCACTGATGCGCATGCAGGTGAAAGACATGGGTCTCCTTCGGGCCGGCGTGGAAGTTGCGGAAAACCACCGGGTCGTTGAGGTAGCTGTGATGCACATTAGACGGGTCGTCGGCATACCATTCCAGCAGCGCCGGGTCGCCATTGGCCCAGGATGTTAGGAAGAACTCCTCGTAAAGACATTCCATGCAATCCGCCGAGGGTCCGATGCCCTTCCGATTGGCCAGGAGCAGCGAACCCATTCCCGAGGCGCCATAGTTGATGGCAAAGCCGTCCTTTACCCCGGCGAGTTGGCCGAGCTGGCCCAATTCGTGAAAATTGCGCGTATAGAAGGTCTTCAACTCGTCATGGAAAAAGACCGAGAATTCCCGAAACGCCTTATAACCCGGCTCCGTCGTGGGTATGGCTGAATCGTTCGGCGCGCGGCAGTCCTGCCGGTCCTGGGGCAGCGCATCGTTGCACCATATTATCGCGTTAAGATCGGTGTGCACGATCTCCAGATGGCTCGCGGCATCGAAGTCGGCTTGTGATCTCCCGATGGTCCGGGCCATATTCAGGATCGGAGCGTCGTCGTTGCAGGGGTCCGTGGCCTCGTACGACAACTGTCCCAGCCGGACATGGTCGCCACCGGCAGCCTGCCCTAGCCCGCCCGCGCTACCGTCCTTACAGACCGTCGCGACCGCTTGCTCAGAACGCGACCAGGCCGCATCCAGCGCCGCTCGGCTGACCTGGCTGCGATACCAGCGCGAGCCCTGCCGTTCGGCTACAACGGCCCCGAAGAGCCCGTGCACGATTGAGCCCCCGTCGCCTTCGCCGCCTGCCGGCGCGGCCATCGAGGCGAAGAAATAGGTGCCTTCCTGATCGACGCTATAGCGGCAGGTAAAGCTCTCGCCCGGCGCAACGGCGTCGAGACCGCGACAGGCGCCCGGGACCTTACCCGTCTCCGGGTCGACCAGAGGATGCAGGCCTTGTGCGACGAGGTTGACCAGGCGGGTACTCGGCCAGTCCGGCGCACCGGGCTCGGCGACTTGCGCGCCATCCTGCGCTTTCTCGCGGCAATCGGCCTCACCGTGACGGACAAGTAGGTCGTTGCGCTCGCCGGGCTCTTCCACTCCGCTTATCCGAACGCCGACCCTGACCCGGCGTTGCCCCTCATCAGCCAGAGTGGTATCGCCGCAAAAGTCCTTCGAGAAGTCCGGAGCCTCGGGACCCCTCAGCAGGTTCTCGACCTGCAGCACAAGGGTGTCGCCCACATTGACCCTCAAGGTCACCGGACGGGGCCGCTTGCAGTCTTTCAATCGCACGGCCCCAGGCGACAGATCGCCTTCAGGAGCCTCAGTTCCAAGCAGGCTGTCGCAATACTCGGCATCGACTTTCGCCTGGCCAGGCAAAGCTGGCACCACGTCTCTGCGCAGCGCGAAGATCGTGCCGAACGGATTGAAGGAGCCGAAGCGGTTGTAAACGAGAACTTGCTCAATCGCGACCAGATCGGCGCAGACGACCCGGCCTGAGGCGGGCTTCTTCACTTCAGCGCACGCAACTTCAAAATCTCTTGGCTCATCTGCCGAGAACGCGAAGCAGACCGACATAAAAAAGGTTTGAAAACATAAGGCTACACATCCAAGAAAGAACTTGAACATATTAACGCCTCCCTTTTTTAGATCAGAAAAACGATATCCCAAGATAGTATTCTATGAATTCAATATTCACAAGAAATATGTTAATACAGACAAATCGATTTTGCACTCCGATTGTGCGATGGAATGAATCGTTATGCGGAATTTTTTCTTGTATCAAGAACTCTGTGGCGATCGATCCAGCCGGTTTACAGGCCGTGTCGGATCCATCATCCACAAATACCGGCCAGCTTTTATCTTGATTAATGACGGATTGCCGGACAATGCCTCACCTCCTCCGGGTTTCACCCAGGAGTTCGACATCATGAAGCCACACATCCAACGTGCCGCCGCCGCAACCGGAAAGATCCATATCAGCGCCGCGCCCGAACAAGTCCTGGCAACCTGCGTCAGGGTTGGCGCCAATCCGCTGCTTGTCGCAACCGCCCGACACGTAGCCCGGGTAATCCTTCAGGAGGGAGCCGGCATTTCGGCCGGCCCGTCCCCCGAAGTTGAACCGGCAAATCTGAGCGCCCTGCGTGATCTCGAGGTGGAGTTCGAGGCAACAGATGAGTTTGCCCGAGAAACGATCGGGATAGAGGCATTCGAGTTCATCCATTCATCGCTGGACATCGCCCTGCTGAGACTCAAGAAGCCTTCGAGCCGGCTGCCAATACCTCTAGCGGCAGCACTGACCGGCACAGCCACGACCAACGCGCCGATTTGCGTAGTTGGCTACCCGGTCACGCCGCCTTCCGCATCCGGTCAAAGCAAGTTCGAGGCGGTGTTCGGTGTCGGAGACGAGGTGAAGACCGGGATCAAGCGAGCCTCACCAGGCCGGCTGAAAGCGGTTTCGGAACCGCCAGGCCCGATCTCGAAGACTGCCAGGCACGACGCGACCACCCTGCCCGGGAGTTCAGGATCTCCCGTCATCGACGCAACTACGGGCGGCTTGATCGGTCTGCATTATCAAGGAGACACGGGCACAAGTTCGAATACACTGGTCTACCTGCCTGGAGCGCTTAGCGATCCTGCGCTGCGCGACCGCTTCGACCCGGACGTGCAGGAAGACGCTGTGACGGATTTTGCAACAATACCGCCGGAGACCCCACGGCCTTCTGTAGAAGTAGGCAGGGCCATCGACATGCACACCAATGCGGACGAGATGTTCGAAGCGGTGCCCGGCGGACCGAACGACCTGCCATCATCCGCACCCGGAGCCTATGCCAATTCGCCCCGCACCGTCGCCGACCGCCACGACATTCGCGACCGGTACTACCAGCCCGCGCTATGCGTGGCGAAGCCGAATTGCCTGCCGGCCCCAATGGACCCCGCAAGCCTCCGCGAACAATGGCTGCTGGCCGACTGCTGTGGATGCGCCATCGCCACAACTATCGATCGCGGCCTCGCCGCCCAGGGTCGCGAAGAGCGGGTAAGCGCTCGAATGATCTATGAGATGGGCAGGCTTTATGACGAGTTCGTGGACGACCTGCCTGAAGGCACCTCGTTGCGCGGCGCGATCAAGGGCCTTTATCACAGCGGAGTTTCATTCGCTGCCGAGGATGACGACGCGCGCGACTGGTTTCTCTCCGTCAACCGCGCGAAGGAGGCTCGACAAAACACGCTCGGGGCCTATTACCGTCTCCGACCGAGCCTGCCCGATTTCCAGATGGCCATACAGGAGGCCGGCGCCGTGGTGGTTTCGGCGTGGACACACAGCGGCTGGCACTCACCTAAGAAGGGAATTATTCCGCACCGGCGCGATCGCCGCGCGCCTCACGCCTTCGTGCTGGTTGGATACGACGAAACCGGCTTCCTGGTGCAGAACTCCTGGGGCGCAGGATGGGGATGCTGGCAACATCCCGAGACCGGTGCCGAGCTGCCGGGCGTCGCACACTGGTCCTACGCCGACTGGGCCGACACAGTCATGGATGCGTGGGTTTTGCAGATAGCCCCGCCCGCTCCGACTGCCCATAACCTGCCCCTTCGCGCCTACCAACAACACAAGAAACCACAACGCAGTGAGATGCCCAATCCCATTGCCGCCTTGCCCGACCCGCGCCGCTTGGCGATTATCGGTCACATCGCCCATGCCGAGCGTCTCGGTTTGGTTGAGGATGGTCGCATAGGCGTCGGATTGCGGTCCCTCAGGGAAACGGCGCTGCACCTCGCGACGCCAAAAAGCTGGCTCGATCGCGAAAAGCACTACAAAGCACTGGCCTTCATCTTTCATGACCCCGCCCTTGGCCCCGAGAGCGCCGCGCGGCTTTCAGCCGCCCTCATTCCACGTTTCAAGGCGGCCAGAATTTACCCGATGAACATTCTTTTCGGCGCCGACGAGATTCGTTCTCTTACAGCGCGAATGGTTGATGAAGCGCAGTTCGCCTCCGCACTTCGATCGGGAGCGCCGGATGACATCACGGCCTATCTGGAGCGCCGCGCAGGCCGCGTCACTACGTCGTTGGTCAAAGCGTTTCTGGATGGCATTGAGGATTCGGCGGCTAAGGGCAATGCGCTCTGGTCGGTCTTGGCAAATTTCGGCGTCGAATCGATCTTTCCACCGGCAGACGTAGAGAAGAAGCCGAGACACGTGCACGTCGTGGCATTCGGTATCGGTGTTCTTGCCGCTCATGCCTGCATGGGCAAGAACAGTTCCGCCTGGGTGATGAACGAAATGAACGAGTGCTTCATTAATCCGATATCGGTCAGCCTGTTCGCTCCCGTTGCCCGACGCGGCAGCGATATCGCATCGCCCGAAGCGTGGCGGCCCGACCCGGATGCTTTCGAGCCGAAAATGATGATTGCATGCCTGGGCCCCGATCGTGTCCGCGGTTCGGTTCTCGATGGCTATAGCGGCGAATGGACAGATCTGATCGCATCCTTCACCGGTTATATCGAAGACGCCTCGCGAATAGAGGACGGCCGCTCTCGGCAGCCAGCAACCATGGCGGAGTTACTGACCGATCGGGACACCTTGAACGATATGATGAAGATGGTGAGCGATAAGAAAAGACTGTCCGACTGGGTGTCGTTCTGACCCACTTCAAACCCTTGAGATAACCGCTTTCCACGGAAATCGGCCTTGTTGCAATACGCCGGTTCACTTGCTGGAACAGTCAAGAAGCCGTGGATCTGCGCTTGCCAGACAACGCCCGAATTCCACGGATTACAACGGATTCCCCTTCCGGCGCGCGGCAGATAACAACATCGTTTCTTGTTTGGTGAATGCCTCCGCAGTTGCGCCAAATACGGATCCCTGACCGTCTGTGACTGTTCGCATGAAAGCCCAATCGCCAAAACACGGCATATGCAAAACGCTGTAGACGTTATTGGATGCCATTCGCAGTCCATATCCATCCAAGGATGGCGAGGAAAATACAACCAAAAGTACAACACTTAAAAATCAAAAGTCTCAACATATTGATTTTATAGTATTTTCTCCATTGTCCGTCCAATCGATCATCGGCGCAACGGCGAAGATCTTGTGGCCGGTTTTCAGGGTTTCAGCGTACATTCGTTCATCCTTTGGCCGGCCAGATAGCGCATGTCGGGGCAAAAAACCAGTTTTCATCGCTGTCCGCTTTGATGCTAGCATCCGCGACGCATAAACAGAAAAAGCAGCCGGAGGAATCGCATGCCGCTTTACGCGCTCGCAAACACTCAGCCGAAAACGCCGGAAGACGGCAAATACTGGATCGCTCCTGATGCGCAGGTCATCGGCAATGTCATCCTCGGTGAAGACGTCGGCATCTGGTTTGGAGCGGTCCTTCGCGGCGACAACGAGCCGATGACGATCGGCGCGCGCACCAATATCCAGGACGGCGTGGTGATCCATTCCGATCCCGGCGCGCCGGCGACGATCGGCGAAGGCTGCACGATCGGTCACCGTGCCATCGTCCACGGCTGCATCATCGGCGACAATTCGCTGGTCGGCATGGGCGCCACCATCCTCAACCGGGCCAGAATCGGCAACAACTGCATCGTCGGCGCCAACGCGCTGGTGACCGAAGGCAAGGAGTTCCCGGACAATTCCCTGATCGTCGGCAGCCCGGCACGGGTGGTCCGCACGCTGGACGCGGACGCTGTCAAAGGCTTGAAGAAGTCTGCCGCACACTACGTCGCCAACTGGCAGCGGTTTGCAAAGGACCTGCGGCGTCTGGATTGATCGGGAAGGACGCATCCGCAGAAGCGCCCCTCATCCGCCTGCCGGCACCTTCTCCCCGCGTGCGGGGAGAAGGACGCGAGACGCTGGCCCCTTGCATCACCGAAAGCCGGTCATGTTCCCTCTCCCCGCGTGCGGGGAGAGGGTCAGGGTGAGGTCAAATCAGAAAACGAGGATCAGGCCGCTGCCGCCGCGCAGGCCTCGCACAGGCCGCGGATTTCCACCGTCGTCTTGGTCGGTACAAACTTTTTCGCCTGCGTCAGTGCCGTCAGGCGATCCTCAAGGCCGTGGTCGTGAAACTCGCTGACATGGCCGCACTTCTCACAGATGGCGAAGGCGGCGATGCCGGCGCCATGACCACCGCAGCAGTCCTTGTGGCGATGGGCGCAGGCGATGAAGGCGTTGATGCTTTCGAGCCGATGCACCAGCCCCGATTCGGTCAGTTTCTCCAGCGCCCGGTAGACCTGCAGCGGCGCGCGAAAGCCGTCATCGCGAAGAAGGTCGAGGATCTGGTAGGCCGACAGCGCGCCATCCGTATCGGATAGCGCACCCAGCACCAGTTCCTGGTTCTTCGTCAGCTTGATCATCTCGTTCATGGTCGTGCTCCGGAGCGGCTGCGGGACAGTTTGCGTGAGACCGGCAGCAGTGACAAGAGGAAGAGGATCAGCGCCGCGACGACAATCGACGGGCCGGACGGCGTGTCATAGGTCAGCGAGCCGTAAAGGCCGCCGGTGACTGCCAGCACGCCGATGATCGAGGCCATGACCGCCATCATCTCGGGCGTAGCGGAAAAGCGCCGCGCCGTCGCGGCCGGAATGATCAGCAGCGAGGTGATCAGCATGATGCCGACGATCTTCATGGCGATGGCAATGACGAGCGCCATCAGCACCATGAACAGGAAGCGCGCCCGTTCCGGCTTCAGTCCTTCGGCTTCGGCCAGTTCCGCATTGACGGTTGCCGCCAGCAGCGGCCGCCACAGCGCCACGATGCAGCCGATGACGATAGCTCCGCCGCCCCAGACCATGGCGATGTCGCTCTTGTTGACGGCCAGGATGTCGCCGAACAGATAGGCGAGAAGATCGATGCGCACCCAGGTCATGAAGGCGACGAGCACGAGGCCGATCGCCAGCGTCGCATGTGACAGGATGCCGAGCAGCGCATCCGCCGACAGCGCCTGCCGGCGTTGCAGCAGGATGAGGATGACGGAGATCGCGACGGCAACCGCGAAGACCGCCGCCACCATGTTGAGCTGGAACATCAGATGCAGCGCAACGCCGAGCAGCGCCGAATGCGCCATCGTGTCGCCGAAATAGGCCATCCGCCGCCAGACGATGAAGCAGCCGAGCGGCCCGGCCATCAGCGCCACGGCAATGCCGGCGATCAGCGCGCGAACGAAGAAATCGTCAAGCATGGCGAGCGCCCTCTCCGTGATTGTGGCCATCATGATCGTGGCTGTGGCCATCACCATCCGCATGGCCGGCGTGGTCATGAGCATGATCGTGATCGTGATGATGGCCGTCGTCCGGATGGCAGTGTTCGGTCACGCTGCCGTCGGCATGGCGCACGCGCCCGTCCGGCAGGTGCGTGTGGTCGTGCTCGTGGGAATAGACCGCCAGCGTCTGCGCCCCGCGCATGCCGAACAGGCTCGCATATTCGGCGCTCTGGCTGACGCTCTGCGGCGTGCCGCGGCAGCAGACATGGCCGTTGAGGCAGATGACCGTATCGGTCGCCGCCATGACGATGTGCAGATCGTGCGAGATCATCAGGATGCCGCAGCCGGTCTGGTTGCGGATCTCGCGGATCAGATCATAGATGGCGATCTCGCCGGAATAGTCGACGCCCTGCACCGGTTCGTCGAGCACCAGGAGGTCGGGCTTGCGGGCGATCGCGCGGGCAATCAGCGCCCGCTGGAATTCGCCGCCGGAGAGCCCCTGCACGGCCGCATCGGCCATATGGTCGATACCGGTCGCCTTCATCGCCTCATCGATGTCAGCGGCCGGCAGCGGCCCGGTGAGCGTCATCAGCCGGCGCACGCTCAAGGGCAGCGTCCAGTCGATGGCGAGCTTCTGCGGCACGTAGCCAACCTTCAGGCCCGCCCGGCGCGTCACCCTGCCCTCGTCCGGCTTCATCACCCCGATCGCCATTTTGGCGCTCGTCGACTTGCCGGAGCCGTTCGGTCCGATGAGCGTGACGATTTCACCCGGCGCGACACTGAACTCGACGCCGCGCACCAGCCAGCGGCCGTTGCGGCTGACGCCGGCATTGTCGAGCGAGACAAGCGGCCCGCCATCGCCTTTCATTTTTTTCAGCATATTCGCTCTCATTCAATCTTGCAGGCTCATATCGCATACGTTATAGCATTACACAAGATATGTAACTTTATAACATATTCATCAAGGAGCCTCCCATGAAATTCACCTCCCTCTTCGCCTCTGCAGCCATTCTGTTTGCCGCCGGCCAGGCCGCAGCCGCGCCGAATGTCGTGGTCTCGATCAAGCCGATCCACTCGCTGGCAGCCGCCCTCATGGAAGGCATTGGCAAGCCCGGCATCATCGTCGACGGCGCCTCCTCGCCGCACGCATTCTCGCTGAAGCCGTCGGACGCCGAGAAGCTGCAGAAGGCGGATGTCATTTTCTGGGTCGGGCCGACGCTGGAGGCATTCCTCCAAAAGCCGCTCTCCTCTCTCGCCGGCAACGCGACCGTGACCCAGCTCGACGAGGCCAAGGGCCTGATCAAGCTTCAGCCGCGCGAAGGCGGCACGTTCGAAGCGGATGATGACGGCGACGACGACGGCGCCTATGATCCGCATCTGTGGCTGGACCCGGAAAATGCCAAGGCGATTGCCCGCGACATGGCCGCCACGCTGGAAAAGGCCGATCCCGAAAACGCAGCGAAGTACCGCGCCAACGAGGCCAAGCTTGAAAAGCGGCTCGGCGAACTGGACGCGCAGATCACCACGATCGTGGCGCCCATCAAGGACAAGCCCTTCATCGTCTTCCACGATGCCTATCACTATTTCGAGAAGCGCTACGGCGTGAACGAGGCCGGCTCGATCACGGTGAGCCCCGAGACTGCCCCGGGTGCCGCCCGCATCAAGGAAATCCAGGACAAGATCGCCAGTCTCAACGCCACTTGCGTCTTCGCCGAACCGGAATTCGAGCCGAAGCTCGTCAGCGTCGTCATGGAGGGCACGAACGCCAAGGCTTCGACCCTAGATCCGCTCGGCGCCGCCATTCCCGACGGTCCGGACCTCTACTTCACCCTGCTGCACAACCTCGCGACATCGCTCAACGACTGCCTTGGCAGCCAATCGTAAACCTCACTCGAGGATCTGATACAGGAACCGGCTGAAATCGGCCGGTTTCCCTCTGCCCGTCATGTCGAAGGCGAACATGCCGACAAAGGCGCCGGTAAACGAGCAGTGTTCGCCAAGCCCACCCTCGTCCGAGACGACGCTTGCGTCGAGCACCGGGCCGATCGCGTTCCAGTCGTCGGAACCGTCCAGCTTCCAGAAGAAGCGCAGATCGTTGTCCCGTACCTCCATCGCCAGATGCAACGGCCCGTCCGGCACCGAAATACCCATGCCGACGGGATAGGAAAGCTTCATCGACGGATCGCCGGCGCAGGCGAGCACCGTCAGGCAAGGCCCGAGTTCCGCATCCACCGTCGCGGCCAGCGCGAAGAGCTTGTTGCGGTTATAGTAATGCGTGAGCCCCGCCATCTGCTGGTAGGTGTCCGGCGAAAATTCCAGGGTCGTCTCGGCCCTGAAGCAATGATGCTCCTGCCGCCGCGCAACCAGCGCCTGCTCGAACCAGGAACCGATGCTCTCGCGCCCGTAGAGCCGAAGCCGTCCGGGACGGTCGCTCAGGCTGAAGATGCGCTCCGGCGCCGGTGTTCGCAGCCACTGGAAATCGTCGGGCAGGTCGGGCGTATCGAAGACATGTTCGATCACCGTGGGTTTTTCCACCTGTGCTGCGCCGGAAAGTTCCGGCACTTCCAGCCGCGCGACCGGTGAACCGCTCAGCGGATAGAGCCAGCCGTCCTCCTTCCACACACAGGCCTCCAGCCCGGTCTCGCGGCCGAGCGTGCAGCGGCGAAGCGGCGACAGCGGCCGGCCGCAGAGAAAGGTCGTTCCCGGACGTCCGTCCGGCGTTTCGAAATATTGTCCGTGCCCGGTCCGCTGCAAGGGCGCGTCGCCATGGCCCTTGGCGCTCAACAGATGCTTGTCCGGGTGGGTCTCGTAGGGGCCGGTGATCGACCGCGACCGCGCCATGGTGATCGCGTGATCGTAACCCGTGCCGCCCTCGGCAGTAGTCAGATAATACCAGCCGTTCTTCTTGAAGACGTGCGGCCCCTCGACGAGCCCGCGATCCGTGCCGGCATAGATGTTGTGGATGGGACCCTTGAGGCTCTTCGTTTCGGCGTCCCACTCCTGCAGCAGAATGCCGTCAAAGGCGGTGTTACCACCGATTGTGCCGTGCGCCACCGGCAGATGGTTCCAGTGCATGTTCATGAACCACTTGCGGCCGTCGTCATCGTGAAACAGCGACGGATCGAAGCCGGACGAATTGACGTAGACCGGGTCGGACCACTCGCCCTCGATCGATGGCGAGGTGACGATATAGTTGTGCGCATCCTTGAAGGAACCGTCGAGCCGCTTGACGTCGGTGTAGACGAGCCAGAACTGCCCATCGGCATAGGAAAGGCACGGCGCCCAGATACCGCAGCTGTCGGGATTGCCGCGCATGTCGAGCTGGCTTGCCCGCTCCAGCGGCCGCCGCACCAATCGCCAGTTCACCAGATCGCGAGAGTGGTGGATTTGCACACCCGGAAACCATTCGAAGGTCGAGGTGGCAATGTAGTAGTCATCGCCAACCCGGCAGATCGACGGATCCGGATTGAACCCCGGCAGGATCGGATTGCGTATCATGAAGGTCTCCTCCCAAAGGCCCCTTGGATCTTACTTCTTCTTGCGCTGCGGTCCCTTCCGTTCGGCCGACGCGGCCCACAGGTTGATGTCCGCCTCGCGTGCATGGCGATCGATCTCGGCCAGTTCTTCTGCAGTGAAATCGGGATTGTCGAGCGACTTGACGCAATCCTCGACCTGCGAGGCCCGGCTCGCACCGATCAGCGCAGTGGTGATGCGGCCTTCGCGCAGTACCCAGGCAATCGCCATCTGCGCCAGCGTCTGGCCGCGCCGCTCGGCGATGCGGTTGAGCGCGCGGATGTTTTCAAGGTTTTTCTCGTTCAGGAAGTCGGGATTAAGCGACTTGTCCTGGGCCGCCCGGCTACCCTCGGGAATCCCGTTCAGGTATTTCGACGTCAGCATGCCCTGGGCAAGCGGCGAGAAGACGATCGAGCCCATGCCGAGCGACTTCAGCGTGTCGATCAGGCCGTCCTCCTCGATCCAGCGATTGATCATCGAATAGCTCGGCTGATGGATGAGGCACGGCGTGCCGAGGCTTTTCAGGATTTCCGCGGCTTCCTGCGTCCGGCGCGAATTGTAGGACGAGATGCCGACGTAGAGCGCCCTGCCCGATCGCACGATATGATCGAGCGCAGCACAGGTCTCTTCCAGCGGGGTGTCCGGATCGAAGCGGTGGGAATAGAAGATGTCGACATAGTCGAGGCCCATCCGCTTCAGGCTCTGGTCGCAGGAGGCGATCAGGTACTTGCGGCTACCCCACTCGCCGTAGGGTCCCGGCCACATCAGGTAGCCGGCCTTCGACGAGATGATCATCTCGTCGCGATAGCCACGGAAGTCGCTGCGCAGGATTTCGCCGAAGGCGGTCTCGGCGGAACCGGCCGGCGGGCCGTAATTGTTGGCGAGGTCGAAATGGGTGATCCCGAGATCGAACGCCTTGTGGCAGATGTCCTGCTTGGTCGAATGGGGCGTGTCGTTGCCGAAATTGTGCCAGAGACCGAGAGAAATCGCCGGCAGCTTCAGGCCGGAATTTCCGCAGCGGTTGTACTTCATCTTCTCGTATCGGTCTTCGGCCGGGTGCCACGCCATGAGTGTTTCCTCCCTCGTCGGTTTGGCGGCTAAACTAGTGCGCGCGCATCCGATTGGGAACCACTGCCGAAGAAATTTTTGAAAACGATTTCAGAGGATCTGGAGGCGGACCGAAATCCGCCTCCGTGAGGTCGGCCTTAGTTGCCGAAGATGCTGATGATCAGGCGCGTGCTGCTGTTGATCAGCATGTAACGGCCGTCGACGACCACCCATTCCTGACCACGCGGCGGGGCGTTCAGGTGATGGCGGCGCCACTCGTCACGGGAAGCGACGCGGTAGTCGTGGCGGTCGAGGCGGTGGCCGCGCTTATAGGACTTCTTGACGACCTTCTTCGTCTCGCCATTCTTCTTGTGCTTGACGGTCGTTTCCTTGCAGACGGTCATGCGCGGGTTTTCGCGGCACGTGGTCTTCGTCGTCGTCTGCATGTGCGGCTGAGCGGCGAAAGCCATCGGAGCGCCAAGGACCGAAGCGGAGATAAGGGCTGCAAATATCGCTTTCATGGGGTGTTTCCTTTCCCTTTGTTGATGAGCCGAGGCTAGCGGCTAAATGATGAACCGTAACTGAACGGGAAGATTACAAATAGGTAATGCAACTATCTGGAATCTCTAAAAATTACGCGAGTCCCCAAGCCACCGCAAAACATCGCGGCTGCCCGATGGAGGAGCTCTCGGGATGAAAATCAAGATATCTCGCAGACCGCTTTGCGGCAGCACGTGCTGCATTGCGGCCTGCAGGACAAAGAACGCCCGAATCGTCGTAAGGTTCCCTTACGAAGACAAGTTTACGTCGCGGAATAGCAGGACTGGAGATCGCGCAGCAAAACCGTCGCCCGCGTCCCGGCAACTGCCGGCGTGAACAGAACCGTCCTTGCTTCGCCGGCAGTCAGGTCGAAGACATTGTCGCTGAACGCGCCGGCAACATCGGCTTCGAGCGACACGAACAGCGCGAGACCTTCGGCACGGACGATCACCTCGACAACACCGTCTTGCAGCACCTTCTGCTCGACCACAAGCCCCGCCGGTTCAAGCTCCAGCGCCTTGTAGGTGCCGTGGCAGTAGTGCCCCTCGCCGGTCATCCCGTTCGCCCCGCTGAAACGCCAGAACAGGAGCTCTCCCGACGCAAGCGCGTCAACCGGCAAGGTGCAGGCTGCAACTGCCCTGTCGGCCGGCACGTCCACAGTCACGGAGCGCAAGGACCGCCGGCGCCCATCCAGCGATACGGCATCGAGGGACAGGTCCATGGTCAGCGCATCGCCCGTGTCATTGACGGCCGAAAGCACGATCTCGGCGCCATCCTCGGAGGGGATGGCCGCGACGTTTAGCGGCTGGAAGAAGCGGCGGGCGAAATAATGCAGCGCCTTCCAGCTGCCGCCATAATCGAGGCTGGACCAGGATGCGACGGGCCAGGTATCGTTTAGCTGCCAGTAAAGCGTGCCCATGCAGTGCGGTTTGAGCGACCGCCAGAAATCGACGGCGGTCCTGATCGCCAGCGCCTGCTGGACCTGGCTCAGATAGACGAAATTCTCAAAATCCTTCGGAAAGCGGAAATAGCGGAACATCGTTCCGGCAATCCGCTCGTTGCCGCCGGCATTCTTCTGGTGAAGCTCGATCACCGGCGAGGCGATGTTCATGTCCTTTTCCGCCGCGAAGTCACGGATTACCGGCATCGACGTATAGGACTGGAAGCCGAACTCCGAGCAGAAGCGCGGGCGAACGGTGCGGTAATTGTCGAACGACTTGTTCTCGTGCCAGACCGACCAGTAGTGCATGTCGCCGGAGCCGTCGGCGTGCCAGGCGTCGTTGAAGTCGAGATAGCCGGACGCCGGGCTCGACGGCCACCAGATGGCAGCCTTCGAGGCAGCCTTCAACGCGCGCTCCACCGTCCGGTTGAGCCGATCGTAGGAAACGAGATAGCGGTCGCGATCTGCCAACGATTCCTTGAACCATGTGAGCGCGCCAACGAGTTCGTTGTCGCCGCACCAAAGGACGATCGACGGATGCGATATCAACCGGCGGACCTGGTAGTCGACCTCGGCGGAAACATTGTCGAGGAAGTCGTCTGTCGACGGATAGAGATTGCAGGCAAACATGAAGTCCTGCCAGACCATCAGCCCCAGCCGGTCGCACATGTCGTAGAACCAGTCATGCTCGTAGAAACCGCCGCCCCACACACGGACCATGTTCATATTGGCGTCGGCAGCAGCCTGCAGCAGCGCCTCCGTCTTTTCCGGGCTAGTGCGCGAGAACAGTGCATCCGCCGGGATCCAGTTGGCGCCACGGCAGAAGATCTCGCGTCCGTTGACCTTGAGGACGAAGCGGCTGCCGGCCTCGTCCTTGTCCGTCGCCAGCTCCACTTCGCGGAAGCCGATAAGCCGCGTCACGCTTTCGGCAGCCGTGCCGACCATCAGCGTCGACAGCGCCTGCTCGCCGCTTCCCGCCGGCCACCAGCGCTTCGGATTGTCGACGCGGAAGACGTGGCGGATGACAGTCTCGCCGGCCGCGATCCCACAATCGAGTCGTACCCGTTCGCCGTCGAGATCCAAATGCACCGGCAGGATGCCCGGTTCGGCAGCGAAGACCGTCACTAACACATGCAGGTCGACGCCGTCTTCGTCCCAGACCTGCCGCGTCTCGACATGCTCGATGCGGGCGGTCTCCAGCTTCTTCAGCGCAATGGTGCCGTAGACACCGAGCGGCGCGATCGCGATGTTCCAGTCCCAGCCGAAATGGCATTGCGGCTTGCGCAGCATGTTACCGTTGGGGATCGGCGAATTGGCTTGCTGGTAGGGAATGTAGAAGGGCTGCGCCGCCTGCCGCTCCGCACCAACGGCAATGCTGGAATGGATGACGATGCGGATGGTGTTCTCACCGGCCTTCAGCGCCTTCGTCACGTCGGGACGATAGCGGCGGAAGCAGTTGTCGGCCTCGAGCACGACGACACCGTTGACCGTAACAGTCGCGACCGTATCGAGATAGTCGACGTCGAGATACCAGTCGCCGTCGACGTCATCGAGCGTGAAGCTGCGCTCCAGCGTCCAGTCGCGATGCGCCACCCATTGCACGACCTCCTCGTTGCGGCCGGCATAGGGGTCTGGGATCACGCCCGCCGCCTGCAGCGCCGAGTGGACGTCACCGGGAAGTGATATGGCGACGGCATGCTCGCCATCGCTCAGCCGCCATTCTCCAGCCAGATCGACCGTCATGATCCCCTCCCAAGGTTGTCAGTGTAGTATCGTCGGAACCGGGGCCTTACGCCCCCGCTCCTGCCCCGCTGCCCCACGGACCATGGTGGCTGTCGGCGCCGTCGACGCGGTCGAAACCATGCGCGCCGAAGAAATCGCGTTGCGCCTGGATCATGTTCGCCGTGCCACGGCTGCGGCGGTAGCTGTCGAAATAAGTGAGCGCCGACGCAAGCGCCGGAACCGGCAGGCCGGCGGCAAGCGCGGCGGTGACAACGCGGCGCAGGCTCGGCAGCGATTCCTTCAGCATGGCCGAGAAGGCCGGCGTGACGACGAGGTTCGCCGCATCCGGCGTCTCGGTGAACGCCTTGGTGATCTCATCGAGGAACTGCGAACGGATGATGCAACCGGCGCGCCAGATCTTGGCGATCACCGGCATCGGCAGCGACCAGTCGAATTCCTTTGACGCAGCCGACATGACGGCGAAGCCTTGCGCATAGGCGCCGATCTTGCCGGCAAACAGCGCCAGTTCGAGGTCCTTGAGCAGGTCCGGGCCGTAGCTCGCCGGATAGGACGCGGATTCGAGGCCGAAGATCTTCTCGGCCGCTTCGCGCTCGCCCTTCATCGATGACAACGATCGTGCAGCCACCGCTGCCTCGATCGCGGTCGCCGGAATGCCCATCTGCTGGCTTTCGATCACCGACCACTTGCCGGTGCCCTTCTGGCCGGCCTTGTCGAGGATCATGTCGACCATCGGCTTGCCGGAAATCGGATCGGCGGCGGACAGCACCTTTTCGGTGATTTCGATGAGGTAGGAATTGAGGCGACCCTTGTTCCATTCGCCGAAGACGTCGGCCATCTCGCCAGCCGTCTTGCCGAAGCCGTCGCGCAGGACGCCGTAGATTTCGGCGATCATCTGCATGTCGGCATATTCGATGCCGTTGTGGATCGTCTTGACGAAGTGGCCGGCACCGTTTTCGCCAAGCCAGGCGCAGCAGGGATCGCCGTCATACTTGGCGGCAATCGACGTCAGCACCTTCTCGACGCGCTTGTAGGAGGCCTCCGTGCCGCCGACCATGATCGACGGGCCGTGGCGTGCACCCTCTTCGCCACCGGAAACGCCCATGCCGATGAAGGTCAGCCCGGTGTCCTTCAGCCGGTCGAAACGGGCCATCGTGTCGCGGAAATTGGCATTGCCGGCGTCGATCATGATGTCGCCGGAGGAGAGATACGGCTTCAGGTGCTCGATCTGCTGATCGACGGCCTCGCCGGCCTTGATCATGATGATGATCGGCCGTGGCGGGCGGATGGCGGCGACGAAATCCTCGATGGTCTCGCAAGGAATGATCTTGTCTTTAAGCGCGCCCGCGTCCTTGAAAAACTCGTGCGTCTTCTCGACGGTCCGGTTGAACACCGCGATCTTGTTGCCCTTTTCGGCGATATTGAGCGCGAGATTCGCACCCATGACACCGAGACCGATCAAACCGATTTCTGCCTGTTCCACGTCTTCAATCTCCCTAGAGTCTTGCGGGGGGAGTTGTGGCACTTAGGGTCCGAGACGACAAGTGTCAAAATAATCGATTGAATAACTTGTGATCTCAACCGGCCGCCGGCCTGTCGTCATCGTCGTCGAGCACGCGCCAGGCAGCCCCGTCGAGGTCCTCGTACTGGCCGCTCTTCAGCGACCAGAGGAAGGCAAAGAGACCGAGACCGCCGAGAAACAGCGCAATCGGGATCAGAAGGACGAGATTGCTCATGACAAAGCCGCCTTGGCATCCACCCTCGGCGCTGCCGTCGAACCGGCCTTGGGCTTTGCGTCTTCCTGCGCCCTCGCACGGCCGAGCCGGTTCAACCGCAGCGCGTTCAGGACGACGATGATGGACGAAGACGACATGGCGATGGCGGCGATCAGCGGCGTCGCCAGCCCCATCAGCGCGATGGGCACTGCGATGACGTTATAGACGATCGCGAGACCGAAATTCTCGCGGATCAGCCGCCCGGCACGCCGAGACACGGCGATCGCCAGCGGCACGGCTTCGAGGCTTTCATGCATGAAGACGAAGTCCGCGGCCTGCCGGCCGATATCGGCGGCCGTCGCCGGGGCCATCGAGACATGCGCCGCCGACAGCGCCGGCGCATCGTTGATGCCGTCGCCGACCATCAGCACGCTGCGTCCCTCTTCCTTCAGCCGCGCGCAATGCTCCGCCTTGTCCTTCGGCGACATGCCGGCTCTCCAGTCGGAAATGCCGAGACGCGCGGCAAACGCTTTCACCACCGGCTCGCGGTCGCCCGAGATCATCGCGGTGCGAATGCCCTTTCCGGCAAGCTCCGCGAGAGCCCGGCCGGCATCGGCGCGCATGTGGTCGCGGAAACGGAACACCTGCAATTCGCCACCATCGAGCGACAGGACGACCTCCGAATAGGCCTCCGCCGACGTGTCCGCATGGGCACCCGCACCGCAGGCGAAGAGACGGCTGCCGAGCCGGTAGACGCCCTCGGCCGTTTCGGCTTGGAGGCCGGCGCCGGGAACCTCCCGAATGGCATCGAAGCGCTGTCCGCTCGCCCGGCCGTGCCGTGCCAGCGCAGCCGACAGAGGATGATTGGAATGTCTGGCGAGCTCCGCGGCGATATCGAGATAGCCGGCATTGATCTCGTCCTTGCCGACCAGTTCCGGCCGTCCGGCGGTCAGCGTGCCTGTCTTGTCGAAGAGGACGGTGTCGATCTCGGCAAGCCGTTCCATCGCCGAGCCGTCCTTGACCATGATGCCGTTCTTGAACAGACGGCCGGCAGCAACGACCTGGACCACAGGAACCGCCAGCCCGAGCGCGCAGGGGCAGGTGATGATCAGCACGGCGATCGCCACCAAAAGCGCCTGCTTCCAGTCGCCACCATAAAGCCCCCAGAACAGGAAGGCACCAAAGGCCAGCAGATGAACGGCAGGCGCATAGATTTCCGCAGCCCGGTCGGCAATGCGACGATAGCGCGCCCTGCCCCCCTCGGCCGATTCCATCAGGCCGATGATTTCAGCCAGGAACGAGTCGCGCGCCGTCGCGGTCGCCTTCAGGACGATGGGGCCGGTCAGGTTGACGACGCCGGCCTGCAGCGCGTCTCCCGCCGCGGCCCTCACCGGCACGCTCTCGCCGGTGACGATCGACTTGTCGAGATCGCTGACGCCGCTTTCGATCACGCCATCGACCGGCACGCGCTCGCCGGCGGCAATGGCGATCCTGTCGCCCGGCCGTACATCCTCGATCGGACGGTATTCGCGGCCGCCCTCATCCGTGATGATCATCGCCCCACGCGGCGACAGTTTCGCCAGTCCGGTGATCGCCGAACGCGCCCTGTCGCGCATCATGTGGTCGAGCGTGCGGCCGATCAGCAGGAAGAAGAGCAGCGTGACGGATGCGTCGAACCAGGCATGCGCGCCGTGATGCATGGTTTCCCACAGCGACATGCCATAGGCGAGAATGACGGCGAGCGAGATCGGCACGTCCATGTTGGCGCGGCCATGCTTCAGCGCGCCCCAGGCGGAGATGAAGAAGAAGCGGCCGGAATAGATGAGCGCCGGCCCGGCAATCATCGCCGAGATCCAGTGGAACATGTCGCGCGTCGCGGCTTCGGCCCCGGACCAGACGGAGACCGACAGCAGCATGATGTTCGCCGCCGCAAAGCCGGCAACCGCGACGGCGCGCAGCAGCTGGTTCAGCATGCCGCGGCTTTCGTCCTCGCCCGGCACGAAGAGATGCGCCTCATAGCCGGTATTGGCGATTGCCGTGGCAAAGGTCAGCGGATCGGTCCGTCGTCCATCGACCTCCTCGCGCCAGACGAACGAGACCCGCTTGGAAGACAGGTTCACGCGGGCGCGCACGATGCCCTTCTGCTTCCGCAGCGCGTTTTCGACCGTCGAGATGCAGGCGCCGCAATAGACGCCGGGCACGCTGAGATCGGTCTGGCGCTCGCCCTGCCCCAGATCACGGGAGGCGAGCCACAGTTCCTCGCGCGAAGGCAGGCTGTGGCTGGCCTGTTCGGCTTCCAGTGCGGCTTCGGTTCCCGGCGCGCAGCAGCTCATCGGGTCATGCTCCCTTGGGGTTTCAGTTGGGTTTCACGTAGAAACGGCGGGCTTCGTGCATCACCACGTCCTCGCCGCGCTTCGCAATGATCTCGACAATCCACTGTCCAGCGGGAATGTCATGCGTGGCGGTAAACTCGCCCGGGCCGATCGGCGTCAGAGCCATCGAGAAGTCCTGGTGCTCGCCGACCGGACGGCGGAAGTTCGCCGTCACGTCATCGGCCACCACCGGCCCTTCGCCGGGGATCGCCAGCGCATAATGGACATCGGGGCTGTTGACGGTGAGAACACCTTTCACCCCGGTCTCCGTGATCGCCCGCATGGCGGCCGCACGAGCATTGAACTTCTGGCTGGCGACGTAGGTGTCCTTGTCCACCAGACCGCTCCAGCTGGAACTGGCGAAATAGGCCATGGTGAAGTTGACCGCGATGATCACGCCGAAGAAGCTGACCATGATTGCCAGCATATGCCAGCCGGTGAAGCGGGATTCCCGTTTGGAATTGATGGCGGTGCTCATTTCGTACCCTCCGGGGCGTTGAAGACGGCTTCGTAGCTGTCCTTCTCGAAGCTCGACTTGTCTTCGGCGATGAAGTGGAATTCGGATACGGCACCCGAGATGCGCTCCTTCGGCACGGTCACGAACACCTTCAACGGGTCGGCCCTGTCCGGCTGGACCGGGATGGCGAAGCTGACGCCTTCCGGCTGGTCGATGCCGTTGACCTTCATAGTCGCGCCCGGCAGCCCTTCGATCGACAGGAAGATCACCCGTGGCTCGGGGATCATGTTGAGGATCTTCAGCGTGTAGCCGTTGCGGATCGAACCGTCCGACTCCATCACATATTGCGGGTTTCGGTCGTGCAGGACGTTGAGCCCCAGCCGGTCGCGCGACAGGAGCGCCACCAGAAGCCCGATGCCGACGGCGGACCAGACGCCCATGTAGAGCAGCGTGCGGGCGCGGAAGATCACCCGCCAGTTGAAATGACGGATCTTGTCGTTGAACGTGCCGTCCTCCGCGCGGATGTTCGACGGCGTGATCGGCAGGGCGCCGTTGCTGGTAGCAAGTGCCATGTTGGACTGGTACTCGTCCAGCGTCGCATAGGCGATCAGGCCGCGCTCCTTGCCGATCTTGTCCATGACGCCGTCGCAGGCGTCGATGCAAAGCGCGCAGGTGATGCATTCGAGCTGCTGGCCGTCGCGAATGTCGATGCCCATCGGACAGACCGCCACGCAGGCATTGCAATCGACGCAGTCGCCGACCGGCTGGCCGGCAGCCGCCATCTTCTTGGCATGGCGCGAACGAGGCTCGCCGCGCCAGTCGTTATAGGTGACGACCAGCGAGTTCTCGTCCAGCATCGCCGCCTGGATGCGCGGCCAGGGACACATGTAGGTGCAGACCTGCTCGCGCATCAGCCCGCCGAACACATAGGTGGTCGCCGTCAGGATGGCGACGGTCATGTAGGCGACGGCCGGGGCGTTGCCCTCGACAAAGCTCAGGGCAAGCGACGGCGCATCGGCGAAATAGAAGATCCAGGCACCGCCCGTGGCAATGCCGATCAGGATCCAGATCGCGTGCTTGCTCACCCGCCGCCAGAGCTTGTCGAAGCTCCACGGCGCCTTGTCGAGGCGCATGCGCGCATTGCGATCTCCCTCGATCGCTCGCTCGACGACGAGGAAGAGGTCGACCCAGACGGTCTGCGGACAGGTATAGCCGCACCAGGCGCGGCCAACGGCAGACGTGATCAGGAACAGGCCGAACCCGGCCATCACCAGCAGGCCGGCGACGAAGAAGAACTCCTGCGGCCAGATTTCGATGAAGAAGAAGTAGAAACGCCGGTTGGCGAGATCGATCAGCACCGCCTGATCCGGCGCATAGGGACCACGATCGAAGCGCAGCCACGGCGTCAGATAGTAGATGCCGAGCGTGATCAGCATCACGATCCATTTGAACCGGCGGAATCGCCCTTCCGCGCGCTTCGGAAAGATCTTCTTGCGCGCCTCGTAGAGCGGCTTGCGGACCTTGGCGGAGTTGACCGGCTGTGCTTCGAGCCGCTCGACGTCTTCCGCCTGGGTTTCCGGCTTGTCCGACGTGTAAATGTTCATGGAAACAGACCTCGTGAATCTGTCGCCTTTCTCCCATCGGCACCGGCTTGCCGCCTTGACTTATGTCAAGCTGCGGCAAAGCGTCACAAACATATGAAATTGTGAATACAAATGCCGATGATGCTTTCGGATCGTGTCGAAGCGAACGGAGGTGATGCCAACTTGCCACAACCGGGCTCGGCTTTTGCCCCATTTTCTCCACGTTTAATCAAATGATTATTTACATCCAAAATGCCGCCCTTATAAAGTGCGCCGCAACATGCCCCGCTTCAAAGCGATTTTTCAGCCTCACATATTCAGTCAAGGTGATCATTGATGTTTCGAAATTTGACGAAGAAGACCGGTCTGACCGCGGGTCTCGCCATGCTCACGGGCGTGCTGACAGCCCTTCCGGCGATGTCCCAGCAGGCGCCGCCGCCTCCCGCCGTCACGGTGCTCGAGATCAAGCCGCAAACGGTTCCGCTGACATTCCAGTATGCCGCCCGCATCTCTGCCTACAGCAAGGTGGAGGTCCGCGCCCGCGTCGGCGGCATCCTGCTGAAGCGCAATTTCATCGAGGGCTCCGAGGTCAAGAAGGGCGATATCCTCTTCAACATCGATCCGGCTCCCTACGAGGCCGCGCTGGCGCAGGCGAAGGCGCAATTGCAGCAGGCACAGGCCCAGCTCGACCAGGCCAAGCGCGAAGAGGCACGCGCCACCAGCCTGTTCGACCAGAAGGTCGGCAGCGAAAAGTCCCGTGACGACGCCATTTCATCCCGCGAACTGGCCGAGGCGACGGTCGCCGCCGGCCGCGCGACGGTGCAGACCGCGGAATTGAACCTCGGTTACACGTCGGTGACCGCGCCGATCGGGGGCATCACCAGCCTTCAGCAAGTGCCGGAAGGCAGCCTCTTGAGCGCCAGCGAGTTCCTGACCAGCATCACGCAGCTCGATCCGGTCTACGTCAACTTCTCCTTTTCCGACAGCGAGGCCGCGGAAGTCCGCCACCTGCTCGACATGCGCAAGGCCAAGGGCGAGGAGCCCAAGCTGACCGTCGACATTTCCTTCGGCGACGGCACCAAATATGACAAGAAGGCAGCCGTCGACTTCACCTCCTCGTCGATTGACGTCGAGACCGGCACGCTGCAGGCGCGCGCCATCGTCGCAAACCCGGAAAAGCGTCTCCTTCCCGGCCAGTTCGTGCGCGCCACGGTGACCGGCGTCTCGCTCGACGACGCCATCCTCATCCCAGACGTCGCCCTCATGCAGGGCGCCAAGGGACAGTTCGTCTACACCGTCGGTGACGACGGCAACGCCAAGATTTCTCCCGTCACGCTCGACCGCAAGGTCACCGAGGGCTGGATCGTCGACAGCGGCCTCAAGGCGGGCGACAAGCTGATCGTCGAGGGCATCATCAAGGTGCGTCCGGGTGGACCGGTTCAGGCGACACCGGCCGCCGACGCCGAGAAGGTGGCGGAAAGCAAATGAATTACCGCTTCTTCATCGACCGGCCAGTCTTTGCCGCCGTCATCTCCATCGTCATCGTTCTCGCCGGCTTCGTCACGCTTCGGCTGCTGCCGATCGCCCAGTATCCGGAACTGACGCCGCCGCAGGTGGTGGTCTCTGCCAATTATCCGGGCGCCAGCGCCGAAACCGTCGCCCAGACCGTCGCCGCCCCCTTGGAGCAGCAGATCAACGGCGTCGAGAACATGCTCTATATGCAATCGTCCAGCACCAATGCCGGTACGATGCAGTTGACCGTCACCTTCGCCCTCGGCACCGACGCCGACCAGGCGGCGATCGATGTCAACAACCGCGTCCAGCGCGCGACGTCCACCCTGCCCCAGGATGTGACGCGATTGGGCGTCGTGGTCGCAAAGCGCTCCACGTCGATCCTCGGCCTCGTCGCCATGTACTCCCCGGACAACAAGTACGACCGGACCTACATCGGCAACTATGCGCTCCTGAACGTCATCGACGATCTCAAGCGCGTGCCCGGCGTCGGTGACGCGCAGCTTCTCGGTGACATCGACTACTCGATGCGCATCTGGCTGAGGCCGGACAAGCTGGCGCAGTTCAACCTGACGCCAAGCGATGTCTCCAATGCGATCCGCGAACAGAATGCCCAATTCGCCGCCGGTCGTTTCGGCGACCAGCCCGATCCCAACAATCTGGCCTTCACCTACTCCGTCACCACGCAAGGCCGTCTTCCGGACGTCGCCGCCTTCGGCAATATCATCCTGAAGTCGGATTCGAACGCCGCGACCCTTCGCCTGAAGGACGTCGCCCGCATCGAACTCGGAACCAAGAGCTACGCGGTTTCGAGCACCCTCAACGGCACGCCGGCGATCCCGATCCTGATCTACCTGCAGTCCGGCGCCAATGCGCTCGACACCATGAGCGGCGTCAGGGCCCGGCTCGAAGAGCTGAAGACCGCCTTCCCCGAGGGCATTACCTACCAGATCCCCTATGACACGACGAAGTTCATCCAGGTCTCCATCGAGGAAGTCATCCATACCTTCATCGAGGCGATCATCCTGGTTGTCGCCGTCGTCTTCATCTTCCTGCAGAACTGGCGGGCGACCCTGATCCCGGTCATCGCCGTGCCGATCTCGATCATCGGCACCTTCGCCGGTATTTACATCCTCGGCTTCTCGATCAACCTTCTGACCCTCTTCGGACTTGTGCTGGCGATCGGTATCGTGGTCGACGACGCGATCGTGGTGCTGGAAAACGTCGAACGTCTGATGTCGCAGGAAAAGCTGCCGCCACGGCAGGCTGCGATCAAGGCGATGAGCGAAGTGACCGGTCCGGTCATCGCGATCGTGCTCGTGTTGTGCGCGGTGTTCATCCCGGTCTCCTTCATGGGCGGCCTCGCCGGCGCCATGTACAAGCAGTTCGCCGTGACGATCGCCATCTCCGTCGTCCTGTCCGGCATCGTCGCCCTGACACTGACGCCGGCGCTCTGCGCGCTCATCCTGAAGCCCGGCCATCAGGAACCGCTTCTGCCGTTCCGCATCTTCAACCGGTTCTTCGACAGCGTCACGGCGGGCTACACGGCCGGGGTACGCTTCCTCCTCAAGCGCTTCGTGGTCGGCCTCGTTCTCGTCTGCGGCCTGCTCGGCGCGACGGCCTACATGTTCACCACCCTGCCCGGATCGCTGGTCCCTTCCGAGGACCAGGGCGTGCTGTTCCAGATCGGCATTCTGCCGCCGGCAGCATCGCTGACCCGCTCCGAAGCGGCCATGGAACAGTCGAGCCAGATCACCCGCCAGCATCCGGCCGTCAAGGACGTCTTCTCGGTCGCCGGCTACGATCTCATTTCCGGTGGCCTGAAGACCAATGCCGGAACGGCATTCGTGACGCTGAAGGACTGGGACGAGCGCAAGACGCCCAATCTTGACGCCCGCAACCTCGCCGGCCCGCTGATCGGCATGAACATGGGAATCAAGGACGCCCTGATCCTCACATTCAACCCGCCGCCGATCCTCGGCCTGTCGACCACGGGTGGCTTCGAAACCTACCTGCAGGACCGCACCGGCCAGGGCGTCGCCGGTCTTGCCGACCAGACCCAGAAGCTCGTCGCCGCCGCGGCAAAGCGTCCGGAGCTGACGAATGTTCGCACCACCTTCGACGCCAACGTGCCGCAGTTCCGGGCCGATCTCGATCGTGCCAAGGCCAAGGCGCTTGGGGTGCCGATCAACTCGGTGTTCGAAGCCATGCAGGCGACCTTCGGCAGCCTCTACGTGAACGACTTCACGCTTTACGGCCGCAATTATCAGGTCAACCTGCAGTCCGAAGCCCTCTTCCGTGAATCGCCGAGCGATCTCCGGCAGGTCTTCGTACGCTCAGACAGCGGCAAGATGATCCCGCTCGACTCGCTCGTTTCCGTCGAGCGCATCGTCGGGCCGGACCAGCTCGAACGCTTCAACGCCTTCATCGCGGCGAAGATCACCGGCGAGCCGGCACCCGGCTACACCTCCGGCGACGCGATCAAGGCCATGCAGGCGGTTGCGAAGGAAACGCTTCCGACCGGCTACAGCATTGCCTGGACGGGCTCCGCCTACCAGGAGCTCGAAACCAGCGGCTCCGGCAACCAGGCGATGATCTTTGGCGTCATCATGGTCTTCCTGATCCTGGCGGCGCAGTACGAAAAGTGGAGCCTGCCGCTCGCCGTCATCACCGCGATCCCGTTCGCCCTCTTCGGCGCACTGGCGGCGACAATGCTGCGCGGGCTGACGAACGACGTCTACTTCCAGATTGGCATGGTCACTCTGATCGGCCTGGCGGCGAAGAACGCGATCCTGATCGTGGAATTCGCCGTCTTGAAGCGACAGGAGGGCAAGAGCGCGGTCGATGCAGCCCTGGAGGCAGCCCGGCTGCGCTTCCGGCCGATCGTCATGACCTCGCTCGCCTTCATCCTCGGCGTCGTGCCGCTGGCGATCTCCACCGGTGCCGGTTCGGCAAGCCGGCACGCGATCGGCACCGGCGTCATCGGCGGCATGCTGGCAGCGACCTTCATCGCCACTTTCTTCATCCCGATGTTCTACCGGCTGATCGCCTGGAAGGACCCGAAGAAGGTCGACGAGCACGACACCGCCCATGTCCCGCATGGGGCAAAGGCCGATCCGCAGCACTAACCAGCGGATCGATCAGAACCAGCAAGGCCGCCCGGCTTCAACTCCGGGCGGCCTTTTGTCTTGCCTGCTGGCGGGCTGGTTACCACGCCAAATCTCCTGCACTGGTCATCACCGACTCTGCTGCCTCGCCTACGCCCACGAAAAAGCCGCCCGGCGATACCGGGCGGCTTCTTGTATTTCGATACTGCGCGTTGCGAGCTTCGGCTTATTCGCCGCCACCCAGCGAGTGGACGAAGACGGCCAGTTCCTTGACCGTGGTGTCGCCGAGGCGTGCCGTCCAGGCCGGCATGACGCCATGCTTGGGAGCAGCGACCTGTGCCGCGATACCCGCCTCGCCGTCCGCCTTCAGCCAGATGGCATCGGCGAGGTTCGGCGCACCGAAGTCGCGTCCGCCCTTGGCATCCTCGCCGTGGCAGGATGCACAGTTTTCGGCGAAGACCTGCTTGCCGGGCTCGACGAGAGCCGGATCGGACGGCGTACTGGTCAGGCTCCAGACGTAGGCCGCGACTTCCTTGACCTGCTGCGGTTCCAGAATGTCGGCGAAGGCCGGCATTTCGGAGACCCGGGTATCCGGATCCTGTTCGTAGCGGATGCCGTGCGCGATCGTGGTGTAGATCGCATTGACGTCACCGCCCCACAGCCAGTCGTCGTCGTTGAGGTTCGGATAGCCCATGCCGCCGGCAGCACCCGAGCCGTGGCACGGCGCGCAGTTGACCTTGAACGCAGCCGCACCGCCGGCAATCGCAAACTGCGACAGTTCGGGATTGGCGGCGATCTGATCGACCGGAGTGGCGGCGATCTTGTCGAGATACACCGCCTGCTCAGCCTTGGCGTCCGCCATCTGGGCGGCGAAATCGGACCGGTTGGTCTGGTTCAGCACGCCCTTGGTGTTGGAGGTCAGAAGCGGCCATGCCGGATAGAAGATCGTGTAGACGATCGCCCACAGGATGGTTGCGTAGAACGTCCAGACCCACCAGCGCGGCAGCGGGTTGTTGAGCTCTCGGATCCCGTCCCACACGTGGCCGGTGGTCTCGACGCCGCTCAGGTCGTCGACATGCTTGTCATGTTTGTCCGACATCTCTTAGTCCTCCTTCAGAGGGATGGATGCGGCCTCGTCGGCGGCTTTCTTGCCGCCGGGGCGTAGGGTGAAAAGGATCACGCCGGTGAAGAAGAGGAGCATGGCAAGCAGCCCCCAACTGTCGGCGAAGTGACGCATGGCGGTGTAGGTTTCCATGGATCAGACCTCCTTACCGGTAGCCCGAGGCATCGTCGTAGGTCGAGAAATCGACCAGCGTGCCGAGCATCTGCAGATAGGCAACCAGAGCGTCCATCTCGGTCAGCTCCTTGGGGTTGCCGTCGAAGTCGCCGAGGACGGCCTTCGGGTAGCGGGTCTCGATACCGGACGTATCGGCGTCCGGATTGGCCTGCGCCTCCAGGTCTGCCTGGGCGTTGTCGATCATTTCCTGGCTATAGGGAACGCCGACCGTCGCGTTTGCCTTCAGATGTCCTGAGACATCATCGAACTTCAGCGGCGTGGTCTTCAGGAACGAATAGCTCGGCATCACCGATTCCGGCACCACGTCACGCGGTTCCGTCAGGTGCTGGACGTGCCACTCGTTCGAGTAGCGGCCGCCGACCCGGGCGAGATCCGGACCGGTACGCTTCGATCCCCACTGGAAGGGATGGTCGTACATGGACTCCGCCGCCAGGCTGTAGTGACCATAGCGTTCGACCTCGTCGCGGAACGGACGGATCATCTGGCTGTGGCAGACATAGCACCCTTCGCGAATGTAGATGTCACGGCCGGCAAGCTCCAGCGGCGAATAGGGCCGCATGCCTTCCACCTTTTCGATGGTGTTCTGGAGGTAGAACAGCGGAGCGATTTCCACGATACCGCCGATCGTGACCACCAGCAGGGACGAGACCAAGAGCAGGGTCGCGTTGCGTTCGATGACGCCGTGTTTTTCAAGTATGGACATGGGTCCGGCTCCTTATTCTGCGGCCTGCATCGCGGGCTCCGCACCGGGAATGGGTGCTTCGTTCCGCTGATGGCCAAGAATGGTCATGGTGACGTTGAAGGCCATGATCAGTGCCCCGGCCAGGTACATGGCGCCACCGACGGCACGCAGCACGTAGTAGGGGAACATGGCGGCGACCGACTCGGCGAACGAGTAGACCAGGAAGCCCTGGCTGTCGTATTCGCGCCACATCAGGCCCTGCTGGATGCCTGCGACCCACATGACGGCGGCGTAGACCACGATGCCGAGGGTAGCGAGCCAGAAGTGCCAGTTGACCAGGCGCAGGCTGTAGAGCCGTTCACGGTTCCACAGCTTCGGCACCAGGAAGTAGATCATGCCGAACGAGATCATGCCGACCCAGCCGAGCGCGCCTGAGTGAACGTGACCGATGGTCCAGTCCGTGTAGTGGCTGAGCGAGTTGACGGCCTTGATCGACATCATCGGACCTTCGAAGGTCGACATGCCGTAGAAGGCGATGGCCATGACCATCATGCGGATGATCGGGTCGGTGCGGATCTTGTCCCAGGCGCCCGAGAGCGTCATCAGGCCGTTGATCATGCCACCCCAGGAGGGCATCCACAGCATGATCGAGAACACCATGCCCAGCGTTTGTGCCCAATCCGGCAGAGCCGTGTAGTGCAGATGGTGCGGACCGGCCCAGATGTAGAGGAAGATCAGCGCCCAGAAGTGCACGATCGACAGGCGGTAGGAATAGACCGGACGGTTGGCCTGCTTGGGAACGAAGTAGTACATCATCCCGAGGAAGCCGGCGGTCAGGAAGAAGCCCACCGCGTTATGGCCGTACCACCACTGCGTCAGAGCATCCTGCACGCCCGAGAAGGCCGAATAGCTCTTCACGCCGAGGAAGGAGACCGGCATGGCCATGTTGTTGACCAGGTGCAGCATGGCGATGGTGACGATGAAGGACAGGTAGAACCAGTTGGCCACATAGATATGGCTTTCCTTGCGCGTCAGGATCGTTCCGAGGAAGACGACGAGATAGGCGACCCAGACGAGCGTCAGCCAGATGTCGACATACCATTCCGGCTCGGCATATTCGCGGCCCTGGGTAATGCCCAGAAGATAGCCGGTCGCAGCCATGACGATGAACAGCTGGTAGCCCCAGAAGACAAACCAGGGAAGCGAGCCGCCGAAAAGGCGCGCGCGAGATGTGCGCTGCACGACGTAGAAGGACGATGCGATCAGCGCGTTGCCCCCGAAGGCGAAGATCACCGCCGAGGTGTGCAGCGGACGCATGCGGCCGAAGTTGAACCACGGCTCGATGTTGAGATCCGGGAAGGCAAGTTGCAGCGCCACCACGACGCCGACAAGAAAGCCGACGACACCCCAGAAGACCGTGGCGATGACACCGTAGCGCACCACGTCGTCGAAATATTCAGATTTCGCGGCAGCGGAACCGGCGCCGGCCGGCGCGAACGTCACCCGCCGCAGCATGACGATCGTCGCGGCAAGCAAACAGAAGAACGCCACCCACATATGGGCGGCAAACAGGCTATCATGGGCAAAGGCCACCCCGAGGAGTGCAAGAAATGCCCCCAAGGCCAATGCCACTGTTTCCAAAGTATAATTCATTGTTGGTACCCCCAACGGCTTAAGAAATTCGCGTCGGGACCGATTCCGCCGAATGCCGGACTCGCCCCCTTCGTCCAGCGAACACTTCTCATTCCGGGACCGCCGCCACCTTGATCCAAATCAATGTTGGGAGCCGCTTTTCAATCGATACAGGAGCCCTGGGGGAACTGATTTGCATGCATCATCACGACCGGAGGGTGAAAATGATAAACACGGGTGAAGGAAACGAAGGTGGAGCACCGCCTATCGGCAGCCTGCTTTCACCGCAGACGCGGCCTCTGGCCTGGCTTCTGGGCATCCATCGCGAGCAGCTGGCGTTATGCGACCAGCTCGAGGAGATCGCCGATTCCCTGCCGTCGAGCGTCAATCGGCAAAAGTGCATCTACGCGGCAAAGGCGCTTGGGCCGCTGATCAAGGGCGCGCACCACTACGAGGAACATGTCCTGTTTCCGTGGCTCCAGCAATCTTCGCCGGGCGATGATTCCCTTCGGGAGACGGTATCCCGGCTGAAGTTCGAACACTGCGAAGACGAGTGCTTCGCCGAGGAGCTGACAGACGCACTGTTGCGGTTGGGATCAGGCAATCCGGTCAACATCGAGGCGACCGGCTACATGCTGCGCGGCTTCTTCGAAACCATGCGCCGCCACATCGCCTTCGAACGCGAGCATCTGCTGAAGAAATATTCGGCGGACACGCTGGTCTCCCCGCCGCAACGGCCGGACCAGACAGAAAGCCACTGAACACTAAGGCCGGGGGACGAATCTCCGGCCTTTCTAGCGCTTCTTCTTCGGCTTGCTTTTTCTTTTAAGGCCGAGCTTTCCCTTGCCCTGCCAGCGGTCGTGATACCAGAGCCACTGCTCCGGATATTCCCGAACCCAGCTTTCGACCTTGTCGTTCAACATCTGAGCGGTCGCCGTCACGTCGACGGACCCCGCCGCCGTGCGCGGGATCTCCACCTTCTCCTCGATCTCCAGCCGGTAGCGGTTGTCCGGCAGGCGGATGCAGCGCGCCGGATAGACGTCGCAGTTGAACTGACGCACGAGCTTGGCCAGCAGCGGATTGGTCTTCACGTCGCGATCGAAGAACTGGGTTACGAGGCCCTTGCGGAACTTCTGGTCGACCAGCACGCCCACCCCACCGCCGCGATCGAGTTCCGCGGCTAGCGCGAAGGAGGACCCGGCATGCGAGGGCACGAGATTACCCATGCGGGCGGCGCGGAACTGGAAGATCTTGTCCGCCACATAAGGATTGTTCGGCGGGCGAAACAGCACCGAGACGTGCAGGCCATAGGCCGCACTCGCGACCGGCAGCATCTCGAAGCATCCGGTATGGGCGGTAAAGACGATAAAGGGCCGACGGTGTTCCACAAGGTCGAGGAAGATGGGCACGCCGGCGACTTCCACCCTGCCCTCGCCCGGGCGCTCGGGATCGAAATCGAACAGCCGGTCGAGATAGACATATTCGGCGGCCATGCGGGCCATGTGCCCCCAGCTGCCGACGGCAATCGCCTCGATCTCGTCTTCACTCTTCTCCGGAAATGCCGCGGTGAGATTATGGATCATCAACCGGTGGCGCTGCAACTTGGGACCGAACTTGCGGCCGACGGCGTCGGCGAAGTTGATCGCCGCATCGGCCGGAAAGATCTTCAGGATCGTCAGAAACCCGAACAGCGCCTGCGCCGCCGCCCATTGGCGGAAGCGATAGAGCGCGACCGCCCATCGGTAGAGAAGCGATTTCAGGACCTTCATCGGCTCAATCGATCTTCAGGACGATCTTTCCGAATACCTGACGGGTTTCCATCCGCTCCAGCGCCTTGTCGATATCGTCGAACCCGACTTCGGTGTCGATCACGGGATGCACGAGGCCGCGCGCCATCTTCTGCATGGCGTTCGCCATGTTTTCCATCCGGCAGCCGAAGGAACCCAGGAGCTTCAGCTGCTGCTGGAACAGCATCATCAGGTTGATGTCGGTGGAGACACCGGACGTCGAGCCGCAGGTGACCAGACGGCCGCCGCGCTTCAGCGAGAACATCGATCCCGCCCAGGTGTCCTTGCCGACGTGTTCGAAGACGACGTCAACGCCCTTCTTCTTCGTCAGCTTGCGCACCACGCCTTCGAAGCGGTCGGTGCGGTAATTGATGACATGATCGGCGCCAAGTGCCTTGGCGCGCTCGATCTTGTCGTCGGAGCCGACGGTCGTGATCACCGTACAGCCGATCTTCTTGGCAAGCTGGATCGCCGCCGTGCCGATGCCCGAACCGCCCGCATGGATGAGGATCGTCTCACCGGGCTCGAGCTTGGCATTGTCAAACAGCATGTGCTCGACCGTACCGAAGGTCACGGGCGCAAGCGCGGCACCGATTGCGTCGACGCCGGGCGGTGCCGGCACCAGGAGACGGGCCGGAAGGTTGACCTTCTCCTGGGCAAAGCCGTCGAGATGGAAGCCATGCACGCCGCCGACATGTTCGCAGAGATTGTCGCGGCCCTCGCGGCACGGACGGCAGAGGCCACAGGTGCGCGCGCCGTAGATCGAGACCAGCTGCCCAGGCAGGACGTTCGACACGCCCGGCCCGATCGATTCGACCACGCCCGCAGCCTCGGCGCCGATGACGAGCGGCATCTTGCGCTTGGCAAACGCCATGCCGCGCCAGCCCCAGACGTCGATGTGATTGAGTGCGACCGCCTTGACCCTCAGCGTCACCTCGCCGACAGCCGGAGCATCAGGCTCGGGAAGATCGGTGATTTCGAGTTTGCGGTCGTCGACCAGTTGCAATGCACGCATAGACAAATCCCCCGCCACACTGGGCGTGATGTTTTCCGTTCGTTTCGTGGTTGTCCGCTTACGCCGGTTCCAGCGCCATGACAAGGCTGGCATTCTGTCCGCCGAAGCCGAAGGAGTTCGACAGCACGGCGTTGACCTGCGTATCCCGCTTGACGTTGGGAACCACGTCCAGGGCGATCGTCGGATCCGGATTGTTGTAGTTGATGGTCGGCGGCAACGTGCCCGTCAGCATGGACTGGAACGAGAAGACCGCCTCGACCGCACCGGCAGCCGTCAGCGTGTGACCGATCATCGACTTGTTCGACGAGACCGGAATGCCGGCCAGCCGATCGCCGAAGACGGCCAGCATGGCACCGTATTCCATCTTGTCGTTTTCCGGCGTCGACGTGCCATGGGCGTTGATGTAGCCGATCTGCTCTTCGGACAGGCCGGCATCCTCCAGCGCGGCGCGGATCGTCGCGATCGCCGGACCGCCGTCCGGAGACGAGCGAGTGCGGTGGAAATGATCTGCCTTCTCGCCGCAGCCCTTCATGATGCCCAGCACCTTGGCGCCACGGGCAACGGCCGACTCGAGCGATTCCAGCACCAGCGTCGCCGATCCCTCGGCGATGACGAAACCGTCGCGGTCCTTGCTGAACGGCTTGGACGCCTGCTGCGGCGGATCGTTCTGGGTCGAAAGCGCCGACAGAAGCGAGAAGCGGATAACCGCCTCGGCGCTGATCGAGCCGTCGGTGGCAACCGTCAACGCGCGGGTCGCACGGCCCTGGCGGATCGCCTCGACGCCGAGCTGAATGGCGGTAGCGCCGGAGGCGCAGGCCGTCGACAGCGTGACCGGCAGGCCGCGCGTGCCGAACCGGTCGGCAAGCCGTTCGGAGATCGCGCCGAAAAGCGCTGCCTCATGGAAGGCCGGGTCCGGGCGTTCATGCATGGCTGCGAGAAAGCGGGCGTAGACGTCGCCAGCCTCGGTCGGCGGGGCGGAACGGTCGGCCAGTTCGAAGCGGGCGCTCCATTCGGGCTCGATCGGCGGCGCGGCAAGGAACAGCGGCCCGCCGAAATCGCCGGCAAGTCCGGCCTGTGCCAAAGCCTCGACGGTCGTGTCGCGCGCCATGGCGTAGGACCGCTCCACGGCGTTCGGCACGGGAATGTCGATGAAGTCCACCGAACCGCAGATGCGGGTCGACAGCAGGTCGGTCGGGAAGCGGGTGATGGTGTGGATGCCGGACACGCCGGATGTCAGCGCCGTCCAGTTGTCGGCAAGCCCCTGGCCGAGCGATGTGATGACGCCCATGCCGGTGACAGCGACGATCGGCCGGCCGAGATGATCGAGATAAGCGGATTGGCTCATGCTACCGGTCCTTTCAAGCGTTTGCAGACAAGAGGGCGGCACCCTCGCCGCGCGCATGCCCGACGGTGGTGACGACGGCCTTGGTCGCCGGCGCGCTCATCGTGGCTTCATGCTTGGGATCGAACGCCGGCACTGCGGCCTTTTCGTCGATCGCAAGTGCGGCGAGCGCCAACCCGAGCGGGAACTGCACTTCGATGGAATGGCCGAACAGCCCGCCATAGCCGCGCACCGGCACATCGGGAAGCTTGTCACCGAGCACGGCCAACTCTCGCGAAGACAGCGACGGGAAGCCCGTCGCGCCGCTGAAGACGACACCATTCGAGGCGGAAACACCGGATACCGTATCATCGAGCAGACGGCCGAAGCGGGCCTCGAACTTGCCCTCGTCGCGGCTGCCGCGGTCGCCTTCGATGCTGTCGATCGAGGCATAGACATGCGCGCCGCGCGCTTCCGCATGGGCGCGCGATTCCAGAACGAGGAAAGCGCCGACGGAGCCGTAGATCATGCCGCCGTCTTCACCCTTACGCGACCAGAGCGGCGTCCATTCGCCGGCAACGAGGCCGCGGATCGATTCGACCAGCAGCAGCGCGTCGGCACGTTCGGCAACGAATGCGCCGCCGACGAGCGAATGGGTCGACTGTCCGGCCTTGATGCGCGCGAACGCGGTCTCGACGGCGGAAATGCCGGCGCCCTCCTCGCCCATGAAGGTTCGGGACGAACCCGTCACCTTGTGGACGATGGAGATATTGCCGGCGAGAAGATTGGACAGCTGGGCGAGGAACAGCGTCGGACGCAGTTCCGTCGTCAGCTTTTCATTGAGCAGGACTTCGCGGTCGTTGCGCTTCAGCGCCTCGTCGGCAATCAGCGTGTCGACGTTGATGTCGCGCTCGCCGCCGCCGGCCGAAACGATCATGTCCATGGTGCCGCAGGCGTCCGCGTCGTCCTTGAGGCCGGCATCGGCCAGCGCCAGGCCGGCGGCGAAGACGCCGGTGCGCTGCCAGTTTTCCATCTGCCGCTGGTCGCCGCGCTTCGGGATCTGTTCGGACCAGTCGATTTCCGGCAGCGGATGCACCGGATACGGCTTCAGCCGCTCGGCATCGACGACGGGAACAGGCGTATCCTTGGCCGTCAGCACCGCGACATGCGGCGCCTTGCCGACGCCGAGGCTGGTGACGATACCGACACCGGTGATGACGACATCATTGTCCGCTTTAGTCATGCATTATCCTCTTCAAGCGCGTGCGGCTTCGATCGCCTTCATGAGCCCCACCTCTTCGGCACGCTTGCGCACGATGCCGGCAAGCGGCACCTCGTCGAAGGGCATGGTTCTGAGCTTCAGCTGCGCATCGCAGACCTTCTTGCCCGAGGCGGTGATCTTGGCTTTCGTCACCGCGAACCCGGAACCGTCATGCTCCAGAAACGCCTCGATGTCGAGCACCGTCTCCGGTTCGACGAAGGTGCGCATCTTGGCGCCGTCGACCGACATCAGGAAGGGCATGGCGGCGAAATTGGAATGGGCGAGCACAAGAAAGCCCGAAGCCTGGGCCATGGTCTCGATCAGGAGCACGCCCGGTACGAGCGGCATTCCGGGAAAATGTCCCTCGAATACGGGGCTCTTTGCGGGTACCACCGAGCGGACCTTGATCCGCGCCTCACCCTCGCGAAGGCTGAGCGCCTCCACCTCATCGATCATCTGGAAGTATTCCAGCAGCATTCACGCCTCCGGCATCACAATTACCAAAAACCCCGAAAAGTACATATCCGACTTTTCGAGGCCCCGGTTTTACTTGCATTACAGGCTGGTTGTCGCCCTGTCAGCCCTTGGCTGCGCGCAACTCGTCGATCTTCGCACAGAGGTTCTTCAGAACGAAGTACTCTTCCGTGGAAACCTTGCCTTCGTTGACTTCCTGCGTCCACTGCTCGAGCGGAATCTTGATACCGAATTCCTTGTCGATGGCGAAGACGATATCAAGGAAGTCGAGACTGTCGATCCCCAGATCGTCAATCGTGTGGCTTTCCGGAGTGATGGTCTCGCGATCGATTTCGCTCGTTTCGGCGATAATGTCAGCGACCTTGTCGAATGTAGCAGTCACGCCCATACCTCTTGATCATTATAGATTCTGCCCCCTCATAGGGAAATATGGCGGGATTGCCAATGCTTTCTGCCGGCTTGCCGGAAATTTGCTGAGGCAGTGTTGCTCCGACGCAAGGTTGCCCGTCCGCCCTCAGACGGCAAGCGAGTGCCTGCCCTTGCCATTGGCGAGATAGGCATCGAACACGGCTGCCACGCTGCGGGCGAATGGCCGGCCGTCATCCGTCAGCAAAAAGGCGTCGCCGTCGAGCCGGCAGACCTCCGGCAGATCGCGCGCCGCCCCCTTCGCCTCGGCAATCACGGTCTCGGCGATTCTCGGATAGAGCGATCGCAGTTCGGCGAAGGAAAAGCCGAAGTCGCACATCAGCCGCTCGATGACCCGTGCCCGCATCCGGTCGCCATCGGTCAGCGCAATTCCGCGGACGGCGGCAAGACCAGTCTCGTCGACCATACGCTGATATTCGGCTGTCGCATGCATGTTCTGGACATAGCCCTGCGGCATCTGGCCGATCGAAGACGCACCAAGCCCGATCAGCGCGCTCGCCGGATCATCGGTATAGCCCTGGAAATTGCGCCGCAGTCCGCCATTGCGCTCGGCAACGGCCAGGCTGTCGTCGGGCCTGGCGAAGTGGTCGATGCCGATCGGCTGATAGCCGGCCTGGACCAGCATGCGCGCCGCCTCCTGCATCTGCCGGAACCGCTCGGCCGTGTCCGGCAGCGCCGCTTCGGGGATCATCTTCTGATGCTTCTTCATCCACGGCACATGCGCGTAGCCGAACAGCGCGATCCGGTCCGGGCTGAGGCTGACGATGTCGGCGATTGTCTCCCGCAAAGTCTCCAGGGTCTGGTACGGCAGGCCATAGAGAACGTCGCAGTTGACCGAACGAACGCCCCTCGCCCGGACAGCCTCGACAACGGCCTTCGTCTGCTCGAAGGTCTGGATCCGGTTGATCGTTTCCTGCACCCTGGGGTTGAAGTCCTGAACACCGAGGCTTGCCCGCGTCATGCCGATCGCGGCCAGCGCGTCGTAGCGCGACTCATCCAGATCGTTCGGATCCATCTCGACGCTGATCTCGACCTCGTCGGAGAAGGTGAACGCCGCTCGCAGATCCGCCATCAGCGCCGTGATGTCCTCCGGAAGCAGCATGGTCGGGGAGCCGCCGCCGAAGTGCACGGCGGTCACGATCGCCTTCTTCGACACTTCCCGGCCGACTTCGGCGATCTCGCGCTTCAGCGAATGGAGATAGGCGCGGATCGGCTCGTACTTCAATGTATGCTTCGTATGGCAGGCGCAGAACCAGCAAAGCCGGTCGCAATAGGGAATATGCAGGTAAAGCGACAGCGTCTCACCACCGCCGAGCGCCCGAAGCCACTGGCGGTAGACATTACTGCCGATACCTTCATGGAAATGTGGCGCCGTTGGGTAGCTGGTATAGCGCGGTACGGCGCCGGAAAATTTTTGAAGCAGAATCTGGCTCACAATTGCGACACTCGTTCCCGTGTAAAGACAGGAACAGTAGATAGGCGATTGCTCTGACGGTGCGATTGATATCGATCAATTCCATAGTCTGAATCAGAATCTCGGGTGCCGAACATACCCATCCCTAGATTTGACCATGGTCAAAAAACCATAGGGGATTACGATAGTGCTGGTTTTGCTAATACAACCGGACTAAGGAAGGCGAGGATGATGATGGGTTCTGCAATGGTCATGCGTGAACGGGAAGACATTCACAACTCTGCAATTCCGGTTGTTTGCCGCGCCTGCGAGGCGCGCCATGGCGGTCTCTGCGGTGTTCTTTCGCCCGAGCAGCTGCAGGAATTGAACAGGCATTCGAGCCGCAAGGCCATCGAGGCCGGGCGGGAGATCATCGCCCAGGGCGAGGAAATCACCTCCTACTCGAACATCCTGAAGGGCGTGGTCAAGCTGTCGAAGATGATGGCAGACGGCCGCCAGCAGATCGTCGGGCTGCAGTTTGCGCCGGACTTCATGGGCCGCCCGTTCCTGGAGGAAAGCGCACTCACCGCCGAATCGGCCACCGAGACGGAAATCTGTACCTTCCCGAAGGCGGTCATCGACCGCATGCTGAACGGTACGCCGAAGATGGAGCATCGCCTCCACACGCAGTCGCTGAAGGAACTGGACGAGGCCCGCGAATGGATGCTCACCCTCGGCCGCAAGAGCGCGCATGAGAAGGTTGCGAGCTTCCTCTACCTGATCGCCACGCATATCGATCCGGAGCACGGCAAGCAGAACGCCTTCGAACTGCCGCTGTCACGCGCCGATATCGCCGATTTCCTCGGCCTGACCATCGAAACCGTCAGCCGCCAGATGACCAAGCTGCGGAAGGACGGCATCATCAATATCGAGAACAACCGCCATGTCACGGTGCCCCGCCTCGATCGCCTGGCCTGGGCGGCCGGCAACGACTGACGGCGAAGAGCAGAAGCTGCTACAGACGAAAAAGCCGCGGCCCGATGCCGCGGCTTTTCCATTTGCGCCGGTGCGCGACTGTCAGCGCTGAATGACGATGCGCGTATTGCCGAGGCCGTTGGCCTGGGTCAGCGAATAAAGGACTGCGGCATTCTGCGGATGCAGGCGCACACAGCCGTGCGATGCCGGCGTGCCGAGCCGGCGGATGTCGGTGGTGCCGTGGACCGCATAGCCGCCGTTGAAGAAGATCGAAAACGGCATCGGCGCATTGTTGTACTTGCGCGACCGGTGGTTCTTGGAAAGCCACTTGGCCGAATACGATCCGGTCGGCGTGCGATAACCGCTGCGCGCAGTCGACACCTTCCAGCGATACATGGTCCGGCCGTCCTGGATGACGGTCATCGTCTGGGTGGACAGATTGATCTTTGCAATGAGGTTCGCCGCACTGGCGTCGATCGTGAAAAACTGCGCGCATAAAAGCGTCGCCGCAGCAGCAAGAAGTTTACGCATGAAAGCCCCCTCGGCCTGTTATCGGAATATCCGGTTATCCGCACGGTCACGCACGAATGGACCGTATATCCCGCCCAGCATCAAGAAATGATGAAGACCGCCCCAGCAGCCCCGCCAAACTTTGAAATATCATAAGCTAAAAGTAAAGACGATCAGGACAATTACTGCCAAGGCACAACAGGCGAGGAAGTACATCCGCAATGCCGTCTCGATATCCTTGGCCGATGCATGGGTTCTTCCGGCACCGTTCAGCATCGGCTCCATGACGACTTCGCCATGATAGCGACGCGGTCCGGCAAGCTGCAGATCGAGCGCCCCCGCCATGGCCGCCTCCGGCCAACCGGAATTCGGCGAACGGTGCAGATTGTTGTCACGCAGGGCCACACGGACAGTGTTGACGGCCGCATCCCGGCCCTTCGCCACCAGCGCGCCGAGTGCTATCAGCAAGACGGAGAGGCGTGCGGCCGGCCAGTTGGCGAGATCGTCGGCACGCGCGGCGGCAAAGCCGAAATCGCGGTAGCGCTCCGTCTTGTGGCCGATCATCGAATCCGCCGTGTTCAGCATCTTGTAGGCAAACAGTCCCGGCAGCCCGCCGATCGCAAACCAGAGCGCCGGCGCCACGGTTCCATCGGAAAAGTTCTCCGCCAGGCTCTCGATCGCCGCGCGGCAGATGCCCGGCTCATCGAGCGAATTCGGATCGCGCCCGACGATCATCGCGACCGCCCGCCGCCCGCCTTCAAGCCCACCGGTCCGCAATCCGTCGGCAACGGCGCGGACGTGATCCGACAGGCTCTTCTGCGCCAGGAAGACCGACGCGACAACGGCTTCGAGAACGAGACCGATACAGCCAAGACGGAGGAAAAAGGCATGCAGCAGGATGCCGACGAGGCAAGCGCCGAGCAGGAGGATCGCCAGTGCGACGAAGCCATTCTGCCGGCGCGTCTCTGCGGAAAGCCGTTCACCATTCAACGCTTTTTCAAGGCTGGAGATCGCCTTGCCAAACCAGACGACCGGATGCGGATAGCGCCGCCACAGCCGATCGGGGTCGCCGACGATGAGGTCGATGACAAGCGCCAGGAGAAGCGTCAGGAAATGCGTGCCCATCACTTGCCCCGGAAATCCGCCAGCGCTGCGGCGAGACGCTGGTCGCCGGCCGCGTCCGGAGCAAGCCCGATCCGGAGCCAGGTGTCGCGGTAGTCGAAGCGTCGCACGAGGATATGGTCTTGCGCCAGATGCCGCCAAAGCGCCTGCGCATCTGCCGTCTCGACAAGGGAAAAGAGCGGCGTGCCGCCGACCGGCAAAAGACGGGCGTCGGTCAGAACCGCGTCGAGCGCCGCCTTGCGTTCGAAAATTCTGTTCCGCACCGTGTCCGTATCCCGCTTGAAGAGATTTGCGGCAATCGCCAGCGCCGGCCCGGACACGGCCCAGGGACCGAGCCAATCCCCCAACCTGTCAAGCAGATCGTCCCATGCAATCACGAAACCGAGCCGCAGCCCGGCAAGCCCGAAGAACTTGCCGAAGGAGCGCAGCACGACGAGACCCGGCATCGCCGCGACCTGCCCCGCAAGGCTCAATTCCGGCAGGACGTCGCCGAAGGCTTCGTCGACGATCAGCAGCCCGCCTTCCGCGTGCAGCCGGTCATGAAGTCCGACGAGTTCGTCGCGGCCCCAGGTCCGGCCATCCGGATTGTTCGGATTGACGACCACAGCCGCTGCATAGCTCCCGCCGATCTCGCCGACGGTGCCGACAGTATCGACGGCAAAGCCGTTGGCGGCGAAGACCCGCGCATATTCCCCGAAGGTCGGCGACACGATGGCGACGCGACCCTCGCCTCCGGCAAGACGCGGCAGCAACTGAATGACGGCTTGCGTACCGGGTGTGGGAAGCGGCAGGATGGACCCGCTTCCGTAATAGACCGATGCCGCCTCACGGGCCGAATCGTACAGATCGCTGTCGGGCAGCCGGTGCCAGACGTCCGAAGGAAGCGCGGACGTCGCGCAAGGGTTGGGGTTGATCCCGGTCGAAAGGTCCAGCCAGTCGGCCGGGCTGCCGCCGAACTGCCGCGCTGCCGCCGCAAGCCCACCGCCATGGACAATGCCGCCCGTCACCGGCTTTCTCCCGCAAGATCGATCAGATGGATGTAGGACCCGCAGACATTGCCGCGCACCAGCCCTGCCTCGCCGAGATCCGCACCGAGTGCGTCGCTGACGCGAAAAAGCCGCCCGGCATCGCCTTCGCTGACCACGGTCGAATAATGAAACTCATGCGCCGTCATCGGCCGATCGAAGGGCGCACCAGCGAGCGGAGTAGCGCGCCGATATCCTAGATGCCGTTTACGCTCGGCAAAGCTGGTAACCAGCGGTAAGAGGCCGAGCATGGCATGCCGGCTGCCGGCCGCGTCGATCAGCCCCTCGCCAAGCACCATGTAGCCGCCGCACTCGCCATAGATCCCTGCGCCGCGCGCCGCAGTCGCCAGCATGCCCTGCCGGAACACGGAGGCCGATGTGAGCGTGCTTGCATGTAACTCCGGATACCCGCCCGGCAGATAGACGGCATCCGCCTCCGCTGAAGGCGCTTCGTCGGCGAGCGGCGAGAAGAAACGAATTTCCGCCCCGGCATCGCGCCAGCCCGCCAGCATGTGTTCGTAGGAGAAGGCAAAGGCCATGTCGCGGGCTACCGCAATGATCTGGCCGAGAGGAGCAAGAGGCTCTGCCGCGACGGCGGTCGTCGAATTCGGTCCGGCGGTTGCTAGACCGTCGAGCGCCTCGAAATCGAAAGCGGATTCCACCGCGTCCGCCGCACGCTCGATGAACGCCTCAAGCCCGGCATGTTCGCCGGCCTGCACCAGTCCCAGGTGCCGTTCGGGCAGCGCCAGGCCGGCATCCTGCCGAATGACGGCGAGGATAGGCAGGCCGCTGGCGCTCAGCGCGTCCCTCAGCATCGCCTCGTGCCGGTCGCTTCCAACCCGGTTGAGGATCAGCCCGGCGACATGGATATCGCCGCGATGGGACGAAAACCCGCGCACCAGCGCCGCCACCGAATGGGACATCCTGGCGCAATCGACGACCAGCAGCACCGGGAGGCCGAGGAGTGCCGCCAGATCGGCGGGCGAGCCGCTGCCGTCGGCCGCCCCGTCGTAAAGCCCCATCATCGCCTCGACGACGAGAAGTGCGCCACCCGCACGCAGCCGCGCGGCCTGAGCGCGAAGCAACGCGGGGCGCATCGCCCAGGGGTCGAAATTGAAGCAGGCCTCGCTGCAGGCAGCCGCATGGAAGGCCGGATCAATATAGTCCGGTCCCGCTTTTCCCGGCTTCACCGCCACGCCCCGTCGCCTCAAGGCGCGGAGTAGTCCGAGCGTCACCGTCGTCTTGCCGGCGCCGGAAGACGGGGCGGCAATCAGGAAACCGCTCATTCGGCGGCCTTTCGCGGCAATACGGGCTCGAACCAGGACAGCGATGGCCGGAGCTTCACCACGTCGCCGACGACCACGATCGCCGGCGGCTCAAGTCCAGCGGCGACAAGATCCGCAGCCGCCCGTCCAAGCGTCGTCACCAGCACATGCTGGTCATCGGTGGCCGCATTGCAGACGAAGGCCACCGCCTCGTCGGCTCGGCGCCCCGCCCGCATCAGCTTCTCGGCGATGTGCCCCATGTGCTTCATCGCCATATACATGACGATGACCGGCGAGCCACGGCCGATTGCCTCCCAGTCGATCTGGTCTGGCACGACACCGGACGAATCGTGGCCGGTCAGGAAGGTAACGGCATGATTGACCTCGCGGTGCGTGACCGGAATGCCGGCATAGGCAAGGCCGCCGATCCCGGCCGTGATACCGGGAACGATTCGGAACGGTACCTTGTGGGCAAGAAGCGTCAGGGCCTCTTCGCCGCCCCGGCCGAACACGAAGGGATCGCCGCCCTTCAGCCGCAGCACGCGCTTGCCCTCCTTGGCGAGTTCGACGAGCCGCAGCGAGATATCGGCCTGCTTGGCCGAAGGCTTGCCGCCACGCTTGCCGGCATATTCCAGGATGGCGTCGGCGCGGGCGAGTTTCAGGCAGCTTTCATTGACCAGCGCATCATAGACGATCGCATCCGCCTCCCCGAGCGCCTTCGCCGCCAGAAGCGTCAAAAGCCCCGGATCGCCAGGCCCTGCCCCGGCCAACCACACATGCCCCGGCTCCATCGATGCAAGCCCGGAAAGAAGAATGTCGTTCATCATTCAAGCTCTATGAAGAACCAGGCAAAAATGCAATCTGGCTCGCTCCCATCTTCATCTTTCTCTCCGCCCAAGCCTCGCCTATAAACATGACATGACCAGCGAACCCGACCTAACCGCGTCCCCCGAGGAACCTGCGCGCGACCCCAAGCCAGAAGGCGAGCTTCGGCGTGGTTGGACGACGGGGGCCTGTGCCACTGCGGCCAGCAAGGCGGCACTTCTGGCCCTGATCACCGGCGACTTTCCCGATCCGGTCGCAATCCGCCTGCCGAAGGGCGAAGAACCCGCGTTTCCGCTCGCCTTCGAGAGCCTCGGTGACGGCTACGCTGTCACCGGCATCGTCAAGGATGCCGGTGACGATCCGGACGTCACCCATGGCGCAACGATAATCGCCATGGTCCGTCCGCTCCCGCCCGGAAGCGGTATCCGCTTTGCCGCCGGCGACGGTGTCGGCACGGTGACCAAACCCGGTCTGCCGATCGGCGTCGGTGAGCCGGCGATCAATCCCGTGCCGAGGAAGATGATGACGGAGATGGCGGAGGAAGTCTGCGCCGAATTCGGGCTGCCCGCCGATCTCCTCATCACCATCTCCGTTCCCGGCGGCGAGGAGATCGCGGAAAAGACCTGGAACCCGCGGCTCGGCATTCTGGGCGGCCTCTCCATTCTCGGCACCACCGGCATCGTTCATCCGTTTTCCTGTTCGGCCTGGATCCACTCGATCCACCGCGGCATTGATGTCGCCCGCGCCGAAGGACTGACCCATGTGCTTGGCGCGACCGGATCGACGTCGGAGAAGGCCGCGCAGGAGCTCTACGGACTGCCGGACGGCGCGCTCCTCGACATGGGCGATTTCGCCGGCGGCCTGCTGAAATATCTGCGCCAGCACCCTGTGCAGCGCCTGACGATCGCCGGCGGCTTCGCCAAGATGACCAAGCTCGCCCAGGGGGCGCTCGACCTCCATTCCGGCCGCAGCCAGGTGGACATGGGCTTTTTCGAATCGCTGATGGAAGGCGACGAGTTGAATCAATCTCTGAAGGACCGGATTCAATCTGCCAACACCGCGCTCGAAGTCCTTGAAGCGACTCAGGGAACCGGCATCGACCTCCCGGCTTGCATAGCCGAGAAAGCGCTTCAAACGGCGCGCGAAACGCTGCGCGACGCGCCCGTCTCGGTCGACATCGTGATTACGGACAGGCAGGGAAAGATTATCGCCCGTGCCGGATAAAATCCTCATTCTCGGCGGCACGCGGGAAGCAGCCGCTTTGGCCGAGACGCTATCGATGACCGCGGACGTGATCACCTCGCTTGCCGGACGGACCAGAGAGCCCGCCCCGCTCGCCGGCCAGGTGCGCAGCGGCGGTTTCGGCGGCGCCGAGGGTCTGGCCCGTTACCTCTCTGAAAACGCCATCACCAGGGTCATCGACGCCACGCATCCGTTTGCGACGAGAATGTCGGCCAATGCGGTGGAGGCCTGCCGGCTCGCCGGCGTGCCACTGGAGGTCCTCACCCGTCCGCAATGGCAAAAGCGGCCGGGCGACAACTGGACAGAGGTCACCTCCGTCGAGGAGGCAGCGGCCGCACTGCCCGGCGCCGCACGCGCCTTTCTGGCGCTCGGCCGGCAGCATATAGCCCCCTTCGCAGCCCGCACCGACTGCCACTTCATCATCCGCATGGTCGACCCGCCGGAAACGCCTCTCGCCTTCACCCGGCACGACCTCGTGCTTGGCAAGCCTTCGAACACCCCTGAAGACGAAAAAAGGCTGATGCAGCATCACCGCATCAGCCATGTTGTTGCCCGCAATTCCGGCGGCGACGGCGCCTATGCCAAGATCATCGCAGCAAGGGAACTCGGATTGCCGGTGATCATGATTGCCCGCGACTGAACGTCAACCGCCGACAAGTGTCGTCTTGATGAGGTCGAGCACGCGGTCCTGCTGGATGTCGATGCAGGCCTTCTGGCTCGGATGGCCGTCCCATTCGCTGGGGCCGAAGGACTGGCCGTCCGGCTTCTGGATCGTCTGGCCGTCGGCAACCGAGCCGCAGACGACCCGGATCGGGCCCGAACGCGTCTTGAAGAACTCAGGAGCGACGACGTAGACGCAGGCGCAGCCGTCGTGGACCGCCATCGTGTCCTTGACCCAGTGCTTGTAGAAGTCGATGTAGAACTGCGAAATGTCGGACAAGAGCTTCACGTCCTTGCCGCCCTTCTCCACCATCTCCGCCAGATCGGCGCGCGACATCAGCGTCTTCATCGTGACGTCGAGACCGACGACCACGACCGGCCATTCGGCGGTCAGGATGAAATCTGCGGCTTCCGGGTCGCCGTGGATATTGGCCTCGCCGGCCGGCGTGATGTTGCCGTTGACGTCGAAGGCGCCACCCATGATCACCACCTGCTTGACGAGCTTGGCGATCTCCGGCTCGCTCATCAGCGCATTGGCAAGGTTCGTCATGCGACCAACGGCGACCAGCGTCACTTCGCCTGGATGCGCCTTGACCGTATCGATGATGAACTGGTGCGCCGGGCGCGGATCCGGCTCTAGGTCGATCTCGGCCGGTACGCCGATATTGCCGAGCCCGTCATCGCCATGGATGTGATAGGGAAAATCGCCACTGCTCTTGCGGTCGGGATTGAAGGTCCGGTCAGCGCCCCTGGCGACAGGGCAGTCGATCCCCCATTCGCGCTTGAGGAACAGCGCATTGCGCGTCGTCGTCTCGATCGAGGCATTGCCGAAGACGGTGGTGACACCGACGAGATCAATCTCGGGATGGCGATGCAGGAACAGCAGGGCCATGGCATCGTCGACGCCCGGATCCGTATCGAAAATCACCTTGTGCATGGCGGATAATCCTTATCTCTTTTCTTGTTGTTGAAGGCGAGGATTAGCCACGGCGCTCGAAAAAATTCAAGTGACATCGACCGGTGTGCGAAACCGGTGTTGCGGCGCGCCTAGAAGTCCGATTCCGCGAATTCCGCCAGCAGCCGCGGAAAGTCCTCCCGCTCGGGAAACTTCTCGAAGCTGTGTTTTGCCCGCGTCTCGGCCCATGCGAGCTTCTCGCAGGTGTAGGATTCGATGAAGGGACGGTACGACTGGCAATTATCGAGCATCGTCGAACGAATATTGATGAACGGCCCCATACCTTCCCAACGGGTATAGACCCAGCTCATGCAACTCGGGCAGAAGGAATGCTTGAGGTCGCCGCGAAGCCCGCCGAGAACAGGCTCGCCGCTCAACAGTTCGAAGCCTTCCTCCGGATAAAGGGAACTCAGGGAGAAGGCGCTTGCCGTCATCCGCTGGCAGCCTGTGCAGTGGCAGGCCATCGTGATCATCGGCCGGCCATGCACCTTGAACCGCAAGGCCCCGCAGCGGCAACCACCTTCATGCACAGCATCCGACTCACTCATGGCAATCTCCCTGTTGTTCGGACGCACACTATCCCGTCAGCTCTGGCTTTCAACCTTGGCGGGCTTTTTCTTGCCGCGGTTGCGCAGCACGTGGCTGAAGTCGGAATTATAGAGGTCGCTATCGCGGAATTCGGCCTCGCCGAACACCTTGCCGACCATGATCAGCGCCGTGCGGGTGATCTTCGCCTTGCGCACCTCTTCGGCCATGTCTTTGAGCGTCGTGCGGATGAAGAGCTCGTCCGGCCAGGTGGAGCGGTAAGCGACAATGACCGGGCAGTCCTCGCCGTAATAAGGCGTCAGCGTGTCGCGGATATGCGGCAGGTTGCGGATCGACAGGTGGATGGCGAGCGTTGCGCGCGATTTGCCGAGGATCTCCAGCGTCTCGAATTCCGGCATCGACGACGCCTTCATCTCGGTGCGGGTGATGATCACCGTCTGGGCGATCTCCGGCAGCGTCAGCTCTGTCTTGAGCCGTGCCGCCGTCGCCGCGAATGCCGGCACGCCCGGCACAACGTCATAGTCAATGCCGAGTGCATCGAGCCGGCGCATCTGCTCGGCAATTGCGCCGTAGATCGACGGATCGCCGGAATGGACGCGCGCCACGTCCTCGCCGCGCTCATGGGCCGCCTTCATCTCCTCGACGATCTCGTCGAGATGCATCGGCGCCGTATCGCGCACCAGCGCGCCGTCCGGCGCGGCCTTGACGATTTCCTCGGGCACCAGCGAGCCGGCATAGAGGCAGACCGGGCAGCGCTCGATCAGCTTCAGCCCGCGCACGGTGATGAGGTCCGGCGCGCCGGGGCCCGCTCCGATGAAATAAACGGTCATTCCGCTGCATCCTTGTTCGTTGTCATCCCAGTGCCGGCCTTTCCGGAATAGCCGCGCGGCGTGTAGACCCAGGTCCTGCCCTCGCCGGTCTTCACCGTCCGGCTTTCAGAGGAGCCGACGACGACGACCGTCAGCATGTCGACCTCGTCGACGTCGAGACCGCCGAGCGGCACGACCCGCACGCGTTCGCCTTCGCGGCCGAGATTGGTGGCGAGGATCACCGGTGTGTCGTCCGGTCGGTATTTCAACAGTTCGTCGCGGGCATAGGCGAGCTGCGTGCGCCGCTTCATCGACACGGGATTGTAGAAGGCGATGACGAAGTCGCCCTCGCCGGCGGCCTTCACGCGGCGCTGGATATGCTCCCACGGCGTCAGCAGGTCGGAGAGCGAGATCGTGCAGAAGTCATGGCCGAGCGGCGCGCCGATGCGTGCGGCGGCGGCCTGCAGGGCAGAGATCCCAGGCGAAACCTGAATGCCGATCCGGGAGGCCGCATCCGAAATGCCGCCCTTGTCCAGAAGCTCGAACACCAGCGTCGCCATGGCATAGATGCCGGCATCGCCCGAGCAGACCAGCGCGACCGACTTGCCCTGACCGGCAAGCTCCATCGCATGCACGACGCGCGCCTCTTCCTTGCCGAGATCGAAATCATGGCGCACCTTGCCATCAGCCAGCGGTCCGAGCAGGTCGAGATAGAGCGAATAGCCGACGAGATCGGTCGAGGCCGAGACCATGGCCGAGACCTCCGGCGAACGCCACTGATCGGCGCCGGGGCCGATGCCGACCACATACAGCATGCCACGGGCCCTGCCCCTCGCCGAAACATCAACGATCGTCGCAGCACGGGCGACCGCCGCCGTCGCGCCCTTCGACTTGATCTTTGCGACCGCCAGTTCGGCATTGTCACCGGCCATCGCCAATGCCGCACCCTCGGCGACGCCGTGGCAGCCAACCTCGGCGAAAACGACGTCCGACGGGGTTTTCAGCCGCGGCGTTTCCGCTTCCAGCGTTGCTGCATCGAAGAAGCGCGCCGGCACGCCGAAATGCGCAGCCACCGCATGGATAGCGGCCTCGTCGGCTTTCAGGTCGAGCGAGGCGACGCAGGCGAGGCTTTCCCGCGCGAAACCGCCCTTCGCCAAGGCCTCTTCCGCCAGCGTGATCGCTTCCGCAGCATCGCAGCCACGTTCGCAACCCATGCCGAGCACCAATGTTGCGGGGTGGTAGACGAGTTCGAGCGGGGCGGCGTGATGTGCCTGATCGGTGACGGTCAAGGTGACGCTACCGTCGTCTGCCAAGGGGATGCGGGAGGATTGGAGCCAGGAGGCTGGCGCACCAATCTCCCCCCTTGGGGGGGAGATCGAAAGCCTCAGTCGCGCGCTCGCACCCGCCACCAGTTCCGCCATCACAGCCTTGGCATTCTCCGCATTGCCCAGCCTCAAGCCAGCCGGCGGCTGGTCGAGCGCGATGCCGAAGCGTAGGTCGCCGGCCGTCGTGATTGCAGCATGGCTGTCGAGAGCGCCGGCGATCTGCCGTGCCAGGTCGTTCGCGCCATGATGGCCGCCGAGAAGCGGCACGACGGACGTGCCGTCTTCAGCGACAGCGATCACCGGCGGTTCGCTCGTCTTGTCGGCAAGCGCCGGCGCCAGAAGGCGGATCAGCGCGCCAGACGCCATGACTGCGACGATCGGCCGGCCGGCGCGAAACAGCCCCTGCACATGCGCTTTCGTGTCATCGAACGGCACCGCCACGCCCGTGCAGCGCGGCCGCAGGCCATGCAGCTCGCCGCCCGCAATTGGGGCAAGGCGCTCCGCGAGCTCCTTCGCCGCGTCGGACAGGATGAGGACAGCCGGTCTTGTATCATTCACCATCGGAATTTTCCTTGGCACCGGGCAGGTCCAGATTAGAAATCCAGCCCTCCTGCCCCTTGTAGATCAGGATGATCGAGAAGTATGGCGCACTCGCCGCATCCACGGCTTCGAGCGGCAGGATGCGCTGCTCGGCGAGGCTGATGCGTTCGAGATAGCCGGCCTTGCCGACCAGATTCATTTTCTGAAGAAGAGTGCGTATGCGGTTGAAATGGCGGCCGACCTTGATGATCGCCACGGCATCGGCGCTCTCGATCCGGGCTGCCATCTCGTCGTCAGGCAAGGGCCCGGGAACGACCAACAGCACGTCGTTGCGCGCCGCCAGAGGCCGGCCGAGAGCGGCGGCGCCGGCCATGATGGAGGAAACGCCCGGCACGATCTCCGTCTCGAAGCGCGCGGACAGCCGCTCGAAGACATACATGAAGGAACCGTAGAAGAAGGGATCGCCCTCGCACAGGACGGCGACATCGCTGCCGGCGAAGAGATGATGGGCAAGTTCCTCGCAGGCCTTGTCGTAGATTTCCTGCGCCGGATAGCGCTCGACCCGCATCGGCATCACCATAGGAATTTCCAACTGGTCGGCCCGGATCCAGTGCGCGGCGATCTGCCGGGCGAAGCTCGGACCGGTATCGGGCGCCGGATAGGCAATCACCGGCACGCTCGTCAGGATCCGATGCGCCTTCAGCGTCAGGAGTTCAGGATCGCCGGGACCAAGCCCGAGGCCGTAGAGTTTACCGGTCATGACGTTCTCCCGAGAAAATCCCCCTCTGGCCTGCCGGCCATATCCCCCACAAGGGAGGAGAAAGCGCGCGGCTAGCCCCTCCCCCTTGTGGGGAGGGGTTGGGGAGGGGCAAGTTGCAGAGATTGCTCATGCCGACCACGCCTTCTCCACCGCCCAGATCGTCACCGGCATCAGCGGCTTCCAGCCGGAAAAGCGACCGACGGGCTCGGCGCGGGCGACGGAGAGCCGCACCATCTCGCCGCCAAGCTGGGCATGCAGCGACGTGAGCGCCATTTCGCCCTCCAGCGTCACCGCATTGGCAACCAGACGCCCGCCAGGCCTCAGCGCCTCCCAGCAGGCTTCGAACACGCCCTCGGCCGTCATTCCGCCACCGATGAAGATCGCATCCGGGGTCTTGAGCTCGGCCAGCACATCCGGCGCGCTGCCTTCGACAACGGTGATGCCGGGAACGCCGAGATTGGCGGCATTCTGGGTGATCATGGCGCAGCGATCGGCATTCGCCTCGACGGCGACGGCGCGCCCCCCGGCCCGCATCCATTCGATCGAGATGGAGCCGCAGCCAGCTCCGACATCCCAGAGGAGCGCGCGCTGGTAGGGCTTGAGATAGGCCATGGTGACCGCCCTCACCTCACGCTTCGTCAGCTGCCCGTCATGGACGAAAGCGGAATCCTCGATGCCGCCGGTCAGCGCGTGGAACGGCGCCTCGCGTACACAGTGGATGCCGATCGTGTTGAAGTCGGCGAATTCTTCCTGGCTGTCGAGCACCTCCTCCACCGTGAAGCGCCGCACCCGCTCGCCAGTGCCGCCCATATGTTCCAGCACATGGATGAACGAGCCGCCGAAGCCCTGGGCCTGCATGATCGTCGCGACATTGCGGATCGTCTCGCTGTCGGAGGTCAGCGCCAGAACGCGCGCCGCCGGCTGCAGGTAGCGGGAAATGGCCTCCACCGGCCGGCCGTGCAGCGAGATCTGGTCGACGTCCTGCAGTGCCCAGCCGAGCCGCGCGGCTGCCAGCGAGAAAGCCGAGGGAGACGGAATGATCCGCATCTCCTCCGGCGGAAAGTTCCGCCTGAGCGTCGCGCCGATGCCGAAATGCATGGGGTCGCCCGTCGCAAGGATGGTGACGGGGTGACCGCGCAGGTCGATAATCTTGTCGAGCACGGTCTTGTAGCCCTCCGCCCAGGACAGGATCGCCTTTGGCGGAAGACCTTCCAGGATCGCGTCGAGCCGTTCGGCGACGACGATCGTCTCGGCTTCCCAGACCAGCGACAGCGCCTCGGGCGTCAGGCTGGAAAGCCCATTGTCGCCCATGCCGATAATGGTCAGCCAGGGGCCGTCTTCGATCTCAGCCATTGCCGCCAAGCCCTCCGGCAAGCGCGTTGACCGCAGCCGAGGCCATGGCGGAACCGCCACGCCGGCCGCGCACCGCGATGTAAGGCACGCCGAACCCGCCGTCGATCAGCGCATCCTTGGATTCCGCCGCGCCGACGAAGCCGACCGGAAACCCGAGGATCAGCGCCGGCTTCGGCGCGCCGTCGCGGATCAGTTCCAGCAGACGGAACAAGGCAGTCGGCGCATTGCCGATGGCGACCACCGAGCCCTCCAGGCCCGGTTTCCAGAGATCGAGCTGGGCAGCCGACCGCGTCGTCCGGTTCCAAGCGGCGAGCGGCTTCACCCGCATGTCGTTCAATAGGCAGACAACCTCGTTTTCGGCCGGCAGCAGCTTGCGGATGATGCCGCGATCAACCATCTCCGCATCGCAGAAGATCTGCGCGCCTGCCTTCAACGCCGCGTCGCCGGCTTCCGCAGCACCATCGGAAAAGGCGATGTCGGCGGCGAGATCGACCATGCCGCAGGCATGAATCAATCTGACAGCAAGTTTCTCCATGCCATTGGAAAACCGCGAGAGATCGGCCTCCGCCCGGATCGTCTCGAACGACCGGCGGTAGATCTCGTCGGGATCGCGGATGTAGTCGAGTTCGGCCAAGGTCATAGCGCACTCCCCTCTGCCCTGCCGGGCATCTCCCCCACAAGGGGGGAGATAGAATGGTGACGACCCTTGCTCTTCATAAAACACAAACTTTCTGCCCGGATGCCACAACCGATATACGATGCCTCAGTGGAGGCTCGGTATCTCGTCTTGCCGATCTCCCCCCGTGTGGGGGAGATGTCGCCAAAGGCGACAGAGGGGGGTATCCGCATAAACACCGGCATCAGGGCTTCTTCATGGACTTCGGCCCGAGCGGATGATCCGCATGCGGATATGGCGCATGGTGATGGTCATGACTATGCCCGTGATCATGGCCATGATGGTGGTGATCATGTGCGTGGTCATGCCCGTGGTCATGATGATGATCATGGTCGTGCGCATGATGTCCGTGGGCAGATTTCTTCGGGCTCTCCGCGGAAAGGATGGCGTCGATGTCGTCTCCGACCGCCGCCGTTTCGAGACCCGCATAGCGGCCGCCGAGCGTGATCGAAACGGTGTAGTCGAATGCCGGCGCCAGATCGTTCGGCTCGGCATGCGAATGGACCGGCGTCCAGGGCAAACCGTGCTTCTTGCAGAATTCCTCGTCGCGGCAGGAGGCGTCGCAATCGCCGCCGCAGGGACAGTCTTCCAGACCGCCGCCGATCCCTTCCACGTGATGGTGATGGCTTTCCTGCGGCTGGCCGATATCGGCCTCGAAGCCAAGCACCTGTTCGCGGTACTTGCACATCTGGCAGTTCATCACCGCCGCACCTTCGAGAATTTCGCCGACACGGTCCTGGAAGGCGTCCAGCACCAATGGATGGTCGTTGAGATAACCGGCCTTGACGAACTGGATGTCCGGATACTTCGCCGCCACCTCGTCGGTGTAGCTGTAGATGCGCTTGACCAGCACGCCGGTGAACAGGAAATACGGGAAGACGATGATGCGCTTGCAGCCGAGCTTGGCGGCGTGCGTCAGGCCCGGCTCGACCAGCGGAAAAGTGACGCCGGAATAGCAGGTCTCGCCCCAGCCGAAGCCCATCCCTTCCCAGAGCATGCGCATGACCTTCGTCGCATTCGAATTGGCGTCGGGATCGGAGGAACCGCGTCCGACCACCATCAGCAGCGTCCCGTGCTTGTCGACGACGCCGTGCTCGGCATTGGCGGCGTCGACGGCTTCCTGGATGCGGTCGCCGGCGGCCCGGATCATCTTCAGGTCAATGCCGAGTTCGCGCCCATAATTGATGACGAAGCCGGGATGGCGCGCCTGATAGGTGTTCAGCACCGACGGAATGTCGTTCTTGGCGTGGCCGGCGGCAAACAGCATGCCGGGCACCGCCAGCACGCGGGTCACACCCTTCTCGCGCAGCTTGTCGAGCCCTTCGGCGATCACCGGATTGCAGAATTCGAGATAGCCGTACTCGACCGGCAGGTCGGGATTGCGGGCACGTAGGCCCTCGGCGATGACGGCGAATTCACGCGCCGCGTTCTGATTGCGGCTGCCATGTCCGCACACCATGATTCCGAGTTTTTCCGCCATATCCGGCCTCCCTGCTTCGTTTTCATTGCCTGTACGAAGCGCCGGCACCACCCTGTGGGCGGGACCAAGGCCAATTCGGACAGCTCCGGAATTGGCCCCCTGCTTGGGTCAGCCGCACCGGACACGCTCAGCCTCTTGAGAGAGGCGCCGTCGCACATGGCCCGATGCTTAGCCGAAGCAGCATATGGGGTCAAACCAGAATGCGACGCTCAGATGAAAAGCTGCGGCGTTTCAAGGAAATGCAAATTGCGGCCCGCCCGCAGAGATGATTAAAGGCAATTCGTATCGCGCGTTCCTCCAATTCGAGTCCTCTCTTGCACGACCTAGCGCCGCATCTGATCGCCTTCCTGTTTGTCGCCGCCTTTGCTGCCGGCTTCATCGATTCGATCGCCGGCGGCGGTGGGCTCGTGACCATTCCGGCCATGCTGATCGCCGGAATCCCGCCACTCGAAACGCTCGGCACCAACAAGCTGCAGGGACTGTTCGGCTCGGGCTCGGCAACCATCGCCTATGCCGCCAAGGGACATGTGCATCTGCGTGCGCAATTGCCGATGGCGCTGCTCTCCTTCCTCGGATCAGCGGTCGGTGCCGCGCTCGCGACCATTATTCCGGCCGATATCCTCAAGGGCGGCCTGCCCTTCCTGCTGATCGCCATCGCGCTCTACTTCGGTCTGAAGCCCAATGTCGGAGACATCGACCGCCACCAGCGCATGCGTCCCTTCCTCTTCGGCCTGACGCTGGTGCCGGCGATCGGCTTCTATGACGGCCTGTTCGGCCCCGGCACCGGCTCCTTCTTCATGCTCGCCTTCGTGTCGCTACTCGGCTTCGGGATGCTGAAGGCGACCGCCCACACCAAGCTTCTGAACTTCGGCTCGAACCTCGGCGCTTTCGCCGTCTTCGCCGTAAACGGCGTGATCATGTGGAAGCTTGGCCTGCTTTTGGGTCTGGCGCAGTTCCTCGGCGCACAGGCCGGCTCGCGCCTCGCCATGAGGAACGGCGCGAAGGTCATCAAGCCGCTTCTGGTGACCACCTGCCTCATTCTCGCGATCAAGCTGATCAGCGACCCCGCCAATCCGGTCAGGGCGTGGCTCGGCCTCTAGAAGACCGCCAGCACGACCGCTCCGACAGCGATCAACGCTACGCCGAACCAATGGAGGAGGCTCAGCTTCTCGCCAAGGAAAACGACGCCGAAAACAGCGACCAGCACGATCGACAGCTTGTCGATCGGCGCGACGCGGGAGGCCTCGCCAAGCTTCAACGCCCGGAAATAGGCAAGCCATGAGGCTCCGGTCGCAAGACCGGAAAGCGTCAAGAAGACCCAGGTCTTCTGCGGAATGGACGACAGCGGCTGCCATTGCCCAGTGGCAAACACAATGCCGGCGGTGACACACAGAATGATGCAGGTGCGGATGAAGGTCGCCAGATCCGAATTGATCGCCGAGATGCCGACCTTGGCGAAGATTGCCGTCAGCGCCGCAAAGACGGCCGAGACCAGAGCCCAGACCTGCCAGCTGCCAGCCATCGCCACGCTCCCCTAGAATTCGATGCCCTGCTGCGCCTTGATGCCGGAGCGGAACGGATGCTTGATCAGCTCCATCTCGGTCACCAGGTCAGCAATCTCGATCAGTTCGTCCTTGGCATTGCGGCCGGTCAGCACGACATGCGTCATATGGGGCTTCTGGGTCGCCAGGAATTCGACGACCTCGCCGATATCGATGTAGTCGTAGCGGATGGCGATATTGATCTCGTCGAGCAGAACCATGGACTTCTCGCCGCCGGCAATCAGTTCCTTGGCCTTCGCCCAGGCGGCCTGCGCCATGGCGACGTCGCGGGCACGGTCCTGCGTTTCCCAGGTGAAGCCCTCGCCCATCGTGTGGAACTCGCAGAGATCGGAAAAGCGCTCGAGGATCAGGTCACGCTCGCCGGTCGACATGCCGCCCTTGATGAACTGCACGACGGCGGACGGCATGCCATGGGCGATGTGGCGGAAGATCATGCCGAAGGCGGCCGTCGACTTGCCCTTGCCCTTGCCGGTATGGACAACGATCAGCCCCTTCTCGTCGGTCTTGGTGGCCATGATCTTGTCCCGCGCGGCCTTCTTCTTGGCCATCTTCTCGGCGTGGCGGGCGTCCGGATCGACGACACCATCAGTCTCATTGCTCATTCCAAAATCTCCCGAAGTCCATATTGCGCCGAATTGCTCCTAGGATTCCACAATCCGCGCTCGATTGCTTCCAGAAAACGCTCCGCCAGCTCCTTGAGCGCCGGCGCGTTCTTGTCGGCCATGAAGTCGCGGACGGCCTCGTTCATGATGAAGGCCTGGTAGGCGGCTTCGAAGTGATGGTCCTTGACGGCCCCCGTCGTCGCCGCGAAGGCGAACATGTAGTCGACCGTCGCGGTGATCTCGAAGGCGCCCTTGTAGCCGTGGCGCATGACGCCGGCGATCCACTTCGGATTGACGACGCGGCCGCGTACCACCCGTCCGATTTCCTCTTCCAGCGACCGTATCACCGGCTTCTCTGGCCGGGAATGATCGTTGTGGTAGATCGCCGGGCGGTCGCCCTTCAGATGCTCGACGGCGGCCGTCATGCCGCCTTCGAACTGATAATAATCGTCGCTGTCGAGAAGATCGTGTTCGCGGTTGTCCTGATTCTGGACGACGGCCTGGACGCTGCGCAGCCGTTCTTCGAAAAGCCCGCGCTCGGCCTTGCCTTCCTCGCCGGCGCCATAGGCGTAGCCACCCCAGACGAGATAGCTTTCGGCGAGATCTTCCCGCCGGTCCCACCCCTTCTCGTCGATCAGCGCCTGCAGGCCGGCGCCGTAAGCCCCCGGTTTCGACCCGAAGACGCGGTATCCGGCCCGGCGCTCGGCATCCGCGTCGCCAAGCCCTTGGGCCATCAACGCAGCTCGTTCCTTGCGCATCCGCGTGGTGACGGGATTGTCCGCCTCATCCTCCTCCAGCGCGCCGACGGCGCGGACGGCACGGTCGAACAGCGCAATCTGCTCGGGAAAGGCATCGCGGAAGAAGCCGGAAATGCGCAGCGTCACGTCGACACGCGGCCGCCCGAGCTTCGCCATCGGAATGATCTCGTAGCCGGTCACCCGACGCGACGCCATATCCCAGGCCGGCTTGACGCCGATCAGCGCCAGCGCCTGGGCAATATCGTCGCCGCCGGTGCGCATGTTCGACGTGCCCCAGGCCGTCAGGCCGAAGGATGTCGGCCAGTCGCCGTGATCCTGAACGTAGCGGGTAATCAGCATTTCCGCAGACTTCCGGCCGAGTTCATAGGCAGCCGGCGTCGGCACGGCGCGGCTGTCGACGGAATAGAAATTCCTGCCCGTCGGCAGCACATCCGGACGCCCCCGCGTCGGCGCACCGGATGGGCCAGGCGCGACGAAGCAGCCTGAAAGACCAGTGAGCAGACCGGCAATCTCCGCCGCGCCCGACCGGACGATCGACGGCTTCAGCCGTGTTTCGATCTCATAAAGCACCGCCCGCGTCGCCGCCCAGTCATCGGGGCAGATGATGTCGCCGGAAACCAGCGCCGCGGCCAGAAGCTCGATCCGCTCGACGGTATCGCCGTTCGTGCGCCATGGATCATCGGAAAGGTCGGCGAGGATGTCCGGCTTTGCGCCGGTCCAGGGGGCCGCCATGTTGCAGTCGAGCGGGTCGAATATGGCGTTGCGCTCACCCCCCTCTGTCACTTCGTGACATCTCCCCCACAAGGGGGGAGATTGGGTCTCCGCCGCTGGCGCTCCTTCGATCTCCCCCCGTGTGGGGGAGATGCCCGGCAGGGCAGAGGGGGGTAAACTTGGCCCCACTTCGGACAATCCCGCATCCCCCGCGATCGCCCGCTGCAGGCTCGCATCGCCACCCTCGCCTATGCCACGTGGTACCCGTGCGAGCGCCACCGTCAGGTCTGTCAGCAGCCGTCCCTCCGGCGCCAGGCCGAAGATATGCAACCCGTCGCGGATCTGCATTTCCTTGAGGTCGCAGAGCCAGGCGTCGAGCTTTTCGAGCGCCGTATCGTCGCTGTCACCCTTTGCAATGCCGGCATCCTGGTCGAGGCCGATATCGGCGATGAGCTCGAGGATCTGCTTCTTCAGGAGCTTCAGCCGACGCGGATCGCCGCCCGCCGCCTCGTAATACTCGTCGACCAGCGCCTCGAGATCCTTCAGCGGCCCGTAGCTTTCCGCCCGCGTCAATGGCGGCGTCAGATGGTCGATGATGACGGCGGAGGTCCGTCGCTTGGCCTGCGTCCCCTCGCCCGGATCGTTGACGATGAACGGGTAGAGATGCGGCAGCGGACCGAACACCGCTTCCGGATAGCAGGTCTCGGAGAGCGCCAGCGCCTTGCCCGGCAGCCATTCGAGATTACCGTGCTTGCCCATGTGGACAATGGCGTCCGCGCCGAATTCCTCGCGCAGATGAGCGTAGAAGGCGATATAGCCATGCGGCGGCACGAGGTCCGGCGAATGGTAGGTATCCTTCGGATCGATATTGTAGCCGCGCGCCGGCTGGATGCCGACCATGACGCCGCCGAGCCGGCATAGCGGCAGCGCGAAGACGTCTCCGACCACGTAGGGATCGCGTTCCGGCGCCCCCCAGCGTGACAGGACTTCGTCCTGAATCCGATTGGGAAGACTTTCGAAGAAGACCTTGTATCGACTCAAGGAAAGCGTCTCGCGGATGTCCCGTCCGTCATTGCCGGCATTCGTCGGCCCGGCCATCAGGTGCGCCATGAGCGCATCGCCGTCGGCTGGCATGTCGGCCACTGGGTAACCGGCCGCCGCCATCGCGTTTAGAACCTCGACCGTCCCGGCCGGCGTGTCCAGCCCGACGCCGTTGCCCAGACGTCCGTCACGGTTCGGATAATTGGCGAGGATGATCGCCACATTGCGCTCGGCAACCGTCTTGCGTCTCAGCCGCGACCAGTTGGCCGCAAGCTTCGCCACGAAGGCAGCCCTGCCCGGTTCCGGCTCATGCGTGACGATATTGGCCTCGACATTTTCGTCGAATGATGCCGCCGACTTGAAGGAGACGGCGCGCGACAGCACCCGGCCGTCCACTTCCGGCAATGCGACGTTCATCGCCAGATCGCGGGCGGAAAGCCCCTGCGCCGAATTCTCCCAGGCATCTTTCGACGAGGCCGAGAAAATTGCCTGCAGCACGACCGCGCCGGAGGCTTCGAGGACCGTGCCCTTCGTCTCCGCGCCGGGTGCCGACACCGCAAAGCCTGTGGCGTTGATCACCACATCCGGTGCGACATCGGAAAAGACGGCTTCCACCGTTCCGGCCGAAACCGGATCCTTGAGGCTGGACACGAAGACCGGCAGTGCCCGAACGCCTTCGGCCGCCAGCGCCTCGACAAGCGCCTCCACCGGCTTTGTCTCGCCGCTCTGTACCAGCGCGCGGTAGAAGCAGATGGCGGCGGTTGGTACTGAGCTAATGCGCTCAGGGAGGTCGCCCCCCCCCTCTGTCACTTCGTGACATCTCCCCCACAAGGGGGGAGATTGGGGCTTCGGCGCCAGCGTTTCCTCGATCTCCCCCCTTGTGGGGGAGATGCCCGGCAGGGCAGAGGGGGGTGAAAGCTGCTTCCACTCCTCCACCGAAACCACGCCCCTGCCCGGCCACCAGAGCCCAGCCTTCAACAGCGGCTTGGCCGGCTCCGGCCTTTCCCCACCGTTGAGCAGCGCCGCACAATAGGCGAGAAATCCGCGTGCATTCTCCTCGCCGCCCTCGATCAGGTAGGACCAGAGCGCCGCGTGGTCGTCGGCACCAAGATTGGAATAGGGCAGCAAGCCGTCGTCAGGCTTGTCGTCCCCAGGCAGTACGGCGATCAGCGCACCATTGCTGCCTGCCGCGGCATGCAGCGCCTCGATCGCATATTGGAAATAGCTCGCCCCGCCGAGCGCCCTCACCACGATCAGCCTGGCATGCCGCGCCGTGCGCTCGACATAGGTGTCGACCGACATCGGGTGCTTGAGGCTCATGAGGCTGGCAAGCCTCAGGCTTGGCCCGCCGCTGCCGCGCCGATGCGCGCCGGCGATCGCGGCCAGTTCCGTGTCGGCGGCGGACAGGAAGAGGATATCGCCCGGCGACTGGCCGAGATCGATTGCCTCTTCGCTATCGGCAATCGAGCCTTTCTGGGCGAGCAGCAGGTGCATGTTTCAGTCCTTCAGGCTCCTGCCCCTCATCCGCCTGCCGGCACCTTCTCCCCGTTCGAACGGGGAGAAGGGCAAACTCGGCGCCGCCCAGGCCCCCTCTCCCCGTTTGCGGGGAGAGGGCTGGGGTGAGGGGCAAGTGTCAGGCGCGCTCAACGGCTTTGCCATTCTCTTATGCCGCGGCGGCGATGGCAGCACGCACGGCATCCTCGTCGATTTCGTGAAGACCGATCACCACGAGGCGCGAGCCCTTGGTCTCGCCCGGCTTCCACGGCCGGTCGAAATAATGCTCGATCCGGCTTCCGACGGCCTGGATGACGAGGCGCATGGCCTTGCCGGGCACTTCGACGAAGCCCTTCAGCCGCAGCACGTCATGCGCATCGATGACGTCTTTCAGCTTCTCGACGAAGGCGGCCGGATCGGCAAGCGCGCCCAGCTCGACGACGAAGCTTTCGAACTCGTCATGATCGTGATGATGATCGTGTTCCTCGCCGGAAGCATGCAGCGCCTCATGCTCCAGTTCATGGTGGGACTTGCGGTTGACGATGTCGTCCTCCGTGCCCGCGCCGATGCCGAGCAGCACGGCAGACGGCACCTCGCCGCCGCGCGCCTCCACCATTTTCGGCTTGCGCGAAATCGCGTTGGTCACCGTCTCGCGCACCATGGCGATACCGGCAGCGTCGAGCAGATCTGCCTTGTTGAGGATGATCAGGTCGGCGGCGGTCAGCTGGTCCTCGAACAGTTCTTCCAGCGGGCTCTCGTGATCCAGGTTGTCGTCCTGCACGCGCAGTGCGTCAACCTTGTCGTGATCGTCGGCGAAGCGGCCGGCGGCGACCGCGGCGCTGTCGACCACGGTCACGACGCCGTCGACCGTGACCTGCGTCTTGATGTCCGGCCAGTTGAAGGCGGCGACCAGCGGCTGCGGCAGCGCCAGGCCGGAGGTCTCGATGACGATGTGATCGGGGCGGTTCTTGCGCTCCAGAAGCTTCGTCATCGCCGGAATGAAATCGTCTGCGACGGTGCAGCAGATGCAACCATTGTTGAGCTCGACGATGTCGTCCTCGGTGCAGTTTTCCGCCCCGCAGCCCTTCAGCACCTCGCCATCGACGCCGAGATCGCCGAATTCGTTGATGATCAGCGCGATCTTTCGGCCATTGGCATTCATCAGCATGTTGCGGATCATCGTCGTCTTGCCGGCGCCGAGAAAGCCGGTGATCACCGTTGCCGGGATTTTTTCCTTCATCATGATCCTAACCCTTCATTTTCAGCGGCAATCCCGCCGCGATAAAATAGACTTCGGCCGCTGTCTCCGCGGCCATCTGGTGGAGCCTGCCGGCGTGATCGCGAAAGGCCCGCGCCATGGCGTTCTCCGGCACGATGCCGAGGCCGACCTCGTTCGACACCAGGATGATCCGGCTCCTCGCCTGCGGCAGGTAGTCGGCCAGCGCGCGCGAGGCGGCATCGATATCGGCCGCCGCCATCATCAGGTTCGAGACCCAGAGCGTCAGGCAATCGACGAGAATAACACGCCCCGGATCATCGACCGAGCGCAGGCTACCGATGAGATCGACCGGCTCCTCATGCGTCGTCCAGCCGTCACCGGCTCGCTCCTGCTTGTGGCGCGCGATGCGGTCACGCATCTCGTCGTCATAGGCTTGGCCCGTCGCCAGATAATGCCGGTCGAGGCCGGACTGTCGGGCAAGCCCCTCGGCGAACCGCGACTTGCCCGAACGGGCGCCGCCCAGCACCAGGACGGCGCCGGGCGGTGTCGTCGTCATGCGGCAGCTCCGGCGATCTTGCGGTTGGCAAGGCCCATCAGCAGGCCAAGCACCAGCCAGAAGACCAGCGTCGTCGCCAGTGCCGCGACAGCGAACTCGGCGGCGAGGATCGCCGGGACGTTGCTGTCGATGCTTTCGGGTTGCGGCGCGCCCCAGAGATGCGGCGCGGCGATCAGCACGAGGCCGAGAACCTTGGCCCAGGCCTCTTCACGCAGGGCCAGAAGCCAGATGCCGGCACCCGAAAGCACCACCGCGCTCAGCCACCAGATCTGGCGGGCGTCGAGATCGGCGGCAGGGAACCCCGGCAGTTCCGGCGGCAGGCCGAGGGACGGCAGCAGGTGAACGGCCAGCCAGGCGCAGGCGCCCCAGAAGATGCCGTTCGCAAGCGTGATGTCGCGGCCGGAGACAAGACTGATGCCGGCAAGCAGCAAGGCAAAACCGGCACCGGCCACAAGGTTGGCCATCAGAGTGCCGCCAAAACGGCTGACGCCGAAGAGCATGCCGCTCTCGTCGTGGCCATCGTCTTCCGCGCCATGCGCGAAAGCTGCAGACGGCAGGAAAAGCGATCCGGCGAGTTCGCCGAATGTCGAGTTCTCAGCCTTTGCGGAATGCTCGTGCTCGGACGCTCCGCCTTCATATTCCTCTGCGTGAAGAATAAGAGGCACGACTTTGACCTGCTGCGCGACGGTCATCACACCACCGGCAACAAGCCCGGCCACCAGAGCGGCCAGGAGATATTTGACAATCATGACAGGTGACCTTCGTCCTTAGTGGCAGGGAAAGCCATAGGAGTGGCGCACGTCATGGGCGGTATCGTGCAGAACCGCCGAATGCGCGAGACCGACGCCGAACACCAGGAACGCGCCGAGAAGCAGCGCGATGAAACCGGCCTTCTGGCGGTCGGAAACCGAGAGGGTAGAAGAAGATGCGATCGTAGCCATGACAACCTCCGTGCTGGCATACTGGAGGAGCCTCCTCCGAGGTTTGGGCGAATGCCCGGCACGATATGGCAGGTCTCCTGGCTCGCGGTTTCAGGCATTTCTGCCAGCAGGTCTCCCTCGCCTTCCCGGAGTTTGATGGCAGATCGCGAAAGGCGGACGATTCGTAGACAATAGAGGCGTCCAACCCCGGTTCACGCGACTGCCACTCCAGTGGCTTTTTCCGCCGAAGATCTTTCCTGCCCGTCTGCCGATAGCGCAGACAGCCGGCAGTGCGGCCCTTCGGTGGAACGGAAGACCCTCGCCACTCTACAGTCGCGGGGTCGGCTGCGATTGGAACGCCCTGCTTGGGTCCGTCCCGTCACATTCCCTTTTGATCCCGATTGGCGATTGCCGTTCGGGAACCATCCGTAATTGCAGATGATTATGGATTCCCTTGCCGCCTGTCAATTGCGTGGAAGCGACAGAGACTGTTCTCTGACCGCGGATTGAAGGAAAGCCTCAAATCCCGCTTGCCCGACCGCCAATCCGGTGCAACCTTCCCTGTGGGAAGACCCCAAGACCGCAAAGGACCGCGCATGACGGAAAACAGCTATGAGACCGGACGGTTGAACCTGCCCTTCGTCGGCATTTCCACCTTCGGCAAGCGTCCCTACGAGCCGGACTGGTCGAAGATTGCCGCCGATGTCGCCGTCATGGGCGCCCCCTTCGACTTCGGCACGCAATGGCGGGCCGGCGCGCGGTTCGGACCGCGGGCGATCCGCGAGGCTTCGACGCTGTTTTCCTTTGGTCATGCCGGCGCATACGATCACGACGACGGCGTCACCTATCTCGACGACGTGACGATCGTCGACATCGGTGACGCGGACATCATCCATACCAATACCGAGATGAGCCACGCCAACATCGAGAAGGGCGTGCGCGCCATCCTCGCCGCCGGCGCGCTGCCCATGGTGCTGGGTGGCGATCATTCGATCAACATCCCCTGCATCAATGCCTTTTCCGATCAGGGGCCGATCCATCTCGTGCAGATCGACGCCCATCTCGACTTCGTCGACGAGCGGCATGGCGTGCGCAACGGTCACGGCAACCCGATGCGCCGCGCGGCTGAAAAGGACTATGTCACCGGCCTCTCCCAGATCGGCATCCGCAACGTGTCCTCGACCGCGAAGGAAGGATACGAGACGGCGATCTCGATGGGCTCGGACATCATCACCGTGCGCGGCGCGCGCAGGCTCGGAACCGAGGCCCTGCTTGAGCGCATTCCGGCGGGCGTGAACTATTATCTGACGATCGACATCGACGGTTTCGACCCGTCGATCGCGCCCGGCACCGGCACGCCAAGTCACGGCGGCTTCCTCTACTACGAGGTGCTCGACATCATCGCCGGCCTCGCCGAGCGCGGCAACGTCGTCGGCATCGACCTCGTCGAGGTCGCACCCGACTACGACCACACCGGCACCACGGCGATCCTGGCGGCGCAGGTGTTGTTGAACACCATCGGCCGGATCTTTCATTTCCGGAAGTTGAGGGCTGGTGAGTGACGTTGCGCCCAATAGCGATCCCCTCACCTGAAAAATCTAGCACTTAGCTAATGCTAAGACGCTGATTTTTCTTCCTCTCCCGCAAGGGTAGAGGTTGGGCACAGCGTATGCGGAACGCCCCCATCTCCCCCTTGGCGGGGGAGAATGGAACTTCAACATCTTAGCGCCAGCTAAGTGTTAGAAATTCCAAGAGTGGGGGTTCGCGATGTCACTCGCCCGCGTCACCCAACCCGCATCACCCCATCGAGCCAGTCCTTGTCCAGGACCGCCTCCAGCTCCGCCGCCACCTCGTCGAGCGCCGCGTCGACGCTGGCGGCATAGTTCGTGCGTTCGCCCGAAAGCCCGAAGCTCGACAGCAGGCCGGCGCGGTAGGCGTCGCTGGAAAAGAGGCCATGCAGATAGGTCCCCATCACCTTGCCGTCCGCCGACATGGCCCCGTCCGGCCGGCCGTCGATTGTCACCGGCACCCGGGCGCAGTCCGGTCCCTTCGTTTCCCCGAGGTGGATTTCGTAACCTGCGAGTGGCGCATCATACTCCGTCGACCAGGCCGACGAATTGCGCACGGTCTTCTCCGGCGCCATCACCGTTTCGACGTCGAGAAGACCGAGGCCCGGCGCCGCGCGCACGTCTCCCTCGATCCCGTCCGGATCGAAAACCATTGTCCCCAGCATCTGGTAGCCGCCGCAAATGCCGATCACCCGTCCGCCACGTCGATGGTGGCGGACGATGTCTGCGTCCCAGCCTTGCGCGCGAAAATCCGCAAGGTCACCGATCGTGGACTTCGAACCGGGAATCACGACCAGGCCCGCGTCGTCGGGAATGCGTTCGCCCGACCTGACGAAGACCAACTCGACATCGTCTTCCGCGGCCAGCGGGTCCAGATCGTCGAAATTGGCGATGCGCGACAGGACCGGCACGGCCACTTTCAACGCGCCCGTCCCATGCCGCGCCAGCCGCTCCAGCACGACGGAATCTTCCGCCGGCAGGCGCGCCGCCGACTTCAGCCACGGCACCACGCCGAAGCACGGCCAGCCTGTAAATTCCCCGATCGCGGTAATGCCGTCACCGAAGAGTGATACGTCGCCGCGAAACTTGTTGATTATGTAGCCAGCGATCATCGCCCGGTCTTCTTCCGGCAAGATGGCATGCGAGCCGACCAGCGAGGCGATCACCCCGCCCCGGTCGATATCGCCGACCAGCACCACCGGCACATTCGCCCGCGTCGCAAAACCCATATTGGCGATGTCGCCGGCCCTGAGGTTGATTTCCGCAGGCGAACCAGCCCCCTCGACGATGACGAGGTCGGCGCCCTCGCCGGTAATCCGGAAGCTCTCCAGAACCGCGTCGAGAAGCTGCGGCTTCAGCCGCTGGTAATCGCGCCCTTTCGCCTGGCCGAACACCCGGCCCTGCAGGATGATCTGGCTGCCGACATCCGATTGCGGCTTCAGCAGCACCGGGTTCATGTGGACGGACGACGGCACCCTCGCCGCCATCGCCTGCAGCCATTGCGCCCGACCGATTTCGCCGCCGTCGTCGGAAACGGCGGCATTGTTCGACATGTTCTGCGGCTTGAACGGGCGGACCTTCAGGCCCCGGTTGGCGGCAATCCGGCAGAGGCCCGCGACAAGGACCGTCTTGCCGACGTCCGATCCCGTTCCCTGCAGCATGATCGCTTTCGCCATGGTCGCTTCATCCCTCCGTCAAAGGCAGAAAGGGATAAAGCGATCGCGGGCAATTGCAATTGCCCAATGCGTAAAAGATGAAGGGAGGAGCGACATGGCCGGGCCAGAAAAGCCAAGGCCGCGCAATCCCCAAAGGGGACGCGCGGCTCTTCGGCAACAGTGACGGCACGTACTTCAAAACTAAAGCCGTTCAATCTCCGGTACGCAATACCCGATCCGGAGACTTGGAGCGGTTTGAGCCGCTGAAATGGAGTTATATCGGCAGTTCGTTACCGGAGCGTTAGCGGCGAATTGCCAAAAACCCCATATGACAATTTAAAGGTCCCATTCGCACCAGAATTGATACAAGTATATGTTTTTAAATGAATTTTATTTTTCAGCAGCAAACCGACATGCGACGGACCCGGCCCGTGGTCAGTCAAGGCAGGCCATCGCGGTTGATTTATCGCCCACATGACCTACCCTACGTATTGAGCAGGTCGAAAATGCGCCTAGGGAACGGGCGCGCGACCATTTTCCGGCGTCCTTTTCGCCATCTTTCACCGTCTTCGCCGACCGATCGGACGCGGGCACGTGAACGTAAGAATTTGCCCCAAGGGTCGGGAGGCATGCAGTGGCCCCCATGACCGATAAAGACGAACTGCAGGAGGTTGGAGGCCCCCAATGACGATGAAGACAATCATCACCGCCGCCGCATTTGCCGGCGCGGCATGCGCCCTGTCAGGAACGGCGAAGGCTGCCGAATGCGGCGATGTCTCGATTGCCGAAATGAACTGGGCGTCGGCGGGCGTCGCCGCCAATATCGACAAGATCATCCTCGACAAGGGCTATGGCTGCAACGTCACGCTGGTCACCGGCGACACCATCCCGACATTCACCTCGATGAACGAAAAGGCCGAACCGGACGTCGCGCCGGAAATGTGGGTGAACTCCGTCCGCATTCCGCTCGCCGAAGCCGCCAAGGAAGGCAGGCTGATCCAGCTGTCGCAGATCCTGTCGGACGGCGGTGTCGAAGGCTGGTGGGTGCCGAAATACTTTGCCGATGCCCATCCGGACATCAAGACTGTCAAGGACGCGCTGAACCACCCGGAACTCTTCCCGGCTCCCGAAGACCCGTCGCGCGGCGCCGTCTTCAATTGTCCGTCGGGCTGGGGTTGCCAGATCAACAATGTAAACCTCTTCAAGGCCTTCAAGGGCGAGGAACACGGCTTCGACCTGGTCGATACCGGCTCGGCGGCCGGCCTTGACGGCTCGATCGCCAATGCGTTCGAAAACCAGAAGCCCTGGTTCGGCTACTACTGGGCGCCGACCGCCATCCTCGGCAAGTACGACATGGTTCGCCTGAGCTTCGACGTCGACTTCGACAAGCAGGCCTGGGACAATTGCATCACCGTCGTCGATTGCGCCGATCCGCAGCCCAACACCTATCCCGTCTCCGACGTCTATACGCTCGTCACCAAGGCCTTCGCTGAAAAGGCCGGCGTCGCCATGGAGTACATGAAGAAGCGCAAGTGGGCCAACGAGACGGTCAACAAGGTGCTCGCCTGGCAGGCCGACAAGCAGGCCTCCAACGAGGATGCTGCTTACCACTTCCTGGAAACCTATCCGGATGTGTGGAAGGCCTGGGTGGAGCCCGAAGTCGCCGAAAAGGTGAAGGCGGCCCTGTGAGGCCCTGACGAACGACAGTCACCATATCCTGCGGGCCGGAGACCCTTCTCCGGCCCGTTGGCAATGAAGAAGACAAGAGGGCACGACATTGGCACTGCAATGCACCTTGTTGCCGGACCTGTTCTGCAATTTCCCCGAAATCGACGGCAGCACCATGCGCACGGTCAAGCGCACCATCGACACCGGCTTCAAGGCGCTGGTGCGCCAGTATGGTGACGCGATCGACAACGCCGTGCAGCCGCTGCAATGGTTTCTAAACTGGTTCCAGAAGCTGCTCGTCGACACGCCCTGGATCGTCATCATCGCGGTCGTGCTGGCAATCGTCTTCATCGCCTCGCGCAGCTGGAAGATCACGCTCGGCACAGCACTCTCCATGCTGGCGATCGGCGCAGTCGGGCTCTGGGAAGACACGATGATCACGCTCGCCATGGTCACCGTCTGCACCCTGCTCTCGATCGTCATCGGAATTCCGATCGGCATACTGATGGCTCGCTCCGATCGCTTCCAGGCGATCGCGACCCCCGTTCTCGACGTCATGCAGACCATGCCGAGCTTCGTCTACCTGATCCCGGTGGTGATGATCTTCGGCATCGGCAAGGTGCCGGGCCTGATCGCAGTCGTCATCTACGCCATTCCGCCGATCATTCGGCTTACCAATCTCGGCATCCGCCTCGTCGACAGGGAAGTGCTGGAAGCGGCAAACGCCTTCGGCTCGTCGGCCCGCCAGAAGCTCTTCAACGTCCAGATCCCGCTCGCACTTCCGACCATCATGGCCGGCATCAACCAGACCATCATGATGTCGCTCGCAATGGTCGTCATCGCCTCGATGATCGGCGTCGGCGGCCTTGGCCGCAACGTGTTGCAGGCGATCACCAACCAGTATTTCACAGTCGGCTTCATGAACGGCTTCGCCCTCGTCGCCATCGCCATCATCTTCGACCGCGCCAGCCAGGCCTATGGCAAGCGCCTGCAGAAGCATTCGGAGGTGGTCCATGGCTAGTCAGGACATCGAGATCCGCAACCTCTTCAAGATCTTCGGCCCCCATGGCGGCCGGTATATCGACGACGTCAAGCGCGGCATGAGCAAGGCCGACCTCAACGAAAAGCACGACCATGTGCTCGGGCTCAAGGACATCAACATCACCATGCCGGCGGGCAAGATCACCGTCGTCATGGGCCTCTCCGGTTCCGGCAAGTCGACGCTGATCCGCCACATCAACCGGCTGATCGAGCCGACGGCCGGCGAGGTCTTCTACGAAGGCCGCGACATCTGCGTCATGAACGAACGCGAACTGCGCGATTTCCGCCGCCACAAGACGGCGATGGTGTTCCAGAAATTTGCCCTGCTGCCGCATCGCACGGTCATCGAAAACACGGTCTACGGGCTTGAGATACAGGGGGTTCCCGCCGCCGAACGGCGCCGCAAGGGCCGCCACTGGATCGACCGCGTCGGCCTCGGCGGCTATGAGAACCACTACCCCAACCAGCTTTCGGGCGGCATGCAGCAGCGGGTGGGGCTTGCCCGGGCGCTCGCCAACGATGCCGACATCCTCTTGATGGACGAGGCCTTCTCGGCGCTCGACCCGCTGATCCGCGTCGACATGCAGGGCGTGCTTCTGGAATTGCAGGCCGAGCTCAACAAGACGGTCGTCTTCATCACCCACGACCTCGACGAGGCCCTGCGGCTCGGCGACAAGGTGGCGGTTCTCCGAGACGGCGAGATCGTCCAGCAGGGCAGCGGCCAGGAGATCGTGCTCTCGCCCGCCGACGACTACATCGCCTCCTTCGTCAAGGAGGTGAACCGCGGGCGCGTCATTCAGCTGAAGACCATCATGTCGCCGCCGGCGGATGAGCCGCTAGGCATCCCGCTCGACAGCCGCACCGTGCTCGAGGACGCCGCCCGCCGGATGACCGAGGCAGGCGTCTTCTCCACCCATGTGCGCGACGAAAGCGGCAATACCATCGGGATGACCGATCTCTCCGCCATCATCAGCGCCATGGTGACGCCGGTCGAGCTCGAAAGGCGGCAGACGCAGGCCGCCCGGTAGAAGGCCGGGCCACCCGTCATCGGTTCGTCAGTAGAGCAGACGCGTGCGGATGGTGCCGGGGATCTCGCGTAGCGCATCGAGGATCTCGTCCGCCTGGCTACCGACATCATCGGCCTCGATGACCACATAGCCGGTATCGCCGTGGGTCTGCAGGAACTCGCCCGAGATGTTGACGCCGCGCGACGAGAAGATGGTGTTGAGGCTGTTGAGGATGCCAGGCCGGTTCTGGTGAACGTGGATGAAACGCGTTCCGTTCGGATGCGGCGCCAGCTGCACCTGCGGGAAATTGACCGCACCAAGCGTCGAGCCGACGTCGGAATATTCGACCAGCTTGCGCGACACCTCGCCGCCGATGCGCTCCTGCGCCTCTTCCGTCGAGCCACCGATATGCGGCGTGAGGATGACATTCTCCAGCCCCTGCAGCGGCGTTTCGAAGCGCTCCTTGTTGGACGCCGGTTCCTTCGGGAAGACGTCGACGGCGGCGCCGGCCAGATGTCCGTCCTTCAGCGCCCTTGCCAGCGCGTCGAGATCGACCACCGTGCCGCGTGAATTGTTGATGAAGATGCCGCCCTTCTTCATCCGTCGCAGTTCGGCCTCGCCGATCATGTTCTGCGTCGAGGGCGTTTCCGGCACGTGCATCGTCACGAAGTCGGAGATTTCCATAAGCTCGCCGAGCGAAGCCATCGATTCCGTGTTGCCGTGGCGCAGCTTGTCGGAAAGGTCGAAGTAGCGCACGTTCATGCCCATGCTTTCGGCAAGCACGCTGAGCTGCGACCCGATGTTGCCGTAGCCGACGATGCCGAGCGTCTTGCCCCGCACCTCGTGGCTGCCGACCGCGGACTTGTCCCAGCCGCCGTCATGGGCGGAAACCGAGCGCGAGAAGATGCGCCTGGCAAGCATGATGATCTCGCCGATCACCAGTTCGGCAACCGACCGGGTGTTTGAATAAGGCGCATTGAACACCGGAATGCCGCGGCGGCGGGCCGCTTCCAGATCCACCTGGTTCGTCCCGACCGAGAAACAGCCGACCGCGATCAGCTTCCGGGCGGCGCTGAAGACGTCTTCGGTCAGCTGGGTGCGCGATCGGATACCGATCATGTGGGCTTCGGAAATCAGCTCCTTGAGCTCGCTGTCGTCGAGCGCCTTCGGCAGATGCGTCAGATTGGTGTAGCCGGAGGAGCGGAAGTAATCGACGGCGCTCTGGCTGATGCCTTCGAGCAGCAGGACGGAAATGCGATCGCGCGGAAGTGAGAGAGGCCGGGTCATCAGGGTGCTTTCAGTTTTTCAATGGGGCGACGCTGGGGTCGCATGGGGCCGAAAGGGTTTTGCCGCGTGTTTAGCGGCCCTGCCCCCACTCCTGCAAGGGCAAACTCGGCCCAAACGCCGGCATGGGAGCCTATGCCGCAACCGTTATACCTGTTCATTGTTGCAATCATATAAAGGAATCTTTATATCCTGTTGCAAACGATAGTCGAGGAACGATCATGACCGTACACAATCCGCTTCAGGACCTTCTGGCCGAAAAGGGCATTCTGCTCGCCGACGGCGCGACCGGCACCAGCCTGTTCGCCATGGGTCTGGAATCGGGTGAAGCGCCCGAACTCTGGAACGAGGCGCAGCCGGAAAAGATCACCAAGCTGCACCAGGATTTCGTCGACGCCGGCGCTGACATCATCCTGACCAACTCCTTCGGCGGCACGCGACAGCGTCTTAAGCTTCACCACGCCCAGGATCGCGTTCATGAACTGAACAAGAAGGCCGCCGAAATCGCCCGCACTGTGGCCGACAAGGCGCCGCGCAAGGTGATCGTTGCCGGCTCCGTCGGCCCGACCGGCGAACTCCTGCAGCCGCTCGGCGCGCTGACCTTCGACGAGGCCGTCACGTCGTTTGCCGAACAGATGGCGGGCTTGAAGGAAGGCGGCGTCGACATTCTCTGGATCGAGACCATGTCCTCGCCCGACGAAATCCGTGCCGCGGCTGAAGCGGCGGTCAAGACCGGGATGCCCTATGTCTACACCGGCTCCTTCGATACCGCCGGCAAGACGATGATGGGCCTTGCGCCGCGCGACATCCACGGCGTTGCCGCCGACATCGGCGAAGGCCCGACTGCGGTCGGCGCCAATTGCGGCGTCGGCGCATCCGACATTCTCGCAAGCCTTCTCGACATGACGGACGCCGATCCGAACGCGGTCGTCGTCGTCAAGGGCAATTGCGGCATTCCGGAATTCCGCGGCACCGAGATCCACTATTCCGGCACCCCGCCGCTGATGGCCGAATATGCCCATCTGGCCGTAGATGCCGGCGCCAAGATCATCGGCGGCTGCTGCGGCACGACCTGCAACCATCTGGCCGCCATGCGCCAGGCGCTTGACGCCCATACCCCCGGTCCGCGCCCGACGCTGGAAACCATCGTCGAGAAGATCGGCCCGCTGCGCAACAAGACGGCAGACGACAGCGCGCCGGCCCGCGAGCGCAAGCGCCGCCGGGGCTGAGCCCGACAGAAAGCCATCGGCTCAGTCTGAGGACTTGCAGTCGGTGGCCTTCGCCCGAAAAATCCGGAACACGCCGGCCACCTGCTTGTGGAAATAGAGCGCGCAACCGTCCGGCGCGACGCTCGGCGCTTCCACGTAACCCTCGATCGCCGAAATCCGCTCCGGCTCGCCGAAGCGCTCCGACTTGGATGCGCGCGTGGCGACATAGATCGCGAATTCCTGCCCGATCCCCGTTTCGCGCGCCTTGCGATCGGCGCGGGTGAAATAGAGCGTCAGCTCATCCTTGGACGTGCTCGGCGCATATTCCAGCCGGCCGGTGTTGACGTTCTTGAAGATATCCTCGACCCGTTTGGGCCGCTTGAAACTGCCGTCCGACTGGCGGTAGGCGAGCAGGATTTCGGAGCTTTCAAGCTTGCGGTCGATCAGGCTCAGATGGTTCTCGACAAAATAGAGGGTTTCGCCGTCGGCACTGATCTCGTCGTCGATATTGATCCACTGCGGCCGTCGCTTCTGGGCGTTGCCCTCTACATGGGTAACGTCGGTCACCGCCTCGTCAGCGAACTTTCCCTGCCAGAGCGTGTCCTCGGAGCGCTGATAGTCGCGGGGCGAGATGAAGTAGATGTTGCCGTCCTTGTCCATCGACGCGGAATCATCGACGGCATCGGAATTGATGCCCTTCAACGCGCTGACAAAAGTGAAATGCGTGTCGTCCACTTTCGTTGCAAGATAGATATCCGTCCCGTCGCCCGGCCGGTTGCGGTCGTTGAAGAACAGGTACTTGCCGTCGCGCGAGATGAACGGCTGCATCGCCTGCCCGCTATAACCGGAAATTACCACCGGCTCGGGCTCCTCGAAGTCTGAGGGTCCGGCGAGAGCACCGGTGGGAAAGAGCATTGCGCAATGGCAGATCGAGGCCAGGAGACCTGCCGCTCTCAAGGGATGGCTTCGCCGCTGCAATCGTCTATCCCCCCATCGCCGCCCGGAAAAAGGAAACATAGCCATCCTTCAGGCCGGGTTTGACACGATCGGCCATCAGAAACGCGATCTGCAGCTTTTCCATATGATCCCCGGAGGCCGCCGCCATGTCCACGAGGTAGCGGAATTCGGCATCGTAGTTCTCCGGTTTCTGCCGCACCGTGCGCACGAATCCTTCCATGAACGGAGTGACGCCCCTCTGCGCGGCATCGAGCGCCCGGCTACGCCCAAGCGGTGAGCCCGCGCGCGCGACCATGATGAAGGTATCCAGATAACGCAGCAGCACCATGTACCGGTTACTGTCTTCCGAGAGACCGGCGCTGGTGTAGAGCTTCCTGTCGGATTCGGCGATCAGCTCCGGCGTGCTCCATTGGTGGAAATTGTACCGGAACAGGATGGACCCGTCATAGGCCATCTTTCCGCAGGAAAACATGGCCTCGACCTGCGACCAGTCGCAATAGGCGCCCCGCGTTGGGTGAGCGGCATTGAAAAGGTCCAACAGGGAGAGATACGGCTCGCGCCGGAAGATGCTGTAGAAGGCGGAATTATCGCCGCCGGCGACACCCAGATATTCGTGTATGCGACCGGCCGGGTCGGAGTTGGCGATCGCAAACTCCTTGCGCCGGATCGTACCCTTGTCGGGTATGAACACCTCCGTCATGGGCCGGACGCCCACATGATCGGCAGGAAGTGTGGAAAGATCAATCGACGGTCTGCCGGGAAGATGATGCAGGAAATCATCATCTCCCATCAGCATCACAAACGGCGTCTTCGCCTGCCCGATGGCAAAGGTGAAATTGGCGACGGCGTCCGGCGCGACGGATTCCACCCGGATGACGAGGGGCGCCAGCGTCGCGAGATAGGCAGCCTTTTCCGGATCTCCGGAATTGTCGGCGACGATCGCCACCGCGCCCCACGCCTTGCAGAAGGCGAAGGCGCTGTCGATCGACGGACGGCTGCCCTCAAGGTTCCTCTTGCTCGGCATGCAAATGGTCAGCAGCGACATCCCCGGCCCTTCGATCTCTTGTCCAGCATGGCGTCGACTCATTGACAGCCTGATCGCCGAAGCCTTCCCCGTGCCGCTGGTCCTGTCAACTCGGAAGGGACAAAAGCCCTGAGCCAGCTTGAATGCTATGATCGCGCGCAAACGGAAAGGATTCGCCGGAATGTCGGCTCTCTTGCAGCAAGCGCTGATCTTCTACAAGGCAGGGGATTTCGCCCGCGTCACCGGCGAGATCGCACCGGACGCCGTCGGCCTGACGAAGCCTGAGCCGCAGCTGTCGCTCGTCCTGGCGCAATCCTTCATCAAGCAGGACCTGAAGGCCGAAGCCGCCGACTGGTACTGCCGCGCCGCCGGACCGATGGGCGAGAAAGGCGCGCAACTGCTGACGCTCGCCGCCGACCTCTATGCCCGCTGCCGCAAACCGGCGCTCGCCATTGAGGCAGCGCGCGCGGCGATGCGGCTGACGCCAAACGACCCGAAGACGTTGGAAATCTACCGAAAGTGCCTGCGCGAAGACCTGCTGTTCGAGGAATGCGCCGCAAGCAATGCCGATCTCTTTCGGCGCCTGCAAGCCGGCGATCCGGCCGCACTGGCACTGGAAAAGCCGCTCGACCACATTTCCTGGTGTGCCGACGAGGCGATCAATGCGCGGATCACCCGGATGGATGGCCTTCCGTTCGATCCCGCCATCCGCGCCGCGCGCCGCGCCCGGCCGCATCGCTGGGGCGACAGGATCCGCATCGGCTATCTCTCCAACGACTTTTCCAGCGCCCACGCCACGATGATCCTCATGCAGGGCGTGCTCGCCGCGCATGACCGCGCCGCATTCGACGTCACGCTGTTCTGCCATACGCCTGAGGCGCTGATTGCCCGCGACAGCGGCCTGCGGACCACCTACGGCCGCATCGTGCCGATCGGCCATCTGTCCGACGAGGACGCGGCCCGGCTGATCCGTGCAACGGAAATCGATATCCTGGTCGACCTCAAGGGCCACACCAAGGATGCCCGACTCGGCCTCGTCAATTCGGGCCTGGCGCCGATCCAGGCCGCCTGGCTCGGCTTTCCGGGCTCCGGCACCGGCATCGACTGCGATTACGTGATCTCGGACCGGATCGTCACCCCGGATACGTCCAAGCCGCATTACCTGGAAAAGCTCTGCCGACTGCCGGATAGCTACCAACCGAACGACAATCGCTACCGTCCCCTGCCCGCAGCCGCCGACCGTGCCGCGCTCGGCCTGCCGCCCGACCGCTTCATCTTCGCCTCTTTCAGCGAGCAGCGGAAGATCACGCCGGATACCTTCGGCCTCTGGATGCACATCCTGCGGGCGACCGGCGACAGCCTCCTGTGGCTTAAGATCGAGGACCCGTTCGTCAGGCAGAACATCCTCGACGCAGCGCAGAAGGCCGGGATCGACGAAAGTCGGATCGTCTTCACGGGCTGGGCCGCCTATGGCGATCATCTCGCCCGTCTGCAGGCAGCAGACCTCTGCCTCGACACCTTCCCCTATAACGGCCACACGACCACGTCGGACGCGCTCTGGGCCGGTCTGCCGGTCGCCACCCGCAGGGGAACGCATTTCGCCTCGCGAGTTTCGGAAAGCCTGCTCTCGGCCGCAGGCCTCGCCGACGACCTCGTGGCCGGGGACGATGACGGCTTCGTGGAACTCTGCGTCGGTCTCTGCAAGAACCCGGAACGCCTCACCGGCATCCGCCGGACACTGGCATCGAACCGGACGAGCGCGCCGCTCTTCGACACAGAACGCTTCACCCGCCATCTGGAGCGCGCCTACACGATGATGGCCGAGCGGGCGCGAGCCGGCCTCGAACCCGATCATATCGACGTCCCGCCGATCGATCGGCCCGCCGCATCATGAGCGCTTTGCTGGAACAGGCGCTTGCCGCCTACCGCGCCGGCGATCTGGCCCGGATCACCGCAGAAATCGCACCGGCGGCGGAACGCGCGACCCAGCCGGACAGCCAGCTCTGCCTGATCATCGCCCAGGCTTTCGCCAAGCAGGATGCAAGCCTTTCCGCCGCGCAATGGTATATCCGCGCCGCGTTGCCGCTCGGTGCGAAAGGCGCGGCGCTCTTCGTGCTGGCTGCCAATCTCTTCCGCGGCGCCGGCCATCTGAAACCCGCCCTCGCGGCCGCAAGACAGGCGGTCGCCTTTGCGCCGCAGAACGGGGCAGCGCTCGCGATCCACCGAAAATGCCTTCGCAACGCGCTGGCATTCGCGGACATGGCAGAGAGCAACCGGACGCTACTCGCCCGGCTGCAGACCGGCGAACCGGCGGCCCTCCTGCTCGAAACACCACATTTTCATGTCTGCTGGTGCCCAGACGAGGCAATCAATGCCCGCGTCGGCGCCGCGCATCGTCCGACCGCCTTCACGCCGGAGAGCCGTGCGGCCAGACGCGCCATGCCGCATCGCTACGGCGACAGGATCCGTGTGGGCTATCTCTCGAATGATTTTTTCAGCGCCCATGCGACGATGATGCTCTTGTCCGGCGTCCTGCGCCTGCATGACCGCGACCGCTTCGACGTCACCCTGTTCTGCCACACGCCGCCGGACCTCATCGCCAAGGACGACGGCCTGCGCCAGTCCCTGGGAGAGATCGTGCCGGTCGGCCATCTTGGCCCGGACGAGGCCGCACGGCTGATCCGTGAGCGCGAGATCGACATCCTCGTCGACCTCAAGGGCCACACAAAGGGCGCGCGCATCGACATCATCAATGCTGGCGCAGCACCAATACAGGTCTCCTGGCTCGGCTTCCCCGGATCAGGCCCGGGCATCGACTGCGACTATCTGATCGGCGACCCGGTGGTCACGCCGCAAAGTTCGGCGCCCTTCTACCACGAGAAGCTCTGCCGCCTGCCGGAGAGCTACCAGCCGAACAACAACATCGACCGGCCGCTGCCACCGGCCGTGGAACGGCGTTCGCTCGGCTTGCCGGAAGACCGCGTCATCTTCTCGTCGTTCAACGCCTCCTGGAAGATCTCGCCGGAAGCTTTCGCGATGTGGAGCGACATTCTGAGAAGGACGGGCGACAGCCTGTTCTGGGCGATGGTCACAGAACCGCTGGCGCAGGAGAACCTGCGGAACGCGATGGCGCAAGCCGGCGTCGATCCGGCCCGGATCCTGTTTGCCGGACCGGAATCCTACGAACGCCATCTTGCCCGAGCACAGGCGGCCGACCTGCATCTCGACCCCTTCCCCTGCAACGGCCACACCACCACCTCCGACATGCTCTGGGCCGGCGTGCCGGTCGTCACCATGAAGGGCTCGCACTTCGCCTCCCGCGTCTCGGAAAGCCTTCTGCGCGCGCTCGACATGCCCGAACTGGTGGCCGACAGCCCGGACGCCTATGTCGACCTCTGCGTGTCGCTTGCCGCGGAGCCGCAGCGCCTCCGGAACCTCAGGATCAAGCTTGCGGCAAACCGAAATCGCGCATCGCTCTTCGACACGGAACGCTTCACCCGTCATCTGGAGGATGCCTATCGCCTGATGGTCGAGCGCGCCAAGACAGGACGGGAGCCGGATCACATCGACGTGCCGGCCCGGCCGGCTCGACAGGAACCCTTCCTGTAAAGGAGGCCTCGGCGTTTGGTTGCCGCAGCGGGTCGGGTATCCTGTCGCTATCTAAACTGATTCCAATGAATGAAATGAGAGGCCGCCATGCCCGGAAAATCCCTCCCTTTTCCCGACCGCGAAACGGTGGCGGCAAAGCTGTCGGCGCTCGGCGAGGATGACGAAGCCTATCTCAATCTGCTGTTTGAGAACTTCCAGCAGGACGAGAACCTGCTCGACGGCCTGGACCTCTATCTGAACAAGGCCGCGCACGCCCCGTTCCTCAACTCGCTCAAGCTGGAAAAATGCGGGGAATGGCTGGGAACGCACGCACCCGCCCGCCTGCAGATCCGGCTGATGGAACTCGCGCGCTCCAGCCAGCATCCGGCCTATGAGGCATTCAGAAAGGGACTGACGAGTTCCGGTGGCCTGGAGAATGCCTTCCCGAAGGTGTGATGGCTCTACGGCAGGCTGCCGACAACCGCGATGATCGTGCCGAGCGGAAACAGCGTATCCTGCCGCTTCATCTCGGGAATGAACTGGCTGGATATGGTCCCGTCTAAAAACAGCGCATTGTCGCAGTCGAGCACGTCGCGGTAGAGCAGCCCGAAATCATAGAAGCGGACCGGATTTTCCGAGGTGGCGAACACCACCCTGCCCTTGCTGTCGACGCCGACGCCGTTGCGTACCTTGAAACTGTCGCTGTCGGCGAGAAAGCGCGGATGCAGCTTTCCGTCGATCACCAGCATCGGCCCCGATTGCGTCGCATAGTCGGGCTTCAGGCCGCTTGCCGCATAGGCCTGCGTTTCCATCACCCCGGCCTTGCCGTCGCCAACATAGAAGACGCCGTTCGGCAGCAGATGGAAATTGCCCCAGCCGCCGCGGGTGCTGAGCGCCGAGCGCTCGACGCCCTTCTCTATGAAGAGCCCGACCGGCGACATGTCGTAGTGGTACATGCCACCATTGACGGCAAAGCGCATGATCTCGCGATCGCGCCACAATGCCTTGCCGAGCGCCGCGAAGCTGCCATAGGGCTCGCCGCTCTCGTCGGTGTTGAAGATGCGGATATCCGCCTTGGCGGGATCGTAAGTGCAGACGGTATAGTCCGCGTCCATATGCCTGATCGTCCGGCAGGCCTCGCCATCGGCCAGAGCCAGGCCGGTTGAAGACAGCAGCATGAAGATTGCAAGCGCCAAGAAACGCCGGACCATAGGCACACCCCCGAGAATCGCCTGACGACTATAAGCCGGCAATTGCGTCAAAGGCTGGAAACCGCATCAGATTTTCAGCGCGCACATGTGAAATCGCAACTGTTCCACGGGATAGCGATAGGCGTTGCCGACCGGACAGGCGGCACGCGCCAGACAGCCCTGCGCCATACAAGCCGCCTGCCCTTCGGCAGTCCGCAGCCAGTCCCGGCATGGAGCCACGGCGAAGCCGTCTGCCAGGACCGCCCCGGCCGGACAGTGCGAAAGGCACAGCTTGGACGCGCAGGCGTCGCAAGGATGCCCGCCCTCGGGCTCGTCCCAGTCCGGCAGATGCCCGACGAAGCCGATCGCGCCGCGATAGCCGTGCCAAAGCCCGTATTGCGGATGGATGAGGATACCGAGCGGCGAAGCCCTCAACCCTTCCGCCCGCGTCGCCCATTGCTGGAACGGCTGCCAGGGCGGATCGGAGGGGAAATAGGCGGTGCCGCCAAGCGCGCCCGCCACCGGCGCAATCACTGCCTTCGACCAGGTGTCCAGTGGATCGTCGCCGCCACTATCCACCTGCCTGTCCCGCCAGCCGGAAAAATGCGGCCAGACCGACCCGCCGATATTGCCGAGGAGGACGACCGAGCCTGCAGGACTGCCGTCAGCAAGACTTGGCGCAGCCTGGTCTGGAGAAAAATTGACAACGCCGCGAACAAAAACGCCGTGCGGCTGCAAGGCCGCACGGACGCTGTCGATCAGGCTTTTTTCGCCCGTCATTTTCCGCTCTCGTTACGCCAGGGTTGCCATATGCCCTTCTGGACGAAGTCGGCAACCAGCGCGGCGCCGCCTTGCTCCCTGGCGGCGTCGGGCTCCTTTCAAGTGAAGGCGTCCGGCATCGAATCCTTACGCTTGGTGACGAACTCGATCAGGGCCTCGTCGATCGCCGGATCGAGGTAAGGCGCCTCGTAGCTGTCTAGCCACGAGCGGCACAGTGCGTTGGCACGCTCTTCCATGCGCTTCTGGCCTTCCAGTTCCCACTGTTCGAAGGAGTTGTTGTCCATCAGCGGCGACCGGTAGAAGGCCGACTGGAAGTTGGCGCGGGTATGGTCGCAGCCGAGATAGTGGCTGCCGGGGCCGACTTCGCGGATCGCGTCCATCGCCTGACCGTTCTCCGACAGGTCGACACCTTCCGCCATCTTCTGCAGCATACCGAGCTGGTCCTGGTCCATCATGAACTTTTCATAGGACGAGACCAGGCCGCCTTCGAGCCAGCCTGCGGCGTGAAGCACGAAGTTGGTGCCGGCAAGCAGCGTCGTGTTCAGCGTATTGGCACTTTCATAGGCCGCCTGCGCATCCGGAACCTTGGAGCCGCAGAGACCACCGCCGGTACGGAACGGCAGGCCCAGACGACGGGCGAGCTGCGCCGCGCCGTAAGAGACCAGCGACGGTTCCGGCGTGCCGAAGGTCGGCGCGCCCGACTGCATCGAGATCGAGGCGGCAAACGTGCCAAACAGCACCGGCGCGCCCTTGCGGATGAGCTGCGTGAACGAGGCGCCGGCCAGCACTTCGGCCAGGATCTGCGTCAGCGTGCCGGCGACCGTCACCGGGCTCATGGCGCCCGACAGGATGAACGGCGACAGCACGCAGGCCTGGTTGTGCCTTGCATAGACCTTCAGTGCGCCGACCATGGTCTCGTCGAACACCATCGGCGAGTTCGCATTGATGAGGTTCAGCGTTACGGTATTGTTGTCGACGTAGTCGTCACCGAAGACGATCTTCGCCATGGCGATCGTGTCCTCGGCCCGCTCGGGCGCGGTCACCGAGCCCATGAACGGCTTGTCGGAATATTTGATGTGGCTGTAGATCATGTCCAGGTGACGCTTGTTCACCGGCACATCGACAGGCTCGCAGACGGTACCACCCGAAGAATGCACGGACGGCGCCATGTAGGCGAGCTTCACGAAGTTGCGGAAATCCTCGATCGTCGCATAGCGGCGGTTGCCGTCGAGGTCGCGCACGAAGGGCGGGCCGTAGACCGGGGCGAAGATCGTCGCCTTGCCGCCGACCTGGCAATTGCGCTCAGGATTGCGGGCGTTCCAGGTAAACGTGCTCGGCGCCGTCTTCAAAAGTTCGCGGCAGAGGCCCTTCGGGAAATGCACGCGCTGGCCCTTCACGTCCGCTCCGGCGTCCTTCCACAGCGCCAGCGCCTCGGCGTCGTCGCGGAATTCGATGCCGACCTCCTCGAGCACCGTGTCGGCGTTCTTCTCGATCAGCGCCAGACCTTCCTCGTCGAGGACCTCGTATTCCTTGATCTTGCGCTGGATGTAGGGAAGCGACACTCCCGGACCGCCGCCCGAGCGCGATGCGCGCCGTGCTGCCGCTCCGCGTCCTTCGCTGCGGGACCGCCGTGCGCGGCCGTCCGAGCTGCCTTCCAGTTCAACCGGTGTATCGTTCATGGTGTTTCCTCAATCCAGCGTCCGAAACATGTTTATCGGCGCGTCCTCTCTTCCACCAATGCTATCCGTTTTGAAAGAGGAAACATTTCTCAATGCGCCAAGGACTGCCGCAAGGCGGACATTCGGCGACCGAAAACGACATTTCGCTCCGTCGTATTTTTGCAAGCCGCACGTCGTTTTCGAAATGCGTTTTTCCGCGAACACGTTTAGACTGCCGTTATCTGTCATGGAAATCACTGGTTTCCATAGGTTTTGTCGCAATGGGAGGCATGCATGTCTGACGATGAAATCATTCTTTCGGAGCTGTCGGACGACGATCTTGTCCTGCAGATGCATGACGATCTCTACGACGGCATGAAGGAAGAGATCGAGGAAGCGACACGCATCCTTCTCGATCGCGGCTGGACGCCCTACGACATCCTGACCAAGGCGCTCGTCGAAGGCATGCGGATCGTCGGCATCGACTTCCGCGACGGCATCCTCTTCGTTCCCGAAGTGCTGCTCTCCGCCAACGCCATGAAGGCCGGCATGTTCATCCTGCGGCCCCTGCTCGCCGAAACCGGCGCGCCGAAGCTCGGCAAGATGGTGATCGGCACCGTCAAGGGCGATATCCACGACATCGGCAAGAACCTGGTCGGCATGATGATGGAAGGCGCCGGCTTCGACGTCGTCGACCTCGGCATCAACAATCCGGTCGAGAAGTATCTCGAAGCGCTGGAAACGGAAAAGCCCGACATCCTCGGCATGTCCGCCCTGCTGACGACGACCATGCCCTATATGAAGGTGGTCATCGACACCATGCAGGAAAAGGGCATTCGCGACGAGTATATCGTGCTGGTCGGCGGCGCGCCGCTGAACGAGGAATTCGGCAAGGCCGTCGGCGCCGACGCCTACTGCCGCGATGCCGCCGTCGCTGTGGAAACGGCCAAGGATCTGATTGCCCGCAAGCACAACACCCTGGCATCCCGCGCCTGAAGGCAGGCAAATATCATGAAAAAGGCGCGGTCAACGACCGCGCCTTTTTCATGTCCCGAAGGCCTTTGCCTGTCACGTCGCTCGTCACATCGAATGCGCGACGTCCTCGCCGGCATCCTTGGTCGCATCGACCATGTTGGCGGTATCCCGGCCGAGGCCGCGGATCGTGTTGCCGCATGACGACAACGCCGCCGCAAGGGCGAAGAAAACAAGCAGAGCTTTGAATGAATGGCCGAGCCTGAGCATTTGATCTCCCTGAATCACGGTGAACGACCGAGATATGACAGCGAAATCAGACGAAAAGCGAGCCCAATTTATAGAGCATCCGCAGCTTTCAGCCAGCTGCTCAACGCCGATTGGTCAGTTCGCCGACCTGGCCACGTCGTTGCCGGCCGCCTGCGTCGCGTTGACCGTATTGGCGGCATCCCGACCGACGCCACGGATCGTATTTGCGCAGGATGCGAGCGACAGCACGCCAGCAGCAGCGACACCGGCAATGATTATGCGTTGAGCTTTCGACATGTTAGCCTCCTATGTTGCCTTGAGAACAGACCGACGGCAACCGCCCCGATCATGATGCCTCATAACGTTAAACGGAGAAAGTCGATGTTGGTTCCATCGATACGTGTAATTGCCTGCGGGGCATTGGCGCGAGAGATTCTGGCGGTTTGCAAGACGAACGGATTGTCCCATGTCGACCTCATCTGTCTGCCGGCAATCCTGCACAATCATCCGGAGAAAATCGTTCCCGGTCTGGAAAAGGCAATCGCCGAGGCGCGCGCCGAGGCCTTCGACCGCATCTTCATCGCCTATGCCGATTGCGGCACCGGCGGCGACATCGACAGGCTCTGCGAAAGGGAGGGTGTGGGCCGCCTTGCCGGACCGCACTGCTATTCCTTCTTCGTCGGCAACGAGGCCTTCGCCCGGCAGTGGGACGACGACATCTCCGCCTTCTTCCTGACCGATTTCCTCGCCCGACAGTTCGAGGCATTCGTCGTCGAACCGCTCGGCCTCGACCGTCATCCGGAATTGCGCGACGCCTATTTCGGCCACTACACCAAGCTCGTCTACCTGTCGCAGGAGGAAGACGCCGAACTTCAGGCGAAAGCGCGCAAGGCGGCGGAATTTCTTGGCCTGACTTACGAATATCGCTTCACCGGCTATGGTGATCTCGCAGTCGAACTCCTACATGTTGCCGAAGAGGCACGAAGCAACTGATTTTTCGACGCCCACAGAGCTGCCTTAATAGCTTAATAATCGGCCTGTAAGACAATCAGTACATGAAAGCCCACCAGAAGGTCGAGAAGGCGTAGCAAGAGTGACCGACAGTACAGCATCGTTTTCCGGTATGACGGCAAAATCAAAAGCCGAAGAGCATCCGCCGAGCCTTTCCGATCTGCTGCAGCATATAGCCCTGAATGCCGGGCCGAAAATCAGCCTGCGCGACCTTGCCGTCGCACTCGAAGACCGTTCCTTCGGCGCCTTCCTCGTCGTCTTCGCACTGCCGAACCTCGTTCCGATGCCGCCAGGCGCCACACTGCTCCTCGGCCTGCCGCTGATCTTCGTCGCCTGGCAGATCCTGTCGTCCAACCAGACGCGCATCTGGCTGCCGCGGCGCATTGCCGACTACACGATGGAAAAAGAGACGTTCAATCGTATCGTCGCCCGCGTTGTTCCCTGGCTGCGCTGGATCGAGACCTGGATCAAGCCGCGTTTCTGGTTCCTGGAAACCCGCTGGTCGGAACGCCTGCTCGGCATTTTCACCCTCGTCTTCGCCGTCGTCGTTTTCCTGCCGATCCCCTTCGGCAACTGGCTGCCGGCGCTGGCGCTCGCCGTCATCGGGCTCGCCATGACGGAACGTGACGGCGTCGGCGTCATTGCCGGCGCGATCATCGGCGTCATTTCCACCATCATCGCCACCGCCGTGGCTCTGGCCGCCAAGGCGATCTTCATGGCGATCCTCTGATCAGATGACCGAGACGTCATTCCATCGGCCCGTCGCCGTGGTGACGGCAGGCGGCATGAACCCGCAGATCCTGATCAACGCGCTTTCCGCGCACTTCCCGAATGTCACCGTGATCGAGGAACAACCCGAGTCGAAATCGGTCATCCTCAAGCGACGGGCGAGGAAGCTCGGCTGGATCAATGCCAGCGGACAGCTCGCCACGATGATCGTCTCGCGCCTCGGCAAGAAGTTTGCCGCGAAACGTCAGGCGGAGATCCTGAAGGAATTCGCCGTCTCGGCCGACCAGAACCCGCATGTGCCGGTGATCCAAGTCACGTCGGTCAACACCCCGGATTTCCTGGATGCGGTACACAAGGTCTCGCCGGCGGTGATCTTTACGGTGAGCTGCCGGATTCTCAGCGCCAGGACACTTGCAGCCCTCACCTGCCCGGTCGTCAATTTCCATGCCGGGATCAACCCGGCCTATCGCGGCCAGATGGGCGGCTACTGGTCGCTGGTCTCGGGCGATGCCGGCAATTTCGGCGCGACGGTGCATCTGGTCGACACAGGCATCGACACCGGTGACACACTTTACGAGAAGCGCGTGACGCCGTCGAAATCCGACACGATGCTAACCTATCCTCTCCTGCTGACGGCAAGCTGCTCGGACATCGCGATAAAGGCCATCGAGGACGTGCTCGCCAGCCGCGCGGCCCCATACAAGCCGTCGGGTCCATCCAGCATGCACTACAATCCGCCGATCTGGACCTGGCTCTGGAACGGGGTTACCAGGGGCGTCTGGTAGTCCAGCTCACTTCCCTGTCGCGTCTAAAGAGCCGCATTTTTCATCGACGTCGCTTTTCAGCGATTGCGACGTCGTCAAAAGCGTAGTCAGCCGACCGGCAACCGTGCATTCTGCCTCCAATTGGGAGAGCAAGGACATGGCGGACCTGATCGTCGTCTACTGGCGGGACATACCTGCCCAAATCATCGTCAAGAAGGGCCGGACCAACGCCAAGCGCGAGCTGTCGCAGCGCTTCGCCGAGGCCATCGACATGGCCGCCATGCGCTCCGGCGCATCCGAGACCGACGATTATCTCGCAGAGTGGCGCAAGGCCGATCCGGTCGCCGTTTCGGACGACCTGGAAGCGGAAGCCGACAAGGCCGCCGCAGCACTTGAGGCCGCCTATGACAAGGAGCGGATCGTCGCTCTCGTCAAGGCCGGGGGCCGCGCAAATGGCTGACGCAAAACCCGCCAAGGGCAACGCCGCCCCCGAAAAGAAGCAGGCCGCCGGCGCCTTCACGCCGGCCGGCGTGTCGCCGAGCCGACGCCAGCGCCGCCGCTACACGATCCGGCTGTGGTCGGTGCGCCATTCCCGCGCGCTGGAATGGCTCTACGCCCATTTCGCCGATCTCTTCCTGATGCTTCACCCGGTCTGGAAAAAGCTCGGCTACCAGCGCGTCGAACGGCCCGTCACCTTCCTGGAGCGCAACGTCAAGGGACTGCTCTTCGACTGTCGCATGTGCGGCCAGTGTGCGCTGTCGTCGACCGGCATGTCCTGCCCGATGAACTGCCCGAAGCAGTTGAGGAACGGACCCTGCGGCGGCGTACGTGAGAATGGCAACTGCGAAGTCGAGCCGGACATGCCTTGTGTCTGGGTGCAGGCCTGGAAGGGATCTCAGAACATGGCCAAGGGCGACGCCATCATGACGGTCCAAAAGCCGGTCAACCAGGCGCTGCGCGAAACATCCGCCTGGCTGCGCGTGACAGCCGAGAAAGCCGCCGCCAAGGAAGCAGCAAATCAAGCTGGCAAGGGAGACGCGGCATGATCAACGACATCCATCCCGCCGATCCGAGCCTGCCGCTCGATCCCCTGCCCGGCCACTCGTCGCGCGGACGCCTCGAGCGCGTCCTGCGCCGTGGCGAATTCGCTGTCACCACCGAACTCAATCCACCTGACAGCGCCGACCCGCAGGACGTCTACGAACGCGCCGCGATCTTTGACGGCTGGGTCGACGGCATCAACGCAGTCGACGCCTCGGGCGCCAACTGCCACATGTCGTCCGTCGGCATCTGCGCGCTCCTGACCCGCATGGGCTATGCGCCGGTCATGCAGATCGCCTGCCGCGACAAGAACCGCATCGCCATCCAGGGCGACGTGCTGGGCGCCGCCGCCATGGGCGTGCAGAACATCATGTGCCTGACCGGCGACGGCGTGCAGGCCGGCGACCAGCCGGGCGCCAAGCCCGTCTTCGACCTCGACTGCATGTCGCTTCTGGAAACCGTCCGCACCATGCGCGACGAAGGCAAGTTCCTGTCGGGCCGCAAGCTCTCGACGCCGCCGGGCGTCTTCCTCGGCGCGGCGATCAATCCCTTTGCGCCGCCCTATGATTTCCGTCCCTATCGCCTGGCGAAGAAGATCGCCGCCGGCGCGCAGTTCGTCCAGAGCCAGTACTGCTTCGACGTGCCGATGTTTCGCGACTACATGAACAAGGTGCGCGACCTCGGCCTGCACGAAAAATGCTTCATCCTGGTCGGCGTCGGCCCGCTGGCGTCCGCCAAGACGGCCCGCTGGATCCGCTCCAACGTGCCGGGCATCCACATTCCCGACGCCGTCATCAAGCGGCTGGAGGGGGCCCAGAACCAGAAGGAAGAAGGCAAGCGCCTGGCCATCGACATCATCAACGAGGTGAAGGAGATCGAAGGGGTTTCCGGCATCCATGTGATGGCCTACCGTCAGGAGGAATATGTCGCGGAAATCGTGCATGATTCCGGCGTGCTGAAGGGTCGCAAGCCCTGGAAGCGCGAACCGGCACCGGATGCCGCACTGATCGCCGGACGCCTGGAGGAAATTCAGGATCGGCCCGTCGAGCACCAGCAGGAGCTCGCCGAGGTCGCCGCCCATATCGCGCCGGACCACTGAGAGCCTGGGCGCCTGCAGTTGAAGAAGGCGCGCTGCGCCGAGGAGAGGAATACATAACATGACCCGTACCATCGTCGCATCTGCAACCCGCGAGATCGTCATCGGCTTCGACCAGCCGTTCTGCGTAATCGGCGAGCGCATCAACCCGACCGGCCGCAAGAAGCTGGCGGCCGAAATGGTCGAGGGCAATTTCGACACCGTCCGGAAGGACGCGATCGAGCAGGTCGCCGCCGGCGCCACCATGCTGGACGTCAACGCAGGCGTCACCGCCGTCGATCCGAACGCCACCGAGCCGGCGCTCCTCGTCAAGACGATGGAGATCGTTCAGGAACTGGTCGACGTGCCGCTGTCGATCGACAGCTCGGTGACCGCCGCCATCGAGGCCGCGCTCAAGGTCGCCAAGGGCCGCCCGTTGGTCAATTCGGTGACCGGCGAAGAGGAAAAGCTCGAGGCCATCCTGCCGCTCATCAAGAAGTACAACGTCCCGGTCGTCGCCATCTCCAATGACGAGACGGGCATTTCGATGGACCCCGACGTCCGCTTCGCCGTCGCCAAGAAGATCGTCGAGCGCGCCATGGACTACGGCATCAAGCCGGAAGACATCGTCGTCGACCCGCTCGTCATGCCGATCGGCGCGCTCGGCGACGCCGGCCGCCAGGTCTTCGCGCTGCTGCGCCGCCTGCGCGAGGAGCTGAAGGTCAACACGACCTGCGGCCTGTCGAACATCTCCTTCGGCCTGCCGCACCGCCACGGCATCAACGCCGGCTTCATTCCGATGGTGATCGGCGCCGGCATGACCTCGGCGATCATGAACCCCTGCCGTCCGCAGGAAATGGAGGCCGTGCGCGCTGCCAACGTGCTGAACGGCACCGACGCCAACTGCGCCAACTGGATCATGACCTACCGCGACTACAAGCCGGCGGCCCCCGGCGAAGCAGCCGCCTCCCCGGCCCCCGCTGCCGGCGGACGCCCGGCCCGCCGCGGCGGCCGCGCCGGCCGCGTCGGCGAAGGCGGCGCGACGGAGTAAGATTCGCTATGCGTCCCGTTTTACATTTGCATATACAAACGTGTAGTATGGAGCCATGAAGCAAGCGGTCTCCGGTTTCGATTGGGATAGCGGCAACTGGCCCAAATGTGCCAAGCACGGCCTATCGAAAGCGGAAATCGAACAGGTGTTCATGAGGACGCCTTCGATCTACCCCGACCCAGAGGTTGGAGAAGAGCGAAAGCGGGCGATCGGGACAACTGAGGAAGGCCGTTATGTCTTCGTGGTTTTCACCTTGCGCGAAATGGATATCGGAACACTCATCCGACCGATTAGCGCGCGATATATGCATGAACGGGAGATCAGGCGATATGAACAGCGGTAAGGGCAAGCAAATGCCGGCCCTGCGTTCAGATGAAGAGGCGGAAGCCTTCGTCGATAACGCGGACCTTTCCGAATACGACCTGTCCGGCTTCAAACCGGTCCAGTTCGAGTTTGAAAAGAAGTCGGCGCAACTGAACATGAGGCTTCCGGAAACCCTGCTTTCGGCGATCAAGGCGAAGGCGCGGGAAAGAGGCATTCCCTATACACGTCTGATCCGCGAAGCGCTGGAAAAGACGGTTGCCAAATAGAGACGGCCAAGGCCGGACAGAAATTGCTGCGGGCGATACCCGGTGGACCGAGAGACCAGAATGACCGATACCCAAGATCCCCTCGTTCTCTTCATGCCCTCCGGCAAGCGTGGCCGGTTCCCGAAGGGTACCGCCGTCCTCGAGGCCGCCCGCGAGCTCGGTGTCTATGTCGAGAGCGTGTGCGGCGGCCGCGGCATTTGCGGGCGCTGCCAGATCGACGTGCAGGAAGGCCAGTTCGCCAAGCACGGCATCACCTCTTCCAACGACCATATTTCCCCCTTCAGCCCGAAGGAGGCGCGCTACAAGCAGCTGCGTGACCTGAAGGACGGACGCCGCCTGTCCTGTTCGGCGATGATCGAGGGCGATCTCGTCATCGACGTACCGCAGGACGTCGCCGTCAATGCGCAGGTCGTGCGCAAGGCCGCCGACGAGCGGATCATCGAGCGCAACCCCGCCGTCCACATGTGCTATGTCGAAGTCGACGAACCGGACATGGAAAAGCCGCTCGGCGATCTCGATCGCCTGAAAGCCATGCTGCAGCAGGACTGGGGCTACGAAAACCTTGAGGTCGACGCGCATCTGCTTCCCCGCGTCCAGTCGATCCTGCGCAAGGGCGAGTGGAAGGTGACCGCCGCCATCTGGCGCGACGACGAGGCCGGCAGGCCGCACCTGATCGCCCTCTATCCGGGATTGAAGAACGAGGCCTATGGCATTGCCTGCGACATCGGCTCGACGACGATCGCCATGCACCTATCCTCACTGCTCTCCAACCGAACCGTCGCCTCGGCCGGTTCCTCCAATCCGCAGATCCGCTTCGGCGAAGACCTGATGAGCCGCGTCTCCTACGTGATGATGAACCCGGACGGTCGTGAGGGCATGACGAAGGCGGTGCGCGAGGCGATCAACGAACTGATCGCCAAGGTCTGCGCCGACGGCGGCGTCGACCGCGCCGACATTCTCGACTGCGTCTTCGTCGGCAATCCGATCATGCACCACCTCTTCCTTGGCATCGATCCGACGGAACTCGGCGGTGCGCCCTTCGCGCTCGCCGTCTCCGGCGCCGTCCACCTGAAGGCGAGCGAGATCGACCTCATCATGAATGCCGGCACGCGCGTCTACACGCTGCCCTGCATCGCCGGCCATGTCGGCGCTGATGCCGCCGGCGCGACTCTATCGGAAGGCGTGCATCGCCAGGAAGACATGATGCTGATGGTCGATATCGGCACCAATGCCGAAATCGTTCTCGGCAATAGTGCCCGCACGGTCGCCGCCTCCTCGCCCACCGGCCCCGCCTTCGAGGGCGCCGAAATCTCCTGCGGCCAGCGTGCAGCACCCGGCGCGATCGAGCGGGTGCGCATCGACCCGGTAACGCTTGAGCCACGCTTCCGCGTCATCGGCATCGAACCCTGGTCGGACGAGCCGGGCTTCGAGGAAGCCGCCGCCACGACCAAGGTCACCGGCATCTGCGGCTCCGGCATCATCGAGGTGATCGCCGAAATGTTCCTGGCCGGCATTATTTCCGAAGACGGCGTGGTCGACGGATCGCTCGCCGCGCGCTCGACCCGCATCGAAGCCAACGGCCGTACCTTCTCCTACGTCCTGCACGATGGCGCGCCCCGGATCGCCATCACCCAGAACGACGTCCGCGCCATCCAGCTCGCCAAGGCGGCGCTCTACGCCGGCGTGAAGCTCTTGATGGACAAGCAGGCGGTGGAAAAGGTCGACCGCATCAGCCTGGCCGGCGCGTTCGGCACCTTCATCGATCCCAAATACGCGATGGTTCTGGGCCTCATTCCCGATTGCGACCTCGACAAGGTAAAGGCGGTCGGCAACGCCGCCGGCGCCGGTGCCCGCATGTGCCTCCTCAACCGTGCCTTCCGCCGCGAGATCGAGGAGACCGTCAGCAAAATCATCAAGATAGAGACGGCGCTTGAATCAAAGTTTCAAGCCTACTTCGTCGACGCCATGGCCCTGCCGAACAAGACGGACCTGTTTCCCGAACTGGCAAAGACCGTCACATTGCCGGAGAAAAGCCAGTCGACGGACGGTGGAGAGGGCGGCGGACGCCGGAGGCGCCGCGCCCGCTGATCACGGCGCGGCAATTTCCGTCAACCGCGCCCTGGTGCGATCGGAAAAGGCCTGCGAACGGCGCGTCTCGTGGTTCATCTGCACGACGACCGTCGTGGCAAAGGCGGCACAACGTCCATTCTGGAACACAGCCTGCTCCATGCGCACCGACGAGCGTCCCACTGCCACGATCCGCGTGCCGATGTCGACCGTGCCGGGCCAATGCACCTCGGCCCTGTAATCGAGGTCGAGCTTGGCCAGAACGAAACTGCATGCGGCGTCCGTCATCGGGTCTTGCGGATTGAAGATCGCCTCGACGCGGCCGGTCTCCATGAAGGTGGCGAACACGGCATTGTTGACGTGTCCCTGCCGGTCGGTGTCGCCGAAGCGAAGCTTGTCATAGGCGCGGAACGGAAAGTCCTCCAGCCGGATGTCGGCATGGGCCGGCGCCGCACTCTTGTCTGCTGAGACATCCATGAACGCGGCCTCAGGCAGCAGCAGCGGCATGCGTGAGCCCGGCAAAGGCATAGCGGATGCTTTCCGCCACGGCTTCACCGGCGCTGTTCATCTCGGCCGACGCCAGCAGCCGTACCTCGAAATAGCCGAGCTCCGGCAGACCATCGGCATCGCCAAGCGCCTCCATCTGATCGCCGAGATAGCTGCGCGGAATGGGGGCGATCGCAAGATCGGCGACCACCGCCGCACGCTGCGCCATCGTATGCGCGCTGAGATAGGCAATCCGGTAGGAACGCTTGGACTTGTCGAGCCGTGCCAGAGCATCGGCGCGCCAGCAGCAGCCCTCCTCCCAGATGGAAATCGGCAACGGATCCTTGCGGAAGGCATTGCCGCACTTGGCGCCGGCCCAGACGAGCTTCTCGCGCAGCACGACTTCCTCGCCGTCGCCACCGGTGCCCGGGTAGGAGTTCACCAGCGCAAGATCGAGCCGCCCTTCCTGAAGCCGCTTGCGCAGATTGGAGGAGGAGTCGATCGTCACGTCCACGAGAATGCCCGGGCAAGCTTCGGCAAAGCGCTTGAGAATGTTGGGCAGGATGCGTTCGCCGGAATCATCCGTCGCCCCAAGCCGGACGACGCCGCTCATTTCCGGAAAGCGGAAGCGGGATACCGCCTCGTTGGAGAGCGACAGGATCTGCCGGGCATAGGCCAGAAGCATCTCGCCATTCTCCGTCAGCGACACCGAGCGCGCATCGCGGCGAAACAGCGTCGCGCCGAGCTGTTCCTCCAGCTTCTTGATCTGCATGGAAACCGCAGACGGCGTTCTGAGCACCATATCCGCCGCGGCGGAAAAACTGTTGGTTTCGGCAATCGAGACGAACGTCCTGAGGATATCGGTCTCAAGCAGCGGCAGGGGCTGGCGGAATACGACGTTCACAGCGGCATCCTTTCAATTTTTTTGACCTTAAGATGGATATCATTTCGTTTGATTGAATGTCAACTCTCCCCGATATTGATCGAAGCAGCGAACCTGCTGCCATCAAGCACAGGAGAACGACGATGTTTCTGGGAAGTGTATTCGTAAGTTTCACAAAGGCATGGAACGGCTGGAACCGAGCTCCGACATCCTCGCGCCATGACATCGAAGGCCTGCCCTACTGGCTGCGCGATGACGTCGGCCTGGAGGCGGACGAAACCGCAATCAGGGAAGAGCGCAGGAAGCTTGCCGACTGGGCCCGGCATTTTCGGGCGTTCGTCCGCTGATGACAGGAGCATTGCTCCCGCACGCAGGCAAAGCGCAGCATGCGGGAGCCGGAGAATTTTCACATTGCCTGCCCCGCACCCTCTTCCATGGCGGGTTCTTCCATGTCAGTGTCGCATTTGAGACATCCAGGTCACTGTTTTCGCGGTGAGACATTCAACCTGGAAACCGTGAGCATGGAAAAGCCTCTCTGATGAGCAAAACGCCGGAAACAAAGCGCTCTATCGTATTCTTCCTCGTCCCCAACTTCTCGATGCTGCCGTTTACCGCCGCCATCGAAGCCCTCCGGATCGCCAATCGCATGCTCGGCTACAACGCCTACAAGTGGCGCATGGTGTCGACCGACGGAAAGCCGGTCTTCTCGTCCTCCGGTATAGCGATCGAAGCCGACCTGCCGCTTGTCGAGGAGCGACGGTTTCTGTCGAGCGACACGCGACCCGACATGGTGCTCCTCTGTTCGGGCATCAATGTCGAGGAATTCCAGAACAAGTCGGTGTTCGCCTGGCTGCGCGAGATCTACAATCGCGGCGTCGCCGTCGGCTCGCTCTGTACGGGCGCCTATGTGCTGGCCCAGGCCGGCCTGTTGAAGGGCAAGCGCTGCGCCATCCACTGGGAGAACCTGCCCGGCTTCTCGGAAAAATTCCCGCAGGCCGAAGTCTATGCAGACCTCTACGAAATCGACGGCAATCTCTACACCTGCGCCGGCGGCACCGCGTCACTCGACATGATGCTCGACATCATCGGCCGGGACTTTGGCGAAAGCCTTGTCAACCGCATCTGCGAGCAGGCCCTGACCGACCGCGTGCGCAATCCCCATGACAGGCAGCGCCTGCCATTGCGCGCCCGCCTCGGCGTCCAGAACGCCAAAGTCCTGTCGATCATCGAACTCATGGAAAACCATCTGGCCGAGCCGGTGTCGCTGCTCGACATCGCCGACAGCGCCGGCCTCTCCCGCCGGCAGATCGAACGACTGTTCCGCCAGGAGATGGGCCGCTCGCCAGCCCGGTACTATCTCGAAATCCGCCTGGACCGCGCCCGGCACCTGCTGGTCCAGTCCAACATGCCGATCGTCGAGGTGGCGGTCGCCTGCGGCTTCGTCTCGGCCTCGCACTTCTCGAAGTGTTATCGCGAAGTCTACAATCGGTCCCCGCAGCAGGAGCGCGCAGACCGGAAGATGACGCTCGCCACATCCAGAGCATCCTGACGACGAAAATTGCGACGGTGGCGAGCAGAATCGCCGCCCTGCCCGACCCTATTCGGCGGCGGACACGGAAGCGGCCATCAGCGCGTCCGAATAGACGCGGTTGCGCCCCTGATGCTTGGCCATGTAGAGGAACTGGTCGGCGGCGTTGAGGTGGTTGTCGAAGGTTTCGCCGCCCTCGATGCCGCTGACGCCGATCGACACGGTGATCGTCAGGTCCTCGTCGTCGGCAACGATGCGAACCCGCGACAATTCGTGCCGCAGCCAGTCGCAATAATCGGTCCCGGCGGCAGAATCGAGCCCGGTCATCAGGATGCCGAACTCCTCGCCGCCAAGTCGCGACAGAAGATGCGGCGAGCCGTCGAGAAGGTTTTCGAGCTTGTGCGCGACCGCAATCAGCACCCGGTCGCCGATCTCGTGTCCGTAGGTGTCGTTCAGCTTCTTGAAGTGGTCGATGTCGAGGATGGCGATACTGCAAGGAATGGATTCGCGCTGGCCGATGCCGATCTGCCGCGGCCCCCGGTCGAAGAAATAGCGCCGGTTGAAGAGGCCGGTCAGATAGTCGCAGGCGGCCGCGCGCTTGAGATTGCGGATCTGCTGCAGCATGTCGAGGCTGTTGGCGACGCGGCAGAGAAGCTCTTCCTCGACGAAGGGCCGATAGATAAAATCATTCGCCCCGGCCTTCAGGAAATTTGCCGACAGCAGCCGGTCCGAGGAAGACGATATGCCGATGATGCCGAGCTCATCAGTCTCGAACATCCGTCTCACCCGCTGCGTGAGTTCGTAGCCGTCCATGTCCGGCATCACGTAATCGGTGATCATGAGCTCGACTTCCGGGAAGCGGTTCAGCACGTCGAGCGCCTCCAGCCCGGTTCCAACGCCAATGACGTTGTAGCGCTGCAGCTTCAGCAGTTCGACCAGATTGCTGCGCACGGAGCTCATGTCGTCGACCACAAGGATCGTGTTCGACTGATTGTTGAAGAAGCGCTTCACCGTATTGACGACCGAATTGATCGCCCGCTCGCTGTCCTTGATCACGTAATCGACAACCCTGCGCTGCATCAGCACATTTCGGATGTCGCGATCGAAGCGGCCGGTGAAGACCACGGTCGGAATGCCCATGTCGGAGGTGTAGTCAACGACCTCGCCGTCGGACGAATCCGGCAGCGTCAGATCGACCACCGCGAGTTCGAAGCGCTCCCCGCGCTCGACCAGGTCTTTGAGCGCTGTCAGGGAAGCGACATGCACCACGGAAAGGCCAAGTTCGTCGCAGAACCGGTGACTGAGAACCTTTGAAAAAAGCCGGGTGTCCTCGACCAGGACGACGGTACCCCTGACACCGCTATTGCCACCCTGCCCAACTGCCGTCATGTCGCCGTTAAATGACATTTTCCCCTCAAGCCTTCACCGAAAAGTTGAAAACTCAGACAGCTTGCGCCAGATGGCGCTCCGCCCTCCTGCGATATTCTTCGATATCTTTGCAGGAAAATCGAGAGCGCTTTATCTTAACGCGCCAGAATTTTCAACCTATAGCAGCAGACAATTGAGAAGTGGTTACGGAACCCGCATCGAAGTTGGCGCGAATCTGCGTCAGCGTATCGAGATTCTGGTTGACCCGGCAGTAGAACTCCTCGTCCACGAAGGGACGCAGGATGAAATCGTTGCCGCCGGCCTTCAGGAAACGCGCCGACATCAGCCGGTTGGTGGACGAGGAAACGCCGATGATCCGCAACTGATGCGAACCGATGCTCGCGCGGATGCGCCTCGTCAGTTCGAAGCCGTCGATGTCCGGCATGTTGTAGTCCGTGATCATGAGGCCGATGTCCGGATTCTGCTTCAGGAGTTCCAGAGCCTTCATGCCGCTATCAGCCTGGCTGACGCGGAAATTGTAGCGCCTCAGCCGCGTCGACAGGAGCGCACGCGCCGTCGGGCTGTCATCGACGATCAGCACGTGGTGGCGCTGGTTGGTCAGATAGCGGCAGACCGACTCCGCCAGCATGTCGACGGCGAACATGTTGTCCTTGATGACGTAGTCGACGATTTCCTTCGCCAGGATCTCCTCGCGGATCTTCTCGTGGAAGGCACCGGTGAACACGATGGTCGGAACGCTGAGATCGACGAGATAGCTCAGGGCCTCCCCGCTCTCGGCACCTGGCAGGTTCATGTTGGTGATGGCGATGGCGACCGGCTCGCTGGAACGCTCGTAGACATACTGCAGCTGTTCGAAATTGCGGCAGACCTCGACGTCAATGTCGAAAAGCTCCTTGAGCCGCTTGCTGATCATCGAAATGTAAACATTGGAATCTTCCGCCAGGAGCACTCTGTGTCCCTTCAAAGAAGCGCCGGAGTAATGCATCCCGGAAATTCCCAAAAACGCCATACGAACCCATCCCCTCAAGTCATTTCAGGATGTTATAGCTTTGACGTTTTTAAAAATGTTTAATCCCCGTGAGCGGATCGGCATCGGTGTTTGGCGGATACTCGCAACGTGGCTCACGATGGGATTGGTGGCGGTGCGCACGCGGCACCGCCGGGCAGAGTTACTTGACCTGGGCCGACCCCTTGACGATCTCGACGGTCTCGCCGCCGCTCAGGCCCACGCGATCGCCGTTCGGCAGGGTAACGAAACAGCCTGCGGGGCAGATGGTTTCGGTCGCGCCCGCGTCGATCGCGACGTCCATGCGGTTTCCGCCTTCCACGACCACCAGAACCACAGTTTCGCCATCCTTATTGGTCACGGTCGCGGCATGCGCAAAGGTTGATCCGGCTCCGGCAATCAGCAGTGCAACAAGAAATCTTTTCATGTTCTTCCGGCACACGGGGCGCCGCCCTCTGTTGTCGTTCCTGTGTCTGGCACAGAGCATGCCACACACGTCATGGCCTTATCCATAGTCGATCGATGATGAATGTTGCCTGAATGATGGCATGACCGTGTCTATGGCTGGTTCGGGCCGTCCGCCCCATCCTCGACATTGCCATCCCCTTCCGGAATATCCGGATGTCCCTCGTTCTCCAGCTCGGAAATGTCGGCAGCCGGCCGCTTGCCGCGCTTGCGGCCGGAAAGCTCCTCCGGCCAGCGGCCGACGTCGCGCGCCGCCCGAACTGCTTCGGCGATCTTTTCGGACTTCATGTTGATATTGAGATCGCGCTGGGGGAACGGAATTTCGATGCCTTCGGCCTTGAAGCGCTCGTAGATCTGCAGGCGGATTTCGGTGCGAACACCGAGCCCGTCGAGAATGTCGGCAAGATAGGCACGCAATTCGAAATCGAGCGAGGAATCGCCGAAATTCGCAAAGACCACCATCGGTTCAGGGAAATGCAGGAGCTTGGGATGCCCGTCGGCAATCTCCTTCAGGATCTCCAGCACCCGGCGCGGATCCGAATCATAAGAGACGCCGACCATGATCTCGATCCGGCCGATCTTGTTGCGGTGCGTCCAGTTGCCGACCGAGCTGTTGATGAACTCGGAATTCGGCACGATGATCGTCTGCCGCTGGAACGTCTCGATTTCCGTGGCGCGCACGGAGATGCGCCGGACGAAGCCTTCCGTCGTTCCGGTCACCACCCAGTCGCCCACCTTGAACGGCCGTTCGGCAAGCAGGATCAGTCCCGATACGAAGTTGGAGACGATGTTCTGCAGACCAAAGCCGATACCCAGCGAAAGAGCACCGGCGACGAGAGCGAGGTTCGACAGGCTGATGCCGGCCGCCGACAGGCCGAACATGATGGCGATGCCGATACCGAGATAGCCGACGCCCGTCTTGACCGAGTTGCGCACGCCCGTGTCCATGTAGGTGCGGCCGAGAACGTTGCGGTCAAGCCAGTTCTCGAAGAGGCGCGAAACGACGAGCGCGATGGCGAAAATGATCAACCCGCCGAGAATTCCGACGATGGAAATCGAGAAGCTGCCGATCGTGATATTGGTAAAGATCCGGTAGACCCAACGCTCGATATCCGCGAACTGGAAGCCCCAGGACAGGAGAATGAGCGGAAAGCCTGCCAGCAGCGCAAAGATGTAGATGAAGAAGCCGACGGCGAGACCGAGCTGGTCGAGGGTCTTGGCCTCGATCTTGAACCGCTCGCCGATATAGCGCCCGACGGCCGTGCGCGGAAATCCGTTCTGCTCGGAGACGGCCCGGCCGGACAGGATGCCGATATAGACGGTGATCACCACCGCGCCGGTGACGATCAGCTGCGTGGACAGGAAGCGCGCGAGGCTGACATAGCCGGCAAGGCAGAGCAGGATGATCGCGGCACCGCAGATGCGCAGCAGGATCGCCGCGAAATGCGGGAGCGGCCGGCCGGGATCCTTGGGGTCGCCGCTGCTGTTGAGGATGGGTCGGGAAAATGACAGCGCGATCAGCAGCAGGCCGATGATCACCGACGCGATGAGGCTTTTGACCACCGTCAGGATCAGATCCGAGCCTGCGGTGGTGCTGATCGCTTCCAGCACGTAGTCGAAGCCATTGACGGCCGCCATCAGCGTGAAGACGCGGACAAGCGACTTGGCGCCGCCATTCGAGACGTTCACCAGTCGCCACTGGACGTCGCCAGGCGCAAGCGTCGCCTTGCTGAGCCGCCAGACGAAGAAGACCATCCCGGTCATGCCGAAGCAGGCGGCAATGATCGGCGCGACGTCCTGCCTCAATACGTTGAAGCGATCGAAAAGCGTGTAGGAGACGGTGAGGAACGTTGTGAACGACAGCGTCGAGATGGTGGTCGACCAGAAGGCGACCGAAAGCCGGCTGAGATAGCTCGGCGCCTCCTGTGTCCTGTCGCGACGTACAAGCGAACCGAACAGTCGCCTGATCGTCATCATCAGCACAATGGCGAACGCCAGAGAACCCATCAGCGCGCCGCCGAAATAGACCGCCTTGAAGCGCCAGATGAACGAGGTCCAGCTGCCGAACGTCCGTTCGAGTGTGGCGCCTTCCTGGCCGGCCATGGTCCAGGCGGTCGCAAACAGATCCAGCGTGATATCGCGCCGGGCCAGGAGCTTCTTCGAGAACATGTCCCGGCGCGCGATCGTGATGGCGGTGCCAAGCTGGCTCGCCTCGGTCGACAGAGATTCGGCCTGGCCGGTCAGCGCATTGATTTCCGCGCGCTCCGATTTCAGCCGGTTGCGCTCATCGGTGACGATCTGCGCTTCCGCCGGCTGCCCTTCTGCCGGCGGATCGCCGAGTTGCTCGAGGCGGCTCTTGAGCTGATCGAAGCTCGGGCGCAGATCGACGGAGATCTGGATGACAGCGCGACTGACCTTTTCCACCTGGTCCATCATGTCGACGAGCTTGTCGTCGTCGCCAATCGCCGGCGTCAGCTGCTTCTCGATCGCATCGAGCTGCTGCTTGGCCTGTTCCAGTTGCCGGCGCGCGTCATCAACCGGGTTCACCGCCGCTTTCGCGGCCTGTTCCGTGGTCGCGGCCGCATCCTGCGCGAGCGCTGCGGACGCAGACAGCCCTGGCCCAACGGCAAGCAGAACAAGAAGAGCGATCAGGGCCGGAAAGCGGCCGGCGATACCGGAAATGCTGCGCAAACGAATACCTCATCCGTCGTGGAAACGGTCATGCGCTGGTTGGCACATTTTCGACCGCGAGGAAACCCTTGCCGACGCGCGATCCCGGGCAGACTAGAAGCCGGCACCGGGTTGCGCCAGATAGGATTTCTCCGCGTCGGTGGACTCGCGCCCAAGTATGGCATTTCGATGGGGAAACCGCCCATATTTGGCGATCACCTCATGGTGCCGCCTAGCATAGTCGAGGAACTCCTCGTTGCCGAGTGTTTCCATCAGCTCCACGCAGCGCGTCTGGTCTTCGATATTCTCCGAATGCTCGTACGGCATGTAGACGAAGACACGCCGTTCGAGGTCGATCTTCCTGTCCACGCCGGTCTGCACCGCGAGCTTGGCCTGACGCAGCGCCAGACCGTCCGTCGCAAAGGCCAGAGGCGTAGCGCGGTACATGTTGCGCGGCAGTTGGTCGAGAACGATGATGGCCGCTAGAAACGCCTCCGGCGTTTCATGCCACTCGTCGCCGATATGATTGGCAAGGCTCAGATGCGTCTCGGCAAACCGCTTGCGGATGCTAATATCGAGCTCTGGCGAGGATTTGAACCAGTCCTCTCGCGTCAGTTCCTCGAACCAGAAATGCAGGATTTCCGCCGGCGATGCGATCGCCACATAGTCGGACATGCCAGTCTCCTCCGTGCTAGCCCATGCCGTCGGCGGCACCACCGACATTAGCCTTGGATTGCGATGTGGGGTCAACCCGCGACGTGGATGTGCCTCATTTCCACTTTGACGCCCAGTTGCGCAACTCCACCTTGGCCTTCTCGGGCCACTGCCCGACCGGAGGGCGAACCAGGATCTTCTGTCCGGACGGCTTCCAGGCGATATAGGCCTGTCGCTCGGCAGCCGACAGGAAGACAAGTGCCTCCTCATCCCCGCACATATGCCGCGTACAGGCCGAGCCGACGTAATCGTCACCCTTGAACGCACCGCCGCCGACACCGGTGATGATCGCCTCGAAAGCCGGAAGATCCTGTCCGAGAAGGTTCGCCATGTGATCGGCGATACCGCCATAGCGCAATACATCGGAGGGATGCTCGATCTGCCGCTCGCGCAACGTCTCCCAACCCTTGGTACTGTCGGGGGAGAACTCGACGGCGGCAAGCTCGGTAAGACCGCCTTTAGGCGTCCATTGCCACTGTCGCGTCGCCCGGCCCGGCACCTCCCCGGTCGAGAACAGGATGCGCTGGAACTCGACGTTCGAAACAATGGCTGCACATTCCTCGATCGGCCCATCCAGCCGGACGGCGCCATCCTTTGGGAAGGACATGACGAACGGCGTTCCCTCGCAGGCGTTGCCGCCCGCCGAGCGGCTGCCGATGAGGACCGGCACTCCGTCGACAACGGCTACCTCATCGAGAAAAATGATCGCATCCGTCAGCATACGGCGCCCGTCAACGGCCAGCACCCGCTCCGGGTTTTCGCCTTCGACGGTGATCTGATGCCCGAACAGCCGATCGATCTCCGCGGCCCTGGCAGGCAGTGCGGAACCAATAGCAACCAGCATAATGGGAATGAGTCTTGGCAGCATCGGCCCTCCCTCTGCGGTGGAGCCGTCATCCTGCCCACCTTGCCGCAGACAGGCAAGCCATGAAACACCGAAGCCATTTTCGGCGCCTGTGAGCGGCGCAGAAACTACTTTAATTAATCAGCGGAAGAATTTGGTTTTCAAGAAAGAATTTGGTGGGTGATCACGGGCTCGAACCGTGGACCCGCTGATTAAGAGTAAAGTCTGATGCCGATAACGGCGCGACTTCTATCAAGAACGGTTTTCAATACGCCGCCATTAGGTCCATGAAAATCACCGGAACATAAGATGAATTGGTAACTGCACATTTTCGCTTCTGGGAGGTATATATCCGCGCCATGAAACTCACAACGGCTGCACTGATTCTCGCCGTATCGCTCGGCACAACTCTGGCACCAAATCGCACCATCGACGGCGACACGATCGTCATTGCCGGCGAGACGATCCGGATCGCCAACATCGACACGCCGGAAATTCACCAGGCGAAATGCGACGCCGAGCGACGGCTGGGGCTTGTTGCAAAGGCGAGGATGAAAGAATTGCTGGCAAGCGGAAAGCCGGTGATCACCCGCGGCGACCATGGCAGAATGAAGGACCGCTACGGCAGGACGCTGGCCGTCGTCAGCGTCAATGGCAGCGATATCGGGGACACCCTGTTCAACGAGGGCCTGGCGCGGAAGTGGAATGGCAAGCGTCGGCCGTGGTGCTAACGAGCGCTGGGCAAACACGTATCTTCCGTCCCCGTCTGCCTGATATAGGCCCCAGTAGCAGAGGATGCTATCGGTTGTTTCATGACCGGTTGACGGATCACAAGTCAGCGCAAAGCGGCAGCCGTCAGTTATTACCTGCGTTCATATGGCTTATGAGAGACGGAAAGCTGCAATAACTCACGCGGCTGAGCAAGCCGTGAACAAGTATCCTATTTTTCCAAAGCGGGCTCCACGTCCTCATCTTCGTCACGCAGGCTTAGGAGTATAGCATAATTACAGTTCTGGGTGGAAAACTGCCAAGAACGAAAGTCATAGGTTGATTTGGAGGAGCTATTTCCTAAGATTTGCAAAAATCCATCGGAATACGCACATGCCTCGATTTACTAAGAGCTACATTGACAGTCTTCGGCGACGCATTTGGCAACAGAGAGTCAAACCCACCTCAGATAGAAAATTGGATGACGCTGACCTTAGGCTTTATCTCCGTGATTACCGTCGTAGGCTCTCAAAAGGTCGTTTCAATTCGGCTGCTTCACCTCTTGCTAGGCTTGCCATCAGAAGAAACGCAGAATCCAAATCGCGTGCACTGCTCAAAAAGGGGAAAAAGGGTAAGCGCTTGCCAATCCCTAAGCGCCTGCTGCTAACTCATAGATATAGTGAAAACAAAATAATATTGGGATTGCGACCAGACCGAAAAAGCCTCTGGGTTCCAATTACTCAGCGTCGACACGCTGCAAAATATAGCGAACTCGTACTAAATGACTTCACATTTATTGATCACCCTGATGAAACATTAACACAATTAGTATCTATTATTAAATTTGAATGTTTCGCCGTTGATGCGTTCTTGCATTTTGACGATAAATACTGCATAGACATAGCATCCTACTTAGTTCTCGCGGAAATGTGGCCACAACTCGCCAAGGTATTCAAAGGCGGTAGAATGTCGACCGCTATCCAAAAAGTGTTAGACTCAGTTCAACTGAGCCGAGATCTAGGCATGAGGTTAAACTGGGGACATTCAACGGATAACGTGTGGGCGTTTCCCCGGCGGACAAGAAGACCCGCAGGAAGCTCACGCAGCGCAAAAAGAGAGTTGGAACCTCAACGCCGCGAGCACGTAGCCGATGAATTCTGCGATGCCGTAGATGAATGGTTAGAGGAAGCAGCTTTCGAGATCGAGCTTTCCAGAGGAGGCAAGGCTCGACTGGCGAATATCATACTTGAGCTGCTAGATAATGCGGAACGGCACAGCAATCCTCCGGGTTCTGATGGAACTTGGTCAACTGCGGCATTCATGGCCAAGCGACCGGAGTCGGGTGTCGACGTGTACCGTTGCTACATGGGCTTCCTTAGTGTGGGCTCCACCATTGCGGAGGGCCTAAAAACCGCCCAGCCAGCAATCCGACAGCAAATCGAGGAATACTGTGATCTCCACGAGGGGACCGGCCGAAGTCGAGAAACACTCGCAACTTTGGTGGCTTTGCAAGACGGCGTAACCCGCGATCCCGTTGCAGCGACAAATCAGCGCGGAGGCATTGGATTGCAGGAAGTGCTTGATCTTATAAATGTCCTTGGCTTCAATAGCATGCCTGGAAAGGCGCCAAAGATGACCATTGTGTCTGGACGCTCTTGCATTATGGCCCGTCAGCCATATGTACAGGGTACACGTAATGGTGTAAATGAGCCGCGCCGATTGTGGTTCAATGAAGAAAATTCGCCGCGTATAGCTCCGGACCCTGAATTCGTGTATGATCTTAACACAACATTTCCAGGGACTATTATAGGCCTAACGTTTGTACTCAGCGGCGACGATCTGAAGCGAGTATTAAATGAAACAGATCCAACTGAGCGAGTTGACTAAGAACGGCGAGGTAAGGAACCTTTCGGGACACGAGAGGGGCTTAGCCGCTCGTCAACATTTTAAGCTTGAGGAAATGGATCAGGAAGCCGGTCCTGTAGTGGTGCTCGTTCCTCGGTTCGTGTACACAATCACGCCGTCGTTCTTCCAGGGTATGTTTGCCGAAAGCGTAAAGAGGCTCGGCGATCGAGACAAATTCTTGGCTCATTATTCATTCGACGCCGAACCGGTCGTTCTGCAGCAGGTAGAAAGCGGCATCAGGTCGTCATTGATGGAGCGCAAGCCGATTTTTGCGAACTAGCATCAATGGACGCAAAAGATTGGGCCCCTTGGGTTGGTATAGCGGCCAGCCTGCTCTGGAACCTCGTCAATTCGTATAGAACGAGCGCTCTTTGGCGGCGTGGACAGCTGTTCGCCGAATTTAAGGGCCTTAAAGGTCCGGTGGAGACCACGCTGGCCTCTATGCGGGAAGCCAAGTCGGAGCTAACTAGCCTCGCAGCTTTTGGTGGGTCAGATGACGACTTCAGGGAAAATCTCGAAGCATTTAATCATAAGCTATCTAATCTTTACGTTTCACTGACAACCGCTCTTGAAGCTCTTGATTCAAGTGATTTCAATGAAAAGACGAATTGGGTGAGCATGACCGAGAGGTCATGGGACGATGCCGTCGGCGCAGTGCAGAGAATATATGCGCCGATGTCATTAACTGATAAAAAAGCACTAATTGGACCAGCATCTGAGAAGCTTGGCAAACTTATTGAGCTAGTTTCGAAAGAAGTGGAGAGGGAGACCAAGAAGCAACTAGAGGCAGGCTAGGAAGTTTCGTTGATCCGGCCATGACAGTAGGTTGCTCTTGAGGTCTTTCGGGCCTTTGGCTTTGCAGTAGGGATCATTCACCAACCATGTGCAACCTCTACAATATCTCCACCACCCACGAGATGATGCGCCAGTTCGCCGGCGCGGTCGACGATCTCACCAACCGGCTCGATCCGTCAGAGGACATTTACCCGGACCGCCCTGCCCCGATCATCCGCAACAACGGTGACGCCCACGAGATCGCCCTGGTGCGCTGGGGCCTGCCGAGCTCATCCAAGGCGCTCTACGACGCCGCCACGAAGCGCGCCGACAAGCTGCGCGCCAAGGGCAAGGATGTCGACTTCGACGAGCTCCTGAAAATGGAGCCGGACGGCGGCACCACCAATGTCCGCAACACCAAGAGCCGCCACTGGACACGCTGGCTCGGCGTCGAGCACCGTTGCCTCGTGCCCTTCACCCGCTTCGCCGAACCGGATCCCGCCAACAAACCGGAGGGCGGCCGCACGCCGAATGCCTGGTTTGCGATCGACGAGAGCGAGCCGCTGGCCTTCTTCGCCGGGATATGGGTGCCTCAGTGGGAGAGCGTGCGGAAGGTCAAGGAAGGCCTGATCACCACCGACCTCTTCGGCTTCCTCACCTGCGAGCCGAATGGCATTGTTGGCCCAATCCATCCGAAGGCCATGCCAGCAATCCTGACGACGAAGGAGGAGATAACGGCCTGGCTCTCGGCACCTTGGGAAGAAGCAAAGGAACTGCACCGGCCCCTGCCGGATGATCGCCTGACACTTCTGCCGGCCAGCAAGACATAGGACATGACAATGGACTCGGCGAACAGGCCTGATTCACGAGATGATTTCGACGACGACGAATTCGACCGCGAGCTTGAAAAGGCCGAGACGGAACGCAAACCGCTATGGCCGCTCGTCGTGGCCGGGTTGGTGCTGATTGTCTCCGTCGCCAGCTCGATCGCCGGCGTGGCTCGTACCATGGGCTGGCTTGGCGGCTAGGCAAACGACCGGTAGAAGCCACCCGGAATAACAGCCGTTGCGTGCTGGACACCTTATGAATTCGGTCCTAATAATCGCGAACGAAATAGGAACGAATTCCGATGGCGAGACTGTTTGACGATCCCTTCACTTTCATGGTGGAAGAGCTGGACCGCAACGGCAAGGCCGTCGAACGCCTGGCCGGCGCAGACAACATCATCGCCGCCAGAGCGGCGTTCAATGCCCTCGTCGTCCAATATGGCGACCGGCCGTTCATCCTGCGCCACCGGGGCAGGATCATCGAAAGGGCTAATCTGTCGCAGCCGCCGGCTTGATTATTGTCATCGCCAGGACAAGCCATCGAGATTGGCATCCCTCAATTTCAGTTAGTGCGCGTACCTGCAATTCAAATCAATTCTCGCTTGCATTCCATCAGAAGTTGCTTTTTCATGTGACAAGGGCAAGAAGGGGGAATGAAAATGCGTGCTTTTCTAGGCATAATGTTTGCGTTCGCAGCTGCAGTATTCGGGAACAGTCAAGCTTGGGCAGAAGAGCCTAAACTGACACAGAATGGAAAAAGCCTGGATCCCGACCAACTTTACTACATCGAATACACATGCAGCGTAAACGAAAAGGCCCTGAAAAAGTATCTGACTTCCGAACGCAGTTGGGTTCCCTTCAATAGACCAAAATCGGCAACACATATATTCGCGATATCTTCGAAAGAACTAAACCTTTCCGCGGAATCTTTCAACACAAGCACATCCACCTTTCTGATACCGCAACATGTCTTTACCGTTGTTGATGGCAACGTCACATCGCAGGAAGGCAGTTCATGCGGACGAAAATTCGTCACCTATGGTGGCAGCGGGCCAAAGCTGGCGTATTTCCTGCGCTATGAGTCGCAGTCGGTGCCATCAGGCGTTGTGAAGACACTTGCTCTGGTGAACGACTTGGTTTTGCCCACCTACAAGCTGGCGAGGGGACAGGAGCTTAACGGAGAAACCGTTGAGCGGCAGAAAGCCGTTTCGACAATTATGACAACCTACACTGGATACCTGAAGTTATTCGAGAAGGAGCAGAACTCCACATCGCGAGTAGTCGACCTGAAGACGGGAACAAACCGGCTGACGACCAGCGTCTCGACAGTGTCGATAAAGGTCAGACCTGCTAAGAGCCTTCTACGTGACGCTGGCATTCCATTCAAAGCCAATTTCGATACCCTAATTCCGGTGACCGGCAAAATCGATGTAAATAAGATTAGGCAGGATTGTCAGCAATTCAATCGGGACCTTTTGGAAAAGGGCTTCTCGTCGGCTGCAGACAGAGCCTATACCATCTATCGCTCCACTGATCTTGCAAGCAAGGACCAGTATATCGAATGCCTTGATCCGGAAGATCTGGTGCCAGTCGTGCTCGAAACGCGACACCTTTACACAAGCGCGGTCCCGGAAAGTCTTCTGATTACCAAGGAGGATGTCCTGGCCTACGTAAACAAGGCAAAACAACCGAAACTCGTTGAAGCAAGAGACCTCAAAATCCGGGGCGCGGTTGATCGCCTGGTGGACATTTTCAGCCGATATGGAGCGTTGAGAGGACTGCCCGCCTCAGACGCCGAGGACGTTCAGAGTCGAGTCGCACCCGCGATGACCATCGATGACAGGACTGACCGGGCGTGGATCTCCAAACGCACTGAAAACGCTTCAGACATACAAACCGTAACACAGGGAAGCTTCGTGCCGTCCTTCTCAAGGTTCGTCGAGAACGGATACACCCGATACGGCTGCTACCATCTCACGCGTTCTGCACCGACCATCGAGGGCTTCGACGGCGCGTCTGCGATGCTGCTTGCAGGGAAGGAGGACGACAGCGAGAAGAAGCAGACAATTGGCCTTCGCCTGTTTTTCGAAGACAATATGCTGACGAAGATCGTAGCTACCAGCCGTATGACAGCGGAATTACGCGGCTTGATTAACGGCTGCACTCTTTGACTTGCGCCCAACGTTCTAGGCGCTCTCAAATTGTCGATCGGAGTGCTTACCTTACCGGCTGACCAGCCAGTGCCACCATGCCGCAAGCTCGTGGCGGATGGTGTAGACCCACAGCATGAAACCGGAGGCGGCGCCCATCAGCCAGATGCCGCGCCGCCAGAGAAAGGCGCCGAGCTTGCCGGCGCCCTTCGCCTGCTCACGCATGATGCGATATTCGTTCCATGTTTCCTGCTCGCGGGCAAACGACGCTTCCATCGTCTGCACCCGGTGCGTCAGTGTCAGAAGCAGCTTCGAATGCTCGTTCTGCGTCTCGTGCATCAGCCGACGGCTCTCGGCCGATTCCTTGCGGTCCACCTCCCGCCATTCCATCAGCCGACCCATATCGGTGTGAATTTGTGCCAGCTGCCCCGCGATCAACTGTTCTCCCCCTTCAGTCATGTCATCACCTGCCTACCGCCGCTGCGCCTGCAGCGCGCGGATTGCCTCGCCCTTGGCGTCGTTCAGCCGCCGGCACGCCGCAAACCCCTGCCGGTCGGCAAGCCAGCGCCGGCGCTCCTCGGCAAGCGTCCTCGGCTTGTCGCCGATCGATGCCTCGGGGCAAGGCCCCATCACGGCCGCCGAAACGCTGACGGCCGCCGACGGCGCCTCAACGCGTCTTGCCAAAGACGTTCCACAGCCGGTCAGACATGGGATGGTAAGGAGCACCCCCACGATCATCAGCCTTGTTCGCATCGTCCGTCCCTTCCGCCGCCAGCGCGGCATCGCCTTCGGCCTTCATCACGGCCAGTTCGGCATTCGCGTCGTAAAGCGCCCGGTCGGCGGCATCGATCTTCGCCTGCGCCGCCTTACGGTCAGCCTCGATCTTGTCCTTCAGCTTCGCCATGGCTTCCTGCCAGGCCGCCCGTTCCCCGGCCGCACCGGCCGCGCGGGCGCGGCCCACCCGGCCCTGCGCCAGATCGTCGACCAGCGGCCCCACCACCGGCACGAAGCGCAGATAGGGCGTCAGATAACTTGCGCCGGGAATGCCCTCATAGAAGACGAGTAGCCCGAGCAGCAGGACAGGCCACGGCCGGTCATGCCGGCCTCGTAGCCGCGACCCGTCTTCGTCGGACCCGGGCGACCGAACGGCGTCGGCACGTCGCTCTCCGGCAGATGGTAGGGGTCGATGTCCCGCCCCTTGCCCCCCGCCTGCGGCAGCACGACCGGCCGGTTCTGCCGTCCCCGTGATGCCGTCAGTCCCTCGAAGACGGTCTTTGCCTCGCCGCGCCCGACCTTCGCCTTGGCCTGGCTGTAGGCATCGTTCACCTCCCAGAACCAGGCGTCCGGATGCGCCTTGCGATAGGCCTCGCCAAAGGCGTTGCGCTGCTTGTTGCGCTGAGCCTCCGTCATGCCCTTTTCGGCCCGGGCGCTGTCGACCGCATCCTCGATCGCGCTTGTCGTCGATCTCAGCGCCGGATTGACGACCGTCGCCACACCAGACCCAACCTGGGTCATGAACTTGTCCCAGAGGTTCGAAAGCTCCTGCAGACCCGCCTGGCTGTCGGTGACGATCTGATTGAAGTCCTTGAACGCCGAGCCGTCCACATGTCCCAATTCTGTCGTCAGCTGTCGAAGCACATCGCGCTGCATGATCAGCGCCCGCACGCCCTTCTGCATTTCCGCATCGGTGAACAGTTTCGTCAGCTTCGACAGGTCGCCCTTGGTGGCGATCATCGTCATGTCGAGGAAGACGTCGACGACGTCGCGCCCCTCGCGCTTGGCCTTGTCCAGCGCCTCGGTGATGTCGATCCCGAAATCATGGAACTTCTTCGCCGTCGCATCCGAATACATCTTCTGGAAGACGTTCGAGAGATAGGTCGCGGCGTCCGAGCTGGCGCCCGCCTGGTTGCGCACCACCTGGAGCATGGCGACGATCTTCTGCAGCCCCTCGGTTCCTTCATAGCCGAGCGCCGAGAACGCCGGCAGCAGCGACGGCAGGTATTGCGCCATGTCCTTCAGTTCGAACTTGCCGGCCTTGCCGCCCGCGACCAGGATGTCGAAGGCCTTCTGCATGTCGCCGCCGGCAATCTTCATCGAGCCCGCCAGCGCATCCGCCGACAGCGCGATGTCGGAGATCGCCGCCCCCGATGCCTGCGCCGTCAGCGTCACCGACGGCAGGAAGGCAAGAGATTCGTCGAGCGACCGACCGGAGGCGACCAGCGTCTCGAGACCAGAAACCACATCCTCGAAACTCATCTTCGTCGCCGAGGCGATCGCCTGCAGCTTGGTGATCGTCGGCCGGATTGCATCCGCGCCCTTGTCGGCATTGATCACGATCCGGTTGACGCGCCGTTCCAGCTCGGCAAAATCGGTATAGGCCTTCGCCGCCACCGTCCCGGCCACCACGGCGCCTGCCGCGGCCACGCCCGCCCATTTGCGGTAGAGCGCGCGCCGGCGCTCCATTTCCGCGTCTTGCTCGATCAGCAGCCGTTCCATTGCCCGGTCGCGCCGCCCCAGCGTCACGCCGGCATTGGCGAGCGATAGATCCCGCTCGGCCCGCTTCAGCCGGTCCATGTTGCCGATGATCGCCCGCGTCGACTGTCCGGTACGGTCCTTGAGGTCGACCACCATCGTGGCCGTCAGGCGGCGTCCGCTCATGGCTTACTCTCCGGTGACGAAATGCGGGGCAAGGATCGAAAACACCTGGTGCAGGCGCTCGGCGTCCGGCCATTTGAGATGCGCGATCACGGCGGGATGCACCCGCGCCATGCGCGCCAGCAGGTCGCGATTGCTGATCTCGCCCGCCCCCCAGGCGTCGATATCCGCCTGCTCCGGCGGATAGACCGAAAGCGAAGCCAGGCGCACGCCATCGACGGAGGGACGGAAATACAACGGCAGCACGATCGGCAGCACGTCGCCATCGTCATAGGAGACGACGGGCGCTTCCTCCGGTCCGCGACCGGCGGGGATATCCGCCGGGGAGGAAGCGCCGACACGGGTCACGAACTGATCGAGATCGATCGAAGCGGCCCCGGTCTCGTCCACCTCGGCAAGATGCGCCGAAAGCGGATCGATGTCATCCACCCTGTTGCCCGCCATCATTCGATGCCCAGGATCGTGCGCACGCTCTGCGTCACGTCATTGCCGAATTCGCGCACCCGCGAGGTGAAATAGTCCAGATAGAACCATTCCTTGCCGCCGACGAAGAGTTCATAATGCGTGACCTCGGTAATGCCGTGGTCATGGCCGAACGTGCTCGACCGGTCGAAGGCATCTGGCGCCAGCCGGCCGATCATGCCGGTGACGATCGCCTTCGCCTGGCTCATCGCGCCGGTCTGCTTGTTGCGCAGCGCGCCGTAGATGGTGAAGTTCTGCGGCTCGTTGTCGCCGATCCCGAGCAGCCGGTAGGAGTCTTCCGAAATGCCCGCGAACTTGAAGGACGGGTCGAGCGCCCGGAAGGCGCTCATCGAGAAGTTGACCTCGGCCACCGCGCCGCCGCCGAGATGCGCGGTCGTCACCCGCTCCAGCGTCGGCAGCGCCACGCTCTGCAGTTTCACATGATTGGACGCGCTCGGATCGGCGTCGCCGAGAAAGATGTTCGCCTGTTCGAGGAGAAGAAGCTGTTCAGCCATGATCTGGCCCTTTCGTCAAATGTGTTGCGGAAATTGCGGTCAGACGAGCTGCTGCTGCGCGACGATTTCGGCGATGGTCTGCTCCAGCGCCACGGCATACCCTGCAGCGCGAGCCTCTGGAAAAGGCGCTGGACCGCGTCACCACCATCAGCGGCGAGCGCGGCCGCGCCTGCCTCTTCGCCTTTGCCGATGGCCGCCTGCAGCTGACGGCCAAGAACCCGGACGCCGGCGACGCGACCGAGGATATCGACGCCGAAGGCGACGGCGAGATGGCAATCGGTTTCAACGGCAAATACGCGCTCGAGATGCTGACGAGCCTCGGCGCCGACAGCTTCATCATCGCCATGACGGACCCCGGCGCCCCCGCCCGCATCACCGTCCCCGCCCGCCCGGCCGACGTCGCCGTGCTGATGCCGATGCGCGTGTGAGGGAGGAGATGGTCATGGATCGCGTGATTTACAGACACAGGAAGCGGCAATCGACATACGACATGATTGCCGAGAATGCGACCCTGCAGACCGACAGTCCTGTCGGAGACAACGAACACGTCTGCATTTACCGTGGCATGGATGGGAACTATTGGGTCCGTCCTCACAGCGAGTTTTTTGACGGTCGGTTTGAGGCGGCGGGCATCGTCACAGATGGGCTCGAGCGGGGACAGGCAGTCCACACCGACGACATTGCCGTCGACACGTTCTCGACCGCCATGAAGGCCAAGCTGGCGAAGAAGCGGGCGGAAGGTCGCGGCGGATGGGACAATTCCGACGACTGCTCGCTGGAATTCCTGTCCTACGAGCTTGTTCGGCACGTCCAAAAGGGCGATCCGGTCGACATCGCCAACTTCGCCATGATGCTCCACCAGCGGGGCAGTAAGGTCATCTTCAACGAAGAAGTGAAGGCGCTGCTGGGTCAGATCATGACCCAATACGCATTCGTCGCCAGGATCGGAAGGATGTCGGAAGAGGAGTTTGACCGCCTTCGGGACACAATGGGAAAATTCCCGGCCGGACCAATCATGCTGCATGAAACGCCGGCGATCGACTTCATTCACACGATCCCGGCACGCGACTGGTGGCCATTGGGCACCCGCGTCCGCAAGATCAAGGGCAGTTCGTGGAACGGCCGCGTCGTTGGATTTTACCAGACTGAGATGACACCGATCGGCTACGCCGTCGAGAGCGATCGCGAACTCGGATCCGTGCAGATATATCCTCAAAGCGCTCTGGAGTTGATCGAATGACCGCCCCCGTCCGCCTCCGCCTGTCGCGCGCCAGGGGCTTCGACCTGCAAGCGCTGTCGATCGCCACCAACGGTCTGCCGGCCGTCAACGTCGCCCGCCCGTCCGCCTTCGGCAATCCCTTCATCGTCGGCAAGGATGGCGACCGCGCCTATTGCGTGACACTCTTCTCCTACATGCTGCAGGGCGGCTTTCCCCTTGGGAAAACCGTCTCTGTCCACGAACAGGCGAAGATCTGCAACGTCATCGCCGATCGCCTCGACGAGCTGCGCGGCCGCAACCTCGCCTGCTGGTGCCCGAAGGACGGCAACCCCTGCCATGCCGACGTTCTTATCGCATTTGCCAACCGGCCGAGATGCGACGAGGTGAAACCATGACCGCCGCCCACGCGAAGATCCTGCTCGAGCAGACAAACTGCCCGGCCTGCGGCGCGGCAAAGCGGGAACAGACCAACGAGGCCTTCGCCCCGGCAATCGCAATGGTGCAGTTCGAATGCACCGCGAGCTTCGCCACCGCAAACGACCAGATCATCGTCTCGAAGCCCTGCCCCGGCCCGTCGCGCACTGCGGCGATGCTGATGAACCACCAGGCGGAAGTGACATGACCAGGCCCCGCCGCCCCGCCACCATACCGGCCGGCAGCTGGCCGCCGCGCATGCCGGCGGACATGGCGGCCGGCTATTGCGGCGAGAAGCATGTCGAGGATTTCCTTGACCGGGTCGGCACGCTCTATCCCGAGCCACGGGTTGTCGACACCAGCCGGCGCAAGTTCTGGTATCGGGACGATCTGGACCGCGCGATGAATATCGGTGACACTGCCACAGGATCAGGACTGGGAGCGAAGTTCCGCAATGAGATCGGGAAGAAGCGGCACGGTTGAACTGCCGAAACACGTTCACAAGGTCACCAAGACCCGTAAGGACGGGTCGAAGACCGAGTATTTCTTCTTCACCAAGTTCCGCAATACCAAGGCTGCATGGCCATCGGTCAACCTGTCGCCGCCCTTCTCGCGCGAGTTCAACGAGCATCTGGCGATCTGCGAGCATCTTGCGCGCGACGAGAAAGGCTTTCTGCTGGACGGCAAGCGCCTGCCCGATCACCGGTCGCGCGAGTTCTGGCCCGAAGCCGAGCGCGCCTTCGCAGCCTTCGCCGAGAAGGGACGGCGCGGCATCAAGGATTTTCGCGCGCTGGTGGAAGCCTTCCAGGACGAGAAGAACCCGTTCTGGACGTCGCTGTCCGATTCCACGCGCCGCGGCTACAAGGCGTCGGGAAAACTGATCGTCGAGATCTGGGGCAACGACCTGCCTGCGGAGATGACGACAGTCGACGCGCAGGAAGCGATCGACGCGCTCGGCGAGACGCCGGCAAGCGCCAATCAGTTCCGCGCCTTCCTGTCCCGCCTGATGGCCTGGGGCGTGCCGCGCGGCTTTTGCACCACCAATCCGGTCAGCCATACCGAGAAGATCCCCGGCGGCGAACCGTGGTCGCCCTGGCCGAACTGGGCTTTTGAAACACTCTTCAGGCACGCGCCCTTCCATATGCAGATGATCGCCATGTCCGCCTTCTTCACCGGACAGCGCCAGGGCGATGTCATCGCCATGGTCAGGCCGAAGGCCGGCGAGAACCTGATCGCCGTGCGCGCGCAAAAAACCAAGCGGACGGTATGGATTCCGATCCACTCGGCGTACCGGCAATGGATGGACCGTATTCCGGCCTCAGACAGCCTGATGCTGCACGCAAGCGAGCGCTACGCCTCCTACAAGTCGGCCGACGGTTTCCGCACCGAATGGCAGAAGATGATGAACCGTCCGGAGTTCAAACGCTTCCGCGACGAGCGGATCGTCTTCCACGGATTGCGCAAGAACGCCGTCATCAATCTGTTGGAAGTGGGCTGCACGGAGAACCAGGTCGGCGCCATCTGCAACATGTCGGCGCAGATGGTCCAGCACTACGGCCGCGAGGTCTCACTGCGCTCTCTGGCGCGTGACGCGATGAAACTGATGGAGGCCCGCTGGTCCGAGATCGAACCGGCCGCTTTCAGGAACAGGAACGGAACATGAATTGGAAACCGTTTCCAATTTTCTGGAAACCGCAACCCTCTCGTCAATCAGCGAAACCGAGAAAAGAACAACGAAAACAGGAGGATATTTGGTGGGTGATCACGGGCTCGAACCGTGGACCCGCTGATTAAGAGTCAGCTGCTCTACCAACTGAGCTAATCACCCACACCCTGCGTTGCTGCAGTGTGTGGGCGATATAGACAGGTTCTTTTTTAATGTCCAGAGACAAAATCATCTTTTTTTCGCAGGTGCGCAAAAGGCCCGGAAACGCGGTGAAAAACGACAGTCTTGCTGTCGGCCACACCCGCGACCGATCAAACGTCGAGCGTGCCGGACGCGATACGAACCGCCTGCCCGCCGATTCTTGCCGTCGCGATGACCCCGCCCGCGACGCTCATGTGCAGATGGATGAAGGACGGACGGCCCATTTCCACCCCCTGCTCCACCACGAGACTGTGATGGCCGTCATTGAGATCGTCATAGAAGCGGATCGCTCCCGACAGCGCCGCCACGGCAGCACCCGTCGCCGGGTCTTCGGCAATCCCCATATCCGGCGAAAACATCCGCGCATGGAAATTGGCGTGGTGATGGATACCCCCGCGCGTATAGACATAGGCCGAGGCAAGCCTCCCCTCCACGAAGGGAACGGCGCGCTCCCAGAGCGTCGGATCGAATTCGATCTGCGAGGCCGTCGCGACATCATGGACGGGCACGAGAAGAAACGGCACGCCGGCGCTCCAGATACTGATCTGGTGGTTTTCGAAGCCGAGCTGCGCCGGATTGAGGCTGAGCGCCTCGGCGATGCCTTCCTTCTCCAGCGGCAAGGCGATGCTGTTCGACTTGCGCGGCAGGTCGAATTCGGCAAAGCCCGCGCCATCCGAGCGGAGCTTGACGGCGCAGCGCACCGGTCCGACCTCCTCTTCCAGAACCGAGACGACGTCGATGTCGGTGGTGCCGTTGCGCTCGTGCTTTTCCTCCGCCAGCGCCACCGCGGTGCCGACCGTCGGGTGGCCGGCGAACGGCAGTTCGCGGCCGGGCGTGAAGATCCGGATCTTTGCGGTATGGGCCGGGTTTTCCGCCGTCAGCACGAAGACGGTTTCCGACAGGTTCATTTCCCGGGCGATCGCCTGCATGGCTTCCGTGGAAAGACCTTCTGCATCGAATATGACGGCAAGCGGGTTGCCAGCAAGTTTCTTGTCCGTGAACACGTCATAGATACTGTAAGCCCGCGGCACACCTTACCTCCTGAATCATGAACCGGCTGCACCGTGCCTTACAGGCCACCGCCGCGCAACCCCTTGCGCTTCACCCCCGGTCTGACCCGAAATAATGGTGAAGAATTGGCAACATCGCCCGTGAATAGCGATGCGCATCCGGCCGGCCGGAGGTAATCGCCACCGCATCGGCGATCTCGTCCTCGTGCCCGTTGGCGATATGGGCGCGAATGTCGGCAATCAGCGAATCGGCCGTACGGTCGAAATGGAAATATCGGAAGACGGTGAAATGCCGCCCGACGCGGAAGACATGCAAGGCATCCGCCGCTCGCGCATCCTTGAGCGTCAGGCCCGTCTCCTCCATTACTTCGCGCGCCATGTTGCCGGCGAGATCGCAGCGCCCGTCGACGACGTCGCTGTCGTCGATGCCGCCAGCCGGGCAATAGACGAAGCCGCCGTTCAAGGTGTGCTCCGACATTTTCACGGCAATCAGAGCCCCGTCGCTGGAGACCGGCACGGGAAAGCCGAAGAGATGAAACCCGGCCTTCGGTTCGGCATGACGCCGCCACCAGAGAAAGGTCGCATAATCGACGACAAAACCTTCAGCGCGCAGAACCCGGTCCTCGATCGCGACTCGATCCTGAAACACCACCCGGCCATTGAAGAGCGCCGGCTTGGCGGCCTTCTCCTTGTCCCAGTTTGCGGCAATCGCCGAACAGTTCTCTCGTTCGATGGGATGAACCCCGTCGTGAACGCGCAGATCGAAGGCGTCGATGTCGATCACCTCGCCCTCGCCCGGCAGGTCACTCATAATGCCGCTCATAGGATGTCCAGCGTGATGGCGACCGGGCAATGGTCGGACGCCTTCGGGCGATCCCAACCGGTGCGCGGATAGCGCTCCACCTCCTGGCCCGGCGGAAAGATCGTGCGATAGGGCTGGCCGTTGCGAATGATCTCCGGAACGCGCCGGGCATTGTCTGCGGCAAGCTTGGGCGACAGCCATATATAGTCGAGCTGGCAGAGATGGCGCTCCTGCGGCCCGCGCGAATGATAGAGCGTCCAGCGGTCCATCACGTCGCGGCGCAGGAGCGCGTTCTCGGTGAAACCGTCGCGCGAAAACACATTCAGCGCGCTTTCCGCTTCCTCCACAGGGTCGAAGGCATAGCCGTTCAGCCGGTCGCCGCTGATGACGATCTTTTCCTGATAGTCGTTCATGTCGCCGCAGATCGCGAACCGCTTGCTGGCGCTGCCACCGCGCCCGAATCGTTGCTCTATGATGTGGCGCACCGCCTTCGTTTCCGCCTCGCGGATCGCCATGGTGGCGATGCGGCTGTCCATGCCCTGCCGCCCGCCGCCGCTCATCGATTTCAGATGCACGACATAGAGCGTGAACGGCTTGCCGCCGATCTTGAGATCCATCTCCAGGCAGTCGCGACGGAAGATCCGGTCGTCCGGCCGGTTGGTCTCGGCAATCTCCGGCGTATAGAGATCGAGGTCGCGATAGGTGAGCGCCGCATGGCTCTTGATGTCGGAAACCTCGATCGGCTCGCCGTCCGCGGTCTCCTCGCGCATCATCACGGCGACATCGATGCCGCGGCTGTCATTGCCCTCGATCAGGTATTTCTGCCGGTAGCCGGCGCCGACCATGCGAAACAGATAGCCGTATTCGAAGGCCTTCAGGGCGTCGATGTTGTCGACCTCCTGCAGGCAGATGATGTCCGCCCGGGTATCGGCGATCGCCAGCGCGGTGAGCTGCCGCGTATCATCGGCAGACGCCACCATCCGCGCCTCCTCCAGCCGCCGGTACTGCGCTTCGTTGTCGACGTTGAAGAGACGCAGCGCCCGGTCGCGATTGAGTTCATTGCGAAAGCCCGAGAAATCGAAGCGTTCCATCAGGTTCTCGACATTGAACGTGGCAAGGCGCAGCGACATGAAGGCCTTTCTCCGGCTGGGACTCGAAAAACACGACCGGACCCTAGGCGGAAAAGGCGAACCGATCCAGAGCCCGACAACGGTTTCCGCAAGCCGGCCCGTTTCTCGGCCCGCCGCCCTTGGCAAACGCGTCCCGCTTGCTACTTCTACCCTCAACAGTGAAGGAGGAACCACATGCAGTATCGCCAGCTAGGAAATTCGGGGCTCAAGGTCTCGGTGCTCACCATGGGCACGATGACGATCGGCGGCCAGGGCGCCTTCAAGGCGACCGGCAATACCGGCAGCAATGAAGCCGAGCGCCAGGTCGACATCTGCCTCGATGCCGGCATCAACCTGATCGACACGGCGGACGCCTATTCGGCCGGCACGTCGGAAGAGGTGATCGGTGACATCCTGTCGCGAAACGGCCGCCGCCAGAAGTCGCTGATCGCCACCAAGGTCCGCTTTCCAATGGGCGACGGCCCGAACGATCGCGGCCTTTCCCGCCATCACATCATTTCAGGCTGCGAGGCGAGCCTGAAGCGCCTGAAGACCGACACGATCGATCTCTACCAGGTCCATGAATGGGACGGGCTGACGCCGGTCGAGGAAACCATGGAAGCCCTCGACATTCTCGTGAAGCACGGCAAGGTGCGCTATATCGGCTGCTCCAATTTCGCCGCCTGGCACATCATGAAGGGCCTTGGCGTCAGCGAGCGCAAGGGGCTGTCGCGCTTTGTCAGCCAGCAGATCCACTACACGCTGGAAGCCCGCGAGGCCGAATATGAGCTGGTGCCGCTCTCCGTCGATCAGGGCCTCGGCATTCTCGTCTGGAGCCCGCTTGCCGGCGGCCTTCTGTCAGGCAAGCACCGCCGCAACAAGGAGACGCCGGAAGACAGCCGCCAGTTCGCCGGCTGGACGGAACCGCCGATCCGTGACGAGAACCGGCTGTGGGACATCGTCGATACGCTGGTCGAGATCGGCGATGCGCACGGCGTTTCCGCCGCGCAGGTGACGCTCGCCTGGATGCTGTCGCGGCCCTGGGTCACTTCGCTGGTCATCGGCGGCCGCACCGAGGCACAGTTCAAGGACAATGTGGCGGCGGCGGAACTGACGCTGTCGCACGAGGAAATCGCTCGACTGGAAAAGGTCAGCCGCCCGCCACTCCTCTATCCCTACTGGCACCAAGCCAGGACGGCGAGCGACAGGCTCGGCCCCGCCGACCTCGCATTGCTGGGACCGTTCCTCAAGGAAGGCTGATCCCCTCGCCTCCGGCCCTCGCCGGCCGGAGGCTAAGCCGGCAATTCCGCCGCCAGAAGACGGCCCAGACGCTCTATGCCGGTATCGATCATCTGGTCGTCGGCACAGGAGAAGCTGAGCCGCAACGTGTTGGCGCCCGATCCGTCCGCGTGGAACGCCCGGCCCGGAACGAAGGCGATCCGGTGGTCCCGGATCGCCTTGGCCAGCAACTCGGCGCCGTCCATACCGTCCGGCAGCGTCACCCAAAGAAACATGCCGCCCTCCGGCCTCGTCCATGAGACGCCCTTCGGCATGTGCCGCTCCATGGCCTGCAGCATGTGTGTGCGGCGGTGACCATAGGTCTCTCTCAACGTCGCGACCTGTTCATCGAATATGGCATTGGCGACTTCGGCGACGACCATCTGGTTGATCGTCGAGGAATGCAGGTCCGAGGCCTGCTTGATCAGCACCATCTTGGCGATGACCTGCCTGGAAGCAACCACCCAGCCGACACGAAGCCCCGGCGCCAGGGTCTTGGAAAACGTGCCGCAATAGAGCGTTCGGGTCTTCTCGATGTCGCCGCCATTGCGGGCGATGTCGAGCGCCAGGATCGGCGACACGCCTTCGCCCTCGTAGCGCAGCTGCTGGTAGGCGGCGTCCTCGATGACCGGAATGTCGAGCGATTCGGCAAGATCGAGGATCTTCTCCCGCGCCGCTACCGGAATGGTCTCGCCGGTGGGATTGGAAAACTCCGGCACGCAATAGGCGAACTTCACCCGACCGCCCGCCTTGGCCGCGGCCTCGACGTAGGAAGACGGCTCGCGGTTGGCGAGAACGTCCAGCCGGTCATAGCTCGGCTCGTAGGCGTTGAACGCGCCAAGCGCCCCGAGATAGGTCGGCCATGAGACGAGCGCAGTGTCCTTTGGCGACAGGAAGAGCTTGCCGACATAATCCAGCACCTGCTGCGAGCCGGATGTGATCAGCACGTTTTCCGCCGAACAGTCGATGCCGAGCGCCCGCATCCGCGAGACGATCCAGTCTCTGAGCGGACGGTAGCCTTCACTGACGGAGTATTGCAGGGCGGCACTCGCCTGTTCGCCGCCGAGGATCTTGGCGAAGGCGGCGTTCACCGCTTCCTTCGGAAACAGCTTGGCGTCCGGAATTCCGCCCGCGAAAGAAATGATGTCCGGCTGCTCCTGAAGCTTCAAAAGCTCGCGGATTTCCGATGCCTTCATGCGCGACGCGCGCGAAGCGAAGACGCTTTCCCAGTCCATGGCGTGTGTTTCCTGTTTATCTTTTATCACACGATTTCAGCACGCAAATCCATATATGTCAACAATGCTGACCTATGTGGATTTGTCGTTATTTTGGAATGGGATAATGCCGATTCATTGGCGTCCGAGCAGGCTGCGCCTCATCTCCTGGCGCTCGCGAGGACGCCGGCAAGCAGCATCCGCGCCGCCCAGATCGACACCTCTCGGGCTCTTGCGGGAGAAAGCTCGCATATGTCCTTCAGCACCACCTGCGTCTCGATGCCCGTCATCAGCGACAGACCGTGAATCAGGCGCTCATAATCCTTTGCCGGCAGCTCCTGCTTCAAGGGGTCCAGCGCCTCGCGAAGCCAGGTCAAGCGACGGCCACCACGCTTGGTGGCACTCTTTCCGGTCGCGGAACTCGCGAGAAGGGCGCGAAACATTGGCTCGTTGTCTTCCACCATCGCATATATCTGGCCGACCACATCCGCGAGCCGGTCCTCCGGCGCCTTGCGCACGTCGACGGCATTCGGCAGCTCGACGGTGATGTTGCGCGCGACCGCATCGAGTGCGGCTTCCCGGATCAACTCCTCCGGCGTCGAGAAATAGCGATAGGCGGTCGCACGGGAAATGCCAGCATGATCCGCCACCTCCGCGACAGACGGCTGAAGCCCCTGCTCCGTCATTTCCTGCGCCGCCCGCAGCAATTCCGCACGCGTCCGTCGCTTCTGGTTCACCCGTTCATGGCTCTTGTCTTGACTCTTCATGCAATCCTCTTTATGAGACATTTATCTCATTACGAGTTCAACGTATCACAAACATCGAGAGACACAAACATGCAAAACGCCGCATCCGCATTTCCTTCCGCAGAGAAGAGAGAACCGAAGATCGTTCATTTCCTCGGCAATCTTCTCACCTTCCGCGCCATGACGCGGGAAACCGATGGTTCCTTCACGCTGACCGAGTGCCTGACGGCGCCCGGAGCAGGCGCTCCCCTGCATCGGCAGGACGACGAGGAAGCCTTCCTCGTTCTCTGCGGGCGCTACGAGATTTCCATCAATGGCGAAAGCCGCATCTATGAGGCAGGCGATTTCGCCTATGTGCCGCCGAAGGCAGTCCACGCCTTCCGCAACCCGGATGAAAAGCCGGCCAAGATGCTGATCGTGAACCTGCCGGGCGGCATGCACGAAGGCTTCTTCATGACCGTCGGCGACCCGGTGACGCCCGGCGACACCGCCTATCAGGAAATGGGACCGCCCGATTTCGGTCTCCTTGCCCAGACGGCAGCACGCTACGGCATCGAGATCATGCCACCGCAGGCAGCCTGACGGCGTGTCACCGGAGAGGGACTACCATGCAAAAGCTCGCGCATTTCTGCTTCGTTTCGGCCGCCGTCTATGCCTTCCTCGGCATGGCGCTCGGCATCACCATGGCCGCGTCGCACGACCATGCCCTGATGCCGGTCCATGCGCATCTCAACCTGCTCGGCTGGGTATCGATGGCGATTTTCGGACTGTTCTATCAGGCTGCCCCGCACATGGCCCGCCGCAGGATCGCCCGCATCCACGTCGCCTTCGCAACGCTGTCGATCTGGCTGCTCATCCCGGGCATCGCGCTTGCCAATCTCGGCATGACGGAGGGCCTCGCCATCATCGGCTCGCTCGCCACCATCCTGTCGATGGGCCTATTCGTGGCGATTGCCCTGATGGCCGGTTCGCCGGGAGTCACCGCAAGGTGATAGACGTTTCGAAAGAACTGCGAATGAAAGCCGGAGGTCCACCATCTCCGGCTTTTTATATGTCTGCCTTGTCCATCTCGGGCCGAAATCAATTCCGCATTGCCGATTTGTGGGCTAGCCTTGGCGAATAACAAGTAGGAAGGACCTTCCAATGGCCGCCGAGCGCCGCTCCCAACGCCTCGCCGTTCTGATCGACGCCGACAACACGTCGGCAAAGATCGTCGATGCGCTGTTTGAGGAAATCGCCAAGATCGGCGAAGCCAGTGTGCGCAGGATCTACGGCGATTTTTCCAGCACGAGATTGAAGTCCTGGGCGGACGTCCTGTCACGGCACGCCATTATTCCCCAGCAACAATTCGCATATACGACCGGCAAGAACGCCTCGGACATAACATTAGTCATTGATGCGATGGACCTCCTGCACAGCGGCAGGTTCGACGGATTCTGTCTTGTGTCATCCGACAGCGACTTTACGCGTCTTGCCTCGCGCATCCGCGAACACGGCGTCGACGTCTTCGGCTTCGGCGAGCAGAAGACGCCCGAAAGCTTCCGCCAGGCCTGCAAGCGCTTCATATATACGGAGAACCTGTTGCCGGATCGGGCGCCCGGTGGAGAAAACAACGACAAGGAGCCGCTCAAGCGACCGAAAGAGGCAACGCCGATCATCCGGAAGGTCCTCGAGCAGATCGACACCGACGATGGCTGGGTGCCACTCGGCACGGTCGGCCAGCAACTCGCCAATGTGTCGTCCGATTTCGATCCACGCACCTACGGCTTCAGCAAGCTCAGCGATCTCGTGAGAAAGACCCAGGCGTTCGACATCGACCATCCGCAGGGCGGCAACCTGAAAATCCGGATCAAGAACGTGGCGGCAAAGGCGAAATCGAAATAGCTTTTCCGGCTGAATTTCACGCGACCATATAAAAGGCCGGGGAAGTCGCCCTCCCCGGCCTTTTTCAGTTGCGATTGCCGAATGACTTAGTTGCGGGCCTTGTCGACCAGCGCGCCCTTCTTGATCCACGGCATCATGCCGCGCAGCTTTTCGCCGACTTCTTCGATCTGGTGCTTGTCGTTCATGCGGCGGATGCCCTTGAAGCGGGCAGCACCCGAATGCCATTCCTGCATCCAGTCGGAGGTGAACTTGCCGGTCTGGATGTCCTTCAGGACGCGCTTCATTTCGGCCTTCGTCTCAGCCGTGATGATGCGCGGGCCGGTGACGTATTCGCCCCACTCGGCAGTGTTGGAGATCGAGTAGTTCATGTTGGCGATGCCGCCTTCATAGATCAGGTCGACGATCAGCTTCACTTCGTGCAGGCACTCGAAATAGGCCATTTCCGGAGCGTAGCCACCTTCGACCAGCGTCTCGAAGCCGGCGCGGATCAGCTCGACCAGACCGCCGCACAGGACGACCTGCTCGCCGAACAGATCGGTTTCGCACTCTTCCTGGAAGGTGGTTTCGATGATGCCCGAACGGCCGCCGCCGACGCCGCAGGCGTAGGACAGGGCAACTTCAAGCGCATTGCCGGAAGCGTTCTGGTGTACTGCGACCAGGCACGGCACGCCGCCGCCCTTCTGGTATTCGCCGCGAACGGTATGGCCCGGACCCTTCGGCGCGATCATGACGACGTCGACCGAAGCCTTCGGCTCGATCAGGCCGAAATGGACGTTGAGACCGTGGGCGAATGCGATGGCAGCGCCGTCGCGGATGTTCGGAGCGATTTCCGACTTGTAGATGCCGGCCTGCAGTTCGTCAGGCGTCGCCATCATCATCAGGTCTGCCCAGCCGGCAGCTTCGGCAACCGTCATGACCTTGAAGCCGTCGGCTTCGGCCTTCTTGGCGGTGGCGGAGCCTGCCTTGAGTGCGATCGCCACGTTCTGGGCGCCGGAATCCTTCAGGTTCAGCGCGTGTGCGCGGCCCTGCGAACCGTAACCGATGATGGCGACCTTCTTTGCCTTGATGAGATTGAGATCTGCATCCTGATCGTAATAGACGCGCATTGAATTTTCCTTCCCTTTGCTGTCCGTTATCTCTTTATTCCCGCACGCGACGTCACATCGCGGCAATTGTCTTCTCGGTGCCGTAGAGCTTGAGGAAGGCGGTGACCGCCTTCTCCGCCCTCGCGGCATAGGTCTTTCCGTCGATCCGCTCGCCAAGCAGCATGCGCACATGCAGGTCGGCGACGATCAGGCCGTAAAGCGCCTCATAGGCTTCTGCGCCGCTTTCGAACTGCAGCAGTCCGTCGCGGCGGCCATGGTCGAGCAGCGCCCGCGCCCGGCGATCGATCTGCCGGCGGCCGCGCTCCAGAAGCAGGTCGCCGAGCTTGGCGCCGTCACGGCTCGTCTGGCCGATCGCCAGCCGGTTGAGCGCCAGTGACACGTCTCCGGCAAGAACGTCAAGCAGGTCGCTGGCAAATCGCAGGAGATGCTTGCGCAGGTCGTCCGTCGACAGCCGCTCTCCGGCGGGCTCATAGGCCCTGACCTTGGCAGCCTGATGGGTGATCATGGCGGACAGGAGGCCGTCGCGGTCGCCGAACCATTTATAAAGGCTTTCCTTCGAGCAGTTCGCCGCCCGCGCCAGGCCGGACGTGGTCAACGCCTTTTCGCCACCGGCGACAAGCAGATGCAGCGCCGCTTCCAGCACTTCATTCTGCCTGGGAGAGAACTCCCCTGTATTTGCGGATCCGTCGAGCACTGCAATTCCTCTAGGTACCGTACGGTACGGTTCTGTCGTTTATGCGCCATCAAACCACCATTCGTCAAGCCCCTCCTGCATGGCCGGCAGCCGGGCCCGGGCAACCGTCGGCCATTTGATGACCCTGCGTTGGCGGATGGTGCCGCTCTCGCTCGACAGAAATTCATCGAGCATCGATGGACAAGAAGAAGCCCCCTTTGAAGTGAGCCCCCGGGCCACCACCGGATTCGAACGGATGGCACTCCGGCAGCTTCGTCAGCCAAATCAGCCGATTCAACCCGCGGAAGAATCTCTCATAGTGCGGAATCCCGTGGCCAATGGCGCATTTCGGGGCGCCGGACGGACCGGAAATAGGGATTGTTTAACACTGAACACAGCGTTCAAAAGATCGGAACAACATTATTTTTCAATCATACGATTGAGTTAATTTTGCATATTTTTCAAACACTTCCCTTCATCTGACTGTCACAAAAGTCGGTCCAGAACGCCAGATCTGACAAAAAATTAATAAGGGAGGCGATTGAAATTTTCGAAAATGGGCATATTTCTTATTCAGTCGCTTGATTAAAACGACTGGCCACACAGGCCCCAAGATACTGAAAGGAATAGAAAAATGAAAACGCTTATTGCAGCAACCCTCGTCATCGCAGCCGCTGGCGCTTCTTCGGCCTTCGCTCTCGAGCCCATCAAGGGCAGCCTGAACTACGGCACCTCTTCTGAAGTCCGCCTGACCAAGGCTCCGGCCGGCAGCGTCTTCACCCACGAGTTCTACGACGAACAGGGCAACCAGGTGAACGAACTCTACAAGGTTCAGCAGGGCGGCTCCGTCGACCTCGTCAACCGTCAGATCACCAACGACTAATTAGTCCGCATTTCCGAAAGGACAAGATCATGAAAAAGCTTATTGCACTCTCCATGGTTGCAGCCGTCGCTGGCGCATCCTCCGCTTTCGCTCTGGAACCCATCAAGGGCAGCCTGAACTACGACGGCGCGTCTGAAGTCCACCTGACCAAGGCTCCGGCCGGCAGCGTCTTCACCCACGAGTTCTACAATGAACAGGGCAACCAGGTTCAGGAACTCTACAAGGTACAGCAGGGCGGCTCCGTCGACCTCGTCAATCGGCAGGTGACCGACAACTAAGTCGGTCCCCACCCTTCAAAGACAAACATTGAAATCAAAAAGGAATACGACAATGAACAAGCTTATTGCAGCAACCATCATCATCGCCGCAGCCGGCGCCTCTTCCGCCTTCGCTCTGGAGCCCATCAAGGGCAGCCTGAACTACGACGGCGCGTCTGAAGTCCGCCTGACCAAGGCTCCGGCCGGCAGCGTGTTCACCCACGAGTTCTTCGATGAACAGGGCAACAAGGTGAACGAACTCTACAAGGTTCAGCAGGGTGGCTCCGTCGACCTCGTCAACCGCCAGGTCTCCAACGACTAAGCCGAACCCTCAACCGCACAACCAAACATACTGACCAAAAGGACAAAGACAATGAACAAGCTTATTGCAGCAACCGTACTCATCGCCGCAGCCGGCGCCTCTTCCGCCTTCGCTCTGGAGCCGATCAAGGGCAGCCTCAACTACGGCAGCTCGTCTGAAGTTCGCCTGACCAAGGCCCCGGCCGGCAGCGTCTTCACCCACGAGTTCTACGACGAACAGGGCAACCAGGTGAACGAACTCTACAAGGTTCAGCAGGGCGGCTCCGTCGATCTCGTCAACCGTCAGGTCACCAACGACTAAGTCGGACCTGAAACAGAAAATCCAACCATTCTGACCAAAAGGAATAAAACAATGAAAAAGCTTATTGCAGCAACCGTACTCATCGCCGCAGCCGGCGCATCCTCCGCCTTCGCTCTGGAACCCATCAAGGGCAGCCTGACCTATGGCAACTCGTCTGAAGTACATCTGACGAAGGCTCCGGCCGGAAGCGTCTTCACGCACGACTTCTACGACGACAAGGGCAACCAGGTGGAAGAACTCTACAAGGTTCAGCCGGGCGGCTCCGTCGAACTCGTCAACCGCACGACGCAGAACAACAACTAAGCACTGATCGCTTGGTCGACCTTAAAGCCCCGGGCCTGTGCCCGGGGTTTAATGTGTCCGGCTCCCCTCCTCCTTCAGGCCCTCTTGGGAACCTGTCGAGCCGACCTACTCCGCCTGTTTCATGTCGTCATAATGGGAACGCAGCTGCTTGATGCGGCCGTGGTTGCTCTCCGCCCAGACGACCAGTTGCTTCAGCGGCTTCATGAATGACAGTCCCAGATCCGTCAGCGCGTATTCCACGCTCGGCGGCTGCGTCGGATAGACCGTCCGCGAGATATAGCCGTCCCGCTGCAAGTCCCTCAATGTCTGCGTCAGCATTCGCTGCGAGATATCAGGCACCAGCCGGCGCAGCTGGCCGAAGCGCATCGGACCGTCATCCAGCGCGAGCAGCAAGAGCGAGTTCCACTTCCCGCTGATCTTGTCCATCACGTCGCGTACGGGGCACTGCCCGCCGTCAAATGTCTTGCCGCGCATGAATCCGTCAGCGTCGATCATTGTGCCCGGCTTTGCCGCGAGTGCCGTTTTGTTCATGCCATGGTTCCCTGAATGTAACCTTCTTACTCAAAGATGCCTTCTTTACACCGGATACGGAAGCGATATCTAGAGCTGGTCTACAAATGAGACCATGGCCACATGGAATAACCGCCCCCGCAGCGTCGGGGAGAAGGATGCATATGACTGAGACATTGCTCGTAACAGGCGCCTCCGGCAAACTCGGCAAGGCCGTATTGAACAATCTGCTGGAAGCAGGTCATCCAGCCGGCAAGATCATCGCCACCACGCGCGACATCACAAAGCTCTCGGACTTCGCCGAGAGAGGCGTTGTCGTCCGCGCGGCAACGTTCGACGAGCCGACCTCGCTGCGGGCAGCCTTTGCCGGAGCCGACCGGCTTCTGCTCATCTCCACCGACGAGCTCATCGCGCCGGGCAAGCGTCTTGCCCAGCACAAGAATGCCGTCGAGGCGGCAACCGCAGCAGGCCTGAAGCACATCGTCTACACGTCCATGCCGAAACCGGAACCCGGCAATCCCGTTCTCTTCGCGCCCGACCACTACGGCACGGAACAGGCCATCATCGCCAGCGGCATGGGCTACACCATCCTGCGCAACACCTGGTATCAGGAGAACCTGTTCCTGGTTCTGCCCGACGCATTCAAGTCCGGCACGCTCTACACGTCGGCGGGAGATGGCAGGATTTCCCACATCGCACATGCCGATTGCGCCAAGGCGGCTGCGGCAGCCCTCGCCCCGACAACGAGTGAAAACCGCATCCTGACGTTGACAGGTCCGGAGCTTTTCACGACCGCTGAAATCGCTGCGCTGGCCACCTCGGTCGTCGGCAAGCCGCTCTCCGTCGTCAACCTGACCGACGAGCAGCTGATCGGCGGCATGGTCGCCCATGGCCTGCCCGAGCCGGTGGCCAAAATCTTTGCGTCGTTTGACACCAACACCCGCCAGGGCGGCTTCGACATCCTGACCGATGACTTCGAGATGCTGACCGGTGAGAAGCCGCGTCCGCTCAAGGCATTCTTCGAACAGGTAAAGAGCCAGTTCTGAACGCCTGAAGACCCACACATGAAAACGGCCGCCTTTCATCGGGCGGCCGTTTTCATGTTGAATGGCAAGATGCAGGCGCTTCAGACGGTCTCGCCGCAGGCCCGGCGATAGCGGCGCACCGTTTCCGCCATGCCGTATTCCAGCGCATCCGCCGTCAGCGCATGGCCGATCGAGACTTCGGCAAGGTCCGGAATGTGCTTTATCAGAAGCGGCAGGTTCTCAATGGTCAGGTCGTGTCCGGCATTGACGCCAAGTCCGAATTCGCGGGCGTAACCCGCCGTCCGCCCCAGAGTTTCGGCCCATTGCAGCGCCTTGTCGGGGTTGTCGTAGCAGCCGCCATACGGTCCGGTGTAGAACTCGACACGATCGGCACCGGTCGCCTTTGCGGCCTCCATCTGCTCACGGCTGCTGTCTCCATCCGCAAACAGCGAGACGCGCATCCCGCCCGCCTTCAGCCGCGATACGACGGTTTTCAGAAATGCCATGTTGGCGATCACATCCCAGCCATGGTCGGAGGTCGCCTGCGCCGGATCGTCAGGAACCAGCGTCACCTGCTCCGGCTGGGTTTTCTCGCAGAGCGCCAGGAAGTCCTCGCTCGGATAGCCCTCGATGTTGAACTCGGCGTTCGGAAACTCGTCATCGATCAACGCCCGCAGCACCGGCAGGTCGGAAAAGCGGATATGCCGCTCGTCCGGCCGCGGATGCACCGTCAGTCCGTAGGCCCCCGCGGCAAGCGCGATGCGCCCCAGCTCCCGCACGCTCGGCCATGGCAGGTCGCGGCGATTTCTCAGCATGGCAACGGCATTCACATTGACGGAGAGTTTTGCGGTCATCGGCATCTCACTTGCAGAAATTGAACCAGGGCGATTTCAGGCGGCCGATCAACTTCTAGGACTTCCCGCTACCGCGAACCAACAAAAAACACAGATGCACCTGTGGAAAAGTTTGATCGCTGCCACTCACGGTCCCGGCATGGCACAGTTTGAGCGGCAGTTTCCGATGCCGGCAACGGTTCGTTGACACTGACGCAAGTTGCGGCTCGAAAGGGGGGCCTTGTTCCTATAGCGACAATTCTAACGATCAGAACTGAAACCGGAAAGAATGCCGAACTAAAGGGGTGACAATCCCCCTCTCCCACGCATACACTGCATCCACTCGCCTTACTTCAAGGGTCTGATCGGGAGCGATAGGAATGGAACGCCGGTGATCCGGCATTGATGCGTGCGGAATGGACCAGTTTGGCGGCAAAGATTGTGGGGATCGACATGCCGGATCTGAGCAAACGCTTGCAGAAGAACGGCTCTGCGAAAAGAGCCCGCAAGACGTTTCGGTACATGCCGTCCGTCCCGGTTCCGCCTGAACTCGACCGCGAAACCATCGCAATCGCCGACATGGCCAACGCCTTTGGCGTCACCCATCGCACATTGCATTTCTACGAGGAGAAGGGCCTGCTTGCCTCTGACCGGGCCGGGCTCATGCGCGTCTACCACGCGTCCGACGCCCATCAGATGGCAGTCGTCAACCTCTGCCGCGAAGTCGGCATGCCAGTCGCCGACATTCAGGACCTGCTCGAGCGCATCCGGGAGGCGGAAACCCAGGAAGACGTCGAGCAGATCTTCCAGGAGGCACTGGAGGCCCGCCGGCGCGAACTGACCGCAAACATGTCGGCGCTTCACCGGCAGATGCAGCAGATCACCGATTATCTGGAGGGCGAAACCGGCGCAGGACCCAACAACGACAACCGCACCGAACACGACCTTTCCGACGCCGAACGGGAGTGCCTCGAGCTGATGGCCGAGGGCTACACGCTCACGCGGCTGTCAAGGGCGATGCAGGTCCCGACGGAGAAGGTCCAGGAACTCGAACTGTCGATCATCCGCAAGTTCGATGCCAACAACCGCTTCCAGGCCGTCGCCAAGGCCGTGCTTCTGGGAATCGTCAAGACCTGATCCGCCTGGCGCAGCACGCAACCGCAGCACTTGATAATTGCCATTCATTACAGGGTTTTAACTGGTTCTCCGCCCTATCGCGATCTACATCGGTGTCGTCTGACATGTGATCTTCATCGCCTAAGGAGCACCAAGATGCCCACCCTGTTTCAACGGTACGCGACCCCCTTCACCACCGGCCTCTTCCTCGTCTCGCTGATCTCTGGCATCGCGCTTTTCTTCCACTATGGATCGGCCTATTTTCACGGCATGCACGAGTGGCTCAGCATGGTGCTGATCGCGCCATTCCTCCTGCATATCTGGAAGAACTGGCGTCCCTTCGTGAACTATCTCAAGCGTCCGCCGATGGCGATCGCCTCCGGCCTGTCCCTGGCCGCCGCCATTGCCTTTGCCGTTCCGGCGATGACGGAAACCGCAGGGGCCGGCGGCAATCCGATGGTGGCCATCTCGCAGGCGATCACCGGCGGCACGGTTGCCGACGTCGCCCCCCTCTTCGGCCACACGCCGGAAAGCCTGGCCACGGCGCTTCAGGAAAAGGGCCTCACAGTCACTTCGGCCGACAGCACGATCGCCGATGTCGCAAAGGCTTCAGGCGTCGCGGATCGGGAAATGATGTCCTACCTGGCATCCAGCCGGAAATGACCTCCGGCAAAGCCCAAGTGTGATGTCACTCTGCGGCGATGGACGAGCGGTAAGCGTCGCCGGATGCAGGCCCTTCGCTGCTTTCCACATCCGGACGATCAGCGAAGTTTCGGGCATATTGGCGGGGCGCGCAGCCCATGACCCGCTTGAAGGCGACACCGAAGGCGCTCTCCGACTCATAGCCGAGCCCAAGCGCGATCAAGGCGACGGAAGCACCCGAATGAACCAGCCGGTCGGCCGCCAGGCGCATGCGCCAATGCGCAAGATAGTCCATCGGCGACTTGCCGGCCGCCTGCTTGAACCTCTCCGCAAAAACGGTGCGCGACATTCCCGCCAGAGCCGCAAGCGACTGCAGCGTCCAGCGGCGGGCGGGATCGGCGTGCATGGCGGCAATCGCCGCTCCGAGCCGCTTGTCGGTCAGGGCAAACAGCCAGCCGACACCGTCTTCCGCACCCTTGTTCATGTGCAGGCGGAGGGCTTCGATCAGGATCATGTGGGCGAGATGCTGCGTGACGAGGAAGCCGCCCGGCTGCGCCGCGCGCAATTCCTGCATCATCCGCTCCACCGACCAGCGCAACACGCCACTGTCTTCCTGTCGGCGGATGTGAACGACCGGCGGCAGCATGCTCAGCAATATGTGGGCATGGTCTCCGGCAAGCCCGAAGCGGCTGCTGACGAGCAGAAAGTCGCCACCACCGTTCACCGTGACCACGCCCCCACGGCGCGCCGGCGAGAAGACCTCCATCGCCGGGACCGCCGGAACACTCATGTCGCTTGCCATGAGGAATGGCCGGCCGCCGGCCAGCAGAAATGAATCCCCCTCCTCGAGCAACACCGGTTCCTGGTCTTCGACGGCCAGCCAGCAACGGCCACGGATCACGGAGCCGCATTTGATCGACCTCCGCGGATCGGGAAACTGTATCGCCCAATCCCCCTTCACATCGAAACCGGCCGACATGTGGTTCTTCGGCTTCAACAGGGACAGGACATCAGACAGCGGATCCATCATCATCTCCGGACGATCACAAGAAAAATACGAATTTTAGAACATGGATCGTACCACTGCAATTTTCTATCACCAACCGGAGACATCCGATCCCCCAGGTATCGAAGGAGATTTTCAATGCGGGTCTTTGTTACGGGCGCTTCCGGTTTTGTCGGATCTGCGGTTGTCGGAGAATTGATTGCAGCAGGTCATAAGGTTGCGGGCCTTGCCCGCTCCGAGGAATCCGCCAAGGCCATCTCGGCCATGGGCGCGGAGGTCATCCGTGGCGATCTGACCGATCTCGCCAGCTTGAAGCACGGCGCGCAGAATGCTGACGGCATCATCCACACCGGTTTTGTCCACGACTTCTCCCGGTTCAAGGAGTGCTGCGAAATCGACGTGCGGGCCATCGAGACGATGGGCTCGGTGCTTGCCGGCTCCGAGCGCCTCATGCTGGTGACTTCAGCAACGGGCATCCTGCCGTCAGGAGCGCAGGCGACGGAAAAGACGGTTGCATCTAGCGCAATCCCGCGCATGTCGGAGCAGACGGCCTTCGCCATGCTGGAAGCGGGCGTACGGGCTTCCGCAGTCCGGCTTGCACCATCGGTGCACGGCGTCGGAGATCACGGCTTCGTACCGCTGCTCGTCAATCTGGCCCGTGAAAAAGGCGCAGCCGCCTATATCGATCAGGGCGACAATGTCTGGCCGGGTGTCCATCGTCTGGACGCCGCGCGCCTTTATCGTCTGGCGCTTGAAAAAGGCACGTCCGGTGTCGTCTATCATGCCACAGCCGAACCCGGTGTTCCGTTCCGCAAGATCGCCGAGGTCATCGGCCGCCGGCTCGGCCTGCCGGTCGTCTCGAAATCCGGCCAGGACGCCGTCGATCATTTCGGCTGGTTTGCCCATTTTGCCGAACTCGACAATCCATCCTCGAGCGAATGGACACGCCAAACGCTCGGCTGGCAACCGACCGGACCGGATCTTCTCGCGGACTTGGACCAGCCGGCTTACTTCGAAGGCTAGCGAACGATCGTCAGCGTCTCGGCGGCGCGGGTGACGGCAGTGTAAAGCCAGCGCTCGCGCGTGTCACGGAAGGCAAAGCTCTCGTCGAAGAGCACGACATTGTTCCACTGCGAGCCCTGCGCCTTGTGAACGGTCAGCGCATAGCCGTAGTCAAACTCGTCATAGCGCTTGCGCGTCGACCAGGGGATTTCCGTCTCGACGTCCTCAAAGGCTGCCTTCAGGAGCTTGATCTTCGCCGCGCCGCGATCCATGTCGTCGTCTTCGGGCTTGATCAACAGGTTGATGCCGGGCTTCACCGTTTCGCGCGATGATGTCATCACCTGCCAGAGCGAGCCGTTGAGCAGGCCCTTGACCTGATCGTTGCGAAGGCAGACGAGCTTGTCGCCGGCCTGCGGATAGGATGCGGTAAAGCCTTTGAGCTCGCGCAGGCGCATGTTGTAGCGCCGCCGCGTGCGGTTCGTGCCGACGAGCACCTGGTCTGCCTCCAGCACCAGATCCTGCGTCACCTCGTTCTTGGAGATCACCTGCGCGGTGCCGTAGTCGCCATACATGATCTCCTTGCCTTCGCGCACCTGCATGGCAAGATGGATGATCGGATTGTCGCGCGCCTGCCGGTGGATATCGGTCAGCAGGTAGTCCGGCTCCTGGTTCGTGAAGAAACCGCCGCCCGAGACCGGCGGCAACTGCCCCGGATCGCCGAGCACCAGGATCGGCGTACCGAAGCTCATCAGGTCCTGCCCGAGTTGCTCGTCGACCATCGAGCATTCGTCAATGATGATCAGCGCCGCCTTGGCAAGCGGGCTCTGGCGGTTGATGGAAAACATCGGCGAGACCGAAGTTTTGCCCGTCTCCTCGTCCTCCACCGTCTCCTCGCCGCGCGGGCGGTAGATCAGCGAATGAATGGTCTTGGCGTTCGAAGCCCCGCGCGAGCGCAGGACCTGAGCCGCCTTGCCGGTGAAGGCGGCAAACAGCACGTCGCCATCGACATGTTCGGCGAAATGCCGGGCAAGCGTCGTCTTGCCGGTGCCGGCATAGCCGAACAACCGAAACACCGGCTGCCGGCCTTCCTTCAACCAGCGCGATACGGCCTTCAGCGCCTCATCCTGTTGCGGAGCAAATTGCATGGCGCGACTTGGCAGGATTCGGTGGAACAAAGCAAGTCCGGAAGAGCGACACGCACCCGGTTCTGCACGCTACCTTGAGATGCGACGGAGAATGCGGTCGAACCGAAGGGTCTAAGACGCAGGCGCGTTACGACAGTCCGCCATCCCAGAACGGGATTTTCGTCGAGACAAACGGGCGCCTCAGGAAGTCACGGGCAGCAGCGCCCAATGAGACCACTTGCCTTGCGACTCGCAGCACTTCCCTGAAAGACTTCGTGCCCCACCCCTGGACGGCAGCAAGCCTCTGGCCTGTGAGCATTCTCTCCTGCCGGGAGCGGCGGTCGGTCTGGATATCGCTGCGCCAGAGACCTTCCTTCTCACGGGTTGAGCCGCCCGGAGCGCATAGCCCGGGAACGACCTGCAGCGTGTCCACCTCATGAAAGATCGGGCTCAGCGGATCGAAGAACGTGTGGTCAATCGGTACATTGAAGAGCCGCCTGTCCTGCAGGAAACGCCTGGCGCATTCGGCTGTCATTATATAGCCGCCCAACCCCAGCTGAAGTGTGAAAAAGCGCCGGAGGTCGACCCCGCAGGATAATGTGGTGGAGTGACGGCTAAGGCGAACACGCTCGCATCGGGTCTCAACCCGAACAATGTCGAATGCGGTCGTTGAAGCGTCGACCTCCCTCAGGAAGGCAGGCAGCAGCGGCGACAACCGCATGTCGTCCTCGAGAAAAAGGGCCTGTTTCAAGCCCTGGTCCAGCATGGCCTGCCAGGCCTTCTGATGGCTGAGTATGCAGCCGATTTCGGCCGGGGCGAGAAGGTCGAAGTTGAAGATCGCTCGATGAAACGCATCGTCGGAAGATGTCACCTCGCCCGCAGAGACAGCTTCTATCCGCTCAGCGGTCAAACCGTATTTCGCGAGTTCACCTTCCATGAAGGTCCGCCGGTCAGGGCGACTGTCAAGATTGATGTAAAAAATCTTCATCTGAATACAACCGGCGTCCATACATGAAATTGACGCTGGCGTTACCTAACGTAAACTCAATTTTAGTCATACGCCCATTTTTGACAAATGGACGCGGAGAAGTCACCGGCGCTGCATTTTCCTGTCACTTTGACCGTGAGCAATAAACCAACATCGGAGAGGCACAAAGTCGGCGAAGAGTGCCTCAGAATGGAACGGCCTTTTTTAACCAATTCTCCCTAGTCTTCAATCCTGACGAGTAACTTTCGAGAGCGTAATAATTATTGCATCGGGTGGAGACATGAAGCGACTGAAATTCCGGCGTCCAGGTATACGTGCCACATTGATCGGCACCATTGGCGGTCTGGCGGCCCTGTCGGCCGTCATTTCCTGGGCATCGACCCAGTCCATGGAAACGATCAACACCAACAGCAGCGCGATCACCCAGACCTGGCTGCCGAGCGTCTCGGTTTCCAAGGATCTCGTGATTGCCGCCGGCAAGCTGCGCGAGACCTACGCGGCTCACGTGCTCGCCGCCGACAAGAACGCCAAGGCCGCAGCCGAAAAGAAGGTCGCCGCCGCCAATGCGGAGCTGGACGGGCTTCTCAAGGCCTACGCGACGAGAGCCAATGACGACAAGACCGCCAAGTCGATCGACCAGCTGAAGAGCCAGATCGCCTCCTACAACAAGATGGGCAAGACGGTCCTCTACTATTCCGGCGCCGGCCGTGACAAGGAAGCCAAGATGTATCTTGGCACCATGAGCAATATCGGCAACACGATCGAGAAGATCGTCGGCCAACTGGTCGCCGACAGCGAAAACGGCGCCGCAGCCACCGCGACGAAGAACCAGGAGCTGATGCGCACGGCGACGGAGCTGAATTACATCCTGGCGGCCATCGCGCTTGTCGGCGCGCTTCTGGCCGTCATTTTCGTGGTCAAGAGCATCGCGGCCCCGATCCGCCGCATCACCCGCTCCATGCGTGATCTCGCCAATGGCGACACGGCAAGCGAAATTCCCTTCGCCGGACGCTCGGACGAGATCGGCGCGATGGCCGGCGCCGTCGGCGTCTTCCGCGAGGCGGCGATTGCCAACCGCCGACTGGAACAGGAAGCAGCGGACAGCCGCGCCAAGGCGGAGGCCGAACGCATCGAAGCCGAGCAGCAGGCCGAAGCCGCCGCCGCCGAGCGTCTGAAGATCGCCACGTCCGGCCTTGCCGAGGCGTTGAAACGGCTGGCCGCCGGCGACCTCGCCTTCCAGATCACCGAACCCTTCGCGCCCGAATTCGAGCCGCTGCGCCGTGATTTCAACCAGTCGGTCCAGCAGCTTGGCCGCACGCTCACCGACATCACCCTGTCGATCTCGTCGCTGGAAAACGGCACGCATGAGATCGCCTCGGGCATCGACGACCTGTCGAAGCGCACAGAGCATCAGGCCGCCTCGCTGGAGGAGACCTCCGCCGCGCTCGACGAGATCACCGCAAACGTCAACAATTCCGCCCAGCGGACGGAAGAAGCGCGCGGCATTGCCGCAGAGGCCAACCGGTCGGCGGTCCAGTCGGCGGAAGTCGTCTCCCATGCGGAAGACGCCATGCGCCGTATCGAGGAAGGCTCGCAGCAGATATCCAACATCATCGGCGTCATCGACCAGATCGCCTTCCAGACCAACCTGCTGGCGCTGAATGCCGGTGTTGAAGCCGCGCGCGCCGGCGATGCCGGCAAGGGCTTTGCCGTCGTTGCCCAGGAAGTCCGCGAACTGGCGCAGCGTTCGGCCCAGGCCGCCAAGGAGATCAAGGACCTGATCGGTCGTTCGGCCGGCGACGTCCAGGGCGGGGTCAAGCTCGTCCGCGATGCCGGTCAGGCGCTGACCACGATCGGCGGCTTCATCGTCGAGATCAACAGCCATGTCGAGGCTATCGCCGTATCCGCCAAGGAACAGGCGACCGGCATTGTCGAAGTCAACGCCGCAATCAACGCCATGGACCAGGCGACGCAGCAGAACGCGGCGATGGTCGAACAGTCCAACGCCGCCTCGGCATCACTGGCCGGTGACGCCCAGCGCCTGCGCTCTCTCGTCCAGCAATTCCGGCTGGAGGACGGCGCATCCGCACAGGCCGGCGCACTCCGCCAGACCGCGGCAACCATGGCCACCCGCAGTGCGCCCCCCGCTCCGGCCAGGGCGCCGGCGCCTCGACCCGTCGCTGCCGCCAGAGGCAATGCGGCAGTGGCGACCGACAGCTGGGAAGAGTTCTAGGAGTTCCGCATAATACGGCAGAAAGAGCCAAGAGCCGCGCGGAATGCTGCGCGGCCTTTTCCGTTTTTGGCCCGGTCCTATTCCAGCATCGGCCAGAGGCTGATGACCAGCAGCACCGCCATGGTGATGTTGAACCATTTCAACCGTACCGGATCGGCAAGCCACTCCTTGAGAAGCGTGCCGAAGCCTGCCCAGGTCGAGGCGGTGAAGACGCCGACCGCGATGAAGGCAGCACCGACGATGAAGACGGGAACGATCGCTGACGTCCCGCCTTCGGCGACGGCATAGGTCGACATCGCGCCCACGGCCATGACCCAGGCCTTGGGGTTGACCCACTGAAAGGCGGCAGCCTGCAGGAAGGTCATCGGCGTGCCGGATACCCTGCCCTCGGCAAGCCGCCGCGTCGTCGCGATCTTCCAGGCGATGAATAGCAGGTAGGCAGCCCCGGCCGCCTTGAGGATCCAGTAGAGCACCGGCACGGCTTGCAGCAGGGCGCCGAGGCCGAGACCGACAGCGACCAGAAGGGCGAAGAAGCCTGCCTCGATGCCGACAAGATGCGGCAGAGTTCGGCGGAAGCCGAAATTGAGACCCGAGGCAAACAGCATCATGTTGTTGGGCCCCGGCGTAATGGATGTTGTGAGGGCAAACAGAAACAGGGCAAGCAAAGTGTCGACGGCCATGGACCTTCTCCAGAAACGCCCGGACGAGGTAATGGAAGTGCGACGCACCTTCCATGCAAACCTTGTCACCGCAACAAGTTTACCCAGATTTGGAAAAGACAGCGAAAAGTACCGGACAGCCCTTGTGTCCGAATGAAACAGTCACGATTTCATGGTAAGCTCCTGTTGAAGTTGGCGCCTTTGAACTGTGACGCGTGAAAGAGGTCCAGATGTCTCGCAAGTATCCGTTGGTGACATTCCCGAACGGCAGATCGGTCCCGGCGCTTGGCCAGGGTACATGGCAGATGGCCGAGGGCAAGGCGCCCAAACCCCAGGAGATCGACAGCCTACGGCATGGGCTCGATTGCGGACTGACGCTGATCGACACGGCGGAAATGTACGCCGACGGCGGTTCCGAGCGGCTGGTCGCCGAAGCGATAGCCGGTCGTCGCAGCCATGCCTTCCTGGTGTCCAAGGTGTATCCGTGGAACGCGAGCGCCCACGGCATCCCGGAAGCCTGCGAGCGCAGCCTCAAGCGCCTGCAGGTCGATTTCATCGATCTCTACCTGCTCCACTGGCGCGGCAGCCATCCGCTCGCCGAAACGGTCGAAGCCTTCGAACTGCTGAAGTCACAGGGCAAGATCGGCGCCTGGGGCGTTTCCAACTTCGACGTCTCCGACATGGAGGAACTGCTGTCGGTACCGGCCGGCGATCAGATCGCCGCCAATCAGGTGCTCTACAATCTCAACAATCGCGGCATCGAATACGACCTCCTGCCCTTCTGCCGCGAGCGGTCGATCCCGGTCATGGCCTATTCTCCGCTCGGTCAGGGCGAATTCCTCGAAGATCCCGACCTGATCCACATGGCGAAAGCCTACCAGGCAACGCCGGCGCAAATCGCCCTCGCCTTCGTCCTGCGCCAGGATGGCGTCATCGCCATTCCCAAGACCGGCCATGCGGCCCGCGTCGACGAGAACATAGAGGCCCTGTCGCTGGAATTGACCGACGCCGACCTGAAGAGCCTGGACTCCGCTTTCCCGCCACCGTGGAAAAAGCAGCCGCTGGCGATGATCTGAGAAAGCCAACGCTCCCCGACATTGACACTGTCAATATACGTTTATATCAACATATATGTTCAAGATGACCACGCAGGGAGGAAACTGCCATGACCTATGTCGACGGGTTCGTATTGCCGGTGCCGCGCGCACGCATGGAGGAATATCGAAAGCTGTCGGAAGGCGCTTCCGCACTCTTCAAGGAATTCGGCGCCATTCGCCATGTCGAATGCTGGGAAGAGGATGTTCCGGACGGCAAGGTGACGGACTTCCGCCGATCCGTAGACCTGCAGCCTGACGAAATCCTCGTCTTCAGCTGGATCGAATACCCGTCGAAAGAAATACGCGACTCCGCCAACCAGAAAATCATGAACGACCCGCGCATGTCGGAAATGTTCGACGAGATGCCCTTCGACGGCCGCCGCATGATCTATGGCGGCTTCGTCCCCTTCCTGGATCGCTGACACGCAGAGCGGCCATCGGCCGCTCAATGATATTTCAGACGCTCGCGTCCGAGGATGGCCGGGGCATCCAGCCCCGCGATCCGCTGGCCGAGATCGGTGGAAATGTCGCCCGAAAGCTGCAGGTCGAGGTAGCGCGCGCAGCAGACACGCAGAAACGATGTGAAGTTGCCGAGGTCGTGTCCGGCATCGATCGATTCATGATGCAGCTTGGTGATCAGTTGCACCACGTTCATGCCGTCCCGCCGGCCGATCTCCTCGAGCTTCGACCAGAAGAAATTCTCCAGCCGCACGCTGGTGACCATGCCGTCGATCCTCAGCGACCGCGTGGTGCTTTCCCAGAGAGCCGTATCGGCCTTGATGAAAAGTTCGCACATCTCCTGCCTCCCATGGCCTCCAGCGATTTTAGCACAGACCCGCCTCGCCGTCACAGGCAGAAAGCAGGCGCCGGCTGAGCCCCTCCGCCAAACCGGAGGAGCCCTGTCATGCCTTGCAAAAGTGTCAGGCCGCGTCGGAAAGCGCCCCCGCATCCAGTACGGCCATGAACTGGCGCAGCCATGCCGGATGCGCCGGCCATGCAGGCGCCGTCACCAGCTTGCCGTCGGCCACCGCATCGTCGATGGCAATGTCGGCATAGGTTCCGCCGGCAAGCTCCACCTCGGGTCGGCAGGCCGGATAGGCCGAGCAGGTCCTGCCCTTCAGAACGCCGGCAGCGGCCAGCAACTGTGCGCCATGGCAGATGGCGGCGACCGGCTTGTCCGACTTGAAGAAGTGCTGCACCATCTTGATCACATCGGCATTGAGCCGCAGATATTCCGGCGCGCGGCCGCCCGGTATCACCAGCGCATCGTAGTCCTCGGCGCGGATGCTGGAAAACGTCGCGTTGAGCGTGAAGTTGTGACCGCGCTTTTCCGAATAGGTCTGGTCACCCTCGAAGTCATGGATGGAGGTCGCCACCGTCTGGCCGGCATTCTTGCCGGGGCAGACCGCATGCACCTCGTAGCCGCAGGCCAGCAGTGTTTGGAACGGCACCATGGTCTCGTAGTCTTCGGTGAAATCGCCGGTAATCATCAGAATTTTCGCCTGGGCCATCGTTTTCCTCCCTTGGTCACAACGATGAAGAGAGTGTAGCAAAAAGCCGCCCGGCACGGGTATTACGCGGTTACTACATCGCATAAGGCCGCCCGGTCATGGTCCCGCAAACGACAAAGAGGGCGGCCTCACTGGCAAGGCCGCCCTCCCCGATAGGTCTGAATAGGTGCCGAGGCTCAGAACTCCTGCCAGTCGTCGGTCTTCAGCGCCGTGTTGCCTGCGGTCGCAGCCGGACGCGGGCGGCTGACCGCCGGCCGTGCCGGTGCGCTTGCGGCGGGCGTACGCGGCGCCATAGCCTCGTTGCCGCGGCCGGAGGCGTCCGACAGGCGGAAGCGGTTGATCATCTGGCGCAGCATTTCCGCCTCCTGGGCCAGCGTCGCGCTGGCCGCCGTCGATTCCTCGACCATGGAGGCGTTCTGCTGCGTCATCTGGTCCATCTGGTTGACGGCCGAGTTGACCTCGGACAGGCCGGTCGACTGCTCGCGGGCGGAGCTTGCGATCGCCTGCATATGCTCGTTGATCGCGACGATCCGGTCCTGGATGGTCTTCAGCGCCTCGCCGGTTTCACGCACCAGCTTGACGCCGGTCGTCACCTCGTTCGACGAGTTGCGGATCAGGTCCTTGATCTCCTTGGCCGCCTGCGCGGAGCGCTGCGCCAGTTCGCGGACTTCCTGGGCAACGACGGCAAAGCCCTTGCCGGCCTCGCCTGCACGGGCGGCTTCGACGCCCGCGTTGAGCGCAAGCAGGTTGGTCTGGAAGGCGATGTCGTCGATCACGCCGATGATGTTGGAGATCTGCCCGGACGACTGCTCGATCCGATCCATGGCGCCCACCGCATCGGCGACGATCTTGCCGGAATGCGAGGCGCTCTTGTCAGCCTCCTGCGTTGCCGTCCGCGCATCTTCGGCCCGCTGCGAGGCGCTCTTGACGTTGACGGTGATTTCGTCGAGCGCCGCCGCCGTTTCCTCGAGCGAAGCCGCCTGCTGTTCGGTACGCTTGGAAAGGTCGCTGGCGCTGTGGCTGATCTCGCGCGAACCGCTGTCGATCATTTCCGCAGACCGGGCAACGGAGGACAGCGTGTTGTTGAGCTGGTTGACCGCCTCGTTGAAGTTCTTGCGCAGCGGTTCGAAATCGGCTGCAAACGCCTTGTCGATCGACACAGTCAGGTCACCGCCGGCAACCCGGTTCAGAGCCTCGCCGATGGTGTCGACGGCATAGACGCGCTCGGTCACGTCCATGGCATACTTGACCACCTTCACCACACGGCCCTTTTCATCGAAGATCGGGTTGTAGGAAGCGTTGATGACGGCGCGCTTGCCGTTCTTGCCGTAACGAACGAATTCCGCAGCCTGGAACTTGCCGGCCCGTAGATTTTCCCAGAAGTGCTTGTAGTCTTCCGAAGCGACATAGGCCTTGTCGACGAACATGCTGTGATGGCGGCCCTTGATCTCGTCGAGCCGGTAGCCGAGCACGTCACAGAAATTCTGGTTGGCGGTGATCACCTCGCCTTCCGGCGTGAAGGCGATGATCGCCTGGACACGGCTGATCGCCTCCATCTGGTTCTGGTAGTCGAGATTGAGCAGGCGCTCCTTGGCGTTTGCCCATTCGACCACGAAACCCTTGACCGTTTCGCCGTCCTTGATCGGTGTCACCAGCAGATCGAAGGCGCGGTTCCCCACATAGATCGTCGCCCTGTGCTGGGACCGGAGCGCAGCCAGCATGCCGCGCTGATGGGCCGGGTTCTTGTGAAAGATGTCGATGTTGGCGCCGATCAGCGTCGCCATGTCGAAACGCGGCAGCTCCTTCTTGAGATCGCTTTCGGCCTCTTGCAGCAGGCTACGCACGGCATCATTCATATAGGTAATGTTGAGCTTGGCGTCGGCGATCATCACATTCGCGCTGATCGTGTTGAGCGCGGTCAACTTAGCCTTGTCGGCACTGGCCATTCCAAACATGCGTATCGTCTCCTTGTCTGTGACAATTCCTATGCCGCTGCTCGACACAGATGGGGACAGGCGCTCCGGCCCGAATTGATCGGGACACTTGCGCCTTTCTGAGAAAGACAGCTTGAGTGCAAGAAATATAGGGAAAGCATTTAAGAAAAATTAATTATAAGCGACGCCGAGCAAAACATAATCAAGACCCAAGAAAGAAAGCTCTGTGCGTCAAATATATACTTCAGATTTACAGGACATGGATAGAATTGACAGATGTTAAGTTGCGCAGATGGCACCATGAAGCGATCACGACGACCCGGGCAAGCCCGCATCCTGCCATGATCAGAGACAAGAAGGCCGGCGGCAATCGCTTGCCGCCGGCCTTCACATCACTGTCCGTGATCCGGGCGGTGCCCGATATCACATGCCCTTCGGACCACGGTTCATGGCGGCAACGCCGGTGCGGCAGATCTCGATCAGGCCGAGCGGCTTCATGATCGCGATGAACTGGTCAATCTTGGAGACCTTGCCGGTCAGCTCGAAGATGAAGTGTTCGGTCGTGGCGTCGATCACCTTGGCGTGGAAGGCGTCGGCAAGGCGCAAGGCCTCCAGGCGATCCTCACCCTGCCCCGACACCTTGATCAGCGCCAGTTCACGCTCGATCGGCCGGTCATGGCCAAGTTCACGGGCGCGGACGGAGAGGTCGACGACGCGGTGCACCGGCACGATGCGCTCCAGCTGCGCCTTGATCTGTTCCAGGACATGCGGGGTACCGCGCGTGACGATGGTGATGCGCGACAGATGGGCTTCGTGCTCGGTCTCCGACACGGTGAGGCTCTCGATGTTGTAGCCCCGGCCGGAGAAAAGGCCGATGACGCGAGCGAGAACACCCGGTTCGTTGGCGACGAGAACGGAGAGCGTATGGCTCTCGGCGACCTCGGTTTCCTTGGCGATGAAATAGGCCGAACCCGTCGGTTGAAGATGTGCGTTCATGTCTCTTGTTCCTTCCTCAGACGAGCTGACGGCCCTTGGCGTCGATTGCATTGGCGACAGCCTCGTCGGTGGCTTCGTCCGGCAGCAGCATTTCGTTGTGCGCCTTGCCCGAAGGGATCATCGGGAAGCAATTGGCGAGATTGGCGACGCGGCAGTCGAAGATCACCGGCTTGTCGCAGTCGATCATCTTCTGGATGGCCGCATCGAGCTCCTTCGGATCGTCGCAGGCAATGCCGACGCCGCCGTAGGCTTCGGCGAGCTTGACGAAGTCGGGCATCGCTTCCGTGTAGGAGTTCGACAGCCGATTGCCGTGCAGGAGCTGCTGCCACTGGCGCACCATGCCCATGTACTGGTTGTTGAGGATGAAGATCTTGATCGGCGCGTTGTGCTGGATCGCCGCCGACATTTCCTGGATGCACATCTGAACCGATGCGTCGCCGGCAATGTCGATAACGAGCGCTTCCGGATGGGCGATCTGCACACCAAGCGCCGCCGGCAGGCCGTAACCCATGGTGCCGAGGCCGCCGGACGTCATCCAGCGGTTCGGCTGCTCGAAGCCGAAGAACTGCGCCGCCCACATCTGGTGCTGGCCGACTTCGGTCGTGATGTAGACATCGCGATCCTTGGTCATCTCGTAAAGCCGCTCGATGGCATATTGCGGCATGATGACGTCGTTGCTCGGCGCATAGGCAAACGAGTTGCGGGCCCGCCAGCGCTGGATCGACATCCACCAGTCTTCCGTCTGGGCCTTCTCCGGCTTCTTGTCCAACGCCCGCCACAGACGGACCATGTCTTCCAGAACGGTGCCGACATCGCCGAGGATCGGAATGTCGACGCGGACGTTCTTGTTGATCGAGGACGGATCGATATCGATGTGGATCTTCTTCGAGTTCGGCGAGAAGGCATCCAGGCGGCCGGTGATGCGGTCGTCGAAGCGGGCGCCGATGCAGACCATGACGTCGCAATCATGCATCGCCATGTTGGCCTCGTAGGAGCCGTGCATGCCCAGCATGCCGAGCCAGTTGTCGCCCGATGCCGGATAGCAGCCGAGGCCCATCAGGGTCGAGGTGATCGGGAAATTGGTGAGCGATACCAGCTCGCGCAGCAGCGTCGAGGCTTCCGGCCCGGAATTGACGACACCGCCGCCGGAATAGATGACCGGACGACGGGCCTTCGCCATCAGCTCGATCGCCGCCTCGATCGCCTTGATGTCGCCCTGCTTCTTCGGCTTGTAGCTCGGCTCGGCGACATGCGCCGACGGGGCGACATAGGTGCCGGTCGCGAACTGGACGTCCTTCGGAATGTCGACAACGACCGGACCCGGGCGGCCCGTCTGGGCGATCCGGAAGGCTTCGTGGATCGTCTCGGCGAGCTTGTTGACGTCCTTGACCAGCCAGTTGTGCTTGGTGCAGGGCCGCGTGATGCCGACCGTGTCGCATTCCTGGAAGGCGTCCGAACCGATCAGCGTCGTCGGCACCTGACCCGTCAGACAGACAAGCGGGATGGAATCCATCAGCGCATCCTGCAGCGGCGTGACCGCATTGGTAGCACCCGGCCCGGAGGTGACCAGCATGACGCCGACCTTGCCGGTCGAGCGGGCATAGCCTTCCGCCGCATGGCCGGCACCCTGCTCGTGGCGCACGAGAATGTGCTGAATGTCGTCCTGCTGGAAAATCTCGTCATAGATCGGCAGCACCGCACCGCCGGGATAACCGAAGATGTGCTCGACGCCGTTATCCTTCAAAGCCTGCAGAACGATTTCCGCTCCCGTCATCCTGTTCTCTGTACCCGTCATCAGTTCCGTTCCGTTCGTCTTCTTGCTCGCCGGTAATTCCCGGCCCTGTTAGCCTGTTTGCGGACATAAAAAAAGGCTCCTCTGGGAGCCTGGTTTACCGCGCATGGGTGGCTATCGCCGGATGGTTACACCATCCTGCCCATGCGCCGTCCCACCACGAGAATAACTGCCGAATTTTTCATGGGACGGATTGATAGACACAAACCGCATGGCCGTCAACGCGCCCTGACCAAAAAAACGGCGATGCGCCTGAAAACGGTGCATCCGCCCATCTGCGCCGTAAGTCCCGTCATGTTTCGGCACACTCGTCCGCCACCCATGTGCCGGTAATTTACACCCCATGTTAATCCCCCCTTGTTATTGAACAGGTTGGGATTCCTTCGGGAGAGACGTATTGCGTAACGAAGACTTTCAGCCTGCGGCCGAAGACAACGCGCAGGAACGGCGGGATACAATGCATCCCGGCAACCGCTTTCTCGGCCGCGTCGTGGCCTGCAACGGCGCACGCGCGACGATCGCCGCCATCGCCCAGTCCGGCGAAACCGATCTGACAGAACTCTGGTCCGTCGGCCGCCTCATCTCCATTTCCGTCGGTGAAAACCGCGTGGTCGCGCTCGCCTATGCCATGAACACCGAAAGCGGCGCCTGGGCCGAGGGGATCGACAACACATTCCTGATCGAAGTTGAACTGCTTGGTCAGGTCTACCGGAACCCGGAAGGCAAGGAAGTCTTCACCACCGGCATCTCCCGCTATCCCTATCTCGGCGCGATCGCCCACCGCATCCGCGCCGCGGACCTCGTGCGCATCTATGACAGCGGCCACAAGGACGTGTGCACCATCGGTCGACTGACCCAGGACGAAAGCCTCGACGCTGCGATCCACATCCCCTCCATGCTGTCGAAGCATTTCGCCGTCGTCGGCTCGACCGGCGTCGGCAAGTCGACCGCCGTCTCCCTCCTCCTCCACAAGGCGATCCAGTCGGACGAGAAGCTGCGTGTCCTGATCCTAGACCCGCACAACGAATTCGCCGCCGCCTTCCCGAAGCACGCGGTGGTCATCGACACCGAAACGCTCGACCTGCCCTTCTGGCTCTTCCGCCTCGAGGAATTCGCCGAGGTCGTCTTCCGCGGCCGTCCGCCGATCCCCGAGGAGATGGACATCCTGCGTGACCTGATGCCCGAGGCCCGCAAGGCCTTCCGCGGCACTGACAACACACTGATGCGCAAGCATACGGAAAAGAACTCGATCACCGCCGACACGCCCGTCCCCTACCGCATGGCCGACCTGCTGGCCCTGATCGACGAACGCATAGGCAAGCTGGAAGGCCGCGAGGAAAAGCCGTTCCTGCGCTCGCTCAAGATGCGCATCCTCGGCGCCATCAACGATCCGCGCTACCATTTCATGTTCTCCAACAACACGATCAACGACACGATCCTGGAGACGATCTCACGCATCTTCCGCATTCCAGGCGACGACCGTCCGATCTCGACCTTCCAGCTGGCCGGCATTCCCTCCGAAGTCGTCAATTCGGTCGCCTCGGTGCTCTGCCGCATGGCGTTTGAGCTGGCGCTCTGGTCGAACGGCGCGATCCACATGCTGGTCGTCTGCGAAGAGGCCCACCGCTACGTGCCGTCGGATCCGAGCCTCGGCTTTTTCCCGACCCGCCAGGCGATCTCCCGCATCGCCAAGGAAGGCCGCAAATACGGCGTGTCGCTCGGCGTCGTCACCCAGCGCCCCGGCGAACTCGACCAGACGATCCTCTCGCAGTGCTCGACGCTGTTTGCCATGCGGCTTTCCAACGACCGCGACCAGGAGATCATCCGCTCGGCCATTCCCAATTCGTCGATCTCGACGACCAACTTCATCTCCTCGATCGGCAACGGCGAAGCCATCGCCTTCGGCGAGGCGATCGCGGTGCCGATGCGCATGCGCTTCGAACGCGTCTCCGACGACCTGCTGCCAAAGGCAAACGGCATCGACGTCAAGAACTCCGAGAGCTCGCCGGACACGATCGACCTGCGCCAGATCGTCAACAAGCTGCGCAACATCACCGGCCCCGATCTCGCCTCCTTCCCGGAAGGTTTCATGCCGCAGCCAGGCGATCGCCCGCAGAGCGACGCCTATTCCGACCGCGACGGCGACGAGCCGGAATCCTATCATCCGGGCATGCTGCCGGGCGACGAGCCGCCGTTTGCCGCCGAACCCGCACCCATCCGCCAGCCGGCACCGCGACCGTCCTTCGAGCGCCCCGCCTACGAGCGGCCATCCTATGAACGCCCGCCTGCCGAAAGGCAGAACCTGGAACGCACGCCCGCCCTCAATGGTGCCGGCGCCAACGGTATTGCCCCCCGCGACCCCGCCCTCGCCCGTCCGCAGACCAGCGACCAATCCAGCCTTCGCCGCGAACCCGGCACCACATCCTTGCGCGACAGCATCCTGAAGAAGCCTCTCAGCAGTCTGTACAAGAAGGATTGAGGCGGGCGGATTGCCCGATAGAAGGAACACAGTTGACGGCTGGGCCTTCCGGTCTTATTTGGTTGCATGATGCAACTATATCCTGGATTTCGTCGTGCCCCGGCAGCAAACCATTGATGCCATCCGAACCTCGTCACGCCAGCTCGTCCGCGAGTTGGGCTTTACCGGCAGCACATTTGCCGGCACCGATCTATCTCCTTCGGCCGTCCACGCCCTCATGGAGATCGAGAAAGGCGGGGTGACCGCCCGCGAGCTTGGAATGCTGCTGCATCTGGAGAAATCAAGCGTCAGCCGGATGCTTCGCAAGCTCATTCAATCGGGCGATGTGGTGGAAGAGACCGGCGAGGACGATGGCCGCGTGAAGCTCTTGTCCCTGACCGCGGCCGGGAAGCACCGGGTAGCCGACATTCATGACTTCGCCCGCAAGCAGGTGACGGCAGCGCTTGGAAAGCTGACCGCCGAGCAAACACGGACCGTCTCGGACGGGCTGCGCCTCTATAGCACGGCGCTCAACGGAACGCCGGCGGCTCCTGACGTCGCTATCAAGGCCGGCTACCGGCCGGGCATCATCGCCCGCATCACCGAAATGCACGCGTCCTACTACGCCAGAACATCGGGCTTCGGACTGGCATTTGAGTCCGTTGTCGCCGGTGGAGTTGCGGAGTTCGCATGTCGGCTCGGCAACCCTCGAAACGAGATATGGGCAGCAATGCACGGCGATGATGTCGTCGGCTCCATCGCCATCGACGGAGAGGATATCGGTCCCGGCATGGCTCATCTCAGATGGTTCATCGTCGATGATGCGGTGTGTGGCAGCGGCACTGGCAGGAAGCTTCTGGATACGGCCCTGGCCTTCGTCGACCGACTGGGCTTTGCAGAAACGCATCTCTGGACCTTCTCCGGCCTGCATGCGGCCCGGCATCTCTACGAAACGCGAGGCTTCAGGCTCGCTGAAGAACGCCCCGGCTCACAATGGGGAAGCGAAGTGCTCGAACAGCGTTTCGTGAGAACCTTGCCCCAGGGCATTTGAGCCAGGTGCCGAAGCCGGCCCGCCCGGGACGCTTGCCAAGTATTAACCACGCTCGCGCAACGGAAGTTCAATGGCAAAGCAACACACCAATTTTTAAGTTCGCCGTGCGAGCGTCCACAGACTGTCCTAGTCCCGTTTGAGGACATGTTCTGTCGAGAATGGGTTTCGGCAGCAAAAAGGGTTCGACTGTTGAAGACGATATTGCGAAAAGTCAGGACATTGATGTCGGTCCCCGCCGGCAATCCGGAGCTTCTGAAGGCGCAATACCAGTCGTTCTCCCGGCAATTGCCGGTGATGTACCTGATCCTGATGACCAGCACCTGGGCGCTGGCCGCGACCCACATGAAGATCGCGCCTTACTGGCTGACGATCATCGTTCCGGTCATTTTCACCATCGGCACTGCCCTGCGCATAATCCACTGGTGGAAGTCTATCGGCCGCAAACCAACGCCCGAACTGGCGCTCCAGGCGCTGACCCGCACCAACAGGCTTGCCTTCCTGATTGCCGCGGCCTTCGCCGGCTGGTCCTACATGCTGCTGCCCTATGGCGACGCCTACACCCGCTCGCATGTCGCATTCTACATGGCGATCACCGTTATCAGCTGCATCTTCTGTCTGACCCACCTGCGCTCGGCGGCCATCACCGTCACGGTCATCGTCAACGGTTCGTTCGTGGCCTATTTCGCCATGAGCGGCGAGTCGACCTTTGTCGCCATCGCCATCAACATCGCGCTCGTCAGCATCTGCATGCTGTTCATCCTGTTCGTCAATTACGCCAACTTCAACCAGATGGTGCTGTCGCGCCAGAAGAGCGAGGCGCTGAGCAGCGAGAACATGCGCCTCGCCAATATCGACAGCCTTACCAGCCTGCCGAACCGTCGCGCCTTCTTCGCAAGTCTGCAAAACGAATTCGCAGCCGCTTCGGAAGCCGGCACGCGGCTTGGGGTCGGCATCGTCGATCTCGACGGTTTCAAGCCGGTCAACGACGTCTACGGCCACTCGACCGGCGACCGGCTGCTCTTCGAGGTCGGCGCACGACTGACGGACCTGCAGTCGAATGGCGGCGCCACCTTTTTCCGCATCGGCGGCGACGAGTTCGCCTTCCTCATTCCGTCGGCGGGAGATGACGCCGCGTTGATGGCCTTCGGCGAGCAAATCTGCGCCGGCCTCCAGCGACCCTTCATCCTGCCGGAAGGACGCGTCATGATTTCCGGCTCCGCCGGCATTGCCGTCTATCCGGAAAATGCCGGTACGCGCGACGACCTTTTCACCCGCGCCGACTATGCGCTCTACAACGGCAAGCGCAGCCGGCGCGGCCGCGTCTCGCTGTTTACAGAGGCGCTGGATGCGCAGATCGTGCGCGAAACCCGCATTGAGCAGGCATTGAAGCAGGCCGACCTCGCGGCGGAAATGTCCGTGCTTTTCCAGCCGATCATCGACATCCGCTCGAACCGCACCGCCGCTTTCGAAGCGCTCGCGCGCTGGCAGAGCCCCGTGCTCGGATCGGTTCCACCGATGGAGTTCATCGCCATCGCCGAGCGCACCGGTCTGATCGCACCGCTCACCCGCATCCTGCTGAAGAAGGCGCTGGCGGCAGCCGTCGAATGGCCAGCCGACGTGCGCCTCTCCTTCAATCTCTCACCTCACGATCTCAACACTCGCGAAAGCGCGCTCACCATCCTCGCCATCATCGAGAATTCGAAGATCGATGCTTCGCGCCTCGACCTGGAGATCACCGAGACCGCCTTCACCCATGATTTCGACCAGGTGCTCGATTCCGTCGAAATGCTGCGCGGCATCGGCTGCGGCATCTCGCTCGACGATGTCGGCATCGGCTATTCGAGCTTCACGCGCCTTCACGCGCTGCCGCTGACCAAGATGAAGATCGACCGCAGCTTCGTCACCGACCTCGACCGCAATCCGTCGAGCTACAAGATCGTCAAGTCGCTGCTGGCGCTGAGCCGCGACATGCAGCTCGACTGCGTCATCGAAGGCGTGGAGACCGAAGAGGAACGGTCGGCGCTGATCCAGCTCGGCGCAACACTCATCCAGGGCTATCTCTATTCCCGTCCGCTGCCGGAAGCCGACGCGGAAACCTTCCTTGCCCGTCCGGTCGCAGAGACGGCCCGCATCGTCTGACAAGACGCGCCAAGCGGCAGAACCTCAGGTCGTGCCGCGCCGCTCCCAGCTGTCATCCATCTGGTTGCGAAACCACGTCATCTGCCGCTTGGCATATTGTCTTGTGGCGGCACTCGCCTGTTCTGCGGCCTGCTCGCGGGTGAGGTCACCGGCCAGCATGGCAGCAAGCTCGCGCACGCCGATCGCCTTCATCACCGGCATCTGCGGCGAAAGGTTGAGCTTCATCAGCGCCCTCACCTCGTCGGCCGCGCCCTGCTCCAGCATCGCTTCGAAACGCCGGTTGATGCGTTCATGCAGCACCTTGCGGTCAGGATCGATGACGATCTTCAGCGCCCGCGCCGGATCGACGACCATCGGGCCGGTTCGTCCTTGAAATTCGCGGATCGGCCGGCCGGTCGCCTCCAGCACCTCCAGGGCGCGCACGATGCGCTGGCCGTCCTGCGGATTGAGCGCCGCCGCCCCTTCCGCATCGCGCCGCCCCAGTTCTCCATAAAGTGCCTCCGGCCCTTCAGCCGCAAGCCTGCCGCGCCAAAGGACGCGGACAGCCTCGGGGATCTCCGGCATGTCCGAAAGCCCGCCGGTCAGCGCCTTGAAATAAAGCCCGGTACCGCCGGCGAAGACCGGCAGTCGCCCCTCCGCCTTCAGCCGCGACAGCAGCGCCTCCGCCTCGCGCAGCCATGCTCCGGTCGAATAGGCAGCACCCGCCGGCACATGGCCGTAAAGACAGTGCTCAACACCCTCCATGTCCGCCGTCGACGGGCGCGCTGTCAGTACCGACAGCGTGTCATAGACCTGCATGCTGTCGGCATTGATCACCACACCGCCGGCTTCGCGCGCCAGCTTCACCGCCAATGCGGACTTGCCGCTGGCGGTCGGCCCAGCTATCAGGATCGCGTCGATTTCACCAATAGGACTCTTGCTCATGGCTCTCGTTGCCACGCTTATCGCCAATCCGTCAAATCCGGTTCTGACGCCAGCCCTCGCCGAGGCGATCGAAAAGGCCGTCCCGGCCGCCGGCCTCTACTGGCTTGCCGACGGAATAGCGTGCGATCTGCCGCTGCGCGAAGGCATCGATGCCGCCGACGCCGAAGCTGTGATACGCGCCGCCATCGGATCCGAAAAAATCGACGTTGCCGTCCAGGATATCGAAACCCGGCGCAAGCGCCTGCTGATCGCCGACATGGATTCGACCATGATCGGCCAGGAATGCATCGACGAGCTGGCTGCCGAGGTCGGGCTGAAGGAAAAGGTGGCGTCCATCACCGCGCGGGCGATGAACGGCGAGATCGAGTTCGAGCCGGCACTGCGCGAACGCGTGGCGCTGCTGAAGGGCCTTGCCGCGACAGTGGTGGATGAAGTCATCGCCAAGCGCATTACGCTGACCCCCGGCGGCAAGGAACTGGTGGGCACCATGAAGGCGAAGGGCGGCTACACGGCGCTCGTCTCCGGTGGCTTCACCGTCTTCACCAGCCGCATTGCGGCGATGATCGGCTTTGACGAGAACCGCGCCAACCTGCTGATCGAGGAAGGCGGACTGCTGATCGGTGAGGTCGCCGAACCGATCCTCGGCAAGCAGGCGAAGGTCGATGCCCTCGTCGACATCACTGCAAGGCTCGGCATCTCTCCGCAAGACGCGATCGCGGTGGGCGACGGGGCCAACGACCTCGGCATGATCGAGCTTGCCGGCACGGGCGTCGCCCTGCACGCCAAGCCGTCGGTCGCCGCCCAGGCGAAGATCCGCATCGACCACGGCGACTTGACGTCACTTCTCTATCTGCAGGGCTACCGCCGCCACGAATTCGTCACCGCCTGACGATCCTTGATCCGGTCATCGGCCGACCAGTCCCAGGAGGACGCTATGCCGCTCGTTATATTGGAAACGCCGCGCCTGATCGTGCGCAACTGGCAAGAGGCTGACCGCGACCTTTTCCACGAGATCAATTCCGACGAGCGCGTCATGGAATTCTTCGCCTGGCGCCGCAGCCGCGCGCAATCGGACGAGATGATGGACTTCATCGCCGCCCGCACCCGGGAGACCGGCTACGGTTTCTACGCACTGGAAGAAAAGGCATCCGGCGCGGTCATCGGCTTCTGCGGCCTCTGGCAGCCGGACCTTCTGCCGATCCTGCCGGCCGGAACCGTGGAAATCGGCTGGCGGCTGGCCGAGCGCTATTGGGGCAAGGGCTACGTCACCGAGGCCGCCGAAGCGCTCCTGCGTCACGCGTTTCTCGACAGGGACCTGCCGGAAGTCGTCTCCTTCGCCGTCGCCGACAATCACCGCTCGACGGCGGTGATGAAGCGCATCGGCATGACACACGATCCGAAGCGCGATTTCGACCATCCGAAAATTCCGGATAGCCACCCCCACCTCAGGCGTCACGTGCTCTACGCAATCACGCGCGAGGCCTTCCTCAAGCGCTAGGCTCCGCGCCCTATTCGAGCGGCACGGCCACCAGACGCAGGTCGCCGTTCGGCGACGCAATCATCATGTAGGCGTTGCGACGGCCTTCGTCGATCAACTCCTGCAGCTTGTCGGCAACCGCCTGCGGGTTGGAGACGAAGTCCTGGGCGATCTCGACGATGACGTCGCCGGTCTTCAGGCCTTTCTCCGCCGCGGCCGACGCCGGATCGACATCGCTGATCACCACGCCCTCGACGCTCGGCGCGATCTTGTAGACTTCGCGGGCATCGTCATCGAGCTCGGCGAGCGAAATGCCAAGAATGCCGGTTGCGTCCTCCTCGTCGCCCGAACCGTCGTTCTGGGCCTTGTCGCCACCCTTGTCGCCGCCCTTGTCCTCGCCCGTCTCTGCGCCCTCATCCGTCTGCTCCTGCGCATCATCGGCATTGGCGGCGGCTTCCTGGGCGGCGGTCAACTGGCCGAGCTTGACCTTGACGGTCTGCTTCTTGCCTTCGCGGACGATCTCGACGTCCACTTCCTTGCCGACCGGGCTTTCGGCAACGATGCGCGGCAGATCCCGCATCTCGTGGATCGGCTTGCCGTCGAAATTCAGGATGATGTCGCCGGCCTTGATGGTGCCGTCATCGACCGGGCCGCCCTTGATCACGCCGGCGATCATCGCGCCCTGCGGTTCCGGCAGACCGTTGGTCTCGGCGATATCGGCGGTCACCGGCAGGATGCGAACACCGAGCCAGCCGCGATGCACGTCGCCGAACTCGCGGATCTGCTGGATGACGTTCTCCGCGATTTCCGACGGCACTGCGAAGCCGATGCCGATCGAACCGCCGCTCGGCGAAATGATCGCAGTGTTGATGCCAATCACCTCGCCGTTCATGTTGAACAGCGGACCGCCGGAATTGCCCTTGTTGATCGCCGCATCCGTCTGGATGAAATTGTCATAGGGCCCGGCATTGATGTTGCGGCCGCGCGCCGAGATGATGCCGAGCGTCACCGTGCCGCCAAGGCCGAAGGGATTGCCGATCGCCATCACCCAGTCGCCGATGCGCATGACGCGGGAATCGCCGAAGTGAACTGCCACCAGCTTCTTCTTCGGCTCGACTTTCAGGAGCGACAGGTCGGTCTTGGTGTCCGTGCCGATCAGTTTCGCCTTCAGCGTCGTGCCATCGGCGAAGTTCACCTCGATATCGTCGGCGCCCTCGATGACGTGGTTGTTGGTGACGATGTAGCCGTCCGGGTCGATTACGAAGCCGGAGCCGAGCGAATTGACCGTACGGTTACCCTGATTGTCCTTGTTCTTGAAGAAGTCGTTGAAGAACTCCTCGAACGGCGCGCCGTCCGGCACGTTCGGCAACGGCCCCTCGCCTTCCGACTTCACATTCTGCGAGATCGAGATGTTGACCACGGCGCCAAGCAGGCCTTCGGCAAGGTTCGAAACCGAAGCCGGCCCGGCCGGCGGCGGAGCCGCCTGAAGACCCGAGACGCTCGCCGACCACGTCACCGCCGCGATCGACAGCACGGCAAGGCTCTTGGCAAAGGGTGAAGGCGAAATCCGCACCATGGGGCTTCCTCTTAAATGGACGTTCCGGTCATTCAATCCCGAGCATAGGGCGGAATCACGACAGGAAAAAACAATCTTTCGCGAGCAGCCGGAGAAGCCGCTCAGCCGCGAATGAACCAGACAAGGGCGACACCGGCGCCGACGGCGCCAAGGCCGAAATATCGCAGCTGCTGTTCGGGAATTGACGGCAAAACCTTTGCCATTTCAACAAGAAATCGAGGGGCCAGTGCGTACACCAGCCCCTCGATGATCAAAAAGAATGCCAGACCGGTTAGAAAGTCGGACATTGCCGGAAATCAGTTCCCGCTGCCGGTCGCAGGCGCAGGTGCCGCAGCTTCCGGAGCGCCAGCCGGCGGGATCGCAGGCGGAACGCGATCGGAAGGCGTGGAGCCATCGGCCTGGTTGAAGTAGCGGAAGAATTCCGAGTTCGGCGACAGCACCAGCGTGGTCGAGTCGGAACCCAGCGACTTCGAATAGGCATCCATCGACCGGTAGAAGTCGAAGAAGGCCGGATCGCGCTTGAAGGCTTCGGCAAAGGCCTTGATTCGGGCCGCGTCGCCTTCACCCCGGATGATTTCGGCATCCCTCTGCGCTTCTGCCTGGATTTCGACGACCTTACGGTCGGCGACGGCACGGCGGCGCTGGCCTTCTTCCGAACCGCGGGCGCGGATCAGCTCGGCCTCAGCGAGACGTTCCGCCTTCATGCGGGCGTATGTCTGCTGCGAGACTTCCTGGGTCAGGTCGGTGCGGCGGATGCGGACATCCTCGATGCTGATGCCGAGCGACTCGGAGTCGGGACGCAGGTCGTCACGGACCTCCTGCATCATCGACGCACGGGCGTCGGAAAGAGCCGATTCGAAGCCGCGCAGACCGTAGACCCGACGCAGCGAAGCATCGAGACGGGTGCGCATGCGCGATTCAGCCGAGATGCGGTCGCCGGACACCGTTTCGCGGAAGCGGGCCGCATCGGTGATCTTGTAGACCACGAACGCGTCGACTTCGTAGAACTTGCCGCCGGAAACCTGGACGCGGATGTCGTCGAGGTCGAAGCGAAGCTCCTGCTTCGGGACATACTGGACCCGGTCGGCATTTGCGAAGGCGAAGGGCAGCTTGAAGTAGATGCCCGGCTCGGTCTTGACCGCCCGGATTTCACCAAAGCGGATGACGACGGCCTGCTGGCGGGCATTCACGACAAAGATCGAGGAATAGCCGAGGAACAGGATGACGCCGATGGCGACGAGGATTGCGGGAAGACGATTGGAGTTCATCACTTGCCTCCCTGCTGCTTGGTCGAACCAAGTTCATTGAGCGGCAGATAAGGCAGGACGCCCTGCTTCTCGTCGATGATGACCTTCTTGGAGTTTTCCAGAACCTTCTCCATGGTTTCGAGATAGAGGCGCTTGCGGGTCACGTCCGGCGCTTCCTTGTACTCGTCATAGATGGAGATGAAGCGCAGGGCCTCACCTTCGGCTTCCTTGACGATACGATCCTTGTAGGCGGCTGCCTCTTCACGGATCTGGGCGGCCTGACCGCGGGCACCACCGAGTACCTTGTTGGCATACTGGTTGGCTTCCTCGACGAGACGGTCCTCGTCCTGTTCGGCGCGCTGAACTTCGTCGAAGGCATCGGCAACCTCGCGCGGCGGAGCCGCATCTTCGATCGCCACGGCATTGATGGAAATGCCGGCGCCGTAGCTGTCCATCGTCGACTGGATGATCGACTTCACGTCGGCGGCGATCCCCTGACGGGCATCACGGAAGATATCCTGCGCCGGACGGCGGCCGACCACTTCGCGCATGGCGCTTTCGGCAACCTGCTGCAGCGTCTGCGGCGGCGCTTCAAGATTGAAGAGGAAGGCGCTCGGATCGGTGACCGTGAAGAGCACCGAGAACTGGACGTTGACGATGTTCTGGTCGCCCGAAAGCATCAGGCCGACGGCCGAAGTGGACGAGCTGCCAGCGCCGATATTGAGCTGCTGCTCGGTGACCTTGACGATCTCGACGGTCTCGATCGGCCACATATGGAAATGCAGGCCGGGCATCGAAATTTCTTTTTTCGGCTGGCCGAAGCGCAGTTCAACGCCGCGCTCGTCCGGTTGGACGGTATAGACCGACTGGAAAATCCAGAAGACCGCCAGGATTGCGACGACGATGAGGACGACGCCGCCGTTCGCGCCACCGGGCACGATGGTCTTGAGCCGGTCCTGCCCGCGACGGATCAGATCTTCCAGATCCGGCGGAGCGCCGTTATTGCCGCCATTGTTGCGCGGACGGTTCGGACCTTGACCCCAGGGGCCTTGATTATTGCCGCCGCCGCCGCCCCAAGGACCGCCGCCGCCGCCATTCTGATTGCTCCAGGGCATTCATACCTCTTGTCTAGAAACAACTCCCCATGCCCACGCCGATCAGCGATCGTCCTGGCACAGCCACTGCCCGTTTATAGGTATGCGGGAAGGCGCTTTCAATGTAACGCGTCAAGGAAGACCGGTTTTATTGGAAAAATAGTTTCCGCCTTGCGTCAAAGACGCCTGTAGACGGCGTAGCGGGTCGGGAAATTGTCCTTTTCCCCTGCGGGGAAGTCCGCCTCGCTCTCCTTGACCCACACTGCCGGATCAAGCGGCGGGAACCGCGTGTCGCCGTCGAGTTCGGCGTCCACATGCGTCAGATGGACAACCGTCGCCAGACCGGTCTCGAGCGCCTGCCAGTAGATCTCACCGCCGCCGATGATGCAGATCTCATCGAGACCCTTTTGCCGCGCCTCTGCCTCGCCAAGCATGACAGCCTCCTCAAGCGAGGTTGCCGTCACGCAGCCCTCGACCTTGAAGGCTGCGTCCCGCGTGACGATGATGTTGAGGCGCCCCGGCAAGGGCTTGCCGATCGACTGGAAGGTCTTGCGTCCCATGATCACCGGTTTTCCGAGCGTCAGGGCCTTGAAGCGCTTCAGGTCGGTCGAAAGCCTCCACGGCATGTCGCCGTCGCGACCAATGATGCCGTTGGAGGAAACCGCCACGACCAGGGAAATGTCCATCTATTCGAATACCTTGGCTTGAAGACCGGATTCAGACTGCAATCGGCGCCTTGATGCTTGAATCAGCCTCGTAGTTTTCGAGCGTAAAGTCTTCAAACTTGAAGGCAAACAGATCCTTCACGTCCGGATTGATGCGCATCGTCGGCAAAGGCTTCGGCGAGCGCTGCAGCTGCAGCCGGGCCTGCTCGAAGTGATTGTGATAGATATGTGCATCGCCAAGCGTATGGACGAAGTCGCCCAGCTTGAGCCCTGTGACCTGCGCCACCATCATGGTCAGCAGCGCATAGGAGGCGATGTTGAACGGCACGCCCAAAAAGATATCGGCCGAGCGCTGGTAGAGCTGGCAAGAGAGCTTGCCGTCGGAGACATAGAACTGGAACAGGCAGTGGCAGGGCGGCAGCGCCATTTCATCGACCAGAGCCGGGTTCCAGGCCGAAACGATGTGCCGGCGCGAATTCGGGTTCTTTCGGATGCTCTCGACGACCGCGGCAATCTGGTCGACATGCCCGCCCTCGTAGTCTGGCCAGGACCGCCATTGCGCACCATAGACGGGCCCGAGATTGCCGTCCTTGTCGGCCCACTCGTCCCAGATGCTCACACCATGTTCGTGCAGATAACGGACGTTGGTGTCGCCCTTCAGGAACCACAGCAGTTCGTGGATGATCGAACGCAGATGCAGCTTCTTCGTCGTCAGGGCCGGAAAGCCCTCAGCGAGGTCGAACCGCATCTGGTGGCCAAAAACCGAACGCGTGCCCGTGCCGGTGCGGTCGCCACGGTCGGTACCCGTCGAAAGGACGTGATCGAGGAGATCGAGATATTGCTTCATGGACGCTGCCTGTAGATTCGTTCGGCTCGCATTGTAAGTCACGGCCGCGGCCCGGCCAACAGACAAGCGGGATTGTCCAGCGGTTTTGATGACGGTGTATGGAAAGGCCGCCCGCAGAGCGGCCCCTCGTCACATGACGCTGCTTCAGGACGGATCAGAGATCGCCGAGCTTCCCGAGCTCCTTGGCGACGAGATAGTAGAAGGTGACGCGCGACTTGGTGCGGTCGGCGGACATGGCGGCGCAGACGGCTTCCAGAGCCTTGTCGGCATCAGCGCCCTCCACGCCGAGCTTCTTGCCGCACCAGCTTGCCTTGACGCGATCGAGCTCCTTCGGATCGGAACAGGAAACAAGCGAGGAGTCACGATTGCGAAGAGCGATGCCGAGGTGACGCTCGATCTTCTTGACAAGATCGGCATCCGCACCGCTGTCGTACTTCTTCACATCTGCAAGGTAATCAGTCATGTCCTGCTCCTTCCCAAGAAATAATCTTTGCAGAGGATCGATTAAACTGCACCGGCAGAATGGTCCGCACACATGACTTCGTCAAGCTGGCCGGGGATTTTGTCGCAGCTTGTCGATCGGCCCCCTTTTCACGGGCGCCGGAAACACCTATATCAGGTCTGCCGGCTTGCCCGGCTATGGTGATAAACAGCGATGTAATAAACCTATTGGACCCGGGGGCGGTACCCGGCGCCTCCACCACAAACCGGCGGAACGGCTGACGAGATGGCCGGTTTGTGATGGGGGCGAAATAGGATCGACAAGGGCGTAAAGATCGACTTTTTACCCGGCATGATACCACCGTTATCGGGTCATTAGAGTAGTTGCAAACGACAACAACGCTCAGGGTTACGCTCTCGCTGCCTAATGGCGGTGCGGGAAACCCAACCTAAGTCCTTAGGGGTAGCACTTTAAGGCGGGGTCCGAAGGCACCTGGCAACAGAAGCCTTCACCTACTCCCCCGTGACCTACTCCCATTCTCGCTCTATATGGTGTAAGAGGATTCGAAGAACCGGCTGAGGTAAGATTCCTCGCTGAATGCAATGCTCTAGCCGGCAACTGCGCGCCTTGGTACGGTCGCGCTCGTGATGATGAAGGAATGAATGCACGATGGGCCATGACCATATCCGTTACGATATTCTGACACAGGACGCGCTGCGTGGAGTGATCCGCAAGGTCTTGTCCGAAGTCGCCGCAACGGGCCGCCTGCCGGGTGAACACCATTTTTTCATCACCTTCCTCACCGGGGCTCCGGGCGTGCGCATCTCGCAGCACCTCAAGGCCAAATATGCCGAGCAGATGACCATCGTCATCCAGCACCAGTTCTGGGACCTCAAGGTGACCGACACCCAGTTCGAGATCGGCCTGTCCTTCTCCGACACGCCTGAGAAGCTGGTCGTCCCCTTCGCGGCCATCCGCGGCTTCTACGATCCGTCCGTCAATTTCGAGGTCGAGTTCGACGTACCGGTGGTCGAGGAAGAAGCTGGCGGCGAGGTAACGGCCTACCCTGCCCCCGCAGCACCGAAGGCAGAGAACGAATCCGAGACGCCCGGCGAAGATCCGAGCCCGGACGACGATGGCGGCGGCAAGCCGTCGGGCTCCGTCGTCTCGCTCGACGCGTTCCGCAAGAAGCAGTAGGAAACCAGGGGAGCGCGGCTCCCCTTTTTCATGGGCCGCACATGGCCGCCCAAGGCAGGAGATCGATCGGACATGGCCGCGGAAATCGTCAATCTGCGCATGGCGCGCAAGCAGAAAGCGCGACAGGAAAAGGAAAAGACGGCCGAGCAGAACCGCATTTCCTTCGGCCGGACCAAGGCCGAGAAAGAGCTGACCACGGCCCGCAACACGCTGGAACGCAAACGCCTCGACGAAGGTCGCCGCGAAAAGGACGATCATTCCGACGACTGACGGTCAGCGCGACCCGAAAGGGCATCGCCGTCAAGAACTTGCGGCTGAGACTTGAATCACTTTCCCAATCCGCCGCCCACCCGGCCAGCATCCATTCGGCAGACGGCAGCAGGCACACCGATGATCCGCAAACATTCCGCCACCCTTCACGGCCACCGCACCAGCTTCACGCTGGAGGACGCCTTCTGGGAAGAGCTCAAGGCGATCGCGGCCAGGCGGACAATGTCGCTGGCGGCGCTGATCGCCGAAGTCGACGACCACCGCCCGGAGGATGCGAACCTGTCCTCGGCGCTACGCGTCCATGTTCTGGAATGGTACCGGCGCGGCGGCGAACCGCCTGCCCCTCAATAGCTTGTGCAGCTGCGCAGCAGCGCTTCGTTCGGATTGTGCCCGTGCGCGCCGAACTCCTGCTCGCAGGCCGAAACCCAACGCATCAGATAGCTCTGGGGATCGGATGATTGTCGCGCGGCGGCACTGGATACGACAACCGGCAGCGTTGGCGAGGATCCGCCCGTTGGAAATTTCTGACTCGTTTGAAGAAATCCGGCGGTCGCCAGGAATATAAAACCTGCGCCCACTATACGCATTACACCACGCCACGACATCACAAGCCCCCTGGATGCGACAAACTCAGTACGATGCGCAAACCCGCCTGGCATCCGGACCTTGAAACCCGGCACCAATATTCCCCGATTTATGTATTTTAGCGGGCCGCCCCACGACCTTATTTCATCATGACATGAATTAGCGCAAATTCAACCAGGAATCGAACTTAAGGTTACCTGCGTCACCGGCCGGTTCTTCTTTCTGAGCGGGCGCCTCAGTCTTGGGCGCAGGCTGTGCCGGTGCCTGGGTTGCGGCCGGCGGCACAATGATCGGCTCGGCCCGCTGCAGGGGCACGACATCGAACACCGGCACGTTGTCCTGCGGGTTCTGCGCCGCAGCTTCCGCCGCCCGTTTGGCGGCCTCCAGCTCGGCGTTTCGCTTCTCCAGCGCCTTCCTTTCCTGGTCGGCAAGCTCCTTCAGGTGCTGCTCCACCTCAAGCCGGATCGCGTCCAGCTTCTTCGCCTCTTCGGCCCGGCGCTGGTCCATTGCCTGGTAGAGCGACGCCTCGCGCCGCAAGCGCTGCTTCTCCAGCACATTGGCCTGCAGATGCTCGACCCGCCGGCGCTCGCGGTCGAACGCCCTCAGCGACAGGTAGTTGGTCATCCCGGTGACATCGGCCTTCATCTGCGGCTGATCGAGTTGGCCGGAATACTGCAGAGTCAGGTTGGCATTGGCGCCGGCGACGTCTTCCTTGCCCGTGGCGAAGGCGATCTGCAGGGACCCGGACATGTCGCGGTCCTGAACGTCGAAATCGGCCGCCCCGGACAGTTGCGCCGAAGCCGTCGTCGCCGACAGATTATTGGCCCGCCAGCGGCCATTGGTAATGCTGAACGGGATTTTGAGATCGCCAACGGCGCTGCTGCCATTGAGCAACAGCGGCAGAACCTCGCCCGCCACGCTTTCGTTGGAAATGTCATCGCCGGTAGATTGTTCGTTGGCCGCAAGCAGGGTCGGCAGGATGGAGAGATCGAGCCCGTTAATCGTCGCGCCGGCGACATCGATTTCGCCGGAACCGCCGAGCGTTCTCGCCAGAGCCGAGAGGGTTGCCCCGCTGGTTTCCACCGTGACGTTGCCGGAGAGCCCGCCCTCGACGACCGGCTTGCCGCCACGGCTCCAGAACAACCGCGTGGCATCGCCGCCAGCCAGTTCAAGCCCCGCCTGCAACGATCCTGTGCCGCCGCTGTTGGCCAGCCGCACATGCCCGCTTAGCTTGCCGCCGAACAATTCGCCCGTCATGTCCTCGAAATTGAGTGCACCGTTGCGACTGGTCAGCGTTCCCGTGACGCCACGAACCGGTTCGCCAAGCCCGACCGGCACTTCGGTGGCCTTCAGCGACACGTCGATATCGGCACCGGAGTTCATCGGCGGCTCGAACGGCGCATTGGTGAAATCGCCGGTCGAGACGTCGTAGAGCGGTCCATAGACCGTTTCGGCCAGCCAATAGGGATCGAGGCTGTCGAATGCGAGATTGCCGCCAACGGTCAGCACCGGCCGCCCACGCTGCACCCGGAGCATGCCGCTGAAGGCATCGCCGCCGACATTGCCTGCAAGCTGGTCGAAGGTGACGGCGTCATTGGCAACGGAAACCTTCGACGTCATGTCTAGCGGCAGGCCATCGCCGATGCCCGGCAGAGCGATACCGTTGAGAATGAGATAGGGCTCGACGTCGCCGCTCTTCAGGGTGAGCGCCAGATCGCCAGCAAGGAAATCATCAGCCGCCAGGCTGACATTGCCGTCGGCGGACAGATGCGTGCTGCCGGCATCGAAGGAAAGCTGCGTGCGGCCCCTGTCGCCGTCATCGCCATTGAAGACGAGACGCACGCGCCCGTCCTCAAGTCCGCCGACCGGCAGCGGCATGAAGCCGAGTTGGCCGAACAGGATCGAGGACCGGGGATTGGTGAGCGTCAGGTCGAGCGAGAGCCCCTTGTGGTCGGCAAGTGCCGCCATGCTCTTGAGGCCGACACGGGCGGTGACCTTGCTGCCGTTCGAGGTCCCGCGAATATCGGCGGAAATCCCGCCCCTGTCGCCGCCGCCCACTGACAGCGCCACGTCGAGAGCGGTGTCGTCGAACCAGGAACTGTTCTCCGCCAGACGGCCGAGCACCGGATGCGCGGGCATGCTCTTCTGCAGGAGTTGCAGGAACTGGCCGGCGTCGGCTACATCGAAATGCACGTCGCCGCTCCCCGACATACCGGCAACCGACCCTTCGGCTTCGCCCGAGGTGCTGACCTTGGCGCCGCCGATGTCGCCGATATCGAGCGTCTTGACCGACAGCGCACCATTCGACAGCGAGAAGGCGGCGTCGACCTGCTGGGCCTCCACGCCGAACGCCGTCAGCCGGTCGGCGGCCAGATGCGCGTCGATATCATGTCCGAGCAGCCCGCTGCCCGTATCCTCGCCCATCATCAGGCTGGTCAACGCCCGCAGCACGTCGAGATCGATGCGGTCGCCGGCAAGGTCAACCGTCAGGGCCGGCACCTGGCCGCTCAGCGAGACGCGGCCGATCCGGCCCTTCATCGCCGCCCCGCCGGTGACGACCTCCAGATTGTCGAAATTCTGCACTTCCGGCGACAGGCTGACATCGGCGGAGAAGCCAGCGGTGCGCAGGTTGCGAATCTCCGGCGCAACGCTGCCGGTCAGCCAGTCGGCGACGCCGGAAGGCTGGCGGGAGGCCACGGTCAGACGGCCTTCGAAGACGGCGCTGCCAACGAGGGTCAGCTTGCCGGAGCCTTCGATCTTCGTGCGGCCCGGCAGCGTCGCCTCGGCATTGTCGATCGTCCAGCCCTTGCCGTTCGGCTCGACCTTTAGGAGCACGTCGCGGATCGTCGTGTCGCCGGCAACGATTGCCGGCAGCTTGACCTCCGCCCGCCCCGGCACGCCGGGCACCGGAATGCGCCGCGCCAGCCCGATCAGCGTGTCCAGCCGTTCGGCGGCGCTCAGGCGCTGCGTGCCGGGCCGCGCGGTTTTCTTGGCCGGGCCGGTATCGAGCCGCGCCACATCGATCTGCTGGCCATCGGCCTTCAGGAAGAAGTCGCCCTTGGTCCCCGTGTCATAGGTCGCCTCCCCCGTCACCACATAGGGATCCCTCAGAGACCCCACTTCCAGGCGGTATTCGGGAATGCGGATGCGCTCATTGGTGAGTTCGAACTTGCCCTTGACGCGTGGCGGCAGGCTGCGGGATTTCTCGCCATCCTCCGTCTTGTCCTCGGCCTCCGCCATCATCATGGCGGAGAACTGTCCGTCATAGCGCGGCCGGGCGTCGACGATCGCCAGATCGCCGTCAGTCTCAACCGTCACCGGCACCGCTTCCGGCTTGATCGTCGTGTGGACCCGGATCGTGCCGTTCTTCTCGTCGGGTGCGCTGGAGGAGAAGGAGAAATGCGACGGATGACCGTCGAACACCGCGTCGCCTTCGGCGCGCCACGGACCGGCCAGCGAGCGCGCCGACATTTCCGTATTGATGTTCGAAATCACCCGGTCGCGGCCTGTCTGCTCGTCGACGAAGGCGACTTCGCCATCGGTGATGAAGACCTTTTCCAAGACGACGGTCTTGGCCGGAATGGAGGAATGGCTGCCGCGCATCCAGTCGAGCGTGCCGTCCTTCAAAAGCTCGATGCGGGCGCGCGGCTGGTCGATGCGCATCTCGACGATGCGCGCTTCGCCGGACAGGAACGGAGCCAGTTCCATGTCCATGGAGAAGTCGGCGACCTGCACCAGCGGATTGCCGTCCTCGTCGCGGCCCACCTGGACATCGTGAAGCGTGACGGTCGGGAACGGCAGGATGCGCACCTCAACGTCGCCGTTGACCACCACCTTCTTGCCGAGAATACGGCTCGCCTGATCCTCGAACTCGGTCCGGAAATCATTCCAGGTGATGAACATCGGTGCGATCAGCGCCGTAAACAGTACGACGACGAGAAGTCCCGCAAAAAACAGGATAATCCGTCCGAGCAAACCGCCTTACTCCCTTGTCCGCCTCTTCGGCCCGGAAATCCGGAGCCCTCTCAGCATGAAATTTTCCGGCGCCGCGATCAAGCCGGATCGAAGATCTTCCCGGGGTTGAAGATAGTGTCGGGATCGAGCGCCTGCTTGATCTGCCGCATCAAATCCACGGCGCCGCCGAGCTCTTCGGCGAGGAAACCCTTCTTGCCCTGCCCGATGCCGTGCTCGCCAGTGCAGGTCCCGTCCATCGACAGAGCCCTCTGTGCCAGCCGCGCGACAAACGCCTCGACCTTGGCGACGTCGGCCTCATCCTTGTCGTCAAACACGACGGAGGTATGAAAGTTGCCGTCTCCGGCATGGCCGACGATCGGCGCATACAATCCGTGCTCGAGAATATCCCGATGCGTTTCGGTGACGCAATCGGCGTAGCGCGAGATCGGCACGCAGACGTCGGTCGCAAGGATTGCCTTGTCGGGCGCCGTCGCCTTGACCGACCAGTAGACGTCGTGGCGTGCCTTCCAGAGCTTCGCGCGCTCCTCTGCGTTCACCGTCCAGCGAAACTCGCCGCCACCGAACTCGGCGGCGATCTCGGCAAACTGTTCCGACTGGATCGCAACCGTCTGCTCGTTGCCGTGGAATTCGAGGAACAGCGTCGGCTTCTCCTCGTTGCTGAGGCCGGAATAGGCATTGCAGGCCCTTACCTGCAGCGCATCCAGAAGCTCGATGCGAGCAACCGGAATGCCGAGCTGGATGGTCATGATGACCGCATTGCAGGCCGATTCGATATCCGGAAAGGCGCAGACGCCGCCGGCGATCTTCTCCGGAATGCCCTGCAGGCGCAGCGTCACCGAGGTCAGCACGCCGAGCGTTCCTTCTGCTCCGACGAACAGACGCGTCAGGTCATAGCCGGTCGAGGACTTGCGTGCCCGCTGCGCGGTCCGGATCTCCTCGCCGTTCGCAGTCACCGCGGTCACCGAAAGGACATTGTCCTTCATCGTGCCGTAGCGGACCGCGTTGGTGCCGGACGCGCGTGTCGAGGCCATGCCGCCGATCGAGGCGTTCGCGCCAGGGTCGATCGGGAAGAAGAGCCCGGTGTCGCGCAGATAGGTGTTCAGGTCCTCGCGGGTGATACCCGGCTCCACCGTGCAGTCGAGATCCTCGGCATTGACCGACAACACCTTGTTCATGCGCGAGAAATCGATGGAAATGCCGCCGCTCGGCGCATTCACCTGGCCCTCCAGCGAGGTGCCGGCGCCGAAGGGAATGACCGGCACCTTGTGCTCGGCGCAGGCCCGCACGATCGCCTTCACATCGTCGGAGCTTTCGACGAAGGCGACGCCGTCAGGCAATTGCGCAGGCAGATAGGTGGTGGTGTGGGTATGCTGGGCGCGGAATGCTTCACCGGTCTGGAAGCGCTCGCCAAAGCTCTGCTTCAAAATGCCGAGAACCGCAGCGATACCTTCCTCGTTGCGAATGCCCGGTCTTGCATGTTCACGCGCCAATGGGTCTTCCTCCATTTCCATTTTGGAGTGCAGGTATGGGACAGCCGGCGCGGCTTGTCCAGCGGGCAAAACGCCCGCCGGACAGTTCGTCATGATATGCGCGCTCAGCCTTCGCGCAGCGGCGAAATCTGCACTTCGACGCGGCGGTTCTGGGCACGGCCCTCAGGCGTCGCATTGGTCGCGACCGGCTGGTTCGGGCCGAAGCCCATGGCCGACATGCGGCGGGCGTCGACGCCCTGACCGGCCAGGTAATTGGCGACGGAGGCGGCGCGCTGCTGCGACAGTTCCATGTTGTGCTGAAGCGAGCCGGTCGAATCGGTGTGACCGTTGATGTCGACCAGCGTCTTGTTGAACTTGTTCAGCACGATCGCGACCGAATTCAACGTCGGATAGAAGGCCGGCATCACCGCGTACTGGTCGGTCGGGAAGGTGATGTTCGAGGGCATGTTGAGAATGATGTTGTCGCCATTGCGGGTGACCGAGATGCCGGTGCCCTGCAGCTGGGCGCGAAGCTCGGCTTCCTGGCGGTCCATGTAGTTGCCGATCGCGCCGCCGGCGAGTGCGCCGATGCCGGCACCGATCAATGCCCCGTTGCGGCGGCTTGTCGGGCCGTTGCCGAGCAGAAGGCCGCCGACGGCGCCAGCTGCAGCACCGATCGCCGCGCCGCCCGCCGTGTTGGAAACCTTCTGTTGACCGGTATACGGGTCGGTGGTGGTGCAGGCGCTGAGAAAGGTGCCTGCCAGGGCAAGTACGGCAATACGCTTGAGCATGGAAGTGAAGTCTCCGAGATCCTTATGCTGTCATCTGCCTCTTACCATGAAATACGGCAATTGGTTGACCACGATTGGCGCTTTGCGGCAAAGCAACCGCTTTATTCCCCAGCCTGCAATTCTTGCGCCGCGCTCATTTCGCGATGCAGGCGCTTTTCCTCGTCCGCATGCGGTTTGGCGAATCGCGCCAGAAGCAGGTAGGCGACCGGCGTGACGAACAGTGTGATCACCGTCGCCATGCCCAGTCCGCCGACCATGACCCAGCCGAGCGCGATGCGCGCTTCCGCCCCTGCCCCGTGCGCCAGCACCAGCGGCACGCCGCCAAGCACGGTGGAGATCATCGTCATCATCACCGGCCTCAGGCGGAGGTTGGCGGCCTCCTCGATCGCCCGGCGCACGTCGTGGCCCCGGTCGCGCAACTGGTTGGCGAATTCGACGACGAGAATGCCGTTCTTGGCCATGACGCCGACGAGCAGCACCAGCCCGATCTGGCTGTAGACGTTCAGCGACGAGCCGGTCATCAGCATGGCGAAGACCGCGCAGGCAAGTCCGAGCGGCACGGTGGCCATGATGATGACAGCCGACAGCACGCTTTCGAACTGGGCGGCCAGCACCAGGAAGATGATGATAATCGCAAATCCGAAGGTCACCGCCATGCCGCTCGAGTTTTCGCCGAGGCTGGCCGCCTCGGCGAGCGGCAGGATGCGCGCGCCCGGTGGCAGGATGGGGGCCGCGATCCGGTTGAGCTCGATGAGCGCCGCGCCCAGCGAAACGCCATCGGCGAGATTGGACTGCAGGCCGACCGACGCGAGCTGGTTTTCGCGCGACAGGCTGGGCGCGACCGACCGCTCTTCCAGAGTCGCGATCGTCGACATTGGCACGTACTTGCCGTCGCCAGTCTTCAGGAAGACGTTCTCGAGATCGGTCGGATCATCGATCGGATGCGTGTCGGAGGTCAGCATCACGTCGTAAGAGTGGCCGTCGACGTAGACGTCGCCGACAGAGCGGCCGTCGAGCAGCGACTGAAGCGCCGCCGAAAGGCCGGCAATGTTGATGCCCAGATCCGAGGCCCGTTCGCGGTCAAGGACGACGGAAAGCTGCCCCTGACGCGCGTCATTCGACAGGCGCGGATTTGAGAAGAATGCCCTGTCGTCCTGCATCGCCTCGACAAGCCTGATGGACGCCTCCGACAGGGTCTCGTGCGTGGCACCGACGATCGCAAAGGAAAGACCGTTGCCGGCGCCACGGATGTGCAGGCTGTTGGGCTGCATCGCGAAGGCATTGACGGCGGGGATTGATGCCGTCGCCTTGTTGACGTCGGAGGCGATCTCGTCCTGCGTGCGTGTACGCTCGCTCCATGGCGCGAGCTGCATGACCATGAAACCGGAGTTCGTATTGGAACCGAAGCCGGAAATCGAGAAGATGTTCCGGATCTCGCCGTTGTCAGTCAGCGGCTTCAGCCGTTCCTCCACCTGCTGCATCTGGTCACGGGTGTAGTCGAGGCTGACGCCCTGCGGCGCGGACACCCGCATCAACAGGAGCGAACGGTCTTCCCTCGGCGTCAGCTCGCTCGTCAGGAGACCGAACGTGCCGAGCGCGGCGAGTGCGAACAGCGCGCCGGCGATCAGGATCACCATCGGCGCGTCGAGCGCCGCTTTCAGCAGCAGACGATAGAGCCCGCCGAGCCTGTTACCAAGGTCGGCGAGCATGCCGCCATGGCTGACGGAATGCGAGGTCAGGATGCGCGAGGCAAGCATCGGACAGAGCGTGAGCGCCACGACCGAGGAGATGAGAACCGAGAAGGCCAGCACGAAGCCGAACTCGCGGAAAAGCCCGCCGATCTGGCCCGGCAGGAAGGAGAGCGGCACGAACACGGCGGCGAGCGTCGCGGTGGTGGCGACCACGGCGAAGAAGACCTCACGCGTGCCAAGGACGGCGGCGGCACGCGGCCCCATGCCCTCGCCGCGCCGGCGCACGATGTTTTCAAGCACGACGATGGCGTCGTCCACCACCATCCCGGTCGCCAGCACGATCGCAAGCAGCGTCAGGATATTGACGGAGAAGCCGACGAGGTAGATCGCCGCCAGCGTGCCGATCAGCGCCACCGGCATGGTGACGGCGGGAATGATGGTCGCCCGCCAGTCGCGCAGGAAGAGATAGATGATCGCAACCACGATAACGGCTGCCAGGATCAGCGAGCGGATGACCTCCTCGATCGACCCCTGGATGAAGACCGCGTCGTCGCTGCTGATGCGGATCGACGTCCCCTCCGGCAGCGTCTTCTGGATGTCCTCGACCGCCTTGTGAACGCCTGCCGAAATCGACAGCGTGTTAGACTGCGCCTGGCGGATGATGCCCATGCCGACGCCGGGCTTGCCGTTGGCCCGCAGCGTCGTCGATCCCGTATCCGGCCCAAAGGTGACCGTCGCCACATCGCCGAGGCGCACCCGGTCGTTGATCAGGATATTGGCAAAATCCTCCGGCTTCGTCAGCGACGCGGTGGCGCGCACGACGATATCCTGCTTCAGGCTGGTCAGCGATCCCGCCGGCACGTCGAGCGCCATCGAGGCGAGCGCCGTGCTGATGTCGGCGATCGTCAGCCCGCGGCTCGCAAGTTCGGACTGGCTGACATCGACCTTGAACACCTTGTCCTGGTCGCCGTAGACCTCGACGTCTGCAACACCCTCGACGGAGGCCAGCCGGTCGGCGATCTGGTCGTTGACCAGGAGCGTCAGGTCTTCGATCGACAGCGTGTCGGAGGTCAGGGCCAGCCGCATGATCGGCTGCGAATCGGCGTCCGCCTTGACGATGCGGGGATCGTCGACATCATCCGGCAACTGGTTGGTGACCCGGCTGATCGCATCGCGCACATCCATCGAGGCGACGTTGAGATCGGTCGCGTCGGTGAATTCCAGCGTAACTCGACTGGAGCCGAAGGACGAAGTCGAGGACATCGACTTCAAGCCCGAAACGCGCGCGACCGCGCCTTCGATGACCTGGGTAATCTCGCGGTCGACCGTCTCCGGCGATGCGCCGGTGAAGCTGGTGCGCACGGTGATGACCGGCTGATCGACGTCCGGCAGTTCGCGCACTTCGACGCCGAAATAGGCGGCAAGACCCGCAACGACGATCAGCGCATTGAAGACCAGCGCCAGGATAGGCCGGCGCACGAAGAGCGCGGTAGAACCATGTTCGGTTGTCGGAATTTCCTCTGCCGCCATTTACGCACCCCGCTCGCTGCCGGATGCCTTCACCTCGGCCTCGGGCACAGCCTTGCCGCCCTCGTCTTTCGGCTTTTCGACCTCCGCAGCACCGGCGACCTGCACCTCGGCACCTTCGCGCAGCCGCTGCAGGCCGGCGGTAACGATGCTGTCACCCTTGGCGATATCGCCCTTGACCAGCACCACGTCCGGGTTGCGCTGGATGATGGCGACGCGAACCTTCTCGACCTTGCCGTCCGTCACCCGCCAGACATAAGACCCGTCAGAATCCCACTGCACGGCGAGCGGATCGACGGACGGATAATTGTCGCCGCCGAATTTCATCAACACCGTGAATGCCATGCCGGCGCGCAGCTTGTCGTCCGTGTTGGGAATGCGGGCCCGAACCTTGAAGGTGCGGCTCGCCTCATCGATACGGTTGTCGACGGCTTCAATCTCGCCGGAAAACACCTCGCCGGGCCGCGCCACCGCCGTCGCCTGAACCGGCTGTCCGGTCGCCATCCCGGCGGCGAAACGCTCAGGCGCCCAGAAATCGACCAGCAACTCGGACCGGTTGTCGACGGTCACGATGGCGGTCGAGGTCGTCACGTAGTCGCCGACGCTGACCGGAATGATGCCGGCGACGCCATCGATCGGCGAGACGATATCCCGCCGCTTCAGCGTCAGCTCGGCATTGTCGAGGGCGAGCTTCGCCGACTTGGCGTCGATCTCTGATTCCACCAGGCTGACACGCGAGACGGTCGACTTCGCATTCTTGTAGATCGACAGCTTCTCTTCCGCGCTTTCCAGCGCCACCTGCGCCTGGTCGCGGGCGATCACCTGTTCCTCGCGGTCAAGGCTGGCGATCACCTCGCCCTTCTTCACCCGGTCGCCCGAGCGAATATTGACCGCGGCGATATTGCCGGAGGCCTGCGGCGCGATGACGACGGACTCGATCGCCTCGCCATTGCCGATGGCCGTCAGCTGATCGTTGACGACGCCCTCTCCGGCCGGCGCGGTGACGACGACGGTAGGACCGCTGCGAAACCCGCCGCGGCCACGACCTTCGCCCGCTCCGGGCGCGCTTTCACTCTTCGGGGCGATGGCGGCAACCACCTCCTGCGACAGGCCCATCTTCTGCAACAGGGCACCGGCTCCGGGTACAAACGTCACCCACACATAAAGACCGGCACACAGAACGATCAGGCTCAAAACCAGCTGTTTCCACAGACGCATCAATTTCTCCGGGGGGTGGCAGAGTTCTGCATGCGACCTTTGGTTCCGCCCCTGGTCGCCCGCTCTGCTCACGGTTCGTCAGGCTGCATTATGATTTAATCCTAAAATGCGACAAGCGAAACAAGATTACAATTTGGTCATGTTCGATCACAGTTGCGTTTGATTTAGCGGCAAACCCCATCAATTCATGGGGTAAGTGCGCCTTTTGTTCTCTTTCTTTTGCCTTTTGGAACCGAATCACTACATTGAGCCGCATGATCGGTGGTTATGACGACATTCCCTTTTTCGACGAGGAACCCGAACCCAGGACGCCCGCCGCCCCCGCGCCGTCGGCCGGAGGCATCGCCGCCCGCGCCATGGCCGCCCGCGGCCAGAAGCGCGCCCCGGATTATCTCTCGGGCCTGAACCCGGAACAACGCGAAGCGGTGGAGACGACGGAAGGTCCGGTGCTGGTGCTGGCCGGCGCCGGCACGGGCAAGACCCGCGTGCTCACCACCCGCATCGCTCATATTCTCTCGACCGGACACGCCTTCCCCTCGCAGATCCTTGCCGTGACGTTTACCAACAAGGCAGCGCGCGAGATGAAGGAGCGCATCGGCCTCTTGCTCGGCGACGCTGTCGAAGGCATGCCATGGCTCGGCACCTTCCACTCGATCGGCGTCAAGCTGTTGCGCCGCCATGCCGAGGTCGTGGGGCTGAGGTCTGACTTCACAATTCTCGACACCGACGACGTCATCCGGCTGATCAAGCAGATCATCCAGGCCGAAGAGCTGGACGACAAGCGCTGGCCGGCCAAGCAGTTCGCCGGCATGATCGACAACTGGAAGAACAAGGGCCTGACGCCGGAGCAGATTCCGGAAGGCGACGCCCGCGCCTTTGCGAACGGCAAGGGCCGCGAACTCTACAGGGCCTATCAGGCTCGGCTAAAGACGCTCAACGCCTGCGATTTCGGCGATCTCCTTCTGCATCCGATCCATATCTTCCGCAGCGAGCCCGGCATCCTCAAGGATTACCACCGCCGCTTCAAATACATCCTCGTCGACGAGTATCAGGACACCAACACTGCCCAGTACATGTGGCTGCGGCTGCTCGCCCAGCGGCCGAAGGGCGAGCCGATCAATGTCTGCTGCGTGGGCGACGACGACCAGTCGATCTACGGCTGGCGCGGCGCGGAGGTCGACAACATCCTGCGCTTCGAGAAGGACTTTCCGGGCGCCAAGGTCATCCGGCTGGAGCGCAACTACCGCTCGACCGAGCACATCCTCGGCGCCGCCGGCCACCTGATCGCGCACAATGAGGGCCGTCTCGGCAAGACGCTGTTTACCGACCGCACCGACCCGGATGACGACAAGGTGCAGGTTCACAATGCCTGGGATTCGGAGGAAGAGGCCCGCGCCATCGGCGAGGAAATCGAGCAGCTTCAGCGCGAGAAACACAATCTCAACGACATGGCGATCCTGGTGCGCGCCTCCTTCCAGATGCGCGAATTCGAAGACCGCTTCGTCACGCTCGGCCTCAACTACCGCGTCATCGGCGGCCCACGCTTCTACGAGCGCCTTGAGATCCGCGACGCCATGGCCTATTTCCGCCTCGTCTGCCAGCCGGCCGACGACCTCGCCTTCGAGCGTATCATCAACACGCCGAAGCGCGGCCTTGGCGACGCGAGCGTCCGCCAACTGCACGACTACGCCCGCGCCCGCGACATTCCGATGCTCGCCGCCGCGGCGGAAGTGATCGAGACCGACGAGTTCAAGCCGAAGCCGCGCAAGGCGCTGTTCGACGTCGTGACCGATTTCCGCCGCTGGCAGTCGCTGCTGGAAAACACGCCGCACACCGAGCTCGCCGAACAGATCCTCGACGAAAGCGGCTATACCGCCATGTGGCAGGCCGACAAATCGGCGGAAGCGCCGGGGCGACTGGAAAACCTGAAGGAACTGGTCCGCTCGATGGAGGGGTTCGAGTCGCTGCGCGGCTTCCTCGAACACGTCTCGCTGGTCATGGATGTCGAGCAGAACGAAAACCTCGACGCCGTCTCCATCATGACGCTGCACTCGGCCAAGGGACTGGAATTCGAGACCGTCTTCCTGCCCGGCTGGGAGGAAGGCCTGTTTCCGCACCAGCGCTCGCTCGACGAAAGCGGCCGCGCCGGCCTTGAGGAAGAGCGCCGCCTCGCCTATGTCGGCATCACTAGGGCAAAGCGCCGCTGCCATATCTGGTTCGTCAACAACCGCCGCATTCACGGCCTCTGGCAGTCGACCATCCCGTCACGCTTCCTCGATGAACTGCCGACCACCCATGTCGAGGTCGCCGAGGTGGAAACCTCCTATGGCGGCTATGGTCGCGGCAGCTACGGCCAGTCGCGCTTCGACACGGCCGACCCGTTCAACAATTCCTATTCGACGCCCGGCTGGAAGCGCGCGCAGGCCAACCGCACCGAGGCGACCCGCTCGAACTGGGGCAACCGCTCCGGCCACGCCGTCGAACGCATCGGCTACGGCGAATCCGGCCCGCGCGGCCGCACCATCGACGGCGAACTGGTCGCCAAGTCGACCAGCGACACCCCGTCGGCCTTCACCGTCGGCGACCGCGTCTTCCACCAGAAATTCGGCAACGGCAACGTCTCCGCCATCGAGGGCAACAAACTCACGGTGGATTTCGACAAGGCAGGGCAGAAACGCGTGCTGGACGGGTTTGTGGCGCGGGTGTGATGGTACCTAACCAGATATGGAAATGCAATCAACGATCTCATTAGCAAGAAGCATTGCTGTTCTTCTGGGATTGGTAATCGCATAACCCCTTAGGAATATATTGAAATCATTCCACCTTGAGTCGCTTGTATTGACAGTGGAATCGTAAAAATACTCGAGCCACTCCAGATACCAGTGCTCATCCTCATCGCCATCAAAGCTGTAGTGATCCTTAATCTCGGAAAATGTCAACTGTCCGCTTTTTGCCTTCTTGAATAACTCTGGCGCACTAATCTTCAGGTCGCACAAAACATAGATGATAGCGCCCAACCTCAACTGCTTCTTGCTGGTGAACTTCAAACATACCGAAAATTGCGCCAATATCCTTTCTATTCGTCGCAGAGAGTAATTTCGTTTCACAGAAATATTTACTACAAATTCGGCCATATTTCCCGCCCACTGCCCCTCCTCTCCATCATCGGGAAACGCTTCAAAAATTCCTGATATATATTGTGTAAGCTGTCTTTTTCTCCGATCTTCATCCGCAGTCGGAAAGCTCACATGTAAATGGATAAATTTCTCTAGGTACTTTTGAGCGTCAACTTCTGAGCCATATCTCTGACGAATTGATGCAGACAGCAAGTCCATTTGACAAAGGAGAAGAAAATGAACTGAATCAACTGAGAAGAAATGCTTGATGGTTTCCAGAACAGTGAGTGCATAATCAGGGCGGCACCGATCCAGCTCATCAACAATGAACAAAATTGGCCGCCGGCAGTCGCTATCAGCTACAGTAAGCCTTTGAAGTTCGAATCTGAATTTTTCGACAATGTCTTTGTCTTTTCGAGCTTCCTCCAATCTCAGATCAATTATTTGATCCAGCTCTTTCTGTGCAATTTCAGCTACAGCCGTCGCAGCATGATTGGCGATCCCCTCCAGTTCTGCACCGTCCAGAAGCCCCGCTGTGCCAAAGCGCACAGCCCCCTTAGCCAAAACTCGACCACCAGCCTTCGCGACGGCCTTTGCGGATTGTTTAAGGGAGCGTCTCCTTTTTTCCTGAATTGGAAATTTCCCCATTACTTCAGATACGAAGCTGACAAACACGTCTGACGCAAAATCGTTGGCAAAAGCGTCGAAGTAGACAACAGTAAAATTTTCAGCCGCCTGCTTTTCCAGTCGCCTTGCAAAAACAGTCTTACCAGTACCCCAGTTCTCATCGAGAGAAACGACCAACGGGTCCAAGGATTCCCGAAACAATGTTAGTAGCCGCCTAGCAAAAGCATCGCGGTTGAACATGTCCTTTTCAGCGTCGATGGCGCTTTCAATGCCTGGCCCGAGTAATTTCATACCGACACCTCCGAAGCTGAATAAAATACCTACTAGCTCCGATGGAAAAGGTGCAATATCCGCAATTCACAAGTGACCGCGCACACTTATAGGGCCAAGCACTTCACCCTCCTGCCTTCACCGCCCCCTCGTCATCCTCCGGCACGTCCGCCAGCCGCACAAACCGATAACCCTTCGCCCGGAGCGTCTCGATGCCCGTGACCACGCCCTCGCCGGCGGCATGCGTCGGCTGGTTGATGTGGGCGATGACGATGTCGCCGTCCTTGGCCGCGCCGATGCGGCGGGCAGACTCCGATGCGCCGAGCAGCGAGCCGCCGTCGCCGTTGACGGAAAAGCCGGCGACGCGATAGCCGAGCGCCTTGATCTCGGCGATTGCCGAGGGGCTGTAGACGGCGGTGGCGTCGCGGTACCATTTGGGTCGCGGCGCGCCGGCAGCGGTGATGGCCGCAGCTCCGCCCTCCACTTCGCGGCCGATCGCCTCGGCCGAGCCCGCGGCCTTGATGCCGTAGATGGAGATCGGCCGGTCGACGGCCGGAATGTGGTTCTCGCCGTGGTCCTCGATCTCGAAGAGGTCCGGATGGGCGCGCAGGACGTCAAAGGACGCCCGGTTGTGTTTCAGCCAGCGGGCGGTGACGAAGATCGTCGCCGGGATCTTCTTCTCGACGAGTTCACCGAGGATGCGCGGATCGGTGCGGCCCATGCAGGCGTCGAAGGTGAGCGCCACGGTCGGCGTCTGGTGCGGGCCGGAAAGATGCAGCACCGGTTCGACCAGCCCTTCGCGGGTATAGCTGTCGGCAAGAGCGGGCACGGTGACGGCGGAGAGGAAGGCGAGAGCGAGAAGGAGGCGCATGGGAAATCCGGGATGGCGTGAGGCGCCACTCCATCGCTTCCATCGCGGCCAAATTGCGGCAGGCTGATGCGGCATTTTTGGCCGATCCATGCCTTGATCCCGGCTCCGACCCTTGGCATCGTGCGGCACCTCATGAAACGAGAAGGACGTGCCCCGTGACCAAGGCCCTGCTGCTGATCGACATCCAGAACGGTTTCTGCCCCGGCGGCAACCTGCCCGTCCCCGACGGCGACAAGATCGTGCCAGTCGCCAACGCCCTGATAGACAGCGGCCGCTACGAACTCATTGTCGCCTCGCAGGACTGGCATCCGGCCGGCCATGGCTCGTTCGCCTCCGCCCATCCGGGCAAGGCGCCGTTCGAAATGGGCGAACTCTCCGGCAAGCCGCAGATGATGTGGCCGGACCATTGCGTCCAGGGCACCGCGGACGCCGAATTGCATCCCGACCTGCATGCCGAAAGGATCGACTTCATCCAGCAGAAGGGCCAGAACCCCGACGTCGACAGCTACTCCGCCTTCCGCGACAACGACCAGACGGCGCTGACCGGCCTTGCCGACTACATGAAGGCGATGGCGGTGACCGAGATCGATCTCCTGGGGCTGGCGACCGACTACTGCGTCAAGTTTTCCGCGCTCGATGCCGTCGACATGCTGCCGGGCGTCACCATCCGCTTTGTCGAGGACGGCTCGCGCGGCATCGATCCGGAAGGCGTCCGGCAGGCGATCGAGGAGATGCGGGCAAAAGGCGTCGAAATCGTCTCCAGCCGCTCCCTGTTGGCCGAATAGCTCGGCGTACCCATATCAGCCTTGGTGCAATTGCCTTTTTGCAGCGCACAGGTTAGGGAATCGCCGCATCTTTTTTGTGCATCCGTCGGCATGGGAGGACGGACGTGAAGACACTCAAGACCATCGCGGATCTGAGGGAAAGCCTGGCGCCGCACCGCGCCGCCGGCCGCAGGATCGGCTTCGTGCCGACCATGGGCTTTCTGCATGTCGGCCACATGGAACTGGTGCGCCGGGCGCGGGCCGAGAACGACGTCGTCGTCGCCTCGATCTTCGTCAATCCGCTGCAGTTCGGCGCCAACGAGGATCTGGCGAAATATCCGCGCGACCTCGCCCGCGACAGCGCCATGCTGTCGGACGCGGATGTCGATTTCCTGTTCGCGCCGGGCGTAGAGGACATGTATCCGCGTCCGATGGAGACCGTCGTCGATGTACCGAAGCTCGGAAGCGAGCTGGAGGGCGAGGCCCGCCCCGGCCATTTCGCCGGCGTCGCCACCGTCGTCTCCAAGCTCTTCAACATCGTCCAGCCGGACAGCGCCTATTTCGGCGAGAAGGACTACCAGCAGGTCACCATCATCCGCCGCATGGTGGACGATCTGGCGATCCCCGTCCGCATCGTGCCCGTGCCGACGGTGAGGGAAGCCGACGGCCTCGCCTGCTCCTCGCGCAACGTCTATCTCACGCCGGAAGAGCGCCAAGCCGCCGTCATCGTGCCGCGCGCACTTGCCGAGGCCGAACGGCTGGTCGCTTCGGGCCTTGAGGACGTCGCAGCGCTTGAAGGTGCCATCCGCGACTTCATCCGAGCCGAGCCGCTGGCCAATCCGGAAGTCGTCGCCATCCGCGACGCGGCAACCCTTCAGCAGCCGGATAACCTCAAGGACAGGCCGGTCCTGCTCCTGCTTTACGTGCGCATCGGCACGACCAAGCTCCTCGACAACCGCGTGCTCGGCCTGAACGCCGGCGCCAAAGCTGCCTGACAGCAAGCGAGTATATGCCATGAGTGTAACCGTCCGCGAAAAGCGACTCACGCCCGCCGCCATCACCGCCCTCAAGGGCGAGCGCCCGATCGTCTCGCTGACCGCCTACACGACGCCGATCGCCAAGCTGCTCGATCCGCATTGCGATTTTCTGCTGGTCGGTGATTCGCTCGGCATGGTGCTCTACGGCCTGCCGACCACGGTCGGCGTGACGATGGAAATGATGATCGCCCACGGCCAGGCTGTCATGCGCGGCGTCAGCCATGCCTGCGTCATCGTCGACATGCCGTTCGGCTCCTACCAGGAATCGAAGGAGCAGGCCTTCCGCAACGCCGCCCGCATCATGAAGGAAACCGGCTGCGACGGCATCAAGCTGGAGGGCGGCGAGGAAATGGCCGAAACCATCCACTTCCTGACGACGCGCGGCATTCCGGTGCTCGGCCATATCGGCCTGATGCCGCAGCTCGTCAATGCGACCGGCGGCTACCGATCGCTCGGCCGCACCGAGGCAGAGGCGGACAAGATCCGCCGCGACGCGCGCGCCGTCTCGCTGGCCGGCGCCTTCGCCATGGTCGTCGAAGGCACGATCGAGCCGGTCGCCCGCGAACTCTCCGACGGCAATGCCACGCCGACGATCGGAATCGGCGCGTCACCGGCCTGCGACGGCCAGATCCTCGTCGTCGACGACATGCTCGGCGTCTTCAACGATTTCAAGCCGCGCTTCGTCAAGCACTTCGCCGAGCTGGCGCCGCAGATTTCCAAGGCGGTGGAAGACTATGCCGACGAAGTGAAGGCCCGGACCTTCCCCGGTCCGGAGCACACCTTCCAGATGAAGAAGCAGAAAATCTAGGGCGCCGTCAGGCCTCCCGCTCCAGAAGATAGATCGCCTCGACCACGTCTTCCATCTTCGCGGTCACGACCGCCTGCGCGTCCCTCAGGCCGCGATTGTAGAAATGAACGCCGATCTCCTTGGCGATGAAGTCCAGCATGAATTCCGCTCCCAGCTGGCCGATTTCGACATCGACCTCCTCCTGCAGGTAATCCTGCAGGCGTCTGGCGAGCGCCAGCTTCTCCTCTTTCGGAAATTCGATCGGTTTCATGGCCGCCTTCACATTTATTGGGCGCAACCCGCGCGGGAACCGGCATAGCCGGATGATGGTTCAATTGTTTGAAAGCGATCATAAGAGAACTGAATTGCTTTGGAAGCCTTAGCGCCCTAAGGCTTGGCCAAAGGGGACAAAAATGAACTCAAGAGAGTTTATACTGGGGATGCGCGGCGGCCTGCCGGTGCTGGCCTCGGCACCGTTCGGCATCCTGTTCGGGGCGCTCGCGACTGCCAACGGCGTGACCTTCGGCGAGGCGTCGCTGATGAGCGCGACGATCTATGCCGGCGCCAGCCAGATTGTCGGCATCGAACTGTTCGGCCAGCATGTCCCCGCATGGCTGGTGGTCCTGTCGGTCTTTGCCGTCAACTTCCGCCACATCCTCTATTCCGCCGCCCTCGCCCCCTTCGTCCGCGACTTCGGCGTCCTCCAGCGCGCCCTCACCTTCTTCCTGCTCACCGATCCGCAATTCGCCGAATCGCTGCGCCACTACGAGAAGACGAAGTCGCTGACCTTCACCTGGTATATGGGCTGCGGCACGCTGATCTACGGACAATGGCTGATCATGACGATGATCGGCGCCTATTTCGGCCAGTTGATCGGCGATCCGCACGCCCTTGGTCTCGACGTGCTGCTGCCGGTCTATTTTCTGTGCCTGGTCATCGGCTTTCGAAAGCGCAGCCGCTTCCTGCCGATCGTCGGCACCAGCGCGATCGCTTCCACACTCGCCTTCAAGCTGGTGGGCTCACCCTGGCATGTGAGCATCGGAGCTATTGCGGGCGTCGCAGTCGCCGCCTTGCTGCCCATCAAAGCCACGCCAAATCAACATGACGGCCAACCGAAGGCGGTGATCGAATGAGCGATCAGTTTCACCTCGACATGGTTCTCGTCATCCTGGCATCCGCTGCCGTGACCTACCTCACCCGCATTGGCGGCTATGTCCTGATCACCCGGCTGAAGACCATGCCGCCGCGTTTGGAGGCGGCGCTGAACGCCGTGCCGGCGGCGGTTCTGACGACGCTCTGGGCGCCGGCATTCGTCTACGGCGGCTATGATGTGAAGATCACCATAGCCGCCGCAGTTGTCATTGGTTTGCGCTACTCGCAGATCGTGACGATCATCGCCGCTTTGGCGATCATCCTCCTCCTGCGGCACGGCTTCGGCCTCTGACCGCCGCGCCTTAAGCGTCGGCGACGAAGGTCTGCTTCTGGCTGCCGAGGCCATCGATGCCGAGCTCGACCACTTCGCCCGGCTTCAGGTAACGCGGCGGCTTCATGCCCATGCCGACGCCCGGAGGCGTGCCGGTGGAGATGATGTCGCCCGGCTGCAGGCTCATGAACTGGCTGAGATAGGACACCAGGAACTTCACGCCATAGACCATGGTCGCAGACGAGCCGTTCTGCATCGTCTGGCCATTGACCTTCAGCCACATGTTCAGCGCCTGCGGGTCGGCGACCTCGTCCTTGGTCACCAGCCAGGGACCGACCGGACCGAAGGTGTCGCAGGACTTGCCCTTGGTCCACTGTCCGGCCCGCTCCGCCTGGAAGGCGCGTTCGGATACGTCGTGGCTGACGCAGTAGCCGGCGACATAGTCGAGCGCATCGGCTTCGCTGACATATTTCGCGGTCTTGCCGATGACGACGCCGAGTTCGACTTCCCAGTCGGTCTTTTCCGAGCCGCGCGGGATCAGTACGTTGTCATATGGACCGCAGATCGCCGACGTCGCCTTCATGAAGATGACCGGCTCCGGCGGAACGGCCATGCCGGATTCGGCGGCGTGGTCGGAGAAGTTCAGGCCGATGCAGATGAACTTGCCGGTGCCGGCGACGCAGGGACCGACGCGGCCGTCGATGACCGGCAGGCTCGAGAGATCGATCTTGGCAATCTTGGCCAGTCCTTCCGGCGAAATCGCATCGCCGCCGATATCGGCCACATGGCCGGACAGGTCACGGATCTTGCCTTCGCCATCCAGAATGGCCGGCTTCTCGGCACCCGGCGCGCCAATACGCATCAGTTTCATCTTGTCTCCTCCTTCGATGGGTTCTGAAATTCACTTGTGCGATCTCTACCGCTTGCCTGCATGATGACAAGGCCGGAATCGGGCAAAATTGTCCGATCAGGCGCGAAAACACCTTTTCAGGAATGAACGGAAAACGGCGTCGTCGCAGCGTCCAGCCAGGCCTTCACGGCCAGCTCTTCAATGAACGGCATCAGTTTCTCGCGCACCTCGGCGTGATAGGCATCGATCCACTGCAGCTCCTCGCGGGTCAGCAGATCGGTGACGATCAGCCGCTTGTCGATCGGGCAGAAAGTGATCGTCTCGAAGCCGAGCATCGGCTTGTCGCCGCCGGCAATCTCCGTCTCTTCCTCAACCACGATCAGATTTTCGATGCGGATGCCGAAGGCGCCCGGGCGGTAGTAGCCCGGCTCGTTGGAGAGGATCATGCCGGGCAGCAGTTCCTGCGTCGAAAGTCGCGAAATGCGTTGCGGCCCCTCGTGCACCGACAAGTAGGCGCCGACGCCGTGACCGGTGCCGTGGCCGTAGTCCGCCCCTGCCTTCCACAGCGCGATACGCGCCAGCGGATCGAGGTCGCAGCCGCGCGTGCCCTTTGGAAAGCGCGCAAGAGAAATGGCGATCATGCCCGTCAGCACCAGCGTGAAGAAGGTCTTTTGCTCCTCCGGCACCTCACCGATCGCCACCGTGCGGGTGATGTCCGTCGTGCCGTTGACATATTGTGCGCCGGAATCGACGAGATACATCTCGCCTGCCTTCAGCGGCCGGTCGGTCGCCGTCGTCACCCGGTAGTGGATGATAGCCGCATCCGGACCGGCGCCGGAAATCGTCTCGAAGGAGACGTCCTTCAGCGCGTTCTGCATGCGCTCGCCGACCTTTGCGCGCGCCGCCTCCAGCGCCTTCGCCGCCGAAATCTCCGTCACGCTGCCCGGTTCGGACGTATCGAGCCAGTGGAGAAAGGCGCACATGGCCGCTCCGTCCTGCAGATGGGCGGCGCGAGAGCCGTTGAGCTCGGCGGCATTCTTGCAGGCGCGCGGCAGCTGCGCCGGATCGGTGCCCTCGACCGCCTCGCCGCCGGCATCGCGGATCGCCTGCGTCAGGAAATAGGAGGCCGAGCCGCTGTCGACCAGAATACGGCCGCCGTCGACGGCAATCGCAGCCAGCCGTTTCGACAGCGTATCCGGCGGGAAAAGCGTGGCGAGCGCCGAAAGATGCTCCATCGCCGCGCCCTTGATCTTGCCGGCATCGCAGAAAAGCTCGACCCGCCCGTCGGCATGAATGATGGCACGCGCCAGCGGATGCGGCGTATGCGGCACGTCGTTGCCACGGATGTTGAAAGTCCATGCGACAGAGGACGGATCGGACAGCAGCACCGCCGAGCAGTTTTCTTCGGCCAAGCCCTCGGCGATTGTGGCGATCTTCGCCGCCGCCGGCTTGCCGGCGATGTGCTCCGGCTGCACCGCGATCGGCTCGCAGGGCTCGGCCGGCCGATCGTCCCAGATCGCATCAACCGGGTTCTCCTCGAGAATGACAAGCGATCCGCCGCACTTCTCCAGCGCCTTTTCAAGCCGGCGGACGTCTGCGCCCGTATGGAGCTTGGGATCGATGCCGAGCCTCAAGCCCGGCGCCGCATGCGTCTTCAGCCAGACATGCGGCGGCGCATTGACGAGATCGCCTCCGGAAAAGACGTCGCCATCCACCTGGCTCGCAAGCTGCGTCGTATAACGGCCGTCGACGAAGACCACGGCCTCGCGGCGGCCGATCAGTGCAATGCCGGCCGAACCGGTAAATCCCGTCAGCCAGGAAAGCCGCTCGGCCGAGGCCGGCACATATTCGCCCTGATACTCGTCGGCTCTCGGCACCAGAAAGGCATCGATGCAGAGCCCGTCGAAACGGGCGCGCAACGCCTCGACCCGGGCGCGGCCGAACTGCGGTGTGGAGGTGACGTCAAAGGATTGAAACATGGGCGGGCCTTTCGGCGGCAGTGGGATGTCTGTGCGGACTATCTACCTAGCACATCCGTCCGCAGGGAAAAGAGCATGGTAGGAGCGCCATGCAGCTCGATGCTCCCCTCATGAACGAAACCGCATTTCTCAAGGACACGACGCGAAGCCACATTGACCGGACGCACAAGCCCAACGATCCAGTTCCGGCGCAAGACCTCAGTGCCGAAAGCTACCGCGGCTCCTGCAAGCTCAACGGCATATCCGTTGCCCCAAAACGCAGGATCCAGATGGTAAGATATGTTAAGCGCATCATACTGCTGAGACTGTGTCACGCCGCCGAACCCGATCAGTTGGCCATCGACCTCAACTGCCCATCTTCCGAAATCAAACTTTCGCCAATGCGCAATCTCACGCGCCAACCTTGCTTCCGTGACCACGGAACTGTCGGGCGTCGGATCAGGTCGATGCGCAACCAGTTCGGCCTTTGAAAAAAGTGCCGTCATGAATGCCAGGTCGCGATCGTCTGGCGGCCGCAGCACCAGCCTCCTGGTCGGGACTGATCGCTTCTGAAAATCGGATGCTTGATGCGACATGGATCGGTGCCAACTCTCGGTAATTGACTGTCAATCAGACTGATCGCCCTGGCCGGTCATGACAAGCTAAATGGCCGACGGCCCTGCAGAATCACCGGCTCCGCCATCGAATGCTGCGCTGCACTATGCGTTTGCTGCATAGCACCCATGACCTAAACCCCCTGCCTAAAGCCGAAACGATTCACTATCTTCCAATCATCAAACGGGGCAACAAACACCCGGTATGAAAGGAATTCAAAATGAGCAACTCCTTCTTCCGTGCAGCTTACAACAATCTGGTTTCGGCACGCGAACGTCAGGTCCGCCGCTATGTCAACGGCGCGCTTCTCAACCTCGACGACGAGTCGCTGAAGGCCATGGGCACGTCCCGCGAAGAACTCCGCCGCAAAGGCGCAACGACCTACGTATTCTGATTAACGCCGTCTCGGCTCTCCTCCTCCTCCCAAACCGGGACGGTTAAAGGAATACGCTAGAGCCCGCTTGAGCATCCTCCTCCTCCCAGCTCGCGGGCAACAACAGAAAAGGCGGCACCTCCTCCCGGTGCCGCCTTTTCCTTTTTCCGCTTTCAAACAACTACGACTCACCCTCGACTGAGCTAAGATCACGGAGACATCGGCCATAATAAAAAGCCGAAGTCGAAGCCGCGCGTTGGCGTCAGTCGGTTGAACCGTGGCCAGCGAGAAAACGTGACTGTTCTTCTGACAACCGATCCTCCGGGATGCACCTTGCGGAATAGGAATAATTAACGACAGTACCAGAGTACTCAGGAGCGGTTGTCGAGAGCTTTTCCTTCTGCACAGACCATTGCAGAAGTGAACCGGCAAACAAGAAGCCGCCACGTCTCCGGCAACCAAACTTCACGCACTGAAATATCCGATTGGGAGTTGAGGACGAGCATGTGAAACCGAGCGCCTCCAGCTTCCGCGCCATTTCGGCCTCGCGACCACCCGCAGCGTGAGAAAGTGATCGGACGAATGAGGCGAACTCGTTCATCTTCAGCGGCAAATGAGTGTTACCCGAAAGACTTTCCCCCGCAGCCTTGGCCTTGTCAACATTGCCGAGCGGCACCGCAAGTAATGCCACCAACAACAAAATACGTCGCAACATAAGCCCCCGAGTTATGGCACTTTAAGAATCAGACGTGTTTCAGAAGTCGCATAGCCAAAAACAGCTCGCATCCCGAACGAGCCATCTCGGTGTGGCGCCTCAGCACCGATCCAGATGGATCGTCACCCAGCCATTGCGCCAGATGGTGCGCACGTGGCGCAGGCCGGCGCCGTTATAGGCGGAGAGCACCTTCCAGCGCTGGCTGGCCAGAATGCCGGAGAGAATGACCGAGCCGCCGGGCGCCAGATAACCCGTGAGTTGCGGCGCCATCTTCATCAGCGGGCGCGCCAGGATGTTGGCGATGATCAGGTCGAACGGCCCGTGATCGGCAAAGGCGCGCGAATGAAAGCCCGGAGCCGTCACCAGATCGATGCCCGAACGGATCCCGTTCAGCCGGCAGTTCTCCTTCGCGACGGCGACCGCCACCGGATCGATGTCGGTCGCCAGAACCGGAACGCGTTTCAAACGCCTGACGGCAATGGCGAGCACGCCGCTGCCGGTGCCGAGATCGAGCGCATTGTGCACCCGCCGCGCACGGATGACCGAATCGATCATCTCAAGGCAGCCGGCGGTCGTGCCGTGATGTCCCGTGCCGAAAGCCTGGCCGGCGTCGATCTCGATCGGCAGGTCGCCGGGCAAGACCTTGTCGCGGTCATGTGAGCCATGGACGATGAAGCGCCCTGCCCTGACCGGCTTCAACCCCTCCAGCGACTTGGCGATCCAGTCGATTTCCGGAAGCACCTCCGACTCGACGACAAGCTTGGCAAAGCCCGGCTTGAGCAAGGCCTCGAACTCCGCGCGGATTTCGGCCTCCTCCTCTTCCTGCAGATAGACGCTCGCCTCCCAGACATCGCGCTTCTCGTCGATCTCCATCGTCGCAATCGCGTAGCCGCGATCCTCGAAGACATCGGTCATCAGTCCGAGAATGACATCGGCATTGCGCTCGGTAGTGGTCACGTAGAGGCGGATCTGGCTCACTGTGTAAGGTCTTTCCCGGATTTAGCCGGCAATCAGGTTCTGGAGTTTCTTGATGGCGACATCGGTATCCTCGCCATAGGCTATCGTACCCGAAAACCGGCCGCTGCCGTCAAGCAGGAAGACGGAAGCCGAGTGATCCATCGTGTAGTCGCCGTCGGGCGCATTCGGATCGATCGGCACCTTCTTGGCATAGATGTGAAAGCCGCGGACCATGTCGGCGACCTTGTCGGTCGGTCCGGAAATGCCGGTGATCCGCTTGGAGACGTTGGAAACGTACTGGTTCATGATCGCCGGCGTATCGCGCTCCGGGTCGACGGAGACGAAGTAGGCCTGCAGCTTGTCGCCATCCGGATCGACCTGTTTCAGCCAGCCATCGAGTTCGAACAGCGTCGTCGGGCAGACATCCGGGCAATGGGTGTAGCCAAAGAACAACGCCGTCGGCTTGCCGTCGCGCAGCGCTGCCTCGGTGATCTTCGAGCCATCCTGGGTGACGAGATCGAACGGGCCGCCATAGGGGCCTTCGGCAAGCTTGTTGTTGGACCGGGTGTACTCCATGGCAAACCAGCCGGCGAGCCCTGCAAGGACGACAGCGAACGCGATGACCGCAACAAGTCTTGGTTTCATGACATGCCTTCCATATTCCGGGAGCCCAGCCCTACGGTTTTGGCCGTCATACTTGGACACGGCAACCGAGGCAACAGCCGCGAGCGCGTCATAAAGCCCCTGCGGTGCAACAGGTCCTGAAACCCGCCTTCCGCGTGGTTAGCGCTTCGTTAAATGATTGCGGCGATAATTGGACTCCAGGGGGCTCTCTTCGGGGAGCCACGGGTGGGAACAGTTTTGACGTGGGAACCAGCGTGAACAGCAATGTGAGCAAGAACATTACGGTCAGCCGCCGTCTCTGGATGGCCGGCTTCGGCGCATTCGCCGGCCTCGGCGCGACCATCGCAATCTCGGCGTATGGCAATATGTCCGTCAACGAGGCCCTCAGGGGATCCGTGACAGCCGAACAGTTCAACCAGCAGATCACAGGCATGCGGCTTGCCAATACAGAGCTCGTCCTCGCGGCGATGGATTCGATCATCGACGCCGACGCAAAGACCATTCCTGCCGACCGCATGAACATCATCACGCAGAACTCCGAATTGCTGAAGAACGGCACATCCGAGCTCGTCGGGCTCGCGAAGTCGCAGGGCCTGACGGAGATTGCCAACACCCTCGCCGACAACATCACTGCCCTGACTGCGGCCATTCAGACAGATCTCGTCAAGATGATAGAGACGGGCGCCGACGCCAGCGAGTATGCGAAGATCGACGACGTCATCGATGGTGCCGGCGAACGCGTCACACAATCCCTGGCGACCCTTTCCGAGGCGGCGGGCAAACTCCAGTTCCAGCACATTCAGAACGCCAGCCAGTCGGTCAGCAGCACATTCTACGTCCAGCTTCTGGCAGGCCTTGCCGCACTTGCAGCGGTCTCGCTCATCGTCTCCTGGCAGTCGCGAAACATTCTGAGTGGCATTCGCAACCTGCGAGACAGCCTGCAGCAAATCGCCAGCGGCGATTATGACAGCGCCGTCGGCGGCATCGAACGCGGCGACGAGATCGGCGACATGGCTCGTTCCGCCAATATCTTGCGCGTGGCAGCGCTCGAGAAACGCAAGGTCGAAGCCGATGCCGCACTCGCCCGCAATCAGCGCGAAACGGAACAGAGCCAGCGTGCCGCCACCCATGAGCGCGAGGAAGCCGAAATCCGGCATGCGGTCGATGCGCTCGCAACCGGCCTCACCAAGCTCGCCGACGGCGACCTGAGCCACGACCTGGCGGACCCGTTCCGCGCCGATCTCGAGCGCCTTCGGACCGACTACAACAGCGCGCTCGTCAAGCTGCGTGGCGTCATGCAGGTGATCCGCGAACAGTCGAGCGCCATCCACGCCAATGGCAGCCAGATGCGGACCGCCGCAGACGATCTCGCCCGGCGGACAGAACAGCAGGCGGCCTCGCTCGAGGAAACGTCATCCGCGCTCGACCAGATCACGGCGACCATGCGCAACGCCACCGCGCGCGCCGAGGAAGCGACCCGCCTCGTCGGCCATACCAAGTCGCGCGCCGAACATTCCTCCACCGTCGTCACCGAGGCGATGGAAGCGATGGGCCGGATCGAGACCGCCTCGGCCGAAATCGGCAAGATCATCAACGTCATCGATGAAATCGCCTTCCAGACCAACCTTCTGGCGCTGAATGCCGGCGTCGAGGCAGCCCGCGCAGGTGAAGCCGGCAAGGGCTTTGCCGTCGTCGCCCAGGAAGTCCGCGAACTGGCCGGCCGCGCCGCAGGTGCCGCCAAGGACATCAAGCATCTTGTCGCCCGCTCCGGCGCCGAGGTGCAGACCGGCGTCGAACTGGTCACCGCCACCGGCACCGCCTTGCGCGAAATCAGCGGCGACGTCGTCCAGATCAACGACCACATGCAGTCGATCGTTGTCGCCGCCCGCGAGCAGAGCGCCGGCTTGAACGAAATCAACACGGCCGTCGGCCAGATGGACCATGTGACCCAGCAGAACGCCGCCATGGTCGAGGAGACCAATGCGGCAAGCCATACGCTGCATCAGGACACCGTCAGGCTGGAGGAGGTCATCGGCCAGTTCCGGCTTGGCGATCGCAACGAAGCCTTCGCCCGTCCGTCGGCCGCGCCGCACTCCGCCGCGCCCGCAGCCGCCCCTCGCCCGGTCGCCGCTCAGCCGAAGCCGGCTCCCTTCCGCACTCCGGTCAAGGCTGCCGATCCGGCCGCCAACAGACCGCGCAATTCACCCGCACATTCGTTGATGGGCAAGGTCGCCTCCGCCTTCAACGCACCAGCCAAAACCTCAAGCTCAACTGATAATTGGGAAGAGTTCTGATCATGAGCAATGCCATCAAGCAAACCGGTTCCTACCTGGAAATCGTCTCTTTCCATCTCGGCGAGCAGGAATTCTGCATCGACATCATGGCCATCCGCGAAATCCGCGGCTGGGCCCCGGTGACCCCGATGCCGCATACGCCCGACTACGTGCTGGGTCTCATCAACCTGCGCGGCGCCGTGATCCCCGTCATCGACATGGCCTGCCGCCTCGGCATGCCGATGACCGAGCCCTCCGAGCGCTCGGCCATCATCGTGACCGACATCAACGGCAAGCTGGTCGGCCTGCTGGTCGAGCAAGTCTCCGACATGATGACCATCAAGTCCGAAGCCCTGCAGCCGGCGCCGGAGATCATTCCGGAAGTCCAGCGCGATTTCTGCCGCGGCATCGTCGCGCTGGAAAAGAGCATGGTCTGCTTCCTCAACCTCGACACGGTCATCGCCGAACAGCTGCAACAGGCCGCCTGAGGCCGGTCAGCACCGATCGCTTGCAAACCGGGGGCTTCGCGCCTCCGGCTTTTGGCGTTTGCAGGCGACGGAAATAAAAATGCGGCAGGTGGAGAGGTGATCCAGCCTGCCGCATGAGCGAGATACAGACAGTTCCCGGGCTTTCACCCGTGAGTCAATTCCGTATCAGTGCCAGAATTGCCACAACGACTGTCACGTGAAAATGACAAACGAACCAATTCCCGGTTGATCAAGGATATTTGATCGAAGCAACCGCCCTCCTACACCATATGGGTGAGGATAGCGAAAACGACCGTTCGGGATCACTTCTTCTCCCACTGGACATCCTGGTTGAACAACGGAACCGTCGAGATCGCCATCTTGGCCGAACCGTCCGTAACCTGGCGCGAGTGAACGAGGTAGATCAGCGTGTTGTTCGGCTTGTCGTAGATCCGGTTGACGACCAGCTTCTTCCAGATCAGTGAGCGCCCTTCCTTGAAGACCTCCTCGCCGCCCTCACCCATGTCGATGTCGCCAATCTTGATCGGGCCGGTCTGCCGGCATGCGATCGAGCTGTTGGAGGGATCCTCGAACCAGTTGCCCTTGCTTAAGCGATCGATGATCGAGCGGTCGAAATAGGTCACATGGCAGGTCACGCCCGTGATCTTCGGATCGGTCAGCGCGTCGACGATGATGTCGTTGCCGACCCAATCGACGCCGACCTTGCCGACCACCTCGGCTTGCGCGGACGCGGACAGGGAGGCGAGACTGGCGATGAGGGCCATGGCAGCTATTTTGAGGCGCATCCTGATCTCCTTGGGAAACGATGTTTCATAGGTAAGGCTGCGGCCAAGATTTGCAAGATTGCCCGGCTTTGCAGGCGTTTGCGAAATATCCGCTGTACATTCTGGCCTTTGGCGGCTAGGAACGCGGCAACTAGGCCGGCGGATGGCAAAGTGCTGTCCACCACGCGAGACTGCGTGCAAGGGTCCACCAAACCCCTTTATTCGAAAGACTGATCCATGACTGATATTGACGGCATCGTTTCGACGATCGCCGAGGCCCTGCGCAAGCGCGGCTACGACACCCTCACCCCGGTCCAGACGGCGATGATCGATCCCGATCTCATCGAGCGCGACGTGCTCGTCTCGGCCCAGACCGGCTCCGGCAAGACGGTCGCCTTCGGCCTGGCGCTCGCGCCGAACCTGCTTGAGGAAGACGGCCGCTTCGACCGCGCGGCAACGCCGCTCGCACTCGCGATCGCGCCGACGCGCGAACTGGCCATGCAGGTCAAGCGCGAACTCGAATGGCTGTACGAGATGACCGGCGCAAGCCTCGCGACCTGCGTTGGCGGCATGGATGTCCGCACCGAGCGCCGGGCGCTGGAACGCGGCGCGCATATCGTCGTCGGCACTCCGGGCCGCCTGCGCGACCACATCACCCGCGGCGCTCTCGATCTTTCCGACCTGCGCGCCGTCGTTCTCGACGAAGCCGACGAAATGCTCGACCTCGGCTTCCGCGAAGACCTCGAATTCATCCTCGAAGCCTCTCCCGAGAGCCGCCGCACGCTGATGTTCTCGGCAACGGTTCCGCGCTCGATCGCCGATCTCGCCAAGACCTACCAGCGCGACGCCCGCCGTGTCGAAACCGTGTCGGAGAAGAAGCAGCACGTCGATATCGAGTATCGTGCCCTCGTCGTCGCCAATCCCGACCGCGAGAACGCCATCATCAACGTTCTGCGCTATTACGAGGCGAAGAACGCCATCGTCTTCTGCTCGACGCGCGCCGCGGTCAACCATCTGACCGCAAGGCTGCACAATCGCGGCTTCTCGGTCGTCGCACTCTCCGGCGAACTGACGCAGAATGAACGCACCCACGCGCTGCAGGCCATGCGCGACGGCCGCGCCCGCGTCTGCATCGCCACCGACGTCGCCGCCCGCGGCATCGACCTGCCCGGCCTGGAACTCGTCATCCACGCCGACCTGCCGACCAATTCCGAAACGCTGCTACACCGCTCCGGCCGTACCGGACGTGCCGGCAACAAGGGCGTCTCGGCCCTGATCGTGCCGATGAGCGCCCGCCGCAAGGCCGAACGGCTGCTGATGGGCGCCAGCGTCCAGCCGACCTGGGCGCTGCCGCCGACCGCCGACGAGGTGATCGAGCGCGACAACGAGCGCCTGCTGGTCGATCCGTCCCTGAACGAGGCGGTCACCGACGACGAGGCACCGCTGGTCGCCCGCCTGCTGGAGGCCCATGGCGCCGAAAAGCTCGCCGCCGCCTTCCTGCGCCTGCAGAGCGGCCATCGCTCCGCGCCCGAAGACCTGATCCCGGTCACGCTGGAGCCGCAGAGGAAGCGCCGCGAAGGCGAGGATTTCCCGGTTCAGACGACCAGGGGCCGCGATGCCGAATTCGGCCCGAGCCGCTGGTTCTCGCTCGCCGTCGGCCGCAACCAGCGCGCCGAGCCGCGCTGGCTCATCCCGATGCTCTGCCGTCACGGCAACCTGACGAAGCGCGAGATCGGCCGCATCAAGCTGATGCAGGAAGAAACCTTCGTCGAGATCGCCGAGAATTCCGCGGAAAGCTTCCTCGCCTCGCTCGGACCGAACAAGACCATCGACCGCGGCATCAATGTCCGCCCCGTCGACGGCATGCCGGATTTCGCCGCTCCGCAGAAGGAGCGCGCTCCACGTCCGCCGCGCGACAACGCCGATCGCCCCCGCCGCGATCGCGATGACGCCTACGAGAAGGCGCCGCGCAAGGACTGGAAGAAGGACAAGCCTTCCGGCGACGGCTTTGCCGCAAAGAAGCCCTACGCGGGCAAGCGCCGCGACGACGACATGCGCAAGGCCGACGACGAAGTCTGGGGCGATGCCAAGCCCGCCGCTGAAAAGCCCTTCCGCAAGAGCGACGACAATGCGCCGTGGAAGAAGGCCAAGCCCGCCGGCGGCAAATCCGCCTTCGCCGGGCGCGACAACGGCGACAGAAGAGGCGACAAGCCCGCCTATGCCGGCAAGCCCAAGGGCGGCCCCGGCGGCAAGGGCAAACCCGGCGGCAAGCCGTTCGGCGGAAAGCCTTTCAAGGGGAAAAAGAAGGGCTAGCTTTCAACGCTGTTGTGAGCCAGAGGGCTTGGACACCATCGCCGTTGGTGGTAAAGTTTACCACCAACGAGGTGTATTATGGCCAACGTAGAGAAAATCAGCATCTCCATGACACCACAGCAGGCGGAACTGCTGCGTGACGCGGTGGATAGCGGCGCCTATGCCAGCAGCAGCGAGGTCGTGCGCGAAGCCATGCGTGAATGGTCGGCAAAATGGCTGCAGCGGCGTGACGACATTGCAAGGCTGAAGGCGCTTTGGGCGGAAGGAAAAGCCAGCGGCGCAGCAGCAGAAATCGACATGGAACAGCTTCTTGACGAAGCCCGTGAGGCGCTTGCCGCGGCCAGGACTGATGATCGCTAAGCTCGTATGGTCTCCACGAGCCAGGGAAGACGTCAAGCGGATTTATGTCGACCTGGGCCTTGTCAGCCCGCTAAGCGCAGAGCGCTATTTCGCACGCTTCAAATCAAAGACTGCCTTGCTTTCCGAACATCCGCGCCTGGGCTCACGGCATCCCGAAATCCATCACTCAGCAAGAATGCTCGTCGAAGCGCCTTATGTCATCCTCTACGAGACAATTCCGGATACGGAAGAAGGCGAAGTCCACACCGTCGAGATAGTACGGGTCATTGATGGTCGCAGAGACCTGACGAACCTCTTCTGAACTCCCCTCACCCGCCGATCAGCGCAAGCCATTCGTCCTCGTCCATTGTCTGGATGCCGAGTTCCTGGGCCTTGGTGAGCTTTGAGCCGGCACCGGGGCCGGCGACGAGGATGTCGGTCTTCTTTGACACCGATCCCGCCACCTTGGCGCCGAGGCTTTCGGCCCGCGCCTTGGCTTCGTCGCGGGTGAACTTTTCCAGTGAGCCGGTAAAGACAACCGTCTTGCCGGCGACCGGGCTATCGGTCGTGGTCGGCGCTTCGGCGGTCTCAGGCGTCACCTCGGCGAGAAGACGTTCCAGAACCTCGAGATTGCGCGGCTCCTTGTAGAATTCGACGATCGATCGCGCGACCACCTCGCCGATCCCGTCGATATTGTTGAGGTCGGTCCAGGCGTCGCCGGAAAGACTGCCGGCCTCCTTCATCGCCGCCGCAAAGGCCTCGTAGGTGCCGTAAGAGCGCGCCAGGAGCTTGGCCGTCGTCTCGCCCGCGTGGCGGATACCGAGCGCGTAGATGAAGCGATGCAGCGCGATGGAGCGACGGTCGTTGATCGCGGCGTAGAGCTTCGCCACGCTCACCTTGCCGAAACCGTCGATGTTTTCGAGCTTGGTCAGTTCCGACTGCGCCTGACGCTTCTCCAGCGTGAAGATATCAGGTGCGGTACGGATCTGCAGAGACGGATCCTCGCTTTCGAAGAAGAAATCGACCTGCTTCGAGCCGAAACCCTCGATGTCGAAGGCGTTGCGCGAGACGAAGTGCTTCAGGTGCTCGACAGCCTGCGCCCGGCAGACGAAGCCGCCGGTGCAGCGCCGCACAGCGTCAATCTTGCCGGTCTTCTCGTTGACTTCCCGGACCGCATGGCTACCGCAGACCGGGCAAGTCGTCGGAAACCTGTAGGCCTCCGCCCCCTCCGGCCGCTTCTCTTCCACGATGTCGACAATCTGCGGGATGACGTCGCCGGCCCGCTGCACGATCACCGTGTCGCCGACGCGGATGTCGCGACCCTCGCGGATCGGCTCGCCGGAATTGCCGATGCCCTTGATATAGTCCTCGTTGTGCAGCGTCGCATTGGTGACGACGACCCCGCCGACGGTGACGGGCTCGAGGCGCGCCACTGGCGTCAGCGCTCCGGTGCGGCCGACCTGGATGTCGATGCCGGTCAGCTTCGTGAAGGCCTGTTCGGCCGGGAACTTGTGCGCCGTCGCCCAGCGCGGCGAGCGCGAGCGGAAGCCGAGGCGTTCCTGCAGGTCCAGCCGGTCGACCTTGTAGACGACGCCGTCGATGTCGTAGTCGAGGTCGCCACGCTTGAGGCCGATGTCGCGGTAATGGGCCAGAAGATCGTCGAGCGAGGACAGCCGCGCCATCAGCGGATTGACCGGAAAACCCCAGTCCTTCAGCACCATGACCATGTCATATTGGCTTCGGGCCGGCATTTCCGACATTTCGCCCCAGGCATAGGCGAAGAATTTGAGCTTGCGGCTGGCCGTCACCTTCGCATCGAGCTGGCGCAGCGAGCCGGAAGCGGTATTGCGCGGATTGACATAGGTCGGCTTGCCCTCTTCCTCCATCAGCTTGTTGAGGGCCAGGAAATCGGACTTGGCCATGTAGACCTCGCCGCGCACCTCGACGACCGCGGGAACGCCTGCGGGCAGCCTTTCGGGGATCTGCGAGATTGTCCGGATATTGGCGGTCACGTTCTCGCCCGTCGTGCCGTCGCCGCGTGTCGCCCCCGTCACCAGCCGGCCGTTCTCGTAGCGCAGCGACATGGAAAGTCCGTCGATCTTCGGCTCGGCGGTAAAGGCGATCGAATTGTCCGGCAATTGTCCAAGGAAACGATAGACCGATGCGACAAAGTCCTGCACGTCCTCGTCGGAAAACACGTTGCCGAGCGACAGCATGGGACGGGCATGCGTGACCGGCGCAAAGGTGTCCGACGGCGCAGAGCCGACCTTCTTCGACGGGCTGTCGGCGCGGATCAGGTCCGGAAACCGCTCCTCGATCGCATCATTGCGCCGCTTCAGCGCGTCGTAGTCGGCATCGCTGATCTCCGGCGCGTCCTTGCCGTGATAAAGCGCGTCATGACGGGCGAGCTCGGCAGCGAGGAAGGCAAGCTCGCTCTCCGCCTCTTCGCGGCTCAAGGTTTCGACGGGACGGGGCTCAGGGGTGTCGGACATCGGGTCGCCTCATGCAGATTTCCGCATTGTGTTTAGCCGTGAAGTCGGCGGAAGAAAACCACTCACGAGCCGGCTCAAGCCGAATGCTGACAGGTTTAAGCATCCACCCGGTCGAGATTGACGATGCCGGTCAGCGGCAGATGGTCGGAGGCGGTGCGCGCCAGCGCGCTGTCATGCACGGCAAGCGCCTGCACCAGCCCCTGCCGGTTGCCGAGAATGCGGTCGAGCGACAGCATCGGCAGGCGCGACGGGAAGCTCGGCACAGGCTGCGGCAGCGGCCCGAAATCCGCCTGCAGCGCCGATAGCGCCGAACGCTCCCCGAGCCGCCATTCGTTGAAATCACCCATCAGCACGGTGGCGATGTCCGGGCCGTTGCGCATCAACGAGGCGATCGCATCCACCTGCCTGAGCCGCGCCCAGCGCAACAGGCCGAAATGGGCGGCGATGAAGCGCAGCGCCGAACCGGTCTCCAGTTCGATCTCGGTGACCAGCGCGCCGCGCGGCTCGATCCCCGGCAGGTTCATCTGGTGGATGTCGCGAATGATCGCCCGGCGCACGAAGAGCGCGTTGCCGTGCCAGCCATGGGCCCGCGCAAGCCCCGTGATCGGCACGGCGGTCAACCCCGTCTCCATCTGCAGCCGCTTGAGATCGAGGAGGCCGGTCCGCTCGCCGAAGCGCGTGTCCGCCTCCTGCAGGGCAATGACGTCGGGATCGATCTCTCCGATGACCTTGAGGATGCGTTCGGGATCGAAACGTCCATCGGTACCGACGCATTTATGGACATTGTAGGAGGCAACGCGCAGCTGGCCGGTCTCGACGGCCACCCTCTCCGCCGGCCGGCTCGCCCGCCGGGTGCGCAGCGAGGTGATGATTGTTGAGGTCAGGTTGTCCTTGCGCTGCCTTCGCATATCCATCCTTCGACGGGTTTGTTGCGTCTTCCCCTATAGATAGGGCGAACCCAGCCAGAGGATACGGTCAAAAAGCCGCAAGAGGAAAGGCCGTTCGCGCAAGCTCCTCAGCGTGACCGGCTCGCCCCGGTCGATCGCCGCACCGATCCGGTTGGAGATCATCGTCGCGAAGTCGGCGTCGAACACTTCGAGGTCGATCTCGAAATTGAGCCGCAGCGAGCGCGAATCAAGATTGGAGGAGCCGACAAAGGACCAGGCGCTGTCGACGCAGAGAAGCTTGGAGTGATTGAAGACGCCGGCACCCCGGTAGATCCGGCAGCCCTCCTTGATCAGCTGGTCGAACTGCGCCGTCATGGCACGATCCACCAGCATCAGGTTGTTGAGCGACGGCACGATGATCTCGACGTCGACGCCGCGCCTTGACGCCGTCGCCAACGCGCTGATCAGCTCCTTGTCCGGCAGGAAATAGGGCGACATGATGCGGATCGAATGCTTTGCGACCGAGAAGGCGCCGAGCAGCATTTTCTGGTTGGCTTCCAGATGCCGGTCGGGGCCGGACTGCACAGCGCGCATGAACACCGGTGACTTCGGCGCAGCGGCGCCTGCCGCGACCTTCCAGGCCGGACCGTCCAGGGTCTCGCGGGTGGCGAAATGCCAGTCCTCGGCCGCACAGGTGAACAGACTGCCGACGATGGGCCCGCGCACCCGAAAATGCGTGTCGCGGGCGGAATCTGGGCCCCGGAAAGCGTCGCGGATATTCATGCCCCCGACAAAGGCGACAGATCCGTCCACGGTCAGGATTTTCCGGTGAACGCGCAGATTGGCATAGGGCAGCCTCAGGCCGACGATGACGTTGCCGTTGAAGACATCCGCCCTTACCCCCTTGTCACGAAGATAGCCGAGGATGCTTGGCGTCGAGTAGCGTGCGCCGACGGCATCGACCAGCACCCTCACCTCGACCCCGCGGCTGACGGCCTCGCCCAGCCGATCGGCAAGCGCCTTGCCGATCCCGTCGCGGTCGAAGATATAGGTCTCGAGGAAAATGCTCCGCTGGGCATTGCCGACCGCCTCCAGCATGGACGCATAGGTCTCGTCGCCGGACGACAGCAGCTCCACGCTGTTGCCGGACGTCACCGGCCAGCGCGTGACGCGGTCGCCGAGCCGCACCATGGCAGCCGTGCGTTCGCCGAAGATCGGCTCCAGTTCCTGGTCCGTCACCTCGAACTGGTCGGCGTCGACATCCAGAACCTCGGTGAGGAGATGGCGGCGGTAGCGCATCTGCTGGCGGCGGATGCGGTTGATGCCTGCGATGTAGTAGAGGAGCGCGCCGACCACCGGCGAAAGCAGGATGATGCCGACCCAGCCGACCGCGGAGCGCACGTCATCCTTGGTCAGGGTCGCATGGATTGCAGCCGGAGCGCCGAGAAGGATGGAAAGGACGGCAAGGATGTGCGGCCAGTAATGCGCAATGATGTCGATCATCAAACTCCCTTTCCCGCCGCCGGAACGGCCGCGGGCAGAATGTCAGGTCCGGGTCGAGCCGCAAGCCGCCCCGGACAAGCGGCGGAGGCTCTAGCCGCCGGACAGGAGCTTGGCCGCCGCGGCCCTCGCCTCGTCGGTCACGGTAGCGCCAGCGAGCATTCGGGCAATTTCCTCCATCCGCGCCTCGCGCGCCATGCTGGCGACACGGGTGGCGATACGGTCCTCCTTGCCGCTCGTCGGGGCCTTGGAGATGAGATAGTGCGTCGAAGCCCGCGCTGCCACCTGTGGCGCATGCGTCACGGACAAAACCTGCACCCGCTCGGAAAGTCGCTTCAGCCGCTGGCCGATGGCGTCGGCGACCGCCCCCCCGACGCCCGTGTCGATTTCGTCGAAGACCAGCGTCGGCGCCGATCCGCGATCGGCAAGCGCGACCTTGAGCGCCAGCAGGAAGCGCGACAGTTCACCGCCCGATGCGACCTTCATGATCGGCCCGGGCCGGGTGCCGGGATTGGTCTGCACATGAAACTCGATCGTGTCGATGCCATCGGCGGAAGCCTTGCCGGCATCCGTCTCGACCTCGACGGTAAAGCGCGCCCGCTCCAGCTTCAGCGCCGGCAGTTCGGCCATGACGGCGCCGGCAAGCGCATCCGCCGCATTGTGGCGCTTTGTCGAAAGCGCCTTCGCCTTCGCCGCGAATGCTTCGCGGGCGAGCGCCTCGGCCCCTTCCAGCGCCGCAAGCTTTTCCGCGCCCGCATCGACTTCGGCGACTTCCGCGATCATCCGCACGGCAAGCGCCGGCAGTTCGCTGACCGGCACGGAGAATTTGCGCGAGGCGGCCCTCAGCGCGAACAGCCGTTCCTCCACCCGCTCCAGTTCGCGCGGATCGAACTCCGTCCTGCGCAGCGCCGCCTCGACCGACATCTGCGCCTCGGAAAGGCTGTTGAGCGCCGCGTCCAGCTGTTCGACGGTCTCCTCGAGAAGGCCCGGAGCCTCATGCGACTTGCGTTCCAGACGGCGGACCAGAGAGGCGATCAGCGGCACGGGCGACGCGTTGCCATTGAGGATTTCGCTCGCCTCGGAAATGTCGCCGGCGATCCGCTCCGCCTTCATCATGTCGGCGCGGCGCTCCGCAAGTTCTTCTTCCTCGCCATCGGCGGGACCGAGCGATTCGAGCTCCTCGACGGAGGCCCGGAGATAATCGGCCTCCCGCGCGGCATCCTCGACCCGCTGGCGCTGCTTCTTGACTGCCCTCTCCGCCTCACGCATCGCCGCGTAGGCATGGGCCACCTCTTCCGCCTCTCCGGTCAATCCGGCGAAGGCGTCGAGCAGGGCCCGGTGTGCGTCCGTGTCGACAAGGGCGCGGTCGTCGTGCTGTCCGTGGATTTCGACGAGCAGCTGGCCGCATTGCCGCATCAGTTGCACGCTGACGGGCTGGTCGTTGATGAAGGCGCGCGTGCGGCCGTCGGCGGATTGAACGCGCCGGAAGATCAGGTCGCCGTCGTCATCGATGTCGTTGTCGCGCACCAGGGCGCGGGCCGGATGATCCATACCGACATCAAAGACGGCCGTGACCTGCCCCTTATCCTCGCCATGGCGCACGAGACCGCCATCGCCCCGGCCGCCAAGCGCCAGGGAGAGACTGTCGAGAAGAATGGATTTGCCGGCACCCGTCTCGCCCGTCAGAACCGAGAGACCATTTTCAAAGGCAAGGTCCAGCCGTTCGATCAGTACGATATCGCGGATCGAGAGCTGTGTAAGCATTCACCTTATGCCTTAGGTTCCGAGAAGCAGCTTCTTGCCGGCCCGCGAAATCCACGATCCGGTGCTCTCCCGCGGTTCGAGACCGCCAGACTGCAAGAGCTTATAGGAGTCGGCATACCACTGGCTATCCGGATAATTGCGTCCGAGAACGGCGGCTGCCGTCTGCGCTTCGCTGGTGATGCCCATCGCATAATAGGCCTCGACGAGACGGGCCAGCGCCTCCTCGATCTGGTTCGTGTTCGAATATTTCTCGACGACGATCCGGAATCGGTTGATGGAGGCGAGATAATCCTTGCGCTCCAGATAGTAGCGGCCGATCTGCATTTCCTTGCCCGCAAGGTTGTTGCGCGCGTAGCGGATCTGCTTCTGCGATTCGTCCGCGTACTGGGACTGCGGATAGCTGTCGAGCAGTTCCTGGCAGATGTCGACGGTACGCTGGGCGTTACGCTGGTCCTGCGTCACATCGACGATCGTGCGTGCCGACGACTGGCACATCAGGTAAAGCACGTAATCGCTGTCGTCGGAATTGCTGTACTGCTTCATGTACCGCTTGCCGTTCTGGATCGCGGTCTCGTAGTCGCCTTGACGGTACTTGATGAAGGTCGACATGACGAGCGCCTTGCGGGCCCAGTCGGTGAAGGGATGCTCACGGTCGATCGCGTCGAACTTGCGGCCGGCCTCGGTCATGTTGCCGGCCTGGATGTTGGCCAGACCCTGATTGTAGAGCTGTTCCGGCGGATCGGTCTGCACGCCGAGCTTGGTAATGTCGATATCCTTGTCGGACTGGCAGCCGGCCACAAGGGCGCCCGTCCCGAACATCAAGGCGGAAACCAATGCCAGCCGAACGGTATTCTTTCTGGCAGATGACACTACATACTTCATCGAACAATCCCGTTTGTGCCGCATCGAAACTAGCGGCGTCTTGTCTGGCGCATGAGACCGATGGCGTTTCTAGACTGAGATGCGCTTAAATGAAAGCAATAATGCAATTTTAAGGCACGCGGCAGCGTCAGCGCCGATTTCCCCATGGAATTGATTTATTTCCGTCTTCACGCATCCCCCTGCCCCGTCCACCGCAATCAAAAGGCCGCTTCCGGGGAAGCGGCCTTTATCCATTTTCAAGTGATTCCTGTCCGGTTCAAGCCGACCAGGGCGCAAATTCCGGCGCGTTGATCGCGACCATTTCGCGGGCCCTGACGGTCGGTGCCGGCACCTGCGTTTCGACGACTTCATAGGCCGTCGGATCGCTGAGCAGCGCCTTCAGCGCCTTCGCGTTCATCTTGTGGCCGCCGCGATAGGACCGGTAGCAGCCGATGAACTGCGCGCCGGCAAGCGCCAGGTCGCCGACGGCGTCCAGCGTCTTGTGACGCACGAACTCGTCGACCGGGTAGCGCAGACCTTCCGGGTTGATGACCGTATGATCGTCGGAAATGACGACCGAATTTTCAAGCGAGGAACCAAGCGCCAGACCGGCGGCCCAGAGGCGTTCCACGTCCCGCATGAAACCAAAGGTACGGGCGGCGCACAGCTCGTCCTTGAAGGTCTGCGCCGTCAGGTTGCCTTCCCACTTCTGGCGGCCGATCAGCGGCGTGTCGAACTCGATCTCGACCTCGAACCGGGTGCCGTCATAGGGCAGAAACTCGCTCCAGCTCTGGCCTTCCTCGTAGCGCACCGGCTTCAGCACGCGAATATAGCGGCGCTTGACGCCGAGATTGACGATGCCGACTTCCTCGATCGCCTCGATGAACATCCGCGAAGAGCCGTCCATGATCGGCATTTCGGCGCCGTCGCATTCGATCACGACGTTGTCGAGGCCGAGCGCGTAGATGGCCGCCATCACATGTTCGACGGTCGCGACCGAATGGGCCGGCGAGAAGCCGAGAACCGTGCAGAAATCGGTATTGCCGACCTGCGAGGAAACAGCCTTCAATTCCGTCGAGCTGCCATCGGCGTGCACGCGCTGGAAAATCACGCCGGTTCCGGCCTCGGCCGGGTTGAAAGTGATGCTGACCGGCTTGCCGGAATGAACACCGGCTCCGGAAATCGTCACCGGCTCTGCAACAGTCGTTTGAAAACTCAGCAAGCCAATTGCCATCGTTTCTACCTTTTTAGCGCCGAGACCAGCTGGCACCCGCGCCTATTGCCCCGAAATAAATCAAGTATGAGTTCCGACCAGCAAACGGCCGTTACGTTACCCACACGTCCCAGTGCATGTTTACGAGCGCCCGAAGGGAATTCCAAATCACTGTTTCTTTCCAATTGTTACGAACACAACACATTGAATCAAATAAGCAATTTCGCCTTTGAAAACGACCTTGAAACACAATGGCCCGGGCATTTCTGCCCGGGCCATCGATGACAATCTGGAATCACTCGCCGTTAGTTCGACTGCCGGCGAAGGAAGGCCGGGATTTCCAGGTGATCGTCGTCGCGCGCCGCGCTGGACTGCGGTGCAGCACGGCCGTGATCGTCGAGCTGGCCACGACGCGGCGCATAGAGGCTGGCCTCAGGCGACAGGGCGGCGCGGCGCTGCTGGACGGAAGGCTGTGCGGCCGGAGCCGGAGCCTCTGCCCGTGCATCGTCGTCTTCGTCACGACGCGACAGCGAGTTGGTGATCTTCTTCAGAAGACCCATCGGACCGCGTTCGTCGGTGTCGGGCGCATGGATGGTATGCGCACGATGTTCGATCTCTGCCTTCAGGACCGGCGGGAAATCCTCGACCTTCGGCATGCGGACCGGCTCGACCATCTGGTTCATGGACGGCTCGCTGCGCAGCGTCGGCTGCGGAGCGACAGGGGCCGGAGCCGGAGCACGCTGCATCACAGGTGCCGGAGCTGCAGCCATCGGCTGCGGCTGGGGCTGCGGCATCGGACGAACCGGAGCCGGCTGCGGAGCTTCAGCGACCGGTGCCGAACCTACGAATAGCTTGCTCTGGGGGCGAAAGGTCTCGTCCTGCTGGACGACCTGCCTTTCCTCCTGAGACGCCTGATGACGGTTGGCGATCTCGAGTTCGCGTTCCATTTCGGCTTCGGCAGAGCGGATCGTGTCGGCGATCGGATCGGCAGCCTTCTGCTGAACCGGAGCCACCGGAGCCGGCTGCTGCATCATCTGCGGCTTGGCAGCCGGGCGGACGATCGGGCGGGAAGCGATTTCCTGCTGATAGGCCTGGTTGATCTCGCGATCGATACCGGTGGCAACGACCGACACGCGGATGATGCCTTCCAGCGATTCGTCAAAGGTCGCGCCGAGGATGATGTTCGCATCCGGATCGACTTCCTCGCGAATGCGGGTCGCAGCCTCGTCGACTTCGAAGAGGGTCATGTCGCGACCGCCGGTGATGGAGATCAGCAGGCCCTGCGCGCCCTTCATCGAGGTTTCATCGAGCAGCGGGTTGGCGATTGCAGCTTCGGCTGCAGCCATTGCGCGGCCTTCGCCGGATGCCTCGCCGGTGCCCATCATCGCACGGCCCATCTCGCGCATGACCGAGCGGACGTCGGCGAAGTCGAGGTTGATCAGGCCTTCCTTGACCATCAGGTCGGTGATGCAGGCGACGCCGGAGTACAGAACCTGGTCGGCCATCGCGAAGGCGTCGGCGAACGTGGTCTTGTCATTGGCGATACGGAAGAGGTTCTGGTTCGGAATGACGATCAGGGTGTCGACCGACTTCTGAAGTTCCTCGATGCCCATCTCGGCGAGACGCATGCGGCGCGCGCCTTCGAAGTGGAATGGCTTGGTGACGACGCCGACCGTCAGGATGCCCTTGTTGCGGGCTGCCTGGGCCACAACCGGAGCTGCGCCCGTGCCGGTGCCGCCGCCCATGCCGGCGGTGACGAAGCACATGTGGGTGCCGTTCAGGTGATCGACGATCTCGTCGATGCATTCTTCAGCGGCTGCACGGCCGACTTCCGGCTGCGAACCTGCACCGAGACCTTCGGTAACCTGCACGCCGAGCTGGATGATGCGTTCGGCCTTGGACATCATCAGCGCCTGGGCGTCCGTGTTGGCGACGACGAAGTCGACACCCTGGAGGCCGGCGGTGATCATGTTGTTGACGGCGTTTCCGCCACCGCCACCGACACCGAATACGGTGATGCGGGGCTTCAGCTCCGTAATGTCTGGCTTCTGCAGCTTGATAGTCATGTACCCAGTTCCTTCTCGATTATGGCCGCATCGCCACGCCGGCCAATTCCTTGTGTTCCGTTAAAAGCTCTCTTTCAGCCACTGTCCCATCCGCGCCAGACGGCCGCTGCCGCCGGACAGGGAAGACAGAAGGCCGCCACCTGACGCGTGGGCTTCCTGACCGGCTGCCTGCGGATAGATCATCAATCCGACCGCAGTGGAGAAGGCCGGTCCCTTGGCTGCCGTCGGCAGCCCGGAGACACCCATCGGACGACCGACGCGGACGTTGCGGGCGAGGATGCGCCGTGCAACTTCCGGCAGGCCGGTCAGCTGGCTTGCGCCGCCGGTCAGCACGACCCGCTTGCCGACGATCGGGGAGAAACCCGAGCGCTGGATGCGGTCCCGGATCAGCTCCAGCGTTTCCTCGACGCGGGCCCGGACAATGCGGGACACCAGCGCACGCGGCACGTGGGTGGGAAGATCACGGTCATCGTCGCCAAACGGCGGAATGGTTATGACGTCGCCATCGTCGGCGCCTGCCGGCAGAGCCGTCGCATGCACCGCCTTCAGGCGTTCGGCATCGTCGATGCGGCAGGACAGCCCGCGCGCAAGATCGGTCGTCACATGGTGGCCGCCGAGGCTGATGGCGTCGGTGTGCACCAGCTTGCCTTCGGCAAAGACGGAAATCGTCGTCGTGCCGCCGCCCATGTCGATAGAGGCGCAGCCAAGCTCGATCTCGTCCTCGACGAGAGAGGCAAGACCGCTGGCGTAAGGCGTCGCGACCATCGCTTCGACCGAGAGGTGAGCGCGATTGACGGCGAGCTCGAGATTCTTCAGCGACGGCACTTCGGCGGTCACCACATGCATGTCGACGCCGAGCAGGTCGCCGTACATGGCCAGCGGATCGCGGATGCCGCGCTCGCCGTCGAGCGTGAAACCGGCCGGGATCGAGTGCAGAACGGTGCGCTCCTGGCGCATGGACTGCTGGGCTGCGAGCGACAGGACCTTGCGCAGGTCGGTCTCGACGACTTCCTGACCGCCGAGGTCAACGGTCGCGGTGTAGATCTCGCTGGCAAGACGGCCGGCTGAAACATTGACGATCAGGCTGTCGACAGTCAGGCCCGCCATGCGCTCGGCCGAATCGACGGCCAGGCGGACGACGTTTTCCAGAGCGTCCAGATCGACGATGACGCCGGTCTTCACACCGCGCGAGCGCTGGTGGCCGATGCCGATGATCTCGATGCTGTGCGTGCGGCCCGGAAGGATCTCGCTTTCCTGGCGCGGCGTCAGCCGGCCGATCATGCAGACGACCTTGGTCGAGCCGATGTCGAGCACGGACACGACATGCGAGCGCTTCAGCGAAAGCGGCTTCATGCGTGGCAGGCCGAAACTCTGTGACCCGAAAAGGCTCATATTTGCCGCTCCGCTTTCTTCAGTTCCTTCATGCGCACGGCAACAGCCGCATCACGGCGCTTGGCGGCATCGGGGGTGAGTTCGATGGTGGTCCGGTCAGCAAGCCGGAAGTCGACCGAGGCGATCTCGCGCTCGAGCAGCTGCTGCGAGCGTTCCATGTCGGAAAGCTCCGCCAGCGCCTGATCTATGCCCTCTTCCGGCAACTTCACGATCACGCCGTTGTTGAGATAGAGATCCCAGCGACGGCCGCCGACACGAACATAGGCCCTCACCCGCGCCTTCACGTCGGGCCACGCGGCGAAATCGGCATCGAATTCGCGGGCGGCCACTTCGGCGTCACGACCAACGAGCAGCGGCAGGTTGACGAACTTGCCGTCCTTGAGCGGTGCGATCACGGAGCCGCTCTTCTCGATCAGCGAGAGATCGGAACCGTGCTGCCAGATGGCATAGGCCTGACGTTCGACCAGACGGACATCGACGGTCTTCGGGTAAATCTTGCGGACCTCGGCCTTCTCGACCCAGGGCAGCTTTTCGAGATTGGTCTTCGCGTGCTCGGCGTTCAGCGCCATCAGCGAAGTCGCGCCATCAAGGCCAAGCACCTGCAGGATTTCGATCTCGGAGGTTTGGATATTGCCGGAAACCTTGACGTCTTCGATGGCAAAGCCGGCCGCGGTCGTCGTCGCCTGGGCGACGGCATCCGCATGACCGCCAAGGACCATGCCGTAGATGCCGACGGAGGCCAGGAAGGCGATCGCGGAAACGGTGCCGACATGCTCGGGGATATGAACCCGGCCACCGGCAAGGCTCGACATGAAGCGAACCACGCGACGAACCGGACGCGGCAGAACCATCACCTTCTGCTGCGACGAAGGAGCGACAGCCTCCCGCCCCGTATGTCTCTTCAGACTTTGCAGCTTCAACGCTGGCACGACGCGTCCTCCACCATCCAACGGAGAAATTCACCAAAGGAAAGACCCTTGTGCTGGGCCATTTCCGGCACGAGCGAGGTCGCGGTCATGCCGGGCTGCGTGTTCACTTCCAGCCAGATAATCTCACCATCCCCACCAGCGCTGTCGTCGAACCGGAAGTCCGAGCGGCTGACGCCGCGACACCCGATCGCACGATGCGCCTGGAGAGACAGTGTTTGTATTTTTTGGTAAATAATCGGTGAAATTTCCGCCGGAAGGACATGTTTTGATCCACCCGGGGCATACTTCGATTCGTAATCGTAAAATGTGTTGCCCTGCGGCAATACTTCCGTCACGCACAGCGCCTCGTCACCCATCACGCCACAGGTCAGTTCGCGGCCGGGAATGTAGCGCTCGACCATGACGCGGTCGCCGTATTTCCATTCCGACGAAGTCAGGAACTGCGGCGGATGCGACTGATCTTCCTTGACGATGACGACACCGAAGGACGAGCCTTCCGTGACCGGCTTCACCACATAGGGCGGCTCGATCGGATGCTTGCCGCCGATCTCGAAGCGATTCATGACGCGTGCCGGCGCGACCGGGATGCCGTGCGCCATCGCAACGCACTTCGCCTGCTGCTTGTCCATGGCGAGCGCCGAGGCCAGCACACCGGAATGCGTATAGGGAATCTGCAGATATTCGAGCACGCCCTGGATCGTGCCATCCTCCCCGAACGGGCCATGCAGCGCGTTGAAGGCGACATCGGGCTTGAGTTCGGCAAGAACGGAGGAGACGTCGCGACCGACATCGACGCGCGTCACGCGGTAGCCCACCGATTCCAGCGCATCAGCGCAGGCGTTGCCCGAAGAAAGGCTAACGGGCCTTTCGGAGGAAAATCCTCCCATCAGGACAGCCACATGCTTGGCACTCATAAATACCCCCAAACTAGACTTCTCAACCTATGTGCCGACGCTTGCGTCAGACTGGCGGGTTCGTGAATCGGTTAACGGCAATCGCCTGAAACCCACTTCAAAACCATTATGGTTAATATTGCGTTTACTTTCGTTAACTGACGTCGCGATTGAGGAAATTCATCCTCTGCCACAGGTCACGACGGGTTCCCTTCTGCCATGCAAATCAGACACTTGCATGGCGAACAAGACTCAAGACATGAGCACAAAAAGAAACGCCCCTGATCCGGCTTTCGGACAGGGGCGTTAAGAATCAGGTTAACGGTTTTGAGGCCTACGGCGTAAAGATTTCGACCTCGCGACCAGGCATGAAATTGCCGATCCGCTTGATCTCCCACTCCAGCAGAACGCCGGAATTCTCGTAGACCCGGCGGCGTACGGTTTCGCCGAGACTTTCGAGATCATAGGCTGTCGCCTGCCCCGTATTGATCATGAAATTGCAATGCAGCGACGACATCTGCGCACCGCCATAGACGAGACCGCGGCAGCCCGCTTCGTCGATCAGCTTCCAGGCGGAATGGCCGGGCGGATTCTTGAAGGTCGAGCCGCCGGTCTTCTCGCGAACCGGCTGCACGGTTTCGCGGTGCTCGCGCACGGCATCCATGTCGGCGCGAATCTTCGCCTTGTCTTCCGGATAGCCTTCGAAGGTGGCGAAGGTGAAGATCAGGTCGGCCGGCGCTTCCGAATGACGGTAGCTGTAGCCCATGTCGGAATTGGAAAGCCGGACCGGATTGCCCTTGCGGTCGACGGCTTCGACCTCGACCAGGCGCTCGCGCGTTTCCGATCCGTTGGCGCCCGCATTCATGCGCACCGCGCCGCCGATGGCGCCGGGAATGCCGTAGTAGAAGGCAAAGCCGCCGATGCCGTTGTCGAGCGCCATGGCGGAGATGTTCTTGTCCGGGCAGATCGCGCCCGCGCGGATGCGATTCTCTCCTGCCAGATCAACCGAACCGAACCCCTTGGCCGACAGCCGGATGACGACACCCGGAATCCCGCCGTCGCGCACGAGGAGGTTGGAGCCTACGCCGATGATCGTCACCGGCACATCGTCCGACAGGTTCTTCAGAAATGTCGAGAGATCCTCGACGTCATGCGGTTGGAACATCAGTTCGGCAAAACCGCCGGCGCGGAACCAGGTCACGCGGTCCATGGGCGCATTCGGCGTCAGCCTGCCCTTCAATCCACTCACGCTGTCGCCAAGCGAGGCGAGCAGCTTTTCACCATCTACAGTCTTCATGCACGAGCTCCGGGAAGAGCGGCCAGTTCGCCTGCAAGCGCGGCCGCCCAGTATGTAATGCTACCTGCCCCCAAAAATACGACGTAGTCACCCGGCCGGGCAAGCTCGGCGACGATCGGGGCGATTTCCGCCGGTGTCGCCACATAGCGCGCATCGCGGTGACCGCCGGCGCGGATCGCCGAAACCAGGCCTTCGGCGTCTGCGCCCTCGATCGGGTCTTCGCCGGCGGCATAGACCGGCGCGATCAGGATGCTGTCGGCATCGTTGAAGCAGGCGGAGAAATCATCGAACAGGCTCGACAGACGCGAGTAGCGGTGCGGCTGGTGGATGGCGATGATCCGGTTGGGGCATGCATCGCGCGCGGCGCGCAGGACCGCCTTGATCTCGACCGGATGATGGCCGTAGTCGTCGAAGATGTGAACGCCGTTCCATTCACCGACCGGGGTGAAGCGCCGCTTGACGCCGCCGAAGGAGGCGAGCCCCTTCTTGATGTCCTCTTCCGAAATGCCGAGCCGGTTGGCAACGGCAATCGCGGCCGTGGCGTTCGAGACGTTGTGCCGGCCAGGCATCGGCAGGACGAGATCCTTGAACTCGAACACACGGCCGGTGCGACGGCGGCGAATGACAACGTCGAAGATCGCGCGGGCGCCTTCCGTGCGCACATTCATGAAGCGCACGTCGGCCTGCGGGTTCTCGCCATAGGTGATGACCTTGCGGTCCTCGATACGGGTGACCAGCGCCTGCACTTCCGGATGGTCGAGGCACATGACGCCGAAGCCGTAGAACGGCACGTTCTCGACGAACTGCCGGAAGGCGGCGCGCACCGCATCGAACGAGCCGTAGTGATCGAGATGTTCCGGATCGATATTGGTGACGACGGCGACATCGGCGGGCAGTTTCAGGAAGGTGCCGTCGGATTCGTCCGCTTCGACCACCATCCACTCGCCCTCGCCCATGCGCGCATTGGTGCCGTAGGCATTGATGATGCCGCCATTGATGACGGTCGGATCGAGATTACCGGCCTCAAGTAGCGCGGCCACCATGGAGGTCGTCGTCGTCTTGCCATGCGTGCCACCGATGGCGATCGCATTGCGGAAGCGCATCAGCTCGGCCAGCATTTCCGCCCGTCGCACGATCGGCAGCGATTTCTCGCGCGCGGCCACGAGCTCCGGATTGTTCTTCTTGATCGCGGTCGAAACAACGACGACTTCGGCGTCGCCAAGGTTTTCCGCCTTGTGGCCGATGAACACCTCGATGCCCTTGTCACGCAGACGCTGCACGTTGGCGCTGTCGTTCTGGTCGGACCCCTGAACCTTGTGGCCGAGATTGTGCAACACTTCGGCAATGCCGCTCATGCCGATGCCACCGATGCCGACGAAGTGTACGAGGCCGATGGCCTGCGGCATTTTCATGCGACTGCTCCCTTGAATTTCTGTACGCCCTGTCTGTCGGCAATAGCTTCAACCATATCGGCAAGCAAGTCCGCAGCATTCGGCTTCCCCGTCCCTTTCGCGGCCAGCGCCATTTCGGCGAGCCGTTCGGGGTCGTTCATCCAGTCAGCGATGATGCCCGACAGCCTCTCCGGCGACAGATCCCGCTGCTGGATGACTTCCGCACCACCCTTGGCCGCGAGCGCCGCGGCGTTGGCCGACTGGTCGTGGTCGAGCGCATGCGGATAAGGCACGAGGATAGCCGGACGGCCGATGACCGAGATTTCCGATACGGTCGACGCGCCGGATCGGCAGATCAGCATCTGCGCCGAGCCGATACGCTCCGCCATGTCGGTGAAGAAGGGCGAGACGTCGGCCGGCACGCCAAGGCCGGCATAGGCGGCGATGACCGCATCCTTGTCCTCGGGCCGGGCCTGCTGCGTGATCTTCAGCCGTGCCCTTAAGGGTTCCGGCAGCTGGCCGATCGCGGCGGGCAGCGCCTGCGAGAAATACTGGGCGCCCTGGCTGCCGCCGAAGACGACGAGATGGAAGGGCTGACCTTCACCGGACGCAGTATACCCGGCCTCGGATGCGGCAATGACAGCCGGCCTCACCGGATTTCCGGTGGTCACGGTCTTTTCCGAAAACGTGCCGCCCTGTTCGGGCAGGAAGCCGCCGGCGATCGCCTGCACACGCGCGGCGAGCGCCTTGTTGGCGCGGCCCATAACGGCGTTCTGCTCATGGATCATCGACGGCACATGCAGCGCAGTCGCTGCCAGAAGCGGCGGGACCGTCGGATAGCCGCCGAAGCCGACCACGACCTTCGGCTTGACCGTAAGGATCATCCGCTTGGCCGTGCGGTATCCGGTCCACAGCGTCAGCAGGGACTTTGCGACCGAAGCCGGGTTCTTCGAGGCGATCGTCGCCGACGGCACCACATGCACCTCGTCGGCCGGGAACTTGCCGGCATAGCGCTCGGCGCGGCTGTCGGTGACGAGATGCACGCTGTAGCCGCGAGCCTTCAGCGTGTGCGCCAGCGCTTCGGCCGGAAACAGATGACCGCCGGTTCCGCCGGCGGCCAGCATGACAATACCCTTAGAAGCCGTCATCGATTACTCCGCTGCTACGCTTTCCTGGACGCGGAACATGCTGCGCTCCTGCGCCCGCCGTTCGGGTCGGAACCGGGTCAGCGCCAGGATGAAGCCGGCCGTCACCGCGATCGCCACCATCGACGAACCGCCGTAGGAAATAAAGGGCAGCGTCATGCCCTTGGCCGGCAGCAGTTCGAGATTGACGCCGATGTTGATCATAGACTGGATGCCGAGCTGCAGCACCAGGCCGGCGATGGCGAAACGCTGGAAGTCGTTCTTTTCCTTCAGCGCGTGCGACAGGCCGCGCATGACGATGAAGGCGAAGATCAGCACGATGAACATGCAGAAGATGATGCCGAACTCTTCCGCCATCACCGCGAAGATGAAGTCGGTATGGCTGTCGGGGATGATCCGCTTGACGGTGCCCTCGCCCGGACCCTGTCCGAGAAAGCCGCCGCGCATGATCGCGTCGCGCGCCGCATCCACCTGGAACGTGTCCCCCTCGCCGGTCAGGAACCGGTCGACGCGTCCTGTCACGTGCGGCAACATGTAATAGGCGGTCATGAAACCGGCGACGCCAAGGCCGCCGAGAACGAAGATCCACAACCATGGCACGCCGGCCATGAAAAACATGCCGCTCCAGACGAGACTGGTCAGGATCGTCTGGCCCAGGTCCGGCTGCGCGACCAGCAGCGCCGCGACGATGACGAAAAGGATCATCGCGAAGAAATTGCCCGGAATTTCCGGCTGGCGGGCGTGCTCGGAGAACAGCCAGGCGCAAATGACGATGAAGGCCGGCTTCATGAATTCCGAAGGCTGCAGCGAGAACGAGCCGATATTGATCCAGCGCCGCGATCCCTTGACCTCTATGCCGAAGAACAGGGCAATGAGCATCAGCGCTATGGCTGCCACCAGCATGATCAGCGCGGTGCGGCGAACCTGCCGCGGCGTCAGGAACGACAGCCCGATCATAACCGCGAGCGACGGAATCAGAAAGACCGCGTGGCGGATGACGAAATGGAAGCTGTCGTAGCGCAGCCGCTCGGCGACCGCCGGCGACGCCGCAAACGACATCATCATGCCGATCCCCATCAGCAGCACGAACACCGCGAGGAGATAGCGATCTATGGTCCAGAACCAGTCGGCGACCGGCCCGCGCTTCGCTCGGCTCATCACCATGTCAATTCGCTCCCGTTTCCTGATCGATCAGCATCGCCATGCCATCGAGTGCACGCACATGCCCGACAAAGGCGTCACCGCGCACTTCGAAGTTCTTATACTGGTCGAAGCTTGCGCAAGCCGGGGATAAAATGACCGCAACCGGCCCGTTTTCGTCTTTTTCGGCGTCATTGGCCGCATGGGCGACCGCCTTTTCCAGTGTTCCGGAAATTTCATAGGGCACCGCCTCGCCGAGCGTCGCGGCGAATGCGGGTGCCGCCTCGCCGATCAGGTAGGCCCGCGCGATCTTCGGGAAGAAGCCCGTGAGGCTGGTGATCCCGCCCTCCTTCGGCAAGCCGCCGGCGATCCAGTAGATGCGGTCGTAGCTCGACAGCGCCGGCGCCGCCGCATCCGCATTGGTCGCCTTGGAATCGTTGACGAAGACGACGTTGCCGCGCCGTCCGACCGGCTGCATGCGGTGTTTGAGGCCCGGGAAGGAATTGAGACCGGCGACGATCTCCGCTTCGGAGACGCCGACCGCGCGGCAGGCGGCAATCGCTGCGGCTGCGTTCTGCGCATTGTGAGCGCCGCGCAACGTCTGGATGGCGGAGAGGTCTGCCACCTTGTGCGTCGCGCCGCTATCGGCTTCGACGATGCAGCCCTTTTCGAGGTAGTAGCCGTCCGCCAGCACCTGCCGGCTGGAAATGCGCCTGACGGTCACGCCGGCGCGCTCGATGCGGTCGGCGATCATCACGCAGTAGCTGTCGTCGACGCCGACGATGGCCGTCTTGCTGCCGGCCACCAGCCGTTCCTTGATGTCCGCGTAGTGCTGCATCGTGCCGTGCCGGTCGAGATGGTCCGGCGTCAGGTTCAGGAGCACGCCGGCGGTCGGATCGAGCGTCGGTGCGAGGTCGATCTGGTAGGACGAGCATTCAACGACGAAGAACCGGCCGTCCTTCGGCGGATCGAGGGTCAGCACGGCCGTGCCGATATTGCCGCCGAGTTGCGTGTCGCGGCCGCTCGACTTCAGGATATGGGCAATCAGCGCCGTCGTCGTCGACTTGCCGTTGGTGCCGGTAATGGCGATCAGCGGGCAATCGGGCGCATGAGCGCGGCGTTCGCGGACGAAGAGTTCGACGTCGCCGATGATCTCGACGCCCGCCGCCCGTGCCAGATCGACCGTCCAGTGCGGCTTCGGATGGGTCAAAGGCACGCCGGGAGAAAGCACGAAGGACGCGACGGACGTCCAGTCGATCCCATGCAGGTCGGCGGTCGGAACACCGGCCTCGCCGGCCTTCTCCACGCTTGCCGGATTGTCGTCCCAGGCGACGACATCGGCACCGCCGTCGACCAGCGCTTTCGCCGTCGCAAGGCCGGAACCGCCGAGCCCGAAAAGAGCAACCGTCCTGCCCTTGAAGGAAGTGACCGGGATCATCGCGCCCTCAACGGATCTTGAGGGTGGAAAGGCCGAGCATAGCAAGCGCCATGGCGATGATCCAGAAGCGGATGACCACCTGGCTCTCGGTCCAGCCCAGCTTTTCGAAGTGGTGATGGATCGGCGCCATCAGGAAGACGCGCTTGCCGGTCATCTTGAAGTAGCCGACCTGGATGATCACCGACAGCGTTTCCATGACGAACAGGCCGCCGATGATCGCCATGACGATCTCGTGCTTGGTGGCTACGGCAACCGTGCCGATGAGACCGCCCAGCGCCAGCGAACCGGTATCGCCCATGAAGATGGCCGCCGGAGGCGCGTTGAACCAGAGGAAGCCCATGCCCGCGCCGATCACCGCGCCGAGCACAACGGCCAGTTCGCCGGTGCCGGGCACGAAATTGATCTGCAGGTAATTGGCGAAGACGGCGTTGCCGGCGAGATAGGAGATCGCGCCGAAGGACGCTGCGGCGATGATCACCGGCACGATTGCCAGGCCGTCGAGGCCGTCGGTGAAGTTGACGGCATTGCCGGCACCGACGACGACGAAACCGCCGAACAGGATGAAGAACCAGCCGATATCGAGAACGAAGTCCTTGACGAAGGGAAACGCGATCGAGGTGGCAAGCTTGGCGCCGTTCGGCTCGCTATGCTCCGACATCATCATCATCGCAACGACGGCAATGGCAGCGATCACGAACTCGATGCCGAGCCGCGCGCGCGCCGAAAAGCCCTTTTCCGTCTGCTTCGTCACCTTGAGGTAGTCGTCATAGAAGCCGATGGCGCCGAAGCCGAGCGTAACGAGCAGCGTCGCGACCACGTAGATGTTGGAGAGGTCCGCCCACAGCATCGACGACCCGATGATGCCGGCGAGGATCATCAGGCCGCCCATGGTCGGCGTGCCGGCCTTCTTGAAATGGGTCTGCGGCCCGTCGGCACGGATCGGCTGCCCCTTGCCCTGCCGGATACGCAGGGAGGAAATGATGCTCGGCCCGAACAGGAAGACAATCATCGCCGAGGTGAAGACCGCGGCGCCGGTGCGGAAGGTAATGTAGCGGAAGAGATTGAAGAACTGTAGGTGATCCGCGAAATCCACGAGCCAGATGAGCATAAGAAACCTTTCAAAAAGAGGTCATGCGTTGCCGCCCGTGTCGGAAAACGCGGAGTAATTGTCAAGGAGCGCGGATACAATCTTGCCGAATCCGGTGCCAAGCGACGATTTTACCATAAGCACATCGCCAGGCCTGACGGATCCGACGACGAAAGTCGCCAAATCCTCAGTTTTTTCCCGGTATTCTACTTGAACGTTGGGCGGCAGGGCGTCTTTCAGCGCCGCCATGTCCGGCCCTGCGAGCCAGACGTCGGAAATTCCCGCAGCGAGAAGCGGCGTTGCCAGCTCTGCATGGACGTCCTGGGAGAACTCGCCCATTTCGCGCATGTCGCCCAGCACGGCGATCCGCCTGCCCTCGCCCTTCGGCTTGGCCGATGCCAGCAGCGCGATGGCCGCGCGCATGGAGGCCGGATTGGCATTGTAGCTTTCGTCGATCAGCGTGAAGGTGCTGCCGTCAATCGTCAGAGTGTGGCGCTCACCGCGACCCTTGACGGCCGACAGCGCGCCGAGCGCGGCGACGGCCGCGTCGAGGTCCGCGCCGGCAAGTTTGACCGCACCGAGGACCGCCATGGCATTTTCGGCGATATGCCGGCCGGCGGCCCCGATGGCGACGTCGCGCGTCTCTCCGTCGATCTCGGCCACCACGAGGCCGGTCTCACCATCGCCTTCATATTCGACAAGGCGATAGTCAGCCTTGGAATGCTGGCCGAAGGTATGGATATTGGAGACGCCCGCGGCAATCGCGGCGCCTTCCAGAAATTCGAACTGGGCGTTGTCGCGATTGAGGATCGCGTGGCCGTCAGGCTCGACGCCTTCGAAGATCTCCGCCTTGGCGGCCGCGATCTCTTCCAGGCCGGAGAAATTGCCGAGATGCGCGGCGGCGATCGTCGTGATGATCGCCACATGCGGGCGCACCATCTTCACAAGCGGGCGGATCTCGTTCGGGTGGTTCATGCCGATCTCAAATACGCCGTATTCGGTGTCGGCCGGCATGCGGGCGAGCGTCAGCGGCACGCCCCAGTGATTGTTGAAGGAGGCGACGGCGGCATGCACCCGGCCGGACGGCGCGAGTGTGTGGCGCAGCATTTCCTTGGTGGTCGTCTTGCCGACGGAACCGGTGACGCCGATGATCTTTGCCTCGGTACGGCTGCGCGCCGCCAAAGCGAGACGGCAGAGCGCCGCGAGAACGTCGTCGACGACGATCATAGGCGCGGTCAGTCGCCCGAGCGCCGGAAGCTTGCCCTCGGCGACCACCAGCAGCGCCGCGCCGCCGGCAACCGCCTTCGTCGCATAGTCGTGCCCATCGACGCGGTCGCCCTTGATGGCGAAGAATGCCTCGCCCGGCCCGATCGAACGACTGTCGATCGAAATGCCGGAAATGCCCTCGGGCAAGTGCCCGATCGGGCGCCCGGTCATGGCCTTGATCATGTCGGAGATGGTCCAGAGATGGCTCAAGACTTCAAACCTTCCAATGCCTTCAGAATTTCCTTGTGGTCGGAGAACGGAACGGTGACGCCGTTTGCCGTCTGCCCCTCTTCATGCCCCTTGCCGGCCACGATCAGCGTGTCGCCGGGGCCAAGCAGACCGACGGCATGGCGGATTGCCTCGCCGCGGTCGGCGATCTCCGTTGCCGAGGGCACGGCGGCCATGATCTCGCTGCGGATCGTCTGCGGCACTTCGGAGCGCGGATTGTCGTCGGTGACGATGACGAGGTCAGCCAACCGTCCGGCGATCTCGCCCATGATCGGACGCTTGCCCTTGTCACGATCGCCACCGCAGCCGAACACCACGACGACCTTGCCGGTCGTAAACGGGCGGACGGAGGAAAGCACGTTTTCCAGCGCATCCGGCTTGTGGGCATAATCCACATAGGCGAGCGCACCGTCCTTCGTGTGACCGACCAGCTCCAGCCGTCCCGAAGCACCTTCAAGTTTTTCGAGCGCCCGCATCGCGATCTTCGGCGCGACGCCCGTCGCGATCGCCAGTCCGGCCGAAACGAGCGCATTGGCCACCTGGAAATCGCCCGCCAGCGGGATGTCGACTTCGTAGATGTCGTCGCCATGATGGATCTCGGCGACCTGCTTGTGGCGGAAGTGCTCGACCCGCTTCAAGGACAGGAAATTGCCCTTGCGCCCGACGGTGAGAACCTCGTGTCCCGCTTCGCTCGCCGCCGCGATCGCCTTTTGCGACCAGGCGTCGTCGGCATAGATGACCGCCGGCGAGCCCTTCGGCAGCAAGACGCGGAAGAGCCGCATCTTGGCGTCCATGTAGTCTTCGACGGTCGGATGGTAATCCATATGGTCGCGGCCGAGATTGGTGAAAGCGGCAGCGGCCAGTTTGACGCCGTCGAGGCGGCACTGGTCGAGGCCGTGGCTGGACGCCTCCATCGCCGCATGGGTGACGCCGGCCTCCGCGAGTTCCGCAAGTATCTGGTGTAGCGCGACAGGATCGGGCGTCGTCAGCGAGCCGTATTCGTTGCGGCCGGGCGCCACGATGCCGGTGGTCCCGATCGACGCCGAGGCCAGTCCGGCCGCTGCCCAGATCTGCCGCGTGAAGGAGGCAACCGACGTCTTGCCGGCCGTACCCGTCACTGCGACCATGGTCTCGGGCTGCGCGCCATAGAAATTAGCCGCGGCGAGTGCCAGAAAGCGGCGTGGTTCGGAGACGACGAGGATAGGAACGGAAAGACCCGGGACATCCACGCCGGAAACGATGGCGACGGCGCCGTTCTTCTCGGCATCGGCTGCGAAGGTCGCGCCGTCAGCCTTGCTGCCGGCGAGCGCCACGAACAGCATGCCGGGCGAGATCTTGCGGCTGTCGGAAGAAAGGCCGGTGACGGCAAGGTCACCCTCCGCGCCACGCAGTTTCGCATCGATTTCCGGAAAGCCGTTTCCGGCCAGGTCCCGCAGTTTCATATGACGTCTTGTCCCACGCTTTGTTCGGGCTGCGTCCCCGCGACTCGCCCGCCGGGCTCATTCATCCATAATCAATAAGACACAAGCAAGGCTTCGCCATCCGGGCCGAATTTCGGCTGAACTCCAAGGAGAGGCGCCGCGCGGCGGATGATTTCGCCGACCATCGGGGCGGCATTCGAACCGGCCGTATTGCCCGCACCGCCGAAAGGCTTCGGGTCGTCGATGATGGTCAGGACCACGTATTGCGGATCGTCGACCGGGAAGGCTGCCAAGAAGGCGTTGAAGTTGTGCTGGCTGGAATATCGGCCGTTGATGACCTTGTCGGCCGTACCCGTCTTGCCACCGACATCGAAGCCCATGATGTTGGCCGCCTTGCCGGAACCTTCGACGGCATTGGCGCGGAAGAGATAGCGCATATTGGCGACCGTCGACGGGTTGACGACCTGTACGGCGACCTTGTCCGCCTCTTCCTCGGTGCGCGGCAGGAAGGTCGGCTCGATCAGCTTGCCGCCGTTCATCAGCGCCGCGCCGGCGACGGCCGTCTGCAGCGGTGTAGTGGACACGCCGTGGCCGAAGGCGATGGTCATCGAGTTGATCTTTTTCCAGACCTTCGGCTGCGAGGGCGTCGCGACTTCCGGCAGCTCGGTCTGCATGCGGGTCAGAAGGCCGAGACGCGTCAGGAATTCCCGGTGACCGTCGATGCCGACGAGATCGGCCATGCGTGCCGAACCGACGTTCGACGAATGGGTGAAGACTTCCTTGACCGTCAGGATGCGTCGGGTGGCATGGAAGTCGTGGATGGTGAAGCCGCCGATATGCATGGGCTTGGTGGCATCGAACGTGTCACCCATGTGCACCAGGCCGGAATCAAGCCCCATGGCGATCGTGAAGGTCTTGAAGGTCGAGCCCATTTCGAAGGTGCCCGCAGACATGCGGTTCAGACGGTCTTTTTCGAGGGCGTTGTAGGGGTTGTTCGGGTCGAAGTCCGGGATCGACGCCATGGCGAGCACTTCGCCGGTCTTGGCATTGAGCACCACGCCGCCGGACGCGATCGCCTGGTATTTCTCCTTGGCGTCGACCAGCACGTCATGCAGGATCGACTGGACGCGCAGGTCGATCGACAGGCGCACCGGCTCCAGCGGAGCGTTGGAGGTGAGACCGGCTGCGGCGAGCGCTCCGAGCCCCTGCCCGTCGATGTACTTCTCCATCCCGGCAATGCCGCGGTTGTCGATGTTGACGAGGCCGAGGATGTGCGAGGCGACCGGACCGCCGGGATAGAAGCGGCGCTTTTCGGGACGGAAACCGATGCCGGGAATGCCGAGCGACAGGATCTGGCTCTGCTGCTTCGGCGTCAGCTGACGGCGCAGCCACTGGAAATAGGTCTTCGACGAGAGCTTCTCGTAGGTGCGCTTGATGTCTAGGTCCGGCAGAACGGTCGAAAGCAGTTCGACGGCTTCGTCCGGGTCGACGATCTTGTTCGGCTCGGCATAGAGCGAAACGGTGCGGATGTCGGTCGCCAGCACTTCGCCGTTGCGGTCGAGGATGTCGGGGCGCGATGCCATCAACTGGTCGGCCGGGCCGATCGAGGAAACGGTTTCCGACGGCGTCATCCCGTATTGCACGAGCCGTGCACCGACGACGCCGTACACGGCCACGAAGCCGGCGACGATGATGATCAGCCGGTTGCGCGCCAGCTGGCTTCGCATTTTGACGGCCCCATCGAAACTGCTGTCGAAGGAACGGCCGCGCTGGCCGGTGGAAACATGGGCACGGCTCTTGAGGGTCATGACGCGCGAGAGGAAGGACATCAGCGTTTCACCGATCCGGTTGCAATGGCATCGACGGGGCTCTTTTCACCCTCAGCGGTCTGGGGTGCATCTTCGCGAATGCGCGGCAGCTCGTTCGGTTGGACGATCTGTTCCGGCTTCGTCTCCTGCAGGTGCAGCTGATCCACATAGGTGTTGGCCAGCGCCTCCAGACGGGTCGGCTGTGTCAGCAGCGCCCAGTCGGCCTTCAGGAGGTCGATGGTGTCCTTCTCCTGTTTTATCTTCGTCTCGAGTTCGTGGACCTTGTCGACTTTCTGGTCCGTCTGGTGGCGTACGGAATAGGTCACCGCCGCCATCCCGGCCATGATCGCGATCAACATAAAGTCAAGGCTGCGCAACATGCCTCAAGCTCCGATCTTTGAAAGACTTGCGAGGGAAGGAAGTTTGAACAGGGACGTGTCAGGCTTGCCGGCCGATGCGGCCGTGCGAACCCCTGCCCTGAGCTTGGCTGAGCGCGCCCGCGGATTGCGGGCCGCCTCGGCCTCTCCGGCGGCCACCATCGGCTTGCCGGCAATTTCGAAGACGGCAGCCTTTTCGGCAACCATCGGCATGTGACGGGAACCCGACGCCTTGCCGGACCGGTCGCCGAAGAACGTCTTGACGATGCGATCCTCCAGCGAATGAAAGGTCACAACGACCAGGCGTCCGCCGGGCTTCAGCGACCGCTCGGCCGCAAACAGCGCCTGCGCCAACTCACCGAGTTCGTCGTTGACGAAGATGCGCAGCGCCTGGAAGACACGCGTGGCCGGATGGATCTTGTCCTGCGCCTTGCGCGGCGTGACCTTCTCGATCAGGTGGGCAAGGTCGAATGTGGTGCGGAACGGCTGCTCCAGCCGCTTCTTCTCGATGGCCCGGGCGATGCGGCCCGCCTGTTTTTCCTCGCCGAGGAAGGAGAAGATGCGGATGAGGTCGTTGACCTTGGCGCGATTGACGACGTCGGCAGCCGAAACACCGGAAACGGCCATGCGCATGTCGAGCGGGCCGTCCTTCTGGAAGGAAAAGCCCCGACCCGCCTCGTCGATCTGCATGGAGGAAACACCGATGTCGAGCACGACGCCGTCGACGCCCTCGTCCGGTGCAAAATCGGAGAGTTTCGAGAATTCCGTCTGCTCCAGCCGCAGATGACCGGCGCTCTTTTCGACGAGAGACTGCCCGGCGGCAATCGCGGTGGGATCGCGGTCGAGAGCGATGACATCGGCGCCGGCCTCCAGAATGGCGGAGGTGTAGCCGCCTGCCCCGAATGTACCGTCGATGATGAGCTTGCCCGGCGCTGGCTGAAGCGCCTCGAGCACCTCAGCCAGCATCACGGGTACGTGACGAACCGGTCCGCCGTCGGCGCCAGATTGATCCGTGCCTTGATTCGCCGCCATTTCTGTCCCTCGTGCATTCAGGTGCGTCCGCCGCCAAGCCCGCGCACCCGCCTCGCCTCTGCCTGGGCCGCCTGAAAGGTGTTCGGCTCCCAAAGCTGAAAATGATCCGCCCTGCCGACGAACGTGACATCCGTCGTGATGCCGGTGAAATCCCGGATGAAATCCGTGACCATCAACCGCCCTTCGGCATCGAGCTTCATGTAGACGCCGCCACCGTGAATGAGCAGCGACATCTGGTTGGCTTCCGGCGAGAACGGATCGTCCGCCACGATCTGCCGCTCGAAACGATCCAGAAGCTCCGGACCGCCGGCACTGATCGCCGGAAATACAAAATCCTGGAAGCAGAACAGCTCCCCTATCTGCCGCTCGGCGAGAACCGAACGGAACGGCGCGGGAACCGAAACACGGCCCTTGGCGTCGATACGATTGGTAATATTCGAAAGAAAGCGGTTCATGACGCGAGACTGCCGCCCCCTCGAACGAGACCCCCCTAGAGGCATCCCGGACAATCAACACAAAAATGCTCGAATCGCCGGCTTTTCCGCCAGCCGAGTTCCAGACCATCCCGTTTCGGGACGCCCAGGATTCTCGCGATTTGCGGGCCAAAACTCGCCCTGTGAAAATGTGCTTTTGGGATACCATGGGTACATATGGGCGTCAATGGGAACAACCGCCACCGAGCGGCTGCGCGTCCGACCATTTATAAGCCATTAAGCTTAACGAAAGATTAGGGAATGCCGGGACTTAACCGCCTTTGTGCAAGCGCGATTCCGTCAGAACTGAGATGATGAAATGAAGGGAGAAATGCAGTTTTATCTTTTTCTTTTCATAGACTTGTCATTTTCCCGAACCGCAGGAAAAATTACGCCAGTTGGCCTGTAAGCCGGGTTCTGTATGGCCCCGGATTTCTCCGGGACGTGGCAGCCATTCATCTGGGACAATGCTTGCGCACTGCCTCGCGCAACCCACCCGAACGACAGGCCCGGAAACGGGCTGTACCGTCTTGCGACGGCCACGTCGTTCCTATTCGGTTTTGCTCCCGGTGGGGTTTACCGTGCCGCTTCCGTTACCGGTCGCGCGGTGGGCTCTTACCCCACCCTTTCACCCTTACCCGGACAAGCCGGGCGGTTTGCTTTCTGTGGCACTTTCCCTGGGGTCGCCCCCGCCGGACGTTATCCGGCACCGTGTTTCCGTGGAGCCCGGACTTTCCTCACCTCACCGCCTTTCGGCATTGGTGAAGCGCGGCTGCCCAGCCAACTGGCAGGGCGTCCATAGCCGAGGCAGGAAAGGAATGCCACCGAAATATCGGCTCAGATGAAATCTGCCCGGAAATCAGTGGTGTAGGCGTCGTCCTGGATTCGACCCGTGAAGATCAGTTCGGCGCCGAGACGACCGATTTCGTCCGAACTCTTGGCCGCAGATCCCGCCCCGCCGGTCAGCACCGCAATGCGCGGTGACGAGGTGAACGCGATAGCGGGATATCCGGTCGGCGTGAACGATGTGACGCAGGCGGCCGAATGGCTGCTTTCCGCCTTCAGGCTGGGGACCAGATTGCACATGATGCGGGTCAGATGCTGGCGCGCGGCCTCGCGGCCGTCGCCCTTGAACCAGGCCTTCAGGGCCTTCTCGTCGGACAGCAGCAGGTCGTCCGGCTCGCCGCCGATCTTCAGGTAGACGCGTCCGTCGGGATAACGCACCGGCGGCAGAAGGTAGTAGAATTCGTGCTCGGAATACGGCTTGCCGATGACGGACGGCATGCCGGACAGGCGCTCCGCCTCCTCCGGCCCCAGCTCGAAAAACTGCACGGTGCGACCATAGACCTTGAGGTCGAGCGGTCGTGGCATCAATCGGTTGGCGTTCTGGAAGCCGCCGGCAGCGACGAGAGCCTTTTCGGCGGTATAGGACTTGCCCTTGGACGTCACGACACGCACCGCGCCGCCCTCGTCCTTGACCTCGGACACCTCCTCGCGGAGTACCGCGGCGCCGTTCCTTTCGGCAAGACGGCACTGGGCTGCGACCAGCCGTCGCGGATTGATATGGCCGGCGCCCTTCGGTTCCCAGACGGCCTGCGCATCCTTCGGCAAATGGAAATACGGGAAGCGGCTCTCGAGCCCCTCGTGGTCAAGGTGCTCCACGGCGGCGCCGAGACGCCGCGCGGATTCGAGCGCGCCGCCGACGTAGCCGGCGCCCGCGCCGCTTTCCGCGCCCCAGATCAGGCAGCCGACCTCCGAATAGAAGTCGATGCCACTCTCGCGGGCGATCTCGTCGTAGCGGGCAATCGACCTGTTGGCGAAGGTCGCCCAGTTCGGATTGGAATCGATCGTTCGGGTGATCCGGGCCTCATCATAGTGGCTGGCGAAAACCCCGTTATGGGCGGACTTGACCTCCGGCTCGCCGGGACCGATCAACGCCACGCCGCTATCCATCGACGCAAGGTGGCGGGCCGCAGCCGACCCCATCATTCCGGCGCCGATGATAATCGTCTTGTAATCCGTGACCATGATTTGCGAGACCTGCCAGTGACCGTTGAAAGGGATCATTGAAAATCAGCCGGCGGCTGAATCGGTCCCTGAGAAGACGGGTGCAAGCGACTCTTTGACCAGCGCTTTCCACAAGTGCCGCGACTGATGGTCGTCCGCAAGGGCACAAGCGCCGGAATCAACTTTTTAAGATAGGCCGGCACGCCGAAACCGATAAGGTTCCGGCTATCCGGTGGAAGTGACGAACGCCCCCGGCGTCAGTCGAGCAGGGCCAGGACCTTGCCGCAATAGCGCTTGGAGACCGGGTTCATCCGCTTGGCGGCATGGCCGGCATTGTACTTGAGGATCGTCGAACAGGTCTTGCCGTCGCCCAGATCCTGGGCCATCGCCAGGTATTTCATGCCAAAGTTGAGATTGGTCTCCGGATTGTAGAGGCCCTTCGAGCTGCCCTTGTATCCCATCATCCGCGCCGTCGCCGGCTTGATCTGCATGAGCCCGATTTCCCCGGCGCTGCCCCGCGCCTTCGGATTGAAATTGCTCTCGACCCGGACCACGGCATGGGCGAGCGAGACCGGAACGCCGTACTTCTTGGCGTAGCGGGTGATCAGCGACGTGTAGGGACTGTCGGAGAACTCCGGTGCGTCCGCATTCGCAAGGTTGCCGTCCGAGATCGACCCCGTCGAAATCATGTCGACCAGCGTCTCACCGCCGTCCTGAGCGCGCACAACTCCGCCGGCAGCAAACAGCATAGCCGTCGCCGTTACAGCAATCATCAGTTTATTCATGAACTTTATTCTACTCCAGACAAAGGATCACCAAGCCCGCGCCATGTAAAAAGACGCGAGCGACGGGACGCTTTCTTTGGGATGTCCCCCGTAAGCCTGACCCTATCGGTTAAACGTGCATCCCGTTAGCATCGCTTTGCTTGACGGGTGCGGTTCAGTGGCTTCCTTAGAACAATGCAATGAGAAAAATATGTGGCAACGCAATATTTTGCCAATGACGGCCGAAATCCAACCGACACGAAACTCCGGATTTTCACGGTTTCAGGAGGTATAGCGCGGCAGAGAAGTCAGAAGACGATGAAGCGTATCGATCGTTGAAAAGTCCGCGATGCCGTCAACCAGAGCGGGCCGGAAATGACGCTGGAAAGCGGCTACGACGCCTTCGGTTTTCTCACAGAATCGACCAGTTATTTCAATGCCGTAACCATAGAAGGACAGCATCGACTGCAAGGCTTCGACCGGCTGCCCCTCGTCACCGCGCTGAAAGAAGCGTCCACCGGTGATGGAAGAGGGCTCGACCCAGTGGCCAACGCCCGAATCATGCAATTTGTTCCATGGGAAATTTTCGCCCGGATCGACCTTGCGAACGGGGGCGATGTCGGAGTGCCCGAGCACCCTCTCCGGGGCGATTTGCCACCGTTCGACACAATTCCTGCACAATTCGACGACCGCCGCGATCTGGCTTTCCGGATAGGCCGGCAGTCCGCCGGGGTGCCCCGGATTGGCAATTTCGATCCCGATCGAACAGGAATTGATGTCCGTGCGGCCGGCCCATACACTTTTGCCCGCATGCCAGGCACGGCGTTCTTCCGGCACGAGTTGCGACACTGCGCCCGCCTCATCGACGAAATAGTGGCTGGAAACCTCGCTCTCGACATTCCTGAGCCAGCCAAGGGCCGCTTCGGCCGTCGGCATGCCGGTATAATGGAGAATAATCATGTCCGGCGTCTGCCCGTCGCGGCGTTCGCCATGATTGGGCGACGGCAGAACCGTCGCGCCCGGGAAATCGGCTTCGAAGGCCGTCATGCTGCCCGGCGTTCCTTCTCGATCGCCGCATAGGCGGCATTCAGCGCCGCCATCTTGTCATTGGCGAGCGCATGAAACTCCTCGGGAATGCCGCGGGCGGTCAACTTGTCGGGATGGTTTTCCGAAACCAGAACGCGGTAGCGCGCCTTGATCTTGGAAAAATCGTCGTTCGGCGAAACGCCAAGCACGATATAGGGGTCCCTGCCCTCGACATAGATGTGGCGCGCCAGGATCTGCTCGAAGCGCAGCTCATCGATATTGAAGATCTCCGCCACCCGTTCAAGGAAGGCCAATTCCTTCTCGTGCAGGAGACCGTCGGCCTTGGCGATATGGAAAAGCCCGTCGATGACATCCTCCAGGATGGCGCAATTCGTATCGCAGGACGTGCACATGGTGGCAAGCCGCTCGGCATAGGATTCGAAGCCGGCGATATCCTGTCGGGCGAGATTGTAGAGGCGCGCGACGTTCTTTGCCTCGCTCTCCGGGAAATCGAAGATCCGCCGGAACGCGTCGACCTCGTCCATGGTGACGATTCCATCGGCCTTGGCCATCTTGGCCGAAAGCGCGATGACGGCCACCGAAAAGGCCACCTTGCGGCGGGTCTCGGGATCACCCTCGAACTTGGTGCGCACGGCTTCGATCAGCGCAGACAGCGCCGATGATGCGGTGAGCGTCACCGAATTCAGAAGCTTCTCCCACAATGACATTCCGGCCTCTTGCGGCGCAACATTGTTTTCCATGCACCCAGATTGACCAAATTCGCGTCGGATTTGCAAGGCTGAACGGTTTCAACGATCGCGCTATTACGATCACATATTTGCTATCGCCCTTTGAAATTTGGTCTGAATTTCTTCAAAACTTCACTTTACAGCGCTTGCGCAGTGCAGCATCCATGCCACCGTCGGCGGCTGGGGTTAGCGACGCCGGACGAAAGGGAGTTTTCATGGCAAAGCAGAAGGTGGGAATTTTGACGGCAGGCGGGCTTGCGCCCTGCCTTTCCTCCGCGGTCGGCGGCTTGATCGAACGATATACCGACGTCGCGCCCGATGCCGAGATCGTTGCCTACAAGTCGGGCTATCGCGGCCTGCTGATGGACTACAAGATCCAGATCACCAACGAGATGCGCGAGAAGGCGCATGTCCTCCACCGCTACGGCGGCTCGCCGATCGGCAACAGCCGCGTCAAGCTGACAAATGTCGCCGACTGCCTTAAGAACGGCCTGATCAAGGAAGGCGAGAACCCGCTGCACGTCGCAGCCGAGCGACTCGCCAAGGACGGCATCACCATCCTTCACACGATCGGCGGAGACGACACCAACACGACGGCGGCCGATCTCGCCGCCTATCTCGATGCCAACGGCTACCGGCTGACCGTCGTCGGCCTGCCGAAGACGGTCGACAACGACGTCGTGCCGATCCGGCAGTCTCTCGGCGCCTGGACGGCGGCCGAAGTCGGCGCCCGCTTCTTCGACCATGTGTCGAACGAGCAGAGCGCGGCCCCTCGCTCCCTCGTCATCCACGAAGTCATGGGCCGCCACTGCGGCTGGCTGACGGCGGCGACCGCCAAGGCCTACATCGACCGTACCCGTGACAACGAGTACATCGAGGGCATGATGATGAACACCGAGCTGAAGAACATCGACGGCCTCTACCTGCCAGAGATGCACTTCGATCTCGACGCGGAAGCCGACCGGCTGAAGGAACTGATGGATCGCACCGGTTTCGTCACGTTGTTCGTCTCGGAAGGCGCGTGCCTCGACCAGATCGTCGCGGACCGCGAGGCGGCCGGCGAGGAGATCAAGCGCGACGCCTTTGGCCATGTGAAGATCGACACGATCAATGTCGGCAACTGGTTCCAGAAGCATTTCGCCAAGCTCCTGCAGGCCGAACGCTCCATGGTCCAGAAGTCCGGCTACTACGCCCGCTCGGCACCGGCGAATGCGCAGGACCTGCGCCTGATCCAGAGCATGGTCGACCTCGCTGTCGAATGCGGCCTCAACAAGGTTTCGGGCGTGACCGGTCACGACGAAGGCCAGGGCGGCAAGCTCAGGGCGATCGAATTCCCGCGCATCAAGGGCGGCAAGCCGTTCGACGTGACGACACCCTGGTTCAAGGATGTGATGGACTATATCGGCCAGAACATCACACCCGCGAAGCACTGACGGCTGAGACAGAATGAGGCGGCCCGCCCCGCTTGACGGGGCGGCGCTTTGATGGCTTGCTCTTCCCAAACACCCAAAGCGCGTCCGGAGAGAAGCAATGCAGATCGAAACCTGGCTGGCATTTGTCGTGGCATCCGCCGTGATGCTGGCGATTCCCGGCCCGACGATATTGCTGGTGATCTCCTACGCGCTCGGCCATGGCCGCAAGGTGGCGGCAGCGACCGTCGCCGGCGTCGCGCTTGGCGATTTCACCGCCATGACCGCCTCCATGCTGGGCATGGGCGCCGTGTTGGCCGCCTCGGCCTCGCTTTTCACGGTCTTCAAGTGGATCGGCGGCGCCTATCTCGTCTATCTCGGCATCAAGCTCTGGCGCGCGCCGGTCATCAAGGGGCCGATCGCGGAAAACGACAACCTGCCCGACCAGCGGCCGCTGCACATTCTCGCCCACACCTATGTGGTGACTGCGTTAAATCCGAAGAGCATCGTCTTCTTCATCGCCTTCGTGCCGCAGTTCCTGAGCCCCGACCGACCCTATTTCGAGCAGATGGCGATCATGGAAGCCACCTTCCTTGTGCTTGCCGCGCTCAACGCCTTCCTCTACGCGCTGCTTGCCGATGCGGCCCGCGGCTTCATCCGCAAGGCGTCCGTGCAGAAGGCCGTCAACCGCACAGGCGGCACGCTTCTGGTCGGCGCCGGCATAATTACCGCGGGATATCGGAACGCGGCCTAAATTCGGCCATCAATGCGCCCCAATGCGTCGTATGGTTAATATGCCTTGGCATTCGGGGATTCGGCTGCTATCGCATTTCGGGGAAATTAGGAACAAGCACGGCGTAATGGCGGCACGCTTAACACCAGCGCAGTTCGGCGCAATCGGCCTGATCATGGCAGCCGGCATGGCGGCTTCAGGTTGCACGAGCACCACACAGGAGATGTCGGCAATCGCCGCCTCGCCTGCACCTGCGTCCGCTGATACGTCCGCGACAACTGCGCAAACAGCGTCCGCCGCTGCACCGATCGATCCGACGGCGCCCCGCAAAGTCGTGACGGCCGACGACGAAAGCGCCGTCGAGGCCGCCGGCGTCGCCGGTCTTGCGCCCGACAGCACCGCTCCCGCTCAAGGTCAGCTCGCCTATGCCGGCACCGATACGTCTTCGGCAAGCGGGGCGGTCAGTGCACTGGCCTATGCCACGCCGGACCGTGACATCGAGCTTCTCACCGCATCCATTCCGGTCGCCCAGGCGCTTGCCGCCGAGGAAGCGACCTATGTCGACACCGGCAATGACGACGACAGCGTTCCCGATCAGCCGAGCTCGAACACGCTCGAAGGCCTGATCAAGCAGTATGCCGACCTCTACAAGGTGCCGCTGAACCTCGTTCGTCGTGTCGTTCATCGCGAAAGCCGCTACAATCCGACCGCCTATAACAGGGGCAACTACGGATTGATGCAGATCCGTTACAACACTGCCAGGGGCTTGGGCTACAACGGCGAGCCGAACGGTCTTCTCGACGCCGAGACCAATCTCAAATACGCGGTGAAGTATCTCAAGGGCGCCTGGCTCGTTGCCGACAAGGACGAGGACAAGGCCGTCAGCCTGTATGCGCGTGGCTATTATTACGACGCCAAGCGCAAGAACATGCTCTACGTTCTCGCCGAATAGTCCCTCCCCCCGCTTAGCGTTTCCCGAGCACGTTCGAGATCGCCCGCACCAGCCGCGCGGGATCGTAGCCTAGCCGGCTCGGCGTCATGCCCATCCTGACGACCACCAGACCATTCGCCGGCGAAACCGCGACCGACTGTCCGTCGTGACCCTCGAGCCAGAACATGTCTGACGGCAGGCCCTTCGCCTCGTCGCCGGTCTTCTTCCACGCCTGCAGTTCGGTATATTGCCCTCCGGACGCCTCCGTCGGCGTTCCCATCGCCGCAACGAACCCTTCCGGCAGCCGCCGCTCGCCGTTCCACACACCGTCCTGGGCGAGCAACAGGCCGAAGCGCGCCCAGTCGCGCGGGGTTGCGTGGAGATAGGAACTGCCGACATAGGTGCCCTTCTCATCCGCCTCGAAGACGGCGCTCGTCATGCCGAGCGGATTGAAGAGACGGCGCCAGGGATAGATCAACGCCTGCTCCGGCGAGGTCAGCCGGTTCATCCACAGATGCGACAGCAGAACGGCGGTACCGCTCGAATAGCTGAACTTGACACCCGGATCAGCGCCCAGCGGCTTGCCCAGCGCGAAATCGGCCATGTCCGGCTCGAGGTAGAGCATGCGCGTCACATCCGTGACCGCGCCGTAATCCTCGTTGAACGCCAGCCCGCTCTCCATGGCGAGCAGGTTGGCGAGCGTGATCGCCTGTCGCCCGTCGGTCCATTCCGGGAAGAGGCCGGCTTCATTGAGCGCCATCATCCGGTTCTGGACCATCGTGCCGATGACGGCGGCATTGACCGTCTTCGTCATCGACCAGCCGAGCTGCGGCGTGTCGGCAGTAAATCCCTGCCCGTAGATCTCGCCGACGATCTGCCCGTCCTTGACGACGACGACGGCGCGCATGCCGGGGCCTGTCAGCGCCTCGTCGGACAGCAGGATCGAGATCGACGGATCCTTCTCGGCCGGAACGTAGCTGCCCTTGGGCCACGGGATGTCGGCGGCAAGCTCTGGCATGGGCGGCCGGTCGGGCATGGCGACGGCGCGTGCCGCCGCGATCTGACCGTCCGGCACCGACGTGCAGCCGAGCCCTTCGCGGTAGACCGCCGTGCTCGGCGCAAAGACGGCGAAGAGCCGCGCCGTGACGCTCTTCTGCGACTGGTTCACGCCAAGCGTCGTGATGTGGAAGATCGGATGGCCCTGCGGGCGGATATCGCGGCGGAAGACATCGGCCGGATCACGGCCGGACACGAATATCCCCGAGCACCCCATCTTCGCTGCATAGCCGGTGGCCACCATGAGCAGGGTCGGCGGAAAATAGAGAAGCCAGAAATACGCGCCGACGAGAGCAACCACCAGAACGAAAACGAGACGCCTGACCAATCTTTTCAACCAGCGGAACACCAAATCCTCCGTACGCGACGCATATGCCAGTATGCAATCAGGAATGCGTCCTCAGGGGAAGTGTCAAATATGCCGTTATCAACCGCGGCGTCGGCCCCGGGCGGGTCACCCACGCCGTCCACGTCATCAAACTGTAGCAGACTCCCTTTAAACGCCGCTCAACCGGACAAACCGGCTGGAAACAGGGACGATCTGACGATGAGCGATATCGCGACGGACATCGGAATAGACCGCAATCGCAAGCTGAAGGCCGCGCTGCTGCGTCATAAGACCTTCAGCAAGGCCGGCTTCTCGGAACGTCTCTTCGGCCTCCTCTTTTCCGGCATGGTCTATCCGCAGATCTGGGAAGACCCTGAAGTCGACATGGCGGCCATGGAGCTTCAGCCACATCATCGCATCGTCACCATCGGCTCGGGCGGCTGCAACATGCTCGCCTACCTCTCCGCCTCGCCCGCATCGATCGACGTCGTTGACCTGAACCCCCATCACGTCAACCTGAACCGCCTCAAGCTCGCCGCCTTCCGCCTGCTCCCCGACCATCGCTCGGTCGTCAGATTCCTCGGCTCGGCCAACGAGGCCGAAAACAGCGCCAATTATCACCGCCATATCGAACAGCATCTGGATGGCGCGACGCGCAAATACTGGAGCGGCAGGCATCTCACCGGCAAGCGCCGCATCCGCGTCTTCGACCGCAACATCTACCGCACCGGCCTGCTCGGACGCTTCATCGGCGCCGGTCACTTCATCGCCCGCGCGCACGGCGTGAAGCTCGAGGAATTTACCCGCTGCAAGTCGATCGACGAACAGCGCGTCTTCTTCGAAAGTCGCATCGCGCCATTGTTTGAAAAGCCGGTCATCCGCTCCATGACGAAGCGCAAGAGCTCGCTGTTCGGCCTCGGCATTCCGCCGCAGCAATATGACGAGCTGGCAAGCCTCTCGTCGGACGGCACCGTCGCCCCGGTCCTTCGCCACCGCCTCGAAAAGCTCGCCTGCCATTTCCCGCTGCAGGACAACTACTTCGCCTGGCAGGCCTTTGCCCGCCGCTATCCCGGCGACGGTGAAGGCACACTGCCCGATTACCTGAAGCCCGAGCGCTACGATGCGATCCGCGCCAACACCGCCCGCGTCTCGGTCCATCACGCCAATTTCACCGAACTCCTCAACACCAAGTCCGATCATTCGCTGCACCGCTACGTCCTGCTCGACGCCCAGGACTGGATGAACGACGAGCAGCTGAACGCGCTGTGGAGTGAGATCACCCGCACCGCCGGCGGCGATGCCCGCGTTATCTTCCGCACGGCGGCTGAGAAGAGCATCATTGAGGGCCGCCTCGATCCGGCGATCCGCAGCCAGTGGCGCTATGACGAGGAGCGCTCGCGCGAACTCGCCAGCCGCGACCGCTCAGCGATCTATGGCGGCTTCCATATCTACGAGCGGATCGTCCAGTGACCACCGGCACCGACACGCTCGACCGCGGCCATGCCGGCCTCATGGACCGCATGTACCGCTACCAGCGGCACATCTACGACCTGACGCGCAAATACTACCTGCTCGGACGCGACAGCACGATCGCCGGCCTCAACGTGCCCGTCGGCGGCTCGCTTCTGGAAGTCGGCTGCGGCACAGGCCGCAACCTGCTGCTGTCCGCCCGGCGCTTTCCCAATTCCCGCCTTTCCGGCCTCGACATTTCCGCCGAGATGCTGGCGAGCGCCGAAAAGAAACTCGCGGGCTGCCGTCATCGTCCGGCACTGCGGCTAGCCGATGCGACCGCCTTTTCGCCCGCCCAGTTCGGCGAGACCGGCTTCGACCGGATCATGATCTCCTATGCGCTTTCCATGATCCCCGATTGGCAGAAGGCGATCGACACCGCCATTGCAGCGCTCGCGCCCGGCGGCGAACTGCACATCGTCGATTTCGGCCAGCAGGAACGGCTGCCGACATGGTTTGCTGGCCTGCTCAAGGGATGGCTCGCACGCTTTCATGTCACGCCGCGCAAGGAGCTTCGCGACGTGCTGCAAGACCGGGCCACAGCACACTGTGCGACGCTCGTCTTCAAGACGCTGAACGGCGGTTATGCCTGGCACGCGGTCTATCGCGCCACATCGGTCGTCGAAGCCGACCAGCCCGACGAAAGCCTCGTCCGTTAAACACCGGTTAACCAAGAAATCTCACCGTTTCTTTAGGATACCGGGAGCAGGATGGACCGTGTATAGTCCCTCTGCACCGAAGTGGATCGGTCGTGAGGGAAAATCCGGTTTCATTGTTGCCAAACGGGACATTCATGCTGCGGCTTATCACCGTTCTTCTGCCGATACTTGCTCTGCTTGGCGGCTGCTCTTCCACGACCTACGACTTGATGGACACCAAATCCATCAAGACCATTTCCCATCCCAGCCGTTTCGCCGACACCGATCCGCATGATTTCGGCTCCAACTATCCCGACCGTCTGAAGGTCCACGGCATCGACGTGTCGAAATGGCAGGGCGATATCGAATGGCGCAAGGTGAAGGCGTCCGGCGTCTCCTTCGTCTTCATAAAGGCGACCGAAGGCAAGGACATCGTCGACCCGCGCTTCAACGAATACTGGCGCGAGGCGCGCGCCGCCGGCCTCGCCTATGCCCCGTACCATTTCTACTATTTCTGCTCGACGCCGGATGAACAGGCAGACTGGTTCATCAGGAACGTGCCCGCAGCCGCAGTCGGCCTGCCGCCCGTGCTCGACGCCGAATGGAACCCGACATCGAAGACCTGCAAGCGACGGCCGGATCCGGCCACCGTACGGTCCGAACTGAAGCGCTTCATGGACCGGCTCGAGGCTTTTTACGGCAAGCGCCCGATCATCTACACCTCCGTCGACTTCCACCGCGACAATCTCGTCGGCGCCTTCCAGGATCATCACTTCTGGCTGCGCTCGGTGGCCGGCCATCCGGGCGAAGTCTACCCTGAACGCCGCTGGGCCTTCTGGCAGTATACGTCCACCGGCGTCGTGCCGGGCATCGACGGCCCGATCGACATCAACGCCTTTGCCGGCACGCCCGACAACTGGCGCAACTGGGTTGCGTCCATCCAGTAACGGAAGCCGTGTCACGGGCTGACCGGCGCCTGTCGCCCATCGCCCCTATTGCTGCCCAATAACGCAGTCGTGTCTTGCTTCGGTCACACTCATTGGCAAGAACACGTCACAAAATCGGAAGAAACATCAGGAAGGATCCCCTCGCATGCGTCATACCCTCAGCATTCCGCTCGCAGTCGCGGCCCTGTCTCTGGCGGTCGCAGCCTCACCGGCGGCAGCCCAGCAGGCGCAGTGTGGCGGCGACCTCGGCACGTTTCTGGCCGGCGTGAAGGCTGAGGCTGTCGCCGACGGCATTCCGGCTGATGCCGCCGACCGGGCGCTGGCCGGCGCGCAGATCGACCCGAAGGTATTGAAGATGGACCGCGCCCAGGGCGTCTTCCGCCAGACCTTCCTGGAATTCTCCCAGCGCACCGTCAGCCAGGCGCGCCTCAATATCGGCCTGCAGAAGATGAAGCAGTTTTCCGACGTCTTCGCCCGCGCCAAGCAGGAATACGGCGTTCCTGCCGGCGTCGTCACCGCATTCTGGGCGATGGAAACCGATTTCGGCGCTGTCCAGGGCTCTTTCAACACCCGCAATGCGCTGGTCACGCTCGCCCATGACTGCCGCCGCCCAGAACTCTTCCGCCCGCAGCTGATCGCGCTGATCAAGATGGTCCAGCACGGCGACCTCGACCCGCAGACCAACACGGGCGCCTGGGCCGGCGAAGTCGGACAGGTGCAGATGCTGCCGAAGGATATCGTCGCCTTCGGCGAGGATGGCGATGGCGACGGCCATGTCCGCCTGAAGGAAAGCGGCCCCGACGCCATCATGACCGCCGCCCGCTTCATCGCGCATCTCGGCTGGAAGGCGGGCGAGCCATGGCTGCAGGAAGTCAGTCTGCCCGAGAACCTTCCTCTGGAGAAATCCGGCCTCGACAGTTCGATGACGGCGGGTGACTGGTTCAAGCTCGGCGTCAAGCCGCGCGACGGCAACACGTCCTTCGGCAACCTCAAGGGCGATCTCCTGCTCCCGCAGGGCCGCAAGGGTCCGGCCTTCATCGCCTACCCGAACTTCGCGATCTATCTGGAATGGAACAAGTCCTTCATCTACACTACGTCTGCCGCCTACTTCGCCACCCGCTTCGAGGGCGCGCCGAAGTATGACGTCGGCAATCCCGAGCCCGGTCTCGACGGCGCGGCGATGAAGCAGCTGCAGGAAAAGCTCGACAGCATGGGCTACGACGTCGGCGAGGTTGACGGCATCCTGGGCTCGGGCACCCGCGACGCGGTGCGCAAGGAGCAGATCCGCCTCGGCCTGCCGGCCGACGGCTGGCCGACGCCGGCTTTCCTCGCCGCTCTCAAGTAAGTGTCAACCTGACACGGATCACTCTGCGCCGTCCGCCTTTTCCTTCTGGCGGGCGGCGTTTTCCTTTTCGAGCTTCGCCTTGCGCGCAATCGTCCGCCGGTGAAAGACCGCCAGGCGCACCGCGCGGTAGCGCACATGCCCCTCATGGAGAACATGTGCGACCGCATCGCGCGACCGGCTGACCTCGTGCAGTTCGTGCGAATAGGCAGTCGCCAGCGCCTTGCGATAATCCTGAAGCCCTTCGGTCGCGATGTTCTCCAGACGGTGCATGACGCTGACCCAGAGCGGTGAGACGAGCAGCGACACGGCGGTCACCGCGATGGCGATCCGGTAGAGATCGATGCCGAGCGCGCCGACCGAGAAACCGGCGGCTGCCAGCACGAAGGAAAACTCCCCGATCTGCGCCATCGACAGGCCCGCGACCAGCGCCGTCTGCGGGCTCGACCCGGTCTTGCGCAGAAGCACGATGTTCAGCACCGTCTTCACCGCGACCACCAGCAGCGAGATGAAGATGACGGTCCAGATATTCTCCCAGATGAAATTGAGGTCGATCAGCAGGCCGATCGACAGGAAGAAAACGACCAGCAGGATGCTCTGGATCGGTTCGATGACGGGAATGACACGGCTTCGAAGCGTCGAATTGCCGACGACGATGCCGGCCAGGAAGGCGCCGTAGACCGGCGATAACCCCTGCGAACCGGAAATCGCCGCAGCGGCAAAGCAGGCAGCAAGCGCCCCGAGCGCCAGGATTTCCGTCTTGTCCTCGATCTTCTCGGCAAACGGAATGCGGATCTTGCCGTGGGTGGCGAGCCACCACATCAGCCACGCCATGGCGCCGACGGCGACCGCCATCTTGCCGATGATCGACCAGACATCCATGTTTCCGCCGCCGAGGCTGGAGACGAAGATCAGCATCGGCACGACGGCGAGGTCCTGCGCGATCAGCACGCCGACCGCCACCCTGCCCGCCTCGCCGCGCAGCATGCCCATCTCGTCGAGCATCTTCATCGCCACCACCGTCGACGACAGGCCGATGATGAAGCCGAGAATGACGGCCTCCGACAGCGATGCACCGGTGAAGAAGGCCGTCACCAGTCCCAGAAACATCGCGGCGAGCAGCTGTCCGCCGGCGACCTTCAACGCTTGCCGGATCGACATGATGAAGGCCTTGATCGACAGTTCCATGCCGATGAAGAACAGGAGGACGATAACGCCCATTTCAGCGAGCAACTGGACGTTGTCCGAATTCTCGATCAGACCCGCGCCGGTCGGCCCGAGCGCCACGCCGGCGATGATGAAGCCGACGAGCGGCGGCTGGCGCAGCCAGAGAAAACCGAGACCGAGAATGGCCGCGACGGCGACAACCGCCGCGATGGAGACGAGATCGGCGCCATGGCCCGCCGATTGCGAAATGGTGTCTGTCACTGTCGGATCCAGCGGTCCGTCCTTCCCTCGAAGTTTCGTTCAGGCCCCCGATTGCGAAGCGCATGTTTATGATGCACAGCAGGATTCGGGTGGCAATCGCCAATTGCGTTTTCTACCGTCTCGCCAAACCGTCACACCCGAGGATTCCCGCAATGGCTACCGCCCCCGCACAGAAGCTCACCCTTGCCGCCTGGACCCTGCTGTTCGTCCTCGGCCTGCTCTGGGGCGGCTCCTTCTTCTTCGCCCGAATCGCGGTTGCCGAAGTGCCACCCTTCACGCTGGTCTTCCTGCGTCTCTCGATTGCAGCCGTGGCGCTGCATGTCTATCTCCACGGCCGGCACGGGCTCTATCCGTCGCTCGCCGGCCGCTGGCGGCAGTTCCTGCTGCTTGGCCTCATCAACAACGCGGTCCCGCACACCTTCATCTTCATGGGGCAGACTGAGATCGGCGCCGGCCTCGCCTCGATCCTGAACGCCACGACGCCGATCTGGACGGTGATAATCGCACAGTTTCTGACGACCGACGAAAAGCTGACAGGCGCGAAGCTCGCGGGATGCGCGCTCGGCCTTGCCGGCACCGTGGCGCTGATCGGCCCGACCGCCTTCGAGCACACGGATATCCCGCTCTGGGCGCTCGCCCTGCCTTTGGCGGCGGCGATATCCTATGGCTTTGCCAGCATCTACAGCCGGTCTTTCAGGGACCTCAATTCGTCGGTGACGGCAACGGGACAGCTGACGGCATCGAGCCTGATCATGCTGCCGGCAGCACTCCTGATTGATCACCCCTGGACGATCGCCATGCCTTCAGGCGCGGCAATCGCCTCGATCCTGGCGCTGGCGCTCGCCTCGACCGCCTTCGGCTACATCCTGTTCTTCCGGCTGATCGGCCTTGCCGGCGCGACGAACACGTCGCTCGTCACCCTGCTGGTGCCGCCGAGCGCCATTCTTCTCGGCGCCCTTTTCCTCGGCGAGGTGCTGAGCAGCGCAGACTGGATCGGCATGCTCTTGATCGGTGCGGGACTGGTGGTTCTCGACGGTCGCGTGCTGAAACGGCGCCCGCGGATGGCATGAGACCACCGGCAATTTCAGCGGCAAATTCCCGCTCAGGTTGAAATAAATTATGTCGAAATCATGACGCGGGTATTGTGTCGGTCAGGCTTGTTGCTCCAAGGCGGGAATGGCGTAAACCAACCGGTCCGCGCCATTCACGAAACGTTAGCCATTCTCATAAACCTTGTGAATTATTTTCAGAAGGAAAAACAGAGCGTTAGATAGGCTAACCAAGGGGAAGTTGGTGCGACTTTTTGCAGCGCAGCACAAAATCCGCTTTCCAATTTTAAGGAATTCTGCCTATCATCTGATTGTCAACTCAGGGAGACAGCTATGGGACTTACAACTTCTCTGAACGTCCTTCTGATCAGTGCAGCCTTCGTGTTCATCGCAAGCATGCTCTTCATCTGATCAGATTGCAGTCTTGAAATTCAGTCGCAAAGACGAACCCTAACAAAAATCAGTTCTGCTTAGAAATTTATAGCAAGCGCATCCCATGACCTCCGGATGCGCTTGCTTCATATCTGCGGTCGGGTTTTTGCCGCTCAGGCGGCGGCGCCGGACTTCAGCTCGCTCTTGCGCGAGAAGCCGAGTCGTTCGAGCACCATCGAGGACAGCGTCGCCCGGTTCATCGAATAGATGTGGAACTCGGTAACGCCACGGCGCACGAGATCGGCGATCTGTTCGGCTGCGACATCGGCCGCGACCTCAAGCCTTGTGGCGGGATCGTCGTGGCGGCCTTCGAATCGCGCGTCGAGTCTCGCCGGAACGGTCGCGCCGCACATGGAGGCGAAACGCTTCAGCTGCGTCAGGTTCTGGATCGGCATGATGCCCGGCACGACCGGGATCTTCACGCCGGCATCGCGCACCTTGTCGAGATAGGCCGAGAAGCGGTCATTGTCGAAGAAGAACTGGGTGAGCGCCCGGTCGGCGCCGTTGTCGGCCTTGCGCTTCAGCATGTCGATGTCGGCGGCCGCGTCGGTGCTTTCCGGATGCTTCTCCGGATAGGCCGAGACGGAGATCTCGAAATCGCCGAGCGCGCGCAGCCCGGTCACCAGCTCGGCGGCGTTCGCATAGCCGCCCGGATGCGGCTTGTAGGCATGACCGATCCCGCCGGCCGGATCGCCGCGCAGCGCCACGAAATGGCGAACGCCGGCTGCCCGGAACTGGTCGACGACGGCATGCACCTCTTCACGCGTCGCGCCGACGCAGGTCAGATGCGAGGCGGTGGCAAGCGGTGTCTTGGCAATCAGGCGCGACACGGTGGCAAGCGTCGGCGCCTGGGTGGTGCCGCCGGCGCCATAGGTCACGGAGACGAACTCCGGGCCCCACTGGGCAAGCTGGTCGACCGTTTCCCACAACTGGCCTTCCATTTCTTCCGACTTCGGCGGAAAGAACTCGAAGGAGAAGCGGACATTTTCCCGTTCTGTGGCGATAAGGGGCTGAAACGCCATTGATCAAATACTCCCGGACATTTCGGGGAGTGCGTCGGTCTCACCGGCCATCAGAAGACGCGGATCGCGCGCCAGCCAGATCGAGACCGTCAGCGCCGCATCGGCGCCCTCCCCCGGATGGATATCGATGGCCTGCTCGGCATTCAGTCCCGCCTTCTTCAGCCAGTCGTTCATGACCTGGTGAGAAAAGCCGAGGCGCTGATGCGCATGCTCATCACGAAGATATTCGTGCCCGTGCGGCGCCAGGTCGATGACCACGAGGCGTCCGCCGGGCCGAAGCATTCGCGCCGCTTCCGCGATCGCCAGTTCCGGCTGCGGCAGGAAGTGCAGCACCTGGTGGATGATGACGAAATCGAAGTCCTGGCCGTCGACCGGCAGGTTGAGGATATCGCCGTGGCGCACGGAGGCGCGGGTGATCCCGGCCTTGTCGAGATTGGCGCGGGCGACCGCCAGCATCTCGCGGCTGGCATCGATGCCGATCGCGCGACGGTAGCGGTCTTTGAGAAGCGTCAGGATGCGGCCGGTGCCGGTGCCGAGGTCGAGCAGCGAATCGATCGGATTGGCGCCGATGATCTTGATCAGCTGCCGGTCAATCTCTTCCTCGTTGACCTGCAGGCGGCGCATCTCATCCCATTCCCCGGCATGGCGGCTGAAATAGGATTGCGCCCGCTCCGCCCTCTGCGCCTTGACCGCGCCGAGCCGCTCGCCGTCGCGTGCAAGCACCGGATCGCCGTCATTGACCGCCGACAATAGCGCCGAGGCGAGCCTGACGGCTTCGCCTTCCTGGCGCAGGCGGAAATAGGCCCAGGCGCCTTCCTGATAGCGCTCGATGAGTTCGGCTTCGGACAGCAGTTTCAGGTGCCGGGAAATGCGCGGTTGGGATTGACCGAGAATTTCGGTAAGATCGGTAACCGTCAGGTCGCCCTTGGACAGAAGCGCCAGAAGCCGCAGCCGGGTCGTTTCCCCCGCCGCTTTCAGCGTCTCCACCAAAGGTTCCAGTCCCAGCGCCATCGGCCGCCCTCATCGCAATCAAGATATAAAGATATCTTTATGTGATTTGAGATCGGTGTGCAAGGGGGAATTGGCTGAGAAGGTAGCCCGAATGAATGGAAAAAGGGCCCCAGCGTACCGGAGCCCTCGACAATTCATGTTTCCGACGAAACCGACTTACCGCGTCAGGCGCTTGTAGGATTGGCTGCCCGGATTGAGCGCATCCGGCCCCAGACGACGGATCTTATCCTGTTCGTAGTCTTCGAAGTTGCCTTCGAACCATTCGACATGGCCGTCACCTTCAAAGGCGAGGATATGGGTTGCCAGACGGTCGAGGAACATGCGGTCGTGGCTGATGATGATGGCGCAGCCGGCAAAGTTCTCTAGTGCCGTTTCAAGTGCGCCGAGCGTTTCCGTGTCAAGGTCGTTGGTCGGTTCGTCGAGAAGCAGAACATTGCCGCCGGACTTCAGCATCTTGGCCAGATGCACGCGGTTGCGCTGACCACCGGAGAGATTGCCGACCTTCTGCTGCTGGTCACCACCCTTGAAGTTGAAGGCGCCGCAATAGGCTCTGGAGTTCATGTCGAACTTGCCGAGCTTGATCACTTCGGCGCCGCCGGAAATCTCTTCCCATACGGTCTTGGAGCCATCCAGCGCGTCGCGGCTCTGATCGACATAACCGAGATGGACGGTATCGCCGATGCGGATCGAACCGGCATCGGGCTTTTCCTGACCCGTGATCATCTTGAACAGCGTGGACTTGCCGGCGCCGTTCGGACCGATGATGCCAACGATGCCGCCCGGCGGCAGCTTGATCGACAGATCGTTGATCAGCGTGCGCCCTTCAAAACCCTTGGTGATGCCGTCAAGCTCGATGACCACCTGGCCGAGACGTTCCGAGACGGGGATGATGATCTGCGCATCGCCGGGGCGAATGCCCTCGGCCGCGTCGACCAGCTGCTCATACGCCTTGATACGCGCCTTGGACTTGGCCTGACGGGCCTTCGGGCTGGATGCAATCCATTCCTGTTCCCGTGACAATGCCTTCTGGCGGCCGGCCTCTTCGCGGTTTTCCTGCTGCATGCGCTTCGCCTTCGCCTGAAGGTAGGCAGAGTAGTTGCCTTCGTAAGGAATGCCACGGCCGCGGTCGAGTTCGAGGATCCAGCCGGTGACGTTGTCGAGGAAGTAGCGATCGTGGGTGATCATCATCACGGCACCCGGATAGTCGCGCAGATGCTTTTCGAGCCAGGCAATCGTCTCGGCGTCGAGATGGTTGGTCGGTTCGTCGAGCAGCAGCAGATCCGGCTGCGACAAGAGCAGCCGGCAGAGCGCGATGCGGCGGCGTTCACCACCCGACAGCACCGTGACGTCGGCATCCTTCGGCGGGCAGCGCAGTGCTTCCATCGCCATTTCGACCTGCTGTTCCAGGTCCCAGAGGTTCTGGCTGTCGATGATGTCCTGCAGCTTGGCGCCCTCTTCCGCCGTCTCGTCGGAATAGTTCATCATCAGCTCGTTGTAACGGTCGAGCACGGCCTGCTTGTCGGCCACACCTTCCATCACGTTTTCGAAGGCGGTCTTCGCCGGATCGAGACGCGGTTCCTGCTCCAGGTAGCCAACGGTCGCGCCCTCGGCCAGCCAGGCTTCGCCCGTATATTCCTTGTCCTGACCCGCGATGATGCGCAGCACCGTCGACTTGCCGGCGCCGTTCGGGCCGAGGATACCGATCTTCGCATCCGGATAGAAGGACAGGTGGATGTTCTCGAGGATCTTCTTGTTGCCGTAGGACTTGTTGAGCCCGGCCATGTGGTAGATGAACTGACGTGCCATGCTGGTCCGCGCGCTCCATTTGAAATTCAGGGAAATCTGCCGCCCATGTAGGCGATTTAGGGTCCACAGGCAATGGCCGAGTGTTGATCCGGCGGGAATTGCCTCGGCGGAATACCGGGCTCCAAGCCAATATCCGTCATTGTGGCGGCGCCGCCGTCCCGGCCATCGGGTTGCAGGAATTATCATGCAAGCCCATTGCCCCGTCCGCGAAAATCGCCAATGCTCGCGTCGGCTTGAGGAGGCGGAGGAGACATGTTCAGCCAGCTCGAATTTCTTGATGCGCCGTCCGGCGCCCGGATCGCCTGGCGCCACAAGGCTGCGGCGGGAGCGCCCCTTGGCGTGGTGCTGATCTGCCATGGCCTGGCGGAGCATTCCGGGCGATACGCATCGTTTGCGGACGTGCTTTCCGATAGCGGCTTTCATGTCTATGCCCATGATCATCGCGGTCACGGCGAGACGCGGGCGCCGGATGCACCGATCGGGCGTTTTGCCGTGAGGGATGGCGTCGACAAGGTGATTGCGGACGTGATCGCCATGCGCGACCTGGCCGCAGCACGCCACCCCGGCCTGCCTGTCATCCTCTTCGGCCATTCCATGGGCGGGCTCATCAGCTTCAATACGGCAGTCGCGCATCCCGAGAAGTTTTCGGCGGTCACCGTCTGGAATTCCAACTTCCACCTCGGCGCGGGTCGCTATCTGGCGCTTGGCGTTCTCAAGACAGAGCGCATGCTGATGGGCTCCGACGTGCCGAGCTTCGTGATGCCGAAGGCGACGTTCGATGCCTGGGGTCGGTCCATTCCCGGCAATCATCCTGCCTCCGCCTGGCTTTCGCGCATCCCCGAGGAAGTCGACAAATACGACGCCGATCCGCTCTGCGGCTTCGATGCCAGCATTTCCATGTGGCTCGACGTGATGGAGCTTTCCGCCCGACCGCTGCGCCCGGACCAGCTCTCCCGGCTCCCGAATGATTTCCCCATTTACCTTGTCGGCGGTGGCGAGGACCCGGCGACCAACAAGGGCAAGGCGATCCGCTGGCTTTCCGATCACCTGAAACGTCTCGGCTACCGCGACGTCACCACCATCATCAATTCGGAGGCGCGCCACGAGACGCTGAATGACATCGGCCGCGAAAAGGCCGCTGCCGACTTTGCCGTCTGGTGCGTCAACGTTTGCAAAAGAACCCCGGGCGCAGCAGCCTAGAAACCTCTCGATCCATCACCCCCAACCGCGCAAACAGCATGAACCGATGACAGAAAATCACATGCCGTTGCCGGGCCGCGAGGCTATAGGAAGACCATGAGTTCGCAATCCGCTGAGAAAGTGCCGGCCGTTACATCTCCCATCCTGCAGGGCATGGGACTGATGGTGATTTCGACGCTGCTGGCGCCGGGCATCGATATCTTTTCCAAACTCGCCACCGACAGCGTTTCTCCGGGTGTCATCACGCTCGCGCGTTTCGTCTTCCAGGCCGTTTTCATGCTGCCGCTCGTGATCGTCAACGGCAGCTGGCGGCGCTTCTCCTTCCGCCGCAGCCTGATCCACGCGGTCCGAGCCGCTATGATCGTCATCGCCATGGTCTGCTTCGTCACCACATTGGCCGAGATGGCAGTCGCCGATGCGGTCGCGATCTTCTTCGTCTTGCCGATCATCCTCACGGTGCTTGCCAGCATCTTCCTCGGCGAGACGATCGGCTGGCGCCGTTACACGGCCTGCGCCGTCGGCTTCCTGGGTGCCGTCATCGTCATTCGCCCGAGCTTTGCCGATGTCGGCTATGTCGCCCTGCTGCCGATCGTCACCGCATTCTGCTTCGCCATTTTCGGCCTGATCACCCGCACCGTGTCGCAGCATGAAGACACCTGGTCGATGCAGTTGCAGATGGCGATCTGGGGCGTCCTGATGGCGGCACTCCTGTTGTGGGCGGGCGATGCCGCCGGCATTGCCGTGCTGGAACCGTCCTGGCCCACCGGCACGGCCCTGCTCTGGTTGCTGGGCGTCGGCGTTGTCGCCGCTGTATCCGGATTCCTGAGCGTCAGTGCCTATCGACTGGCGCCGGCCTCCGTGCTGGCGCCGTTGCAGTATATCGAAATCGTCTCGGCGACGGTGTTCGGCTGGCTGGTGTTCGGCAATTTCCCGGATGCCGTCAAATGGCTCGGCATCGCCATCATCATCGGCTCCGGCCTCTACATCGTCTTCCGCGAGCGCCAGCTGCAACGCGGCGTGGTGTCGGAAACCAAACCCGTTCCGCCCTGACCGGCAATCGGAGACATTCCCCAATCAGGGCGCAAGACTGACTGAAAGAGAGATGAACACATGAAGAAGACGGGCGGCCAGCTCATTGTCGAAGCCCTCGAAGCCAATGGCGTCGAGCGCATTGCCAGCGTTCCGGGCGAAAGCTTCCTCGCCGTTCTCGATGCGCTCCACGACAGTGCAATCGAGATGATCGTCTGCCGCCAGGAAGGCGGCGCGGCGATGATGGCGGACTGCTGGGGGCGACTGACCGGCAAACCGGGCATCTGCTTGGTGACCCGCGGTCCCGGCGCCACCAACGCCTCCGCCGGCCTGCACATCGCCATGCAGGATTCGGTCCCGATGATCCTCTTCATCGGCCAGGTCCAACGAGAGGCACGCGAGCGCGAGGCCTTCCAGGAAGTCGAATTCCGCCGCGCCTTCACCGAATTCGCCAAATGGGTGGGCGAGATCGATACGGTGCTTGCCAGCATCTTCCTCGGCGAGACGATCGGCTGGCGCCGTTACACGGCCTGCGCCGTCGGCTTCCTGGGTGCCGTCATCGTCATTCGCCCGAGCTTTGCCGATGTCGGCTATGTCGCCCTGCTGCCGATCGTCACCGCATTCTGCTTCGCCATTTTCGGCCTGATCACCCGCACCGTGTCGCAGCATGAAGACACCTGGTCGATGCAGTTGCAGATGGCGATCTGGGGCGTCCTGATGGCGGCACTCCTGTTGTGGGCGGGCGATGCCGCCGGCATTGCCGTGCTGGAACCGTCCTGGCCCACCGGCACGGCCCTGCTCTGGTTGCTGGGCGTCGGCGTTGTCGCCGCTGTATCCGGATTCCTGAGCGTCAGTGCCTATCGACTGGCGCCGGCCTCCGTGCTGGCGCCGTTGCAGTATATCGAAATCGTCTCGGCGACGGTGTTCGGCTGGCTGGTGTTCGGCAATTTCCCGGATGCCGTCAAATGGCTCGGCATCGCCATCATCATCGGCTCCGGCCTCTACATCGTCTTCCGCGAGCGCCAGCTGCAACGCGGCGTGGTGTCGGAAACCAAACCCGTTCCGCCCTGACCGGCAATCGGAGACATTCCCCAATCAGGGCGCAAGACTGACTGAAAGAGAGATGAACACATGAAGAAGACGGGCGGCCAGCTCATTGTCGAAGCCCTCGAAGCCAATGGCGTCGAGCGCATTGCCAGCGTTCCGGGCGAAAGCTTCCTCGCCGTTCTCGATGCGCTCCACGACAGTGCAATCGAGATGATCGTCTGCCGCCAGGAAGGCGGCGCGGCGATGATGGCGGACTGCTGGGGGCGACTGACCGGCAAACCGGGCATCTGCTTGGTGACCCGCGGTCCCGGCGCCACCAACGCCTCCGCCGGCCTGCACATCGCCATGCAGGATTCGGTCCCGATGATCCTCTTCATCGGCCAGGTCCAACGAGAGGCACGCGAGCGCGAGGCCTTCCAGGAAGTCGAATTCCGCCGCGCCTTCACCGAATTCGCCAAATGGGTGGGCGAGATCGATGACGCCGCGCGCATTCCCGAATTCGTCACCCGCGCCTTCGCGGTCGCCACATCCGGCCGCCCCGGCCCTGTCGTCCTGACGCTGCCCGAAGACATGCTGCGCGACGAGGTGGAAGCGCCTGCGGCAAAGGCCTGCACGCCGGTTCCCGCGCATCCGGGGCCGTCCCAGATTGCCGAACTCCGCAACCGGTTGCTGAAGGCGGAGCGTCCGATGATCATCCTCGGCGGCACGCGCTGGAACGAGGAAGCGGTCGCCGGCATCCGCGCCTTTGCCGAACGCTGCAACCTGCCCGTCGGCTGCTCCTTCCGCCGCCAGATGCTGTTCGATCACCTGAGCCCGTCCTATGCCGGCGATGTCGGCATAGGCATCAATCCGGCGCTGGCAAAAGAGATCAAGGAGGCCGACCTCCTGATCCTGATCGGCGCCCGCATGTCGGAAATGCCGTCCTCCAGCTACACGCTGATCGACATCCCCTACCCCAGGCAGACGCTCGTTCACGTCTTCCCCGATCCGGAGGAACTCGGGCGCGTCTACCGGCCGGATCTGGCGATCTGCGCCGCGCCGTCGGATTTCGTCGCGGCCCTTACCGGGCTCGAGCTTGCCGACAGCGCGCGCTTTGCCGCGCGCACCCGCGCCATGCACGACGCCTATCTCTCCTGGTCGACCCCGCCGAAGACCGGCCCGGGGGCGGTCCAGATGGGACCGATCATGGAGTGGATCGAGAACAACACGTCCGCCGATGCCATCTTCACCAACGGCGCCGGCAACTACGCCACCTGGCTGCATCGCTTCCACCGCTTCCGGGCATACAACACGCAGGCAGCCCCCTGCTCCGGCTCCATGGGCTACGGCCTGCCGGCGGCAGTCGCTGCCAAGGCGCTGTTTCCCGAGCGCGAAGTCATCTGCTTTGCCGGCGACGGCTGCTTCATGATGCATGGCCAGGAATTCGTCACCGCCGTGCGCTACGGCCTGCCGCTGATCACCCTCGTCATCAACAACAACACCTACGGCACGATCCGCATGCATCAGGAACGGGAATATCCCGGCCGCGTCTCCGGCACGGATCTCGTCAATCCGGATTTTGCCGCACTCGCCCGCGCCTATGGCGGCCACGGCGAAACGGTGGAGACGACGGCAGACTTCGCACCGGCCTTCGAACGTGCGCGAGCCAGCGGCAAGCCGGCGATCATCGAAATCAAGCTCGATCCGGAAGCGATCACGCCGACGCGGACGCTGTCCGAGATCTCGGCTTCGTCAAAGCGCTAAAAATCAATCGCCTTCAGGTGCTTGGAGGCAATTCCGGACTCAATCTCGCAAGCACCTGAATCAGTCTCTCGCAAACAAAAAGCCCCGGCGCGACAGCACCGGGGCTTTTCTCTGATCTGCGGGACAGATGCGCTTACAGCGCCGCCGTCACGATGAATTCGACCTTGTACTTCGGCGCGGCAAGCGCGCCCTGGCTGGTCGCGCGGGCCGGCGTGTTGGCCGGATCGACCCAGGCTTCCCAGGCTGCGTTCATTTCAGCGAACGTCGACATGTCGGAGAGGTAGATGATCGTCTGCAGGATCTTCGACTTGTCGGTGCCGGCAGCCGCCAGCAGGCGATCGACTTCCGCCAGTGCGTCCTTGGACTGCTCGGCAACGGTCTCGCCTTCGCCGACCTGGCCTGCGAGGTAAACGGTGTTGCCGTGAATGACGGCCTGGCTCATACGGGCGCCGGCTTCGATACGCTTGATGCTCATCATGGTCTCCTTGATAAATGGATGTGCAAATGGAAGCGGGGCAGCGCCTGCACTGCCCCGAAAAAACAGATGGGCGGGATATTATCCGCGCATATGGACGGTCTGCTCGTAGATGCGGGTCGAGCGCGCGCCGGACCGGCAATAGCCGAGCATCGGCCGCGGCAGTTCGTCGAGCGCGTCGACCATGCCTTCGACCGCCTCTGCGGTCACACCCATCGGCCCGACTGGAATATGCCGGGTCTCGATGCCGAGTTCGGCCGCACGGGCGGAGATATCGGCAAACGTCGGCTGACCGCCGTCTTCATGGTCCGGCCGGTGGCAGACGATCGACTTGAAGCCCATGTCCTTGATGGCGTCCAGTTCCTCGACCGTGATCTGGCCGCTCACCGAGTATTCACCGTTGACTTCGCGGATATCCATGCGCCTCTCCTCGATTTCGTTTGGCGTTTGTCTACGCGCAAGCGCCCGCTCGCGTCAATCTTCCCCGCATCAATCTTCGAATACGAAGCTGATCGAATAGTCCCTGCTCTCGCCGGGCTGCAGGAGATCGAGTTCGCCGGCTGCCGCAAGATCGGCGCGCGAGACCCAGCGATGCGAGACCGGCTCGATGCCGAGCACATGCGCCGGAGGCTCCTGGTTGCGCCACATCTGCAGATGCGGGAGCGTCGCGACGGAGAAAGCAACCTTCAGCGTACGCCCGGCAATTCCGGCGATCGGTCCGAGCGCGACGGCTGCTTCGTCATCCCCGGCCTTGGCGGTCGCGGGCACGCAGAAGACCTTCATGTCCGTATCGCCGAATTTCCAGCCGATGGAACCGCTTTCGAACATGGCACCGTCCAGCCGCGTGCGATCGTCGAACAGATGCGCGCCGATATTCATATGATACATGAAGACCGGCGGAAACGGCGTATCGCCGGCATTGACCACCCGGTCGCTGAGCGTAGTCTTGCCGGTGACGCCGTCCATCATCCACCGACGCTCAAGCCGGGCGGTTCCGCCCTGGGCGAGATCGACGACGACACTGGCGCTGATTTCGGCATGATTGCTGGACTGCTCATTGGAAATCACCACCGCGGGACTGCCGGCAAGCGAACCATGCAAAGGAAACCTCTTGCCGTCCGTCCGCCCCTCGATCGGCTCCGGATGACGGATATGATCCGGACCGCAGGTGAAGAGAAACCCGCCGACCGAGTGGAGAATACGCGCGTCACCATCGTCCGGAACGGCTTTGCCGGGCGCGATATCGACGCCGCCGACCACGCATCCCTGCACATCCAGCGCGGAGGATTCGTCAAGAAAAAGGTGTGGGCCCCGGCCTACATGAAATTCAATCATCGGTTATCCTGTCCGTTAGGGAAGGCGATTCCCGTTTGCCGTTGGATTCTTAGGGCTTATCCTTGCCTTCGGGAAACGAAAATCCATATTCGGGCCAAATTCGGGCGCTACAGAAAATAGTCTTTGAAAGAATGGTGCTGCTGCAGTGATCAAAAACGCCAAAACATTTCTGCCTGCCTTGTTGCTGATCGGAACCCTGGCCGGAACCGCGACCGCGGATGCCCGCGACCTCTGGCGTGGCGGCGGCAGCCAGGTCGTGCTCGTCACCCCCCAGGGCGATATTCTCGACTACATGCCCGAAGAAGGCGAAGTGACGACGCGCTTCGACACCTATGGCCGCCGCGTCCTGATCGACCGCTATGGCGTGCTCATCGCAACAGAGGTACCGGCCGACCAGTATTATAGCTGGCTCGAGGAACAGGGCCGTCGCAACTCGCGCGTCACCGTTCGCGAGACCCCCTCCGATTCCTACGGCCAGCAGGAGATCATCACCGGCACGGTGCCCAATCAGGGCACGGTCGACCGCGAACCGCTGGCGCCCACCTATCCGGATGCGCCCGAGCCGGATCAGCAGGCCGATCAGTCGAACAACGATGTTCCTCAATACGCCAACACGCTGCCCAAGCCCTACACGCCGCCGAAGTCTGTCGAGCCGGCCTTGCAGCGCGACGATCCGAACCTGACGCTGAGCAAGCGTTCGAAGCCGGAAGTGGTGGCCCTCCAGGTTTTCCTCGACCGCGAGGGCTTTTCGCCGGGCGTCATCGACGGACGCATGGGTTCCAACGTCCAGAAGGCCGTCGCCGCCTATGAGCAGACCACCGGTGAGAAGCTGAACATCAACGACCTGAATGACGACGAGACGGTGATGCAGAACCTCCGGCTCTCCGGCGGCCTGCCGATCGTCAACTATACGATCACCGCCGCCGATGCCGCCGGCCCCTACGTCGCCGAAATCCCGAGCGACTACAGCCAGAAGGCCAAGCTGCCGGCGATGTCCTTTACCTCGACCTCGGAAATGCTGGCCGAGAGGTTCCACATGGATGAGGACTACCTGAAGGAACTCAATCCGGGCGTCGACTTCTCCATTCCCGGCACCATCATCAAGGTGGTCAATCCGGGCAACCCGAAGAAGGGCACCGTCACCCGCATTCTCGCAGACAAGGCGAAGAAACAGGTTCTCGCCTATGGCGAGGATGGCGGTCTGATCGCCGCCTATCCGGCCACGATCGGCTCCTCCGACACGCCCTCGCCGTCCGGCACCGTGACGGTAGAGCGCGTCGCGCTGAACCCGGGCTACACCTACAATCCCAAGATCAACTTCAAGCAGGGCGAGAACAACCAGATCCTGCAGATCAATCCGGGCCCGAACGGCCCCGTCGGCAATGTGTGGATCGCACTCTCGAAGCCGACCTACGGCATTCACGGCACGCCCGAGCCGTCGCAGATCGGCAAGACGGCGAGCCACGGCTGCGTGCGCCTGACCAACTGGGACGCCAACGAACTCGCCAAGATGGTCAAGCCCGGCGTCACCGTCGAATTCGTCGACTGATCGCCATCAACGCCTGAAGACATGAAAACCGCCCGGTCATCGACCGGGCGGTTTTCATTTCGGCCGAGCTTGGGAGGAGATCAGGCCGCTGATTTGTTCCAGAAGCCGAAACGGCTTCGATTTGCCGTGACGGCGGCGCGCGTCGAAGGACGTGCCCGGACTTCGGCCGGCAGGAGCGTGAGAACTTCCCGCGCGAAGGCCCTGGCGTTTTCCTGTGCCTTGTCGAGATTGCTAACCTTGGCGGCATCCATCGTGTAGAGCGTGCCGCCGCAATCGAACACCTCGCGGAAGGCGGTGCGTTCGGCAATCGACGTGTCGAGCACGTTGACGCCCCGGGCCGACAGCAGTTCCTTGATCGCGGCGAGCGCCCGCGTCGTCACCATCGACGTGACCCGCGTCAGCACCACCGAATGTGGAATGTGAATATTGGCCTTCTCGCGCAGGAGCTTCAGAAGATCGAGGATCTGCGCCGCGCCGCGCGCATCCATGGCACAGCCCTGGACGGGGATCAGCACATGGTTGGAAACGCCGAGGGCGGTCGTCACCAGCGCGTCACGCGCACCGGCCAGATCGATGATGAAGTAGTCGACGCCCGCCATCCGGGCATCCTGGATATGACAGGGAAGCGAGGCCGTGCTGACTTCGGAAATGACCGAGAGATTGGCGATGACGCCGCCCGCCTCGTGCCACGACGAGATCCAGCGCTGCGGGTCGGCGTCGAGGACGACGACCTTGTGCCCTGCCCGTGCCAGTTCGGTCGAAAGAAGAAGGGAAGCGGTGGTCTTGCCGGCACCGCCTTTTGCGTTTGCGAGGGTAATCACTTGCATTCTGAATTCTCCGCCTGCTGAACCGCGAGCCCCATCTCGCCCTCTTGCACGTGCACCGAAGGACATGGTGCGAGGTTAATCAACTGTTGCGGAGTATGGTTAACGAGGCGTTAACCCGAGGCGCTGCCTTTGCACTCATGAGAAATGAGGGATAACCATCGGAAAATCCGGAAAAAATTTCTTATTAGCGCCCCCTGAAATGAAGACAGGGTTGAAATCCGTTGTTTCTCAGGGTTTCCACGCGTCCCTCGCGGCAAGTTCCGTCTCCGTACATGACAGCAAAAAGCCGGGCGCGGCTGGTTGCGACGCGCCCGGCTTGCACATGTCAGAGCGTCAGATGCACTCGGCGAAAAGCTTCTTGGCCGCATCCAGCGTCAGTTCGACCGGGTTGCCGCCGGCCGTCGGGTCGACGATCGCCATTTCCGACATCTCGTCGATGCGGCTGGTGTCGACGCCGAGCGCCGACAGGCGATCCGGCACGCCGAGTTCTTCGCGAAGCTGCAGCACGTAGTCGTAGAAGCCGTTGAAGCCGCCGGAAATGCCGAGATAGGCGGCCGCTGCGGCAATCTTGTCCTCGATTGCCGGACGGTTGAAGCGCAGCACCGGCGGCATCACGACGGCATTCGTCATGCCGTGATGGGTGTTGTAGATCGCGCCGACCGGATGCGACAGCGAGTGGATGGCGCCGAGCCCCTTCTGGAAGGCGACGGCGCCCATGGCGGCGGCCGACATCATGTGCGCGCGCGCCTCGATATCCGTGCCGTCGGCATAGGCGCGCGGCAGGTATTCCTTGACGAGGCGCATGCCCTCGAGCGCGATGCCCTGGCTCATCGGATGGTAGAAGGGCGAGGAATAGGCTTCCAGGCAATGGGCAAACGCGTCCATGCCGGTGCCGGCGGTGATCACCTTCGGCATGCCGACGGTCAGTTCCGGATCGCAGATCGTGATCGACGGCAGGAACTTCGGGTGGAAGATCACCTTCTTCGTATGCGTCGCCGAATTGGTGATGACCGATGCGCGGCCGACTTCCGAGCCGGTGCCGGCGGTCGTCGGCACGGCGATGATCGGCGCGATGCCGTCGGAGTTGGCGCGCGTCCACCAGTCGCCGACGTCCTCGAAATCCCAGACCGGACGGCTCTGGCCGACCATGAAGGCGACGCACTTGCCGAGGTCGAGGCCCGAGCCGCCGCCAAAGGCGATGACGCCGTCATGGCCGCCGTCCTTGAAGGCTTTCACGCCGGCGTCGAGGTTCTTGTCGTTCGGGTTCGGATCAACGTCTGCGAAGATCGCCCGGCCAAGGCCGCCGGCGTCGAGAATGTCGAGCGCCTGCGCCGTGATCGGCAGGCTGGCAAGGCCGCGGTCGGTGACCAGCAGCGGCTTCTTGATGCCGGTCGCCTTGCAATGATCGGCGAGTTCCTTGATGCGCCCTGCCCCGAACTTGATCGCGGTCGGGTAGCTCCAGTTGGCGGTAATGGTCATGTCAGTCATGCCTTCTTGAGATGATAGGATTTCGGGCGGGTCAGGTTGTGGAAGCCGATGACGGAGAGCGAGCCGCCCTTGCCGGTTTCCTTGCAGCCGGTCCAGCAGAGTGCGGGGTCGAGGTAGTCGGCGCGGTTCATGAACACGGTCCCGGTCTCGATCTCGCGGCCGATGCGGGCGGCGCGCTCCGCGTCCTTGGTCCACAGCGATGCCGTGAGGCCGTATTTGCAGTCGTTCATCAGTTCGAGCGCTTCCGCGTCGTTCTTGACCTTCATGATGCCGACGACAGGACCGAAGCTTTCCTCGGTCATCACGTCCATCGTGTGGTCGACATCGACGAGCACCTGCGGCGCGAGATAGCCGCCACCGTCATCTTGCGGGAACAGTTTCGGATCGACCAGTGCCTTGGCGCCCTTCGCAACGGCCTTCGATACCTGGTCGCGGACGGTCGCGGCAAAGCGCTTGTGCGCCATCGGGCCGAGCGTGGTTTCCTGCTCCAGCGGATTGCCGAGCTTGTAGGACGAGGCAAAGGCGACGGCCTTTTCGACAAAGGCGTCGTAGAGGTTCTCATTCACATAGATGCGCTCGATGCCGCAGCAGCACTGCCCGGAATTGAACATTGCGCCATCCATCAGCGTATCGACGGCCGCATCGAGATCGGCGTCTTCCATGACGTAGCCCGGATCCTTGCCGCCAAGCTCGAGACCGACATTCGTGAAGGTGCCGGCCGCAGCACGTTCGATCGAACGGCCGCCTTCGACGGAACCGGTGAAGTTGACGAAGCCGAAGCTCTTCTCGCCGATCAGCGCCGAGGTCGTGTCATGGTCGAGGAAGATGTTCTGGAAAACGTCTTCCGGCACGCCGGCCTCGTTGAAGGCGCGCACCATGCGCTCGCCGACGAGGATCGTCTGGCTGGCATGCTTGAGGATGACGGTGTTGCCGGCCATCAGCGCCGGAGCGACCGTGTTGATCGCGGTCATGTAGGGATAGTTCCACGGCGCGATGACGAAGACGACGCCATGCGGCTCGCGCTCGATGCGGCGCTCGAAGGAGGCGCTGTCTTCGATGACCAGCGGCGCCAGAGACGACGCGGCGATCTCGGCGACGTAGTTGGAGCGCTCGTTGAAGCCCCTGAACTCGCCGCCGTAACGCACCGGCCGGCCCATCTGCCAGGCAAGCTCGGTGACGACCTCGTCGGCCATCTCGTTCAGACGGGCGACGCCCTTCAAGACAAGCTGAACGCGGTCTTCGAGCGGACGGGCCGCCCATGCCTTCTGCGCCTTCTTCGCACGTGCCACCGCCGCGCGGGCATCATCCAGCGCCAAAGCCGGACGCTCGGCATATACTTCGCCGTTCACCGGCGAAATGCATCGGATCATGGTCATGATCTTCACTACCTTTTGCTGGGTTCTGCTGCGAACCCGTTTCTTTCGTTAGGCTCTCTCGAAGCCGCGCGCGACTTCCCAGTCGGTGACGCGGCGGTCGAATTCTTCCTGCTCCCATTCCGCCGCCCGGACGTAATGGTCGATGACGTCGCTGCCGAGCGCCTCGCGCAGCATCTTGGATCCCTTCAGGGTCTCGATTGCCTGGCGGAGCGTCTTCGGCACCTCGCGGACATTGGCCGCGCCATAGGCGTCGCCGGTATAGGGCGCTTCGAGCTTCATCTTCTTCTCGATGCCGTCGATGCCGGCGGCAAGCAACGCCGCAAACGCAAGATAGGGATTGAGGTCGGCGCCGCCAATGCGGCATTCCACCCGCACACCCTTGGTGTCTTCGCCACACAGGCGGAAGCCGGCCGTGCGGTTGTCCTTCGACCAGACGATCTTCGTCGGGGCGAACGTACCGGCGATGAAGCGCTTGTAGGAATTGATGTAGGGCGCGAGGAAATAGGTCATCTCCTCGGCATGCGCGAGCAGGCCGGCGATATAGTGCTCCATCAGCTCAGACATGCCGGATTCGCGCGCCGGATCGTAGAACAGCGGCTTGCCATCGAGGCTCCACAGCGACTGGTGGACATGCGACGAGTTGCCGGCGGCCTGGGCATGCCACTTGGCAAGGAAGGTGATCGCCTTGCCCTTCTGCCAGGCGATTTCCTTGGCGCCGTGCTTGGCGATCGAATGATTGTCGGCAGCCAGCATCGCCTCGGCGTAGCGGACGTTGATTTCTTCCTGGCCGGCGGACGCCTCGCCCTTGGTGTTTTCGACCGGAATGCCGGCACCGTAGAGGCCGTTGCGGATCGCCCGCATGACATTCTCGATCTTGGTCGTCTGGAGGATATGGTAGTCCTCGTTATAGGCGCTCGAAAGCTTCAGGTTGCGGTAGCCGGCGGCATTGGCGCTCTCATAGCTCTCGTCGAACAGGAAGCATTCCAGCTCGGTCGCCATGAAGGCCTTCATGCCCATTGCTTCGAGCCTCTTGATCTGCTTCTTCAGGATCGAGCGCGGCGACAGCGGCACTTCCGCATGGGTGTGGTGATCGTAGAAATCGGACAACACCATCGCCGTGCCTTCGAGCCACGGGATCTTGCGGAGCGTCGAGAGGTCCGGCTTGACCGTGTAGTCGCCGTAGCCGGCCGACCAGCTGGCCGAGGTGTAGCCCGGGACCGTTTCCATCTCGATGTCGGTTGCCAGCAGGTAGTTGCAGCAATGGGTTTCCTCATAGGCGCTGTTGATGAAGTGCTCAGCGTGGAAGCGCTTGCCCATCAGACGACCCTGCATGTCCACCTGTACGGAAAGGACGGTGTCGATGCGCCCTTCGGCGACATCCTTCTTCAATTCATCGAACGTGTAGGTGGCGGTCATCTGAGTTCCTGCCTCGAGCGTTTCATCCATCAACTGCAAACGGCCCGGAGCTCAGGCGCCCCGGACCGCGATTTCCTATATAGACGCAATCAGCCTTCGCGGTAAGGCGAGCCTGCCTTGGCCATGACCGCCTGATAATCCTTGAGGATCTTGACGACCTTGGCGTTGCGTTCGCTCTGGGTGGCGATCTCGTCCCAAAACTCCATGGCCTTGTCTTCGACCGTCTTCCACTCTTCCGCCGGAATGCTGGTGAGCTCCAGCGGCGAGCCGCCGGCGCGAAGCGCTGCCTCGCCCCCCCAGTACCAGTGCAGGCGGTGGTAATGCGAGGAGTCCATGCAGACGCCCCACAGAGTTTTCAGGTGCTCCGGCACTTCCTTCCAGCGGTCGGCATTGGCGAAGAACGATCCGCACCAGCCGCCGGAGATGTTGTTGGTCAGGAAGTACTTCACCGTGTCCTCCCAGCCGACGGTATGCACTTCGGTGATCCCGGACCACGCAACCGCGTCGATTTCACCGGTCTGCATGGCAACCGGCGTGTCTTCGTAGGGGATCGTCACCGGAATGACGCCGAACTGTTCCAGGAACTTGCCGGCCGTCGGGAATGTGAACACGCGCAGGCCCTTCAGGTCGGCCAGCGACTTGATCGGCTTGTTGGTCGAGAAGTTGCACGGGTCCCAGGCGCCGGCGGACAGCCACTTCACGCCGACTTCGGCATAGGCCTCGTCCCAGATCTCGGCCAGACCATACTTGTAGAACAGCGTCGGCACGTCGAGTGCGAACTTCGAGGCGAACGGGAAATAGCCGCCGAACACCTTGATGTCGACCGGCGAGTTCATCGAGTCGTCGTCGGACTGGACGGCGTCGATCGTGCCCTGCTGCATGGCGCGGAAAAGCTCGCCCGTCGGCACAAGCTGGTCGGCCGTATAGAGCTCGATTTCCATTTCGCCATTGGCGACCTTGTTGAACTTCTCGACGCAGGGCTTGACCACTTCTTCGGCGAGCGCCGCGCCGGCATAGGTCTGGAGACGCCACTTGATCGGCGCCTGCGCCTTCACATAGGGAGCGGCAAGCGTAGCAGGACCGGCGGCGGCAACGGCAACCCCGGCCTTTTTCAGGAATTCGCGTCTGCTTTTCATGTTGGTATCCCTCTATTGTTTCTCTGGTTTGTCTTATCGGCGGCGAAATCCCCCGCCACCGGTCTCACATTCCGGCCCCTTCTGTCGGGGGCCTTCAAAAACTCCATGCGCGGCCCTAGCCCCTGACCGAAACCTGCTCCGGCAGCCAGAGCGCGATCTGCGGAAACAGCATGACCAGGACCAGGCCGATGATCATCAATCCGACAAAGGGCCAGACAGACTTGTAGATGTCCTTCAGCGCGATTTCCGGCGGCGCCATGGCGCGCATCAGGAACAGGTTGTAGCCGAACGGCGGCGTCATGTAGGCGATCTGGCAGGTGATGGTGTAGAGCACGCCGTACCAGACGAGATCGAAGCCCAGCGCCCTGACCAGCGGAATGTAGAGCGGCGCAACGATCACCAGCATGGCGGTGTCGTCCAGAAACGTCCCCATGATGATGAAGGAGATCTGCATCAGGATAAGGATTTCCCAGGGACCGAGGCCCAGCTTGTCCTGGAAGATCGACGAGATCGTCTTGACTGCGCCGAGCCCGTCGAACACCGAGCCGAAGCAGAGCGCCGCCATGATGATCCACATGAACATCGCCGAAATGCCGAGCGTCTGTTCGAGCGTACGGTTCCAGACCTCCTTGGTCAGGCGGCCCTTGTACCAGGCCGCGAGAAGCGCGGAGGCCGCGCCGATCGCCGAGCTTTCGACAAGGCTCGTCACGCCCATGACGAACAGGCCCATCATCAGGAAGAAAATCAGGAACGGAATGATGCCGGCTCTCAGAAGCTTGAGCTTTTCCTTCATCGGAACGTTGCGTTCCTCCGGCGACAGCATCGGCGCCAGCTCCGGCTGCAACTTGCAGCGAATGATGATGTAGATGATGAACAGCGTCGCCAGAAGCAGGCCCGGGAGCGCGCCGGCGAGCCACAGCTTGCCGACCGGCTGGCGAGCGATCATGCCATAGAGAACCAGCACGACGGACGGCGGAACGAGGATGCCGAGCGAGGAGCCCGCCTGGATCACGCCGGAGACCATGATCTTGTCGTAGCCACGCCTCAGGAGCTCCGGAAGCGCGATCGTTGCGCCGATCGCCATGCCCGCGACCGAAAGGCCGTTCATCGCCGAGATGATGACCATCAGTCCGATCGTGCCGACGGCGAGACCGCCGGGCAGACCGCCAATCCAGACGTGGAACATCTTGTAGAGGTCTTCGGCAAGCCCGGATTCAGACAGCAGGTAGCCCATGTAGATGAACAGCGGCAGCGTGACGAGCGCATACCATTTCATCAGTTTCATGCCGGCGGAAAAGCCGAGCTCCATGCCACCGGGGCCCCAGAGGAGCGCGGCAGCAACTACGCCGACGACGCCGATCGCGGCAAACACCCGCTGACCGGTAAACATGGTCAGCATCATCGACAGGAACATGAAGAAGGCGATCAACTCATAATTCATCGATCGGCTCCCCTCTCCAGATCGCGACATCCTTGATCAAGATGGAAATCGACTGCAGGATCATCAGGAAGATGCCGACCGTCATGGCGATCTTGATCGGCGCCATGTAGGGCGACCAGGATGAATAGCTCGTCTCGCCGTATTCCAGCGCATACATGGTCGAGGAAATGCCGCCATAGAGCATGAAGCCGAGATAGGTCAGCAGCAGGAAGACGGTGAAGCAGTCGACGATCGCCTTGGTACGCGGTGACCAGCGGCCATAGATCAGGTCCATGCGCACATGGCTGTCGAGCTGCATGGAATAGGGGCCGCCAAGCAGGAAATAGGCGATCATGATGAACTCCGCCATCTCCAGCGTCCAGTTGGCCGGCAGGAAGAATACCTTGGAAATGGATGAATACAGCAATACGCCCATCAGGACGAAAACGAGATACATCACAATGCGCCCAAGCCGCCGGTTGAACCGGTCGACGCGGCGCACATAGGTTTTCAGAAAATCAGGCATCGACGCCCCCGCGCCGCAGTCCGCCTGCATCCCTCAAATTCGTCATTTCCCTCTCCAGTTCGGATAGTGACCCGGCCTACCTCGTCCTGACTGTTCCCCGTTTCCTGCAGTCTTATTGTCGTTTCAGCTTCTTGCCTGCAGGGCCTGTTTCAAAAGATCTTCGAGAAAGCCCGCCGCCTTGTCCTGGCCAGCCGCATCGGCGATCAGGTCGTTGCGGACCTCAATCATCACGTTCAGCATGCCGCGCGCCTTGGCGTGCAGGTTCAGTGTATGCGTCACGCCGTCGGCCGGACCATAGGGTTCGTTGCGCCGGACCCGGTACGGACTGTCGGCGTCCGTGCACGCGGACAGCATCCGGTCGGCAAGGCGGGCGTCGTCATCATGCAGGATGCCGATCTCGACCTCCCGCTGCTTGCCGAAATAGACGGGCGTGAAGCTGTGCATGGTGACCAGCACCGTGCCGCGCCCCGCCGCTTCCCGTGCTGCAATCACATCCTCGACCCTGCTGTGGAACGGCAGGTAGAGCGCCTCGACCCGCGCGTTGCGCTCCTGTTCGGACAGGTTGCGATTGCCGGGGATGTCGTAGATCTCGCTGACCTCCGGCATGGCGCCCGGCGATTCCGGCGGGCGATTGCAGTCGTATACGAGCCTCGAAAACTGCTGATAGACCAGCGGCGCATCAAAGGCGGCCGACAGGCGTTCGGCGACGGCGAGCGCGCCCGGATCCCAGGCGACATGGCTTTTCAGTACCTCGTCCGTCAGGCCGAGATCGCCGACGCTGGCCGGCAGACGACTGGACGCATGCTCGCAGACGATCAGGATATCGCCCGCGCCGTCGGGATTGACCACCCCGACAGGATCGCCTTCCGACCGCGCCAACAATCCGGCATGATGAAGCATGGAACCGGGGCCTTTCCGCACTGACTTTCGAATTTATGAAGAGAATTCTTCACAATCCTGTCACTGTCAATGCCGATAGAAAATTTCTTTACATTTTTATTGACTCGCTGATCAACTGCGTTTTTAGTGATAAAAAGAAGGCACCGGCAAAAGCCGGGCGGGGAACAAAACATCAGTGTCGGATACGTCGCCAAGAACAGTCGCGGACGTGATTCATGCCAATTTCGGCGGGTTGACGCGCGCCGAGCGCATGCTTGCGGACCGCATTCTGGAGAACTACCCGGTCTCCGGGCTCGGGAGCATCACGGCCATCGCCGAACAGGCCGGGGTGTCGACGCCGACGGTCGCGCGCATGGTGCAGAAGCTCGGCTACAAGGGCTATCCGGAATTCCAGGCGCATCTGCATCACGAGCTTGAGGAAACGCTGTCCAATCCGATCGCCAAGCATGATCGCTGGGCAGCGAACGCACCGGACACGCACATTCTCAACCGCTTCGCCGATGCCATCATGTCGAACCTGCGCCAGTCGCTGACCGGGCTCGATACGGCGACGTTCGACAAGGTCGCGGCACTTTTTGCCGACCGGAACCGCTCCCTCTATTTCGTCGGCGGGCGCATCACCGGCGCCATCGCCGAGTATCTCTTCACCCACATGCAGGTCATCCGCCCGCGCGCGACGCTCATGACCTCCAACTCCTCGTCATGGCCGCAATACGTCTTGAACATGGCGAAGGGCGATGTCCTGGTGATCTTCGACATCCGCCGCTACGAGGAAGAACTCGTCCGGCTCGCCAAGGCGGCGGCCGAAAGCGGCATCGAGATCGTCGTCTTCACCGACCAGTGGGCGTCTCCTGCCGCCAAGCATGCAAGTCATGTCTTCCGCATCCAGATCGAAGCGCCCTCCGCATGGGACTCTTCCGTCGTCATCCTGTTCGTCGTCGAGGCGCTGATCGAAGCTGTGCAGAACGACAGCTGGGATGAAACCCGCGAACGCATCAACACCCTGGAAAGCCTGTTCGAACAGTCCCGGCTTTTCAGGAAGGCAAGATAGGGGGGACGAAGGTTGCAGCAAAATGGCCGCAGGCCGCAGGATGAATGCCGAAATACAGGAAATGACGGTTTCCCACACGCCGGAAACTGACGCTACGGAAACCGTCACACAGGATTCACACAAGTTCAATAACGCCGAGCAAGCCGTTCGGCCGCAACTCACAAGAGGAGAAACAGAAGTGACCAACACCCTGCACCGCATGCTGTCGCTGACGACAGCGATCATGGTGGCATCCGCACCCTTCGCATATGCGGATTCCATGGACGACCTCGTTGCCGCCGCCAAGAAGGAAGGCAAGCTGACCACCATCGCCCTGCCGCATGACTGGTGCGGTTATGGCGCTCTGATCGACGGCTTCAAGGCGAAGTACGGCATCGAAGTCAACGAACTGAACCCCGACGCCGGCTCCGGCGACGAAATCGAGGCCATCAAGGCCAACAAGGGCAACACCGGCGACCAGGCTCCGGACGTCATCGACGTCGGCCTGTCCTTCGGTCCGTCCGCCAAGGCCGACGGCCTTGTTCAGCCGTACAAGGTCTCGACATGGGACGAAATCCCGGATTCCGCCAAGGATGCCGACGGCTACTGGTACGGCGACTACTACGGCGTCATGGCCTTCGAAGTGAACAAGGACATTGCCACGGAAAGCCCGAAGGACTGGGCCGACCTGCTGAAGCCGGAATATGCCAACATGGTGGCACTTGCCGGTGATCCGCGCACCTCGAGCCAGGCTATCTCGGCTGTCTTCGCGGCTGGCCTGTCGGCTGCCGGCGGCGACGTCGCCAAGGCTGGCGAAGCCGGTCTCGAGTTCTTCAAGGAACTGAACGCCAAGGGCAACTTCGTTCCGGTCATCGGCAAGTCGGCTCCGCTCGCACAGGGCACGACCCCGATCATCCTGCGCTGGGACTACAACGCCCTCGCCGACCGTGACACCCTGAACGGCAACCCTCCGATCGACGTCGTTATCCCAGAAACCGGCGTCATCGCCGGCGTCTACGTTCAGGCGATCTCGGCATATGCCCCGCATCCGAACGCTGCCAAACTGTGGATGGAGTATCTCTATTCCGACGAAGGTCAGCTCGGCTGGCTGAAGGGCTACTGCCACCCGATCCGCTTCAACGCGATGGCGAAGGCTGGCAAGATCCCGCAGGAAATGCTCGACAAGCTGCCGCCGGCAGCAGCCTATGAAAAGGCTATCTTCCCGACGCTCGAAGAGCAGGACGCCTACAAGAAGACGATCACAGAGAACTGGGATTCGGTCGTCGGCGCCAGCGTTCAGTAATCCTGAAATCGACAATGCCGCGGGGAGCAATCTCCCCGCGGCACGTCATTGTTTGAAGACTTTTTCGAAAGCGCCGCCCCATGCAAGCTAACCGGTCCGCCGCCGTGCAGAAGAAGGTCGTCGATTGGCTCGGTATCGCGCCGTTCATGATCTTCGCGGTGATGTTCCTGATCGCCCCAACGCTCTATTTGCTGGTCGGCGCATTTCTCAACGCGGACGGACAGTTCACGCTGGATAACATCCGCGGCCTGTTCACCGACAAGATCCTCGCCTCCTACGTGATCTCGCTGAAGATATCGGTGGCCTCGGCGCTCGGCGGCGGGCTCGTCGGTTTCTTCCTCGCCTGGGCCGTCGTGCTCGGCGACCTGCCGAAATTCATCCGCTCGCCGATCATGACCTTCTGCGGTGTGGCTTCCAATTTCGCTGGCGTACCGCTGGCCTTCGCCTTCCTCGCCACGCTCGGCCGCACCGGCCTCCTGACGCTGATCCTCAAGGAAGCATTCGGGTTCAACATCTACACCCACGGCTTCAACCTGCTGAGCTTTACCGGCCTGACGATCACCTACATGTACTTCCAGATCCCGCTGATGGTGCTAATCATCACCCCGGCGCTCGACGGCATGAAGAAGGAATGGCAGGAAGCCGCCCAGAGCCTCGGCGCCACCACCTTCCAGTACTGGACCCGTGTGGCCCTGCCGATCCTGTTCCCGAGCATCCTCGGCACGCTCCTCCTGATGTTCGCCAACGCCTTCGGCGCGATCGCCACCGCCTATTCGCTGACCGGCTCGACCTTCAACATCGTGCCGATCCAGCTCTACGCCCAGATCCGCGGCGACGTGCTGCACAACCCCAATCTCGGCTATGCACTCGCCTTCGGCATGGTGGTCATCACCGGCATTTCGAACCTGATCTACATCTGGCTGCGGGTGCGCGCCGAAAGGTGGCAGAAATGAACGCGAAGAAAATCGGCGCCTGGTTTGCCGTCTTCATCGGCTCACTCTACTTCATCGTCCCGCTGATCGGCACGTTCGAATTCTCCTTGCGCATGCGTCGCGGCGAATATTCCTTCGACGCCTACCGGTCGGTCTTTTCCGACGTCGATTTCCACCAGTCCTTCAGCTATTCGATCGTGATGGCGCTGCTGACCATCCTCTTCGGCATGCTGCTGGTCGTGCCGACCGCCTACTGGGTGCGGCTGCGCCTGCCGCAGATCCGCCCCGTCGTCGAGTTCTTGAGCCTCATGCCGCTCGTCATTCCGGCGATCGTCATCGTCTTCGGCTATCTGCGGCTCTACAACTCTTCGTCGCTGATCCCCTTCACCGGCACGACGCGCGGCACCGACGCGCTGCTGATGTTCGCCTTCATGACGCTGTCTCTGCCCTACATGTACCGCGCCGTCGACACCGCGATGCGGGCGATCGACGTCAACACGCTGACGGAAGCCGCCCAGAGCCTCGGCGCCTCCTGGCCGATGATCATGTTCCGCTGCATCTTTCCGAACGTCATGAGCGGCGTGCTCTCGGGCTCGTTCATCACATTCGCGATCGTCATCGGCGAATTCACCCTGCCCTCGCTGCTCAACCGGCCGGCCTTCGGCCCCTACCTGCAGCTGATCGGCGCCAACCGGGCCTATGAGCCGCCGGCACTTGCCATCATCGCATTCGCCATCACCTGGCTCTCCATGGGCCTGATCCAGCTCGTTTCGCGCCTCTCCCGCTCCAGCGCACGCCTCGCCTGAAGGAACTGAAAACCAATGTCTTTTCTCGAACTGACGAACATCCAGAAAAGCTTCGGCCCGGTCAAAGTCGTGCACGACTTCAACATGGCGATCGACGAAGGCGAGTTCATTTCCTTCCTCGGGCCGTCGGGCTGCGGCAAGACGACCATCCTGCGCATGGTCGCCGGCTTTGAAATCCCGACGGGCGGCATGATCAACATCAACGGCGTCGACCAGTCGCGGCTTAAGCCCAACCAGCGCAATATCGGCATGGTGTTCCAGGCCTATGCGCTGTTTCCCAACATGACCGTGTTCGACAACGTCGCCTTCGGCCTGAAGATCGCCGGCATGAGCAAGGCCGACATCCAGAAGCGGGTGAAGGAAATGCTCGGCCTCATCCATCTCGAGCATCTCTCCGACCGCTTTCCCTACCAGATGTCCGGCGGCCAGCAGCAGCGCGTGGCGCTGGCCCGCGCGCTGGCACCAAGCCCCAAGGTGCTGCTGCTCGACGAACCGCTTTCGGCACTCGACGCCAAGATCCGCGTTTCGCTCCGCGAGGAAATCCGTGCGATCCAGCGAAAACTCGGCATCACCACCATCTTCGTTACGCATGACCAGGAAGAGGCCCTGTCGATCTCCGACCGCATCGTCGTCATGAACGCCGGCCGCGCCGACCAGATCGGCTCGCCCTCGGAGGTCTACAACAAGCCGGCCACACGGTTCGTCGCGAGTTTCGTCGGTACGCTCAACATCATCGAGGCGAAGGTCGCCAATCCCGATGCCAACACCATCACCATCGGCGACCAGACGATCGCGCTGGCCGAATCCCTTGGCGGCATGAAGGGCGGCGACAAGGTATCCCTGGCGCTGCGCCCGGAGGCGGGTTCGCTGAATTCGTCCGAAGGCGACACGGCGCTGACCGGCACGGTGGTTTCGACCAACTTCCTCGGCTCCGTCATCCGCACCAAGATCGATGTCGGCGGCAATGCGATCTCCTTCGATATGTTCAACAATCCCGGTCTGAAGCCGCCGGCGATCGGCGATGTGACGACGCTGCACTTCGCCGCCGCGGACCTTCTCGTCATTCGGGAGTGAACTGAGCCCGAAAGGCGCGTAGAACAGTGTCTGCCGGCCGGCGGGCCCGGCTTCATTCAAGCCTCGCCTCCGGAGCCTTCGCCATGCCGCTTTCCGCCTTTTCCGCCCCCGGCCGCTTCCATCGGGGAAACCTGCATACCCATTCGACCCTCTCGGACGGTATCCTCGCGCCTGAGGAAGTCTGCCGGCGCTACAAGGCGGAGGGCTATGACTTCATCGCGCTGACCGACCACTTCGTCGGCCGCTTCAACTATCCGATCGCCGACACGAAGCCCTTCCGCGATAACAGCTTCACCACCATTCTCGGCGCCGAACTCCATTCCGGCGCCATGCAGAACGGCGAGCTCTGGCACATTCTCGCGGTCGGCCTGCCGGAAGATTTCGCGCCCTCGCATACGCCGGAATTCTTTCCCGTCGAAGGCCAGGAAACAGGGCCGGAGATCGCCAGGCGCGCCCGCGACGCCGGCGCCTTCGTCGCCGTCGCCCACCCGCAATGGTCGGGCATGACGCTCGACGACGCCCGCTCGATCGACGCCGCCCATGCCGTGGAAGTCTACAATCACGGCTGCGCCATGGGCTGCGACCGGCCGGACGGCTTCCACACCGCCGACCTCCTGCTCTCCGAAGGCCGCCGGCTGACGCTGATCGCCACCGACGACGCCCACTTCAACGAACCGGACCATTTCGGCGGCTGGGTGATGGTCAAGTCCGAGGCCAACACGCCGGAGCTTCTCCTGGAAGCGCTGAAGCGCGGCGATTTCTATTCGAGCCAGGGACCGGAAATCCGTGGCGTCTCGCTATCCGCCACCGCCGTCACGGTCCAGTCGACAGCCGTCGCCTCCGTCATCGTCCAGGGCCACGGCACTGCCGCCGTCGCCACACATGGACATTCGATGAGCGAAGCCAGCGTCCCGCTGCAACGCTTCGCAAAATCCCCCTGGATCCGCATCACCGTCATCGACGCCGCCGGCAAGCGCGCGTGGACCAATCCGATCTGGCTCTGATCCCGGAAACGATTCCAAAAACAGCATCTTGGAGGAGAAAGCGGAATCGGATGCTCAATCACTTGAATCGGTTTGCGAAGAATACTCACCAGCGCGAGTTTCCCCTCCCCAACCCCTCCCCACAAGGGGGAGGGGCTAACCTCTGGCAACGCATTCCCGCACTACCAACCTCGAGCTGCTTTCAAGGTCTGTAGGGGAGAACAAGCGCGTGGCAGCAAAGCCCCTCCCCCTTGTGGGGAGGGGTTGGGGAGGGGCATATCCAAACGACAGAGATTACGCCGCGTCGTCGACCGCCCCCGCCTGCCTCGGCACGTAGTTCAGGACCGGTCCCAGCCAGCGTTCGGCCTCTTCCATACTCATGCCCTTGCGCTGGGCATAGTCCTCGACCTGGTCGCGCTCGACCTTTGCGACGCCGAAATAGTAGCTGTCGGGATGGCCGATATAGATGCCGGAGACGGATGAGCCGGGCCACATGGCGAAGCTTTCCGTCAGCTCCACGCCGGTCGCAGCCGTCGCGTCGAGCAGGTTGAAGAGCGTCGTCTTCTCGGTGTGGTCCGGCTGCGCCGGATAGCCCGGCGCGGGACGAATGCCGGCATAGGTTTCCGAGATCAACTCGTCGCTCGTCAGGTTCTCCTCGGTCGCATAGCCCCAGAATTCGCGCCGCACCCGCTCGTGCATGCGTTCGGCAAAGGCTTCGGCGAAACGGTCGGCAAGCGCCTTGACCAGGATCGAGGAATAATCGTCGTTCGAGCGTTCGAAGCGCTCGGCGATCGCCACTTCCTCGATGCCCGCCGTCACCACGAAGCCGCCGACATAGTCCGGCTTGCCGTAGACTTCCGGCGCGACGAAGTCCGATAGCGCCACATTCGGCCGGTCGCCGCGCTTGGAGAGCTGCTGGCGCAGCGTATGCAGCATGGCCAGTTCCTCCTTGCGGGCATCGTCCTTGTAGAGACGGATGTCGTCACCGACGGCATTGGCCGGCCAGAAGCCGATGACCGCGCGCGGCCGGAACCATTTTTCGGCGATGATCTTTTCGAGCATGCTTTGCGCGTCGGCAAACAGCTGGCGCGCCGCCTCGCCCTGCTTTTCGTCTTCAAGGATCGCCGGATAGCGGCCCTTCAACTCCCAGGTCTGGAAGAAGGGCGTCCAGTCGATGTAGCGGGCAAGCTCTTCAAGATCATAATCCTCGAACACCTTGGTGCCGGTAAAGCTCGGCTTCACCGGCTGGTAGGCATCCCAGTCGAGCTTGACGGCATTGGCACGGGCGGCCGCGATCGGCAGGCGCTGCTTCTCCCGCTCGGCGCGCTCGTGGGCTTCGGCGACCTTCCGGTATTCGGCACGGATCTGCTCCACATAGCCGTCGCGCGCCGTCTTGGAGAGCAGCGTCGAGACGACGTTGACCGCGCGGCTCGCATCGGTGACGTAGACCGCCTGGTTGCGCTGGTAGCGCGGATGGATCTTGACGGCGGTGTGGACACGCGATGTCGTTGCGCCGCCGATCAGCAGCGGAATGTCAAAACCCTGCTTCTCCATTTCGGAAGCCACATGCACCATCTCGTCAAGCGACGGGGTAATGAGGCCCGACAGGCCGATGATGTCGACCTTTTCCTTCACGGCCGTTTCGAGGATCTTCGTCGCCGGCACCATGACGCCGAGATCGATGATCTCGTAATTGTTGCAGGCGAGCACGACGCCGACGATGTTCTTTCCGATGTCGTGGACGTCACCCTTGACGGTCGCCATCAGCACCTTGCCGGCGGTCTCGCGGCCGCTGCCGCCATTGGCGAGCTTCTCCGCCTCCATGTAAGGCAAGAGCACTGCGACCGCCTGCTTCATCACGCGAGCGGACTTGACCACCTGCGGCAAGAACATCTTGCCGGCGCCGAACAGGTCGCCGACGACATTCATGCCGGCCATCAGCGGGCCTTCGATGACATGCAGCGGCCGCTCGGCGGCAAGTCGCGCCTCTTCCGTGTCGGCGTCGATATATTCGGTGATGCCATTGACGAGCGCATGCTCCAGCCGCTTTTCGACCGGCCATTCGCGCCAGGAAAGATCCTGCTCGCGGGGGCCCTTGGTGCCGGTGCCACGATAGCGCTCGGCGATCTCCAGCATCCGCTCGGTGGCGTTCGGGCTGCGGTTGAGGACCACGTCCTCGCAGGCCTCCTTCAGTTCCGGTTCGATCGTCTCGTAGACCGACAGCTGGCCGGCATTGACTATGCCCATGTCCATGCCCGCCTGGATAGCGTGGTAGAGGAACACGGCATGCATGGCCTGGCGCACGGGCTCGTTGCCGCGGAAGGAGAAGGAGAGGTTCGACACGCCGCCGGAAATATGCACATGCGGCAGCGTCTTCCGGATCGTCCGCGTCGCCTCGATGAAGGCCACGCCATAGTCGTTGTGTTCTTCGATACCGGTCGCGATCGCAAACACGTTCGGGTCAAAGATGATGTCTTCCGGCGCGATCCCGACCTTTTCGGTCAGAAGCTTGTAGGCGCGCGTGCAGATTTCCACCTTGCGCTCGTAGGTATCCGCCTGCCCCTGTTCATCGAAGGCCATGACGACGACGGCGGCACCGTAACGGCGCACGAGTTCGGCCTGCTTGAGGAAGGCTTCCTCGCCTTCCTTCATCGAGATCGAATTGACCAGCGCCTTGCCCTGCACGCATTTCAGGCCCGCCTCGATGATCGACCATTTCGAACTGTCGATCATCACCGGCACCCGGGCGATGTCCGGCTCGGCGGCGATCAGGTTGAGGAACTCGACCATCGCCTTCTCCGAGTCGATCAGGCCCTCGTCCATGTTGATGTCGATGATCTGGGCGCCGTTTTCCACCTGGTCGCGGGCGACATCCAGCGCGGCGTTGTAGTCGCCGGCGGTGATCAGCTTGCGGAACTTGGCGGACCCGGTGACATTGGTGCGCTCGCCGACATTGACGAAGGGGATTTCCGGGGTCAGCACGAAGGGCTCGAGGCCGGAAAGCGACATGAACGGCCTGTGCTCCGGCACGACGCGCGGGCTGAAGTCCGAGACGGCGTCGCGGATCGCGGCGATATGCTCGGGCGTCGAACCGCAGCAGCCGCCGACGACGTTGACGAGGCCTTCGTCTGCAAAGCCGCGGATCTGGCGGGCCATGTCGTCCGGCGTCTCGTCATACTGGCCGAAGGCGTTCGGCAGGCCGGCATTCGGATAGGCGCAGATGAAGGTATCGGCGACGCCCGACAGTTCCTGCAGATGCGGCCGCATGGCGTCCGCGCCGAGCGCACAGTTGAGGCCGATCGTAAACGGGTTGGCGTGGCGCACGGAATTCCAGAAGGCAGACGGCGTCTGGCCGGAGAGCGTCCGGCCGGAAAGGTCGGTGATCGTGCCGGAAATCATTACCGGCAGGCGGATGCCCTTCTCGGCAAAAGCCTCTTCGGCCGCGAAGATCGCCGCCTTGGCGTTCAGCGTATCGAAGATGGTTTCGATAAGGATGATGTCGGCGCCACCGTCGATCAGGCCGACGATCTGCTGGCCATAGGCCTCACGCAATCCGTCGAAGGTGACGGCGCGGTAACCGGGATTGTTGACGTCCGGTGAAATCGATGCGGTACGGTTCGTCGGGCCGACGGCACCGGCGACGAAACGGCGCTTGCCGTCCTGCTTTTCGGCCCGGAGCGCGGCCCGGCGGGCAAGCCGTGCGCCATCGCGGTTGAGGTCGTAGACGATGTCTTCCATCGCATAGTCGGCCTGGGCGATGACCGTCGAGGAGAAGGTGTTGGTTTCCAGGATGTCCGCGCCCGCCATCGCATAGCGATAATGCACCTCCTCGATCGCCTTCGGCTGGCTGAGGATCAGAAGGTCGTTGTTGCCCTGCTGATGGCACTCGCAGCCGATGAAACGATCGCCGCGGAAATGATCCTCGTCGAAGCCGAGGCCCTGGATCTGCGTGCCCATGGCGCCATCGAGGATCAGGATGCGCTCGCTGGCAGCCTTTTTCAGAGCCGCCGCAATCTCCCTGCCGTCGCGCTTTTCTCCCTCGGGGCCAAAAAGATCATCGAACATGGGCATTCTCCTCGTGTGCATGCATGAGTATTGCAGATCACATAAAGATATCTTTATGTCAACATGTCCATCGCAAAACTTGATCAACGGCAAAGTGGCCTCGGCGGTGACATCCGCAGGCAAAAGCGATAGATGAGTGATCCGATTTGATGACGCCAGCATAACGGGAGAAGACGATGGGTCAAATTGCGGGAACCAATCCGGAAAAGTGGAAAGACCGCACCTATCACCGCCGCTGGCTGATGAGCCAGGCCGACAACCTCTTCAATTTCTTCGAAGGCTCTATCATCAATCCGAAGGGCGGCTTCTTCGAGCTCAACCTCGACGGCAGCCTGCCGGAAGGCGAAAACCCGGTGCGCGGCATTCACGTCACCTGCCGGATGATCCATTGCTTCGCCATCGCACATCTGCTTGGCCGCCCCGGCGCCTGGGAGATCGTCGACCACGGCATGAACTTTCTCTGGAACCGCCACCGCGACGCCGAGCACGGCGGCTATTTCTGGCGCGTCGACGACAATGGTCCGGTGGACGCCTCCAAGCAGGGCTATGGCCACGCCTTCGTGCTGCTGGCCGCCTCCTCCGCCAAGACCGTCGGGCATCCGCTGGCCGACGAGTTGCTGGCTGATATCACCACCGTCATCAACACCCGCTTCTGGGAAGACGAGCACGGCGCCATCGCTGAGGAGTTCGAACGCGACTGGTTGCTAAAGGACGGCGGCACCTATCGCGGTCAGAACTGCAACATGCACCTGACGGAAGCGCTGATGGCGGCCTTCGAGGTGACCGGCGAACGCGATTATCTCGACAAGGCCGAGCGCATCGCCGACCTCATCATCAATCGCAAGGCCGCCGAGCTCAACTACCGGGTCCCCGAACATTTCGACACCGACTGGGCGGTCGACCAGGCCTATGACGGCGACCAGATGTTCCGCCCGTCCGGCTCGACGCCCGGCCACTGGCTGGAATGGGCCCGCCTCGTCCTGCAGCTCTGGACGCTCGGCGGCCGCAAGCACGACTGGATGCCGGAAGCAGCCAAGGCGCTGTTCTTCCAGTCGATGGCGCTCGGCTGGGACCGCGATCGCGGCGGCTTCGTCTACACGATCGGCTGGGACAATGCGGTTTCCCGTGGCTTCAAGCTCTGGTGGCCGATGGCGGAAGGCGCAGGTGCTGCGCATTTCCTCAACGAGCATTCGTTCGGCGACTTCCACGAGGAAAGCTACCGCAAGATCTGGGACACGATCGCCCGCCACTTCGTCGACCGCGAGAATGGCGGCTGGCACCAGCAGTTGTCGGAAGACATGAAGCCGGAAGCCGAACTCTTCCCGACCCGTGACGACATCTATCACGCGCTGCAGGCCTGCCTGATCCCGCTCTTCCCGGCCGACGGCAGCCTGACGAAGATGATTGCCGAGCACGGCGCCGCGCTCTGAACGAAAAAGGGCGGCCTGCGAGCCGCCCTGCACCATCTCCAGGATATCAGACCGTCAGGACGACAGCGTCCGCGCCGCGCCCGAAAGCGCATCGGAGCGCAGCAGGGCGCGGTAGCGGGCCTGACTGCCCTTCAGATGCCGGCGCATCGCCTCGCGCGCGCCCTCCTCGTCACCGTTGGAAATCGCCACCACGATCGCCTCGTGCTCGGCGCAGATCCGCTTGGCATAGCTCATGTCGCGCTCGTCGCCGCTCTCGGTCTGCAGGGCCGCACGCGGAATGATCTGCGTGCCGAGCCGCGACAGGAACTCCGCAAAGCGCGGATTGTTGGTGGCACTGGCGATGGCGAGGTGAAAGGCGAAATCCTCTTCCGACGTCGGCCGCTGCGCTTCGATGCAGGCGACGACGGCGGCGTGACAGCTGAAGATGCGGTCTTCTTGCGCCGGCGAGCGACGCTGGGCGGCAAGTCCGGCCGCCTCGACCTCGACGGCCGTGCGCAATTCCAGAAGCTCGATCATCGATGAGACGCGCGCCTGGTCGATCCGCTGCTGCGGGAAGAACGGCACTGAAGGCGAGTCGAGAACGAAGACGCCCGCCCCTTGCCGCGCCACGACCAGCCCGTCCGCCCGCAAGGCGGCAATCGCCTCGCGCACCACGGTTCGGCTGACGCCGTAGGTCTCGGTCAGCTGCACTTCGCTCGGCAGTTTTTCGCCGGGCGAGAATTTTCCGGACTGTATGGCGCGCCTCAGTTCTTCGCCAATTTTGGAGACAAGCGTACCCTTGCCCTTGTTGGCGAACTTCGCAAACCCTTCCACGGTTTTCTTTCTCCCCGGCATCTCTTCAACTGCCCCTTCTCCGAAGGCCCTCAGCAAGGCTTTGTCAAGACATTCCTTTTGCCGAGACCTGGTGCCTCACCGACTCCAGTTTATATTCATACATATACGCTATACTTGTATGATAAATTAAGCAAACAGGTCGTGCCGTCACCCAGGCAAGAGCCGTACAAACGACGACCCACCATTCACAGCTCCGCCGCCGGACCGTCCGCCCAGCGCCGCAGGAAGGCAAGCGTCGCCTGCCGCATCGCAGGGCTTTCCCTGTGGCCATCGCCATCGCCAAGAAAGCGGTCGAGCTTGTCTTCCACTCCGGCCTTTCGATAGGCCGCCGCCACAGTCGCCAGCGCTGAATCCTGCGCAGCGGCCGGCGTCAGATGATCGCCCCGCTCGTGCCCGACGAACTGCGGACGCGGCGCGACCTGACCCGCGATATCGCCCATGTCGGCCACCGCGAGCAGGCCCGGCACCGTCAGATAGATGCCGTGGCGATCATGAACGCCGAGCGCGATCAGTTCCTTGATATCGGCCAGCATGCAGAGATCCGCAACCGCCGCGACCCGGCCGTCCAGCGCACCGAGCCAGGACGCCAGCGCGCCCCCCATCGAAATGCCGAGCGCCGCGATCCGTCCCCCGTCCACCTCCGGCCTTGACGCGAGATAGCCGAGCGCGGCGGCCTGGCACTTCAGCATCTCGCCGAACAGGCAATCGCCCCGCCAGAGCGCCGCCTTGGCCATCGCGCTTTCGCTCCCCTCACCCTGGCGCGAACCGAAGCCGGGCATATCGACCGACAGGACGGCGAAGCCGAGCTTCAGAAGATCTTCGGCATAGGGACCGGTAAGGTAGGGCGCGCCGGTCAGGAGTTCGTCCGCCCCCTGTTCGTAGTTGCCGCCATGCGCATGGCAATAGAGGATCGCCGGACACGGCAGGCGCGCCGGCAACAGCAGAATCCCGGAAACGTCGCGACCATCGGTCGACAATGTTACCGTTTCCCGGCTGCCGCCATCCGCCATCGGTACCGTCTCGGTCGTCCGGCCGTTGGCAGCCAGATCGCTCTGCCAGCCGACCAGCGCCGCGATCCGGCTGCGCAACATCTCTGCCGTCTGAGACATGTCGCCCCCTCAGCAATGCGCCGTCGAGCCGTCCGGGCGGATCGGCAGCTTGCGCTCCCAATGCACGTAGCGGTCGGTCTTCAGGTATTCCTCGTCAATCTCGACGCCCCAGCCGGGCCGGTCGGGCCTGAGCTCCAGATACCCGTCCTTCGGCACGTACGGATCGACGACATAGCCGACCCGCTCGTCGCCGCTCATGCCGTCGCTGTGATAGGCCGCTCCGACCGGCAGGCGGTATTCGAGGATCTTGAAGTTCGGCTGCGAGGCAGCGAAGTGCAGGTTCACCGCGGTCGCAAGCGGTCCCATCGGGTTGTGTGGCGCGACACTGACATAATGCGCCTCGGCCATCGCGGCGATCTTGCGCATTTCGAGGAGCCCGCCGATCACGCAGATATCCGGCTGGATGATATCGGCGCCGGAGACCTGCATCAGGCGCAGGAACTCGAACTTCGAAAACAGGCTTTCGCCGGTCGCCAGCGGCACCTTGAGCTGCGATTTCAGCCGGCCCCAGGCCTCGAAATTCTCCGGCCGGATCGGCTCCTCGTAAAACAGCGGATTGAATTCGGCGAGAAGATTGCCGAGCTGCACAGCCTGCCAGGGCTCGTAAATCTTGGCGTGGGCGTCGAAGGCGAATTCGACATCCTCGCCGCATGCCTCCATCACCTTCTCCACCCATTCGCCGGTCGTCCTGAGAACCTTGCCCCACGGGTTGGCATGGATATCGATCCGGTAGGGAGACAGCTTGAAGGCGGTCAGCCCGTAGCTCTCGCGCATTTCGATGCAGTGATCGCGGATGCGCTCCGGCTCCGGCGCCGTATAGACGCCCTGATAGACCCGCACCCGCTCGCGCACATTGCCGCCGAGCAGCATGTAGACCGGCACGTTGAGCGCCTTTGCGGAAATGTCCCACAGCGCATGGTCGATGGCCGAGATCGCCGCAAGGCCGAGAGCCCCGGGAGGAAAGCGGCTCTGCTGCAGGAGCTTCAGTACAAGGGCTTCGATCCGCCTCGGGTCCGCGCCCTCGATCTGAAGATAGAGATAGTCGAGAAGCGGCGGCAAGGCCCGGTCCGGTCCATGATTGTAGCACTCCCCCCAGCCGGTAATGCCCTCGTCGGTGTCGATCGCGACCAGCACTCGCGGCCGATCCCGGTCGCAACTCATGAATGATCGCAAACCCGTAATTTTCATAGTCGTTCTCCTCCAAACGGCGTTTGAGCCAAGCCCCGTACACCAAGCCCGGTAATGGCGAACAGGCCGCCGGCGCAAGGTTGCCGGTCCTCGGTGCCCGGTGTCTTTTCAGTGCCGAAGCTGGTCACGTAAAGGGTGTCGAGATCCGGCCCGCCAAACATGATCTTGGTCGGCCGTTCCGCCGGCATGTCGATGATCCGGTCGATTGCGCCTTCGGGCGTGTAGCGCACCAGTTGCCAGCCGCCCACACCGGCCATCCAGTAGCAGCCCTCGGCATCGACGGTGCCGCCGTCCGGTCGTCCGTCGACAGCGCGCGTATCGAAGAACACCCGCCGATTGGAAGGCGTTCCGGTTTCCTCGTCATAATCGCAGACCCAGATGGTCCGCACGGCAGGGTTGGAATCGGAGAAGTACATGCGCTTCCCGTCTGCGGAAAATGCTAGCCCGTTGGGCGTGAATATCTCGGAAAACCAGCGCGTGCATGTGCCGTCCGGATCGAGCCGATAGATGGAGCCTTCCGGCACCGGGCCGCCGCCTTCGCGCATGGTTCCGGCCCAGAACCGCCCCGTGCCGTCCGTCGCCCCGTCGTTGAAGCGATTCTTCGGCATGTCGGGCTCCGGATCGACGATCAGCGTCTTCTCGCCGCTCTCGAAATCGAAGCGGAAAATGCCGTTCCGCCCGGCGACCACAAGCTTTCCGTCAGCTGTCGCGGCAAGGCATCCGGCAGCTTCGCCAAAGTCCCGCGAGCGGTTTTCCCCAAGGGCCGGATCGAAGCGATGTACCTTGCCGGCGGGGATGTCGACCCACCACAGGCACTGCTGTCCGACATCCCAGAAAGGCCCCTCGCCCACCGTACTGCATGGCTCGAGGACGCACTCAATCCGCATTCGCAATTCTCCCGTTCTGCACTCGGTCCACCCAGATCGTCAGGCAGGCGGATACTCGCATTGGTTACGATGCGACGCAACATGTCATACATCATTTGAAATTTGTTTGACAACATGGTCCTTATGATGCCAGCTTGCCAGATGCGGCACGTTCAATCGCCGCACCTTGGAGGAGGAATCATGAACAACATTTGGTGCAGGATGCGCCGGCCGCTGATGGCGTCAGCCGCTGCCGCGCTGATGCTTACCCCGCTAAGCGCCTGGGCATTCCAGGACGCCCCCATGCTCGAGGAACAGGTGAAGGCAGGCAAACTGCCTCCCGTCGACCAGCGACTGCCGGAAAAGCCGGACGTCATCACGCCGCTCAACGAGACCGGTACCTATGGCGGCACGCTGCGCCGCATGCTCGGCGGTTCGAACGACCACAACTCCATTCTGCGCATCGTCGGCCCCCAGGGCCTGACGCGCTGGAAGGCCGACTGGTCCGGGATTGAACCGAACGTCGCAGAGAGCTGGGAGGCCAATGCCGACGCAACCGAGTTCACGTTCCACCTGCGCAAGGGCATGAAGTGGTCGGACGGGGAACCCTTCACCGCTGACGACGTGATGTTCTTCGTCGACGATCTCCTGAACAACGAGGAATTCTATCCCTCCGCACCGTCGAACTACGCGGTCGACAACCAGCGGATGAAGGCCGAAAAGATCGACGACTACACTGTCAAGTTCAAGTTTGCCGGCCCCTACGGCCTGTTCCTGCAGCTCCTGGCGACCCCGCTCGCCCAGGAACCGGTCTTCTGGGCCAAGCACTACTGCAAGCAGTTCGTGCCGAAGTACAATCCGGATGTCGACAAGATGGTCAAGGACACTCCCGGCGTCGAGGACTGGCCGTCGCTCTTCAAGCTGAAGTGCGGTGAACTGGAATCGCCGGCCCGCTGGGGCAATCCCGCCCGTCCGACCCTTGATCCCTGGATCATGACGGACCAGGCCTACACCGCCGGCACGACCCGCGTTGTCATGACCCGCAACCCCTATTTCTGGCAGGTCGACGACAAGGGCAACCAGCTGCCCTACACCGACGAAGTCACCATGGGCGTCGCTCCCGACAACCAGGCGCTCCTGCTCGAAGCGGTCGCCGGCAACATCGACATGCAGCGCCGCAAGATCGATACGCTCGCCAACAAGCCGGTGCTCGCGCAGGCCATGGAAAAGGGTGGCTTCCACTTCTACGAAGCGACCCCGTCCAGTTCGAGCACCATGACCGTTCACCTGAACCTGACACACAAGGATCCGGTGATGCGCAAGCTGCTGAACGACAAGAACGTCCGCGTTGCCCTGTCGCTCGGCATCGATCGTGAGGAAATCATCGACATCGTCTACCAGGGTGTCGGCAAGCCTTGGCAGATCGGTCCGCTGGAGCAGAGCCCGCTCTACAACGAGCAGCTGTCGCACCAGTTCACCGAATACGACCCCGACAAGGCCAACGAACTGCTCGACGCCGCCGGCCTCGACAAGCGTGACGCCCAGGGCTACCGGCTGCGTCCGGACGGCAAGCGCTTCACCTTCAACGTCAACTACACCGGCATCGAGCAGCCCGACTGGGGCGATGCGCTCGAAATCATGAAGGAGCAGTGGCAGAAGATCGGCATCGAACTGAACGCCACTTCGGTCGAGCGCTCGATCTACTATTCGCGCGGCGAAGCCAACGACTACGACTTCATGGTCTGGCAGTCGCCGGGCGGCCTCGATGCCTATTTCGATCCGCGCGACTACTTCCCGATCCATCCGCAGGGCTCCTGGCAGGCGATCCCGTGGGTGCGCTGGTATCTGACCGGCGGCAAGGAAGGCGAGGAGCCGAACGAATCGAACAAGGAACGCCTGAAACTCTATGACGAGTTCAAGGGTGCCGCCGACCCGGCCAAGCAGGAAGAGATCTTCAAGAAGATCCTGCAGATCTCGGCCGACCAGTTCGAAATGTTCTCGATCTCCTCGGCGACCAGCACCTTCGGCGTGGTCAACAACAAGCTCATGAACGTTCCGGAAAAGATCCCGTCCTCGTGGATGTATCCGGATCCGGCTCCGACCTTGCCGCAGACCTACTTCTTCAAGAAGTAACCGCACGCTGCCTGAATGCCGGCCTCGCCCAACCGGGGCCGGCATTTACGTCAAATGCCCTGAAACAACAGAACGGACGGCTTTCAGCCATGCTCTGGCGCTATATTCTCAAACGGCTTCTCTGGATGATCCCGTTTCTCTTCGCGGTCTCCGTGGTATCCTTCCTGCTGATCCAGGCACCGCCCGGCGACTATCTGACCACCTATATCGCCAAGCTCGCCGAATCCAACGAAGTGCTCGACCAGTCGGCGATCGACAATCTGCGCCAGCGCTTCAGCCTCGACCAGCCGATCTACGTCCAGTACTTCAAATGGATCGGCAATCTCCTGCACGGCGACTTCGGCATGTCGTTCGAATGGCGCCAGCCGGTCTCGGAGCTCATCTGGGAGCGCATGGCGCTGACGCTGATCCTGTCGCTCGCAACCCTGCTGTTTTCCTGGGCCATCTCCCTGCCGATCGGCATCTACTCCGCCGTCCGCAAATATTCGATCGGTGACTATGTCGCCTCGACGCTCGGCTTTCTGGGGCTGGCGACGCCGAACTTCCTGCTGGCACTGGTCCTCATGTATATCGGCGTCGTCTATTTCGGCTCCGATGTCGGCGGTCTGTTCTCCAACGAATATGTCAACGCCCCCTGGTCGTGGGGTCGCTTCATCGACCTGTTGAAGCATCTGTGGCTGCCCGTCGTCGTGCTCGGCACCGGCGCCACCGCCAGCCTGATCCGCATCATGCGCGCCAATCTCCTGGACGAGCTGAACCGGCCCTATGTCGACACCGCGCGCGCCAAGGGCATGTCCGAATTCTGGCTGATCATGAAATATCCGGTGCGCGTGGCATTGAACCCGTTCGTCTCGACGATCGGCTGGGTGCTTCCCAACCTGGTGTCGGGTGCCGTCGTCACCGCCATCGTCTTGAGCCTGCCGACCGCCGGTCCCCTCATGCTGCAGGCGCTCCTGTCGCAGGACATGTATCTCGCCGGCGCCTTCGTGCTGCTGCTCTCCTCGCTGACGGTCGTCGGCATGCTGATCTCCGACATCCTGCTCGTGCTGCTCGACCCGAGGGTGAAATATGAGTGATACCGTGAATGCAAGCCTCGAGAGCGGCAGTGGCAATGACAAGGTCGCGATCGCCTCGCAATGGCAGCTGACCTATTGGGCCTTCAAGCGGCACAAGCTGGCCGTCGTCGGCTTCTGGGTCATCGTCCTGTTCTATATGGTCGCCCTTTTTGCCGAGGTCATCGCCCCCGACGATCCGTCCGACCAGAACCGGCGCGCCGTCTTCCAGCCGCCGCAGGCGATCCACTTCATCGACCATGCCGAGGACGGCATGCACATCCGGCCTTATGTCTATGAGATGAAGCGCAATCGCGACCCGGTCTCGCTGCAGGTGACCTACGAGCGTTCTGACCGCAAGATCTATCTGCGCCTGTTCGGCGAAGGTCCCGCCTACGAATTATGGGGCATCATCCCGATGAACACGCATCTCTTCGCCAGCCAGGACCCGAAGGATCGCTTCTACTTCTTCGGGGCCGACCGGCTCGGGCGCGACATGTTCAGCCGCGTCGTCTACGGCACGCGCATTTCCATGTCGATCGGCCTCATCGGCGTCGCCATCAGCCTGTTCCTCGGCATCACGCTCGGCGGCATTTCGGGCTATTACGGCGGCCGCGTGGATGCCGTCATCCAGCGGCTAATCGAATTCGTGCTCAGCCTGCCGACCATTCCGATCTGGCTGGCCCTCGCCGCGGCGCTGCCGGCCTCCTGGCCGATCTACCAGCAGTATTTCGTCATCACCCTGATCGTCAGCCTCGTCGGCTGGACCGAACTCGGGCGCGTGGTGCGCGGCCGGTTTCTTGCCATGAAGAACGATGATTTCGTCATCGCCGCCCGTCTCGACGGTGCGTCGGAAGCCCGCATCATCTATCGCCACATGCTGCCGTCGCTGACCTCGCACATCATCGCCTCGATGACGCTGGCAATCCCCCTGATGATCCTTGCGGAAACCAGTCTCTCCTTCTTGGGCCTCGGCCTGCAGCCGCCGGCCATCAGCTGGGGCGTTCTTTTGAAGGAAGCGCAAAATCTCCGCTCGGTGACACAGGCGCCATGGCTGTTCATCCCCGGCGGCTTCGTCGTGCTCGCGGTTCTGGCATTCAACTTCCTCGGCGATGGCATGCGCGATGCCGCCGACCCCTACGGCCATTGAGACGAGGAATGGACATGACGAAACCCGTTATCACCGTCGACAACCTGACCGTCGGCTTCAACACCCGCAAAGGGCTCTATGACGTCCTTCACGGCGTCAGCTTCGAGCTCCATCGCGGCAAGACCACCTGCATCGTCGGCGAGAGCGGCTCCGGCAAGTCCGTGACCGCCCGAACGATCCTCAACATGGTTCCCCGCCCCGGCGTCATCAATGGCGGCCGCATCCTGTTCAATCCGGACGGCGACAACGAGCGGGATATCTCGGCGCTCGATCCGCGCGGCAAGGAAATCCGGGCGATCCGCGGCGGCCGCATAGGCATGATCTTCCAGGAACCGATGAGCTCTCTCTCGCCGGTCCATACGATCGGCAACCAGATCATCGAAGCGATCCGCCTGCACCGCGACGTTTCCAAGCAGGAAGCCCGCAAGATGGCGGCCGAGCTTCTGGCGCAGGTGGAAATCCCCAATCCGGACAAGGCGCTCGACAAGTACGCCTTCGAATATTCCGGCGGCATGCGCCAGCGCGCCATGATCGCCATGGCACTCTCCTGCCGCCCGGACGTGCTGATCGCCGACGAGCCGACAACGGCGCTCGACGTGACGACGCAGGCGGAAATTCTCGACCTGATGCGCAACCTCCAGCGCGAGCTCGGCATGGCCATCATGTTCATCACCCACGACATGGGTGTGGTGGCCGAGATCGCCGACGAGGTGGTGGTCATGGAAAAGGGCTATGTCGTCGAGCGCGGCGACGTCCACCAGATCTTCAGCGCGCCGCGCCATCCTTACACGCAGAAGCTACTCGGCGCGGTCAAGCGGCTGGAGGAGCCGGCGACCGAGAAGGTCCGCCCTGCCCCGAACGCGCAGCCGATCCTCAAGGTCGACCAGCTGAAGCTGCATTTCGAGAAGCGCGAGGGCTTTCTCCAGCGCGTCACCGAAGTCACCAAGGCGGTCGATGGCATCTCCTTCGAGCTGAAGCAGGGCGAAGCGCTCGGCATCGTCGGCGAGAGCGGTTCCGGCAAGACGACTGTCGGGCGCTGCATCGCCCGCGTCTACGACCCGACGGACGGCGTCATCGATTACCAGGGCGCCGACATCGCCAAGCGGCCGACGAAGGCGCTGAAGGAATATCGCCAGCAGGTCCGGATGATCTTCCAGGACCCGTTCGCCTCGCTCAATCCGCGCATGACGGTCAAGCAGATCATCGCCGAACCGCTGATCATCAACGGCGTGACAAACAGCTCCGAACTCGAGGACCGCGTCGCCAAGCTCCTGCGGGAGGTCGGCCTGTCACCGGACATGATGGAGCGCTATCCGCACGCCTTCTCGGGTGGCCAGCGCCAGCGCATCGTGGTCGCCCGCGCCATCGCGCTGGAACCGAAGCTGGTGATCGCCGACGAGCCGACATCGGCGCTCGACGTCTCAATCCGCACCCAGGTTCTCGACCTGCTTCTGCGGTTGCAGGCGGAAATGGGCCTGAGCTTCATCTTCATCAGTCACGACATGGCGGTGATCCGCTATTTCTGCGACCGCGTCGCGGTGATGTATCACGGCCGCATCGTCGAGATCGGCGAAACCGAGCAGATCATCACCGATCCGCAGCACCCCTACACCAAGGCCCTGCTCTCCTCCGTGCCGATTGCGGACCCGGCGCTGCGCGGCACCCGCCAGCGGCATCGTTACCGCGAGGAGGCATAGGTGATCATAGGGCGGCGGCGCGCGGAGGCGATGGACTTCGCGCCAGGCATGGCAGAGGTTCTGGCAGAAGACGCGCGCCTGTCTCCGCTCGGTGACGCGGCAACAGCCGCCTTCTGGGCCGAAGGTGCGCGCGATGTGGCCGACATCCGCGACCTGACCTTCGAAGGCGCTGCGGGCCAGTTGCAGAGCGCACGTCTCTACCGCAGCCGGACCGGCCGGACACCGGTGCTCCTCTATATCCATGGCGGCGGCTGGTCAGGCGGCTCCATCGCCCTCAACGAGCGCGCCGCCCGCGAACTGTCGGCGGAAAGCGGCTGGAGCGTCCTCAGCGTCTCCTATCGGCTGGCCCCGGCGCATCCCTATCCCGCCGGGCTGGACGACTGCCGGGCGGCGCTGGCGTGGCTAAGGAGCGAAGGCCCTGCCCTTGATCTCGACACCAACAGGATCGCCATTGGCGGAGCCTCCGCCGGCGCCAATCTGGCAATGGCGGCCGCGCTTGCGGAGAAGGGTCAGGGCCTTTCCGCCCTGCTGCTGTTCTACGGTGTGTTCGGCGCCGATTTCTCGACACCGAGCTATACGCATTTCGCCAATGGCCCGGGCCTGACGCGCGAGCGCATGCAGCATCTCTATTCGCTCTACGATCCGCAAGGCCAGCGTGACCGCGAGCCTTTGATCACGCCTCTCCTCGCCGACCTTGCCGGCCTGCCGCCCACCATGCTGATCGCCGCCGAATGCGACGTTCTCCGCTCGGACAGCGAACGGATGGCCGACGCGCTTCTGCGGGCCGGCGTCGAAACCAGCCTTCACATCGAGCCGGGCGTGACGCACGGCTTCATCAACCGCGGAAGACTGCTGCCGGCAGCCACCGCCGCACTCCACCGCGCCGCCGGCTTTCTTGCCGGCCGCTCATGACACAGGGACGGATCATGAAGATCGAGACCATCACGACGACGAAGTTCCGCTACATCACCAACAAGGTGAAGGACACCGACGGCCACACCCATCCCGGCCCCGAGCGCGAGGCGCAGTCGGCGCTTCTGACGATTACCGCCGATGACGGCACGACGGGCCACATCGTCACCAGCTACGGCGACATCGAGGAGCAGTTGATCGAGAAATTCGTCCGGCCTGTCCTCGTTGGCGAAGATCCCCTGCGCATCGAGAAACTGTGGCAGGCGCTCTACAAATGGCAGCGCGGCTCGTCGATGAAGCTGACGGACCGTACGCTCTGCGCTGTGGAACTGGCGCTGTGGGACCTCGCCGGCAAGGCCAGCGGCCAGCCGGTCTGGAAACTCATCGGCGGCTACCGCGACAAGATCCTCGCCTATGGTTCGACCATGTGCGGCGACGATCTGGAAAACGGGCTGGCCACGCCGGAAGATTACGGCCGCTTCGCCGAATGGCTGGTCAATGTGCGCGGCTACAAGGCCGTCAAGCTGCATACCTGGATGCCGCCGATCCCCGGCGCGCCGAATGTACGGATGGACTATGCCGCCTGCGCCGCCGTGCGCGAGGCCGTCGGCCCGGACATTCCGCTGATGCTCGACCCGAACCACTGGTATTCGCGCGCCGACGCTCTCTGGCTCTGCCGCAAGCTCGAGGAGCTGGACTTCTACTGGATCGAGGAGATGATGGAGGAAGCCTCGCTGTCCTCCTACCAGTGGCTGACGGCACGTACGCCGAAGCTAAACATCCTCGGCCCCGAGTCCATGACCGGCAAGCACTGGACCCGCGCGGAATGGGCCGCCAAGGGCGCCTGCGACATGCTGCGCACCGGAGTGTGGGATGTCGGCGGCATCGGCCCGGCCATGAAGACCGCCCATCTCGCCGAAAGCTTCCACATGTCCTGCGAGGTTCACGGCACCGGTGCCGGCAATCTCGCCGTCGCCGCGGCGATCCCGAACACCAGCTACTATGAACGCGGATTGTTGCACCCGTTCCTCGATTACGACAAACCGTCGGCCTATCAGAATCGCATCGACGATGAGATGGACCAAGACGGTTACGTCCATTGCCGCAACACGCCCGGACTGGGGCATGATTACAACCTGGACTACATTGAGGCCAACCGTGTCTGATACCCGTATTGCCGAACTGCGCGTCACTCCCATCGCGTTCTACGATCCGCCGCTCTTGAACAATGCCGGCTGCCACCAGCCCTTCGCGCTCCGCTCGATCATCGAGGTGGAGACCGAGGACGGCGTCATCGGCCTTGGCGAATCCTATGGCACCAAGCCCGTCCTCGACGGACTGAAGGAGCTCGCCCCCATGCTGGTCGGCATGGACATCACCAACATCAACGGCCTGTGGGCGCGCGCCCGCAAGGCCGTCACCACCTCCATGCGCGGCTATGTCGAGAAGGAAGCCGTGCTGCCGCGTGTCGTCGGCGCGGTCGAGGTCGCCCTCTGGGATGCGCTCGGCAAATCCACCGGCCGGCGCGTCTGCGACCTGCTCGGTGGCCCGGTGCGCGAACGCGTCCCCTTCTCCGCCTACCTGTTCTACAAGTTCGGTCACCACATCGACGAGACCGAAGACGACGAATGGGGCGCGGCGCTGGATCCGCAAGGCATGGTCGAACAGGCCCGCAAGATGATCGGCGAATACGGCTTCGAGGCGATCAAGCTGAAGGCCGGCGTGTTTGAAGCGGAAGAAGAGGTGGCGGCTCTCGAAGCGCTGCGCGAAGCCTTCCCCAAGGCGCCGCTCCGGATCGATCCGAACGGCGGCTGGCACGTCCACACGACGCTGAAGCTATTGCCGCGGCTGACCGGACTGATCGAGTATCTGGAAGACCCGACGCTTGGCATCCCGGCCATGTCCGTCGTCCAGGCGGCGACCGACATTCCGCTCGCCACCAACATGTGCGTCGTCGAGACCGCCCACATTCCGCCGGCGATCGCCAAGGATGCGGTGCGCGTCATCCTCTCCGACCACCATTACTGGGGCGGCTTGATGGCCAGCCGTCATCTCGCAAACATCTGCGACGTCTGGGGCATCGGCCTGTCGATGCATTCCAACTCGCATCTCGGCATTTCGCTCGCCGCCATGACGCATCTGGCGGCCGCCACGCCGAACCTCACCTATGACTGCGACACCCATTACCCCTGGGCGATCGACGAGGTGATCGAGGGCGGCAAGCTGAAGTTCGAGAAGGGCTCGCTCGCCATACCCGACGGCCCCGGCCTCGGCGTCACGCTCGACCGCAGCGAGCTGAAGCGCCTGCACCAGAACTATCTCGACAACGGCTATGGCGAGCGCAACGACGCGGCCGAAATGCAGCGTCACCTGCCCGACTGGAAGTTCGGTCGTCCAAAGTTCTAAGCATTCCATGCAAATGAAAAGGGCGGCCCCGGATCTCTCCGGGGCCGCCCTTTTCCGTCAATCAGACTTCGGCCGTATCAGGCCAGTTCGACCGGCTTTCCGGTCTGCCAGGAGAGCGTTGCGGCTTCCGCCAGCTTCTGCGCCTGCAACCCGTCGAAGCCGGACGGGCGCGGGCTCTTGTTGCCGGCGTCGATCGCCTCGATGAAGGTGTTGATCTCGTTGGCATAGGCCTGGGCGTAGCGCTCCAGGAAGAAGTGCTGCACCGGATCGCCCTTCACACCGTCGGCGTTCGACATCTCGACGCTGGTGTTCTGGATGTTCTTCGCGGCCAGCATGCCGCCGGCGCCGTGCACTTCGATGCGCTGGTCGTAGCCATAGGTGGCGCGGCGCGAATTGGTGATGACCGCGATGCGGCCGGACGCCGTCTGCATCTGCACGGCGGCGGTATCGACATCGCCTTCAGCGCCGATCGCCTTGTCGACGAGCGCCGAGCCGAGTGCGTTGACCACGACGAATTCCTCGCCCATCAGGAAGCGGGCCATGTCGAAGTCGTGGATCATCATGTCACGGAACAGGCCGCCCGACGACTTGACATATTCGGCCGGCGGCGGCGACGGATCGCGGCTGGTGATGGTGACGATCTCGATCGCGCCGACATCGCCGCGGCGAAGGCGGGCCTCGACGCTGGCGAAGTTCGGGTCGAAGCGGCGGTTGAAGCCGATCATCAGCGTCGTGTCGGTCTTGGCGACCACTTCGAGGCACTGGTCGATGCGCTCGACCGACATCGACACCGGCTTTTCGCAGAGCACGGCCTTGCCGGCCTTGGCACCCGCCTCGATGAGATCCGCGTGGCTCGGCGTCGGCGTCGCGATCAGGATCGCGTCAACGTCGTTCGCCGCAATGATCTCCTCGACGCTCTTCACCTGCGCACCCGTCTGGGCCGCCAGCGCCTCGGCAGACGCCGGAAAGGCGTCGGCGATATAGGCGAGCTTTGCCTTCGGGTTTGCCGCGATCGTGGCGGCATGCACCTTGCCGATACGGCCCGCGCCGAGCACTCCGAACCTGATCATGTCTTTATTCTCCATAAGATTGAAGGGCACGTCTCGCCCCCGGTCGTAACCTGTCAGATGATGGCGTCGCCTTCAGGCATGTCCGCGGCATCGCATGGCGCAGTGACATAGCGCCCTCGCCTCGCCAGAACTGCTACGGGCTCACAATTGCCCTACCCGCCAACAGGGGCCGAAGGCAATCACCGGATGACTGAAGTCGATGAAAATTCCCTGCGGCCGAAAGCCGCCGATTGCGCCGCCCACCGGCGACCCGTCTCCTCCCAGAACGCCCGCACCAAACCGCGAACGCCGCGTACACTACGACCTCGCCACAAAAAATCAAGCATCCATTCCACGAAAAACAGAAATGGAATTTTTGTTTCAAACGACGAGACGCGAGAGGCTGAAGTTCTCGCATGATATGTGTCGGGACAAACAAGTTCACGACCGACCGCCTCGCGGAAGGCGAGCTGGCTAACCAGGGCGTAAATTATTGATCTCAAAGAGAAATGGTGGGCCCGGAGGGCCTGCCGAATTCGAGCAAAATCAGCCTCTTAACACCATGTGGGACGAAAACACCGCTTCATAAAAATCAATGGCTTAGTAAAGCCGCCGTCCCACTTTTTCCGGCCGTTTTCGGCCCTTCTTTCCCGGTCGTATTGCGGCCAGGGAGGCGCGGATGAGCGGGGCGCGACCGTTTCGGGACGTGAAGCTGCAATGGCTTCAGCAGTTGAGCTGCGACAAGGACTTGAGCGACAGCGCTCGATCCGTGGCGCTCTATATCGTCACCACGCATTTGAACGGCCACACCGAGAAGGCGTGGCCGTCCTATCAAACGATTGCCGACGCGACCGGCAAGAGCGTCAAGACCATTCAGCGCGCCGTCCGTGAACTTGAGGTCAAAGGATGGTTCGAGGTCCAGCGCGGAAATGGCGTCGGGCACAACACGGAATATCGTCCCTCAGCAGCATCGATTTTACGCGCATCGGAGGCCCGCGAAAAGACGGACAAAGTTGTCACCCTTTACCCTGACAAAGGCGGTCAAATTCGTCCGCAAAGGCGGTCAGATGTGTCCGGCGAAGGGGGACAAATATGTCCACCAAACTTAGAGAAAGAAAAAATATATAAACCTAACCCGCGCGAGGACGCCCCACCACCCGTCGAGACGCGGCGAGCCGTCCCGCTCGTCTTCGTGGCCGAGACCAAGGCGGATCAGGTCGAGCAGTGGCGCGATTGGCTGCGTCGTCACGGCTTTCCGTCTATCGACGCCTTGGGCATGCGGACGGTGAAAACCGGAAAGCCGGGCTATGCCTTACCCAGCTATTGGCCGCCGGACGAGACGAGCCCGAGCGCGCTGGATTGGATCGCGTTCTTCAGCCGCCGCCGTGACCACATCGCCGCCGAAACCGCCCGGCAGACGACAGTCCGGAGGGCGTCATGACGGCCGGCGATTTGAAGGGAGCAAGGCGACCCCTGTCATACGGCGAGCCGTCCGACAGGGAGCCTTGTGAGGGGAGGCAAGCCTCCCCTTCAAACCCCACCAAGAGCACGCGGCGAACGCCCAAAGGCGAGCTCAATGCCGTCGTGGTTTTCCGCTGCACCGCATCGGAAAAGCAGGCGCTGACCGCCCGCGCGGCGCGGGCCGGTCTACCCTTCGCCACGCTGATGCGGGAAGCGCTTGGCCTCACCGAGGCACGCCGTCGCCGTCCGGTTCCCAAGGTGGACCCGGAGTTGGTGCGGGCCGTCGCCCGGATCGGCGGCAACCTCAACCAGATTGCGCGATGGCTGAACACGGCCCAGGCGCAGGGCCAGGTATCCGCCATCGACGCAATCACGGTTGCCGCGCGCCTGGTCGCGATTGAGCGGGCGCTATCGGAAACCATTGAGCAGTTCACGGCCAAGGATGGCGGGTCGTGCTGATCAAGTTTTTCCGAAACGGCCAGGGCGGCGGATCGGGACCGGTTGGCTATCTGGTCGAGCGCAACGTCGTCGCTTACGACCAGAACCGCAACGCGATCCGCGATGAGCGCGGTGACGTCATGCTGTTCACCCGCGAGCCCCTGCCGGAGGTCCTGCGCGGCGACGCAGACCGCATGCGCGCGCTGATCGACGCCTGCCCGCACCAGTGGACCTATCGCGCCGGCGTCATCGCCTTCACGGCTGAAGACGCGCCGAGCCCTGTCCAGCAACGGCAGGTGATGGACGCCTTCGAGAGCGTTGCCTTTGCCGGCCTCGAAGCCGACCAGCACGATATGCTTTGGGTCCGCCATACCCACGAGGGCCGCGTCGAGCTGCATTTCGTGACGCCACGCATGGAGCTTGCGAGCGGGCGCAGCCTCAATATCGCGCCGCCTGGCTACCAGAAGCACTACGACGCCCTTCGCGATGTTCTGAACAAGGAACACGGCTGGAACGACCCGATGGCGCCGGAGCGCGCCCGCGAGACCGTCAGCCTCATCGAAAGCGTCAGGCGCGGCGATGCCCGCGAGCTGATCCATGACTGGATCGTCCAGCGCATCGAGACCGGCGAAATCCATGACCGTCCGAGCATGACCGAAGCCTTGACGGCGGCGGGGTTCGACCTGCCGCGCGCCGGCAAAAACTACATCACCGTGCGCGATCCGGAGACGGACCAGCGCTGGCGCCTGAAAGGAGACCTGTTCCGTGAAGACTGGACCCGAGAGAATACCCTTGAGCGAGCGCTTGAAAGATCGGCTGGCGAGCCCAGCCGCTCCGGAAGCCGGATCGACGCCATCGATCTCGACGAACTTCGAGACCGATTGGAGCGAAGCCTTGAAGCGCGCGCAAGCTACAATCGAGACCGATATCCGCAGCTTCACGGACGCGAACCGCCAGCACTTGAACGAGGCGCTGGCGACGACCGAGGCGGACGTGAACCGGCTCCGGTCGATGGTGCAGCCGTTCTTCCTGACCATGGGCGCGGTGACGTTGCTAATCGTCCTGTTGAGCTTCACCGCGAGCTGGTTTTGGGCGGGACTGATGATCGAGCGCGCCCAGAACGCCAGCCTTTGGCAGATGGGCTTGCAGATCAACCAGACCGGCAACGGCAAAGTCCTGACCTGGGACGTCAACCGCCTTCAGCTGATCACCTGTCAGGCCGGGACCGCCAAAACCCCATGCCTGAAGATCGCCCAGGGAGATTGACCGATGACCGAGACCGCCAAACCACCGATGCCCGAGAGCCTTTCGCCGCTGGAGCGCGAATTACTGGGTTACGTCGAGACGTTGATGAACGTATTGAGCAGCGGGACCGCGCAATTCGAGGCGCTGGAGAAACGCTCGACCGACATGATCGAAAATCGGCAAGCGGCTTTGGAAGGATCGCTGAAATCGCTCATCGCGTCACAGGCTACCTTCATGAACGCCTGGCTCGCCTCAAACAGTCATTCCAACGGCACGGCCGCGACCGAGTTGACGGAAGCGTTCGCCCTTCTGGAGCAAGCCGAAGCGATGCTGGAAGCGGTCGCGCCGCCGACGTGACAGCCCGACCGCCTGCGCCAAGTCGCGGCCGTAACTGATCCTCATTTCCTTTTGGAGTTTCGATCCGTGAATTTGATTATTCAGCCCTATCGCTATGCCCTTTCCATCGCCGTCGTGGCCGCCGGTTTCCTGCTAATGGAAACCGCACCGTTGTTCTGGCCACCGATCTACCAAAACGCGCGCGCCGCGATCCTGGTCATGTTTTGCGGGTTTGCGCTGTTGACGTTGGCGGGAGACACCCAGGGCCGCATCCGCAGCGCGTCGGGCTTAGCTGTGGAGGCTGCCCTCCTTGCCGCGTCTGCTCTCGCCCTTACCGATCCCACCATTGCGGCAGGCGTCCTGCTCGACAGCTTCAAGGCTTGGCGAAATGCCGGCCATTCCGGAATCGAGAGCATCCGAGGCATGGTTTCGATATGGGATCGCTTCACCGAGGCACAAAAGCTTGGCGTGCAAACCAGCCTCGCCATCGGCCTGCCTGTGCCGCTGTTCCTCATTCTGCGAGCAGTTTCGATCGCCGCCCCAGCATCATCCAGCCGGATTTCCAAACAAGGGCCATGGCGCGCCCGGTGGATGAATCGCCAGGAGTTGCGCCAGCTCCGCCACAACGACACAGGCTTGCCGCTCGGTCTCTCCGGCGGCGCAATGCTGCGCTACCGCCCCAACCCGAAAACCGGATGGCGTGCCGGCCATCACGTCGCCATCGCCGGCACACGCGCCGGAAAAGGCGTGTCCGTCGTCATTCCCGCCATCATCGACCATGACGGCCCGGTCGCCGTCCTCGATATCAAGGGTGAAAACTTCGCCGTGACGCGCCGCTTTCGGCAGTCGCTCGGCCGCCAGGTCGTGGTTCTCAATCCCTTCGGCGTGATCGAGCCACCCAAGGACCGTTTCAATCCGCTCGACTATATCCGGCAAGCGCACCTGGTCCGCGACATCGAAGTCATTGCCGAGGGGCTTGTTCGACCGGAAGGCGGAAACGGCGCGCACTTTGCCGAAATGGCGAAATCAATGATCGCCGCTGTGATCGAGGTCGTCATGACCAGGCGCGCCGAGGCCGATCGCAGCCTGATCACCGTCATGGACCTATTGTTTTCCGCAGGCTTTGAAAAGACACTGACGGAATGGGCCGGTGCGCCGGAGACATTCGGCACCCGCCCGGCGGCCGCCGCTGCCACCTTCCTTGCAGCCGGCGAGAACGAGCGCGGCGCGACCAAAACGACGATCAAGAAGGCCTTCGATTGGGCGCGTTCCGACGAACTGCGCAGTTTCCTCAGCACCTCCACATGCTCACTCGAAAACCTGTTCGACGGTCGCGCCGACCTCTACATGGTCGTGCCGCTCGACCAGGTGGACGCCCAGGCCGTCTTTCTCCGGCTGCTGACGAACATCATTCTCGGCATGGCCGTGCGCCTGGAGGGTGCCAAGAAGCCAAAAAAGAACGTGCTTTTGGTGCTGGACGAGTTTGTCCGTCTCGGCCGGATGGAAAAGCTGTCCAACATCGCCAACGTCGCCGCCGGCTGCGGCATCGAGGCGCTGTTCATCACCCAGGACAAGGGCCAGATTGAAAGTGTCTATGGCAAGGGCGACACCGCCAGCATTCTCGGCTCCTGCGTCACCACCCGCATTTTCGGTCTGGGCCGCGCCGAATTTGAAACCGCCAACTGGGCCGCGAACGCGCTCGGCGATCAGACAGTATTGACCCGCACGAAGCAATCATCCGCGAAGTTCGGCGAGAGCCGCAAGACCTCGACTGCCGAGCAGAGGCAGAAGCTCATGACCGCCGATCAGATCCTGGAAATGAAGACGGGCAAAATGCTGCTGCTGACGGGCTCGAAACCGCCAGCGCTCGTTGACGCGATCGTTTCGCACCGGCATCCGGCATATCGGGGGAAGCTGGACCGAAATCCCATGGTTTAGTGGGTTCGCTCTCGCCATTTAGTTGTTGTCTATTCGAGCCTTGCCCGGAATGATGTTGGCGGGTATCCAGTTTTCCTCAGGATATGGGAGCGTGAATGTCTACAATTTCCGTTGGCAAATACGAGGTTTCGGTACCGACCGTGAAATCTCTGTTCATCGAAATGTACTTTCAAGACCTGCGGTTAGCGAGCGGCACGGGAACTCTGGTCGCCTTTGATCGCGAAAGTCACTGCGCTCTCGTTACGAACCGCCACAATGTCACCGGTCGGGATCAAGTGACCGGAAAATGTCTTAGCAAGAACGCCGCTATTCCCGACAGCGTAGTTATCCATTTTCACGGATCGGGAGAACGCTCTGGCGAGTGGCTACCAATTCGACTTCCCCTGTATCGTCAAGATGGAACACCCTACTGGATCGAGCACCCGAGGTTAGGCGCGGTTGCTGATATTGTTGCACTCAATTTGAGCTGGGGTGGTGATGTCCTAAAATACCCTTACTACCTCAATACGGCTCTCGATAGAAAATCGATTCAAGTCGGCCCCGCAGAAGCCGTCAGTGTAATAGGGTTTCCATTCGGCCTGTCGTCGATACAACGATTTCCGATTTGGGCAACTGGTTTCCTTGCTCAAGAACTGGAATTGATTTCGCCAGACGACCCAACCTTTTTGATCGATTGCAGAACAAGGCAAGGGCAATCCGGTTCAGCTGTCATTGCCTACCGAGTAGGTAACCATCGTATCCTTGGGGCAGATGGACGAATTGCATCGGTTCTTTCTCCACACCCGGTTTGGGAGTTTCTCGGCATATATTCTGGGCGGCTAAATCCGGAATCAGATTTGGGGAAGGTTTGGCATGTATCAGCTGTCGAGGAGCTTGTGATTGCTGCTGCAGAGGATGATGAAAGAAGACGGGCGAGAGCGGCGCAAAATGGAGCGGATCAGGTGTAGCCAGCGCGTATCACTAGAATGAAAGCTCAAGTCGATGTTCCCGTTCGGGAAATTTCATGGCACCTGACGTCAGTCAAAACCAAAAATTTACCGATCGGGTAATTTCTCTCGACAAGACGGCTGATATGGTGATATTTTCCCGATCAGGAAATAAAATGGCAAAACAAGTCAGAAATCCAGCCGATATCGGCGCCCTGGTCCGCAGTACACGCAAGGAGCAAAACTTGCGGCAGGACGAGCTTGCCGGCGTTTCGGGCGTCGGCCTCCGGTTCATCGTCGATCTCGAAGCAGGCAAGCCGACGGCACAGATCGGAAAGGTTTTGCAGGTTCTGCAAACGCTAGGTTGTTCGATCGATATTTTGGCTCCTGGGGAACGTAGAAAATGACGGTAAGGGTTCTCAATGTCTGGTGGGATGGTCGGATTGTCGGGCAATTCACCCAAGACAGGCATGGAGATACCGGCTTTGCCTACACGGAAGCATGGCTTGATGACGAAAAGGCGCTTCCGCTGTCTGTCTCCCTCCCAAAGCGTCCGGAGCGTTTTTCTCGCCGTGAATGCCGACCTTTTTTCGGCGGCTTGTTGCCCGAGGAAAGCCAACGCCTTGTTGCGGCGCAAGCATTGGGGGTTTCACCTGCGAACGACTTCGCGCTTCTCGATCGCTTAGGCGGCGACGTCGCCGGCGCTCTTCAGCTTTTGCCTCCAGACGAGGAACCGATAGGCACAGGACTGATTGCAGAGCAGCAAACGACACCTCTCGATGAGGCCGGAATCGTTCGGATACTGGACGCACTTCCGACACGGCCGCTATTGGCCGGCCAGGAAGGCTTGAGGCTATCGCTTGCGGGCGCCCAATCAAAAGTTCCAGTTGTTCTAATCGATGGCCAGATCGCGCTTCCGCTTCCAGGTCAGGCGACTACGCATATTCTAAAGCCGCCAATTGCACGCTTTCCAGGGACAACCCAGAATGAAGCCTTCGTGATGAGGCTTGCTGCCGCAATCGGCCTCGACGTTGCCCCCGTCGAGCCGAGGTCCGCGAATGGACGCCCTTTTCTTTTGGTCGAACGATACGATCGCTATCGCGATGCCGGCGGCGTGGTTCACCGCATTCACCAGGAGGACTTTTGCCAGGCGCTGGGCGTGCCGCCCGAAACGAAATATGCGAGCGAGGGCGGGCCGACCTTCAAAGATTGTTTCGAGTTATTGCGGCGTGTTTCTGAACGACCGGGTACGGATATCGCAAAGTTGCTGGACGCAGCAATCTTCAATCTCATTGTCGGAAATGCAGACGCCCACGGCAAGAATTTTTCTGTTCTTTATGACGGTCAGAGGCCGAGGATGGCTCCATTGTACGACCTGCTTTCCACGGTGGCCTATCCAGACCTTTCACCGAAAATGGCTATGCGGATAGGAAAACGCGCAACACTTGCCGAAATGGACGCGCACGGTTGGCAGGCTTTTGCAAAGGAGACCAGTGTTGGTCTTCCGCTTCTCCGGCGCCGTCTGAATGAAATTTGCGGCGCCATCTCGTCGGCAATTGCATCGGTTTTCGAGCAACTAGCTAATAACCTCGCCGACGAGGAAAAGTTGCTCGATATCGCAGAGTTGATACGCAACAGAACGCAAATTGCAAATCTTACATCGAGAAATTGATGCACCCACTGGATTGATATCCATAGGTTTAGCAAAGATTGCTTGAAATCCGATGGTCAAGCCTTGAACAGTTGGTTGTTGTCGTATTGAGAATCAGTATTCCATCCACTAACAATGCCAGTTTGGGTTGCGCGACGATACGATCGTCAGGAAATCCGACTGGTGGAAGAGGGCTATTACAGCCTATCAGGTGAGTAGATTATGACGGGCTGGATTTTTGATGATTACATTGCTCCCGATGCGAGGCTCCGCCAAGGAGATTTCATAAGATTCGACGGCGAGGACAGCCCACTACGAAAATTTGGTATCGTTGTGACCGCAGATTGTGATTTAGAGCAACGTAAGCACGCGCGGTCTCTCACATTAGTTCCCGTTGTGCCTTCCTCAACAATTCTTGAATACTACCTCTTCCCTGAAGACTGCGAAAAGAAACGATCAATGATCGAGCGGTATGTTTTCAAACAGTTATCGATCGAAGAAAGTCAGGACGCAGAAACAAAAGCTGCACTTCTGAAACAGTTATATAGCGATCATGGAACGAATCTAGACACTTACACTAGATTAGGAGCAGAGTTTATACTTTGACAGCTCTCGTCAGTCAGCGTCCTGGACTATAAAAACTTAATGGAAAAAATAAAAAGCGCGCCCAAGAAGTTAGAAGCATTAAAGCAACAATTGCGGAGCCGGGGCGATCTCTTGATACTACCCGATACGAGTGATTTTGCTGTTAAGGCTGGAGTGGCGTGGATGCGCCATATCTGGCAAGTGCCAATTTCAGAAGTCGCAATTCGAACTTCTGAAGTTGGTGACAGATCGGGGGAGCGGATGGCGCGACTTGATTCTCCGTATCGATACCGGCTCACTCAGTTAATGGCTCAAGTCTTTTCAGATATTGGGCTGCCCAACATACCCGATATGGTTGATCAAAGCGTAGAGGATGCGTACAGCCATGTATAAATACATACTTATTACCGAATTAGCTTTGGATGCTGCCTTAATCGGAGGAGGATTTTCAGATGAAACTATGCTGCCGATTGAACAAGGGGCAGTACATAGGATAGATTTGCCCGAGCCTTTTATTGGCTACAGGGTCGCCAATGAGACTGAAATGCCCATCTTTGCTCTTGTAGGCATTGATTGTCTCGAGTTGCTTAAACTTGAAGGTGGGCGCCCAAGCGAGGCATTCCGCCGAATTGCCCGAGTACTAAAGGGTGTCAAGTCGCCCCCAGTTCACCTTCCGCGGCAATGGTTTGAGTACCATTATAAAAATCTCTTAGCTTTCTTTGCTCTGCCTCGCGAAGCCTCGAACGTCAGATGGGTCGTGGATTTTGGGGCAGGATCAAAGTTTGCGAGATTTGACTTTCTAACATCTGAGGCATCCGAAGTCGATCTTGCCAGGTTCGCGCCGACTGATTGGCCAGTGGGCTATTCGGATGCGGCAACTACCTTGCTCAATTGCACCCCGTCCCAGGCCACCAGCACGGCGCACCACAATACGCTGTCTCGCGAAGTTGACCTAGAAACGATTGGCAGCGCATCAATTGTTCACGGTCGAGCTTATGAGGAATGGGAGCGGTATCTTACAGACCCGCAGCGAGACCTACTAACGCAACCCATCGACACTTCGCTGCGCATCGTCGGGCCAGCCGGCTCAGGCAAGACGTTGTCGCTATGCATGCGCGCGCTTCAGGTCTCGCGAGACCAGAATGTAATTTCCCAGGGCAAGAGATTACTTGTCGCGACCCACAGCTGGGCTATGTCCGAGCGAATAGACGGAGTGTTGAATGCGCTGAACGGCGGGCTCCCACCGGAAGGGATCACTGTTTTCCCACTGCTTTCGCTACTGGAGCTTCACGCCGGACACATTGGTCAACGCCGAACCGATGTAATCGGCGATGACTCCACGGATGGTAGATTAAAATCGTTGGAGATAATATCGGAGGTTCTTTCATCTATCGACGTAACAAAGCATCCGGGCACGTCCAAATGGATAGCCGATGCGATGACGTCCTCCGCAGACAGCAGAGCGAGACTTGAGCTTGTCGTCAATCTCTATGAGGAGCTCTCAGGTGTACTAACTGCTTCGGGCGTATCCTCAGATGACAATGAGTCGATCAGAGAATACATCAATGCGAAACGTGAAGACTGGATGCCCCCATTTCCTCTCGTTACAGACAGAGGTATGGTCATATCTGTATATAAGCTCTTTATGCAAAATCTGATTGACAGATCAGCCATCACTACGGATCAATTTATTATTGATTCCATTCGAGTGCTTGAAACATTTACATGGAGAATGAGAAAAGAAACAGACGGATACGACTACATATTCGTCGACGAGCTACAGCTATTTGACCCGCAGGAGAGGGCGGCGCTTGAATTACTCGGTCGACAAAAGAAAGGGGTGCCGTTCATAACTGCCGAAGACCCCTCGCAGGGTGTTTTTTCCACTTTGAACGCGAGGCGCGCCAGTGTTGATAACGTACCCGTTTACCTCGACACAGTTCATCGATTTAACCGAGAAATTTTCGAATTTATTGCGTTTATCTATCAAAAGTTTCCGCTAAATGCTCTTCCGCTGAAGATCCACGACACCAAGGTACCGGGAAACCAACGCCCAACCCTGTATTCGTTGAGCGATGACGTTGCAGCGGTCGCGAAAGCAGTAGATTTGGTGGCCACCCTATCTAAATCTGCCGGCAGCAATGAGCGGATATGCGTTGTGACGCTAGGTGATGTTGATGCTCAAATCATCACAAAGTTAGAAGCGCAGCGGCTACAGATTACTCGCCTTTCCAGCTTTGATGATGTTGAGCAACTTTCCTATAGCAAAAAGTCGATTGTGGTTTCCCCATGGGAATTTATCGGTGGAACGCAGTTTTCCCACGTTGTTGTAATTGCCTTGGGTATCAATGCGCCAAGCTCTCAATTTAGTAGACTACGAGAGATGATATCTATATACTTGGCTTCTAGTCGCGCTGCTGAAACTCTAAGCTTGATTTGCAATGGATATATACCGCAAATTATTGTGGAGGCGACAGAAAACGGGTTAGTGGAACGAGCTTAGCGCTAGTTTTGGCGGATGGATTTCTTTAATTCGCTACAGTGGGAACGCAATACCGAGCGCACTATCTTCGCGCTCGGGAAATTTGTGCAGGCTCATTTGGATCGATGACCCGGGATCGTTGCGACGCTTCCAGATTCGTGACGAAGCCCACCGCAAATCCGAACAACCGAGCTATCTTTGTCAATGTTTCGAGCGTAGGATTCGCTGATCCAGCTTCGATCTCGGTAATTTGCCTGCGCGTGAGACCGAGTATCTTCGCGAACTCGTGTTGCGTCATCCCGATACCTTTGCGGATTTCCGCCACGGCGCCAGGTAAACGCAAGTCTCCTCGCCGCGCCCGCTCCGCCAGCGTTCGCCGATTCTCCAAAATCTCGTCTTTTGAGGGCTTTTTCCAACGAGCCATCTAGCAGATACCTTCGGGGCGCCAACATGTCCCCTAGTGCAAGCAGGAACTGCCTTAAGCGAAAGTCACATCAATTGACCCTTTTAATGGCTCAACTGATGCATTTTTTGAATTTATTCAACCCATCAAAGTGGGTCAATAGCGTCCGTCAGAATTGCCAGCTACCGAAGCGGCTATGGAAGCATCTGATCCGGTTCACCATCTTTCGGCCTCTCAACGCAATTCCAGACGCGAACAGCAACATTGAAAAACTAAGCAAGGGCGTCAACCAAGCAGCGGAGCCGCTCCTTGCATCAAACAGGATGAGCGAGACAGCTCCCATTGCTGCGAAAAAGACCATCCCGAAATCGTATTGCTTTGAAAGGCTGGCAAGCCGGGCCGAATGCTGGGCATAGCGCAACTGCCTTGCTAGCCTGCGTTTTTCGGATGCCAACTGATCGCGCTGGCGTCCAAGCACGTAAACTCCCTGCATTATCTGCTCTTCGAAGCTCGATTTACTCATATCGCTGACCTCAAATATTTTTCTGCGATTTCCTCTGTGAATTCGCCGTGCTGTTCGGCGTAGTCGATCAGGAACCGGATGAGCTTCAAGCGCTTGTCCGGTTCCACCTGACAGTTTTCCCTTGCAATGAAAACGTCAACCGCCTCCGTGACACGGTGATACAAGTCCACCTTGTCCCGATTGTAGGGGCTTCCTTCTCCCGTGAGCATCCATGCGGGATTCACATTGAATTTTAAATGCAGAAGGCGGAGAAGCTTCGCGGGCATCTCGCGATTTCCGCGCTCATAAGTGTTGTAAGCGCTTTGCGACACCTCAAGCGCCTCGGCAAAGGGCACTTGCTTGAGCCCGGAATCCTTTCGAACTTTGCCCAGTCTTTGCCCCATTGCCTCCATAAATCCGTCTTGCATCAAAATATCTCGAATGCGATAAAACTGTTGCGGTTAGCGCGATTATATGATTCGTTCTGTCTTGTGTCGAATTATCTCTAGGGAGTTGGGCAGTTATGCAATCTCAGCTTTTATCACCCAAACAGCTCGCAGACCGATCCGGATGGCCGGTCGCACGCATCCGGAGCCTGATCGCCAAGCAGGAAATCCGGCATGTCCGGATCGGCGGAAGTCTATTCCTGCCGGAAAACGCCGTGGATGAGTATCTTACTGCGAATATGGTGAGCCCAAGCAGAAGGCTTTGGCACTTGCTGACAACACCTCCAGAGCGTGAGGAGCGGCACATGAAGCAGCAAGCTGAAGCGCTGGCGCCACGGCCCATTTACAAGGTCGCGGTCAGCCGCGTCCGTGCGGCGGAACTTCTCGACGTCTCGACGGGCACCTTTGACGACTGGGTTCGCCGTGGCCTGATGCCGAAAGGTGTGAAGATCGGCGCGTTGCGCCGTTGGGATGCCGAGGAAATACAGCCTCTAAAATGCTGGCCATTTGCTGCGCCGAAAACGGCTGGCGGCCTTCATCTTTCTTGTTCTTCTGTCGAATTGTCAGACCCGAAAAACAGTTGGAATGGAAAAAGCCGTTTCGCCTACCCCATTCAAACATGTCATTGTAAGTTTGCAGATACTTATTGATGGTTGGAATTTTGATCGTTGGTACGCCTCTAAGTTTCAGCACCTCCTCCAGAGGTTTGCCTCTTGTCTCTGGGGACTTTGAACGGTTCTTTGGGTAACGGATCAGGGTATCCTTTACCTGTTTGGCGAACATAGGCGTTATCGACGCGACGTCGGTCTCTGCTCCCAGCACCTCTTTCAATAATGCAATGTGATCTTCTTTTTCCAAAATCGTCTTAGCTACCCAACTGTCGGAAAGCTTCTTCTCCTCACTGTACGCCTCCGCGAGCTTTGCGATGGTCATTGTCGAGGCGTCACCACTTGGCGACTTGTCCGAACCTGACTTCACAGGCGATGAAAAGTCGTACTTACGCAATTCGTCATCGTGGGTCAGCAGGGAACTCAGATAGTCGCGATAAGCAATGCGCAAATCACTTCTCAGCAAACCATATTCCTTTGTGCCCTCAGCGATACCGGCTCCGTACTTTTTTATGATCCCGGCAAGCGTCGCGGTGTCATTGTCACCGGTCAGGAAATTCAAGGGCACATTGTCAGCGATAGCTTGTTCAGCGGTTGCAACGCTGGTTTCAGTTACCTGTCTCTCCGACGGCAACATAGGACCGTTTTCGTCCAAAGCCTTCCTCCGTTGCTCCAGCAATGTGCTGAAATGGTTCTTCAGCAAGGCGCGAACTTCTTGGTAGCTCATCCTGACGGCGATTCCGTATTCGTTTATCTGGTCGCCTATGTGGCTTAGATACCTAGACAAACGCAACGCCTGACGTGGGTCCCGAAGCCCTAATGACAGCTTCAGACTAGATTGCTTCTGTTTCGGATGCAGTTGCTTCGGTATCGGCCAGCGCAAATGATAAACGCCGTTCCGAGACTTCACGAGATAGGTAGGATTGAACAATCCTATGTCCCCCTTGGATGTCCCACCAAGAAAATCCAAGGACTAAGGCTTTGATTTTAAAAGAAATGGTGGGCCCGGAGGGACTCGAACCCCCAACCAAGCGGTTATGAGCCGCCGGCTCTAACCATTGAGCTACAGGCCCGGCGCGGCTGGCGCGCGATGCGCGGGAAGCAATGGTTCCGCCCGCGCGGGTTCCGCTCTAGCCGATAAAGCCGCGCCGGGCAAGAGTTGCCGCAATCGCTTCACAATCGCCATGCACAAGCTTATGAGCGGTTGCTGAAAACCGCATATACAACAGGAGGATTGATCTTGAGTTCCATTCTTGCCCGCCGCACCTTCTTCGCCGCCCTCGGTGTCGCAAGCCTTGCCCTATCGTCCTCCGCCTTCGCCGAAGATACCGCGCCGAAGGAGGCGGTGCTCTCCGTCAGCGGCACCGGCGAGGCTTCGACCGCACCCGACATGGCGATCATCGACCTTGCCGTCCTGCGCGAAGCCGATACGGCCCGCGAGGCGCTCGACGCCAACAACAAGGCGATGAGCGACGTGCTGGCCGCGCTGAAGAAGGACGGCATCGCCGACAAGGACCTGCAGACCTCCGGCCTGTCGATTCAGCCGAAATACGACTATTCCAAGAATGACGGCTCGGCGCCGAAGCTGACCGGATACTCGGTCACCAACAGCCTGACGGTCCGCATCCGCGATCTCTCCAAGCTCGGCGCAGTGCTCGACAAGTCGGTGACCCTCGGGGTCAATCAGGGCGGCGGCATCCGCTTTGCCAACGACAAGCCGGATGCGCTGCTCGAAGCGGCCCGCACGGATGCCGTCAAGAACGCGATCGCCAAGGCCAAGACCCTGTCGCAAGCCGCCGGCGTCAAGCTTGGCCGCATCGTCGAGATGAGCGAGGCCTCCGCGGCGCCCATGCCGCAGCCGATGGTCCGCATGTCGATGGCCAAGGAAATGGCCGATGCCAGCGTGCCGGTCGCCGCCGGCGAAAACAGCTACTCGGTCACCGTCAATGTGACATTCGCGCTGGAACAGTAGGCGCAAGAAGAGACCACAAATGAAAACCGCCCTCCGCAGGTCTGCGAAGGGCGGTTTTTTGTGTCCGCCCGTCGGGGCGGTTCGGGTTTAGCGTCCGATCAGCGGGCAACCGCGGGCGTTCGCGAACACCATCCGCACCTGGTGGCGGTGATGGCGACCCTTGACCACGACGCGGCGGTGATCGGCGCGCACGACGCGGGCGTGGCGAACGCCGTGACGTTCAGCCTTGCGCAGGGCCTGGCCGGGGACGCAACCGCGGCGATGTTCGCGATGGCCGCTGTAGTAGTGATGGCCCGGCGTACCGAAATAGATGCCGAAGCCGACATCCGGGCCGCGAGCGGCGGCGGTAGACGTGGTGCCGGCGATGGTGCCGAGCGAGATCAGAAGGGCAATACCTGCCTTGGCGATGAAGTTGGTCATGGTCTCTCTCCTTGAGTTGACGTTGGGTTTCGAAGACTGCTCTCCTCAATCACTCGTCCCAAGTGATTGACCTGACGATATCGCCTGCCGCCTGAACCCAAACGGAACCGGCCGTTCATCCGCCATTCATGAAAAAGCCATGATTTCCGCCGCGTAAACGCCCGGTTTTCGCATGGTGCGAGGCAAACGACCCGACCTCCAAACGCAGAGAGCCGCCCTTTGCGGGAAGACAAAGGGCGGCTTCAGAGCTCCGGCTCCTGGACGGGGAAGTAGGTGGCCGGAGAAGGCTTGTTTCAGGCTACTAGCGGATGACCGGGCAGCCGGGAACGTTGGCGAACACCAGCCGGACCGGGCGGTGATGCTGGCGGCCATCGACGACCACGGTGCGACGGTTCATGTCGACGACATGGGCGCGGCGAACACCGAAGCGTTCGGCCTTGTCGACAGCCTGCCACGGGCTGCAAGCGGGCCGGCGGCCAAAGTCGCGGCCGAAATCGCGACCGCGGTCGCCACGGTAGCCGTCCCGATATCCATCGTGATAGCCGGGGCTGTCGATGTAGATGCCAAAGCCGAAGCGCGGGTCACGGGCGGAAGCGGTGGAGGTTATGCCGGTAATGGCGGCGATGGAAACCAAAGCTGCAATGCCTGCCTTTGCGATGAAGTTGGTCATGGTCTCTCTCCGAAAAACGTCCGTTCGTGACGTTGGCTGATCTTGTTGCACTCCCCCTCTCCAAGGGATTGAGTGGAATTTAGTCCAGCCAATCTGAACCGATCCGGAACCGGATATTCATCTGCCGTTCACGAAGCGAAAAAGATCTCAGGCCGAAAGATGCAACACGATCTGGCGGCTGTGCGGGCGGGCGCGATGCTCGAAGAGATAGAGGCCCTGCCAGGTACCAAGCGCCAACCGGCCGTCGGTGACCGGAATGCCGATCGAGGTCTGGGTCAGCGCCGCCTTGATATGCGCAGGCATGTCATCCGGGCCTTCCATGGTGTGGACGATCCAGCGCATCGACGGGTCGTCGGAGTCCGGCACCAGCCGGCGGAAGAATTCATCGAGGTCGCGCCGGACGTCCGGATCCGCGTTTTCCTGGATGACGAGCGAACAGGAGGTGTGGCGGACGAACACGGTCAAGAGCCCCTCGCCCGCCGCATTGGCACGCACGAAGGCCTCGGCCTCGCGCGTGAACTCGTAGAGCCCGGCGCCACGGGTGGAAAGCGAAAGCATGGTCTGCGGCATGGCGGTCTCCTGTCGTCACCTGACGGAGACTTGGCGCGAAGCGGTCCCGATTGCAAGGTCGCGCGCCGTGCCCCTTCCCCGTTGGCACGCCTGCAGGTAACATCCGGCGAAAAACGAGGAGACATTCATGACCGACACCCGGGACCTGTTGGAAACGCTCGCCGCGCAGGAAAAGGCGCTGGTCTTTTCCACCTTCAACGAATCGACCGCACTGCAGGTGGGGCTGGCGCTGGTGCAGGCGGCACAGGCGCAATATGCGCCCGTCGTCATCGACATCCGCACGCCGAACCGCACCCTCTTCCACGCGGCACTTCCAGGTTCGGCTCCCGACAATGACGAGTGGGCGCGCCGCAAGTCGAACACGACGTTGCGCTTCCACCGCGCCTCCTTCGCCGTCGGCGAAGGCATGCGCCAGAAGGGACGCACGCCCGGGCCGGATATCGGCATCGACCTGATGGAATATGCCACCCATGGCGGCAGCTTCCCGGTCCGCGTCGAAGGCGTCGGCGTGGTGGCGGCCATCACCGTTTCCGGTCTCGCACAGGCCGAAGACCACCAGATGATCGTTGACGCGCTCGAGACATACCTGGCGCAATAGGGAGGTAATCATGACCAGCCGGATGAAGACTGCAAGCGCGATCGGCACGGGGCTTCTGGCGGCAACTTGCCTGTGGCTGATGCCGGCACCGGCGGCTGAGGCTGCCTCGCCGAGCTTCGACTGCGCCAAGGCGAGCCACGAGATCGAGACGCTCATCTGCGGCGACAATGGCTTGGCGGCGCTCGACCGCAAGCTGCAGGATACATTCAAAGAGGCGGTCAACGTGGTGGAAAAAATGCCGAACCACGGGGCGGCGCTGAGCGACATGAAGGCCTATCAGCGCGGCTGGATCAAGGGCCGCGACGACTGTTGGAAGGCGGAAGACAAGCGCCAGTGCACCGAGACCGCCTACCGCAACCGGATCGCCGAACTGCAGGCGCGCTATGTGCTGATCAAAGGCCACGCGCCGGTGTTCTACACCTGCAACGGCAACCCGTCCGACGAGGTCGTCGCCACCTTCTTCGACACGGATCCGCAGTCCGTTAGGCTTGAGCGCGGCGACACGACGAAAATCGCCCTCCAGGCCATCTCCGCCTCCGGCGCCCGCTACGAAGGCAACTTCGGCCTTGAGTTCTGGGTCAAGGGCGACGAAGCGATGGTGACATGGCCGCAAGGCAACGACTTCACCTGCAAGGTGAGGCAGCGGTAACAATTGCGCTGGTCAAAACTGCGGCGTCACCGAGCTCTTCCCCCCGCCCCCTTCTGTCGCTCTACGCAAAGTTGGTGCTGGCGGGGAAACGATCCGAAAAATCGCCACCTGTGATCTGGTGCGACCGTCGAACAGAGAAGACGGCAACCATATCACGTTTCCCGAGCAATGGCTGTTGACGGCCATCAAACCCGTTGCTGGTCGTTAGCCTCTGCCAAGTCGGAAGCTATCGTCCGTCAGGGGAAAATTCACCTCGTCCAGCGGGGCGAGAAGATCGAAGACAAGACCTCTGATCCAGGCATGTTCGCGGTTGGACATGTCCCGCCTCGGCCAGTAGAGAAACAGCTCGATCATCGGCATGTCGAAAGGCAGCAGATAGGCCTCGATGCCAATCTGATCCGCAATCGACAGAGCGAAACGGGACGGCAGAACGCCGAGCAGATCACTCTGCGCCACAATTCGGCCAACGCCGTAATATCCGGCGACCGACATGCGCACATGCCGCTTGCGCCCGATTTCCGATAGCGCAAGGTCCTCGAAATGCGTGAAGGCTTCGTTGATCGAAAAGATCACATGGGGAAGTCCGCAGAACAGATCGAGCGGCAGCCTTTCGCCGGGCTTGATGCCCGATAACAAGGGATGCCCCTTTCGGGCAGTCACCACATTCGTCGCCCTGAAAACGCGGCGGCTTTCGATCCACGCCGGAATATCTGTCGCGATCGAAAGCACCATGTCGAAGCGTCCGCCCGTCAGCATATCGGGAAACGTATCCGTAATGGCCGGCAGCATCTTCAGCCGAGCATTCGGAGCGGCATCCGCGACCTTTGCCACGAGATTCGGCATCAGTGCTTCATGATAGAAGTCCGAGGCGCCGATAAGGAAGGACCGGCTGATCGCCGATGGGTCGAAGGAACCAGCACCGGAAAGTGCAGTCTCGAGACTGACGAGCGCCATCCTGACCGGTTCCCTCAGTGACATTGCAAATGCCGTGGGAACGAGGCTGTTTCCCTCACGAACAAGCAATGGGTCGCCGAGATGGTCCCGTAGTCGTTTCAATGCCGAGCTGACGGCGGGTTGACTGAGCCCGATCGCCTCCCCGACGCGGGTCGTATTGCGTTCCTCCAGCATGGCATCGAGAACTCGAAGAAGATTGAGATCAAGAGTCCGGAAATTCATCATGTGAATATCCTCTATTCTGAACATTGATTTCATTTATTCCATGGATTCCGGGAGAAGTCACGGCGCTGCGGAACGCAGGATAGCGAACGGCAGCGCGACAACTTTGAAACCAAGGAAAAAATCGATGAACGCGAACGCTGAAATTCTGCCGGCAGGAACAACCGTGTCCTGGCTGCACTCCGTCTACAAGATCCTCATCACGCCAAACGAAACCAATGGTCTCCTCGGCATGTTTTCCGCCATCGGCAAACCGAACTCGGGGCCGCCGCGCCATATCCATCATCATGAAGATGAAGTGATTCACATCGTCGATGGCGAAGTGCGCTTCTGGCTCGAAGGGGAAACCTTCGTCAGGCATAGCGGAGATACGGTCTTCATTCCGCGCGGCAAGGAACATGCCTTTCACATATTGAGCTCGACGCCTGCTCATTTTGTCACATGCATGACACCCGGCGGCTTCGAAAGCTTCTTTGCAAGCGCTGCCAACCGTGGCCTGCAAATTCCGCAGAACTTCCCACAGGTGAAGGCGCTGGGCGTCGACTATGGCTGCGAATTCACCGGGCCGCCAATCCAATGATGGAGCGGGAGGGGGCGCATCAAAACGCCGGGAACCCCCTCTCCTTCCACTTGGCGCGCGGCACGGGGGCGCCGACGGCGTAGGCGAAGGAGACGACGCGGGTGGCGCCCTTGTCGACCTCGCAGCGGAAGGACAGGTCGAACCATTGCCCCTGGGCGCGGAAGGCAGCCTTGCGAACCGCCAGCACGGTTCCGCTGGGCAGGTTGTAGGCCGGCAGCAGCTCAGGCTGGTAGGAAGGCTTGCCATGGCGCAGCTGCTCGCGCAGTTCGGTCACGCAGAGCCGGCTCGCGCGCTCCGAAGGCGGAATGCCGTTCTCGGCAATCATCGCCTCCTCGGAGGTACTGTCCGAATTCGAGTACAGCTTGCCCGCCCGCTTCAGATCGGGCACGTCCTCCGGCTTGGCGGCATCCTCCGCCTCCTTTTTGGCCTCATCCGTCTCGGCCTTGGTCTTGTCCGCTTCCTTATCGTCTTCAACCGGCAGCGCAAGCGCCGCGGCGGCTTCTTCCTCCGACATTGCATCGGCGCCGGACTTTGCTGCCGTCAAGGTTTGCGGCAATGGCTTGGGCTTGGGGTCCTCGGCCTTCTTGTCGGCCTCCGATGGCGCTGGCTTGCCGCCTGCGGCCTCCTGCGGCTTGACCTCCGGCTTGGCCTCATCCGTTTCGAGCTTGCGAGCCGCATCGCCGTCGAGCGCCTTCTTCGGACCGGCATCCTTGTCTCCGAAGCGGTAGGCGGGATTGAGCACGGGGATCGGAATGCGCATCGCCTGGTCCGGCTGGCCGGGTGGCGGCGTCTGCGGCTTGGGCGGCGGCTTCGGCGGTGCCGCCTGCTCCTCGGGCTTTTCCTCGGCTTTGGGCGGCGGCGTCTCCTCCGGCGGGGGCACCAGGGCAACCTGCACGGCCTGTTGTTGCTCCTCCTGCTTTTCGGGGAACTCCGGCAGGCCGAAGAGGAAGATCGCCAGCAGGAGCAGATGCAACCCCACCGACACGACGGCACCGGCAGTCACCTGCCGACGCCGGCGGCGTTGCAACTGGTGATCCTCAATGTCCGCCGTCAATTCGCTCATGGTCAGATTGATGTGGGTCGCAATGAGGCCCAATCAAGGCAATGGCGGAAGAAAGAGCCGCCCCTCACGCCGCTTTCAGCACCATCACGCCGGCGGCGATGACGCAGGCGGCGGCGATGCGGGCGCGGCCGACCTTTTCGTGCAGCACGAAATAGGAGATCAGCGCCCCGAAGAGAATGGAGGTTTCACGCAGCGCGGCAACGACGGCGACCGGCGCGATCGTCATCGCCCAGAGCGCCAGGCCATAGGATGCCGATGTTCCGATGCCGCCGACGAGGCCGCCGAGCCAGTTGCGTTTCAGATAATCGAAGAACACCGCCTTGTAGGCGAGAACCGCCCAGAGCGTGAGCGGAATGCCGGTCAGCAGGAAGACCCAGAGCGTATAGGCCGCCGGCGCGCCGGAAAGCCGCACCCCCATGCCGTCGATCAGAGTGTAGGTGGCGATCACGCAAGCATTCATCAGCGCCAGCACCGCCCCTTGCGCATTGCCACGCGAATTCAGCGCCATCGTCAGGATACCGAAGCAGATGACGGCGATGCCGGCCCATTCCAGCGGCACCAGTTTTTCCGCCACGAAGAAGGCCGAGATCAGCGCCACGATCAGCGGCGCCGTGCCGCGCATCAGCGGATAGGCCTGGCTCATGTCGGCCACATGATAGGTGCGCGCCACCATCATGTAGTAGACCACCTGGCAGCAGGTGGAGGCGGCGATGAACGGCCAGCTTTCCCGCGCCGGCTGCGGCAGGAACGGCAGCAAGACCATCGCCAGAACCGAAGAGAACGCGGCAACGAGGACGGCGGTCAGCACCTTGTTGCCGCCACCCTTGACGATCGCGTTCCAGGAGGCGTGCAGAAGGGCGGCGAAGAGGACGACGGCGAAGACGCTGAGGGGCATTGCGCGGGCGATGTCTCTGGATGGTGACGACAGGGTTGCGCCATCGGCGGAATGGACGGTCGGCCGACGTTATCGCAGGCCATGCGGGCTGTCGAGGCCGGTGATCCAGTGCCCTCTTCCGCCACCCCGGCGCCTAGCCGCCGGAGCGCGAAACCTTGCTCGGCGTCACACCATATGCCTCGCGGAACTGGCGAACGAAGTGTGAGCGCGAGGCATAGCCGGCGACGCTCACCGCATCGGTGACGCTGCCCTCGCCGCGCGACAGCATGTCATGCGCCAGCTGCAGTCGCACGGTCGCAAGCGCCCGCCGCAGGGGCATGCCGGCTTCGCTCAGGTGGCGGCGCAGAGTGGAGGCCCCGATCCCCAGCTCACGGCCGATGCTCGCCGCCGTCCAGCGCCGGGCGGGATCGCATCGCACGGTCCACATCACCCGGTCGGCAAGCGACTGCTCGAACAGGCAGGCCGCCTGCGGAACCGCGCGCAGCAGGATCAGCACCTCGGCCAGCCTGTGCTGCGCCAGCGCGCCGGCGTGGTCGGAGGCGTCGAGCGAGATCGCCGCATGTCCGAGCGCATCGACCAGATCTTCCGTGAGCGGCACCTTGAGATCGAAGCCGTCGGCGCGTTGCCGCGCACCCGGCAGGTTGCGGACGGCTTCCGGCACCTCGTCGATCTCGACCAGCAGGGATTCGTAGATACCGGTGCTCTCGGAGGGAATGTTGACGACATCGAATGCGGTCTTGGCAGGCAGGCAGAATATCTCTCCGGCGATATAGCGCTGGCCGGTGTCGCCGAACCAGAACTCCTTAGCGCCGCTCAGCAATATGCCGATCCGCGGCTTGTCGGAGACGACGCTCGCCAGCCGCTCGGTGGAAAAGCAGCAATAGCTGAAAAGCTGCGGTCCGTGGGTGTTGAACCCCGCCGAAACGCCCGGCTTGCCGACGGTGCTTGCAAGCGGCCGCAGCATGCCGAGGAGACGGCGGGACAGGAGATGGTCGGCTTTATCCGGGATGGTGAGCATGCCGGCATGATAGTCCGCCAGAATCGGCAGGCAACAGCCAGTCGAGCGTTTCCGGCACATCGCGAGCTTTTTCCGGCGCAGGACACCACCATCCGCGCACTAGGTTCAGCCCATTCCCGACAGAGGCACGCATCAGCAGTGCCGGCGGCGGGAGACAAAAACCGGAGAATGACCATGAAACGACTTATCCTTTCAGGCGCATTTGCTGCGCTTTTTGCAGCCGGAGCGGCGCAGTCCGCCGACCTCGAGCTATGGCGTCTCGACTGCGGCAGCATCAAGGTGAACGACCTCAACGCCTTTTCCGACACCTTCGCCTATACCGGCATGTCGCGGGACCTGACCGACAGCTGCTACCTGATCCGGCACGGCAAGAGCTACATGCTCTGGGATACCGGCCTGCCCGCCGCCCTTCTCGGCGCCCCGCAGGATGCAAGCGTCATGTCCCCGACGCTGAAGGCGACGATACCGGATCAGCTAAAGGCGATCGGCGTGAAGCCGGAAGAAATCTCGATCGTCGGCATCAGCCACTATCACTTCGACCATGTCGGCCAGGCGGCCGATTTTCCCGGTGCGACGCTCATGATCGGCAAGGCCGATCTCGACGCGCTGAAGGAAACGCCGTTGCCGTTTGGCGCTGATCCGAAAATGCTTTCCCCCTGGATTTCGGGCGGAGCGAAGGCCGATCCGGTTTCAGGTGACCGGGATGTCTTCGGCGACGGTAGCGTGACGATCCTTGCTGCGCCGGGCCATACGCCGGGAAGCCAGGCCCTGCTCGTCCGGCTGCAGGAGATGGGACCGGTGCTGCTCAGCGGCGACATCGTCCACTTCGAGGAACAGTTCGCCAATCACGGCGTGCCACCATTCAACACCAACCGCGCCGAAACGCTTGCCTCGATGGATCGGGTGGAAGGGATTGCGAAGGACCTGAAGGCCACGCTGGTGATCCAGCACGATGCGAACGACGTGAAGACGCTGCCCGCCTTCCCGAAGAGCGCCCGATAAAGGCATACGCCTTCGATGAAACAGAAGCCCCGGCCCGCAAGACATGTCGGGGCTTTTTGGACCTTCGCCACGTATTGATCGGTACCGAAACCAATCAACGCCGGAAATGCGGTCGTCACCCGATGCTTCGGCTCAGGCGAATGGTCCGATTACGGCCGGCATCAATGGTGGCGGACGAGTGAGGCGGCGCGAACCTCTTTCAGGACCTCGCGCATTTGGCCCTGAAGATCCTGGCGGCGGATGACGATCCCCTTGAACTTCACGCGCGCCGCCCGGTCGCGCGCATCCTTCACGGCGGCGGCGAACGCAAGGTCGTAGGTATGAAACCGTGGCGAGGTGCGCCCGGCGAGTTCATAGGTCCAGCCGTCGCAATCCGGCACAATGTCACACAGTATGTCTTTCATGGCTTCTCCTCCGTAAAACTCTGCGCCCGGCCACCTCCAGCCGTTCGCGCCTGCCGCATCGATTGATCTTTCCTAGGCTCTGGAAAAGATCGCGATCGAACGGGATTTCATCTGGAATTCACTGCCGGGTTCGTGGCTTGAAGGCTCCGGGTCCGTCGCATCGGTCGACAGCGCCAGCGTCCAGCTGCGATCTTCAAGCTGTGAAGGCATGCGGAACGTCACATCCTCCTCGGATGGATTGCAGAAGATCAGCGCTTCGTTCCAGGCACTGCGGCTGCGATACTTCTTCCCGCTCGCCAGATGCAGCTGGAAGCAGTTGGAATTCGCCCAGGAGTCCGCCGACTTCTCAGCCCCGTCCGCGTCGAACCAGTTGATGGCCATTCCGTCCCGCCAGTTGCGGCGGTGGAGAAGCGGCTGCTGCTTCCTGAGCGCGATGAGGCGACGGGTGAACCGGCTGAGATCGTGGCCGGCTTCGTCGATGTTATCCCAATCGAACCAGGTGATGTCATTGTCCTGGCAGAACCCGTTATTGTTGCCCCGCTGCGTGTGGCCGAACTCGTCGCCGGCAAGGATCATCGGCGTGCCATGCGAGAACAGCAGCGTCGCCATCAGGTTCTTTGCCTGGCGCAGACGGATGTCATTGATCCGCGGATCGTCGGTCGGTCCCTCGGCGCCATAATTGCAGCTGTGATTGTTGTCGTGGCCGTCGCGATTGTCCTCGCCATTCGCCTCGTTGTGCTTGCCCTCGTAGCTCACCAGGTCGCGAAGCGTGTAGCCGTCATGCGCGGTGACGAAATTGACGCTCGACCAGGGGCGCCGGCCGCTATGGTCGTAGATGTCCGCAGAGCCCAGAATGCGCGCGGCGACATCCGAGGCAGCGCCCTGATCGTTGCGCCAGAACTGCCGCACACCGTCGCGGTACTGGTCGTTCCACTCCGCCCAGCCGGGCGGAAAACCGCCGAGCTGATAGCCGCCGGGGCCGAGGTCCCAGGGCTCGCCGATCAGCTTGACCGCCGACAGGACCGGATCCTGCATGACGGCATCGAAGAATCCGCCGCGACGGTCGAAGCCCTCGGGCTCCCGCCCGAGAATCGACCCCAGATCGAAGCGGAAGCCGTCGACTTCCATCTCGGTCGCCCAGTAGCGCATCGAATCCGTGATCATCCGGATGACGCGCGGATGGGAGGTGTTGACCGTGTTGCCGGTACCCGTGTCGTTGATGTAGTAGCGCGCCTCGTCCGGCATCGTCCGATAGTAGGAGAAATTGTCGATCCCCTTGAACGACAGCGTCGGGCCCATTTCGTTGCCCTCGTTGGTGTGGTTGTAGACCACGTCGAGGATGACCTCGATGCCGGCGTCATGGAAGGAGCGGACCATGTCGCGAAATTCGCGCCGGCCGTTCTCGAGGACATAGCGGTTGGCGGGCGCAAAGAAGCCCATCGTGCTGTAACCCCAGTAATTGCTGAGGCCGCGATCGATCAGATGGCCGTCGTCGGTGAAGGCATGGACGGGCAACAGCTCGACCGCCGTCACACCCAGGCTCTTGATGTAATTGACGACGTTCGGATGCCCCATTCCTAGGAACTTGCCGCGCTCCCGCTCGGGCACGTCGCCTTTCAAGGCCGTGAACCCTTTCACATGCGCCTCGTAGATGATCGTCAACGGCCACGGCACCGGCCGGTGATGCGGGCGACTCTCACCCTCCTCCGACAACGGCGCACAGACCCGCGCCTTGGGCATGAACGCAGCGCTGTCGAGGTCGTTGAAGGAAAGATCGCCCGCCTCGTCCTCGAAGCGATAGCCGAAGACCGCCTCCGACCATTTGACGTCGCCGACGATCTCGCGGGCATACGGGTCGAGGAGCAGCTTGTTCGGATTGAAGCGATGGCCGGCCATCGGGTCGAAGGGACCATGCACCCGGAACCCGTAGAGCGTCCCCGGCGCCAGCCCCGGCACATAGCCGTGCCAGATCTCGTTGGTGTATTCGGGAAGCGTCAGCCGCGCGACCTCCACCTCGCCGCTGGTGTCGAACAGACAGAGTTCGACACGTTCCGCATGCGCGGAAAAGAGCGCAAAGTTGACCCCTTCCCCGTCCCACACCGCACCCAGTTCGGTCCAGCGACCGGATTCGACGACATATTTTCCAGCTTCAGCATTCATGAGTGGTGACCGCCCGAAATTGCGACGAGGAATGGGAAGATATGATTTTCAGGAAAATGTCTCATGCCGGAGGGGCGCCGGGATCGACCCGCCTCACCCGATGGCTTGCCCTGCAGCAACTGAGGCTTCATCGCGGTTCTCTCTATTGAAAAGATGCGCCGCTTTGTGCCGTCGGCGAAAGAGACAGTGGGACTGGCTCTTCTCTGGCATAACTCCGTGGATGAATACTTGTTCCGTGGGGGCCGGAAATTTGGGTGGCCGGAAGCATGCGAGACAGTTCAGCGGCTTTGAGCACGCCCGAAGTGTCTCAACAACAAAAAACCCGACGTGAAGAACACGCCGGGCTTCTTATCAATAGCAGTGCGGAGAGCTTAGCTATCCAGGAACGAGCGCAGCTTGCGCGAACGGCTCGGGTGCTTGAGCTTGCGCAGCGCCTTCGCCTCGATCTGGCGGATACGTTCGCGGGTGACCGAGAACTGCTGGCCGACTTCTTCGAGCGTGTGGTCGGTGTTCATGCCGATGCCGAAGCGCATGCGCAGCACGCGCTCTTCACGCGGCGTGAGCGAGGCGAGAACGCGGGTCGTCGTCTCGCGCAGGTTCGCCTGGATGGCGGCGTCGATCGGCAGAAGCGCATTCTTGTCCTCGATGAAATCGCCGAGATGCGAATCCTCTTCGTCGCCGACCGGCGTTTCCAGCGAGATCGGCTCCTTGGCGATCTTCAGGACCTTGCGGACCTTTTCGAGCGGCATGGCGAGCTTCTCGGCCAGTTCTTCCGGCGTTGGCTCGCGGCCGATCTCGTGCAGCATCTGGCGCGACGTGCGGACGATCTTGTTGATCGTCTCGATCATGTGCACCGGAATACGGATCGTGCGGGCCTGGTCGGCGATCGAGCGGGTGATCGCCTGACGGATCCACCACGTCGCATAGGTCGAGAACTTGTAGCCGCGGCGGTACTCGAACTTGTCGACCGCCTTCATCAGGCCGATATTGCCTTCCTGAATGAGGTCGAGGAACTGCAGGCCGCGGTTCGTGTACTTCTTGGCGATCGAGATGACGAGACGCAGGTTGGCCTCGACCATTTCCTTCTTGGCGATGCGGGCTTCGCGCTCGCCCTTCTGCACCATGTGCACGATGCGGCGGAATTCCGTGACCGAAATGCCGGTCTCGGTCGCAAGGCTCTGGATCTCCGAGCGGATATCGCGGATCGTCTGGTTTTCCTCGCGGGCGAAATCCTTCCAGCCCTTGGCGGCCAGATTGGCGATCGACTTCATCCAGTTCGGATCGAGCTCGGCGCCCTGGTACTGTTCGAGGAACGAGTCACGCTTGACGCCGTAGCTTTCGGCGAGACGCAGCAGACGGCCCTCGTTCTGCACGAGGCGCTTGTTGATGTCGTAGAGCTGCTCGACCAGAAGGTCGATGCGGTTCTGGTTGAGCGACAGCGACTTCACCGCCGTGATCAGCTCGTCCTTCAGCTCCTTGTAGCGGCGCTCCTGTGCGGACGACAGCGTACCGGTTGCCGCCAGGCGGGCTTCCACCTGCTGGTCCTGCAGCTTGCGCAGCTTCTTGTAGGTGTCGGCGATGTGGTCGAGCGTCATCATCACCTGCGGCCGCAGTTCGGCTTCCATGGCCGCCAGCGACAGGTTGCTCTCGTCCTCGTCTTCTTCTTCCTCTTCCGGCAGGCCCATCTCGCCGCCGACATTGGTAATGTCGTCCTCACCGGACGAAGAGGCCCGCGCCCGGCGCGTGTTTTCTTTCTCTTCGGCCGCCTTGCGGTCGGCTTCGATCTTTTCAGGGCTCTGGAACTGCGGAGCGGCCTTCGCCTCGGGACCGGAGTAGGTTGTCTCGAGGTCGATGATTTCGCGCAGCAGCGTCGTGCCTTCATTGAGCTCGTCGCGCCAGATGATCAGCGCCTGAAAGGTCAGCGGGCTCTCACAGAGGCCGCCGATCATGGTTTCGCGGCCAGCCTCGATGCGCTTCGCGATCGCGATTTCGCCTTCGCGCGACAGAAGCTCGACCGATCCCATTTCGCGCAGATACATGCGCACCGGATCGTCGGTACGGTCCGTCGGTTCCTTCTTCTTCGCCGTGGTCAGCGCACTGCTCGACGGCGCGGCCAGCGCACCGCCTTCGCTGTCGTCGTCGTCGCTGTCGTCGGAGTTCGCATTGGCGTTCTCGTCGACCTCGTCCTCGTCTTCGATGACGTTGATGCCCATGTCGGAGAGCATCGCCATGGTGTCTTCGATCTGCTCGGACGTGACTTCCTCGGACGGCAGGACGGCGTTGAGCTCATCCATCGTCACATAGCCGCGCTTCTTGGCGGCCTTGATCATCTTCTTGACCGCGTCGGCGGAAAGATCGAGAAGCGGACCATCCTGCGAGCTATCGCGTTCCGATTCGGCTTCTTCGTTTTCTTTGACCTTGGTTGCCATATTGCCTTGTCGCTTTCGTTGACGCTTTCAATTGCCCAGACGGTAAACGTCGCCCGCGCCTGCCGGATCAGTCACGATACGGAGGTCCTGCGAACGAATCGCCTTTCGTCAGCTAATGGAACGACGTTTAATGCCAGATTAACCACACTCACGGACGCCTGCTCGCCGGTCGGCATTTGCGACCGCTTGTTGCCAGTCATGGTTTCCCTGATCCGCCCGATACCGTTCACCAAACTTTTAGAGATGGTGATTCCCACAATTTTTTCGTCCGTCAAGCTTCATACGCGAAAAAGCGCCGAATTTGCGGAAAAAACCTTTAACAACCGGGGTCCGGACCTTCACCATCCATCTGGACCATAATGTAGGAGCGCCCGGTTCAAAGACAAGTGCAGGCACGATCACGCAATCTTCACCCCTGAAATCGTGCGTCAATGCCCCCGTTTCCGGATCAATAGCAGCGATTGCGAGGCGCTGCAAATTTCGGCAGCGCGCTCCGGCTCTATTTCTTGCCCGCAACGCCCTTGACGCGGCCGGACATCACCCCGAACCCTTCGATGATCGCCTCCTGGTTTTCCAGGCGCACCCCCTCCTGGTGCACCTCCTGAAGCGCCAGCATCAGCTGCATCATGCGGGTCTCGTCGCCCGCCTCCGTCGCCTCGGCGATTTCGCGCTGCAGCTCGGCCTTCTGTCGCGACAGCGCTTTCGTCCGCTTGTGCAGGGCGATCGTCTGCAGGTAGCCGTCCCGGGCATCCTCCTCCGCAGCCTCCGCCGTCGCCGTCCACAGCCGCGCATTGCGTACCTGCTGCTCGAGGCTGGCGATCAGCGGCGCGAAACCCTGCCGTTCGAGTTCTTCCATCAGCAGCTCGCGTGAAAGCTTCGGACCGAGCGCCGCGGCCGAACCGAGCAGCACGGGCCAGAGCCGCTGCAGCTCGCGGTTCTCGTAGAGGATGGTCGACACCTCGTCATATTCCGACAGAAGCAGGCCGGGATGATTGGCGATCGTCAAGGCCAGCACGCTTTCGCGCAGCGGCGGCTGCGAATGGTGGCCCTTGACCATGCCCGAGCCCGAAAGGCTCTGCGAAGCGAGCGTGGATTTCGCCGGCGGCTGTCCCCTGCCGCCGCCGCCCCGGCGCGGGCCGGCATTGCGCCGATCGCCGCCACCGCCGGACGATGCGAATTGCGGACGGAAGAAGGCGTTCAGCCGGTCGCGCATGTCCTGCTGATAATGTCGGCGGACATTCTCGTCGGCAATCACCGAGGTGATCTGGCGAAGCCGCGCCTCAAGCTCTGCCCGCTTTTCCGGTGTATCGTACTGACCCGCCTGCACCTCCCGGTTCCAGAGCATTTCGGAGAGCGGCTGCGATTGCGCGGCCATCCGGTCGAAGGCCGCCCGTCCGTCGTCACGCACGAGATCGTCCGGGTCCTTGCCGTCCGGCAGCAGGATGAAGCGCACGGAGCGGCCCGGCTTGATGTGCGGCAGCGCCAGATCGGCGGCACGGTTGGCGGCGCGTATGCCGGCGCCGTCACCGTCGAAGCAGAGCATCGGCTCCGGCGTCATCCGCCACAGGAGTTCCAGCTGGTTCTCGGTCAAGGCTGTGCCGAGCGGCGCGACCGCATTCTCGATGCCGGCCTGATGGAGGGCGATGACGTCCATGTAGCCTTCGACGGCGATGACCGTCGAAGCGCCTTCGCTGCCGCCGAGCGCGCGGCGGGCGCGGGCAAAGTTGAACAGCACGTTGCCCTTGTGAAAGAGCTCGGTCTCATTCGAGTTGAGGTATTTTGCCGGCGCGTCCGGCGACATGGCACGGCCGCCGAAGGCGATCACCTTTTCGCGCGACGACAAGATCGGAAACATGATCCGGTCGCGGAACCGGTCGTAGGAAACCGGAATGTCCGGTCCATGGACGACAAGGCCGCAAGCCTCGATCTGTTCCTTGGCAACGTCCTTGCCGGCGAGATACTCCTTCAGCGCATTGCGGCTTTCCGGGGCAAAGCCGAGACGGAAGGTCTCGATCGTCCGCCCCGATAGGCCGCGTTCACGCAGATAGGCACGCGCCCGCGCACCGGAGGCCGACTGCAGCTGATCCTGGAAGAACTGTGTCGCCATTTCCATGACGTCCTCGAGCGTGGCGCGCTGGCGTTCGCGCCGCTCTGCCTGGATGTCGGGCTTGGGCATCGGCACGCCGGCCATGTCGGCGATCTGCTCGACGGCTTCGGGAAACGGCAGTCCGTCGAGCTCGGTCAGGAAGCGGAAATGGTCGCCCGACACACCACAGCCGAAGCAGTGGTAACGGCCCTTCCTGTCCTCGCAGTGAAAGCTCGGCGACTTCTCTCCGTGGAACGGGCAGCAGGCCCAGTAGTCGCCACGCGACGGGTTCGTCTTCTTGCGGTCCCACGTCACCCGACGTCCGATGACGCTCGAAATCGGCACCCGATCTCTGATCTCGTCAAGGAAGGAAGGGGAAAAGCGCATCGCGGCTCCGGATTTCGCAGACAGACAATTTACATGAACTCGGCAGTGCCATCATCCGATATTCGCCGGCAGTCAACAGCAATTTGAAAACCGGCCCAAACCTCCATATACCCTGCCGCTCCGGCTTACCAATTTGTAATCTAATTACCGATATTTAATTTGAACCGGCGGGGGCCGGGTCGTAAGTTCTTAATCACCGGACAGGGTCTACCCCACCCCCACACGCAGAACCCAGTCCGGTGTTGCCGATGCCGCTGCACATCCCCGCCAACCTGGCAGCGCTCGGAAAGACAAAAGGGCAGGAACTTCCCGGTTCCTGCCCCTTGTTTTTTCCAGGGCCGGAGCCCTGAGCTTCTGTCGCAGCCGCCTACTTCAGCATATCCTTGACGACACCGGAGGCCTTGCCGAAATCCATCTGGCCGGCATAACGCTCCTTGAGCGCGCTGATGCACTTGCCCATGTCGCGCAGGCCCTGCGCGCCGGTTTCCGCGACCACGGACGCACACACTTCACGGATACGGTCTTCGGACAGCTGCTGCGGCATGAACGAACGGATGACCTTTATTTCGGCCAGTTCCTGATCGGCAAGCTCCTGGCGGCCGGCTTCCTGGTAGATCTTGGCGGATTCCTCGCGCTGCTTGATCATCTTGGCGAGGATCTGCAGGATCTCGTCGTCGGAGACGGGGTCCTTGCCGACGCCTCGGTTGGCGATATCGCGGTCCTTGATCGCGGCCTGGACGAGGCGGATCGTCGAAATCCGCGGCGCGTCCTTCGCCTTCAAGGCGTCCTTGAGTTGAGTCGATAGTTCTTCACGCATTTTTGGTTCACTCCTGCAGGAACGGATCGGCTGGCGCCCTCGTGGAGCTGCCCGCCAGACATTCTGCGTTTCTGCTGTCTTTTCGCCCTATTTCGCCGTCTCATAGACCAGAGCCCAAGCAACAATCAAATTAAAAGCACAAGCCATTGAATCGATTGAATCTCGTCAATCGCAAACTTGTCGCTTCCGTTGCACTGGACACCGGTCCGATGAAATTTCCTTCAAAGATTTGCAAGTGCCGATTGACCGCCCGCCGGGCTTTCATTATTTACCGTCACCTGCACAGAATTCAAAAACGGCTTTGTCCCGCGGGAGTTCCCTCGGGGCCCTTTGCTGCAGCTATAAATGGCCCGGGCGGTCCGATCTTTCAAGATCACCCGCCGGCGGGCCGGAAACGGATAGTGATGACCGCGACCCCAGCATGGACTCCCAAGAAGCCTACCGCCCTCCTCGTCCTTGCGGACGGAACAGTGATCGAAGGCACCGGCATCGGTGCAACCGGCAAGGTGCAGGCGGAAGTCTGCTTCAACACGGCTCTGACCGGCTACGAGGAAATCCTCACGGATCCCTCCTATCTTGGCCAGATCGTTACCTTCACCTTCCCGCACATCGGCAACATCGGCACCAATGACGAAGACATCGAAGACCTGACGCCGGCAGCCCGCCGCGGCGCGGTCGGCGTCATCTTCAAGGCCGACATCACCGAACCGTCCAACTATCGCGCCGCCAAGCACCTCGACGCCTGGCTGAAGGCCCGCGGCATCATCGGCATGTGCGGCATCGACACGCGCGCCCTGACCGCCTGGATCCGCGAGAACGGCTCGCCGAACGCCGTCATCGCGAACGACCCGTCCGGCGTCTTCGACATCGACACCCTGAAGGCTGAAGCCAAGGCCTGGAGCGGCCTAGAAGGCCTCGACCTCGCAAAGGAAGCCACCACCGGCCAGTCCTCCACCTGGACGGAGACGCCCTGGGTCTGGAACGAAGGCTATGGCGAACTCGATGCCGACAAGGCCGCCTATCACGTCGTCTGCATGGATTTTGGCGTCAAGCGTAACATCCTGCGTCTGTTTGCCGGCCTGAACTGCAAGGTGACGGTGCTGCCGGCAACGGCGACCGCCGAGGACGTCCTTGCCCACAAGCCGGACGGCGTCTTCCTCTCGAACGGCCCGGGCGATCCGGCTGCGACCGGCGAATACGCCGTTCCGGCGATCAAGGGACTGATCGACAGCGGCATCCCGATCTTCGGCATCTGCCTCGGCCACCAGATGCTGGGTCTGGCCGCCGGCGGTAAGACGATGAAGATGCACCAGGGTCACCACGGCGCCAATCATCCGGTGAAGGATCACACGACCGGCAAGGTTGAGATCGTCTCGATGAACCACGGCTTCGCGGTCGATTCGAAGTCCCTGCCGCAAGGCATTGAGGAGACTCACATATCGCTGTTCGACGGCACCAATTGCGGCCTGCGCATCACCGGCAAGCCGATCTTCTCGGTCCAGCATCACCCGGAGGCCTCCCCCGGCCCCCAGGACAGCCATTATCTCTTCCGCCGCTTCGTCAACCTGATCCGCGAGCAGAAGGGCGAGCCGGCGCTGGCCGAACGTTGAGCCTCTAAGGCATTGTGAAACCCAAAGCCCGGAGCGATCGCATCGCTCCGGGCTTTTTTTTTGCGCGCCCCGCTTGACCTCAACTTTACTTGAGGCCGTAGAACGCTGTCCGCAGTCATCGCCTCCTAAATCGAAAGGCAAAGAGATGAGCGGAAACCTCTACAGGATCGACAAGTTTTCAGTCCCGGCCGCCGCCCGCGACGAATTCCTCGTCAACGTGCAGCGCATGGATCGCATTCTCAATCAGATGGAAGGCTGTCTCGGGCACCGGATACTGGAACAGGTGAGCGGCCCCGGCGAATTCAACATCGTGACGATTGCCGAATGGGAAAGCGAGGCTGCTCTCAGCAAAGCCCGCGAAACTATGGCGGAGGCCCAGGCGGCCATGAACTTCGATCCGAAGGAGCTGATCGCCCGGCTCAGCATTCGCGCCGACATCGCCAACTATGCCGAGGTCAGTGGCTGACGGGCGCCATCTCGGTCATCCACCGCTTCTCGCGCTTTACCAGCAGGTAGAAGCGCACCAGCAGCGCGGTCGCCGCCGTGCCGAGCCCGACCATGAAGCCGTACCAGATGCCGGCGCCGCCAAAGCCGAGCTTGAAGGCCAGCACATAGGCGAGCAGAAGCCCGATCGGCCAGTAGGAGATCAGTGCCAGGATCATCGGAATGCGGGCATCCTTCATGCCGCGCAACAGGCCCGCGCCGACCGCCTGCATGCCGTCCATCAGCTGGAAGATCGCGGCGATCATGATCAGCGTCGTCGCGTAGTCCAGCACTGCGGGCGCTTCCGGCAGCGAGGTGTCGAGATAGAGGCTTCCGAGGAACCTCGGGATGGTGGCAAACAGCGCCGCCCCGGCGCATTGCGTGACGACGGTCAGGCCGAGAATGGTCAGCGACGCCCGCACCAGCGCTTCGAAGTCGCCGCGCCCATGCGCCACGCCAACCCTGACGGTCGCGGCCTGCGACATCCCAAGCGGAATCATGAAGGCGATCGAGGCAAGCTGCAGCGCGATGCCGTGCGCGGCAAGCTCGATCGTGCCGATCCAGCCCATCAGCAGGGACGCGGCGGTAAACAGGCTGACTTCGGCGAGAATGGTAATCGCGATCGGCATTCCGAGCCGGACGACCTCGATCAGGCCCGGCCAGTCCGGCCGCCAGAAGCGGACGAATAGGTCGTAGGCACGCGTTTCGGCACGCGTCTGCACGTAGAACACAAGAACCAGGAAGCCAAGCGTATGGACGCATGTGGCAACGATCGCGGCACCCTGCAGTTCCAGGCGCGGCAGGCCGAAATGGCCGAGCACGAGCGCATAGGCGAGCACCGCATTCGAGATGAGCATGACCAGCGTCACATAGAGGATGATGCCGGCCCGGCCGATGGCGCTGACCAGCGAGCGCAGCACGTTGAAGCCGAGCGCCGGGAAAATGCCGATGCCGGCGATCTTCAGGAATTCGCCGGCAAGGCGCGCAACCTCGGGCACCTGCCCCAGCTCCAGCAGGATTGTCTCGGCGTTGAAGAACAGCAGCAGCGACAGCAGCGAGTAGGCGATCGACGCCCACAGGCCCATGCGTACCGACCGCCGGATCGAGACGGCGTCATTGCGCCCGTAGGCCTGCGCCACCATCGGCACGACCGCATAGGAGAAGCCGGAGCCGAAGATCAGCAGCGTGAAGAAGAACTGGCTGCCGAGCACGATCGCGGCAAGCTTTTCAGCGCCGAGCTGGCCGACGATGATGACATCCGTCGTGTTGATGCCGACCTGCGCCAGCTGCGCGCCGATCAGCGGCAGCCCGAGCAGAAGCGTCGCTTTCAGATGCGCGGACCAGCGGTTGTCTTCCGCCGTCGCGACCGCCTGAGAACCGGCCATGGACATTGCTGTTCCTCCAAATGCGAAAACGCCGATCCCGGGAATGATCCGGAATGCGGCGCGCATCTGCCCTTAATATATCCCCGCCGGCCCGACCAGCAAAAACGGGAACAGGTCAAAACAATTGATCCGCAATTCAGCCGCTCTGATGGAAGGCAATACGAAGCCCGAACGGACGGGCAACATGCGACCTTGTCCAGCTCGTTTTCCTGGCCTTCAGCACCGCGGAAGCCGGAATCGCGAGTTCATCGTCGCAAGCTGTCTCGCTGCCTGGTATCCAGGGCGACCATCAGACCGGATTGGAAAAGGTATCGCAGGACTCGAGATTGCCGGTGTCGAAGCCGCGCTTGAACCATTTCACCCGCTGGGCCGAAGTTCCATGGGTGAAGCTGTCCGGCACCGCATAGCCCTGCGTGCTTTTCTGCAGGGCGTCGTCGCCGATCTGGTTGGCGGCCTTGAGCGCTTCTTCCAGATCGCCCGGGTCCATGTAGCCCTTGTCCTTCTCGGCGCGCCCGAAGATGCCGGCAAAGCAGTCGGCCTGAAGCTCGACGCGCACGGAGAGCCGGTTGGCCTCGTCTTGGCCCATCTTCTGGCGCATGCGGTGATATTCCGGCAGGATGCCGAGCAGGTTCTGCACGTGATGGCCGACCTCGTGAGCGATCACATAGGCATCGGCGAAATCGCCGGCGGCGCCGAAGCGCTGCGACAGTTCGTCGAAGAAGTCCATGTCGAGATAGACCTTGCTGTCGGTCGGGCAGTAGAACGGTCCCATCGCCGACGACGCCTGCCCGCAGGCAGACGGATAGGCGCCGGAAAACAGCACCAGCTTGGGCGCCACATAGGTCTCACCGCTCTGGTCGAGGATTTTCGTCCAGGCGTCTTCCGTATCGGCAAGCACGGTGGCGACGAACGCCTTAGTCTGGCTGTCCGCCGTGCTGCCGGAAGGCGACGTGCTTTGCTCATAGCCGGAGCCTGAGCCGCCAACGCTGCCGCCCCCCTGGTTGAGAAGCTGCAGCACGTCGATGCCCATGGCCTTCAGCACGAAGAAGATGATGACGAGCACCACGATGGACCCTATGCCGCCACGCCGCCCACCGCCGCCGGTGGAGGGAAAATTGATGCCGCCCCGTCCGAACGGGCTGCGGCCGAATCCGCCCTGGCGCGAACTGCCGCGAACATCCTCGACGTTGTCGGACTGACGGCGTCCCTTCCATTCCATGCTGTTCTCTCCCGAATGTGCTGTGGGAGAGATTATAGGCTTTGCTCGTTGCTTTGGTAGAGCCGAAACGTCACCGGGAGAGCTGTTTTTGCCAGACCGGCCAAAGGAGGAGAACTGCCGCCAGCAGGATGGCAAGGCCGAGCGGCCATGCGGCGAGACTGCCGCTGAACATGACCGTGTTCATCAGCCGGCCGGGAATGAGAGTGAAACCGCCCGCCACCACGATCCCGCCGACATACATGCCCAGCACATGTCTGCGGTGGCCGCGGATATCATGGCGGCGCGCCGCCTGGATCGCCCGCAGGGCGGCAAAGATCACGTAGAACGAGAGGAGATGGATCGGACTGAACGGGCCGACGAGACGGATCGTATGAATGAAGAAGGACGAAACCGCCGTTGCCACCATGAGCCCAAGCCAGATCTTGCCGAGCAGTCTGTGCAGCGCCGTCCCTTTCGGACGAAGCAGGAGATAGGCGCCGAGCACAGCGGCAGGCACCACGGTGGCGACATGGAGCTTTATGGCGAGGCCGGCATGGAGAAGTGGTTCGAGCGTCATGGATTTTTCCCTTGCCATGGACGTGGCGAGTTGAAGTCCCGCGGTTTTTCATCCATCTCTCGGGCATGCTCAAAGGAAAGAACGCCAACGAACCGGAAAACTTCGCAGACGGCGGGCGCCTGCAATTGGCGCTTCGCGAACTGCAGGTCTTCGCCTCCTCCCCACGCTTCTGGCTGACCTTCGCGGCCGTCGTGCTGATCTTCGCGATTTCCGGTCCTTTCGGGACTTCGCAGAGCATGGGGGTCCTGCCGCGCTTCGCCTTCTGGCTCATGCTGCACGGCATCGCCTGGTCGCTGGCCGTCATCTGCGTCGTCAGTGCGAAGGTTCTTTTGGCCGAGCATATCGAGAGCAGCCTGATCCGCATGTGCATCGGCGCCATCGTTGCGGCAATTCCGATCGGCATCGCACTGGAGCTGATCCTCTGGTCATGGGAGAGAACACCGCCGAGCCTTGGGGGATTCCTTCACAATGCCGCGCTGAGCCTACCGCTTTCGCTCCTTTTCTGCCTCTTGTCTTATCTCGCCATGAGCGGCAGCGCCGCACCGTCGGCCGCAACCGAGATGCCACAGCAGTCTGCCGCACCGACCGGCAGCGACGCCGTGCCGCTGCTGGACCGGTTGAAGCCGGAGCAACGCGGCGCGATCCTGCGGCTCACCGTCGAGGATCATTATACGGCCGTGACCACCAGCCGCGGTCGGGCGCTGGTACTGATCCGCTTTGCCGATGCCATGAAAGAGCTCGGCGAGACCGCGGGAATGCAGGTCCACCGCTCGCATTGGGTGGCGCACACCCATGTTGCGGAACTGCTGCGCGACGATGGCCGGCTGACATTGAGGCTCAAGGACGGCGACGAAGTTCCCGTCAGCCGCACCTATGGCGCGGCGGTGCGTGCGGCATTCCGTCCGTGAGCGCGCCGGAACTTGACCGGCTCCCGCTCAGCTGCGAATGACGGCTTCCGCTCACATCCGATGACCTGTTTCGCATGATACGCCACATCGTCTTCTTCACCGCCAGGAACCCGCAGGACCGTGACGCCGTCTATGAGGGGCTGGCTTTGCTCACCGGCATTCCGGACAAGCTGCATCTGGAAATCGGCCGCAACTTCCGCAACGACCCGATCAGCCCCGGCGGTCCGGATTTCATCGTCTACGGCGAATTTGCGGATGAGGAGCAGCTGGCCCGCTACAAGGCGCATCCGCTCTACCAGACCTCGATCGAGATCGTCCGGCCGTTGCGCGACATGCGGATCGCGGCGGATTTCCTGTCCGGCTGACGGGGTCGCCGCCTCGCTATTCCTGCGACGCGTTGCGCACCGTCTCGTCCAGCCCGTCGACGAAGCGCGGGAAGAGCGCGGCGAAACGCTCGATATCTTCTTGCGTCCAGTCGGCGACGATCGTCTCCAGAACCTGAAGCTTGACCGCGTTCATCTCCCTCTTGAAGGCGATGCCCTCCTCTGTCAGTTCAACGACCGTCCGGCGGGCATCCGCCTGGGACACCGTGCGGCGGAAAACGCCGCGCTGCACGAGATCGGCAATCAGCCGGCTCGCCCGTGAATGATCCACCCGCATCAGTTCCGCGACGGCACCGACGGTCGCCTCGCTTTCCGCACTGCTGCGCCGGACCGCTTCGATGACGTCGAGATGCGAGAGGTCAAGATCCGGCGCGGTGCGGCTGATCATAAGCCGCCCGAGCATGCGTCGGCCGATCATCAGGCGCATGCGCGTCATCGCTTCCGAAATGGCCTCGATCTGGCCGGCCAGCTCCTGCGTTTCCAAGGGCGTCACGAGATCGGCGGTATCGGTCATCATTGCTCCAGAATTACCGCCGCGGGCGGTCACCTTGCCGACAATAGCAAGATTACGTGCAAAAGTCACTAAATTGTACATTGACAATTATATGTTAAAGTCACATAAATTGCCGTCCTCATTTCACCGTTGCCATAAAGACCCTTTTCAATGACCACCACGACCATTTCCGCGACCATGACCATGCCGGCGCAGCATCAGCCGCTGGTCAGCGACCCGCGCCAGCGCATCGTCGTTTTCCTGATCCTGCTGACCGGCATGTTCATGGCGACGCTCGACAACCAGATCGTCTCCACCGCCCTGCCGACGATCGTCGGCGAATTCGGCGAACTGGAGCGCTTCGGCTGGGTCGGCTCGGCCTACCTTCTGGCCTCCAGCGCCGTCATGCCGATCTACGGCAAGCTCGGCGACCTGTTCGGCCGCAAATATGTGATGATGGCGGCGATCCTCATCTTCACCGTCGGATCGCTGACCTGCGGACTGGCCGTATCGATGAACACGCTGATTGCCGCCCGCGTCCTCCAGGCGCTCGGCGGCGGCGGCATTATGGTGTCGATCTTCTCGATCAACGCCGACCTGTTCGAGCCGCGCGAGCGGGCCCGCTACCAGAGTTATGCCAGCCTCGTGCTGATGATCTCCGGCGCCATCGGCCCGACCCTCGGCGGCACCATGAGCGACCTCTTCGGCTGGCGCTCGATCTTTCTCGTCAACCTGCCGATCGGCATCGCCGTCCTTATCGGGCTGGCCATCCTGCTGCCCTACAAGAAACCGGTCCGCAAGCCGAAGATCGACTATGCCGGCGCCGCCCTGCTGGCCGGAGCGATCGCCAGCGTCGTGCTGTGGGCCGACAGTTCGGAATTGTTCGGCGGTCTGCTTGCGCCAAAAAGCCTCGCAGTCATCGCCTTCGGCCTGGCCTGCCTCGGCGGCTGGATCATGGTGGAAAAGCGGGCGCAGGAACCGGTGGTGCCACTCACCCTGTTTTCCGACTCCACGGTCAGCCTCCTGCTCTACATTTCCCTGATCTCCGGGGCGATCGGCATCGGCATGTCGAACTACTACGCACTTTACCTGCAATCGGGCCTCGGCATGTCGCCGACGGTCGCCGGCCTCTTCTTCATTCCGTTGACCGGAGGGATTGCGATCGGCTCACTGTCGGCGGGGCGCATCATTTCCCGCACGGGCGACTACAAGGTGTTTTCGATCCTCTCGACCGCGACCGGCGTCGCGACCCTGACGGCCGTCGCATTCTTCGGCGCGACCGTGCCGCTTTGGGCCCTTGTCGTCCTGCTGCTCGTTCAGGGGTTGGGCATAGGCTGCGGCCAGCAGGTTCCTGTCCTCGGCGTCCAGAACGCCGCCCGCCGCTCCGATACCGGGGCCGCCACCTCCACGGTGACGCTGACCCGCATGGGCGGCGCGTCGATCGGCATCTCCATCTATGGCGCCATCCTGTCGGCGGGCGTCGCCGGCCACACGGTGCCGATTGCCGGCGTGGACGATATCGAGAAACTGACGCCTGCCGCAGTCACCGCCCTGCCCGAGGCGGCCCAGCACGCGATCGCCCAGATCTATCTTGCCGCCTGCCAGCCACTGTTCCTGTCCGCCGCCTTCATCAGCCTGACGGGCCTGATAGCGGCGCTGTGCCTGAAGAACATCAAGCTGCCGGTGAAACACGGCGGCGGGGACTGAACGACGACAGCGGGCAGCCGCACCTCCGTTCCATCGCATACCGCCAATCCGGCCCCAAAAAGGAAGCGGCGCCTGCAACCGATGCAGACGCCGCTTTTCATTCGTCAGTGGCCTGAAAGCCTGGAAATCAGTTCATGCTGTCCGTGCTGTAGCTGTCGACGCGCTGGCGATCGACAATCATGACCGAGCCGTCGGCCTGGACCTTGTAGATTTCCTTGTAGCGCTGGCCGTCATTCACGAACTGATGGTTGAAGATGCTGCCGACCGGGGCCTTGGTCAGACGCACTTCGCTGGGATTGGTGTAGGTGATGCTGCCCTTGATCGGCTCGATGGCGAAAGCCGAAGAAGCACCGATAGCGGAAACGGCAAGCGTGAGAGCAATAATCTTTTTCATCGTATTTTCCTTTCAGTGTCAGTTTTGCGAACACGGCCACGAGGGGGCTGGCCGGTCCGGCGTCCGCCAATCGGACGTCTGATACAGATACTCATAACCCCCTGGAAAAGTTTCACTGTCCGGTGGCTTTTTTTTCGCGGTGCGATACCGCGGGCGTTTTGCGAACGCTCGCAATGAGGCAGGAATACAGTGCTTTTGAAGTGTCCTTCGTACGCTCCGAATACCGAGGTGAGCGACATCGAAAGCGGATGCTCCTCCTCCCTCATTCCTGTGCTTGTCACAGGAATCCAGCTGCGCGAAGTCCTTCGCGCAGGAGACTCGCTTTATGGGAGAAGAGTCTTCTGGCTCGCCGACGCTCGCCCGCTGGATCCCCGGGACAAGCCCGAGGATGAGGGTGATCTCGGAACGTCCGGAGCTCCGCATTCAATGTCGAGAATGGAAAAATCCCTCCAAATGTCGTGATGCTCCTGAATTCCAGACTTCTTTGCCCCCAATCCACATTAGCGATTCAATGCCCGAAGGGCAGAAAAAGCGCGCCTTTGATGCCAGCCTGCTTGCAGGCATCCTTGAAGACATCGTCGCAGATAAAGGCCGACGCCATTTCGGCCAGCCTGAAGAGATGCGACAAACCGATGACCTCGTGATGGATTTTGACGTCTTGGTCAGTCCCGGCTCTAGGTGAAAAGGCGGGTTTGCCTCCGGGCCCGACAGACCAGGATAGGCCCGTCGACGCCTCCCGATCGACAGCGGACAAGAAGACTGTCGTCGCGCTGCAAAGCCAAGTCTCGCGGGCAGGTTCTCCGCTCTTGGTGACCGTCTCACATTGGATAAATTCGCAAGACCCCGGCGCAACGGTATCGATCACATCCTTGACCGCCTTTGAGATCAACAAATAGGCACCCATTTTTTCAACGTCACGCGGCGGCCGCCCCAGTTTCTTGTCGATGAGAAAGCGTGGGACCTCTTCATAATGCGGAAATAGCCACGGCCCCCGGGGCAAAACGAGATACCCATCAGGCCAGGGCTCCCAATTGTTCAAGCCGGAGCCGATCTTGCCGACCTGAAGGCGCTCGCGGTTGACAAGCTCCCAGCCCGCCGGACCTCCAAGACGGAAGTTGTGCACAAACTCGTAATAGGCCATCGGCTTTTCTTTGCGCGGCGCCATGTGAAAACTCTCCTGAAATTTGCACCAGGTATTCAATGTCCGTAGGGCAGGAAAAGTGCGCCTTTGATGCCCGCCTGCTTGCAGGCATCCTTGAAAAGGTCGTCACAAAAAAATTGTGACGACGACTCAGCCAACCTGAAGAGGTGCGATGAACCGATGATTTCGTGACGAAATTTGAGGTTTTTGTCCGCACCTGGACTCGGCGAGAAATATGGCTTGCCGGTGGGACCTCGGTACCAATCTATGCCCGTCGACGCCTCCCGATCGACAGCGGACAAGAAGACTGTCGTCGCGCTGCAAAGCCAAGTCTCGCGGGCAGGTTCTCCGCTCTTGGTGACCGTCTCACATTGGATAAATTCGCAAGACCCCGGCGCAACGGTATCGATCACATCCTTGACCGCCTTTGAGATCAACAAATAGTCGCTCAGTTTTTCAACATCACGCGGCGGCCGCCCCAGTTTCTTGTCGATGAGAAAACGTGGGGTCTCTTCATAATGCGGAAATAGCCACGGCCCCCGGGGCAAAACGAGATGACCATCCGGCCAGGGCTGCCAATTGTTCAAGCCCGTTCCAATCTTTCCAACCTGCAGGCGCTCGCGGTTGACAAGCTCCCAACCCACCGGGCCTCCCAGACGGAAATTTTCCGCAAACTCATAATAGGCCATCGGCTTTTCTTTGCGCGGCGCCATCTGAAAACTCTCCTTCAATAGGTCAGCGGCGAAACAAGCCCTTGAAGCCTTTGGCTTTGCCGGTGGACTGTTCGTAATGCAGGGCGTGGACCGTCTGTCGTGTGCTCTTGCGGGACGGCTGGTGACGAACAGTCGCTTTGCCTGTCACGTCCTCGCCGACAGAATCGCCATCTTTCAGGACAGGGCCATTGTCGATGAGATATGCTGCGACCCCGAGCAATTCTTCGTTCATCCGGTACACCCGCACCCCTGGAAATCGCTCCGGCTAAATCAGTGCAAACGCCACATTTGCCCACCGTTTAAAAAGCCAATCACAAAATTAGAAACCAAGATAGCGAAATGACAAACTCAACGCTCGCTTGGAGCGCCAGCATGGAAAACAAGCTCCACGCCTCCCCTCCCCAACTTTCCTGCGTCACACCCCATTTTCGGGGTTCCGTTCGCCAAAACATTTGCCTATAAGGCCCACCTAGCCTTTAGACAGATACGCCCTGCACCCGGCCGGTTCCAACCGCGCCGGCTTTTCATGCAGGCTGGACACATAAAAGACGGAAAACGCCCATGCCGAAGCGCCAAGATATCAAGTCCATCCTCATCATCGGCGCTGGGCCAATCGTCATCGGCCAGGCTTGCGAGTTCGACTACTCCGGCACGCAGGCCTGCAAGGCGCTGAAGGAGGAAGGTTATCGGGTCATCCTGGTCAACTCCAACCCGGCGACCATCATGACCGATCCGGGCCTCGCGGATGCGACCTATGTCGAGCCGATCACCCCGGAAGTCGTCGCCAAGATCATCGCCAAGGAACGCCCGGACGCGCTGCTGCCGACCATGGGCGGCCAGACCGCGCTCAACACCGCACTGTCCCTGAAGCGCATGGGCGTGCTGGAGCGCTACAATGTCGAGATGATCGGCGCCAAGCCGGAAGCAATCGACAAGGCCGAAGACCGCGCGCTGTTCCGCGAGGCGATGGCCAAGATCGGGCTCGAAACCCCGAAGTCGATGCTGGCGAACGCCACCGACATCAAGGATACCGACCGCAAGACGCATGAGGCGCAGCGCGCCGAACTGCGCGGCAAGCTTTCCGGCGACGCACTCGACAAGGCGCTCGACGAGCTGGAAAACCAGTGGAATCTCGGCGAGAGCGACCGCAAGCAGCGCTACATGAGCCATGCCATGGCGATCGCCGCCCAGGCGCTTGACGAGATCGGCCTGCCGGCCATCATCCGCCCGTCCTTCACGCTCGGCGGCACCGGCGGCGGCATCGCCTACAACCGCTCGGAATTCTTCGACATCGTCTCGGGCGGCCTCGACGCCTCGCCGACCACCGAAGTGCTGATCGAGGAAAGCGTTCTCGGCTGGAAGGAATACGAGATGGAAGTCGTCCGCGACAAGGCGGACAACTGCATCATCATCTGCTCGATCGAGAACATCGATCCGATGGGCGTCCACACGGGCGACTCGATTACGGTCGCGCCGGCCCTGACGCTGACCGACAAGGAATACCAGATCATGCGTAACGCCTCGATTGCGGTGCTGCGCGAGATTGGCGTCGAAACCGGCGGCTCGAACGTGCAGTTCGCCGTCAACCCGGCAAACGGCCGCCTGACGGTCATCGAAATGAACCCGCGCGTGTCGCGCTCGTCGGCGCTTGCCTCCAAGGCGACCGGCTTCCCGATCGCCAAGATCGCCGCGAAGCTCGCCATCGGCTACACGCTCGATGAACTTGAAAACGACATCACCGGTGGCGCGACGCCGGCCTCGTTCGAACCGTCGATCGACTATGTCGTCACCAAGATCCCGCGCTTCGCCTTCGAAAAATTCCCAGGCGCCTCGCCGACGCTGACGACGGCGATGAAGTCGGTCGGCGAAGTCATGGCGATCGGCCGAACCTTTGCCGAATCGCTGCAGAAGGCTCTGCGCGGTCTCGAAACGGGCCTCACCGGCCTCGACGAGATCGAAATCCCCGGCCTTGGCGAAAGCGACAGTGGCGACGACAAGAACGCCATCCGCGCCGCGATCGGCACGCCGACCCCGGATCGCCTGCGCATGGTCGCCCAGGCCCTGCGCCTCGGCATGTCGCCTGAGGAAGTCCATGCCGGCTGCAAGATCGACCCGTGGTTCATCGCCCAGCTGAAGGCGATCGTCGACATGGAAGCCCGCATCCGCGAGCACGGCCTGCCGAAGGATGCCGACAACCTGCGCATGCTGAAAGCCATGGGCTTCTCCGACGCCCGCCTTGCCTCGCTGACCGGCGGCAAGCCGAAGGACGTCGCCATGCTGCGCAATTCGCTCGGCGTGCGCCCGGTCTTCAAGCGCATCGACACCTGCGCGGCCGAGTTCGCCTCGCCGACCGCCTACATGTATTCGACCTACGAGACACCCTTCGTCGGCGCCGCGCGCTCCGAAGCGCAGGTCTCCGACCGCAAGAAGGTCGTTATCCTCGGCGGCGGCCCGAACCGCATCGGCCAGGGCATCGAGTTCGACTATTGCTGCTGCCACGCCGCCTTCGCGCTGAAGGATGCCGGCTTCGAGGCGATCATGGTCAACTGCAACCCGGAAACGGTCTCGACCGACTACGACACCTCCGACCGCCTCTATTTCGAGCCGCTGACGGCAGAAGACGTGATCGAAATCCTGCGCGCCGAGCAGGAGAAGGGCGAACTCGTCGGCGTCATCGTCCAGTTCGGCGGCCAGACGCCGCTGAAGCTCGCCGAAGCGCTCGAAAAGAACGGCATCCCGATCCTCGGCACCGCGCCGGACATGATCGACCTCGCCGAAGACCGCGACCGCTTCCAGAAGCTTCTGATGAAGCTCGATTTGAACCAGCCGAACAACGGCATCGCCTACTCGGTCGAGCAGGCACGCCTGGTGGCGGCAGAGATCGGCTTCCCGTTGGTCGTCCGCCCATCCTACGTGCTCGGCGGCCGCGCCATGCAGATCATCCATTCGGAAGGCCAGCTGCAGAGCTACCTGCTCGATACCGTTCCGGGCCTGGTGCCGGAAGACATCAAGCAGCGCTACCCGAACGACAAGACCGGCCAGATCAACACGCTGCTCGGCAAGAACCCGCTGCTGTTCGACAGCTATCTGACGAACGCGACCGAAATCGACGTCGACTGCCTGTGCGACGGCAAGGACGTGTTCATTGCCGGCATCATGGAGCACATCGAAGAGGCCGGCATCCATTCCGGCGACTCGGCTTGCTCGCTGCCGCCGCGCACGCTGGCTCCGGAAATGATTGCCGAACTGGAGCGCCAGACGACCGAGATGGCCAAGGCGCTGAACGTCGGCGGCCTGATGAACGTGCAGTACGCCATCAAGGACGGCGTGATCTACGTGCTCGAAGTCAACCCGCGCGCCTCGCGCACCGTACCCTTCGTCGCCAAGACCATTGGCGCGCCGATCGCCAAGATTGCCGCCCGCGTCATGGCCGGCGAGACGCTGGACACGGCCATCGCCGCTTACGGCGAGAAGCCGGACGTGAAGAACCTGAAGCACATCGCGGTCAAGGAAGCCGTCTTCCCGTTCGCCCGCTTCCCCGGCGTCGACACGCTGCTCGGGCCCGAAATGCGCTCGACCGGTGAAGTCATCGGCCTCGACACCGATTTCGCGCTCGCCTTTGCCAAGTCGCAGCTCGGTGCCGGCGTCGACCTGCCGCGCGACGGTGCGGTCTTCATCTCGGTGCGCGACGAGGACAAGGACCGCATGCTGCCGGCAGCGAAGATTCTGTCCGAAATCGGCTTCAAGGTGCTGGCGACTGGCGGCACCCAGCGCTACCTCGCCGAAAAGGGCATCGAGGCGGTGAAGATCAACAAGGTTCTGGAAGGCCGCCCGCACATCGAGGACGCCATCCGCAACCGGCAGGTCCAGCTGGTCATCAACACGACCGACGGCAACAAGGCGATCTCGGATTCGAAATCGCTGCGCCGCGCCGCGCTGATGCAGAAGGTCCCCTACTACACCACGCTCTCGGGTGCCCAGGCCGCCGCCGAGGCTATCCGGGCACTCAAGGCCGGCAACCTCGAGGTGAGATCGCTGCAGAGCTATTTCTGAGTGCTCCGAGTGCTTTGATCATCCAAAAGGCAGGCTTCGCGCCTGCCTTTTCTCTTTGTGCTACGTGATTGGCGGCCGCGATCATCCTCCGCGACGATTTCGCACATGCGAAATGGAAAATGCCGCTCCAGTTTCATGGGGGAGATCAAAGGAGATCACCATGAAGCGCGAAGACGTTGTCAGGAATGCCTTTTCCATGCCGCTCGGTTCGCCGGCCTATCCGCCGGGGCCGTATCGCTTCACCAATCGCGAGTTTCTGGTGATCACCTACCGCACGGATCCGGACAAGCTGCGTGCGCTGGTGCCGGAGCCTCTGGAAATCCCCGAACCGCTCGTCAAATTCGAATTCATCCGCATGCCGGATTCCACCGGCTTCGGGGACTACACCGAAAGCGGCCAGGTGACGCCGGTCAGCTATCGGGGCCGCAAGGGCAGCTACTCGCTGGCAATGTTCCTGAACGACGGCCCGCCGATCATGGGTGGCCGTGAACTCTGGGGTTTCCCGAAGAAATTCGCCGAACCGCAACTCGCCGTCCATCGCGACACGCTGGTCGGAACGCTGGATTACGGACCGGTCCGCATCGCCACCGGCACGATGGGGTTCAAGCATCGACCGGCAGACGAGAACGCGATCCTTGAAGGGCTCGCCGAACCGAACTTTCTCCTGAAGATCATCCCGCATGTCGACGGAACCCCGCGCATCTGCGAACTGGTCGAATATCCGATCACCGACGTCAAACTGAAGGGCGCGTGGACCGGACCCGCCGCGCTGGAACTTCACCCGCATGCGCTGGCGCCCGTCGCCGAACTGCCGGTTCTGGAGGTGAAAAGCGCGGTGCATTTCGTCGCCGACCTGACCCTCGGCCTCGGCAGCGTCGCCCATGACTATCTTGCCGGTTAAGGCTCGCCGGCCTCACGCCCGCCGCTTGCGCTTGGCGACGATCGCGAATGCGATGCCGCCGAGGACGAAAAGGCAGGCGATGACGAAGCGAAGTGTCATGGTCTCGGTGAGGAAGAGGATCGCGCCTAGCGCGGCGATGACCGGAACGGAAAGTTGTACCAGCGCCGCCTGGAAGGTCGAAAGGCCGCCGAGCGCCCGGTACCAAAGCGAATAGCCAAGTCCGGAGGCAACGACGCCGGAGACGATGGCAAGGCCCGCGCCGCGCGAGGTGGCGCTGCCGGCGGCCAGAGCGTAGATCGCCAGCGGTACGCAGAAGGCGGATGCCCGCAGGAAATTGCCGGACGTCTCCTTCAGCGGTTCCTTCGAACCATGGCCACGCAGCGTGTAGATGCCCCAGGAGATACCGGAAAGCACCATCAGCAGGCTGCCGAGCGGATCCGGCGTGCCGACGCCGGGCAGGATCAGATAGACGAAGGCGAGAAAGGCGACGGTGAAGCCGGCCAGTTCGGACAGGCTCATGCGCTCGCCCCGGATCAGGCTGAAACCGACCATGGTCGCCTGCACGGAGGTAAACAGGATCAGCGCGCCGGTCGCCGCCCCGAGCATCAGGTAAGCGAGAGAAAAGGCGATCGCATAGGCAAAGAGCGCACCGGCCGCAATCCAGTTGCCGGGAATGGCGGGCATCTTCGCCTCCCCCGGCCGTCGGCAGATGAAGAAGAATAGGAAGACAGCACCGGAGAAGATGCGAAGCGCGGTGTAGCTCGCGGCATCAATGGATCCGTCCCCAAGCGCCAGCCGCGCCAGAAGCGAATTTGCGGCGAAAGCGATCATCGCCGCGACTGTCAGCCCCGCCACCGGATTCATATTGCCCTCCCGGCCGGTTAGACGCGTCCCCCCGGCTCCCCTCTGCCGATACAGTATCCGCCTACCCCCGTTCACCGTCAATCGGCACAAAGCCGTCAGAGGGCGAGCGGCCCTTGCTTCAATCCCGGGTTCAGTTTGCCCCGCCCATCGCAATCCGCTAATATTCCCGCTGCACACGCTTGAGGGGAGCCGCATGCCATGGCCAAGACCATCGTCATCCTGTTCGACGGCACCTCGAACGAGATCTCCGCCGATCGATCCAACATATTGCGGCTCTATGGCTGCCTGCGGCGGACGGAGAACCAACTCGTCTATTACGATCCCGGCGTCGGCACCTTCGGCGCGGACAATGCCTGGTCGAAGCTGTGGCGCAAGACGGTCGAGGTCTGGGGGCTGGCGACCGGCTGGGGGCTCGACCAGAACGTCAAGGAGGCCTACCGCTTCCTCGTCGAGAACTATCAGCCCGGTGCCCGCGATAGGAGCGGCAAGCGACTGGAGGAAGACGACCAGATCTTCATCTTCGGCTTTTCCCGGGGCGCATACACCGCCCGTGTGCTGGCCGGCTTCATCCACGCGCTCGGCATCGTCAAGCCGTACCAGTTGAACCTCGTCGACTACGCCTACCGCACCTACAAGGCGATCAGCGACACCGAGACGACGGCGGTGACCGAAATCTCCGCCGAAGAGGAAAAGGGCGGCGAGGCGCCTCCTCCGTCCGCCTTCCTGACCATGCGGCTCTACGAGCGGACGCTGAAGCCCTACCGGCCGGCGATCAAGTGCCTCGGCCTGTTCGACACGGTCGCCTCCGTCATCGAAATGGGCAAATATTTCCCGCGGCTGAAGACGCATCCCTTTACCGACAGGAACCGCAGCGTTGAATTCGTTCGCCATGCGCTGGCGATCGACGAGCGCCGGACGATGTTCAATCCGCAGCCATGGCCGGCGGGCGAGCCCTATTGGGGCGGTCCCTTCAAGCCGCGCGACGACAAGAAAGTCCACCTGCAAAACGTCGAGGAAGTCTGGTTTGCCGGCGTGCACGCCGATATCGGCGGCGGCTATCCGGAAGACGAAAGTGGCCTCGCCAAACTGCCGCTCCTCTGGATGATCGAGGAAACGAAACCGCTCGGCCTCGATTATGCAACCCGCACCGTCAACGAAATCGTCCGCGGCAAGCGCGGCAAATATATCGAGCCCAATCCGCTGGCCGCCCGGCACAATTCCATGCGTGGCCTCTGGCCGCTGGTCGAGTTCATCCCGCGCCGCATGCCGAAAACCTCGTGGCGCGGCGGCCCTTCCCTGCTCGGTTGGTATGTCCCGTGGTTCGACCGCCGCCGGGTCGAGGACGGCGCGACGCTGCACACATCCGTCATCGAAAGGATGAACGGCGTCCCCGTCGACGGCCCATACATGCCACCGAACCTGCCGGAGACATATCGCACCGCACCGCCGGCCCTGCCGAGGAAGCCCGCGTCCGCGCCGCTGCTTGACGGAAGCGCAGCCAAGGCGAAGACGGCGAAGAGGAGCACCACCCAAAAGACGCAGAAGTCGCCCGGCCAGACATAGGGACCTGGCGCCCGGAATTCGTCGCAAAATCGATCGGAACAATCTTCCTCAAAAGCCGTTCGCCTCTAAGACGCAGGGGAACGATGATGCATGATATCTGGACGAAAACCGGCATGGCGCTGTTGATGGCGCTGGGCATGGCGTGGAAGACGGGCTGGTCGCTCGTCCTCGGCTTCACCATTTCTTCCGTCATGCAGTCGCTGGTGCCCTCGTCCAAGATGAAGGATTATCTCGGCAAGGGAACGGCGAAGGAAATCGTGCTCGCCTCGGCCGCCGGTGCCGCAAGCTCCTCCTGCTCCTATGCCTCCGCCGCCATCATGCGCACCCTGTTCAAGAAGGGCGCGGCGCTGGTCAATGCGCTCGCCTTCCTGTTCGCCTCCACCAATCTCGTCATCGAGCTCGGCGTCATCCTGCTCCTGCTCATGGGCTGGCAGTTCATGCTCGGCGAATGGATCGGCGGTATCGTGCTGATCGCCATCATGGCGGTCCTGATCAAGCTCACCTATCCAAAGAAGCTGGTGGAGGAAGCCCGCAACCACGAGGAGACCAGCAAGGGTCACGAGCACATGTCGATGGCGGTCGAGGGCGAAACCTGGCGCGAGCGGGTGAAGAACCCGAAGATGCAGGTCAGTGTCGCGCAGAACTTCGCCATGGAATGGTCGATGCTGTGGAAGGACATGCTCGCCGGCTTCGTCATTGCCGGATTTCTGGCCGCCTTCGTGCCGGACAGCTTCTGGAAGGCGCTGTTCCTCACCGACGCCTCCGAATGGATCAAGGTGCCGGTCAATGCCGTCCTTGGCCCGGTGATCGCGGTGCTGACCTTCGTCTGCTCGATCGGCAACGTGCCCTTCGCCGCCATCCTGTTTTCCGGCGGCATCTCGTTTGGCGGCGTGCTGGCTTTCCTCTATGCCGACCTCATCATCCTGCCGTTGCTCAACACCTATCGGCGCTATTTCGGCTGGAAGATGGCGGCTTACATGGCCGGCATCCTGTTCGTGACCATGGTCGCCGCCGCGCTGGTGATGGACGTCGCCTTCTCCGCGCTCGGCCTCATTCCCGAAGGCACGATCGACATCCGCAGCCGGCTGACTGAGTTCAGCCTCGACTACACCTTCTGGCTCAACCTCCTGTTCGGCGCGCTTGCCGTCTGGCTGTTCTGGCTGAACCACAAGCACCCGATGGATCACAGCCACCATCATGATCACAGTGAGCATGATCACGGCAGCCATGACCATCACGCGGCGATGCACCACCACCACCATCATTGAGATCGCCTGACGGCCAGCGCCTCTTTCGCGGCGCGACCGGATTGACTCCCAAATTGAAGGCACATATTTAACCATTCAGTTATTTAACTATATGGTTCATTACAAAAATGCAGACCGACCCCCTTTCGAGCACGCTGCACGCCCTCGCCGATCCGACCCGACGGGCGATCCTTGCGAAGCTTTCGCGCGGCGAGAAATCCGTCTCCGAACTGGCAGAACCCTTCGACATGTCCATGCCTGCCATCTCGAAGCATCTGAAGGTGCTGGAGAAGGCCGGGCTGATCTCGCGCGGACGCGAAGCGCAGTGGCGGCCCTGCAAACTGGAGCCCGCGCCGCTGAAGGCGCTGGACGGCTGGCTCGAAGACTACCGGCGCATGTGGGAGGACCGCCTCGACCGGCTGGAAGACTATCTCAAGACACTGCAACAGGGAGGAGAAACCAATGACCCCGGCAAATAATGCGGAACAGGCGGAGGGTTTCGACACCGTCTTCACCCGCCTGATCGATGCGCCACGCCCCCTCGTCTACCGCGCCTTCACCGACCCGAAGATGCTTGCGCTCTGGTTCGGCCCGCGCGGTTTCGACGTTCCCGAATGCGAAACCGACCTTCGCCCGGGCGGCCGTATGCTGATCGTCATGCGGGGGCCGGACGGTACCCGATTCCCGATCGACGGCACCTACCATGCCGTCTCGGAGAACCGCCTGATCAGCTACACCAACGGCCTCGAGGGACACCCGCAAGCCTGGCACGACATGGTCAACGAGATGCGCGGCACGCCCAAGGGAACGCCAGTCACCCCGCCCGTGACCACCATCGAATTCGCCGACAAGGCCGACGGCACGCTGGTGACGATCACCACGTCCTTCCTGACGGTAGCCGACCGCGACGCCTTCACGAAGATGCAGATGCGCGCCGGCTGGAGCCACAGCCTCGACAAGCTCGCCGAACTCGCCTCCACCGACTTCAGCGGCAAGGACCACCGGGAGATCGTCATCACCCGCTTCATCGCCGCACCCGTGGCACTCGTCTGGAAGGCATGGAGCGACGTCGACGCCATTTCCGCCTGGTGGGGACCGGAAGGTTTCACCGACACGCCGATCAAGTTCGACTTCCGCATCGGCGGCGAATGGCTGCACACCATGCACGGACCGGACGGCACGGATTACCCGAACCGGGCGGTCTTCACAGACATCGTCGAGCATGAGCGCATCGCCTATGATCTCGGCACCGGCGAACCCGGTGACACCAACATCTTCCACACCACGGTCAGCTTCAGGGCGGTCGAGGGTGGCACCGAGGTCACGCTGCACACAGTGTTCGACACCGCAGCCCAGCGCGCCCACGTGGCAGGCTTCGGCGCGATCGAGCTCGGTTACCAGACGCTCGGCAAGCTGGACGCCTTCGTGATGAGCGCTTGAATCAAAACCTCAACCATCAGAATCAACGTCTAAGCGGACAGAGATAACATCATGGAAAAATTCATTTATTCCCGCACACTGAAGGCCCCGCGCACGCTCGTCTTCGAAGCCTGGACGAAGGCGGAACACCTCGGACAATGGTGGGGACCGAAAGGTCTCGGCCTCGAAATTCTCGCTCTCGATGTCAGGCCGGGCGGCATGTTCCACTACGCCATGGTGCCGCCTGGAGGCCAGAAGATGTACGGCCGCTTCATCTTTCAGGAAGTGGATGCGCCGCGCAAGCTCGCCTACATCGTCAGCTTTGCGGATGCTGAGGCAAACGCCATCCGACCGCCCTTCCCCGATCCGTGGCCGGTGGAGATGATGAACGTCGTCACCTTCGAGGAAACGGCGGCCGGCACACTGGTCACACTCACCGGCAACGCTCACAATGCCAGCCCGGAAGAAGTCCGCACCTACACCAACAACTTCAAGTCCATGGAAGGTGGTTTCGGCGGCACCTTCGACAAGCTGGAAGAGTATCTCGCCACTCTGTAGACCGGCGCCTGACGCTCGCAACAGCGGGTCACCGCCCGCTGTTGCCTCAGTTCGTTTTACGCCCTCAACGCCTGCACCGGCGACTGGCGATAGGCCATCAGCGCCGGCAGCAGCGAAAATAGGGCTGCAGCGAGAAACAGCGCACCGATCGGGCCAAGGTCGGAGCGCGCGAAGAGGACCGGCAGCTGAATGCCGCTGTCGGCCATCAGCCGCCCGGCGATCAGCCGTGCAGCGGCAAAGCCAACGCCGAGCCCGGCCGCGACACCAATCGCGATCAGCCCGAACAGCTCCAGCCAGACGATGCCGAACACCGCCTCGCGCGGCGCACCGAAGGCCCTCAGCGCACCGATCTGCTTGCGCCGCTGCGTCACATGCATGACGGTGACCAGCATCAACGCGCAGGCAACGAGGATCTGCGCCCCGATGGCGACGGCGGAAAGCACCTGCCGGACATCACCGAGCGTCGCATAAAGCCGCGTCAGCACTTCTGCCGGGAAGACGGCGAGCGTCGTTTCATGCCGGTACTGCTGGCGCAGCTTGTAGGCGTCGCCGATCGACTTCGGCTTGACGACGACCGCCGGCAGCCCCGGCAGCGCATGATCCCAGTCTTCATCGATAGCGGCATCCGCATCGATATGGTGGTCGTCATGCTCTTCGTGTTCGTCGCCACCTGCGTCATGCGCGGCTTCTGCCGCCACCCGCGTCACGGCCGGCGAAGCACCCGCCTCGACATTGCCGGCAGGTTCCGCATGCTCGTCATGCTCATCGTGCTCCTCGCCATCGTGATGGCCGAGGCCATGGATGTCCCACACCGCCTGGATCGGCACCATGATCGCCTTGTCCCAGGCGCTACCGGACGGCTGCAGGCGTCCGACGACCGTGTAGGCGAGCTCGGTATGTGTGTGCCCGCCCTCCGCTTCCGTACCGTGAAGCGGTTTGACCGTCGCACCGATTGACAGGTCGACATCGGCGCCGATCACCGCCTCGCCCTCATGCGCAAAGACCTGCCCGTCGGCAAAGCCCGGCGCCAGATTGGCGACGAGCTTCGTCGTCGTCCCCACGATCGGATAATGGCCGTAGAAATCGCCGAAGCCGATCGGCGCCGCCCAGGCGACGCGCGGATCCTTGTCCAGGTCCTTGAGGATATTGCCGTCCATCAGCGGCAGCGGTGAGGCCTGCAGAAAGACAGACGACAGCACGAGCTGCGTCTCGCTGCCCGCCGCGCCGATGACGAGATCGAATTTTTCAGCGGCCCGCGCCGAGCCGAGGCGAAGCGCCCTCTCCTGCAGCGTCACCGCAACGCCGAGCGCGACGGCAAGTGCCACGATCAGAACGACCACGACGGCGCCAAGTCGAAAGCGGTTGAGATCGGCGAGAATGAAGCGAAACATGTCAGGCCTCCTCGGTGACGGGCTGGGCAGACTGAATCCGGCCGGCAGAAAGTCGCATGCGCCTGTCGAACCGCGAGATCAGCCGCTCGTCATGCGAGACGACGATCAGCGTGCATTTTTCCTGGTCGGCGATCGACAGGAGCAGGTCGGCAACCTGAGCGCCGCTCTCGACGTCGAGGCTGGCGGTCGGTTCGTCCGCGACGACGACGCCCGGCTTGCGCAGCACTGCGCGCGCGACCGCCACACGCTGCATTTCGCCGCGCGACATGGTCTCGACCTTCTGGTCCGGACGCGAGAGCCCAACCGTCTCGATAAGCTGCCGCGCCCGCTCGATCGTCCCGTGTCCGGCCGCACCGGAAAGGCGCGCCGGCAGAAGAATGTTATCGAGCGCCGACAGGCCCTCGAACAGATGGAAATCTTGCATCACCAGCCCGACATGGGTACCGCGCCAGCGATCGCGCCGGCTTTCGGACAGGCCGGCAAGTTCGGTCCCCGCCCAGCGGACCGAGCCGCGTTTAAGCGCCTGCAAGCCGCAGATGACGTTGACGAAAGTGCTCTTGCCGGAACCGGACGCGCCGGTCACCGCAAGCCGCCCGCCGGCCGGCAGGTCGAAAGCGTCGATGGCGAGCACGGGTGCAGGCAGGCCCGGATAGCCGACCTCCAGAGAACTCACTTTCAGGTCGATCATGGGGTACCTTCAGCTTTCCCAGAAACGTGCGTCGCGCAGCCGAAGCCGGCTTAGGAACCCCGTATCCGGATCGACCCACGAGCCGACTTCCATGCGCCCCTCAACGGCGATCCGGGTGCCGCCCGGCAGGAAGGTCTGTTTGTCGCCGAGATAGATGACGACGATATTGTCCGGCCAGTCGGCATCCGACGAGCAGAACGGGCAGAGTGCCATCGGAATTTCGGTGAGCACGAAGAAATTGGCTTCAGCTTTGAGCGGCGGCGCCATGAAGCCGCCCATCGTCACCGGCTTGCCGTCGAGCGATTTCACCTTGTCGGAGAACTCCAGCCCGAGCACGGTGACCTTGCTGTAAAGCTCGTCAAACGTCAGATCGGTTGCCGCGAATGCCGGTCGCGCCAGGGCAGCCAAGGGCATGCCGGCGGCAAGCGTCATCAGGCGTCTGCGGGACATCTGGAATGGAGAGGGTTGACGGTTCATCTCCGCCTCCTGATCTTTGATTTGCGGTCGTTGTTCGGTTCGAACGCGGTTCCGGGCGAACCCGCCGCCCGGAACCAACTTGTGCGAAGCGTCGAATTACATCGACTGCGAGCCGAGCGCGAAGGTGTCCATCAACACCTTGTAGACGTCGCTCTGCTCCATGTAGCCCTTGAATTCTTCCGAGCCGGGGCCGGCGGCCTGCAGCACGACGTCATCAACGGTATGGGCAGCGGTGTCGCCGTCAGACGGGATGTTGGCCGGCATCAGCACGGCGCCGGGGATATCCTTGTAGGCCGGGTTGGCGACATACTTGCCGTCGGCATTCTTGATCGACGGCTCGAACGGACCGTCCATCTTCGGGCGGAAGGTTTCGTAGTATTCCGGATGGTTGCCGGCATACATCTGGATGCGGCGGGAAACATCCACCTTGTCCGGATAGCCGTCGCCATTCTCGTCCGTGTAGTTCGGGAAGCCGGCGTCGTCATAGGTGCCGACCTTCTCGCTCATCACGTCGCCCGGCTTTTCGTCATCGACGGTGCCGACGATGGAGACGCCATGGGTATGGTCGCCGGTGACGACGATCAGCGTGTCCGGATGGGTCTTGGCGAACTCCATGGCAACGCCGACGGCCTTGTCCATCTCGATGACGTCGAATTCGGAGCGTTCCCAGTCCATCGGGTGGGACATCTTGTCGACCGAAGCGGCTTCAACCATCAGGAAGAAGCCTTCCGGGTTCTTCGACAGCTGGTCGATGGCGGTCTTCGTCATGTCGACGAGGCCCGGCTGATCGGGGAACTTGTCGACAGTCCCCTTCTTCAGGAACATGCGGTCGAGCGCGGTGTCCATGTTGCCGGTGTGGAACAGGCCGAGCAGCTTGCCGGTGTTGGTGCCGGAAGCGGCGTCCAGTTCGGTCTTCGAAGTTGCGAGCGTATAGCCGGCGTCCTTGAACTGGGCGATGTAGTCGTTGTCGTCCTTGCGCTTCGAGCCGGGAACGTCCTTAGACAGGAAGTAGGCCGAGCCGCCGCCGAGGATGACGTCGGGCTGGGTCTGCATGAACATGCCGACGATCTCGGCCTTGTCGGCGCGCTTACGGGTGTGGGCGATAACGGCGGCCGGGGTCGCATCTTCGATTTCAGCCGTGGAAACGACGCCGATCGACTTCTTCGTGGTGCGGCGCAGTGCTTCTGCTATCGTCTCGACCTTCGGATCGTCAAGGCTTGCCGGCGTACGGTCGGCATAGACGCCAAGGGCATTCACGCGCGACTTGTGGCCGGTCATGTAGGCCGACATGGTATTGGCGGAATCGGTGGCGATCGAATGGGTCGACGACGTGCCGATGAAGGCCATGCGGTCGAGATCATCCATGTTGAGGCGGCCATCGGCCTTACCCTCGGTCATGCCCTTCGACATGATGCGGGCGGCGGTGCGGTGCGCGACAGACAGGCCGTCGCCGAGGAAGAAGATGATATTCTTGGCCTTCGGCGCAGCCGGCGTGCCGTAGACGTTCCAGGTGACCGACTTCGTTTCGTCGCCAGCCTTGACTTCGACGGTGTAGTCGCCGGCCGAAGCGAGCGCCAGATCGCGCAGGATCAGCGCGGAGCCGAGGACGGCATCGTCCTTGCCCTTCTCTTCGGCGACGAATTCGGCCGGCTTGCCGAAGACGTCGGCATAGGGCTTGCCGTTGACGGTGACAGCGACATCACCCTCGCCATAGACCTTGTCGAGCTCGACCTTGAAGTCGAAGGGCGAGTTGACGAGGATCGTTGCACGGTCGAGCGGATAGACGGTGGCGGCATGCGCGGCGCCGGCCAGCATGGTCGCGGCGGCGAGCGCCGAAAAATATTTCATCATGGTCTTTCTCCTTAGGCAGGGAATTGCGACACCCGTCCGATAGTCCCTGTCCGTGACACTTGGATGAAGGCCGCGAGCCCCTGGTGGATCGGGCGAGAGGCAGCACGGCAGGAGAAGCCGGCTAAAAAAAACTCGCATTTCCCCGGGCGAGTCTGCTATAAACGCTCAAATTGACAGTTTGACATGGTTCCGAAGTTCCTCTTCGGAACCTGTTTTCTTTTGTCCCTATGCAGAACGAGCGGGACGCGCAGTAAGGAAAAGGAAATGGTAGAAAAAGTTCCGATGACCCCGGGTGGTTTCACCAAGCTCAACGAAGAGCTTCGCTGGCGCCAGCAGGAGGAACGCCCGAGAATCATCGAGGCGATCGCCGAGGCGCGCGCCCATGGCGACCTTTCGGAAAACGCCGAATACCACGCCGCCAAGGAAGCGCAGAGCCACAATGAGGGCCGCGTCGGCGAGCTAGAAGACCTGATCGCGCGCGCCGAAGTCATCGACCTGACGAAAATGTCCGGCTCCACCGTCAAGTTCGGTGCGACCGTCAAGCTCATCGACGAGGACACCGAAGAAGAAAAGACCTACCAGATCGTTGGCGACCAGGAAGCCGACGTGAAGGCAGGCCGCATCTCCATTTCCTCGCCAATCGCCCGTGCGCTGATCGGCAAGGAAGAAGGCGATTCCATCGAAGTGAATGCGCCGGGAGGCTCCAAGGCCTACGAAATTCTCGCCGTCAGCTGGGGCTGAGAACGCCCGTGACGGACGGAAACAAGGCCACCGCGAAAGCAGCGGTGGCCGATCTCCGCGACATCGACATCATCGCCCCCAACTTCAAGCAGCGGCTGTCCGGGGTCACCTCGACGATCATCCAGCTCGTGCCCGTCCAGCGCGGCCTCGGACAACGCATTGCCGTGCTCGGACCCGGCCTGCCGCCTACCCTGCCTCATATCCGCTACCGCGACCTCTGGCGCCTCTGGACGCCGCCGAAGGGCGAGCGCTTTCGCGTCTGGCATGCGCGGCGCAACATCGAGATGCTGCCGGCGATCATCCTGCGCGATCTTCTGCGCATGCCGCTGAAGATCGTCTTCACCTCCGCCTCGCAGCGCCGCCATACCGGCTGGACGAAATTCCTGATTTCGCGCATGGACGCGGTGATCGCCACCAGCGCCAAGACGGCGGCCTATCTCGAGGTCGAAAGCACCGTCAGCCTGCACGGCATCGACACCGCCCGCTTCTCGCCGCCCGCCGACAAGGCCGAGGCGAAGCGCGCGCTCGGCCTTGACCCGGCGCAGAAGATTGCCGGCTGCTTCGGCCGCGTGCGCCACCAGAAGGGCACCGACCTTTTCGTCGACACCATGATCCGCCTGCTGCCGGAACGTCCGGACTGGTCCGCGATCATCGCCGGCCGCGCCACGCCGCAGCATGTGGAATTCGAGAACGGCTTGAAGGAAAAGGTGAAGACGGCGGGCCTCGCCGATCGCATCCTGTTCGTCGGCGAGCATACCAACATCAACGACTGGTACCGCGGCCTCGACCTCTTCATCGCGCCACAGCGCTGGGAAGGCTTCGGCCTGACCCCGCTCGAAGCCATGGCCACCGCCGTCCCCGTCATCGCCACCGACGTCGGCGCCTTCCCGGAACTGATTGTCACCGATGAAGCCGAAACCGGCACCCTCATCCCCCGCGACAACCTCGACGCCATGACGGACGCCGCCCGGCAGTTCATGGATGACGAAGTGAGACGCCAGCAGGCAGCCGAACACGCGCTCCGCCACTCACGGCAGAACTTCGCGATCGAAAGCGAGGCGATGAGGCTGGGGGAGGTTTATGCGGGGCTGATGGGCGGTTAGGCGTATTTACTATTTTCGAAAAGGACCGTCACCCTCGACGGGTTCCAGTCGACAAGTTTGAAACCCGCCTTGGTCGCAATATTGACAACGGGGACGAGTGTACTTTCCTTGCTCACGCCGCGCTCGAAACCGCAATCGACGGTGAGGTATCGCGTTCGCGACAACGCCAGTTGCGCTCCCTCCAAAATCTCGGGCTCCGCACCTTCCGCCTCAATTTTCATCACCGCAATCTTCTCAATTCCCTTGTCGACGACGAACTTGTCGAGAGGAATTGCCTTTACGGTCTTCACGGCCGAAAACTGGTTGATTTCAATTAGAGAACTATCTGCCGTATCAGACTTCGAATAGAATGACAGAGTATCTTCATTCTTCCAGAGCGCTACTCGGTTGGTCATTTGCATGCCGTCAAAATTGTTCAGATCGCAACAATCCGCTTCAGCGTCCTCCGGCTCGAATGCGAAGTAATCGAACTTCCATTTCTTTGCGAAAAGCCCCAACTCACCGATATTGGCACCACAATCAATAAAGGCACCTGTCGTGTCTTGCGAAATCCGATGCAGCAGGTAACTTTTTGCCAGAGCGTCTATCCTGTGATCAACGCCCTTCTTATAGTTCCACAGCCGATCACGATGAACAATATTGAGAGCGCCGTGGCCGTGCACCACCCCGATAGGGCCATCATTCCCTTTCATGGAAATGCGAAGAGGATGACCTTTAGCGCGATTGACAAGATTTGTGTAGATTTCGAAAGGTCCAGCAGGAAGACATTCATTGAACCGCTGCGACACACGCTTAATTAGCCCCAATACCCGTCTCCCACAGATCGCACAACAAAACATGCGGTCTTCATCGCCGCATGGCACTCAATGGTATAAATTTTCACCCAAGCGATTGAAAGCAAAAATAAAAATTGACCTCAATCGCCGGAACGTCACTTTCTTCTAGTACGATATAACAAATCGTAGTTCGCGATCGGTCTCTCGCATATAATTCCTGAAATCAGAAGAGTTGCTATGCGCCTGTCGCTTTATTTTTTCGATCCATTCCATCTCGCCGGTTCTCGGAGCAGTGCGCCTTTCCCATGACGGCAGGCTGTTCAAGATTCCGAACCAGTACGAAACCCGGTCCTCGGGTATCCCCAAGTCTGGAAATGGCATGAAGTCAACGTCCTCCAGACGCATGTGCTTGCGTTCATCTCTCTCACGATAATTCAAGCAGAAGTAAATAAAGTCGGTATCCGTTAGCTCACTCTGATACCAGTCATCTCCGTATTTTTCTCTGAGGGTACGAGATGTCCGAATGAACTTATCAAGAAATTCGTCTTTCGGATTGTTGGCCACCTTCTCCTGAAAAGAAGTCAGGCTCAGAAATGGAATGTGAAGCAGACATAGACGTCGTTCTTCAGCCCGGAACAAGGACAGCAGGCTTTTCTTGCCATTATAGACATGGTTTCCGTGTGCGGCAGAAAAATGAACAGTCTTCTTTGTATTATAGACCATTTTCCGGGTATGGGCGAGCTCAGACGACACCGTAAACTGTTGGACTCCGGCAGCGTCCAGTCTTCCGCTGAATTTCTTTGGCGGGATCACCGGACGCCAATACAAATACAACCCACAATGATATTTGTGCGCCGCGAGCGCAGACTGTAAAGCGCCAGCGGTCGTCACGCTCAGTAATTCGTCGGCATCCAGAAAAAAAGCGAAGTCAAAGCCTTTGCCTTCGCGCTCATACAAAAAATTCCAGGCGATTGGCTGATAAAATCCATACTCTGCCAAACTGAACCAGCGGACCTCGTCGGAATTGTTCGGAATATCCTTCCCTGAATTGTGAACAACAATAACTATCTTGTCGAAAAGGCGCTCATGATGCGCCAAGAAGAGCGACATGTATGGGAGAACATTATTGACCTGCACGAAGCAGACTGTGCTTGGGCTGGTCACGCTTCCTCAACCTCACAAAACACAACACGGCGATTGTTGCGGACGAGAGACCTGTACAACTTTGTGTCCGCCATCTCGTGAAAATTGTCATGCAGGTGGTTGTTATCGTAGAAATGCCCGCCGCTCCAAGCCACTCCAATCCCACAGACATGGATACATGCGGCGTTTGGATAGCGTTCAAGAGCATATTGTACCGCCATCATACCTGTGGAGGGCCGGCTGCCACGGAAGTATGGCGGCTGCCCACGTCTGCGCTTCTTGAAAGCATGCCACCAGTTTCGAGGATTGGACAGAACCCGAAGCCAATCGAGAAATGAATAGTGGCGATAACTGAGCCGCCAGAGATGGCCGTTGCTCAGATTTACCCCAGTTTGATAACGGAAGTTGACGTCTCTCAACCACTCCATGCCTGTCGGCTGCCAGTAGACCAATTCTGCAAGCTCTACCCCTTCGACAGCCTCGCGATCTCCTTTATTTTGCTCCCCCCTGTCCTTCCGACAGAAATTGAGGGACGCAAATCCGATTGTATGCACGTCTTTGAATCGGCTCTTTGCATAGGCAATGGCACCATTTGCCAGTATTACCACATCCGGTTTGACCGAAGGCCAATGTGGATCAGGCTTTGAGCCAACCACAAAGATCTGCACCAGATTGCTCCTCCTCAAAATTGATCGAACTGATGCTCGGCAAACAATACGAAATTAATCTGTGAACCTGCATCAGCACAGCACTCGCGACTATCTACGCCCGTTCTTGAACAGCTCGATATAGGCATCGCAGATCGCGTCCTCGGAAAACTGGCTGACCAGCGTAGCACGGCCGTTTTCGCCAAGTGTGGCGGCAAATTGCGGATCGGCGATCAGGCTGTTGATGGCGCGGGCGAAGCCGGACACGTCGTCGATATCGACGAGAAGGCCATTTTCGCCGTCGCGTACAAACCACATGGGCCCCTCCGAACGCGAAGAAACCACCGCCTTCTTCTGTGCCCATGCTTCCAGAATGACATTGCCCAGCGGTTCGTGGCTCGAAGGCATCACGAAGACATCGCAAGCGGCAACGTAGCGGCGCGTATCCTTGTGCCAGCCGAGGAAGCGAACGCGGTTCTCCAGCCCGTTTTCGCGAACATCGGCTTCCAGCGCCTGTCGCTCCTCTCCGTCGCCTGCGATCCAGAGATAAGCGTCCGGCACTTCCTTCATGGCCTTGATCAGCAGATGAAAGCGCTTTCGCTTGACGAAACGGCCCATGGTCATGACCAGAGGCACGCCCTCGGGCGTGTCCGCCTCCGCCCGCGAAGCCGGTTCGACGATAGCCGTATCGGTGAAATTGGAAATCACCTCCACGCCGCGATCCCAACCAAGCTGGCGCACGTGGTCGCCGATGCCAGGCGTGTTGCAGACCAGAACATCGGAATTCTTGAAGTAACCAAGATGGGTAGGATAATCGCCGAGACGCGAAAGCCTGATGCCGCCCTTGTAGGCAGGCATCAGACGCGCACCACGCGTCGACCAGGAGATGATTGCGTCCGGCTTCTGCATCTCGGCCATCATCCTGACCCGGATCGGCAGCAGCAGGCGGTCGATGGAAAGATTCCTGAAGTTGCTCTGCACCACCTTTGCATGCGCTTCGACATCACTGCGCCACCTGCGATTCCAGCGCATAACGGCTGTCTGCTCGACACCGCGTTTATCAAGTGCTGCAACGAGATGAACAAAGAACCGCTCTGCGCCACCATCCTTGCCGAAAATATATTGATGTACGCGCATCGCCCGCCTCGATCTTTCTTCAGTCCATGTTTTTGGTATCAGGAGCCATCGCAACAAGCCCTGAGAGGTATGGCCTCATCTACAGATTGAAGAGGGACCGGACAAGCGGCGATGTTCCTTTGCCAGGAAAATGTCCACCGCGGAGGGCAGCAAATAGGCGCCAAAGTGTCGATGTTGCCGCGACTGAGCTCGGCTCGCCCTCCTGCCAGGACACGCTGACACCACACTGATGTTGCAAAGACCGGCGCGATCCATCACAAGGAGCCAAGTTCATGCCGCTGGAATTGGGTATATGCAATCACTCGACGTTTATGTGATCAATCTTGACGGAAGCAACGATCGTCTCGACGCCATCAGCAGCCGGCTTGCCGCTTACGGCGTAACATTTCAGCGCGTTTTGGCCTTCGATGGTCGCAAGCTCGACCTGTCCCGGGTTGAAGATTATGACGCAAACGGCTCCGAACGCTACATGGGACGCGGCCTCGTCGGCGGCGAGATCGGCTGCTACCGCAGTCACCTCCAGGCGGCAGAGCGCTTCCTCAAATCGAACGCGCGCTATCTGCTGATCCTTGAGGATGATGCCTTGCCGCTGTGTAATCCGGTCGAACTTCTGGCCAAGGCACTGCCGGATCTCGACAGGATTGACCCCGATTGGCGCCTGATCAACATCGGCAACAACAAGTTGAAGATAACGACGTCGCTTGAGCATTACACGGTTGGCGACTATCAGTGCGAGCTCGTTGCAGCCCATTACTTTCCCATGACAACCAGCGCGATCGTATGGTCTCGCCTGGGCGCGAGGCTCTTCGTCGAGGGGCACAAAACGATCTTCGCTCCCGTCGACAACTATTTCCGCTACTGGCTGACACGCTCGGGACACGGCTACAGCTTCCGTCCGGCGCCCGTCACAACGACCGAGGCAGCAAGCCAGATCCTCGCAAGCTCGGGCCAAAAACGTCAGACGAACAAGAGACGATGGTTCTACGGACTATCCAAGCAGCGACGCCTGATGGAAGACAAGTTGATTGCCTTCGTTCATAAGAAACACTTCCAGCGTCGCGACATGTGACCCACGCAGCACTGGATATGCCCACATCGAGAGCCACAATCTCATGGCCCGAAACAAATCGACTGGCAGGCGGACGCATGGACCCAATAGCCTTCGCTGATTGAACCAATACCCCTTCCCTGTTGGTAACCCATACCCCGCCCTTGAATAAACACGGCAAGCATTCATAAATGAAGCTGGATATTTAGTCGGTTTTGCCTCCGGGCGCTGGCGCGTGTCGGTTATGATGCGCCGCTCCGTTGAAGGGTGTTGAAAGGAAGTGCCATGACCGTGCGTCATACGAAGGTCCTGATTATCGGTTCCGGCCCGGCCGGCTATACGGCGGCGATCTATGCCGCGCGCGCCATGCTGTCGCCGGTGCTGATCGCCGGCATGGAACAGGGCGGCCAGCTCATGATCACCACGGACGTGGAAAACTATCCCGGCTTCGCCGAGCCCGTTCAGGGCCCGTGGCTGATGGATCAGATGCGGCTGCAGGCCGCGCATGTCGGCGCCGAACTCGTCTCCGACATCGTCACAGAGGTCGACCTCACCCACCGTCCGTTCACGGCAAGAACCGATTCCGGCGCGGTCTGGACCGCTGACACGCTGATCATCGCCACCGGCGCCAAGGCCAAGTGGCTCGGTATCGAGAGCGAGCAGACCTTTCAGGGCGGCGGCGTATCGGCCTGCGCCACCTGCGATGGCTTCTTCTACAGGAACCGTGACGTGATCGTCGTCGGCGGCGGCAACTCCGCCGTCGAAGAGGCGCTCTACCTGTCGAACATCGCCAAGTCGGTCACAGTCGTGCACCGCCGCGATGCCTTCCGCTCGGAAAAGATCCTGCAGGAGCGCCTGTTCGCCAAGGAAAACGTCAAGGTCGTCTGGGACTCCACGCTGGAAGAAATCACCGGCGTGAAGAACAAAGGGCCGCTGCCGCCCACCGTGACCGGCGCAAGGCTGAAGAACGTCAAGACCGGCGAGATCACAGAAGTCGCCACCGACGGCGTCTTCGTCGCCATCGGCCACGCGCCGGCGACCGAGCTCTTCAAGGGCAAGCTGAAATTGAAGCCGAACGGCTATCTTTGGACCGCCCCGGATTCGACGGCCACCGACATTGACGGCGTCTTTGCCGCCGGCGACGTGACGGACGATATCTACCGCCAGGCAGTCACCGCGGCGGGCATGGGCTGCATGGCGGCCCTCGAAGCTGAACGCTATCTCGCCGGCCATCAGCCGGTCGCGATCGCAGCAGAATAACGGAGGCGTAGAGCCAGGTGGGTGTACCTCTCGATTGGGACAAGCTGCGAATATTCCACGCAGCCGCCGAAGCCGGATCGTTCACCCATGCGGCCGACAAGCTGCATCTGTCGCAATCGGCCATCAGCCGTCAGGTCAGCGCGCTCGAAATGGAAGTCGGCGTCAAGCTCTTCCACCGCCATGCGCGCGGCCTGATCCTGACCGAACAGGGCGAACTGCTCTACCGCACTGCCAACGAGGTATTGCTGAAGCTCGAGACCGCCCGCGCCCAGCTGACCGAGACGAACGAGAAGCCGAGCGGCAAGCTCCGGGTGACGACGACCGTCGGCCTCGGCCAGGGCTGGCTCACCGACAAGATCCAGGAGTTCCTGCAGCTCTATCCGGACATGCAGATCCAGCTGATCCTCGACAATGAGGAGCTGGACGTGAACATGCGCCAGGCCGACTGCGCCATTCGCCTGCGCCAGCCGCAGCAGTCGGACCTCATCCAGCGCAAGCTGTTTACCGTGCACATGCACGTCTACGCCGCGCCGTCCTACATCAACAAGCACGGCGAACCGCGCAGTATCGAAGAGCTCGACAATCACCGTGTCATCACCTTCGGCGAACCGGCGCCAAACTATCTCCTGAACGTCAACTGGCTGGAAATCGCCGGCCGCTCGCCGGACAATCCGCGCCTGCCGCATCTGCAGATCAACAGCCTGACGTCGATCAAGCGCGCCTGCCTGCTCGGCATCGGCATTGCCATGCTGCCGGACTACATAGCCGGCCGCGATCCGGGACTCATTCAGCTGGTCACGAGTGCCGACGTCCCCTCCTTCGATACCTATTTCTGCTATCCGGACGAGATGAAGAACGCCGCCAAGCTGAAGGCTTTTCGCGATTTCATCGTCGCCAAGGCGCGAAACTGGAATTTCTGATCTTTTTTCGATCGGTCGAAATGCGGCAATCTTGTGGGCGCCGCCAAACACCCTTGTCACCACGAAACAGGCAAATATCTGTTTTCACGACGCTTTCGCACAACAGCGCATACGCGCCTATGCACGTTAGCGAATGTTTCAAGGGCTAGAAATTGTTAGCGATGCAACGAACGCATGGCTGACATGCACAAATATTGATTGAAGACTGCACAAAAAAGCACCATATCGCACATAGCTGATGCACACGGCGGTCTTTTTCCTCCCAGTACCGCCGCACCAGCTGTTCCCCTCTGGAGGTTTTTTGACCTTCTAACTTATAAAGGGCCCTGGTTTTCCGGTGGCCCTCTTTTTTTGTCTTGTCGGCAGCCTCTCCATTTTTTCGCGACCACTCTTGAAACATCGATCCGTGACGATACGTATATCGATGTATCGCGATATACAGAAACGGACACGATGGACAGGGACGAAATATTCAAGGCGCTTTCCAGCCCGGTTCGCCGGCAGATCCTCGAATGGCTGAAGGATCCGCAGGCGCATTTCGGCGGCAAGGGCCATGTATCCGATTATGGCGTCTGCGCGGGCGGCTTCGAATGCTGCGGCCTGTCGCAATCCACCGTCTCCGCCCATCTGGCAAGCCTGCAACGCGCCGGTCTCGTTCACGCGGAAAAAGTCGGTCAATGGATCTACTACAGCCGGAACGAAACCACGATCGAAGCGTTCCGGGCGGACATTGCCTCCAGCCTGTAGCCGGACGGCATACTGTTCCCTCCTAAGACATCTCAACCCATAAGGACTTCAAATGACCAAGCTGTTCGAACCCTTCAAGCTCGGCGACATCACGCTGAAGAACCGCGTCGTCATGGCGCCGCTGACCCGCAACCGCTCGCCGAACGCCATCCCCGGCCCCTTCGCCGTCGAATACTACCGCCAGCGGGCGGGCGCCGGCCTGCTGATCACGGAAGGCACCGCCATCACCCATCAGGGCCAGGGCTATGCCGACGTGCCTGGCCTCTACAAGAGCGAAGCGATCGACGCCTGGAAGAAGGTGACGGACGCCGTGCACAAGGCCGGCGGCCACATCTTCACCCAGATCTGGCATGTCGGACGCGTATCGCACACCTCGCTGCAGCCGAACGGGGATGCCCCGGTCGCCCCTTCGGCGGTCACCGCCAAGTCGAAGACCTACATCATCAACGCCGATGGCTCGGGCGCATTCGCCGAAACGTCCGAACCCCGCGCCCTGACGCTTGAGGAAATCAAGACCACGGTGCAGGATTACGCCCACGCCGCCAAGGCGGCGATCGAGGCAGGCTTCGACGGCGTCGAAATCCACGGCGCCAACGGCTACCTGATCGGCCAGTTCCTGAAGAGCGGCGCCAACAAGCGCATCGATGAATATGGCGGCCCGATCGAAAACCGCGCCCGCTTCCTCGTCGAGGTGGTCGAAGCCGTGGTGGCTGCCGTCGGCGGTGAGCGCACCGGTCTGCGCCTCTCGCCGGTGACCCCGGCCAACGACATTTCCGATGACGATCCGCAGGCGCTTTACGATTATGTCGCCAAGGCGATCGCCGCCTATCCGCTGGCCTATGTCCACATCATCGAAGGCGCCACCGGCGGCGACCGGGCCTACAGCCAGGGTCCGAAGCCGTTCGACTATGCGGCGTTCAAGTCCGCCTACCGCCAAGCCGGCGGCAAGGCAGCCTGGATGGTCAACAATGGCTATACCCGCGACCTGGCCATCGATGCCGTCGAGAGCGACCGCGCCGATCTCGTCGCCTTCGGCAAGCTCTACATCGCCAATCCGGATCTGGCCGAGCGGCTCGAGCAGAACGCGCTGCTCAACACGCCCGACCAGCAGACCTTCTACGGTGGCGGCGCCAAGGGCTACATCGACTATCCGTCGCTTGGCGAAAGCGACGCGGCCTGACCAAAAGCCGGGGGCAGAGCTGTGAATTCGCGCTCTGCCCCTCCAAATTGCCGGCACGATGCCCTAAGCTTCTCAAGGGACAGGTACATTTCCATTCGAGAAGGGGCATGCATGGCCGGTACACTCAAGCAGGAACTGGCGTTTGCAGTCGCGCTCATCGCAGCGCTCGCCGCCTATCTTCTGGAACATTCCGGCGCCCACCTCTCCCAGACCATCGAACTTGCGGCCGCGGCGGTGCTGATCGCCGCCATTGTCGGGGTCTCCATCCGCGTCGCACACCATGCCGAGGCGATCGCCGCGAAGGTCGGCGATCCTTACGGCACGATGATCCTGACGCTGTCGGCAGTCGTCGTCGAAGTGGTGATCCTGGCCATCATGATGAGTTCGGAAAGCTCTCCGACGCTTGCCCGCGACACAATCTATTCGGCGGTCATGCTCGACATCAATGGCATACTCGGGCTCGCCGCCCTGCTCGGCGGCCTGAAACACGGCGAACAGGCCTACAACGACGATTCCGGCAAGACCTATTCGGTGATGATCCTGACGGCCATGGGTATCTCCATGGTGGTGCCGGAATTCGTGCCGCAGGCCAAGTGGCATCTCTATTCCGGTTTCACGATCATCGCCATGCTGTCGCTCTATGCGCTGTTCCTGCGCATGCAGGTCGACCAGCACAGCTATTTCTTCAGCTACCACTACCCACGCAATGCCGCCAAGGCGAAGGCGGGCACCGAGGTCCAGGAGGAGGATCACTCCGATGAGACCTCCATGGGTGTGTCGATTGCCTTCCTGATCGCAGGCGTCTGCGTCATCGGCCTGCTGGCGGAACTGATGTCCGGGTTCATGACCGAAGGGCTAAAGGGGACTGGCACGCCGCCGGCCGTCGCCGCCATCGTCGTTGCCGGTATATCGGCGGCGCCGGAAATCCTCACCGCCCTGCGCGCGGCGCTGGCGAACCGCATGCAGTCGGTCATCAACATCGCGCTCGGCGCCTCGCTGTCGACGGTCATCCTCACCGTCCCGGTAATGGAGGCACTGGCCCTCTTCCAGGGCCAGCCGATCGTCATGGCGATGACGCCGACGCAGACGGTCATGGTGACGATCACGCTGATCGCCTCGGCCATCAACCTATCCGACGGCGAGACCAACGCGATCGAGGGCATGACCCACTTCGTCCTGTTCGCCACCTTCCTCATGCTCTCAGCAATCGGCCTTTAGGCGGCAACAAGCTCAGACCTCCCGCCGGCATTTGTCGCCGAAGCCAGGCAGCCGAATGAGACAAGCGTAGCGCGGACCGCCTCCTCGATCGGCGTGCGCGGCTCCTCACCGAGCGCCGCTCTGAGTTTGCCATTGGTCATGTGCAAAGGCTCCTGCCAGAGATAACGCATCTCAAGGAGCTCGCGAAACAACCTGACGAAAGGCGATGCCAAGTAAACGAGCGGCCACGGAAAGCGCCGCACGCGGATATCCGGTTTACCGACGACGCGACCTATCGCCCTTGCCATCTGCATGCCGTCATGGTCCCAGAACCCTTCGAAATGATAGTCGGCATAGGCCGGCAGGCTTGAAGAGCGTTCGACGAACCGCACCATGGTTTCGGCCAGATCCGGCAGATAGGCCCATTGGTGGCCGACACCCTTCCGGCCCGGATTGACGACGGCCTTCACCGGCTTGCCGGGTGTCACCAACTGCGAGAACCAGTTGTTGGCGGCTCCGGCACCGAAGAAGTCCCCGGCCCGCACCAGGACGACCTGTGTGCCCGCCATGGAGGCCTTGCGCAAACGCTGCTCGAAAGCGACGCGGATGCGGCCCTTTCGCGTGACGGGATTTTGCGGGCTGTCCTCGACCGGGTTCGGCCGGGCGTCCGGACCGAAATTATAGACGGTGCCGGGCACCAGCAGCCGCGCACCGTGGCGAGTAGCTGCCGCGATCGAATTGTCTAGCATAGGCAGGACGAGCTTTTCCCAATCCCGGTAACCGGGCGGATTGACGGCATGCACGATGAGATCGACGCCGCTTGCGGCCGCCGAAACGTCCGCCGCCGCCAAGGCGTCGCCCTGCCGCCATTCGAATTCCGGGTTACTGCCCCGCATAGCCGCCGCATTCCGGTTCAAAGCCCGGACCGTCCATCCTCTTGCCTTGAGCGTACGGGCGACCGCGCCGCCAATTCCTCCAGTCGCGCCCAGAACCAGGGCGACCGGCAGTTTCACTTCATTCGACATTGGTAGTCTCCAGTGTTGGGATTTGTCTGGAGCAACCATCGGCGATTTCATAAAAATGCGGAATTGTATAAATTACTTACCCTGTTATACGTTTTTGTATGGCAACACATGATGTCGACTGGGATCTCTACCGCACCTTTCTCGCCGTTCTGCAGACCGGCTCGCTCTCGGCTGCCGCGCGACAGTTGAACCTCAGCCAGCCGACGGTCGGGCGGCATATCGAGGCGCTCGAACAGGCCGCAGGTTTTCCGCTCTTCACCCGCTCGCAGAGCGGCCTGCAGCCGACCGAAGCGGCCCTCACCCTCCAACCCTATGCCGAAAGCATGGCGGCCACCGCCGCCGCGCTGGCCCGCGCCACCTCCGCCTCGCCCGGCGCGGTCGAAGGCACGGTGAGGATCAGCGCCAGCGAGATCGTCGCCGTCGAAGTGTTGCCGCCGATCCTCGCGAAGCTCGGCCAAGCCCACCCGAAGCTCGAGATCGAGCTGTCGGCCTCCGACGCCGTGGAAGACCTGCTGCACCGGCAGGCCGACATTGCCCTCCGCATGACGGAACCGGTGCAGGCAGCCCTCGTCGTCCGCCATCTCGGCGACATCCCGATCGGCTTCTTCGCCCATCGCGCCTATCTTGCCAGGCGCGGCACGCCGCAAAGCCTTGCCGATCTCACCGATCATGACGTCATCGGCTACGACAGAAACCTTGCCTATGTCCGCGACGTGATGCGCAATTTTCCCGACGTCGCCCTGCCCCGCTTCCACTTCCGCGCCGACAGCAACACCGCACAACTGGCGATGCTCAGAGCCGGTTGCGGCATAGGGCTGTGTCAGAGGCAATTGGGCCTTAGGGATCACAATCTCGTCGAGATCCTCGAAGGCTCTCTGCCGATCCGCCTGCCCATCTGGGCCGCCATGCACGAGAACCTTCGCAACACGCCACGATGCCGGGCCGCTTTCGACGCGCTGGTCGACGGCATGCTGCATTACATCCGCAGCCTTTAGCGCAGCAAAAAGCCCGCCGGAGCGTCTCCGGCGGGCCTTCGAAATTCGGCTTGCGCCAATGCTTACCTGCAGGCAGCGCAGAAACGCTGGATGCGCTCACAGGCGTCTTCGAGCTGGGCTTCCGACGTCGCATAGGAGATGCGGAAGTTCGGGCCCATGCCGAAGGCCGTTCCGTGAACGACGGCGACGCCTTCCGACTGCAGCAGTTCCATGACGAAGTCCTCGTCCGTCTCGATGACCTTGCCCGACGGCGCGGTCTTGCCGATCAGGCCGGCGCAGGACGGGTAGACGTAGAATGCGCCTTCGGGCGTCGGGCACGAAATGCCGGTCGCCTGGTTCAGCATCGAAACGACCAGGTCGCGGCGGCCCTGGAAGATCTTCTTGTTCTTCTCGATGAAGTCCTGCGGACCATTGAGCGCCTCGACGGCCGCCCACTGGGCGATCGTGTTGGTGCCCGACGTCTGCTGGCCCTGGATCATGTCCATCGCCTTGATGAGCTCGATCGGGCCGGCGGCGTAACCGATACGCCAGCCGGTCATCGCATAGGCCTTGGACACGCCGTTCATGGTTAGCGTGCGGTCATAGAGCTTCGGCTCGACTTCGGCCGGAGTGGCGAACTTGAAGTCGTCGAAGGTCAGGTGCTCGTACATGTCGTCGGTCAGCACCCAGACATGCGGATACTTGAGAAGCACGTCCGTCAGCTTCTTCAGCTCGTCATGCGTATAGGCGGCGCCCGACGGGTTGGACGGCGAGTTGAAGATCAACCACTTCGTCTTCGGCGTGATCGCCTTTTCCAGGTCTTCCGGCTGCAGCTTGAAGCCGTTGTCGATGGTCGCGTTGACGAACACCGAGGTGCCGCCGCAGATCGCCACCATTTCCGGATAGGACACCCAGTAGGGCGCCGGAATGATGACTTCATCGCCCGGGTTAAGGGTCGCCATCAGCGCGTTGAAAAGAATCTGCTTTCCGCCGGTGCCGACGATGACCTGTGCGGCCGTGTAGTCGAGACCGTTTTCGCGCTTGTACTTCTTGGCGATCGCTTCGCGCAGTTCCGGAATGCCGGAAACCGGTGAATACTTCGTCTCGCCGCGGTTCATCGCCTCGATGGCGGCTTTCTTGATGTTGTCCGGCGTATCGAAATCGGGCTCACCGGCCGAAAGGCTGATGACATTCATGCCCTTGGCTTTCAGCTCGCGGGCTTTCTGGGCCATGGCAATGGTGGCGGAGGGCTTTACGCGGGCAAGTGCATCAGCAAGAAAGGCCATAATGATTGGGTCCTGATGTGGTTTTCAGACGGTCGGCGGAAAACCTGCGGGAAATCCCGAATTTCCGCCCCACGCTCTATGTCGAATGTGACCGCCGGTTTCAAGCCAAACCGTGTCTCGGTGACATATTTTCTGACGTTTCGGCTCAAATTCCGGCGACGCCGGCGGGCATCTCCGCAGCACCGCCCCCCGACACCACAGGCGGCGTCACGAATCTTTCCATGTTGACGACCACACCGCGCCGCAATTTGGTCCATCTCGGGCCATCTTCTGGTGGCCTAGTTCTGCGGAATTATCGCTATCCGTGTTCCCGCATTCAAAGGGACGAGACGGGCCAGGCGATAAGGGTTAATATCGGGGACAAAGACGGGGCGAACGCACCGAGGGGGAAAGACCATGTCATTCGAGCGTGATGACCACGAAATGCGAGAGCGTGAAAGAGTGACTGCCACGGCGTTTCGCCTGGCCTTCTTTGCCCTGGCCGCCTGCACGGTCATGCTCGTCGGCCTCGTGTCCGGCCTGAAGGCGCAGGACACCGCCGCAAAGCCTACCGCGCCGCAGAAGATCGCACTGGTGCGGCCCTCCGAAATGATGAGCGGCGCCCTGCTCTTTCCGGCACGCGATCCCGGCCTCTACGTCGAGGCGCCGAAGCTTGCGACCGACGTGAAGATCGATGTCTCCGGACCGATCGCCCGCGTCAAGGTCACCCAGCAGTTCGTCAATCCGTCCAAGGGATGGGTGGAAGGCACCTACGTCTTCCCGCTGCCCGAAAACGCCGCCGTCGACACGCTGAAGATGAAGATCGGCGACCGCTTCATCGAAGGCGAGATCAAGCCGCGCCAGCAGGCGCGCGAGATCTACGAACAGGCCAAGAAGGAAGGCAAGAAGGCCGCTCTTCTGGAACAGCAGCGTCCCAACCTCTTCACCAACCAGGTCGCTAATATCGGCCCCGGCGAAATGGTGGCCGTGCAGATCGAATACCAGCAGGAAGTCCACCAGTCGAACGGCGAATTCTCCCTGCGCTTCCCCATGGTCGTTGCCCCCCGCTACAATCCGCAACCGATGGTCCAGACCGTCGATTTCGACAACAGCGGCTCCGGCTATGCGACGGGCAGCGATCCGGTGCCCGACCGCGACAAGATCACCGCCCCCGTGCTCGACCCGCGCGAAAACGCCAAGATCAATCCGGTGACGCTCACCGTTCATCTCGATGCCGGCTTCCCGCTCGGCGAGGTCAAGACGCCGTTCCACGAGATGGACACCGTCAAGGATGGCGACGGCGCCGAAACTCTGACCCTGAAGAACGGCAGCGTGCCGGCCGACAAGGATTTCGAGATCGACTGGCGCGCCGCTGCCGGCAAGGCGCCGAATGCAGGCCTGTTCAAGGAAAGCGTCGACGGCAAGACCTACGTCATGGCCTTCGTCACCCCGCCGGCCGACCCGGCAGCCGAGAAGGCCGTCGACAAGCGCGAGGTCGTCTTCATCCTCGACAATTCCGGTTCCATGTCCGGCCCGTCTATCGAACAGGCGCAAGCGAGCCTGGCGCTGGCGATCAGCCGGCTGAAGGCCGGCGACCGGTTCAACGTCATCCGCTTCGACGACACGATGACGGACTTCTTCGGCGGCCTCGTGCCCGCCTCCCCCGACAATCGCGAAAAGGCGATCGCCTATGTGCGCAGCCTGACGGCCGATGGCGGCACCGAGATGCTGCCGGCACTGCATGCGGCGCTGACCACCCAGGGCAAGCATGAGGACGGTGCGCTCCGCCAGATCGTGTTCCTGACCGATGGCGCGATCGGCAACGAGGCCGAGCTCTTCGACGAGATCACCCGCAACCGCGGCGATGCCCGCGTCTTCACCGTCGGCATCGGCTCCGCCCCGAATTCCTACTTCATGACCAAGGCCGCCGAACTCGGCCGCGGCACCTACACCCATATCGGCTCGGAGGACCAGGTCGCCGCCCGCATGGGCGAGCTTTTCCAGAAGCTCGAACATCCGGCAATGACCGATATCTCCGCCAGGTTCGAAGGTGTCGGTGCGCAGGAAATCACACCTGATCCGATGCCCGATCTCTATGCCGGAGAGCCTGTCGTGCTGACGGCGGAACTGCAGGAAGCGGACCCCTCCGGCACTTTGCTGATCGCCGGGAAAACCGGCGATCAGCCTTGGCGCGTCGATATGGACATCGCCAAGGCGGCCAAGGGCAGCGGCATCGCCAAGCTCTGGGCCAAGCGCAAGATCGAGGATCTGGAATCGAATGCCTTCCGCATCGGCGACCAGCAGGCGCTCGACAAGCAGATCGAGGGCGTGGCCATGGCTCATCACCTCGTCTCCCGCGTCACCAGCCTTGTTGCCGTCGATGTCACGGCGAGCCGCCCGAGCGGCGAATGGCTGGCGGAAACCAAACTGCCGCTGAACCTGCCGGCCGGATGGGACTACGACAAGGTGTTCGGATCCGACCGTCCGCAGGACAATGGCGTGCCCGGCCAGCAGCCCGACAAGGCGGAGATGGATGAACCGGCCTTGAAGCGCGTGCAGCTGGCCTCCATGACGGCGAACCAGATGCTCGCCGCCCCCAGCGCCGAAAGCGCCGCGCTGATCGCCTCCAACCAGACGGCAAGCGTCGATCTTCCGCAGACGGCGACGCTTGCCGACCGCAACATCCTGCTCGGCCTATTGATGCTGGCCTTCGCGGTGATGGCCGGCATCTGCCTCGCCATCTGGCGCAAGGGCTTCAAGCGCCTGGCCGCCATGGGAGGCACGCGCCTTGACTGACCGGGCCAGATGGTACCACCTCGACTTCATACGTCGCATGTCCACGGCAGAACGACTGCTGGCCGGCGGCATCGCGGTGGTCGGCGTGACGGGCCTGATGCTGATCGGCGACGGCCTGTACATGAAGGCAAAGGCCGCCCTCTCCCAGGTCCTGCTGGAGCGCAGCTTCGCCGAGCGCCTGGCAGGCGATGCAAACAGCAAACCCTGGCCCTGGGCCGATTTTGTAACGGAAGCGGAAATCCGGGTGCCGCGGCTTCACCGTTCGGCAATCGTGCTGAAGGGCGCGAGCGGCGAGGCGCTCGCTTTCGGCCCGGCGTGGCTGACCACCACCCCGCCGCCAGGCGAGAGCGGCACGACGGTGTTCGCCGCCCATCGCGACACGCATTTCCGCTGGCTGAAGGATGTGCGCCCAGGCGACATTCTCGAGGTCACGACCGCAAACGGCAACGTCCTGCGCTACCGGGCGGGCGTCGGCCGGATAGCGCGCTGGAACGACAGCGGCATCGACGCCGCCGCGACCGGCCAACACCTGGCGCTGGCCACCTGCTGGCCCTTCGACGCGGTTGAACGCGGTCCATTGCGCTACATCCTTGATGCGGAGCGAATTACCGACGGCACGGAAAACATCGTCGCCGCGCGTTGAAACCTGGAAGAGAATCCCCCACATTCGCAAGAAGATTGAAATCCAGCGTTAGGATATCCGCATGGCCCGGCGGAAGTATAAAAGTCTCGCCTTTGCGGCTGCCGCCGCCTTGATCACCACCGCCTCCCTTGCGCATGCGGAAGACGACGTCGCGGAAACCCAGTCGGCCATTCTTGACGTCGTCAAGATCGCCGACGGCCTGGCCTCCCCCTGGTCCGTCGAGATCCTGCCGGACGGCGCTTACATCGTCAGCGAGAAGGCCAGCTCCATGCGCATCGTCCGCGACGGCAAGGTTTCGAAGCCCATCGCCGGTGTTCCAGCCGTCTACGACGCCGGTCAGGCAGGTCTCCTCGACATCGCCCTCGACGCCGACTTCGCGCAAAACCGCCGTCTCTACTTCACAGCCGTCGTTACCGATGCCGAAGGCCATGGCACAGCCGTCTACAGCGCCACGCTGTCGCCTGACGAAAGCCGGCTTGACGACCTGAAGCAGATCTTCCTCATGCATCCCGCCTGCACCACCGACATCCAGTTCGGCAGCCGCATTGCGCAGGCGCCGGACGGCAGCCTGTTCTTCGGCATCGGCGATTGCGGCGAGCGCGACCGCGCACAGGACCCGATGGACGATGCCGGCAAGATCCTGCACATCAATACCGACGGCACCATCCCCGCCGACAATCCCTTTGCCGGCGGCAAGATGGGCAGGCCGGAAATCTGGTCGCTCGGCCACCGCAATCCGCAGGGCACCGTCATCGATCCGAAGGATGACCGGCTTTATACCGTCGAACACGGCGCACGTGGCGGCGACGAGATCAACATGCCGGAACCCGGCAAGAATTACGGTTGGCCCGTCATCACCTATGGCAAGGATTATTCCGGCGCCGATATCGGCATCGGTACGGAAGCGGAAGGCTACGAGCAGCCGCTTTACTATTGGGACCCCTCCATCGCGCCCGGCGCGATCGCAGTCTATCACGGGGCGATGTTCCCCGAATGGGAGGGCGACTTCCTCGTCGCGGCACTCAAGTACCAGCTGATCGCCAGGCTGGAGCGCGAGGAAAACGGCACGATCCTGTCCGAGGAACGCATGCTGCAGGGCGACTACGGCCGCATCCGCGACGTCAAGGTGGCGCCCGACGGTTCGATCGTCTTCATCACCGATGACGAGAACGGCGCGCTGATGCGCATCACCCGTTCCAACGACGTCCAGCAATAGACTTAGATCCCTCCAGAATTATGCGTTGGGCGGCAGGCCCGGTTCTTGCCGCCGGTTTTCCCAACTGATATCGCTCGGTTTCTTCCTGTTCGAAAACGGAATGACATTCGGAGCCGTCCCTTTCTGCGGAACGGATCGCTATTTGCTTTTTGGAGGTCGCAGATGTCCCGTGTCCAGGCCAACATCGTCCTGTTGATAGCCGCCGCTGTGTGGGGCGGAGGGTTCGTCGCGCAGGCGACGGCGATGGAAACGCTGGGCGCCATGTGGTTCATCGGCCTGCGGTTTGCGATCGCGGCGCTTGCCACTGTCCCCTTCGTCATCCACGAGGCCCGCAAGGCCAAGGCGCCGGCCGGCCCGAAGGCGATCCGCGCCTTCATCCTGATCGGTCTCGCCCTGTTTGGCGGCGCGGCCACGCAGCAGTTCGGCCTTCTGACGACCTCGGTCACCAATTCCGGTTTCCTGACGGGGCTCTATGTCATCATCGTCCCCGTGCTCTTCGTCGTGTTCCTGCGCCGCAAGCCGCACTGGATCATCTGGCCGGCGGCGGTAATGGCGGTTTCCGGCATCTATCTCCTGAGCGGCGGCGACCTCGGCGCGCTGAACAGCGGCGATATCCTCACCATCATCTGCGGTGTCTTCTGGGCGATCCAGGTCACCCTGATCGGCCTGTTCCTGGAAAAATACCCCCGCCCGCTGCTGCTGTCCTGCATCCAGTTCACCGTCTGCGCCGTGCTGGGCCTGGCGATCGCCTTCGTCACGGAACCGATCGACCTCAAGGGCCTGACCGAAGCCCTGCCCGAGGTCATCTATTCTGGCCTTTTCTCGTCGGGTCTTGCATTTGTTCTTCAGGTCATCGGCCAGCGCTACACGACCGCACCCCAGGCCGCGATTTTCCTGTCCTCGGAATCCCTGTTCGCGGCCGCCGCGGGCGCGATTTTCCTTGGCGAGAAACTGACCGCCATAGGCTATTTCGGCTGCGCGATCATTTTCGCGGCGATGCTGATCGTGGAGATCGTGCCGGAGCTGACGCGGCGGCGAACCGCGCCCGCCTGAATCCGATTTGACAAGTGAACCCGGCGGCGTGGGAACCGTTTCGACACAACGGAAGGACTATTTTCGGTTCCGTTGCTTCAAACCCCTGTATTCCAAGGGTTTCAACTGCACTATTTAAGAAAAGTTTCACTTGCCAAAGGCGGATAAACACGACAATCTGTCGCGGTTCGGGCATTTTGCGAACACGGGAAGACCTATAATCACGCGCACCGGAAACGCAAAATCTCCGGGCGGATGAAAGACGAAACGCTTTGATGATGTCAACGCCAGTCACTGTCCGCGGTAAAAACACAGGCCCTTTCCACTCCGTAATCAAGAACTGCCTGCCCGCGCCCCTTTGATAAAAGGGGTCAAATGCAATGATGCAATGCCGCCTATTTCTGGACTGGCGGAGAGAAAAGGACCTGACGCATGGCCGAGACTGGCACCGTAAAATTCTTCAATACTGAAAAAGGCTTCGGCTTCATCAAGCCGGACAAGGGTGGCGCCGACATCTTTGTTCACATTTCCGCTGTCCAGGCATCGGGCCTGACGGGACTTACCGAAAACCAGAAGGTCAGCTTCGAGACCGAGCCGGACCGCCGCGGCAAAGGCCCGAAGGCAGTAAACCTGCAGATCGAGGCTTGATCAGCCGATCGGTTTGAACGCTTCAGAACCCGGCATTCACCTGCCGGGTTTTTCGTTCAGGTTACATTCAGCTTCAAATCGCTAGTCTCCAATCATCGGCGGCACCGATTGGTCCGCACATGAAGAGGAAGCTGAAAATGAACAAGCTTGCAAAAATCACAATCATCAGCGCGACAGCCATCGCTGCGACCCTTTCCTCCTTCGCGCCGTCCTATGCCGACGATTACTGGCGCCATCGCCATAATCGTCACCACGACGATGGCGGCCGAGCCGTTGCAGCCGGCGTCGCGGGACTTGCCGCAGGCGTGATCCTGTCGAATGCGCTGAACCAGCCGCGCTACGTCAACCGCGACTATCTGGAAGGCCCGGTCGGCGCACCGCCGCCGCCGCCGGTTTACCAGCCGGACTACTACCCGGCCTCCCCGCGCGCCTACGGTCCGCCGGAAGCAGACCTGGAGCCTTGGACGACCGCCTGGTACGAGTATTGCTCCGATCGCTACCGGTCGTTCGATGCCCGCACCGGCACCTATATGGGTTATGACGGCCGCAGCCATTTCTGCGAAGCAGGCGGCTGATCACATAGGCACAGTGCCGATCACGAATGCGCTCCTCCGGGAGCGCATTTTTGTTTGTGGAAGGGCGAGATCAGATCCCCTTCAGGAACGGATTGGTCCGCCGCTCCTCGCCGATCCGCCCACCGGGTCCGTGGCCGCAGATGAAACCGACATCATCGCCGAGCGGCAGCACCTTGTCGCGGATCGAATCGAGCAATTGCTGGTGGTTGCCGCCCGGCAGATCGGTCCGACCGATCGAGCCTGAAAACAGCACGTCGCCGAGATGGGCAAAATTCTGCGCGCGGTTGAAGAAGATTACATGGCCCGGCGCATGACCGGGGCAGTGAAAGACCTCGAAGGAATGGTCGCCGAACGACACCGTGTCGCCGTCGTCGAGCCAACGGTCCGGCATCACGTTCCTGACCGCCATCGGCACGTTGAACATCTTCGCCTGGTCTTCAAGGCGGCTGAGCAGCGGCAGGTCGTCCTTGTGCGGGCCGATGATGTCGATGCCCAATGCTTCCTTCAGCTCCTCAGCCCCGCCGGCATGGTCGATATGGCCATGCGTCAGCCAGATCGCTTCCAGCGTAATGCCGTTTTCCTGCACGGTCTGCAGGATCACCTCCACATCGCCCCCCGGGTCGACCACGACGCCATGCTTGGTCTCCGTGTCGAAAAGGATGGTGCAGTTCTGCTGAAACGGTGTAACGGGGATGATGCCTGCCTGAAGCATGCCCATGGAAATTCCTTCCAGATGTGTCGGCATTGACGGGAACGGCGCGGCCGCGTTGAGCCCGAGGCTGTAACAGGCTTTAAAAAAATGTGTCAAGAACACAGACTTGGCACCGGCAATCCGATGGTGAATAGGCTATATTCGCGACCGCACGGCAAAAAGAAAAAGGAAAACCAGGTGCCAGCAGCACTGACCAAGAAGACACCCGCCGATGAGACCACCCCCGCGCCGTCCGCGGATGGTGGCGGCATCGACTTCGAGATCATCGAACTTCTGTTTTTCGCCTATCGCGACTTCACGTCCGATCCGGATGCCATCCTCGAACAGAAGGGCTTCGGCCGGGCGCATCACCGCGTCATCCACTTCGTCAACCGCAATCCGGGCATGACGGTCGCCGATCTCCTCGATACGCTGAAGATCACCAAGCAGAGCCTTGCTCGCGTTCTCAAGCAATTGCTCGATGGCGGCTATGTCCGCCAGTTGAACGGCCCCGAGGACCGCCGCCAGCGCCGTCTGTACACGACGCTCGCGGGCAAGGAGCTCGCCATCGCCCTCGCCGCGCCCCAATCCGCACGCATCGCGAAGGCGCTGGACGCCCTGCCGGCCGACAGCCGCAAGCATGTGGTCGGCTTTCTGAAAGGCCTCCGGGACTGAGGCAATTCGGCGAGAGGAGCCCCGTGAATTGAATGCGAAAGTGAAAGCCGACATCATGGACGACGCCCCTCATCTTCTGGTCGTGGACGACGATACGCGCATCCGCGACCTTCTAAGCCGCTATCTCTCGGAAAACGGCTTCCGGGTCACCGTGGCCGGCAGCGCCGCCGAGGCACGCCGCAAGCTGGAAGGCCTCGAATTCGACCTCATCGTGATGGACATCATGATGCCGGGCGAAACGGGGCTCAGCCTGACCGAATCCCTCAAAGACCATGGCCAGGTGCCGATCCTGATGCTGACTGCGCTTGCCGAGGCAGAAGCGCGCGTCGCCGGATTGCAGGCGGGTGCCGACGACTATCTGTCCAAGCCCTTCGATCCGCGCGAACTGGTCTTGCGCATCCGCAATATCCTCAAGCGCCACATGCCTTCCGGTGGCCCGAAGATCGAACAGGTGATCTTTGGTCCCTACACGTTTTCCCTGGTCCGCCGCGAATTGAAGAAGGGCGGTGAAACCATCCGGCTCACCGATCGCGAGCAGGACATCATGGTGACATTTGCAAGCCGCGCCGGCGAAACGGTTCCGCGCCACGAGTTGATCGGAGAAGACGTCTCGGTCGGAGAGCGGACGATCGACGTTCAGATCAACCGGCTTCGGCGCAAGATCGAGGACGACCCTGCCAATCCCACATGGCTGCAGACGGTACGCGGCATTGGCTATAGACTGACCATCGACTAGGCCTCCGACAGAACGACCGCGCGACAAACCATGGCAAACTTTGATTTCCTCAGAAGCGAATTCGGCAGTCGCCACTCCGGGCTGAAAGCCATATCCATCTGGCTGCGCCGACGACTGCCGACAGGCCTTTACGGACGTTCGCTGCTGATCATCATCCTGCCGATGGTGCTGCTGCAGACGGTCGTGGCTGCCGTCTTCTTCGAGCGCCACTGGCAACTCGTGACCTCCCGGCTTTCCGATGCCGTGACTGGCGACATTGCCGCAGTCGTCGAATTGCTCGAAGACATGCCGCCGGGCAGCGATTACTCGAAGCTTGTCGGTATTGCCAGGAACGATCTCAGCCTGACGATCTCCATCGAAGAAGGCGGCAAGCTGCCGCCACTGCAGCGCAAGCCGTTCTTTTCGCTTCTCGACGAGGTCCTCAGCCAGAACATCAGCAATAAGGTGAAGAGACCCTTCTGGATCGACACGTTCAGTGATCCGAAACGGGTGGATATCCGCATCAAGCTCGGCGAGCGCATCCTGAAGATCAGTGTCGACCGCTACCGGACCTATGCCTCCAACAGCCACATCTTCCTGGTCTGGATGGTTTCGACCTCGCTGGTACTGATCACCATCGCCATCCTGTTCCTGCGCGGACAGATCCGCCCGATCCTGACCTTGGCCAAGGCCGCCGAAAGCTTCGGCAAGGGCCAGAAGATCGCCGGCTACGTCCCGCGCGGAGCCGACGAGATCCGACGCGCCGGCCTGGCTTTCATCTTGATGCGTGAGCGCATCGAGCGCCAGTTGGAGCAGCGGACCGCCATGTTGTCGGGCGTCAGCCACGACCTTCGCACGATCCTCACCCGTTTCAAGCTGCAACTGGCGCTAGCCGGCGACAATCCTGATCTCAAGCCGCTGCATCAGGACATCGAGGACATGCAGGCCATGCTGGAGGGCTACCTTGACTTCGCCCGCGGCGAGGTTTCCGAGGATGCCGCGGAAGTGGATCTGGACGAGATGTTTGCACGATTGCAGGACGAGGCGGAACTGCATGGCCGCAGCCTCGAATATGAAATCGAGGGCGGCGGCAGGATCGTCGTCAAACCGAACGCCTTCAGCCGGCTTGTCGCCAACCTCACCTCCAATGCCCGCCGCTATGCCAACCATCTCAAGGTCACGGCCGTGCACAGCGACAAATGGCTGACGGTCACCTTCGATGACGATGGCCCCGGCATTCCGGCAGAAACCCGTGAAGACGTCTTCAAGCCCTTCTTCCGCATGGACGAAGCTCGCAACCTCGATGCATCCGGCACGGGCCTCGGCCTCACCATTGCCCGCGACATCGCCCGCGCCCATGGCGGCAACGTCACGCTGGACGACAGCCCGATGGGCGGCCTGCGCGCTATCATAAAGATCCCGCTGTAAGGCAGCCCCAGGCTACATCAGCTTTTCGCCGTTCGGCACCGGCTTGTCGGAGGCCGCGAGAACGATCGCGCCCTTGTCGTCGGCAAAGCCCAGTGTGAGGACTTCCGACATGAAGGGACCGATCTGGCGTGGCGGAAAGTTGACAACGCCGAGCACCTGGCGTCCGACGAGGTCTTCCGGCTTGTAATGCACCGTGATCTGTGCGGACGAACGCTTAACGCCGATCTCCGGCCCGAAATCGATCTTCAGCTTGATGGCGGGCTTGCGCGCCTCGGGGAAATCCGACGCCTCCAGAACGGTGCCAACCCGAATGTCGACGCGCTCGAAATCCGCATATGAAATCTGTTCGCTCATGAAAATCGTCTCCTTGATGGAAAAGACCGTCATAGCAACGGAAACATCGGCGGCAAAGGGTGCCCGGAAAAGCAGACGGAGCCGCTGTCGCAGGGACGGCGGCTCCGCAGAATTGTGTCGGCCCATGAGGGCCGGATGAAAACCGCGCCGCCGATCAGGCTTCGCCGACGGTCTCGAAAAGCACGGCGGCCATGGCGCTCGCAGCATCCATGCCGGACCAGACGACGAACTGGAAGGCCTGGAAATAGGCTTCGCAGGTCTCGAGCGCGTTGGAGAGCAGAACCTCGACCTGCTGGTTGGTCGGCTCCGCGCCGCCCGACAGCAGCAGCGATTGCCGAAAAATCACCACATCCTCGTTGCGCCACAGGTCGAAGTGCCCCATCAGCACCTGGCCGTTGATGTGCGACAGGAGCCGGATGACTTCATTGACCCGGCTTTCCGGGACCTTGATGTCAAAGGCACTGGCGATATGCAGGGCTTCGAACTCTTCCATCCAGGAGAAGGAGACGTGATAATCCGCCCAGCGACCTTCGACGGTCATGGCGATCTCGTCCTCTCCGGAACGCTCGAACGACCAGTCGTTGTTCGAGGCGACAAATTCGATCATGTCGACCGGATTTGACTGGCGTTCAATTTCAAAATCCACAAGGCTCATGCAGCACCTTTTTGACCGGAATGATTGTGGCTCTTCGGGTTTGCGAACAAACTGAAGGACGCTCATACAACTGACCGGAAACTCTCCCGCGATGATTGTCCGACGGAATCGAGCCTAGGCGGCAGAGCATGCCCGGAACTGACCAACACCGTTTCGAATCATCATTTAAAATCAGCATATAATGGCGGAGTCAGTGGAACAGCCCCTTCACCGGGCTTTTACACCCAAACCCCGTTTTTGAGCTTTGGGCGAGGTTTCAAACCTGACTCATAAGGGATTCAGGCAATTGCGTTTTTTGGGCCTGTCCACAGGGTGTAAATAAAATCCTTGAAAAGGCTTGGGAATCGGGCGGCAACGACCTTCGTCCTGTGGACGAACGTTGCGGAAACGAAAAATGGCCGGGATTTTACTCCCGACCATCCAGCATAGTCGCAACATAAAGACGGTCGGCTTACTTGCCCGACGCCTCGAGTCTCTTTTCGAGGGCTTCGATCCGGGCGGCAAGCGCGTCGTTTTCCTCACGCGCCTTCACCGCCATTTCCTTCACCGCCTCGAACTCCTCGCGCTTGACGAGATTCATGCTGTTTGCCCAACGCTCGGCCTGGGTATGAAACATCGTTTCGACCTCTTTGCCGAGTCCCTGCGCGGCGCCCGCCGCATCGGTCATCAGCTTGGCGAATTCATCCATGAAACGGTTCGGTCCGGTCGACATCTTCGTGCTCCTCTCGGCGTGCCGCGAAAGGCCACCCGTCTGCGGTGGCCGTCAGATAATGCTCTTCCTATCAGGTAAGACGCCGCCATGAAGGTTGCAAGACAAATCCGGCAAACCCGCCATCCGCCAAGCTTCGGACATCTTTGGCTGCGTAAAGATTCGCCTTGACCAGGCAGACATTGAGCGGCATGTTCCGCAAAAATCGGACGGATCACAAATTTGCTGTTAATTGCCAACGCCTTAGCACTGATCAATTTTCCCAACATCGATCCGGTTGCCATCCGGCTCGGTCCGATTCCGATTCATTGGTATGGCCTGGCATATGTCGCGGGCATCATGGGCGGCTGGTACTACGCCCGGCTGCTGGCGAAAAACAACCGGCTGTGGGCCGGCGACAAAGCGCCGCTGACGCCGGATCAACTCGACGATTTCATCCTGTGGGTGGCGCTCGGCATCGTGCTCGGCGGACGCATCGGCTACATCCTGTTCTACGACCTGCCGTCCGTCATAGCCAATCCGCTGCGGGCCCTGGAGATCTGGAACGGCGGAATGTCCTTCCATGGCGGGCTGACCGGCACGTTGATCGCCATGCTGCTGTTTGCCCGCAACAATGCCATTCCCGCCTGGAGCCTGATCGACACCGTATCGGCCGTCGTGCCGATCGGTCTCTTCTTCGGCCGCATCGCCAATTTCATCAACGGCGAACTCTGGGGACGGCTGGCCGACGTGCCGTGGGCGATCATCTTCCCGACCGGTGGTCCCTTCCCGCGCCATCCGAGCCAGCTCTACGAGGCCGGCCTCGAAGGCATCATCCTCTTCACGCTTCTGGCAATCGCGATCTTCTTCTTCGGCGCGCTGAAGAAGCCGGGACTAATCGCCGGCCTGTTCGTCACCTTCTACGCCATCTCGCGCATCACGGTTGAATTCTTCCGCGAGCCCGACGCCCAGCTCGGCTACCTTTACGGCGGCTGGCTGACCATGGGCATGCTGCTCTCGCTGCCGATGGTGCTTGCAGGCGTCTGGGCGATCGTGCGCGCGCTTCGCGCCGCCCGCACGGTCGAGGCCTGAGGCGAACCCCATGGCGCAGAGCACCCCGCTTGGAGAGAAAATCAAGTCGCTGATCAGGGCGTCCGGCCCGATCAGCGTCACTGATTACTTCGCCCTTTGCCTCGCCGACCCGCAATATGGCTACTACAAGACGCGGGAACCGTTCGGCACGAGCGGCGACTTCATCACCGCGCCGGAAGTCAGCCAGATGTTCGGCGAGATCATCGGCATCTTCATGGTGCAGGCCTGGCAGACACATGACAGGCCGGAGTCCGTACGCCTTGCCGAGATCGGCCCTGGCCGCGGCACGATGATGTCGGACATGCTGCGCGTCATCGCCAGGACCGCTCCGGAGCTCTACGCGGGCCTGACCATCCACCTGGTCGAGACCAGCCCAAGGCTGCGCGAAATGCAAGCCGCCACGCTGGCCCAGCACGAGGGCCGCATCAGCTGGCATGACAGCTTCGACGAACTGCCCGACGGCTTCACCCTGCTCGCCGCCAACGAACTGTTCGATGCGATCCCGCTGCGCCAGTTCGTCAAGACGGATACAGGGTTCCGCGAACGCCTCGTCGGTCTCGACGCGGAGGACAATCTGACGTTTACCGTCGGCGCCGCGACCCTCGACAAGTCGCTGCTGCCCGATGATGCCCGCGCCCGCCCCTATGGCACGGTTTTCGAGATCTCCCCTGCCCGCCAGTCCGTGATGATGACGATCTGCGAGCGGCTGAAGGGTTTCGGCGGCACGGCGCTCATCATCGACTACGGCCACCTGGTTTCCGGTTTCGGCGACACGCTGCAGGCCGTGCGCATGCACGAGTTCGATCCGCCGCTCGCTCATCCGGGCGAGGCGGACCTAACCAGCCACGTGGACTTCGAGCATCTGGTCCGCACGGCCGCCGCCGCCGGCGTCCACATCAACGGCATGGCCCACCAAGGCGAGTTTCTGGTGAGCCTCGGCCTGCGCGAGCGGGCTGCGGCATTGGGACGCGACAAGAGCCCCGCCATCCAGCAGGAGATCATGAACGCTGTCGCCCGTCTTGCCGGCGAAGGCGAAGGCTGCATGGGGGAACTCTTCAAGGTTCTGGCGGTTTCCTATCCGATTGCCGGACTGAGGCCGTTCAGCCGCCCGGATTGACACGGGCCTTTGCGATAAGCCAACATCCCGCGCAAGAACGACAAGATGATTTGCGAGACCCGGCACGAACCGGGTCCGGGCGAAACACCACTTTTTCCTGAAACAACAAGAACATGGCCCCATGCACAAGGACACCCAGCCTGAGCCGGTTATCAGCCCCATGCTTGCCGACAGCACGAAAGCGGGCATCCGGCATGGCTTCTTCACCCGCAAGGGCGGCGTATCGGAAGGCATCTATCAGGGGCTGAACACCGGCCTCGGCTCAAATGACGAGCGTGCGCGCGTCGTCGAAAACCGCGCCCGCGTCAGCCGCTGGTTCGACGCCGACCCGGGCCGTCTCGAAACCGTGCACCAGATCCACTCGAACATCGCCGTAACGGTCTCCGAGCCCCTGAACGGCCATCGCCCGGAAGCCGATGCGCTGGTGACCGCAGTCCCCGGCCTGGTCCTCGGCATCCTGACCGCCGATTGCGGCCCCGTGCTGTTCTGCGACCCGGTCAACCGGGTCGTCGGCGCCGCCCATGCCGGCTGGAAGGGCGCCCTCTACGGCGTTCTCGAAAGCACCATCGAGGCCATGGAAGCGCTCGGCGCCGAGCGCGCGCACATCAAGGCTTCTCTCGGGCCGTCGATCAGCGGACGCAACTACGAAGTGGGACCGGAATTCGTGGAGCGCTTCACCAGCCACGACGCGGCCTATGAGCGCTACTTTACCGCAAGCCCGAAACCGGGCCATGCCATGTTCGATCTTCAGGGTCTCACCCTGATGCGGCTTGAAAAGGCGGGCATCGAGGCGGAATGCCTCGGCATCTGCACATATGAGGACGAAGACGGCTATTTCTCCTACCGCCGCACGACGCATCGCGGCGAGCCCGACTACGGGCGGCAGATCTCGGCCATCGCAATCATGGAGACCTGATATGGCACTGCATTTCGACCGCCACGAATACGCCATGCGGCTTGCTCGGCTGACCGAAAAGATGCGGGACGACAAGCTCGACGCCATGCTGCTCTTCGCCCAGGAGAGCATGTACTGGCTGACCGGCTATGACACGATGGGCTTCTGCTTCTTCCAGACGCTGGTCGTCAAGGCGAACGGCGAGATGGCCCTGCTGACCCGCTCCCCGGACCTGCGTCAGGCCCGCCACACCTCGACGATCGAAAACATCGTCGTCTGGGTCGACCGGCTGAAGGCCGATCCCTCCTCCGATCTGAAGAACCTGCTGAGCGACATGGACCTGCTCGGAGCCCGCATCGGTGTCGAATACGACACGCACGGCATGACCGGACACACCGCGCGCCTGGTCGACGACCAGCTCACTTCTTTTGCGCAACTGATCGACGCCTCGGCGCTGGTCGGACAACTGCGCCTGATCAAGAGCCCCGCAGAGATCGAGTTCGTCGAGCGGGCCGCCGAGCTTGCCGATGACGCACTGGATGCGGCGATGCCCTATCTGAAGGAAGGCGGCGACGAGGCCGATATTTTTGCGGCCATGCAGGGCGCTGTGCTCGCCAGCGGCGGCGACTATGCCGCCAATGCCTTCGTCATCGGCTCCGGCCCGGATGCGCTGCTCTGCCGCTACAAGTCCGGACGCCGCACCCTGTCGGCCAACGACCAGGTGACGCTCGAATGGGCCGGGGTAAGTGCCCACTACCATGCCGCGATGATGCGCACCGTCGTCATCGGCGAGCCCTCGCCGCGCCATCACGAACTCTACAGCGCCTGCGTCGACAATATCAGGGCGATCGAGGACGTGCTCGTCCCAGGCAAGACGTTCGGCGACGTGTTCGACGCCCATGCCCGGATGATGGACGAACGCGGCCTGACGCGCCACCGCCTGAACGCCTGCGGCTATTCGCTCGGCGCCCGTTTTGCTCCCTCATGGATGGAGCAGCAGATGTTCCATGCGGGCAACCCGCAGGAAATCGCGCCCGGCATGAGCCTCTTCGTCCACATGATCATCGCCGATTCCGATACCGGCACAGCCATGACGCTTGGCCAGACCTATCTCACCACCGAGGAGCGCCCCCGCTCACTCTCCCGCCACCCGCTCGACTTCATGAACCGTTAACGCTCGTGACAAGAACTGTCACAGCTTGAGGCGCCATATCGCGGATTTTCATAAAATGTGAAGGAAACGGGGGGAAAACCGCTAAAGTAGAAACGGAAAGCGGCGGAATAAGCGGCCCTGCAAGCCGCGTCTGAGAGGTAAGGCGTCATGAAGTCGATAGTCTCGACGCTTGTTGTTGTCGCATGTACGGGCCTGACGACCGCCTGCACTTCGACCGACGCCCTGACGCCACCGCTTCCCGTCGGAGAACCCTCTTCCGCCTCCGTCGGCATGCCTCTCGCGCAGGAGGAAGCCCAGCAGATCGAAAGCGATCCGGGAGACACCAGCCAGTTTCCGCCTCCGCCGCAATCCGCCGGATCGCAGATCGCCGCAACCGACGACATGCAACAGCAGCAGCCGATGACGGCGCCGGCGCAAGCTACCGTGCAGCCGGCACCGACGGGCACGATGCTGACGCCGCAGATCGCCGCGGCGGCAAGCGTCCCGGCCATCCGCTTTCTCCCGATCATCGGCGCCCCCGTCAGCGCCGTCACGCCGCTGTCGCAGGCACTCGGAACGGAAGCGCGCAACCGCGGCCTGACGATCAAGCCGGCGGCCGACGCCAGCGGCGGCGATATCCTCAAGGGTTATTTTTCTTCCGCCTCGGGCGACAACGGCGTGACCGTCATCTATGTCTGGGACGTGCTCGACAATGCCGGCAGCCGCCTGCATCGCATCCAGGGTCAGGAAACCGTGCCCGGCCCGGTCCAGAGCGATGCCTGGGCGAGCGTGCCGGCAAGCGTCATGCAGAAGATCGCCGCCGACACGATCGCCTCCTATCTCTCCTGGAAGCAGACGGCCGGGTGAGCACGCTTCCATGCGCCGCACTGCAGATTTGTGACTAAAACTTGAAAATAACGGGATGCGAACCCATGCGCCCCCTTGAATTAAGAGGTGGTGGCGTTATTAAGCGGCCATCAGAATGATCACAGGCGGCCAAAATGAAGGTTTTCGCAGGCAATTCGAACCGGCACCTCGCCGAAGCGATCTGCAAATATCTCAATGTTCCCTTGGGGAAAGCCAGTGTCCGGCGATTTGCCGACCAGGAAATTTTCGTTGAAATCCAGGAAAACGTGCGCGGCGAGGACGTCTTCATCGTCCAGTCGACCTCGTTTCCCGCAAACGACAACCTGATGGAGCTGCTAATTATGATCGATGCCTTCCGCCGATCCTCGGCGAAGCGCATCACGGCCGTTCTTCCCTATTTCGGCTATGCCCGCCAGGACCGCCGGGCATCGGGCCGCACGCCGATCTCCGCCAAGCTCGTCGCCAACCTGATTACAGAGGCAGGCGCCGACAGGGTTCTGACGCTCGACCTGCATGCCGGTCAGATCCAGGGCTTCTTCGACATCCCGACCGACAACCTCTATGCCGTGCCGATCCTGACGCGCGACATCAAGGAACACTATGACACCAAGAACGTCATGGTCGTCTCTCCCGACGTCGGCGGCGTGGTTCGCGCGCGATCGCTCGCCAAGCGCCTCGACTGTCTGATCGCGATCGTCGACAAGCGCCGTGACCGTCCAGGTGAGTCGGAAGTCATGAACATCATCGGCGACGTCGATGGCAAGGACTGCATCCTGATCGACGACATCGTCGATTCCGGCGGCACGCTCTGCAACGCCGCCGAGGCGCTCCTGAAGAACGGCGCGACCAGCGTCACGGCCTACATCACCCACGGCGTGCTGTCGGGCGGCGCGGTCACCCGCGTCACCTCGTCGAAGCTGAAGGAGCTGGTGATCACCGACTCCATCCAACCGACGACCGCGGTCCAGTCCGCCCCGAACATCCGCGTCATCTCGACCGCCAGCCTGATCGGCGAAGCCATCAACCGCACCAGCCAGGAAGAATCGGTTTCGAGCCTGTTCGACTGATGGCAGCGAGGCCGCCAGCCGGCTGAATCAGAATATCAAGACATTGAATCAGGCCCTTCGGAACCCTCCGCAAGGGCCTGATTTCATTCAACTTGCAGGCAGCGCTCTCAACGCCCCGGCAGCGGACAGGCCTCGTCCTCGCCGAAGACACGGCCGCGCGTCAGGAACCGCTTCTCGCGGCCATTGTCGAGCGAGAACATGCCGCCTCGTCCGGGGACCACGTCAATGATCAGCTGCGTGTGCTTCCAGACCTCGTACTGCTTGCCGCCGATGTAGAACGGCACCCCGCCGATATGGCCGAGCAGCACGTCATGGTCGCCGACCTGAAACTCGGCGGCCGGATAGCACATCGGCGACGAGCCGTCGCAACAGCCGCCGGATTGATGAAACAGGATGTCCGGATGATCCGCCTTGATTTCGGAAATCAGATTGAGAGCCGCGTCGGAGGCGATGACGCGCGGTTCGGTGCCATTGTCTTCCGGCATGTTCGTTTCCTCCCGAATAACCGAAGGGCTCCCGGCGCAAAACGCCGGAAGCCCGCTGTTGAGGTGACCGCCTGTCGGCAATCTCAGAAGAAGCCGAGAGCGTTCGGGCTGTAGCTCACCAGCATGTTCTTGGTCTGCTGGTAGTGGTCGAGCATCATCTTGTGGGTCTCGCGACCGATGCCGGACTGCTTGTAGCCACCGAAGGCGGCATGCGCCGGATAGGCGTGGTAGTTGTTGACCCACACGCGGCCGGCCTGAATACCGCGGCCGAACTGGTAGCAACGGTTGGCATCGCGGCTCCAGACACCGGCACCAAGACCGTAGAGCGTATCGTTGGCGATCTCCAGCGCTTCGGCCTCGTCCTTGAAGGTCGTGACGGACACGACAGGGCCGAAGATTTCCTCCTGGAAGACCCGCATCTTGTTGTGGCCGCGGAAGACGGTCGGCTCGACATAGAACCCGCCGGCGAGATCGCCTTCGAGAACATTGCGGCCACCGCCGGTCAGCACCTCGGCGCCCTCGCCCTTGCCGATTTCGATGTAGGACAGGATCTTCTCCAGCTGTTCGGAAGAGGCCTGCGCACCGATCATCGTCGAAAGGTCGAGCGGGTTGCCCTGCTTGATCTTCTGGACGCGGGCGACGGCGCGCTCCATGAAGCGGTCATAGACCGATTCCTGCACCAGCGCGCGGCTCGGGCACGTGCACACTTCACCCTGGTTGAGCGCGAACATGGCGAACCCTTCGAGCGCCTTGTCGAAGAAGGCATCGTCTTCCTGCATCACGTCCGCGAAGAAGATGTTCGGCGACTTGCCGCCAAGTTCCAGCGTCACCGGAATGAGGTTCTGCGACGCATACTGCATGATCAGGCGGCCGGTCGAGGTTTCGCCCGTGAAGGCGATCTTGGCGATGCGCGGGCTGGAGGCCAGCGGCTTGCCGGCTTCAAGGCCGAAGCCGTTGACGATGTTGAGCACGCCCGGCGGCAGCAGGTCGCCGATCAGTTCGGCGAGCACGAGGATCGAGGCCGGCGTCTGTTCGGCAGGCTTCAGCACCACGCAGTTGCCGGCGGCCAGCGCCGGAGCAACCTTCCAGGCAGCCATGAGGATGGGGAAGTTCCACGGAATGATCTGGCCGACGACGCCAAGCGGCTCGTGGAAGTGGTAGGCGATGGTGTCGTGGTCGACTTCGCCGATCGTGCCTTCCTGGGCGCGAATGCAGGCGGCGAAGTAACGGAAGTGGTCGATGGCGAGCGGAATGTCGGCCGCCATGGTTTCACGCAGCGGTTTGCCGTTATCCCACGTTTCCGCCTTGGCGAGGACCTCGAGATTTTCCTCCATGCGGTCGGCGATCTTGTTCAGGAGATTGGCGCGTTCCGTCGTCGACGTCCGGCCCCATTTGTCCTTCGCGGCATGCGCCGCATCGAGAGCGAGTTCGACGTCCTTCTCATCCGAACGGGCAACCTCGCAGAGCACGCCGCCATTGACCGGCGTGGTGTTTTCGAAATAGCGGCCGGCAACCGGCTCGCGCCATTCGCCACCGATAAAGTTCCCGTAGCGCAGCTTGAACGGGGTTTCGATAATCTTCTGGTGCAGCATGTCATCCTCCTTGACGATGTTCGAGCAACCGATGGAGGAAGGATGAGCGCTAATTGGCATCAGCGATAGATGCCAAGAACAATGCCGCACTGCACACTGTATCACTTGTGCGACAGCGCAATTGCGCTGAATTAAACAATAATACACATGCATCAATAATAAATTTTACATATAAAAATGGAGGCGAATCCGAAAAATACGCCTCCAGTCAGAGAAGATATTAAAACTATAAACAACCCATCAGTGAACGGAGAACTTCTTCATCTTGCGATGCATGGTCGCCCGGCTGATGCCGAGCAGTTCGGCGGCCTGGGAGACATTGCCGTTGGTCCGCGACAGCATGCGCCGCAGGGCCGCGCGCTCGGCCTCGAACAGATCGCCGCCCTCGTCCGCCCGTGCTTCCTGCAAGGCGTCGGCAGCCGGAACACCGCGCATGATCTGGGCATCATCGAGCTGGAGAGCGAGACGCGCCGCGCGGGTTGCGCCAACGACGAGATCGTCCTGATCGACGGCCAGAAGGGCGTTCGTCGGATTGGCGGCATGCGGCACCATGATGATGCGCGCACCCGGGAAAGCCCGGCGGAACAGGTTGGTCTCGATCCGCCCCGCCGTATCCCGCACGGCCTGCGAGAGGATCGACATCGTCATCTCGTTGAGGTCGTCGCGGCAGGTGGAAATGTCGAGCGCGGCCGTCACCCTGCCCTGATGGTCGCGGATCGGCGACGTCGTGCAGCCGAGGCCGATATTGGTCGCGAGAAAATGCTGGTCGCGATAGATCGTCACGGAACGCTCGTCCGCAAGGGCCGTGCCGATCCCGTTCGTGCCGACGCTCGCTTCCGTCCAGACATTGCCGGGCCAGAGGCCGACGGTCTTGAAATCCTTCTCGTCTCCGACGGTGCCGCGGCGGTCGAGCGCAATGCCGTTTTCATCGCTGAGAATCAGGCAGCAGCCGGCCTTGCCGACCGTCTGGAACAGGCGATCCAGTTCGCTGCGGGCCTCATTGACCAGCAGTTCGGAGCGTTCCAGCGCCTGGCGGAAGGCCGCATCATCGAGATGGAAGGGCAGTCGGCGCTCTTCCGGCGCCATCGAGTGCATGACCATGCAACGTCGCCAGGAGGCCACCACCGGCGAGCTGGCCGCCGCGGAGCCCTGCTTGGCGAGCGAATAGACCCGCTCGATATGCTGGATATCTGACATCGGCTCCTCCCAAAGCGTCCGTACACATTACGCCATGAGCATATCACACCTGCATAATATGTATCGGATCTTATATAGGCAGACAATTCAGGCGTATCCTTGATCTGTATCAAAAGTGCGACAGACGCGGCTGCCCGGTAGGGCTGACAACGCGCAAACAGCAGCGAGGCTATGCACCGTGATCCCTTGCGTTTCCGGTACTATTGGTCTATAGCGCCCCGGTCCGCCCAGACACCCTTGGAGGCAAGGCGGATGAAGCCGGTCAATTTGCCGATTTCAAGTGAACCTCTCCCGGAATATCCCGGCCACGGTTCGCTCTCCAATAATACGCGAAAGGAAATGCCATGAGCCAGGAAACTTACGTGCTCAAGGCCGAAGCGCGCGAACGGGTTGGTAAGGGGTCCGCCCGAGAACTTCGCCGCAACGGTATGATTCCCGCTGTCATCTACGGTGACAAGCAAGCTCCCCTCGCCGTCGCTCTGTCGACGAACGAAGTTACCAAGCGCATCCACGCTGGCGGCTTCATGACCACCATTGCGACGATCGAAGTCGACGGCAAGTCCATCAAGGTTCTGCCGAAGGACTATCAGCTCGATCCCGTCCGCGACTTCACCGTGCATGTCGACTTCCTTCGGGTTTCCGGCAACACCCAGGTGACCGTTGCCGTTCCGGTTCAGTTCATCAACGAAGACAAGTGCCCCGGCATCAAGATCGGCGGCGTTCTGAACGTCGTTCGTCACGAAGTCGAAGTCCATTGCCCGGCTGATGCCATTCCGGACCACATCGTGGTCGACCTCACCGGTTGGAAGATCGGCGAAGGCGTTCACATCTCGCACGTCAAGCTGCCGGCAAAGGTGACCCCGGTCATCACCGACCGCGACTTCACGATCGCGACGATCGCGACGCCGGCTGGCGGCGTCCAGGACGAAGAAGAAGCATCCGGCGACACCGAAGAATAATCCTCTTCGATCGTTACGATCAGGGCCCGCGCACCGGCATCCGGCGCGCGGGCTTTTTTCATGCCGGCGCATCCTTGGCCGCTGCGATCGCAGATACCGGACGCACCTTAAGGCCATGTTTACCAGCTTTCGGCTTTGCGCCTGAAAGAGGCCCGCCTGCCCCGCCTCCAATGCTGTTTCGACCGGGTTATTCAGCAAAGCTTAAAACTCGTCGATGAAGATCGTCGGCAGTTCTGCGGCCTTCACGCTCCATGCGCCCCGAAGCCGGCCACAGATCAAAAGCGGGAGGAGGAACGCCGACGATATCGCGTCTCCCAGCGAAGTCGATTGAGGATAGCAGCATATGAAGACAAACTCGGTCCAGAGCCGATTTATCGCCATCATTCTCGCAGCGCTCTTCGTGCTTGTCGTCCCGCTTTTCCTGCTCTTCTTCCACCTGTCCGGCGAGCGCGCCAGCCGCGAGGCCTTGGAACATGCGCAGATCGTTCTGGCCGCCAACGCGCAGGCGCTGGGCAAGCCTCTCTGGGACTTCGACGAGGAGAGCGTAAAGCAGATTGCCAACACGATTGTCTCGGACCCCAGCATCGACGCCGTCAAGGTGACCGAAAGCGCGAACAATACGTCCACCGAATTCACGTCCGTCCAAAACAAGCCGCAAACCGAAACTGTCAATCTGTCCGCACCCATCGACTATCAGTCTCCCGATGGCGTCCGCCGGGTCGGCATCTTGTCGATCTCGGTCGCCAAGCCGGGCTTTCTTTCCAATCACAAGAGCGAAGAACTGTCCTTGATCGGCATCTTCGCCTTTGCTGTCCTGATCATCACCGTCGCCGCGATCGTCGGCAGCCGGATCATCATCCTGAAGCCGCTGGAGAAACTCACAAAGGCGATCCGCGCCACCCGCATTCCTGGGTCACGCCACATGGTCGAGTGCTCCTCGAAGGACGAAATGGGCGAACTTGCCGCGAACTTCAACGAGATGCAGGCGCGTCTCGCCAAGGAAGAGCTGGAACTGAAGCAGGCGCACGACCGCGCCACCACCACCTATAATCTGACGCCCGCCAAGCTTTACACCGTCGACGAACAGGACCGACTGGTGGCCGTCAGCGATTACTGGCTGCTGGCGACCGGCTACCGCCGCGAAGACGTGCTGGGACGGACGTTCGGCTCCTTCGTGCATGAGGCCAGCCGTGAAGCCTATGCCGAATACAAGATCAAGGCCGCGCAATGGCAGGGCGACTACAATCCGACGGTCAAGTTCGGCTGCGCGGACGGACGGGTCATCGACGTCCTGATCAAGGAAGTGCCGATGGAGCAGGACGATGGCAACGGCCTGGTCAATCTCGCCGTCATGACCGACGTCACCGAACTGAAGGACGCCGAGCAGCGCAACAGGATGCAGGCGATCACCGACCACCTCACCGGACTTCTGAACCGGCAGGGCTTCGAAAACGAACTCGACAAGGTGCTGACCGAGGTCAATGAGAACGGCGGCGAACTCGCCTGCCTGCTGATCGACCTCGACCGCTTCAAGGCCATCAACGACAACCTGGGGCACGCTTATGGCGACAAGGTGCTGCGCACCATCTCGAACCGCATCCGCGACCAGTTGAGAGCCCAGGACAGGATCGCCCGCCTCGGCGGCGACGAATTCGCCGTGCTCGTGCCCGCCCAGAATGCGGAAAAGGCCGCCACGGCAATCGCCGAGCGCATCGTCACCGCCTGCGAGGCGCCGATCCTGACGGACGGCCATGAATTGTCGGTGAGCGCCAGCGTCGGCATCGCGCTTTACCCGGCCCAGGCCTCCAGCGCCGGTGAACTGCTGCAACGCTCGGACATGGCCATGTATGTGCGCAAGCACAATGGCAAGAACGGCGCGGAACTGTTCAACCTGGACATGATCAAATCCGCCCGGGAAAAGGCCGACATCGGTGCATGGATCGATCAGGGGCTTCGTGACGACTGGTTCGAAGCGCACATGCAGCCGGTCATGAACCTGCAAAAAGGCACCCTGGCCGGCTTCGAATGCCTCCTGCGCCTGAACCACCCGGAACACGGACTGATCCCGCCGAGCCGCGTCATCGCGGTCGCGGAGGAAAACGGGTCGATCCGCAGGGTCGGTGACCGGATGTTCGAGAAGGCCATCAGCCAGATGGTGGAGCTGTCGGCCATTCCGGCGCTGTCCCAGACACGCTTCGCCGTCAATGTCTCGCCGTTGCAGTTCACGCCGGATCTGGCGCCGCGCCTCGCCCACCTGATGATGGCGGCGGGGCTTTCCCCGCACCGGCTGATCCTGGAAATCACGGAAGCCGTGCTGATGCACAGAAATCCGGAAATCAGCAATGTTCTGGCCGCCATCCATGAATGCGGCTTCAAGATCGCCATGGACGATTTCGGCACCGGCTACTCGTCCCTGAGCTACCTGCTGCGCTTCCCCTTCAACATCGTCAAGATCGACCAGTCCTTCACCAGCTCGCTCACCAGCCCCGATCCGGAGATCGCCAAGCGCAGCCGTCAGCTGATCGAAGGCATCCGGGCGATCTCCCAGCAGATGAACTGCCAGGTCGTCGCCGAGGGCATCGAAACGCCGGAGCAGGCAGAAGCCCTGCTTGGCCTCGATATCGAGTTCGGCCAGGGCTACCACTTCGGCCGCCCGAAGCCCGTGGCCGAAATCATCCGCCAGTTCTCGCCCGCCGCTCTGGAGAAGGCGGCCGGTGGCCTGTTGTCTTAACCGAACGGAGCCCCCCTTTGAAGAACGCCATCCTGGTAGCCGCCTTTCTGATCCCGACCGTCCTGCATGCCGCGCCGCTGACGCTGACGACCGAATCCTATCCGCCCTTCAACTTCCGTGAGAATGGCGAATACAAGGGCTCCTCGATCGAGCAGGTCCAGATTCTGATGAAGGCTGCGGGCATCGACTACACGATGGAGATGATGCCGTGGGCCCGCGCCATCGCGCTTGCCGAAAAGGATGCGAATACCTGTGTCTTCACCACCGTTCACAACCAGGAACGCGATCCGTCCTTCAAGTGGGTGGAACCACTGCTGACCAGCCGGACAGTCCTCATTCGCAAGGCGGGCTCTGGCGTCGATCCGAAGTCCTTGGCCGATGCCAGAATGTTCAACGTCGGCACACAACGCGACGACTTCACCCAGACCATCCTGCAGGAAAACGGCTTTGCCCGGATCGATCTCGCCACCGATCTGGAACTGACCATGAAGAAACTGCTCTCCGGTCGCATCGACCTGATGCCGATCTCCGAGAAATACTACGACAAGCTGAAGCGCGAAGGCGTGCCGATCGAGTCGACTCTCGTCCTCGCTCAGGACGTCTATTCGATCGCCTGCAATCCGGGCGTACCCGACGAGACGGTCAAGAAGATGCAGACCGGGCTCGACGCACTGATCGCCGACGGCACGCAGGCGAAGCTCTTCGAGAAATACGGGTTGGCGGGTGACTGACGCCACGCGTCAGCAGCGCCGCGAGACTTGACATCGTCTGCGTTTCGGGTTGGTGAAGCGGTGGAACAGCTTCAAGCGAAAAAGGCCCCGCCATGCTCATAATCGCCGGCCTCGGCAACCCCGGAGCGAAGTACGCCGGAAACCGCCACAACATCGGCTTCATGGCCGTCGACGCCATCCAGCGCCGCGCCTCTTTCGCGCCCTGGTCGAAGAAGTTCCGCGCCGAGATCTCCGAAGGCGAGATCGCCGGCGAGAAGGTGCTGCTGATGAAACCGCAGACCTTCATGAATCTCTCCGGTGAATCCGTCGGCGAGGCGATGCGCTTCTACAAGCTCGGACCGGAGAACATCGTCGCGATCTACGACGAACTCGACCTGCTGCCCGGCAAAGCCCGCATCAAGACCGGCGGCGGCTCCGGCGGCCATAACGGCATCAAGTCGCTCGACGCCCATTGCGGCAAGGACTACCGGCGCCTACGCCTCGGCATCGGCCACCCGGGCGACAAGGCCCGCGTCCACGGCTATGTCCTCGGCGACTTTGCCAAGGCCGATCGCGAATGGCTCGATCCGTTGATGGACGCGCTGGCCGACAATGCCGAGATGCTGGTGAAGGCAGAGGATTCGCAACTGATGAACAAGCTGGCGCTGGCCGTTGGCGGCAGCAGCGACGCTCCCGCCCCGAAGCCCGCCAAGGCTCCCGCCAAGCCGGCCGGCAAATCGCATATCCATCAGGCAAGGACCACGCAGCAGAAGATTCCCGAAAAGGGACCGATGGCCGAGATGCTGAAGCGCATGTTCGGCAAGAAGGACGATTAGCTGCGGCACATTTTGGAGCTCAGGATGTCACTTCTCGATGTTCGCCCGGTTGTCGAGGGAGACATTTCCGCGCTCATCGCGTTGTATTCCCACCTGACAGGCGACACGCCAGCCATGCCTTCGGATATGGCAGCCAGACGGTTCACGGAAATCGACCGTCACCCGGGTATGACAATACTGGCGGGATTTGCTGGCAGCGAGATGGCTTCGTCCTGCACCCTTGTTGTCATCCCGAACCTGACACGCGGCGGCAGACCCTATGCGCTGATTGAGAATGTCGTCACACATCCAGACCATCGTCGCATGGGATACGGGCGCGCAGTCATCCGGAAAGCCATCGAAATGGCCTTCCAGGCCGATTGCTACAAGGTAATGCTGCTGACAGGCGCGCGAAACCCCGGCGTGATCGAATTCTACGAGAGTTGCGGCTTCTCGCAATCGAAAACGGGCTTTCAGATCAGGCAGGATTAGCGCGGCCAACTGTCTTGACTAATCCTCGTCGCCGCCCGCCGGCAGATAATACTGCTCCCAATCCGCCTTCGGAATGGCGTCTCCCAGTTGGAAGGCGAAGGCCGTCACGGTGCGGTCGTCGGCGCCAAGCGTGCAGTCGAACTTGAGCCGGTACCAGAGACCGTTGGCACGAATCGCCGCGCCGTCGGCCCGAATGGTGGCGCCGTCGGTCTGCGTGTCCTTCAGCGCATAGGCTATCACCTGTTCGGTCTTCAGGCTCTTCTTCCACGCCTCCACCTGCTCCATGGCCTCAAGGTTGCAGATCTGCTCCTTGCGGTCGTCGAGCGCCACGCCGTTGAGTTCGGCCACCGCCTTGGCACTGCGCGGATCGGCGAGCGTCCTTGCCGCAAAGAAGGTCTTCGCCTGAACCATCCGGCTTCCGTCCGGCGGTGTCAGGCTCTGCGGCGGCTCAGCGGGCTTGGCGGATGGCGGCGGAACGTTAGGAGCAGTAGCGGTGGCGGATGCCTTCGGCGCGGTCAGGATGGCCGGCGCGGGCCGCGTCGCCTGAGGTGGCACGGAAGGCACGATCGCAACCGAGATGCTCTCTTCGGTCGGTCGGACCTGCGGCCTCGGAAATCGTGTGAGCAGCAGCAACAGGACGAGAAGAACGCCGTGGAACGCCACGGAAACGGCAACAGACCACCGGTCGCCGGACGGGGTCTCCGGCCCCGGAAGAAGTCTCTCTGCCTGCATGATTGTCCGATGGTTGCGAATGCCGAAGCAACTTTGGATTGGCACCGATCAAAGCGGCAGCAAGATGGCAATCCGGAGGCATCGGTGAAGTGAGCGCCGCCCGGGGCTGCGCGCTATTCCTCCGGCTCGGTCGTGAACATCAGCGGAAAACCGGCCTCTTTGGCCAGGTCCGTCGCTTCCTTCGCCTTTGTCTCGGCAATGTCGCGGGCATAGACGGCAACCACGCAGGAGCCCTTCTGATGGGCCGTCAGCATGATGTGGTTGGCGGCATCTTCGCCGGTCCGGAACACGGCCTTCAGGACGAGCACGACGAATTCACGCGGCGTGTAGTCATCGTTGAAGAGAATGACCTTGTGCAGCCGCGGCCGCTCCAGCTTCGGCTTGGTCACTGTCTTCGGTTTGAGAACAGTATCGTTCTGGCTCATCGCAGCAAATCGTGTCCGTCAAAGCGCAAGCGCCGCCGTTTTCAGGCGGAATGGGGCGCGGAAAATTTATGGAGTTCCAATGCCACTACCATACAGCATCGTGACGCCGAATCCAATGCCGCCCGCCGGCAGCAACAGGTCACCCTGCCCCGCTTGCGACTGTCGGCCAAGCTGCTAAGCTTTCGGCACACGGGGCAAGACGCTGATGAAGCTTGACCTTTTGCAGCACGGGGAGACGATCTTGGGCATAGCAGCGTCATCGCGTCGATCGTCCGTCAGCTACGGCTCCGAGCCCGGAGTACGCTTCGCCTTGCTTCTCGATGGCGCCGGCGGCGGCACGCAACTCGATTTGACGGCGGTCGACAGCCTCAAGCCCGAGGAAGGCGTCGTCTGGCTGCATCTGGAACGCGACCATCCGGCCGCAGCGGAATGGATCCGGACGAAGAGCGGCCTAGACCCGGTGGTCATGGACGCCCTTCTGGAGGAAGACACCCGCCCCCGCGTCGAACCGATCGACGACGGGTTGCTGATCATCCTGCGCGGTGTCTGCGCGACCGCCCCGGACGACGTCGACGATGCGCCGGACGACATCGACCTCGTTCCGATCCACCTTTGGGTCGACGGCGAAAGCGTCGTCTCGCTGCGTGACAGCGGCCATTACATCACCGCGCTTCGCGACATCCGCCTGGCGCTCGAGAACGGCAAGGGACCGCAGCGTTCCGGCGAACTGCTCGCCCTCATCTCCGACAAGCTGGTCCGCGATCTCGAACCCGTGCTGGACGACATGGACGAAGAGGTCGATCAGCTCGACGACATGATCTTCAACGGCAATGACAGCGAGGTGCGCGGTCGCCTGAAGGCACTTCGCCGCCGCGCCGTCCAATTGCGCCGCTATCTCGCGCCGCAACGCGACGCCCTCAACCGCATCGAACATGACGACGCCCCGTGGCTCGGCGAACGTGACAAGCTCAGGATGCGCGAGGTCATCGACAAGCTGATGCGCTTCATCGAGTATCTCGACGCCATCCGCGACCGCACCTCGATCCTGCACGACGACCTGTCGACCGTCATCAGCGAGCGCATCGCCCGCAATTCCAACCGGCTGGCAGCACTCGCCGCCCTCCTCCTGCCGCCAAGCGTGATCGCCGGCCTGTTCGGCATGAATGTCGGCGGCATACCCGGCGTCAACGACACTTGGGCCTTCATCCTGATCGTCGCCTTCGTCACGATCAGTTCCGCCGCCACGCTCTGGCTGCTAAGGCGCATCAACTGGCTCTGACATCGCCAAAGCGGCCCCGCCGCGCCGCTTTCCCCTTGACCTGAAAGCCCGTGTCCCGCATAGGCAGGCAAAGAATTTCCGGAAGAAAAGACAGGTTTTCCCGATGGGTTTCAAATGCGGTATCGTCGGTCTGCCGAATGTCGGCAAGTCGACCCTCTTCAACGCGCTGACGAAAACGGCCGCCGCGCAGGCAGCCAACTATCCGTTCTGCACGATCGAGCCGAACACCGGCGAAGTCGCAGTGCCCGATCCGCGCATGAAGAAGCTGGCGGAAGCCGCCAAGTCCAAGGAAATCATTCCGACGCGTATCTCCTTCGTCGACATCGCCGGCCTCGTGCGTGGCGCGTCGAAGGGTGAAGGCCTCGGCAACAAGTTCCTCGCCAATATCCGCGAAGTCGACGCCGTCGTGCACGTGCTGCGCTGCTTCGAGGATGACGACATCACCCATGTCGAAGGCCGCATCAATCCGGTCGGCGACGCCGACACGATCGAGACCGAGCTGATGCTCGCCGACCTCGAAAGCCTGGAGCGCCGCGTCGAGCAGACGCGCAAGCGCGCCACCGGCAAGGACAAGGAATCCATGGCGCAGCTTCCGGTCATGGAAGCCGTCGTCAAGCTCCTGAACGAAGGCAAGCCGGCGCGCCTGCTCCTGAAGACGCTGAGCCCGGAAGAAGTGCTGACGCTGAAGGGCCTCAACCTGCTGACCTCGCATCCGGTCCTCTACGTCTGCAACGTCGCCGAAGCCGACGCCGCGACCGGCAACAAGCACACCGAAGCCGTCGCCGCCATGGCGAAGGAACAGGGTGCGGAATGCGTGATCATCTCGGCGGCGATCGAATCCGAAGTGGCGCAGCTTCCGGAAGAGGAAGCGCAAGAATTCCTGGGCGCCCTTGGCCTCGAGGAAGCAGGCCTCGACCGGCTGATCCGCGCCGGCTACCACCTGCTCGACCTCATCACCTATTTCACCGTCGGGCCGAAGGAAACACGCGCCTGGACGATCGTGCGCGGCACCAAGGCACCCGCCGCCGCAGGCGTCATCCATACGGATTTCGAACGCGGCTTCATCCGCGCCAACACCATCGCCTATGATGACTACATCGCCTTTGGCGGCGAAGTCGGCGCCAAGGAAGCCGGCAAGGCCCGCGACGAAGGCAAGGAATACGTCGTCCAGGACGGCGACGTCATCCACTTCCGCTTCAACACGTAAGACAAGCGCTTACCGCAATAGACGAAGAGCGAGACGGGAAACCGCCTCGCTCTTTTCTTTTCAACATGTTGCGTAGCTGGCCTGAATCAGTCTCTCAGGCTGGAAATGGATTTATCGCAGCGTCGGCAGGATCGCCCGCATCCGTGCGGGCAGAATGGCCAACAGGCCCGAGCGCAGCGTCCGCCAGCCGAAACCGATGATCAGCACGATGGCGCCGACGACCAGCACGACGACCGAGAACTGGTCCGATATCCGGCCCCACAGACCGCCCCGCGCACCCGTCTCCAGAATGCCCGCAACGGCATAGCCAAGCGACAGCAGGCCGGAGGTGACGAAGGCGCGGCGGTCGAGCAGGACACCGGCGAGCATCAGCACCACGACGGCACCAATGAGCGTCAGCGATGCGCTGAGCGGCAGATTGGCAATGCCCATCCCGCCGCTGTGGTTCATGGTCGTGACGAACACCGCATTCAGGAGCGCGGGCGCGGCAACCAGATGCAGCCAGAAGGCGACGTCGGAACGCCGCGTCAGCCGCTTCGGATCGGAAAGGTCGAAATAGAGCGCGATCAGGAACAGGGTGAGTCCGAACAGGCCGATGAAGAACGGGCCGATGCCGCGCCCGACCGCGGTCTCCAGCGGCAGCGGTCCGAGGAACGGCGTGGCGATAGCGGAGACAATGAAGGCGACGGCGGAAACGCACAGCATGGCAAAAGCGATCGGCACGCGGTAGCGCCAGTAATAGGCGCCAAGCAGCAGGGCCTCGCAGACGAGGATGATCAGCGCATCCGCTTTTTCGGAAGCGGCGCCGAAGAGGTCCGGCGTACCTGTCATCGTCACGTAGAGCGATGACACCGCATAGAACGCCGAAACCGTGAAGGCGAGCGTCAGGACGACGGCAGGCAGGGCAAGCCGCTGGCGGCGGATGAAGATTTCCGATAGCAGCAGCACGGCGGCGAGAATGACATAATAGGGTGTCAGCCCGGCGAGACCGGCCAGCGTGATGAGGATGCCGATGGTGATCAGCACGTCGTGATAGCCGCGGATGAAGCGCGGCGATTCGCTCTCCTCCTCTTCCGTCGCCCGGTCGGTGGCGATCGGCTCGTCGAGCGTGTCACGCACTTCACCATTCTGCGGCGAAGGTGCGGCGGTGATGCCCACGCCCCGATGCAGCAGGAAGTCGGCAAGCGGCGCGCTTTGCGCCTCGGCGATCACGCCCGCCTGGGCGGCTTCTGCGAGGAGTGGCTGGAGCGCCCGCTTGCGCCCCTCCCAGTCGTCGAGCGAAAAGGTCCTGTCGGCCATTCATATCCCCTGGCTGCAAAATTCTGCACAAGGGATATAGCTTCAACCCGCAGATGCAACCCGCAAATGGCGATCGGAGGGCGTTATGCCGCTCAGTTCTTTTTCGCCGGGCAGGTCGAAACGCCGAGGATCGAATAAAGCGGGCACGTGGAAAAAAGCCCGGTGGCCAGCGGCACTATGCCGATCAGGGCATAGTAGCGCCACCATGCACCCGGATAGAGGAAGAACAGCGCGATGAGAACCACGCCGACGAGGATCCGCAGCATACGATCGACGGAACCGACATTCTTGGCAAACATGGAAGTGACCTTTCCTGAAGCGATGCATTGGCCGGACGCCGCCGGCAGTCTTCACATATTGCGCCTGTCCGGCATCGAATGACATGATAAAAATCAAAACATCTATATGTGTGAATGTTTTTTCATCAAATTCCGGGTTTCCCGCCCCTTGCCATGCGGGTGGCAACTGACCATTGTTCAACCTCGAACAATGGTCCCAGAGCCCCATGACAGCCAGATACTATTTCGAGGATTTTCATTCCGGCCGCACATTTCCGTTCGCTCCGGTCACCGTCAGCAAGGAAGAGATCATCGCCTTCGCAAGCGAATTCGATCCGCAGCCGATGCACACCGACGAGGAAGCCGCGAAGGAGTCGATGTTCGGCACGCTGGTCGCCTCCGGCTGGCACACCTCCAGCATCATGATGCGGATGATGATCGATGCCTACCTCCTGCAATCGGCCTCCGAGGGGTCCCCCGGCGTCGACCTGATGGAGTGGAAGAAGCCGGTGCTCGCCGGTGACACCCTGTCTGGTCAGACGACCGTCGTGCAAAGCCGCGGCTCGGCCTCCAGACCCGGGCTCGGCCTCGTAAAAGTCCTTCACGAGCTCTTCAACCAGCGCGGCGAACTGGTCTTGAAATCGGAGAACTGGATCATGATGCGGCGGCGCCCGGCCGAGGAGGCTCAACAATGAGAATGTCGGAGCTTCACAAGCCGGATACGCGTGTCAACGTCGGCACCTACACCTTTACCGACGAAAAGATCATCCGCTTCGCCAAGGCCTTCGACCCGCAGCCGTTCCATGTCGATGCGGAAGCGGCCAAGGATTACGTCTTTGGCGGCCTGTGCGCCTCCGGCTGGCACACGGCCGCCGCCTGGATGCAGACCTTCCTCGGCTACTGGCAAAGGGAGAGCGACCGGTTGACCGGCGCAGGCCAGGAGCCGCCGAAGCTCGGCCCCTCGCCCGGCTTCACCAGCCTCAAATGGCTGCGTCCGGTCTTTGCCGGCGACAAGGTCACCTATTACGTCACCCTGACCGGCAGCCGGGCTCTGGCCTCCCGGCCGGGACTTATTCTCAACACCACCCTTGTCGAAGGCGAGAACCAGGACAAGTTACCGGTGTTGCGCTTCGAAAGCAGCGTGCTGGAATACGAGTGAAACACGGTGGAGTGATCAATGTCCGTCTATGAGTATCAGGCCAGGAACAATGCCGGCCAGCCTGTCGACCTCGACACCTACCGCGGCAAAGTGCTGCTGATCGTCAACACGGCAAGCGCCTGTGGTTTCACCCCGCAATATGCCGGCCTGGAAGAGCTCTACAAGGCGTACAAGGACGACCTCGTCGTCCTCGCCTTTCCGTGCAACCAGTTCGGCGCGCAGGAGAAGGGCAGCGACGAGGAGATCAAGACCTTCTGCGACCTGAACTTCAACATCTCCTTCCCGCTCTTCGCCAAGGTCGATGTCAACGGCAGCGACGCCCACCCGCTGTTCAAGTATCTGAAGGAAGCATTGCCCGGCGTGCTTGGCACCGAGGCGATCAAGTGGAACTTCACCAAGTTCCTGATCGGCCGGGACGGCACGCCGCTCAAGCGCTTTGCGCCGAACGACAAACCTCAGGACATCGAGGACGACATCAAGGCGGCGATCGCCGCCTGACGGCTTTCAGTGGCCGGAAAATTCGACGAGCGTGCGAACCTCGACGCCGAGCGCTTCGAGCTTCTTGCGGCCGCCGAGTTCCGGCAGGTCGATGACGAAGCAGGCCGAGACGACGTCCGCCCCCATCTGCCTGAGAAGCTTCACCGCCCCTTCCGCCGTACCACCGGTGGCGATCAGGTCGTCGACGAGGATCACCTTCTCGCCCGGCTGAACGGCATCCTTGTGCATCTCCATCTCGTCCACGCCGTATTCCAGGCTGTAGGCGATGCGCACGGTGTCGTGCGGCAGCTTGCCCTTCTTGCGGATCGGGATGAAGCCGGCGGAAAGCTGGTGGGCCACCGCGCCTCCGAGAATGAAGCCGCGCGCCTCCATGCCGGCGATCTTGTCGACCTTCAGCCCGACGTAGGGCTGAACCAGCTCGTCGACGGCGCGGCGGAAGGCGCGCGGATTGCCGAGCAGCGTGGTGATGTCGCGGAAGATGATGCCAGGCTTCGGATAATCCGGAATGTTGCGGATGGCGGCGGCAAGTTCGGAACGCAGATCGTTCATCGATGACTTCCTCTGTTTTGGCTGGGAGGTTCGAAGCCTCCCATAAAAAAGGCGGCCCGAAAGCCGCCTTTCAAGTATGGGGACCGGAGATCCCTTAGTGTTCCTTGCTGGCGTAGACCGCCTTCTTGGTCAGGTAGATCAGCGCCGTGAAGATCGCCAGGAACACCAGTACCATGAAGCCGGTGCGCTTGCGGTCTTCGAGATGCGGCTCGGCGGCCCACATCAGGAATGCGGAGACGTCGTGCGCATACTGGTCGAGCGTTTCCGGCGAGCCGTCGTCATAGGTCACCTGGCCATCGGAGATCGGCGGTGCCATGGCGAGCGACGGCGAACCGACGAAGTACGGGTTGAAGTGCGTGCCTTCCGGAACCGTATAGTCCGAACCGTCGGTGTTCTTGATGCCTTCCGGCGGCTCCTGGTAGCCTGTCAGAAGCGAGTAGATATAGTCCGGACCACCTTCCTGATACTGCGTGAAGATATCGAAGATGAAGGTCGGGAAGCCGCGTTCGACACCGCGCGCCTTGGCGAGCAGCGACATGTCCGGCGGGGCAGCACCGTTGTTGGCGGCGGCTGCTGCTTCCGGGTTCGGGAATGGCGACGGGAAGTAGTCGGAGGCAACGGCCTTGCGGGTGAACATCTCACCATCGCCATTCGGACCGTCCTGCACTTCGTAGTTGGCCGCGAAAGCCTTCACCTGGGCTTCGGAGTAGCCGAGGTCTTCCAGCGTGCGGAAGGACACCAGCTCCATCGAATGACAGGCCGAACAGACTTCGGTGTAGACCTTAAGTCCGCGCTGCAGCTGGGCCTTGTCGTAATGGCCGAACGGCCCGGCAAAGCTCCAGTCCTGGTTCTTCGGCTTGAGGATGGGGAAGTGCCCACCCGCAATCGCATGCGTTGTCTCCTCGGCAAGGCCGTGGCTTTCCTCGGCCGCGAATGCCGATCCCGACGCGAAGACAGCGGCGGCGATGACAATGCTTGATACAAGCTTTTTCATTGTTTCAGTTCCTTTCAGCCGCTGCAGGTTCACGCTTTCGCGCTCTTCTTCTCGAGCACCGCTTCGGTGATCGAGTTGGGAATGCGCTTCGGCGTTTCGATCAGGCCGAGAACCGGCATGATGACCAGGAAGAAACCGAAGTAGTAGATCGTGCCGCACAGAGCCATGAGGGTGTAGAGGTCGGACGGCGTACGCGAACCGAGCCAGCCCAGCATGATGCAGTCGACGACGAAGAGCCAGAAGAACAGGCGGTACCACGGACGGTACACGGCCGAACGGACCTTCGAGGTATCGAGCCACGGCAGGAAGAACAGGATGATGATCGAGCCGAACATCACCAGGACGCCGCCGAGCTTGGAGTCGATCGGGCCGATGTTGAAGGTGATCGCACGCAGCATCGCGTAGAACGGCAGGTAGTACCATTCCGGAACGATGTGGGACGGCGTCTTCAGGGCGTTGGCCATGATGTAGTTGTCGGGGTGGCCAAGGTAGTTCGGCAGGTAGAAGACGAACCAGGCATAGGCGATCAGGAAGATCACCACGCCGAGCGCATCCTTCAGCGTCGCATAGGGCGTGAAGGGAACGGTGTCGGTCTTCGATTTTACTTCCACGCCGGTCGGGTTCGTCTGGCCGGTCACGTGCAGCGCCCAGATGTGCAGGATAACGACACCGGCAATCATGAAGGGCAGCAGGTAGTGCAGCGAGAAGAAGCGGTTCAGCGTCGGCTGGCCGACGGCAAAGCCGCCAAGCAGGAACTGCTGGATCCACTCGCCGACCCACGGGAAGGCCGAGAAGAAGCCGGTGATGACGGTCGCGCCCCAGAAGGACATCTGACCCCAGGGCAGAACGTAGCCCATGAAGCCGGTCGCCATCATCAGGAGATAGATGACGACGCCGAGGATCCAGAGGATTTCACGCGGCGCCTTGTAGGAACCGTAGTAAAGACCGCGGGCGATGTGCAGGTAGACGGCGACGAAGAAGAACGACGCGCCGTTGGAGTGCAGGTAACGGATCAGCCAGCCGTGATTGACGTCGCGCATGATCTTTTCGACAGAGTCGAAGGCGATCGTCGTCTCGGCGGTGTAATGCATGGCGAGAACGATGCCGGTGAGGATCTGGACGATCAGCATGACCGACAGCATGGCGCCGAAGGTGTAGGCATAGTTCAGGTTGCGGGGAACCGGATAGGCGACGAAGCTGTCGTAAATCATCCGGGGCAGCGGCAGGCGGGAATCGATCCACTTTTCGAGACCCGTCGACGGCTGGTAGCTAGAATGGCCACTCATAATCAGTATCCCCCTCAACCGATCTTAATGACTGTGTCGTTGACGAACGAGAAAACCGGCATGTGGAGGTTCTCGGGTGCCGGACCCTTACGGATACGGCCCGCCGTATCGTAGACAGAACCATGGCAGGGACAGAACCAACCGTTATATTCGCCGGCCTGACCGAGCGGCACGCAGCCGAGATGGGTGCACGAGCCGATCATCACGATCCAGTTCTGCTTGCCGTCGCCGGCGGAACGGTCGACACCGCTCGCAGGTGCATCGGCCGGCAGGTTGGCGTTGCGCGCGACCGGGTCCTTCAACTGGTCCATCGGAACGCTGGCAGCCTCTTCGACTTCCTTGTCCGTGCGGTTGCGGATGAAGACCGGCTTGCCGCGCCATTTGACCGTCAGCGACATGCCCGGCTCCAGCGCCGAAACGTCAACCTCGATCGAGGCGAGCGCCAGAGTCGATGCATCCGGACGCATCTGGTCGATAAAGGGCCACGCAACGGAGACTGCGCCTACAGCAGCAGCCATGCCGGTGGTCAGATAAAGGAAATCACGGCGAGTCGGCTCGCCCATGTTCTCGCTAGTCGCTTCGTGTTCGCTCACGGTTACCCATCCTCTCCGCGTATTTCTGCGAAAAACCGCATCTACACCTTAAGATTGGAGAGCCCCATGAAAACACGGTCCCGTAACAGACTCCCCACCATTCCGGCGCTTCTATGCTTGATCGCAAAATAAGTCCAGTCTTGGCAAGGGGGTGAGCCAACAATGTCCCGGAAAATTGCTCCCGCCATGTCACTGATCGAGTTGATGAAAGACAAATGGCCCAGCATAGGCCCCGGCAGTTCTTGGTAGAGCATTGCGCGACCTCCCGCGAGCCGCTTCGTCGGCAGCGGCGTCCTGCCGCATGCCAACTGATCAGAACGGCCTTCGGAGGGCAGTTTTTCCGGCGTCTGGAGCCACTATTCCGCCGAAATCGGCTGTGCGACATCGTCTTCTGCGGCAAGGAATCCGCCCGACTGACGCGCCCAGAGTTCTGAGTATAGCCCACCGGATGCGAGGAGCTCGTGATGCGTCCCCTCTTCGATGATCCGCCCCTTGTCCATGACGATCAGCCGGTCAAGCGCGGCGATCGTCGACAGCCGGTGCGCGATCGCCAGAACGGTCTTTCCTTCCATCAGCCGGGCGAGGTTCGACTGGATGGCGGCCTCGACTTCCGAATCGAGCGCCGACGTCGCCTCGTCGAGAACGAGGATCGGTGCGTCCTTCAGCATCACACGGGCGATGGCGATGCGCTGGCGCTGGCCGCCGGACAGCTTGACGCCGCGCTCGCCGACATGCGCGTCGAAACCCTTGCGGCCGCGCTGGTCCTGCAGGTCGCGGATGAAATGCAGCGCTTCGGCGCGTTCCGCCGCCCGCTCCAGATCCCCTTCCCCCGCATTCGGCCTGCCGAACAGAATATTGTCGCGGATCGAGCGATGCAGAAGCGCCGTGTCCTGGGTGACCATGCCGATCTGGGAGCGCAGCGATTCCTGGCGAACGGCCGCGATATCCTGCCCGTCGATCAGGATCCGTCCGCCTTCGAGGTCGTAGAAACGCAACAGCAGATTGACGAGCGTCGACTTGCCGGCGCCCGAGCGTCCGACAATGCCGACCTTCTCGCCGGGCCGGATGTGCAGGCTGAGATCGTCGATGACACCCGAGCCCTTGCCGTAGTGAAAGCGGATGCCCTCGAAGCGGATATCCGGTCCGGTCACCACCAACGCGCCGGCGCCCGGCCGGTCCGTCAGCTGGATGGGCTCCGAAATCATCTCGGCCGCATTCTGTATGACGCCGATATTGCGCACGATGCCGTTGAACTGCGTCATCATGCGGCCGAGCAGCATGTTGAGGCGCAGGACGAGACCAAGCGTGAAGGCGACTCCGCCGGACGAGATCGCGCCGCTGAGCCAGAGGTCGACCGAAAGCGCGGCGACCATGGAAATCATCACCCCGGACAGAAGCGCCAGCGACGTGCGGATACCGGTAATGTGCCGGGTCAGTTCCATGACCACGGCGCGCCCCTTGCGGAAACCGCTCATCATGTACTGGTCGTTCTCGTCCTCGCGGCCGTAGAGCTTCAGCGTCTGGATATTGCCGTAGGAATCGACCAGCCGGCCGTTGATCATCGACGCCATCTCCGCCGTCTCGCGCGCCCTCGCCCGCACCCGCGGGACGAAATAGCGGGCCAGCAACCCGAACACCCCGATCCAGAGCGCGATCAGCGCCGACAGTCGCCAGTCGAGCTGCGCAACCAGCGCCATGGTCGAGACGGTGTAGATGATGATGAACCACACCACCTGCAGCATCGACACCATCAGGTCGGAGACCGACTGCCCGGCACTCCAGACCTTCGTCACGATGCGCCCGGCGAAATCGTTCTGGAAGAAGGTCAGCGACTGGCGCGCGACATGAACATAGGCCTGCCAGCGGGCAAGCGTCACGAAACCGGGGACGATCACCTGCTCTTCAACGAGCGCGCTCAGCGCCGTCACGATGAAGCGGACGACGAGCACGGTTGCGAGCATCGCGACGAGCTCCACCCCGTGATTGCCGGTCAGCCCCTCCCATCCCGATCCTTTCGGCGTCTGATCGAGGATATCCACCAGCCGGCCGACGAACCAGAACAGCGCAGCCTCCAGCATCGCCACCAGCCCGCCAAGCACGAGCATGGCGAAGAACGGCCACTTGGCCTGCCGGACATAATACCAGATGAAAGCCAGCGTACCCCGTGGCGGCCGCAGGTCATCATGGCGGGCGAAGGGATCGATCCAGTTTTCGAAGAGGCGGAGGATTCGGGCGATCAGCATGAGCGAGATATAGGCGGATTCCGAATTTCGGCAAATAGAGGCTCCCTCGCCAAATTGCCGCGCGGCCCTGTCCCGCATTTACCATTCAGAAACGCAACGGGGCCGCGCGGCAACCGTAACCAAACAAGACAGGTGCCTCGAATTGATACAGCCACCCACGGCCGATGGCGGGAAAACGGCGATCGGAGGACACCTGAAATTGCACGAACAGCAGCCCAGCACAGCGGATAAGTTGAAAAATCTGGAGCAATTCGACAAAATCGATACATGTATATATTTCGATTAAAAATTTAATACTCGAATTACAGCCGAATACACCAGGTATTTACAAGACACCTACTACCAGACTGCAAGAAATAGTAATGTCTCCGATCAGTAATGGCGCATATCGACCGCCTGTATCATTTTGAACCGGAGCAGTGCATGCAAAAGGAATGGCAGCTTGTAGAACAGTGCTCTGCAGCCTTGCCGCGCTTGCGGCAAGCGCTGAAGCGCTTCAGCTCGGATCGCGCCGGCAATTTCGCGGTGACCTTCGCGCTCATCGCCGTGCCGCTCTCCATGACGGTGGGATCGAGCTTCGACTTCGCCGAAGCCTACAACACCCGCGAGAAGATGCAGGCCGATCTCGACGCCGCTCTTCTTGCCGGCGTGCGCGACATCGGCACGGCGACTGATGCCGAGATCAAGGACAAGATCCGCAAATGGTTTGCCGCCCAAACGCCGCTGACCAACGCTGACAGCTCGGTCGATCCGACTGCGGATGTCAACGCGACGGCTTCGTCGAATATCGGCACCTACCAGCTCACGGACGACGACATCACGATCGATCATACGACGCACGAGATCAAAGCCACCGTCAGAGGCACGATCGGCACAACGCTGCTGCGCATCGTCGGCGTGGACGACATTGACGTCTCGATCACCGCTGCCGCGGCAGGCTCGACGACATCCTTTATCGACGTCTACATCGTCCTCGACAAATCCTCTTCTATGCTGCTGGCCGCCACCACGGCCGACCAGCAACTGATGGTCGACAAGACCAGCTGTGTCTTCGCCTGTCACTCGGGCAGCATCGCAGTGGCGAGCGGCAGCGGTCGCAAGAAGACGTACACCTACTACACCCCATACGAAATGGCGCGACTGAACAACGTGACGTTGCGTTCGGACGTCCAGCTCGACGCCGTCAGGTCCGTGCTCGACATGGTCGACGCCGCCAACACCGAAACCCAGCACATTCGTGTCGGTTTCTACACCGTCGGCACCAGCACGACCGGCTCGTCGCTCTTCTCTTCAAGCTACAACACGGCAAACGGGCTGCACGCGATCCAGGCGCCGACCTACGACACCGCCGCGCTGCGCTCGTCGCTGACCAACAACAGCGCCCTGAACTCCGACAGCACCTACGACTCGTCCGACTTCCGCGCCCTCAAGAGCCTGTCGACAGCTGTCGGCACCGCCGGCGATGGACTGACCCAGGATTCCGCCAAGAAACTGGTCATGCTGATCACCGACGGCGCGCAGTCCAGCAAGGGCTTCATCACCAGTTCGAGCTATTATCCGGACATCTCGCCGCTCAATCCGAAATGGTGCGACAATGCCAAGAACGCCAAGGCCACCATGGCGGTTCTCTACACCGAGTATCTCGCCGTCTCGATCGGCGATGACGTATACCGCTACCAAAGCACGCTGGGTTCCACGATGAGTTCCAGCTACTTCACCAGTGTCTGGGGAGGCACCCTGAGCTCGACCGACAACGGCACGAGCCGGCGCGACTATATATCCAAGGCGCTGTCCGCGTGCGCATCGAACTCCAGCTACTTCATCGCGGCAGAGGACAAGGACGAGATCGTCAGCGGCTTCTCGGCGCTGTTCGACACCTACCTCTCGAATATCCGTCTGACGCAATAATGGGAGGCCAATCGGAGGAGTGCGATCTGCCTCCTCCGGTTACCATAGAGAGGCGAGACGAGGATGGTTGCGGATGTCGTCTGCGGAAGTCACCTCGGTGGCATCCCATCCACACGCGATGGCGATGTCGCAGATGTCTCTCTGATCATCGAAAAATAACGGCCGCTCGCCCACGGCAATACTCAGGCGATCATTGATGGCTTCAAAAAAGCGGGGATCGTTTTTGCCGAAGCCTATTTCGGCGCTGTAGAACAAGTCATCAAAGTGCTCGGAAAACTTCAGGTCGTCCCACAGATATCGGGCTCGGTGATGCTCCTGCCCAGTGGCGAGAAAAAGCTGACGCCCCCCGAGGGCCCGCAATCGCTTCACCAGCGAAAACACCGCAGCATTCTGGTTCGAGTCCTTTTCAAACCAGTACCGCATGAAATCCCCGACGGAACCGCGATAACCTGTTTGGGGCAAGACCTCGGCCAGCACGTCTGCCAAATCCCGACGGCCCGTTATACAATCCGTCATCGGCGCGGACCCGCCTTCGCCTGCAAACAACTGCCGTTGCAATGCTAGGCGATCGACGCCGAGATCCTCCTCGATGGTTGCGTCCCATGGTCTGCGCAGTTCCGGCCGCACATGCCACCCGTCGATCAATACGCCATCAACATCGAAGAATATTTTCATCATTTCACCCAAGTAGCGTGTCCGCCCGCGACTAAAGCCGCGGGCGGATTTGCGTGAAACGCCCTACTCCGCCGCCACTTCCAGTTCGTCGGCGATGAAGCCGCCGGACTGGCGGTTCCAGAGGTCGGCATAGATGCCGGTACCGGCGGCGAGTTCCGCATGCGTGCCCGACTCGACGATGTTGCCCTTGTCCAGCACGATCAGCCGGTCCATCTGCGTCAACGTCGACAGGCGGTGGGCGATCGCGATCACCGTCTTGCCTTCCATCAGCGAGAACAGGCTCTCCTGGATCGCCGCCTCCACTTCGGAATCGAGCGCCGACGTCGCCTCGTCGAGGATCAGGATCGGCGCGTTCTTGAGGAACACGCGGGCGATCGCGATCCGCTGGCGCTGGCCACCGGAAAGCTTGACGCCGCGTTCGCCGACATGGGCGTCGAGCCCCTTGCGGCCCTGCAGATCCTCAAGCGACTGGATGAAGTCCCAGGCGTTCGCCTGCCTGGCAGCCTCGATGATCTCCTCGTCGCTGGCCGACGGACGGCCATAGGAGATATTGTCGCGGATCGAGCGATGCAGGAGCGAGGTGTCCTGCGTGACCACGCCGATCAGCGAACGAAGGCTGTCCTGCGACACCGTAGAGATGTCGTCGCCATCGATCGTGATGCGGCCCGCCTCCAGATCGAAGAAGCGCAGAAGCAGGTTCATCAGCGTCGTCTTGCCGGCACCCGAACGGCCGACAAGGCCGACCTTTTCGCCGGGACGGATGCCGAGCGTCAGGTTCTCGATGACACCCTTCTGCTTGCCGTAGTGGAAGCGGACCTTGTCGAACAGGATTTCCCCCTTCGGCACGGTCAGCGCGTTGGCGGCAGGCCTGTCGACGATGTCGTGCGGCTTCGTCATCATCGCCATGCCGTCATAGACGGTGCCGATGTTTTCGAAGAGCGCCGACACTTCCCACATGATCCACTGCGACATGCCGTTGATGCGCATGGCAAGGCCGATGGCAATGGCGATCGCCCCGATGGAGATCACGCCGTTCAGCCAGAACCAGATCGACAGCGTGCCGATAGCAAAGAGCGCCACGCAGTTGTTGAGATAGACGAAGATCTGGAAGAGCGTCACGCGGCGCATCTGCCGGTAGACGGTCTGCAGAAACTCGTCCATGCCGCCCTTGGCGTACCGCTCCTCGCGACCGGCATGCGAGAACAACTTCACCGTCGCGATGTTGGTATAGCTGTCGACGATCCGGCCGGTCATCATCGAGCGCGCATCCGCCTGATCGGCGGAAATCTTGCGCAGCCGAGGGACGAAGTAGGCGACGATGGAGACATAGATGGCGAGCCACACGATCAGCGGCGCCGTCAGCCGCCAGTCGGCGGTGGCGACGACGACGATCATCGTGATGAAGTAGGACATCACGTAGACGAACACGTCGAGCAGCTTCATCACCGTTTCGCGCACGGCAAGCGACGTCTGCATGACCTTGGTGGCCACGCGTCCGGCAAATTCGTTGGCGAAGAACGTCATCGAATGACGCAGCAGGAAGCGGTGCATCTGCCAGCGCGCCATCATCGGGAAATTGCCGAGCAGCACCTGGTGCATGATGACCGACTGCGCTGCGACGATCAGAGGCAGGCCGACCAGCACCATGGCACCCATGCCGATCAGCTTGGGTGCTTCCGTCTGCAGGAAGGTCGTGCGATCCGCATTCGACAGCCAGTCGACGATGTCGCCGAGGAACCGGAACAACATGACTTCTCCGACCGCGATCAGCACGGTGAAGAACGACATGGCCAGGAGCCAGCCGGCGGCCGGCTTGGTATAGTGCCAGCAGAAGGAGAAAAGCCCCTTGGGGGGCAGCTCGGGATCTTCCGAGGGATAGGGGTTCAGTCGCTGTTCAAACCAGGCGAACATTGGATGTCTCCAGAATGATTTTTACGCGCGATGCAGATCCCGAACGGAACTATAGCATCAAAAAGGCCGGTCGAAACCGAAGCTTCCTCAGGGAAAACGAGGCAAATCTGCCGCGCGCGCTGTTATTTAGAATCTTGGGAAAATGGGAGAGCGTTAAGGGCTCAGCCGGCGAAGGAGATGCCGGTCGGTCGTGGCAGTGCATTCCGCCGCGCGCCAGCAAGAAGGCCGGTCCAGGTCACATTATCCATGTCTGCCTCCTGTATCGCGGTGGAAAGATGGGACGTCTTTTACCCCCGTTTTCGAAATTTGAAAAGCATCAATGACGCAACGGCGTCACGGACTGTCGCATGTGACAGATCGGCAACAGCCTGAAGTTGCATCGACGCATCGACGCTTGAACGCGTCCGGCAAGCGGGCTAACCAGCAGATCATGACGAGACCATCGATCGCCCTCTACCAGCCCGACATTCCCGGCAATACGGGAACAATCCTGCGGTTTGCTGCCTGCCTCGGCCTTGCCGTCGAGATCATCGAGCCGGCCGGATTCGATCTCTCCGACCGCAACCTGAAGCGCGCCGGCATGGACTACATCGCCCGCGCCGCGCTCACGAGGCACGTCAACTGGCAGGTCTTCGAGGAATGGCGCAAGGCCGAAGGGCGACGGCTGGTGCTGGCCTCCACCAAGGCCGCCCTGCCCTACACAACGTTTGCCTACCGGCCCGACGACATTCTCCTCTTCGGGCGCGAAAGCGCCGGCGTGCCCGAGCATGTCCACGACGCGGCCGATGCCCGCGTGCTCATCCCCATGGTCGAGGGTCAGCGGTCGCTCAACATCGCCATGTCGGTCGCCATGATCGCCGGGGAAGCGATTCGCCAGCAGGCATGAAAAAGCCCGCAGCCTTTTTCAAGAAACCGCGGGCAGGTTGGAAACATAGGCACTGTTTCCGGGGTCAGGGTGTTCAGCCGAACAACGACAGGATGTTCTTCGACTGATTGTTCATGATGTTGAGGCCAATGGTCTGCAATTGCTGCTGTACCTTCTGGGCCGACAGGTTGACCGCCTGCTCCTCCATATTGGCATCCACAAGCCGGCCGATGCCTTTCTTGATGGTGTCCTGCAGGTTCTGCAGGAAATCCGACGAGCTGGAAATCCGGTTCGACGTCGCGCCAAGCGATGCGCCGGCACCGGTCAGTCCGCTCAGCATGGAGTTCGTGGCCGCAATCATGCCATCCAGTTCGTCGGAGGTGGTCGAAGAATCGACCGCAATTTCCGATCCGGTCGTTGCGGCCGTCGAGTTCGCGTCGATCAGGTGATAGTCGTAGGCCGTACCGCTTGCCGTCGTACCGGAATAGCTGCGGGTCAGCAGACCATCTTCGGCATCGCCGCCGGCAATGAGATTGGATTGCGCGGTATCGTAGTCGATCGTGCCGATCCTGACGCCGCCCTTGCTGTCGGTTGTTGCCGAAGCGACGAGCGACTGTGTCTGCGGAGCGCTGCCGGCATCCGTGCTCAGCCAGTTCTGGCCGGCAAACGAGGTGCTCTGGGCGACCGTGCCCAACTGTTCCTTCAGCTGGTTGATCTCCGCGCCGACCGCATCCTTGGCCGATCCGCCGAGCGACTTCGCCAGGATCAGCTTAGACTGGATCTGCGTGACGATATCGGTTGCCGCCTGCATGCCGAGACGCGCGGTGTCGACGGTAGCGGAGGCGAACGCCGTCGCATCCTGTGCGCTCGAAAGAGCCGACCCTTGCGACTCCATGTCCGTTGCGATCGCCCAATAGGCGGCGTTGTCGGAGGCGCTGTTGACCTCCTTGCCGGAGGCGACCTTGGTGATCGTGTTGGCCAGCGCCTTGTTCGAGCCGGTGAGCAGCGAAAGGGCGGATGCGGCCGTCGAATTGTTCAAGCTTACCATGGGATCCCCATGTGTCTCGGGTTAGGGCGACATGCCGAAGAACGGCGCTCGGATGGCGTCATGCCCTGTTCCCCATATCCATATCGATGGCAGGGAAGTACCGATCAGGCCTCACATGTATAAGACAACCGTTGGAGAATGTTTTTCCGGATCGCTAAACTTTTATGGATCACTGCATTTCACGGGATGAACCAAAAACGATCATTGAATTGGCAAATAGAATATGAAGCTTTGCTTTGAATGCTTCAGAATAAAACATGAGAGATAAACTGTCGGGTGATCAGTCCGCGGACGGCAGGCGGCGCATGGTGAACTCGATCCGGTCGCCTTCGAGCTGCCGCCAGCTTTCCACCGTCGTCCAGTAGGCGGCCTTGGGAAAGGCGTCGAACCATTCGCGTGCCTTGGCGCGGGCTTCCTCGCGACCGAGGCAATAGGTCTTGCGAACGAAATCTGTCTTGGCGCCCCGCGCGCGCTCGTCGCGGTGCTGTCGGATCCGTCGCTTCAAACCGTCCATCGGCGGACGGGCAGGTACTTTCGCCATGCACAATACCTCTCGCCACGTTCAAGAATAGTGCGGGTAATGCTTTATGGCGAGTCCATTTTGCTGGCGTAATGCATGACCCAAGGGCCGCCACCGTTGGATTTTGCGCCATCAACTGTTAGAGCACGCCAGAAACTACAGGCGGGGCCCAGCGAGTCGCCGCCAGGATCGCGCGCAAGGCGGAGGAAACGATGCAGAGACCGGAACTGCCGAAGGGCCTGCCGGACGATATCGAGGAGAAGAAGACCCGGGCCAAGGCCTGGTTCGAAGAGCTTCGCGATCAGATCTGCGCCTCGTTCGAAACGCTCGAGGACGAGCTTGCCGGCCCCCTGTCGGATCACGAACCGGGCCGCTTCGAGCAGAGCGACTGGAAGCGCGACGGCGGAACGGGCGGCGGCGGCCGCATGTCGATGCTGGCCGGTCGCGTCTTCGAAAAGGCCGGCGTCCACACCTCCACGGTCTACGGCGAGTTCTCGCCGGAATTCCGCAGCCAGATCCCCGGCGCCGAGGAAGACCCACGCTTCTGGGCATCCGGCATTTCGCTGATCGCCCATCCGGTGAACCCGAATGTTCCGGCCGTCCACATGAACACCCGCATGGTGGTGACGTCGAGCCAGTGGTTCGGCGGCGGCGCGGATTTGACCCCGGTGCTGGCGCGAAGGCGCACGCAGGACGATCCCGACACGCAGCTCTTCCACAAGTCGATGCAGATCGCCTGCGGCCAGCACGACGAGGTCGCCGACTATCCGCGCTTCAAGGAATGGTGCGACGAATACTTCTTCCTGAAGCACCGCAACGAGCCGCGCGGCATCGGCGGCATCTTCTTCGACTGGCTGCATTCGGACGAGGCACGCGGCGGCTGGGATGCCGACTTCGCCTTCGTGCGCGACGTCGGCCGGGCCTTCAGCCTCGTCTATCCGAAGATCGTCCGCGACAATTTTAATAAGAGCTGGACCGAAGCCGACCGCGACGAGCAACTGATCCGTCGTGGCCGCTATGTCGAGTTCAACCTGCTCTACGACCGCGGCACAATCTTCGGCCTGAAGACCGGCGGCAATATCGATTCCATCCTGTCTTCGCTGCCGCCCGTGGTCCGCTGGCCGTAAGGTCGAGTGGCCGCGGTGCCTGATCCGCGCGGCGCCCGAATTCGTAGTGTCCGGAGTAGCCACGGCGCGCACATGCGCCGCCTCTCCTGACGAAAGACGAATTCGAGCCCATGGCCGACCGCCCTTCCCTCATCCTGATCCTCGGCGACCAGCTTACGCGCCAGATCAGCAGCCTCTGGGCGGCCGACAAGGATCGCGACGTCGTGCTGATGTGCGAGTTGCGCGACGAGACAAGCTATGTCGGCCACCACAAGCAGAAGCTGGTGCTGATCCTTTCGGCGATGCGCCATTTCGCAAGCGAGCTTGAGGCAGAGGGCTGGACCGTCGATTATGTGAACCTCATCGACCCTGAGAACACCCACAGTTTTTCCGAGGAGCTCGCCCGCGCCGTCAAGCGCCACAAGCCGGGCAAGGTCGTCGTCACCGAGGCAGGCGAATGGCGCGTCCAGGAGATGATCGATAGCTGGGCGGACGACCTTGATATCGACGTCGACTGCCGGCCCGACGAACGCTTTCTCTGTTCGAAGGCCAAGTTTGCGGACTGGGCGGAGGGGCGCAAGGAATTCCGCATGGAGCATTTCTATCGGGAAATGCGCCGCGACACCGGTCTCCTGATGGACGGCGACAAGCCGGAGGGCGGCAAGTGGAACTTCGACCATGACAACCGCAAGCCGGCCAAGGAAGACCTGTTCCTGCCAAAACGCCTGCGCTTCGAGCCGGACGACATCACGCGCGAGGTGATCGCTCTCGTCGAGAAGGCGTTTCCCGACAATTTCGGCGCGCTGGAGAATTTCGGCTGGGCGGTGACTGCCAAGGACGCGGAGCGCGCCTTCGACGACTTCCTGAAAACGTCGCTCGCCAATTTCGGAACCTATCAGGACGCCATGCTGAGCGGTCGGCCCTTTCTCTATCATGGCCTGATTTCGCCCTACATCAATCTGGGGCTGCTCGACCCTTTGGAAGTCTGCCGCGCAGTCGAGGAGGCCTGTCGCAAGAACAAGGCGCCCTTGAACGCCGCCGAGGGCTTTATTCGCCAGATCATCGGCTGGCGCGAATATGTCCGGGGCATCTACTGGCTGAAAATGCCGGACTACCGCGACAGGAATGCCCTGTCGGCGCATGCGCCCCTACCCTGGTTCTACTGGAGCGGCGAGACCGACATGAACTGCCTGCGCCAGGCGATCGGCCAGACCCGCGACGAGGCCTATGCCCATCACATTCAGCGGCTGATGGTGACAGGCACCTTCGCTCTTCTGGCCGGCATCGACCCACACGCGGTCCACGAATGGTATCTCGCCGTCTACATCGACGCCTTCGAATGGGTGGAACTGCCGAACACGCTCGGCATGAGCCAGTATGCCGACGGCGGGCTGCTCGGATCGAAGCCCTATGCGGCGAGCGGCGCCTACATCAACCGCATGTCCAACTACTGCGATGATTGCGCCTTCGATGTGAAGGCGCGGACCGGCGAAAATGCCTGCCCCTTCAATTACCTTTACTGGGATTTCATCGCCCGGCATGAAAAGCGCTTGGGCTCTAATCCGCGCATGCGACAGATCTACGCGACCTGGCACAAAATGGCCCCTGAGGACCGTAAGGCTGCCCGCGATCAAGCGTCTGTTTTTCTTGAAAAACTGCGGAATGATGCCACCGAATAGGTCCGGCGACCGTGCTCCACGGGCAATGCCTTGCCCGCTTTTTAATTTAGCATTCGCGCAAAAAGATGGTACCTTCAGACCCAGAGCAATCGTTGGAGGGATTGTAGCTCGCTTTTTGAAGGAGGAGTTCGAAATGGCAGATGCAAAGACCGACCGCAAACCGGTCATCGATGTCGCAACAGAGTCCCCCCGTAAGACGCGTACGCTGAAGATCGAGATAGAACGCCTTGCCGAAGACTTGCGCGCGGCAAGCGATCTGAAATTGCCTCATTCCTATTTTGTCGAGCAGGCGACGCTGAAGCTCGGCGGCCATCCCGAAATCGCGACCGGACATCAGGAAGCGATCGAAGGCAGGGTCACGCATGACGGGCAGTACAAGTCGCCCGCATGCTTCAACGCCTGGGCAATGCCGGACTGAGATTTCCGGTCTCCGGGTGTAACCGGCCATCATCACTCAAGAGGTGGCCGATGACAGAAAGGAGAACCTGATGAAAGTATTCGAATGTGGAACACTCGTTCCGGGTTGCGACTGGCATACCCGGGCGGACGAGGACGCCGAAGTGGTTCGCCGCGCCGTCGAGCACATGCGCACCGCGCATGGCGAAACGGTGATCCGGGAAACCATGGTCGAAAACATCAAGGCCCGTATCCGCAAGGAAGACAAGGCGGCCTAGGCCTCGAAAGGCACTCGGCCGCCGTCAGCGGAAATCATCCAGCCGGGCGAGCAGGCTCGCCCGGTCCATCACGAAATTCGACTTCACCCATTCTTCTTCCAATCCCTTCAGGACATCGCCGACCTTCGGACCCGGCTGCATGCCTGCAGCCAGCATGTCTGCGCCCGACAGCGGAAAGACCGGCTTCTTCCAGCGTTCCGCCCGCTCCAGCAAAAGCGACAACCGCCCCACCTTCGCCATCGCCAACATGTCCGCGCCGGCCTTCGCCCGCGCATTGGCGAGATCGATGCGCAGCCGGGCGATAATGCCTTCAGGCCCCGACCGGTACAGCAGACGGTCGAAGGCACGGTCGCTGATATCGTCCGCAATCGGGGGAGCGCCCGCAAACGCGGCAAGCTCGGCAGCCTCGGCGTTCGAAAGCCGCAGGCGCTTGGCCAATGCGGCCAGACGCTCGCCATCCGGCGGCAGCATGGCCATCAGCCGCAGCATGGGATCGGGCTTCCAGCCGAGTGCCGCGCCGGCCTCGACAAGCGCCGGTATGGTGTCGATGCCCCACTTTTCCGTCTCCGGCAGGATTTCGGTCAGGACACCCGTCTGGCGCATCCAGAGAAGCGCCCTACCCGGATCCGGTGCGCCGAGCAGCTTCTTCGTTTCCGACCAAATGCGCTCCGCCGAAAGCGTCACAAGCTTCGAGCGCGCCGCCGCAGAAGCACGCAGTCCCGCCGCATCTGGACGACCGCTGCCGTACAGCGCAAAGAAGCGGAAGAAGCGGAGAATGCGCAGGTAATCCTCGGCAATCCGCTCGCCGGCATCCCCGATGAAGCGCACGTTGCGCGTTTCGATGTCCGGCATGCCGTCGACGAGATCGATGATGTTGCCGTCGGCATCGGCATAGAGTGCGTTGATCGTCAGGTCACGGCGCTCGGCATCGACCTGCCAGTCCGCCCCGAACGCCACTTCCGCGTGGCGCCCGAAGGTCTGGACGTCCTTGCGCAGCGTGGTGACTTCAAACGGCGTATGGTCCTTCACCAGCGTGACCGTGCCATGATCGATGCCGGTTGGCACCGCCTTGATCCCGGCCTCGGTCGCCCGACGCATGACTTCCTGCGGAAGAAGCGTCGTGGCGATGTCGATATCGCCGACGGGAATGCCCATCAGCGCGTTGCGCACCGCGCCACCGGCGACCCGCGCCTCCCCGCCATCGGCGTTCAGGAGTACCAGGACCGCTCGCAGCGCCGGTTCCTTGAACCACGCTTCGTCGGCGACAGTCTTCATGCGTAAAGCCTTTCATAAATGGTGCGGACGATGCCCGCCGTCACGCCCCATATCATCCGCTCGCCATAGGGTATGCGGTAGAAGTGCCGCACCGCGCCGCCGAGCATGCCGCTGTCGCGCCGGTGGTTTTCCGGCTGCATCAGAAAGGACAGCGGCACCTCGAACACGTCATCGACCTCGTGCGGGTTCAGCGTGAACTTGAAACCGGGCCTGACGACGGCGAGCACCGGGGTGATGCGGAAACCGGTCGCCGCAAGATATTGCGGCATCCGGGCGACCGGCTCTACGAAGGACGGGTCGAGCCCGATCTCCTCCTCGGCCTCGCGGATCGCCGCCCGCTCCGGGCTGCCGTCCTCGGCATCGACCGACCCGCCGGGAAAGGCCACCTGACCGGAATGCTTGCGAAGCTTCTCCGTCCGCTTGGTGAAGATGACCGTGGCGTCTGGACCATCGTCGACGACCGGCACCAGAACGGCGGCATCGCGCAGCTTCGGCGTGTCGATCGCCCGCACCAGATCGACGTTCAGGGAATGATCGCCATGATCGAGGACCGCGTGCTCGATCGGCGCGCCGACCTGATGCAGAGCCCTGCGGCGAAACTCCGCGGCCGAAAAAGGGAAATCAGCACTCATTGCGACAGGGCATCCAGTTCCGCCGCCGGCATGATCGGGAAAACCGTGCCACCGGAGCTAACCGAGAACATCTCGACGCCATCGACCGTCTCGCTCTCGCCGAGCGCCACGAGGTCGTACATCAGAGCCCGTGTGACAAGCGCCTCCAGCCGGCCACGAACGAGGATATAGGGCTTCAGCTGCTTGTCCTCGCCGGCAATCGCGAAGCGCAGCGGATGCTCCGGTCCGACCTCGACCACATCGCCGACATTCGTCCGGAAGGTCAGCAGCGGCGCGCCGTCCTTCTCTCCGACATGCATCTCGACGGCCAGGAAGGGTGCGTCCTCGACCCGGATGCCGACCTTTTCCACAGGCGTGACGAGATAGGTCTTGCCGTCTTTGTCCCGGCGCAGGACGGTCGAGAAGAGCCTGACCAGCGGCTTCCGGCCAATCGGCGTCCCCATGTAGAACCAGGTGCCGTCGGCCCGGATTTCCATGTCGATATCGCCGCAAAAGGGCGGATTCCAGCGCTCCACCGGCGGCAGGCCGCCGCCCTTGGCGCCGGTCTCGGATGCGGCGCGCTGCACGAGTGCCGCCAGTCCGGCCGCATCCGCCTGCGCTTTCATCTCATTGGCCGCCATCATTCAGTCCCGATTGTCCATTTACCATTCCCTTCACGAGATAGTCATTTGCACCCAGCTTGTCAGCCACCACAATGGAAATAAGCTATGATGAGTTGAAGTGCAGCGCACAACACCGCGATTCGGCAGCCCAATTTCGCCCACACCCTGCCAATGGAGATGCCCCATGAGCCTGATGTCCGCTTCCGAAACGACACTCGACGAAAAGGCCATCGTCGAGCTCGCCGAACGGGCGCTCGCCGACATCGCCACCGTCAAGGCCGAGGTGGGCAAGGTCATCTTCGGCCAGGAAAGCGTCGTCGAGAACACGCTTCTCGCCGTCCTCTCCGGCGGCCATGCGCTGCTGGTCGGCGTTCCCGGTCTTGCCAAGACGAAGTTGGTCACCACGCTCGGCACCGTTCTCGGCCTTTCGGCCAACCGCATCCAGTTCACACCCGACCTCATGCCGTCGGATATCCTCGGCTCAGAAGTGATGGACCAGGACGAGACTGGCCGCCGCTCCTTCCGCTTCGTCAAGGGACCGGTCTTCGCCCAGCTCCTGATGGCCGACGAAATCAACCGTGCCTCGCCGCGCACCCAGTCGGCGCTTCTGCAGTCCATGCAGGAGTACCACATCACCATGACCGGCCAGCGCTACGACCTGCCGTCGCCCTTCCATGTGCTCGCGACCCAGAACCCGCTGGAGCAGGAAGGCACCTATCCGCTGCCGGAAGCCCAGCTCGACCGCTTCCTGCTGCAGGTCGACGTCAACTATCCGGAGCTGGCCGCCGAACGGCAGATCCTGATGGAGACCACCGGCGTGTCCGAAGGCAAGGCGGAAAGCGTGATCGACGCCGAACGGCTGCAGTTCATCCAGAAGCTCATCCGCCAGATGCCGGTTCCCGACAGCGTCGTCGACGCCATTCTCGATCTGGTCCGCTCGGCTCGTCCGGGTCAGGGCAACGCGACGACCGACAAGCATGTCGCCTGGGGCCCGGGTCCGCGCGCCGGCCAGGCGATGATGCTCTGCGCCCGTGCCCGCGCGCTCTACGAAGGCCGGCTGGCGCCGTCGCTGGACGACGTCTACGCGCTTGCCGAGCCGATCCTGCAGCACCGCATGGCGCTGACCTTCGCCGCACGTGCCGAAGGCATGAGCGTGCGCGACGTCATCGCTGATCTGGTGCGGAAGGCCAAGGGTTGAACAAGGTTATAGGAGGCCGGCGAATTTGGCGGCAATAGGCCAGAAGGTCATCCCGACACCGGCAACGGAAACACTGGCGCGCGCCCGCCAACGCGCGGCGCTCATCCCTGACTGCATGGTCGAGGCCAAGCGCATCGCAAATACGGTGATTGCCGGCTGGCACGGCCGCCGCAAGCGCGGCATCGGCGAGAATTTCTGGCAGTTCCGTCCCTTCACCGAGGGCGAAAGCCTGTCGCGCATCGATTGGCGCCGCTCGGCGAGAGACGATCATGTCTATGTCCGCGATCGCGAATGGGAAGCCGCCCACACCGTCTGGCTCTGGGCCGATCTTTCGCCGTCGATGATGTACAAGTCCAGCATGGCGCCGGTCTCGAAGGAAAGCCGGGCGATGGTGCTGATGCTGGCGCTTGCCGAAATCCTCGCGCGTTCCGGCGAACGCATCGGCTGTCCGGGCGTCATGGAACCCGTTTCCGCCCGCAACGCCGCCGAACGGCTGGCGACCGCCCTGATGCACACCGAGGTCGACGGCGGCCTGCCCGATACCGGCATGATCCGCTCGCTGAGCGATCTGGTGCTGATCGGCGATTTTCTCGACACGCCGGAGGCCATTCTTGACCGGCTGGGTCCGCTCGCCAAGCGCGGCCTGCGCGGCCATGTGGTCGAGATCGCCGATCCGGCGGAGGAGGATTTCCCCTATGCCGGGCGCACGGAGTTCGTCGATCCGGAAACCGGTGACAAGCTGATTTCCGGCCGCGCCGAGACCGTCCGCGAGGATTACCGCAACGCCTATCTCGCGCGGCGCGCAGCACTCGGCGAAACCCTGCGTCATCTCGGCTGGAATTTCATCAGCCACCGCACCGATCACCTCGCCTCCGAGGCGCTCGTCGCCGTCCACATGTATCTCTCCGGCATGCCGGCCAAGGCCAGCAATGGAGGCCGGCGATGATGGGGCTGCCCTTTGCCTTCACCTTTCCGCTGGCGCTCGGCGCGCTGATCGCGCTGCCGCTGATCTGGTGGCTGCTGCGCCTGACGCCGCCATCGCCGAGGACCGAAGTCTTTCCGCCGCTGCGCATTCTAGCCGGCGTTCTCAAACGCGAGGAAACGCCGGCCAAGAGTCCGTGGTGGCTGACCCTTCTGCGCATGATCATGGCGGCCGCCGTCATTCTCGCCATTGCCGGTCCGGTCTACAATCCGCAGGTCAACACGGTCGCGGGCGACGGGCCGCTGGCGTTGGTCGTCGACAATAGCTGGGCCTCGGCCGCCGACTGGGACAAGCGGGTCGAAACGGCAAAATCGATCATCGACGACGCGGCCGACGGTGAGAAGCCGGTGGCGATCGTCTTCACCGCCGACCAAACGCATGACGCGACGCCCGGAACGGCCCGCGCCGCGCTGGAAAAGCTCGCCGCCGCCAAGCCGCGCCCCCTGAAGGCCGACCGCGCCAAGGCCATCGAAGCCTTGCGCGCCGAACTGCAGGGTCAGACGCCCGGCACGCTCGCCTTCATTTCCGACGGCATCGACGAGGCCGGCGACCGCAAGGCGATGCAGATGCTCGCAGACCTCAAGCCGCAATCGCTCGATCTGATCGAGGGCGACAACAGCCGCGCGGTGGCGCTCACCTCGGCGTCCAACGATGCCAGCAGCATGACGGTCACCGCCACCCGCCTCGACACTGCCTCGCCTGCCCGCCACCTTCTGGTGGCGCAGGATGCGCAGGGCCGGCCGATCGCGACCGGCGACCTCGACTTTGCCGCCGGCGCGGCGACCGCGAGCGCCCGGATCGACGCCCCCTTCGAAATGCGCAACGACTTCGCCCGGATCGCGATCCGCAACATGGACACCGCCGGCGCGGCCTATCTTCTGGATGACGGCTTCAAGCGCCGGCGCGTGGCGCTGATTTCCGGCGAGGCGGCCAACGAGTTCCAGCCGCTGCTCTCGCCGCTCTACTACATACGCCGGGCGCTGGAGCCCTATGCCGACCTGATCGCGCCGGACAATGCCGACATGTCGGTCGCCATCCCCAATCTCCTCGAACAGAAGCCCTCGGTCATTATCATGGCCGATGTCGGCCGCCTGCCGGCGGAAACCTATGCGCCGCTCGAGCGCTGGCTGGCGAACGGCGGCATGCTGATCCGCTTTGCCGGGCCGAGACTGGCGGCCGCCCCCGCCAACGATCCGCTTGTCCCGGTCACGCTGCGCCAGGGCGAACGTTCGCTCGGCGGCGCGCTCTCCTGGGCCGAGCCGCAGCCGCTTGCCAATTTCCCGCCAGACGGCCCCTTTGCCGGCCTGCCGACGCCGAAGGACATTCTCGTCAAACGGCAGGTGCTGGCCGAACCGAGCCCGGATCTTGCAGCCCGCACCTGGGCAAGCCTTGCCGACGGCACGCCGCTCGTGACCGCCAAACCGGCCGGCGCCGGCAACATCGTTCTCTTCCATGTGAGCGCCGAGGCGACATGGTCGAACCTGCCGATCTCGGGCGAATTCGTGGAAATGCTGCGCCGTGTTGTGCAACTGTCCCGCTCGGGCGGCGCGACGGCGGAAACCACCGCCAATTCGATCGCGAGCCTCCTGCCGCCCTACAGATTGCTGACCGCCACCGGCGCGTTGACGAGCGACACCGGCTCGGCCAAGCCGCTCGACGTCGCCGCCAAGGGTGGTCTGCGGACGAGCTTCGACAATCCACCCGGCCTTTACGGATCCGAAGACGGCTTCACCGCGCTCAATCTGCTTGCAAAGGACGATGTCCTGAAGCCGCTCGACCTTTCCGGCATCCCCGTGCCCGTCACGCGCAGCAAGCTGATCGGCAACGAGGCGCTGTCGCTGAAGCCGCCGCTCTTCATCCTCGCCTTCCTTTTGTTGGCGCTCGACAGCCTGATCGTGCTCTTCATCAACGGCGCCTTTGCCCGCCTGCCGAAGGCGACGCGGGTCGCCGGCAGCGCCGCCGCCGTCCTCATCTTTGCCGCAGCGATTGCCTTCGCCGTGCCGCCACAAGCCCGCGCCGACGACAGCAAGCCCGGCGACGACATCCTGATGAAGAGCCTCGACACGACCCACCTCGCCTATGTCGTCACCGGCGAAAAGCAGACAGACGACATTTCCGAGGCAGGGCTGAAGGGTCTCACCGAGTTCATGACCTACCGCACTGCCCTGGAGCCCGGCGAGCCAATCGGTGTCGATATCTCGCAGGACGAGCTTGCCTTCTACCCGATGATCTACTGGCCCGTTTCCGCCTCCGCGCCGATGCCGAGCCCTGCCGCGATCAGCCGCATCGATGCCTATATGCGCAATGGCGGCACGGTCCTGTTCGATACGCGCGACCACATCAGCGGGCTCGGCGACGATTCCGTCTCCGCCAATGGCGAACGCCTGCAGATGATCCTCGCCAATCTCGACATTCCGCCGCTCGAGCCGGTGCCGGCCGATCATGTGCTGACCAAGGCGTTCTATCTGTTGTCGAACTTCCCCGGCCGCTATGCCGGCGGCCCGCTATGGGTCGAAGCGCGGCAGGATCCCGACAAGGCGAACCTCAAATCCTCGTCGTCGGGCGACGGCGTCTCGCCGATCCTGATTACCGGCAATGATTTCGCCGGCGCCTGGGCCGTCAACGATCGCGGCGAGCCACTGCTGCCGACGGTGCCCAATGACGAAACCCAGCGCGAATACGCCTACCGCGTCGGCGTCAACATCATGATGTACATGCTGACCGGCAACTACAAGGCCGACCAGGTCCATATCCCGGCGCTGCTTGAAAGGTTGGGCCAGTAATGACGGTTGCCTTTTCGCCATTCCTGCCCTGGCCCGTCATCGCCGTTCTGGCCTTTGCCGCAGCGGTCCTGCTGGCACTTGGCATCTGGCGCTCGGTGCGCGGCACATGGCTTCGCGCCGGCGCGCTTCTGCTTCTTCTGGCGGCGCTCACCAATCCGGAACTCCTGCAGGAGGACCGCGAGCAGCTGTCGACCGTCGTGCCGGTGGTCGTCGACCGCTCGCAGAGCCAGATGACGCCGGAGCGCATCAAGGCGACCGACGAGGCACTGGCTGAGGTCGAGCAAAGACTGTCGCGCTTTCCGCGACTGGAACCGCGCATCGTCGAGGCCCGCGACGACGCCGATGCCGAGGCGCCCGCCACAAAGCTCTTCTCCGCCCTGCAGGCGGCCGTCGCCGACGTCCCGCCGTCCCGCATCGGTGCGGCGATCTTCATCACCGACGGCCAGATCCACGACCTTCCGAAATCGGCCGACCAGATCGGCTTCAACGCGCCGGTTCACGGCCTGATCACCGGCAAGGCCGACGAGTTCGACCGCCGCATAGAGATCGTCAAGGCACCACGCTTCGGCCTCGTCAACAAGGAGCAGGAGCTGACTTTCCGCGTCATCGACGACGGCAAGGCTCCCTCCTCCGCCGCCGAGGTCACGGTGCGCATGAACGGCGAGGAAATCGCCACCTTGAGCGCAAGGCCCGGACAGGACACGCCCTTCTCCTTCAAGGTGCCGCGCGGCGGCAACAACATTCTCGAGTTCGACGTCGGAGCGCTTGACGGTGAAGTGACCACCGCCAACAACAAGGCGATCCACGAGATCGAGGGCATCCGCGAGAACCTGCGCGTGCTGCTGGTCTCCGGCGAACCGCATGCCGGCGAGCGCGCCTGGCGCAATCTTCTGAAGTCGGACGCATCCGTCGACCTGGTGCACTTCACCATCCTGAGGCCGCCGGAAAAGCAGGACGGCACGCCGATCAACCAGCTGTCGTTGATCGCCTTTCCGACCCGCGAACTCTTCGTCGAGAAGATCGAGGATTTCGACCTGATCATCTTCGACCGCTACCAGCATCGCGGCGTGCTGCCGATCCTCTATTACGACTACATCGCCCAGTACGTGCAGAACGGCGGCGCGCTCTTGATCGCCGCCGGACCGGAACATGCCGGCGACAATTCGATCGCGCTGACCCCGCTCGAAACGGTACTGCCCGCCGAACCGACCGGCCGCATCGACGAGAAGGCCTTCTATCCGCGCCTGTCCGACGAGGGCAAGAAGCACCCCGTCACCCGGGGGCTCGAAGGCTCCGACCAGGAACCGCCGCACTGGGGCCGCTGGTTCCGCAGCGTCGATGTCGAACAGCCGAAGGGCGAGACGGTGATGGTCGGCGACGACAACCACCCTCTCCTCGTGCTCAACCGCGTCGGCGAAGGCCGCGTCGCCATGCTGCTCTCCGACCAGGGCTGGCTCTGGGCACGCGGCTTCGAGGGCGGCGGCCCACATGTCGCCCTCTATCGGCGCATCGCCCACTGGCTGATGAAGGAACCGGCGCTGGAAGAGGAAGCCCTGACGGCCAAGAGCAGCGGCCGGACGTTGGAAATCACCCGCCAGACCATCGGCGACGATCCGGGGCCGGCGACCGTCCGCTATCCCTCCGGCAAGAGCGAAAGCGTGACGCTCAGCCAGACGAAGCCGGGGCTTTATACCGCCGAAGTAAAAACCGACGAGACGGGCCTGTTCCAGATTGCCAATGGCGATCTCTCGACGCTCGCCCATGTCGGCGCGCCGGATGCACCGGAATTCAAGGCCATGGTGTCGACCGAACAGGTGCTGGCACCGGTCGTCGAGGCGAGCAAGGGGCTGATGACGCGTGTCGAAAAGGACGGCGGCAGCGTGGACGTGCCGGCAGTACTTCCGCTTTCCGGCACCATCCGCTCGGCCGACAGGCAGCGCATGGTGGTGCATCTGACCGACGAAAGCGTCCTGAAGGGCATCAACACCTATCCGCTGTTTGCGGGCTTTGCCGGGCTCGGCGCGCTGCTGCTCGCCTTCTCCGCCATGTGGTGGCGCGAAGGACGCTGAGACCGTGACGCATCACCTTGAAGTGACCGACACGCTGGACGACGGTGCGGAAGAGAAAATCCTTGCAGAGTTGAAGGCCCACAACGACGTGCTGTTCGGCGCACCGAGCGACCGACGTGGACTGTACGTGCCGATCCGCAATGAGGCCGGCACCGTCATCGGCGGGTTGACCGGCTATACCGGCCGCGGCTTCCTGCATGTGGAAATGCTGTTCATTCCGGAAGGCATGCGCGGAAAGCGCCTGGCCGGCCGCCTGCTTGAGGCCGCCGAGACCGAGGCGAAAGCCCGCGGCTGCGTCGGTGCCTATATCGACACGGCCAACCCCGACGCCCGACGCGCCTACCAGCGGCAGGGCTACGAGGTCATCGGCACGCTTGCCGACTACCCGCCGGGCTTCTCCATCACCTGGATGGCCAAGCGGTTCTGATGTGGCGCCAGAAATAAGAAACCCCTCGGGAATGTCCGAGGGGCTCAATCAATAACAGTATGAAAAGGCCGATACCCGGCCCTTCGCGTGGCTCAGGGCGTTCGGCGCTTGAAACGCTCCACCGGAGCGTTTCATCGGGCTATGCCCGACCGCGCCTCACCCCATCCGTTCAGACTTGTAGGCGCCGGGGCTGGCCGGGAAGACGACCGTGCGGTTGCCGTTGATGAAGGTACGGCGCTGGATGTGCGCATGGATGGCGCGCGCCAGGACCTGTGCTTCGACGTCGCGGCCGATCGAGACATAGTCGTCTGCCGACTGCGCATGGGTGATGCGGGCGACGTCCTGCTCGATGATCGGACCTTCGTCGAGATCCGAGGTCACGTAATGCGCCGTCGCACCGATCAGCTTCACGCCGCGCTGGTAGGCCTGCTTATAGGGGTTCGCCCCCTTGAAGGACGGCAGGAAGGAATGGTGGATGTTGATGATCTTGCCGGACATCTTCCGGCACATGTCGTCCGACAACACCTGCATGTAGCGGGCGAGCACGATCAGTTCCGTTCCCGACTGCTCGGCAAGGTCCATGATCCGGGCTTCCGCTTCCGGCTTGTTCTCCTTCGTCACCTTGATGTGGTGGAAGGGAATGTCGTGATTGACGACGACCTTCTGGTAATCGAAATGGTTGGAGACGACACCGACGATGTCGATGTTCAGCGCGCCGATCTTCCAGCGATAGAGAAGGTCGTTGAGGCAGTGGCCGAAGCGCGACACCATCAGCAGCACCTTCATGCGGCTTTCGGCGTCATAGATTTCCCATTCCATGTCGAACTTGTCGGCGATCGGCGGAAAACCGGCCTTCAGGGCCTCGAGCGTCGCGCCCTCTTCGGAGAGGAAGGTGACCCGGGTGAAGAAGTTGCCGGTGTCCAGATCGTCGAACTGCGATGAATCGGTGATGTTGCAGCCCTTGTCGGCGAGATAGGTCGCTAGCGCAGCGACAATCCCGCGCGTCGACCGGCACGAAACGGTGAGAATAAAGGTCTTCATGGTTCCCCCGCAAAAACGGCGTCGTTGGTCTTCTGTCCTGTCCGAAGCGGCTTGCGCCGCAGCGGTGAGGGTTAGTGGCAAAGTCTTGGGGACATGTCCACCTGCAACATCGAATGCCGGCCCTGGCCGTCAATCACCATTGGCAGAAACGTCTGTTGCGGATGTCCCTTTCCTCGCAGCAGAGATTAGGCGAGATGGTAGAAAACTCTGCTCCCTTTGCGCCTTCGAAAGGCTCATCACCGTCAAGGCTTTTCGCGAGCATAACCCCACCGCCCGATTTTGAGCACCCGGAGACGAAAAGCGATTCCTCGCCATACACTTGGACGAGCCAGCTGACTCAGAGCGCGAAGCGTCCGCCGAAATGCCCGTATCGAAGAATGCCTGACATTTCAAACTGCTTGGCGCAAAAGCCTGAATCAGACTGCCAAGGCCTGCCGGACGTCGCCGCGCCAGCCGATCACGCCGTGCAGCCGCTCATGCGTATCGGCGGCGATCGGCACGACCAACACACGGCCTGGATCGACCGGACCGGGAAACTCGAGCGCGCCATAGGCGACCTTCTCGAACCCCAGCGGTCCGTAATAGGGCGGATCGCCGACGAGAATGACGGCTTCCGAACCGGCTCTTCTGGCGGCGGCGACGGCAATTCGTACCAGTTCGCGGCCGATGCCGATATTCTTGTGAGACGGGCGGACTGCAAGCGGCCCGAGCAAGTGGCCCTTGACCATGCCGGCGTTGACTGGCGTCATCCGCACGGATGCGATCACCTCGCCATTGTCCTCGCAGACATAGGAAAGCGAACGTGCATGCGGCCCCTGCTCGCGGATGCGGGCAGCAGCGCGGGTGAACCGGCCGGGGCCGAAGGCTTCTTCGTTGATGAGTTCGATGACGTCGTCATGCGACGCATCCTCGGTGAGGTAGACGAGATCGTGCTTTTTCATGTGGATACGGAAACCGGAAAGACAAACGAATGAGCGGTTCGGACGCGCCAGGTGAAGCGCGGGAAGGTCATCGGCGTCGTCGCAGGTTCCGTATGGCAGTCATCGTCACATGTGTCCCGAATTGAGGTGAAAGGCGGATATCAGGAAATTTTCATGGCGTCCAACACAAAACGCATTGTTCACCTTTTTTGTCTCGATCTTCCCGTCGCGGTCTCTAAGTATAGACCAGACATCAAAGAAACGAACATCAAACGGGGAGACATCGGATATGGGCAAGCTGATCGACGGCACCTGGCACGACGTCTGGTACGACACCAAGGAAACCAAGGGGCACTTCAAGCGCTCCGCATCGAGCTTTCGCAACTACGTGACCGCCACCGGCGAGGCAGGCCCTTCCGGTGAGGCGGGCTTCAAGGCGGAGGCCGGTCGCTATCACCTCTACGTCTCCTATGCCTGTCCCTGGGCGCATCGCACGCTGATCTTCCGCAAGCTCAAGGGTCTTGAGAACCTGATCGGCCTTTCGGTCGTCAATCCGCTAATGCTGAGCAACGGCTGGGAGTTCGGCGGCCATGACGGCGCGACGGAAGATCATCTCCACGGCTCCTCCAAGCTCTGGCAGGTCTACACAAAGGCCGATCCGCACTATTCCGGCCGCGTCACAGTGCCGGTCCTGTGGGACAAGCAGAAGGAAACGATCGTCTCGAACGAATCCGCCGAGATCATCCGCATGTTCAACTCCGCCTTCAACGACCTGACAGGCAACGAGGACGACTATTATCCGGAGGAGTTGAGGGACGAGATCGACGCGATCAACGACCGCGTCTACGACACCGTCAACAACGGCGTCTACAAGGCCGGCTTCGCAACCACCCAGGAAGCCTATGAGGAAAATGTCGAGAAGCTGTTCGAAACGCTCGATTTCCTGGAACAGAAGCTGGCGGACAGCCGCTACCTTGTCGGAAACCGGCTGACGGAGGCGGACTGGCGGCTCTTCACCACGCTGGTGCGCTTCGACGCGGTCTATGTCGGCCACTTCAAGTGCAACATCCGGCGGATCGTCGATTATCCGCACCTCTCGGGTTATCTGCGCGATCTCTACCAGACGCCGGGCGTCAAGGAGACGGTCAACTTCGACCACATCAAGCAGCACTATTATCGCAGCCACACGATGATCAACCCGACCGGCGTCGTGCCCGTCGGCCCGGTGCTCGATCTCGACGCTCCGCATGAGCGGGCGTCTCTCAGTAAAGGCTGAGGCCCTACGGGCTCACCAGTGGTCGGCGGGAATGGCTTCGCCGGCTAGCTCGGCGAGACGCCGGCGGGTTGCCGGCGTTACGCCGTCCGGCAATGCATCCAGCGGAAAGAAGCCAGCTTCGGCGATTTCGCGGTCCGGCCGCCGTGGCGCGGTCTGCCGCACCCGTACCCGGTAGAGCAGGACGTGGTCGCGCCGTGTCGTCACGGTGTTGAAATAGGCCTGCACCAGCTGAGGAGCTTCGAGCATTTCGAGGTTCCCCTCCTCTTCGAGTTCCTTCTTCAGCGCCGCATGTGCCGTCTCTCCTCGCTCCACACCGCCACCCGGCAGGTGCCAGCCGCGCACATAGGTATGGCGCACCAGAAAGATCCGGCCGTCCTCGTCGAAGCACGCGCCCCTGACACCGAGCGTCATGCCACGCGCCAGGAAATAATAGCCGTGGAACAGTCGTAAAAGGACCTTCTCGCCGATCCGCCGCATGCCGGGCTTCCTTTCCGGGTTCATTTTACTTGCCCGATGCGCCATGCATGCTTATGCCTCTTGCCATGTTCAAGCTTGCCCATATTTCCGACGTCCATCTTGGTCCCCTGCCCCGGCTGACGATAGGCGAACTGTTTTCCAAACGCATCACCGGTTTCATCAACTGGCACAGGAACCGGCGCAAGCACCTCTTCACCAACGCCCTCGACATGATCCTGGAAGACATCGAACGGCAGGGTCCCGACCATCTGGCAATAACCGGCGATCTGGTCAATCTCGGCACCGGTTTCGAAGTCCGGGCGGTCGCGCGGTGGCTGGATACGGTCGGTGACCCGAAAGAAGTCTCCGTCGTGCCGGGAAATCACGACGCCTACGTGCGCGGCTCGGTCAAGAAGGCCATCACCGCCTGGAGGCCTTACCTCACCGGTGACGACGGATCGATTTCCGGCGTCGAGCCGGACCAGCCCTTCCCCTATATCCGGCGGCGCGGCCCGGTCGCCCTTATCGGCTGCTCGACATCCATCGCCACTCCGCCATTCTCCGCCACCGGCTATTTCGGGCCCGGACAGGCGCGCGAGACGGCAAGGCTGTTGAAACAGGCAGGCGAGGAAGGCCTTTTCCGCGTCGTGATGATCCACCACCCGCCGATCCGCGGCGCGGCCGCCAGCCACAAGCGCATGTTCGGCATACGCCGCTTCAGGGCGGCGGTCTCTCTCGGCGGCGCGGAACTCGTCCTGCACGGTCACACGCATCTCAACACGATCAACTGGATCAAGACGATGAGGGGCGACATTCCCGTCGTCGGCATCGCCTCCGCGTCGCAGGGCCCGGGCGGCAAGAAGCCGCCGGCAGCCTATAATCTGTTCTCGATTTCCGGGAAGCCGGGCAACTGGAAGCTGTCGATGGAGCGCCACGCGCTGACGGAAGACGGCGAGAGCATTGCGCTCGACATGCGCAAGCATTTCTGACGCCGGAACGGCCCGGCGTCATATCATAATCAGCGGTCCAGAAGCTCCAGATGCTTCTGCGGGGACGTGGCCTTGCCGGCGCGGTGATAGGCGATGATCGCCCGAAGATTGTCCTTCAGCGTGTCGATGACAAGCTGGGCCTGCTTGGGACCGAACTCGCACCATCCCATCTGGTGCAGGACCACGGCCTGACAGTTCTTGAAGTGCATGGTCTGGCCGATCAGGGTGAACACGAGCGCCCGCATCGCGCAGCTGTCGGCGCGCTCTCCGGTGGCGATCGAAAGCAACTGGCACATCCGCTCATGCAGAGGACCGGTAAGCTCCCGCTCCAGGTAGACCAGAACCTCGCCGGGCTGAAGCATCTCGCGCATGATGAAGCGGGTGATCTCAAGCGCATCCGCACGCTCGGTGGAGGTGCGGACGAACGTTGCCAGAATGTCTTCCAGCATAAGACCTGCCTCGTCCGGCGTCATGTCCGCAGACAGCGGCTGGCTGAAGGAGTCACCCATCTGCTCGATGATCGTCGAGACCACGTATTCCGTGCAGGCTAGCCTCAACCCCGGCTTGCCGCCGAAGTGATAGGCGATCGAGCCGATATTGGCCGCGGCCTGATCGGCGATTTGGCGCGTCGACACGGCGTCGTAACCATGCTCTCCAAAAAGACTGAGAGAGGTGGAGATGAGCGCCTGCCTCGTGGCCATTGCCCCCGAGAGTGTCTTCTTCATAGCTGCCAAACCTTTTCTTTCTTCTTTTAATCACTCGATTAATATACAAATCTCGGCCAATATCAAGTCTTGCACGTCACCGCGACGGTTCGTCGCGATGCATGCCCGGCAAGACTGGCCGCAAATTGCCATCCCCTGCCCTGTATAAAAGCACGTCATCGACGGTTTTGAAACTCGCAAGACTGCCAATAGGCCGGAATGGATTCACATCCGGCAGCCATATCCGGGCTTTGCCCGACAAGCGATGCTGCATCGCCTGGCCGCGTCCTGCAGAACATATGGATATTGGAATGTATTATTGCAAGGAGCTGTCGGGGTTCCGGCGATGGCTCCCCGGGACCCAGGCTCGTCTTGCAGCACCTTGAATAGGAGAAGGCCACGCTGTGGCAGCGCGGCCTTCCCTTATCTCGTCTCTCTGGTGGCGCGATTGCGTCAGCGCTGCGCCAGCACCCGGTTTGCTGCCGAGACCACCGCTTCCATGGAGGCGGCGACGATGTTGGTGTTGACGCCGACGCCGAAGAGCTTGCCGCCCGGATAGGAGACTTCCATGTAGCAGATCGCCGATGCGTTCGAGCCGTGCTGCAGCGAATGCTCGGAATAGTCCTCGACCGTCATCTCGATGCCGAGATAGGCCGAGAGCGCATTGATGAAGCCGTCGATCGGACCGTTGCCGTGGCCTTCGATCCGCTTGGTCTCTCCACGGTCGGTGATTTCGGCGGCGACCACGCGCCGGCCCTTCACTGCCGTATCGGCATAGGTATGGTGATCGACGAATTTCAGCCGTGCGTCCGGCTGGTCGACATAGCGCTCGATGAAGCGCTCGTAGATCCGCTTCGAAGGAAGCTCCTTGCCTTCCTCGTCGGTGATCCGCTGGATGTCCTCGCGGAACTCGACCTGCAGGTTGCGCGGCAGGTTGATGCCGTAGTCCTGTTGCAGGATATAGGCGATACCGCCCTTGCCCGACTGCGAGTTGATGCGGATGATCGCCTCGTAGGTGCGGCCGACGTCCTGCGGGTCGATCGGCAGGTACGGCACTTCCCAGAAGGGCTTGTTGGCGACCTTGATCGCCTTCATGCCCTTGTTGATCGCATCCTGGTGCGAGCCCGAGAACGCCGTATAGACCAGCTCGCCGACATAAGGATGCCGCTCCGGGATCGTCATCTGGTTCGAATATTCGTAGACTTCCTTGATGCGCTCGATGTCGGTGCAGTCCAGCTCCGGATCGACGCCCTGGGTGAACATGTTCAGCGCCAGAGTGACGATGTCGACATTGCCGGTGCGTTCGCCATTGCCGAACAGCGTGCCCTCGACACGGTCCGCGCCGGCCATCAGCCCCAGTTCGGTGGCAGCGATCCCGGTGCCACGGTCGTTATGCGGATGCAGCGAGACGATGACGTTTTCGCGATTGTTGATGTTGCGGCACATCCATTCGATCTGGTCGGCATAGATGTTCGGTGTCGCCATCTCGACCGTCGAAGGCAGGTTCAGGATCAGCTTGTTGTCGGCCGTCGGCTGGATGATGTCGATGACCGCGTTGGAGATTTCCAGCGCCACCTCCAGCTCCGTGCCAGTAAAGCTTTCCGGCGAATATTCGAAACGGAAGCCGCCGCCGGCCTTGGCGGCCATGTCGGTGATCATCTTGGCCGCATCGACGGCGATCTGCTTGATCCCGGCGACGTCCTTGCCGAACACCACGCGGCGCTGCAGCTCACTGGTGGAGTTGTAGAAGTGCACGATCGGGCGATGCGCGCCTTCCAGCGCCTCGAAAGTGCGGGTGATCAGTTCCGGCCGGCACTGTACCAGCACCTGCAGCGACACGTCGGCCGGCACGCCGCCTTGCTCGACGCACCAACGGGCAAAATCGAAGTCGGTCTGCGAGGCCGACGGGAAACCGATCTCGATTTCCTTGAAGCCCATGTCGAGCAGCAGCTTGAACATGCGCGCCTTGCGGTCGTGCCCCATCGGGTCGACCAGCGACTGGTTGCCGTCGCGCAAGTCGACCGAACACCAGATCGGCGCCTTGGTGATCGTCTTGGACGGCCATGTGCGGTCCGGAATGGCGATCTGCGGATAAGGACGGTACTTTTCGCTGGCGGACGGCATACCCTTCTTGCCGGCGGTATCCGGCTGGGCATCGGTCTTGGCGGGGGATGCGTTCACGTTCATCTTGCTTCTCTCTTCGCTCCCGGCAGGTCACGCGGCCTATAGCGCATTGTCGCTCTCTTGGCGACGAAAAAGGCGTGTGCTGCCGTTCAGTTGATCAGGATATTCGGCTTTCGAGGAGAGCTTCTGCCGGCAGGGCTTATCGGCCGCCGGGCGCTCCCTCAAAGGACCCGGCAACCGCGAGTAAGGCCGAGGAGAAGAAGCGAGGATAGCGCACGCGAAAAGATCGGACGGCCAAATCGGCCACGTCCGGCTTCGCTGATGATATGTGCGCGTTCTGTCGTCATGGCACGGCTTATAGTGTCTGGCGCGAAGAAAGGCAAGCGCAACCGCCAGCCATCATCACGGCAGATGCAGCACGGTCTCCGCCAGCACATCGCGCCAGCGCTTGAAGAAGATCAGTTCCCCGGCCTGCTGGTCCTCGACATAATGGATCTTCGGAAAGGCCTTCTTGATCTCCGCCAGCGTCTCCGGCGGCGCGGACGGGTCCTCGCGGCCGATGAAGGCGATCTGCGGCAGGTCACAGCCGGCCATCAGTTCGCTCCAGTCCTGCTGCTGCAGTATCACCTCCTCCGCGAACGCCTCATGCGCGCTGTGCCAGTCGGAGAAGGTGATCTCCGAGCCGGTCAGCAGCGCCTCGAAGAGGTCCGGCGTGTCGCAGAGCGCAAGATCGCTCGGCGAGTTCTGGTGGATGAGCCGCACGAAGCCCGCCTTGCCGATTCGCCTTGCAAGGGAAAACCCGGCCTTGATGATGAACGGCAGGATTTTCGGCGCATAGCGCGCATTGGCGCGCACGAAGCGATGCCACTTGCTCATACGCTCGAACTGGATGTGCGAGAGCGTCGGGAAGCCACCGCCGCAGATCACGATCGCCGCCAGCCGCCCCGGATGCCGCCGGGCGAAGGAATACGCGAAGAAACTGTCCGGCCCAAGGGTGATTGCCGGTGCCGCGTCAACGCCGAGGTGATCCATCAACGCCAAAAGGTCATCCGTGACGATCTCCGTCCGGCTGGCCCGCCTCGGCACCGGCGAACTGTGGCCGTAACCCGGCCGGATCGGCACGATCACCCGATAGCCGTTGCGTTTGGCAAGGGCTTCGGCCACGGCCGGCCAGCGGATGAGACCATACTTCATCGGCATGAAAATGATCGGCCGGCCCGCAGGATCGCCGAGCACGACGTAATCCGCGCGGCGCCCGTCCGGACGCCAGAGCGTCTGGAACGGCACGGGCTCGAGCTGCCCCTCCGTACCGTCACCCGCAAGGCCACGCGTGACCGTCCGCTCGCCGTCACCGATCATGTCCATCAGGTTCAGTGTGACGCGCAGCAGTTCCGACTGGCTCTTGGTCCGCGTCTTGTTGAGGATGGATTTGACCTGCGTGCGGATCGTCTCCACCGAACGTGCGCGCGACGCTGCGAGCGCACCGATCGTCTGGCCCTCGACCAGCCCGCGCACAATGTCCACCTCTGCGCTGGTCAGTTGAAAGGCGTCCTTGATCATCGCCGATAGCGCCTCCGGCCAGGCAAGCTCCGTCGAGATCGCCAGCACGAACCGTCCGCCATACCGCGCCGGGTCCATGGGGCTCAGGCGGAAGACGACCACCCGGCCACCATCGTTGAGGTGGCAGCGCAGATACCGGTTGCCGGTGCCCTGTCCGGCGATGCTTCGCACCTCGTTCAGATAGGCTTCGATTTCCGCGGCAGCGAAGGGCAGCTTGCCGGCATCGTCGCCGGTCTTCACGCCGAAGACGGCGATGGCCGCCGCATTCGCCTGGCGGACCGTCCCATCGGGCTCGACGACAAGCGCGGCCGAGGGAAGCAGCGAATTCAGGAGCGCATGCAGCGGGTTGACGACGATCTCTGCCGGCGTGCGATCGAGCACCATCGCCGCCCGCTGGACGTGATCCTCGAGGAACGAGTCGCGGAACTCGCCGCCCTTCTCCCCGCCCTGCCGCAGGATCGGGCCGACCTTCTCGTCCCAGACGTCGATCAGCCGCTCATAGTGCAGTGACGGATCGAGCGCCGCATCATAGAGCGACGTGACGATTTCCGCCCGCTGACCGTCACTGAGATGGCCCCTGTCGTCTTCAGTCCCCATGCGTCCCCAGTACCCCAACTGGTCGTCACGCCCCTGGCAAAAGCCAAGGGTGCCGCGACATCATTGGCCACAACCTATACCATCGATCCGCCCGGAGCGACCCAAGCAACCGGTCAAAAGGCCTGAATTCCGGTCGCGCGGGCAGATGCAAGAAGGGCCCCGCATTGCGAGGCCCTTCCAGGACTTGATTCAGCTAGTGTGCGATCAGCCGATTTCGGCCTGCGACGTGACGATCTTCGACACCAGGCCATAGGCCTGGGCTTCGTTGGCCGACAGCCAGTAGTCGCGATCTGTATCCTTGGCGATCTTTTCGACCGGCTGACCGGTCGCCTCGGAGAAGATCTTGTTCAGGCGCTCGTTCATCTTGATGATTTCGCGGGCCTGGATCTCGATGTCGGACGCCATGCCGCGCGTGCCGCCGGACGGTTGGTGCAGCAGGAAGCGGGTGTTCGGCAGGCATATGCGGCGCTCCTTCGGAGCGGCGACATAGATCAGCGCGCCGGCGGAAGCCACCCAGCCCGTCCCGATCATCCAGACCTTCGGCTTGATGAACTTGATCATGTCATGGATGGAATCGCCCGATTCCACGTGACCGCCCGGCGAATTGACGAAAATCTTGATGTCTTCGTCGCTGGCGGCGGCAAGCGCAACCAGCTGGGCGCAGACCTTGTTGGCGAGCTCCTGCGTGATGCCGCCGTAAATGAAGATCGAGCGCGACTTGAACAGGTTGGCTTCTGCGTCCTTGCCAAGCGGCGCCGCGGTCTTCTTGTCGTCTTCTTCGTCTTCGAGGCGCATGCGCGAACTCCCAATGCTTGATTTCAGTTTCCCGGACATAATGCGACTCCAGTCGTAAAACAATGGAGGAAAAAGGCAAGGGAAGCACGGGGTGAAGGAAAGGTTATGACCACCCGATCACGGGCGCTCTCCAGGCAGCGATTGACATCCGTCTTTTGTTCCCTTTACGTTCACCAACGGATCGCATTGTCGATGACCGCACCTGGGAGGACGGAAGATGGATAAGAGCAAGGGCGCAGCATTTCGGCTTATGCATGACAGGGAGCGCGCGTTCATCATCCCCAATCCCTGGGATCGGGGCTCGGCCCGCATCCTCGCAGGCATGGGGTTCGAGGCCCTTGCAACCACGAGCGCGGGAATGGCGTTCTCGCTCGGCATCGCCGAAGGGACGGCCTCCCGCGAACAGACACTCGACCATTGCAGGACCATCGTGGAGGCGACGCCCCTGCCCGTTTCGGCCGATCTCGAACGAGGCTTCGGCGACCATCCCGAGGCTGTGGCGGCAACCCTTGTCTCGGCCGCCGGCATCGGGCTTGCGGGTGGCTCCATCGAAGACCATACCGGCGACGCTTCCAATCCCATCTACGATTTTGCACTCGCCGTGGAGCGGATCGCCGCAGCGGCGGAAGCTGTGCGCGGCCTGCCGCAGGATTTCGTGCTGACGGCACGATGCGAGAATTTCCTCTGGGGCCGCCCCGATCTCGACGACACGATCCGCAGGCTGCAGGCATTCGAGACGGCGGGCGCAGACGTCCTTTATGCGCCCGGTCTCCCCGACCTCGATGCGATCAGGACCGTCTGCTCTTCACTGCAAAGGCCGGTCAATGTCGTCATGGGCATGCCGGGCACACGCTTCAGCCTGGCGGAGCTCTCCGACGCCGGTGTCCGCCGCGTCAGTGTCGGGTCGGCTTTGGCGCGGCTTGCCTATGGTTCGCTTCTCGGTGCCGCCGAGGAAATGCGCGGCAGCGAAACTTTCGCCTTTGCCGGTCAGGCCGCACCGTTTGCGGCGATAGAACGATACTTCCGCGACCTCTGACCCGGCGTCGCAAACGCCATAGTCTACGGCAAAATGCGCATGGACATCGCCGAGGGACTTACCCTAGTCTGTGAATCTCATTAAGACGGGGTCAGGCGCGACCGGTTCTCGGGCGCCATGTCGACCAAAACGAGGGACATCATGTTGAAAAGAATTTCCATCACCGCCGCCATTTTCGCCGCCGCAGCAGCACCGGCCTTCGCACATATCAGCAGCGAACATCTTTCCGCGATGACCGGCCTTGCGCATCCGCTGTCGGGTGCCGACCACATCCTCGCCATGGTCGCCGTCGGCCTGTGGGCCTCGATGATCGGCGGCCGTGCCAGGCTCATCGTTCCGGCGGCCTTCGTCTCGACGATGGCGCTCGGCTTCCTGCTGTCGATCTCCGGCATCGCCCTGCCCTTCGTCGAACCGGCGATCCTTGCCTCCGTCATCGGCCTCGGCCTCCTCGTCGCCATGGCGGTGAAGATGCCGACCGCCGCTTCCGCCGCCGTCGTTGCCGTCTTCGCCCTCTTCCACGGCTTTGCCCATGGCACCGAAATGCACGGCGCCGGCGCCCTGCCGTTTGCCGCCGGCTTCATCGCCTCGACGATCGCGCTGCATGCCGCCGGCATCGGCCTCGGCACGCTGCTCGGCCGCTACCAGACCGTCGCCCGCCTGCTCGGCGGCGCAACGGCCATCGGCGGCATTGCCCTGATGATGGCATAAGCCGAACCAACCGGATCCAAATACGCGAAACGGGGGCTTCGAGCCCCCGTTTTCATTTTCCGGTCAGACCGATGTCGGAAAATCGGGCTGCCGTTCGATCTCGTCGGCGATCAGCGCCTGCAGCCGCCAGAGGTTCCGGTCGCGAATGCCCAATTGCTCAAGGTGCGAGACGGTATTGAACACATATTCCGCCATCGACCCGCGAAAGCCGCTGGCCCGGGCGAGAATGGCCGCAAGTTCTGCGTCGTCCTCGCAGACGATATAACGCCCGCTCTTGCGGTTCATGGCGAATGTCAGGGCCCGGACCCTGCCCTCGTCGGTGACGACGTCGATCCAGCGCCAGGGAAAGGCCGACGGCACCATGCTGACCTCGCGGCGGATGAGCTTGTGCAGTTCGGCCTCGAGCCCGTCGTCCGGCAGCCGGTAGGCCATGCCGCGGCATTGCCCGCCGCGATCGAGCGCCAGCATCACGCCCGGCGTTTCCCGGCAGCCGCGATAGCGATAGTCCCATCCGAGGCAGAAGCGTCGATGCCAGCCAAGCGCAGTCGCCGGCCGCTTTTCAGTATAGGCAGTCTCGGGATTCCAGATCAGCGATCCATAGCCGAAAAGCCAGACGCCATCATTCGGACGCGAGGCCAGAATGGCGTCCACATCTTTGGCGTAGTCGGCATCGGTTGCGGTGCGAAACCCTTCGATCAACTGCGGACCGGGATCGTCCATGACGCGGGCTACATGGCGGAGATGCGTCTCGGTGAGCCTCATTCGCCTGCCGGTCTTCGTCATGCCGATCTCTTTCCCGTTGCAATCCGTTGATCAGAACTCAGCCGCGCCCGCGATAGGTCGGCACGCCCTGGTCCGGTATCCAGACACCCTTCGGGGCCTCGCCGGTCTGCCAGAACACGTCGATCGGAATGCCGCCGCGCGGATACCAGTAGGCACCGATCCTCAGCCACTCCGGCTCGAGCAGGTCGATGATACGCTTGGCGATGTAGACAGAGCAATCCTCATGGAAAGCGCCGTGATTGCGGAACGCGGTGAGGAACAGCTTCAGCGACTTCGATTCCACCAGCCATTTGCCGGGAACGTAGTCGATGACGATGTGGGCGAAATCGGGCTGGCCGGTCATCGGGCAGAGCGAGGTGAATTCCGGCGCGGTGAAGCGCACGACATATTGCGTGCCTTCATTGCCGTTCGGAACCCGCTCGAGAACGGCCTCTTCCGGCGTCTGCGGCGCGGATACGGTCTGGCCGAGCTGCGTCAGCCCGGAAACATCGGTCTTGGACATGGGTAAGCCTCAAAGTCTGGAAATTGGCCGGTGTCATAGACCCGCCGGGCGCGGAATGGAAGCCCCGGTCAGCCCGCCGCCGCGTGGCGGCTGCGACGCCTGCCGATATTGACGTGAACACCATGCGCCTTCTCGCCTTCCGGCTCGACGTGGATCGCGATGCTGGCGCCGGAGATCACGTTGTGGATCGCATCTTCCAGCCGGTCGCAGATGTCATGCGCCTCGCCGACCGGCATCTGCCCGGAGACCACCAGATGAAAGTCGACGAAGACGGCCGGCCCGGCGCGGCGGGTCCGCAGATCGTGAACGTCGATCGCGCCCTTCGCATTGTCCGAGATCGCCTGCTTGATCGCTGCCTCCTCGTCCGCCGTCACGGCCTTGTCCATAAGGCCGCTTACCGAATGGGAAATCACCTTCCAGCCCTGGTAGAGGATGTTGACGGCCACCAGGATCGCCATCAGCGGATCGAGGATGGCATAGCCTGTGAGAATGGCCGCGACCAGGCCGACCAGCACCCCGCCGGAGGTGATGACGTCGGAGAGGATATGCTGGCCATCGGCCGTCAGTGCTGCGGAATGATGCGCCTTGCCGATGCGGATCAGCAGATAGGCCCAGGCGGCGTTGACGACCGCAGCCGCCGTATTGATCACCAGACCCAGTGCCGGTGCAGCAGGCAGTTCCGGGGAGCTTAGATGCGGCAGCGCTTCGTTGACGATCAGCAGCGCCGCCAGCACGATCATCACGCCTTCGGCAACCGCCGAGAGATATTCCGCCTTGTAGTGGCCGAACTGGTGATCCTCGTCGGCCGGCTTCTGCGCATAGACGACGACGAAATAGGCGATGAAGGCGGCGATGACGTTGACCGTCGACTCCAGCGCATCCGACAGCAGCGCGACGGAACCCGTCACCCACCAGGCGAGCAGCTTCAGCCCCATCACGAAGAAGGCAAGAGGGATGCCCCAGAAAGCGATCCGCTTCAGGTTTTCGCGCTCGACAGCCATGACCGGCTCCACTTCGTGATCTCCCGCGCCGCATAGCATTCAAGCGCAGCAGAGCAAAGCGGCAGATTGCACTATCAAAAGAAAAAGGCGGCCTTTGATGCCGCCTTTTCATCTTCTCTGTTCGCAGGCACTCAGGCGGCCTTGATCTTCGCCCGCTTTGCCAGATGCGTCACCACGTTCTCGATCATCCGCATGCCGGCATCGTGACCGAGTGTCATGATCGATTCCGGGTGGAACTGGACGGCGGCGATCGGCTCCTTGGTGTGCTCGATGCCCATCACAGTTCCGTCCTCGCTTTCCGCGGTGATCATGAATTCGGCCGGCAGGGCCACCGGATCTGCGAAGATCGAGTGGTAGCGGCCGACCGTGATCTCCTTGCCGAGGCCGGAGAAGACGATGCCCGGATCGAGGACGCGGATGCGCGACGGCTTGCCGTGCATGGGGATGGCCAGTTGGCGCAACTGCCCGCCATAGGCTTCGGCAAGCGCCTGCAGGCCGAGGCAGACGCCGAAGATCGGCAGGTCGCGGGCTCGCGCCTTCTTGATCGTCGCTTTGGTGTCGAAGTCCTGCGGGCTGCCCGGTCCGGGCGACAGCACGACGAGGTCCGGCTTCATGCGGTCGAACACCTCTTCCGGCACCGGCGTTCTGACGGTCGTCACCGTCGCGCCCGTCTGGCGGAAATAGTTGGCGAGTGTATGCACGAAGCTGTCTTCGTGGTCGATCAGGAGGATGTTGACGCCCTTGCCGACGGCGGCAACGTCGCGCTGCGTCTTGGCATTGCTGCCGACCTTGGCTTCACGGATGGCAGACAGCATGGCGGATGCCTTCAGTTCGGTTTCGGCTTCTTCTTCCTGCGGATTGGAATCGAATAGCAGCGTCGCGCCGGCGCGCACTTCTGCGATGCCGTCCTTGATGCGGATGGTGCGCAGCGTCAGGCCGGTGTTCATGTCGCCGTTGAAGCCGACCATGCCGATCGCCCCGCCATACCAGGCGCGCGGGCTCTTCTCGTGGTTCTCGATGAAGCGCATCGCCCAGAGCTTCGGCGCGCCGGTGACGGTGACCGCCCAGGCGTGGCTAAGGAAGCCGTCGAAGGCGTCCATGTCGTCACGCAGACGGCCCTCGATATGATCGACCGTATGGATCAGGCGCGAATACATCTCGATCTGCCGGCGGCCGATGACCTTGACGGACCCCGGCTCGCAGACGCGGCTCTTGTCGTTGCGGTCGACGTCCGAGCACATGGTCAGCTCGGACTCGTCCTTCTTGGAGTTCAGGAGCTTCAGGATCTGCTCGCTATCGGCAATCGGATCGTCGCCGCGCTTGATCGTGCCGGAGATCGGGCAGGTCTCGATGCGACGGCCCGAGACCCGGACGAACATTTCCGGCGAGGCACCGATCAGGTATTCCTGATTGCCGAGATTGATGAAGAAGGAATAGGGCGACGGATTGATCGCCTTCAGGCGGCGGGAGATGGCCGACGGCTTGCTCTCGCAGCGCTCCATGAACTTCTGGCCGGGAACGACCTCGAAGAGATCGCCCTTCTGGAAGCTTTCCTTGGCCTTGACGACCAGCTCGGAATACTCGCCCGGACGATGGTCGCCGCGCGGCGGGATCGTATCCGTCATCTTGAACGGTTCCGGAGCGATCGTGCCGCCCTTGCCGAAGGTCGTCAGGCCGTCCTTCTCGAAATCGTAGCGCTGCACCCAGGCCTTGGCCGAATAGTTGTCGACGACGAGAATTTCGTCCGGCAGGTAGAGCACCATGTCGCGCTGGTCCCCTGCCCGCTCCAGCTTCAGCTTGATGGCGTCGAACTGGAAGGCGAGATCGTAGCCGAAGGCGCCGTAGAGACCGAGATTGTCGTCGGCCTTGGAGAAGAACAGATCCGTAATGGCGCGCAGGACGGTGAACACGGTCGGGATCTTCGAGCGCTCTTCCTCGGTGAAGACCCGATCCGGCTCCTTGACCGTCAGGTCGATGCGGCGGTCGGTGCTCTGGTCGATGGTCACGTCCTCGACGGCGGCGAGCTTTTCGCCGATGAAGGCCAGAAGCACCTCGCCGCGCTCGTTATACGCATCGAGCCACATCTTGCGGCCGAAGCAGGAAACGCCGACCGGCGGATCGACGATCGCCGTGTCCCAGCGGGTATAGCGGCCCGGATACTCATAGTTCGACGACAGCACCGCACCGCGTCGCTCGTCCATCATGTCGATATAGTCGGAGATCGCGTCGGCGTAAGGCTTCTCGATCTTCTGCCGGGTGATGGTGATGCCACCCTTCGTCTCGTAGACTTCCGCGCCGTCATCGCGAAGTATCGTAACCATTCTCTTCTCTCCAGCATTCCCCTGGCCGGGTGATCAGGCGCTTAAAATACAAAAAAGCCGCCTGAAGGATCCCGGGCGGCTTCACAAGTCTTCGTCTTCAAGACACGACTGGTCGCGGCCGCCTCAGCGAGCCCACCACCAGTTCCAGATGTTCAAAGACGTGTTCATGGGGCGAATTGTTAGCGCGTGTCCCCGGCTTTAGCAAGACCGGCTTTTCGGCTTTGAAAAAATAGGGAGCGGCATGATGCATGCCGCTCCCGCAACTGATGAAATATTGAAGTTTAAAAGGTTTTGGTAATCGAAACTTTGAACGTGCGTCCCGGCTCCGAGTAGAAAGCACGGTTGGATGAAGTCGATGTGACGTTCACATCCTTGACCTCCAGCGCATCGTAATACTCCTTGTCGAACAGGTTGTAGACGCCGGCCTGTACCCTCAGCCCCTTGAGCTTCGCGGGCTCCCACCATCCGGTCACGTTGACGATGCCGTACCCGGCGGGCTTGAAATTGGCGGTGGACTTGTCCGAAACGCCGCTGACGCCGATCACGGTGAAATCCGTTCCCCATTCCTCCTGCTGATATCCGATGCCGGCGACCACCTTGAGCGGCGGCACGGAAGCCAGGCGCTCGCCAGTGTCGAGATCCTCACCGATCGCATAGCTCAGCGCGCCATGCAGATTGATGCCGTTGTCGAAGTTCTTGTGGAGATTGGCCTCGGCACCATAGATGCGGACACGGTTCCGGTTGAAGTACTCCGTGCTGCCCATCGGGAAGTCGGAGGTGATGGTCGTCTCGCTGTCGATGAAGTTGCGGTAACGATTGTAGAAACCGGCCAGCCGCCCGCCGAAGCCCTCATTGCCAAAGTTGGTGCCGAGTTCGAAGCCATTGCTGGTTTCCGCATCCAGATCGGGATTGCCGATTGTCCGATAGCGGCCCGGATTGGTGTAGTTGAGATACATCTGCGTGACACTCGGCGCCTTGAAGCCGACCGCCCATTGCGCATAGAGCTCGACATCCGGTCGAACCTGCCAGGACGCTCTCACCTTGGGCGAGAACTGATAGTCGCTGGTTCCGTCAGGCAGCCCGTCATAGCCGTCATTGTTCTCGTAGCCCGCCGTTTCCTTCGTGTCGTAGTTGAACCAGTCGAAGCGCAAGCCCGGTGTGAGCGAGAAATTGCTGTTGCCGAAGCTGATCTTGTCGTCGGCGTAGATGCCCAGATTTGTGCTCCAGACTTCCGGCATGTCAGCCTGGTTGTTGTGATAGAACGAGCAGGCGGTTGGCTTGGTGGCGTAGGTGTCGCACGTGTCGTAACCCGTCTCGTACTGCGTCGTCTTCGCCAGCGATGCGTTGCCGCCGACGGTAACCTCGTGGTTCAGGCTGCCGGTCTCGAAGCCACCCTTCACCCAGCCGGTGAAGCCGAAGGACTTGTCGTCATAGTCGCTCTTGCGCCAGTAGTCGCCGGCCGGAGCGCTAAGTCGGTACGCTTCCACCCCGCCGTACTTCTGCAGTTTCTGCCAATAAAGAGTGGCCGAAGCACTGTCGATAAGGCTGTCGGTACTCTCCGACTCGAACCGGTAGTCGAGCGACACGCGCGTACGGGTCGTATCGTCGATGTCGTCGTAGTCGTCCTGGCGATAGGTCGTGCCCTGCTGATTGCGCAGGTCGGTGGTCGAATCATAGTTGTAGTGCTCTGCGGTCAGGCCGATCGTATGGCCGCCCTCGAGTTTGCGGCGGATCTTGAAGAGCACGTTCTCGCGATCGAAGTCCTCGGGGTTCGCCTCGGTGCGCGTCGATCCGTAGCCGCCGACGTCGCCCTTCGTCTCGGTCTCGTGTCCCTTCTTGTAGCTGCCCTGGAAGAGCACCGACGTGTCGCCAACGCGCTTGGCGCCGGCGACGGAGGCGCTGAAGGAACGGTCGGAACTGTCGTAGGTCGTCTTGGCGACGACACCCCAGTCCTTGTACTCGCTGATCAGGTCTTCCGGTTCCAGCGTACGCAGCACGACGGCGCCGCCGAGCGCACCGGACCCGGCGCGCGACGAATCCGCGCCGCGGACGATGTCGATGGCGGAGAGCGACGAGAAGTCGTAGCTGTCCGATCCGCCGAGCGCATAGCCGCGCACCGGATCGCTGACATAGGGGATGGGAACACCGTCAATGAGCGTCAGGACACGGTCCTCTTCCAGACCGCGGATGTTGACCGAGCCGGATGCGCCGACGAAGCTGACGCCCGGCTCCGTGGTGTTGCCGAGATCGTTGAGATTGTCGACGTCCTTCTTGGCGATCTCCTCCCGCGTCGTCTCGCTGGCCAGCGGCGTTTCGGCGACTGCGGATTTCACCCGCTTGCCCTTGAGCACGATCGGGGCGAGTTCGGTCGTATCCTCGGTCTTCTGTGCATCCTGCGCAGAAGCGATGCAGGCGGACGAGGCAAGAAGAATGGCAGACAGCGCAAGTATCGAGGAATGCGCAGGGCGAAGCGGCATTGAGCTAGTCCTTTCGATGGGATCGACCGGGCTGGCTGAGGCATCTTCATATGCCGGGCTGGCTGGGCAGGGAGACGAGGCACCGGAAAAGCGCCTGATTTCCGCCACATAAATAACATGAGTTTTTATGTCAACAAATTATCCATGCTGTACCGGAATTGAACATTTCCGCCGTTGGCGCGTTGCAGCCATGCAACAGTGTCTTCCTGCATCCACCATGTGGTTCAAGCAGCGGCGACCATTGCCTTGTTGCAAACACGAGACCATGGCTCCGTTTCCGGAGCCGGTCATGGTCGGGGCATGGAGACGACGCATGAGGACACTGAAAGCCGGACTTCTGACGATAGCCGCACTTCTGCTGATCTCGGCTGCATTGCCTGAGACGGGTCCTGTCCCGAAGGAAAACCCCATGCGTGAGGAGGCCTCGCCGCCATCCGGCGAAAAGGCCAGCCCGGACGACGCAGCACCCGCCGAGACAAAGGACGATCAGAAGAAAGGCGCTGACAACGGGGAAAAGACCGACGACGAGAAGAAGCCGGCCGAAGAGACTGTTCCCAAGACGCCCCCGTCCCCTCCGGTCGAAAAGGAAAATGCCGCCACATACGCCGCCTGCATCAGCGACCTGAAGGCCATCGGCGCGGCCTTCAGCGAGAAGGAACGGATCGACGACGGCGATGGTTGCGGTATCGACAAGCCGATCGAGGTCACCGCCGTCCTGCCCGGCGTCAAGATCGAGCCGGCGGCGACCCTTCGCTGCGAGGCCGCCTTGGCGCTTGCCCACTGGACGCGCGACACAGTCATCCCCATGTCGGAGAAGGCCTTTCCAAAGGCGGGCCGCCTCACCACGCTCGGCCAGGCGTCAAGCTATATCTGCCGCAACCGCAACAGCGCCACGACAGGCAAGCTGTCGGAACACGCCAGAGGCAATGCCATCGACATCGCCTCTTTCAAGTTCTCCGGCGGCAAAGCGCTCACCGTGGAACCGCGCAGCAAAGATTCGACCTTTGACGGCGCGTTTCAGCGCGCCGTTCGCGAAGCGGCCTGCCTGGACTTCACCACCGTCCTGGGGCCGCCAAGCGACGAAGCCCACAAGACACACCTTCATCTCGACGTCATAGAGCGGCGTGGCGGGTTTCGGTATTGCTGGTGAAATCCTTGTCATAGGCAAGCCAAGCCGTCGCCTTCTCGAGGTTTTCCGTCTTGAATACATGCGTTTCCGCCGGGATCATGAAGGCGACCGAGTGGATGATGGCGGCCATCACCGAACTGGAGGTGACGACAGCGATCTTTTCGAAATCGAAATAGTGCCTCAAACCGAAAACCGCGTCGTCCCAGACCGCGCCGAGTTCGAACCCGGCAAAGTCATCCGCCAGCACGAACAGGAAACGCATCCTTCCGTCTTCAAGCGCATTGAGAACCGCGGGAATGAGCACCGTCTCATAGTCGTGCGCCTTGAGTTTCCCGTGCGCCTCGAACCCGATAATTCCGTCGGGCAGATCGTCCATTTGCTTCAGCATCGTTTTCTCCCTTGGATGCGGACCGAAGAACGAAGTGTTGAAACAGTATAGCACGAACGGCCACTCAAAGCACCGAACTGATCTGCTGATCAGCAATGGTGGAATACATAGTAATTGCAAGATTTAAGGATGTTCAGGCGTCTTGACAGGGCGTATCCTCCATATAGTGGGAGAAGTACGATCAGCAAACTCAGCCTGGACCGAAGGAATTTCAATCTGATGAGATCCGAAGGCAAGGCCGACTCGTATGAGTGATAGAAACTAGGAAACAGCCTGTGCCATTGCGTTTTACAGATATCGACGAGACCTCAAAAACCGCCGACCGCGACCATATCAGCATTTCCGACAAGGAAATCGTGGATCTCGTGGCCGCCTACCGGCTTTATGGTTTCTGGCGAATGGACCTGGAAACAGGTCATTTCTTCGCGACGAAAGATATCTTCACGCTGTTCGGCATGGAATACACCACGGGCCCGATGAACCTGGTCGAGGCCAACAGCAAGATCCATCCGGACGACTACACGCTTGTTGTCCAGGCACTCGAAACCTGCATCGAGCAGAGAAACAGCTTTCACGTGATCTTTCGCCTGAAGAGCGGCGATCAGAACTTCAAGTTTCTGCGTAGCGTCGGCCGCTACCGCGAAACGCCGGACGGCCGCGGCGAGATGGTCGGCATCACCTACGAATTCTTCGAGCGCCTTCGCGCCATCGGCTTCGTCGGAGACGGCGCCGAGAACATGGCGACTGTCTGAAAAGAATCTTCGGCCCGCCGATAAACTGAGCGGGCCGTCGCATGTTCAGAGCACTGCAGTTCCTTGCCCCTGCCTCAGCGGTCCAGAACCGAGCGCAGTTCGACGAGATTCGACCGCACCCTCAGAATATAGAAGCCCATCGTCGCCAGATGCGTCGGCATGATCCAGCCAGCTTCGCTGCCGTTGGAAATGATCGCCGGGCGAATCTTCAGCGCACCTTCGAACTGCGCATCCATCTGCGACCAGATCGCGCCGAGATTGCGCTCCTTGACCACATCCGCGAAATCGGAACGGGCCGCCGACAGCACCGCATATTGCGCGTAGAGCTGGCCATAGGCAAACCAGAAACGGTCGTCGGCGCGGGTGTCGAACCAGCCCGCATTGTAATCCTCCGAACGCTTGCGCAGGATGTCCGACGTGCTGCCGAGATCGCTCGCCATGCGGTCGAAGAGCTGGATCAGGTTGTCGGCACGCGTGTCGAAGGTTGCGTTGCAGCTCGCCAGGTCGGTGTTGAACTTGTCGAAGTCCTTGATCGCCTGGCGGTAGAAGCTCGGCGTCGGCGTCTTGAAGCCGAACGGATGCAGCCCGAAATACCAGGTGTATTCGTCAAACTGGATATTGCCGCGCGCCCGCTGCAGGTCGGTGTTGATGCTCGACGTGCCGCGCACGCGGCCGAGCGCATCGACAAGCTCGATGGCCGTGCGGCGCACCACCTGGTTCACCCCACGCTGGAACGACGCCTTGTTGTCGAGGAACGGCGTGTTGTCCCAATCCATGCCGAACAGGCCGGCCTTGTAGAGCACCATCGACGAAATCCAGGCATTCTGGTTGACGTTGAAGTCGGTGAGATCGGAGGCAATCTGGACGACGGCCGACGGCTCGCAGGTGCCGGGCTTGTCCGGAACCGGCTCGCCTGCGCTCAGCGTCCGCGATCCGAAATTGTAGCTCTTGACCAGTTCCGGATTGAAGCCCGACCAGACCTGCGTCTGCCAGAAGAAGTAGCCGTAAAGACCGACAAGCACGATCAGCATGAGGCCGACCGGCCCTTTCACCAGCCAGTGGCGGCGGCGGTACCAGCTCGCCAGCGCCAAAAACGGCCAGACGATCCACGCCACCAGCATGCCAAATCCGCGGCCTATGGCGCGGAAGCCGCGCTCGAAGAATTCGATGATCGGATCAAGCATTGACGTCGTCTCCTATGCCGTAAAGGCGCTTGCGGAACGCTTTCTTGTCTTTCAGATATGCGCCGGTCAGCACCGACACAACATGCGCGCGGAAATTCTCCGGGAAATCCTCGTAGTTCCGGTAGAAGCCCTGCTTGTCGAAGACGAAGCGGGACACGAAATCCTGCGGCACCAGCTGCGCGATCAGCCGGTTGGTGAGCCACATGTCCGGATGGGCAGGTGCTGCCCGCAACAGCGCGAAACGCCGCTCCGGCGCCACCTCTTCCATCCGGATGGAGCCCGTCTGCGCAATCGTCTTCTGGATGCCGGCGAGGAAGGGGTAGGTCCCCTCCGCCATCACGGCGTCGGCGTTTCTGTGCAAAAAGGTCTGCGTCCAGATCGGATCGATGCGCTCGAAATCAGCCTGCGGCTCCAGCCTGGCAATCAGCGTCTGCAGCGCCATGTCGGCGCGGTGGCGATAGAGACCCGACGCCTCCACCCAGCTTGCCCGTGGCAGCTCGATGCGGCCCGATCGGGCGAGGAACTCGTAGATGCGGGCGTGATCGTGGACGGAAATATAGCTGACCTGCCAGGGCCGCGAGCGACGGAAGCCCGGCGCATCCGGATCGCAGATCACCGTGATCGTGCGCTCGTCGGAAAAGATGTAGACACCGCCGAAATGGTCCGCCCAGAAGCTCTCGTGGCGGAAGACCAGCTTGTCGGGCACCAGCGCATTCTGGCGGATGTCTCCGGTCGACTTGGCGAGCTCGACCATGCGGTTCAGCATGGCGTCGTCGCGCCAGGCATCGGGAACCGTCGTCAGCCGGTCGGCAAGCGCGCGCAACTCCCCAGCCTTGCCGAGCAGGTCCTCCGCCGAGAGCACACGAAAGCGGACCTCGTTGATCGACAGCAGATCTTCGAGGCTTTTGACCTCGGCGACCGAATCCTCGATCTCGCCGTAAAGCGCATCCTTGATCGTCACTGCCGTGATCGCCCGCCGGTTGGCGAGGTAGAATTCGTGCATCAGCCCGGCGGTGTTGGAAAAGCTCGTATGGACGACCGGCAGGTTCTCCTGGTCGGGCGTCATGATGATGAAGCGGCGGTTGACCTTGTTCGGATCGAGATAATCCCAGTCGCCGAGCTCGGCCGCGACGTCCGGCGAAAATCCGGTCATGTCGATCGAAAAGCGGTCGAGCTTCGTCTCGGGCAGACCGAACCCCTTCAGCGCCTTGTTGTAGCGCGCGATCAGGTGCGGCTCGGCGATGTCGAGCAGCCTGCCATAGATCAGTTCGGCTTCGAGAAGGCGTTTCATTCCTGCCAGCGCCCTTCCTTCTTCATGGCCTCGATCTCGCGAACGGCCTTCTCTCGCTGCCGCTCGCGGCGCACAATGTCGGAGACGGCGGCATCGTCCGACTTGTCGGTGTAGCGGAATTCGCTGTCGGCGTAGCGGTTGATCTCCTGCAGGATCATGTCGAGGGTGATTGGCCCGCGCAGATCCTCGATCATCGCCTTCTTCTCGTCGTAGCTCTTGTGCATGAAGGCTTCCGGCGTCGCGAACCATTCGTCCGGCAGGTCGACATCCATTGCCCGCATCTTGATCGCGTCAGTGATGTTCTTGATCGCCCGGCCGGTGAAACGCGGCTCGGCGACCTTGATCATGTGCAGGTAGGCGCCGATATCGGCAAGCGACTTCGGCTCACCATGATCGCGCGTGAAGCGGTCCCACACGGCCACGAGCCCCTCCTCCTGCGGACGCGAGTAGCCCTTATAGGCCTCGGAGACGGCCTTCTTGATCTCCTGCCCGGCAAAAAGTTTATGCTGTCCGAGCGGGATCGAATGGTTCTTGCCGATCAGGAGCGCGAAGATGTCGATATAGTCGTCCTCCGTCTGCGGACCATCGACCAGCCAGCGGGCGCCGGCGCGCTGGCGCAGCGCGTCGTCGACGTTTTCCGGATAGTTGGAGAACATGCCGAAGGAGCAATTGCCGCGCACCACGGTCGACGCACCGGCAAAGCTCTCCATCAAGACGGCGGTCACTTCCTGCTGACCGGCGGAGGCCCGGTCGTCTGCGCGCCTCGCAGCGACCTGGTCGATATCGTCGATCGTGCCGAAACCGATCGCCCGCGGGTTCATCACGTTGTTGATGAATTCCTTGCAGTTCTGGCCGGACTTGCCCTGATAGGACGAAATCTGGTCAACGCCGAAATTCTCGTAGTGGAAGGCATAGCCTGCGACCTGGCAGTAATCGTTGAGGAGACCCGCCACCATCTGGATCAGGATCGTCTTGCCGGTCCCCGGCATGCCGTCGCCGATGAAGGTGAAGAGAAAGCCGCCAAGCTCGACGAACGGGTTCATCTGCCGGTCGAAATCATAGGCCATCAGCATCTTGGCGAGCTTCATCGCCTGATATTTGGCAATGTGGTTGCCGATGATCTCGTTCGGCTTCTTGAAGGTCATGACCAGCGGCTTGCGCGTCTGGCCCGGCGCGACATCGAAACCGTCGAGCGTGAAATCGTCCTGGTCGATGCGGATGTGATTGCCTTCGAAGGCGGAAAGGCCGGTGAAGCGCGCCTTGCGGCCGATCAGTCCGGCAATCGCCTCGCGTGCAAACGCCCGCGCCCGCGCCGTCATCGCCATTTCGTCGGCACCGCCGGCAATCGCCGTGTCGAGACCCGAGATCATGCTTTTCAGTGCGTCTTGCGGTGTGTCGAAAAGGTAATCCGGCTCGTGCGTGTCGTTGACCGGTTCACCCTCACCGGCAAGCGTCCGCGCCAGATAGGCGGCGAAGGTGAAGGCGGCGACATAGGCCTGGGCGGCGAGCAGCGCCTTGAAATGGGTCGCCTCCTCACCCTGCAGCGGCGCCGAGATGTTGCGCGCCATAAGACCCTCGAGCGCGGTCTGCCGGCCGTAGATCTCAGCCACCGCCAGCGCCACCTGCAGCCCGCGCCGCGCCCGGTAGAGAAGAGTATGCTGGGCCGGCGACATCAGAGGATCATCGGGCTTCACCGACTGGATGGTCTTCGACAGCTCGACCTCGCGCGTGCGTCGCATGCCGCCGGTGGAGACGGTGGAGACGAAACGCCGACCGGTGCCGGCAAGCGGCGTCGACGGCGCGGCACCGCCGGTCTCGATCATGACGAGCCGCGTCACCATGCCTTGGGCGACCGTCAAGTGTTTGGCGATGTCGTCTTCGTGGATCGTGGTCAGTCCGGTACTGCTCGCCATGGTCAAACCTCGCTGATCACCTTGTTTGATGAAATCACATGCACCTTGTAATTGCCGAAGATGCTGTCGGCTTCTCCGGCAGCATAGAGCGCCTGATAGGCGTCGTGCGGCACAAGGGCATGTTTCTCATAGGCGCTGACGCCCATGCGCGTCGCCTCCAGGTCGTTCGTCTCGATGTGGAATTCCTCCGCCGCCGGCGCCGTCGAGAAGAAGCCCTTCTTCTCCGGCCGCTCGCGCTTGGAAAAGATCTCCTGCATCGTCCAGGTGAACATCCAGGCATTATCGGTGTTCCGGACCTTGGACAAAACGTCGTTGACCCTGCCGTTGTTCTCGGTGATGCCGGCGGAATAGAGCGGCCCGAGCACCAGCCGGCGCATCACCTTCGGATGCAGCTCCGGAAAATCCTGGTCGAGATTGACCGCGATCGTCGCCGGCGTCAGCGAATAGGCGCCATTGCGAACGACGAAATCGTCGAACCGGACGGCCAGCCGCGGATTGAGCAGCCCGCCGACCGGCAGCGGGATTTCTGAATCCGGATTGAGCCTGCCGTCCTTCGTCACCAGAAGCTTGACCATTTCCTCCGACGAATCCTCGATCGCCGCCAGGTAGACCATCGGCAGGGTCTGGCTGCCGTCGAAAATTCCCCAGGCGACATGGTAGACTGGCCGCATGGTCTTCGGATTGACCGAGACATGCAGCGTATCCGGCAAGACGGCCGGCGAGAAGACGGCGCCCTCGCCGATCCGCTCCAGATAGGTCCGCTCGGCCATCTGCTGCTGCAGGGCGGACGGAAAGCTCTTCTGCCGCAGGATGAAATCCGCCATTTCCTCGCGCAGCGCCTGCGCCGGCGGGATGGAGGCGAGCCGGCTCTCGGCGCTGGCCCGGTCGTTTTCAAGCTCCAGCACGTTCTGGAATACCGGAAAGCCGCTGTCGGCGCGCGAAATGCGGAACTGCTCGGCAAATCCCGCATGCGTCTCCCAACAGGAGAAGGATGCCATCAGCCGCTTGAGATAAGGCTCCAGCACGCCCGCCGCGAAACCATCGGTAGGCCCTTTCGGCCCGCGCTGCTCCACATAAGCCTCAAACCCGGAAAGCGCCGCCTTGATCGTCGCAAAATAATGCGCGGTGGCGGGTGACCCATTGCTCATTTCCAAATGCCCCTCACCCTAACCCTCTCCCCTGCACGCAGAGAGAGGGTCCGGAGTGCCGTGTGAACGCCTTACTGCTTCACGTAGTTTGCCGAATTGTGCTTGTCCATCACCGCCTGGAAGCGGCGGGCGAAGGCGTCGTCGGCGAGCTTCTTGCGGCGCTGGATGTCCTGGGTCGACAGCATGTTCTTCTCGTGCATCTCGAGGAGATCACCGATATGGCGCTGGGCGGCGGCGCCGATGCCGGCCATGGTTTCCTCGGCGGCGGTGTCGACCTTGCTGCCGAGCGTGTTGATCTTGTGCGCCACATCCTGCTGCGCCGCCGTCTTCAGCGAATCTTCCAGCGCCTTGTAGAGGACGATGCGCTGCTCGGTGTCGATCGTCAGCTTGTTGATCAGTGTGTTCTGGGCGGCGATCTGGTTGTTGAGCGAGTCGACGAAGGTCTGGAACATCGACGTGTAGCGTTCCAGCGTCTGGCTCTCGGCAAGCAGTTCCTGCTCACGCGCCTGCAGCTGGTTGTACTCCGTCGCCATCGCCGAGCGTTCGCCCTCGATCTGGGTGCGTTCACCCTGATCGGTCGAGGCAGCGATGCGGTTTTCGAGATCCATCAGCATCGGATTGAGCTCGTCGATGCGCTTCTGCGTCTCTTCGAGCGTGCCGATCGTCGCCTTGCGGCGCTCGATCACCTGCACGAGGCTCGCCTCCGAGGTCTTGTAGCGCTCGTCGAGGACGGCGCGCTGTTCCTTGAGGATGCCGACGATCGCGTCCGACTTGCCGAGCAGATCCTGCAGGTTCCCGGCCAGCGACATGTTGCGCACGCGGTCGGTGCGCATGCGCTGCGCCTTCTGCTTGGAGAAGATGCCGACGAACTTTTCGAAACCGGTCATGCTCTTCATGCTTTCGAACTCCTGTCCGAAAACATTGGTCGCATCCTCGAGCCCGATGATCAGGTCGGCGATGTTCGCCTCCATCACCTTCTGCTGGTTGATGACGTCCTGGAGCCGCGCATTCTCGATGTCGAAATCGGCGCTGCCGAGCTTTTCATCGGATTTCGCGAATTCCTCGAGGACGATGCCGGACTGCTCGAGCTTCGAGCGCATGTCCTTCACGATGCCCCTGGTTTTTTCGATCTCGCTGTCAAACGATTGAAGCGTGGCCATTGCAAACGTCTCCCCTTATGAGCCCGCCTGCAGATTATCGGCAGACGCGGTTCCGTCAATCGCGGGAAGACAATCAATCCAAACGGATAGTTGTGATTCCGCCGCTGAAATGTAGTTATGGCTGCAATCGGTACAAGAGATAATCGGCAGGCGAATGACAAGAGGCCCGGCGAAATGTTCCGCCGGGCCATCTTGCTGGAAATGCTACCAAGAAACCGAAACGACGTTACTTCGCCGCAGCCGGATCCTTGAGGTAGGCGATGATGTCGAGGATGTCCTCCTCCTTCGTCAGCCCCGCAAAGGCCATCTTGGTCTTCGGCACCAGAACCTTGGGCTTCTTCAGATACTGGTCGAGCAGGGCATCGTCCCAGACCTTACCATCTGCCCCTAAGGCCTTCATGTCGGCCGAATAGCTGTAGCCTTCCACGGTTGCCACCGGACGGCCGATCACGCCCATCAGCGACGGTCCGACCTTGTTCTTCGGCTCGGTGGCGGTGTGACAGGCCATGCACTTCTTGAACACCTTGGCGCCGGCTGTGGCGTCCCCGTCCGCATAGGCCGTCCCCGCGGCCAAAAGCGATGCAGCAGCAACGGCAACAAAACTCAATTTCATCCGATGTCCTTTCGTCGTCATCCCTTGACCCGGCCCCACGCCGGCAAACAGGCAGCAAAGCTACGCGATAACAGCATCCTCTAGGGCATGGCCAAGAGGTGCGGCTTGATCAGGATCAAGCCCGGTGCATTTTCATGGCCAACGCGCCCAGGCCGCCACACGGACCTCCGGCCACCGCTAAAACATGCAAAAGCCGGAAAAAATCACAGATATTTCAATGAAAATTCCCTCAAGGGGTTGCCCTCGGGGGAGGCTGCCGTTAGGTCACACCCGCCCTCTCCGGGCTTGCCTCACCGTTCCACCGCCGCCGTGCGCCCGCATGCGGCATGATCAAACTTCCAGGCCAACTCCCCCCGCGCGATTAAATTTTAGCCATTTCTGAAAGTCGCAAACGCATAGGGCAAACTGGCGCAAACGAACCGAAACCGCTTGATTGGTTAGGGTATTGGTGCTTGGCTTGGGAACAAAAATTAAGACTGGGAGTCAAACATGCAGAAAACAAGCATAATGGGAATCTTTATGGCCTCGGCCATGTCCATCGTCGGCTTTGGCAGCGCGATGGCAGCGGAAGCTGACAGCTGTAAGGCAGTCCGCTTCTCCGACGTCGGCTGGACCGACATCACCGCGACGACGGCAACAACGTCCGTGGTCCTCAAGGCTCTCGGCTACGAGCCGAGCGTTACCGTTCTCTCCGTTCCGGTGACCTACACCTCGCTGAAGAACAAGGACATCGACGTCTTCCTTGGCAACTGGATGCCGACCATGGAAGCCGACCTGAAGCCCTACCGCGATGACGGTTCTGTCGAAAGCGTACGCGCCAACCTTGAAGGCGCCAAGTACACGCTGGCCACGAACGGCAAGGGCGCCGAAATCGGCATCAAGGATTTCGCCGACATCGCCAAGCATGCCGACGAACTCGACGGCAAGATCTACGGTATCGAGCCGGGCAATGACGGCAACCGCCTGATCCTCGACATGATCAAGGACGACAAATTCGGCCTGAAGGATTTCGAGCTCGTCGAATCCTCCGAACAGGGCATGCTGGCCCAGGTCGCCCGCGTGAAGAAGTCGGGCGATCCGATCGTCTTCCTCGGCTGGGCGCCGCATCCGATGAACGTCCGCTTCGACCTGACCTACCTGGCCGGCGGCGATGACGTTTTCGGCCCCGACTTCGGCGGAGCGACCGTCTACACCAACGTGCGCGCCGGCTACACCAGCGAATGCCCGAACGTTGGCGCCCTGCTCAAGAACCTGTCCTTCACGCTGCCGATGGAAAGCGAGATCATGGGCAAGATCCTGGACGACGGCGAAGAGCCGGAAGCCGCCGCAACGGAATGGCTGAAGGCAAATCCGGACGCCATCGAGCCATGGCTTGCCGGTGTCACGACCTTCGACGGCGGCGACTCGGTTGCCGCGGTAAAGTCGGCTCTCGGCCTCTGATGACATGACGAAACGGGGTGCCTTGGCACCCCGTTTCCGATTGCATCGACAGTCTAAACACGGGGGCCCCACTCAGCCATGTTTTCAGACAACTCCTTCCTTTTCGACAAGGACTACAAGATCGCCATCGGCCGATGGTCGGAAACCTTCTTCGAATGGCTTACCGACAATTTCGGCTGGTTCTTCAACTTCGTCACCAAGGTCCTGAAATCCTGCATCGATGCGCTCGTCTACGTGCTGCAGATGCCCGAGTTGAAAGGCACCGGATACGAGAACTACTACGGCGTCTTCGTCATCCTCGTCTTCACGGCCGCGACCTGGTATTTCAGGCGCAGCCTCTCCAATGCGCTGCTCGTGCTGATCGGCTTCCTGCTGATCATGAACCAGGGCTATTGGAAGGAAACCACAGAAACACTGGCGCTGGTCGTCGTCGCCACGGCGGTCTGTATGATCATCGGCGTTCCGATCGGGATCGCCGCTGCCCGTCGCGCCTGGCTCTACTCCGTCATCCGTCCCATTCTCGACCTCATGCAGACGCTGCCGACCTTCGTCTACCTGATCCCGGCCCTCATCCTGTTCGGCCTCGGCATGGTGCCCGGCCTGATCGCAACGGTGATCTTCGCGATCCCGGCACCGATCCGCCTCACCCGCCTCGGCATCATCTCGACGCCCGGCTCGCTGGTGGAAGCCGCAGAAGCGTTCGGCGCCAGGCCGCTGCAGGTACTGACCAAGGTGGAACTGCCGTTCGCGCTGCCGCAGATCATGGCCGGCCTCACGCAGACCATCATGCTCTCCCTGTCGATGGTGGTCATCGCCGCCCTCGTCGGTGCGCCCGGTCTCGGCGTTCCGGTCGTGCGCGCGCTCAACACGGTCAACGTCGCCAAGGGCTTCGAGGCAGGAACCTGCATCGTCATCCTGGCGATCATCCTCGACCGCGTGTTCCGCATTTCCGATAAAGGAGAAGGCGCATGAGTGACGCTGTCATCTTCAAGAACATCGACATCGTCTTCGGCGACAAGCCGGCACCGGCGATCCCGATGATCGACGCCGGCAAGACCCGCGACGAGATCAGCCGCGAGACCGGCCTCGTTCTCGGCGTCGCCGACGCCTCGCTGACAGTCAAGGAGGGCGAGATCCTCGTTCTCATGGGCCTGTCGGGTTCCGGCAAGTCGACGCTGCTGCGCGCCGTCAACGCGCTGGCGCCAGTGGTCCGCGGCGAAGTCTCGGTGATCACCCCGAACGGTCCGGTCAATCCCTACAGTGCCAACGCCCGGACGCTGCGCGACCTGCGCACGCACACCGTTTCCATGGTGTTCCAGCAGTTTGCGCTGCTGCCCTGGCGGACCGTCGCCGAGAATGTCGGCTTCGGTCTTGAGCTTGCCGGCATGCCGGAGAAGGAGCTGAACGCGAAAGTCGACGAACAGCTCGAACTCGTCAATCTCACCCAGTGGAAGAACCGCAAGGTGGGCGAGCTCTCCGGCGGCATGCAGCAGCGCGTCGGGCTCGCCCGCGCCTTTGCGACCGGTGCGCCCATCCTCCTGATGGACGAACCCTTCTCGGCGCTCGACCCGCTGATCAGGACACGGCTTCAGGACGAACTCCTTGAATTCCAGCGTCGGCTGAAGAAGACCATCCTCTTCGTCAGCCACGACCTCGACGAGGCCGTCCGGATCGGCAATCGCATCGCCATCATGGAAGGCGGCCGGATCATCCAGTGCGGCACCCCGCAGGACATCGTCAGAAATCCGGAAAACGACTACGTCGCCGATTTCGTCCAGCACCTGAACCCCATCAACCTGCTGCTTGCCCGCGACGTAATGCGGCCGGGCGCCGGCGGAGCGGAAGCCGGAAGCGGCGTGACCGGCACGACCTCGCCGACGACGCCGCTCGCCAACATCCTCGACGCGCTGTCGCGCCAGCCCGGCGTCATCGGCGTGGTCGAGAACGGTTCGGTCATCGGCACGATCGGCCCGCAGGACGTCATCTCCGGCCTGACGCGCCACAAGCGCGCCGAACCGGCGTAAGTCGGCCGGCGGACATGGCAGACAAGCCGTCGGTCATACGGGAAACGGACGATGAAGCGCGCGGGCTGGCCCGCGCGCTTCTGCGTTCGGCCTCCTATGCTGCGCTTTCGGTCCTGGAACCCGGCACCGGCTTTCCCTTTGTCAGCCGCACACTGGTGGCGACGGCGCCGGACTGTGCACCGGCCATACTTGTCTCGGCACTTTCGACGCATACGAAAGCCTTGCGCGCGGATGGCCGCGCCTCCCTTCTCGCCGGCGAACCGGGAAAGGGAGACCCGCTCGCCCACCCCCGTGTCACCGTTCAGTGCATCGCCGAACCGGTCGAACGCGACAGCCCGGCACATGCGACATTGCGCCGCCGCTTCCTTGCTCGTCATCCGAAGGCGGCACTGTATATAGACTTCCCTGACTTCAGCTTCTTCAGGCTGGTGCCGCAGCGTGCCAGCCTCAATGGTGGCTTCGGTCGGGCCTATCTTCTGGAGGGCAGCGAGTTTCTGATCGACCCGTCCGTCGCCGGCCGTCTGGAGGAGCACGAACAGGGCCTTCTGGACACCATCAATGCGCAATGGCCGGTCGCTATTGCCAAGCTTGCGGCGATCAAGGGCCGCAGCCCGGCAAAGGGGTCTTGCAGGCTGGTCGGCATCGATGCAGCCGGCATCGACATCAAGAACGGCGACACTATAGTCCGCAAGGAATTCGCAAGGGTGGCGGACGACTTAGAAAATATGCGAGCCTTATTAAACGAACTAAATATTCCACTGTTGCAAAATTAAGAATGTACGATCCATGAATTGCTGATATACCACACGGCAATCCCAAGGCCCCACTTTAATACCGAGACCGAAACCATGACCGAGAAAAAGGCCCTTACCGTCTTCTGCGATGAGGCGGCCAGGATGCTGACTGCATTCGCAAACCCCAAACGATTGATGATCCTGAATTTTCTACTGATGGGCGAAGTCGCCGTCGGCGATCTGGCCGAACGTGTCGAACTCAGTCAGTCCGCACTGTCGCAACACCTCTCCAAGCTCAGGGCACAGAAGCTGGTGGCCACCCGCCGGGAAGCCCAGACCATCTACTATTCAAGCAACAGCGAGGCCGTCGCCAGACTGATGGCACTGTTGAATGATCTTCACGCCGCCAAGGCGATGCACAGAGACACGGCTGCCTGAGGTCGAATTCGGCCGGCAGAGAGCTCTCCAGAAAGGCCGCCCCATCGGCGCATGCCGCATGTGACGACCTGGCATGCGCGCTCATGTGTGCCCGGACGAAACCTCCCAACCTGCCGCCCCCGACATGGCTCCACACCGTCGCAACGCCGAGGGAAAGAGGCCTTGCCGCGCTCCTTGACGCAATGCGCAGCGCTGATAATTTGCCAACCGCTAAAAAACGACGGCCTTCGCACGGGAGGCCGTTTGGCCTTGGGCTCTGGAGAAAATAATGTCCAACAGATTGAATGCCACACCGAACGATTTGCGCGCCTTTTGGATGCCGTTCACGGCGAACCGCCAGTTCAAGAAGGAACCGCGACTGTTCGTTGGCGCCAAGGACATGTATTACACCACCCATGACGGCCGCCAGGTCCTCGACGGCACCGCAGGCCTCTGGTGCGTCAATGCCGGTCACTGCCGCCCGAAGATCACGGAAGCCATCCGCGAGCAGGCCGGTGAGCTGGATTACGCGCCGGCCTTCCAGCTCGGCCATCCCAAGGCCTTCGAACTGGCCAACCGTCTGGTCGACATCGCGCCGGAGGGCATGAACCACGTTCTCTACACCAATTCAGGTTCGGAATCGGTGGAAACGGCGCTGAAGGTGGCGCTTGCCTATCACCGCGCCAAGGGCGACGGCTCGCGCTTCCGCCTGATCGGCCGCGAGCGCGGTTATCACGGCGTCAACTTCGGCGGCATCTCGGTCGGCGGCATCGTTGCCAACCGCAAGATGTTCGGCACGCTCCTGACCGGCGTCGACCACATGCCGCACACCCACCTGCCCGGCCAGAACGCGTTCACCCGCGGCGAGCCGGAACACGGCGGCGATATCGCAACTGAACTGGAACGCATCGTCACGCTGCATGACGCCTCGACCATCGCCGCCGTCATCGTCGAGCCGGTCGCAGGCTCCACCGGCGTTCTCATCCCGCCGAAGGGCTACTTGCAGAAGCTCCGCGACATCTGCACCAAGCACGGCATCCTGCTGATCTTCGACGAAGTCATCACCGGTTTCGGCCGCCTCGGCACGCCGTTCGCGGCACAGTATTTCGACGTCAAGCCGGACATCATCACCACGGCGAAGGGCCTGACCAACGGCGTGATCCCTATGGGCGCCGTGTTCGTGACCTCGGAAATCCACGACGCCTTCATGAACGGCCCGGAACACCTGATCGAGTTCTTCCACGGCTACACTTACTCCGGTAACCCGATCGCTTCCGCCGCTGCTCTCGGCACGCTCGACACCTACAAGGAAGAAGGGCTTCTGACGCGCGGCGCCGAGATGGCCTCCTACTGGGAGGATGCGCTGCATTCGCTGAAGGATTGCCCGAACGTCATCGACATTCGCAACATCGGCCTGATCGGCGCGATCGAACTCTCGCCGATTGCCGGCGAGCCGACGAAGCGCGCCTTCACTGCCTTCCTGAAAGCCTATGAGAAGGGCCTGCTGATCCGCACCACGGGCGACATCATCGCGCTGTCGCCGCCGCTGATCATCGAGAAGCACCACATCGACGAACTGTTCGGCAAGCTGCGCGAAATCCTGATGAACAACGTCTGAGGCGAGAAGCCGAAGGATATCAAGCGATCGCCTCCCCGCTCACCCGGGGAGGTTTTTCATGCCAAATACAGGTCGGATGACCGGCAGTGCTCGGCGGCAAGCGTCATCCCCCGCAGTCAGAACCTGTGAACCCGGTTGCGGCCCGACACCTTGGCCGCATAGAGCGCGTCGTCGGCCCGCTTCAGGACGTCGTTCAGCCCCTCGTCCTCGGCATGAAGCTCCGCCACGCCGATGCTGACCGTTACCGTGACGCTGCCGCCGACCACCGAAACGGCCTGCCGGGCGACCAGGTTGCGCAGCATTTCCGCATAGACGACGGCATCGTCGAGCGACTTGCCCTTCATGACGAAGAAGAACTCCTCGCCGCCGGCGCGGGCCATCAGGCCATCGCCGCGGACGCGATCGTCGAGACGCTCGGCAACCTCCCGCAAGACGATGTCGCCACCGGCATGGCCGAACCGGTCATTGATCGATTTGAAGTGGTCGATGTCGAGGACGAGCACGCAAAGCGGCTCCTCGTCCTGCCGCGACTGGTCGATCATCGCCGAACCGGCGGTGAAGAACTTGCGGCGGTTGAAACAGTTCGTCAGCGGGTCGCGCTCGGCCGCGTCGATCAGCTTGGTCTCGAGCTCCTTCTGCTCGGTAATGTCGAGCATGGCGCCCGCAAGTCCGATGACCTCTCCGCTCTCGCCGATCATCGCCGCCTTGTGGAAACTGACGATGTGCCTGCGGTCGTTCGCCGCGAAACGCACCTGGGCTTCGTAAATCTGCACGCCACGCTCGCGCATCAATGCTTCGTCGGCGTCTTCATAGGTTTTCGCGAGATCGGACGGCGCGACGTCATAGACGGAACTGCCGATCACTTCGGCGCGGCTGCGGCCGATGAAGGCGGAAAAGGCCTTGTTGCATCCGATGTAGCGCCCCTGCCGGTCCTTGTAGAAGATCGGCGACGGCAGCGTGTCGATGCAGGTCTGCAGGAAGGCGCGATCGGCTGCGACCTTGTCGAGGCGAGCCGCATCGGCCGACTGCCGCGCCATAACCCGCCTTGCTCTCGCGATCACCGCGTCCTGTGCCCCGGCTATCTCCATCACGTCGTCGGCGCCCAGTTCGATCACCCGCGCCGCCCATGTCGGCGACAGGGCGATATCGGTGACGGCAATCAGATAGGCGTCGTCGCCGAGCCGCTCGCGGAACGCCGCGACATCGCGTCCGAGCCTGCCCGCATCAACGCGGACGAAATAGATGGCGCCGGCGGCACCTTCGGGTCTTTCCGCGATGGACCTGATGCCGGCTTGCAGGCCCCAGCCCGGTAGCTCCATATTGTCTTCAGACCACCAGTAAAGCGTCGGCGCCGGCAGATTGTCAGGACAGTGACGGGAATTGGGAGGTGAAACGACGGGCAGGCTCTGATCGAGCATAGGTGCGGGTGTCTGCATAGGGAGCGGGCCTCGAAAAATCGCAGGTGAGTTCTAGTCCACGTTGATTATCGAACTGTTAAGCTGGTGAGAGTTCACAACAAAACATCACGCACTCCGCCCGCCCGCGCGCGGTGACATATCCTGCCATGTATGTTTTTTCGCCTGCCGCTGTTTTCGCATGGCGCAACCGACGCTAGGCTGCCTTTGAGGACGCTTGGCAGATGCGAATGGAGGAGCGCATGAAAAAGGGATACAGGCAGTTGCTCGATGAGGCGAATGCGCAGGTCGTGGCGGTCAGCGCGGTTGACGCGACCACCCTCCACGGCGATCCCGGCACCGTCTTCGTCGACCTGCGCGATCCGCGCGAGCGGGAACGCGAAGGCACCATCCCCGACGCATTCTCCTGCCCGCGCGGCATGCTCGAATTCTGGATCGATCCGGAAAGCCCTTATGCCAAACCGGTCTTCGCAGAGGACAAGCGCTTCGTCTTCTTCTGCGCCAGTGGCTGGCGTTCGGCGCTCGCCGCCAAGACCGCGGAAGACATGGGGCTTGAGAAGGTGAGCCACGTGGCGGGCGGCTTCACCGCCTGGCGCGACGCCGGCGGCCCGGTCGCAACCGTCGGGCACAAGCCAAAAGCCTGAACCCTAAACCCGCCTCCCGCCATTTCCTTGCGCATCGGCCGGGGCTACACTTGCTGCAAAGCAACATGGAGCAGATTCGTATGAGTGACCTAAGCCGCCGTATCGACCAGGGCGTGGGCCGTGAAAAGGCGGACATCGTGCTGAAGGGCGGGCGCTTCTTCGATCTCGTTACCGGCGAACTCGTGCATTCCGATATCGCCATATGCGGCGACACCATCGTCGGCACGCTCGGCGAATACAGCGGCAACGAGGAATTCGACATTTCCGGCCGGATCGTCGTCCCCGGCTTCATCGACACCCACCTGCACATCGAATCCTCGCTGGTCACCCCGCATGAGTTCGATCGCTGCGTGCTGCCCTATGGCGTCACCACGGCCATCTGCGACCCGCACGAGATTGCCAATGTGCTGGGCGCGGAAGGCATCAGCTTCTTCCTGGAGTCGGCGACGGAAACGATCATGGACATCCGTGTCCAGCTGTCCTCCTGCGTGCCGGCGACCCATCTCGAAACGGCGGGCGCCGACCTGCCGATCGAAAGCCTCCTGCCCTTCCGCGACCATCCGAAAGTGATCGGCCTGGCGGAGTTCATGAACTTCCCCGGCGTGATCCACAAGGATCCGATCTGCATGGCAAAGCTTGAAGCCTTCCAGGGCGGGCATATCGATGGCCATGCGCCGCTCCTGCGCGGCAACGACCTCAACGGCTATCTTTCCGCCGGCATCCGCACCGACCACGAATGCACCAGCGCCGAGGAAGCGCTGGAGAAGATCCGCAAGGGCATGCACATCCTCGTGCGCGAAGGCTCCGTTTCCAAGGATCTGCATGCGCTGATGTCGATCCTTACGGAGCGCCTGTCGCCCTTTGTCGCGCTGTGCACGGACGACAGAAACCCGCTCGACATCGCCGAGCAGGGCCATCTTGATTACATGATCCGCACCGCGATCCGCGCCGGCGTGCAGCCGATCGCCGTCTACCGCGCCGCCTCCATTTCCGCCGCCCGGGCCTTCGGCCTGCGTGACCGCGGCCTGATCGCGCCCGGCTGGCGCGCCGATCTGGTGGTGATCGACAGCCTGGAGAGTTGCACGGCCGAGTTCGTCTTCTCCGCCGGGCGGATCGTCACGGAAAGATTGTTCGCCTCGCGCCGGCCGGTCGCCCCGGTCGGGCTCGAAAGCGTCAAGGCCAATCCCGTCAATGCCGCCGATTTCGGCGTGCCGGCCAGCGCGCTGGAAACATCGGTCATCGGCGTCCTGCCCGGCAAGATCATCACCGAGCACCGCCGCTTTCAGCTGCCGTCGAAGGGCAACCAGACCGGCGTCGATCTCGACCGCGACATCATCAAGGTCGCCGTCATCGAGCGTCACGGCAAGAACGGCAACCATGCCAACGGCTTCGTCCAGGGCTTCGGCCTGAAAAAGGGCGCGATCGCCTCGACCGTCGGCCATGACAGCCACAACATCTGCGTCGTCGGGGTTAACGAGGACGACATGGCGCGGGCCGCCAACCGGCTGTCCGAGATCAACGGCGGCTTCGTCGTCGTCGAGGACGGCAAGGTCACCGGCGAAATAGCCCTGCCCGTCGCCGGACTGATGAGCCTAGAGCCCTACGAAAGTGTCCGCGACACGCTGCACGACCTGCGACAGGCTGCCTACGCCCTCGGCGCCACGCTGGAAGAACCCTTCCTGCAGCTCGCCTTCCTGCCGCTGCCGGTGATCCCGCACCTGAAGATCTCCGACAAGGGCATGGTCGACGTCGACAATTTCACGCTGATGGGGTGAAGGAGGGGCACTCCCTTGCTCGCTTTGCAATATCAGGCATCATCCAGTCTTGGAGAAACCCGTGCCTGTCGTCTTTCGCTTCAACAATCTGACCTTCTTTTTCTATTCCAATGAAGGTGATCCGCGCGAGCCGATGCACATTCATGTGCGTTGCGCCGGCTGCGAGGCGAAGGTCTGGCTGGAGCCGGCGATCGGCGTAGCTGAAAGCCGAGGCTTCAACAGAAAAGAGCTATCTGTTATCGTCCGCAAGGTGATCGATAACCGTCATCTTATAACGCAGGCTTGGCATGAACATTTCTCCGACTGATGTCCGCTTCGATGACGAGACCATGTGGGTATCGCTTGATGACGGCCGTACGATCGGCGTACCGCTGACCTGGTTCCCGCGCCTGCTGACGGCGACGCAGCCGCAGCGCCAGAATTTCGAGCTCAGTCCAGCGGGAATTCATTGGGATCATCTGGATGAGGACATCTCGATCGCTGGGCTGCTGGCGGGTCGTGGCGACCAGACTGTCAAGAAGCCTGCGGCCTGATCACTCCAGCGCCTTGCGGAAGAACACCACGCGTTCGGTGTCTTCGAAGCCGAGCGACCGGTGCATCTCGTGCGACACGGTGTTGTCGGCATAGGCGTCCGAGCCGAGTTCGGTCATGCCTTTTTGCCTGGCCCATCCCTCCACAGCCTGCACAAGCAACCCGGCGACACCTTTGCGGCGCGCTTCCGGAGCGACGTAAATACCCTCGAGGAAGGCGACCGGGGACGTCTTGCAGCCGCTGACGGAGTCATGACGGATGCTGACTTCGGCAAAGCCGACAGGACCGGACACATCATCGACCGCCAGGAAGCCGGCAAACCGGTCCGGGCGGGTGAGCATCGCCTCCACCTCGGCGAACAGGTGCTCCTCGGTGTGCTCATGCCACAGGACATGGCGGAAGCGGACCCAGTCCGCTGCCTGATCCGTCGTACATCGAACGATCCCGACCGACATCATTCCCCTCCCATAGTGCCTGCAAACCCGCTCATCGGCGGCAGCGTGACGACGCCGTTCTTCAATGTCGCCTCCATCGCCGGCGCAGTGAGCGGCTGGCAGCCGACAAAATGCTCCGGCAACGCGTAGTCCTGCGGCTGCCGCGTCAGGTTGAAGACAAAGAGCAGATGCGCCCCGTCCTTCTCCCGCGTGAAGGCCAGAAGATCGGCATTGCCGCCGAGGAACATCATGTCGCCGTCGAACAGGGCGGGATGCGACCGGCGGAAGGCGAGAACGGCACGGTAGTGCTCCATCACCGAACCCTCGACACCGTCCTGCCCATCCACAGCCAGCGTCAGATGCTCCGGCTTCACCGGCAGCCAGGGCTTGGCCGTGCTGAAACCGCCATTCGGCTGCTGCCGCTCCCAGACCATCGGCGTGCGGCATCCGTCGCGGCCCTTGAAGGCCGGCCAGAAGCGGATGCCGTAGGGATCGGTCAGCTCCTCGAAAGCGAGTTCCGCCTCCGGCAGCCCGAGTTCCTCGCCCTGATAGAGGCAGATCGAGCCACGCAGGCACGCCAGGATGCTGATCGCCAGCTTTGCCACGGTCTCGTATTCGGCGGGACTGTGCGCAAAGCGGCTCACATGGCGATGGACGTCGTGATTGGAAAACGCCCAGCAGACCCATCCGTCCGACACCTGCTTCTGGAACTCGATGACGCAGCGGCGAATGTGATCGGCGGTAAAATCCGGGCTCAGCAGGTCGAACGTGTAACACATGTGCAGCTTGTCGCCGCCGCTCGTATAATTGGCGACCGTCTTCAGCGATCGCGCCCCGTCGCCCACCTCGCCGACTGATGTCCGGCCTTCATAGGTGTCGAGCAATGCGCGGAAGCGCTTCAGGAAGTCGACATTCTCCGGCTGCGTCTTGTCGTAGAGATGGTTCTGCATGCCGTAGGGATTGACGTCGGGCGCGTCGAGACCGACGGCATCCGGATCCGGCTCCAGCGGCGGGTTATCGCGCAGGTGCTTGTCGTGTACGAAGAAATTCACGGTATCGAGCCGGAAGCCGTCTACGTCCCGGTCGAGCCAGAACTTCACCGCTTTCAGCAGAGCCTCCTGCACCTCCGGATTGTGGAAGTTGAGATCGGGTTGCGAGGCGAGGAAGTTGTGCATGTAATACTGCTTGCGCACGCCGTCCCATTCCCAGGCCGGTCCGCCGAAGATCGACAGCCAGTTGTTCGGGGCCGTGCCGTCGCGCTTGGGATCGGCCCAGACATACCAGTCGGCCTTGGGATTGTCGCGGCTGGAACGGCTTTCCTTGAACCAAGGATGCTGGTCTGAGCTGTGCGAGAGTACCTGGTCGATGATGATCTTCAGGCCCAGATCATGGGCTTTTGCGACCAGCGCGTCGAAATCGGCGAGCGTGCCGAACATCGGATCGACATCACAATAGTCGGAGACGTCATAGCCCATGTCGGCCATCGGCGAGGCGAAGAAGGGCGACAGCCAGATGGCGTCGACGCCGAGCGAGGCGATGTGGTCCAGACGTCGGGTGATGCCCTTCAAATCGCCGATGCCGTCGCCGCTGGTGTCCTGGTACGATCGCGGATAGACCTGATAGATGACGCCGCCGCGCCACCAGTCCGCACCCGTATTCGTCCTGCCAGCCGCCATCTGAACCTCTCATCCTGTCGGTTTGAATTCGGATAGACCAGTGCCCGCGGGCGGTCTCCAGACACAAGGGGTAAAGCACAACATCCCGAACCGCAATGCAGCATGGGCGTCTTGTCTGCACCGCGCCAAAAGGCTAGGACCGCTCGGGCAGCAATCCTGGAGGCGGACTTGGCGAAGCGTTTTCTTTCCATCGGCGAATGCATGGTCGAACTGTCGCAGGCCGAAGGCGGCCTGCTGCGCAAAGGCTATGCCGGCGACACCTTCAACACCGCCTGGTACGCTCGCATCTGCCTGCCGACCGACTGGACGGTCTCCTATTATAGCGCGCTTGGCGACGACCCGGTTTCCGACGAGATGCTCGCTTTCATGGCAAAGGCCAATGTCGAAACCGGCGACATCCGCCGCATCAAGGGCCGCACGCCCGGCCTCTACATGATCCACCTGAAAGACGGCGAACGCTCCTTCAGCTACTGGCGCGACACCTCCGCCGCCAAGGATCTCGCCGCCGACCCCGACCACCTCCGCCGCGCCATCGATGCGGCCGACATCGTCTATGTCTCCGGCATCACGCTCGCCATCCTGAAGCCCGACGGCCTCGACACGCTGCTTTCCGAACTGCGCCGCGCCAAGGTCGCCGGCAAGCCGGTCGCCTTCGATCCGAACCTGCGTCCGCGCCTCTGGCCGGACCGGCAGACCATGCTCGACACGATCAGCCTCGGCGCGCGCGCCGCCTCGATCGTCCTCCCCGGCTTCGATGACGAGGCCGCTCATTTCGGTGACGCATCGATCGACGCCACCCTCGACCGCTACAAGGGGCTCGGCGCCACCGGCATCGTCGTCAAGGACGGCGGCAAGGGCGCGACCCTCGATTTCGGCAATGGCAGCATCCATGTTCCGGCAAAGACGGTCGACAAGGTCGTCGATACCACCAGCGCCGGCGACAGCTATAACGGCGCCTTCCTCGCGTGCTACCTCGACGGCGCCTCGCCGCAGGAGGCCGCCGCCTTCGCGGGGAAGGTCGCATCCCGCGTCATCAGCCATCACGGCGCCTTGATACCGGCGGAAAAGCTCGGCGTCTGAGCCGGTCGACTGCACTGTAATAATCACGTCACACGACGCAGGCATGGTCCGGGCGTGCTGGAGCCAGCCCGGCCTCGGCAAGCACGGGTGTGACTGTGGAATGACACGAATCATCATTGTCTCCGATGCCTGGCATCCTCAGGTCAACGGCGTCGTCCGCTCGATCGAGATGACATCGCAAGAGCTCGACAAGATGGGCTTCGAGACGGTGATGATCACGCCGCAGCTCTTCCGCTCCTTCCCCTGCCCGTCCTATCCGGAAATCCGCCTGTCACTCTGCAGCGCGCGCTCCGTCGGCAAGAAGATCGAGGCAGCCCAGCCCGCCTTCGTCCACATCGCCACCGAAGGCCCGCTTGGCTATGCCGCCCGCGCCTGGTGCCGGCGCAAGGGCATGCCCTTCTCCACGAGCTACCACACCCGCTTTCCCGAATATGTCGCCGCCCGCTTTCCCGTCCCCCTGACGCTGCTCTACGGCATCATGCGCCGCTTCCACAATGCCGGCTCGGGCTGCATGGTGGCGACACAAAGCCTCGAGAACGACCTGGCCGCGCATGGTTTCAAGAACCTGATGCGCTGGAGCCGCGGTATTGACGGTGTCCTCTTCCATCCTCGCGAAAAGCAGGAGCGGCCTTTCGGCCTGCCGCGCCCGATCTTCATGACCGTCGGCCGCGTGGCGATCGAGAAGAACCTGCCGGCCTTCCTGGATCTCGAGCTTCCGGGCTCCAAGGTCGTCGTCGGCGACGGACCGGATCTGGAAAAGCTGAAAGCGCACTATCCGGACGTCCATTTCACCGGCGTGAAGTTTGGCGAGGAGCTTGCGGCGGCCTATGCCGAGGCCGACGTCTTCGTCTTTCCGTCGAAGACCGATACGTTCGGCAACACCATCCTCGAAGCGCTGGCAAGCGGGGTGCCCGTGGCGGCCTATCCGGTCATGGGGCCGATCGATATCATCGGCGGGGACCCGAAGGCCGGGGCACTCAACGACGACCTGCGTCAGGCCTGCCTCGAAGCCCTGCCGTTGAAGGGCGAAGACGCCCACGCCCACTCCGAGACCTTCACCTGGGAGGCAGCGACACGGCAATTCCTAGACAATGTTTTCAAGGCGAATGGCATCCCGCCATCACGGCGCTTCGGCCTGTTCCGGCGCCGCCAGAGCGCGGAATCAATCACGCAGGAAATACCGGCATCCCATTGATGCACCGACAAAATCCGATCGATCAGCGGTTCTTGCGCTTCTTCTTTTCGAACGGATTGTCGGCAGTGCGGAAATGGATGCGGATCGGCACGCCCGGCATGTCGAAATCCTTGCGCAGGCCGTTGGTCAGGTAGCGCACATAGGATTCCGGCAGCGCGTCGGCGCGCGTCGACGAGATCATGAAGGCCGGCGGACGAGTCTTCACCTGCGTCATGTATTTCAGCTTGATCCGGCGGCCGGAAACGGCCGGTGGCGGATGCTGGACCTGCTGGGTGTCGAGCCAGCGGTTGAGCTTGGCCGTCGACACGCGCTTGTTCCACACCCGGTCGGTATCGGTCACCGCCTGCATCAGCTTGTCGAGACCCTGCCCCGTCTCGCCGGAAATCGGTACGGCACGGATACCGCGCGCCTGAGGCAGCAGCCGGTCGGTCTTTTCGCGCAGCTCGGCGAGCACGGCCTGCCGGTCCTCGATCAGGTCCCACTTGTTGAAGGCGAGCACGGCGGCACGTCCTTCGCGCAGCACGAGATCGACGATGTGCAGATCCTGCTTCTCAAACGGGATCGTCGCATCGAACAAAATGACGACCAGCTCGGCAAAGCGGATGGCACGCAGCGTGTCGGCGACGGAAAGCTTTTCCAGCTTCTCGGTGACCCTCGCCTTGCGGCGCATGCCGGCGGTGTCGAACATCTTGATCATCCGGCCGCGCCAGTCCCACTCGACGGAAATGCTGTCGCGGGTAATGCCGGCCTCGGGTCCGGTCAAAAGACGGTCCTCGCCGAGGAAGCGATTGATGAGCGTCGACTTGCCGGCATTCGGACGACCGACAATCGCCACGCGAAGCGGTTTGCTGTCGTCATAGAGCGGCTCTTCGTCGTCATCATCGACGTCGTCGCTGATCGGCAGGTCGATATCGGTGACTGCCTCTTCCTCTTCCTTAGGGAAGGCCTTCTCTTCGCCGATCGCGGCGATGATCGCGTCGCGCAGGTCCCACATGCCCTCGCCATGTTCGGCGGAGATCGGGCACGGTTCCCCAAGGCCGAGCGTGAAGGCGTCGTAGAAGCCGCCGTCGGAACCGCGCGCCTCGGCCTTGTTGGCGACCAGCACCACGGGCCGGCCACGCTTTCTCAGCATGCCGGCGAGCTCCTGGTCGACCGGCGTCAGGCCCATCTTCGCGTCAACCAGAAACAGCGTCAGGTCGGCCTCATCGATGGCAATCTCGGTCTGGGCGCGCATGCGGCCCTGCAGCGTGTCGGCGCCGGCCTCTTCGAGACCGGCCGTATCGATGATGCGGAAACGCAGGTCGATGAGCTTCGCCTCGCCCGGTCGACGGTCGCGGGTAACACCTGGCGTGTCGTCCACCAGCGCCAGCTTCTTGCCGACAAGCCGGTTGAAAAGGGTGGACTTGCCGACGTTCGGACGGCCGACGATGGCGACGGTGAAGCTCATATCAGCCTTGCGCCACCTTGCCGGAGGCAGCGATCACGCCGAGCAGCATCTTTGCCCGGTTGGCGACGTTTGCCGGAGTTTCGTTGTCGTTTTCGATCGCGTCGAACCATTCCTTGGCCTTGCCGTAATCGCCGGCCTTGAACGCGGCGAGGCCGAGAAGTTCGCGAGCGGAATGACGGAAGGCATTTCCGGCAACCGCCAGAACCTCGACTTCGCCAGACACCTGGTCATAGGTGCCGGTTTCGACGAGCAGCCAGCCGGCGCGCAGCTTTGCCGCGCTACGGATGGCTTCCGGAACGGCGTCATCGTTGCCGATCGCCGTAAACGCGTCGATCGCACCCTTCTTGTCGCCCTGCTGTGCCATCAGAGAGGCCGCACGCATCTTCGACAGGATCGGATAGGAGCCGGAGCCGTTGGCTTCGAGATCGGCCAGTGCCTTCTTGGCTTCGTCCAGCTTGTCCTGGTCGGCCAACTGCAGCGCCGCAAGGAACTGGTCGCCCGACCGGGAAGCCCGGGAGTCAGCCCAATATTCGTAACCACGGTACGCAGCAGTTCCCACAACGACCAGAACGGCGAGCGCAACAATGATCCGACCGAAGCGTCTCCAGACGGCTCTCATCTGATCCGAGCGCAGCTCTTCGTTTACCTCACGGATAAAACTGTCGTCGTTGTGTACCATGCGTGTCTCCGCGGCCGCGTTCTCCGCCAGCCTTTGTTATCCGGGCCTTCTACCCGATTTTGCTAGTATTGTAAGGGGGCAGTCCGTGTTTTCTTGACAGCCAAGGTTTACATGGCGACCAGAGGGCTGACGCCGATCAGGGTCTCATGCAGATCGAAGACGATCGCCGCCCAGATCAGAATGCCGAGCGCAACGGCGAAAATGTCGTAGCGGCTGGACACGAAAGGCCGCGCCACGACCTCGCCGGACGCCACCCGCTTCTTCAGCGAAATGCGCAGCACCACGGCCCAGATCAGGAAGGCGCCGAACAGCATCACCGACGAAGTCTCGCCATTGGCAAGCAGGTGCGAGAACGCCCAGATCTTGATCGCCACAAGCAGCGGAAACTTCGTCTTGGTGCGGATGTAGCCTGCCGGCAGCGCGGACGCCGCCAGACAGACGCAGGCAATCAGCATCAGGGTCAGCGTGATATGCGACATCCAGGCCGGCGGATTGTAGAGCATGCCGGTCACCGCCCGCGCCTCGGCGAAGGTCCAGACCAGCAGCGCCAGAGTCGCAATGCTCAGCACCGAATGGAACGTGATCCAGACCGGCCTTCCGAGCGCGGAGATGGCCGACCGGCGCAGGCCGGGCGCGACGACGCGGACCAGATGGACCGCGAGAAAAAGCAAGATGCTGACCGCCAGAAGCGCCATATGTCCGATCCCCAAAACCTGTGTTTAATCGTTTTTTCGCCACGAAACGCCTGCATGAAGCAGCGGCAACCCGCGCGCCACAGGTTTATTCAGGATTGGCCCGCGAAATCAACATTGAAGGACATGCATGCGTCATTCTGTTCGCCTTTCATTGCTGTTTACCTGCCTTCTTGCCTCCACGGCGATCGCGAAGGAGCCGCAGAAACAGCTGGTCATCATCTCCTTCGACGGTGCGCATGACAACGCGCTGTGGCAGAAGAGCCGGCAGATGGCGAAGGACAGCGGCGCGCATTTCACCTACTTCCTGTCCTGCACCTTTTACATGACGAAGGAGATGGCGCACGCCTACCAGGCGCCGGGCGAAAGGCGCGGCCGGTCGAATGTCGGTTTCGCACCCGACAATGCCGACATAGCCGCACGGCTGGACAATGTCTGGAACGCCCACCTGGAAGGCCACGAGATCGCCAGCCACGGCTGCGGCCATTTCGACGGTTCGAAATGGAGCAAGGCCGACTGGCTTGAAGAATTCGGCACGTTCCGCCAGACGCTGCTGTCCGCCTGGGACGGCATCGGCAAGACCGCGCCGGAGGGCTGGGACGACTTCGTGACCAAGGACATTCGCGGCTTCCGCGCGCCCTATCTCGCGGTCAACGACGCACTCCCGAAGGCAGAGAAGGAAGCGGGCTACCTGTTCGACGCGAGCCTGGTGACCCGCGGCCCTGCAATGCCTGTCGTTGACGGAAAACTGACCCGTTTCGGCCTGCCGACCATTCCGGAAGGCCTAAGGGACCGGCGCATCATCGGCATGGACTACAATCTCTATGTCCGCCATTCCGACGCCAAGGAGGACAAGCGCGACGCGCCTCAGTTCGAGGAGCGTGCCTATGAAGCCTTCAAGTCCGCGTTCGACCGGCAATATGACGGCGACCGTGTTCCGCTGCAGCTCGGCTTCCACTTCGTCGAAATGAACGACGGCGCCTACTGGCGCGCGCTGGACCGGCTTCTGAAGGAAGTCTGCCACAAGGACGACGTCGCCTGCGTCACCTACCCCGAGGCCATGGATATCCTGAAGAAGGAAAAGGACGGCCACGCCGCCGGCTGATGCCAACCAGGGAACGGTTGCCGGACGCAGCGACCATCGGTGAACACGCCTGCCGCAGAGCCGGCAGGCGTGCCCGGTCTTCGCTCAGGAAGATTTGCAGCATCCCGACGGCTCCGCCGGCGCAGAGCAGCAATCAGCGTTGCGGTTATCCTTGCTGTGCGCGTTCTTTTCCGGCGGCAGGTCCATGCCGATGTTGGACGCGAAGAAGCCGTTCGGCTTCAGGGTGAAGCCTGCATATTCCACCGGCATGATCGGAAAATCCTCCGGCTTGCAGACATGCGTGTGACCGAACGAGTGCCAGAGCACGATGTCCTCGTTCTCGATCGGACGGTTACGCTGCACATATTTCGGCAATCCATCGCCGCCGGCATGGACGTTGGGATAGTCGCCGCTGGCATATTTTTCCTTCGGATCGTAGGCCGTGACCCAAATATGCTTGCGCGCGAAGCCGCCGCGTTGCGAGACGGTGGACTCCGGCTGTGCGAGCATCGTCGGAGAAGGCATCACAATCATCTTGTAGCCCGGCGCCTTGCCGACGCTGTTGGAGACGTTGGGGTTCTGCACTTTCCAGTAGCGGCCGGTCTCGCCATTGGCGTTTGAGGGACTGTCCAGCTCGCGCTTCAGGACCCGCGTCTTCGTATCGAAGACGTTTCCGTAGGGATTGTCGTCCCCCCACGGACGCGGAGCAAATTCGTGTTCGGTGACCGTATTGCCACCACCATCGACGTCCATATGCAGGCGCGCATTGAAGAAGTGCTGGTGCGTCGGACCGCCAAGATTGTCATCCACCATCCCGCCCCAGGGATAGGTCTCGCCGGATGCGATGGCCGCCGTCTGGATGATGCCGGTCAGCTTGGCCTCGAGCTGGATCGTCCCGTCCTGGTAGAGATACCAGTAAAATCCGTAGTCATAATTGCCGACTGTCGCGAAGAACGAGATCACCAGCCGCCGCGAGCGCCGGACCTCATAGATGTCGTTGCGGAATTCGTAGTGCTTCCAGAGGATGCCGTAGTCCTCCTCATGCATGCAGATGGCATTCTTCATGACAAACGGCTGGCCGAAATCGTCTGCGGCGGGCACATCGAAATAATGGATATGGCCGAGGCAGTCGCAGCCGAGCTCCAGGCAGTTGGCAAGCCGCCCGAGACCGTACTCGCCGGCGTCGAAGGCGCTCTTCCAGTAGTGATTGGCCGTGGGGTCCGCATAGGGAACGACCATTTCCGTCACCGATGCGCGGAATATGATCGGACGCACGCGGTCTCCATCCTTGATGGACAGTTCATGAAGGACGAGGCCCTCACGGGGCGTGAAACCGACACGGAATGACCAGTTCTGCCAGGTCACCTTCCAGCCATCCACGGAGAAGCTCGCGCCTTGCGGCTGCACGATGTCGAGCGGCTTCAGATCCTGCCGGGTCGTCGGAAAGTTTTCGCGACCGTAGTTGCGCTTCTTTTTCGGCACCGGGACGATCTTGTCGTCGTCCACCAGATCGACCACCTTCTGCTTTACAAGGTCCACAACCGCGACCACCCCTTCGATCGGATGCGCGTAGCCGTTGTCGCGGACATCGCCGCGCCAGTAGGACACGGCGCGGACAATTCGTGCCCCCTTCTCGAATTCACGCCCGAAGTAACCGGACGAGAAGGGATCGATCTGGACGAGCGGGATGTCTTCATCGGTGATGCCGCGCTTCTTGACCGCAGCAATCCAGCGGGGATCGCTCTTGACGATCCCTTCGACCGTTTCGAACTCGCACAGCATGACTGGCGGCTGGCCGTACGGCGCTTCGTCAAGCGGCAGCCGTTCGTGCGACTTTATCTGACCGGCGGTGAGGTCGATAATCGTCTCGCACGTATCGCCGGTGGCGACATCGAGGCTCAGAATGAAGGCCAGGCGCGCCGGTCGCGCGCCGGATCGGTAGGCGGCAAGGTCGGCCTTGTCCGGCTCCTCGAGCCGGATGATCGGAAAGCGCACCGAAGCGGCCAGCGCCTTTTCCGATTTCAGGATTGAGACGGCCTGAATGATCTCTTCGGCGGTCAGGAGGTCGAGCGGATGCTGGGACTTGACGGTCGCGTCCATGTTAATTTCCTCTTGAGAGAACGGGGTGGCGGCGCGTTCCTCGCGCGCCGCCTCGTGCTGGTTGCGTCAGGGTGCCGAGCGGCTGGAGCAGACGTCATCGACGAACGTCATCATCTCGTCTCCGTGGATGCAGTAGATCCGGCAAAAGGCATGCGCCTCGGCAGCCACGGCAAGCGTTGCGATGAACAAACCGGCATACATCAGCCTGATCAGCCGGTCGGATGGTTCCCAGGCGAGAAGCGAGCTCATGCTTCGAACACCTTTCCGAGCGCGGCGTAGCGCTCCGGGCTCGACTTCTTGATGGCGAGCGCGAAGGCGATGCCGGCGAGGCCGCAAAGCACCACCAGGACCGGGAAGGAGTTGACGATCAAATTGGACGTGCCGGCCAGCAATTCCAGATTGGAGATCACAAGGACGAGGGCTCCGGCCAGGCCAATCAGTGCCAATGCGGGCGCAATCACCGTCTTCCAGCGTCCATATCCCTTATTATCCTTCTTGAAGAACAGCAGGATTGCGACACAGACGAGGGCCTGGACCGCCAGAATGCCGATGACCGCAAGCGCTGACATGTAGGAGAACACTACCGTGAATGGATCCTGCCCGGCGATCGCGAACGCCGCCAGAATGATGGCAGCGATGGAGGACTGAAGCATGCCGGCGACATACGGAGAACCATGGACGACGTGGACCTTGCCGAGCACGCTGAACGCGATGCCCTCGCGTCCGAGAGCGAAGAAGTAGCGGTTCAGCGTATTGTGGAAGGACAGGACGCAGGCGAACAGGCTGGTGATCAGCAGAATATTCATCGTCTGGGCGGCCCATGCGCCAAGCACCGTGCCGGCGGCATCGAAATAGAAGGTCTCAAGCGCGTTACCGGCGACTTCCTGAACCTTTGACGGCCCGTAATACTGGGTGATCGCCCAGGTCGAGAACGCATAGAAGACGGCGATCAGCAACACGGAAACATAGGTGGCGAGCGGAATGGTCTTCTCCGGCTTCTCCGCCTCTTCTCCGAAGATCGCGGTCGCTTCGAAGCCGATGAAGGAGCCGATGACGAAGACCAGGGAGACGCCGAGGCCCGGCGCGAATACCGAAGATGGCGCGAAGGAGGAGAACCCGATGCCCTCGGGACCTCCGCCGCCGGCAACGATGCCGATGTCGAGCAACAGCAGGATGGCAATCTCGGCGAGCATGCACACCCCGAGGATGGTTCCCGAGAACGCAATGTTGCGCTGCCCTGAAAAGTGCACAACGACCAGGAATGCAAACGACCAGACCCACCAGGGCAGATCAAGGCCGACACCGGCGACGGCTCCCTCCGTGAACAACCCCAAGAGCCCGTAGACGGCGATCTGCACGGCGCTGTAGGTCAGCAGCGCCATGAAGGCCCCGGCAACGCCGGCCGGCTTGCCGATGCCATGCGTGATATAGGTATAGAAAGCCCCCGCGCCGCCGACGTGACGGCTCATCGCCGTGAACCCGACCGAGAACACCAGATAGAGCAACCCGGCAAGCACGAATGCACCCGGGACACCGGCGCCATTGCCGAAGGCAAACGCGGGCGGTGTGGCGCCGACCACTGCGGTAAGCGGCGCAGCGGCAGCGACGACGAAGAAAACGATATGGGCGATTCCCACGGAATTACGAGCCAGGCGCACCTGGGGCGTCGCCTGCATGCTTGTCTCAATAGTCATTGGAAGATCCCCTCTTGTGGCGATGGGGGGAAGCCTATTGCCGCTCAACTGGCCCAAATAGTGCAAGGCATGCCAATTATTCGATATATCGCGCCATTGCAGCTCACCAGGACAGCGTTTGCATCAATTGCACAGAAAGGAGGCAGGCCAGTGTCTGGAATTGCATCAATCCGCGCCTCCGTTCTCATCCCCCTGGTTCAACAAATCGACAGATCGACGGGAAAAGGTGACATTCTGCTGGCCACTCACGGCATTTTGCGGTCGCAGTTGAACGATCCCTACGCCGCGGTTCCCATGTCCCGCTATGTCGCCCTGTTCGAGGATAGCGCGAGGATCACCGGCGACGAATGCCTCGGCGCCCGGATGGGCCTTCTGTTCAAGGCCGGCGACATCGGCCCGACCGGTGTGCTCTTCTCGATATCGCCGACCATCAAGGCCGCCTTTCAACGCATCTCCCGGTTCGTCCACTCACTCCAGGGAGCCACGACAAGCGGACTTTACGAGTATGACAACAATCTCGTCTGGAGTTACAGGCTCGCCGATGAAACGCTCTGGCCCCGTCGCCAGGACAGCGAGTTTTCGCTCTCCGCCTCGTGCCAGATGGTCCGCACCTGCTTCAGCCGCAGCTGGCGGCCGCTCGAAGTCCATTTCGAGCACGGACAGCCACGGAGCATCGCCGTGCTCGAGCGCATTTTTCGCGCGCCCCTGAAATTCGGCCAATCGAGCAATCGCATCATATTCGAAAGAAGCGACGGAGAGAGGCTGTACCGGGCAGAAGACGCGGCACTCACCAGCGTCCTTGAACGCCATATCGTGGATTTGCTCGACAGGGATCAGGAACCGGCATCGGTCCACGACAAGGTGCAGTCGCTCATAGAGATATACCTCGGTCACAAGCGCATAACGCTGGCGACGATCGCCGACGAGCTTGGCATCTCGCAGCGGACATTGCAGCGCCGTCTGTCTGACGAAGGAACATCACTTCGCGCAATGATCGAAGAGCATCGGCGCATCTTGACTGCCAAGCAGCTCGACGCCTCCGTGAAGAAATCCCGCATAGCCGAAACCCTCGGCTATGCGGATTCCACCGTCTTCTGGCGCGCGCACAAGAAGTGGACGCAGCCGCGGAACTGACGAACGATCCGCGGCGATGGCCGCGGCCGTTCCTTAACCTCAATCTTCGACCGGGTTGGCCATGTAGTTCTGATCGATCTGCGGAAGCGGCTCGTCGTAGATCGCCGCCTCGAAGGAACGCAGGCGCTTGTAGATAGACAGCAGGTCGACGATCGTCGTCCAGGAATTGACGAGATACTGGAATGATCCGCGCACCTGGTCGAAGACGTTGTTGATCTGCGTCATCAGGCCCAGCGTCAGCTTGCCCGCGACGATCGACGGCACCAGGACCAGCAGGGAGAAGATGTTGTCGGCCTGCAGGTAGAAGATGCGGGCGACGTTGAAATACAGGTAGTGGAAATAAAGCCGGAAATAGTTCTTCCGGACGTTGTCGTAGAGTTCGCGGACCGTCAGCGGCTCGGCGCGGGCACCGTCGTCCTCACCATAGACCAGTTCCTTGCGGTAGGCCGCTTCCACACGCTGGTTCTTGAATTCGAGCCCCGGCAGCTTGATGCCGACGATGGCCAGGAAGAACGTGCCAAAGACCGACCAGAAGATCGCCGCCCAGACGAGCGCATAGGGAATATGCCCGACGATCGGCAGTTCGGTGATGTCCTTGCTGAGCGTGAAGAGAACGGGAAGGAAGGCGATCAGCGTCATGACGGAGCCGATCAGGCTGACGCCCAGCCCCTCGACGGTCGAGGAGAAGCGCATCGTATCTTCCTGCACACGCTGGGAGGCGCCTTCGATATGGCGCAGCCGTCCCCAGTTGGCCATGTAGTATCCGTTCATCGCGGTGCGCCAGCGGAAGATCCAGTGGCTGACGAAGAAGCGATTGAGAACGCCGATGGTGATCGCCACGAAGGCGATGCCGGCGACACCGAGCATGCCGAGATAAAGCTCGCTTGCGGTGACGGCGCCCGGCGTCGAAAGCGCCTTCTGGATAAGGTCGTAGTAGGGGCCGTACCAGGCGTTGAAGGCGACGCTGACCTGGACGCTGAAATAGGTGTTGAAGATGATCAGTGCGCTGCCCCAGAGCGACCAGCCCTGCCACGGATGCGGGCTGATCATCCGCCATGCGGCGCCGAACAGCAGGACCACGAAGAAGTAGTAGATGTAGAACCAGAGAAAAGACGGCGCCCAGAAGCGCGAGATCCCGATCGGCAGTTCGCTGTCGGGCATTGTGCTTGCCAGTCCAATGTATTCCCCCCATCTGTCGGCGCCGGCATACCATAAGCCGATGCAGAGCAGCGACCAGACGACGGCGGAAATGAAGAATGGCTTCGGCTTGGGGAAGAATGAGAGGAACAAGCTATGCGGCTCCCTTGTCGTATGTCTCGCATGCGAGCAGGATTGATTTGCGGGGAACCTAGGCCAGAACGCAAAACGCGGCAATGGCGGGCAGCCAAGATGACACAATTGTAATCAGGGAAATTGCGCCGTTACCGGGGCTTGGCACCTAGCGTCATCACGCAAAAGGCGATCATCAGCATCGCCGCAGCCATGAGGCTCGCCATGGTGAAGCTTCCCGTCAGCGACGCCGCATAGCCGGCAACGACAGGACCGACGATCTGGCCCAGTCCAAAGGCCGCCGTCATGAGACCGATCGCCCGGCGCGGACTTTCATGCCAGAGCGTCCGGCTAAGCTGCAGGCCGTAGGCGGTGATCATGATGAAGGTCGCGCCGAGAAAGATGCCGCCGATCATGAGACCGGCAAGTCCCGGCACCAGTACGGACGCGACGACGCCCACCGCTTCCAGCGCGATCCCGGTGATGTAGGTCCGCCGAAGACCGTTTCTTTTCGCATAGAACGGCCAGAGAAACATCGACGCCATGACGGCCAGGCCGGTGGCGAACCAGCAGAGAAATTCGGCCGCCGCCCCGCCGCCGCCCATGCGCGCAATGGTGACGAGGAAGGTGGCGGTGATGATGTACCCAAAGCCGAACAGGCCGTAGGAGACGATCATCCGGATCCCCTCGCCGTTCCATTTCAGATGCGGCTCGGCTGGCGTCTTGCCGCGATGCCGGTCCGGCCGCGGGATGAAGATGACGCCGACCACGAAGGCCACGACACACAGCGCGCCGGCCACAACCCACTCCGCCCGCCACTGCGCAATGCCGAAATCGATCGGCTTCATGGCGAAAACCATGAGCGAGGACAGCGCGATGCCGAAGCCGACGCCGCCGAAATGCAGCGCTTGCACGCGCACGTCGCCAGGAAAGCGGGCAAGGATCAGCGATGTCGCGAAGATCATGATGAAGGCGCTGGCGATGCCGGCACCGAAGCGGACGATGGAGAAAAGGAAGAGATTGGAAATGCAGGCCATCAAAACGAGCAGGACGGCGTTGGCAGCCAGCGACCAGAGCGCCACCTGCCGCTCGCGCCCGGAGGCCCAGCCAAGCGAGGCGAGGATGGCGCCTGCGAGATATCCTACGAAATTGGCGGAAGCGATGATGCCCGCATCACCCGCGGAAAGCCCCGCGCCGGCCATCATGCCCGGCAGGATGGGGGTGTAGACGAAGCGACCGAATCCCATCGCCGCGGCCATGACGATCGCTCCGGACAAGCCGGCAAAAATGGCGGATTCGGAAGCGGGCTTCATTAGCATGCGAGCGTTATGGCATCGCCTCCCGCGCTGCACAAACGCAGAATGCTGCACGATCGGACAAAAAATTTGATCGGTGACCCGCTGATCAATCCGGCAGCGTCAGGATCAAGGGGCCGTTCTTGGTGGCAACGACGGTGTGCTCGTACTGCACGGTCAGCGCCCGCGGATCGGAATAGAGCGTCCACTCGTCCGCCTCACCGTCATCAGCCCACTGCGCTCCGAGCGAAAGAAACGGCTCGACGGTAAAGACCAGTCCGTCTTCGGCGACGCGCCGCTCGGACGCATCCGGCCAGGTGGAAAGCTCGGCGGGCTCCTCATGCAGAGAGCGCCCGACGCCGTGGCTGGCGAGATTGCGGATGAGCGTATAGCGGTTTCTGCTGGCGAAACGCCCGATGGCATTGCCGATATTGGCGAGCGGCGCACCGGCTTTCACCTGCTGCAGGCCGATGAACAGCGCGCGCTTGCCGTCGCGGCAGAGCCTTTCGGTCCGCTTGGCGACCGGCGGCACCGCATAGGACGCGCCCGTATCGCCGAAGAAACCATCCTTGACGGCCGACACGTCGATGTTGACGAGATCACCGGCCTGGATGACGCGCGCGCCCGGAATGCCGTGCGCCACTTCTTCATTGACGGAAATGCAGGTGGCGCCGGGGAACTTGTAGCAGAACTCCGGGGCCGATTGCGCGCCGTTGTCCTCCAGGATCTTGCGGCCGATGGCGTCGAGTTCCGCCGTCGTGATGCCCGGTTCGAGAGCCTCGCCCATGTCCTTCAGGGCAATACCACAAATCCGGCCGATATCCTTCAGCTTTTGAAGTTCGTCGTCTGAAGAAATGACCATGGGCTCCGTCCGGTTGCTTGCAATGCTGGTTCAGGTGGCGGTGTTATTCTGCCGCTTTCTCCATCTTTTTCTCATCCGTCAATGCTTTTCTGACCAGAGGCGCGACCTTTGTGCCGAAGAGTTCGATGGCGTGCATGAGCTTTTCATGCGGCATCAGGCCGATCGCCATCTGCAACAGGAAGCGGTCATTGCGGAAGATGCGGTGATGCGCGACGATCTTCTCCGCCATCTCTTCCGGGCTGCCGACGAAGATCGCGCCGTGTGGTCCGCGCTGCATGTCGAAATGGCTGCGCGTCATGGCCGAGAACCCGCGTTCGCGGCCGATCCGGTTCATTACCTCCGCCTGCGGCTCGTAGAAGATGTCGGCCGCTTCCTCGGTCGTATCCCAGACGAAGCCATGGACGTTGATGGACGTCGCCAGCTTGTCCGGATCGTGCCCGACCTTGCGCGCCGTCTCGCGGTAAAGCTGGAACAGGGGCGCAAAGCGGCGCGGCTCGCCACCGATGATGGCGAGCGCCAGCGGCAGGCCGAAATAGGCAGCGCGCGCCACGGAGTTCGGCGTGCCGCCGACGGCGACCCACAGCGGCAACGGATCCTGCAGCGGCCGCGGATAGACCGGCAGGTCGCTGATCGGCGCCCGCGTCTCGCCCGACCACGTCACCCGCTCGCCTTCGCGCAGCTTCAAGAGCAGGCCAAGCTTCTCGTCGAACAGCTTGTCGTAATCGTCGAGATCGTAGCCGAACAGCGGGAAGGATTCGATGAAGGAACCACGCCCGGCCATGATTTCCGCCCTGCCCTTCGACAGGAGATCGACGGTCGCGAACTGCTGGAACACGCGCACCGGATCGTCGGAACTCAGGACGGAGACCGCGCTGGTCAGGCGGATGTTCTTGGTCTTCACCGCCGCCGCCGCAAGCAATGTCGCCGGGCTGGAGGCCATGTAGTCCGGGCGGTGATGCTCACCGAGACCGAAGACGTCGAGCCCCACCTTGTCGGCGAGCTCGATTTCGGCGATCAGCTCGTCGGCCCGCCTTGCCGCGGCCTCCCCCTTGTTCGGCGCATTCGGGTCAACATCGGCAAATGTGTAAAGGCCAAGTTCCATGATCGTTCCTTTCGGTTTTGACAAATGACATAGGCCGGCGACGAAACGAGGCCAAGGGCAGCCGCGAAGACAGACTGTCCTCCACGCGAAAACAGTCGCCTATTCGGCCGCCACTTCCCAGGGGTTGATCAAATTCAGGGGCATACCCTCAAAATCGCGGACATTGCGGGTGACCAAGGTGAAGCCCGCAGCAATGGCGGTCGCTCCTATCAGGGCATCACGCTCTGGTTTGCGATCGGGTATGTGCAGTCCCGCACAGATGCGGGCGACCTGCTCGTCTACGGGAAGTATTCTGGCGTTGAACACGCTGACGACGGTTTCTTCGAGCCAGCGTCTCAGTCCCTCGCCTTGACGGGCGTCGCGCCGCTCCATCAAAAGCGCGCCATATTCGAGCTCGAGAAGTGTTATGGCGGATATGAAAGATTGTCGTGGGTCGCGACCGCCAATCCATGCCACGACACTCTTGTCGGCCCGGCCGCTACGAAACTTCCGCAGTTCCGAAACGATGTTCGTGTCGAGAAGATACATCAGTCGAATTCAGCTGGACGAATTCCCAAATCGCCGAGTTTGGGCGGATCGAAATCGATATCGTCATCTTCCGGCATGGAAAGAAGCTCCGCCAGATTCTGCTTCCGGAGCCCCGCAAGGCGTTCGTACTCCTCGATCGACAACAGCACATGCGCCGGCCGGCCGCGGTCGGTGATGAACACGGGTTCCTTTTCGGCTGCCTTCTTGGCGCCGCTGGTATTCTGGTTGAATTCCCGGCTGGTCATGATCGTCACGGCGGCATCTCCTTTGTAGCAACGTTACTACATTTGGTGCCGGCCGTAAATCGAAACAAGATCAGCTCAGCGTCCGCTCAACCGCCCGCTTCCAGCCTTTCAGCCGCGCTTTCCGTGTTTCAGCATCCATCTGCGGTTCGAAACGGCGGTCACGCGCCCAGCTGGCGGCAAAGCCGTCCATATCCGGCCAGACGCCGACCCGCGATCCGGCGAGCCAGGCGGCGCCGAGCGCCGTCGTCTCAAGGATCGTCGGACGATCGACGGGCGCATCGATCAGGTCGGAAAGGCGCTGCATGGTCCAGTCGGAAGCAACCATCCCGCCATCGACGCGCAGCACCGTGTCGCCTTCCGCACTTGTCCAGTCCTTCTTCATCGCATCGAGCAGGTCGCCGGTCTGGAAGCAAACCGCCTCAAGCGCCGCCTTGCAGAATTCGGCCGGCCCGGTGTTGCGGGTCATGCCGTAGATCGCGCCCCGCGCTTCCGCGTCCCAATAAGGCGCACCGAGCCCGGTAAAGGCCGGCACGAGATAGACGTCCTGCGACGGGTCGGCATTGGCGGCCAGAACGCCGGATTCAGCGGCGTTGTCGATGATCATCAGCCCATCGCGCAGCCATTGCACCGCAGCCCCGGCGATGAAGATCGAGCCTTCCAGCGCATAGGTGGTCTCTCCATTCATCCGATAGGCGATCGTGGTCAAGAGCCGGTTCTTCGAATGGACGAGATCGGTGCCGGTGTTCAAAAGCGCAAAGCAGCCCGTGCCATAGGTCGACTTCATCATGCCGGGCTTGAAGCAGGCTTGGCCGATGGTGGCCGCCTGCTGGTCGCCGGCAACACCAAGGATCGGGATCGGCGCGCCGAACAGATCGGGCTCCGTCATCCCGAAGTCGGCGGCGCAGTCCTTCACCTCCGGCAGCATTGCCGCCGGAATGTTCAGGATGTCGAGCAGGTCCGCGTCCCACTCGTTTTCGCGGATATTGTAGATGAGCGTGCGCGACGCGTTGGTCGCGTCGGTGACGAAGGACTTGCCGCCGGTCAGCCGCCAGATCAGGAAGGCGTCGATCGTGCCGAAGCAGAGCTCGCCCTTCTCCGCCTTCTCTCGCGCGCCTTCGACGTGATCCAGAAGCCAGGCAACCTTGGTTCCGGAGAAATAGGGATCGAGCAGCAACCCGGTCTTCTGCGTGAAGGTCTTTTCGTGTTCCTGCTTCTTCAGCGTTTCGCAGAAGGAGGCGGTGCGGCGGTCCTGCCAGACGATCGCCTTGTGGATCGCCTTGCCGCTCTTGCGCTCCCAGACGACCGTCGTTTCGCGCTGGTTGGTGATCCCGATCGCCGCGATGTCGGAGGCCGATATCCCGGCCTTCTTGATGGCGCCCTTGATGGTCGAGACGACAGACTGCCAGATCTCTTCCGGATCATGCTCGACCCATCCGGAATCCGGGAAGAACTGGGTGAACTCCTCCTGCGCGATCGCCACGACCTTCATGTCACCGTCGAAGATGATCGCCCGGCTCGATGTCGTGCCCTGATCGATGGCGAGAATATAGCTGCCCATGCCGTCCTCCCAGAAGTCATGCTTTTGTTTCACTTCAATATCAGCCCAAAACGAATGTCAAACGAAAACAAAACGCAAATGCACCGCAGCCGCGGCATCGCGTCACCCCCGCCGGAAATCTCAATTGCCAGCTCTCCCTGATGTCAATAACCTGCCCTAGATACTGCATTGCAGCAGAACACAAACTCATTCACAGGGAGTTCTATCATGGCAATCACTGTCGTCGTCACTGGGTCGACCAGCGGTATCGGTTTCGGCATCGCCAAGGGCTTTGCCGGAAAGGGCGCCAACATCGTGATGAACGGCTTCGGCAAGCCGGAAGACATCGAGGCGAAGAAGAAGGAACTCGAGGACGCCGGCAGCGGCAAGGTGCTCTATCACGCCGCCGACATGACCAAGCCGGAAGAGATTGCCGACATGATCGCCACGGCCGAGAAGACCTTCGGCGGCATCGACGTCCTGGTCAACAATGCCGGCATCCAGCATGTCTCTCCGGTCGAGGAATTCCCGATCGAGAAGTGGAACATGATCATCGCCATCAACCTGTCCTCCTCCTTCCACACGATCCGCGCCGCGGTTCCGGGCATGAAGAAGAAGGGCAAGGGCCGGATCATCAACATCGCGTCTGCCCACGGCCTCGTCGCCTCCCCCTTCAAGTCGGCCTATGTCGCCGCCAAGCACGGCATTCTGGGCCTCACCAAGACGGTCGCGCTGGAACTTGCCGAACACGGCGTGACGGTCAATGCCATCTGCCCCGGCTACGTGCTGACACCGCTCGTCGAAGCGCAGATCCCGGATACGGCGAAGGCCCGCAACATGACGGAAGAACAGGTGAAGAAGGAAGTCATCCTCGAAGCCCAGCCGACGAAGGAATTCGTCACCGTCGAGCAGATCGCCGCCCTTGCGCTATACCTTGCCAGCGACGACGCCAAGCAGATCACCGGCACGCACATCTCCATGGATGGCGGTTGGACGGCGAAATAGTTTCCGTTGCACTGCAACCATTGACGGAAAGCCGAAATAGGCAAAGAGTGGCCTTTTGTTTACTAATTGGACAAAAGGCAACTCATGGCAGATTCGATCCGCTTCTTCTTGAATGATGAAGTCGTTTCTCTTTCGTCCGTCCGTCCGACGGAAACGCTTCTCGATTATCTTCGGCTGAAACGCCGGCTGACCGGGACGAAGGAGGGATGTGCGGAAGGAGATTGCGGCGCCTGCACGGTCCTCGTCGGCCGCCTGGTCGACGGCGCGTTACGTTATGAAGGCGTCAATGCCTGCATCCGTTTTCTGGGATCGCTGAACGCGACTCACGTCGTCACGGTCGAGCATCTGGCTGCGAAAGACGGCAAGTTGCACCCGGTCCAGCAGGCCATGGTCGACACGCATGGCTCGCAATGCGGTTTCTGCACGCCGGGCATCGTCATGTCGCTCTACGGGCTCTGGCTGTCGAACAGCGCGCCGTCGCGCGCCGATATCGAGAAGGCGCTGCAGGGCAATCTCTGTCGCTGCACCGGCTATGAGCCGATCGTGAAGGCCGCCGAACAGGTATCGGTGGCGCGGCCGAGCACGCTGTTCGACCCGGTTGAGAAATTCCGCACGGAAGTTGCCGCCAAGCTCTGGTCCATGCGCAGCGATGCAACGATCGACATCACGACCGAGGACGGCAGGCTGCTCGTTCCGGGCTCGGTCGAAAAGCTCCTCGAAATCCTTGCGGCGCATCCGGAAGCGACCATCGTCGCCGGCTCCACCGATGTCGGTCTCTGGGTCACCAAGCAGATGCGGGAACTGAACCCCGTCGTCTTCATCAATCACCTGACCGACCTGCAGATCGTTCGCGCTGACGAGACCGGGGTCTTCATCGGCGCCGGCGTCACCTACAGCCAGGCCTTCAAGACGCTTGCCGCCGAAATCCCGGCGCTCGCCCCCCTCCTCGACCGCATCGGCGGCGAGCAGGTGCGCAACATGGGCACGATCGGCGGCAACATCGCCAACGGCTCGCCGATCGGCGACACGCCGCCGCCTCTGATCGCGCTCGGCGCGACCGTGACGCTGCGCTCCGTGCGCGGCCGCCGGTCGATCCCGCTCGAAGACTTCTTCATCGAATATGGCAAACAGGACCGCGCCGCCGACGAGATCGTCGACAGCATTTTCATTCCGCGCCCGCCGGCAGCAAGCCGCTTCGCCGTCTACAAGATTTCCAAGCGCCGCGACGAGGACATCTCGGCGCTCTGCGGCGCCTTCAGCCTGACGCTCGACGACATGAGCACGGTCGCCGACATCCGCATCGCCTTCGGCGGCATGGCCGGCACGCCGAAGCGCGCCCGGGCCGTCGAAACCGCGCTCATCGGCCAGCCCTGGAGCGAGGAGACAATCGAAGCCGCGCGTGACGCCTTCGACAGCGATTTCCAGCCGCTGACAGACTGGCGCGCCAGCGCCGGATACCGCCAGCTGACCGCGAAGAACCTTTTGACCCGCTTCTACCTGGAAACGACCGGCGACCGACAGGAACTGGTGCGTTTCGAGGCTGCTGAGTGAGGAAGACGGACATGGACAAGAGAACCTTCGAACCCAAGAGCACGATCAGCGGCCCGATGCACCAGGTCCTGAAGCACGATTCGGCCCACAAGCATGTCAGCGGCACCGCCGATTACATCGACGACATGCCGGAACCGGCAAACCTCCTGCATGGCGCGCTCGGCCTCTCCACGCGGGCGCATGCAAAGATCCTGTCGATGGACCTTTCAGAAGTGGAAGCGTCGCCCGGCGTAGTCTGCGTGCTGACCGGCAAGGACGTACCCGGCGTCAACGACGTCTCGTCCGCCGGACTGCACGACGAACCGCTGCTCGCCGAAACGGAAGTCCAGTTCCACGGCCAGCCGATCTTCGCCGTCATTGGCGAAACCCGCGAGGCCGCCCGGCGCGCCGCGACCAAGGCGAAGATCGAGTACGAGGACCTGCCCTTCTGGACCGACATCGACGGCGCACTGGCCAACAACGCGCCGACGGTCGTCACCGCCATGACGCTGAAGCGCGGCGACGCCGAGACTGAGATGAAGAACGCGCCGCGCACGCTCTCCGGCACCATGCGGATCGGCGGCCAGGAGCATTTCTACCTGGAAAGCCATATTTCCATGGCGATCCCCGGCGAGGACGACGAGGTCACCATCTGGGCCTCCACCCAGCATCCGAGTGAAATCCAGCACATCGTCGGCCACGTCCTCGACGTTCCGTCCCACGCGATCACGGTCAACACGAGGCGCATGGGCGGCGGCTTCGGCGGCAAGGAGACTCAGGGCAACCAGTTCGCGGCGCTCGCCGCCATTGCGGCCAAGAAGCTGAAGCGCGCCGTGAAATTCCGCCCCGACCGCGACGAGGACATGACCGCGACCGGCAAGCGCCACGATTTCCGCGTCGACTACGAGGTCGGCTTCGACGACGACGGCGCCATCCATGCCGTCAAGGCGAACTTCGCCGCCCGCTGCGGCTATTCGGCCGATCTCTCCGGCCCGGTCACCGATCGCGCCCTCTTCCATGCCGATTCCAGCTATTTCTATCCGCATGTGTTGCTGAAATCGCAACCGCTCAAGACCCACACGGTCTCCAACACCGCCTATCGCGGCTTCGGCGGTCCGCAGGGCATGGTCGGCGGCGAGCGGGTCATCGAGGAGATCGCCTATGCGCTCGGCAAGGACCCGCTCGAGATCCGCCGCAAGAATTTTTATGGCCAGAAGGGCTCCGACCGGGTCCTGACGCCCTATCACCAGGCGGTCGAGGACAACATCATCGACCGCATCGTCGACGAACTGGAAGCCTCCTCCGACTATCAGGCCCGCCGGCAGGCGATCGTCGATTTCAACCGCACGAGCCGCGTCATCCGCAAGGGCATCGCGCTGACTCCGGTCAAGTTCGGCATCTCCTTCACCATGACGGCCTTCAACCAGGCCGGCGCGCTGGTGCATGTCTATCAGGACGGGTCGATCCACCTGAACCATGGCGGCACGGAAATGGGCCAGGGCCTTTACACCAAGGTTGCCCAGGTGCTCGCCGACGCCTTCCAGGTCGACATCGACAAGGTGAAGATCACCGCGACGACGACAGGCAAGGTGCCGAACACCTCGGCGACGGCCGCGTCTTCCGGCACCGACCTCAACGGCATGGCCGCTCTTGACGCCGCCAACCAGATCAAGGACCGCCTGGTCCGCTTCGCCGCCAAGAAGTGGAAGGTGAAGATGGCAGACGTCGAGTTCCTGCCAAACCGGGTGAAGATCGGCGACAAGGAAGAGGTCCCCTTCCCCGATCTCATCCGCCAGGCCTATTTCGACCGCGTCCAGCTGTCCGCCGCCGGCTTCTACAAGACGCCGAACATCCACTGGGACCGCGCCAGCGGCAAGGGCCAGCCCTTCTACTACTTCGCCTATGGCGCGGCCTGCTCCGAGGTCTCGATCGACACGCTGACCGGCGAATACATGATGGAGCGCACCGATATCCTGCACGATGTCGGCAAGTCGCTCAATCCGGCGATCGACATCGGCCAGGTGGAAGGCGCCTTCGTGCAGGGCATGGGCTGGCTGACGACGGAGGAACTCTGGTGGGACGGCAAGGGACGGCTGCGCACGCATGCGCCGTCGACCTACAAGATCCCGCTCGCCTCCGACCGGCCGAAGATATTCGACGTCAAACTGGCGGAATGGTCCGTAAACGCCGAGCCGACCATCGGCCGCTCGAAGGCCGTCGGCGAGCCGCCTTTCATGCTGGCGATCTCCGTCCTGGAGGCGCTGTCGATGGCCGTCGCCAGCGTCGCCGACTACAGGGTCTGCCCGAAACTCGACGCGCCGGCGACACCCGAACGCATTCTGATGGCCGTGGAACGCATGAAAACGGTATGATGCCGTATCATGTTCACCCGTGATTCCTTCAGGGCCTTTGCGGCCCGCCACCGCCAGCTTGTCTTCGTCGAGGTCGCCTCGGTCAAGGGGTCGACGCCCCGCGAGGCGGGGGCCTTCATGCTGGTCGCCCCGCGCGAGACCTGGGGCACGATCGGCGGCGGCCAACTGGAATACCGCGCGATCGCCCATGCGCTGAAGCTGATGGTCGGCGAGGAAACCACGCTCTCGCTCGACATTCCGCTGGGCCCGGAAATTGGTCAGTGCTGCGGCGGCCGCACGCTGTTACGCTTCCTGCAGGCCGATCCGCACATCCTCCAGCTGATCGAACGCCGGCTGGAGGACGAGCGCGCCATCTGGCCGGACGTCCATATCTTCGGCGCAGGCCATGTGGGCAAGGCCCTCGTCCGTGCGCTTGCCCCCCTGCCGCTGGCCGTCACCATGGTCGAGACGCGTGCAGAGGAACTGCAGGGTCTGAAAGCGGAAGGCGTCTCAGTCAAGCATGTCGCCATGCCGGAAGCGCTGGTGGCGGACATCCGGCCCGGCGGCGCGGTCCTTGTGATGACCCACGACCACGCGCTCGATTTCCTGATCGCCCGGGAGGCGCTCCTGAACGACGATCTTCTCTATGTCGGCATGATCGGCTCGTCGACCAAGCGCGCGACCTTCGTCAGCTGGCTTCAGCGAGAAGGCGAGGACGAAAGCCTGGCGCGGCGGCTGGTCCTGCCGATCGGCGGCGCCAGCGTCCGCGACAAGCGCCCGGCGGTGATCGCCGCCATGGTCGCCGCCGAGCTGCTAGACCACCTCCTTTGACCATCACAGCATGTGGCGCAGCCGGTTGCCGGCCCGCCAGAAGCGCTCCCGCCCGGCGTGTCCGTCCGCCCCACCGTTATCACCAATGCCGATGTCCGCGCGCAGATGGCCATCAAGCTCGTCCACCCGGCAACGGAAATGCTCCGGCCGGAATGATCGCCTGAAAATCAGGCGCAGTTTGTCGATGACAGAGCGCGTCGCCGCGCCGCCGCCTTGGGCTGCTTCCGTGCTGGCCATTGCCAGTTTCCTTTTATTGATCCACAGTCAAATTCGCTCAAAAAACACTTATCCACCAACGAATTTATCGCCAGAACGCATAAAGAGAACTGATCCATGAAACTGTCGAAGCAGTTGCCGCTGAATGCCTTGCGCGTATTCGAAGCCGTCGCGCGGCACGGCTCCTTCACCCGCGCCGGCGACGAGCTCGGCATGACCCAGACGGCGGTCAGCTACCAGATCAAGCTTCTGGAAGAGACGATCGGCGAACAACTCTTCCTTCGCCAGACGCGGCAGATAACCCAGACGCCCGTGGCCGAGCGGATGCTGCCGAAGGTCACCGAGGCGATATCGCTGCTGCACGAGGCCATGGATTCGGCTCGCAAGGCATCGAACGAGATGCTGGAGATCCATGCGGTCCCAACCTTCGCCACACTGTGGCTCGCCCGCAATCTCGGCTCCTTCCAGCTGCGCCATCCGGAAATCGCCGTGCGGCTCGTCCGCTCCGACCACGCAACGCGGGTCTACCGTCAGGGTGCGGACGTCTCGATCGAAGGTTGCAACGAGGCGCCCGCCGGTTTCGTCGCGCATCCCCTGCTTCGGCTGGAATTCTCGCCTATGCTCAGCCCGGCGTTGGCGGAGAGTATCGGCGGCGTGAAGACCCCGGCCGACCTGCTGCGGCTCCCGGTGATGAACGAAACCGCCGACGAAGAATGGTGGCGCCAGTGGCTGGCACTGGCCGGCGCGGAATTCCAGCCGCTGAAACGTGCGACGATCAACGCCATGGGCATCATGGACCTGGAGGCCAAGGCAGCCATCAGCGGACAGGGCATCGCCATCCTGAGCCCCTTCCTGTTCCAGGAGGAACTCGCCTCCGGTCGCCTGATCCAGCCATTTCCCTTCGCCTTGCCGGCCAAGGCACCGCTCAGCCTCCTCTACGCCCACGCCCATCGCCGCGCGCCAAAAATCCAGGCCTTCCGCGCCTGGCTGGAGAGCGAGCTTTCGGACGAAGCCGCAACACTGACGGAAGGCTGAACCGCCTAAGCGTTTGCCGTAAGCTCGGTTCAGCCCTGGACAAGCCGCAACCGCTATCCACCATTGGACCAAAGAACAACTTCCGCAGGGCAATGAGCAGCGACACGGTAGAGAAAATCCAGGCCATGCTGGCAAGAGCCGGCCAGGCCATTCAGTCGACTAGACTCGCCGGCAAGCCGCTGCCGGACGGCTTTGCCGACAGGGTCGCCGAGGCCTGCATCACAGCCGCCCGCCAGGAAATTCACCGGAACGAGCCAGGAGCCGCCGGAACGATTATCGATGGCGCATTGTCGCTCTTTCCCGACCACCCGGCCCTCAAGCGGGAGCGCGCCTCGATCTGCGTCGCCAACGGCGATCCGCGAGCCGCCCTCGCCCACCTCTCCTCCGTGCTGGCAACCTGCGCGGATGACGCAGATGCTCTCCATCTTGCCGGCTATGCCTGCCAACTTACCTGGCGTCTCAACGAGGCCATAGCTCACCTGCAGCGTGCCGTGGCGTTGCGGCCCGAGAACGACCGTTTCCACAGGACGCTTGCCAACGCCTATTCCGCGGCCGGCCGACCCCAGGACGCCGCCGCCATCTGGCAGCGCTTTGCGGAACAGGAACCGGAATGCCTGGATTACCTCTTCTACCTCGCCGGAGCGCTGAACGATGCCGGCGAAATCAAGCAGGCGGCCGAAACCTACCGCCGCATTGTCAGGCTGAACCCGGATTGCGGCACCGCCCACCGCATGGCGGGCCTGGCAACGACCTATGACAGCCCGTCCCATCCCCATATCGCCGAACTGGAGGACGGGCTGACCCGGATAGCCGACGACAAGACGAATGCACGCGAATTCCACTTTGCACTCTATCGTGCCTATGACGGCGCAAAGGACTATGATCGCGCCTTCGCGCATCTCCTGGAGGCAAACCGTCTGCTCGGAGAAACCAAAGGCTATTCAACGGGTTCCGAGTTCACGCTGATTCAGCGTCTGCAAGATCACTTCTCTGCGGCTTTCGTTGAAGAGATGCCCGTATCCGATTCGAAGGATTCGCCTATTTTCATCGTCGGACTGCCGCGCTCCGGTTCGACGCTCACAGAGCAGATTCTTGCCAGCCATCCCGACGTCGGCGGTGCCGGCGAGGTCACGGTGCTTCAGGACATTGTCGAACGCGACCTCTTCGATCATGGCCGATCGACCCTGAAGACCTTCGACCACGGCTCGGTTCCGCTGCTGAATGCCCTAGCCATGGAATACATGTCTTGCCTGTCGGGCATGTCGCCGGGCGCCCGCCGCGTGACCGACAAATACCTGTCGAACTTCCTGTGGGTCGGCGTCATCCGCATGCTGTTCCCGCTGGCGCGCATCGTCCATTGCCGCCGCGATCCGGTCGCCAACGGCTTCTCGATCTTCTCCAACCATTTTGAAACCAGCGGCCTGCTCTACAAGACCCGCCTTGAAGATATCGGCCGCTACCACCGCGCCTACAGCGGATTGATGGCCCATTGGCACGACCGCTTTCCGGGCTGGATCCACGATCTCGACTACGAAGCGCTGACCGAAAACCAGGAAGAGGAAACCCGCAGGCTGCTCGCCTATTGCGGCCTTGCCTGGGATCCGGCCTGCCTCGAATTCCACAAGACGAAGCGAACGGTGAGGACCACCAGCTACAACCAGGTGCGAAAGGCCATGTACAGCGGCGCCGATCGCAAGACCATGAATTATATCCGGCACCTGCAGCCGCTGATCGACAGCCTGTCAGCCGAAAAGTGACGTTCGGAGTGCCGAACCGCAACGCAACGCGACAAATGCGTTGCGGCGCACAAAAGTTCTTTTCTTGTTGGCACGAATTGCGCAAAGTGACCGGCAAAGACTTGGATGGGGGCAACTGCATGTATGAATTCGCCATAGCCTGGGAATGGCTGGCCTTTGCCGTTCGCTGGCTGCACGTGATCACGGCGATTGCCTGGATCGGATCGTCCTTCTATTTCGTCGCCCTCGACCTCGGCCTCGTCAAGCGCGACCACCTGCCCGCCGGCGTCTACGGCGAGGAATGGCAGGTCCATGGCGGCGGCTTCTATCACATGCAGAAATACCTGGTGGCGCCGGCGACCATGCCCGAGCACCTCACCTGGTTCAAATGGGAGAGCTACGCCACCTGGCTCTCGGGCTTCGCCATGCTCTGCGTGGTCTATTACGGCGGCGCCGACCTATTCCTCATCGATCGGCATGTGCTCGACGTCAGCCAGCCGGTTGCCATCCTGATTTCCATGGCATCACTCACCATCGGCTGGCTGTTCTACGACACGCTCTGCAAATCGCCGATCGGCAAGAGCACCTGGGGCCTGATGATCCTGCTCTATGTGCTGCTGGTGCTGATGGCCTGGGGCTATACCCATCTCTTCACCGGCCGCGCCGCCTTCCTGCATCTCGGCGCCTTCACGGCGACGATCATGTCGGCCAACGTCTTCTTCATCATCATTCCGAACCAGAAGATCGTCGTCGCCGATCTGGTGGCTGGCCGCACGCCCGACCCCAAGCTCGGGCTTCAGGCCAAGCAGCGCTCGCTGCACAACAACTACCTGACGCTCCCCGTCATCTTCTTCATGCTGTCGAACCACTATCCGCTGGCATTCGCGACCTATTTCAACTGGATCATCGCGGCTCTCGTCTTCCTGATGGGGGTCACGATCCGCCACTGGTTCAACACCACGCATGCGCGCAAGGGCACGCCGCACTGGACCTGGGCGCTGACCGCCATCATCTTCGTCGTCATCATGTGGCTGTCGACCCGCCCCGGGCCCGAGCAGGCGGCAGAGGATGAAAGCACGGCCGTGGCGCCGGCCTTCCAGGAATTCGCTGCCAACGCCCATTTCGGCGCCGCCCGCGATGTCGTCCTGTCGCGCTGTTCCATGTGCCATGCCGCCGAACCGGTCTACGAAGGTCTCAGCCGGCCGCCGAAAAACGTCATGCTCGAAACCGATGCCGAGATTGCGTCCCACGCCCGGGAAATCTATATCCAGGCTGGCCGCAGCCACGCCATGCCGCCAGGCAACGTCACCGATGTCACGCCGGACGAGCGCAAGCTGCTGGCGGCCTGGTATGAAAGCGCAATAGGCGGAAGCAAGACCGAATGACCGATACACTCCTTTTGCGCGGACGGATCCTGTCCTTCCGCCGCGCGCCTTGCGATATCTCCGACACCGGCAGCTACCAATACGAGGAGGACGGCGGTCTGCTGATCGGAAGCGGTCGCATCATCGCCTGCGGCAGCTATGCGGATATCCGCCGCAATGCGCCGACGGACGTCCGCGAGGTCGATCATCGCCCGCATCTCATCATGCCGGGCTTCATCGACACGCATCTGCATTTTCCGCAGATGCAGGTCATCGGTTCCTATGCCGCCAATCTCCTGGAATGGCTGAACACTTACACCTTCCTCGAGGAACAGCGTTTCGCCGACAGGGCACATGCCGAGCGGATTGCCGTGCGCTTCTTCGACGAGATGGTCCGTCATGGCACGACGACGGCGGTCGCCTATTGTTCGGTCCACAAGACCTCCGCCGATGCCTTCTTTGCCGAGAGCCTGAAACGCGGCACGGCGATGATCGCCGGCAAGACGATGATGGACCGAAACGCGCCGGACGCGCTCACCGACACGCCGCAATCCGCCTATGACGACACCAAGGCGGTGATTGCGCAGTGGCACGGCACGGGCCGCAACCGCGTCGCCATCACGCCGCGCTTCGCCATCACCTCGACGCCGGAGGAGATGGAAGTCGCCAAGACGCTTGCCGCCGAGCATCCCGAGCTGCACATCCAGACGCATCTCTCCGAGAACAAGGACGAGATCGCCTTCACCTGCTCGCTCTATCCGGAGGCGAAGGATTACACCGACATCTATGCGCGCTATGGGCTCCTGGGTCCGAAGAGCCTGTTCGGCCACGCGATCCACCTTTCGGACCGCGAGGCGGACGCCATGAGCGAAAACGGCTCGGTCGCAGTCCACTGCCCAACCTCGAACCTCTTTCTCGGCTCCGGCCTGTTCCCGATGAAGACCTACCAGCGTCGCGACAAGCCGGTCCGCATTGCCATTGCCACCGACATCGGCGGCGGTTCCAGCTACTCCATGCTGCGCACGCTCGACGAGGCCTACAAGATCCAGCAATTGCTCGGCGAACGGCTGAACCCGCTCGAGAGCTTCTACCTGATGACGCTCGGCAATGCCGAAGCGCTTGGGCTTGCCGACGAGATCGGCACGCTGGAACCCGGCACCATCGCCGACCTCGTCGTGCTCGACGCCTCGGCAACGCCGGCCATGGCGCTGAAGCAGGAGGCCAACCGGACGCTGACGGAAGAACTCTTCCTCATGCAGACGATGGGCGACGACCGCACGACAGCCGAGACCTACATCGCCGGCCGACCGGCGAAGAGCGTTCTGTGAGTCTTTGAACTCGCCATTCCTATGAGTTGCACCTCATCCGCCCTGCCGGGCACCTTCTCCCCGCACACGGGGAGAAGGCCAGGGTGAGGGGCAATCTTCAAGGAGCCCCCCCCTACCCCGCCGACACCGCATCGATCACCGCCCGGATCGCCGGGGCCTGCCGGATATCCGGGTGGACGACGAGCCAGACCTCGCGGTTCAATGGCGAAAGCGACGTAGGCACCACCTCGATGGGCATTCCGGGTTCGATCATGAAGTCCGGCAGGATGGCGATACCCGCCCCGCCGCAGACCGCCCTCACCTGCAGGTCCAGCGTAGAGGCCCTAAAGCCGATCGACCGGCCGGCGGCAAACTCCAGCAGCTTGCGGTGCTGGGGAGCATTCTCCATCTCGCGGTCGTAGCTCACAAAACTCCACTCCGCTTCCGGCACCTGGCCCACATAGCCTCGCGCGGCATAGAAGGAGAAGGACACCTGCCCGATCCGCATGATCGTCAGCTCGCCCTCGACAGGTCGGGTCATGCGTATGGCGATATCGGCTTCGCGCCGCGCCAGCGATGCCTCGCGCTTGTCGCCGAGAATGGTGAGGCTCAGTTGCGGATGCTCCCGCCGCAGTCGGAGAAACGGTTCGGCCAGCACCCTGTCCGCATAGGCTGGCGGCGCGCTGATCACCACCTCACCGGCAATCTCCGAGCGGTCGCCGACAGCCGCGCGTTCGATGGCGATTGCACCCACTTCCATGCGCTCGGCCAGAGCCGCGATGCGCTGGCCCTCCGCCGTCAGCGACAGGTGCCGTCCCCGGCGGTCGACAAGCTTGAGGCCAAGCTCAGCCTCCAGCGCCGCCACGCGCCGCGCCACGGTCGCATGCTCGACACCAGCCGCACGTCCGGCGGCGGACAGCGTGCCTTGACGTGCCAGAAGGGCGAAGATGCGCAGGTTCTCCCAATCCATATCCGTTAATTTCCTCACATTGAGTGCGCATATATCGGGAATTTTCAATCAACATAGCGTGCGCGAAACTCCTGTCCAGACACAGGAGACACACCATGAGCAAAGTCGTAAAACTCAAAGAGATCGGTGGCCCGGAAAACTTCGTCATCGAGGACCAGTCGCCGGCGGAACCCGGTCCCAAGGAGATCCGCATCCGGCAGGAAGCGATCGGCCTCAACTTCGTCGACATCTACCACCGCGTCGGCCTCTACAAGCTGCCAAGCTATCCCGCCGTGCTCGGCGTCGAAGGTGCCGGCGTGGTCGAGGCTGTCGGCAGCGAGGTCATGGATCTGAAGCCCGGCGACCGGGTCACCTATGCCGGCGCGCCGGTCGGTGCCTATGCCGCAAGCCGGTTGCTGCCCGCCGAGCGCGCCATGCGCCTGCCCGACGGCGTTTCGACCAAGGTCGCTGCCGCCTCGATGCTGAAAAGCCTGACCGCCTACATGCTTCTGAAGGAAGTCTATCCGGTCGGCGAGAACACCACCGTCTTCGTCCAGGCGGCCGCCGGCGGCGTCGGCTCAATCATCGTCCGCTGGGCCAAGCATTTCGGCGCAACCGTTATCGGTGCGGTCAGTTCGGACGAGAAGGCGGCGATTGCCCGCCGCCATGGTGCCGACCATGTCATCGTCGGCCGCAACGCTGATCTTGGCAAGGAAGTGAAGGCGCTGACGGAAGGCCATGGCGTCGATGTCGCCTATGATGGTCTTGGAGGCGAACCGCTTATAATGATGCTGGATTGCGTCCGTCCCTTCGGCATGGCCGTCAACATCGGCCAGGTCGTCGGCCCCGTCCCAGCGTCGATTAGCGCCGACATCGCCGCGCCCCGCGCCATCGCCTTTGCGCGGCCCAGCGTGATGTTCTACATCTCCGACACGGCGCGTTACCGCAAGGCGGCCGATCGCGTCATCCATCATCTCGCCGCCGGTCTGGCACCAGGCGAAGGTCAGGAATATGCCCTTGCCGACGTCGCCCAGGCCCACCGCGATCTCGAAGCCGGACGCACCAGCGGCAGCGCCATTCTCGTGCCGTAACCGCACAGATTTCAGGGGATTGTGCCGGGGAAGAAAAATTTACCGGAAAGAAAATTTCTTCTTTACTTTACGTTAACCACTCGGCAGTATCTTCACATACAGATCCTGCATTTACGAATGCAGTCGAGGGAAACCGCGCTAGCACGGATGTACTGCAGCGCGGTTTTCCGCATATGAACTCTCCTGAATTTCCAATGATCTTTAGCGCAGCCACCCGGTGGCCAGTGCAGCCGCCCACTCGTCGCGGCCGTTCTCGCGTGCCAGTCTTGCGGCGGCTTCGCAATCATAGGGCACCTGCCGGAAGGTGACCGACCAGCCCGCGCTGTCCTTCTCCAGAATTGCGTAGCTTGCCAGTGGATTGCCCGTCTGCATGCCATGCGGATAGGGATGGTCGTCTTCATAACCCGGACAGCCGACACTGCCCGGATTGACGATTAGCCGGCCGTCGCGAAGCCGGACGGTGCGTGGCGTGTGGGTATGTCCGCAGAGGATGAGGGAAAAATCCACGCCTGCGGCCATTGCCTCGATCTCATCTACCGGGCGCTGGTGCATGATGCCCTGCGGAGAGACCGTCTCCAGCCAGTAGGTGTTGTCGTCCGTCGGCGTCGCATGACAGAGATAGGCCTCGTCTTGCCAAACCAGATCGAATGGAAGACTTGCCAGCCAAGCGAGGTGCGCAGGCGTCATCCGGTCGCGGGCATAACGATCCGTCCGCCCCATGGCTTCCGGCACCTGCTCGACGAGATAGCGATCGTGATTGCCGCGCACTGTCGGCAGGTCGAGCACCATCAGCCGGTCCGCCACCTCCGCCGGCCAAAGCGGCCCGGACACGCAGTCGCCGAGATTGACGATGTCGCGGATGCCGAGCCGCGCGATGTCGGCGAGCACCGCCTCCAGTGCTTCCAGATTCCCGTGAATGTCGGTGATCGCGGCGAAACGCACCGCTCAGCTGCCGCGATAGGTGGAATAGCTGTAGGGAGAGAGAAGCAGCGGCACGTGATAATGCGCCGTCGTATCGGCAATGCCGAAGCGGATCGGGATGTCGTCGAGGAACGGCGGATCGGGAAGCGCGACGCTTTTTGCCTTCAGATAATCGCCGGCATGAAACAGGAGTTCGTAGCGGCCGACAGCGAAATCATCACCCTGCAGCAGAGAGCCGCCATCGACGCGGCCGTCGGCATTGGTCACCACCGTCTTGATCAGCACAGGTTCGGCGCCGTCCATCCGGAAAAGATCGATGACGAGGCCTTCGGCCGGCGTGCCGCGGGCGGCGTCAAGGACATGCGTGGTAAGACCGGTCATGGCTTCGGCTCCGTGATCTTGAAGGGTGTGTCGAAGAAGAATTCCTCGAGATTGTTACCCGGTCCGGCGCGGTCGACAACCAGAAAGTCGGACGCTTCGCCGATCGCCATCAGCGGATGGTGCCAGACATTGCGGCGGTAGTTGACGCCCTGATGGGGCTCAGCGAGAAAAACCTGCGGCTCGCCGGGCTTTCCGTCCTCGTCCATGGAGACCACCACCAGAAACGGCCGGCCGGAGATCGGCGTAAACGACTGGCTGCCGAACGGATGCCGTTCCATCATGTCGACCGTGTAGGGAAAGCTGCGCGCCTGGCCGCGGAAGATGTTGAGGATGACCGAAGCGCCCTCGCCTTCGGCCTCGGCGGTGGCAAGCGCGTGAAAGCGTTCGGTCGTGCCGCCGTTGATCAACCGCATCGTCTGCGGATCTGCCTCCAGAACATCGCCGAAAGGGGCAAAGGCCGCCTTGGTCAGCGGCCTTATCGGAAGTGTACGGCTCACGCCTTGTGGCCCATCAGCCTGAGGCGCATCACGCCGCCATCCGGATGCATGGCGAAGCGGACATGCGTGACCGGCCCGATATCGGCGACGGTGTGCCCAGCGAAGACATGTTCGTGGTCCATCTCCAGCTTGTGGCGGGCAAGGATCGGCTTCCAGCTTTCGGACGCGGCAATTTCCGCCTCGCTGATCGTCTCGCCGGCATCCGGCAGATAGGCGCCGAGCAGCTCGCAGGTGTCGGGAAAATTACCCTTGAAGAAATGCGTGTCGACGATGACCCGCTTGATGATGCCCGGATGGCCGAGGCGGATGATGGTCCAGTCATGACCGGGGCCGCGTCGGCGCTTGGTTTCCCAGCCGTCGCCCATGTTGATGCCGCGCCCGGGCGACAGCATCTTGTCGGGATGGCCGTAATGGGCGTCCGTCCAGGTCAGCGCCTTGGCGCCGTGGAAGATGTAGGCGAGATCGATTTCCTGCTCGGGCGACACCTTCGACCAGTCGAAATGCGCGGCACCGTAGACGCGCAGGCGGGCGATGCCGCCATCGGGATACATGTGGACCCGCAGATGCGTCCACACCTTGTCGCGATCGCCGTTCTCGAAGAAGAACTGAGCGCTGGCGCCGAGCGTCGACTTGGCGAGCACTTCGGTCCACGCGGTCGCATCCGTCGGATCGCCGCTCTCGACGAAGGCCGCCTCGATCGAGACCGCGGGCGCGTAATTGCCGGTGAAGTAGCGGGTATCGACATCGAAACCGAAGATCTTTCCCGGCATGGCAAGCCGGATGATCGCAAAGTCATGGCCGGGCGTGCGCTTGCGCCGGCTTTCCCAGCCGTCCATCCATTTGCCGTTGTCGTCATAGGCATCGGCCTTCCACACGGCCGGATCATCGGACAGCATGCGGTCGACCGGTGCGAAGAAATCGTCGGTCACGAAAATGCCCTTGGCGCCGAGACGGGCCGAGGCGAGATTGACGGCACCCGCCGCGAAATCGGGCAGCAGGACCTCACTTACTTCAGTCATCAGGAATTCTCCGAAAATATAGCGTCCAGCCTCAGCCGGGCGATCTTCTCCACCTGCGCGCAGGCTGTCACCAGCTCCTCCTCGCGCTCATGGTGGATGCGTGTCTCGAACGCGGCCAGAATGGCGTCCTTGTATAGGCCTTTCACGGCAATAATAAAGGGGAATCCGAACTTTGCCACATAGGCCAGGTTGAGTTCGGTGAACCGCGCATGCTCCTCGGCCGTCAGCTGATCGAGGCCGGCGCCGGCCTGTTCCTTGCGGCTGTCTTCGGTCAGCTTGCCGGCGATGGCGAGCTTGCCGGCAAGATCGGGATGGGCGCGAAGAACCTCCAGCCTCTCCTCCCCGCTTGCCGCGCGGAACGCCGAACAGAGCGCCGCGTGAACACTGCTCGCCGACAGCGGTTCGGTGACCCCGGCATCATAGGCCCGCTCCGCGACCCATGGCGAATGCTCGAATATGCCGCCAAAGCGGGCTACGAAATCCTGTCTGTCCATGGTCACATGATCTGCGGCTTGTGGTGCTCATGCCAGTGGCGGGCGATCTCGATCCGCTTCGGGATCCACACCTTGTCATGGGAAAGCACGTATTCGACAAAACGCTTCAGCGCGGCGGCGCGGCCCGGACGGCCGACGAGGCGGCAATGCAGGCCGACATTCATCATCTTCGCCTGCCCCTCCTTGCCCTCCTGGTAGAGCACGTCGAAGGCGTCCTTCAGGTAGTTGAAGAACTGGTCGCCGGCGTTGAAGCCCTGCGGCGTCGCAAACCGCATGTCGTTCGTCTCAAGCGTATAGGGAATGATGAGGAACGGCTTGCCATCGTGACCCGGCACCCAGTAGGGCAGATCGTCGGCATAGGAGTCGCTCGAATAGAGGAAGCCACCCTCCTCCATGACAAGCTTCAGCGTATTGTCGGACGGCTTGCCCTGATACATGCCGAGCGGGTGCGAGCCGGTCAGTTCCTTGTGCAGCCGCACAGCCTCGAGAATGTGCTCGCGCTCCTTCTCGATCGGAAAATCCTTGTATTCGAGCCAGCGATAGCCGTGGCTGGCGATCTCCCAGCCGGCTTCCTTCATGGCCGCAACCGCTTCCGGATTGCGCGCCATGGCAAGCGTGACGCCGTAGACGGTAACCGGAACATTCAGGCTGGTGAACATGCGATGCAGACGCCAGAAGCCGGCGCGCGATCCGTATTCGTAGATCGATTCCATGTTGAGATTGCGCTGACCCGGCCAGGGTTGCGCGCCGACGATTTCCGACAGGAGCGATTCCGACGCCGGATCACCGTCCAGTATGGAGCTTTCGCCCCCTTCTTCGTAATTGACCACGAACTGCACCGCGATCCGCGCATCGCCCGGCCATTTCGGGTCGGGGGTTTGACGGCCGTAGCCGATAAGATCGCGGGGATAATTGTCTATGTCCATCGACGCACCTTTTTCCATTCGGTCAAAAATTATCAGGTGCGATTGGATTGTCGAGGGCGCCAAGGCAAAAAGCGGCGCGTTCTACGCCCTCTTTTTCTGCGACACGGGCCCAAGCGGGTGCAGCGAATGCACATGGAAGGGAGCCCCTTGCTCCTCCTCGATCATCAGCGCCAGATTGGCCACTTCCAGCGGCATTTCGAGCGCCGGCGCGAAGAAGCGCTTCAACGCCCGCTCGAAGCGCTCCAGCTCGGACGCATTGAGCGCGCCCGTCAGCATCATGTGAAAGCGGTATTCGTCCATCACATGCGGATGGCCCCAGCGGTGGAGATTGGCGAACTCGGTTGCGTTCAGAACGTCCGGATTGCGCCGCTCGATCTCGACGTCGCTGAGCGGTGCCCGGTAGGCATCGAACTCGTGGATGACGGAACAGGCGAGCTCGTGCATTTCATAGGGATAGGTCGAAGCGATCAGCCCGAGCCCCTGCCCGACCCGCGCGACCTCGAGCGGTGGCAGCAGGAACGGCTGGCGACCGCCGGCAAATGTCATCATGTGCTTCAGGAGAGACGCCGGATTGGCGTCATCCTTCAGCCGGAACGGCGCCTGCAGCATGGCATGGAAACCCGCCCGGCGCGGCAGCGCGGTGTGAAAGGCAATCTCATGGATGCCGAGGCCACCGATGCCGTGCGGTTCGTACAGGTGGCCCGCGAAAGCGTCGCGGCCGAGCCACAAGGCCGCCGCCTCAGAAAGCACATGGCGCGGCGGCGGTGTGAAGGCGATAGAATAGCGCATGTCGCACATCCCGAAAGAAGGATGAAATCCGTCGGCATCGGTCATTCCGATGCTGTTTGCGCCGGTTTAGGTGATTTGCGTAACAGATTGACGACGGGGAGAAGGCGGAATTGCGCTCAAATCTTGCCGGCCAGGACAAAGTGCCGTTCAGCGACGAAGCTCTCCGGCAGGACGATGCCGGACGGCCTGCCGGCGATCTCGCCGACGACTGCTTCGGCAAGCCGGTGGGCGATCCCGAAACTGACCTTGAAGCCACCGGTCAGAAAGGAAACGTTTTCGAATGCCGGGTGTCGGCCGGCCATCGGATCGCGGCCGATCGCCTTCGGCCTGAGCCCCGCCCAGCGTTCGACAAGCGGCGCTTCGCCAAGGCATGGCGCAAGGGCTCTCGCCCGCTCCAGCAAATCCTCCAGCAGACCATCGGTGGCGAACGGCTGGTCGAACTCCTCCTCGCTGGTGCTGCCGACAGCAACCAGCCCATTCTCATGCGGCACGACATAGACGCCGTCGTGAAAGATGACCGGCAGCGCCGGATCGATCTCCGCCTTCAACAGTGCGGCCTGCCCCTTGACCGGCTTGCCGATCGGCTTTGCCGTCGGCGCCATGGTTTCGGCGAGCGGGAAGGAGCCAACGCCGGCGGCAATCAGGCAGTGCCCGAAACGGATGTCGTTCCCGCCGACGCAGGCGACCCCCGCCTTCGCATCGATGGACGTGACCGCCGCGTTCTCCATAAGCCGCGCCCGGCCCGACTGCCGGAGAGCGGCAATCAGCGCCGCCGTCAATGCGCGCGGCGACACGCGGGCCGCAAACGTGTCGAGCACCACGCCAAAGGGCGCGGCTTCGGCATGAGGCCACGCCGCAAATGGCGACTGCTCCAGCACCTGCCAGACATAATCTTCGCCCGGGACTTGCCAGTTCAGCCGCGCATCCTCGGAATGACCGAAGGCGCGCTCCCGGTTCTGCTCGTGGGTCAGCGGCAGAAGACGGCCGCAGCGGCGGTATCCGGTCGAAAGCCCGGTCATCTCTTCCAGCGCCGCGACCTCGTCTTCAAGCGCAACGAGCGCATCGAACTGAAACTGCTTCTTGGCGTTCCAGCGGTCGGGTTGATGCGACATCAGTGCGCCGAGAAAGCCGTTGCTTGTGCCCCCGCCCAAACGGCCCGCATCGGCGAGCAAGACATCGAGGCCCGACTGCATCGCCTTTAGAGCCGCCCAAAGCCCCATGATGCCGCCGCCGACGATCAAAAGACCGGCGGACGATTGACCGCTTGCAAACGCGGTATTATCGGCTTGGCTCATGACGGATCCAATTTCGAACGACAGCGCCTCCGGCAACAGGCTAGAATGGCGCGAGGGCGATATGCCCTATTCGACCGCCTTTGGCGACCACTTTTATTGCCAGACGGACGGACGGCTGGAATGCGCTTATGTGTTCATGGACGGCAACGGCCTGCCGGCGAGATGGCAGGCAGGCGCTGACTTCCGCATCGGCGAACTGGGGTTCGGCACCGGTCTCAACCTCTGCGAAACCTGGCGGCAATGGAAACAGTCACGAACAGCGGATGGTCATCTGCACTTCACCTCGTTCGAGCTCTATCCCATGCAGCGCGAGGAGATCGACAGGGCGCTCGCCCACTGGCCGGAGATCGATGCCGAACGGCAGGGCCTGACATCGCTCTGGCCCGACGCGCCAGAAGGCATCCTCACGCTCGAACTCGACAGCCGCACGACGCTGACGATCTTCTGCGGCCCGGCGGCAGACACTGTTCCGGCCGTGCACATGCCTTTCGATGCCTGGTATCTCGACGGCTTTGCCCCCTCCCGCAACCCGGACATGTGGTCGCCGGAACTGATGGCCACGGTCTGTGCGAAGACGGCGCCGGGCGGCACATTTGCCACTTATGCAGCGGCAGGTTTCGTCCGCCGCAATCTCGGAGCCGCCGGCTTCGAGGTCATGCGTCGGCCGGGATTTGCGGGCAAACGCGAAATGCTGTTTGGAACGAAGGCCGCGCCCTCAGGGGCGTGACTGCCCCGCCCCCGCCCCTTCCACATCGCTCAAGAGCGCGTGGATCTTGTCGAGCAGGACCGAAGGCACGATCGGCTTGGCCATGTGATCATCCATGCCCGCGTGCAGGCAGACCTCGCGCTCCCGTTCGAGCGCATGGGCGGTGACGCCGATGATCGGCACATGCGCGCCGTCGCATCGCTCCTGCTCCAGTTCGCGGATCATCCTGGCGGCTTCGAACCCGTCCATCACCGGCATGGAGACGTCCATCAGGATCAGGGACGGAGAGAGCGCCTCCCAGCTCGCCACCGCATCGGCGCCATTCTCGACCATCTTGAACCGCAAGCCCGCCTCGAGAAGGATCTGCGAGAAGAATATCCGGTTGACCTCGTTGTCCTCGGCGACCAGTACATCGATCCGCTGTGCATCCGTCTTCCCGACCGCCGGCCGGGGCCGGGCTCTCCCGTCCACAGGTGGTACCGGGAGGAATGTGTCGCGGCGTTGACCGTCCATGCGCGCAGCGGTGCGCAAGACCTCGATCAGCGTGCTGCGCAGAATGCCAAAGCGAACGGGCTTCACGACATAGGTATCCGCGATCGTCCCGGTCTTGGGCTGGCCGCGCTCGGCCGCGTCCAGCGAAGACAACAGAACGGCCGGTATGTGCGGGCAGATCTCGCGGTGGATGATGCCGACGGCGGCAGTCCCCTTCATGTCGTCGAGCCGTTCGTCGACGATGATTGCCGCCGGCTTCACACCTGCTTCGAGTGCCGCCTTGAGGATCTGCATCGCCATGCCGGCGTCTTCCGCCACAACGGCTTCGCAGCCCCAGTCGGAGAGTTTCGCGCTGAGCAGCTCGCGCCCGATCGGATTCGAATGGATCACCAGCACGCTGCTGCCGCCGAGATCGACAGGGAGCGCCCAGACCCGCTCGCGATGCGACGCCACGGCAAAGGGCAACTCGACGGTGAAGGCGCTGCCGACACCCGGCTCGCTTTCGACCGAAATCGTGCCACCGAACAGCTCGACCAGCGTTGCCGTCACCGACAGTCCCAGCCCGATGCCTTCGTAGCGTGCGCTGTTGCCCGCCTCGAGCTGGTGGAACTTGTCGAAAATCGTCGGAAGCTTGTCCGCCTCGATGCCGATGCCGCTGTCGCGAACCGTCAGGACCAGCGTGACGCACGACGGATCGTCCTTGTCAGTGCGTGAGGCAAGGTCGATCAGCACATGACCGGCCTCGGTAAAGCGGATAGCATTGCTGACGATATTGGTGAGGATCTGCCGCAGGCGGCCCGCATCGCCGACAAGCGTGCTCGGCAGACTGTCGTCGCTCGACAGGAATATCTCGAGGTCCTTTTCGAAGGCCGCGGCCGACATCAGCGTCGCGACGTCCTCGACTGCCTCGAGCGGGTCGAAATGCTGGCTGACAAGCCGCAGCTGACCGGCTTCGAGCGTCGAGAAATCCAGGATATCGTTGATGATCGTCATCAGCGCCTTGCCCGATTTGACCATCACGTCGATGAACGTCTTCTGCCGCGGATCGGGATCGGTCTTGGCCAGCAGTTCGGCCATTCCCAGAACACCGTTCATCGGGGTGCGGATTTCGTGGCTGACGACAGCGAGAAAGTCCGATTTCGCCCGGTCGGCGGCTTCGCTGCGGGCGAGCGCGACCTTCAGCTCTTCCTCGCGCTGCTTCATCTCGGTCATGTCGGTGAGCACGATGGTCCACTGGCCGAGACCGTTGGGCGAGGCCTCCATATGCACCCAGGTCTTGCCGGCGGCCAGGAAACCGGCGGAAAACGCCTGATCATTCAGGAGAAAATTGTCCCATTCGGCCGACGGGTCAGCAAGTTCGCCCTCAAAGTCGCCACGGGCCGCGCAATGCGAAATGAGGTCCGCCCAGGCAGCGCCGGGCATCAGCACTTCCGGCGGCAGTTCCAGCATGGCCGGCAGCGCATCGTTCGACAGCAGAATGCGTCCGTCCTCGATCAGCAGCAGCCCCTGCGACATGACCCGGGTCGCATCGGAGATGAACCGGCCAAGGCGGGAAAGCTGTTCCTGCACCTGATCGATCTCCATCTCCCGCGACCGGATGGTGGTCACGTCGGTGTAGATCATCAGCAGGCGTCCGTCGCTCAGGTGGCGATTGGAAACGACGACGAACTTGCCGTTTTCGTATTCCACTTCCTGCGGCTTGTCGAAACTGTTGTCGGCAAGCTCGGTCCTTCGCCTGTCGACATATTCGTCCAGCGCCTCGGTCTTCACGGGCGCCATCCCGCCCTGCCGCGTCAGCTCGACGACTTCGGAAAAGCCCATGCCTTCTATGACGGCATCATCGGGCCAGCCCCAGATATTGCGCGCCTCCTGGTTGACGTATTCCACGACGAAGTCGCTCGACATCATTACGACGCCGACCGGCATCGCTGACACCAGCCGTTCCAGATCCCCGCGCAGGGACTCGGTTTTTGCCCGTTCGGCAATCAGCTGCGCTTCGCGCTGCTTCAGTTCGGTGACGTCGGTGATGGTGCCGACGAGAAATGATCCCGCCCCGGCGGTGGAAACCCTCGTAATACGGCAAAGAAGCACATGCTCCTCGCCATCCGGCAGGAGCGCCGTCTGCTGGAATTCGGCCGTCGATCCGGTCTCCAGAACCACCTCGTCGGCAGCCTGGTATTCGAGGCCGACCGGGCCGAAGATATCCGGTTGCGTCGTGCCGATGAGCTTGTCTTCGGGCATGCCGACGATACGGGCATAATGCCGGTTTGCGGCAATCAGCCGATGATCCCGCCCGCGAACGAAGGTGGCGACCGGCAGCTTGTCGAGGAGTTCCTTGAAAAGGTCCTGCCCGAAGGAATGTTGATCGCCGGCAGGCGCCAGTCCGTGATCAGGCGGCTTCCCGGGAGTGCCGGCGCCTGGACCGGAAGCGTCCGTGGCGGCTGCAGGCCCTGCGGAAGGCACCTCCGTCTGCTCTTCGAAGAGGCCGACGACGTGGAACTGGCCGCTGTCTGAAATGAACCGCTCGATCAGCACGGAATGACGCGTATTGCCGGACGCATCGAACCAGGCGGCGGTTTCTTCCGAGCCGAAGACAAGCGCGCGCCGCTCTCGTTCTTCCAGCTCGCCGGTCACGCCGGCTATGCCGAGGTCGCTTGCAAGACGGCCTTCGAAACTGTCGGCAGTAAGCCCGAAGAGACGTGCAAAGGCATCATTGACCGCAGAAAAGCGAAGCTTCCCATCCTTTACGTAGGCGGGAAGTTCGTGAGCGCGGATACGCTCACATGCCAAAAGAACCAAGTCGGCCCCGGCCTCGGTCAAATGAAAACTCCCGGTTGCACTAAGTCAGGTCGACAACAGGAATACCCGATTTCCCTTGAACAATTCGTTAACCATAAGTCCGGGAAGCCACAAATTGGAAAGCAGGCTATCGGAATGAGAATGCCAGGGCCGCTCGGGCGGGGAGCGTTGCGGTCCTGGCATCGATCAAGCGGTCTGTTTTGTTATTGCGGCCGCTTGCGCCCGGTGATCATGGCCCGAACGAGATTTTCCCGATGTTCGAAGCTGGCGAGTATGACACCGAGGATGTGAAGCCCGACGAGCCCCAACGTGACATTGACAGCGCCTTCGTGGAGTTCACCGACCCATTCCACGCCCCAGTAAGCGTCCGTGGTCATCATGTATCCGGTCGTCGCAATGGTTGCGATCATGACGAGAAGCGCGATCACCATCGCGCCGCCGGCCGGATTGTGGCCGAGATAACGCCGCGCCCGCATGCGTGCTGTATCGCTGAGGAAACCAAGCACCGTCGACGGCCGGTAGATGAACGTCGAGAACCGCGCATGCTCGGTGCCGACCAGGCCCCAGAGGACCCGGAACGCGATCAGCCCGGCGATCACGTAGCCAGAGAGGATGTGGGCGCTCTTCCATTCGTCGCCGGTCAGGTAGGAAAAGGCGAAGAAGCCGACCAGAGACCAGTGGAACAGCCGGACTAAAGGGTCCCAGACCTTCTCGGTCGCGGCGCCCTCGTCGAGCGCGCCGCCATTGTCGAAATCGGCGTCAACCGTCATTGTCTTCACCAGCGGCTTCGCCGGTCACCGGGTTAAACAGCTGCTCGACGCGCTTGCCCTCGGGGCTGACGGCATAGACTTCGTAGCAGCCCTTCTCGGCCTTCACCTGACGCACCTTGTAGCCCATACCCTCGGCCTTCTGCTGCATGGCCTCCTTCGACATCCAATTGGACTGAGGCTCGTTGCCACACGGGCTTTCCGCCGCGAAGGCGGCACTGGCAAAGGCTGCGGAAGCAAGGATTGCAAGAATAGTGGTCTTCATAAAAGTCGTCTCCATCATCTTGGATCAGCCGGACTGCCCGGCCACGAGATGAACCCTAGCGGAGCCAAACTGACGGCTGGCTGACGGCCCCTGTCAGCTTCCTGTAAGGTTGGCGGCGCTAATGGAGAGCATGGCAACTCTCGGCAAATTGCACTCCGCGTCCCTCATGAGAAGGCGCATGCTGGTCCTCGCGCTCAGCGGCCTTGCGGCCTGCCTGCCGCTTTCGGCCCGAGCCGATGACGACGACGGAGACGGAGACGACGACCGGGACGATGCGCTGCGCTCCGTGCGCGCCGGGCATACCAAGCCTCTCTCGGCTATTCTCCCGACGATAAGGGAGCGATGGCCGGGCGAGCTCGTAGGGGTGAAAGTCCGGCGAAGACGGCACCGGCTTTATTATGCCATCCGCGTCGTCGCCGAGAACGGCCATCTCATCGAGATCGAGGTCGACGCCGCCTCCGGCGCCGTCATCGAGGTGGAAAACGAATAGATGCGCGTCCTGCTTGCCGAAGACGATCCGCTAATCGCCCGCGATGTGACCGCGCACCTCACGAGCGCCGGCTATCTGGTGCGGCACGTCTCGGACGGCGAGACCGCATGGCACCTCGGTGATACCGAAGATTTCTCCGCCGCCGTCCTGGATCTGGGCCTGCCGGCGCTCGACGGCATGCAGGTGCTGAAACGCTGGCGCACTTCCGGCCGCGACATGCCGGTCCTCGTCCTGACCGCGAGGGGAAACTGGGAAGAACGGGTGGAAGGCATCGACGCGGGTGCCGACGACTACCTGCCAAAGCCCTTTCGCATGCTCGAACTTCTGGCGCGGCTGAGGGCGATAATGCGCCGCTATGCCGGCCAGTCGGGAACGATGCTCGCCTGTGGTCCGATCGAGATCGACACGAGGAACAAGGCCGTCTTCCTGCATGGCCTGCCGGCGCCGCTGTCGGCCCTCGAATACCGATGCATCGCCGTTCTCGCCATGAATGCCGGCCGGCCCATTTCCCAGGTCGAACTTACGGAACAGCTCTATGAACAGGACTTCGAGCGCGACAGCAATTCGATCGAGGTGCTGATCACACGGTTGCGCCGCAAGCTCGGCAAGGAAACCATCCTCACCAAGCGCGGCTTCGGATATCAGCTGACGACCAGCGAGGCGTGATGCGGTCGATCAGGCTCCGCTTTCTCATCGTCTCCCTGATCGGCATAACCATCGCGCTCTCGCTCGCCGCCTGGTTCTTCGTCATCCTGTTTACCCGCAACCTGCAGGCCCGGATCGACGGAGAGCTGTCGGGCTATATCGGACGGTTGGCCGCGACACTGCAGTTCGATGACGCCGGTGCCCTGAAACGCCCCGAACAATTGGCCGACAACCGCTTCTACCAGCCCTATGGCGGTCTCTACTGGCAGATCGAGGATGCGGTGCAAAGCGTCCGCATGCGTTCGCCATCTTTGTTCGACTATGCCCTGCCCCTGCCCGCTGATACCCATGAGCCAGGCACCATTCACCGCTACCGCCTGCCCGGCCCCGACGGAAACGACGTGATGGTGCAGGAGCGCATCATCGTCCTTGCCGCACCGGGCGGAAAGCGGGACATCCGCATCGCGGTCGCGATCGACGCTGCCGGCCTCGACAATGCCAGCCGCCGCTTCGCCCGTACGATCCTGCCCTACATCCTTGCCCTGGCGCTTCTGCTCTCGCTGATGTCGGCGGCGCAGCTGTCCTTCGGCCTTCGTCCGCTGTCGAGGCTTGCCGAAGACGTCCGCAAGATCCGCGAACGCCGGGCCTTGCGGCTCGACGGCCAGTATCCGAGCGAGTTGTCAGGCCTGTCGAGCCAGTTGAACCAGCTGATCGAAGCCCAGGAAAAGACGGTCGAATCCGCCCGCACCCGCGCCGCCGACCTGGCGCACGGTCTCAAGACCCCGTTGACCGTGCTCGCCAATGACGCACTGACTCTGCGCGAGAAGGGGGAGACAGAGATAGCCGACGAACTGGAGGCGCTGGCCGCGACGATGCGGGCGCATGTCGATCACGAACTGGCACGGGCGCGCATGGCGCCGAGTGCCGAGCAGAGACGCTCCGACGCCAGCCTGAAGGCGGTTGTCGACGGTCTGATCAGGACCTTGCATCGCTCTCCGGATGGGGAGAGGCTGGATTGGCGATCGGACATCCCCGAGCACGCCGTGGTGCCCGTCGACCCGCAGGACGCCCGCGAGATGCTGGGCAACATTCTCGAAAACGCCGCCAAGTGGGCAGCGGCCAGCGTGGCCGTCGGGGCGGTCATGACCCGCAACGGCTGGCGCCTGACCATCGAGGATGATGGCCCCGGCGTCTCGCCCGACAAGCTCGGTGATATCACCGCGCGCGGCCTGCGTCTTGACCATCGCAAGCCAGGCAGCGGCCTCGGTCTCGCCATCGTCACGGACATCGCAACGCTCTACGATATCGATGTCGCCTTCGACAATCGTGCGGAGGGTGGATTGCGGGCCACCTTCCTGTTTCCAAGGCTCTGATACGCCGTATGTTTTTCGCAGCTGCGAAACAATTACCTTGACTTGTGGGCCGTAATCCATCAAACAGCGGGCAGCTTTCACCTTCCGGCCGCCGCGTGAGCTGGCCCCTGCGATTGAATTGAACGGACGCTCAAGAAGGAAAAGCGCAATACGTAAAGCACCGAGACGGTGCCATCCCAGCGCTGGAAAGCTTTTTCCAACAAGCAAGTTCCCACTTCACGCGGGGTTCTTGATGTCTCACAGGCCCGACCCGCAGAAAGCGGAGCCGGCGTTGCCTGTTGCGGCATCCGAAAGGTATTGACTTGACCACATTTGAATCTCTGGGTCTTTCTCCCAAGATCCTGAAGACCCTCACCCTCGCCGGTTTCGAAAATCCGACCCCGATCCAGGCACAGGCCATTCCGCTGGTTCTGGAAGGCCGCGACCTCATCGGTCTCGCCCAGACCGGCACCGGCAAGACGGCCGCATTCGGCCTGCCGATCATCGAAATGCTGATGGTTGAAGGTAAGGACGGCGTCCGTCCCGACCCGCGCACCACCCGCACCCTCATTCTCGCCCCGACCCGCGAACTGGTGAACCAGATCGCCGAAAATCTGAAGGCTTTCGTCCGCAAGACGCCGCTGAAGATCAACACCGTCGTCGGCGGCGCTTCGATCAACCGCCAGCAGATGCAGCTTGCCTCCGGTTCCGACATCCTCGTCGCGACCCCCGGCCGCCTGCTCGACCTGATCGCCCGCAACGCCCTGTCGCTCTCAAAGGTCAGCTATCTCGTCCTCGACGAAGCCGACCAGATGCTCGACCTCGGCTTCATCCACGACCTGCGCAAGATCTCCAAGATGGTGCCTGCCAAGCGCCAGACGCTGCTCTTCTCGGCCACCATGCCGAAGGCGATCGCCGATCTCGCCGGCAACTTCCTGACCAATCCGGTCAAGGTCGAAGTCAGCCCGCCCGGCAAGGCTGCCGACAAGGTCGAACAGTACGTGCACTTCGTCGCCGGCAAGAACGACAAGACGGTCATCCTCGAAAAGTCCCTCAACGACAATCCGGACGGCCGGGCTCTCGTCTTCCTGCGCACCAAGCACGGCGCCGAGAAGCTGATGGTCTACCTCGACAAGCGCGGCTTTGCCGCCGCGTCGATCCATGGCAACAAGAGCCAGGGTCAGCGCGAACGGGCGCTCAAGGGCTTCCGTGACGGCTCGGTCAAGGTTCTCGTCGCCACCGACGTTGCCGCCCGTGGCATCGACGTTCCCGGCGTAACCCACGTCTACAACTACGACCTGCCGGAAGTGCCGGACGCTTACGTCCACCGCATCGGCCGTACGGCCCGTGCCGGTCGCGACGGCGTTGCCATCGCCTTCTGCGCACCGGACGAAGCAGGTCTTCTGCGCGACATCCAGCGCCTGATGGGCATCGACATCGTCGTTGCCTCCGGCGAACCGCATGCGGGCAATGCCCGTCCGGTCCGTGGCAGCGGTGGCCGCAACGCCGGCGCCGGCCGTGGCAACGGCCAGCGCGCACCCCGCGCCCAGGGTGCCGACGCCGAGCGTCGCGACCATGGCGATGGCGCGGGCCATCACCGCGCCGGCAAGAAGCCGCACCGCAAGGGCGCCGCTTTCCGCGGCGGCAAGGGTTCCTCCAGCGGTCGGCCAAGCGCCGGCCGGCAGGACCGCCGCGAACGCGCGTAAGCCTTGACGGCATCAATGTAATGGATGGCGGGGCAACGTCCCCGCCATTTCTTTTTCATGCGGCGCGACATGCGTGGCCGCCGCTGAACAGCAAATGCACAACTGACCAAATAAGCAGCAGCACCATCCTGCTTTTTCGGCATCCGCTTTGGAAACCCGGTCAGTTCAGTCCATCGCCCGGCATCTGCGGACAGAGCTTCGCTGCCCAAGACAGCGAATTCCGCGCCCGCGAAATTTCTTTCGCCTCGATTGCGCACGCTTCTTGCATTGCCGATAGCATTGTAATCTTATGTGAAAAAATCACAGGGGAAGTTCACTTGGCATTCGATGAAATGACAAACGCGGACGGAAGCCCGCGAGAACCCTACAGGAAATATATGGAGTGGCTCTCGGTACAGGATACCGAGCATTTGAAAGCCAAGGCGCGCGACGCCGAGAATATCTTCCGGCGAACCGGGATCACCTTTGCCGTCTACGGACACGAAGACTCCTCCGAGCGCCTCATCCCCTTCGATCTCATTCCCCGCATCATATCCGGCCGTGAATGGCGAAAGCTGGCCCAGGGCATCGAGCAGCGCGTGATCGCGCTCAACGCCTTTCTCGACGACATCTACCACAAGCAGGAGATCGTCCGCGCCGGCCGCATTCCAAGAGAGCTGATCGAGCGCAACGACGCCTTCCTGCCCCAGATGATCGGCATGAAGCCGCCGGGTGGCGTCTACACCCACATCATCGGCACCGACATCGTCCGCACCGGCGAAGACCAGTTCTACGTCCTGGAAGACAATGCCCGCACGCCCTCCGGCGTCAGCTACATGCTGGAAGACCGGGAAACCATGATGCACATGTTCCCGGAACTCTTCCAGAAGATCCGGGTGCGCCCGGTGGAAGATTATCCACTCAGGCTCCGCCAGTCGCTCGACACGCTCGCACCTCCCGGCTGCAAGGGAAAACCCCGCGTCGCGGTGCTGACCCCCGGCATCTTCAACTCGGCCTTCTACGAACACGCCTTCCTCGCCGACCAGATGGGTGCGGAGCTGGTGGAAGGCTCGGACCTGCGCGTCATCGACGGCAAGGTGCAGATGCGTACCATCCGCGGCTACGAGCCGATCGACGTGCTCTATCGCCGCGTCGATGACGACTTCCTCGATCCGCTGACCTTCCGCCCGGATTCGGCGCTCGGCATCGCCGGCATCATGGATGTCTACCGCGCCGGCAACATCACCATCGCCAATGCGCCCGGCACCGGGATTTCCGACGACAAGGCGATCTATTCCTACATGCCCGACATCGTCGAGTTCTACACCGGCCGCAAGGCGATGCTGGAAAACGTGCCGACATGGCGCTGTTCGGAACCCGATAGCCTCGCCTACGTGCTCGACAACCTTGCCGACCTCGTCGTCAAGGAAGTGCACGGCTCCGGCGGCTACGGCATGCTGGTCGGCCCGACGGCGACGAAGAAGGAAGTCGCCGAATTCGCCAAGAAACTGAAGGCCAAGCCGGGCAACTACATCGCCCAGCCGACGCTGTCCCTCTCCACCGTTCCCATCATGGTCAAGAAAGGCGTTGCCCCGAGACACGTGGACCTCAGACCCTTCGCACTCGTATCGGACAAGGTCAGGATCATCCCCGGAGGGCTGACGCGCGTCGCCCTCAAGGAGGGTTCGCTCGTCGTCAATTCCAGTCAGGGAGGCGGCACCAAGGATACCTGGGTGCTGGAGGACTAAGACATGCTCGGACGTACTGCCAACGGACTCTACTGGATGTCGCGCTATCTCGAGCGCGCTGAAAACACCGCCCGCCTCATCGATGCCGGCCTGCGCCTGTCACTGACGCGTTCCACCGGCGCGGACGACGAATGGGAAGGCATTCTCCATTCGGCCGACGTGAAGGAGGCCTATCTCAAGAAGCACGACAAGGTGACCGCTGCCGACGTGATCGACTTCATGCTGCGCGACCGGGACAATACCTCCTCCGTCCTCAACAGCATGGAATTCGGCCGCAACAACGGCCGCATGGTGCGCACCGCATTGACCCGCGACACGTGGGAAGCGCTGAACGAATGCTGGCTGGAGACACGTCAGCTCCTGTCCAAGCGGGTCAGCCCGGCCGTGCTGCCCGACGTCATCGAGACGATCAAGCGGCGCACCTCGCTGATCGGCGGCATGTTCTTCGGCACGATGCTGCGCGACGAGAACTACAACTTCGCCCAGCTCGGCACCTTCATCGAACGCGCCGACAACACCAGCCGCATTCTCGACGTGAAGTACTACGTGCTTCTGCCGTCGATCACCTCGGTCGGCTCCTCGCTCGACAGCGTGCAGTGGGAATCGATCCTGCGCTCGGTCTCGGCGCAGCGCTCCTACAGCTGGGTCTACCAGGAAGACTATTCGCCGGCCAACATCGCCGACTTCCTGATCCTCAACGTGCAGATGCCGCGCTCGCTCGCCTATTGCTACGAGAAGCTCTGCTCGAACCTCAACTATCTCGCGCTGTCGGTCGGCGACCGCCACCAGGCCCATTCCACGGCGGAAGCCATGCGCAACCAGTTGCGCACCAAGTCGATCGCCGAGATCATGGACCAGGGGCTGCACGAGTTTCTCGACGCCTTCATCACGCAGAACAACCAGCTCGGGATGGAAATTTCATCCGCATACAGGTTCTATTAATCGTGAACCGGATTGAGCCCCGAACAAACAGGATGGACCTTGCGGCATGAGACTGAAGATCAGCCACATCACCGAATACCGCTATCCGACCCCGATGGAATTCTTCCTGCAGCGCCTGCGCCTGACGCCGAAGTCCGGCCCGGGCCAGGAGATCGTGTCCTGGAAGACGTCGATTGAGGGCGCAAACTTCGAAGTGAGCTATGACGACCACTTCAGCAACCGCGTGCAGCTCCTGAGCATCACGGCGGAGACCGACAGCGTGCGCATCATCGCCGAGGGCGAAGTCGTGACATCCGATCTTGCCGGCGTCACCGGTCCGCATGTCTCAAATGCGCCGCTCTGGCTCTTCAAGCGCGAAACGCCGCTGACCAAGCCCGGAAAGCTGGTCCGCGAACTGACGCGCGGCCTGACCGGCACCGATCTCGAAAAGATGCATGCGCTGATGCTCTCGATCCACGAGGCCATCGTCTACGAACCGGGCAACACGACGACCGCGACGACCGCGGAGGATGCGCTGGAGCACAAGAAGGGCGTCTGCCAAGACCATGCCCATGCCTTCATCGCCGCCGCGCGTTCGATGAAGATACCGGCACGTTACATCTCCGGCTACCTGTTCATGGAAGACAAGCTCGAACAGGAAGCAACGCACGCCTGGGCGGAAGCCTATGTCCCGGATCTCGGCTGGGTCGGCTTCGACCCGGCGAACAACCTCTGCCCGGACGAGCGCTACATCCGCGTCGCCTGCGGTCTCGACTACCGCGACACCGCGCCGGTCTCCGGCATGCGGATAGGCACCGGCGAGGAGAAGATGACCGTCACGGTGAAGATCGTCGAAGCCGAGCCCGGTCAGTCACAAAGCCAGAGCCAGGGCTGAAGGATCGCGCGCCCTCGCGACCGGCAAGCTCCGCGCCAATTTGCGCGGCTAGAACCCTTGCACGAAAGGGAGCCGTGATCATGCTGTTCGGGCAATCGGTCTTTCAGTCCGTGCTGGAAAGGCTGAAGGAAGAACATCCGGAAATCGAGGACGAGGAACCGTCATACCGCGTGCGCGGGCTCGGCGCGGCGTTCGTCGCCGCCCAGTCGCCTTCCGACGATGTCACCGCCCGCGGCGTCATGAACGCCTATATGGACTTTGCCGGCGAGGCGCCGCCTCCTGAGCCCGAGCCAATACAAGAGCCGGTCGTCGAGGAAGCCCCGGTGATGCCGGAGCATCTTTCCCGCATCGATCCGCAGGAGGTTTCCGACGAACTGGCGCTCAGCGAAACCGACACGGTCGCAAGCCTTCACGAAAAGCGCCGGCTGTTTGCCAAGGCCAATCACCCCGACAGCGTCCTCGCCGCATTCCGCGACAACGCCAATATCCGCATGATGATCGCCAATCTACTGATCGACGAGGCGCTGCGGCGGCTGAAAAAGCAGGACACCCGCTGATCCAGCCGCCCTCGGCTTCAATCAGTGCGCATTGCTCACCGGAAACCAGTATTGCGCCCCGGCGGCACCGCGCCGGATCACCACATGCTGGTTGGCGAAGACGCGGTAGGGCGCGCTCCACTCTCCATCCGGCCATTGCACCCGGATCACCGCGCGTTCGTTGACGCCGAGCCCGAAATGCGTGAAGCCGAGACGGCCCGACGCATGGCCGCCGCCGACCTGCACGGTCCGGACCTGCGTCAACGTCCCTGCCCTGACATTGATCTTGGCGCCGACGGCGAAGGGATTGACCTTGCCGTTGTCGAGCTCGATTTCCGTCCAGTTGCCAAGCGGCCGGTAACCCCAGTCGGTCTTGGCGCCCATGTTGCGGAACAGGCTCGCCTTCTGGCTGCGGTTGACGACCAGCAGATCGAGCATGCCGTCATTGTTGAAGTCCTCCAGCACCGCGCCGCGGCCCTTGGTGTTGAGCGCAATTCCCGCCTCGCCGCCGCGCTCGTGGAACTTGCCGTCGAAACCGCCGAGCAGAAGATTGTCCGGATCGAAGTTGGCGAAGTCCGGCATCACCTCGACATTGCCCTTGGCGATGAAGAGATCGAGGTTGGTGTCGTTGTTGACGTCGGCGAATTCGGAATGCCAGCCGGTCGAGGGCCGCCGATCGCCGCCGGTATAGGGCCGGTAGGCGGTCGAGCCCTTCTCATAGGCGATGTCGCGGTAGGTCGGACGATCCTCCTCCGCCTCGTCATCCAGCGTCTGCAGCATGGTGTCGCCCATCGAGGTCAGCGCATATTCCGGCAGGCCGTCGGCGTTGAGGTCGGCTTCCGCAATCCCCATGCCCCAGATCTTCAGGGCCTGCCAGCCCTGCGCCGTTGTGTACTGCCGGGGTGGATGGCCGTCCGGGAGTTCCCACAATTGCTCCTGGCCACCGCGATAATATTGCCGGTCGTTGGTGACCCTCAGCGACGCCTTGCCCGACCGGTTCCAGTCGGTAAACAGCATCGACAGCGTGCAGTAGCTGGGCCTGAGCGCGAATCCGTCCGAATAGTCCGGCTTGTCGCCCTCCTTCGGCCGCAGCAGCCGGTTGTCCGAGCAGGTGCCGAACGGCGAACCGGGCGCGGAGCGGTCGACATAATTGCCGATCGCGAGCGTCGGAAAGCGGCTCCCCGTTTCCCACGTCGCAGCGAACGCCGTCGACCAATCCCGCCCGCCATCGAAGGCGAAGGCGCGGTTCGCCTTTTCGAAGCTGCAGTTCGGCCCGCCCTTCAGGACGATGTTCTCGCCAAGCCGCAGCAGCACGAGATCAATGTGGCGGTCATTGTCGATATCGACCGGATAGACGCCGAGCACCGACTTCTCGTCCCGCTCGGAAAGTCCCAGCGACCGCTTCTCGAAGGCGAACGCACCACCGACCGGACTGCGGTTCACGTAGAGCTTTGTCGGCGACGTTCCGCCGGCCAGCACCAGGTCCGGCGTCCGGTCGCCGTTGCAATCGAAGCTCGCGACGCCGCCGCCGACGAAATATTCCCACGGGCCGGTGTATTCGTGATCGATGCCGGCGGCGAGCGCCTCCTCGTGAAACTGCGGAATGTCCCCGTAGAAGGGAGCTTCGGGCTTTGCGTCTTCCGCGGCAATCGAAGGCTGGAACAGCCCGAGCGCGGCGAGACCTGCGTAAAATGCGGTTTTCTTCATGATCCCCCTCCTCATGGCTTGATCACCAACGTCTTCAGGTAGGCGATGATGCTGTTGCGGTCGGCTTCGGATGCGGCGACATAGGCATCCCGTGCCGCCCGCCCATCACCGCCATGCGCGCGGATCACCTCGTCGAGCGTGGTGAGATCGTTGCGATGGCCGTAGGGTGCCGTCGAGCCCACGCCCCAGAGTTCGGCGGTCATGAAGATGTTGCGATCGACGAATCGCTGCGGCAGCAGTTCGTTGCCGAGCTGGTCGATGCTGTTGTCCGTCATCGTATGACGCTTGAGATCGCCGAACAGCGGCACCAGAACCTCGCCCTTTTCGTTGCGGGGCAGCGCATCCGTCCACTTTTCCAGCGCCAGATCGTAGACGGCGGGTGCCTTGACCTGCGAAATGCTGAGCGTGCCGGCCACATCCGCACCGCCGGGATCGGCGAATTTGAGCGACGTCAGCGGCAGGCTCGGCTTGTGACAGGTCTCGCAGCCCATCGAACCGAAATTCTTCGCGCCGAGCGCGGCCATCTCGCGCCAGCGGCCGTCTTCGGGCACCTCTTCGACCGGTGCCGGCCGTGTCGCCTGCCAGGCGACCAGCGCCGACACGTCGGCGGCATTGATCTCGTCGGCGATGCCGTCGCCGTCGAAATCCGCCTCGCCCGTCCAGCGCGCCCCGAAGCGTTCATCGGCCTCCATGCCGTGATGGGCATTCAGTGCATTGATGGTGAACTGCCGGATCGACGTCATCACGCCCTTCTGGCTGAACGGCCGGATGACGAGATCCATGTCGACGCCGTCTAGCTCACGCATGTCGACGATGCCGTCCGGATGCACGGTCAGCCAGCCGAAATCGATGCCCTTGCTCGCAAGCTTGATGCGCAGTTCCTTGCCGGCCTTCTCCGCCGCCTTGAGCGCATCGAGGCGCTGGCGCTGCAGATCGGCCGTCATTTCGCGCGCAAGCAGTTCGACAAGCCCGGCACCGAACAGATGAGTCGATCCGCGCTCGTTGGAAAACTGCGGATCGGTCGTGTCGAAATCGGCGCTTTCGAAGCCTTCCGAGACGAACACGTTCATCGAGAAGTCGCCCGCGCCGCCGACGACCGGCTGGTTATGACAGGACGAACAGGAATTGGCGTCCATGCCGGCGGTGCGGGAAAACTCGTTCGGGACCGGATGCCGGCGCTTGGTCGGTACGATCGCCTGGGTGGCCAGAGGACGGCCAGCGCCGTCGAGCGTGGTGTAGCGCGCCTCGAACAGCTTCTCGCCGATATCCGAGAGCGTCTTGAGCTGCGCCGCATCGAGCGTGCCGGAAACCTCGATTCCCGCCGTCCCGAGTGCCGCGGTGCGCTCTTCCCATGGCTCTGCGGCCATCACCGGCATAGCCAGTGCGGCCAAAGCCACCCCGCCCGTTATCCATCTCCTCATAGTCCCCTCCTCCCAAAATTCACTCTATCCGGATTGCACGATCCCGACATCCATTGCCGCAAGCGCCTGACTGAGGTGCCCGCTGAATGCCAGGTTCTGCTCGTCCGTGATGATCGATATTGCCGGCATGCCCTGCATGGCGACAACGTGCGACTGAGCGAGCCCTTCCTCCAGGCCCGGCTTCATCAGGTCATAATAGCGCGTGCCGGGTCCCGTGATGACGATCGGCATGAAATCATAAAGGCTCATCAGCCGCGACAGGCCATTGCCGAGCGCCAGCCCGGCCTGGCGGAAGGCGAAGCCGGCCATGCGGTCGCCACGCCGCGCATTCGCGGCAATCTTGTCGAGCTCGGACAGCGGCACGAACTTCGCCGGGATCGCATCGGCCGGCACTTCGAAGGCGGTCCTCAATATGGCGTAGAAACCGGAATAGGCCTCGATGCAGCCCTTAGCGCCGCAGCGGCAGAGGGCACCTTCCGGCTGGTGCAGCATATGGCCGAAATTCGGAGCGGACACGCTTTCGCGATCGCCGTTGGACGCGACGATCCCAAGCCCGATCGAATGGCCGAGCGAGAGTGCGGCGAGCGATGGCGGACGCGGATCGAGACGGTGTGAGATCGCCTGGGCCACCAGCAATGTTTCATTGGAAAGCGACACCCATATGCCCGGACGATCGCCGAACACGGCATGGAAATCGATCCGCTCGCCGCCGAAGACCGGCGACCAGACGAGCTCCGGACGATCGGCAGCGACCAGCCCCTTGCTGCTGGCGGAAATTGCCAGCACGCGGCTGTCGTCGATACGCGAGCGTTCCAGCAGACGGTCGAGCCCTTGCCGCAGCATCGCGATAAAGCCGGCGGTGCCGCGCGGATTGGTCTCGCGCGCCTCGTTGAAGCGGTCGATCAGCGTGCCACGATAGTCGGCGAGCGAAAACTGCACGGTGTCAGACGAAATGATGATGATCGCCAGATAGGCGAAATCGCGTTTCGGCGCGAACAGCACGCGTGGCCGGCCACGTCCGACGGCGGCCATCTGCTCGACCCGCTCGATGACCCCGCGGCCTTCCAGTTCTGCGGTGATCGCCGAAACAGTCGCCGAGGACAAGCCGGTGCGTTCTGTGATCACCGTGTGCGCGGCAGCCCCGTGCTCCCTCAGTGCGTTCAGCACAAGGATGACGTTGCCAATGCGCAACTGTTCGGTACTGGACCTGGTCGGGCTGACCATCATCCGTCTCTTTCGACACTTCCTTTGGAGGCTCCTCCCAGAGCACACGAAGGCAGGCAACACAGGCAGAAAGAAGCCGTGTTGACAGCCCAAAAATTCTCTGCCATTAAATTTCTCGACTGTCGAGAAAAAACTTTTTTGAAGTGTCTCGGCAGATTTCTGGTCCGGCTGGCCATGAGGATGGAGGGGTGCCGGACGCTGTTTTGGGAGGACAACATGAAGAAGTTGACAGCCGCGCTTTTGGGCGCAGTATTTACCATGTCGATTGCCGGCCCGGTTCTGGCCGAAGGCAAGACGGTCGCCGTATCCTGGAAGATCTTCCAGGAAGAGCGCTGGAAGCGCGACGAAGGCGTCATCAAGAAGATCGTAGAAGACGCCGGCGACAAGTACATTTCCGCTGATGCCCAAGGCTCTGCGGCAAAGCAGCTGACCGACATCGAATCGCTGATCTCGCAGGGCGCTGACGTGCTCCTGATCGTTCCGTGGGACTCCGAAGCGATCATGCCTGCCGTTCAGAAGGCCAAGGACGAAGGCATTCCGATGATTGCCTATGACGTTCAGATCGAAGATCCGAGCGTTCTCTACATGACCTTCGACAACGTCGGCGTGGGCCGCCTGATGACCGAGGAAGTGCTGAAGGTGAAGGACAAGGGTAACTTTGCCATCATCAAGGGCGACCAGGGTGATCCGAATGCGACCTTCCTCTACAACGGCATGATGGAAATCCTGAAGCCGAAGATCGACGCAGGCGACATCAAGATCGTCGGCGAAGCCTCGTCGGACGGCTGGAAGCCGGAAAACGCCCAGAAGAACATGGAACAGATCCTGACGGCCGCCGACAACAAGGTCGATGCGGTTCTGTCTGAAAACGACGGCATGGCCGGCGGTGTGGTTGCTGCCCTCGCCGCCCAGGGTCTTGCCGGTACCGTTCCGGTCTCCGGTCAGGACGGCGACTTCGCCGCCATCAACCGCGTGGCTCTCGGCACCCAGACCGTTTCGATCTGGAAGGACTCCCGCGCCCTCGGCAAGGCTGCCGCTGAAGCAGCCCTGATGCTCGCCGACGGCAAGGAAATGACCGACGTGCCGAACGTCTCCAAGTTCAACCAGGGCGCCAAGGGCGTCGAGATGAACTCGGTTCTGCTGACGCCGACGCCGATCACCAAGGACAACATCAACGTTATCATTGATGCCGGCTGGATCGACAAGGCAACCGCTTGCGCTGGCGTTGCTGCCGGCAAGGTCGCAGCCTGCGACTGATCCCTGCGGGATAAAGGCCTCGTTTTGGCTGAAACGGGACCGCGCTGCATTCATGCGGCGCGGTCCTGTCAAATACGGGGTCCGCAGTCATGAACCATCATGCAGTCTCGCAGCCGGTCTGCGACGCTTAAGGCAAGCGCACGAAGCGGCCCGCCCGAAGTCACGATCGCTGGGTGGAAGACTTCGAGATTCATTAAAAAAGGCAGAAAAATCGTGAACAAACCTCATTCCGCTTCGCCCGGTCCGGGGCAAGTCAAAGAAGGGCCGGTCACCACCTTCCTTCGGGCGACGGAGATCGACGCACGCATGCTCGGCATGATCGGCGCCCTCCTTCTCATCTGGGTCGGCTTTCATGTGTACGGGATGATCTTCAACGGCTACGGCGCGTTCCTGACCTTCCGCAACCTGTGGAACCTGTCGGTCCAGACCTCCTCCATCGCCGTCATGGCGACCGGCATGGTGCTGATCATCGTAACCCGCCACATCGACCTCTCCGTCGGCTCGATGCTCGGCGTAACCGCCATGATCACCGGCGTCGTCCAGGTGTGGCTGCTGCCGCCGATCATGGGATTCGGCGATCCGGCCATCTGGATTCTCGCGGTCATCACCGCGCTCGTCGTCGGCACGCTGATCGGCGCCTTCCAGGGCATTCTGATCGCATACCTGCAGATCCCCGCCTTCATCGTCACGCTCGGCGGCCTGATGGTCTGGCGCGGCGCAGCCTGGTGGGTGGCGCGCGGTGAGACGATCTCGCCGGTCGACGCCAACTTCGCCCTGATCGGCGGCGGTCCCTACGGCTCCATCGGCGTGACCGCGAGCTGGATCGTCTCGGTACTCGGCTGCGCCGCCATCGCCTTCTCCATCCACGCGGCACGCCGCCAGCGCACCCGCTTCGGCTTTCCGCTGCGTCCCATGTGGGCCGAGATCTTCATCGGCACCTGCGGCTCGCTGATGCTGCTTGGCGCCGCCTATGTCGCCAACAACTATCCGTGGCCGCGCGGTATCGTCAAACAATACGCCGCCGCCCACAACATCACCGTGCCGCCGGAAGGGCTCGACATCGGCCATGGCTTCGCCATTCCGGTGCTGATCGCAGCGGCCGTCATGGTCGGCATGACCTTCCTGTCCAACCGCACCCGCTTCGGCCGCTATGTCTTTGCCATCGGCGGCAATCCCGAAGCAGCGGAACTCGCCGGCATCAACACCCGCCGCGTCACCGTCATGGTGTTCGCGCTGATGGGCACGCTGGTCGGCATTTCCGCCATCATCGCCTCGGCCCGCCTGAACTCGGCGACCGCCGACCTCGGCAAGCTCGACGAACTCTACGTCATCGCCGCGGCCGTCATCGGCGGCACGTCGCTGGCCGGTGGTTCGGGCACCATCTGGGGCGCCGTGCTCGGCGCGCTGGTCATGCAGTCGCTGCAGTCGGGCATGGTGCTCATCGGCTTCGACAGCGCCATGCAGCAGGTGGTCGTCGGCATCGTGCTCGTCGTTGCGGTCTGGATCGACACGATCTACCGCCGGCGTATCAAGTAAGGAGGACGGACATGAACGAGAACAAAGCCCCTTCTCAAAACGGTGCCGTTCCGCTGGTCGAAATGCGCAACATCTCGATCGCATTCGGCGGCATCCACGCCGTGGAGAACGCATCGGTCGACCTCTTCCCCGGCGAAGTCGTCGCCCTGCTCGGCCACAACGGTGCCGGCAAGTCGACCCTGATCAAGATCCTGTCGGGCGCCTACAAGCGCGACGCCGGCGAAATCCTGATCAACGGTGAACCGGCCGAGATCCGCAATCCGCGTGACGCCAAGGCCTACGGCATCGAGACGATCTACCAGACGCTCGCCGTCGCCGACAATGTCGATGCTGCCGCCAACCTGTTCCTCGGCCGCGAGATCCTGACGAAATGGGGCACGCTCGACGATGCCGCCATGGAGGCGGAAGCGCGCGAGGTGATGGGGCGCCTGAACCCCAACTTCAAGCGCTTCAAGGAGCCGGTGAAGGCCTTGTCCGGCGGTCAGCGCCAGTCGGTGGCGATCGCCCGCGCCATCCTCTTCAACGCCCGCATCCTGATCATGGACGAGCCGACCGCAGCCCTCGGGCCGCAGGAAACGGCGCAGGTCGGCGAGCTCATCAAGCAGTTGAAGAAGGAAGGCATCGGCATCTTCCTGATCAGCCACGACATCCACGACGTCTTCGACCTCGCGGACCGCGTGACGGTGATGAAGAACGGCCAGGTCGTCGGCCATGCCCGCACCGAAGACGTCACCAAGGACGAAGTCCTCGGCATGATCATCCTCGGCAAATGCCCGCCCAAAGCCATCCCCGGCCCCGGCGCCATGGCCGAAGCCGGCTGACGGTATAACGACATCCGAACCACCGAAAGGCCCGGCAAGACCGGGCCTTTTCCTTATCCGCTCCGCCACCCCGAACAAATTCCCCGCCCTGCCCTTTTTGACCATTGAAGCAGGCCGAAAGGTAGGGTAATACCCGAAGCGCTGAGGCCTGATTCAAATCAAGGCCCATACGGCAAGCACCCGTAGCTCAGCTGGATAGAGTGTTGGATTCCGATTCCAAAGGTCACAGGTTCGAATCCTGTCGGGTGCGCCAAATTCCACTGATCGCCCTCCATAATACGCTATAGCCGCAGAACGGTTCGAATCGCTTTCGGTCGAGTGATTGCCACAAGAATGCATCGCGGTCTGCTACGGCGGGAACGCGTCGTCGCTTGAAGGAGTCAAGAAGCGGTCAGGGAAGATCTGCGCTCGCCATCAAGTCGGCTCTCCCAGATGTTCCCGCATCCAGCGGATCTCTTCGGTAGCGGTTCGTCCAAAATGCTTGCGAAAATCGCGGCTGAACTGGGCCGCACTTGCATATCCGACTTGGGCTGCAACAGTGGAGATGGGGCCCTGGTTGGATGCGATCATCACGCGCGCTTCGTGAAGTCGCATCGCCTTAATATAACGGACTGGCGACGCTCCTGTCAGGGCCTTGAAATGGGCGTGATAGGAAGGAACACTCATACCGGCCTCTGCCGCCAGTTCCGGGACGGAAATGCCCGCGGTGAACGATGCGCGAATGCGGGCGAGGCTTTCCACGATCCGGCCGGCAGGTCCCCGGTGACGCAGGGCCGCCCGAAGAGCGCCCCCCTGAGGCCCGACAAGGACCAGGTAATGCAGTTCCCGCAGAATGCCGGGTCCGAGGATCGCGCATTCCTGCGGGTCCGCAAGCGCGCTCATCGTTCTGCGCAATAGATCGCGCAACTTCGAAGACAAGGGACTTGAAACAAGGCTCCGAGCCTGCTCTCGCGCAATATTCCCCCCGTCTTCAAGCATGACAGCGATCTCGGCAGCGAGATGCAGGTCGAATTCCACGTAGAGTGCAAGCAGTGGCATTTCAGGGCTGGCTTGCGACGCCATCCGGAATGGCACTGGAACCGATACGCCGAGGTAGTGATCGGCATCGTAGCGATAGATTTGCCCGTCCAGGAAGCCCTGTTTCGCGCCTTGCAGCACAAAGACCGCCCCGGGTCGATAGAGAACCGGAACGTCCTCCAGAACGGTTTCAGACCGCAAGATACGCATGCCAACCAAGGCCGTGGGATTGTATCCAGGGCGCGGTGCGAGCTTTGATGCCTGCCAGGCGAGATCGTCATGTTTCATAGGATTGGTCAATTTTATCAGAGGATACGCGCTGTCTGTCGGCTCCGCCTCATACTATTTAGCAATTTATCGAAACGCACAAGCAAGGCCCAATCATGACGACCAAGACTTTCTTCATTACCGGTGCCAATTCGGGCTTCGGGTTCGCCATCGCCGAGGCAGCGCTGCGGGCGGGACACAATGTGATCGGCACTATTCGTTCCGAGGAGGCGCGCATCTCCCTGCTCGAGCGACTTCCAAAAGTCCACGCCGTCTTATGCGACATCACCGATTTCGACCACATCGAGGGGATCGCTCGACAGGCCGAGACCGATTTCGGCCCTGTCGACGTGCTGATCAACAATGCCGGCTACGGGCACGAGGGGGTTCTGGAGGAATCGCCATTGTCGGAAATGCAGCGCCAGTTCGACGTCAATGTTTTTGGCGCCGTCGCTGTGGCCAAGGCATTCTTGCCACGCTTCCGCCAGCGGCGTTCGGGATTTATCGTCAACGTCACCTCGATGGGTGGTCTGATCACAATGCCTGGGATCGCCTATTACTGCGGCAGTAAATTTGCCTTGCAGGGCATATCCGAAGTCATGCGTGCCGAGATGGCACCGTTTGGGGTGCATGTTACCGCGCTTTGCCCAGGCTCTTTCCGCACCGACTGGGCGGGGCGCTCCATGGTTCGCACGGAGCGCTCGATCGACGATTACGACAGGCTCTTTGATCCGATCCGCGAGGCGCGGCAAAAAAAGCACGGCGCACAGCTCGGCGATCCGGAGAAGCTTGCTGACGCAGTCCTGACCCTCGTGAAGTCCGAAAATCCTCCGCCACAACTGCTTTTGGGCAGCGACGCACTTGGCCTGGTTCGTCATCGGCTTCAGACGATGCTCCGTGAGATCGACGACTGGGAGAAACTCACCTGTTCTACGGACGGCTGACAACCAATTAGGTAGACCGCTGCAAGCCCCAGCCCAAACGCCGATAAGCTTTGGGCTGGGGCTTGCGGAAACGAGATGCGCTCAAGCTGACCTACGAACTTCCAGACCGGCCCCGCTGACGATGGACCGCCCCCCCCGAAGATCCGGCCAAGCTGCTGGCCTTGCGAGGGCCATATGAGGCGAACTATCGCTTTCGAGGGCTTCTCACACGTCGACCGGCTACAATGGGGCGCCATGCCGCCCAAAGACATCCTATCAACAAGCGCTCAAAGGCCGCCAATTCCACACCCCAACCACCTTTGCTACGCAGCACGACGCTACAGCTTGATGGCGGAGCGCGCCCGACGAAGATGAGCACTACGTCTACGCTATAGCACTCTAACACCGCACAAGGCGACAATCCGGAGCAAACCTGCATCGCGCTTTGTCACGACATGCGTCCTGCGTCAGCGGGGTGGGCCATGCACAGCGATGATCCAGCGGCGCCGACAAGCAGAGCGATACCTGCCCACGACAACCCGCCTGCTCCTGCGGTTTCGAGAATGACCCCGCCCATGACGGCTCCGCCAAAAATGGCGATGTTCCATGCCGTGACGATCATCGCCTGGGCCACGTCGGCCGCAGCACCGGCAGCACGCGCCGATGCGGTCTGAAAGAGCGTCGCCGACCCGCCAAAAGCCAGTCCCCAGATAAGTGTGGCCCCGTAGATCGCCGACGGTGCTCCGGTTATCACCGCAAGTATCAAGACCGCCACAAGAAACAGGCCGATGCCGGTGAAGGTCAATGGTCGCAGCCATTTGTCGATCAACACGCCCGTCAGACCGATACTGACAAGTGCGGAAACCCCGAAAACCAGAAGGACACTATCGATCTGGCCCGTCATGCGATGGCCGGCCAGAAGTGGCGCGATGTACGTGTAGAGGATGTTGTGGGCCAGCACGAAGCAGAGCGTCACCGCCAGCACCGGGCGCACGCCCGGCACCGCAAAGACCTGGGCCAATGACGGGCGTTGCGTTTCAGGCTCGCCGGCGAAATCCGGCACCTTCGCGATGATCCAGCCAGCGAGCAGCAACGCAATGACGCTGAGCAATCCGAAGGTCAGTCGCCAACCGGCGAGGTTGCCGATAAATGTGCCGGCGGGGATGCCGATGGAGAGCGCCAACGGCGTCCCCGCCATCGCAATGGCCATGGCCCGGCCAGCGAGGCTGCGCGGCGCCATGCGAACAGCATAGCCGGCCAGCAACGCCCACAGCAGGCCGGCCGATACACCGCCGACGAAACGTGCCGCCATCGCGACGATAAAACTCGCCGTCAGGGCCGTAATCAGATTGGCGATAGCAAAACCGATGATGGCGCCGAGCAGGAGCGGTCGCCTGCGCCAGCTTCGCGTTGCTGCCGTCAGTGGGATCGCTGCCATCAGCGATCCCAGCGCATAGATACTGATCCATTGCCCCACCATGGCCTCGCTCACCCCCAGCGATGCCCCGATCTGCGGGAGCAGACCGGCAGGCAGGGCCTCCGTCAGGATGGTGACGAAACCGGCAATCGCCAGTGCGCATAGCCCCGCTACCGGCAGCCGTTCGACCTGCGTCGTCACGCTGAGGCCTTCGGCAGCACCAGGTCGCCAACGGTGTAGGTGTGAAACTCGCTCGACGAGACGGTGTCGAGCTTGCGGAACTTTTCGAGAAATACCGGATCGGAAAAGAAAATCTCGACGTCGCCCGGATCGGAGATCGCCTCGATATTCACGACCGTCAGTCCATCGGTGCTCTTGGCCAGGTTGCTCCACAGAAAGCCAGGCTTCCGCTCGGCGACATAGTGGACGACATCCTGGATTAACCGAAACGCCTCCTCCTGCTTGCCGGGGTGAACGTGAATCACGTTGACGATGAAAGTCGTTGGGGCGGGGTGGATCGTGAAGGCGGGGATCATGTGCGTCTCCTTGGTTTCGGAAGGCCAAGGGATAGCGGACGGCCTGCTATGGAAAAATGGGCCGTCATTCCGGTGACTGCGGAATAAAGTTCCTGTAATAGTCAGTGCATGGACAAACTCACTGCGTTCGACGCCTTCGTGCAATCGGCTGAAACCGGCAGCTTCGTGGCGGCTGGCCGCAAGCTCGGCCTTTCCGCCTCTGCGGTTGGCAAGGCGGTGGTCCGACTGGAACAACGGCTGGATGTGCGCCTGTTCCATCGCAACACGCGCAACATGACCCTGACCGAAGAGGGGCGGCTGTTCCTCGAACGCTGCCGTCGCATCTTCGAGGAGGTCGAGGCAGCGGAAGCCGAGCTTGCCCGATCCAATCGGACGCCGAGAGGGCGGCTGCGGGTCAGCCTGCCGCTGGTCGGCATGCTGCTGACACCGGTGATGGCCAAGTTCATGCGCGCCTGGCCAGAGGTGCAGCTCGACCTGGATTTCAGCGATCGGCTGGTGGACGTGGTGGAGGAAGGGTTCGATGCCGTCATTCGCACCGGGCAACCATCGGACAGCCGGTTGATGAGCCGCAATGTCGGCCGATTCAAACTGAAAATCGTCGCCTCACCCGACTATCTGGCAAGGTGTGGCGTGCCGGAAACCCCTGACGATCTGGCGCAGCATCAGTGTCTCCACCAACGCTCTCCCAGCACCGGCAAGCTCCGACCCTGGCCGTTTGCTCGCGGGGAACGGCAAGGGAAGGTTGTCCTGCCCGAACGGATGAGCGCGACGGCGGTCGATCCTCTGATCGAGTTGGCGATCGAGGGACTGGGCATTGCGTGTCTGCCGCCCTTTGCGATCCGTGACGAGATCGCTGACGGCCGCCTCGTGTCCATCCTGGACGAGTGGGTTGCCGAGACCGATCAGTTCAACGTGCTCTGGCCGGCCAGCCGCCAGATTACGCCCAAACTGAGGGTGTTCGTCGACTTCATGGCCGAGCATCTGCAGCCGCAATAGGTGTCGCATATCGCGCCGGTTCGGCCCGTTTCCGCTGTCATGGTCGCGGGCGGAGCGGCCACGGCGTGACGCGCGGTGCGGAAATCGGCGGTGTTTGCGTAGCTATCGCGCAGGGTATCGCGTCATAGCGTAGAATCGGCGGGACAGACGGGACATGCGGGATTCGAACCGGCTTAAGGGGGGGCCACAGCGTAGACATAGTTCTCATCATCACCCGGCACGGTGCGCCATTTTCCTTCACCAGCGCCGCCATACCGCCACCATTTTCGCAGGACGCGGAAAAAAACGCGAAAGCGGGAGCCTATGGTTTCCTCCCACGCAGACATCTGAGCCCTTCGACGACAAGATCGCGCAGGAAGCGGTGTGCGGGAGCCTTGTCGCTGGCCGCATGCCACATCAGCATCAGCTTTGCAGGCGCCAGGCGGATTTCTTCCGGAAGCGGCCTGACGGACAGGTCGAAATGCCTGGCGAAACGTTCCGCCACCTGGGTGTGGACGGCGGCGATCATCGGCGCCTGGGAAACGATAGAAGGCACCGTCAGCAGATGGGGCGTTCGCAGGGCGACATGCGGCCACACGTCCAGACGTCCCAACGCGTCGAGGATTGCGTCTCCGTCCGGTCCGTCGACCACCACCATTGGGTAACGCCTGTAATCATCAAGCGTCATCGCTTCGCCGATGGCGACCAGGGCGGCATTGAAAACCGTATGATACCCTTCGTGATAGATCACGCGTTGCTTGTGGTAGCTTTTCCCCCCGGCGAAGGTGCCAATGGCGAGATCGAAGACGCCCATCTCCAGACCATCGGCGACATCGGCCCCGCCTATGGGGATCAACTTGAGCGTGACGCCGGGCGCCTTTTCAAGCAGCAAGGCCGAGACTGCGGGAATGAGGATTGCTTCGGCGCTGTCGGTCACGCCAAGCCGAAAGGACATTTGCGCTGTTGAAGGATCAAACGGCAATTGCTCCTCAAACAGCATGCGTATCTTCCGCATGGTCGCGCGAAGCTCGACTTCGAGGCTGACGGCTTTTTCCGTCGGCACCATGCCACCGGCACTTCGCACCAGCAACTCGTCCCCCAGCAAGCGTCGAAGGCGCGCCAGATTGTGGCTCATGGCGGGCTGGCCGAGAGAAAGGCGCCGCGCCGCGCGCGACACGTTCTTTTCCTCCAGGAGGGCCTCCATCGAGATCAACAAGTTGAGATCGATGTTCGAGATATCAGTCATGTCGATTTACCTCATGCATCAGATCGATTTGATTAATGATGAGCATGGCGTAGTTTCAGGGTCAAGCATCGAATTTTCGCCAAGGAGCTCGCCATGACCCGTACGCTGTCCCGCCGCACCCTTCTCAAAAGCGCTCCAGCCGCAATCGTCGGAACCACGTCTGCCGCTATCCTCTCGCATTCGGATCTGGCGCAGGCGGCATCCGCCGCCGAACCCGCAGCGCATCGCGACGCCTACGGGGAGTGGAGCGCCGTCACATACCTTTCCCTGGAATGCCAGAAGCAGCGCACCGCCAATGCGCAGGCCGTGGGCGCCACCCCTTATGCGCCCTATCTCGACACGGATCTCTCCGTCCCCTCGGCGTCGGCGAAGGCTCTCCAGTTCGGACCGCTCGACCCCGGCGAAGTACCCACGCCGAGTGCGCAGAACCTCAACCGGCTGATCGACCCGTCCTTCAAGACGAAAGACAACGGCTATGCCGTTCTTGATGGCCAGATGGCCTATGCGCAAAGCCGCATCGTCATGCCCGGCGTGACCACCGACATGTTCAAGTGGTGGTTCACCTGGCATCCGGTCGAAAAGGAGCGTTATATGCTCTGGTTCCCTCAGGCGCATATCGACACCAGCGTCGCCGACCCGTCCCGCCTGAAGGATGCATCGCTGAGCTACGAGAAGCGGCTCTTCAACAATCCCAATCGCATCCAGGAATGGATCGGACCGAGCCGTCTCGACGCCATCATCCATTTCTCCGAGCCGGCAACGCTCGGCTTCGACGCGCAGGCACTGGCGCGAGAGGGTTATACCGCCAGCGCCAGCGCCGTCTGCTATGCGACGCCGGCGCCCGATATCCCGTTCACGCTGATGGTCCATATTGCCCGCGACACAAGTGCCGGCATGGAACTCTTAAGCCGATACTGGATCGGAGCCCATGCGGACATGGCGCGGTTCGCCAATGCGGAAAAGGCTCCGGCAATGCTGCAAAAGATTGGCTTCAACGAGCAGGTTGCGGAATCAACGGCCTATGAAATGTCGGTTCACGACATGACCGAGTTCAACCATCTCGCGCGCATCCTGCCCGGCATTCATCACGCATTCGGGTCATGAGGGGGCGGAAGCCAATGTCGGCCATAAACGCCCGGATCAAAGGAAGGCGATAGAGTAGAGATAGTTCTCATCACCACCAGCGTGACGCGCCAATTCTTGAAATGCAGCGTTCTTGGGCGAACTATCTTCTCTTGTGCGTGCTCGACGATGATCCAAATGCGGTCATGGAAAAAGCAATAAAACTGCGCAAGCGTGGCGTCATGCGCCGATCGCGTTGGTAGAGGAGCCACATGGGTCTTTCACCCAGTCGCCAATCCGCAAAGAGCCGAACCAGGCAGCCGGTCTCAAGGTCGCGTTTCACGAGGATTTCCGGCTGCATGATGATACCAAGACCTGCGCGTGCTGCGGCGCGGACGGCTTGGCCGTTATTGACGGTGATCATCCGTGGAGGTGTAACCGCCTTCTCTTCGCCCTCCCTGGCGAACGTCCATGGCGACCTCGCTGACGGCGTGAAGGCGATTGTGTCATGGCCAGTCAGCTCATCGGGGTGAATCGGGGTTCCTCGGCGGGCGAGATAGTCGGGGGCGGCGCAGACGGCCATGCGGTAAGGGGCCAAAGGTCTGGCAATCATCGCGCTGTCCTGCATCACGCCGATGCGGAAGGCGATATCGAAGCCTTCCTCCACCAGATCGACGGTGCGATCGGACAAGGCGATGTCGAGCTCCACATCGGGCGCGGACAGTCGGTAGGCGGCGAGTGCCGGCATCAGCGCCTCCGAGCCGAAGGTGGTGGGCGCGGTGATACACAATCGACCTTGCACCCGCGTCTGCTCAAGCTCTGCAGCCTCTTCTGCAAGCGCGATACGGCCCAGAATATCGCGGCACTGCTCCACATAGCTCGCCCCGAAATCCGTCAGGCTTTGTCGCCGTGTCGTGCGATTGAGAAGGCGCGTTCCGAGACGGTCCTCCAAAGCCGCGATCTGCTGACCAACCATGGCGGCAGATTGCCCCAGCGCTGAGGCCGCAGCACTCATCGAACCCGCCTGAACCGTCGTGACGAAGGCTTGCATACAGCGCACGACGTCCATTCAATGATACTCCTTTATAATGATAGCATCATAACGCAGATTATCATCAAATTTCCCGTCAATTACAACAGCCCTGAAAGTCGTCCTTGAAGGAGTTGAATATGACACTGACGCGATTTGCGGGAAAAACGATTGTCATCACGGGTGCAGGAACAGGCATGGGGCGCGCGGCGGCGATCCGCCTCTCGAAGGAAGGCGCACAGTGCGTTCTCGTCGGCCGCCGTCAGGCACCCCTTGAGGCGGTTGCAGCCGAGATCGTTGCTGAAGGCGGTAAAGCCTTGGCAATTGCCAGCGATATTGGAAACGCCGCTGCGGTTGAGGCGATGGTACGTTTGGCGAAGAGCATCAACGGTCGCATCGACGGCCTCTTTGCGAATGCTGGCGTCCTGGGCGCGTTCAAGCCCCTCGCCGAGACGGAGACGGCCGACTTCGAGGACCTTGTCAGCACGAACCTCCTGGGAACCTTCCTCTCGATCAAGCACTCTCTGCCACATCTTGAGGGCGGCGCCATCGTCATCAACGCCTCATGGACCGTCAACAGCGTCATGCCCGGCGCGGGTGCCTATGCGGCGGCCAAGGGGGCCTTGATCGCCATGATGCACACGCTTGCCATAGAGCAAGGAGCCCGCAACGTTCGCGTCAACAGCATCAGTCCCGGCATCATCCTGACGCCGATGGCCGACGAGGTTCTGGACCCGGCATTCTCCGCCAAGCTTGCCGCCCACGCGCCCTTGGGGCGAAACGGAACTCCCGACGACGTTGCCGGCACCGCCGCATGGCTGCTCTCCGACGATGCCCAGTTCATTACAGGTCAGGATATTCTGATTGATGGCGGCTTCACTCTCGGAGGACCACGGCTGTGAGCGACGCACTCCATAGACCCCGAAGCGCCCTTTGAGACGTGGTCTTTAAGACCCGGATCCGGCGGCCGCGGTCGCCGACGAAAAATACACGGGCGGCAACCACCATCATCCACAGCACCACCAGCCAGGCCGCGACAATATTCTTGTGCAGCGCGAAAGAGGAGGCCAGTATGGTTCCTGACGCGAAGCAGCGGAGCAAAATGGCCATGGCGAACTTAACCGAAGTGTCGATCATCGAACCCGTTCCTGCTGCACCTGCGAAAAATTGGAGCGCCCGGCTTCGCGGGCATGGCTGGGCCCTGTCGGGCTTACTGCTGTGCCAATTGGGGCAGGTTACGGCATCGCTGCTGCTTCCCGGTTATAGCGCCGATGTCATCGACAAAGGCATCTCCACCGGGTCCATCGACACGGTGCTGGGCTATGGCGGATGGATGGTGGCGGCCTCGCTGGCTCAGCTCCTGCTCAACGTCGCGACAGTCCTGCTCGGCGCGCGCATAGCCTACCAGATTGGCCAGACCTTGCGCGCAGACATCTTTGCCAAGGTTCATAGCCTCGCCCTCGCGCAGGTCCAGAGCTTCAGCATCGGCTCTCTGATCACCCGCTGCACGAATGACGTGTTGCAGGTGCAGACCATGCTGATCCTGACACTGACCATGATCGTGACCGCACCGATCATGGGGATCGGCGGCGCCATCATGGCTTTGCGCCAGGATGTGCAATTGTCCAAGCTTTTGGTCATCGTGGTGCCGATACTCGCTCTGATCGTCGGATTTTTGACGCTACGCGCGACACCCTTGTTCCAGCAGATGCAAAAGCAACTCGACGGCGTCAACACCATCCTGCGCGAACAGATCGACGGCATTCGGGTCATTCGCGCGTTTTTGCAGGAGGGCCGCGAGAGCCGGCGGTTTGGCGCGGCCAACACCGAACTGACGGACACCGCGCTTCACGCAGGGTGGCTGATGGCGACGATCAGCCCGGCGGTGACCGCAGTGATGCAACTGGCCTCGGTGGCTCTGGTATGGGCCGGTGCGAGCCGGATAGTGTCGGGCGATCTGCAGATAGGCGCGCTGATCTCATTCCTCTCCTACGTCTCGCTGATCCTGATCTCGGTGATGATGATGGGAATGCTGGTCGTGTTGTTGCCGCGCGCGCTGGTCAGTGCACGTCGGATCGGCGAACTCCTGCAAACCCCGCTCATGGTAGCCCCGCCCGCACATCCGCGCGCTCTGCCCGAAAAGGGCGCCGGACTGTCCGTACGCTTTGAGGCGGTGAGCTTCGGCTACCCTGGTGCAGAGGCCATGGTGCTCGAAAACATCGACTTCGCGGTCGACCCTGGGGAGGTCCTCGGCATCATCGGAGCGACCGGCTCGGGCAAATCCACGATCGTCAATCTCATCGCGCGGCTGGACGATCCAAGCACCGGACGCATCTTGCTCGGCGGGACCGATCTGCGGGCGATCGCGCCGGAGACGCTGAGCGGACGAATCGGCTACGTTCCGCAAAAGACCTACCTCTTCTCAGGCACCGTCGCTGACACCTTGCGGCTGGGGAATCCTGAGGCCGATGACGCCAGCCTGTGGCGCGCCCTCGAGATCGCCCAGGCCGCAGACTTCATCCGCGCGCTGCCCGAGAAACTGGCGGCGCCCGTGGCCCAGGGAGGAACGAATTTTTCCGGTGGCCAGCGACAGCGGCTCGCCATCGCCAGGGCGCTCGTCTGCGACGCCAATCTCTACCTGTTCGACGACAGCTTCTCGGCGCTCGATCAGGCCACCGATGCCCGGTTGCGGGGGGAGCTTCGCCGCGCGACCGCGCAAGCGGTGACGGTGATCGTCAGTCAGCGAGTGATATCGATCAAGGATGCGGACCGCATCCTTGTGCTCGATCGCGGAAGGATTGTCGGGTCGGGGCGCCATGCGGCGCTGGTGGAGGATTGCCCGATCTATGCCGATATCGTGCGCTCGCAGGAAAGCGTGTCGGAGGATGCAGCATGAACAAGGTGGAGGATTCCCGCCCGGCCACCGCCTCGACCTCCCCACGGCCTGCGCAAAATGCGCCCGGCGCCGCGATCGGGGGGGAGAAGCCAAAAGATACCCGTACTGCGGCCCTCGCAACCTGGCGAGCTCTCGGCGCCAGCCGACTGGTCGTCGTCGGCACCGTGCTCCTGTCGATCGGAAGCGTGGCGGCCAGCACGGCCGGGCCTTGGCAACTCGGGGAGGCAACCAATCTTCTGATCGGCGATGGCTTCAGTAGCGCGGCGCTCGTCCGCCAGCTCGCGATCGTCGCGGCGATCTACCTGGCCGCCTCACTGTTCAATCTGGCGCAGGCCTGGCTGATCAACAATCTGGTACAAAAGCTGGGCCGCGATTTGCGTTGCCAGGCGCAGGCGAAGCTTTCACGCGTGCCATTGAGCTGGTTTGACGCGCAGCCCCGGGGCGAGCTGTTGTCGCGTTTCACCAACGATATCGACAACATGGTCCAGAACCTGCAGCAGGTCGCCAGCCAGTTCCTGCTGATGCTGCTGACGATCCTCGGAGTTCTGGCGTTCATGATCGTCATGTCACCGCCGCTGGCTATTGTCGCGCTGGCGGCTATTGCCGTCTCCATGGTACTGACATGGCTTCTCACGCGGGTGTCAGGGCCGCAATTCGCCCGCCAATGGCGCGAAACGGGCAATCTGAACGCGACGGTGGAAGAGAGCTTCACCGGCCAGACCCTGATCCGGGTCTTCGGCGCGCGCAGCCGGATCGAGGCGCGCTTCGCCGATCAAAATGCCAGGTTGACCAATGCCAGCAGGACCGCGCAAATCCTGGCCAGCCTGATCCAGCCTGTGACCATGCTCGTCACCAACCTCGCCTATGTCGCGGTCGTCGTTGTCGGCGCCTTCCGCGTGCTTGCAGGCGGGCTGTCGCTGGGCGAATTGCAGGCGTTCATCCAATATATCCGGCAGATCGGGCAGCCGGTCTCTCAATTGGGTAGCATGGCGGCCCAAGTCCAGTCCGCGCTGGCATCGGCCGAGCGGGTCTTCGAACTCCTCAATGCACCGGAAGTGTCGTCAGACAAAGCCGGCGAGACGCGGCCACGCTTTGCCGTCACCGGCCATGTGTGTTTCGATCACGTTCGATTCCGCTATCAGCCCGATCAGCCCTTGTTCGAGGATGTAAGCTTCGAAGCGCTGGCGGGCCAGACCATCGCCATTGTCGGCCCGACCGGGGCCGGGAAAACCACCCTGGTCAATCTGCTGATGCGGTTTTACGAGATCGACGGTGGCGCCATCCGTCTCGACGAGGTCGATATCCGGGAACTTTCGCGCTCCGAACTGCGCAGCCGGATCGCCATGGTGCTTCAGGACACATGGCTCTTCACGGGCACGGTCCACGACAACATCGCCTTTGGCCGCCCCGAAAGCAGCCGCGAGGCGGTGGTTGCCGCCGCGCAACGCTGCCACGTCGATGATTTTGTCCGAACCCTTCCAGGGGGATATGACACAGTGCTGGAGAATGGCGGCGCCTCGCTGTCACAGGGGCAGCGCCAGCTCATGACCATCGCGCGCGCCTTTCTTCTGGACGCGCCGATCCTTGTTCTCGACGAGGCCACCAGCTCCGTCGACACAAGAACCGAGATGCTCATCCAGCAAGCCATGTCCGAGCTGCGTCAGGGCCGGACCAGCTTCGTCATCGCGCACAGGCTCTCGACCATCCGCGACGCGGACCTGATCGTCTATATGGAGGCGGGCAACGTGCGTGAAACGGGCACCCACGACGCATTGATGGCGCTCAGGGGCGGATACTGGTCGCTGCAACAGGGCGGAGCCACGCAACAGCCACCGCAAGAGGCCGCAGATCGCCCGGCGGACTCAGATTTACAGCCGTCACATGTATCGTAAAGCCGAGAGCAGCAGGCATCGAACCTTGGCGCAGGATCGAACCGCCATGCCGCTTGGTTTTGGGAGGCCGGTGGGTGGGAATGGCGACCAGAGAGGGATCCAGACACCGCCTAAATGAGCGCTATAGCGTAGACATAGTTCTCGTCTTCACCCGGCGCGGCGCGTCATTTCCTCGGAAGTTCGAGAACAAATTCAGCTCTGACGCCGCGATTGCCGCAACCGCCGGGGCGAACTAGCTGCGCTCCACGTCAGCAGCGGAACCACACGCTGCGGGCAGCGCGTCGGCACGTCCCTGCGCCGCAGCCGGGGTTAGCCCCCGGTCGCCGACATGTGACGGGCGATCTGCGGCACAGATGCGCGATCCAGCACGAAGTCATGGCCCTTGGGTTTATGCTTCAGCGCATGGGTGATCGTCTCCAGCAGCAGTCCGTCGTCGTCGGATGCGCGTATGGCTTCCTTCAGATCCGCCGCGTCGTTCTGGCCGAGACAGGTGTGGAGCACGCCGGCGGCGGTCACGCGCACGCGATTGCAGTTTTCGCAGAAATTATGCGTCATCGGCGTGATGAAGCCGATGGTGCCGCCGGTTTCGGTGACCCTTGCATAACGTGCCGGTCCGCCGGTGCGAAGGCCGATATCCGTCAGCGACCATCGCTCCTCTATCTGCCGGCGCAGGCGATCCAGCGGCAGATACTGGTCGAGCCGGTCCTCCCCCGTTTCTCCAAGGGGCATGGTCTCGATCAGCGTCAGGCCCATGCCGCGCCCGTGCGTGAAGGCGATCAGGTCATCGATCTCCTCTTCCGTGCTTCCGCTGAGCGCGACCGTATTGATCTTGATTGCCAGCCCGGCATCCTGCGCAGCGTCGATCCCCTCGAGCACGGTTGCCAGGGAGCCGCCACGGGTCAAGGCTGCGAAGCGATGCGGATCAAGCGTATCGAGGGATATGTTGACCCGCCGTACGCCGGCAAGCGCCAGATCCCTGGCGTAGCGGGCAAGGCGGGTGCCGTTGGTGGTCAGCGTCAGTTCCTGCAAGCGTCCGTCCTGCAGGCTCGCCGAAAGATCGCGGAAGAGTTCGATGACATCCTTGCGGACAAGCGGCTCGCCACCGGTAATGCGTATCTTGCGCACGCCCACCCGGATGAAGGCGTGGGCGACACGCGCCAGTTCGTCCAGCGAAAGAATGTCCTTCCGCGGCATGAAGGTCATGCGCTCCGACATGCAATAGACGCAGCGCAGGTCGCAGCGGTCCGTCACCGACAGCCGCAGATAGCTCACCCGGCGGCCGAAACTGTCGACAAGCGCGCAGGCGGATGAGGGTTCCATCAGCACGCGATATCCCTCCCCGTGACCGCGGCCATCATCTCTGCAACGGACACGAACTTCTCACGCGGCTTGCCCAGCGCCCGGCCCCGGGCCACCTCCGCCATGTCGATCGCACGCCAGGCGTCAAAATCGAGCCGCTGGCCCTGTCGCACCCAGATTGAGGCAACGAAATCGTCCGCTGAGGCGGCGAGTGGCAAGGGCAGAGATTCGATGTCGGCCAGAACCTTCTCCACCGTATCGAGCGCGCAGGCGCGATTTGTGCCGATCGTTCCCTGCGGACCGCGCTTGCTCCAGCCGCACACGTAAAGGCCCGGAACACCCTCTCCCTCGACACCGACGCGGCCACCGGCATTGGCGTGGACGCCGCGGGCCGCGTCATACGGAACATCGGCGACCGGCGCACTGCGCCTGCCCACGCTCAGGAAGACGAGGCCGGTATCGATCGCCACGTCCTGCGCCATCCCCTCGCCCGCTGCGGTCGAACGGAAACGCGCACGGCTGAGCCGCTCATTTCCGTCGAAACGGACAGGATTGAGATGGAAGCGGAACAGGCAGCGCTTGCTCTTCGTCGCCGGGTGGCGGGAGAATGCCTCAAGCAGGCCGACGGCGATTTTCCGTTCCGGGTCCGCGGCCTGCGGCAGGGCAAACGGATCGATGCCAAGATCGCTCTCGGCAACGCCCGGATCGCAATCGGCCAGCGTCCCGAACTCCTGCAGCTCCTTGGCGGAGAAGCGGGTCCCCGCCGGGCCGCCACGCCCCACGAGATGCACTTCCCGAATCCGGCTTTGCGCCAGAGCCTCGAGAGCGTGGCCGGCTATATCCGTGTGGCGCAACTCCTCCGGCGTCTTGAGGAGGATGCGGGCGACATCGAGGGCGACGTTGCCATGGCCGATGACGACCGCACGCTCGCCACTGAAGTCGAAGGTCTGATCCCGATAATCCGGGTGACCGTTATACCAGCCGACGAAATCGCTCGCCTGATGCGTGCCGGGCAGGTCTTCACCCGGCAGGCCGAGGCCCCGGCCCAGCGCAGCGCCCGTTGCCAGGATCGTCGCGTGATAGGATCGGCGCAGGTCTTCGATGCCGATATCGACACCGATTTCCACCCCGCCGACAAACCGAAAGCCCGGCATCGCCGCGATCCGCTCGAACACCGCGGTGACCTGCTTCAGCTTCGGATGATCGGGCGCGACCCCGAACCGGACCAGACCGTAGGGCACCGGCAGTCGCTCGAACAGATCGACCGCGATGTCCTTGTCCGACCGAAGCAATGCTTCGGCCGCATAGAACCCGCTCGGACCGGCGCCGACAATGGCAACACGATAGCGCGGCACCGTCATAGGCCCATCGCCCTCTTGCGCTCGTCGGCGCCCGGAAGCGGCGCCAGGCGTGTGTTGACAACCGGCGTTTCGGCGGAACGACGCTTGTTGATCTCGATCCATTTCTGCTGGTCGGGCGGCAGGAGGTAGGACGGCTGGATCGCGCCAACCGGACAGGCCGGGACACAGCCGCCGCAATCGATGCAGTTGTCGGGGTCGATATAGGTCATGTCATCGTCGATGTGGAAACATTCGACGGGGCACACCGTCACGCACTCCGTATAACGGCATCCGGTGCATTGGTCGGTAACGACATAGGGCATTCTCAATAAACCTCTTCAGGGAAGCAAGATTGTCGGTCAGGATCTGGCGACCTCGACCAGCACATCCGAAAATGTCGGTGCACGGCCCAGGTCGGCGAAAGCGGGAGGCGTCAGGGCATGGACCGTGGGTCCCCGGCGGTTCGAGCGCTGCCAGTAACCGGCGGGCGCAACCACAACGCCGCGCATCACGTCCTCGGAGACGGTGGCGAAAGCTTCGAAGACACCGCGATCGTTGAAGACGCGAATGGGCGCCCCCACCTCTATCCCGCGTGCGTTCGCGTCGTCCGGATGAAGGATGACCGCCTGCTCCTCGCCCGCCTGGGCCAGTTGGGCCGGCAGGTTGCCATAGTTGGAATTGAGGAAGGCATGGCTCTTGGGCGAGATCAGGCTGAGCGGATATTTCTTCGCAAGCGCTGGTGCGCTGGCCGGGCTCTCGTTCGGCCTGATGTAATGCGGCAAGGGATCGACGGGTTCGCCTGCCTGATCGCCGTTGTAGCCCTGGCGAAACAGCGGAACCACGAAGTTGCCGTTGTCGGCCAGCGTGGACTTGAACTCGCATTTCCCTGTCGGCGTCGGAAAATTACCGTCGCGGTGCGGTGCCCAGTCGCCGGCAGCCGGCAATTTCAGACGCAGGAAGCCCTTCTCCTTCAACTCCTCGAGCGTGATTCCCTCCATGACCGGATTTTCCCAGTCCATGGACTGCTCGATCATCTCGTCGTCCGAGCGGTGGAAGAACGGGTCATCGATATCGAGCGCGCGGGCGATCCGGCGGAACAGTTCGGTATTCGGCACCGCCTCCCCCAGGGGCTCGATCGCCGGATTGTTGTAGGAGAGGTAGAGATGCCCCCAGGAGAACATGATGTCCTTCTGTTCCAGCTGGGTGGTTGCCGGCAGAAGGATATCGGCATAGCGGGCGGTGTCGGTGATGAAATGCTCGCTGACCACGGTGAAGAGATCGTCGCGCGCCAGCCCCTGCTCCAGCTTTTCCTGCTGGCTGACCATCGCCATAGGATTGGCGTTGTAAACGAAGAGCGAGCGGATTGGCGGATCAAGCGGCATATCGCCGGTCAAGGCTGGCCCGAGCTGCCACGAATTGATGACCCGCATGGTCTCGGGCTGCAGATCCGGCCGCATCATTCCGCCCCAGTTGACCGGGAAGGCCCAGATCGGCAATTGCAGCAACCCGCCGCCGACGTGCTTCCAGGCCCCGATCAGGGCCGGCAGACAGGCGATGGCGCGCACCGTCTGGCCGCCGCCGGCATGGCGTTCGACCGCGACGCCGATGCGCACGACGGCCGGCGCGGTCGCGGCATATTCCCGCGTCAACGCGTAGATGTCCTCCACGGGAATGCCCGTTTCGGCGGACGCGAATTCGGGCGTGTATTGCTCGGCCCGCTCCGCCAGCTCGGCAAAGCCGACGGTGTGGGCATCGATATAGTCACGATCGATGAGCCCTTCCTTGATGATGATGTGGATCATCGCCAGCGCCAGTGCGCAATCGGTGCCGGGGCGGATGGGAATGTGCCAGTCCGCCAGGCGCGCGGTGCGGGTGCGCACCGGATCGATGACCACCAGCTTGGCGCCGTTCTTCCGGGCCTGTTCGATGAAGGGCCAGTGATGCGAATTGGTGCTGAGCGTGTTGCAGGCCCACAGGATGATGTATTTCGAATGGATGAAGGCTTCCGGATCGACGCCAGGTGTATGGCCGATCGTCATCATATAGGCGGTGCAGGAACCGGAATCGCAGAAGGTGCGCTCGCTGACGCTGGCGCCCAGCTTGTTGAACAGCGGATCGCCGACATTGAGCCCGTTGATAATGCCCTGCGTGCCGAGATAGCTGTAAGGCAGGATGGCCTGCGCGCCGTCGGTGGCAATGATGTCCTTGAAACGCGCCGCGATCTCCGCGATCGCATCGTCCCAACTGATGCGCTCGAATTGCCCGCTGCCCTTCGGACCCGTGCGGCGCATCGGATACAAGAGGCGCTTGTCGCTGTAGACGCGGTCCTGGTAGTTGTTGACCTTCACGCAAAGACGACCGCGCGTAAACGGGTGATCCGGATTGCCACGGACAGCGACAGCCTTCCCATCCTCGACCGTGGTCAGGATGGAGCAGGTGTCCGGACAGTCATGCGGGCATGCGCCGACAACAGTAGTGCGAGCCATTTTCAACTCCCAAGGTTTGCCTTCTGAAAAGCATTGCTTCAACTTTAGGCAATGTGGAGCGAGTGGGCGGTCTTTGGCGTTAGCAAAAACTGCGTTTGTCTATTCAATTCCTGCTAAACTGGCTGTTTGGCGGGTTGGTCCAGAAATTGCTTCTCCTCACCTCAGGCAAAATGGAACCGGAGCGAAGCCATGTTCGGTCATTCCGTCGACAAGTACATTACCGGCACGATGACCCAGACCTCGAACGCAAGCGGTTGGCGCAATATTCTGGCCGAGCGCTGGTGCCATGAAGCGGGTGAACTGCCCTCACTCGTGCCGCGGGAAACCGAAATCGCCATCCTCCTGCACGGACGCAGCATCGTGGATCGCCGCGGCGGCGGCATGCGGCAGCACACGGTCGCCCGGCGCGGCACCATCTGGCTCTGTCCGGCCGGGATTGAGGAGGAGTTCATATCGGTGACGGAGCGGATGGACGACTGTCTCCATCTCTTCCTGCCGGGACAGCCCTTCTCCTCGACGATCCTGCAGGAGTTCGACCTCGATCCGGCGGCGATCGAATTGCGCTACGAAAGCATCGATCAGGACCCCTTCATCGAATTTGCCGCGGGACAGATCCTGCAGGAGATGTCGACGGAAAGCGCGGCCGGCCGCCTGTTGATCGAGACGCTGGCCGTCTCCCTTTCCGCCCATCTTGTCCGCTCCTATTCGACGGCCTCCTCCCGCCAGCAGGGCAAGCGTAGCAGCGAGGGTGCGCTGGACGCGCGGCGAATGAGACGCGTGACGGATTATATCGAATTTCACCTCGACGAGGAGTTTTCGGTCGCCGACCTTGCCGAGGTGGCCTGCATGAGTGTTGCTCATTTCGCCCGGGCATTCAAACACGCCACCGGAACGAGCCCGCATGCCTATGTCAATGGCAAGCGCATGGCGCTCGCCAAGCAGAGACTGCTCGATGACAACTGGAATGTCGCCGACGTCGCCATTGCCGCCGGATTTTCTTCCCACGCCAACTTCACCCGTGCGTTCAAGAACTCGACAGGCATGACACCGCACACATTCCGCAGCGAGATGCGCGGACACTAGGGACCGACAGCGAATTCGTGGCCTTGCCGTGGCTGTCGGCTGGGCCGGGCAGCTCTCCAAAGCCTGTCACGGAGCAGAGAAACAGGAAGCCGTAACCGGAGCAGTAAGTCATGCACGCGAGGTCTTTCGATTTGACGGAGATCAGGGCCACAGAGCGCTTCAGCTACTGGAGGGATGTCCTGTGCAAGGTCTACGTGACACTCGCCCCTGAAAAGGCGCCGCAACTGGCTTTCCAAGGTGCCGTCACCGATCATGCGTTCGATGACATCGGTATTTCGACGATTTCCTCGGTGCGACAGACGATTGCCCGCACCAGAAGGGACATTGGTCGCGACACGGATGCCTATTGCTTTCTCAACCTGCAGGTAGACGGCAGTTGCAGCGCCAGTCAGGGCCGTCGGAGCGCCGTCACCTCGCCCGGCACCTTCACCGTCGTCGATTCATCCGAGCCCTTTCTCCTGGACTATGGCAGCGACGCCTGGACGCAACATTCCTTCAAGATCCCCAAGCATATGTTCGATGCCCATGTCGGCCAGGACCTGGCCGTGCGAACCGCCGGCGCCGGCACTCCCGTCGGCAGGATCGTTGTCGAATTTCTCTCAGCCGTGGCCAGCAATCCGGAAAGCTTCCGCCACAGCGCAATCGACCTGACGAAGACCATTCTCGATCTGGTCGCCATGTCGCTTCGGGCTTCCGCGCCGGATCCGGGAAAGGAACAGCAGCGGAGCTTCCGGTCGCCGCTGCGCCACGCGGTGCTCCGCCATATCGATCTCCATTTCGCCGATCCGCACATCACGCCGGCCAAGGTCGCCGCGCATTTCGGGATCTCGCCGCGCTACCTGCACAAGTTATTGCAGGGAAGCGGCGAGACCTTCGGCCAGATCATTCTCAACAAAAGGCTGGAGCGCTGCGCCTTCGAACTTGGCAAGGGGACGTGCCTGACCATATCGGAGGTCGCCTTCCGCTACGGCTTCAACGACATGTCCCACTTCAGCAGGGCTTTTCGCCGTCGCTTCGGCGTCACACCCCGGGACTACCGGCCGTGACACGGCAAGCCTGGAGCGGGACCGCCGTCGCGCTGCCCCGCTCCGTTCGAGTTCAAGGCACCATCGCCTGAGGCGGTAGATGCCGGGACGATTGTCAGGCGCCGAAAGTGGCGTAGGGGGCCGTCAGCGAACTGTAGCTCGGATCCTTGATGATGCTGTGCAGATTGCGTCGGCGTGCGCCCATGTTGCCGCCGTCGTAAAGCGGGAAGCACATGGCATCATTCATCATGTCGGCCAGGGGATGCAGGTCGGTGTAGCTGTCGACGCCGACCACCCGCATGGCATCGTAGACGACGTTGACGCAGGTTTCGGAGCAGAACACCTTCGTCATCACCGCCAGTTCATGCTCGGCGCCCTTGGACTGATCGTATTGATGGCACGCTTTCCACGTCAGGTAGCGGCAGGCCTCGATCTTCATCTTCATATCGGCGAGCTGATAGCCGACGGTCGGATAGTCGATGATCGGATGCGGGCCGGAACGGGCATCCGAGCGGGCGAACTGCAGTGCATGGTCGTAGGCCGCGCGCATGACGCCGACGCAGGCCGCGCCGATCAGGGCTGCGGTCCAGGCAAAATTGGTGGAGATGATCTTGATACCATCACCCGGCTTTCCGAGAATATTGTTCGCTGGTACGCGCACATTCTCGAAGGTCATCCGCGGAGAAATCGTCGCCCTGTGGCCGATCGTGTCGAGAAGGCCCGAAACCTTGATACCCGGCGTGTTGCCGGGAACCATGATGACGGCAAGCGAATCCTGAGCGCTTTTGGATAGGTCGGTGCGGCACAGCACGGCATAGAGGTGGCAATTCTTGCCGTCCCAGCCAGTGCCGTTCGTTGTGTAGTGCTTCTCGCCGTTGATCACCCATTCGTCACCCTCCAGCGTGGCGACCGTCTTCACGCCGAAGCGCGGATCGGCGGAATCGAAGTTTGCGCCGCCCGTGACTTCCGTGAAGGCCAGCGCACCGAGGCGTGTGCCATCCTCGGCGAAATCGGTCAGAAGGCGCTTTTGCTGCTCCTCGGTTCCAAACATCGCGACCGGCTTGACGCACAGGCCGGTGCCGAACAGGGCGCTTGGAATATTGACATCGACAGTGGTCAGTTCTTCGGCCGCCAGCGCGAAATCCAGCGTGGCGATATTCGAGCCGCCGGCGACCTCGGGCAGCAGGGTCTTCACGAAACCCGCCGCGACGGCCTGGTCGAAAAACGGCTTGATCGCATAGAAGCGTTCGTCGGGCCTCGCATACTGCGCAATCGTCTTGCGGACATCCTTCAACACGGCATTGGCAAACGTACGCGCACCGTCGCGAAGTGCGATCTGGTCTGCGTTCAAGGCGAAATTGATACTCATTGACGTTCCCTTGTCTGGTGGATTGGAGCAATCGATATGGCGGCACAGCGTCTCTCGCGCCTTCACGCCGGTTCATACCGTCCGAAAGGATAGAACCGGAGGAAGCGGCCGGCTTGACTGTCCGCGCCCGAAGACTTGGCCGTAAGGGAACTGCCGGCTTTCATCGAAAGGACTTTGCCGGACATGGATCGGATGGAAAGCGCCCGGCACGCACAGGCGGCTTAAGGGAAGGCTCCGGCGTAGTGACGGCTCTCATCATCACCCGGCGCGTTGCATCGGGGATGTTTCCGATGCTTCGAAGTCGGAGCTTCGATAAGCGCCGCAGCGGCCGGCTTCGCACGACGAAGTTGGGAACGTCCTGAAGAGTTCCAGAGCGGTGGCGTCAGACCGCGAACGTCCAGACGCGGCCTGCCTGATCGCAATGCATGAGCAGCGGCTTTCAGCCGCCGATCATCAGCTTGACCACTTCCGAGTGATCCGTCTCCGAAATCGCCCTTTCGCCCGCGACGACGCCGCGGCGCAGCACGACGATGCGGTCGGACACGGCGAAGATGTCCTGCAGATTGTGCGAGATGAAGATCACGCCCCTGCCCTGCGCCTTCAACGCTTTGATGAGGGAGATCACCTTGCGCTGCTCCGGCACACCGAGGGCTGCCGTCGGCTCGTCCATGATCAGGATCTTGGCGTTCCAGTAGACCGCCCGGCCGATCGCCACCGCCTGGCGCTGGCCGCCAGAGAAGTTCGAGACCGGCGCGTCGAGGCGCTTCACATGGAAATCGAGCTTTGCCATGGTCTCGCGGGCGGCATCCGCCATCGCCTTGCGGTCGAGCACCGGCAGGAAGCCGAAGCGCTTGGTCATCGGCTCGCGACCGAGGAAGATATTGGCGCCGATCGACAGGTTGTCGGCGAGCGCGAGATCCTGGTAGATCGTCTCGATCCCTTTCATGCGCGCTTCCTGCGGCGAAGAGAACTCGACCGGCTTGCCGTCGATCAGGATTTCTCCCGACGTCGGGGGATAGACGCCGGACAGCGCCTTGATCATCGTCGTCTTGCCTGCGCCGTTGTCGCCGGCCAGCGCCACGACCTCGCCGGCCCTGACCATCATCGAGCATTCCTGCAGGGCCTTCACAGCGCCGAAATGGCGGGAAAGGTTGCGGACTTCCAGAAGCGGAGCCTGACTATTCATCCTGTTTTCCTCCGCTGAAGCGGCGCTGGGCCTGGTCGATCAGAACCGAGATGATGATGACCGTGCCGACGGCGATAAACTGCCAGAACGGCTCTACATTGACGAAGACCAGTCCGTACTGGATGACGGCGATGACAAGAGCGCCGGCAATCGTGCCGATGACCGAGCCGGATCCGCCGAAGAGCGATGCTCCGCCGATGACGACGGCAGCGACCGAATCGAGCAACAACGGTTCCCCTGCCTGCGCCGCGCCGGCCGTAAAGCGGGCCGCATAGAGCGCTCCGCCGAGGCCCGCGCACATCGCCGAGAGAATGTAGAGCTTCAGGATATGCGCCTTGATGTCGATGCCGGAACGTCTTGCGGCCTGCGCATTCGCGCCGATCGCATAATTGTGCTGACCGAAACGTGTCTGGCTCAGGATGTAGTGCATGATCAGCAGGAACACCGCTGTGACGATCACCAGATAGGGGACGCCGAAGAAGCGTCCGTTGCCGAGCTCTGCGAAGGCCGCATTCGCGACGGGGACCGTCGTTCCGCCAGCGAGAAGGAATGCCGTACCGCGCGCAACGCCGAACATGCCGAGCGTGCCGATGAAGGGTGGGACCTTGAGCCGTGAAATGAGGAGCCCGTTGATCATGCCGGGGACGCCGGCAACGACGATCGCCGCGGTGATGCCGCACAGCATTGCCGGGATGGGCGGCATGAAGCCTCCGGCAAGGTTCGTCACATGCGCCGCGACAACTGCCGCCAGGCCCATGATGAAGCCGGCCGAAAGATCGATGCCGCCGGAAATGATGACGAAGGTCTGGCCAACGGCGATCAGCAGCGGAGCCACTGCGAACACGGCAATCGACTGCCAGTTGAACTGCGACCCGACGAAGGTTCCGCCGAAGGAAACCCGCGACCAGATCTCGAAGGTCAATATGAGGAAAGCCAGGAAGAGCCAGGCCCTGAGTTGGGCGACGCGCTGCACGATGGTCTTGGCGATCTCGTCGTGATCGGCCTGGGGTGCCACGTGCTGTTCTGGTTCGCCGGATAAAGTCTTTTGATCTGTCATGCCTGATCCCGGACTGTCGTCAAATGGAGGGAAGCACTCGTCCGCTTCCGAGAGAACGGCACCCGCACCAAGTGCGGGTGCCGCCTTGCGCTCGGGAGGAGCAGTCTCAATCCGAGTAGATGAACTTCGCTACGTTCGGATCGTCGACATTCGCTTTGTCGATGACGGTGAAGCCGGTGCCGATCGCGGTCGGCACCGAGTTGCCCGTCAGGTGGGCATAGGCCGTGACGACGCCGTAGTAGCCGATTTCCGCAGGATGCTGCGCAATCGCCAGGTCGACGAGGCCGGACTTGATGTTGTCGACGATGCTGGTCGGCGCGTCGAAGGCAACGACCCTGATATTGCCGGTCTGGCCCGCCTGCTGAACGCCGTTGGCCGCACCGAGGGCGGAAAACAGGTTGGCGCCGAACACACCGACCAGATCCGAGTTGCGGGCATAGACGGCCTGCAACTGGGACGCCGCCTTGTTTGCATCATTGTCGTTGAACTGGGTATCGAGAACGGTGATGCCCGGGAATTCGGCCATTGCCGTCTTGAAGCCTTCCTCGCGCTGGTCGGTCGTGGAAATGCCGGGCTTGACGTTCGAGACGTAGACCTTGCCCTTCTCGCCGACGGCCTTGGCAAGTGCGCGGGCAGCCATCGCGCCGCCGAGCACGTTGTCGGAGGCGACATAGGAAATCGGGAAATCACCATCTCCCGAACCGGTCTGGTACTTGCCGGTACCGATAAAGGTATCGACGGTGACGATCGGGATGCCGGCGTCGGCAGCCTTCTTCAGCGGCTGGACCAGCTGCGCCTTGTCGGTCGGCGCGATCAGGATCGCATCCGGCTTCTTGGCGATGACCGCATCGAGAACCGGAACCTGAGTCACCGGATTGAAGTCGGGCGCGCCCTGGAACTCCAGCTCGACGCCAAGCGCGTCCGCTGCAGCCTGCGCGCCCTTGCGCATCGTGATGTAGAAGGCATCCGTGGTCAGACCAGGAATAAGCGTGATCTTGAATTTCTTGTCCTGCGCACCGGCCTTGTCGGCAGTCATTGCGGCGGCGCCTACGAGGGCGGCAGCGGCAGAGGCTTTAAAGAATGAACGACGTTCCATGGTCTCCTCCTTTGGAACACTTATTGGTTGCAGAGCGCTATCTCCCAGAGCGTCATGCCGGCGCATACTCGACGCAAAACTTTACTCACGTCAAGCGCAATTTCTTCCTGAAATGAATTTCTTTGGTGGAAACCGCTCTCGCCCGCAGTCGATGCAGGGCCGTAAATCACTGATGAAATTTCGGAAATCGATGCAGACCGGTGACCGCTTCAAAAACGGGAAATCAACCGAAAGCCTCAGTTGCGGGCAGGAAGCAGCACCGAGATGATCGCCTGCGCCGTGGCGGTATCCGTCACGATGGCGTTGACCATGCCGGACCGGACCGCGCCGATAAGGCCCGCGGCCTTCTCCGGCGATGCGGCGACCGCAATCGACAGCCGGGCTCCGGCCAGCTGCTCGCGGGATGCGGCGATCATCCGCTCCTCGCCCTCCCAGGGCACGACCTTGCCGTCCCGGTCGAAATAATGGCGGATCACGTCGCCGGCGGCTTCGGTCAAGGCCTTTTCGCTGGCCGTCGCCGCACTCGCCTCCGGCGGATTGAAGGGATGCGGCAGCCCGACGCCGACGATCGCGCAGTCCAGCCGATCCCACAGCGAGACGGTGTCGTTGACCCCCGAATCGGCCAGGAACGCCGCCCGAAGCTCCTGCGACGAAACGTAGGGCGCGTGAAGGAAGCGCGGCTCGCCGCCCATCTGCTCGGCCGCCTGCCGAACGAACTCGTTGATCTGGAAATGCGCTGCCGGTTGCTGCAGTCCGCCGTTGAGCGGAACGACCGTGACGGCGCCAAGCCGTGGCAAGCCCGCCGAGATCACTTCCCGGATCGCCCTCCCCCAGCCGATGCCTATGACGGAACCGTCGGCAAACCCTGCTTCCTTCAGAAGGTCGGCAAGCGGTGCAGCAAGGGCGCCAACCATTCCCGGCGACACTGTTTCGGCCACCGCCACGCCCTTCAAGCCCAGCAGTTCAGCAAGCTCTTCCGCCACTTCGTTCGGTGCAACGAGATCCATGACCTCGATCTTCACGATGCCGAGTGCGCGGGCCTTCTGCAGCATGCGCGAAACCGTTGCAGTCGACAGCCCGAGCCGACGGGCGATGTCCACCTGCGCCATCTCCTCGACATAGTGAAGCTTCGCCACCATGTGCAGCATGGCACGGCTCGCAGGACTTTCCTGATTGGACTGAAGAGCCAGCTTGCAATTCCTTTCTGAAATGTGTTACACGACACCCAGAAAGTTATCGCTCAATTGCCGTCGTTTCGCAACGACCGAAATAAGAAACAGGGATGGAAGCATCTCCCGCGGACACATGTCCGGTCGGGCGGTCTTCGTGCGGCCGGACACGGCCTCGCACAACGGAATTAGCAACAGCCGAAGAGACTTCGAAGGAGAATGACAGTGTCTGCAATGACGACAGCCGAACTCAGGGGTTATCAACAGATCTGCGGCGACGAGGGCGCGATGATGGTGATCGCCTGCGATCAGCGCGGTGGCATGCGCCAGGTCCTCGCCGCCACTCCGGAGGAGCAGGCCAAGATCAGCAACGAGACGCTGGGCCTGACCAAGGCAGACATTGCCCGTTATCTCGCAAGCCAGGCTGGCGGTGTGCTGGTCGATCCGATCTGCGCCGTGCCGATGATCGTCGACGAATGGCTGCTGCCGAAGAACACCGGTCTCCTGATCGGGCTCGACGCGTCCGGCTGGGACACGTCGCCCGAAGGCTACCGCCTGTCGAAGCTGGTTGAAGGCGTAGACGCCCGCCGCGTGCGCGAGCTTGGCGGCACCGGCGGCAAGATCATGGTCTACCTGCGGATGGATACGCCCGCCGCCAATACCCACAATCTCGAAATCCTGAAATCCTGCATCGAGGATTTTGCCCGCGAGGACCTTTTCCTCGTCGTCGAATTCCTGACCTACCGGCTGGAAGGCGAGAGCAAGGAAGACTACGAGGCGAAGCTGCCCGCCCTCATTCAGGACGGTTGCCGTGCCTGCCTCGATCTCGGCTCGAAAATCCTGAAGATCCCCTATCCGGGTTCGCCGGAAGCGTGCGCGGAAGTGACCCGCATTTGCGGCAGCACCCCGTGGGCGGTCCTTTCGGCCGGCGTCGACCATTCGACGTTCCTCGGCCAGGTCGAAGCGGCGATGAGCAACGGCGCCTCCGGCGTGATCGCCGGCCGCTCGCTCTGGAAGGACTGTATCTCTCTCGATCGCGCCGTGACGCAGGAAAAGCTCACGACGATCGCCGTGCCGCGGCTGAAGGAGTTGCAGGCGATCATCCGCAAGCATTACCGTCCAGCTTACCGCAAGGCGGCCTAAGCTCCGGGAGCAGCAGACATGGCGAGAACCTCTGTCGGCCTCGATGTCGGCGGCACGCGCATCCGCGTGGCGCTCGTCGACGAGGCGGGTACGATCCTCCGCAAGAAGGTGATCGATGGCACGCGCGACCCGGAACGTGCCGTCGAGTTCTTCGTCGAGCTTATATCCGAGATCGATGACGGCGCCTTCGAAGCGATCGGCATCGGCATACCTGGGCGGGTGAATGCTCACACCGGGGAAGTCCTCTCCGGCGGCTTCCTGAATCTTGCCGGCGTTGACCTCGCCGGCATTCTCGGCAAGCGCTTCGCCAGACCAGTGGCTGTCGCCAACGACTGTTCCATGGCACTCCTCGCCGAGGCTCGTGTCGGCGCCGGTCGCGGCCTGTCCAACATCGTCATGCTGACCATCGGCACCGGAATTGGCGGGGCGGCAATGCTTGACGGCAAGATCGTCAGTGGCCGACGTTCTGCAGGCCAGTTGGGCCACCTGATCGTCCGCGAAGGCGGCGTTCGCTGCGTCTGCGGCCAGTCCGGCTGCGTCGAGATGTATTCGTCGGGTACTTCGTTCCGCCGGCTCGCCTCAGAAATCGGATTTCCTGCAGGCTACACTTGCGAGCAAGCGCTTTCCGACGCGGCGCAAAGCGAGGACGCCCGATCGCTGATCCGCAATTGGGCCGGGCCATTGCGCGCGGCAATTTCCTCGCTTTCGGCCAGTTTCGATCCGGACATCCTCCTGCTCGGCGGCGGCCTCGGGGAAAGCGCCGTCATGGCCTTGCGGCAACTGCCCACCGAGACCTCCTGGTATGACATTCCGGTCGCCCCCGCCCTCCTCGGCGACGATGCCGGGGTGATCGGCGCGGCGCTTGCCGGCCTCGATCTCGTGCAGTCCGCACCCTCCGCCGGAAAACGGCTGGTCATGGTCAATGGCATTCCGGCAACGGGCAAGAGCCGGGTGTCCGCGGCGCTGTCGGCCCGCACCGGCTGGCCGATCCTGGCGCTGGACACGATCAAGAACCCTTTTCTCGCCGAGATCGGCGATGTCGACCGGCTCTTCAACCGCCGCCTCGGGAAAGCGAGCTACCAGGCGATCTGGGACACCATCGCCGCCGCGCCCGCAGGCTCGACCTTCATCGTCGACGCGTGGTTCGGCTTCCAGCCGCTTGACCTTCTGGACGCGGGTATTTCACACGCCGGCATCACCGCGCTTGCCGAAATCTGGTGCCACGCGCCGGGAGACGTGCTTGCCGAACGCTACCGCGCGCGACTGTCTTCTCGCCTCCCGGGCCATCCGGGAGAAGCTTATATTCCCGAGCTGATCGCCCTTGCCGAACGGGCGACGCCCGCCGGCCGCGGGCCGATTTTCGACCTGGATACAACGAAAGTGCCAGACGACGACGCCCTCGCCGAATGGGTGACAAATGCATTGAAAGGCACGCCGCAATGAACGGTTTCGAACTGGTCATCTTCGATTGCGACGGCGTCCTGATCGATTCCGAAGCGATCGGCGTTCATATCGAAGCAGATCTGCTGACGGCTTCCGGCTATCCCGTCACGGCGCCGGAAGTCGCGGAACGCTTTTCCGGCCTGCCCTGGGACCAGATCCTCAAGATCGCCGAGCAGGAAAGCGGCCTGGACCTTTCCGGCAAACTCGCGGGCCGACTGGAGCAAGTCCTCGACCAGCGCTTGCCACTGGAAGTCGAGGCCATCAGCGGCGTTGCCGAAACGCTGGCGGCGCTCGGCCGGAAACGCTGCGTCTGCTCCAACACCAAGTTCAGCCGTGTGGACCTGCTCCTTGGCAAGGTCGGCCTGAAAGACTTCTTTGCCCCGAACATCTTCTCGGCAAAGGATCTTGGTCCGGGCCGTTCCAAGCCGAAGCCCGACATCTTTCTGCATGGCGCAGCCAGAATGGGCGTCGCCCCTTCCAGGACCGCGGTGGTCGAGGACAGCGTCCACGGAGTCGAAGCCGGCGTTGCCGCCGGCATGACCGTCATCGGCTTTACCGGCGGCGGACACAGCTATCCCGGCCACGCCGCGAAGCTAATATCCGCCGGTGCAAGCGCCACCATCGGCGACATGCGCCGACTGCCGCAGACGCTGGAAGACCTTCAACAAGCCATTGCCTGACATCGCGGGAACCCGCTGATCTCTGAGCAGCCGAAAAGCTGCAAAGCCTTCGTCAGCTCTTGACCGAGCCTGCCGTCATGCCCGCCAGGAAATAGCGCTGGGCGACGAGGTAGAGGAGGAGAAGCGGCAGCGAACCCAGAACGCTCATCGCCATCATCTCATTCCACTCGAAGGCGTGCTGGCCCATCAGCAACTGGATGCCGATCGGCACCGTCCTGAGGCTTGTCGACTTCGTCAGCGTGAGCGCGAAGAGAAACTCGTTCCAGGAGAGGAGGAAGGTGTAGACGGCGGTCGCGACGATACCGGGGATCGACACCGGCACGATAACCCGCCAGAGCGCCGTCCAGCTCGATCCGCCGTCGACCAACACCGCTTCATCTAGCTCCTTGGGCAATGTATTCAGATAGCCCGTCATCAGAAGAATGGCGTAGGGCAGAGTGAAGACCAGATAGGTCAGGATGAGCGCGTAGTAGCTGTCGAAGATTCGCAGCGCCACGACGATTCCGAAATAGGGAATGAGCAGCGTGATCGGCGGCACGGTCTGTGTGCTGATGATGAAGATGTTCAGTGTGTTCTTGAAGCGGAAGTTGTATCGGCTGAAGCCGTAGGCCGTCAGGATCGCGATCAGCACCGTCAGCACGGTGACCACGCCGGCGACGAAGTAGCTGTTGATGAAGAACCGCACCTTCACCGGATCGCTGAAGATCGTGCGATAGGCCTCGAGCGTCGGAATCTTCGGCAGGATCGCCGGTGGCAGCGCGAAGATTTCCGTGTTCGACTTGATCGACGTGAAAAACATCCAGACGATCGGGAAGGCGGCGAAGACGAGGCCGATCGCAAGCCCGAGATAGATGAGCAGCGTCGGAAGAACGGTTCGCTTGAAGGAAGAACGCTTGGCCATGACCGATCACCTGCGCTGCTGATGCTTGATGTAGAAATAGGTGACGCTCATGGACAGGAGCAGCACGATGATGGCGCTCGCCGAGGCGACCGAGAACTGGTACTCGGCGAAGGCAAGCTTATAGGTGAAGGTGGACAGCATCTCGGTCGAGTAGATCGGGCCACCGCCTGTGGTCATCCACACGAGCGGGAAAACCTGCATGGTCCAGATGAAGTCCAGAAGTGCAATGCTGATGGTGATCGGCATGAGCTGCGGAATGGTGATGTACCAGAATTTCTTGAGCTCGTTAGCGCCGTCGATGCCGGCCGCCTCGTAGAGCTCCTTCGGAATGCCCTGAAGCCCGGCGAGCAGGCTCACCATGTAGAGCGGATAGCCAGCCCAGATGTTGGCGAAGGTCAGCGCGTGGATAGCGGTTTTCGGCGAGGAGAACCATTCGACCTTGAAGTCGACGATGTGCAGCGCCATCAGGACGCTGTTGACGACCCCGTTCGGATCGAGCAGCAGGCGCCAGATGATGGCGATGATGACGGCGGTGAACAGCCAGGGAAGAATGTAGAGCACGCGCAGAATGCTGCGGATGAAGGGATCGATGCGATTTGTGTTCAGCAGCAGCGCGAAGATCAGCCCGAGGACCAGGTGAAACACCACGCTCATGATGGTGAAATAGAGCGTGTGGCCAACCGACTGCCAGAAAACCGGATTTGAAAAGACCGTCTGGTAATTGGCGAAGCCCGCGAAGCTTGCGTCCTTGCGCATGATGGCGCCGTCCATCAGCGAATAGCGCAGGACCGTGATCATCGGCAGAAGCATCAGGAGCGTCAGAAGAAGGGTCGCCGGCGACAAGTACAGATACGGCACCAGCTTCCTCAGCGAGCGATAGCTGAATCTGCCCCTCTTCTTGAGTGTCCTTGGCTGGGCGGCAACCATTGCCGGTGCTGATCGGTTCATGGAGCGTGTCTTTCCCATCTCTCCGGGCAAGGCCCGGAACTGACGCATATGCCGGCAGCGGTTTTGGCGCTGCCGGCAGCTTGAGAGGATTGCAGGTCTTAGAACTTGGTCATCCAGGCCTTCTGCGTGTTCGCCGCAGCATCCTTGGCCGACTGCTGGCCGTCGAAGAGCTTCTGCACTTCGATATTCATGTCACGCATAAGGTCTTCGGCAACCGGCAGGCCGACGAATTCGTTTGCCGGATAGCCGCTCTGGTAGATCTTGAACGCGTCGGCGAAGATCGGGTCGGACTTAACGAAGTCCGGCTTGGCATGGACGTTGCCGGGGAAGGCGTTGGCAATCGAGACGAGCCGGCTGTTGATCTCCGGACTCATCAGGAAGCTGACCAGCTTCCAGGCTTCTTCCTTGTGCTGACTGCTATCACTGATGCCGATGCCCCAGGATGCATAGGGCATGCCACGCTTGCCGTCATATCCGTCCTTGGCCGGCAGGGCCGACAGGCCGAAATTGAGATTCGGATTGCGCTCGCGGATCAGGTTCACGTGGGCAAGCGAGTCGATCATCATGCCGACGCGGCCGTTGACGAATTCCTCGACCTTGTCCTGCTCCTTCTTGGCGAAGATGCCGGGCGAAATGACGCCGTCCTTGTTCAGCTTGTCGAGATACTCGAGCGTGCCGACGACGTCGTCATTCTCGAGGTCCGGCTTGCCGTCCTTCATCATCGATCCGCCGGACGCCCAGACCCAGGACATCACATCGTTCTGGATGCCGCTCGGCGACTGCAGCGACAGCGGCAGAACCCAGCCGTACTGGTTCTTCGAGGCATCCGTCATCTTCTTGGCGGCGTCCTCGAATTCCGTGCGGTTAGACGGCATGGTCTCGACCCCGGCCGCCTTGGCGAGATCGAGGTTCACGAACACCGGATAGACGAAGGAAGCGACCGGGAACATCACGCTCTTGCCGTCGACCTTGACGATGTCGGCGAGCTGGCTGCGATCATAGTTGGCCTTGTCCATCAGCGCGCCCATGTCGGTGATCGCGCCCTGCTTGGTCAGGCCGTTCACCCATGCGCCGTCGAGACCGACGACATCGCTGAGCGTGCCGGAGGCCGCACCGACGACGATCTGGTCATGCGTCGTGGAATAAGGGCCGCTGACGAGCGTGACCTTGATGTCCGGATTGGCCTTCTCGAAATCGTCCATGATGCCGCGAAGGGCACCGGCGGGCATTTCCGGTTCCCACCACTGGATGAACTCTAGATTTGTTTCGGCGAGCGACGTCGAGGCCCAAAGGCCCCATGCCGCTGCCGCAATGGTCAGAGTCCTGCTGATTTTGCTGAATTTCATGTCCAACCTCCCATTAGACGAATGACTTATCGATCCTCCCAAAGATCGTGCCGGCAGTAGGTTCCCGCGCTTGTCGCATGTCAACCACGAACTGCGCGGAAGCAAACGAAAGGCGGGATTTTTTTGCGTAAAAATCGATCAAATAACTGAAATAATTAATCTAAAAAAATTTGCGCGCGAGAATTTTTTGAACCCGCATCTATTGCTTATGATGCTTTTTTTCTTTACTTTCGTAAACAAATGAAAGCTGCTTGTGCCGCAGATGGTTTTGCCGCCTTTGCAGGAGTGCAGCGCACCGTTCCTTGCTGCAATGCAATCAGGTGTCGGTCACCCGAAGTATCGACCGGATACGGCCACACGCCGCGACATTGGGCGCCGCACGAAGATGGCAAGCCGATCGCATCGCGCAGCAAATTGCGCTTTTCCTGAGCGAAGAAGTTGACGCGTCAGTCAATTTTGATTTACGCGCGGAACAGAAGTGGTCGCGCAACGAAAATTCCGGCGACCTTTGGGGAATGGCATGGCGAAGAAAACGTACAAATCGATGGACGACTTTGCCGGCGCCTGCGGCGTGTCGCGCCCGACGCTGTCAAAGTATTTCGACGACCCCACCCAGGTCAAGGAGTCGACCCGCAAGCGCATCGAGGCCGCGCTGAAGAAGTCGAATTTCGAGCCCAACCTCTTCGCCCGCCATCTGAACCGCAAGCGGACGAAAAACATCGGCATTCTGGTTCCCAGCATGGCCGACCCCTTCTATGTACAGGTCGTCTCGCTGATCGAACTGGAACTGCGCGACCGCGGCTTCTGGCCGATTCAGTTCTCCTCCCATACACGCCCGGACCTCGAGGAGGAGGCGGTGCGCACCCTCCTGTCGCTGAAGGTCGCCGGCGCCGTCGTCGCTCCCATGGGCGCAAGCTCCAAGCGCGGAGCGCTGGAACGCCTCAAGGATGCCATTCCCGTCGTCTGCTTCGACAGTCCGTCGAGCTTCAACCTGCCCTTCGTCGGCAACGACAATGCGCAGAGCGTGGCCGCGATCGTGCAGTATCTCTGCCGGTCCGGCGAGCCGCCGATCTTCCTCGACGTTCCGCATATGATGGAAAACACCAACGAGCGAACCGAAAGCTACCGCTCGACGATGATCCGCGAGGGCCACACGCCGCTGGTTGTCCCCTGCGATGCACCGCCGTCCTGGGAATTCGAGCGGCTCGGTTACGAGCAGATGAACCGGATGCTGCAAAAAGGCGCCCTGCCCGGCAAGACGCTGCTGTGCGCCAATGATCGCTTCGCCTTCGGCGCCATGGCTGCGGCGTTTGCCGCGGGCCTGAAGATCGGCAGGACGGAAAGCTCGGACATTAGGATCGCCGGCCACGACGACCATCCGCTGAGCCGCTATACCTGCCCGTCGCTCACCACCATGGCCCAGAATGCTCCGGAAATTGCGGCGAGAGCGGTGGAAATGCTGCTGGCCATCATCGATGAAGACAGCGATGACAAAAAGGTCCTGCCAAGCCGGGTGATCCTTGAATCGACCCTGATGATGCGCGAATCCGCCTGACAGAGCCGCATTGGCAGATCATTGCCCGACGGCGGGGTCCATTATGCGCCAGGCATCGACGATAGCGTCAAGCGCCTCGCGCGCCTCTGGGATTGCCTTGCTCATCGACACGAAGCCATGGATCTGCCCGGGCCAGATGCGGTGGGAGCAACGCGTTTGCCCTTCAAGCGCTTCGGCATAGGCGAGCCCCTCATCGAACAGCACATCGCAGCCGGCCAGCACGACGAATGCAGGCGCAGCGCCTGAAAGCGAAGACGCCAGCAGCGGAGACGCCCGCCAGTCAAGCTGCGCTCCATCCTCCTTGCCGACATAGTGATCACGGAACCAGCGCATAGCCCCCGCCGTCAGACCGTAACCGCTAGCGTAGCGGCGATAGCTTTCGGAAACCTGGCGCTGGTCGGTGACGGGATAGATCAGCAGCTGACCGATGACCGGCGGCACCTCGCCATCCCGCGCCATCAGGGCGACCACCGCGGCAAGGTTGCCGCCGGCACTGTCACCGCCGACCACGATGCGGGCGGGATCCAGTCCGAGGCCGGCCGCCTCCGACACCATCCAGGCCAGCGTCGCGGCGCAATCCTCCAGTCCGGAGGGAAACGCATGTTCCGGGGCGAGACGGTAATCAGGCGAGATCACGACCGCGTTCGCGGCATTGGCGAGGATGCGGCAGATGTCCTCATGGGTTTCCGGTGCGCCAATCACGAAGCCGCCGCCATGCAGATAGAGAAGCGCTGGTGCGGCCGTTTGCGGCGCATTCAAGCCGCGCCAGATCCGAACCCGGATACCGCCGACGTCTTCCTCCGACGCCGCGCGGACCGGTTCGAGCGGCACCTGAAATCTCGCAAATCCGGCAAGATATTGCCGCCTTGCCTCTTCCGGCGTGCAGTCCTCCACCGGCTTTTCCGGTTCACCCGGCCAGTTCAGCGCTTTGACAGCGGACGGGTCGAGCGAGGTCATGCGAGCAGGCTCCGGACCTCGTCCTCGCTAAGCTCCTTCGGCTGCGTAGCGGAGCCGGAAATGGTCTGCGCCTGGCCGGTTTCACCAGCCCGCAGGATCGCCTCCATGATTTCCAGCACGTGCAAGGCGAGGTCGCCGGATGCGCGGGGGGCGCGGCCTTCGGTGATCGAGCGCGCGAGATCGGCGAGGCCGACCATGCGGTAGTTGGCGCGGTCGGGCTTGTCGATCGGCCAGTTGATCGCCCCGAGAAGTTCGCCTGCGGTATCCGCTTCCTGCCAGGGCGCGCCCTGTTTCGACAGGCCGATGACGCCGCCGAACGTGTCTGGATCGGGAAGGCGCAGCGACCCTTCGGTACCGTGCAGTTCGATCGGATAATTGGAATGGCGGAAGACGTCCCATGAAGCCCCGAAGGTCACCGTCGCACCGCTCGCAAATTCCAGAAGGGAAAGAACGCTGGTCGGCGTGCCGACCTTGAAGGTGGTATTCTTCTTCGGTCCGTCGGCGGTGATCAGACGCTCGTCCTGCCCGCTCGTCGCTACCGCCTGCACGCGCCTGACCGGTCCCATCAGGTTGACCATCATCGAGAGATAATAGGGGCCCATGTCCATCACCGGCCCGGCACCAGGCTGATAATAGAAACCCGGGTCCGGATGCCAGTGCTCCATGCCGCGCCCCATCATGAAGGCGGTTCCGGTCACCGGCTTGCCGATCACTCCCGTTTCCATCAGCCGCCGGGCGTGACGGCCGGCAGCACCAAGAAACGTGTCCGGCGCGGAGCCAAGCGCCAGCCCCTTCCCCTTCGCCTCGGCAACGAGCCTGCGACCTTCGTCCGCCGTCACGCCGAGCGGCTTTTCGGTGAAGACATGCTTGCCGGCGGAAAGGGCCCGCATGGAAATCTCGTAATGCGCCGCCGGGATCGTCAGGTTGAGGACGAGGTCGACATCCTTGTCGGACACGAGGTCATCAACGTCCATCGCCTTCAGGCCGAACTGATCGGCGCGGGCCCTGGCCGCGGCCATGTTCAGGTCGGTGCAAGCCGTGATCCTGACACCCCGAAAGAGGGCGGCGTTGCGCATGTAGGCAAGAGAAATGCTGCCGCATCCCACCACGCCGATTCTCAAGATTGTCTCATTTTTCGTCGTCATTTCAGTCACCTGAACTTCCAGGTTGGAGAGTGGCTTCGGGCGGGCAGCTTACACATTTTCACATTGCGCGCACGAGAAATGTTGACGCACGATAATATTTTATCTTACGTATTGATAGGACGTTGGGAGGCGTCTCGATCCGGACAGTTTCAAGCGCTCGACGACAGGTTCCGCTCCATCGGGAGAGCGCCTCGCCGTCACCTCGCATTCGCCCATGTCCGCCGCGTCAGCTCACACGATAGACAATCTAGGACAAGTCAGGACCCCATTCATGAAGACCGCAGAACTCAAAATCGGTTGCCAGACATTCACCTGGGAAATGCTCGGCGACCGCTTTCGCGGCGGCCCGGACGATCTGGTGCAGGCGATTTCCGCTGCCGGCTATTCCGGTATCGAGATCACCGACACGATGATCGGCGACTACGCCAACAAGCCCGAGGCCTTCTCGCGGACACTTGACTCCGCCGGCCTCTCTCTCGTGTCCTTCGCCTTCGGCTCGGACAGTGGCTTTACCGTGCTCTCGAAGCTCGACGAAGACCTGGAGGCGACCCGGCGCTGGGTCGACTTTGCCGCTCATTTTCCGGGCGCGCTGGTCTCGATGGGGTCGGCGACCGTGGTCGACGACGGCCCGCGCGGCGACAAATTCGCCGTCGCCGCCGAATGCTACAACCGGTCGAGCGAAATCGGCAGGGCGGCAGGCGTGACCGTCGCCGTCCACCCCTCCTCACACCACAACACGCTACTGTTCACACGAGCGGACTACGACGCCCTCTTTCCGCTTCTCGACCCCGAAGTCGGCTGGGTGCCGGACACCGGCCACATCCTGCGCGGCGGCCAGGTGATGGCGGACACGCTGCAGGCCTTCCGCGACCGCATCCGCTACGTGCACCTGAAGGACGTGGACGCAGGCGGCACCTGGGCAATGCTCGGAGCCGGCGCTTGCGATGTCCCGGCCGTCATCGAGACCGCAAGGAACAGCCCCAGGTTCAACGGCTGGATCGTCGTGGAAGAGGAGTCGGACGAGGCCGGCCGCGACCCGGCGAAGGCCGTTCGCGTGAACTACGAGACACTTCGCGGCTTCGGTTACTGAGCATGCCTGTCCGGCGGCAGCGCTCCTGCCGCCGGACTGATCAGGCGTAGCGGACCTCGACCCCGAGCTTGTCGAGGCGGTGGCGGATGCTGAGCGGCAGGCCGCTGTCGGTGATGATGAGATCGACACGCGAGAGGGAGAAGGCCTTGGAGGAGGCGCCTATGTCCCATTTGCTGGAATCGGCGACAAGCACCACCCGGCGCGCCATGCGCACCAGGTTGCGTTTGGTGCGGGCGACATCTTCCGAAACATCGACCACGTCGAAGGACTGGTCGATCGCGTGCGCGCCGACAAAGGCCTGGTGGGCGACGAGGCCGCCGAGCGCCTTGTCGGAATCCGCGACGATCGTGCTGACCGTGCTCGGGAAAACCCGCCCGCCGATCATGTGGACGTCAAGACCCGGACGATACATCAGATGCTGGGCGATGTTCATCGCCGTCGTCGCGACGACGACATTGTTGACCGGCGGCATCTGCATCGCGATCTGCAACAGGGTGGAGCCGCTGTCGAAGACGATCGACTGGTTATCGATGATCTGCTTTGCCGCGAGTTGCGCGATCCGGCGCTTGGCGTCGAAATTGCGCTGCATGCGCTCCTCGAATGCCGCGGCGGGTGAATCGGCGGGCGCAGCAATGGCGCCGCCATGCGTCTTGATGAGCCTCTTCTTCGCATCGAGCAGTTCCAGATCTGAGCGGATGGTGACTTCCGAGACGCCGAACAATTCCGCGAGCTGGCTGGTTTTCGCCTGCCCGACGCGCTGGAGCTCGATGAGGATCTGGTGCCGTCTCTGTTCTGCAAGCATCTTCGGTTCCGCTCTACGTCGCCATCTTTCTGCTTTCGAAATTCGAAAGCCAACTCAGCTTTCGAATTCTTTCGATCCCATTTTTATAGCTTTTAGCACGATAAAATACGGATGCTAATCCACAAATGAAAGATTTCGAAAGATTGAACATTCTTTTATTTCCGAGTTAGGGTCCACTCACCTCAGCTGCAACGAACGCAAGGAAACCACTGCAATGGGTCTCGGAACCAAGATTCGCCTGTCTCGCCTTTTCTCCAATCCGTCCGGAAACCTCTTCGGCGGCGCGGTGGATCACTTCGTCGGCTACGGCAATGTGCGTGAAGGCGGCCTTGCCGACCTGCCCGGCGCGCTTGGCCGCGTCATGGAAGGCGGCCCCGATTATGTCAGCATCCAGCCGGGCGCGGCCCGCCACCTCTGGCCGCAATATGCCGGCAAGGCGGCGCTCGTCATTCAGGCCGGTTGCTTCACGGCCGACGACCGCATCCGCCAGCTGATCGCCACCCCCGAGGATGCCGTGCGCTACGGCGCCGACGCGCTCGCCGTCGCCATTCCCGTGCGCGGCAATACCGAAGGCGAATACATTCGCTGGCTGACGGACACCGTCAACGCGGCCGCGCGCTACGAGATGCCGATCATCGCCCACATCTATCCGCGCGATTTCACCAACGGCGCCAAGATCGTCTTCACGCCGGACGAGATCGCCTATGCGGTGCGCATCGGCTACGAGACCGGCGTCGATGTCGTGAAGGTCGGCTACACCGGCGACTTCGACTCGTTCCGCGAAACCGTGGCGACCTGCCCGATCCCGGTGGTGATGGCCGGCGGACCGAAGACCGAGAACCTCCTCGGCGCCCTCACCCAGACGGCAGACGCCCTGCGCGCGGGCGCAAAGGGCGCGGTCGTCGGCCGCAATCTCTGGGGCCATGGCGACACCACGAAGGCCGCCAAGGCATTCAAGATGGTCATCCATGACGGCGTCTCTCCGGCCGATGCGCTTGCGGCGACTGGCGCCTGACAGGATGTCCCGGCGGTTCGACGTCATCGGTTTCGGTGCATTGGCAATCGACGACATCGTCTACGTCGACCGCCCTCTTTCTGCGGGCAAGGGCAAGGTGACCCGGCGCGAAGCCGATCACGGCGGCAATGTCGCGACGGCCCTCGTCGCCGCGGCCCGCCTCGGCGGCCGTACGGCCTTTGTCGGCTGGCTCCCCCAACCGGCAGACGATGTCGGCGGCCGGGAGATGCAGCGGGAAGGCGTGGACATATCGCTTGCCCCGCATCGGCCCGACGCCTCGCCGATCCGTTCCGTCATCACAGTCGGACCGGACGGCGACCGTTTCATCGCCTATGACGACGACGTGCCCCATGGTACAGCGGAGACGATTGCCGATGAGGCGATCGCCTCCGCGCCGGTGCTGATCATCGACGGATACTCGATCCATTCGGAAAGCGTGGTGGCGCGCGCGCGCAAGCTTGGGCTGTTGATCGTCGCGGACATCGAATGGGCGGTGGGGGAACAGACGCACCGCATCCTGGCGCTCGCCGACCATCTTGTCCTGCCCCTTGCCTTTGGCAAGCTGACGACGGGCGAGACGGAACCGGCGGCGATCCTTGCCCGCCTCTGGACACCGGATCGCGCGGCCGTGGTCCTGACCGACGGACACAATGGCTGCTACCTCCGCCAGAACGGAGATCCGACCCTCTGGCATTTGCCCGCTTACCCGGTTACCGCCGTAGACACCACCGGCGCGGGGGATTGCTTCCACGGCGCCTACGCCTTGGCCCTTGCCAGAGGCGAACCGCCCCTTACCTGCGCCGCCTACGCGACCGCCGCCGCGGCAATCTCGGTGACCCACCACGGCGGCCGCAAGGGCCTGCCGAACGACGCGGCCTGCCGCGCCCTCATGACGAGTGACAGCGCGCCCGTTCCCTCGCCGATGCCGGCTTGACGCCAAACCTCCGCCAGACCGCAGCTATACCCAACAGATTCTTGCGCATCACGGGCTCGATCAACGACCCTGTCGTTGCTTATAAAATTACGCGCGTCAAAAAATAAAATCCCACAAAGACATTTTTACTAAATCAATTTAGTATTTTAAAATCATGTGCTTAATAATACTCATGCGCTCCGTAAGGCCGCTTCATCCCAAATTTTCTATTGACTTTACCCACCACTCCTGAGCCATTTGAAAGAAAAAGATGGCAGCGGCAGCGGTGTGCGTGCCGGCTTTGCCCTGGAGTGACGGGAGGAAATCGACGTGGCTGTGGTAGTGCTCGACAAGATCTGCAAGACCTACGGGAACAATTTTCACGCGATCAACGAATTGAGCCTGACGATCAACGACGGTGAGTTCCTGATCCTCGTCGGACCGTCCGGCTGCGGCAAGTCGACGGCGCTGCGCATGATCGCCGGGCTCGAGGAGATCAGCAGCGGAACGCTGACGATCGGCGGCCACGACGTCGAGGACCTGCCGCCGAAGGATCGCGACATCGCCATGGTCTTCCAGAACTACGCGCTCTACCCGCACATGACGGTGTTCGACAATATCGCCTTCTCGATGAAGCTCGCCGGCAAGACCAAGGCCGAGCGCGAGAAGCGCGTCAACGAGATCGCCAAGATCCTCCAGCTCGAAACGCTGCTGCAGAACAAGCCCTCGCAGCTTTCCGGCGGCCAGCGCCAGCGCGTCGCCATGGGCCGCGCCATGGTGCGCGAGCCGGCGGCGTTCCTGATGGACGAACCCCTGTCGAACCTCGACGCCAAGCTGCGGGTGCAAATGCGGGCGGAAATCGCCAGCCTCCAGCGCCAGCTCGGCGTCACGACGATCTACGTCACCCACGACCAGACCGAGGCGATGACGATGGGCGACCGCGTGGCGGTCCTCAAGGGCGGCGTGCTGCAGCAGGTGGACACGCCCAAGGCGCTCTACCATCACCCCGCCAACGCCTTCGTCGCGGGCTTCATCGGCTCGCCGTCGATGAACCTCTTCGAAGGCCGGCTCGAGGGCCGCAGTATCCGCCTTCCGAGCTTTACCATTCCTCTGCCCGAAAATGTCTTCGAGCGAGCGCCGGGCCTCTCAGACCTTCAAGGCGAGACGGTCGTCTTCGGCATCCGCCCGGAGGATCTGTTCGACAGCAAGCTGCCGTCCGGCTCGGCTTTCCCGACCATTCCCGCCACGGTAAAATCGATCGAGGAACTCGGCTCCGAACTGATCGTGCATCTGAAACTTGACGCGAGCCGCGTCGACTCCGGTGATCCCGACGCGGTCGAGGACTTGAGCGGAGCCGCCAACGCCGTCGCGAAATTCGAGGCGGTGAGCACAATCCGGCCGGGACAGGTGATCGATCTGGGGATCGACACGTCGAAGATGCACTTCTTCCATCCCCAGACCCACCTGACGCTCTGAAAGAACGATTGAGGATATCATGCCCGCAAAGCAGGAAAAACGTCTCCGCGTCGGTGTGTTGGGCGCCGGCCAGATCGCCCAGGCAGCGCATTTCGAGAGCTGCACCAAGGCAGCCAACGCCGATCTTTATGCAATCTGCGATGTCGCCGACGATCTGCGCGAGCGTATGGTGATCACCCATGGCGCAGAGAAGAGCTACAACGATTACGACAGGATGCTCGCCGATCCGGATCTCGATGCGGTGATCATCGCGACGGCCGATGCCTTCCACGTTCCCGCCTCCATCCGGGCGCTCGAAGCCGGCAAGCACGTGCTGTGCGAAAAGCCCGTCGGCCTCACCGTCGAGGAATGCCGCGAGCTGAAGGCGGCGGTGAACCGCTCCGGCAAGGTCTTTCAGGTCGGCCACATGAAGCGCTTCGATCCTGGCCTTCAGGCCGCCAAATCCTTCATTCGAGACGAGATGGGGGAACTGGTCGCGCTCAAGGCCTGGTATTGCGACAGCACGCACCGCTATCCAATGACCGACGCGGTGCAGCCGCTGATCGTCACCAGCGCCAAGGCCAGGAAGCCGTCGACCAATCCCAAGGCGGATCTGCGTCGCTACTACATGCTCGCCCACGGCAGCCACCTGATCGACACGGCACGCTATTTTGCCGGCGACATCGTTTCGGTCGATGCAAGGCTTTCCGAACGGGCCGGGATCTGGTGCTGGTTCGTTGACGTGGAATTCGCTTCCGGCACGCTCGGCCATCTCGACTTGACGGTTCAGGTCCGTATGGACTGGCACGAGGGTTTTCAGATCTACGGTCAGAACGGCAGCATTCTCGGCAAGACCTATAACCCCTGGTACTACAAGTCGAGCGAGGTCGACATCTTCCGCGAGGCGGATGGTGCCACCCACCGGGTGCTGGGTGCGGACGGCCATTTCTACCGCCGCCAGCTCGAGGGCTTTGCCCGCACCATTCTCGATGGCGCCGCCATGGAAGGCGCCGATATCGACGACGGGCTCGCCTCGGTGCAGGCGATGGTGGCGATCGCACGCTCCGTGGAAAGCCGCAAGCCGGTCGCCCTTGCCGATGCCTCGGGCGGTGTCTGATGAAGCTCGGGATCTTCGCCAAGACCTTCGACGGCAAGGACCCGCTGACGGTCCTTAAAGCGGTTGCCGCGGCCGGCTTCGGCGCGGCTCAGTACAACATGGCCTGCTCCGGCCTTGCCTCGATGCCCGACGTCATCGACGAGGCCGACGCGCGGAGCGTGGCCGATGCGGCCGCACGCACGGGCGTCGAGATCGTCGCGGTTTCCGGCACCTACAACATGATCCACCCCGATCCGGCCGTACGGGCGGCCGGACACCGGAGGCTTGAGGCAATTGCCGCAAGCTCTGCAGCGATGTCGACCGGGCTCATCACGCTGTGCACCGGCACCCGCGATCCGCTCGATCAATGGAAGGAGCATCCCGACAACAACACGCCGGAGGCCTGGCGCGATCTTCTGGACGCGATGGCCATCGCCGTCGAAATCGCCGATCGCCACGATGTCGACCTCGGCATCGAGCCGGAACTGGCCAACGTCATCAACTCCGCCGAAAAGGCACGCCGCTTGATCGCCGAAATGCAGAGCCCGCGACTGAAGATCGTGCTCGACCCGGCGAACCTTTTCGAGGTGGCGACGCCTGAGGAGCAGAGGCGAACGGTATCCGCCGCCATCGACCTCCTCGCCGATCGCATCGTCATGGCGCATGCCAAGGATCGCACCCAGGACGGCCGTTTCGCAACTGCGGGCAAGGGCGTCCTCGACTACGGACATTATCTGGGCAAGCTCAAGGACATCGGCTTTTCCGGCAGTCTCGTCACCCATGGCCTTGCGGCCACAGAGGCAAGGGACGTCGCGACCTTCCTCACCGACCATCTGAAGGCCAAGTCCGCATGACGAGCCTCGCAACGTTCGAAACCGATGACGGAACGGTCCTGAACGTCGATGGCGACGAGGCGGGTATCCCGGTCGTCTTCCAGCACGGACTCTGTGGCGATGCGAACCAGACCGCCGAAGCCTTCCCGCCCCTGCCGGGCTATCGCCGCATCACGATCGAAGCGCGTGGCCACGGCGGCTCCGGAGCTGGAGACCTTTCCCGCCTGTCGATCGCGACCTTTTCCGAGGATATCGCCGCCTATATCGAAACGCGGCTGACGGCACCGGTGGTGGTTGGCGGCATATCGATGGGCGCGGCGATCGCCCTGAGGCTTGCCGTGACAAGACCCGATCTCGTCCGCGGCCTGATCCTCGCCCGCCCCGCCTGGATCGCGGCGGCCGCACCGGACAACATGCGGCCGAATGCCGAAGTCGGCCATCTGCTGCAAACCCTGCCGCTGGAAGAGGCCAAGACCGCCTTCCTCACCAGCGAGACCGGACAGCGGCTCGCCAAGGAAGCCCCCGACAATCTCGCCTCGCTCACCGGTTTCTTTTCGAGAGAGCCCATCGCCGTGACAGCCGCCTTGCTGACGGCGATCTCGAATGACGGTCCCGGCGTCAGCGAGGCTGAAATCGCCGCCATCACCGTGCCAACGCTGGTCATCGGCCATGACCGCGACATCATCCACCCCTTTTCCCATGCCGAAGCGCTGGCCGCGGCGATTCCGGGCGCACGCCTCGCCAAGATCACGCCCAAGGCGGAAGACCGGACACGCTACGTGTCGGACTTCCATGAGGCGCTGGGACAATTTCTCAAGGAGATCGAAGACAATGAGTGATCAACACAAGACCTGGATCGCTGAGCTGCCGAAGGACCGGTTGATCGCCGAATTCTCCGTCTGGTCCGCCGATCTCATGCGGCTTGCCGACGACCTCGCCCGCGTCGAACAATATGTCGACGTCCTGCATGTCGATGTCGCCGACGGTCACTTCGCGCCGGCCATGCTGTTCTTCCCGGACCTTGTCGCGGGCGTTCGCAAGGCGTCGAAGCACCCGATCCACGTCCATCTCATGGTCGCCGACGCGATCATCCTTCCGCAGATTGAACAGTTTGCCGACGCTGGCGCCGACCTGATCAGCCTGCACGTCGAAAACGAAAGCGTCGCCGAAAAGGCCCTCAAACTTCTGGACCAGCGGCGCATTGCCGCCGGCATGGTGCTTAGGGTCGAGACGCCGGTGGAGCGGATCCGGAAGTATGCCGCCCATCTCGATTTCATCACCTTGCTCGGCACCGCGATCGGCGTGAAGGGGCAAGGCCTCGACGAAAAGGCCGGTGACCGTCTGTCTGAAGCCAAGAAGATCATTGCCGATTGCGGTGCCGACCACCGCATCGTGCTCGCCGCCGACGGCGGCATCCGCGAACATACGGTGCCGTTGCTGCGTGAGGCAGGTGCCGAAACGGTCGTGCTCGGGTCGCTGGCCTTCAACGCGCCATCGCTCGCCGATCGCATGGCATGGCTCCGCGCCCTTTGAGAAGGCCCAGTTCCGATGGAGCATTTCGCCATAGGTGTCGATCTCGGTGGAACCTCGGTTCGCGCGGCGCTTGTCGATGAACGCGGCAACATCCTTGCGCAGGACGAGGACGAAACCGATGCGACCGGCGGCCCCGAGCGGGTGCTCTCCCAGATACTCGGCCTGGCCCGTGGCCTGATCGCCTCGCGGCCGAACCTCGTGCCGGCAGGCGTCGGCGTTTCGACGCCGGGGCCGGTCGATACGATTGTGGGCATAGCAAGCGATATTCCGACCCTTTCGGGCTTTGACGGCTTTCCCCTGCGCGCCGAACTGGAACGGCAGTTCGACCTCAGCGTATCGCTGGAAAACGACGGCATCGCCGCGGCGATCGGGGAATGGCAGTTTGGCGCTGGAAAGGGATATGACAGCCTCGTCTACGTGACGGTCAGCACCGGCATCGGCGGCGGCATCATTGCCGACGGACGCGTCGTTCGCGGCCGCATGGGCATGGCCGGCCATGTCGGCCATATGACGATCACGCCGGATGGAGAACCCTGCCCTTGCGGCAACCGTGGTTGTTTCGAGGCCTATGCGTCCGGAACGGCCTTCACCCGCCGCGCGCACCAGCGTGCAGCCGGACGCACAGACACGGTTCTCGGCCGGGACGGCAGCCCGATCAACAGCCGGGCGATATTCCGCGCTGCCCGGGAGGGCGACACCTTCGCCAATCAATTGATCGACGAGGAAGCCGAGACGCTTGGACGGGGGATCACCAACCTCATCCACATTCTCAGTCCGGAGATCGTGGTCATGGGCGGCGGCCTGTCGAACGAATTCGACCGGCTTCATGCCGGCATTGCGGACCATATCGCACGACGCGCCATGCCGGCATTTCGCGAAGTTCCTGTGGTACGGGCCGCGCTTGGCCAGAATTCCGGTCTCGTCGGCGCCGCGGCTCTTGCCTTGCCGGGACGAGATCTCGCATTTCATCCCGTGGCGAAACCGGGCGTTCTGGAATTTTGACGCTCGCCGTTCGACGTATTCGCGAGACAGGGGTAATACATCCGGCATGAGCCAGAATAGCTGCTTGGGGCGGTGCCCGCACAAAACTTGGACGAGGGAGAGCCAGTGAAGAAAATCGTCACTTCGGGAGAGATTCTCGTCGAGATCATGGCGGAAAGGCTGGACCAGAGCTTCCTGACCGCCGGCCCGCTCGTCGGACCATTTCCCTCCGGCGCGCCCGCCATTTTCATCGGTCAGGCGGCGGCCCTCGGCCAACCGGCCGGGCTGATCGGATGTGTCGGCAGCGATGATTTCGGAACGCTGAACATTCGCCGGCTGGAAGCGCTGGGCGCCGACGTTTCGGCGATCACGACCCATCCGGAATTGCCCACCGGCACTGCATTCGTCACCTACCGGAGCGACGCAAGCCGGCATTTCGTCTTCAACATCAAGCACAGCGCCGCGGGCGCGCTTGCCTTTGGCGACGCAGCGCGTGCGCTGGTTCAGGGCGCCGAACATATGCATGTGATGGGCTCCTCCCTGTTTTCGCCGGAAGCGACCGACGTGGCGCTTCAGGGGATCGCCGCCATCAAGGAACGGCGCGGTACCGTGTCATTCGATCCCAATATCCGACGCGAGATTCTCTCGCTGCCGGGCATGCGCGAGGCGCTGGCGAAAGTTTTCCAGTTGACCGACGTCTTCCTGCCGAGCGGCGACGAACTCTTCCTGTTCACGGACGAAAAATCCGAAGCCGAAGCCATCCGGTCCATTCTAGCCCGAGGGCCTACAGTGGTCGTTCTGAAGAAGGGCGCAGCCGGTGCAGTCTATTTCGATCGGGACAGAACTGTCGCGAGCACCGCATTTGCGGTCGAGGAAGTCGACCCGACGGGAGCCGGCGACTGCTTCGGGGCAGCGTTCGTCTCGATGTGGCTGCGCGGCGCCGAACCCGAACAGGCCATGCGCATCGCCTCGGCCGCGGGCGCGCTGGCCGTGACACGCAAGGGCCCAATGGAAGGTATACACGCCATGGCCGAGATCGAAGCGTTCATTGCAAGCCGGGAGCATCGGGCATGACCAGCGTCACCAGACAATTCGCCGAAATGCCCGCAGCGCGCAGCGCTGGCCGGCGGCCGGGCATCGTCTCCGTCTGCTCGGCCCATCCGATGGTGATCGAGGCGGCCTTTCGCCACGGCCTGCGTCGCGAAGGACCGGTGCTGATCGAAGCGACCTGCAATCAGGTGAACCAGGACGGCGGCTATACCGGCATGACGCCCGCCGACTTCCGCCGCTTCGTCGAGGGCATCGCCGGCAAGGTCGGCTTTCCGCTCGACCGGTTGCTGCTGGGCGGTGATCATCTCGGCCCCAATCCGTGGACCGCTCTCAATGCGGAAACGGCCATGGAAAAGGCCGTGACGATGATCGAAGCCTTCGCCGCGGCGGGCTTCACGAAGCTGCATCTAGACACCAGCATGAGCTGCGCCGGCGACCCCACGCCGCTGCCGGACGAAGTGATTGCCCAGCGCGCGGCAACGCTTGCCGCCGCCGCCGAACGTTCGGTCCAGGCAATCGGCGGCACCCTGCCCGCCTATATCATCGGCACCGAGGTGCCCGTTCCAGGCGGCGCGTCGGAAGCGCTGGACCATCTGGAGGTGACGAAGCCCGAAGACGCATTGCGGACCGTCGAAATCCACCGGGACGCATTTTCAAAGCTCGGGTTGGAGAGCGCCTTCGAACGTGTGACCGGCGTCGTCGTCCAGCCCGGCGTCGAATTCGGGAATGCCGAGGTCGTGGAATACGCGCCAGACAAGGCAGTCAGCCTGTCCGCAGCATTGAACGACATGCCGCAATTCGTCTTCGAGGCGCATTCGACGGACTATCAGAGCGCTGAGGCGCGACGTCGCCTGGTCGACGATGGCTTCGCCATCCTGAAGGTCGGCCCATGGCTCACCTTCGCGCTACGAGAAGCGCTCTACGGCCTCGACAGCATCGCCGGCATTCTTGTTCGTGACAGCGACCGGGAAGCCCTCCCCGCGAGCATGGAACGCCTGATGCAGGAAAAGCCGGGCAACTGGCGCAAGTACTATCACGGCACCGGCACGGAACAGTATGTGCAGAGGCACTATTCGTTTTCGGACCGGATCCGCTATTACTGGCCCGACCCCGCCGCGCAAGCGGCCGTTTCGGCACTGCTTGCGTGTCTCGAGGGAGTTCGTATACCGCGACCGCTCATCAGCCAGTATCTCGGCCATCTGCAGCCACTCGTCGAGAGTGGAAAGGTCAGGCCGATGGCGCGCGACCTCATCCTCGCCAGTATCGAACGCATTCTGGACGTCTACGCCGACGCCATCGACTGAAACGTGGCGGAGATCGATCCGCCACGTTTCTGGAGCCATTGCCGGTCGTCAGTTGACGAAATGCACGGTGTCGAAGGTCCGGCGCCATTCGGCGACCTCGGGGGCGAGCGCTTCCGGGTCGTTGCGTTTCAGGCCGGCGGCGATCAGCTTGGCGAGACGGGGTGCGTCGGCCGCCGTCATGCCCCAGCGCACCAGCTCCGGCGTGCCGATACGAAGACCGTTCATGTCACCCTTGACCTCGGCGATCGGCAGGCCGATGCCGCAGGCGAGGAAGCCGGCGAGACGCAGCGTCTTCGACGCCGCCTGTCCGCCGCCGAACTCAGCCGCCGCGATGGCGAACTGGTGGGAACGGGTATAGCCGTCCGCGCCGGAAAAGACCGGCAGGCCTTCCTGCGCCAGCGCTTCTGCGAGCGCCATCGACATGCGGATCATTTCCGCCGCATAGACCTGTCCGAAATCGCGCCAGTCGAGCATGGTGACGGCGAGCGCCGCGGACTTGGCCGCATCGAAATTGGCGGTCATGCCGGGGAAGGCGATGGCGTCGAGCGCCTTGGCGATCTCGGCCTCGTTGGTGACGATCAGCCCGCCGGCCGGACCGCCGAGGCTCTTGTACGTGCTCATCGTCATGAAATGCGCGCCGGCGGCAAGCGGGTTCGTCCAGGCCTTGCCGGCGATGATGCCGCATTGATGCGCGGCATCGAACATCACCTTGGCGCCAACCTCGTCGGCAATCGCCCGCACTTCCGCGACCGGATGTTCGAAGAGATTGAGGCTGCCGCCGACGGTGATCAGCCGCGGCCGTTCGCGGCGGGCAAGTTCGCGCAAGGCGTCGACATCGACGGTGTAGCCGTCGGCGCGGACGGGTGCCGGAACGGTGCGCAGGCCGTAGAGACCGGCGCAGCCGGCAATGTGGTGGGTGACATGGCCGCCGATCGAGGCCGGCGGCGCGATGATCGTGTCGCCCGGCTTGCAGATCGCCATGAAGCCGAAGAGATTGGCAAGCGCGCCCGACGGCACGCGGATTTCGGCATATTTCGCGTCGAACACTTCCGCCGCCAGTTCGGCGGCGATCACCTCGATCTCCTCGATCGCCTCCAGCCCCATCTCGTACTTGTCGCCGGGATAGCCGAGCGACGGGCGCGTGCCGATACCCGAAGCCAGCAGCGCCTCGGCCTTCGGGTTCATGACGTTCGTCGCCGGGTTGAGATTGAAGCATTCCTTCTCGTGGATCTCGCGGTTGCGCTCGGCAAGCGCTTCGACGCGGGCGAGCACGTCGCCGGATGCCTGCCGGGCAACCTCGCCGGCAATCTCCAGCACGCGCGTTTCACACTGTTCGGGAACCCAGTTTCTGCGGGACAATGTCATGGCCGATCTCCTTTGTTGGCGCGAGCATCCGATTTTCCGCAAGACCGGGCAAATCAGATTTGCTATTTTTGAGTTTAGAAAAACTGAGGGTAGAAAATGCCGGTCTCGCCTCCGCGCCCCAAGGGCCCGCCGCTCAACGCGCTCCGCGCCTTCGAGGCCGCCGCCCGGCTGGAAAGCTTTGCCGAAGCCGCCGAAGAGTTGTCGGTCACCCCCGGCGCGGTGTCGCAGCACATCCGCACGCTGGAGGACTGGACCGGAGCCGACCTCTTCATCCGCCACGCACAAGGCGTGCGGCTCACAGCGGTCGGCAAGTCGCTGCTGCCGAAATTCGTTGCCGCCTTCGATCACCTCGGCGAAGCCGTCAGGGCGCTGCAGGGCATCCGGCCAGTCACCGACATCCACATCGCCACCATGCCCAGCATCGCGCAATTGTGGCTGTCGCCGCGGCTGAGCGGCATCCGCCGGCATCTGACCGGCATAAGGCTGTCGGTCACGGCGCTGGAAAACGCCCCGAACCTGAAGCGCGAACTCTTCGACCTGTCGCTGTTCATCCGCAAGCCCATGGGCCTGCCATCGGAGACCGTGCTGGAGGAGGACCTGATCTATCCGGTCTGCGCGCCCGCCCTCCTCGACCGCGTCTCCAGTCCGGAGGATCTCGCCGGCCTGCCGCTGCTGTTCGACCGGTCGTGGGAGGAGGACTGGGAGCTCTGGCTCGCAAGCTGCGGCGTGACGCTGCCGGGCGGGCCACAGGGCCCGCGCTATTCGCTCTACAGCCTGGCGCTGGAGGAAGCCAAGGCCGGCGCCGGCGTCCTGATCGGCCATCAGAGCCTGGTCGCTCCGGCCATTGCCGCCGGCGATCTCGTCTGCCCGTTCGAACATGTCTGCAGTACCGGCAAGGCGCTGGTCCTGGAAACCCTGCCCGGCAAGAGCGCCGTCAGCGATGTGGTCGAGATCGTTCGACTGCTAAGGGAATGACACAGCTCGCCTACTGCGCGTTCTGAGGCAGGCCGTCGGCGATCTCGTAATAGTCGCCCTTGTCGGCGACGAAGATATGCATCTCCAGATGCGTCCCGGTCGGGCCATCGAAAGCGCCCATGGCAATGGCGATCCAGTCGCGGTGCGGCGGATCGAAGAACAGCGAGGAGCCGCAGACCGAGCAGAAGCCGCGGCGCACCTTCGCCGACGACTGATACCACGTGACGTTCGCTTCACCTTCAACCGTCAGGCTGTCCTTCTGCACATTGGCCGAGGCGAAATAGTGGCCGGAATGCTTGCGGCAGATCGAACAATGACAGGCATCCGGCGCCCCGAGCTCACCCGCCACCTTGAAGCGGACGGCTCCGCACAGACATGAACCACGATGCATCATTCCCTCCGTTCCAATGGACCGGATGCATCGTAGACGGATGGCCATCGAATGCATCCGGAAAATGTGGAAGGTTCAGAGTTTGTCTCGGAAGATGACTTGAGCACTCTGCGCCGTGTCGAGGACGAACTTATATCCTGTAGCGCCATCGGGATTCGGCTTCAGCCGCCAGATCTGGGTGGCAACAATACACGCGTTGTCTTCACCTTCGCATTGGACGGAGCCGCCATTTTTGAACTTCACCTCGACTTTCTTGCCCGCTACGTCGAGCGTGAACCGACCGCCATCATTTTCCGCCCCGTTGAAGCTGTAGGTAATCGCCTGGCCGGAGTAGATCTCGTAGACGAACAGGAAGCGATAGCGATCCGAGTCATAGTTGGCGACATCCGCCCTGAATGCCGCAACCTGAGCCGCATTCAGAACGTCATTCGGATAGGCGAAGCGCTTCTGTCGCGTATCCTTCATTTCGAACCTCAGGGAGGAGGCGATCTCGGCCTCGGCGGACGCCTTGATCTTCGAGAAGTCGCCACTAAAGGTGATCTTCAGGTCGCGAGACGAAGATGCGGTATAGTTGCCTGTCCTTATCGTGTTGACCCCCAACAACTTACCATCCTTTGGCACCTGTTCATCGAGCAGGTTGCGCAGATAGTTCACCGTGCCGGACTGCCTGTCCCACAGGAGCACATCACCGAAGGCGACCCTGCGTGAATTGATGTTCCCGTTGCTGACAATTGCATTTTCCAAATCGACCGACGCCGTGCGCGCGCAGCCGGAAAGCCCAAGCCCCAGCAGGGCCATTGCAATGATATGCTTCATATTCGTTCCCCGGTTTCTGTAGTGAAGGCCACACAACCTTCAGGGGAGCAGGCTACATAAATAAACCATAAATTGAAATACGACGCGCTGAAAAACCTGTGCGTGCAGGCCGCCAGGCGAAACAAAATAAGAGATGGGATCGGCAGGCGTCCGTCACAACCGTGCCGGCGAATAGGCTGCGATGTCATTGCTGTTGCCGCGCCGTGAGATGAGGCCGGAGACGATGCGGGCGGTGACCGGAGAGAGTGTCAGCCCGATATGCCCATGGCCGAAGGCGAGAATGACATCGTCGCCGCCGCCGGACGGACCGATCACTGGCACGGAATCAGGCATCGACGGCCGAAAGCCCAACCACGTCCGGTCCGGCGTCCTGTCTTTCAGGAACGGAAAGACCTCGCGCGCACCGCGCTCCAGCGCCGCCAGGCGATGCGGGCTCGCCGGCGCCGTCGTTCCGCCGAGTTCGACCGTTCCGGCAACCCGCAGACGTCCGTTCATCGGAATGAAGTAGAAGCCGCGCTCGGTCGGGCAGGTCGGCCGGGTCAGCGGCACATCGTCCAGGTCGTATTCGAGATGATAGCCGCGCTCGGTCTCCAGCGGCACGCGGCTGCCCGCCTGGGCGGCAAGCGCGCGCGAATGAGCACCGGCGGCGATCACCACGCGCTGAGCCTTGACGCGAAGTTGCCCCGCCCCAATCTCCACGCCGCCATTGACCCGTGTCAGCGTCTTTGCGCTCGCCTTCAGGAACGGAACCCCCTCGGCCGCGAGCTTCGCCGCAAGCAGCCGCATCATTCCGCCGGGATCGGCCAGATGGATCGCATCACGGAAATGAACGCCGCCACCCTCGATCGGCGGCAGTGCCGGTTCCAGCGCCGCCACCTCGTCCGGGCCGACCAAGGCCTGCGACACGCCGTAATTGCGCCGCTCAGCGAACCCTTTCTGCGCGCCCAGAAAATCCTTTTTCGAGGAATAGAGGTAAAGCGCGCCGTTCTCGCGAATGAGACCCTCGCCGCCGATTTCCGCCGCGAGTTCCCGCCAGGACGAGGCCGCGCCGGACAGCAGGCCGGCAATGGTCGCGGTATTGCGCGCCGCATTGGCCGGCAGCGATTGCCAGGCGAACCGCACAAGCCAGGGAAACAGCGCGGGCAGATAGGCCTTGCGGATGGCGAGCGGGCTGTCGCGATCGAAGAGCAGCGACGGCAGGCTCTTCAAGACCGCCGGCGTTCCGACCGGCATGATGGCATAGTCGGCGATCGTCCCGGCATTGCCGTAGGAGGCGCCCATGCCCGGCTCGCCGGGTTCGATGATCACGACCTCATGACCCTCGCTCCTGAGCCTTAGCGCGATCGTCATGCCGATCGTGCCGCCGCCGATGATGGCGATTTCGGTCGATACCGTCCCTGCCGCCTGTTCCATACCGTCCGTCATCCCCGCCCCCGAATCCACGTCCCCAGATTTAGCCGCCGCACCCAATCACCGGCCGGAGAAGCAATCAAGCCCCGCGATGCAGGCCGGCCACACGGGCGCGCCGAAACGCCGCATGACGGGCCGTGCGCTTGCGGTCTTTGCACGGTTGCGAATATGACATTGGGACAAGGGTTGGTAATGATGAGCAACGAAACGATCACGCTTTACGAGGCCATCGGTGGCGACGCCACCGTCAAGGCCCTCGCCCGCCGCTTCTATGAACTGATGGACACCTTGCCGGAAGCATCCCGCTGCCGCGCCATCCATCCGGCCGATCTGTCCGGCTCCGAACAGAAGCTCTACGACTATCTGACCGGCTATCTCGGCGGTCCGCCCGTCTATGTCGAAAAACACGGACACCCCATGCTGCGCCGGCGGCATTTCATGGCCGAGATCGGACCAAAGGAGCGCGACGAATGGCTCCTGTGCTTCCGCCGTGCCATGGATGAAACGATCGAGAACGAGAAACTCAGGGCCATCATCTGGCCGCCGATCGAGCGCCTCGCCTATCATATGCAGAACCGGGAATAAGCCCTTGCCGAGACTCCAGAATATCATCCTGTTTCTTGCCGGGCTGACGGGCCTTTCCGGCGTCGCGCTTGCCGCCGCCGCCAGCCATCTCGGCGACCGCTACCTGCTCGGCAACGCCTCGCTGATCTGCCTCAGCCATGCGCCGGTGCTCATCGGCCTCGTGGCGCTGTGGACGAAGGCGCGGACAATCCCGGCAGCAGCCGTCGTGCTATTCGTCGGCATCCTGCTTTTTTCGGGAGATCTCGTCAGCCGCCACTTCACCGGCGCGGCTCTGTTTCCGATGGCAGCACCATCCGGCGGCGTATTGATGATGGCAGGATGGGTGCTGATCAGCCTCGGCGCGTTCTTCCTGGCGAAATCAGAGCGCTGACGCGCCTGCGCCTCGGGCGATGTGCCCGGTCAGGGCGTGCTGCTGAAGCGCAGCAGGTTCCAGTGCGGATCGTGAACGAAGAACTCCACCACGTCCGGCTGGCGTTCGCATAAAGGGCTCAGATGATCGAGACCCGCTTCGTTGAACTCCTCGTAAAGGCCACGAATGCCGCTGCCGCGCAGGAAGATGCAGGAGTTTTCGCAGAGTTTGGGATCCTCGACCTGCCAGAAATGCAATTCCATGCAGCCACGGCGAACGACGAGATAGGACTTCTCGTCATGAGGAATCTGTTCAAATCCAAGCTTGTCCCGGTAGAAGGCCAGCGTCACGTCGAGGTCCAGCGACGGCAGCACCGGCAGGACCTCCACCAGACAGTCGTCGCTCGTTGCATGTTCGGCAGTCACGTCATGCTCCTTCGACGTCCGTAAATCCTTCGAACACCGGCGGTCCCAGATACATTCCCTTGTGGTCGGCGGCTTGCCTGTGGGCCTGCCGGAAATTCTCCGACTTCGTCCAGTTCAGAAAATCGGCCTCGCTCTTCCAGAGCGAGTGCGATGCAAAGAGGGTATATCCCTCTTCCGCGAATGTCTTGCCGCGCAACAGCCTGAAACCCTCGAAGCCCGGCACGCTCGCCAGGCTCGAATCGCGGTTCTTCCAGACATTCTCGAATGTCGTTTCCGCGCCGCAGGCGACCTTGAAACGGTTCATTGCTACATACACTCGAATGTCCCCCTCGTCATGTGCGGGCACTCTGCCGAAATGACCGGACAAACGCAATCACGCGTCCTGCGGCCTCCACATTCGATTGCATGCCCCCCTGCCCGGCAAACTGCCTTTTCTGAGGCAATGGTAAAACGTTCGATAATGCCGCCCGCCGCTCGCGCTCATCCTCGACAATCTGATGGAGTTCGACGACAAAACCGCCGTTTTCCGCCTGCATCAGCTTGTGAAGGCCGATCAGCGTCGACCTTTCTCCGGCTTCGATGATCACTGCAGCCCATCCCGCTCATGCAGGTCGGCCAGCGCCCGCTCAAGGCTTGATTTCGAGCCGTTTCGCAATGGAATGAAGGCCTTGCCGAACTTCTTGCAGCCGGTTTTCACACGCAGGCACGCATCATGGCTGATGCAGTTGACCGGGCAGAACACGCAGTCGACAGACGGCAGGACCGTATCGATACGGGACACCGCCTCGCGCAGGCCGCCGTCGTGATGGAGCAATTCGGCACCGTAGCTCTCCGCGAGCTCCCTGAGATGCGCAACCTGACAGTCACGGCCACCCACATAGAGGAAGCTGCGGCCGCCAAGTCCCTGGCGCTCTCCCGAAGACATCTCGTTCTGCACCTGCGGCTGATTGCTCCGGTCGCGCTTCTTGATCTTCTTCGCCATTGGCAGATTTCCCTCCTTGCAAGCATAAGGGCTTCAAGCCCCTTTGATGCCGGAACCATATAAAACCTGATTTTTATAATCAACTATAAATATGATCAAATAACTCATGTTTTTTCACGCCGGAAAACGGCCGATGAGAACGCCTGAATCAGAGTGTGAAGACCATGCAACTCAGCATCAGCTAACCAGAATAACTGATTCAAATCATTGACTTGCAAAGACCGACGACACGCCGTCAGACAGTCAAATATTTACCGTTTGATAAAATTTTTAAGCTGAGTTACCGTTATCCCAGTCGCCATACCAAAAAAGAGGGAACGTTCATGGGACGACTGGATTCCGGCATTGCCGCCGGCAGGCTTCAGCCTGCCGAATACGAGACGAATTTCTCCGACCTGCACCCGCGGCTCGACAAGCATGAGGCACTGGTCGCCTCCGACCGCTGCTACTTCTGCTACGACGCGCCGTGCATGACGGCCTGTCCCACCTCGATCGACATTCCGATGTTCATCCGCCAGATCGGAACCGGAAATGCGATCGGCGCGGCAAAGACCATCTTCGACCAGAACATCCTAGGCGGCATGTGCGCCCGCGTCTGTCCCACCGAAACGCTCTGCGAGGAGGCCTGTGTGCGCAACACGGCCGAGGAGAAGCCGGTCGAGATCGGCCGCCTGCAGCGCTACGCGACCGACGCGGCGATGGCCGAAGACAAGCAGTTCTACAGCCGTCCCGCCTCGACCGGAAAGACGGTGGCCGTTGTCGGCGCCGGCCCGGCCGGGCTCGCCTGCGCCCATCGCCTCGCCATGCGCGGCCATTCCGTCGTCGTCTACGAGGCGAAGGAAAAGGCCGGCGGGCTGAACGAATACGGCATCGCCAGCTACAAATCGACCGGCGGCTTCGCGCAGAAGGAAGTCGACTACGTCCTGTCGATCGGCGGCATCGAGGTCAAGAACGGCCAGATGCTCGGCCGGGACTTCTCGCTCTCCGACCTCGCCTCGGACTATGACGCCGTCTTCCTCGGCATGGGGCTGGCCGGCGTCAACGCGCTTGGCGCCGAAGGCGAGGAAACGTCAGGCGTCATGGACGCCGTCGACTTCATCGCCGAACTGCGCCAGTCCACCGATCTATCGACCCTTGCCATCGGCCGCCGCGTCGTCGTCATCGGCGGCGGCATGACCGCCATCGATGCCGCCGTTCAGGCAAAGCTGCTCGGCGCCGAGGAAGTCACCATCTGCTACCGCCGCGGCAAGGAAAACATGAACGCCTCGGAATTCGAGCAGGACCTCGCCGCCTCCAAGGGCGTCATGATCCGCCACTGGCTGCAGCCGAAAAATGTGATCGCCAAGGACGGCAACGTCGCCGGCATCGAAGTCGAATACACCGAACTGAAGGACGGCAGACTGTCGGGCACCGGCGAGACTGGCCTCATTGCCTGCGACCAGATCTTCAAGGCGATCGGCCAGACCTTCGAGGCGACCGGGCTCGGCGCCCTCAAGATCGAAGGCGGACGCATCGCCATCGACAGTGAAGGCCGCACCTCCGTCTCCGGCGTATGGGCCGGCGGCGACTGCGTGAAGCTCGGCGAAGACCTGACGGTGACTTCGGTCGCGCAGGGTCGCGATGCCGCAGAATCGATCAACAAGGCCCTGGCCGCCGGCACCGTCCGCGCCAGCGCCGTGGCTTGAAGGAAGGGATGAGGGACAATGGCTGATCTTCGCACGAACTTCGTCGGCATCAAATCGCCGAACCCCTTCTGGCTCGCCTCCGCGCCGCCAACCGACAAGGCCTACAATGTCGAGCGCGCCTTCAAGGCCGGCTGGGGCGGCGTCGTCTGGAAGACGCTCGGCTCGGAAGGCCCGCCGGTCGTCAACGTCAACGGCCCGCGCTACGGCGCGATCTGGGGGGCCGACCGCCGTCTGCTCGGCCTCAACAACATCGAGCTCATCACCGACCGCGACCTCTACGTGAACCTGCGGGAGATGAAAGAGGTGAAGATGAAGTGGCCCAACCGGGCGCTCGTCGCCTCGATCATGGTCCCCTGCGTGGAAGAGGAATGGAAGGCGATCCTGCCGCTGGTCGAAGAAACCGGCGCCGATGGCATCGAACTCAATTTCGGCTGTCCGCACGGCATGTCCGAGCGCGGCATGGGTGCTGCGGTCGGCCAGGTGCCGGAATATATCGAGATGGTCGTGCGCTGGTGCAAGCAGTACACGCGCATGCCGGTCATCACCAAGCTGACGCCGAACATCACCGACATCCGCAAGCCGGCCCGTGCCGCCAAGGCCGGCGGCACCGACGCGGTGTCGCTGATCAACACCATCAACTCGATCGTCTCCGTCGACCTCGACAACATGGCCCCATCGCCCACCGTCGGCGGTAAGGGCACCCATGGCGGCTATTGCGGCCCGGCGGTCAAGCCGATCGCGCTGAACATGGTCGCCGAGATCGCCCGCGATCCGGAAACCTACGGCCTGCCGATCTCCGGCATCGGCGGCATCACCACCTGGCGCGACGCGGCCGAATTCATGGCGCTCGGCTCCGGCACCGTCCAGGTCTGCACCGCCGCCATGACCTATGGCTTCAAGATCGTCGAAGAGATGATCACCGGCCTTTCCGCATGGATGGACGAAAAGGGCTATGCGACGCTCGACGACGTCGTCGGCCGCGCCGTGCCCAACGTCACCGACTGGCAGTACCTGAACCTCAACTACATCGCCAAGGCCCGCATCGACCAGGACCAGTGCATCAAGTGCGGCCGCTGTCACATCGCCTGCGAGGACACCTCGCATCAGGCAATCACGGCCCTCGTTGACGGCGCCCGCAAGTTCGAGGTCATGGAAGACGAATGCGTCGGCTGCAACCTCTGCGTCAACGTCTGTCCCGTCGAGGGCTGCATCACCATGGTGCCGCTCGAAGCCGGAGCGATGGACGAGCGCACCGGCAAGCCGGTCGACCCGAACTACGCCAACTGGACGACCCATCCCAACAACCCGATGTCCCGTCAGGCCGCGGAATAAGTGTCCTCCTCAAACTCCAAGCGCCCGGTTCGTCCGGGCGTTTTTTTGTTCAGACGTCGCCCTCGTTGGGAATGTTCAGCACGGTGCCGCAATGCTTGCAGTGCACCGCATCGCGCTCATGCTGGGAGAGACCGCATTGCGGACAGGGATATTTCACCTTCGACGGGCGGAAGATCGTCTGCACCAGTCGCAGGAACAGCGACACGCCGAACACCATGATCAGGATCGACAGCAGCCGTCCCGTCTGGCCCTGCAGCGTGATGTCGCCGAACCCCGTCGTCGTCAGTGTCGTGACGGTGAAATACATCGCGTCGAGAAAATGCCGGACGTTCGGATTGACGCCCACCTGGGTCACGAACACCGCTTCGGTCATGACGAAGATGAAGATGAACATGTTGGTGGCGCTGAGGATCACCTCCTCGTTGCGCTTGAAATAGGGAAAGTCATGCCGGAGCTTGTTCTGCAGCCGGTAGGAGCGCAGCAGCCTCAAAACCCGCAGACCGCGCAGAAAGGCGAAGTTCTCGCCGAGAATGGGCGCGAGAAACGACAGCATGGCGACCAGGTCGGCAAGATTGAGCGGATGAATGAGAAAGGCCGGCTTCTTCTTCGCGATCCAGAACCGCGCCACATAATCGGCCAGGAGGTAGAGGCCGAAGACCACATCCAGCGCTTCGATCAGCGCCGAACCGTAATAGAAGGTCGAGACGACGAGAAACAGGATCGTCAGGACATCGATGCCGAGAAGCGTGTATCGAAACCGGTGTGCGGCATCGCTGTCGCCTTCGTACAGTTCGTAGATCCGCGCTTTCAGCCTCTGCAATATGCCGCTCCGTTTGTTTTCATCCCCCTGCTTGGCAGTTTTGGACGATTGCGGCAAGACAACCCGCCACTTTAAGGCTAAAGCACGTTTCAACCTCACAGCCAGGGGCAGAACCTTGAAGCAGGATGTTCAACCGCAAAAATCGATCCACAACACCCATGCCACGGGTGCTGTGAAGCTTCGCGCGCACCTGGCGATGCTGTCCTTCTCGCTGCTGGTGGCCGGATCGTTTTCGCTTGGCGGCATGGCGGCGCAGCATATGCCGGCGGCCGAACTGCAGTTCATCCGCTACATGATCAGCATCGTCGTGATGGCGGGCATGGCCTTCATCATGTTCCGCCAGCGCTTGACCATTCCGGTCCAGCCCTGGCGCTTCGCCATCTACGGCATGTTGATGGGCACCTATATGCTGACCATGTTCCTGGCGCTGGAAATCACCAGCCCGGTGCAGACGGGCGCAGTCTTCACGCTCATGCCGCTGGCGAGCGCCGCCTTTGCCTTCGTGATCCTGAAGCAGCATACCCGGCCCGGCGTTTTCTTGAGCCTCGTGATTGCGGCGAGCGGCGCGATCTGGGTGATTTTCCGCGGCGACGTGCAGGCGATCCTGCGCTTCGACATCGGCAGGGGCGAGCTGATCTATTTCGTCGGCGTGCTCTGCCATGCCGCCTACGTGCCGCTCTTGCGCAAGCTCGATCGCCGTGAGCATCCGACCGTCATCGGCTTCTGGCTCTCCGTCGCCGTCAGCATCTATCTGCTGTTTCCCGCCGCCCCGCAGATCGCTGTGACCGATTTTTCGGCCATGCCGCCGATCGTCTGGACGGCGCTCGCCTATCTGTCGGTGGTCACCACGGCCATCACCTTCCTGCTGATCCAGTACGGCTCCATGCGCCTGCCGGCGCCGAAAGTGCTCGCCTACAATTACCTGACGCCGAGCTTCATCATCATTCTCGAAGGACTGATCGGCCATGGCTGGGCAAGCCCGGCCGTCTTCGCCGGCGCCTTGGTCACCGCCTGTGGCCTGATCGTCACCGGGCTGCTGCCGGATTGACGTCACTCAAGCGACCGGCACGCCGGCTCGCTCAGACAGCACCCGAGGCAAGTCCACCCTGATTCTGCGCGATCGCAGCGTCTGAAGATTTCACCCTGAGCCCTTCGATGAAGAGTTGCTCAAGGAACCGGGCGGCATCCTCGAACCGGCCATCACCCGAAAGCTTCTGGCCGAGAACCGCCCGCACCTGGACGTCGAAGTCGGCATAGTGCTGCGTCGTCGCCCAGATCGAGAAGATCAGGTGATAGGGATCGCATTTGGCGATCTTGCCGGCCTTGGCCCAGGCGCGGATCACCGCCGCCTTCTCGTCGACCAACTCCTTCAGCGGGCCGGCGAGCTCATCCTCGATATGCGGCGCGCCCTGCAGCACCTCGTTGGCAAACAGCCGGCTCTCCCGCGGGAAGTCGCGCGCCATCTCCAGCTTGCGGCGGATATAGGAGCGGATCTCGGCCTCCGGATTGCCGGCCGCGTCGAAGGCCCTCAGCGGCTCGAGCCAGGTCTGCAGCACCCGGTCGATCAGGGCCCGGTGCATCGCCTCCTTGGTACGGAAATAGTAAAGCAGGTTCGGCTTCGACATCTCGGCGACCTCGGCGATCTGGTCGATCGTCGCGCCCTTGAACCCGTAGGAGGAAAAGACATCCAGCGCGGCCTGGAGGATGACCTCCTCCTTCTCTTCCTGAATGCGGGTCCTGCGCTGCGTTTTCGCCGCCCTGGCCTTCACCATGTAAGCCTGTCTCCTCGCCTCAAAAATTCATGACCTGCGGCAAAAAGTGCCGCAAGAATGCGCATGCGGAAAACCTATGCAAAATCTTCGCGCCGACACTTCTTTTTTGGCTTTTCCGACTTGAGTGGCGCTGCGGAAATTGTAATGTTTACCAATCGGTCAAATTATCAGACAGAAATGTCGTGAAGGCAACTGATATCCGGCGGCGAACAAAAACAATAAGCGCCGCACCGACAATGGGAACGAGACCGGCAGACCGCCGGCGAAAATGGCGAGGATGAAATCATGGTGGCTGCACCCGGCGAAAACATGCGCGTCAACGGCGACCGCCTGTGGGACATGCTGATGGAGATGGCGAAGATCGGCCCCGGCATTGCCGGCGGCAACAATCGCCAGACCCTGACGGATGCCGACGCCGAAGGCCGCAAGCTCTTCCAGACCTGGTGCGAAAATGCCGGCCTGACAATGGGCGTCGACACGATGGGCAACATGTTCATGACGCGGCCCGGCACCGACCCGGACGCCCTGCCCGTATACGTCGGTTCGCACCTCGACACCCAGCCGACCGGCGGCAAGTTCGACGGCGTGCTCGGCGTGCTCGGCGCGCTGGAAATCGTCCGCTCGATGAACGACCTCAACATCAAGACCAAGCACCCGATCGTCGTCACCAACTGGACGAACGAGGAAGGCGCCCGCTTCGCGCCCGCCATGCTTGCCTCCGGCGTCTTCGCCGGCGTCCACAGCCAAGACTACGCCTATAACCGCACGGACCCCGAGGGCAAGAAGTTTGGCGACGAGCTGAAGCGCATCGGCTGGGTCGGCGACGAGGAAGTCGGCGCCCGCAAGATGCACGCCTATTTCGAATACCATATCGAGCAGGGCCCGATCCTCGAGGCGGAGGAAAAGCAGATCGGTGTCGTCACCCACTGTCAGGGCCTCTGGTGGCTGGAATTCACCCTGACCGGCAAGGAAGCCCATACCGGCTCGACGCCGATGAACATGCGCGTCAATGCCGGGCTCGCCATGTCCCGCATCCTGGAAATGGTGCAGGACGTCGCCATGAGCGAACAGCCGGGCGCCGTCGGCGGCGTCGGCCAGATGTTCTTCTCGCCCAATTCCCGCAACGTCCTGCCCGGCAAGGTCGTCTTCACCGTCGACATCCGCACGCCGAGCCAGGAAAAGCTCGACCGCATGCGCGCCAGGATCGAGGCGAAGGCGGCGAAGATCTGCGAGGATCTCGGCGTCGGATGCTCGGTCGAGGCCGTCGGCCATTTCGATCCCATCACCTTCGACCCCAAGCTGGTCACCATGGTCCGCGACGCTGCCGAGCGGCTAGGCTACTCCCACATGAACCTGATTTCCGGCGCCGGCCACGACGCCTGCTGGGCCGCCAAGGTGGCGCCCGCCACCATGGTCATGTGCCCCTGCGTCGGCGGCCTCAGCCACAACGAGGCCGAGGAGATCTCCAAGGAATGGGCCACCGCCGGCGCCGACGTGCTGCTGCACGCCGTGCTCGAAGCTGCGGAGATTGTCGAGTGATGCTTTCTCCACGGGAAAGTGGGAGTATCTGGATGGCAGCGAAGTCCGAGGCATGGCTTCGAAAACCCGGCGCAACAGCACGGGCCAGAATACTGCGCGCAAACGATACGGAACCGGAATATCGTCTGTGGAGCGATCTTCGGGGCCGGAGATTGAACGGACATAAGTTTTCACGGCAGATCCCGCTGGGGCCTTACATCGTGGACTTCATCTGCCGGGAAAAGAACCTGGTGGTCGAGCTTGATGGCGCGCAACATGCCGAAAGCCAGGTTGACGATATCCGGACAGACTGGCTCAACGCCAACGGTTATTCAGTCCTGCGCTTCTGGAATGACGAGGTTTTGAAGGAACGCCGCACGGTGCTGGAAACCATACTGGCCGTTCTGGAAGGCAAGATCTTCGAACGATGTGACACTTTGCGTTTCTATCCCGCGACAGCGGCTGCTCGAGGGGAACGGCAAGAATGAGAGCAGTTTGCACCCCCTTCATGGGAACCCCTCATCCGCCCTTCGGGCACCTTCTCCCCAGGGGGAGAAGGCGAGACCGCCGCACCCGACAGCCAGTAACGCACGCCATCAAATGGCGCAGAAGACAGAAACCGCGCCCTCCCTCTTCTCCCCTTGGGGAGAAGGTGGCGCAAAGCGCCGGATGAGGGGTTCCAATCGCCATGGGAAGCACACCGTCATTCCGGTCGCGGCATCAAAGATCCGGGAACAAAGTTCCGCACCGACACCTCTAAACCCCATGCATCACAGCAACAAAGCGCAGGATTCCGAAGGGGAGTATTCAAAATGTCCACAGTCATCAAGAACGGCACCATCGTTACCGCCGACCTGACCTACAAGGCGGACGTCAAGATCGATGGCGGCAAGATCGTCGAGATCGGCCCGAACCTGTCCGGCGACGAGACGCTGGATGCGACCGGCTGTTATGTCATGCCGGGCGGCATCGATCCGCACGTCCACCTCGAAATGCCCTTCATGGGCACCTATTCCTCCGACGATTTCGAGAGCGGCACGCGCGCGGGCCTTGCCGGCGGCACCACCATGGTCGTCGACTTCTGCCTGCCCGATCCCGGTCAGTCGCTGCTCGACGCGCTCAACCGCTGGGACAACAAGTCGACCCGCGCCAATTGCGACTACTCCTTCCACATGGCAATCACCTGGTGGGGCGAGCAGGTCTTCAACGAGATGGAGACCGTCGTCAAGGACAAGGGCATCAACACCTTCAAGCACTTCATGGCCTACAAGGGCGCGCTGATGGTGGATGACGACGAGATGTTCTCCTCCTTCCAGCGCTGTGCCGCGATCGGCGCCCTGCCGCTGGTTCATGCGGAAAACGGCGACATCGTTGCGCAGATGCAGGCCAAGCTCTTGGCCGAAGGTAATAACGGCCCCGAGGCGCACGCCTATTCCCGTCCGGCCTCCGTCGAGGGCGAAGCCACCAACCGCGCCATCATCATCGCCGACATGGCCGGCGTCCCGCTCTATGTCGTGCACACCTCCTGCGAACAGGCGCATGAAGCGATCCGCCGTGCCCGCCAGAACGGCATGCGCGTCTATGGCGAACCGTTGATCCAGCACCTGACGCTGGATGAGAGCGAGTACGCCAATGCCGACTGGGATCATGCCGCCCGCCGGGTCATGTCGCCCCCCTTCCGCGATAAGCGCCATCAGGACAGCCTCTGGGCAGGCCTTGCAAGCGGCTCACTGCAGGTGGTCGCAACCGACCACTGCGCGTTTACCACCGACCAGAAGCGCTACGGTGTGGGCGATTTCACCAAGATCCCGAACGGCACCGGCGGGCTTGAAGACCGCATGCCGATGCTGTGGACCTATGGTGTCGCGACCGGCCGCATCACCATGAACGAGTTCGTGGCGGTGACCTCCACCAACATCGCCAAGATCCTCAACATGTACCCGAAGAAGGGCGCGATCCTCGTCGGCGCCGACGCCGACCTCGTCGTCTGGGATCCGACACGCGAGAAGACGATCTCGGCTTCAAACCAGCAGTCGGCGATCGACTACAACGTCTTCGAGGGCAAGAAGGTCAAGGGCCTGCCGCGCTACACGCTCACCCGCGGCGTCGTGGCGATCGAGGAATCGACCATCAAGACGCGCGAGGGCCACGGCCAGTTCGTCAAGCGCGAGCCCTTCCCGGCCGTCAGCACGGCGCTGTCCACCTGGAAGGAAATCACCGCCCCGCGCAAGGTCCAGCGCACGGGCATTCCGGCCTCGGGAGTTTAAGGCAAACCAATGACGCGACGCGCACCCCCCTCTGTCCCTTCGGGACATCTCCCCCACAAGGGGGGAGATTGGACGCGCGTGGCAATCGCTGCGGGACACACCGTCTCTGGTGAAATTCCTGCAGACGACAGCGACAATGCAAGGCGCCTCATCGAGTCGATCTCCCCCCTTGCGGGGGAGATGCCCGGCAGGGCAGAGGGGGGTGTCAGCTCGCCCATAGCCTCACGGCACCAGCCCATCCAGCTCAGGCGTAAGGACAACGCTTTCCTGTTCGTTCGGGTCTGTCCGCGCGATGACCGCCGTGCAGGGCACTGTCCCGGTATTGACCGGCACATGCGGCACGCCTGCCGGGATGTAGAACATGTCGCCGGCGCGCTGCACCTGGACGTGCTCAAGCTTCTCGCCGAAATAGGTCGTCGCCTCGCCAGCCACGATATAGATCGCCGTCTCGTGGCTTTCATGGAAATGCGCCTTGGCGCGCGCGCCGGGCGGAATAGTCAGGAGCATCATGGCGATGCCCGTCGAGCCGACGCTTTCGGCGGAGATGCCCTCAATATAGGAAAAGCCCTGCTTGCCGTCATAGGTCTCGGAGGGGCGGATGGTCTTGCATTGGGGATACGTCGACGATGACATGAGCGGAAATTCCCTGACATGAGACAAGAAGGACGGATATACCGTCACGGGGACAGATTTTACAACAAACTGGGATCACATGGCTGAACAATCGAAAACGGTCGTCGAGGCGAAGGGGCTGGGCCTGACATTCCAGACCAATGACGGGCCGGTGCACGCGCTGTCGGATGTCAATCTGGAGGTGAAGAAGGGCGATTTCGTCTCCTTCATCGGTCCGTCCGGCTGCGGCAAGACCACCTTCCTGCGCGTCATCGCCGATCTCGAAAAGCACACGTCCGGCACGATCACCGTCAACGGCACGACGCCGGAGGACGCCCGCAGGAACCGCGCCTACGGCTATGTCTTTCAAGCCGCCGCCCTCTATCCATGGCGCACCATCGAGCGCAACGTCGCACTGCCGCTCGAAATCATGGGCTATTCGGATGCCGAGAAGAAGAAGCGCGTCGAGCAGACGCTCGACCTCGTCAACCTGTCGGGCTTCGGCAAGAAATTCCCCTGGCAGCTGTCGGGCGGCATGCAGCAGCGCGCCTCGATCGCCCGCGCGCTCGCCTTCGACGCCGATCTCCTTTTGATGGACGAGCCCTTCGGCGCGCTCGACGAGATCGTTCGCGACCACTTGAACCAGCAGCTGCTGGAACTCTGGGAGCGCACCAACAAGACCATCTGTTTCGTCACCCACTCGATCCCGGAAGCCGTCTATCTCTCGACGAAGATCGTGGTCATGAGCCCCCGCCCCGGCCGCGTCACCGACATCATCGAATCCACCCTGCCGAAGGAGCGCCCGCTCGACATCCGCGAGACCCCCGAATTCCTCGAAATCGCCCACCGCGTCCGCGAGGGCCTGAAGGCGGGGCATAGCTATGAGGAGTAAGGCGATCGAACTCCAATCTCCCCCCTTGCGGGGGAGATGTCTGCGCAGCAGACAGAGGGGGGTGCTGGCCACCAATCTCATGGATTACCCCCCTCTGTCCCTCCGGGACATCTCCCCCGCAAGGGGGGAGATCGCTTCTTCGACGGAGGTCCGCCCATGACCCTCCGCACCAAACTCCTCCCCATCCTCACCGTCGTCCTCGCCATCGTCGCGATCTGGTATGTCGCCGCGCTCTTCATGAACCACACGCTTGCCGCCGAGGAAGCGATCCGCAAGAACGAGAACCTGACGGCGGGCGAGGTCTGGCTGAAGTCCTATGCGATGGACAAACCGCTCTTGCCCGCGCCGCATCAGATCGTCGCCGAAATCTGGAAGACGACGGCGGAGATGAAGGTGACGTCCAAGCGTTCGCTCGTCTATCACGCCTGGGTGACGCTGTCGGCCACTCTGCTCGGCTTCGCGCTCGGCACGATCACGGGCGTCCTGCTCGCCGTCGGCATCGTCCACAACAGGGCGATGGACAAGTCGCTGATGCCATGGATCATCGCATCCCAGACGATCCCGATCCTGGCCGTCGCGCCGATGCTGATCGTGGTGCTGAATGCCATCGGCATATCCGGCCTGCTGCCGAAGGCGCTGATCTCGACCTATCTCTCCTTCTTCCCCGTCGTCGTCGGCATGGTGAAGGGCCTGCGCTCGCCGGAAACGATCCAGCTCGACCTGATGCACACCTATAATGCCAGCCGCAGCCAGCTCTTCTGGAAGCTGCGCTGGCCGTCGGCCGTCCCGTTCCTGTTCGCCTCGCTGAAGGTGGCGGTCGCCATCTCGCTGATTGGCGCGATTGTCGGCGAACTGCCAACGGGCGCCGTTGCCGGGCTCGGCGCGCGGCTCCTGTCGGGGTCCTATTACGGCCAGACGATCCAGATCTGGTCCGCCCTCTTCGTCTCGGCGATCGTCGCCGGCGGCCTGGTCTTCATCGTCGCCGCCGTCGAGAAGCTGGTGATGAAGTCCATGGGCGCCAAACCGGAGGCGCTCGCATGACGACGACGATCACCATTATCGCCGCCCTTGTCATCTGGCTCGGCGCCTGGGCCCTCAACGAGAAGCTCGTGAGCATCACGCCGGCGAACCAGGCGAGCGCCCGGCGCATCAACCTCGCCGTCCCGGCCATTTTCGGCCTGACGCTTCTGGTGCTCTGGGAACTCATCACGCGCGGGCTGAACGTACCGGAGATCCTGCTGCCGGCTCCAAGCGCCATCCTTGCCGAAGCGGTCACGGCCTTCCCGACCCTCTGGCTCGATCTCGTCCAGACGGTCTTCAAGGAAGTCCTGACCGGCTATGTCATCGGCTGCGGCCTCGGTTTCGCCGCCGCCCTGCTGATCGATCGGTCGCCCTTCCTGAAAGCCGGCCTTCTGCCGCTCGGCAATTTCATCTCGGCGCTGCCGATCATTGGCATCGCGCCGATCATGATCATGTGGTTCGGCTTCGAATGGCCGTCGAAGACCGCCGTCATCGTCCTGATGATCGTCTTTCCGATGTTGATCAACACGGTCGCCGGCCTATCCGCCGCCGGCCACATGGAGCGCGACCTGATGCGCACCTATGCCGCCAGCTGGTGGCAGACCATGGTCAAGCTTCGCCTGCCCGCTGCCTGGCCGTTCATCTTCAACGCGCTGAAGATCAATTCGACCTTGGCGTTGATCGGCGCTATCGTCGCCGAATTCTTCGGCTCGCCGTCGGTCGGCATCGGCTTCCGCATCTCGGTCGAGATGGGGCGCATGAACACCGCCATGGTGTGGGCCGAAATCCTGGTGGCTGCCGTCACCGGATCATTGTTCTACGGGATCGTCGCGCTCATCGAGCGCAAGGTCACGTTCTGGCATCCGTCTGTCCGTGGTGGACAGGCGTAACAAAAAGAGGGAACTGAAACATGAAACTGAAGATTGCGACATTGCTGGCCGCGACCGCGCTGGCATTCTCGGCCCTCCAGGCTCAGGCCGCCGACAAGATCACCCTGCAGCTGAAATGGGTCACCCAGGCGCAGTTCGCGGGTTACTTCGTCGCCAAGGACAAGGGCTTCTACGACGAGGAAGGCCTCGACGTCGAAATCAAGCCGGGCGGACCGAACATCGCGCCGGAACAGGTGATCGCCGGCGGTGGCGCCGACGTGATCGTCGACTGGATGGGCGCAGCACTTGCCGCCCGCGAAAAGGGCGTGCCGCTCGTCAACATCGCCCAGCCGTACAAGAATGGCGGTCTGGAAATCATCTGCCCGAAGGACGGCCCGATCAAGACCATTGCCGACTTCAAGGGACACACGATCGGCGTCTGGTTCTACGGCAATGAAGTGCCCTTCTTCGCGCTGATGAACCGCGAAGGCCTGAAGACCGGTGAAGGTGCCGACGAAGTGAAGGTCCTGCAGCAGAGCTTCGACGTTCAGCCACTCATCCAGAAGCAGGCCGACTGCATCCACGTCATGACCTACAACGAACTCGGCCAGGCGATCGATGCCGGCTACACGCTCGACAAGCTGACGGTCTTCAACTACGCCGAGATGAACGCCAACCTTCTCGAAGACGGTCTCTACGTTCTGGGCGACAAGCTCGAAGACCCGGCCTTCAAGGCCAACATGGTCAAGTTCGTCCGTGCCTCGATGAAGGGCTGGGCCTATGCCAAGGACAACCCGGAAGAAGCAGCCGACATCGTTCTCGAAAACGACACGACGGGTGCGCAGACCAAGGAACACCAGGTCTACATGATGACCGAAGTGGCCAAGCTTCTGGGCGATTCCACCGGCGTTCTCGATGAAGCCGCCTACGACCGCACCGAGAAGGCCGTGCTCGACCAGAAAATCATCACCAAGAAGCCGGAAGGCGCCTGGACGCATGAGATCACCGACGAAGCACTGAAATAAAATCGCTTTTTCGGATATTCTAAAGAAGCCGCGCGGGAAGAGACCTCCCGCGCGGCTTCGCATTTGGGCGGATTCGATCAAGATGTGTACACGCCCCGATTGACAGCGCCTTTTGCAGCGCACAGAATAAAATCAAGCAAACAGTGGAATTAAATGGATGCGCTGCCTTGTAAGCGTCTTTCGCAGATCCCATGTTGTTGCGGCTTGCGATATGAAGGGGGCTTTCTGACGTCGCAAAGGCTGCATGAAATGCGTCAATGAGCAACCATTTTGAACAATCCTGCCTCAGTCCGCCCCGGCTGTCGTTGTGGTTGTTGAGCGACCTTTCCGGAACCGTCACATGACCCGATTTAAGCGTTTGATCCTGAGTGCGGCAATTTCGGCCGTTGCCCTTGCAGCCCCGCTCGCCGGCCATGCCGAGGAGGCCCCGGCGGCCACCAAGGAAACGCGGCAATTCCCGGCAATCATCGTCACCAAGGTTGAAGACAGGAACCTCACGGATCGCCTGATCGCCACCGGTACGGTCAAGGCCGTCGAGGAAGTCTACATCCAGCCGCAGGTCGATGGCCTCGCAATCCAGAGCCTGGGCGCCGACATCGGCGACCGCATCGAAAAGGGTGCGGTCATGGCCGTGCTGTCGACCGACGCGCTTCTCCTGCAGAAGAGCCAGCTGGAAGCCAACAAGGCAAAGGCGGAAGCATCCCTCGCCCAGCTGCAGGCGCAGCTGATCGAGGCCAAGGCCAATGCCGACGAAGCCGTCAACCAGCGGGAGCGGGCGCGCAAGCTGAAGACCTCCGGCACGGTCTCCACCTCGCAGGTGGACCAGCTGACCGCGTCCGCGGCCGGTGCCAATGCTCGTGTCACCGCCGCCGAACAGGCGATTGTCGTCGCCAAGGCCGACATGAAGGTCGTCGACGCCCAGATCGCCGACATTGATCTGAAGCTAGCCCGCACCGACGTCAAGGCACCAGTGTCGGGTGTCGTATCCGCCAAGAACGCCAAGGTCGGCGCGATCGCCAGCGCCGCCGGCCAGCCGCTCTTCACCGTCATCCGCGACGGTGCGGTCGAACTTGTCGCCGACGTCGCCGAGGGCGACGTCCTGCGCCTCAAGCCCGGCCTGAAGGCCCGCATCACGCTTGCTGGCGGTTCCGACGTGCTGGACGGCTCGATCCGCCTGATCGACCCGACCATAGATCCGACCACCCGGCTTGCCTCGGTCCATATCGCCATCGACGACCCGGCAAAGGCACGCGCCGGCATGTACGGCAGCGCCGAGATCATCATCAAGGAAGTCAACGGCATGGCCCTGCCGCTGACCGCCGTCAACAGCGGCGAGACCGGTTCCACGGCCCGCAAGGTCAAGGACGACCGCATCGAACTGGTGAAGATCGACACAGGCGTCCAGGACGGCGACTACATTCAGGTGCTGAGCGGGCTGACGACCGGAGATACGGTGGTCGCCAAGGCCGGTGCCTATGTCCGCAACGGCGACCGCATCACGCCGGTCGAAGACATGCCGACGGCATCGAACTGAGAAGGCTGGAACGATGAATTTCTCTGCCTGGTCCATCCGCAATCCGGTCGCCCCGCTGCTTGCCTTCGGCATGCTCATGTTCCTGGGCTACCAGTCCTTCATGAACCTCCCGATCACCCGGTTCCCGAACATCGACGTGCCTATCGTGTCCGTCGTCGTCACCCAGAGCGGCGCCTCCCCGGCTGAACTCGAAATGCAGGTGACGAAGGAGATCGAGGACGCCGTCTCCGGCATTTCCGGGGTCGATGAAATCCAGTCGACCGTCTCCGACGGCTCCTCGCAGACTGCCGTCGTCTTCCGCATGGAAGTGCCGACCGATCAGGCCGTACAGGACGTCAAGGACGCCATCGACCGCATTCGCGGCTCGCTGCCCGCCGCCGTCGACGAGCCGATCGTCTCGAAGGTCGACGTCGAAGGACAGGCGATCCAGACCTTCGCGGTCTCCGCCCCCAACATGACGCTAGAGGAACTGTCCTGGTTCGTTGACGATACGGTCAAGCGGGCGCTGCAGGGCCAGCCCGGCGTCGGCCGCGTCGACCGTTACGGCGGCGCCGACCGCGAGGTCCGCATCGAACTCAACCCCGACAAGCTTGGCGCCTACGGCATCACCGCCGCGGATGTCAGCAAGCAGCTGAAGGGCGTCAACACCGACCTCGGCTCCGGCCGCGGACAGGTCGGCGGTGCCGAACAGGCGATCCGCACGCTCGGCGATGCCCGCAGCGTCGCAGCGCTCGCCGACACGACGATCTCCGTCGGCAACGGCCTGTTCGTCAAGCTCTCCGATCTCGGCGTCATCAAGGACACATACGAGGAGCCGAAATCCTTCTCGCTGTTCAACGACACCCCCGTCGTCACCTTCGGCGTCTTCCGCTCCAAGGGTGCGAGTGAGATCTCCGTTGCCGAAACGGTTGGCGAAGCGCTGGACAAGGTCCGCGCCGACAATCCCGGCGTCGATATCTCGCTGGTCAATGATTCCGTCTATTACACCTACGGCAACTACGAATCCGCCATCGACACGCTGCTCGAAGGCGCGCTGCTGGCCGTCATCGTGGTCTTCCTGTTCCTCAAGAACTGGCGCGCCACCCTGATTGCCGCGGTCGCCCTGCCGCTCTCGGCCATCCCGACCTTCTGGGTCATGGACATGATCGGCTTCTCGCTCAACCTGGTGAGCTTCCTCGCCATGACGCTGGCGACCGGCATTCTCGTCGACGACGCGATCGTGGAAATCGAGAACATCGCCCGCCACATCAAGATGGGCAAGACGCCGTACCGGGCGGCGATCGAGGCCGCCGACGAAATCGGCCTCGCCGTCATCGCCACCTCGTTCACCATCATCGCCGTCTTCGTGCCGGTGTCCTTCATGCCGGGCATTCCGGGCCAGTACTTCATTCAGTTCGGCCTGACGGTGGCCTTCGCGGTATTCTTCTCGCTGGCCGTCGCCCGCCTGATCACGCCGATGATGGCCGCCTACCTGATGCGCTCCACCGACACGATGGACGATCACGAGGGCAATGACGGCAGGCTGATGCGCGCCTACACGCGGATGATCAAGGCGACCACCGGCCGCTGGTATACCCGTTTCGGCACGCTGATCGGCGCCGTCGCCTTCCTCGTCGGTTCGCTGATGCTGCTCGCCCAGGTACCGGGCAGCTTCCTGCCGCCGGAAGACGCCTCGCGCATCACGCTCTCGGTGGAACTGCCTCCGAACGCCTCGCTCGAGGATACGGAGAAGGTCACCGACCTGATGTACGACCGGCTGCACACGATCCCCGAGGTCGAGAACGTCTTCGTCCTCGACGGCGCATCGCCGAAGGGTGACCTGGAGCTGCGGCGCGCGACCGTGACGCTCAACCTGCACAAGATCGAGCATTCGCTGCTCAAGATGGTCGTCAACGATGTCTTCGGTCGGCTGCCGCTGATCGGCCCCTACCTGCCGAAGATGGAAGTGCACGGCCGCGTCAAGCCGCAATGGGATGTGGAAACGGAAGTCTTCGCACGGCTGAAGGACATTCCCGACGTTCACATCCTGAAGCTCAACGACCGTGGCGAGCGCGACCTGTCGTTCAACTTCCTCTCCAAGAACGAGAAGGATCTGAACGAGGCCGTAGCAATCCTCGAGTCCAAGCTTCGCAACGAGCCTTCGCTCGCCAATGTCAGCGCCGAAGGCTCCCTGCCCCGGCCCGAGTTGCAGATCCGCCCGCGCAAGGACCAGGCGGCACGCCTCGGCATTACGCCGCAGCAGATCTCCGAGGTCGTCCGCATCGCGACAATCGGCGACGTGGATGCAGCCCTGCCGAAAATGTCGCTCGACGATCGCCAGATCCCGATCCGCGTGCAGGAATCGCTCGACATGCGGCGTAACCTCGCTGAAATCCGGGCGCTGAAGATCCGGACGTCCTCCGGGGTCATGGTACCGCTCTCGAGCGTCGCCGACGTCGACTATTCGGAAGGCGTAAGCTCCATCAAGCGCAACAACCGCAACCGGGTCGTCACCATCGGCGCCGACCTGCCCAAGGGCGTAGCGCTGGATACAGCAACGGCGGCCTTCAAGGATATCTTCGCCAACACAGAGCTGCCGAAGAGCGTACAGCTTGCCGAAAGCGGCGATGCGAAGGTGCAGGCGGAAATGCAGCAGAGCTTCGTCAACGCCATGCTGATGGGCCTGCTTCTGGTTCTCGGCGTGCTGATCCTGCTCTTCAAGGACGTCATCCAGCCCTTCACCATCCTGTTCTCGCTGCCGCTGGCGATCGGCGGCGTGGCGGTAGCGCTGATCGTGACCAACAATCCGCTCTCCATGCCCGTGCTGATCGGCATCCTGATGCTGATGGGCATCGTGACGAAGAACGCCATCCTTCTGGTCGACTTCGCCATCGAGATGCGCCATCAGGGCATGCACCGATTGCAAGCCGTGGTCGAGGCGGGCCGCAAGCGCGCCCGGCCGATCATCATGACCTCGATCGCCATGTCCGCCGGCATGCTGCCATCCGCCATGGGCGTCGGCGAAGGCGGCACCTTCCGCGCACCGATGGCGATCGCGGTGATCGGCGGCATTATCGTCTCGACGGTGCTGAGCCTTGTGGTCGTGCCCTCCTTCTTCCTGATCATGGACGACGTGTCCCGCTTCTTCGGCTGGATCTTCGGCCGGCTGGTCGGACCGAAGGAGGAAGAGCCCGAGCCGAGATCGGCCGAAGACATTGCCCAGGCAGTGGAAAGCAGCCAGGCCGCCATTTCCAACCTCGCGGATAAGGTCTCCCGGCTGGAAAAGGAACGCAGCGGCGGCAGCAACATCATCAAGTTGCCTCCACTCGCCGCCGAATAGGCAGCCCGCATCCCATAAGACTGACGAAAAAGGCGCCGGAATTTCCGGCGCCTTTTTGTTGTCCGCCGCATTCCAGCCGACGCGTCCGGGTCATGCAAACTTTTTTGCCTGTCCACCGGGATGAATTGACTGAAATCAAATGGTTCCAGCACCGAACGCGCTAAGCAGATGGAAACGTGACCGGGTTGCATCCGCCGACAACTCCGCACCCGCCACGTGACGAGGGAAAGGTCCCCACTCCCTGTCGAGGCACTGGAACTGGGACGGCTGTCATAACGGTGTTCACGCCGGATTTGCCCGCCGAAGGAAAAAATGGGACTTCAAATGCACGGGAACAACGAAACAGCCATCCTGCTGGGGCCGCTGTTGAAACTGGAGCCGCGTGAGGTCAGCGCGGTCACGGGCCTTCCGTTCCTCCTTGGCATGAGCCAGCCGGCGCTGAGGAAACTGCTGGCGACGGCCGAGGTTCGCCGGCTGGAGGCGAAGGAAGTCCTCTACAGCGAAGGCCAGGCCGCCGATCATTTCTTCTGCGTCGTCTCCGGCCATCTTCGCGCCTACCGGACGGACCGGGACGGCCGGACGGCCGATGTGATGCTCTACGGTCCGGGCGACTGCTTCGGCCACAGCATGCTGTTCAACAGCTTGAAACAGCATTTCGACGTCCAGGCGGCGGAAAAGGCGATGATCGTCGCCTTCAGCCTCGAACATATCCGCAAGCTGATCGGCGAGGAGCCGGATGTGGCCCGCGCGGTCATCCGCTCGCTCTCGACCAATCTCTTGAACGCCACCGACTGCATCGCCAACGACCGCCTGCAAACCGCGCCGCAGCGGGTGGCCCATTATATCCTGACCCATTGCAGGAAGGACGATGCCGGCAAGTCGGCGACCATGCGCCTGCCCTTCCAGAAAAGCCTGCTGGCTGGCAAGCTTGGTCTGGCGCCGGAGGCCCTGTCCCGCGCGTTTTCAACGCTGAGAGACAATGGCGTCGTCGTCCGCGGCCGGCTGATCCATGTGGAAAACACCGGCGCGCTCGAAACCATCTGACGGACAAGCGACAGGCGCTGCTAGAGGCCGCCCTGCGCCTTCAGGAACGCGACCACCCTGTCTATGCCATCGCCGCGCTTCATGTCGGTGAACACGTAGGGACGCGACGTCCGCATGCGCTCGGCATCGCGGTCCATCACACCGATATCCGCGCCGACATGCGGCGCAAGATCCTTCTTGTTGATCACCAGCAGATCCGAACGGGTGATCCCCGGCCCGCCCTTGCGCGGGATCTCCTCACCCTGGCAGACGGAAATCACATAGATCGTCAGGTCGGCCAGATCCGGCGAGAAGGTCGCCGCCAGATTGTCGCCGCCCGATTCGATGAACACGATATCGAGATCGGGGAAGCGTTCGTTGAGTGATGCGATCGCCTGCAGGTTGATCGTCGCGTCTTCGCGGATCGCGGTGTGCGGACAGCCACCGGTCTCAACGCCCATGATGCGGTCGGAGGTCAGCGCCTGCATGCGCACCAGCGCCTCGGCGTCTTCCTTTGTGTAGATATCGTTGGTCACGACGGCGACCGAATAGTCGTCGCGCAACGCCTTGCAGAGCTTTTCCGTCAGCGCCGTCTTGCCGGACCCGACCGGTCCGCCGATACCGACGCGCAATGGGCCATTTCCCGATGCCATGCTGTTCCCCGTCATCTGTCGCACCGCCCCTTACGACCGGAAGAGGCGTGCCATCTGTGTTTCATGTCTGAGGCTCGATATCTCGGCGAAAAAGGTCGCCGAGCCGAGCGCATCGATGGTGGAATGGGCCGCCTTCTCCGCCGTCGCCCCGATCAGGGGTTCCAGCGCGGCGAGAATGGCGACACCCTGTCTCTGTCCGCAAAGCGACAGCCTTATGCCGGCCGAGACGGCCTGCGAGGCGGCAGCATGCAGATAGGCGGCAAGCGCGGCTGTGAGGTCGACCCCGTTTGCCGCCGCAACCACGCCGACGGCAACCGGATACGGCGCGTCGGCCGGCAGATGGTCGAGCGCCGGCTGCGGCCAGGCCCCCGCCGCCTCCAGGAAGGCTTCGCCAACGAGCCGCGTCTCCCGGTAACGCTCGGCGGAGCCGGCAAGCGCGGCCGCGAGTTCGGCCAGCTCTTCGAGACTCGCCGGATCGTCCAGCCGGCGAAAGCTCTCGGCCAGCAGAACGGCGTCGTTCCAGGCGGGGCCGGAGGTGATCGACAGGCTGATCCAGTCGGCCAGTCCATCTCCATCCTTCACGCGCCCCTCGCCCGCGGCATTCTCCAGGCCGGCCGAATAGGCGAATGCGCCGACCGGAAAGGCCGGCGACAGCCATGTCATCAGCCGCAGCAGCGATTGCGTGCCGGCTGCATTCGGCAGAGTGACATCAGTCATGGGCGTGATGCGCATGTCCGCCATGACCGTGACCGCCATGGGCGTGATAGGCGCCGCGCACCGGCTGGAAAGCCTCGCACACTTCGCGCACATTCGCGCCAAGCCCTTCAAGCATCGCCCGGATGACGTGATCGCGGCCGATCAGGATGCGGTCCTCGTCGATCTGGGCCGGCAGGTGCCGGTTGCCGAGGTGCCATGCGATTTCCATGAGATGCAGAGTGTTGCGGGCGGTCACCTCGTAGAGGTCCTCCTGCTCGGCAACGATGCGGATATAGCTGCCCCCATCCGTCAACAGCATGTCGCCGTCGGCAAACAGCACGGCCTCCTTGAGATCGAGCATGGCCATGGAGCCATCGGCGAGATGAAGGAGCTTGCGCCGCAGATGGCGGGCGTCATGGGCAAGGGTGACCGTGTTGGCGGGCGTTGCGTCAACGCTTCCGGCCGGACTGTAGGAGTTTATGCGCTGCATGGTGATGCCTGACTGAAGTAGACGTTCACCATGCAAAATAGATGCGGCAGGCGCAAGGACAATACGTCGTTTGGACACCCCCGCCGGTGCCCGCAGAGCTGCGCCCTGCCCTCAGGCCGCGCCTCGCTGCAATGCCAGCGGCATCCCGTCGGCGGCATCATCCTGCAGCAGGTCCCGCTCATGCAGGACCCGGTTGCGGCCAGCGCTCTTTGCAAGATACAGCGCCTTGTCGGCGGCCCGGTAGGCGGCGTCGGGCTCGCGCCCGCCGCCCATCTCGGCCACGCCTGCAGACACAGTCAGGCGGATGCTCGACTGTCCGAGATGGAAGACGGTCTCACCGATATGCCGGCAAAGTTCCTCCAGTCGCGTTAAACGCTCCCTGGCATCACCAGAGGTAATGATCACCGCGAATTCCTCGCCGTTCAGGCGCGCCACGGCCCGGGCATCGCCCAGACCGTCAACAATCGCCGTACCGACCCGCTCGATGACGGTGTCGCCGACCGCATGGCCATAGCGCTCGTTGATGCTCTTGAACCGATCGATATCGAGAACCGCAAGGGTCGCCTCGCCCGTTATGTCCCGCATGGCCTCCTGGAAGCCGCGGCGGTTCAGAAGGCCGGAGCGCGTGTCCGTGCCGTGCACGCGCTGGATCTGCTTGCTGGCTTTCGACAGTTGATAGACGGTGGAGCCGGAGCCATAGGCGAGGACGCCGGTGACCGCCGAGCCTGCAAGCCACGCCGTCACGAAGAGCGAGACGAAGGGCGCATCGAGCTCGTGCGGCATGAGATCGAAGCTCTTGAGCACCGGCAGAAAGGCCAGGATAAGCAGCGGGGAAAAGATGGCGGCAAGGCAGGCCTGCTTGATGGCGTGAAGCCAGACCTGCCTCAGCGTGTTGATCGGTGAGGCGAACATGTCTTCCGGCTGTGCGATGGCTTCTGCATTCATTGACGGCGGTCTCCAGAATACCGAGGGCTTGCGACTGCTTGGGATGGGCAAGTCCGATTGGCGGAGACCTTACAGCAACCATTTTGCGGCTTCGCTAAGCTGTCCGCTAAAGTTTGAAACATTCCGATATTTGAATGCCGGGAGACAAGCAGTGCGGCGGCCCCTGCTCAAGACCGGCGAACATACAGAAAAGCCCGGCACGGGGGCCGGGCTTTTCAATTCCAGTGGCTCGCCATTGATGCTGCACCTCGCAAACACCACGACCGTTGCCGCCGCTTCAACGGGACCGCAGCAAGTCTTGGGAGGAAAATCCGCGATCAACCGTTGGATCGTGTATACACGAGAGATTGCTGCAGCGCACCATCAAAGCGCTTTGAAATTGTCCGTGCATAGCGGCTATGCATCAGGGTAATAGCTGGCCACCCAGGCCTGCCTTTCAATGCCGCGACAGCGCCATGGTGCCGCCGGACGCGACCAGCGCGGTCGCCACCAGCCGGTTCAGGTAGACGAAGATGCGCTCCGAGCGGATGAAGCGGCCGAGCACCACGCCGGCGAGCACGTAGAGGATGACGGCCACCACTTCCATGATCAGGAACGCGCCGCCCATCTTGACGAGCTGCGGCCAGGCCGCATTCGTCGCATCGATGAATTGCGGAAAGAAGGCGGTGAAGATGGCGATCGCCTTGGGATTGGTGATCGCGATGCTGAAATCTCGGCGCATCAACGCGCGGACCGACGTGTCCTTCGCCTCCATGCGCGCCAGCGTCCGCGCCTTCCGCCAGATCTGCACGCCCACATAGACGAGATAGACCGCACCGATCAGCTTGATCGCGGTAAAGGCCGTCGCGGAAGCCGCGAGCACCGTCCCGAGACCGATCACGGTGACCAGAATCAGCAAGGTGAAGGCCGGCATCCGCCCGAGCCCGCCGAGCATTGCCCGGGCAAAACCGAGCCGCGCGCCATTGGCAAACGCCAGCATGTTGTTCGGCCCCGGCGCACAATTGAGCGCGAAGCAGGCCGGTATGAAAATGGACCAAGCGATCATCGCAGAATTCCTCCAAAACATCATGTCGCGAAACGGATCCCGACACCACCGACGATCAGCTAGCCCGACCCGGAGCGACCAGATGAGGCTTCGACAGCAGGGCCAGACGATATTTCCCAGTCCTGCGGAAGCCGATGGCTTCATATGCTTTCGCCGCAGACGGGTTGTTTGTAAAGAGGATAGACCGCGACACACCTTCGGCTCGAGCCCGCTCGAGCGTTGCCGCGACCACGCGGCGGGCATATCCTCTGTTGCGGAATTGCGGCGGCGTCCAGACCGGACCGACCTGCACGACGTCCAGCAGCCGGGCATTGAAGCCACTGAGCGCGACCGGCAGTCCATCGACGATCCACGCCCAACGCTCCGCAATCGCCTGCCCACTATCAAACTCGCGGTGCAACCGCTTGTCCAAATCCTCGTCATCTTGGGCGCCAAGCGCCTCGATGTTGTAGGCCCTCAGCCACGAAATAAGGATGTTTTGATCGAACTCGGATGCCGGCACGAGAAAACCGGCATTCGCTGGGACGATCAGATCGGAAAGCGGAAGCGCATAGAGATCCTCATCCGCATACAACGCGAACTGCTGACGTAGCAGACCGAAAGCCTCGATAACGTCGTCCACCTGCTCGGGAACACCGAGAATGCCGCAGACCGGTCGCTCGATCTCTGCCATCAGACGGACGATCAGCGCCGAACGGATATCCCGGTCGGGCACCTGCAGCATGATGTTGCCGTTCCAGAAATGCGCGATCACGCCAAGGATTTCACCATCCGGACCACAGGCCCCGAAATATTGCCCATGATAGGCGGCGTCCCTGTAATCCAGTCCCGATCGCAGAACATTCGATCGCAGAAACATGCTCGTATCGGCATGCGTCGCAAGAAAGGATGACAGGAACGGCGTATCGGTCTGCACCAGCAGGCGTATGTCAGACATGGGGCCTCGCGTAGAAATCAACGGCCCTCATCCTGTCACCACAAGACAACCGGATACATGCCGTTCCGGTCATCCTATCGATGAAAACTTCTGATGGGTCTCAGAACAGGAAATATCGCTGCGCCATCGGCAGCACCTTTGCCGGCTCGCAGGTCAGGAGTTCGCCGTCGGCACGCACTTCGTAGGTTTCCGGATCGACCTCGATCTTCGGCGTCGCCGCATTGTGGATCATCGATGCCTTGCCGATCCCGCCGCGGGTGTTCTTCACCGCCACCAGCTGCTTGGCGACGCCGAGGCGTCCGGCAAGCCCGGCGTCGAGCGAGGCCTGCGAAACGAAGGTGACGGACGAATTGGTCCTCGCCTTGCCGTAGGCGCCGAACATGTGCCGGTAGTGGACCGGCTGCGGCGTCGGGATCGAGGCGTTCGGATCGCCCATCGGCGCCGCCGCGATCACACCACCGAGGATCACCATGTCCGGCTTCACGCCGAAGAAGGCCGGCGACCACATGACGAGGTCAGCGCGCTTGCCGATCTCGACCGAACCGATCTCATGGGAAAGCCCGTGGGCGATGGCCGGGTTGATCGTGTATTTGGCGACGTAGCGCTTGACGCGGAAATTGTCGTTCTCGCCCGTCTCTTCCTTCAAGCGGCCGCGCTGGCGCTTCATCTTGTCGGCCGTCTGCCACGTGCGGATCGACACTTCGCCGACACGGCCCATGGCCTGGCTGTCGGACGAGATAATCGAAAAGGCACCGATGTCGTGGAGAATGTCTTCCGCAGCGATCGTTTCCTTGCGGATGCGGCTTTCGGCAAAGGCAATGTCCTCCGGGATCGACGCCGACAGGTGATGGCAGACCATCAGCATGTCGAGATGCTCGGCGATCGTGTTGACCGTGTAGGGCCGCGTCGGGTTGGTCGACGATGGAATGACGTTCGGGCTGCCGCAGACCTTGATGATATCCGGCGCATGACCACCGCCCGCCCCTTCCGTGTGGAAGGCGTGGATGGTGCGGCCTTTGATCGCCGAAATCGTGTCTTCCACGAAGCCGGATTCGTTCAGCGTGTCGGTATGGATCATCACCTGCACGTCATACTGGTCGGCGACCGACAGGCAGCAGTCGATGGCCGCCGGCGTCGTGCCCCAGTCCTCATGCAGCTTCAGCGACGAGGCGCCACCGAGCACCATTTCCTCGAGCGCGCCCGGCAGCGAGGCATTGCCCTTGCCGGCGAAGGCGAGGTTCATCGGGAAGGCGTCCGCCGCCTCGATCATCCGGGCGATGTGCCAGGGACCGGGCGTGCAGGTGGTCGCGAGCGTCCCGTGCGCCGGACCGGTGCCGCCGCCCAGCATGGTGGTGAGGCCGGACATCAGCGCATCCTCAATCTGCTGCGGGCAGATGAAGTGGATATGCGCGTCCATGCCGCCGGCGGTGATGATCTTGCCTTCCGCCGCGATCGCTTCCGTACCCGGACCGACGATGATGTCGACGCCCGGCTGCGTGTCCGGATTGCCGGCCTTGCCGATCGCCACGATCCGCCCGTCTTTGAGCCCGATATCGGCTTTGACGATCCCCCAATGGTCGACGATCAGCGCATTGGTGATGACCGTGTCGACAGCGCCGTCGGCGCGCGTCACCTGGCTCTGCCCCATGCCGTCGCGGATGACCTTGCCGCCGCCGAACTTCACCTCGTCGCCATAGGAGGTGTAGTCCTTCTCCACCTCGATGAAGAGTTCGGTGTCAGCGAGCCGCAGTTTGTCGCCGGTCGTCGGACCGAACATGTTGGCATAGGCGGCGCGGGACATTTTGAACGGCATGGTTCACACTCCTTCAAGCGGGGAGATTACGGAGATATCGGAAATACGGATAAGCCGGCCTTCGCCGGCATAACGGTCGACCAGACCCTTTTCGGCGGCGAAGGGATGCCCGTCCCAGCCCTGATGGCCGAAGCCGGCAAGCAGGATCGAGTCTTCGGATTTTGCGTGATGGGCCAACACCTCGGCGACCACTACCACGCCGGACGACGGCACCACATAGGCGCCTGCACCGGCACTGGCGAGATCGGCGTCGAGCTGCTCGTGCACCCGCCTGTCGATGACCCGGAAACCCTTGCCGGTTTCTGCCGCGAAGGCCGCGAAGCCGTCGGTATAGTCGTCGCAGAAATCATCGAGATCGGGATGGCTTTCGGCAAGCGCGGCGCGCATGTCCTCGAACTTCTTCGGGTCGCGCACGCACCAGATGGATGTGGCAGCACGCACGGCAGAGATTTCGCGCCAGTCGCTCTCGTAGAGCATCTCCCTGCCCGGCCGGCCGGTATTGCAGACCGCAACGACATCCGTCCGACCGCGCTTGCCTGCCAAGGAGCGGCAGTCGTTGAAACGGATGACAAAGTCGCAGGCGTCGACGCGCTCTGCCGCGTCTTGCGGCACGTCACCGTTTCCGACTATGGCGATCCGGCGGGCCATGGCTATTTCTGTTCCTCGCCCTCGTCGACCTGCTGCGATTCCAGCCCGGTCATCAGTTCCTTCAGTTCCTTGGTGCGCTGGCGCGTGAGGACAGCCAGACAGGAGCCGACAAGCAGCGGCTCCATGGAGCCGCCCCGCGCCTGGAACCCCATGCCGTCACAATGCCCGTCGCGATACTCCACCCAGGCGCGCTGCGCCTTCTTCAGCGCATCGAGCGCGCCGACCAGGTTCTTGTCGATGTCGGCAAACTGGGTGTCCTCGTCCTTCGCATAGGCGACGGCCTCTTTGTAGACGGCGTTTAGTTCCTTGTCGGCGGCCTGCCAGTCCTGATAGGCGCAGATGTTCATGTCCGTCTGCGTCGTCGGATCGCTGCAGTCGACATCGGGATTCTGCTGAGCGGAAGCACTGGCCGCGAGCGGCAGGCCGACGACGGCGAGAACGGCAAGAAACTTCAACACGCGCACTCTCCTAGAGCTTGCCCATGACGGACTGGCGGAAGCCGTAAACCTCGCGCTTGCCCGACATCGGCACCAGCGTCACCTGCCGCGTCTGACCCGGCTCGAAACGCACGGCGGTGCCCGACGGAATATCGAGCCGCATGCCGCGTGCCTTGTCGCGGTCGAAGGAAAGGCCGGGATTGGTCTCGCCGAAATGATAATGGCTGCCGACCTGGATCGGCCGGTCGCCGGTGTTGGAGACCTCCAGCGTGACGGTCGGAAGACCGGTGTTCAGTTCGATTTCGCCTTCAGCGGCAATCAGTTCGCCCGGAATCATGAATCAGTCTCCCAACCACTTAACGTATCGGTTCGTGCACGGTGACGAGCTTGGTGCCGTCGGGGAATGTCGCTTCCACCTGCACGTCGTGGATCATCTCGGCAATGCCTTCCATCACCTGGTCGCGGGTAATCACATGCGCGCCCGCCTCCATGAGATCGGCGACCGTGCGGCCGTCACGCGCCCCTTCCACGACGTAGTCGGTGATCAGCGCGATCGCTTCGGGATAGTTCAGCTTGACGCCGCGCTCCAGCCGCCGCCGGGCCACCATCGCCGCCATGGAAATCAGCAGCTTGTCTTTTTCTCTCGGGCTGAGGTTCATTGTCGTTCCACTCGTTTGCGATCTATAGGTTCCAGACTTTCGGCACGGACGCGCCGCCGCGCAAGGCCGAAATCACCGGGATCAGGATTTTTCTCAAAGCGAAGCCGTCGGGCGCGACCAGCCGGACGATCAGCTTGTCGCCCCAGTGGCTGGCCCCGCCGGCGGCATCGCCGATCAGTGCCCGCACCTTGGGCAGATAGGCCTCCGCCATCGGGCCGCAATAAAGCGCCGTCGCAAACGCGACCTCGCCGGAAAGGGATGCCGCCCGCGCCGTCAGCGCCGCGATGTCGCCCTCCAGTCGCTGGTCCTCCGCATGGATCAGCCGACCGGCCCGACGGATGCGCCAGCGGTCACGAAAGAAGCCCTCGCGCATCGTCTCGCCCATCGCCTTGCGGCCGAGAAGCACGGCTTCAACGGCGACGAATTCCGCCGTCTCGGCCAAATCGACCTCGAGCGAGCGCGTGAGCGACGCGCGGTCGAAGAGAATGGTTTCCTGCGGCAACCACGAAAGCCGCGCCCCCTCGCCCGCCTCGATCCGCGTCGTGACCTCGGCCGTGCCGAAAGACGCCTTGTAGAGCTTCTCGCAGGCCTGCGTGGTGACGGTGAGATGGGTGTCGGGACCGGCGGCAATCGTCCAGTCCATGCGGTCGCCGCCCGTCAGTCCACCGGAGGTGTTGATGAGCACGGCTTCCATGCTGGCGTCGAAGGTGGTCGGCAGGCGGATCTTGGCAGCACCCTCCTGATAAAGCTCGGCAATGCGGGTGCGCCCGGCCAGCGGCTTGGCGACCAGCCGGCCCGTGCCCCGCGCCCGCTGCGGCAGTGTCTCCGCCAGTGCAGACAAATGTCTCTCCCCTCGTCGCCAGCGCATCCACGCGGCTTGCAGCCTGTCACGCCGTTCAGGCGTTGTTCTTATCTTTCAACGCTTTGCAGGTAAGCAATTTTCATGCCCGCCTTCAAGCGCCGTGTTTGCCACATCGCGTCCGCCACCAGAAATACGCCTGCCGCTTTTGGCGGCAGGCGTGCCCATCAAACGGTCAGGTGGCGGCGCGCCTCCGGCGTATCCAGCGTTTCGGCAGCGCCCTCATGAACGATCTCGCCGCGGTCCATGATGTAGACGTGATCGGCAAGCTCCCGGCAGAAGTCGAGATACTGCTCGACCAGCAGGATCGCCATGCCGGTCGAATCCCGCAAGTAACGGATAGCCCGGCCGATATCCTTGATGATCGACGGTTGGATGCCTTCGGTCGGCTCGTCGAGCACCAGGATTTTCGGCCGGGTCACCATCGCACGTCCGATGGCCAGCTGTTGTTGCTGGCCACCGGAGAGGTCCCCACCCCGTCGCGATAGCATCGTTTCCAGAACAGGAAACAGACTGAAGATGTCGTCCGGAATGCTGCGGTCCTTGCGAGCCAGCGGCGCAAATCCGGTTTCGAGGTTTTCCTTGACTGTGAGCAGCGGAAAGATCTCGCGGCCCTGCGGCACGAAACCGATCCCCTGTTTGGCCCGCGCATAGGGCGCCATGCCGTCAAGCGGGGTGCCGTTGAAGGTAATCTTGCCCTTCGACAGCGGATGCTGGCCGGTCACGGCGCGCAAGAGCGACGTCTTGCCGACCCCGTTGCGCCCGAGCACGCAGGTGATCTTGCCCATCTCCGCCTTGATCGAAATCCCCCGCAGCGCCTGCGCCGCGCCGTAGTGAAGATTGGCGTTTTCAACGGTCAGCATGGGGTTTCTCCTTCATGCGGGGAGGCTTCACCCCCCTCTGTCACTTCGTGACATCTCCCCCACAAGGGGGGAGATTGGGTCTCCGCGGCTTGCCTCTCGTCGATCTCCCCCCTTGTGGGGGAGATGCCCGGCAGGGCAGAGGGGGGTGCAAAACCAAGCAACATCATCCCCTCACCTCCCGAGATAGTTCTCGATGACCTTCTGGTCATTCGAGACGAAATCGATGGAGCCTTCGGCGAGCACCGAGCCTTCCGCAAGGCAGGTGACCTTGACGCCGAGATCGCGGATGAAGCTCATGTCGTGCTCGACGACCACGACCGAGCGGGTCTTGGCGATTTCACGCAGCAGTGCCGCCGTCTCGACGGTTTCGGCATCCGTCATGCCGGCGACCGGCTCATCGACCAGGAGAAGCTTCGGCTCCTGGGCGAGCAGCATGCCGATCTCCAGCCACTGCTTCTGCCCGTGCGACAGGTTTGCCGCCAGATCGTCCTTGCGATCCGTCAGGCGCACCGTTTCGAGGATTTCCTCGATACGGGCCTTGTCGCCCGACGTCAGCGTGTAGAAAAGCGTCGCGAAGACGCCGCGGTCGCGGTTGAGCGCCAGTTCCAGATTGTCCCAGACCGTATGGCTTTCGAACACGGTCGGCTTCTGGAACTTGCGGCCGATGCCGAGCTGGGCGATGTCGGCCTCGTCGCGCTTGGTCAGGTCGATATCGCCCTGGAAGTAAACCTCGCCCGAATCCGGCCGGGTCTTGCCGGTGATGATGTCCATCATCGTCGTCTTGCCGGCGCCGTTCGGACCGATGATGGCCCTCAGTTCCCCCGGCGCGATGACGAGAGAGAGGCTGTTCAGCGCCTTGAACCCGTCGAAGGAGACGGAGACGCCGTTGAGATAGAGAAGGCTCGAGGGCCGTTCGACTGACGTATCACTGACCTGCATGCGTCTCACTCCGCCGCTTGCGGTTCGGCTTCGCCGCCACCGCGATTGTCTTCAGCCTTTGCCGCGTCCCGGTATTCCTTGCGGGTGACAAAATACTGCTGCACCGTCCCGACAATACCCTTCGGCAGGAAGAGGGTGACGAGGACGAACAGTCCGCCGAGCGCGAACAGCCAGACCTCCGGGAATAGGCCGGTGAAGATCGTCTTGCCGCCATTGACGAGGACCGCGCCGATGATCGGCCCGATCAGCGTTCCGCGCCCGCCGATCGCCGTCCAGATGACGACTTCGATCGAGTTGGCCGGCGCGAACTCGCCGGGATTGATGATGCCGACCTGCGGCACGTAGAGCGCGCCGGCAATGCCCGCCATCATCGCCGAGACAACAAAGATGAAGAGCTTCATGTGCTCCACCCGGAAGCCGAGGAAGCGCGTGCGGCTTTCGGCGTCGCGGATGCCGACGAGGATCTTGCCGTATTTCGACCGGACGATGGCCGAGGCGAGGATCAGCGACAGCGCGAGGAAGATCGCCGAGGCGGCAAACAGGACCGCACGCGTGCCGTCGGCCTGGATGTCGAAGCCGAGGATGTCCTTGAAATCGGTCAGGCCGTTGTTGCCGCCGAAGCCCATATTGTTGCGGAAGAAGGCGAGCAGCAGCGCGTAGGTCATCGCCTGGGTGATGATCGACAGGTAGACGCCGTTGACGCGCGAGCGGAAGGCGAACCAGCCGAACACGAAGGCAAGTAGGCCCGGCACCAAAAGCACCATCAGCATGGCGAACCAAAACTGGTCGAAGCCGTACCAGAACCAGGGCAGTTCCTTCCAATTGAGGAAGACCATGAAGTCCGGCAGGATCGGGTCGCCATAGACCCCGCGCGAACCGATCTGCCGCATCAGGTACATGCCCATGGCATAGCCGCCGAGCGCGAAGAAGGCGCCGTGGCCGAGAGAAAGAATACCGCAGAAACCCCAGACCAGATCCAGCGCCAGGGCGAGTAGAGCATAGGTCAGGTATTTCCCGAAAAGCGCCATGATGTAGGTCGGGATGTGCATGGCGCTTTGCGGGTCGGTCATGAGGTTCAGGACAGGAACCAGAACCGCAAGAGCGAGCAGGATGACTGCGGCAAAGACGATTTTTCTGTCGAGGGCGCGGAGGACAAACGAGGTGATCATGCTTCCACCGCCCTTCCCTTCAGCGCGAACAGGCCGCGCGGACGTTTCTGGATGAAGAGAATGATGAGCACGAGGACGATGATCTTGCCGAGCACCGCACCCGCATAGGGCTCAAGGAACTTGTTGAGGATGCCGAGCGAGAAGGCCCCGACCAGCGTGCCCCAGAGGTTTCCGACGCCGCCGAAGACGACGACCATGAAGCTGTCGATGATGTAGCCCTGCCCGAGATTGGGCGAGACGTTATCGATCTGCGACAGCGCCACGCCCGCCATGCCGGCAATGCCGGAGCCGAGCGCGAAGGTGAAGGCATCGACCCAGGCGGTACGGATGCCCATCGAGGAGGCCATGCGCCGGTTCTGGGTGACCGCCCGCATCTGCAGTCCGAACGGCGTGCGCTTCAAAAGCATCAGCAGCGAGACGAAGACAGCAAGCGAGAAGACGATGATCCACATGCGGTTCCAGGTGATCGTCAGCCCGCCGAGCGGGAAGGCGCCGGACATCCAGCTCGGATTGCCGACTTCCTGATTGGTCGGCCCGAAGATCGAGCGCACCGCCTGCTGCAGGATGAGCGAGATGCCCCAGGTGGCAAGCAGCGTTTCCAGCGGCCGGCCATAGAGGAAGCGGATGACCAGCCGTTCGATGACGAGCCCGACGGACCCGGCGACGACGAAGGCCACCGGCAGGGCGATCGCCAGCGACCAGTCGAACAGCCACGGCGCGGAGGTGCGGATGGCCTGCTGGACGACGAAGGTGGAATAGGCGCCGAGCATGACCATTTCGCCATGCGCCATGTTGATGATGCCCATCACGCCGAAGGTGATGGCAAGGCCGATGGCGGCAAGCAGCAGCACCGAGCCGAGCGACAGCCCGTACCAGATGTTCTGCACGACGTTCCAGAGCTGCTGGGCGTTCTGGATGTGGGCGATCGCCTTGTCGATGTCGGGCTTCAGCTCGTCGCCGGCAGCGCCCTGCGCCGCCATCAGGACGGAGACCGCATCCTGGCCGCCCATGTCGCGAATAATTTCAACCGCGGCCTGCTTTTCGGCGAGCGGCCGGTCGGAACTCATGATCAGGAAGGCATGCGCCTCCTGAAGCGCGGCACGGACTTCCGGATCCTGTTCAGCCGCGAGCGCCGTCTCGACGGGCTCGAGCGCTTCCTGGTCCGGCGACTGCAGGAGCGACTTCGCCGCCGACAGCCTGACCTCGCGCTTGGGGCTCTGCAGCGTAAGCGTGCCGATCGCCGAACGGATCGTCCGGCGGATGCTGTTCTTCACCTTGATCTTGGTGAGCGCGCCTTCCGCTTCCTCGCCGACCTTTTCCCCACTCAAGGGGTCGATCAGCGCCAGATTGGAACCGGCCTTCTTGGTGATGAACACCTGATTGTCGGAGGTACGGACATAGAGATCACCGTTCGACAGCGCATTCAGGGCCGGCACGACCGCCGTGTCTCCCGTTGCAGCCAGATCGGTAACGATCTTTTCCACCTTGTTGAAATTGGCGCCCGCGAAGGAATTGATCAGCGTCTTCAAGTCTTCCGCATGCAGCGGCCCGCTGGCAGCGGCAAGAACGAAGACCGCCGCGATAACTCTGAATAGATGAAGAAAATGTCTTTTGAACATGATCGGCCCGCCCCTTTTCATGAAGCCGCAGGCAGGAATCCCGCCTGCGGCATGTTCGGTTCAAGCGAGAGGCAGGAGCTTAGGAGCCCTTGCCGCCGCACTTGCCGGTGGCAACGTTGAAGTTGCCGCAGGACATCGGCTTGCGCCAATCGGAGATCAGGTCCTTGCTATCCGGCAGGTAGTCGGACCAGGCATCGCCCGGAACGAGACCGGAGGTCTGCGAGACGATGTCAAACTGGCCGTCGTCCTGGATTTCGCCGATGAGGACAGGCTTGGTGATGTGGTGGTTCGGCATCATGGCAGAGTAGCCGCCCGAGAGGTTCGGGACCGCAATGCCCGGCAGAGCGTCGATGACGGCGTCCGGATCGGTGGTGCCGGCCGCTTCTACGGCCTTAACCCACATGTTGAAGCCGATATAGTGGGCTTCCATCGGGTCGTTGGTCACGCGCTTGTCGTTGCCGGTGAACTTCTTCCACTCCTCGATGAAGGCCTTGTTTTCGGGCGTATCGACGGATTCGAAGTAGTTCCAGGCAGCGAGGTGGCCGACGAGCGGCTTGGTGTCGATGCCGGCGAGTTCTTCTTCACCGACGGAGAAGGCGACGACCGGAATGTCTTCGGCCTTGATGCCCTGGTTGCCGAGTTCCTTGTAGAATGGAACGTTGGCGTCACCGTTGACGGTAGAGACGACGGCGGTCTTTTTGCCGGCGGAGCCGAACTTCTTGATCGCGGCGACTTCGGTCTGCCAGTCGGAGAAGCCGAACGGCGTGTAGTTGACCATGATGTCTTCGGCCGGAACGCCCTTGGCCTTCAGATAGGCTTCGAGGATCTTGTTGGTCGTGCGCGGATAGACGTAGTCCGTGCCTTCCAGAACCCAGCGCTCGACGCCTTCTTCCTTCATCAGGTAGTCGACGGCAGGAATGGCCTGCTGGTTCGGCGCAGCACCCGTGTAAAACACGTTGCGCTCGGACTCTTCGCCTTCATACTGGACCGGGTAGAACAGGATGTTGTCGAGTTCCTTGAAGACCGGCAGCACCGACTTGCGCGAAACCGAGGTCCAGCAGCCGAACACGGCGGCAACCTTGTCCTTTTCGATCAGCTCGCGTGCCTTTTCGGCAAACAGCGGCCAGTCGGAAGCCGGGTCGACGACGACGGCCTCGAGCTTCTTGCCGAGAAGGCCGCCCTTCTTGTTCTGCTCGTCGATGAGCATCAGCATGGCGTCTTTCAGCGTGGTTTCGGAAATCGCCATCGTGCCCGACAGCGAGTGCAGGATGCCGACCTTGATCGTGTCGTCGGCGGCAAGTGCGCTGGTGAAGGCCGAAGCCGACATGGCCGCAGCCAGAAGCGCACCAGAAATTTTGCTGGTGATAGACATTTTGGTTTGAACCCCTCTTCTCGTTCACTCCGCAACGGCGCGGGAGAAAAACGTCAACCGCTGCTGCAGGCGACTATCCGACGGGATTGTGCGTTGCGATATACGTCAATTGACGTAGGCAGAGGGGGCAAATGTACGCTGGATGCACCAGCGTCACGCCGCGGCAAAACATTGCCGGCAGCGGACATCTATAATGTCGGGTGGCGAGTATGTCAGTTCGGGGGATTGTGGCCGGCATTGAGATGCGGCCGTTCTGGAAGGATCAGCGCGCCGCAGTCTTGCGGGTACGTTTCGCCTTGACCGGCTCGGCCGGCGCTTCGGCGTCCTGGGCCATGCGCAGGGCGCGGAGTTTTTCGGTCTTCTTGTCGCGGGCCGTCGCTTCGGCCGCGATGATGGCGCGGGCGGTATCGTCCGTCACGGTCGCCTTGTCCTTCGATTTCATCTTGGCGGGATCGAAGAATTTGTCTTTGCTGGCAGCCATGTCTTCTTCCTTTCGGCACATGCAATGGAGATGTCGGTCGGGCCGTTGCTCCGCGCCAATCGGCGGAGCCAACCCTGTGGACCGGGACCTGCCAGAAGGCGAGGACAGCCCTCACGCCGGAAAACCGGCGTGACGGGCAAATCGGGTCAGCGCGCGCGCACGACCTTCTTGGGGCCCGGGATCAGGCCTTCACGCTGCAATTTCTTGCGCGCCAGCTTGCGGTGGCGACGGATGGCTTCTGCTTTTTCGCGGGCTCTCTTCTCAGAAGGCTTCTCATAGGCGCTGCGCTGTTTCATTTCCCGAAACACGCCTTCGCGCTGCATCTTCTTCTTCAGTACGCGGAGTGCCTGATCGACGTTGTTGTCCCTGACGAGAACCTGCAAAACAATTCCTTCCTTTTGTCTGTCTGCGCGGCGAGGCACCGCATTTTATTTCAACGGGGCAGAGATCTGCTGGCCTTCGACCGAAGTGGTTTCAACCAGGAGTTGCCGCTGCCGGCGACAATGCCACCGCCCTCTACAGCCACAGCCTTCTTCAGCGTCTCGATGTCCGATTCCACCACGCGCCGTTCGAAATTTTCGTTTTCAAACTGCACGCGATACTGCCGCTCGCCGCGATCGGCTGCCGGCAAGACGCTGACAATTGTGCATGTCCTGAGGTCAGTCGATGTCTTGACCAGGCCGGAATGCAATATGACGACATCGCCAGCGGCAAAGCCTTTTCCGCTTCTGCTCTTCATCGTCGCTCCTTCATCGGGCAAAGCCCGGGGGAAATAAATAAAAAGGCCGGGGGTTACCCCGACCTCTCCAGGTCATTCAAGCGCCACACTGCCAGTACATCCGTGGTCAGCAGGCGCGAATGACAATTAGGCAACCTTGAGGTTGTCAGCCGAGTTCTTGCCGGACTTGCGGTCGCGAACAACTTCGAACTCAACCTTCTGGCCTTCGGCCAGCGAACGGATACCCGCACGCTCAACGGCGGAGATGTGAACGAAAACGTCCGTCGATCCGTCGTCCGGCTGAATGAAACCAAAACCCTTGGTGCTGTTAAACCACTTAACTGTGCCTGTGTTCATAACGATTACCTTTCAATCGCTGGTGTTGCCCGGCTGTAGCTCGCCAGGAAAAGCTCGATGTTTTGAAAGGAGATCTGAAGAGGAGCAAAAGCTCCGGAAGCAAAAGTCACAAGCAAAGTTCGATGCCCCATATATAGCCGTTGTGGAGAAACAATCAATCACAATCGGTAATTTAGTTCCTCGACCACCCCGGATCAGAGCGATACTTTTTCATCAACAGCTTGAAACCATTGCCTATATTAAAATAAATTTTCTTCGCCTGCCGACATCTACGCCACGGCCCGCGCCGTGCCGACTTGCCACTGGCGCCGCGTGGTGACACAAAAGCATGCGGTCCGCGTTTTCCTTTCGACTCGTCCCGGAAACGTCTCGGCCAGCACTCCAATGATCCCATCCTTCCCTCTCCCTCTTCTCTGTCGAAGGCCGGAATGAGCACCCAGAACCAGACCGGGACGCAATCGCCCCCGCCCGCCGATGAGCACCGCCACGGCGCCCTGATCGCCAGGATCGCGCCCGTGCTCTTTCTCGTCTTCTGGTCGTCCGGTTTCGGTTTCGCCAAGGTCGGCCTGCAGCACGCGCCACCGCTGACCTTCCTGGCGCTACGCTACGGCATCATCGTGGTCGTCTTCCTGCCGCTCTTCTTCATCATGCGCGCCCAGGCGCCGGCAAAGGCGATCGGCTGGCTGCACATTGCCGTCGTGGGTTTCCTCATCCAGTCGGTCTATTTCGGGCTTGCCTATGGCGGCATGAACCTCGGCGTCTCGGCGGGAGTGACGGCGGTAATCGCCTCGATGCAGCCATTACTCGTTGCGCTTGCCTCCCCCTTCGTCACCGGCGAGCGGATCAACCTCGTCAAATGGGTCGGCCTCATCCTCGGCGCCGCCGGCGCCATCATCGTCATCGTCGGCAGCCAGACGGAGGAAATGGGCGCGGCGCTCGACATCGGCCTCATCCTCTGCGTCGGTTCCACCATCGGCATGGCCGCAGCCACGCTCTACCAGAAGCGTTTTCCGGTCAAAGCCCATCCGGTCACCGTCAACCTGATCCAGTATGTGGTCGGCCTCGTCACCATCGCCCCCATGGCGCTCACCTTCGAAAGCGGCCCGGTCGACTGGAGTGCCGGCCTTTTCGTCGCGCTCGGCTGGCTGGTCGTTGCCAATTCGCTGATCTCGATCTCGCTGCTGCTCTTCATGCTCAGCCGCTCCGAAGCCTCCAAGGTCTCGGCGCTGTTCTTCCTCATTCCGCCCGTGGCCGCGGTCTTCGGCTGGGTGCTGCTTGACGAGCAGCTCACCCTGATCGCGATCGCCGGGATGGTGATCGCCGGCTTCGGCGTCTGGCTGGTATCGCGGCCACAGGCCGCATGAAATCGGCAGCCAATCGACACAATCTTGCCGGACTTGACCGCTTGTCATGGTGGGATAAAGATTCCGGCAGGCGAGATCAGGAAGGGCGATCCATGACAAGACAGGCGGACGGGAAACGCACCGCGACGGGCGGCGCAGGCAGCAGCCTTTTGACGCTTGCGCTCGCGGCCGTGTTCGTAGCCGGCCTTCCGGCCATTGCCGAAGCCCACATCACCCAGGATAGCGCAGGCGGCTTCGTCCACGGCTTCCTGCATCCTCTGTCCGGTGCCGATCACCTGCTGGCGATGTTTTCCGTCGGCCTGTGGGGCGCGCAGATGGGCGGCCGCTCGGTCTGGAGCCTGCCGATCACCTTCCCGTTGATCATGGTCATCGGCGGCGTGCTCGGCATTGCCGGCGTTCCCCTCCCCGGCGTCGAGATCGGCATTGCGCTTTCGATCCTCGTGCTTGGCGCGGCGATCGCCTTTTCCTGGAAGCCGCAGGAATGGGTGGCGCTCGCCATCATTTCCGTCTTCGCCATCTGCCACGGCTACGCGCACGGCGCGGAACTGCCGATCGCCACAGATCCGGCTGATTACGCCATCGGTTTCGTCGTCGCGACGGGAATGATCCACATCCTCGGCATTCTCGTCGGCCTCTACGCCGGACGGCTATACAATGGAAAACTCGCCCGCATTCTCGGCGCCATGATTGCGCCGGGCGGCGTCTACTTCCTGATGAGCTGACCCGGTGAAGCCCGTCGGATCGGTTGCACGCACCGGCGGCTGGCGCCGGCATGTCGCGCTTACCCTCGCCCTCTTTATAGCTGGGACCGGCTTGATCGTCCTCTCGGCGATCAGCGAAACGGACGTCCAGGGCGACCTGTTGCGATGGGCGCTGCAGCCCTCCCTGTCCTTCGACCGTCTTCTGCCGCTGATCGGCTTCGGCTTTCTGCTGGCGCAACTGCCGACCCGACCAAGGCTTGTCGCTACCGCCCTGCTCATGGCCGGCATGGCGGCGGGGTTTGGCGCGCGTGACATCTTTTTGAAGGTGGTGGCCCCGCTTCCGGGTGCCGGCACGCACTTCTTCTATGCCGGGCCGCTGGCGACGCTTGTCGTCGGGCTCTGTCTCGTCCTGCCCGTCAGATGGCGGACCTGGCCGGCCCTGCCGGTCTCCTTTCTGACCGGCATGCTGCTGGCCATTCTCGTCAGCCTTTCGGATCTCACGCTGCACGATCGCTTCTTCGTGCCGCAAAACCTCGCCGCATCGCTCTGGACCGTCGCATTGGCGGCCGCCCTTGGCCTGCTGGCACGCTTTGCCTGGGCGGGAACGGCGACGCAGATCATGGGAAGCTGGCTGATCGCCATCAGCCTTCTCTATGGCGGAGCCTTCGCTGTCTCGAAAGACCAGGAATTTCATCCGCCGGCCTTTTCCGCCGTCCCCGCCGGAGAAGGAGACTATCCCGGCTTCGGACCGGTGCTGGGAGAACTGGACGCCAGCGGAGTTGGCAAGCCATGAGACGGTCGCTCCTTGCTCTGGCACTTCTCGCCGCAGGCGCGCTGCCGGCATTCGCCCATCCCGACGTCGCCGTCACCGTTCGCGTTCTCTTCGACGTGAAAGGCGGAAACCTTGCCGCGCTGGCCGAAACCTGGACCTTCGACAAGGCCTACAGCACCTATCTGGTCAAGGCATTCGACGCCAATGCGGACGGTACCTTCGATCAGGAAGAAATCCAGGCTCTCGCGGCGAAGATGAAAGCCGACCTCTCCGGCCTCGACTACCTGACACGGCTTTCGGCGGAAGACGGCACGCGGTTTGCGCTGACGCTCGCAGCCTTTCACGCGGAGATCCGCGACGGCGATGTGACGGTCTCGCTGGGGCTGACGCCGCCTGAGGCCATTCCCCTTGCCGGAAGATCCCTCTCGGCAATCGTTGCCGACACCGGCTATATCGCCGACATGCGGCTTGCCGACGACCGGCCGGCGATGATCCGCGGCGACGACGCCGCAACCAACTGCACGACAACCATCAGCCCGGCATCGGACAATGCCTATTTCGGCGGACTGGTGATCCCGGAGAAGATCACGCTTACCTGCCAGTAGGGCAGCGCTTCCATTTCCTGCCAGAGATTGAGCGGCACAGGCAATTGAGTTTGACCCAAATCCTGCGTCGAGGTATCATTTGTATTACAAATGAAGGAAAAAGCGATGTCAGAACATAAGCTTTCAGATCCGATCACGATGCGTCTGCCAAAGGACGTACTGTCCGAAATCGAAGAGATCGCTGAAATCTGCAACCGAAGCCGAAGTTGGGTTTTCGTTCGCGCCTTGAAATCCTATCTGGCGGCGGAGGGACGCGAGATCATCGAACTTGCAGAGGCAAAGCGGGATATTGATGATGGACAGGGTCATGATCTTGATGAACTCATTGATGAGGTGGATGCCATCGTCAAAGGAGCGGCAGCTTGAAAGTCACCGTCGCGCCTCGCGCACGAGACTATGTGAGGAGCGAAGCAAGTTATCTGAAATCAAGAAGTCCGAGAGCCGCCCAGCAATTCCTCGGTGATCTGAAGCGACTGAGACAGGAACTGTCACGCTTCCCGGAAATGGGAAAGTTCAACGCCGATATTCCGGTTCCAGGCATCCTGCGCTTCGTCATGGGCGAGTACCTTGTCGACTATCAAGTCTTGAAAGACGAAATCTCAATTTTCACGATCCGCCACGGAAGGGAAAGGCCACCACGGCTCGAGCTGGAAGAGGATTTCGACTTCGAGCATCCGGATGCCCCCGATCTTCGAGCAAAGTAAGTGCGTTGGCTTGGCAACAGCCCGACGCTGCCTTCTCTCACTCCCCTTGCAAATTACCCGCAATCCGCAGACACTCGCCACAATTTCAAAGAAGACGGCGACCTCCCACGACCGTCACACGGGAACAGCAGACGAGCCCTATGGCCGCACGCCAACGCATCATACCCGTCCGGCGCGAGTATAACCGCTGGGTGGCGAACCAGACGCTTGAGGATTACGCGCTGCGGTTTACCGCCAAGAGCGCGCGCCGTTTTTCCTCCGAACGCATTTCGCAGACGGCGATCGGCGCCATTTCCTTCCTGGCGCTGGAAGCGATCGGCGGGGCAATTACGCTGTCCTACGGCACCACCAACGCTTTCTTCGCGATCGTCGTCGCCTCGATCGCCATGCTGACGGTCGGCCTGCCGATCAGCCGTTATGCGATCCGCCACGGCGTCGACATCGATCTTCTGACCCGCGGCGCGAGCTTCGGCTATATCGGTTCGACGATCACCTCGCTGATCTATGCCAGCTTCACCTTCATGCTGTTTGCCATCGAGGCGTCGATCATGTCGGGGGCGCTGGAGCTGGCTTTCGGCATACCGCTCTGGATTTCCTACATTATTTCGGCGGCCGTGGTGATCCCGCTCGTCACCCACGGCGTGCAGCTGATCAGCCGCTTCCAGCTCCTGACCCAGCCGTTCTGGATCATCCTGAACGTCCTGCCCTTCGTCTTCATCGCGCTGTCGGACTGGCAGAAATTCGACCTCTGGCGCGCCTTTGCCGGCATTCATCATCCGCCGGCGGCCTCCGGCACCGCCCCCTTCGATCTCGTCGAATTCGGCGCCGCGTCTGCCGTCATCCTGGCACTGATGGCGCAGATCGGCGAACAGGTCGACTTCCTGCGCTTCCTGCCGCCGGAAGGTACGCGAAAGCTGCGCCACCGCATCGCCATCTTCCTCGCCGGCCCCGGCTGGGTGATCGTCGGCGCGCCGAAGCTGCTCGCCGGTTCCTTCCTCGTCGTGCTGACGCTGAGTTCCGGCGTTCCGGCCGATCGCGCCGCCGATCCGTCACAGATGTACCTCACCGCCTTCGGCTACATGATCCCCTGGCACAATGCCGCCCTTCTGCTGATGGCCGCCTTCGTCGTCGTCTCGCAGCTGAAGATCAATGTGATGAACGCCTATGCCGGCTCGCTCGCCTGGTCGAACTTCTTCTCGCGCCTGACCCACAGCCATCCCGGCCGCGTCATCTGGCTGTTCTTCAACGTTGCGATCGCCCTGCTCTTGATGGAGCTCGGCATCTACAAGCTGCTCGAGGAAACGCTCGGCATCTTCTCGATCATCGCCATGGCCTGGCTCTGCACGATCTCGGCCGATCTCTTCGTCAACAAGCCGCTCGGCCTGTCGCCGCCCGGCATCGAGTTCAAGCGCGCCCATCTCTACGACATCAACCCGGTCGGCCTCGTCTCGATGGGCTCGTCAGCGACGCTGGCGCTGATCGCCCATTTCGGCGCCATGGGACCGACCGCCGCCTCGCTTGCGCCCTATATCGCGCTGATCGTCGCCTTCATCGTCTCGCCGCTGATGGCCTTTGCGACCGGCGGCAAATATTACCTCGCCCGCAAGCCGCGACGGAAATGGCAGGAGATGTCGACCATCACCTGCTCGATCTGCGAACATCCCTTCGAGCCGGAAGACATGGCCTGGTGCCCGGCCTATGCCGCGCCGATCTGCTCGCTCTGCTGTTCGCTCGACAGCCGCTGCCACGATCTCTGCAAGCCGAAGGCGCGCTTCAACGCGCAGGTCGGCGCGGTCGCCCGTCGCCTGCTCTCCGACGAGATCGTCACCCGCCTGACGACGCGGCTCGGGCGCTACGGCATCGCGGTCGTCCTTGCCGTCTCCGCCATCGGCGCGATCCTGGCGATGATCGCCCATCAGGTCGGCATTTCCGCGCCGGAAGTCGCCGAGGTGGTCAACCGGACGATCCTTGTCGTCTTCTTCGTCTTCGCCATCCTGACCGGCGTCGCCTGCTGGTTCTACGTGCTCGCCCATGACAGCCGCGTGGTCGCGGAAGAGGAATCCTCGCGCCAGAACACGCTGCTGCTGAAGGAAATCGCCGCCCACCAGAAGACCGACGCGGCGCTGCAGAAGGCCAAGGAAGACGCCGAAGCCGCCAACCGCGCCAAGAGCCGCTATGTCGTCGGCCTGTCGCATGAACTCAGGACGCCGCTCAACGCGGTGCTCGGCTATGCGCAGATCCTCGAGCGCGACGACACCATCCCCGCCCCGCGCCAGTCGGCGATCAAGGTGATCAAGCGCAGCGCCGACCATCTCTCCGGCCTGATCGACGGCCTGCTCGACATTTCCAAGATCGAGGCCGGCCGGCTGCAGGTCTATTCCAAGGAAATCAACATCCAGGATTTCCTCGACCAGATCGTCGACATGTTCCGCCCGCAGGCGCAGGCAAAGGGCCTGTCCTTCGTGCATGAACGGCCCGCCCACCTGCCGCAATATGTCCGCACCGACGACAAGCGGCTGCGCCAAATCCTCGTCAACCTGCTATCCAACGCCATCAAGTTCACCGACCGCGACGAGGTCCGCTTCACGGTCGCCTATCGCAGCCAAGTGGCCACCTTTACTGTCGCCGATACCGGCCGCGGCATTTCCGAGAAGGACATCGCCCACATCTACGAGCCCTTCCAGCGCGGCGAGGCGGAGACCGTGCAGCCCCGCCCCGGCCTGGGCCTGGGCCTGACGATCACGCAGTTGCTCACCAACACGCTCGGCGGCGAAATCTCGGTCTCCAGCGTCAAGGACGAAGGCTCGACGTTCAAGGTACGGCTGATGCTCGCCGCCATCGACCGGCCGAGCACCGCGCCGGCGGCGGAAAAGCGCATCATCTCCTACACCGGCCCGCGCCGCACCATCGTCATCGTCGACGACAACGAGGATCACCGCAGCCTGATGCGTGAAGTTCTCGAACCGATGGACTTCGTCGTGCTGACGGCCGAAAGCGGCGAGGAATGCCTGCAGCTCGTCTCGGAGCTGAAGCCCGATCTGTTCATGATCGACATCCTGATGCCCGGCATGACCGGCTGGACGCTGGCAACAAGGCTGCGCGACGCCGGCCAGACCGCGCCGATGCTGATGGTGTCCGCCAATATCGGCGACGGCTCCTATCTGGAAGGCGGCACCGACGCCCACAACGACACGCTGGCCAAGCCGGTCAACATCCGCCAGATGATCGACAAGCTGGCCGCCTATCTCGGTCTTGAATGGATCTACGAGGAGGAGCGCGTCGAGGAAAAGACCGACCGGCACTCGGCGATCGCCAATCCCGGCCTTTCGCATGTGCGGGAATTGCGGCAGCTCGGCGAAATTGGCTATGTTCGCGGCATCGAGGCGAAACTTGCCGAGATGGAGAAGCATGAGACCCACCGGCCCTTCGTCGAGGCCCTGCGCGCCTATGTGCAAGCATTCGACATGACCGGCTACATGGATTTCCTCAGCCAGTTCGAAGAGAAAGGCATCAAGGCCAGTGGTTAGCAGCGGGCTCCCGAGAGACATTGTCCTCCTGGTCGACGATTCCCCGGACGCTCTGGGCTTCCTGACGGATGCGCTCGAACAGTCAGGCTTCTCCGTGCTGATTGCCACATCGGGCGCCGCTGCGCTCAACATCGTCGACCGCATCACCCCGGATCTCGTGCTGCTCGACGCCGTGATGCCCTCCATGGACGGTTTCGAGACCTGCCGGCGGCTGAAGGCCAATCCGGCGGTCGCGCAGATCCCCGTCATCTTCATGACCGGCCTTTCGGAAACCGAGCATATCGTCCACGCGCTCGAATCGGGCGGCGTCGACTATCTGACGAAACCGATCAACATCGACGAGCTCCGCGCCCGCATCCGCGTGCATCTCTCCAACGCCCGCTCCGCGCAAAGCGCCCGCGTGGCGCTCGATGCCGCCGGCCGTCACCTGCTGGCGGTCAAGAACGACGGCAAGATCCACTGGTCGACGCCGCAGGCAACCCGCCTCGTCAACGCCGCGACCGGCAGCGACGACGGGCTGGAGATCATCACCGAGAACGTCGGCCGCTGGCTGGAGGCGCGCGAGAAGGCAGATGGCGGCGACAGCGCCCTGACCATCTCGCATAACGGCCGCGCCGCGCTGCAGCTCACCTTCCTGGGCGCAATCGGCGGCGACGAATATCTCTTCCGGCTGACGGCCGCGAACGAAAGCAGCGACGACGAGATCCTGCGTCAACACTTCCCGCTGACGAACCGGGAATCGGAAGTCCTGCAATGGATCGCCAAGGGCAAATCCAACCGCGACATCGGCGAAATCCTGGGGCTTAGCGCCCGTACGGTCAACAAGCACCTCGAACAGATCTACATCAAGCTCGGCGTCGAAAACCGCGCCTCCGCAGCCGTCAAGGCAGCGCAAGTCTTGCTGGAAATGTGAGCTCGGGCGAATACTGCTTCGATAGCAACACCAATACCAAAATCCAGACCCAATAACCCCGTCAGCAATCGAATTTTCAAATGCAACCGAAAGACGAAGATCGCAGGATTATAACAATTCAGGGGCCGGCTTCTGGCCGCAAGACCTGGCCGCCGGTTGCCATAAGCATCAGTTTGCCACTGATTTGCGGAGCCCATGTAAAGCACCCGCGTCTGGAAATACTGCGCCTGTCGCCTGCCTATCTTATTCTACTTACACTCATTGCCGTCTGCTCTTACGCAGAGTTTGAGGCACTTCAGTCCGGCGAGGTCAGCCACGTATTGGTAATGACAATTGCGCTCATATGGACGGTCACAACGGCGGTGATGATGACCATCTTCGCAATGTTCAGCCTGTACCCGATCTTTGCCGAAGAACCACTCATGCTTCTGCTGGACGAAGAGGGCTTTATCGAAAAGAGAACCTCCGAACAGAAGATTTTCTGGAGCAAGGTGCAAGCCTGTGAATTGGCCTGGGCACGAACGGGCGCTTGTTACGGGATCCATCTAAAGATCAAGGCGGAAGAGATAAATTATCGCGCATTTCGGCTTGATATCAGAATCAAACGGCTCTTCCGAGGATCAGGAACGCACACTGTCACGGTTCCGCTCACCCATCTTGATGGCGGCGCAGCGACGGCTCCCGTGCTCGCGAAGGTGTTCGAACTGCTTGTCGCTGAAAACAAGGCAAGTCGATCGGACTGAGTGAGAGCGGAAAACTGGAGGACGCACGTCGCTGTTTTCGGTTCTTTTTCAACGACACCTGATCCCGCGTCTCCACCCCCTTGGCATCACACCCATACTCTCCGGCAGTTGTTGCTTTGCCGGAGACGATGCCCATGTCCGAGACCACCGCCAATCTGAAGATGCCCTATATCCTGCCCTCGCAGGCGCAGAAGCATGTGACGCATAACGAGGCGCTGCAGTTGATCGACGCGGTCGTGCAGTTGACGATCGCGGACACGCTGGACGATGAGCCAGAGGCGCCGGAGGAAGGGGAATGTTATCGCGTCGGCGACAGTCCGACGGGCGCGTGGACAGGCAAGGCGGACCGCCTCGCCTTCAGGCAGGATGGCGCCTGGATCTTCATCGAACCGCTCGAAGGCTGGCGCGCCTGGTTCAAGGCCGACGGCCGGCAGCGCTATTGCACCGGCACGGACTGGGTCGAACTGCCCTTGCCGGATGAGACGAACTTCTCGAAGCTCGGCGTCAACGCCACGGCGGACGCGAGCAACCGCCTGGCGGTCTCCTCTCCGGCGAGCCTCTTCAACAATGCCGGCAGCGGACACCAGATCAAAGTCAACAAGGCGGCGGCCGGCGATACGGCATCCCTCCTCCTCCAGACCGGTTGGTCGGGCCGCGCCGAGATGGGACTGGCCGGCAACGACGAATTCTCCGTCAAGGTGAGCCCCGACGGGGCGAACTGGGCGACGGGCTTTTCGATCGCGCCCGGCGGCATCGTCCGGCTGCCGAACCGGCCGCTTGCCCGCGCCGCGCTCTCGCCGCTGACGGCAACGCCCGCCGATAGCGAGGAGACCGGCTTCGACACGCTGCATATCAACCAAGGCGGCGTCTCGCTCGGAGCCTCGCTTGCCAGCGGTTACGGCAAGACGCTCGTTATCCCGGCATCGGGCTTTTATCTCGTCGGCCTCTCCACCCGCATCGTCTCGACGTCCGGCCACATGGCCGTACTGACGGCCAACGGCTCGACCGGCCTTGTGGCCGTTAACGATTTCGCAACGGTTGCCGACGGCTACAGCCAGTTTGCCGGCGCCCTCACCTATCTTTCCGCCGGCGATACGCTCAGCCTGAAGCATTACGGCACGGCGACATACGAGTTCGATGTGACGAAAACCGAGGCGATATTGGTGATGCTGTGAACATCCGACGAAAATGTTTGAGAAAAAGATTCTTTCTGCGGACCGTCCAAAAGCACCCGTTTGCCCCGCCAAACGGCGGATTCAGGCCGATTATGGCGCAAATCGGGCCAAGGTATTTTCAATTCTTATCAAATTCTTACTTGGCCTTTAGGCAAATTTTAAATGTGGCGGGCTAGTGTTGCCCCATATGGTCTTGTGTTTAGTAGAGAGTCCAATGACCGAGTTAATGCGTCCACGTGTAAAATATGTCATCGGTCCCGATGGCAGCCCGCTTACTATTGCTGATTTGCCACCCGCCAACACCCGTCGTTGGGTGATCCGCCGCAAGGCCGAAGTCGTCGCCGCCGTTCGCGGTGGCCTCCTCAGTCTGGAAGAAGCCTGCGAGCGCTATACCCTTACAGTTGAAGAATTTTTGTCCTGGCAGTCTTCCATCAACAGCCATGGCCTTGCTGGTCTGAGAACCACTCGCATCCAGCAGTACCGCCATTGATGGAAGGGGCATCAGCCCCTTTCACAGCCTTTCCTTCTCTTCCCCAATCCTTGTCGGTATTTTAAATCCGGGCCTTGCTTCTCACGCGCCCGGCTTTGGCGCTATCTGCGGCAGGATACCCGACAGGATCGCCGATCCCGCATAGAACCACAGTCCCGGCTGGGTGAAGGCCGTCGCGAAACCCGACGTCTTGGCCGCGAAGATGACGATTGCAACCAGCATCACGTCCATCATCGACCACTTGGCGAGATAGGGAAAGATCGCGACCAGAAGCCCCTTGCCCTCCCGCGGCTTGCCGTCCACGAATTCCGCCGTCAGTACGATCAGCTTGACGATCGGGAAGACGACGGAAAACAGGCCGACGATGACGGCCAGCAGCGCGTCGCCGTTCCCCCAGAGTTCGAACAGCAGACCGATCAGCGACGGCGTTTCGGAAAAGAAGTGCAGCTTGTTGAGTTCGATGAGCGGCAGCACCAGGCCGAGCGCCAGCATGAAGGGCGCGGCGAAAAGGCAGAGTGATCTCAGAAACTTCAATATTGTGCCGCTCCGCCTTCTGGGTCTCCCGCCTCCCCTACAGAAAGGCGCAACCATCGATGTAGCGACGCCTTGCGCCCTCCGCAATATGCGGGCCGGATATCTGTTATGTGGAACGACGCGCGGGCACCGGCCGGCAGAAGCCGGCGGACGCCCGTTTAAAAACGGTCCCGGGAGCAAATAGGCTAGACGGCCGGTCCGCGTCAGGCGCGCAGGCGCTGCGAGCTGTCCCGCTCCTCAAGCGCCGCGGCCTTGGCGTATTCCGCCTCGACCTCTTCCAGCGCCAGTTCGGCCGCATCCTGCTGGATCTTCAGTTCCTTGATGGATCCCTGAAGATTGTCGGCGCGCTGCCGCGCCGCCTTGGCGAAGGTTGGATAGGCAAAATGCGACGGATCGCTGATGCCGGACTTCTTCTCTTCGAAGGCAATCTGGTTTTCAAGTTCGTCGGCCATCCGCTCGAACTCGGCCATCATCATCTGCAACTGCTGCAACTGACGGCGCTTTTCCTTGACCTGAAATTCCTTCAGGCGTGTAAGGCTCTCACGTGACTTCATACGCAATACTCCCGTGGATACCGAGACCCCGGCTCATTCACAAAAACACCCTACCGACCCAATCGAAACGAATCGGTTAACGAAAAAAAATCGACGGCGTTAACAAAAACCTACCGCTGGTAACCTTTCGTTTACGGGCATGGTTAATCATAGGGGTGATCATTTAAGGGTCAGTAAATGCCAGGGCCGATTTTTAGGTCTCGACAATGATGAGTCGAAAGAATCAGTTAGCGGGATTTCTTCACGTACTGATTCACAAATGGCGATGTCAGATTCACGCGGAAAAACAGGAGCCTGCTAAAAATATTTAATAAATTCGATACTCCTTGCCAGAAGGAATTAGAATTTGTTAACCATTACGTGGCAGCTTTCCTAACAGGCAACGACTGGACCGGGCGCTTCTAGGGGCTGTCAAACCTTTTAGCGGCGGAAAAGGGGATAAATATGCGGGTTCTACTCATCGAAGACGATAGTGCGACAGCACAGAGCATCGAACTGATGCTCAAATCGGAAAATTTCAACGTCTACACCACCGATCTCGGTGAAGAAGGCGTCGATCTCGGCAAGCTGTATGATTATGACATCATCCTGCTCGACCTTAACCTTCCCGACATGTCGGGCTACGAAGTGCTTCGTACGCTTCGCTTGTCCAAGGTTAAGACACCAATCCTGATTCTCTCCGGCATGGCCGGCATTGAAGACAAGGTCCGGGGCCTCGGCTTCGGCGCCGACGATTACATGACCAAGCCGTTCCACAAGGACGAGCTGGTGGCCCGCATTCATGCGATCGTTCGTCGCTCGAAGGGACACGCCCAGTCGGTGATCACCACCGGCGATCTGGTCGTCAACCTGGATGCCAAGACTGTCGAAGTCGGTGGCCAGCGCGTTCACCTGACCGGCAAGGAATACCAGATGCTGGAGCTGCTTTCGCTCCGCAAGGGTACCACGCTCACCAAGGAAATGTTCCTCAACCACCTTTATGGCGGCATGGACGAACCGGAACTGAAGATCATCGACGTCTTCATCTGCAAGCTTCGCAAGAAGCTCGCCAATGCGGCCGGTGGAGCCAACTACATCGAGACCGTATGGGGTCGCGGCTACGTGCTGCGCGAGCCCGACGGCAGCGAGTACATGGAAACCGCCTGATCCAAGGCCAAGCCAGAGCCCCCTTATCCGCGATCAGCCGCCAGGACGGAAACGTTCCGGCGGCTTTTCCATGTCCGCAATTGGGAAGAACGGGTAAAGACGAGCGACATGGAGCCTCGCTTCCCGGAGGAGCCGGGCGCATTGCCTCGAATTTCGGTGCTCAGATGATCAGGCCGCGACGATGAGGTGGCCGAACTTCTCGGTCAGGATGCGCCGGTCGAACGGCTTCATCAGGAAATCGTCGGCGCCGGCGCGCTTGCCGGGCATCATCGTCTTCAGATCGGCCTCGATGACGCAGTAGTAGATGCGCACGTCCGGCCCGTTGGGCAGAGCGCGGACATTGGCGATCAGGTCGAGAGCGCCTTCCATGGCGGCATCGACGACGAGAATCTTCGGAAGGTCCGCTTCACAGCGTACGATCGCCTCGCGGGCGCTCGATGCTTCCATGACCAGATAGCCTATTTCGGACAGGATGCGCTTGCCGACCTTGCGGACGATGTCCGATCCATCGACGATCATCAGTCTCGGCATGGCCATGGCGATCTCCTTGCGGTCCCAGGTCCACCATTCCGGGCCTCAGAACGGCACGGGCTGGCTCAAGCAAATAGGAGCGCCACGTGCCCGCCTGACGCGGACCTGTAACGCTCCCAACAAGATATAGAACCAGTGCGCTAAGGAATGGTTACGCCGCCGGCACAACTTCTGCGGTGAAGATGATCGAGTCCTCGGTGACCTGGTACTCGATCTTCATGCCGGCTTCCTCGGCGAGCAGCACCGTGTAGTAGGGCTGCACCGCATGTGCATCGACGGCTTCCGACAGCGTGCCGTTCAGCAGCTCGACCATTTTCGCCGGAACGCGCATCATTCGGCCCTTGGAGACGAGCGAGAACTTGGCGTCGAATTCCGGATTCTCCAGCGTCACGTCGATCGAACCGCCGCGCGGGATCGATGCGTAGCTGACCAGGAACAGGTTGAGGAGCAGCTTGACGCGGTTCTTGGCGACGATGGCCCGCGGACCGTTCCAGCTGACTTCGACCTTCTTCTCCGCCTGGGCGAAGTCCTTCGCGGCCTTTTCCGCCTCACCGGTGTCGATCGAGGCGCCGACGGATCCGGACGCACCGAAGGCGAGCCGCGCGAACTTCAGACGCACCGAGGCGTTCAGAGCGCTGGTGCGGATGAGATCGAGTGCATCCTCGTCGGTGCCACCCTCGTCGAGAAGCTCGAGACCGTTGTTGATCGCACCCACCGGCGAGATCACGTCATGGCAGACGCGGCTGCACAGGAGAGCGGCCAGGTCCGGGCCGGAAAGGGTGAGGTTCGGATTGCTCATGGTCGAAAGTCTCCTGATGAATGGTCGCGGCGCGCGTGGCACGGTGTTGCCTGCCGCCGGGCGCGCGTCAATGGGTTGCCGTGTCCCTGGCACAGGAAAATGGCGTGGCGCTTGTCTCGCGACAATGCGTCATTTTCCCGTATCAGCTTCACCGATATCACATCGGCGGCCCAAATAGTCCGCCCGAGACGCAAGTAATAAAGGCAAATCGACGGTGCCATAATGACACCATATTTGGTAAACCGATTGTTAAGGGGAAAGGTGGAAAATGCTTACATCCGAATTACCGATGAACGGGTGAAGCCATGTTTCTGAAAAAATTGCGCACCTGGGCACACTTGCGGCTCGTCACCGCCCTTTTGGCTTTCATGAGCCTGACCGTGCCTTCCAGTTCTACTTACGCCGCCACGAACTCCGAATATTCGATGCAGGAAATCGTCGATGCCGGTCATTCCTTCTTCGGCGAAACGAGCGGCGGCCTCGCCAAGGTGATCGAGACGGCGTTTTCCAAATACGGCCTGCCGAATGGCTATATTCTCGGCCAGGAAGGCTCCGGAGCCCTGATTGCCGGCCTGACCTACGGCGAAGGTGCGCTTTATACCAAGAATGTCGGCGAACACACCGTCTTCTGGCAGGGCCCGTCCCTCGGCCTCGACTATGGCGGCAATGGCGACCGCACGATGATGCTGGTTTATGATCTGCCGAATGTCGACGACCTCTATAACCGTTTCGGCGGCGTCAACGGCTCGGCCTACGTCGTCGCCGGCGTCGGCATGACGGTTCTGAGAAACCGCGACGTGCTGCTGGTCCCGATCCGCACCGGCATCGGCGCGCGGCTGGGCATCAATGTCGGCTACCTGAAGCTGACCCGCCAGCCGACCTGGAACCCCTTCTGATCCGGTTCCCGCGTTAACCACGACAGAGAATTCAGGCGGCCTGCGGGCCGCCTTTCTATTTCCGCCGGCGGTCAACAACTTGCCGCTGTCAGTATAAGGTGCTTTAAGTACCGCAACGGAACAGACGAAACGGCCGACCGTGATTGAATTTGCTCTCTTGTTTGGATTGGGCTTCTTGAGCGCCGCATTGGCGTTCCTTCTGCTGGCTCCCGCAATCCACCGCCGTATCGTCCGTTACACCGAAAGGCGCCTTCAGGCGACCATGCCGCTTTCCCCCCAGGAGATATCCGCGCAGCGCGACATGGCGCGCGCCACCTATGCCGCCGAGAACGCCAAGGCCAGCATCGAGCTGACGAAACAGCGCGAGAAGGCGACCCATCTCGAAGTGCGCAACAACAGCCTGTCGGAAGAGGCACGCAAGCTGCTGTCGGAAAACCGCGAGCTGAAGATGCAGGTCGAGGAGATGAGCGTCGAGGCCGCCGACCTGCGCTCGAAGATCCGCGACGAGGACGGCTACGTGATGCGTCTCAAGCAGCACCTCAATGAAGCGGAGCGGGCGATGGCCGCCAAGGGCTTCAGCGCCGAGACGCTACAGAAGCGCGTGGATCTGGTTGCCTCCAACCTCGACACGCTGAAGATCGAGATCGCCAGCCGCGATACCGAAATCGAGAACCTGAAATACCGCCTGTCAACCATCCGTGAGGAACGGGAAGCGCTGCGTCATGAACTGAAGGAAATGACGCACCGCGCCAAGGAAGCCGAGTTCCAGGCCAACCGCCAGGAAAGCAAGGTGGCGAAGCTGGAGAACCGGCTGGAAGAGGAAGCGGCGAAGAATGCCGATTCGCAGACGGCACTCAGACAGCGCATACAGGACATCCGCCAGTTGACGGAGCGGCTGAAGGCCGCCAATGCTGATGCGAGAAACGGCAATGCCGCCACCGGAATGCAGACGCCGGGAAGCAATGCCGCGCCGAATGCCAACGGATCGCCCCATGCAGGAGAACAGTCTGCCGTGAAAATGCTGTCGCCAGACGAAATGAGCCGGTTGCGCGAGGAACTCTATCATCAGAATACCGCCCTCTCCGAGCGGCTGATGAAGGCCGGCTCCGCCGACAAGGACGACGCCCTGCGCACGGAGATCGCCACGATGGCGGCCAAGGTGGTGGCGCTGACCGCCAGCGAGGAAGGCGCCGCCTCGCCGATCCGCAGCCTGCTCTCCGACATTTCATTCGATGACGGTGATCCCGTGCCCGGCAGCCTGGCCGAGCGCGCCCGCAAGATGCTCTCCGGCGAAGCCGCCGAATAAGCCACCCCTGCTTCCCGTAAATGTAGGCGTTTAGCTCAGTCGCCCGGCCGCCGAGGCGATTTCGTGGAGCGCGATGCCGGCCGCCGTCGCGACGTTCAGGCTGTCGAGGCCCGGCGCCTGGGCGATGCTGACCACGGTGAAGCGTGACAGGATTTCGGGCGAAAGCCCGTCCCCCTCGGTGCCGAGCACAAGGGCAGTTCGTCCCTGTGGCGCCACATCGGTGATACGCCGCTGACCGGAGGGCGACAGGCAGAATATGTCGAAGCCGGCGTCTGCAAGGCGCGCGACGAGGTCGGTATCCAAGCCGCCGCGCACGTATGGCACCGACAGCACCGCCCCGACGGAGACCCGCAGCGCCTTGCGATAGAGCGGATCGCAGCTGGTCTGGTCCAGGAGGACGGCATCGACGCCGAAGGCGGCCGCATTCCTGAAGATTGAGCCGATATTGTCGTGGTTGGAAATGCCGCAGGCGACGACCACCAGCGCATTTTCCGGCAGAACCGAAAGCTGCGCCTCGAAGTCGGGCGCATTCTGCCGCCGTCCCAGCGCCAGGATGCCGCGATGCAGGTGAAAGCCGGCAATCGCATCGATCACCGCCTGCTCGGCGACATAGACCGGAACATCCGTCGGGAAGGTTTCGAGAATGTCCTCGATGCCGTTGAGCCTGTTCCTGAGCACCAGCACCGCCTCGCAGACAATGCCCTCGCCGCGGCGGTGCGCATCGGCCAGCATCCTGAGGACGACGGTACCCTCGGCGATGAACCGGCCCTCGCGGTGCGTCATGTCCTTTTCGCGGATGTCGCGGAAATAGGCGATCCGAGGATCCTGCGGATCATCGACGACGATGACGGAACGATCGATGGACATGGGATCAGCGGCTGCCGACGTTGATGTCGGCAATGATGCGACCGGTGGCAATGTCGAACACGAAGGCCTTGCGCGCGCCATCGGCCATACGGCCGAAGAACAGCACCTGGCCGTCCGAAAGCGACGTGTCGTCAACCGTGAAGCCTTCCGGCAGGGCAACGCTTGCGGTCAGCGGCTGGTCGGACGGCACGGAAAGCGGGCCGGAGACGGTCGCCGGCTTGCCCGGCGTCTGCGTCACCTTGTAGACAACGGCCGCCAATACCGCCATAAGCATCACGCCCATGATGCCGGCCGATACGAGCTGAAGGCGGACCATCTTGCGGCGGACGTTTTCCATCGCCGGATCGAGCGGCTTTTCGTCTTCGTCTTGCTCGATATGAGCCATGTAATTCGCCTTTCACACGGGAACTGGAAATGAAAGCCCCCTTTAAACAAGGTCACGACAATAAGAAAGTCCTCACGGCGGATGAAACGGCATCCGGGCGGCTGGACACCTGGCTTGCGGCCGGCCTGGAGGGGGAATTCTCGCGAAGCCGCATCAAGAGCCTGATCGAGGGCGGCAACCTCACCGTCAATGGCAGCGTCGTCGACGGTGCGCACCGCAAGATCCGCCCCGGCGACATCGTGGAGATCACGCTGCCGGAGCCGGAAGACCCGGAACCCCAGGGCGAGGACATCCCGCTCGACATTCTCTACGAGGACGATGATGTCATCGTCATCAACAAGCCCGCGGGCCTGGTCGTCCATCCGGGCGCCGGCAACTGGACGGGAACGCTGGTCAACGCCCTCATCCATCACTGCGGCGACAGCCTGTCGGGCATCGGTGGCGTCAAGCGCCCTGGCATCGTCCACCGGCTGGACAAGGATACAACCGGCGTCATGATCGTCGCCAAGAACGACCTCGCGCACCGCTCGTTGTCGGCGCAGTTCGCCGACCATGGGCAGACGACAGAGCTTGCCCGTGCCTACAAGGCGATCGTCTGGGGTCGTCCGCCGCAGATGCGCGGAACGATCGACCTGCCGCTCGGCCGATCGATTTCGGACCGCACCAAGCGCGCGGTCAAGCGCGAGGGCGCCGTCGACGCAGACCACGCCGTCACCCATTTCGAAGTGCTGGAGCGCTTTCAGGAGCGGCCGGACGCCACCTCGCTCGCCTCGCTTGTCGAATGCCACCTGGAAACCGGCCGCACCCACCAGATCCGCGTCCACATGGCCCATATCGGCCATCCGCTGATCGGCGACGCACAATATGGCGGCGGCTACCGCACCAAGGCGAACCTGCTTCCGGACGAGGCCAAGGCCGTCGTCAACCGTTTCCCGCGTCAGGCGCTACACGCCTTCATGCTGCAGTTCGAGCATCCCTCGACCGGCGAAGTCATGCATTTCGAAGCCCCCTTGCCCCCCGACATGGCCGAGCTGGCAGAGGTTCTGAGAGCCGTCTGAAATTCACCAAAGCGTGAAGGCGAAAACCGCTTGAAACACGGTTTTGCCGTACTTATCTGTGATATCTATCAGTGTGGGGTTCGATAGGAACACACGCGTTTTTGGCCCGCTCAAAAGCGCCGCCGCCGCGGCGCGAGGGGTCATCGAGAAAGAAGGAGGGGTGCTTATGGCCCGCGCATCATTGCCAGTCATCGCCTCGGGCGAAGCCGGCCTCAGCCGGTATCTGGACGAAATCCGCAAATTTCCCATGCTGGAACCGCAGCAGGAATACATGCTTGCCAAGCGGTACCAGGAGCATGGCGACCGCAACGCCGCCCATGAACTTGTCACGAGCCACCTGCGTCTCGTTGCCAAGATTGCCATGGGCTATCGCGGCTACGGCCTGCCGATTGGCGAGGTCGTTTCCGAAGGCAATGTCGGCCTCATGCAGGCCGTGAAGAAATTCGACCCGGAACGCGGCTTCCGCCTGGCGACCTACGCCATGTGGTGGATCAAGGCCTCGATCCAGGAATATATCCTGCGCTCCTGGTCCCTCGTGAAGATGGGCACCACCGCCAACCAGAAGCGCCTGTTCTTCAACCTGCGCCGCCTGAAGGGCAAGCTGCAAGCCATCGAGGACGGCGATCTGAAGCCCGATCAGGTCAGCGAAATCGCCACCAAGCTGAACGTCTCCGAGGAAGAAGTCGTCTCGATGAACCGGAGGCTGTCCGGTGATGCATCGCTGAACGCACCGATCCGGGCGACGGAGGGTGAATCCGGCCAGTGGCAGGATTGGCTGGTCGACGACCACGAAAGCCAGGAACAGGTGCTGATCGAGCAGGACGAGCTGGAAACCCGCCGCTCCATGCTGGTCAACGCGATGAAATCGCTGAACGATCGCGAAAAGCGCATCTTCCAGGCCCGCCGCCTGTCGGAAGATCCGGTGACGCTGGAAGAGCTGTCGGCCGAGTTCGACATCAGCCGCGAGCGCGTCCGCCAGATCGAAGTCCGCGCCTTCGAGAAGGTGCAGGACGCGGTCCAGAAGGAAGCTCGGGACCGCGCCAAGGCCGTTCGCGTGGTGGATGCCGACGCCAGCCTCTGATCGCTGCGAAATTGCAGATATAAAAAACCGCCCGGCGTGCATCGCGCCGGGCGGTTTTGTTTTGCATCTCGCGTAAGGCGTCAGTTGCCGCTGTTGCCCATCGCCGCCCACTTGTTGAGCGCCTCGTCGAACACCTGCTTGCCGGTCGGGCCCTTCTCGAGCGTCAACAGCGCGCGGCGGCCGTTGCGGTAGGTGATCGGAATATCGATCCAGTCACGCGTGCGCAAAAGCTCCAGGTTCGCCTTCTTCGCCTCGTCGAAATCGTTGAGCGCGATCATGTGGAAGTCGTCAGTGATCTTGGCCGGCACGGCGACGAGCGCATTGCCGCGATCCTGTTCCGACTTCTTCATGGCGATCCGCTGTACCGAATCGATGCCGCCGCCTTCGAAATTGTCCGGCAGCGAGAAGACCAGCTCGATGAGATGGCTTGCCGGCAGCGAGGCGTCGTCGTTCTTCTTGATGGTCAGCAAGGCGGAAAGACCCTTGTCCGGAACGGACAGCTGGCCCTGGATCGTCGGTTCGGGACGTCCGTCGTCGCTCGCTTCCTGTTGCAGCGTCCAGGTCACGGTGCCGGCGATCGCGGTCGGTGCACTCTGGCCGAGCTTTTCCTCGTAGAGCAGCATCTTCTGCGCGCCACTGGTCGTCGCCGCAGGCGTCGCACTGGAGCCGGTATCGGCGTTTGCCTGTGCGCCGGGAGACTGCTCGGAGACCGAGCGCCCCTCCGCGCCGCCATCGCTGCCGTCCGCGCTGGCGGGTCCGGAATTGACCTCGCTGCCGTCGGCCATCAGGCGCTGGGTAAATTTCTGCGGCCCTGCATCCTGAGCATCGCTTGCCGGAGCCGTCGCAGCCGGCTTGGCTTCCTCGGCAGCCGGAGTGGCTTCCGCAGCCGGCTTCTGTTCTTCCGTTGCAGCCGGCGTCGTCTCGGCCGGTGCGCTCGTGTTGACAGCCTCCGCGGTCTTCGTGCCGCTCTCCCCGCTCATCGACATCCAGGCGGCGACGCCTGCACCCGCCAGAACGACGATACAGACGGCGGCAATGATGATCTTGCGGAGATTGCCGCTCGAAGCTTCCTCCGATGCCGACGCCCTGCTCTTGCGGCGGGACGCCATGCGATCGATGGATGCGGGCTCGTCGGCCTCATCGACTTCACTGTCGAAATCGCCGTTGTAGCTGCCGTTGTACTGGCCGTTCGAATAGCTGTGGGATTGCGCCGGGGCGGCTGTTCCACCACGGCGCTGGGTTGCCGGTTCGACATCCAGCTCGTCGGAGTAATAATCCTCCTCGCCAAAGATGTCCTCCGCCGACCCGGCGGCATACCTGCCCGTCGGCGCCGGCTTGTGCGCCGGTTCGTCCTGGAAATCGAGGTCGAGCTCGTCGGACGCCTTCGGCATGCGCGGTCCGGCATTTGCCGCCGGCGCCGGCTGCGCCGGAGCCTTCGCGGCCGGAGGCGCGCTCTGCGGCGCCTTGCGGCCCGTCAGGTCATTGATGATGTCTTCGAGATTGTTGTGGGCCTGATCGAGATTGTAGTCGGTCCGCTTGGGTGTGGCGGCGACCTGCTCGTCATAGGCGGGTTCGTCCGGCGGCATATGCGGCTCCGGGCTACGCTTCGAAAGCGCAGCCTTTGCCTCGCTCGCCTGCCGTGCGAACGCTTCCCGCGAGCCGTCGGATGACGGCGCGGCACGCGGCTGCACCGGCGGCGGCGCCACGATGGGTTCGGGCTCCGGCTCCGGCAACGCCTCGGTATGTTCCAACTCGACCGCCTGGATCGCCTGATCGAGCTTTTCGATCTGCCGCTCCAGCATGGCGGGCGGAGGCGCCGGCTTCATGTTCTCGAGCTGACGGACGACCGCCGTCCGGGCCTTTTCATACACTTTGGCCCGTCGTTCCGGCGTATTCTCCTTCAACCCGTCGACAGCACGCCGAATGACCTCAACAAAATCCGACATCAGCACCTTCTCATTCGCGCCGGAATCCCGGCTAAAACACAGTCCCCGTTAGAGATTAGTCTTCAAAGGGGTCCGTCACAAGTATCGTGTCGTCACGCTCGGGGCTGGTCGAGAGCAATGCCACCGGCGCACCGATGAGCTCTTCCACCTGGCGGACGTATTTGATCGCCTGGGCCGGCAGGTCGGCCCATTTGCGTGCGCCGACGGTCGATTCCTTCCAGCCTTCGAGCGTCACATAGATCGGTTCGACCCGCTGCTGCGCACCCTGGCTCGCCGGCAGATGGTCGATCTGCTCGCCGTCCAGCATGTAGCCGACGCAGATCTTGATCTCGTCGAGACCGTCGAGCACGTCGAGCTTCGTCAGCGCGATCCCGTGAATGCCGTTGGTGGCGACCGACTGGCGCACCAGCGCCGCGTCGAACCAGCCGCAACGGCGCTTGCGGCCCGTCACCGTGCCGAATTCGCGGCCGCGCTCGCCGAGGAACTGGCCGACTTCATCGGTGAGTTCGGTCGGGAACGGCCCTTCGCCGACGCGGGTCGTATAGGCCTTGGTGATGCCGAGGATATAGCCGACGGCGCCTGGTCCCATGCCCGAACCCGCAGCGGCCTGACCGGCAACGGTGTTCGACGAGGTGACGAACGGATAGGTGCCGTGGTCGATATCCAGGAGCGTGCCCTGCGCGCCTTCAAACAGGATGCGCGAACCGCGACGGCGCGCCTTGTCGAGCAGCAGCCAAACGGTTTCGCGGTAGGGCAGGATGCGGTCGGCGACCGAAGTCAACTCTTCCATGATCGTCGCATGCGCGATTTCCGGCTCGCCGAAACCGCGACGCAGCGCATTGTGATGCGTCAGAATTCGATCCACCTTCAGTGCCAGACTGTCCTTGTCGGCCAGGTCCATCACGCGGATTGCGCGGCGGCCGACCTTGTCCTCGTATGCAGGGCCGATGCCCCGGCGCGTCGTTCCAATTTTCGTGCCGCTGTTCGAGGCCGCATCTTCGCGAAGTCCGTCCAGCTCGCGGTGCAGCGACAGAATCAGCGTCGCATTGTCAGCGATACGGAGATTTTCCGGCGAAATCTTGACGCCCTGCTTCTCCAGCCGGTCGATTTCGGCGATCAAGGCGTGCGGATCGACCACGACGCCATTGCCGATGACGGCAAGCTTGCCTTCGCGCACGACGCCCGACGGCAGCAGCGACAGCTTGTAGGAAACGCCGTCGATGACGAGTGTATGGCCCGCATTGTGGCCGCCCTGGAAGCGCACGACGATATCGGCGCGCTCGGAGAGCCAGTCGACAATCTTGCCCTTTCCTTCGTCACCCCACTGCGATCCAACAACAACGACGTTCGCCATTTCAATGTCCCTAGCTGCGGCGGCGCTTGCATTCCACTGCGACGCCAATCTTTACAAACCCGCGCATGTATAATGAGTTGTTTCCCATATTGCGACTCCGATATGACACTTCAGCCGGCTTTTTCACGTGACAAGCAAGAGGGAGCCGGGCTAGAGCAAAAACCAGCGGCCGATCATCCCGCCATGAGGCTCCGCCTCCACAGAAGCCGCCGTTTTCAGGGAGAGGACATCGTGACCACACGTTCCTGCCGGACAGGGGCTCGCCAGTCCCGTTTCGCCGCCAATTGCCGGAAGACAAGGGCATGAGCGCGGTACAGAAGGCCTATCTGGCGCTGATCATCGCGACGCTCAGCTGGGGCGGCAACACGGTTGCCGGCAAGTTCGCCGTCGGTCATATCACGCCGTCGATGCTGACGCTGTCGCGCTGGGTGCTTGCCGTCGCCCTGATCTTCGCGATCTCCGTGCCGCAGATCAAGCGCGACTGGCCCGTTCTCCGCCAGCATCGCCTGCTGCTGCTCGGCTACGGCGCGATCGGCTTCACCGGCTTCAACTTCTTTCTCTACTCGGCGTTGCAATATACCAGCGCGGTCAATGCCGCGATCGAGCAGGCCGGCATTCCGATGCTGATCTTCGTGTTCAACTACATCCTGTTCCGCACCCGTGTCGCCGCCGCCCAGATCATCGGCTTTGCGCTGACCCTCGTCGGCGTCGCCGTCACGGCATCGCACGGCGACCTGATGCGGCTCGTCAACCTCACGGTCAACTTCGGCGACACGCTGATGCTGGTCTGCGTCATCATCTACGCCGGCTACACGGTCGCGCTGCGCTGGAAGCCACAGGTGCACTGGAAGAGCCTGATGGCGGCGACCGCCGTCGGCGCGCTGCTCGCCAGCATTCCCGTCGCGGCGTGGGAAGTATCGCGCATCGGCGTGCAATGGCCAGACACGCGCGGCTGGGGCATCGCCGTCTTTGCCGGCATCTTTCCGTCGCTGGTCTCGCAGATCCTGTTCATCAAGGGCGTCGAGGGCATCGGTCCGAACCGCGCCGGCCTGTTCATCAACATGATACCGGCCTTCGCCACCATCCTGTCGATCGCCATCCTCGGGGAGCGGCTCGAAGTCTTCCACATCGTCGCGATCATCCTCGTGCTGGCCGGCATCGCCATTGCCGAATGGCGACGCAAGCAGCCGGTGTAAGGACGCAGATCAGTCCTCGATCGGCTGCAGGCTGGCCTCCAGCACGGCCCGCAAATGACGATGCTGGATCGGCAGCATGAGGTTGCGGCCAAGCTCGGCCGGATCCTCGTCCCTGTCGAAGCCCGGTTCGCTGGTCGCGACCTCGAACAGGATGCCGCCCGGCGCGCGGAAGTAGATGGCGGAGAAATAGTCGCGGTCGAACACCGGCGTCACCTTGAAGCCGGCATTCGCAAGTGCTGCGCGCACCTCGTCCTGCGCATCCCTGTCATCCACGGCAAAGGCGATGTGGTGGACGGATCCCGCCCCCTGCTCCGCCTCGGCGGCATCGGGCACCATTTCGATATCGACGATCGAGGCGCCATTGCTGTTTGCCAGCGCGTAGCGGACGATATTCCCGTGCCGCTCGACCGGATCGTACCCCATGAAAAGCAGGAGCTCCGACATCGCGCCGCCATCGGCCAGCCGAAGGGTGACGGAATGGAACCCGTGGATGGCCCGGTCGGCGGCAACGCCGCCCGCCAGCCAGGCGCTACGGTCGTCGACCGGTGCCTCGACCAACGCCAGGTCCTCGCCGTCGGGGCCGATGAAGTTGATCTGCCGCTCGCCGAAGGCGTCCGTGTGGGGATGGAGCGCGACATTGGCGTCCAGCAGGCGCCGCCGCCAGAATTCGATGGAGCCGCGCGGCACCGAGAACCGGGTGAAGCCGCCCTCGCCCGAGCCGTGACGGCATCGCTTGCGCGCCGGATCGGGAAAATAGGTCATCACCTTGCCGGGCGTCCCTGTCTCGTCACCGTAGTAGAGGTGATAGATGTCCGGCTTGTCGAAATTGACGGTCTTCTTGATCCGTCGAAGTCCGAGCGTACGCGTGAAGAAGCGGTTGTTCACCGCCGCGTCGTTCGCCAACGACGTTACATGATGCAGTCCTCTGATCTGATCCAGCATGCTGCCATCCTCCGCGTGCAGGCCGACCCGAGCGGCCTGTGGGTCCAACTCCAAATCAATGCGTCCTCACCCCGATTTGCGGAGGCTAACCGGCATCAATGGCAAACTTGTGGACGGATGATGGCGGGCCGCAGACCTTCGGAAGACGAATTGGCGCGGTCAGGCGGCGGCGTTTGCGTCCGCCGGAAGCTGCCAGTCGATCGGCTGGCGGCCATGCGAAGAGAGATACGCGTTCGCCTTGGAAAACGGCCTTGAGCCGAAAAAGCCGTTATGGGCCGAAAGCGGCGACGGATGCGGCGATCTCAGCACGAGATGGCGCGACGTATCGACGAATGCCGCCTTCTTCTGCGCGTAGGAGCCCCAGAGGATGAAGACGACGTTCTCGCATTCGTCATTGACGATGCGGATGACCGCATCGGTGAACTTCTCCCATCCCCTGCCCTGATGCGATGCCGCACGGGCCTGTTCGACGGTCAAAACGCTGTTGAGCAGAAGTACGCCCTGCTTCGCCCAGCTTTCGAGGAAGCCGTGCCGGACAGGCTCGATGCCGAGATCGCTCTTCAGTTCCTTGTAGATGTTGACGAGCGACGGCGGGATACGCACGCCGGGCTGCACGCTGAAGCAGAGGCCGTGCGCCTGCCCCGGCCCATGATAGGGGTCCTGGCCGAGGATGACCACGCGGACATTGTCGATCGGCGTCAGGTCCAGCGCACGGAAATACTCCGCGCCCCTGGGGAAGATCTGCTTTCCTGCCGCCTTCTCCTCCGTCAGGAAGGATTTGAGCGACTGCATGTACGGGCTGGCGAATTCGCCCGCCAGCCGCGCCTTCCAGCTTTCTTCCAGCTTGATCCCTGCCTCGGCCATGTCCTGCTCGCTTCCGTCCATCTCAAAGTCCGGCGATTGAAGGCGTAGGCTGAAGCAAGGTCAACCCTTGCCCGGGCTTTCCACAGGAACCGCGTCAGGCGCCGACCTGGGCGATCCAGTCGTTGAGATTGTAGTAGTTGGTCACCCGCGTGACCTTGCCGTCCGCAAGTTCGAAGAAGGCGCCGGCCGGCAGACGGTAGGTCTGGCCGTTCGCTTCCGGCAGGCCTTCGTCTGTTGCCAGGTACGTTCCGTTGACGATGAACTCGGCGGCAGCCCGGCCGCCTTCCGGATGCGCCATGATCACCATGTCGGTGAGCTCTTCGCGGTAGCAGCGGTTCATGTGCTCCATGAACGCGGCGAACGCCTGCTTGCCGACCTGCCGTTCGCCCTGGTTGATATCGTGCACGACGTCGTCGGCAAGCAGCGACAGGAAACGTTCCATGTCCTGCCGGTTGAAGGCGTCGTAATAGGCGGCGATGGTTTCGGCAGCTGTCATCTCTTTTCCCCGGTTCGTGCTGTCTCTCTGTCTGGCGGAATCATCCGCCGGTCCATCTTCCACTAGCAACCTATGGATAGATCGCGCCAGACCGAAAACGTCCGCAAACGGCTTGATCGCGCCCCTTCGTCCATGGAATATCGCCGCCATGAACGAGACAGACGGCATCCGTATCGAGACTTTCCACGGCGACGCGATCGCGCCCTATATCGCCGATCTCGCACGGCTGCGGATCACCGTCTTCCGCGCGTTTCCCTATCTCTACGACGGATCGGAGAACTACGAGGCAAAGTATCTTTCGACCTATGCGCAGGCGTCGAAAAGCCTGTTCGTCCTCGCCTTCGACGGCGATGAAGTCATCGGCGCATCGACCGGCATGCCGATGGCAGACGAGACGGACGAGGTGAAACGGCCCTTCCTCGCAGCAGGCCTCAATCCGGAGACGATCTTCTATTTCGGGGAATCCGTACTGCTCGACCGCTATCGCGGCCTCGGCATCGGCGTCCGGTTCTTTGATGAACGCGAAGCCTATGCAAAGAGGCTCGGCCGTTTTCACGCCTGCGCCTTCTGCGCCGTCGAGCGGCCCGGGGACCACGCGCGCCGGCCAAAGGACTACCAGCCGCTGAACGCCTTCTGGGCAAAGCGCGGCTACACCCACCATCCGGAACTCGCCACCACCTTCAGTTGGAAGGATCTGGACGAGCCCCAGGAAAGCCCGAAACCCATGTCCTTCTGGATGAAGACGATCTGACGGATAGGAGCCTGCGCCCCATGAAGCTTGCCGCCAGCCAATATGCGATGACGCTGTTTGAGGATTTCGACGCCTTCGCCGAAAACCTGATCGACCATTGCCGGGAGGCGAAGGACGCCGGCGCCGAGCTTCTGCTTCTGCCCGAATATGCGGCCATGGTGATGACCGGCCTGCTGGCGCCCGACATCCGGTCCGATCTCCATGCCTCGATTGCCGGGCTGCAGCAGTTTCTGCCGCGCTGGCTGGAGCTTTCGGAAGAGATTGCCCGCAATCTCGGCATCGTCCTCTGCCCCGGCTCGGCGCCGGTGAAGGATCCAGACGGACACTACCGCAACCGCTCCTGGCTCTTCGGCCCGGACGGCATGATCGGCCATCAGGACAAGATCATGATGACTCGCTTCGAGAAGGAGCAATGGGGTATTTCCTCAGGCCAAGGGCTGACGGCCTTCGATACTCCCCTCGGCAGGCTCGGCATCCTCATCTGCTACGACAACGAATTCCCGATGCTGGCCCGCACGCTGGCCGAACGCGACGCCGACCTCATCCTCGCTCCGAGCTGCACGGATGCCGAGGCCGGCTACTATCGGGTGAGGATCGGCGCGCAGGCCCGGGCGCTGGAAAACCAGATTGCCGTACTCGTGTCCCCGACCGCAGGCCGGGCGCCGTGGTCGCCGGCGGTCGACGAGAATTTCGGCAAGTCGGCGCTCTATGTCCCGTCCGACTACGGCATGCCGCCAAGCGGTGTCATCGGCGAAAGCGAGAGCGTTTTCACCGAGGAAAGTCGCTGGTCGTTCTTCGACATCGATCTAGAAACCGTGCGGCGGTTGCGTCGCGAGGGACAGGTCTTCACCCGACGTGACTGGCCGGATCAGTTCGGCGAACACTGACGCGGAAATGATAAAGGCGGCCCGAGAGCCGCCTTTTCTCAATTGATGCAATCCGGATCGATCAACCGGGCGTCAGGCCGCGCAGCCGCTCGGAGCGCCGGCGCAGCATTTCGAGCACCGTCAGCAGCGCGATCGAGATGACGACCATGATCGACGCGACGGCAAGGATGGTCGGTGAGATCTGTTCGCGCAGACCGGTGAACATCTGCCATGGCAACGTCTTTTGCGCCGCGGAGCCGAGGAAGATCACCACGACCACTTCGTCGAACGAGGTGATGAAGGCGAACAGCGCGCCGGAGACGACGCCCGGGATGATCAGCGGCATCTGCACCTTGAAGAAGGTGGTGATCGGATCGGCGCCCATGGAAAGCGATGCGCGCACCAGCGACCGGTCGAAACCGACCAGGGTCGCCGTCACCGTGATGATGACGAAGGGTGTGCCGAGGGCCGCATGCGCCAGCACGACGCCCCAATAGGTGCCCTGCAGGCCGATGCGCGAATAGAAGAAGTACATGCCGGCGGCCGAAATGATCAGCGGCACGATCATCGGCGAGATCAGCACCGCCATGATCGCTCCGCGGAACGGCACATGGCTCTGCGACAGGCCGATGGCGGCCAGCGTTCCGAACGCCGTCGCCAGGATCGTCGCCATCGGCGCGATCAGCACGGAGTTCTTGAGCGACTGCTGCCAGTCGGGATTGGTGAAGAAATCCACGTAATGCTTCAGCGAATAGCCGGCCGGATCGAGATGCAGCATGGCCGGCGTGAAGGTGAAGAAGTTCTCCGCATTGAAGGACAGCGGCAGGATCACCATGATCGGGAAGATCAGGTAGAAGAAGATCAACCCGCAGATCACGCGGAAGGCATAGTACCAGATCCGCTGCGGCACCGATGCATAGGGAGGAAGACCTGACATGTTGAACGCTCCTCCTTAGCCGAGCTTTACGTTGTCGATGCCGACAATCTTGTCATAGAGGACGAACAGCACCATCACGACCAGCAGAAGCAGCGTGCCAAGCGCGGCCGCCAGGCCCCAGTTGAGCGAGCTGGAAATGTGGTAGGCAATTCGGTTCGAGATGAAGACGCCCGAAGTGCCGCCGACCAGTTCCGGCGTGATGTAGTAGCCGATGGCCAGGATGAAGACGAGGATGGAACCGGCGCCGATGCCCGGAACCGTCTGCGGGAAATAGACCCGCCAGAAGGCCGTCCAGTCGTTTGCGCCAAGGCTCTTCGCCGCGCGGACATAGGACGGGGAAATGGTCTTCATCACCGAGTAAAGCGGCAGGATCATGAACGGCAGCAGGATGTGCGTCATGGCGATGATCGTGCCGGTCTGGTTGTTGATCATCACAAGGCGGTTGTCGTTCGAGATGATGTGCGCCCAGACGAGCAGATCGTTGATGACGCCCTGCTGTTGCAGCAGGATCTTCCATGCCGAGGTGCGCACCAGAAGACTGGTCCAGAAAGGCAGCAGCACCAGGATCATCAGGAGGTTCGAGCTCCGGGCCGGCAGGTTGGCGAGCAACCAGGCGATCGGATAGCCGAGCAGAAGACAGCTGAACGTGATGGCCAGGCTGAGGAAGATGGTGCGGGCGAACAGGAAAAGATAGATGCGTTCGCTGGGCGGCGCCAGGTGGATGCCGCTGGCGTCACGCTTCATGTCGAGCGCCGCCAGGAAATAGTTGGGCGTATATTCGGACGACAGGACCTTCAGCATGCTCCAGAACTGGACATCGCCCCATTCCTTGTCCATCGCCAGGAACTGGCCCTTGTAGTCGCCATTGTCCTTAAGCTTGCGGACCTCGCGGCCGGTCTGGCGCATGAGACTCGATGCGCCCGGCATGTCGTAGTTGAGGCGTGAACCGAGACGGGTGTGCGCCTTTTCCTTGACCGCGACCTTCAGGTCGTCGGCAAGAGCGGCGTAGACGGGCTCGCCCGGCGCTTCGCCGGTCTTCGGATCCCAGTCCTTCAGGGCAACAACGGTCTTTGGCAGCGTCTCTGGCACGATGCTGTTGTCGATCGAACGCATCAGCATGTCGGCGATCGGAGCAACGAAGCTCAGGATGATGAAGACCAGCAAGGGTGCGATCAGGATGAAGGAGCGCAGTTTCTCGCGCCGCAGCGCCTTGGCCAAGCTCGCCTTCAGCGGCTTTCCGTCGACGGTCAGAACCGGTCCGTCAGTTGTCGTCGTTGCACTCATTAGCCCCGCGCCCAGTCGTAGAAATTCAGGAAAAGGGACGGAGCATAAGCCCCGTCCCCCATCGTCGGATTACTTGGCGAGCCAAGCCTGGAACTTCGCGTCGATGTCGTCGCGATGGTCGGCCCAGAACTCGAAGTTATAGTAGATGACGTTCTTCGAGTTTGCCGGATCGGTCGGCATGTGCGGAGCCATGTCGATGCCGAGCGTGGCGTGCTTGCCGACGAGCGGAGCGGACGAAGCGCGAGCCGGGCCGTACGAGATGTACTTCGACTGGTCGGCAAGGCGCTGCGTGTCGGTCGCGAACTTCACGAAGTCCTCGACAGCCTTCAGGCGGTCTTCAGGCAGGCCGGCCGGGATGATCCAGCCGTCGAACGAGAACACCTGGGCGTCCCAGAGCATCTTGATCGGCTGCTTCTGTTCGGCAATCGCCGAGAACAGACGGCCGTTGTAGGTCGAACCGATCACGACTTCCTTGTCGGCCAGCAGCTGGGGCGTTTCGGCAGCAGCCGACCACCAGACAGTCTGGTCCTTGATGGTGTCGAGCTTCTTCAGAGCGCGCTCGACGCCTTCGTCGGTGGCGAGAACGTCATAGAGCTGATCCTTCGGCACGCCGTCGCAGAGCAGTGCCCATTCGACGTTGTTGATCGGGCGCTTTTCCAGCGCGCGCTTGCCGGGGAAGGTCTTCAGGTCGAAGACGTCGCAGATGCTGGACGGCTCCTTGCCACCCCATTCGGCAACGTCGGAACGATAGCCGAACGTGGTCGAATAGACGATCTGCGGGATGTAGCAGGAGTTCACCAGCTGGGCGCCGAAATCTTCGGAAGCCGGCGTGCCGTCCGGAGCCGGAGCGAGCAGCTTGTCCGGATCGACTTCCATGGCAAGACCTTCGTCGCAGAGACGGAAGGAGTCGGCCGCGTCGACGTCGACGAGATCCCAGGTCAGGTTGTTGGCTTCCTTCATCGCGCGCAGCTTGGCGACGGCTTCAGCAGAAGACTCGTCCCAGATGAAGTTAACGTCCGGATGCTCTGCATGATAAGGATCAGCATAGGCATTCTTCTGAGAAGCCTGATAGGCGCCCCCCCAGGATACGACCGTCAGGTCCGTCGCCATTGCGGACGACGCCAGAGCGACGACGGCCGTGGTTGTCAGAATAGTCTTGAGCATTTTCATTGTTATTCTCCCCTTCTTTGAGGTTTTGCCGGATTCACCGGCGATAGCTTGCAGATGGCGGCCCTGCCATCTGCAGATTGTCATGCAACGGCGTCGAGTGCCTTGCAGTCCTTCAGCGACCAGCCGATCATGCGCGAATCCCCGACCTTGAGGTCCCAGCGCTCGCCGCGGTTACGCACCTTGACGACGAATTCGTCGTTGCCGCAGACGTTCATGCGAATGCGGATGTGGTCGCCCAGATAGATGAGCTCTTCGATCTTGCCCTGGACCTGGTTCTGGTGGGAGTCGGTCGGGACGATCTCGACGCGCTCCGGACGGAGCGAGATGGTGGTCTTGTCGCCGATGCCCTTCACGTTGACCTTGTCGGCCACGAGTTCGGTGCCGTCAGGCAGGCGGACCCTGCATTCGCCGCCGTTCACTTCGATGACATCGCCGGTGAGCTTGTTGTTCTCGCCGATGAACTGGGCGACGAAGGAGTTCTGCGGCTCTTCGTAGAGCATATCAGGGGCGGACAGCTGCTGGATGACGCCGTCGTTGAACACCGCGACGCGGTCCGACATGGTCAGCGCCTCGGTCTGGTCGTGCGTCACGTAGACGATCGTCACGCCGAGGCTCTCATGTATGTGCTTGATTTCATACTGCATCTGCTCACGCAGCTGCTTGTCGAGCGCACCGAGCGGCTCATCCATCAGCACCAGTTTCGGATCGAAGACCAGAGCGCGTGCCACGGCGACGCGCTGCTGCTGACCGCCGGACAGTTGCGCGGGTCGGCGGGAGCCGAACTTGGGCAACTCGACCATTTCGAGGGCGCGCTTGACGCGTGCCTCGGTATCGGCCTTGCTCATCTTGCGCACCTGCAGCGGAAACGCCAGGTTTTCCGCAACCGTCATATGCGGGAAAAGCGCATAGTTCTGGAAAACCATGCCGATGCCGCGCTTGTGAGGCGGTACGTTGTTGATCGGCTTGCCGTCGAGATAAATCTCGCCATGCGTGGCCGGCTCGAAACCGGCAAGCATCATGAGGCTTGTCGTCTTTCCCGACCCGGACGGTCCGAGCATGGTCAGGAATTCGCCACGAGCAATATCCAAGTTAAGATTCTTGACGACTAACGTCTCGCCGTCATAGCTCTTTTGTACGCTATCAAAGCGCACCATAAGATCGGTGGCTGGCACAACTACCCCGTCTAGCTACTGTTTTCCCCTGGCAGGTTCATCCTGTCCTTAGTTGATGGCATACAAGCACGACTCTTTGCGGCGACGCAACAGCCACTGTCAAAGAGGATAAAAATTTATTCCCACAAGTGGAGAAAAACGCCGCTCACGGCAGTTTATGTCGAATTTGCGACAAAGTTTGCCGTGAGCGACTGTCGAGCGCCTGTTCGCGAGAGACCTTGTGCCTCAGAGAAGGACGCGATGTTCCGCCTGTCCGGTCACATCACACTCCGCCGCATGCACCATGCCGGCCGATGGCTGCGCCGCGAGTTCTTCGGATGAAAGCCCCTGCTGAGCAGTCGTTACAAACATCCGGTTGAAATCAGGCCCTCCGAAGGCCGGGCAACTGGTGTGGGCGGCCGGGACATCGATCGCCCGCAGGAAGGTGCCGTCGGGTGCGTAGCAGGCAACCCGCGATGCACCCCACTGCGCGCTCCAGAAATTGCCTTGCGAATCGACGACCGCGCCATCGGGATAGAGGCCCTCCCCGCTCAAATCGAGGAATACCTCCGCCTCACCGACGGGCCAGCCGTCCGAATCGGCAAGCGCCCGTTTCCAGACGATCTGTCGATCGGTGTCGGCATAATAGGCAAACCGGCGGTCCGGCGAAAAGCAGATCGCATTGGTGATGGTGACGTTCGGGACGAGGCGGCGCAACTCGCCCTTGTAGTAGCGGTAGATCGAGCCGGCACCGGCTTCCGCACTCTTGCCCATGGTGCCGATCCAGAAGCCACCCCACGGGTCGGCCCGCCCGTCATTCGACCGGGTGACGGGATTGTCTGCCTCGAGGTCGCAAAGTTTCTGACGCTCCCCGGATGTGAGATCGAAGCGGGAAAGCGACGTTTCGCTGGCGATCAACAGCGTATCCCTGTCGACCCAGCCAGCCGCCGAAACCTTCTCGTCAAAGGTCCACTGCTTCTGCTCGCCATTTTCGACCGTCATCAGCGTACAATTGATGATGTCGAACCAGAAGAGCTGGCCGCGTTCCGGATGCCAGAGCGGTCCTTCGCCGAGGAAGCAACTGCGGTTGTCGTATACGCTGGCACTCATTTGCTGCTCCCTGCATCATAGGCTTCGACCATCTTCCTCGCCACCGAAGCGACATCCTCGACCGAACGGCCTGGCTTGTAGAGCGCGGTTCCGATACCGAAGCCGTCCGCGCCTGCGGCAAACCAGTCCGCGAAATTGTCCGGTCCCGCGCCACCGACGATGTAGACTTCCGTCTCCTTCGGAAGCACGGCACGGATGGCCTTCAATCCCTCGGTCCCGAGCATGACGGACGGAAAGATCTTCAGACCGTCAGCACCGGCCTCAAGCGCGGCGAAGCACTCGGTCGGGGTCAGAACACCCGGGAAGGACTGCAGGCCGGCGGCCTTGGTCGCGCGGATGACGTCGGTGTTGCAATTTGGCGAAACGACGAGCTTGCCGCCGGCGGCCGCAACGCCTTCGACATCCTTCACCGTCAGAACGGTGCCGGCGCCGATCAGCGCCTTGTCGGCGAAAGCGTCCGTCATGATCCGGATGCTTTCGAATGGCTCCGGAGAGTTGAGCGGTACTTCGATACGGTCGATGCCGGCCTCGATCAGCGCGGCTGCGACATCCTTCGCTTCTTCGGGGCGTATGCCTCTCAGAATAGCGATCAGTTTGCGGCTCATTGTGCCTTGTCCTTTTCCATTTGAGCGCGGGCCGCCTTCAGCCCGCCGAGAGTAAGCGTGTCATTGTCCGTGATCACCGGCCGGCAGCCCTGCGCGGACAGCGCCCTGGCATAGAGGTCGGAGAGAGCGCGGGCGCCGATGATGGCGATGTTCTGGCCCAGCCAGTAGGGCTTGGAAGCGGCGAGTTCCATGCCGATCAGAAGGCCGGAAAGCCGCGCACGGGCGGCCGCCGGGTCGGCCTCGGTCAGAAGCGATTCCGCCCTGAGTGAAAAGAGACGCGAGGCGACCGCTTCCGGCTTCGACATAGCATCGTCGACGGCTGCGGCAAAGGCGTCCTCATGCCAGCCATCGGCGGGAATGGAATGGCGAAGCACCGATTGCGTCGAAATCAGCGAGAACAGTTCGCCCGACATGAAGGTGCGGAAGCTGACGACTTCGCCGGCGCTGATCTGCGCCCACTTGGTATGCGTGCCGGGAAGGCAGAGCACGCCGTCGAAGTCCGGCTTGTCGAACAGGTATCCGGCGATCTGCGTTTCCTCGCCGCGCATCACGTCGGCAGGCTGCATCTGGCAGAGGCCGGGAATGATGCTGACGGTGATACGCGGATCCTTGACCGGCACCGCCACCATGCTGTCGGCGTGCAGCGGCGGGCACGGCACCTTGGCATAGGGAGCCTCCAGCCAGCCCTGACGGGCACCGACCATGCCGCAGGCAATCACCGGCAGGCGCTTGCCCTCCGTGAGCCATGGCCCCACGACCTCGAGCAGCGCCCCTTCGAATTCGTCGCGTTTGAGCGAGCCCATGCCCTTGTTCGAACTCGCCTGGTCGAGGACGGCGCCATTCTTGCCGATCGCCCATACGCGCAGGTTCGTCGTGCCCCAATCGGCCGCAATCCAGTCTACATTCATCATGTCATTTCAACCCGTTACAACCACGCCGCCATCGACCACCAGAGCCTGTCCGGTCATCATGCGGCTCGCTTCAGAAGCCAAAAAAAGCGTCGTGTCCACAATGTCGCGCGGACCGAGATGCTCTTTCAGGCATTGTTTTTCCAGAAATGCGGCAAGCCCTTCGGGCGTTGCCCAGAGATCGAGCTGCCGATCGGTCAGCACCCATCCCGGCATGACCGCATTCACCCGGATATTGTCGGGGCCGAGTTCGCGCGCCATCGTACGCGTCAGGCCGGTGATCGCCGCCTTGGCAGTGACGTAGCCCGGCATGCCGTCATGCCCCATCATGTAGGTGATCGAGGAAAAGTTGATGATGGCGCCGCCGCCGAGCGCCCGCATGCCGGGCGCGACCGCCTGGATGGTGAAGAACTGCGGCCGCAGATTGACGGCAAGCGCCGCATCCCATTCCTCGACCGTCAGGTCCTCCCAGCCGTGCCGCGTGTCGTTCGCCGCATTGTTGACGAGCACGCGCACCGGCCCGTGAGCGTCGACGGCCTTGTCGATCGCCACCCTCAGCGCATCGATATCGGTGATGTCGCAGGGGATGAAAAGCGGCGCGGCACCGTATTTCTCTTTCATCTCCGCGACAAAGCGCGAAGCGTCGGACCGCTGGACGAAGGCGACCTTCGCCCCCTGCTCAAGAAACCCCTCCGTCAGCGCCGCGCCAATGCCGGAACCGCCGCCGGTGATGAAGACGCTCTTGCCCTTCAGATCGTGAAATGTCGCAAACTCCGTCACCGGATTCACTCCCTGTTCTCAGCCATGGCCTTCGGGTCCATGCGTTTTGTTGTTATTGCCGGCCGACAGAATGAACCGGCCGGTCGGATCGCGCTCACGCGCAAAGATGGATGCCGTTGTCTCGTGTCACCAGTTTGAGGGTGGAAATGTTGCGAACCGCCTGCTGCAGCTGCGATATCGTCGCAGGCTTGATCATGTAGCCCTGCGCGCCACGCTCCTTGGCCCGCATCATATCGCGCTCGTCGCTCGATGTGCTGAGCATGCAAACCGGAATGGGCCTCAGTCTTTCATTGCTGCCCAGCACTTCCAGCACCTGGAATCCGTCCATGATCGGCATGTTGATGTCGAGCAAGACCAGATCCATGGGCGGCACCTCGTGCTCGGTCAGCAGCTTTTCAAGAAGCGTGATCGCCTCCCGACCGTTGGACGCGACATGCAGGTTGAAATGCACCTGCTCGCGCTTCATCAGCTTGATCTTGGTCAGCGTCACGTCGACCGGGTTGTCCTCGACCAGAAGGACGTTGGCGAGACGCAGGACATCCGGATCCGAGCCGGCGGCTGGAAGAGACGCCAGCGGCCTTCGCATCAGGGGGGCTCCGGCGAGCACCGCCGGGTCTGGATTCGGCAGGGCGATGGTAAAGGTGGTTCCCTGCCCCGGAGCAGAGGTGCAACTGATGGTACCGTCGTGGATTTCGGCAATCCGCTTGCAGAAGGCGAGGCCCAGGCCGCTGCCTTCGACATCGCGCCCGACCAGACGCTTGAACGGCTCGAAAATCCGTGCGTGAAATTCGGGGGCAATGCCCGGTCCGTTGTCGCTGACGTGAATGAGATTGTGCGTCTCCGTCGCCTCCGTCCAGATGCGGATATGCGGCTCGGGCTTGTCGCTGTAGCGGATCGCATTCTGGATGAGGTTCTGCAGCAGTTGGACCAGCAACGTCTGGTCGCCGTAGACGCGGGATAGCTCGCCGGTTTCGACAACCGCATTGGAGGACTGGATCTGCTGGCTGAGGCTCGCCTCGGCGCGCACGATAACTTCCTGCACCGAGACCATCTTCATGTCCCGGTGCTCATAGGCGTCGAGCTGGGTGTAGCGCGACACGCTCTGGATCAGGTTCTCCATATTCTCGCCGGCCTTGATGATGAAGTTCATCATGTCGCGCTCCTGCTCCGGCAGGTCGGGGGACTCGGCGACGATGCCCGCAAACGAGCGGATGACGCGTACCGGCTCCTTCAGGTCGTGCGCCATGGCGCGGGTGAAGATCTCCAGCGACTGACGCTTCTGCTCGACAAGGCTTTCGAGCCGTGCCCGGTCGATCGCACTGGAAATGCAGCGCTGCAGCGAATCCGCCGTAACCGCATCCTTGATGAGATAGTCCTTCGCGCCCGCCTTCATGACTTCGACGGCGACGGCCTCATTGCCCTGTCCCGTCAGCATGATGACCGCCGCATGCGGGTCGGCCTTCAGGATATCCTGCAGCACCACCAGACCGTTACGGCCCGGCAGGGAGTAATCGAGCAGGATGCAGGTCGGCTTCTTCTCGGCTTGCAGCCGCAGCGCCTCTTCGCCATTGCCCGCCTCTAGTATCACCGCACCGGAGCCGATGCCCCTGCTGATGAAGCGCTTGTACATGTCCCGGTCGTCGTAGCTGTCATCGACGATGAGGATCGTGCTTTTCTCGGGCACCTAGTCCTCCCTCGGCAGGATCGCGATCTCGAACCAGTACTCCTTCAGCCGCTGGACGGCGGCAAATAGTCCGTCGAGGTTTACAGGCTTCTGGATGTATGTGTTGGCGCCGAGCTGGTAACAGGCATCCACATCCCGCTCGTCATCGGACGTGGTCAGGATCACCACCGGCGTCTTGCGGGTGTCCTCGCGCTGCTTCAAGTGCGTGAGCAACTGCCGGCCATCCATGCCCGGCATGTTGAGATCGAGCAGGATGAGTCCCGGCTTCTGCTTCGCCTTGTCCAGGAGATCGATCGCCTCGTCGCCGGACGCCGCCCGCATGATGGGGTTGCGGAGGTTGGCCCTGCGGAAGGCGCGCATGGTCGCCTCGAAGTCGTCTTCGCTGTCCTCGACCATCAGGATCGGCTGAACGTCATGCTGCGGCTTGTTCATGCGCATCACTCCCTAGTGTAAAATAGAATGTCGTACCGACCCCGACTTCCGAGGTCAGCCAGATGTCGCCATGGTGGCGACCGACGATCTTCTTGACGAAGGTCAGACCGGAGCCCGTACCCTCGTCGCCATCGTCACGCTTTTCGAGCCGCTTGAATATACGGAAGACATCGGAGAAAAACTCCCGCGCGATACCCTTGCCGTTGTCGCGGACGTAGAAGACCGCCTTCGCACTTCGGCCCGAAGCATCGTTGTAGCGCGGCAGGAAACCGACTTCCACCCGCTTGTCCTGCTTGTCGTTGTATTTGGCCGCATTGGTGATCAGGTTGCGGAAAGCCTCGGCGACGCGCACGGAATCGCAGGTGTAGACGGGAAGATCGGCGGAAATCTCGACCGTGACGCCGCGCTCCTGCAGGAAATCCTCCAGTGTTGTCACGACATCCTGCACCAGCGCGCCCATGTCGGTGGGCTGCACAGCAAGCTCCTGCCGGCCGATCCGCGAGAAGTAGAGAAGATCGTTGACCAGCCGCTCCATCCGCTGGGACAGGAAAATCAACCGTTTGATGCGCCGCTTGCCGTCCTCGTCGAGAAGTTCCTCGTAATCCTCCTGCAGGAAGCGCGAATGATTGTGCAGGCCCCGCAACGGCTCCTTCAGGTCGTGAGAAGCGATGTAGGCGAAGTCGTCGAGCTCCTGGTTGGAGCGCTCGAGATCGGCGGCATAGACTTCGAGCTGGCCGAGCGTGCTCTTCAGCTGCTGTTCCTGGTGCTTGCGGTCGGATATGTCGCGCACCATGCCGACGAACGCCCGGTGCCCGTCGCCGACCGGCACTTCGCTGACCGCGAGATCGAGCGGAAAGACGCTGCCATCCTTGCGCTTGCCCTGCACCTCGCGGCCGACCCCGATGATCTTCTTCTCGCCCGTATGCATGTAGGCGGAAACGTAGCCGTCATGGGCGGAATGATAGGGCTCCGGCATCAGCAGGTTGACGTTCCTGCCGAGCACTTCCTCGGATTGGTATCCGAAGATGCGCTCCGCGGCCGGATTGAAATGGCGGACGATATAGTTCTCGTCGATCGCGATGATGCCGTCGACAGCCGTGCGCAGAACCGCGCTCAGACGCTGCTCGCGTTCATTCAGATTGGCGAGCGCGGTGCGCAGTTCGTTTTCCTGCCGCCTGCGCTCGGTGATGTCGCGCACGATGCCGACGAAGGTCTTCTCCGCGCCCGTTTCCACCGCGCTGACCGACAGGTCGAGCGGGAAGGAACTGCCGTCGCTGCGCAAGCCAGAGACTTCCCGGTTCGTGCCGATGATCCGCCGCTCGCCGGTCCTCCGGTGGCGGCTGAGATAGCCGTCGTGCTCGCTGTGGTAGGGCTCCGGCATCAGCATCTTGATGTTGCGCCCGATCACATGGCTCGCCTTGAAGCCGAACATCGCCTCCGCCGCCGGATTGAAACTGCGGACGGTGCCGCGCTCGTCAATGCTGATGACGCCATCGGGCGTCGAGCGCACCAGCGCGCCGAAGCGCACCTGTTCCTCGATGAGCTTCAGGGAGGTTTGCCGGAACCAGTAGACGAGGAACGCGACAATCCAGATCGTGCCGACCGACAGAGCGCGATTGGTCATCACCTTCCAGAACGCCACGCCCTCGTCAACTGACGCGAAGTAGCCGATGCCGATCAGCAACGTGCACACGACCGCGAAGAAGAACGGCGCGGCGCGGTCGCTGAACCAGAACGCGCAGGCGACCAGCGGAACGTAGAGAATGCCGGCGGCGACGCCGAGCGGCGTGTAAAGGTCGAAAAGCAGCGCGAAGATGCAGAGGAACCCGGGCACCCACAACGGCACCCGATCAGATTCGAACAGGCCCATTCTCTGGTCGCGCAGCACGATGCTGGCGCCGGCAATGACCATTCCGAGGGAGGTATGGAGCGCCATGCCGGCAAGCGGGGTCCAGCTGTAGGCGGCTTCCAGCGCCGCCACATACCCGGACAAAGAAACGAAGCCCAGCGCCAGCATGGCGAGGCCGGAAAATTCCAGCACGACATGGCGGTAACGGTTGCTGACCGGCATTCCGTCGAAGATCAGCGCGCAGCCTCCTATGAGGAAGGACAGCGAGGTATTCGGCCCCATCCCACCGCCGATCAGATCGATGAACGCACGCGGGACGAACAGGGAGACCAGCAGCTGTCCCCACCCGCTTGGCAGGCCGGTCACCAACTCGGACAAGCGAAGGCCCGATATCACCACCACCAGCACCGCCGGGACAAGCACGACGCTGCGCGACCTGTTGGCCTCAAATGTGGCCATCACCAGCGCAAAACCGAAAAGAATGAAACAGAGCGCCGTGTTGAAGCCCATCGAGGGCAGTCCGGGATAGACCGTCACCAGCCCCGCGTCCTGCATCAGCCAGCCGGCCATGACGACCGCGCCGAGCAGGATCGTGATCATGGCGAGAACCGCAGAGGGCCGGGCTAGCTGCCTCCGATACATCAACACCCTTTCGTCAGGAGCGGGCATGTCTTCTTTGGAAACGCCCCACCGTCTCAAGTCGAAAAGACGCGAATCCCGCCACACGATTCGCGTCCAGATATCTTTATCCTATTCCGGCACTGCCCGTTGGCAACCGGGCAGTGTCGTCCTCAATCGTGAAACGCCTCGACGAGGTTGCGCTTGCCGAGGAAGAAGCAGTCGCCGACGAGGCGCTGCGGACGGACGTCCACATCGCTTTCGCCACGCGCGATCAACTCCGCGAACCGACGATAGATTGCGTCATATTCGGTGTCCGGCGCTTCCGAGACCGGCTTGCCGTCGACCGACATCACGCTGCCGCCCATCGAAAGCTTCAGCGTGCCGCTTTCCGTCTCGACGGTGATGTCCCAGGTCTGCGGCCCGGTCTGCAGCCAGTCGAGTTCCATGTTGATCGGATAACCGGCCTCGCCGCGCATGCTGACGGTGGCGGCAATCGGCGTCTGGCAGTTCTCCGGCACGTCGAGCGACGCGTCGGTGACATAGACCTCGTCCGGCATGATCTCGGTCAGGATCGACAGTGCATTGATGCCCGGATCGAAGACGCCGAAACCGCCCGGCTCCCAGATCCAGGCCTGGCCCGGATGCCAGCGGCGGACATCTTCCTTCCAGATGATTTCCGCCCGCCTGATGGTCTTGCCCTTAAGCCATGCCTTGGCCGGCGCGACGGCAGCTGCGTAGCGGGAATGCCAGGTGGCAAACAGGACGACGCCCTTGGCGGCAGCCTGTGCCGCCAGCGCCTCGACCTCGCCGAGCGTGGCGCCCGGCGGCTTCTCGATCAGCACGTGCTTGCCGGCCGCGATCGCCGCCGACGCCATGTCGTAGCGGCCGCTCGGCGGCGTGCAGAAGGCGATCGCCGGGATGCCACCGCTCTCCGGCAGGTACGCTTCCAGCGAGGCGTAATTCGGCACGCCGTCGACGCTCGCATTTCGGCTGACTGCCGCCGCCATCTCGAAGGATGGCGAGCGGGAGATCGAGGGCAGATGCTGGTCGCGGGCGATCTTGCCGATGCCGACGACCGCAATCGGTGTCTTGCTCATTGTCTTGCGTCTTCCCTTAGTGCGAGTCCTTGCCGACCGGCGCGCCGCGGCATCCCTTGAGGAAGTCGAGGTCGGCCCCGGTATCGGCACCCTGCACGTGGTTATGGTGCAGCCAGGCATAGCCCGAGGCCGGCATGTCGGCGGTCGGACGCCAGTCGGCGAGACGGGCTGCCAGTTCTTCCTCGGAGATATCGAGGTGCAGGCGGCGGCCTTCGACGTCGAGCTCGATCATGTCGCCGTCACGAACGACGGCCAGCGGACCGCCGGCGGCGGCTTCCGGCGAGGTGTGCAGGACGACGGTACCGTAGGCGGTGCCGGACATGCGCGCATCCGAAATGCGGACCATGTCGGTGATGCCCTTCTTCAGAACCTTCGGCGGCAGACCCATGTTGCCGACCTCGGCCATGCCCGGATAACCCTTCGGGCCACAGTTCTTCAGCACCATCACGCAGGTCTCGTCGATGTCGAGCGCTTCGTCGTTGATCTTGCGCTTGTAGTCGTCGATGTCTTCGAAGACCACGGCGCGGCCGCGGTGCTTCAGGAGATGCGGCGAAGCGGCAGACGGCTTCAGCACCGCACCGTTGGGAGCGAGATTGCCACGCAGGACGGCGATGCCGCCGTGAGCGGTCAGCGGCTTGTCGGCCGGCAGGATGACGTCTTCATTGTAGTTGACGACGTCCTTGACCTCGTCCCAGATCGCACCGCCGGAAACGGTCAGCGCATCCTTGTGCAGGAGGCCGGCCTCACCGAGGCGCTTGATGACCACCGGCAGGCCGCCCGCATAGAAGAACTCTTCCATGAGGTACTTGCCGGACGGCATCAGGTTGACGATCGTCGAGACGTCCTTGCCGCAGCGGTCCCAGTCGTCCAGCGTCAGGTCGATGCCGACCCGGCCGGCGATCGCCAGCAGGTGGATCACCGCATTGGTGGAGCCGCCAATCGCACCGTTGGTGCGGATGGCGTTCTCGAAGTTTTCCTTCTTCAGGATGTCGGACGGCTTCAGGTCGTCCTTGACCATCTGCACGATGCGGCGGCCGGTCATGAAGGCCATGACGCGGCGGCGGCTGTCGACGGCCGGGATCGCTGCATTGCCGGAGAGCGCCATGCCGAGCGATTCCATCATCGAGGCCATCGTCGAAGCGGTGCCCATCGTGTTGCACGAACCCGGAGAACGCGACATAGAGGCTTCGGCCTCGGCGAATTCCGCAGCGGTCATCTCGCCCGCCTTCACGGCTTCGGAGAATTTCCACAGATGCGTGCCGGAGCCGACGCGCTCGCCACGGAAATAGCCGTTCAGCATCGGACCGCCGGACACCATGATCGCCGGCAGGTCGCAGCTCGCAGCCCCCATCAGCAGCGACGGGGTGGTCTTGTCGCAGCCGACCAGCAGCACGACGCCGTCCATCGGTTGCCCGCGGATCGCCTCCTCGACCGCGAGTGCGGCAAGGTTGCGGAACATCATCGCCGTCGGGCGGAAGGCGCTCTCGGAGGCCGAGAACACCGGCACTTCGACCGGGAAGCCGCCGGCTTCGTAAACGCCGTGCTTCACCCGCTCGGCGAGATCGCGAAGATGCGCGTTGCAGGGGGTCAGTTCAGACCACGTGTTCAGGATACCGATGACCGGACGTCCGTCGAACAGATGGTGCGGCAGGCCCTGGTTCTTCATCCAGCCGCGGTGATAGATCTGGTCGCGGCCCGAACCGCCGAACCATTCCTGGGATCGAAGCTTGCGGGGCCATTGGGCAGGTTTGAAAGCAGCCATTGTCGTTCTCCTCAAAGAGCAGTGACGGCTGTCGACAGCTTGTCGCTGCCGGCAAGCGGGTTTTTCAGGGTCAGGCCGAAATCGGGAGCGCCGATTTCGAAGACGTCGCCGGCTTCCGTCCGGATGCCGTCGGCAAAGGACAGCGTCGCCGTGCCGAACATGTGCACATGCAGATCGCCCGGCTGGCGGAACAGGCCGTACTTGAAGTGATGATGCTCCAGGTTGGCGATCGTGTGGGACATGTTCGCCTCGCCGGACAGGAACGGCTTTTCCCAGATGATCTCGCCGTTGCGGCGGATGCGCGAGAAGCCGCGGATATCGTCCGGAAGCGGACCGACGAGCAGTTCCGGACCGAAGGAGGCCGGACGCAGCTTGGAGTGCGCGAGGAACAGATAGTTGATCCGCTCGGTCACGTGATCCGAAAACTCGTTCGAGATCGTGAAGCCGAGGCGGAACGGCGTGCCGTCCTCGCCGATGACGTAGAAGCCGGCGATTTCCGGCTCTTCGCCGCCGTCGAGCGCAAACGACGGCGAGACAAGCGGCTCGCCCGGGCCGACGGCGTTGACGCCGGTGCCCTTGTAGAACCACTCCGGCTGAACGCCTTCCTCACCCGCCTTCGGCTTGCCGCCCTCGATGCCCATGCGGAACATCTTCATCGAGTCGCTCATACCGGCCGTATCGGCATGCATGGCGTCGCGGGCAGACGCGGACCCCGTATGGGTCAGGCCGGTGCCGGTCAGGAACATGTGCGCCGGATCCGGATGACGGACCGGGCAGTCGAGTGCGCCCTGATCGGCCAGCTGCATCAGGTCGACACTGTCGCCGAGCCCATACTGGTCGACCAGACCGGCAAGGGTCTTGCCGGAAGCGATGGCGGCCTGGGCAAGATGATAGACGCTCTTGGCCCCGTTCACGATATGAGAATCCTCGCCCCGGCGGCAGACAACGCCGCCGGATTTCAGTTGCGACAGATGCATGGTTCGGTTCCTAACCCTAGCTAGCTTTGTTCTTATTGTAGACGTCGAAGACCACGGCGAGCAGCAGCACGGCACCCTTGATGACCTGCTGCCAGTCGATGCCGATGCCCATGATCGACATGCCGTTGTTCATGACGCCCATGATGAAGGCACCGATGACGGCACCCACGACCTTGCCGACGCCGCCGGTGGTCGCCGCGCCGCCGATGAAGCAGGCCGCGATCACGTCCAGTTCGAAGCCGAGACCGGCCTTCGGGGTCGCCACGTTCAGGCGTGCCGCGAAGATCAGGCCGGCGAGTGCGGCGAGCGCACCCATGATCGTGAACGTCAGAAGCGTCAGGCGTTCGGTGTTGATGCCCGAAAGCTTCGCCGCCTTTTCGTTGCCGCCCATCGCGTAGATGCGGCGGCCGAAGGTGGTGCGCGTGGTGATGAAGGTGAAGAGAGCGATCAGCGCGAACATCACGATCAGCACGTTCGGGAGACCCTTGTAGCGCGCCATCAGGAAGGTGAAGCCCAGGAAGCCGACAGCGATCAGGATGTTGCGGGCGATGAAGATGCCACGTGGCTCCTCGGCAACGCCGTGAGCCATCTGCGCGCTGCGCTCCTTCATGTTCGACCAGATAATAACTGCCGTTACGATCGCGCCGAGCAGCAGAGCCAGCGTGTTGAAGGGCTGGCCGAACAGCGTGAGCGAGAAGATGTCCGGCACATAGCCCGAAGACAGCAGCTGGAATTCCTTCGGGAACGGACCGACGGACGCGCCGCCGAGCACGGCCAGCGCCAGGCCCTTGTAGATCAGCATGCCCGCCAGAGTCACGATGAAGGCCGGGATGCGGAAATAGGCGGTCAGGTATCCCTGGCTGGCGCCGATCATGCCGCCGACGGCGATACAGATGGCACCCGCGACGAACACGTCGACCTTCCATTGCACGATCAGAACGGCGGCAAGCGCGCCGATGAAGCCCGACACGGAGCCGACCGAAAGGTCGATATGTCCGGCGACGATGACCAGCAGCATGCCAAGCGCCATGATGACGATATAGCTGTTCTGCAGGATGATGTTCGTCATGTTCACCGGCATGAACAGTGTGCCGTTGGTGTTGAACTGGAAGAACACCATGATGACCAGAAGCGAAATCAGCAGCGCGTAGTCGCGGATATTCGCCTTGATGTAGTGGGCAAGGTCCACCTTTTCCCGGGTTGTCTCGGCAGCCTCGGTCATTTCAATTCTCCCATGATTTCATAATCGCGCGCATGATCGCCTCCTGCGAGGCTTCTGCAGCGGGCATTTCGCCGACGAAGCGGCCTTCGTTCATCACATAGATCCGGTCCGACATGCCGAGCAGTTCCGGCATTTCGGACGAGATGACGATCACCGCCTTGCCGGCTTCGGCCAGCTTGTTGATGATGCCATAGATTTCGTATTTCGCACCGACGTCGATACCGCGGGTCGGCTCGTCCAGGATCAGCACGTCCGGGCCCGAGAAAAGCCACTTCGACAGCACCACCTTCTGCTGGTTGCCGCCCGACAGGTTGACTGTCTTCTGGTAGACGCCCGAGGAGCGGATCGCCAGGTCGCGACGATAGCTGTTGGCGACCTGAAGCTCGCGCATGTCGTCGATGACGCCGCGGTTGGCGACGTCCTTCAGATTGGCCAGCGTGACGTTGTGCTTGATGTGGTCGATGAGCACCAGCCCGTAGGTCTTGCGGTCCTCGGTCACATAGGCGAGCCCGGCCTTCATGGCGCGCGGGATGCTGGACACATCGGCGGGCTTGCCGTGGATCGACACCTCGCCCGAGATCTTCTGCCCCCAGGAGCGGCCGAACAGCGACATGGCGAATTCGGTCCGCCCTGCCCCCATCAGGCCTGCGATACCGACCACTTCGCCGGCGCGCACGTTGAGATCGACGCCCTTGATGACCTTCCGCTCCGCGTGCTGCGGATGGAAGACCGTCCAGTTCTTCACCTCGAGCAGCGGTTCGCCGATCGTGGCGTGACGCTGCGGATAGCGGTCGGTCAGTTCACGGCCGACCATCGCCTTGATGATGCGGTCCTCGTCGACCGTGCCGTCCGAACAGTCCATCATGTCGACGGTCGATCCGTCGCGGATGACCGTGATACGGTCAGCGACCTTGGTCACCTCGTTGAGCTTGTGGGTGATCAGGATCGAGGAAATGCCCTGCGACTTGAACTCGGTCAGGAGCGCCAGCAGCGCGTCGGAATCGCGCTCGTTGAGGCTCGACGTCGGTTCGTCGAGGATCAGAAGCTTGACCTTCTTGTTGAGCGCCTTGGCGATCTCGACAAGCTGCTGCTTGCCGGTGCCGATATTGGTTATCAGCGTATCGGGGTTCTCGTTGAGGCCGACCTTCTTGAGAAGTTCCTTGGTCCGCTTGAAGGCTTCGAGCCAGTTGATGACGCCGAACCTGGCGGTCTCGTGACCGAGGAACAGGTTTTCGGCAATCGACAGGAGCGGCACCAGCGCCAGTTCCTGGTGAATGATGATGATGCCGAGGTCTTCGCTGTCGGGAATGCCGGAAAACGCCACCGGCTTGCCTTCGAAGCGGATCTCGCCGGTGTACTCGCCGTGCGGATAGACGCCGCTGAGCACCTTCATCAGCGTCGATTTACCCGCGCCGTTTTCACCGACGACGGCATGAATTTCGGCAGGCATCACCGTCAGGTTGACGTCCGTCAGCGCTTTCACGCCGGGAAACGTCTTGGTGATGTTGCGCATTTCTAGGATGGGCTGCATGTATCTAACCCCGGAGCCTTCTGTCCGGCCGGTCCTTCGCGAACCGGGCCGGCCATGCATGCGTCAAGCGCAGGCAGGCCATTTCAAACGACGTCATGGAAAGAGGGCCCGGCAACACCGGACCCTCCATGCGAAAATCGACTTAGTTGTCGATCTGGTCCTGCGTGTAGTAGCCGGAACCGACCAGGATCTTGCTGATGTCGTCCTTGTAGACGACATAAGGCGTCAGCAGGTTCGACGGAACGACCTTGGCACCGTTGTCGTAGGTCTTCGTGTCGTTCACTTCCGGCTCCTTGCCCTGCATGACGGCGTCAACCATCTTTGCAGTCGTCGAAGCCAGCTCGCGGGTGTCCTTGAAGACAGTCGAGTACTGCTCGCCGGCGATCATGCCCTTGACGGAAGCAAGCTCGGCGTCCTGACCGGAAACGATCGGGAAGTCCTTGCCGGCCGGATCATAGCCAATGCCCTTGAGCGAGGAGATGATGCCGCGCGACAGACCGTCGTAAGGCGACAGGACGGCGTGAACCTTCTTGTCGGTGTAGTTGGCCGACAGCAGGTTGTCCATGCGAGCCTGTGCGACCGCACCGTCCCAACGCAGCGTACCGACGACGTCCATGCCCATCTGGCCCGACGGAACGACGATGTCGCCCGAGTCGATCATCGGCTGCAGAACGCTCATCGCGCCGTCATAGAAGAAGAAGGCGTTGTTGTCGTCCGGCGAGCCGCCGAACAGTTCCACGTTCCACGGCTTGGTGTCCGGGAAGCGTTCCTTCAGGCCCTTGACGAGCGATTCGGCCTGCAGAACGCCGACCTTGAAGTTGTCGAAGGTCGCATAATAGTCGACGTTCGGCGAGTTGCGGATCAGACGGTCGTAAGCGAAGACCTTGACGCCCTGATCATGTGCCTGAGCGAGAATGTCGGACAGCGTCGTGCCGTCGATGGCGCCGATGACGAGCACCTTGGCGCCCTTGGTGACCATGTTCTCGATCTGGGCGAGCTGGTTCGGGATATCGTCTTCGCCGAACTGCAGGTCGGTGTCATAGCCGAGCTCCTGGAAGCTCTTGACCATGCTTTCGCCGTCCGAAATCCAGCGGGTCGAAGACTTGGTCGGCATTGCGATGCCGACGAGGCCCTTCTCGCCCGCAAACGACGGAACGGCAAACATCGACACGCCGAGCGCAATCGACGCAACGAGAGTTGCGATTTTTTTCATTTGATGTCCTCCCAGACAACAACCGCAGACCAGTCGACCCATGGAACGGGCCAAGCATGTCCGCGGAGCTCTATATCAGGATCCCAGCGATCCGGCCGCGACCCTATTGCCTCTCGTCATACCGAGCAAATAATTATTTCCGCTTACAACATGCCAGAATTGGTATATTGAAATTTCATGTTCACCAAAGCCACCCTTCGCCTGAAACTCGTCCACCTGCAGTTGGTGGCGGCCGTCGCCCAGTCCGGCCAGATCAGCCACGCGGCCAGATTGCTGGCCATGACACAGCCTGCCGCCTCGCGCATGCTGTCGGAAATCGAGAAGATCGTCGGCATGACGCTGTTCGAGCGCCATCCGAAAGGCATGACCCCGACCGACGCCGGCAGACTGCTGGCGCGCCGCGCCCACAACGTGCTGACGGAACTCGGCGAAACCTCGGCCGAGGTGGAGGATTTCCGCCGCGGCGTGGGCGGCACGGTCAGGGTCGGCGCGGTCACGGGCGGCGCCGTCGGCTATGTCGTGCCGGCCATCAAGAAGCTGCGGCAATTGTCGCCAAAGGCCGAAATCCATGTCGAGGTGGCATCGAGCGACCAGTTGATCCGCGACCTGACGTCAGGGACCTTCGACCTGATTCTCGGCCGCGTGCCGCCAACCTCGGACATACGCGACTTCAACATCGTGCCTGCCCGCGCCGAGCGCATCGAATTCGTCGTCCGGCGTGGGCATCCGCTCGAATTCGAGAAGCACCTGACCTACGATCGGCTGGGGAGCTTTGAGTGGGTGATGCAGAGCGCCGGAACGCCGATCCGCAAGGCGGTGGAAGAAGCCTTCATCTCAGCTGGTGCGCAGCCGCCGACGAATGTCACCAACACGATGTCACTGCTGGTCATGATCGCGGTGATGCAGGCATCAAACGCCATTGCGCCGATGGCGAGCGAAGTGAGTGAGCTGATCTGCAACGACCACGCGACATCAGGCTTGACGACGCTGAAGCTCCCTCACATCCACGTCTCGCCCTATCACCTTATCTCTTTGAAGACACGGCGCCTGTCGCCGCTGGCGAGCCGGCTCCGCTCCCTCCTCCAGGAGCAGTTGAAGGCCGCCTCGTCCATGGCTGTCTCGGACCCGAACATGCCAGGCCTCATCTGACAGACTAGCGCTTGAAGGACTTCAGCGCGCGACAGAGGCCGACAAGGTCCGTGTCGTAGGCTGCGGGCTGCGCAAGAATGCCAACGCACCGCTTGCGATAGACGGCGGCCTGACCGGAAGACATGTCCGAAATCAGCACGCGATAGCCCTGGTTGCCCGAGGAGGAACCGGCGCCGGAGCCGGAATTTCCGCCCGATCCGCCACCGATACCGACATCGGCATCAAGGCCAAGACCGCCGCTCTGGACAGCGGCCTTTGCGTTGATCCCGTTGCCGCCGCCAACGGAGGCGTCGACATTGGCGCTGCTGCCGCCGACATTCGCATCGGCATTCGCACTGACGCCGGAACCGCCGCCGATAGACGCACCGACATTGGCTGACGTCGAACGACCCAGCGAAACGCTGACGCCGAGATCGGCGGCAGAAGCGGTGGATGATGCCAATGCGGCAAACACCGCGACCGGAATGGCAAGTCGTGTTGCTCTGAGGATGTTACGCATGACTGCACCTCCTTTTGATTGTGATATCAAAACGTAAGCATCTTCAAGTATATTCTACTTTAGACATTTCGAATTCATAAAATGACAATTGCCAATTATCCCGACGAACAGAACGCAAAGAAATTCCGTAAAATTGTATGGAATTCGGGCTCCGGCCTGAACTGATCGGCCGGGCGATCGTGCTGATCTGGAACGCCGCTGGCCCGCCCAAAGGCCCGTCACACGGCGCACTGTCGTCACATGGGCATGGCCTGCGCCACGTCGATGACGCCGCGATAGATCATCTCGACAGCAACAAACAGGATGATGGCGAGGCCGATATAGGCAATCCAGCGGTGACGGTTGAGCACGGCCGCGATCAGCGAAGCCGCGATCCCCATGAGGACGACGGAGAGCGCGAGGCCGAAGACGAGGACGGTCGGATGCTCGTGCGCCGCACCGGCGACGGCCAGCACGTTGTCGAGCGACATCGAGACGTCGGCGACGACGATCTGCCATGTCGCCTGGGCGAAAGTCTTGCGGCGCGGCGAAATTTCGCCGGACAGCAGGCCGTCACCATGCTCCTCTTCGCCTGCGCCCAGACGCAGCTCGCGCCACATCTTCCAGCATACCCACAAAAGCAGGATGCCGCCGGCGAGCAACAGGCCGATGATGGCGAGCAGCCAGGTGGCCGCCACCGCGAAGATGATACGAAGCGCGGTGGCAATCAGGATACCGATCGCGATCGCCTTGCGGCGGTCCCTCTTCTCGAGACCCGCCGCCGCCATGCCGACGACAACGGCATTGTCGCCCGCCAGCACGAGGTCGATCATCACCACCTGCAGAAAGGTTCCGAAGGCAGCGGCATCGAAGAGATGTGTAAATGAGAGATCCATGAGAAGACCGGTTGGCTGGCCGCGCGGGATTGAAATGGTGGCCGAGTGCAAATCGCTAATTGGCCACCGTGGCAAGATCAAGGAAAATGTAGACGCCCCTGAAACTTATTGCGTTTTCCTCGCCCTTCGACGCCGAACGCGTCATGCAGGGGAAAACCGGGCTGGACGTTTGCCGCCATTTGCAAGACATTGCCGCGAAGCAGCAGATATCCATCGAGGAGACATCATGGCCAGAAGGACGGGCGCATCGGGGCGGCTGGACGATGCCGCAAGGGCGGGCTGGCTCTATTACGTCGCGGGCCGCACCCAGGACGAGATTGCCTCCATCATGGGCATTTCCCGGCAATCCGCCCAGCGTCTCGTTTCCCTCGCCGTCTCCGAGCGGCTCGTCAAGATGCGGCTCGACCATCCGATCGCCGACTGTCTTGAGCGCGCGGCTGCGCTGAAGAAGAAGTTCGACCTGAACCATTGCGAGATCGTGCCGAGCGACCCGGGCTCCGCCTCCACCATCACCGGTATCGCCGAGGCGGCGGCCGCAGAAATCGAACGCTGGCTGCGGCGCGAGACCCCGGTGATCATGGCCGTCGGCACCGGCCGCACCCTGAAGGCGGCCGTCGACCAGCTGCCGCCGATGGAATGCCCCGACCATCGCATCGTCTCCATCACCGGCAATGTCGGTCCGGACGGTTCGGCGGCCTATTACAATGTCATCTTCTCGATGGCCGACGCGATCAAGGGTCGACATTTCCCCATGCCCCTGCCCGTTCACGTCAACTCCCGCGAAGAGCGCGACCTGCTGCACGATCAGGCGCTGATCCAGACCACCATGGCGCTCGGCGCCAAGGCCGACGTCTGTTTCCTCGGAATCGGCGAGATGGGCCCCGAGGCTCCGCTCTGCGTCGACGGCTTCCTGAAGCGCGAGGAGATCCGGGAACTCGAGGAGGCCGGTGCCGCCGGCGAAATCTGCGGTTGGATCTTCGATCAGGACGGGCGGCTTCTCGACCACCCGATCAACGATCGCGTTGCCAGTCTTCCGATCCCGTCGAGAGAGACCGCGACTGTCATCGGCGTCGCCAAGGGCAAGCGCAAGAACGCCGCGATTCGCGCCGCCCTGCTCGGCCGCCAGATCAACGGCGTCATCACCGACGAAGAGACGGCTGATTTTTTGCTCAAAGAGTGAGCAAAAAATTTTCAGTGTGATTTCATCAGGATAACCGTTCCTTTCGGCGACGCAGCATAGAATGTCGATTGACTCTTCGTGCGCTTTAGTGAGTAATTGCCCACGAGCAAAGCGAATGCTCATTTCTCTTCTGGGAGGAAGATATGACATTGAAGACGATTTTGCTGGGCTGCTGCTCAGCAATTGCGTTTGCCGGCATGGCATCCGCAGAAACCCTCACCATTGCGACCGTCAACAACGGCGACATGATCCGGATGCAGAAGCTGACGGACGACTTCAAGAAGGACAATCCGGACATCGACCTTGAATGGGTCACGCTGGAAGAAAACGTTCTTCGCCAGAAGGTCACCACCGACGTTGCCACCAAGGGCGGCCAGTACGACATCATGACGATCGGCACCTACGAGGTTCCGATCTGGGCCAAGCAGGGCTGGCTTCTGCCGCTTGAGAATCTTGGCGCCGACTACGACGTCGACGACCTGCTTCCGGCCATTCGCTCCGGCCTGACGGCTGACGGCAAGCTCTACGCCGCGCCGTTCTACGGCGAAAGCTCCATGGTCATGTACCGCAAGGACCTCATGGAAAAGGCCGGGCTCACCATGCCCGACGCCCCGACCTGGGACTTCGTTGCCGATGCGGCCCGCAAGATGACCGACAAGGCCAATGAAGTGTACGGCATCTGCCTGCGCGGCAAAGCCGGCTGGGGCGAAAACATGGCGTTCCTGACGGCCATGTCGAACTCCTTCGGCGCCCGCTGGTTCGACGAGAACTGGAAGCCCCAGTTCGACCAGCCGGAATGGAAGGACACGCTCGACTTCTACGTCAAGCTGATGAACGACGCCGGACCGCCCGGTGCATCCTCGAACGGCTTCAACGAAAACCTCGCCCTCTTCCAGACCGGCAAGTGCGGCATGTGGATCGACGCGACGGTGGCCGCTTCCTTCGTGACCAACCCGAAGGACTCGACGGTTGCCGACAAGGTCGGCTTCGCGCTCGCTCCGGACAAGGGTCTCGGCAAGCGCGGCAACTGGCTCTGGGCATGGTCGCTCGGCATTCCCGCCGGCACCAAGAAGGCCGAAGCCGCCGAAAAGTTCGTCGCCTGGGCTACCTCCAAGCACTACAGCGAACTGGTCGCGGAAAAGGAAGGCTGGGCCAACGTCCCTCCGGGCACCCGCAAGTCTCTCTATGACAATCCGAAGTACCAGGAAGCCGCACCGTTCGCCAAGATGACCCTCGAGTCGATCAACGCGGCCGATCCTGAACATCCGACGGTCAAGCCGGTTCCCTATACGGGCGTCCAGTTCGTGGCGATCCCGGAATTCCAGGGTATCGGTACCGCAGTCGGCCAGCAGTTCTCGGCGGCTCTCGCCGGCCAGCTCAGTGTCGACCAGGCCCTGCAGAGCGCCCAGCAGCTTACCGAGCGCGAAATGACCAAGGCAGGATACATCAAGTAGGATCCTCCACAGTGCTAGCCACCGGGTAAGCTTGAACCCGGTGGCCACTTGGGCCGCCGATCACGCAGCATGCGCTCTGCGGCCCTTTTTCCTTTCTCTTTGAAAAACAAGGTCGGTCGAAAGGGCAAGAGCCATGGCGACGCTACAGACACGTTCAGCCGCACGGCTGATGATGGCACCTTCCGTTCTCCTGCTGCTTGCATGGATGATCGTGCCGCTGGCAATGACCATCTACTTCTCCTTCCTGCGCTACAATCTTCTGATGCCGGGAATGGAGGAATGGGCAGGCTTCCTGAACTATCAGTACTTCCTGACCGATCCGGCCTTCTTCGCCGCGCTCGCCAACACGCTGTTGCTGGTCGTCGGCGTCCTCCTGATCACCATTCTCGGCGGCATCGGCTTCGCCCTCCTGCTCGACCAGCCGGTCTTCGGCCAGGGCATCGTGCGCATCCTGGTGATCGCGCCCTTCTTCGTCATGCCGACGGTCTCCGCGCTGGTTTGGAAGAACATGTTCATGAACCCTGTGAACGGGTTGTTCGCATGGATCGCCAAGCTCTTCGGGCTGCAGCCGATCGACTGGCTCGCCAGCGCGCCGCTGACCTCGATCATCATCATCGTTGCCTGGCAGTGGCTGCCTTTCGCGACCCTCATCCTGCTGACCGCCCTGCAGTCGCTGGACGAGGAGCAGAAGGAAGCCTCCGAAATGGACGGCGCCGGCCCGATCTCGCGCTTCATCTACATCGTGCTTCCGCACATGTCGCGCGCCATCACCGTGGTCATCCTGATTCAGACCATCTTCCTGCTTTCGGTCTTCGCCGAAATCCTCGTCACCACCAATGGCGGGCCCGGCTACCAGAGCACCAACATCACCTACCTCGTCTACGCTCAGGCACTCCTGCAGTTCGACGTCGGTGGAGCATCCGCAGGCGGCATCGTCGCCGTCATCCTCGCCAACATCGTTGCCATCTTCCTGATGCGCATGATCGGCAAGAACCTGGAGGGCTGAGACAATGGCAAGACAGGTTACACTGCGTCGCAAACTGGTCATGACGGTCATCGTCTGGACCCTCGGGCTCTTGATCTTCTTCCCGATCCTCTGGACGGTACTGACCAGCTTCAAGACGGAAGCGGAGGCGATCGCCTCCCCGCCCTCTTTCCTCTTCTTTCACTGGACGACGGAGAATTACGCCGAAGTGCAGAGCCGCTCGGATTACTTCCGGCACTTCTACAACTCGGTGACGATCTCCTTCGGCTCGACCATCCTCGGCCTGATCCTCGCGATCCCGGCCGCCTGGGCCATGGCGTTTTCGCCGACCAAGCGGACCAAGGACGTGCTGATGTGGATGCTCTCCACCAAGATGCTGCCGCCCGTCGGCGTGCTGGTGCCGATCTACCTGATGTTCCGCAACACCGGCCTGCTCGACACCCGCACCGGCCTCGTGATCGTGCTGACGCTGATCAACCTGCCGATCATCGTCTGGATGCTCTACACCTACTTCAAGGAAATCCCGGGCGAGATCCTCGAGGCGGCCCGCATGGACGGCGCGTCTCTCGCCAAGGAGATCGTCTACGTGCTGACGCCGATGGCCGTTCCCGGTATCGCCTCCACGCTTCTCCTCAACATCATCCTGGCGTGGAACGAAGCCTTCTGGACCCTGAACCTGACGGCCTCCAAGGCCGCCCCGCTCACCGCCTTCATCGCCTCCTATTCGAGCCCCGAAGGCCTCTTCTACGCCAAGCTTTCAGCCGCCTCCACGATGGCGATCGCCCCGATCCTCATCCTTGGCTGGTTCTCGCAGAAACAACTCGTTCGCGGCCTGACCTTTGGCGCGGTGAAATAAGGAACGACGACTATGGGCAGCATTTCACTCAGACAAGTTTCGAAGGTCTTCGGCGAACTGAAGGTCATCCCTTCGATCGATCTCGACATCAACGAAGGCGAATTCGTCGTCTTCGTCGGCCCGTCGGGTTGCGGCAAGTCCACGCTTCTGCGCCTGATCGCCGGGCTGGAGGACGTCTCCGGCGGCAAGATCATCATCGACGGGCAGGACGCCACCGACAAGGGTCCCGCCCAGCGCGGCCTGGCCATGGTGTTCCAGTCCTACGCGCTCTATCCGCATATGAGCGTCTACAAGAACATCGCCTTTCCGCTGAAGATGGCCGGCATCGACAAGGCCGAGATCGACCGCAAGGTGCGCGATGCGGCAAAGGTCCTGAACCTCACCGACTATCTGGAGCGCCGGCCCGGCCAGCTCTCCGGCGGCCAGCGCCAGCGCGTCGCCATCGGCCGTGCCATCGTCCGCGAGCCGGCGGCCTTCCTGTTCGACGAACCTCTGTCGAACCTCGATGCGGCGTTGCGCGTCAACATGCGCCTGGAAATCTCCGAACTGCACCAGACGCTCGGCACGACCATGGTCTACGTGACCCACGACCAGGTCGAGGCGATGACGATGGCCGACAAGATCGTCGTCCTCAACAGGGGCAATATCGAACAGGTCGGCTCGCCGCTCGACCTTTACCGCAGCCCGAAGAACCTGTTCGTCGCCGGCTTCATCGGCTCGCCGAAGATGAACTTCGTCACCGGCGACTATGCCAAGGCCAAGGGTGCCCACACGATCGGCACCCGGCCCGAACACATCACGCTGTCGACCGAAAGCGGCGAATGGCGCGGCAAGGTGACGGTCTCCGAACATCTCGGCTCCGACACCTTCCTGCACGTCCAGGTCGACGGCATCGGCCTCGTCACCGTGCGCGCCGACGGCGAGTTCCCGGTCAAGCACGGCGACACGGTGTTCATGACACCGGACGCAAACCGCATCCATCGTTTCGACGACAAGGGACTGGCCATATGACCGGACGCCTGGAAGGAAAATCGGCGCTGATCACCGGATCGGCGCGCGGCATCGGTCGAGCCTTCGCGGAAGCCTATGTCAACGAAGGTGCCACCGTCGCCATCGCCGACATCAATCTCGAGCGGGCAAGGCAGACGGCATCCGAGATCGGCCCGAAGGCCTACGCCGTCGAGATAGACGTCACATCGCAGGCCTCGATCGATGCGGCAATCGCCACGGTCGAGGAAAGGACCGGCGGCATCGACATCCTGATCAACAACGCCGCCCTCTTCGATCTCGCCCCCATCGTCGAGATCACCCGCAAGAGCTATGACACGCTGTTCTCGATCAACGTCGCCGGCGCGCTCTTCACCATGCAGGCGGCGGCGAAGTCGATGATCAAGCGCGGCAAGGGCGGCAAGATCATCAACATGGCGAGCCAGGCCGGACGGCGTGGTGAAGCGCTGGTGGCCGTCTACTGCGCCACCAAGGCGGCGGTCATATCGCTCACCCAGTCCGCCGGGCTGGACCTGATCAAGCACAGCATCAACGTCAACGCCATCGCCCCCGGCGTCGTCGACGGCGAGCACTGGGACGGGGTCGACGCCCTGTTTGCCAAGTATGAAAACCGGCCGCTTGGCGAAAAAAAGCGGCTTGTCGGCGCGGAAGTGCCGTTCGGCCGCATGGGCCGGGCGGAAGACCTCACCGGCATGGCCATTTTCCTCGCCTCCAAGGAGGCGGACTACATCGTCGCCCAGACCTACAACGTCGACGGCGGCAACTGGATGAGCTGACGTTCGTGCCACAGACGGACAGACAGCCAAAGCCGCAGCAAGGATGCGCGAACATGACGACCAAACTCTCCCTCTCGTCGCTGGACGAGATTGCCTCCAAAGCAGCCGTTCCCGCCTACGGGCGCGAAGGCTTGAGCGCCGGCATCCTGCATTTCGGCGTCGGCAACTTCCATCGCGCGCATCAGGCCATCTATCTCGATGACCTCTTCAATTCGGGTCGCGACCACGACTGGGCGATCATCGGCGCCGGCATCATGCCGTCGGACCAGAGGATGAAGGAAAAGCTCGCGGCACAGGATTACCTGACGACCGTCGTCGAGCAGGACATCAATGTGACCGCCGCCCGCGTAACGGGACCGATGATCGACATCATGACGGCGCCGGACCTCGGCGCGATCGTCGACAAGCTCGCCGACCCGGCAATCCGCATCGTCTCGATGACGATTACCGAGGGCGGCTATTTCATCGACCCTGCGTCCGGCAAGTTCAATCCCGCCCATCCGGCCATCGCCGCGGACGGCCGCAACCCGGACGATCCGAAGACCGTCTTCGGCCTGATCGTCGCCGGCCTGAAGAAGCGCCGCGCCGCCGGCATCGCCCCCTTTACGGTAATGTCCTGTGACAACATTCCCGGCAACGGTGAAGTGACGGAAGCGGCCGTTCACGGGTTGGCGAAACTCTCCGACCCGGATTTCGCCCATTGGATCCACGAAAACGTCGCCTTCCCGAATTCGATGGTCGACCGCATCACGCCGGCGACCGGCGAGCGCGAGATTTCCTACCTTCGCGACACTTTCGGGATCGAGGACGGCTGGCCGGTCTTCTGCGAGGAATTCAAGCAGTGGGTGCTGGAAGACAAGTTCCCGGCCGGGCGCCCTGCCCTGGAGACGGTCGGCGTGACCTTCGTCGATGACGTCGCGCCTTACGAACTGATGAAGATCCGCATCCTCAATGGCGGCCATGCGGCGATCGCCTATCCAGGCGCGCTCCTCGACATCCATTTCGTCCATGAGGCGATGGAAGAGCCGCTGATCCGCCAGTTCCTAGAGAAGCTCGAGAAGGAAGAGATCATTCCGATCGTGCCGCCGGTTCCGGATACCGATCTCAACGCCTATTACGACCTCATCGACCGCCGCTTCTCCAATCCGAAGATTGGCGACACCATTCCGCGCCTGGCCCAGGACGGCTCCAACCGACAGCCGAAGTTCATCCTGCCGTCGACCGCCGACCGTCTGCGGCAGGGACTGGACGTCACGGGCCTCGCCCTCGTCTCGGCCCTCTGGTGCCGCTACTTCGAAGGCACCAGCGACAGCGGCAAGACGATCACCTTCAACGACGAAAGCGCCGAACGGCTACAGAAGGCGGCCATCGCCGCGAAAAGCGATCCGATGGCGTTTCTGGCGCTCGACGACATCTTCGGCGACGTCGGCCGCTCGGAAGTCTTCCGCAAGCGTTTCGCCAATGCGCTCAATCACCTGTGGACGAACGGAACGCGCAAGACGCTGGAAGACTATATCGCCGGCCGGCTGAACGCCGGCGATTGACGCCGACCGCGCGCAACGGTTAGCTCCAGGCCATGGAAAGCGGCGAACTCATCATCTTCGATTGCGACGGCGTACTGGTCGACAGCGAGCCGATCTCCGTCGATGTCCTGGTGGACGCGATCCGCAAGGCCGGCGGCACGATCAGCAACGAAGAGGCCTTCGACCTCTTTCTCGGGCGCAGCCTGTCGAGCGTGGTGGAAACGCTGAAGACCCAGTTCGAGATCGTCGCCGGTCCGGCCTTTCTAGACCGCATGCGGGTGGCGCTCTACGAGCGGTTTCGCGAGGAGCTGGAGCCGGTGGACGGCATCAAGGCCGCACTGGCCGCCCTCGGGACGCGTCACTGCGTCGCCTCGTCGAGCCAGCCGGAACGCATCCGCCTGTCGCTCACAGTCACCGGCCTCATCGACTTCTTCGAGCCGAACATCTTCTCCGCCAGCATGGTCAGGAACGGCAAGCCGGCGCCCGATCTCTTCTTTTACGCCGCCGAAAGAATGCAGGCCGACCCAAAGGACTGCATCGTCATAGAAGACAGTCCGGCGGGCATTCAGGCCGCCAAGGCCGCCGGGATGCGGGTCTTCGCCTTCATCGGCGCGACCCACGGCCAACGCCAATCCTACCGTCAGCAGATCGAAGAACTCGCGCCCGACGTCACATTTGACCGGATGGACGATTTGATACACCTTCTCTCGAAAAAATAAGGGAGAGGAACGATCGGGATGAGGGACATACTGCTCGCAGTCGATGTGGGAACCGGCAGCGCCCGCGCCGGCGTCTTCGACAAAGGCGGAGAACTGCTGTCCCGCGCCGTCAATCCGATCCTCATCCATCGTCCGAAAGAAAATCACGCCGAGCACGACTCGGAGAACATCTGGGCGGCCGTCTGCCAGAGCGTCCGCCAGGCTCTCGCCGCCGCCTCCATTCCCCCGGGCCGGGTCGCCGCCATCGGCTTCGACGCCACCTGCTCGCTCGTCATCCGCGACCGCGACGGCGGGCAGCTCAGCGTCTCGGCAACCGGCGCCCCCGCCTACGACACCCTTGTCTGGCTCGATCATCGCGCCCTTGCCGAAGCCGACTTCCTGACCGGAAGCGAGCATCCCATTCTGGAATATGCCGGGCATTTCATGTCCCCGGAAATGGAAATTCCGAAGCTGATGTGGCTGAAGAAGAACCTGCCCGCCACCTGGGAGCGCATGGGCTACGCTTTCGACCTCGCCGATTTCCTCACCTGGAAGGCGACCGGCTCGGTTGAGCGGTCACGCTGCACGCTGACGGCCAAATGGAACTATGTCGCCCACGAGAACCCGTCATGGAAGGCGGATTTCCTCAACATGACCGGGCTTGGCGACCTCCTGGTCAAGGCCAGGCTGCCGGACGAGACGGTCCCCGTCGGCGGTATTATGGGCCACCTGAGCGAGAAGGCGGCCGGCGAGCTCGGGCTCGACACCGGCTGCATGGTGACGGCGGGGCTGATCGATGCCTATGCCGGCGCGCTCGGCGTGCTGGGCGGCTATGCCGATCCCGGCACCGATCTCGACAGCCACTTCGCCATGATCGCCGGCACGTCGAGCTGCATCGTCGCCTTTTCCAGCGAAAAGCGTCCGAGCCGCGGCCTTTGGGGTCCCTATTATGAAGCCGTCTTCCCGGGCTACTGGCTGGTCGAAGCCGGCCAGTCGGCGACCGGCGCCCTGCTCGACCATGTGATCGAGATGCATGCCGCCGGCGGTGAACCGAACAGCGCCCTTCACCAGCGCATCATCCGCCGCATCGGCGACCTGCGGCAGATGGAACAGGGGGACATCGCGCCGCGCCTGCATCTCCTGCCCGACTTCCACGGAAACCGGTCGCCGCTTGCCGATCCACATGCGGTCGGGGTGATCTCGGGCCTGACGCTCGACACCTCGTTTGATGGCCTGTGCCGGCTCTATTGGCGCACATGCGTCGCCATCGCCTTCGGCATACGCCATGTGCTGGAGACGATGGGCGGCTACGGCTACCGGCCCGGCACGCTGCACATCACCGGCGGCCATGTCCGCAATCCTCTGCTGATGGAGCTTTATGCCGACGTCACGGGCTGCGAGGTCGTCGCGGCCGAGACCGGCGATGCGGTGTTGCTCGGCACGGCGATGTCGGCAGCCGTCGGCGGCGGGCTCTACCCGGATCTGGCCTCGGCCGGCAAGGCCATGGATGCCGGCGGCCGGACCATCCGGCCCGATGCCAGCCGGCGCGAGGCCTATGACCGCGATTTCAGGAAATATCTTGCCATGATCCGCCATCGCGCCGAGCTCGACGCGATCGCTTGAGACGACGGGTCAGCCGTTGTAGCCGAACATGCGCGGCAGCCACAGGACGATGTCCGGGAACAGGATCATGAGCACCAGCGCAATGATCAGCGCAATCAGGAAGCTCCAGATCTCGCGGATGATCTCGCGCAGCGGAATGCCGGTCGTCGCATTGATGACGAAAAGCAGGATGCCATAGGGCGGCGTGATCAGGCCGATCATGCAGTTGACCACGGCGACGACGCCGAAATGCACGAGGTCGATCCCGAGCGCCCGGCAGGCGGGAATGAACAGCGGAATGATGACGAGGATAATCGTCGAGGCATCCAGCAGGCAGCCGAGGACCAGCAGCAATGCGTTGACCGCAAACAGGAAGATGAGCGGCGAGATCTCGATGGCCGACAGCAGGCCGGCAACCTTGCCCGGCACGTTCTCCGAGGCAACGATGTAGTTGAAGATCAGCGCGCCACCGATGACCAGGCCGACGGATGCCGACGACTTGGCGCTGTAGGACATGATCTCGTACATCGACTTCCAGCTGAGCGCCCGGTAGAAGACGGCAGCCAGAATGAAGGCGTAGGCCGCGGCGACGGCGGCCGCTTCGGTCGGCGTCGTGACACCGCCGTAAATGCCGTAAAGCAGGATCACCGGCATCAGCAGCGCCGGGAAGGCGTTGACGGTGAGCTTCGGCATGTCCTTCAGCGGCACCGGCTCTTCCAGCGCAAAGTTGCGCTTGCGGGCGATGTAGCTGTTCATGACCATCAGCACGAGACCCATCAGCAGGCCCGGCAGGATGCCGCCGAGGAACAGGTAGCCGATGGAGGTATCGGAAACGAGCGCGTACATCACCATCGGGATCGACGGCGGAATGATCGGGCCGATGGTCGCCGACGCAGCGGTGATCGCCGAGGCGTAGCCCGGAGAATAGCGGCCGTTGCGCGTCATCATCTCGATGATGATCTTGCCGATGCCGGCCGCATCCGCAACCGCCGAACCGGACATGCCGGAGAAGATCAGGCTGGCGACGATGTTCACATGGCCGAGGCCGCCGCGGAAGCGGCCGACGGCCGCCACGCAGAAATTCAAGAGCCGGTCGCTGATCGTGCCGGCATTCATGATGTTGGCGGCGACGATGAACAGCGGTACGGCAAGCAGGATGAAGCTGTCGTAGAGGCCCTGGATGATCTGCTCGGCGGCCAGCGCCAGATCCTGCCCGTTGACGGCAAGATAGGCGATCGCGGCGACGATCATCGACAGGGCGATCGGTGTGCCGAGCGCCGCGAGGAAGAATAGCACCAGAAGACAGGCGAAGAATGCAGTGCTCATGCGGCGGTGTCCTTGTCGCCTTCATCCAGCGTCTTGCCGCGCACCAGGGCAAACGCCCTCAGCGCATAGCGGGTGATGACGGCAACCGCGAAGATCGCATAGATGCTGAACACATAGTCCAGACGAATCCGCAGCGTCCCGCTCTTCTTGATCTTGTAGAAGGTGATGTAATCCCACGTCGCCGGCATCGCGCCGACGAAACCGACGATGATCGCCACCGCCGAGACCAGCGCGAACATCCGCCGCATCCGGGCGCTGCCGGCATGGTAGAGGATGTCGAATTTCACATGGTCGCTGTCGTCAAGGCAGAAGGCCGCGCCCCAGAAGACACCCCAGAGCCAGAGCGTCAGGCAGAGCTCGACCGTCCAGCCGATCGGGTAGTTGAGCAGGTAGCGCGCGACAATCTGCAAAATGAACGTCAGGAACATGACGGTGAGCATTGCCACCGCCACATTGTCCGCCCTTGCCTTCAGCCATTGAATTGTCGCGCGCACCCGTCCGCTACCTTCTCAAATCAGAGGGCGTTGATCTTGTCGACCATGCCTTCCGGCCAGTCCTTGGCGAACTCGGAGTCGAGGTAGGCCTTCTGGACGTGCGTGCGGAACGCCTCGATGTCGGGCGTGTAAACCTCCAGGCCCTGATCCTTGAAGAACTGCTCAAGCTCGGTTTCGAGCGCGAGCTGTTTCTGGCGGCCGGACTCGGCAGCGTCGTCGGCAGCCTTCTGGATGGCGGCCTGCTGGTCGGCGGAAAGACCGTCCCAGACCTTCTTGGAGAAGGCGATGTAGTTGAGGTCGACGAGGTGGCTGGTCAGCACGATCTGCTTGGTCACTTCGTAGAACTTGGAGTCACGGTCGGTCGGCAGCGGGTTGTCCTGGCCGTCGATCGCGCCGGTCTGCAACGCGGTATAGACTTCCGTGAACGCCATCGGCACCGGATTGGCGCCGAGCGCCTTGCCGAGGAACTGCCAGGCGTCCGTGCCCGGCATGCGCAGCTTGACGCCGGAAAGGTCGTCAGGCGTCATCACCTTGCTGTCCGTGCGCAGGTTGAGCTGGCGGCGGCCGAGATACATGACCGTCAGCAGTTTCACGCCGAGTTCGTCCTCGACCTTCTTCTTCAGCGGCTCCATGAAGTCGGCAGCGAAAACCTTCTTCTGGTGCTCGGCGTCCTTGTGCAGGTAGCCGGCGGTGAAGATCGAAAATTCCGGGAAGATCGTTGCGAGTTCCTGGGCCGAGGTGATCGACATTTCCAGGTTACCGCGGGCGATCGCTTCCAGTTCGGTGCCCTGCTTGAAGAGCGTCGCATTGTAGTGCGGCTCATAGGTCGCGAATTCGGCGACAGCCGGACCGAAGACCGATTCCAACGCAACGCTGCGCTGATCGGACGGGCTGGCAGGCGTCGACATGCGAAGCGTGATCTTTTCGGCGGCGAAAACGCTGCTTCCGAACGGCACGATCGCGGCGAGCGACGTGGCAGCCAGAGCGGCAAGCGCGGTACGACGGGTAATGAGTTTAGTCACAGGTCATCCTCCTCTGTGGCCCGCTCTCCCCGCGGGCCTTGAACACGTCATTTCGCACAGAAAGGGCGAAACTTCAACACAAAATCAACACACAAACAGAACTATGCCACGAAATAGCTAAATCATATGATATTTTTCGTTTTATCATGTCATTTGGATTGACAGCGAAACGCGATTTTCTTGACGGTCCTATCCGACGTCATTTTGCGACGCGGAAATCTTTTCCTGCAGCTCGACCGCGCCACGGCTGTACTCGACACCACTATTGATATGCGCCCGGAGAATGGACTGCGCCTTCGCGGCATCCCTCTCCAGCGCCGCATCCAAAAGCATCTGGTGCTCGCGGGCGGCGACCTCGCCGCGGAAATTCAGCGCCAGCATCTGGTAGCGGAGATACTTGTCGAAGACGATGCCATGAACATGCAGGAGCTGCTCGGAGTTGCAGGCCTTGATGAGGGCCTGATGAAAGCCCCAGTCATATTGCTTCCAGGCCTCCAGGAAGGAGTGATCGCCAGCGATGATCCGGTTTTCCATCTGCTTGAGCTTGTAATGGGCCGCAACCACTTGGCCCTCCCAGTCCATGTCGCCGGCGGCAAACGAGAGCTGCATGGCATGACATTCGAGCAGGGCGCGAAGATCGGCAATCTCCTGCAGGTCCTCGAAGGAGACCGGCGCGACCTGGAATCCCCGCTGCCCTTCGGCGACCACGAAGCCCTCCGATGCGAGCCGGCTCAGGATTTCCCGCAGGGTCGAGATACCGGCGCCGTAGCGCTCTTTCAGACGCTCGAGGCGCAGACGTTCGCCCGGCCGCAACTGACCGAAGATGATATCGGTCCGCAACCGCAGGAAGATATTGTCGCCAACGGTGGCGTCTTTTGGAATGATCAGCATATGGTCAAAATATCAGATTAATGCAATTATGTCAGATGAAATGCTCCTCATCGGAATCGATTTCACAGAAAACTAGATAAATCTCAGGGAGATGCGTGTGGCGCAGCTAATTTATGTCCTGAACGGACCGAACCTCAATCTTCTCGGCAAACGCCAGCCCCATATCTACGGCCACGAAACGCTGGCCGACGTGGAAGCCAATTGCAAGGCACTGGCGGCGGAATGCGGCCTGGAAATCCGCTTCCTGCAGAGCAATGCCGAGCATCAGCTGATCGACTGGATCCACGAAGCGCGCGAAACCGCGGCGGCGATCATCATCAATCCGGGCGCCTACACCCACACCTCCGTCGCCATTCTCGATGCGCTGAACACCTGCGAGTTTCCGGTCTTCGAGGTTCACATCTCCAACGTGCACAAGCGCGAATCCTTCCGCCATCACTCCTACGTCTCGCTGAGAGCCGATGGCGTGATCGCCGGCTTCGGCATCCAGGGCTACGAGCTGGCGCTGCGGCGCGTATCGAAGCTCGTCGGCAAATGACCGGACCCGCTCCCGTCTCGCTTTCGGTTGCCGGCGCCGGCCTGATCGGCCGTCGGCACATCGAGGCCATCGTCGCATGCCCGGACACCCGGCTGGCGTCCATCGTCGACCCGTCGGCGGAAGCGGCAGCCTATGCGGCGTCGCTCGGCGTGCCGCACTACAAAACGCTCGCCGACATGATCGCTGCCGGCAAGCCGGATGGCGTCGTCCTGGCGACCCCGAACCAGCTGCATGTCGACGGTGGGATGGAATGCATCGCCGCCGGCCTGCCGGTTCTCGTCGAAAAGCCGCTGGCCACCTCCGTCGAGGACGGCAAGCGGCTGGTCGATGCCGGCGAGAAGGCCGGCGTGCCGGTTCTGACCGGCCACCACCGCCGGCACAATCCGCTGATCGCCGCCGCCAAGGCACGGCTCGACGAAGGTGTCATCGGCACGCCGGTTGCCGCCCACGGCATGTTCTGGCTCTATAAGCCGGACGACTATTTCGAGACCGAATGGCGGCGCCTGCCCGGTGCCGGCCCGGTTCTCTTGAACCTGATCCACGACGTCGACCTGATGCGCTATTTCTGCGGCGAAGTCGAAAGCGTCCATGCCGTCACCTCCAACGCGGTACGCGGCAATCCGGTCGAGGAGACGGCGGCAATCGTGCTCACCTTTGCCAGCGGCCTCATCGGCACCTTCTCGGTGTCCGACACCATTGTCGGGCCCTGGAGCTGGGAGCTGACGGCGGCGGAAAACCCCGCCTATGTGCCGACGGGACAGTTCTGCTACCTGATCGGCGGAACGCATGGATCGCTGGAACTGCCGAATGCCCGGCTGTGGACCAATCCCGGCAAGCGCAGCTGGCTGGAACCGGTCGAACCTGAAAGCCTGTCCGCCCCGCAACAGGATCCGCTTGATCGGCAGATAGCGCAGTTCGCCGCCGTCATCCGCGGTGAGGAACAGCCACTCGTCTCGGGGCTGGAAGGCTTGAAAAGCCTGCAGGTCATAGAAGCGGTGAAGCAGTCGGCGGAAACCGGCCGGACCATCACCATCGAGCCGCTGTAATCCGGCGTCTGAGGCTAAAGTCAGTCCAGCGCCTGCATGTTGGCAATGGCGCTATGAAGTTCCGCCGCGATGATGTCACTCATCGCGGCGGCTGCGTTTTCGGCGTCCGCCCTCTCGATCAGCTGCACCAGCCCGCGATAGGCGGCAACGGACGTCTCGTCATACTCCCCCTCGCCGCCCGCACCGCCCGGCATCGTGGTCGCCAGCGCGAATTCGACGATCCCTGTCACCGAGCGCATCAGGGGATTGTGCGAGGCATCCGCCGTCACGCGGTGCAGTTCAAGGGCGGCAATCGCGAAGGATTCCGGCACCGGCCGGGAAATCTCCATCTGCTGCACCCAGTAATGCATGAGGCGGATGTGATCCGCCGTCCGATGGCGCGCCGCCAGCGCCACGGCCTCGATTTCCAGAAGCCGGCGAATGTCGAAAAGGCTGCGGATGAAGCTTTCCTCCGGCCCGGCCTCGAAATGCCAGAGCAGCACCTGCTGGTCGAACAGCGCCCAGCGGCTCTTCGGCGAAACCCGAGTCCCGACCTTCGGGCGCGCTTCCACGAGGCCCTTCGCCTCCAGCGTCTTCAACGCTTCGCGCAGCACCGTGCGCGACACGCCGTACATGTCCATCAGCTCCGCGTCGCGCGGCAAGATCGAGCCGACGGGAAACCGTCCGGAGGCGATGCCGACTCCGATCTCGTTGATCACGAAGGAATGGAAGTTGCGTGCAGCCGACCGCCCGGAAAGGGAGCGGATCAGGCTGCCGGGTTCACTCATGTTTCAGTTTCCAGAATACCTTGGACCGCGGCGCGGAAGCGGAGAAGACCAGCCTTTGAAGGACGATGAAGATGAAAAGCAGACCTCCTATTACTATCTTGGTCCACCAACTGGAAAGTGTACCGTCGAAAATGATGTAGGTTTGCACAAGCCCTTGCAGCATGACGCCGATAAACGTCCCGAAGACGAAGCCGTAGCCGCCCGTCAGCAGCGTTCCGCCGATCACCACGGCGCCGATCGCGTCGAGTTCGACACCGACCGCGGCAAGCGGATAGCCGGCCGATGTGTAGAGCGAGAAGACGATGCCGGAAAGGCCGGCCAGCGTGCTCGACAGCATGTAGATCATGATCGTCGTGCGGGCGACCGGAACGCCCATCAGTTCGGCCGAGGTGGCATTGCCGCCAAGCGCGTAAACATAGGAGCCGAAGCGGGTGCGATGAGCCACCAGCGCGCCGATGACGAAGATCGCGACCATCAGGCAGCCGATGACGCTCAGCCGTCCGCCGCCGGGCATCTTGTAGTAGAGCGCGCTGATGGCGGAATAGAACTCGTGGCTGACCGGGATCGAATCCTGGGTGATGACCGAAGCCGCGCCACGCGCCAGGAACATTCCGGCGAGCGTCACGATGAAGGGCGGCACCTGCAGATAATGGATCGCCGCACCCATCGACGCCCCGAACAGCGCGGAAACGACCAGCACGACCGCGAATGCCGTCAACGGATGAAAGCCGTACCAGCTGATCAGCACGGCAATCAGCACGCCGGTAAATCCGATGACTGCGCCGACCGAAAGATCGATCCCGCCGGAAATGATGACAAAGGTCATGCCGACGGCGGTAATCCCGAGGAAGGCATTGTCGGTCAGGAAGTTGCCGAGCACGCGAGTCGACCACATGCCGGGAAACTGGGTGATGGCGGCGGCATAGGCGAGCGCGAAGATGATTGCGGTTGCCGCCAGGGGTCTCAAGCTGCGATTCATGACGTCTTCCCGGATAGGCTGCTGAGGTTGCGCCGCATTTCGATAAGGCGACCGGCCAGAGGCGACTGCATGATGAGGATCAGGATGATGACGCCGGCCTTGACCACGAGGTTGAACTCCGGCGGGAAACCCGACACGAGAATGCCGGTGTTCATCGCCTGGATGATGACGGCACCGAGCACCGACATGCCGATCGAGAAACGCCCGCCGAGGAGCGAGGTGCCGCCGAGCACGACGGCGAGAATGGCGTCGAGTTCAAGCCACAGGCCGGCATTGTTGGCGTCGGCACCACGAATGTCGCCGGCGACGATGATGCCGGAAATGGCGGCGCAGAGGCCGGAGAATCCGTAGACACAGAGCAGCAGCAGCCGGCTGCGGATGCCGGCGAGGCTTGCCGCCGAGCGGTTGACGCCGACCGCCTCGATGAACAGGCCGATCGCGGTAGACCGCACGACGAAGATCGACAGCGCCAGAAGGACGGCGGCGATGACAACCGGCATGGGAAAGCCGAGGAACGAGCCTGTACCGATGAAGATCAGCACCGGATTGGAGAAGGTGACGATCGTGCCTTCGGTGATCAGCTGCGCGATCCCGCGTCCCGCCACCATCAGCACCAGGGTGGCGACGATCGGCTGGATTTCCAGGAAGGTGACGAGGATGCCGTTCCACAGGCCGCAGACGATCCCGGTCGCAAGCGCCGCGGCGACCGCGGCCGAGGCCGGATAGCCATTGACGACGAGGGTGGCGGAGACTGCGCCGGCGATCGCCATGACCGCACCGACGGAAAGGTCGACGCCCTTGGTGGCGATGACCGCCGTCATGCCGATGGCGAGGATGGCGACCGGCACGCCGCGGTTCAAGACGTCGATCAGGCTGCCGAACAGGCGCCCGTCCTGCCAAGTGATGTCGAAGAAGCCGGGGAACAGGATCCAGTTGATCAAAAGGACGCCGGCAAGCGCGATGGTCTGCGGATTGACGATCCGCTGAAGTCGTTTGAGTTTCATGCCGAGGCTCCCTCCGGCTGTGCGGCGATGGCCTGGACGATGACGGCAGGGGTGATGTTGTCGCCCCTGAGCTCCGCCACCAGCTCGCGGTCGCGCATAACCACGACGCGCGAGGAATAGGCGACGATCTCGTCGAGTTCGGACGAGATGACCAGAAGCGCCAGCCCGTCTTCCCGCAGCCTGTTGATGGTGCGGACGATTTCGGCATGCGCGCCGACGTCGATGCCGCGCGTCGGCTCGTCGAGGATAAGGAAATCCGGATCGGTCGCCAGCCAGCGCGCCAGGATCACCTTCTGCTGGTTGCCGCCGGAGAGAAGCTTGACCGGCATGTCGTGCGAGGCCGCGCGGATATCGAGGTCTTCGGCGAACTTGCCGGCTATCTCCATCTGCTCGTCGCGGTTCAGCGCCTTGAACCAGCCGAGCTTGCCCTGCAGGGCAATGACGATGTTTTCGCGTACCGACAGGTCGCCGAGAATGCCGTCGGCCTTGCGGTCTTCCGGGCAGAAGCCGAAGCCATGGGCGACGGCATGGGCCGGCAGCTTCAGCTCGACCTTCTTGTCGGCGATGCGGATGTCGCCGCTGTCCGTCTGGTCGACGCCGAACATGATACGCGCCATTTCGGTACGGCCGGAGCCGAGCAGCCCGGCAACGCCGACCACCTCGCCCTTGTGGATCTTCAGCGAGAAGGGGCGAACCTTGCCGGCCTTGCCGCAATTGGAAAACTCGACCATGGCCGGACCGGCCTCGCGCTCCTCGACGCCGCTGACGGCGGGGGCAAAGGTGATGTCCTTGCCAAGCATCATGCGCACGACATCGGTGCGCGACAGGTCGTTCAGCGGCTCGGTGCCGATCAGCTTGCCGTTGCGCAGGATCGTGACCCGGTCGGAAATGGCGAAGACCTGGTCGAGGAAATGGGTGATGAAGACGATGGCCATGCCGCGCGCCTTGAGGCCGGCGATAACCTCGAACAGCTTGTCGACCTCATGCCGGTCAAGGCTGGCGGTCGGCTCATCGAGCACAAGCACCTTGCCGGAGAGTTCAACGGCGCGGGCAATCGCCACGATCTGCTGGACGGCGACGGAATAGGTGCCGAGTTCGGCCTGCACATCGATGTCGAGGCCATAATCGGCCAGAAGCCGGCGGGCGTTCTTCTCGATCAGCGACTTGCGCACGAAGCCGAACCGGGTCGGCTGGTGACCGAGAAACAGGTTCTCGGCAACCGAACGGTTCGGCAGGAGATTGACTTCCTGGTAGACCGTGCCGATGCCATGCGACTGCGCCTGCAGCGGATCGCGGAACGTGACCGTCTTGCCGTCGAGGACCACCTGCCCGGCATCCGGATGGTAGGCGCCCGTGAGAATCTTGATCAGCGTCGATTTACCGGCGCCGTTTTCGCCGAGCAGCGCATGCACCTCGCCCGGCCGGAGACCGAAATTCACTCCATCAAGCGCCCGGTGCTGTCCGAATATCTTTGTGACGCCGCGCGCCTCGAGCACGAATGGTGTGCCCGGACCTCCTGCAAGCATGTCTTTCCCCCCTGCCATCTGCAGCGATTGTTGCCTCTCCTGGAGAGGTTGACAAGAAGGGGCCGGCGGATCTCGACCGCCGGCCCCTCTCGTGCTGCCTGGGATCAGTAGCCGAGGCCCTTGCGGCGCTCGTACTCGCCGGCCGGATCATCGGAAGGCGTGTAGAGCTTGGACTCGGTGATGATGAACTTCTCCGGGGCCTTGCCGCCGTTCAGATAGGCATCAAGTGCTTCGAAGGCCGGGCCGGCCATGTTCGGCGTCAGCTCGACGGTCGCGTTGGCTTCGCCCGATTCCATTGCCTTGAAGATGTCCGGAACGGCATCGATCGAGACGACCAGGATATCGGAACCCGGCTTCAGGCCGGCGTCCTTGATGGCCTGGATGCCGCCGACAGCCATGTCGTCGTTGTGGGCGTACATGGCGCAGATGTCTTTGCCACCGTCTTCCGCCTTGATGAAGCCTTCCATGACTTCCTTGCCCTTGGAGCGGGTGAAGTCGCCGGTCTGGCTGCGGACGATCTTGATGTTGTCATGACCGGCAATGGCTTCCTCGAAGCCCTTCTTGCGGTTGATCGCCGGCGTGGAACCGACGGTTCCCTGCAATTCGACGACCTTGCAATCCTTGTCGCCGACGGTCTTGACCAGCCATTCGCCGGCCACGCGGCCTTCTTTCACCTGGTCGGACGCGACCGAGGTCAGGTAGAGGTCCTGCGAGGCATCGACGCCGCGGTCGAGAAGCACGACCGGGATGTTGGCGTCCTTGGCTTCGCCGAGAACGTCGTCCCAGCCGGTCGCGACGACCGGAGCCACGAGGATGGCGTCAACACCCTGGGCGATGAAGCCGCGGATGGCCTTGATCTGGTTTTCCTGCTTCTGCTGCGCATCGGCGAACTTCAGATTGATGCCGAGCTTTTCGGCTTCCATCTTCGTCACCGAGGTTTCAGCAGCGCGCCAGCCCGACTCCGAACCGATCTGCGAGAAACCGATCGTCTTGCCTTCCAGACCATTGGCATAGGCGGCGGAAGACAAAAGGGTAGCGAGGCCCGCGGCGAGCGCGAGCTTGGACAAGATTTTCATGATTTCCTCCCAAAAAGAATGCCGTCCCGCCCTCCCGCGGGGTTTGGCTGATTGGGACGCTAGCAAAAGTACTATTATATGTAAATAGGCTTCATGACAGCCAATTGACGGCACCTGACGGCCGCGGGCAGGCGGAGACGGCACTTTCAATAACCATTCAAATTCATAGACTTGAGACGGAAAAGGGAATCAAAATACGAAAAGAGGCCGCCCGGCGGGGCGACCTCCTTAAACCTTTTCATGAACAGCCGCGGACCGAAACCACGCCACCGAAGCGGGGTGAATTCAGGCGACCTTGGCTTGCGGCAGGCTTCCAAGCGCGAACTCGACGGCAGCGGCAGCATGCAGTTCGGTCGAATCGAAAACCGGCATATCGATATCGTCGGCCGAGATCAGCAGACCGATTTCTGTGCAGCCGAGAATGACGGAATCGCATCCGGCCGCCCGGCCCTTTTCGATCACATCGAGATAAGCCTGCTTCGAGCGCTCGACCACCTTGCCGCAGCACAGCTCGTTGAAGATGGTGTCGTGCACGACCGTGCGTCCGGCTTCATCCGGCACCACCGCATCGAGGCCGTAACGCGCCTTCAACCGGTCGCGGTAGAAGGACTGTTCCATCGTGTAGCGGGTGGCGAGCAGCAGCGGCTTCTTCGCCCCGGCGGCGACCAGCGCCTCGCCGGTGACATCGACGATATGGATCAGCGGAATGCCGCAACCGTCCGCAACCGCGTCGGCGACCAGGTGCATCGTGTTGGTGCAGATCAGCACGCAGCCGGCGTCCGCCGCTTCCAGCTTGCGGCCGATGTCGGCCAGGTGGTCGGCCGCCTTGCCCCACTCTCCGGCCTTCTGCCACTTGACGATGCGGTCGAAATCGACGGAGCGCATGACCACATCGGCCGAGTGCAGACCGCCCAGACGGTCACGTACGATCTCGTTGATCAGCCTGTAGTAAACAGCCGTGCTTTCCCAGCTCATGCCGCCGATCAGCCCAATGGTCTTCTGCATTTTCTGCCTCCGTTTCGATCTTCCAGAATCATAACGCCGGTAAAATCGAAAATGCGCTTGATGTTTGCAGAATGATCTGCCCATTCACGACCTTAAATTTTGCAATAATGGAAATTTACGCTATTATTTTTCGACATAGAAAATATCAGCAAGAGCGAATTCCATGCTTGACGATCGAGACCGAAAATTATTGCAGGCCCTGCAACAGGACGCCTCGACGCCGGTGGCGGACCTCGCCGATCAGGCGGCGCTTTCGGTCTCCGCCTGCTGGCGGCGCATCCGCAACATGGAGGAAAGCGGCCTGATTGCCCGCCGCGTCGCATTGGTCGACCGGCGCAAGGCGAATGTGGCGATGACGGTCTTCGTCGGCGTGCGCACGTCCAGGCACTCGATCGAATGGCTGGACAGTTTCCGTCAGGCGATCGCTGACATACCGGAAATCGTCGAAGCCTACCGGCTGACGGGCGAGATGGACTATCTCCTGCGCCTCGTCGTCCCCAGCGTCGACGTCTACGACGCCGTCTACAAGCAGCTGATCTCGCGGCTCGACTTCACCGACGTCTCGTCCTTCATCTCCATGGAAGAGCTGAAGTTCACGACGTCGGTGCCGCTCAAATATCTCTGAGACCGCTCAGCCGCCATGCCGCCGCAGGAATGCCTCGACCTCCTGCCTATCTGGACAACCGCTCTGACCGCCGAACCGGCTGCATTTGATCGACGCGGCCGCATTGGCAAAACGGATCGCCGTCTCCGTCTCCTGCCCTTCGCCGAGCGCCAGCGCGAAGGCGCCGTGCCAGATGTCTCCAGCGCCGAGCGTGTCGACGACATCCACGGCCACCGCCGGCACATGACCGAAGTCCACGCCGTCCAGCACCGTCACACCATTCTCGCCATCGGTGACGCAGAGCCAGGCGTCGAACTCCTTGCGCGCGGCGAGGAGCCCGGCGCGGGCATCCTCCTCGCCGGTTAGATCCCGCAGCCCCTGGATGGAAAAAGCGATATGCGAGGCAAGCCGCAGGGCTTCGAGCGCATCCCGGACCGGCGCCTCCCCGTCCATGATGCCGGGAACCCCGCGTTCTCGGGCAAGCCGCATTAGCGCCGCCGCTCCTTCCGGCCAGCGGGTATCGGCCACGGTCGCGCCGATTGGCGGATGATCGGCATCGAGCAACCATCCGGCGTCCGCCGGCAGGTCCCAGTCGCGGTAGTTGACGATCTGCCGCTCGCCTGCCGCATCGATCAGGATCGAGGAGTAGGACGACCTGCGCCCCTCGAACCGCCGGGCAAAGCGGCAGTCGATGCCGTTCGCCGTCATGCCCTCGACGACATGCGCCCCCATCGTATCGTCGCCGAGACGGGTGACCGCAAACCCCTGGCCGCCAAGCCGGGTGGCAGCAAGCGCCTGCCCGGCGGCACCACCACCGGTGCTCTGCGCGGCATCCTTTGCCCGGTATTTCTCCGGTTTGGTGGGCATCTCGCCGACACGGAAGATGAAATCCATGCTGGCGAGCCCGGCGCACAGAACATTGACCATGAAAACTCTCCCCCGAATGCAAGTCTTGCTCCGCTCTCGCATATCGGCGGTTACCGGGAAAGGGCAGCCGGACACTCGTCAACGAAAAACCCGGACCGGCTTTCGCCGATCCGGGTCGTGTCAGTCAGGATTGTGAGGCAGCTTATTCAGCTGCCTGCTTCACCATACGAGGAGCATCCTTGGCCGGCACCGTATCGCTTTCCATGTGGTGGTGGGCCGCGACCGGCTTGACCATCATGTTGGCGATCAGGGCGATGACCAGCAATGCGGCCATGGCGTACATGGTCGTGTTGTAAAGGCTCGGCGTCGGGTCGATCGTGCCGGCAGGCGCAATCGACATGAGACCGGCAACCGTCACGGTCTTGGCGGCCACCAGCTGGTCGAGCTGATCGATGCCTGCGCCGAACTTCGCCTGGAAGGCGGCCGGGTCCACCTTGGCGGCGAGCGCCTTGATGGAGCTGGTCAGCGACATGTCACGCAGCTGCGTGATCGCCAGCGGGCCGAGAACGCCCGCCGTGCTCCACGCCGTCAGCAGACGGCCATGGATGCCGCCGACATACTTGGTGCCGAAGATGTCGGCGAGGTAGGCCGGAATGGTGGCGAAGCCGCCGCCATACATCGTGAAGATGATCATCGTGGCCGCGTAGAACATGATCAGCCAGGTAACCGCCGGGTTGGCGCTGACCTGCTCTGCCGCAAACGGGATCGACAGGTAGAGGATGATTCCGAGTACGAAGAAGCAGTGATAAGTGTTCTTGCGGCCGATATAATCCGAGATCGACGCCCAGAAGAAACGACCGCACATGTTGAAGACCGAGATCATCAAGACGTAGGTCGCCGCAAAGGCGGAGTTGACGATCAGCGGCAGCGTCGTGCCGAAGATTTCCGTCATCATGGTCTTCGCGACCCCGATCACGCCGATGCCGGCGGTCACGTTGAAGCAGAGGACGATCCACAGCAGATAGAACTGCGGGGTCTTCAGCGCCTGGTCGATATGGACGTTGTTCTGGGTGATCATCTTGCGGCTCGCGGAATCCGCCGTCGGCGGGGTCCAGCCAGCCGGACGCCAGCCTTCGCGCGGTACGCGGTAGGAGAAGGCCGCAATCATCATCACGAAGAAGTAGACGATGCCGAGGGTGAAGAAGGTGCCCGCAGCACCCGTGTTCCCGGTGCCGACCGCATAGACGCCTTCCTGCAGCGGAACGGGAGCCGCAGCCACCTGCTTGGCCGTCGCGACCACGACTTCCACCATCTGGCCGTTGACTTCCGCCAGGCGCTTGCCGCCTTCGGTCACAAGGTTGACGGCGCCTTCGGCCCCGAGGAACTGCGGCGCCTTGTAGAACACGCCAAGCAACCATTCCTTGATCGGTGCGGCGATCATCGCACCGCCGCCAAAGCCCATGATCGCCATGCCGGTCGCCATGCCGCGCCGGTCAGGGAACCATCTGATGAGCGTCGAGACCGGCGAGACATAGCCGAGACCGAGACCACAGCCGCCGATGACGCCGTAGCCGAGATAGACCAGCCAGAGCTGGTGGGTCATGATGCCGAAGCCGCCGATGATAAAGCCGCCGCCCCAGCAGAGGGCCGCAACGACGCCGACCATGCGCGGGCCGACCTCTTCAAGCCACTTGCCGGCGAAAGCCGCAGCGAGGCCGAGGAAAACGATGGCGACGGAGAAGATCCAGACGACCGACTGCAGCCCCCAGTCTTCCGGCGCTGCCGCGACGACGCCAAACTGCTTGGTGAGCGGAGGATTGAAGATGCTCCAGGCGTAGACCGAGCCGATACAGAGGTGAATGGCGATCGACGCCGGTGGCACTTTCCACCGGTTGAACCCTTCCCCCGCAACAATGTGTTCTTTCTTCAGGCTGTCAAACACGTCAATTTCCTCCCATGTGTTGACCGCCGGCCAAGTCCCTTCGCCTCGATGCCCGCCCAACCAACCTCCCGGGCGAAGCGCCCGCCTTGCCGGTGATGCCGGTCGGCGGGCTGATGCGAATGAACCGGATCTCCGGCATGCCTTGGAAAAGACAAATTCCGTGCCAGTTGCCATTTGTTAAGCATTCTGGGCTTTTCGCGTACCCTGTTGAAAGCCGAACTGGACAAAATGTCCAACCCATCCCGCCGCATGGACATTTTGTCCGGACAGAATGTCCCGCTTCCGGCGCGCTCAGTCGGCCTCGGGCAGGACGATGGTGAAGGTCGTTCCCTTGCCGGGCTCGCTCGCAAGCGACAGGTGACCGCCCTGACGCGCGATCAGCGTCTGGCTGATGGAGAGGCCGAGGCCGGTGCCCTCGCTCTTCTTGGTGGAGAAGAACGGGTCGAAGATGCGCGCCTGCGTCGCCTCGTCCATGCCGATGCCGGTATCTTCCACCTCGATCGTCACGCCCGGCCACCCTTCCTCGCTGCAGTCGAAATCGCGAAGCGTCAGCACACCTCCATCCGGCATGGCATGGATGGCATTGACGATCAGGTTGACCAGCACTTGCTGCAGCTCGGTCCGGTTCATCAGGATGAGCCTCGTCGAGCGGTGGTCCTGCCGGACTTCGATTTCGGCCTTGTTCAGGAGATGCTGGACGAGCGGCAGGCAATCGGCGACCACTTCGGCCGGCGAATGGCGCTCGACCGCTCCGGCATATTCCTCCGGCCGCGCGAACTGCAGAAGCTTGGTGACGATCAGGTGGATGCGGTGGATCTGCTCGTCGACGAGATTGATCTCCGTCCGGACGTCGTCGATCTGGCTGCCGAGCACGGAGCGGATGACATCGAGGTTTCCCTGCATGACGGCAACCGGATTGTTGATCTCGTGCGCGACGCCCGCCGTGATCTCGCCGATCGCCGCCAGCTTTTCCGAGACGATCAGCTGCTTGGTCGCCGCTTCCAGCTGGTCGTTGGCAAGCCGGAGTTCGCGCGTGCGCTCCTCGACCCGGCTGTTCAATTCCTCGTTCCAGGCGCGCAGTTGCCTGTCGCGCGACTGGATGTCATCCAGCAGTTCGTCGAGATGCATCGCCACCCGCGAAATCTCGTCCTCGCCGCGCTCCAGCCCCGTGCGGGCGGCGAGATCGCCCTCCTCCACCTTGGCGATCGTCGCAGTCATGCGCTCCAGCGGCAGGAAGATGCCGCGCGCCCAGCGCATGAAGACCGGCACGCTGATGGCGGCCGCCAACAGGAACGCACCGACAAGAATGGCGACGGTGATGTATTTCGTCTGGCGGAACGGCGCTTCGAGGAAGCCGACATAGAGCATGCCGACCCGCTTGCCAAAGCTGTCGACGATCGGCTCGTAGGCGGAAATGTACCAGTCGTTGACGACGAAGGCGCTGCCGAGCCAGATCGTCCCGTGGTCGAGCACCTCGTCGCGCACGGCCGCCGACACGCGCGTGCCAAGCGCCCGCTCGCCCTCGAACAGGCGGACATTGGTGCTGATGCGAACGTCGTCGAGAAAAAGCGTCGCCGTCCCCTGACTGCCTTCCGAAAGGCTTGCCTTCTGGTAGACGAGATCGTTGATCGTATCGATGAAATCGAGGTTGCGGTTCAAAAGCATGCCGCCTTCGAGCGCCGCATGACGGCCATCAGGCAGAATCACCGGGCTTGCCGAATGGATGACCATGCCGCGCGTTTCCGCCTTGCGCTCCGTCGGCACGGCATTAGCGGTGGAAATGAGTTCGATATGCGCCTTGCGCTGCAGCTCGGGCGAAATCGCCGCCAGATCGTCTTCGGAAAAGATATCGACCATGGTCGAGGCCTTGCCGGCAAGCGCCGACGCGACCACCGGCCAGCGGTCCGAGCGGGCATTGCCGCCGCCCGCGTCCGTCAGAATCAGGAAGTCGAGCCCCATATCCTTGCGCCTTGCCTCCAGCAACGCGGCCAAAGCCGCGCCGCCGGTCTGCTCGGCAGCGATCGTGTCGCGAAACTCCGCCGACTGGCCGAGCGCATCCATCGCCGTTCCGGTCTTGTCCAGCAGGCGGGTGAAATACTGATGCGCAATCGTCAGGTCGCTGTTGACCTTTGCCGTCAGCAGCGCGTCGAACTTGCCGTTCCAGCGCACCATGGCGATGCCGAGCAGCAGCGGCGCAATGAACAGCATCGGCAGGAGCGCAATGGCCAGCAGGCGGTAGCGGACGGACCGCGCTCCGGGTTCCGGGGCCTTGGATGAGTGGGCTTCAGACATCCCAGGACGCACATTTGCGGTCGATGGTCTTGCGCGAAATGCCGAGGCGCCGTGCCGCCTCCGCCCGGTTGCCGTCGCATTCCTCAAGGACCTTCAGGATGTGCCGGCGCTCGAGCGCTTCCAGCGATTCCCCGTCCCCGCCGGCAAGCGCCACCTGTCCGCGCAAAAGTTCCTGCGGAAAGCGGCCGAGGATAAGCGTCCGCTCGACCATATTGCGCAGTTCGCGGACATTGCCTGGCCAGTCGTAAGCGAGCAGCCCCTCGCGCACCTCCGGCGTGATCGCCACCTCCGGCATGCCGAGCTGCTTCGACAGACGCTCCATGAACAGTGCGGCGAGTTCGACCACGTCGCCGCCGCGATCCTTCAGCGGCGGCATGGCGATCTGCATCACGTTGATCCGATAGTAGAGATCGGCGCGGAAGCTGCCGGCTTCGACCTTGCGCTCCAGATCGGCATTGGTCGCGAAGACGAACCTGAGGTCGACCGGGATTTCACGCTCCGATCCGACCGGGCGGATGCGCCGGCTTTCGATCGCTCGCAACAGCTTGCTTTGCGTTGCCGGCGGCAGTTCGCCGATCTCGTCGAGAAACAGCGTGCCGCCCTGGGCATGGAGAAACAGCCCGTCGCGGGTCGCTGCCGCTCCGGTGAACGCCCCCTTCACATGGCCGAACAGCTCCGCCTCGATCATCTCGCTCGGAATGGCTGCGCAATTGACCGGCACGAAGGGCTTCTCCTGACGATCCGAAAGCGAATGGATGGAGCGGGCGGCGATCTCCTTGCCGGTCCCGGATTCGCCGGTGATCAGGATGGAGGTCGGCAGCGGCGCAACGCGGGCGATCGTATCGCGGATGGCGCCGATCTCCGCCGAACTGCCGATCAGCCGGTCACGCAGCAGCCTCTCCTCCGATGCCGCCTTGAGTTCGTATTTCAGCACGAAGTTTTCGCTCTGCAGCCGCATGCGGTCGAGACACCGGGCCACGGCATTCAGGATCTGGTTCGAACGGAACGGCTTCAGCACGAAATCGACCGCGCCGGCCCGAAGCGCCTGGATGACGGTGTCGAGATCGGCGTAAGCCGTCATGAGAATGGCATTGGCAAAAAAGCCGATGCGGCGTTGCTCTGCCAGCCAGTCGACGCCGTTCATGCCGGGCATGATGTTGTCGAGGATGACGACGTCGAAATGCGTCGCGTCGAGCTTGCGCGACGCTTCGGCAGCGTCCGCCGCCTCCTCCAGATGCTTGCAGCGCGGCCCAAGCGTTCTGACCAGGAAATTGCGCATCCCCGGCTCGTCGTCGATGATCAGGATGCTGGCCTGGGCAAGCCAGGGGCCGAACTCCGGATCGTTGGGCAACGTGGCGGCTGCCCTCTCCCTTTGCGGCATGGTCCTCTCCTCCCACTTCAACGGCAGACTATGCAATTTCGCGATGTCAAAAAAGGCATATTGCCGAAATGCCGGAAGAGACTGTGGACGACCTCACCGCGGCGCCAGCGACTGACGCCATTGCTGGATGAAACTCTTCTTCTTCTGCTTGTCGAGCGCCACCAGAAGTGTCGGGTTGAGGCCGATCGTGCGCAGCGTCTGTTCGCCGTCCGATGTGAGCTGGCTGAGGACGGCGGGACCATCGACGGGCGAAAAGAGCTGCGGCGGTCCGGCGAGCAGCGCACGCCCCTCGCTGGACACGAGATAGTCGAGAAACAGGCTCGCGACGCCCGCGGCGCGGGCTTCACGCGGAATATAGGCCGCCCTCGCCAGAACCAGCGTGTAGTCGGAGGGAAATATGATGCCGATGCGGTCATCGGTCTTCTGGCGGGCAAGCGCATAGGAACCAAGCACGTTGTAGCCGAACAGCAGCCGGCCGTCGGCGACCCGGTCGAGGATTTCCGACGTGCAGCAGAAGGTCTTCGCCCGGTTGCGGCCGAAACTTTCGATGAGGCGCCCCCAGGTGCTCGCCTGCAGCGCATCCTCGAAGGCGAAGATGTAGCCGACACCCGAACGTTCGATGTCGTAAGTCCCAATCCGCCCCTCGAAACGTCCGGGATCGCGGAGGAGATCGATCAGCGAGAACCGGTCCTGCGGCACCTCGGCGGGTACAATTCCCGCCTTGTTGTAGACGATCACCGCCGGCTCGAAGGTGACGCCGACAAGTTCGCCCCGCCATTTGGCAAAGTCCGGCAGGCTGGCCGCCGCCGTGCCGCTAATCTTCTGGGCGCAGCCATTGTTGACCTGCTGAACCTGTGCGGCGATCGAGGAGGATATGACGAGGTCGGCGGCAAACTGCTTCTGCTTGCAGGCCGACGCCATGGCCGCATCGAGATATTCGCTGGTGGTCTCGTTGTAGTCGATGGCGATGTCGGGATGGTGCTTCTGGAACCCTTCGATCAGCGGCCGGAAAGCCTGCAGGTCGGTGATGCTGGCAATCACCAGCGTCTGTGACGGATTGCCGGACATCGCCGGAAAATCCGTGTCGGCCGCGCCTGCAGCAGACGCACTTGTCATGACCAGACAGCAGACGCCGGCGGCGCGCGACAGGCGTGAGAAGACGGCGGAAAGCCTGCTCATTGGACTGCGCCCTCATTGTCGACGACGTCGAAGCGCATGCCGATCCAGAAACCGGTCGCGTCGGTGCCGGTGATGATCTCGCCATTGTGGGAGACCAGCACCTCGCGCACGATGGCAAGGCCGAGACCGGCGCTTTCCGGTTTGTTTTCATTGCGAGCAAAGCGCTTGCCGATCTCGGACGGATCGGCGGCGACAAACCCCTCGCCGTGGTCGGAGACCTTGACGATCGCCTTGCCACCCTCCTGCAGGACGGTGAGGCCGACTGGCGGCTTGCCGTGGGCATAGGCGTTCGCAATCAGGTTCTTGATCGCCTCCTTCAGCGAGAAGGCATCCCCCGTCATCCGCACTTCTTCTTCCGGCAGGTCGAGATCGATCGACGAGTTCTGCTGGAACGAGATGGAGCGGAACTCGCGTTCGGCTTCGAGTGCGACGCGACGCAGGTCGAGCGGCGTGAGGACGGCGGTGTCGGACCGGTGGGTGACAAGCGCATGCGATAGCAGCTGGTCGGTCAGCCTGCCGACGCCGATGGCGCGCGCCCGGATGCGCCGCACCAGCATTTTCAGCCGTTCCGGATCGTCTTCCTCGACTGCGAGTTCCGCCTGCGCGCGGATGGCGGTGATCGGCGTGCGCATCTGGTGGGCCGCGTCGGCGACGAAATCCTGCAGCGCGTGGACGCGCCGCGACAGCCGCTCCATGAAGCGGTTGATTGAGCCGACCAGCGCCTCGACCTCGCGCGGCGTCGTGGAGGTGAAAGGCGACAGGTCGAGCGGATCGCGTGCGATGATCGCCCGCTCGATCCGGTCGAGCGGCCTGAGCGCAAGCCGCATCGCGAGAATGGCGAGAAAGATGACCGTCACACCGGCAAGGACGACGAGCAGCATGGCGCGCCGGGCAATGCTGCGGGCGAGCGCCGTGCGCGCCTCCGTCGTATGTGCGACGATGATGCCGACCGGCCCGCTGACGCCCTTTTCGGCGAGGTAGCGGGTGAGCATGACGGCCCTGACCGGCGCTCCGGCATAGACGGTCTCATAGGTGACGGGGCGGTTGCCCTTTTGCCGTCCGTCCGGCGGCAGGGGAAAATCGTCATAACCGGTCACCGTCTCGCCGGTCGAATCGAAGATGCGATAGAAGATCCGGTCGTCCTTCGCGAGCGCCAGAAGCTCGAAGGCCGACAGCGGAATGTCCGCCTCGAACTGCCGGTTGCTTACCGAGATGCGTTCGGAAATCTGCAGCGCCGCTCCGGTCAGAAGCTGGTCATAGGTTTCGTCCGCCGCCGCCCGGCCATAGCTGTAGGCAGCATAGATCGCGACCGTCGAGGCAAGCAGAAGCAGGACGGTCAGAAGCAGGGCCAGCCGGGTGGCAACCGACGGGCCGCGCGAAGTCCGTGCGGAAAGGGCTGAGATCGTCAAACGGCCTTCCCCTGCACGGTGTCTCGCGCCTGGTAGCCAATGCCGCGCAGCGTACGGATCTCCAGATCGGAGCCCTCCAGCTTGCGCCGCAGCCGGGCGACATAGAGCTCGACGGCATTGGCATTGCTGTTGCTTTCCAGCCCGAACAGCCGCTTCAGGAGCTCCTCCTTCTCCAATACGCGGCCGCGATTGGTCAGGAAGATTTCGAGCAGGATCGTTTCCCGTCGCGTCAGCTCGACCTCGCTGCCGTCGATCGTCAGGGAGCGCTCCGCCATATCGAAGACGAGGTTGCCGACCGAAATCGACCGGTCGCTCTGCGTGCTGCCGCGCCGGACGATCGCCCGGATGCGCGCTTCCAGCTCGCCGAAATCGAAGGGTTTGACCATGTAGTCGTCGGCGCCGTAGTCGAGCGCGCCGATCTTGTCATTGACGGAAAGCCGCGCGGTCAGGACGAGCACGGGGAAGACGATCCGTTCCTGACGCAGGCGCTTCAGGAAGTCGAGGCCCGAGCCGTCCGGCAGGTTCATGTCGAGAATCACCAGATCGTAGTCGTTGGTCACCACGAAATGCCAGGCATCTTCCAGGGTCTGCGCGAGATCGATGACATGGCCGGCATTGCCCAGCCGGCCGGCGATGGCCTCGGCGACATCCAACGTATCTTCAACAAGCAAGAACCGCATCGCGCGGCCTCCCGGGCCCACCAGTAGAGTGACAGGTTAATGACAGCTTTCTCGGCTAGCGTAAACGCCGATCGCGGATTCTGTTCGGAGGCAGATCCCGCGTCGTCCATTCATTCCTGAGGAGGGATTCATGAAAAAACTGATAACGACAACCTTTGCTGCCGTCATGACGGTCGCAACCTTCGCTGCACCGTCCTTTGCCTTTGAACCGGATTCTCCGGAGTGCATCGCGCCGGCAAACCCGGGCGGCGGCTGGGACTTCACCTGCCGTCAGGTCGGCAAGGCGCTCCAGGACCTCAAGCTGGTCAACGGCACCGTTCAGGTCGCCAACATGGCAGGCGGCGGTGGCGGTGTGGCCTATGCCTTCGTGGTCGGCAAGCGTAACGACGATTCCAACCTGATCGTCGCCGCGTCCTCCGCAACCTCGACCCGCCTCGCCCAGGGCGCATTCCCGGGCAACACCATGGACCAGGTCCGCTGGGTCGCGTCCGTCGGCGCCGACTACGGCATCATCGCCGTTGCCAAGGATTCGCCGATCAAGACGCTTCCCGAGCTGATGGACAAGATCAAGGCCGATCCGACCAGCGTCGCTGTCGCAGGCGGCTCCGCCGTTGGCGGCTGGGACCACCTGAAGGTTCTTATGGCTGCCAAGAAGGCCGGCGTCGCGGACGTTCGCCAGATTAAGTACGTCGCCTTCGATGGCGGCGGTGAAGCCGTGACCCAGCTCCTGGCCGGCAGCGTTCAGGCCTTCACCGGCGACGCGTCCGAAGCCAAGGGCTTCGTCGACTCCGGCGACATCAAGGTGATTGCCGTTCTCGCTCCCGAGCGCCTGGAAGGCGACTTCGCGTCCTTCCCGACCGCCAAGGAACAGGGCATCGACGTGGTCGGCGCCAACTGGCGCGGCTTCTACGCGCCGGGCAACATGTCCGACGAAGCCTACAACTACTGGGTCGAGTCGATCGGCAAGGTCTACGATTCCAAGGAATGGAAGGACGTCATGGCCCAGAACGGCCTGGCTCCGCTCGACAAGCGCGGTGCCGACTTCCAGGCATTCGTCCAGGAATCGGTCAACGAGATCACCTCGATTTCCAAGGAAATCGGCCTGATCAAGTAACCCTTTTGGGTAACTATCAACGGTCCGGGCAGGTCTTTCCTCGCCCGGACTTCTTGTAGGAAGAAACAAGGGAGACATATCGTGGGAGGCAACATGAGCGACCGCGTTCTCGGCGTCGTCGGGCTTCTGCTGGCGGGCTTCTACATCTGGCAGGCGACCCTGATCGAAACCAGCTTCATCACCGATCCGGTGGGCGCCAAGACATTTCCAATCATCGTCGGCATCGTTCTGGCCATCGCCAGCGTCGCCATCTTCTTTCTCCCCGATAGCGATCCCCACTGGCCGGCCATGAGCCGCCTGTTCGAGATCGGCCTGTCGGTCGCCGTGATGATCGCCTACACCTACGCGCTGCCGGAAGCCGGCTTCGTCATCGCGACCATCTTCGCATCGGCCTTCCTCGCCTGGCGTCTCGGCGCCACGCCGCTGGAATCGCTGATCGCCGGCTTCTGCATTTCCGTCGGCATCTACGCCATCTTCCATCTCATCCTTGGCCTCTCGCTCGCCAAGGGACCGTTCGGTTTCTAAGGGAAGGAACAGTCATGGATACCCTATTCGCCCTTGCCGACGGTTTTGCGGTCGCGCTGACCTGGCAGAACCTGCTTCTGGCCCTCATCGGCTGCTTCCTCGGCACCATCATCGGCGCGCTGCCGGGTCTCGGGCCGTCGAACGGCGTCGCCATCCTCATCCCGCTCGCCTTCTCGCTCGGCCTCGGCGCCACGCCGGCGCTGATCCTGCTGACGAGCGTCTACTACGGCGCCATGTATGGCGGCCGCATCTCGTCGATCCTCCTGAACATCCCCGGCGACGAGCCGGCGGTGATGACCACGCTCGACGGCTATCCGATGGCCAAGAACGGACAGGCGGGCGAAGCGCTGGCGCTCTCCGGCATCGCCTCCTTCGTCGGTTCCTTCGTCGCCACCATCGGCCTTGCCTTCCTCGCCCCGCAGCTCGTCAAGCTGGCGCTCCTGTTCGGTCCGGCCGAATACTTCGCCCTCTACGTGCTCGCCTTTGCCACGCTCGGCGGCATTGCCAGCGCCAACCAGGGCAAGGCGGCGTTTGCCGCCGCCCTCGGCATCGGCATCGCCATGGTCGGCGTCGACGGACAGACGGGCGTGCCGCGCTTCTCCTTCGGCAATGTCCATCTCTACGACGGCATCAACTTCCTGGTCGCCATCGTCGGCCTGTTCGCGCTGTCGGAAGTCTTCATCTTCCTCGAGCACCGCAACGAGGCGACCGACGGCAATCCGGACAGCAAGGTCAAGATCGGCCGCATGCTGCCGTCCTGGGCGATGCTGAAGGGTTGTTTCGGCGCCATCTCGCGCTCGACCGTCGTCGGCTTCCTGGCCGGCGTCCTGCCGGGTGCCGGCGCCTCGCTCGGCTCCTTCATGGCCTATGGCCTGGAGAAGAAGATCTCCGACAAGGACAAGACCTTCGGCAAGGGCGATCCGCGCGGCGTCGCGGCCCCCGAGGCCGGCAACAATGCCGCTGCCGGCGGCGCGCTGGTGCCGATGCTGGCGCTCGGCGTTCCCGGCTCCGGCACCACCGCGGTGCTGCTCGCCATGCTGATGGCGCTCAACATCACCCCCGGCCCTCTGCTGTTCACCAAGAACCCGGATGTCGTCTGGGGTCTGATCGCGGCGCTGATCATCGCCAACGTCATGCTCCTGGCGCTCAACATCCCGCTGGTCGGCATCTTCGTGCGCATCCTGATGATCCCGACGCGGTATCTGATGCCGGCGGTCGCGATGATCTCCTTCGTCGGCATCTACGGCATCTCCGGCTCGACCTTCGACCTGATGGTCATGATCCTGTTCGGCGTGCTCGGCTGGGTGCTGCGCAAGCTCGACGTGCCGCTGGTGCCCGTCATCATGGGGGTCCTGCTCGGCAACGCCATGGAGGTCAACCTGAGGCGCGCCATGACCATCTCCAACGGCGACTGGTCGGCGCTCGTCGCCTCGCCGCTGTCGATCTCGATCTGGACCCTGGCCGTCGCCGGCTTCGTCCTGCCGATCATCGCCGGTAAATACCTCCGCCGCGCAAAGCCAACGGTCCCGGAAGTCGCCGAAACCGAAGCCGACTGAGGCTACGTCCCTCGATCATCACAAACAGAAAGGGCACCGGAACGATCCGGTGCCCTTTCCCATTCTCGGTTCGAAAACCCTGCCCTGGCTCAGTCGTCGGCGGTTTCCACCGTCTTGCTGAAGTAGAGCGCCACCAGCGTACAGATCGCACCCGACAGCAGGTAGATGCCGACATAGGCGATGCCGAAGGCTTGAGCGACGCTGAGCGCGACCAGCGGCGCGAAGCCGGCACCGATGAGCCAGGCGAGGTTCGACGTCAGCGCGGCACCCGAATAGCGATAGACCCGGCCGAAACGGGATGCCGCAGCGCCGGCAGCCTGTCCAAAGGAAAGGCCGAGAAGCGCAAAGCCGATCAAAACGAAGGCATCCTGGCCGCTGCGGCCCATGTCGAGCAGGATCGGTGCGGTCAAGCTGAAGATGGCGATCAGCACGGCCGAGACCGTCAGCTGGCCACGGCGGCCGATCTTGTCGGCCAGCATGCCGGACAGGATGATCGTGCCGATACAGATGCAGGCGCCCAACATTTCGACGAGCAGGAAGCTGTGGACCGGGTGATCCGAGTAAAGCGTGATCCAGCTCAGCGGAAACACCGTGACGAGGTGGAACATGGCAAAGCTGGCGAGCGGGATGAAGGTGCCGATCACCACGTCCACGCCGCGATTGCGGATGAGGTCTATGGTCTTCACCGGCATCAGTTCGGCCCGCTCCAGAAGCTCGCCGAATTCACGGGTAGCCACCAGCCGCAGACGGGCAAACAGCGCCACGACGTTGATCGCGAAGGCGACGAAGAACGGATAGCGCCATCCCCATTCGAGGAAGTCTTCCGTCTTCAGTGCGAGCACGAAATAGGTGAACAGGCCGGCGGCCAGCAGGAAGCCGAGCGGCGCGCCGAGCTGCGGCATCATCGCATACCAGCCGCGACGGTTGTTCGGCGCGTTCAGCGCGAGCAGCGAGGCAAGACCGTCCCAGGCGCCGCCGAGCGCAAAGCCCTGGCCGAGGCGCAGCACGATCAGCATGGCCGCCGCCCAGTAGCCGATTTCGGCATAGCCCGGCAGGAAGCTCATCGCCGCAGTCGAACCGCCAAGCACGAAGAGCGCGATGATCAGCTTCGTTCCACGGCCGTAGAGGCGGTCGATGATGGTGAAGACGATCGTGCCGACCGGGCGGGCGATGAAGGCCAGCGAGAAGATCGCGAACGACAGGAGGATGCCCTCAAGCGGCTGGAAATTCGGAAAGAAATGCGACGGGAAGACGAGTACCGACGCAATCGCATAAATGAAGAAATCGAAGAATTCCGACGACCGACCCAAGATCACGCCAAGCGCGATCTTGCCGGCATCCGTTCCGCGATCGGCATGCATACCGCGCGCGTCTCGCTCCAGTCCGGCGGAACTCGGATGATCGCTGATCTGACCTGCAACACTCATTAATTAACTCCTCCAAGCTTCATCGAGCTTTGATTCTCCGCCGGCCGGCCCAAGGGCCCTCGGCCTGCGATTCCGCTCCTCGCCCGCCAAATATGCGCGCGAGGGCTGCCTGCGTCAAATGGACCTGTATGAAAGGCCCCCGCGCCGCGTGAGCCCGGTTGCCATAGATCCCGCCTTTTTGTTGGCGCATTCTTGTCGAATTTTTGCTGCACTGCGTCACATCACCTCATAGGCATTTTGATCTGGATCATTTACCGGCTCGTACCCAAGAGGAGTGGGGGAAAGAAAGACAACGCTACGCAAGGGATAACCGTGAAGAAAATTTGGAGATTTGGAGCTGCGTCCCTCCTTTGCATGATGCTTGCCTCATGCAAGTGGGTCGTCATGGCGCCCTCCGGCGATATCGCCAACCAGCAACGCGATCTCATCGTCATCGCAACGATTCTGATGCTGTTGATCGTCGTGCCCGTCATTGCTCTCACGCTGATATTCGCTTGGCGTTACCGCCAATCGAACAAATCCGCCCGCTACGAACCCGACTGGGATCATTCCACGGGCCTCGAAGTCGTCATCTGGGCAGCACCACTGGCAATTATCATTGCGCTCGGTGCAATCACCTGGATCAGCACGCATACTCTCGACCCCTATCGCCCGCTCGACCGGATTGCCGAGGACAAGGCACTTGATCCGAACGTCAAGCCGCTGACCGTGGAGGTCGTGGCTCTCGACTGGAAGTGGCTGTTCTTCTATCCCGATTACGGCATCGCCACTGTCAATGAACTCGCGGCCCCCGTCGATGTTCCGATCAATTTCAAGATCACCTCCGCCTCGGTCATGAATTCCTTCTACGTGCCGGCGCTGGCCGGTCAGATCTACGCCATGGCCGGCATGGAGACGAAGCTGCACGCCGTCATCAACAAGGTCGGCGACTATGAGGGCCTTTCGGCGAACTATTCCGGCGCCGGCTTCTCGCATATGCGCTTCAAGTTTCTCGGTCTCGATCAGGCCGGCTTTGACGACTGGGTCGCCAAGGTCAAGGCCAGCAATGACAGCCTGACCCGCGCGGCTTATCTCGATCTCGCCAAGCCGAGCGAGAAGGAACCGACCCGCTACTACGCCAGTGCCGACACAGACCTCTACGGCAAGATCCTCGACATGTGCGCGGATCCGTCCGAGACCTGCATGAGCGAAATGGCGATGATTGACGCCGGGCTGGTCTGCCGGGCGCCCGACGGCCTGCTCGAGAAAGCGGCGCTCGACGAAAAGAAAGCGATCCGCCCCGAGGGATGATCCGCCTCCGCTGCTGCGGCTTCGCCTCTGCGCGAAGCCGGACCGGGCGCCAGAAGCGCCGGACGCATTGACAGTTAGAAAGAAAACTCAAAGGAAATCCGATGTTTTCCGATCCGGATTTGATGAAATTCCTCTTTGGCAAGCTGACGCTTGACGCCATTCCCTACCACGAGCCGATCCTCGTCGCGACCTTTGCCGTCGTGGCGCTCGGCGGTGCCGCGGTGCTTGGTGCCCTCACCTATTTCCGCCTGTGGGGCTACCTCTGGAACGAATGGTTCACCTCGATCGACCACAAGAAGATCGGCATCATGTACATCGTGCTCGCCGTCATCATGCTGCTGCGCGGCTTCGCCGACGCGCTGATGATGCGCCTGCAGCAGGCGATCGCCTTCAACGGATCGGAAGGCTACCTGCCGCCGCACCACTACGACCAGGTCTTCACGGCCCATGGCGTGATCATGATCTTCTTCGTGGCCATGCCCTTCGTCACCGGCCTGATGAACTTCGTCGTGCCGCTGCAGATCGGCGCCCGCGACGTCTCCTTCCCCTTCCTCAACAACTTCTCCTTCTGGATGACGGTCGCCGGCGCGGTGATCGTGATGATCTCGCTGTTCATCGGCGAGTTCGCCAAGACCGGCTGGCTTGCCTATCCGCCGCTCTCCGGCATCATCCACAGTCCGGACGTGGGGGTCGACTATTACATATGGGGACTGCAGGTGGCGGGCATCGGGACATTGCTTTCGGGCGTGAACCTGATCGTGACCATCCTGAAGATGCGCGCGCCCGGCATGTCGATGATGAAGATGCCGGTCTTCACCTGGACCTCCTTCTGCACCAACGTGCTGATCGTCGCCGCCTTCCCGGTCCTGACCGCCGTGCTCGCCATGCTGACGCTGGACCGTTACGTCGGCACGCACTTCTTCACCAATGCCGACGGCGGCAACGCCATGCTCTATGTCAACCTGATCTGGATCTGGGGCCACCCGGAAGTTTACATCCTGATCCTGCCGCTGTTCGGTGTGTTCTCCGAAGTCGTCGCCACCTTCTCCGGCAAGCGGCTGTTCGGCTACACCTCCATGGTCTATGCGACGGTGGTCATCACCATCCTTTCCTACATCGTCTGGCTGCACCACTTCTTCACCATGGGTTCGGGCGCCTCGGTCAATGCCTTCTTCGGCATCACGACCATGATCATCTCGATCCCGACGGGGGCGAAGATGTTCAACTGGCTCTTCACCATGTACCACGGCCGCATCCGCTACGAAGTGCCGATGCTCTGGACGATCGGCTTCATGGTGACCTTCGTCATCGGCGGCATGTCGGGCGTCCTGCTCGCCGTCCCGCCGGCCGACTTCGTGCTGCACAACTCGCTGTTCCTGATCGCCCACTTCCATAACGTGATCATCGGCGGCGTGGTGTTCGGCGTCTTCGCCGGCATCAACTTCTGGTTCCCGAAGGCCTTCGGCTTCAAGCTCGATGCGTTCTGGGGCAAGATGTCCTTCTGGTTCTGGCTGATCGGCTTCTACTTCGCCTTCATGCCGCTCTACGTGCTTGGCCTGATGGGCGTGACGCGCCGCGTGAGCCAGTTCGAGGATCCGTCGCTGCAGATCTGGTTCCAGATCGCCGCATTCGGCGCCTTCCTGATCCTGCTCGGCATCCTGTCCTTCCTCGTCCAGCTCTACGTTTCCTTCAAGAACCGCGAAGCGCTGAAGGACGAGACCGGTGATCCGTGGAACGGCCGTACGCTGGAATGGTCGACCTCGTCGCCGCCGCCGGCCTACAACTACGCCTTCACGCCGATCGTATACGATCACGACGCGTGGTGGTTCATGAAGAGGCACGGCTACACGCGGCCGCAGGAAGGCTTCATCCCGATCCACATGCCGAAGAACACTCCGACGGGTATCATCCTCGGCGGCCTCAGCATCGCCTTCGGCTTCGCCATGGTCTGGCACATCTGGTGGCTGGCGGTCGTCTCCTTCGTGGCGATCCTCGGCGTCACCATTGTCCACACCTTCAACTACAAGCGCGACTACTACATCCCCGCGGAAGACGTGGTTCGCGTCGAGGCCGAGCGCACGCGCAAGCTCGCTGCGCTGGAGACCTGACCCATGACGGATACTGCAATGGAAAAGCACCCGGCGAACGGCGAAAGCTACGCCTTCTACACGACCGAAGAGCATCATTCGGAAAACGGCACCGCGATCGGCTTCTGGATCTACCTGATGAGCGACTGCCTCATCTTCGCGATGCTGTTTGCGAGTTACGCCGTTCTCGGCCACAGCTATGCCGGCGGCCCGAACCCGAAGGAAATCTTCGAGCTGCCACTGGTGGCGGTCAACACCGCCATGCTGCTGTTCTCGTCGATCACCTACGGCGTCGCCATGCTGGAGATGGAAAAGGGCAACCGCAACGGCGTGCTCGGCTGGCTGGCGATCACCGGCCTGTTCGGTCTCGCCTTCCTGTGCATCGAACTCTACGAGTTCTCGACCCTGATCCATGAAGGCGCCGGCCCCGGCCGCAGCGCCTTCCTGTCGGCCTTCTTCACGCTCGTCGGCACCCACGGCCTGCACGTCACCTCCGGCCTCGTCTGGATGGTCGTGCTCATGCTGCAGGTCGCCAAGCACGGGCTGATCGCCGACAACAAGCGCCGCCTGATGTGCCTGTCGATGTTCTGGCACTTCCTCGACGTCATCTGGATCGGCGTCTTCTCCTTCGTCTATCTCATGGGAGTTCTCTGATGAGCGCCGAACACCACGCCGGCCATCACGGCCACGACCATCACGAAACCCATGCCAGCCATGGCACGCTGAAGTCCTACCTGACCGGCTTCATCCTCTCGGTCATCCTGACGGCCATTCCCTTCTGGCTGGTCATGGGCGACGTCATCGGCGACCGCATGGTCACCGCCACGCTGATAATGGCGCTCGGTCTCGTCCAGATCGTCGTCCACATGATCTACTTCCTGCACATGGACACGAAGTCGCAGGGCGGCTGGACCATGATGGCGCTGATCTTCACCGTCATCCTCGTCCTGATCGCGCTCTCCGGATCACTGTGGGTCATGCATCACCTCAATGCGAACATGATGCCGCAGATGGAAGACATGATTAAGCAGCTGCCCTGAGGGCAGACGGGAGCGGCCCTGCGGGGCCGCTTCGCACATATGGGATAGAAAGATGAAGCATGCCGTGCAGAGCCAAGCGCCGAAACCCATCAGCGCCCGCAAATGGCTGACCGTCGGCTTCCTGACGCTCCTCTTCTTCTCCGTCTTCACGGCGCTCGGCACCTGGCAGGTCCAGCGGCTTTACTGGAAGCTCGACCTGATTGCCCGCGTCGACGCAAGGGTGCATGCGCCCGCTGCGGCTGTTCCGGCGAAAGCCGACTGGCCGTCAGTCACCGCCGAGAAGGACGAATATCGCCACGTCACGGCGAGCGGACGCTTCCTGAACGACAAGGAAGCACTGGTCTATGCCTCGACGGAACGCGGGCCTGGCTACTGGGTGATGACGCCGCTTGAGGAAAACGACGGTTCCATCGTCTTCGTCAATCGCGGCTTCGTACCGCTCGACCGCAAGGACCGGGCGAGCCGCATGGAGGGCGAACCGGATGGCAATGTCACCGTCACCGGCCTCCTGCGCATGAACGAGCCGAAGGGCACGCTGCTGCGTTCCAATGCCCCTGAGGACGACCGCTGGTATTCGCGCGATGTCGGGGCCATGGCGGCATCCCGCGATCTCGGGGACGCGGCCCCCTTCTTCATCGATGCCGATGCGACGCCCAATCCCGGCGGACTGCCGATCGGCGGCCTCACCGTCGTCCAATTCCGCAACAGCCATCTCTCCTACGCCATAACCTGGTACGTCATGGCGCTCATGTCTTTTGCGGGCGGCTACATCGCGCTTCGCTATCGGCGCAAGCCGGATGGCGTCGAGGAAGACTAAAAGCCCTTGGCTCGAACATCTCACATTTACATATGAACAATTTTTCATATGATGCATTTGAGTAATGATTGAGTCTTGAGGAGCAGGCCATGGCCGCGCACGACCACGCACACCAGACGCCGGACGGAAAGCATGAACACGCCCATTCCGGCGGCCATAGCCACGCACCGAGCGTCAACAACAACAATGAACGCGCCGTGCTGTTTGGCTTCCTCCTCACCTTCGGCTTCATGATCGCCGAGGCTGCCGGCGGCCTCCTTTCGGGTTCGCTGGCCCTGATCGCCGACGCCGGTCACATGCTGACGGATTCGGCGGCCTTGGCTCTTGCCTGGGCCGGCTTCTACTTCGGCCGGAAGTCCGGCGACAACAAGCGCACTTTCGGCTACATGCGTTTTGAAGTGCTCGCCGGCTTCATCAATGCGATGGCGCTGATCCTGCTGGTCGTCTGGATCGCCTATGAGGCGGTCATGCGGCTCCTCTCGCCCTCCTCCGTGCTTGCCGGCCCGATGTTCGTGATTGCCGTCCTCGGGCTCCTCGTCAATATCGGCGTCTTCATGATGCTGATGAAGGGCGACAGCGACCATGTGAACATCAAGGGCGCGATGCTGCACGTACTCGGCGACCTGCTCGGCTCGGTGGCCGCCATCGTCGCCGCCATCGTCATCTACTTCACCGGCTGGATGCCGATCGACCCGATCCTGTCGCTGCTGCTTTCCGCCCTCGTGCTGCGCAGCGCCTGGGTTCTCCTGAAGAATTCGCTCAACATCCTGATGGAAGGATCGCCGCACGGCGCCAATCCCGAAGCGATGCGGTCTCATCTCTGCAAGTCGGTCGAGGGCATCGCCGACGTCCACCACATCCACGTCTGGTCGATCACCTCCGGCCAGACCACCGCGACCATGGAAATCACCCTTGCCGATGGCGCCGACCCGGCCGGCACCCAGCGGCGGCTGAAATCGGAACTCGCGGCGGAATACGACATCCGCCATTCGACGATCGAGATCGACTGGGACGGCAGACGGAACACGTGCCCGATCAATGGTCAGGGCGGCGGCAAGAAGCAGCAGGACGCCACGGGGCAGGATCATGCAGGGCACGATCACGCCGGTCATGACCATGCGGACCACGGGCACGGGCACGCCGTGGGAGGGCAATCGCATTGACGACCGCAACACCCGATGATGCCGACATCACCATCATCGCCGAAACGTTCCGCCTGCTCGGCGACCAGACGCGCCTGCGCATCCTGCTATGCTGTCTGAACGAGCCGATGTCGGTCGGCGACATCGCCGCCCGCGTCGGCGCATCCCAGTCGCTGGTCAGCCACAATCTCCGCCTGCTCCGGGCCGCCCGCCTGGTGCGCAGCGAACGGCGTGCCAAGCAGGTCTTCTACGAGGCCGCAGACCAGCATGTCCGCCACATGCTGGCCGACATCACCGAACACGCCGCCGAGGAGGCGGAGGAATAGCCGCATCCGACTACGTGCCGGACCACCAACACGAATAGAGAATGACAATGACCCCCGCCGATATCCTCGAACGCCTGATTGCCTTCCCCTCCGTCGTCGGAACGCCGAACGGCGAGATCGTCGCCTGGATTGCCGACTATCTGGAAAAGATCGGCGCCAAGATCACGCTGATCCCCGGCCCCGAGGGCGATCGTTCGAACCTGTTTGCGACGCTCGGACCCGCCGACCGGCCGGGCTATATCCTCTCCGGTCACATGGACGTGGTGCCGGCAGGAGAACCGGACTGGACCTCCGACCCGTTTGCCATGCGCCGGGACGGCGATCGCCTCTTCGGCCGCGGGACCAGCGACATGAAGGGTTTTCTGGCAACCGTCCTCGCCGCCGCCCCCGAGTTCGCCAAACGGGAACTGAAGCAACCCATCCACATCGCCTTCTCCTATGACGAGGAAGCCGGCTGCCGCGGCGTGCCGCACATGATCGCCAAGCTCCCGGATCTCTGCGCCACGCCGCTTGGCGCCATCATCGGCGAGCCGAGCGGTATGCGCGCCGTCAGGGCCCACAAGGGCAAGGCGGCGGCGCGGGTCACGCTGAAGGGACTTGCGGGCCATTCGTCGCGCCCCGATCTTGGCCGCAACGCCATCCATGCCATGGCAAACGTGCTGAACGCGACGATCGCGCAGGCGGCAAACCTGGCGGCCGGCCCCTTCGACGAAGCCTTCCAGCCGCCCTACTCCTCCATGCAGGCCGGCACCATCTCGGGCGGCCAGGCGCTCAACATCATTCCGGAGGAAGCCGTCATGAAGGTCGAAGCGCGCGCCATCACCGGCGTCGATCCGGCCGGCCTCCTGGCGCCGGTGAGGCAAGCTGCCGAAGCGCTGGCGAAAGACGGCTATGACGTCGAGTGGACGGAACTGAATGCCTATCCGGCCCTTTCGCTTCCCGCAGATGCGCCGCTCAAAAACCTTGTGGAGGAACTCAGCGGCAACGAAAGCCTCGCCGCCGTCAGCTATGGCACCGAAGCGGGGCTGTTCCAGCAGGCCGGCATCGACGCCATCATCTGCGGTCCCGGCGACATCGGCCGCGCCCACAAGCCGGACGAATATGTGCTGATCAGCGAGCTCGAAGCCTGCCTGACGATGATCCGCGCACTCGGCGACCGCTGCGCCGCCTGACCGCCGGCATTCAGGCGGGAAAGGCCGATCGCCGCACGAAGGTCTTGATCGCGAAATTCGACTGGATGCGGGCCACACCCGGCGCCGCCGTCAGGATATCGAGCAACCGCTGGTAGTGTTCCAGATCGCGCACCATGGCATGCAGCAGATAGTCGGAATTGCCGCTCGTCTGATAGCCGCCGACGACCTCGGGGATTTCGGTCACGCAACTCTCGAAGGCCAGCAGCACGTCCTTGGTCTGGCGTTCCAGCGTGACGGAGATGAAGACGCCGAGCGTGCCGAGCATCCGCCCTTCGTCCAGCAGCGCGGCATAGCCCTGAATGGCGCCGCTCTCCTCCAGCTTGCGCACGCGCCTCAGCGTCGGCGAGAAGGACAGGCCGATGCGTGCGGCGAGATCGCGCCAGCTGATGCGCCCCTCCTCGCTCAGAACCTTGAGAATCTTTCGGTCGAAGCCGTCGAGATCGTCCATCTAGATCATATGATCCCAAAAACTCAATAATAATAGATCAAAGCTATCATCTCGACCAACTTCGTCAATCGAATTAGCGATGAAACGCGGCCACAAGAGTGCTATTATCCAATACATCAAGTCAGTTTCATTGGGAGGTGGAAATGACAACGGAAGATCCGGTCGTGATCGTCGGCTCCGCCCGCACCGCCATCGGCGGCCTGCAGGGGCAGTTTGCCGGCACCAGCGCGCCAGAACTCGGCGCCAGCGCGATCCGCGCCGCCCTGGAACGCGGCCATGTTTCCGCCGATACGATCGACGAAGTCATCTTCGGCTGCGTGCTGCCGGCCGGTCTCGGACAGGCGCCGGCCCGACAGGCCGCCATTGCCGCCGGCATTCCATATTCCACCGGCGCAACCACCATCAACAAGATGTGCGGCTCCGGCATGAAGGCCGCCATGCTCGCCCATGACCTGATAGCGGCGGGTTCGGTCGCCACCTGCGTTGCCGGCGGCATGGAAAGCATGACCAATGCACCCTACCTTCTGGAAAAGGCCCGCAGCGGCTACCGCCTCGGCCATGGCCGGGTCATCGATCATATGTTCCTCGACGGGCTGGAGGACGCCTATGACAAGGGCCGGCTGATGGGTACCTTTGCCGAGGACTGCGCCGAAGCCTACCAGTTCACCCGCGAGATGCAGGACGACTATGCCATCACTTCGCTGAACCGTGCCCAAAGCGCCATCGACAACGGCCTGTTCGAAAGCGAGATCGTTCCGGTCACTATGCGGAACGGCAGGAGCGAAACGCTCGTCGCCATAGACGAACAGCCGGGCAAGGCGAAGCCCGAAAAGATCCCGACCCTCAAGCCGGCCTTCCGCGACGGCGGCACGGTGACGGCGGCCAATTCCAGCTCCATTTCCGACGGCGCGGCCGCCCTCGTTTTGATGCGGCGGTCGGAGGCGGACCGCCGCGGCCTGACGCCGCTTGCCGTGATCCGTGGCCACGCAACCCATTCGCAGGCCCCCGCTCAATTCGCCACGGCCCCGATCGGCGCTCTGGAAAAGCTGTCCGCGAAGACCGGCTGGGGCCTGAAGGATGTCGATCTGTTCGAGATCAACGAAGCCTTCGCGGTTGTCGCCATGGCCGCGATGCGTGACCTTGACCTGCCGCATGACAAGGTCAACGTCCATGGCGGCGCCTGCGCGCTCGGCCATCCGATCGGTGCCTCCGGTGCTCGCATCATCGTGACCCTGCTGGCGGCGATGGAGCGCTATGATGTTAGACGCGGCATGGCGGCGGTCTGCATCGGCGGCGGCGAGGCAACCGCCATCGCGATCGAACGCCCGCGATAAAAAGGAATTGGGAGGAGACCCGCGCATGATCCTGACGGAAGCACAAGAACAGATCCGCGACATGGCCCGCGATTTTGCCCGCGAGCGCCTGGCGCCGGGTGCCGCCGAGCGTGACCGGCACTCCCGCTTCCCGAAGGACGAACTGAAAGAGATGGGCGACCTCGGCTTCCTCGGCATGCTGGTGCCCGAAACCTATGGCGGCTCGGAGACGGGTGCGGTCGCCTATGCCATAGCGCTGGAAGAGATCGCCGCCGGCGACGGCCCCTGCTCCACCATAATGAGCGTTCACAGTTCCGTCGGCTGCGTTCCAATCCTCAACTTCGGCACCGACGCCCAGAAGGAACGCTTCCTGCCGAAGCTTAGCAGCGGCGAATGGATCGGCGGCTTTGCGCTGACCGAACCGCAGGCCGGCTCCGACGCCTCGAACCTGAAAACCAAGGCGGTGCGCGACGGCGACCATTACGTTATTAACGGCGCCAAGCAGTTCATCACGTCGGGCAAGAACGGCCAGATGGTCATCGTCTTCGCCGTCACCGATCCCGCCGCCGGCAAGAAGGGCATTTCCGCCTTCATCGTGCCGACCGATACGCCCGGCTACGAGGTCGTACGGGTCGAAGAAAAGCTCGGCCTGCATTCCTCCGACACCTGCCAGATCACCTTTACCGACATGCGCATTCCGGCCGACCTGCGTCTTGGCGAGGAAGGCGAAGGCTACCGCATCGCGCTCGCCAATCTGGAAGGCGGCCGCATCGGCATCGCCGCCCAGGCCGTCGGCATGGCCCGCGCCGCCTTCGAAGCCGCTCGCGACTACGCCCGCGAGCGCAACGCCTTCGGCAAGCCGATCTTCGACCATCAGGCCGTCGCCTTCCGCCTCGCCGACATGGCGACCCGCATCGAGGCCGCCCGGCAGCTCGTCCTGCATGCCGCAGCGCTGAAGGAAGCCGGCCTGCCCTGCCTGTCGGAAGCCTCCATGGCAAAACTCTTCGCCTCGGAAATGGCCGAGAAGGTCTGCTCCGACGCCATCCAGATCCACGGCGGCTACGGTTACATGGCCGACTACCCGGTGGAACGCATCTATCGCGACGTCCGCATCTGCCAGATTTACGAAGGCACGAGCGACGTGCAGCGCATGGTCATCGCCCGCGCCTTGTAGCGGGCGGGCTTCCGTCGCCGGAAGAGGGGCCGCGGCGGAAGCCTGAATTTGAAAGAGGAGGAGAATGACGCATGAGTGATCACGGTCACCTGAGCCTGCATGTTCCGGAACCCGCGGTGCGCCCCGGCGGGGAGCCGGACTTCTCCAACGTGAAGATCCCGAAGGCCGGCAGTGTGCCGCGGCCCGAGATCGACGCGGCGCCGGAGACGATCCGCGACCTCGCCTATTCGATCATCCGCGTGCTCAACCGCGACGGCGAGGCCGTCGGCCCTTGGGCCGGATTGCTCACAGACGACGAGCTTCTCGCCGGTCTTCGCCACATGATGACCTTGCGCGCCTTCGATGCCCGCATGCTGATGGCGCAGCGCCAGGGCAAGACCTCCTTCTTCATGCAGCATCTCGGCGAAGAGGCCGTTTCCTGCGCCTTCCGCAAGGCGCTGTCGAAGGGCGACATGAACTTCCCGACCTACCGGCAGGCGGGCCTCCTGATCGCCGACGGCTACCCGCTCGTGACGATGATGAACCAGATATTCTCCAACGAAGCCGACCCGCTGCATGGCCGCCAGCTGCCGGTGATGCATTCGTCAAAGGCGCATGGCTTCTTCACCATCTCCGGCAATCTCGCCACGCAGTTCGTCCAGGCGGTCGGCTGGGCCATGGCGTCGGCCATCAAGAACGACACCAAGATTGCAGCCGCCTGGATCGGCGACGGCTCGACGGCGGAATCCGATTTCCACTCTGCACTCGTCTTCGCCTCGACCTACAAGGCCCCGGTCGTCCTCAACATCGTCAACAATCAATGGGCGATCTCGACTTTCCAGGGCATTGCCCGCGGTGGCTCCGGCACGTTTGCCGCCCGCGGCCTCGGCTTCGGCATTCCCTCGCTGCGTGTCGACGGCAACGACTATCTCGCCGTCCATGCCGTTGCCCATTGGGCCATAGAGCGGGCGCGACGCAATCTCGGGCCCACGCTGGTCGAATACGTCACCTACCGCGTCGGCGCCCATTCGACCTCTGACGATCCGAGCGCTTACCGGCCAAAGACCGAGTCCGAAGCCTGGCCGCTCGGCGATCCGGTCCTCAGGCTGAAGAAGCACCTGATCGTCCGCGGCGTCTGGTCCGAGGAACGCCACGTGCAGGCGGAAGCCGAGATCATGGACAGCGTCATCCAGGCGCAGAAGGAGGCCGAAAGCCACGGCACGCTGCATGCCGGCGCCAAGCCTTCGGCGCGCGACATCTTCGAGGGCGTCTATCAGGAGATGCCCCCGCATATCCGCCGTCAACGCCAGCAGGCGGGGTACTGACGATGGCCAGGATGACCATGATCGAAGCCGTCCGCAGCGCCATGGATGTCTCCATGGAGCGTGACGACGATGTCGTCGTCTTCGGCGAGGATGTCGGCTATTTCGGCGGCGTCTTCCGCTGCACGCAGGGCCTGCAGGCAAAATACGGCAAGACCCGCTGCTTCGACGCGCCGATCTCCGAATCCGGCATCGTCGGCGCGGCGATCGGCATGGCCGCCTACGGCCTGAAGCCCTGCGTCGAAATCCAGTTCGCGGACTACATGTACCCGGCCTATGACCAACTGACCCAGGAAGCCGCCCGCATCCGCTATCGGTCGAACGGCGATTTCACCTGCCCGATCGTCGTGCGCATGCCGACCGGCGGCGGCATCTTCGGCGGCCAGACCCACAGCCAGAGCCCCGAGGCGCTGTTTACCCATGTCTGCGGCCTGAAGACCATCGTGCCGTCCAATCCCTACGACGCCAAGGGGCTGCTGATCGCGGCAATAGAGGATCCCGACCCGGTGATCTTCCTCGAACCGAAGCGGCTCTATTCCGGCCCCTTCGACGGCCATCATGAGAACCCGGTCGTCGCCTGGTCGAAGCATCCGCTCGGCGAAGTGCCGGAGGGCCATTACACCATCCCGATCGGCAAGGCGGAAATCCGCCGCGAAGGTGCGGCCGTCACCGTCATCGCCTATGGCACCATGGTGCATGTGGCGCTGGCCGCCGCCGAAGAGACCGGCATTGACGCCGAGGTCATCGACCTGCGCTCGCTGGTGCCGCTCGACCTGGAGACGATCGTTCAGTCGGTGTCGAAGACCGGCCGCTGCGTCGTCGTCCACGAGGCGACGCTGACGTCGGGGTTCGGCGGCGAGATTGCCGCTCTGGTGCAGGAGACCTGCTTCTATCACCTCGAAGCGCCGATTATCCGCGTCACCGGCTGGGATACGCCCTACCCGCACGCGCAGGAGTGGAGCTATTTCCCTGGTCCCGAGCGCGTCGGCCGCGCCCTGCAACAGGTGATGGAGGGCTGAGCCATGAGCGAATACACCATCAAGATGCCGGATGTCGGCGAAGGCATCGCCGAGGCGGAACTGGTCGAATGGCATGTGAAGCCCGGCGATCCGGTCCGCGAGGACATGGTGCTCGCTGCCGTGATGACCGACAAGGCGACCGTCGAGATCCCCTCGCCCGTCGCCGGGATCGTGACATGGCTCGGCGCCGAGGTCGGCGAGACGATCGCCGTCAAGGCGCCGCTCCTGAAGATCGAGACAGACGCATCGGCCTCCACGGACCAAGAGCCGCCGCGGGACACGCCGTCCAGGCCGCCGGAGGAGGAAAAGCCTATCGCGCGGGAAGAGCCCACCAAGGCCGAAGCACCGAAGACGACGCAGCCCATCGTTGCAGCCCCCAAACCACAGCCGCATGCCGCAAAGCCTCTCGCCTCACCCGCCGTACGCCAGCGGGCGCGCGACGCCGGCATCGACCTGCGCCAACTCCGGGGCAGCGGCCCGGCCGGCCGGATCACCCATGAGGACATCGAGCAGTTTCTCTCCCGCGGCGAAGGGTCGGCAGCCGCCCCGGCGGGTCTCAAGCGCAACACCGGCAGCGAGCAGGTGAAGCTTACCGGCCTTCGCCGCCGCATCGCCGAGAAGATGACGCTTGCCACCTCGCGCATCCCCCACATCACCTATGTGGAGGAAGTCGACATGACCGATCTTGAGGAACTGCGCGCTACCATGAACAACGGCCGCAAGGCGAGCCAGCCGAAGCTGACCGTCCTGCCCTTCCTGATGCGGGCCATGGTGAAGGCGATCGCCGAGCAGCCGGCGATCAATGCCACCGTCGACGACGACGCCAATGTCATCACCCGCCATGGCGGGGTGCATATCGGTGTGGCGACGCAGACGCCGACGGGACTGACGGTTCCAGTCGTCAGGCATGCCGAGGCGCGCAGCATCTGGGACTGCGCGGCGGAAGTCGCGCGCCTTGCCGATGCGGTGCGCACCAATACCGCCGCGCGCGAGGAACTGACCGGCTCGACCATCACCATCTCGTCGCTCGGCGCGCTCGGCGGCATCGTCTCGACGCCGGTCATCAACCATCCGGAAGTCGCGATCATCGGCGTCAACAAGATCGCCACCCGCCCGGCATGGGACGGAAGCCAGTTCGTGCCCCGCAAGATGATGAACCTGTCGTCGAGCTTCGATCATCGCATTGTCGACGGCTGGGACGCGGCGACCTTCATCCAGCGGCTGAAGGCACTTCTTGAAACCCCGGCGCTGATCTTTATCGAGGACTGATGCGATGAAGGAAATGACCTGCAGACTTCTCGTCATCGGCGCCGGCCCCGGAGGTTATGTCTGCGCCATCCGCTCCGGGCAGCTGGGTATCGACACCGTCATCGTCGATGCCGGCAAGCCGGGCGGCACCTGCCTCAACATCGGCTGCATCCCGTCGAAGGCGCTGATCCACGCCGCCGATGAGTTCGAAAAGGTCCGGAACATGGCCGCCGGCGCAAGCCGCATCGGCATAAGCCTCGACGCACCCAAGCTCGATCTTGAGAAGACGGTCGAGTGGAAGGACGGCATCGTCGGCCGGTTGACCGGCGGCGTCGCCGGTCTGTTGCGCAAGGCGAAGGTCAGGGTCGTCGAAGGCACAGCCCGCTTTCGCGACGGCAAGACGGTGGAGGTCGAAACCGAAACCGGCGCTCAGTTGATCCGCGCCGAGACCGTTGTGATCGCCACCGGCTCCGCGCCGGTCGAGCTTCCCTCCCTGCCCTTCGGTGGAAATGTCATTTCTTCGACGGAAGCCCTGTCGCTGAAGGCAGTGCCGCAGACGCTGGCGATCGTCGGCGGCGGCTATATCGGTGTCGAACTCGGAACCGCCTTCGCCAAGATGGGCGCCAAAGTCACGATCATCGAAGCAACCGGACAGATACTGCCGCTCTACGATGGCGACCTGGTCCGCCCGGTTCTGGCACGACTGAGACAGCTGGGCGTCGAAGTCCTGACCGGAGCAATGGCCAAAGGGCTCGACGGCAATACCCTGCTGATAGAGGCCGCCGATGGCAGCGAACGACGGCTGGAAGCGGAGAAGGTGCTGGTCACCGTCGGCCGGCGTCCGCGCACGCAAGGCAGCGGGCTGGAGGAGCTAGACCTCGACCGCGCCGGTCCCTTCGTCCGCATCGACGAACGCTGCCGCACCTCCATGCGCGGGGTCTATGCCATTGGCGACGTGACCGGCGAACCGATGCTCGCCCACCGCGCCATGGCGCAGGGCGAAATGGTGGCGGAAATCGTCGCAGGCCTGAAACGCGAATGGGACAAGCGCTGCATTCCGGCGATCTGCTTCACCGATCCCGAAATAGTCTCCGCCGGCCTCTTGCCCGACGAGGCTCGGGCGTTAAGCTCCGACATACGCATCGGCCAGTTCCCGTTCACCGCGAACGGCCGGGCAATGACGACGGAAGCGGAGGAAGGCTTCGTGCGGGTGATGGCGCAGGCGGAAACGAACGTGGTACTCGGCATCCAGGCGGTCGGCAGCGGCGTTTCGGAACTGTCGAGCACGTTCGCGCTGGCCATCGAGATGGGTGCGCGGCTGGAAGACATCGCCGCTACTATCCACGCCCACCCGACCCGCGGCGAAGCCCTGCAGGAGGCAGCATTGAAGGCACTCGGTCATGCAATCCACATCTGAGACGCGGACATCGCCGGCAGAGCCGGAACAGCTGGTGCTGACGGAACGCGCTGGCGCCATCGGCCGCATCCGTCTGAACCGCCCGAAGGCGCTGAACAGCCTGACGCTTTCCATGGTGCGCGATATCGAGGCGGCGCTGGATGAATTCGAGGCCAATGACGGGATCGCCGCGATCCTGATCACCGGCGAAGGCGAGCGCGGGCTCTGTGCCGGCGGCGACATTCGCGCCTTTTACGACGGCGGCAAATCCGGCTCCGATCTGCCTGCGACCTTCTGGGCCGAGGAATACCGGATGAACGCGCGCATCCACCGGCTGAAGAAGCCCTATATCGCGCTGATGGACGGCATCGTCATGGGTGGCGGCGTCGGCGTTTCCGTCTATGGCAGCCATCGCATCGTCACCGAGCGCACCCGCTTCGCCATGCCGGAAACCGGCATCGGCTTCTTCCCGGATATCGGCGGATCGTGGTTTTTGAGCCGCCAGCGCAACGAACTCGGCACCTATGCGGGCCTGACCGGCAGCCAGCTTGCCGCCGCCGACGTCATCACGCTTGGCCTTGCCGACTTCTACGTCGAAAGCGGACGGATTGCCGACGTGCTCGACGCCCTTGCCGCCCTTCCCGCCGGCAGCACACGCGCCGACATCTCCGCCCTGATCCGCGGTTTCGAAACCGACCTGCCACGCGGCAGGCTCGAACAGGACAAGACGCTGATCGACCAGGCCTTCGCCTTCGATGTGATGGAGGATATCTTCGCCGTCCTGCAGCGCAACGAAAGCCCCTTTACGATCGAGACGCTGAAGGTGCTGAAGTCGAAGTCGCCGCTAAGCCTCAAGGTGACGCTGAAGCTCCTGCGGCTCGGTCGCCATACCACCCTTCTCCAGGAATGCCTTGAACGCGAGTTCGCCGCCACCGCCGCCGTCTTGAAAAGCGACGACTTCTACGAAGGCATCCGCGCAGCGGTGATCGACAAGGACCGCAATCCGCACTGGCAGGCCGCGAGCCTTGCAGAAGTGACGGCTGAAGAGGTGGATGCCTTCTTCCCGAAGCCGGAGAGCAGGCTCTTCAAATAGGCCTCGCTCTCCGTCCGAAGAAACGGCCGGTTAGCGACCGTTCTTCTTGCGCCAGGCCTCGAAGGTCGCCAGGTGCTCGTCCTTGGTGCGCGGGTAGAGACCGATGATGGTCTCGCCGGCCTTCACCTGGTCGACGACGAAGTCCTCGTAGACCGTCATTTCCGCAGCCTCGTCGGCGACCTCATCGGCGATGTCCGCCGGGATGACGATCACGCAATCGTCGTCGCCGACGATGATGTCGCCCGGGAAGACCGGCGCGTCGCCGCAGCCGATCGGACCGTTGATCTCGATCGCCTCGTGCAGGGTGAGATTGGTCGGGCTGGACGGGCGCGTGTGATAGGCCGGAATGTCGAGCTCGCCGATCGTCACCGCATCGCGGAAGCCGCCATCGGTGACGATCCCCGCCCCGCCGCGCACCATCAGGCGCGTCACCAAAATATCGCCGGCGCTTGCCGCGCGCGCATCCTTGCGGCTGTCGATGACCATGACATGGCCTTCCGGGCAGGTCTCGATCGCGACGCGCTGCGGGTGCTGCGGATTGCGGAACTCGGTCAGCTGGTTGCGGTCCTCGCGGGCCGGCATGTAGCGCAGCGTAAACGCCGGGCCGACCATGTTCTTGCCCTTCATCTTCACCGGATGCACGCCCTGGATCACCTGGTTGCGCAGCCCGCGCTTGAAGAGTGCCGTCGCGAGCGTCGCGACGGAGACGCCCATCAGTTTTTCTTTCGTCTCGGATTTCATCTCGTTGTCCTCAAACAGATGCGTCAGATCAGGCCATTGGCCCGCAGGAAACCTTCCATCTTGGCCTGTTGCGCCGAAGTCAGCGGCCAGGCGGACGGCGGCCGCGTCGCGCCGCAATCCTTGCCAATCGCCTTCAGCGCCGCCTTGACGCCGGTAACGTTCGTGCCGCTCAGCTCTTCCGCGCGAACCTCCTCGAAGGCCCGCATGGCGGCGATCAGTTCGCGCGCCTTGGCGTAGTCGCCGGCCTCCAGCGCCGCATGGATCGCCATGGAGCGCTCCGGCCAGAGATTGATAAGGCCGGAGGTGAAGCCACGCGCACCCACCGCGTAGAAGGCCGGGGCCCAGACTTCGGCGAGACCGCCGACCCAGACGATGGAGGGATCGCAGGCGGCGATCGCCTCGGCGAGCTTCATCGGATTGGGTGTCGCCCATTTGACGCCCTTGACGCCCGGCACGGCGCAAAGATCGGCGATCGCCTTCGTTCCGATCGCGTCGTTGCGCAGATAGAGCATGATCGGCAACCCGCCGGATGCGTCGCTGACTGCCTTGATGTAGTCGACGGTGCCTCGCGGCGAGACGAAAGGATCCGGCGGCTGATGGATCATCAGCGCCGCCGCCCCCGCATCGGCGGAAGCTCTGGCGAGCCGGCAGGCATCGCGAATGCCACGGCCGACGCCGGCCAGCACCGGCGCACGACCGTCGACCATGCCAGTGACTTCCGTCGCCATGGCGCAGGCTTCATCGGTCGTCAGCGCGTAGAACTCGCCGGTGTTGCCGTTGACGACCGGGATATGCATCCCCGCGCCAAGCACGTGATCGATGATCGGCTTAAGGCGGGCCGGCGCGATGTCGCCGCTCTCGTCATAAGGCGTGACCAGAATGCCGGAGATGCCCTTGAGGGCCTTGTCGAGATCGTGAGCCATGCGGTTGTCCTCTCGCGCTCAGTAAATGTCCGGTTCGCCGACCGGGCGACCGAAATCGGATTGCAGGAAGTCGAAATCGCAGCCCTGGTCCGCTTGCGTGACGTGCTTGGAGAACATGTAGCCCCAGCCGCGTTCGAAATGTGGTTCGGGCGCCTGCCATGCCGCCTTGCGGGCGGCAAGTTCCTCCTCGTTGACCAGCATGTCCAGCTTGCGGTTCGGCAGGTCGAGACGGACGATGTCGCCGGTCTTCAGGAGCGCCAGCGGTCCACCGATATAGCTTTCCGGCGCGACGTGCAGCACACAGGCGCCGTAAGACGTGCCGGACATGCGGGCATCAGAGATGCGCAACATGTCGCGATGCCCCTTCTTGATCAGCGCCTTGGGGATCGGCAGCATGCCCCATTCGGGGAAGCCCGGCCCCCCGAGCGGGCCGGCATTGCGCAGCACCAGCACATGATCCGGCGTCACGTCGAGATTTTCATCATCGATCGCCTTCTTCATTTCCGGATAGCTGTCGAAGACCAGCGCCGGGCCTTCGTGGACATGGAACTTCGGATCGCAGGCGGCCGGCTTGATGACGGCGCCGTCCGGGCAGAGATTGCCGCGCAGCACGGCAAGCGAGCCCTCGTGGTAGACAGGGTTCGACAGCGGCCGGATGACGTCGTCGTTGTAGACCTTGGCGCCTTCGAGGTTCTCGCCCATGGTCTTGCCGGTCACCGTCAGCGCGGAAAGATCGAGACGGTCCTCGATCTGCTTCATCAGCGCCCGCAGGCCGCCGGCATAGAAGAAATCCTCCATCAGGTAGTCCTTGCCGGACGGCCGGACATTGGCGATCAGCGGCGTCACGCGGCCGAGCGCGTCGAGATCGTCGAGCGTCATCTGCACGCCGGCGCGGCGTGCCATTGCGATCAGGTGGACGACGGCATTGGTCGAACAGCCGGTCGCCATGGCGACGATCGCGGCGTTGCGGCAGGCGGCTTCCGTCACGATCTTGTCCGGCGTCAGTTCTTCCCAGACCATCTCGACGATCCGCCGACCACAGTCGGCGCCCATGCGCTGGTGGCCTGAATCGACCGCCGGGATCGAGGAGGCACCGGGCAATGTCAGGCCCATCGCATCGGCGATCGCCGTCATCGTCGAGGCGGTGCCCATGGTCATGCAGGTGCCGGCCGAACGGGCGATGCCGCCCTGGATGCCGAGCCATTCGGAATCGGAAATGTTGCCGGCGCGCCGCTCGTCCCAGAACTTCCAGGCATCCGACCCCGAACCGAGATACTTGCCGGCATAATTGCCGCGCAGCATCGGTCCTGCCGGCAGGTAGATCATCGGCACGCCGGCCGACAGCGCGCCCATGACCAGACCGGGGGTGGTCTTGTCGCAGCCACCCATCAGCACCACGCCGTCGAGCGGATGTGAACGGATCATCTCCTCCGTCTCCATCGCCAGCATGTTGCGGTAGAGCATGGAGGTCGGCTTGGTAAAGCTCTCGTCGACGGAAAGCGACGGCATCTCGACGGGGAAGGCGCCGGCCTGCAGGGCACCGCGCTTGACGTCCTGCACCCGCTCCTTGAAGTGCGAATGACAGGAATTGAGTTCCGACCACGTGTTGAGCACGCCGATCACCGGCTTGCCGCGAAAATCATCCTCGGAATAGCCGAGCTGCATCATGCGCGAGCGGTGACCAAACGACCGCAGGTCATCGGGCGCGAACCAGCGCGCGCTACGGAGTTTTTCCGGATTCTTCTTGTCGTGCATCGGCACCTCCCTGACAATGCAAGTTATGTATGCGCTTTCATAAATTCATGTCAACCGCCATCACATGTGGATTAATCGCGAAAATACGCGGAAGTATTGGGTTGACAAAGGCGACAACAACTGACCAAATTTATGTATGCGCATTCATGGGAGCGTTTGCGCACCGCTATCACCTGATTGACTTAAAAACCAACCGCCTCACGGCGGTGCTTGGGAGGAAAACATGAAGCTAACCCGTAGAATGATTCTGGCCGCCGGTGCCGTAATGGCCCTCACCCAGCCGATCACCGCCTGGGCGGTGGACCTGCCAAACAACATTCGTGTGGTGATCGGCTCCACCTCGACGGGAGGCGACACCTATCAGAACTCCGCGATCATCGCCGATGCGCTGTCGGAAAAGCTCGGCGTGAACATGAAGGTGGACGCCGTCGGCTTCAGCGAAGGCTTCAAGGCCTTGGAGCGTGACAAACGCGGCACGACGATCATGATCTTCCACGACCAGGCCTTCCTGGGTCACCTTTATGGCGTGCGCGGCTACGACGACCTCTTCGCGAAATACAAGGTCGGCCCGACCATCGCTATCAATCCCGGCAATGCCTACCTGGTATCCAAGGATTCGCCCTACAAGACGATGGACGACATCTTCAAGGCAGCCGCAGACGGCAAGAAGATCCGGGTGGCGATCCAGCCGGGCGGCGTCTCGGAAATCGGCTTTTCCGCCATGAAGAATGCAGCGAGCATTCTCTCGCCCGGCTCGGAAGCCAATCTGGTTCCGGTCAATACCGGCAGCCAGTCCGACAAGAACCAGGCCATGTTCGACGACCTTGCGGACGTCATCAACGGCTCGATCCAGGCAAACGAGCAGTTCACTCAACTCCCGGAATCCGATCAGAAGGCCATGCGCTTCATCTGGATCACGGCTCGGCCCGAGACCATCGAACAGGCCCCCGCACAAGGCATGGGCAACACCTCGCGTGATGACATGCTGAAATATACGAGCCCGAAGACCAGCGTGACGGAAGATGGCAAGAAGGACTTTGTCTTCGATAAGGAATTCTTCTTCATCTACAACAAGGACATGCCACAGGATCTGGTCGATGCGATCGATGTCGCGATGAAGGACATTTACGCCGACGGCAAGATCCAGGAACGCCAGAAGGAGGCCTTCTTCATTCCTGACTTCAAGCCCTCTGCTGAGTCTTCGAAGGATATCGAGAAAAAGAACGCCGCCTACGCAAAGATCATCCAGAAGATCACCGGCAACTAAACAGTGCGGGCCGGAGTTCGTCTCCGGCCCAACCCGCCTTGTTCTTTGAGGAAGCCGGCATGAGCAGTCTGACCCACGTCAAGATCAACTTCGCAACATCGCACCTCATCTTCCCGACGGTGATCGGAGCCGTTCTCGTCATCCTGGGATTGGCGATCGTCATTCAGCGGCGGCGGTCGCTGGCCGGATCCGTCGGCTACTGGCGCGAGATCGTCTCGCAGATGGACAAGTTCCGTTTCTTCGGTGTGATCGCCCTCTGTTTCATCTATTTCTGGCTGCTCGAGCCGGTCGGAGAACTCATCCCCAATACCGGTTTCGGCTTCCTCGCCTGTTCCATTCCGTTCGTCTTCCTGACGTCGGTGCTCTTCATGCACCACCGCACGGTGAGGTCTCTCGTGCCGGTCGTCATCATGGCGCTTGTGGCGCCCGTTCTTTCCTGGTGGCTCTTTAACGACATCTTCTACCTGACGCTGCCCTGATCCGACCTCTCGCGGACATCATCTCATGGAAATCTTCGACTTCATCACCCCGCTCTTCGTGGTACTCATCGTCGCCGGGACCTTCATCGGGATCATCTTCGGCGCCATACCGGGCCTGACCGCGACCATGGCGGTCGCCGTCTGCCTGCCGCTCACCTATTCGCTCGGCCTCAACAACGGTCTCGCGCTGCTGCTCGGCCTTTACGTCGGCGGCATTTCCGGTGGACTGGTGCCGGCGGTGCTGATCGGCATACCGGGCACGCCCTCCTCGATCACCACGACGCTCGACGGCTATCCGATGGCGCAGAGGGGCGAAGGCGAGAAGGCGCTGCGGATCGGCATCATCTCGTCGGTTTTCGGCGGCCTGTTCAGCCTGCTCATCCTCTACCTCTTTGCCCCGACGCTCGCGGATTTCGCGATCAAGTTCTCCTATGTCGAGAAGTTTCTCATCATCCTCTTCGCGCTCACCGTCATGGGCGCGCTGAGCTCCAATATGCTGATGGGCATATTTTCCGGCTTTCTCGGCATCTTCATCAGCCTCATCGGCACCTATTCGATCGAAAACGGCGGCAACGGCGAGTTTCGCCTGATCCCGCCCGGCCTGGAATACTGGCTTCAGGACGGCTTCGTACTGCTTCCCGTTCTGATCGGCCTTTTCGGGATCGCCGCCGTCTTCGACGAGGCGGAAAAGGGAGTACCCGAAGGTCAGAGCATCCGCGACATCAAGGTCGGCCGAGATTCGACATTCAAGCTGTCGCTGTTCAAGGGCCAGATCTGGAATCTCATCCGCTCCTCCGGCATCGGCACCTTCGTCGGCATCCTGCCCGGTGTCGGCGGGTCGGCGGCCTCCATCCTCGCCTATTCAAACGCCAAGACCTTTTCGCGCACGCCCGAGCGTTTCGGCAAGGGAGAACCCGCCGGCATCATCGCATCGGAATCCGGCAACAACGGCCTGACCGGCGGCGCGCTCATCCCGCTGCTCTCGCTCGGCATCCCGGGAGATTCGACGACCGCGCTGCTGATCGGCGCCTTCACGCTGCAGGGCGTGCAGGTGGGGCCGCTTTTCATCGGCAACAATCCTGGCACATGGGACGCGATGATTGTCGCGATGCTGATCGCCAACATCGCCATGTTCGCCATCATGTACTTGGCGATTCGCTATCTGGCGCTCATCGTAACCGTGCCGAAGCACATCCTGTTTCCGCTGATCCTGATGATGTGCACGATCGGCGCCTACACCACCAATTACGGCGTCATGTTCGACGTCTGGACGCTGCTGATTTTCGGCCTGTTCGGTTGGCTGGCAATGAAGATCCGCATCGAAATCGCCCCTTTCATCATCGGCTTCATTCTGGGCCCGTCCGCAGAAATCTATTTCGTCAAGAGCCTGGAATCCTTCGGCGATCTGACGATCTTCTTCACCAAGAGCTGGATTGCCGTCCTGTTGTGGATACTGATCGCGGCGTCTGTCTGGGTTTCCGTCATTCTATCGCGCAAGAACAAGGCAAACGGCAACGGCTGATGCTAGGATGAGCCGAATCCGAAAACATGAAGGGTCAGGCTCGGAATGGCAAAATCCGGTTCGGGGACGCGGGTAAGGCAGAAGGGAGACGGCGTCGGGGCGCGACCGGCGGCGGGTCGATCCGTCACCATGGAGACCGTCGGCCGGCTGGCCGGCGTGTCGCAGGTCACCGTGTCCCGTGCGCTCAGCGATCCATCGAAGGTTTCGCCGGCGACTCTGGAAAAGATCAAACAGGCGATAGAGACCACCGGCTTCGTGCCCAACGCGCTGGCCGGCGCGCTGGCCTCGCGCCGGAGCAAGCTGATCGCGGCGCTGGTGCCGTCGATCACCAACATCGTCTATTCCTGGATGATCAAGGCCTTCACCGAGGGCATCAGCGGCCACGGCTACCAGATCCTGCTGTCCGAGACCGGCTTCGACCCGGCCGAGGAAGAGAAGCTGATCATGACGCATCTTTCACGCCGGCCGGACGCCATGTTGCTGACCGGCATCCATCACACGGCGGAAGCACGCCGGATGCTGCTGGCCGCCGGTATACCTGTCGTCGAATTGTGGGACATCACGGAAAGCCCGATCGATCTTTGCGTCGGCTTTTCCCATGTCGAGGCGGGTCGAGCCGCCGCCGGTTTCGCCGTCAACGCCGGTTACCGCAACTTCGCCACCGTCAGCGCAGGCGACGAGCGCGCCACGCGTCGGCGGGATGCGTTCATCCGTGAAATCGCTCGTCTCAGCGGCAAGACGACGGCCGCAATCAACTTCGAGGAAATTGCAAGGCTTTCGCATGGTCGCGACGCAATGCGACGGCTGATCGAAGAAGAGGGTTTTCGTGACGGCTTGATCTTCTGCAGTTCCGACATTCTGGCTCACGGTCTCATCATCGAGGCCAACGCCCGAAACCTGAAAATCCCGGAAGACGTTGCCGTCATCGGTTTCGGCGACCAGGAATTCGCCGCCCATGTCGAACCCGCCATCACGACGGTCCGCGTCGATCGCACGAAACTGGGACACGCGGCGGCGGCGGCCGTATTGGCCCGTTGCGAGGGCGGGCCGTTGCCGGACAAGGTGACGGATCTCGGCTTCGAGATCATCCGCCGCAGGTCCGCCTGAGCGGCCGTTCCGTCAGACCTCAGCTGCGGCCCGACCCCGAGAAACGCCGCCACTCGGCTTCGCTGCCATGGAAGGCGTTCAGATCGATGCGTCCGTCCACGCCGTGAGACAGGCCGGAACCCGAATACTGCCAGAATATCCAGTCACGGCCCGGATAGACCTTGGACGGATGCGCGGCCACCGAACGCAGCCAGAAGGGATGGCTCTTGAACGCGCCCTGCAGGTTGTCCTGGTAGAAGTCCGGCGCCGTATAGATGACCGGCCGCTTGCCGTAGTGGCGTTCGAGCATGTCCATGAAGACCTGCATCTTTTCGCGAATCTTTTCCGGCGACGGGCGGCGCTTGCAGCTCGATTGGTGGTTCCACTCGACATCGATGACCGGCGGCAAGGCATCCGGATCACGCGGCACGTTGCGGATGAACCAGTCAGCCTGTTCGCCGGCCGTGCGGCACCAGTAGAAGAAGTGATAGGCGCCGCGCTTCAGGCCCGCAGCCTTGGCATTGCGCCAGTTGGTCTTGAACATCGGATCGAGATGGTCGCCGCCGTCGGTGGCCTTGATATAGGCGAAATTGGCGCCCTGGGTCCTGAGCTTCGGCCAGTCGATATCGCCCTGCCAACGCGACACGTCGACGCCGTGGACGGCGTGTTTATGCGGCGAGCGCTTGCCGAAATTGATCGGCTTGGCATCGCGGAAGCGGCTGCTGTAGACGCGCGAGCCTTTCAGCACCGCCGGCGACGGCGTCGCGTCGAAACTCTCACCGCCCGGCGGACGTTCGCTGGGAAGCGGCATGCTGATGGCAACGGTCGAGGCTTCGACGGCACCCGATGCCGGTACGTCGCCCGCCCAGGCAAGTTCATGCGGCTGCGGATCGGCGGATTGCGCGACCGCCTTGACGGGGACATTGCCGACCGGTTCCGGCGGCGTGATCGACCCGGTCACGTCCTGCGGCGCGACGATGTTCAAGGCCTCCGTGGGGCCGGACGTCGCCCTGCAGCTGGCGAGCGCGACACTGGCGAGGATCAGGAGGGAAAAAGCCTTAAAGCGCATGAACACAAAACTCGATACAAGGGGTTCAGGAGTGCTCCCGCCCGGCCTTACAGCCACGCCGAACGGAATTGCTAACAAAGATTTACCGGAAAAAGATAAATTGAATCTTTACCGATCCGCGCTCGCAAGCGTGATTCCGCGAAAAAGTGTTAACGCGTGGCCGATCACGCACGAACGGCCGCTGAGGACATGACACAAGTCAATTCCATCGCTGCGCCATGGCTTATGATGGCATCCATATTGCAGTCCGGGAAAGGACGCTTGAGGGATGGAGACATTAGACGTTTTCCAGCGTCTGGCGCTGGCGCTCGCGATCGGCCTTCTGGTCGGCATCGAGCGCGGCTGGCAGGAGCGTGACCAGCCGGCGGGCGGTCGGACCGCCGGGATCCGAACCTTCGCGCTTGCCGGCCTCCTGGGTGGATTGACCGCCCTCATCGGCCAGACGACGGGCTGGGTTCTGCCGGCGGCCATCGTGCTCTGCTTCGGCCTCGCCTTCGTCGTCTTCCAGAAGATGGAGGCGGAGCAGGAGAACAATCACTCCGTGACCAATGTGGTCTCCGCTTTCGTGGTCTTTGCCCTCGGTATTCTCGCAGTGCTTTCCGACATGAAGATAGCCGCAGCCTGCGGTGTCGTCACCGCAACTCTGCTTGCCGCACGCCACAGCCTGCACGGCTTCCTGCGGCGCATGACATGGCTGGAGCTCCGGGCCGCGCTCGTCTTGCTGGCGATGACCTTCGTCGCCCTGCCGCTGCTGCCGAACAGGGCCATCGATCCCTGGGGCGGGTTCAATCCGTTCGAACTGTGGTTGCTGACGATCCTGATCGCGGCGATTTCCTATGTCGGCTATCTGGCAATCCGCATCGCCGGGCCGCAGGCGGGGGTCCTTTTCGCCGGTGCCGCCGGCGGCTTCGTGTCCTCGACCGCCGTCACCCTGTCTTTCGCCCGCATGGCGGCGGAGACACCGGCATTTTCGCGCCGCTTTGCCGCCGGCGCAACGATTGCCGGCGCCCTGTCCTTGAGCCGCGCCACGGTGATCGCCACGGCAATCGCGCCCGGCCTGCTGCTGCCGGTCGCAAGCGCCACCGCGCCGGCAGTGGTCGTCTTCCTTCTGGCGACCGCGCTGATGGTCCGCAGATCTGTCGCGACGGGCGGCGTGCCCGCCGTAAACCTGAGCAACCCGTTCGAGCTCGGAATGGTGTTGAAATTCGGCGCCCTGCTGGCTGTCGTCAGCTTCGTCTCGCGGTTCCTGATAGCCAAACTCGGATCGGCGAGCCTGCTGGGCGTTGCCGCCGTCTCGGGCATCGCCGACCTGGACGCGATAACGCTGTCCGCCGCGCAGTTGTCGCAGTCGACAGTGGCGCTTCAGACCGCAGCCCTTGCCATACTGATTGCCGCCGCGGTCAATCTCTTCACCAAAGCGGTTCTGGCGCTGACGTCCGGCACACGGCTTTACGGCGCAAGCCTTGCCGCGGTTACGGCAATCGCGATCGCATGCGGGGGCGCAGGTTTTCTGGCTTATTCTGCAGGAATTGGAGGAGCCTGAGGATCGTCCGGCCCGAATGGTCCAAGGAGGAACTGAACCTGCGGGATGGATCCTGACGTAGGATGTGGCGGCGATTGCCCTCGGCGGCTGATGCCGGCCGAGCCGAAAAAGCGGGTTCGCGAAGCGGCCGGGCCCGGACCGGATGCGAATAGAATGAATCAGTGCCTGACGTTGGCGTACCAGCCGGCACAGACGATCGGAATGATTGCCATTGCGATGATGCAGACGGTAAGAATGCTTTGCGTGTCCATGACAGTGTCTCCCTTTCTTGTGACCTGTTAACGCGCGATCCGCCGGAAAGGTTCCACGCCCTGTAGAGGCGCAGGTTCCCGCCGTTCGCCCCGGTAACGATGGCTGTCGATGGAGGAGGACCAAATTCCGCTCGTCGTACAGTATGCGGAGAATGTCGTAGACAGGCTTTGGTCGTGTCGCGCCAGCAATTATGATTTGGCAAAACTTCCAATCAGGGTCGCAAGAAATGGCAGAGTTTCCGAACAAGGCGAAGATCGTCATCGTGGGTCTGGGGGGCATCGTCGGTGCCTCGATCGCCCATCATCTGATCGAACGGGGATGGGACGATATCGTCGGCATCGACAAGTCGGGCATCCCGACCGACATCGGTTCGACCGCGCACGCCTCCGACTTCTGCTACACCACCAGCCACGACTACCTGTCGGTCTGGACGACGCAGTACTCGATCGACTTCTTCGAGAAGATGGGCCACTACGCCCGCATCGGCGGCCTGGAAGTCGCCCGCACCGGCGACGATACCTGGATGGAGGAAATCAAGCGCAAGGTGACCTCGGCCAAGGCCTTCGGTACCCGCGCCCATCTCGTCACCCCGGCCGAGATCAAGGAAAAGTTCCCGCTGATCGAGGAAGACATGGTGCAGGGCGGCATGTTTGATCCCGACGCCGGCCTCGTCATCCCGCGCTCGCAGACGGTTGCCGGCAAGCTCGTCGATGCCGCCGAGAAGTCCGGCAAGCTGCAGATGTTCGGCAATACGCCGGCCAAGTCGCTGATCGTCGAGGGCGGCCGCATCAAGGGCGTCGTCACCCATCGCGGCACCATCTATGCCGACCACGTCATCGTCTGCGCCGGCCTCTGGGGCCGCCTGATCGCCGAGATGGTCGGTGAAGACCTGCCGGTCATGCCGGTCGACCATCCCCTGACCTTCTTCGGCCCCTATAACGAGTTCGAAGGCACCGGCAAGGAAATCGGTTTCCCGCTGCTGCGCGACCAGGGCAACTCCGCCTATATGCGCGACACCGGCGACCCGAAGACGACCGAAGGCGGCCAGATCGAATGGGGTTACTACGAGACGACCAATCCGCGTCTCTGCCATCCGCGCGAACTCCTCGAAAAGCACGAGGCCCGCCTCTCGCCCTCGCAGCGCGACCTCGAGATGGAACAGATCATCGAGCCGCTCGAACGCGCCATGGAGCTGACGCCGATCCTCGGCGAGCTCGGCTACAATGAAGGTCACTCCTTCAACGGCCTGCTGCAGGTATCGGCCGCCGGCGGTCCGTCCTGCGGCGAAAGCCAGAAGGTGCGCGGCCTCTGGTACTGCGTCGCCATCTGGGTCAAGGACGGCCCCGGCTACGGCAAGCTGATCGCCGACTGGATCACCGACGGCCGCACCGAGATCGATCACAACTCGATCGACTATTCACGCTTCTACCCGCACCAGCTGACGGAAGAGTTCATCGAGAACCGCTGCTTCGAGGCAGCCCAGAAGATCTACTTCCCCGCCGTCCACCCGCGCGAACCCTATGCATCGAGCCGCAACGTCAAGCGCTCGCCCTTCTACGAGCGCGAGAAGGAACTCGGCGGCTACTTCATGGAACTCGGTGGTTGGGAACGCGCCCACGGCTACGCCGCCAACGAGCACCTGCTAGAGAAATACGGCGACAAGGTTCCGGTCCGCGAGAACGAATGGGACAACCGCCACTTCTGGCGCGTCTCGAATGCCGAGCACCTGGCGATGAGCGAGGACTGCGCGATCATCAATCTCTCGCACTTCTACATGTTCGACGTCGAGGGACCCGATCATGTCGAGCTGATGGAATGGGTGTGCGCGGCCAAGATCGGCGGCGACAACAACATCGGCAAGGGCATCTACACCCACTTCCTCGACGACGAGGGCATGGTGCGCGCCGACCTGACCGTCATCCGCATGTCTGACCGCTGCCGCGTCATCGACGGCGCCGATGCCGGCCCGCGTGACTTCCACTATGTGAAGCGCATCGCCGAAGACAAGGGCTTCGACGTCACCGTCACCGACGTCTCGGAAAAGTACACGACGCTCGGCATCTGGGGGCCGAACGCGCGCGAAAACCTTAAGAAGGTCGTTGCCGACCCGGCCGCCCTCGATCCGGAAAACTTCCCCTTCGCGGCAATCAAGCAGATCGAGATCGCCGGCAAGCCGGTCTCTGCCTTCCGCATCTCTTACGTCGGCGAACAGGGCTGGGAACTGCACATGAAGTACGAGGACGGCCTGGCCGTCTGGGATGCACTGCGTGGCGTTGGCGTCATGGCGATCGGCGTCGAGACCTATGCCAACTCGCGCCGCATGGAAAAGAGCCTGCGCCTGCAGAACGCCGACCTCCTGACCCAGTACAACCTGCTGGAAGCCGATCTCGCCCGTCCGAAGGTCAAGGAAGCCGACTTCCGCGGCAAGGCCAAGCATCTGGAATACAAGGCCCGCGATCAGCAGCCTGCCATGCTCTGCACGCTGGTGATGACCGAGAACACCGATGCCAACGGCGTCAAGCGCTACCCGGTCGGCTCCATGCCGGTCATGGATCCCGAAACCGGCAAGACGCTGGTGGATGAACTCGGCCGCATCTCCTACACCACCTCGGTCGCCTTCGGCCCGACGATCGGCAAGAACATCGCGCTCGCCTATCTGCCGAAGGAATACTGCCAGGTCGGCCGCAAGCTGAACGTCGAATACTTCGCCGAGACCTACCCCGTCGAAGTCGCCGCCGTCGGTTACAAGCCGCTCTACGACCCGGAAAACCTCAAGCCGCGCACCTGATCGGCTATCGGACGGAAAATGAAAGAAGGCCCGCTCGTCGTCGAGCGGGCCTTTTGCTTGAAGATATCAGAATCTGCCGATCTGTCGGGCTCAGACCACGACAAAATCCTGATGCTGAAGAACCGTGCCCAAAGCCACATGCGAGAAGACCACGGCGGCATTCGCTCCGTTGCCGTCGCTATCGTAGGAAAGCGTTCCCGCAGTATCGTCATAAATGATCCGCTGGTCGACCGTCGTGGCCGCGTCTCCTGTCCCGAAGGCGCTTTCCAGAAGTTCACCCAGAGACGGAAGGTCGGCGAAGACGCCGTGATCAAGCAGGATGGTGTCATCTGCACTGGAGAAGTCCGCCAGCGTATCGGCATTCTCGCTGCCCATATGCTGGAAGAAGAAACTGTCCTTGCCCGATCCGCCGATCAGGATGTCGTTGCCGGCACCGCCTGCCAGCCAGTCATTTCCGGCAGAGCCGTTCAGCACGTCGCTTCCTGCGCCGCCTGAAATGCTGTTGTTGAGCGTGTTGCCCGTCCCATGGAAGTCATCGTCGCCATCGTAAATGAGATTTTCGAGATTGGCGCCCAGCGTGTAGCTCTGGAGCGTAACGTGAACCGTATCCGTGCCGGCGCCGCGCGCCTCGGAAACCAGATCACCGGTCGAGTCGACGTAGTAGGTATCATTTCCGGCACCGCCGTACATCTTGTCGTCGCCGGTACCGCCGATCAGGATATCATTACCCTTGCCACCAATGAGCTGATCATTGCCCGCGCCACCGATCAGCGTGTCGTTGCCATTGCCGCCGTCAAGATAATCTCCATTGTCGCCGCCAGTGATCGTGTTGTCTGAACCATTACCGTATCCCTTGAAAGAGGATGTCCCGACATAGGTCAGATCCTCCACATTGGCGGAGAGCTTGTAGCTGCTCACATTGGCGAGGACCGTGTCGGTTCCGCCGTTGCTGTATTCGACAATCGCATCCCGCGCATTGTCGACATAGTAGACATCGTCACCCGCGCCGCCAATCATCCGGTCGATGCCGGAACCGCCGTCCAGAACATCGTTGCCGATGCCTCCGTTCAGCGTATCGTTTCCGGCGCCGCCGAATAGCTGGTCATCACCGCTGCCGCCGGTGATCCCGTTCGAAAGCTCGTTGCCCGTCCCGGTCCAGTCTCCGTCGCCCTGAAAATTGAGGTTCTCGAGCCTGGCGCCGAGGACGAAGCTTTCCAAGGTCGTGTAGACCGTATCCGTCCCGCCCGCCTTGCCGGCGATCTCCATGATGACGTCGCCGACGCTGTCGACCACGTAGATATCATTTCCGCTGCCGCCGTTGAGCTGATCATCACCGCTGCCGCCGTCGAGATAGTCGTTGCCGGATCCGCCGATCAGGATGTCGTTGCCCGCTGCGCCAAGCAGCCTGTCGTTGCCACCATTGCCGACGATACGATCCGCATCATCGGTGCCCTGGAGCAACTCGGATCTCTTGGTACCAGCAATTTCGTTGTAGACTGGCTGAACATCGTCATTGATGATCGTGACATCAGCCGTGGCAACACCCAGATCCAGTCCGGATGTCGGATCGGACAGCACGATGCGGAACGTTTCGTCCTGTTCGTAGACCGTATCACCGCGGACGAACACAGTGATGGTCTTTGACGTCTCGCCGGCGTCAAATGTCAGCACACCGCTCGTGTCACCGGAAAAATCGCTGCTGTTGGCAGCATTGGCGCCGGTTCCCGCCAGCGTCCAACTCACCTGCTGTTCCGTGTCTGCCGCCCTGCTCAGCGTCACGTTGAACGTGACGGAACTGGTGCCCTCATCGCCCTCCGCAACCGTGGAAGCTTCGGCGGAAACGGAGGCGGCAGGATCGAAAAGAGCCGGATCGAGCAGGGAACTGAACGTCCGCACGACATTCAGACTATCGATGAAGCGTTCGACGGCCGTAATCGTATCCGAGCCGATCAAGGTGCTCATGAAGGTGAAGGTCACCGTGGTGACATCATAGGTCCAGCTGATGTTCGCCCAGCTGTCTTCAAAGAGGACCGTATCCGTCCCGTCTCCGCCGTCAACGGTATCATTGCCTGAACCGGCCGAGATTGTGTCGTCGCCGGCCAGGGCGTAGACGGCGTCATTGCCGCCATTCGTGGTGATGACGTTGGCCAGTTCGTTGCCGGAAACCGTATCGTTGCCGTTGCCGGTGACGACATTCTCGATATAGCAGTTGCGGGCGATGGAAATGTTCATCGTCATGCTATTGCCGGACGAGAAGCTGCCCGGCGCCAGATCGACGGTGCTGGCGGTGTTCCAGCCTGACAGGTTGAGGGTGTCGTTTCCACCGGCATCCCAGATACAGATGATCGGGTGCAGATTCTGGCTGAAATCGTAGATCGCCGCCGTTACGCCGGTGATGTTCGACGAAAAGCCGTAGACGGTGTCGCTGGTGCGCGTCGTCGTGTCGGCGCCATACATCGCCTGCATGGCCATGATGTCGTTCATCATCGGCGTCTGCGGCGAATAGAGCTTGCCGTCGGCCCCGACCCAGTCCGCCCAGGCGACCAGCCCCTGGCCGTTGGCGCTGCCCGAGCCCCAGGACGGGCCGAAATAGGACATCACCGAGTAGACCGTCGAATCCTGGTAGGACGACGGCGTTTCGGCGGAGCCGTTATAGTCGCCCATGTGATCAAGGCCGAAGGCATGACCGATCTCATGGATATAGGTCATGAAGCCGTGCGCGCCGATCTTCGGCGTCATCAGGTCATTGACGCCGGTCGTCGAATTGTAGGCGCTGCTCAGCCAGACGCTGCCGACCGATGGGTAATAGGCATGGGCATAGCTGACGCCGGTGCTGGAATTGCCGAACTCGATATTCGAGGTGGTGGACGACGAGCCGGCTGCCACCTGCTGGACCGAAGGCTTGATGATGTCGTCCCAGAGCGTCAGCGCCAGTTGCGCGCGTGACTGCTGTGTCGAGCTGAAGGCGGAAAATCCCGACCCTTCGCCCGAGTAGGTTGCGATACCGCTGGCTGACGTTGCGAAGGAGTAGGTGATGACCGACGAGGTCCAGCGCGAGCCGGAATTCAACTGGGCGATTACTTGCTGATCAGACCAGGAGGACAGTGCCATCGCATTCCCATTCATTTGCTTCGACAACAGGGTCTTCACCCATTGCACCATATTGCTGGAACCAGCCTTGTTTTCCGGTTAGCAAAGTTGGTGAATTATTCGTCTCTCGACCCTGGAAAATCTTTATGAATCAACGCGAGTTCTGCCGCTTCCATACAACCGCCGGACCAGGGTGACTTTGAAAGACACCGGCAATTCCCCGGCGGTCAAAGCATGTGCCTCCCCCACCATTGGCCAAGGCATTGTCTCAGAGACAAATTCGCGGTTGTCGCTTGCCGCAATTCATGCAAGGCGTATGCCCCCGGTCGGGTTCGGGAGGCCCGTCTGTTTCATGGAGCATACACGCGTGACCCTGACCTCTGCCCTCACCCGCCATCTGAAAAACCCCGACCTTTTCGGCAGCCTGGTACGCATCCAGGCGCTTGGACCGGTCGCCGGCGAACGCACGTTCAAGGTCTACAATCCCTCGACCGGCGAGCTTCTCGCGGAACTGCCGGACATGGGCGTCAAGGAAACGACGACAGCGATCGACAAGGCTTATGAGGCGCAGGCGGAATGGGCCGGGCTGACGGCGCGGGCGCGCAGCGACGTACTCTGGCGCTGGCACCAGTTGATCGTCGACCATACCGACGATCTCGCCGCCATCCTGACCGCCGAAATGGGCAAGCCGCTCGCCGAAGCGAAGTCGGAGGTCAGCCACGCCGCCGCCTATCTGCAATGGTATGCGGAAGAAGCGAACCGGATCTATGGCGAGACGATTTCGGCGCCGTCAAACGATCGCCGGATGATGGTCATCAAGCAGCCGATCGGCGTCGTCGGCACGATCACGCCGTGGAACTTCCCGGCCTCGATGGTCGCGCGCAAGATTTCTCCGGCGCTTGCCGCTGGCTGCACCATTGTCCTCAAGCCCGCCGAACAGACGCCGCTCGTTGCCGGCGCCATGTTCGCGCTCGCCGAGAAGGCCGGCTTTCCGGAAGGTGTCCTGAACCTCGTCTATGCGTCGGAAGGGGCTGCCGTCGGCCATGAACTCTGCACCAATGCCAAGGTGCGCAAGATCAGCTTCACCGGCTCGACGGAGGTCGGCCGGTTGCTGATGCGCCAGTGTTCCGAGCAGATCAAGAAAGTCAGCCTCGAACTTGGCGGCAACGCGCCCTTCATCGTCTTCGACGACGCCGATGTCGACGCAGCCGTGGACGGCGCGATCCAGGCGAAATTCCGCAATGCCGGCCAGACCTGCGTTTCCGCCAACCGGCTCTACGTGCAGGCCGGCGTGCATGACGAATTCGCCGAGAAATTCGCCGCCCGGGTGAAGACCTTGACGGTCGGCGACGGCTTTGTCCCGGATGTGGCGATCGGCCCGCTGATCGACACGCAGGCGCTCGCCAAGATCGAAGGCCATATCGCCGACGCGGTGTCGAAGGGCGGCACGATCCTGTCCGGCGGCAAGCGGATCGGCAATGACGGTACCTTCTTCGAGCCGACCGTGCTGACGGAGGTCTCGGGGGCGATGCGGGTCGCGCAGGAAGAAACCTTCGGTCCGCTCGCCCCGATCATCCGCTTCGAGGACCCGGACCAGGTGGTGCGCGAGGCAAACGATACGATCTACGGACTTGCCGCCTATTTCTATGCCTCCAACCTCAAACGCGTCTGGCGCGTCGCCGAGGCGCTGGAATACGGCATGGTCGGCATCAACACCGGCCGCATGTCGTCGGAAGCAGCCCCCTTCGGCGGCATGAAGCAGTCCGGCATCGGCCGCGAAGGCTCCCGCCACGGCCTCGAGGATTATCTGGAGATGAAATATCTCTGCATGGGCGGCATTTGAGACAAAGCCGCCCGCCCCGCCGTTATTCGTGCGCCCGGATGACGGCGAGGAATTCGTCTCCGAAGCGTTCCAGCTTCGACTGGCCGACGCCGGAAATGCCGAGCAATGCCTCCCGGTCGGTCGGCCGCTCAGTGGCAAACGCGACGAGCGTCGTATCCGGAAAGACGACGTAAGGCGGCACGGAGAGCCCCTTGGCAATTTCCATCCGCGCAGCCCTCAGCGCCTCGAACAGTTCCATGTCACGCCCTTCCAGCGCCGCCTTGGCGGTCGCCGCGCGGGCCGAGCCCCCCTTGGAGGCCTTGCCGCGCGTCGGGCGGTCCTTGCGGAACAGGACCTGGCGTTCGCGCTTGAAGACGGCGCGCGCTTCCGGCTCCAGCTTCAGCGCGCCAAAGGCCTCGTGGTCGACGCTGACGAGACCGGCTGCCAGCAATTGCCGATAAACCGATTGCCAGGTTTTCGCCGGCACATCCTTGCCGGCGCCGAAGACCGGCATGTCGACATGGCCGAAGCGGGTGGTCTTCTCGTTCTCGTTGCCCATCAGCACATCGATCAGGTGGCCGGCACCGAAGCGTTCGCCGGTGCGGTAGACAGCAGCAAGCGCCTTGATCGCCGCATCCGTGCCGTCCCAGGTCTCGACCGGCTTCAGGCAGGTGTCGCAATTGCCGCAATTCCCTGGATGCGGCTCGCCGAAATGCGCCAGGATCGCCTGCCGCCGGCATCCCGGCGTCTCGCAGATGGCCAATAGCGCATTGAGCTTCGCCCGTTCGACACGCTTGATCTCGACCGCGGAATTGCCGCCGTCGATCATACGCCCGCGCTGGATGACATCGGCCATGCCGTAGGCCATCCATACCTCCGACGGCAGACCGTCGCGGCCGGCGCGTCCCGTCTCCTGGTAATAGGCCTCGACCGAGCCCGGCAGGTCGAGGTGGGCCACATAACGCACGTTCGGCTTGTCGATCCCCATTCCGAAGGCGACGGTCGCCACCAGGCAAAGATCCTCTTCCTTGAGAAACGCGTCCTGATTGGCGTCGCGAACCTCGCGCTCCATGCCCGCATGATAGGCAAGCGCGCGAATGCCCTGCCCGTTCAGCCACTCCGCCGTCTCCTCGACCTTGGCGCGCGACAGGCAATAAACGATGCCGCTCGCCCCCTTGTGCCGCGACAGGAACTGCAGGAGCTGCTGGCGCGGCTGGTCACGCTCGACGATTTCATAGGCGATGTTCGGCCGGTCGAAGGAGGTGGTGAAGACCTTGGCGGACGACAGATTGAGCCGCGCGATGATATCCTCGCGGGTATGCGGATCGGCGGTCGCTGTCAGCGCCATCCTTGGCACACCGGGATAGTCCTCGGCGAGCTTGCCGAGCTCGCGGTATTCCGGGCGAAAATCGTGGCCCCATTGCGATACGCAATGCGCCTCGTCGATCGCAAACAACGCGATCCGGGCGTTGCCGATCATGTCCTTGAAGCCGGGCGTCGCGATGCGTTCCGGCGTGACGTACAGGAGATCGAGTTCGCCCTCGCCGATCGCTCGCCGAACATCCATGAACTCCTCGCGTGACAGCGATGAATTCAGGGCTGCGGCGCGCACGCCGAGTTGCTTCAATGCCTCCACCTGGTCGCGCATCAGCGCGATCAGCGGCGAGACGACGATGCCGACGCCATCGCGGCAGAGGGCGGGCACCTGAAAGCAGAGCGACTTGCCGGCACCGGTCGGAAACAGCACGACGGCATTGCCGCCGGACACCACCTGTTCGACGACCTCCGCCTGCCGGCCGCGAAAGGCCGGATAGCCGTAAACCCGCTTCAGGACGGCAAGCGGACTATGTGGATCGTCGTCGAAAAAGGGCTCGATGCGGTGGGGAGACTGCGGCATGGAATCGCTTTCGTGGGAGAATTTCCGCCATTATGGCACAGCGATCCCTTGGGCGTGACCCCTGCCGCCATCATTCCCAAGAACAGTCCTCAGGCCGGCGCGATGACCACCGCGAGAATATGGCTATCCATCCCGGCATCAACACGCGCCAAGCCGATGCCATCGGCCGGATGCAGCAGCGTTTCATCGGCAGCAAGAGCGAAGGTCTGGCCGCCGATGACGACGTCCGCCGAGCCTTCGCAGCAGTAGACCAGCAGACAAGCACCCTCCGGCAGCTCGATATCCCTCGAGCCCTCCGCAATGGCCAAAACCATGTGCCGACAACGGCCACGCCGCGTCATGATGTTGAAATCAGTGAGTGGCCCGTCGATCAGCCGCGCACGGGTCTCTGCGTCGGCGGCAAAGCTGTGCGGCGCACTCTCGGACGTAAGCGTGACGGCGGCATCGCCGGCAACGAAGAGCTCAAGCCCGTGGCCGGTCAGGACCGACAAGGTCCGATCGATATCGGGAAAGCGTGAGAAAGGCCCGTCCTCGACGACGCTTGCCATGCTGACACGCCAGTCGAACGTGTCGAGTGTCGCGCCGGGCGGATGGATGGCAACCTCGACGGTGACGCCGCCGCCGTTCTTCCACGGCATGCGGCGGTAGTCATCAGGACGCAGGATTCTAGCGACGTTGGCAGCCATGGCAGACCTCCAGAAGGGAAGACCCCGGACCATCGTCCGGGGCCTCAATGACGAGCCTCAGTTGCCGAGAATGCCCGGCAGGCGCAGGCCCTGCTCGCGGGCGCAATCGAGCGCGATGTCGTAGCCGGCATCGGCATGGCGCATGACGCCGGTCGCCGGATCGTTCCAGAGAACGCGGCCGACGCGGGCGGCGGCATCATCCGTGCCGTCGCAGCAGATGACCATGCCGGAATGCTGCGAAAAGCCCATGCCAACGCCGCCACCGTGATGCAGCGACACCCAGGTCGCGCCCGAAGCGCAGTTCAGGAGCGCGTTGAGGAGCGGCCAGTCGGACACGGCGTCCGAACCGTCCTTCATCGCTTCCGTCTCGCGGTTCGGCGAAGCGACCGAGCCGCTGTCGAGATGGTCACGGCCGATCACGATCGGAGCCTTCAGCTCGCCGTTACGGACCATTTCGTTGAAGGCGAGGCCGAGGCGGTGACGGTCGCCGAGACCGACCCAGCAGATGCGCGCCGGCAGGCCCTGGAAGGAGATGCGCTCGCGCGCCATGTCGAGCCAGTTGTGCAGGTGCGTGTTGTCCGGCAGCAGCTCCTTCACCTTGGCGTCGGTCTTGTAGATGTCCTCCGGATCGCCCGAGAGAGCGGCCCAGCGGAACGGGCCGATGCCGCGGCAGAACAGCGGGCGGATATAGGCCGGCACGAAGCCCGGGAAGGCAAAGGCGTTTTCAAGCCCTTCGTCCTTGGCCACCTGGCGGATGTTGTTGCCGTAGTCGAGCGTCGGAACGCCGGCATCCCAGAAGGCGAGCATGGCCTCGACGTGCTCGCGCATGGAGGCACGGGCAGCCTTCTCGACGGCCTTCGGATCGCTTTCGCGCTTGGCCCGCCACTCGGCCATTGTCCAGCCCTTCGGCAGGTAGCCGTTGATCGGATCGTGCGCCGAGGTCTGGTCGGTGACAATGTCGGGGCGGATGCCGCGCTTGACCATTTCCGGCAGGATGTCGGCGCAGTTACCGAGAAGGCCGACGGACTTCGCCTCGCCCGCCTTCGTCCAGCGGTCGATCATTTCCATGGCCTCGTCCAGCGTCTCCGCCTTCTCGTCGAGATAGCGGGTGCGCAGGCGGAAATCGATGGAATCCGGATTGCATTCGATCGCAAGGCACGAGGCACCGGCCATGACCGCGGCGAGCGGCTGGGCGCCACCCATGCCGCCGAGACCGCCGGTCAGGATCCACTTGCCCTTCAGGCTGCCGTTGTAATGCTGGCGTCCGGCTTCGACGAAGGTCTCGTAGGTACCCTGCACGATGCCCTGCGAACCGATGTAGATCCAGGAGCCGGCCGTCATCTGGCCGTACATGGCGAGGCCTCGTCTGTCGAGCTCGTTGAAATGATCCCAGGTCGCCCAGTGCGGCACGAGGTTGGAATTGGCGATCAGCACGCGCGGTGCGTCCTTGTGCGTCTTGAAGATGCCGACCGGCTTGCCGGATTGCACGATCAGCGTCTCGTTTTCTTCCAGGTCCTTGAGGCTGGCGACGATACGGTCGAAATCCGACCATGTGCGCGCGGCGCGGCCGATGCCGCCATAGACGACCAGTTCGTGCGGGTTTTCCGCGACCTCCGGGTCGAGATTGTTCATCAGCATGCGGAGCGGCGCTTCCGTCATCCAGCTCTTGGCGTTGAGTTCGGTGCCACGCGGGCTGCGGACGTCACGAATGTTATGGCGCGGATTGTCCATGATGATCCTCCTAGATCCGGGCGGAAAGCGCGATCCTCTCGATGCGCTCCAGAATGTCTTTCAGGTGAATGCAAAGGCGAGCGGCCTTGTCGGCGTCATAGGCAAACGGCGGCGCTTCCGTCGCCAGATGGGTCGACTGCGCAAGCTCCATCTGGATGGCGTGGACGCCATCCTGCGGCCGGCCGTAGTGCCGCGTCGTCCAGCCGCCCTTGAAGCGGCCGTTGACGATGTGGGTGTAGCCGGAGGCGGAAGCGACGACGTTTTCCACGGCCGCCTCGATTTCGGGCGCGCAGGTGATCCCGAGATTGGTTCCGACATTGAAATCCGGCAGCGTGCCGTCAAACAGGAACGGGATCACCGAGCGGATCGAATGGCAGTCGTAGAGGACGGCGATGCCGTGGATCGACTTCACCCGCTCGATTTCAGCAGCGAGTGCCGCATGATACGGCGCGTGGAAGGCGGCGACGCGTTCGGCGATATCGGCCTCTGTCGGCTCCTGCCCGGTCTTCCAGATCGGCTTGCCGTCAAAATCCGTCGTCGGCACGAGTTCCGTGGTGTTCTGGCCCGGGTAGAGACTGCCTCCCGCCGGATCACGGTTGGCGTCGATCACGTAGCGATGAAAGGTCGCCCGGACGCTCGTCGCGTCGGCAAGCAGCCCGTCATAGAGATCATGGATATGCCAGTCGGTATCGGCGAGCAGCCGACCATTGTCGTTCAGCCGGTTCCAGATCGCTTCCGGAACGTCGGTGCCGGTATGCGGCAGGCCCAGGATGACGGGCGAAGTGCCCTGCTTGATGTCGACGACAGCCATCTTACGCCTCCAGAACCGGCAGGATGCCGGGGCTGATCGCGGCGTTCAGCGCGCCGGTGGCAACCAGATCGGTGGCGGCGGCGAGATCGTCAGCCATGTAGCGGTCGACCTCGAGCGACGCGACCGCGTCGCGCACCACCTTCATCGCTTTCATCAGTTCCGGGCTGGTCGTCAGAGGACCTCGGAACTCGACGCCCTGCACGGCGGTGAGCGCCTCGATACCGATGATAGAGAACAGGTTTTCCGTCATCTGCAGGAGCCGCCGTGCGCCGTGGCAGGCCATGGAGACATGGTCTTCCTGGTTGGCCGAGGTCGGCGTGGAATCGACGGAGGCCGGATGCGTCATCTGCTTGTTTTCGCTCATCAGCGCCGCGGACGTCACTTCGGCGATCATCAGACCGGAATTCAGGCCGGGCTTCTTGGCGAGGAAGGCCGGCAATCCGTAGGAAAGCGCCGGATCGACCAGAAGGGCGATACGCCGTTGTGCGATCGCTCCTATTTCCGAAACCGCAATGGCGATCTGGTCGGCGGCGAACGCCACCGGCTCGGCATGGAAATTACCACCCGAAACGACAGAGTTGTCCGAGAGCACCAGCGGGTTGTCGGTGACCGCATTCGCCTCAATTTCCAGCGTACGGGCCGCCATGCGCAGAAGGTCGAGGCAGGCGCCGTCGACCTGCGGCTGGCAGCGGATGCAATAGGGATCCTGAACGCGCTCGTCACCCTGGATGTGGCTTTCGCGGATGACCGAACCTTCGAGCAGGTTGCGCAGCGCGCTGCCGGCGTCGATCTGGCCCTTGTGGCCGCGAAGCGTGTGAATGTCCGGATGGAACGGCGCCGAGGACCCCATTGCGGCGTCGGTCGACAGCGCGCCGGTGACCAGCGCGCTGCTGGCGGCCCGGTGGGCGCGGAAGAGACCGGCAAGCGCCAACGCGGTCGAGGTCTGCGTGCCGTTGATCAGCGCCAGGCCTTCCTTGGCGGCAAGCTCGACGGGCTGCAGGCCGGCCTTTTCAAGCGCGGCGGCAGCCTTCATGCGCTCGCCGGCAAAGAATGCCTCGCCATGGCCCATCATTGCGGCGGCCATGTGGGCAAGTGGCGCCAGATCGCCGGACGCACCGACGGACCCCTTTTCCGGGATCACCGGAATGACGCCCTTCTCCAGCATGTCCTCGATCAGCCGAACGACGACCATGCGCACGCCGGAAGCCCCGCGACCGAGCGAGATGAGCTTCAGCGACATGATCAACCGGACGATGTTTTCCGCAAGCGGCGCACCGACGCCGCAGCAATGCGACAGGATCAGGTTGCGCTGCAGCGTGGCAACGTCGGCGGCATCGATCTTGATCGAGGCGAGTTTGCCAAAGCCGGTGTTGATGCCGTAGACCGGCTCGTTGCCGGCGGCGATTTCGGCGATGCGCGCCGCCGCCTTCTCTATGCCGGCGTGATAGGACGGCTCGATCCGGGCGGGCTCGCCCGTCCAGTAGATCGTTTCTAGCTCGCTGAGAGCGACATGACCGGGTTTCAGAACGATGGTCATCTTGCGATCCATTCTCCGTTGAAGATCCTTGCGTGAAGCGGGTTGAAGCCGATGCGGTAGACCAGCTCCGCCGGGCTATCGATGTCCCAGATGGCGAGATCGGCGGACTTGCCCGGCGCAATCGTGCCGGTCTCGGACTGCAGGCCGAGCGCGCGGGCCGCCTCCCGGGTGGCACCGGCGATGCATTCGCCGACAGTCAGTCCGAAGAGCGTCGCCGACATGTTCATGGTCAGAAGCAGCGAGGTCAGCGGCGAAGTGCCCGGATTGCTGTCCGTCGCAATCGCGATGCGGGTTCCGGCATCCCGAAGCGCCTGCACCGGCGGCTTCTGCTTTTCATTGAGCGCATAGAAGGCGCCCGGAAGCAGGACGGCAACCGTCCCCGCCTCGGCCATGGCCTTGGCGCCGCCGGCATCGAGATATTCGAGGTGATCGGCGGACAGTGCGCCATAGGAGGCGGCAAGCCTGGCGCCGCCGAGATTGGTGAGCTGCTCGGCATGCAGCTTGACCGGGAGGCCGAGCGAGACTGCCAGATCGAAGACCCGGGCGATCTCGTCCGGCTGGAAGGCGATTCCTTCGCAGAATCCGTCAACGGCATCGACCAGCCCTTCGGCGTGCGCCTGACGGAGCGCCGGCAGAACGACGTCGGTGATGTAATCGCCGTTGCGGCCCTTGTATTCGGCCGGAGTGGCATGCGCGCCAAGGAATGAGGTCACAACGCGGACCGGCCGGATTTTCTCGATGGCGCGGGCCGCGCGCAGCATGTTGAGCTCCGCCTCTATGCTGAGGCCATAGCCCGACTTGATCTCGATGGTGGCAACGCCTTCGGCAAGCAGCGTATCGAGGCGGGCAAGCGAGGTTTCAACGAGACCGTCGACGTCGAGCGCACGCGTGGCGTTGACAGAGGAGACGATGCCGCCGCCGGCACGGGCGATTTCCTCATAGGTCGCGCCGTCGAGCCGCATTTCGAATTCGCGGGCGCGATTGCCGCCGTAAATGATGTGCGTGTGGCAGTCGATCAGCGCCGGGGTGACCCAGCGTTCGCCGAGGTCCCTCACCTCGACATCGGCCGCAGCACCGTCCGGCAATTGGCTTTCTTCGCCCACCCAGGCAATCCGGCCGTCACGCAAAAGGACTGCTCCCTTGTCGATCACGCCGAGGCCACCATCGGCATCGTCAAGCGTCGCGATCCGCGCATTCCTGAGCAACATCTCTCCACCTCTTCAGCCTTACAAGACGCCCCATGACTGAGGGTTGCCTCGCATTTTCGCTTTTCTTTGTGCTAAATATGTATATACATAAAAATCGCATTGCAAGCGAATTTTGAGAAACCCGGATGCTGAGTTTTACCGGCACCGGACCGCAAGGAGGCTCACGAATGGCTGTGTTCGCCGAAAAGGCCCTGCTGGCCGAAGGCTGGAGAAAAAATGTCCGCATCACGTTCGACGGCCGCTTGATCGGCTCCGTGACACCGGATGCGACGCCGCAGGCCGGCGACGAGCGTCATGCCATAGTCGTTCCCGGCATGCCGAATCTCCATAGCCACGCCTTCCAGCGCGCCATGGCCGGCCTCGCCGAAGTGCGCGGCCCGGCAAGCGACAGCTTCTGGAGCTGGCGGACCGTGATGTACGACTTCGCACTGTCCATGACACCGGACCAGATCGAAGCGGTCGCGGCCCAGCTCTACATGGAAATGCTGGAGGCGGGCTTCACCCGCGTCGGCGAATTCCATTATCTGCACCACCAGAAGGATGGTCGGCCCTACGCCAATATCGCCGAGCATGCCGAACGGATCGGCGCGGCCAGCGCCACCGCCGGCATCAACCTCACCCTCCTGCCCGTCTTCTACGCGCACTCGAACTTTGGCGGCCAGCCGCCGATTGACGGCCAGCGGCGTTTCGTCAATTCACTGGACAGCTTTGCAAGGCTGATGGAAGCAAGCGGCAAGGTGACCGCCGGGCTGGACGGCGGCGAGCTAGGCCTCGCCTTGCACAGCTTGAGAGCCGTGACGCCGGATGAACTGCAGACACTGGTGAAGGCGCATGGCGACGGACCGATCCACATCCATGTCGCCGAGCAAGTGAAGGAAGTCGAGGATTGCGTCACCTGGTCGGGTGCGCGGCCGGTCGAATGGCTGCTCGCCAACGCCCCGGTCGACCAGCGCTGGTGTTTCATCCACGCCACCCACATGACCGATGCGGAAACGTCCGGGATGGCAAAGCGTGGGGCGATCGCCGGCCTCTGCCCGATCACCGAGGCCAATCTCGGCGACGGTATTTTTCCGGTCGAGGCCTTTCTTCAGAATGGCGGCCAATTCGGGGTCGGTTCGGATTCCAATATCTCGATTTCGGTCGCCCATGAACTGCGCCAGCTCGAATATTCCGAGCGGCTCGGCCTGCGCGCCCGCAATGTCATTGCCGCAGCCGGCCAGTCCACCGGGCGGCGGCTCTTCGACGGGGCCCTTGCCGGCGGGGCGAAGGCACTCGCAAGCGGAACCGGATTGATCGCGGGAGCGCCCGCCGACCTGGTATCACTTGACGCGGAGACTGTGTTCGTGCGCACGGATGACCAGCTGCTCGACCACTGGATCTTCGCCGATGGCGTCTCCGTCGACAGCGTCTGGGCAAGCGGCCGCAAATGTGTAACAGGCGGCCAGCACATCGACCGCCGTCGCATCGCCGATCGATTCCGCAACACCATGAGAGAGCTGATCGATGGCTGACAGGACGGACACGACCGGCAAGAACGATCCCGCCCGCTCATCCCTCCACAAGACAATCCTGGGGGATCTGGAGCGCAAGATCGTCTCCGGCGAATGGCCACCCGGCCATCGTCTGCCGTTCGAGGTCGACCTTGCCGCCTCCTACGATGTCTCACGCATGACCATGAACAAGGTCATGACGCAGCTGGCCAAATCGGGCCTCATCGAGCGTCGCCGGAAGTCGGGCAGCTTCGTCGCCCAGCCGCGCGGGCAATCGGCAATACTGGAGATCACCGACGTCGAGGCCGAAGTTCGCGCCATGAAACTCCCCTACGCCTACCGGCTCTTGTCCAGGACCCAGCGCGGAGCGACGGCAGCGGACGCCGCCGCCCTCGAGGTCCGCAAGGGAACCGGCCTCATCGAGATACGCGGCCTGCACATGGCCGGCGGCGAACCCTTCTGCATGGAGGAACGGCTGATCAACCTTGATACCGTGCCGGATGCCGAGGGAGCCACCTTCGCCGATGGACCATCCGGCGCCTGGCTTTTGAAGCAGGTGCCCTGGAGCACCGCCGAACACAAGATCTTCGCCGTCAACGCCTCGACGGAGACTGCCCGGCACCTGCAGGTTCCGGCAAGGACTGCCTGCCTGCTGATCCAGCGCCGCACCTGGAGCGAGGTCGGCCCGGTCACCTTCGTCCGCTTCACCTATCCCGGTGAAAAGCACGTCATCGCCGCGACCTTCGCCCCGGTCGCCGGCTGAGGATATCCGGCCAGCTCTGCGGCGAAAGGCATTTCCGGCGCCTAGCCTGTATTGATTTGTAAATATCGAAAAATACGATATAGACATGGGAATCCGATCAATACGCCAGGACGCCGGCATGAATCCGAAATTTCTCGTCATCGACCCGGAAAAGGACGCCGTCCTGTTGAAGGCCGTCGCCTCCCTGCCCCGCCTGCAGCTCATGCAGGAACTGGCCAAGAACCCGGGCATGAATGTGAACGAGCTTGCCGAGGCCGCCGGATTGCCGCAGTCTTCCGCCTCCTCTCACCTCCAGAGCCTTGAAAGCGCAGGGCTTATCCGCACGGAAGTGAAGAAGGCCCGCAAGGGCAGCCAGAAGGTCTGCTATGTCGTCTATGACGAACTCGTGCTGGCGTTCAATCCATCGCCCACCAAGATCATGCCGAACCGGATCGAGGTATCGATGCCGCTCGGGCTCTATACCGGCAGCACCGTCACCGGCCCCTGCGGCATCTGTTCGACCGAAGGCATCATCGGCCTGCTCGACGTTCCCGACACCTTCATGGACCCGGAACGGATGCGGGCGAACCTTTTGTGGTTTACCAGCGGCTTCATCGAATATCAGTTCCCCAACAATGCCAAGCTCAAGGGAGTCGGCGTCGAAAGCCTTGAAGTCGTTATGGAAATCAGTTCGGAAGTGCCGGGAACCTTAAGCAACTGGCCGTCCGACATCCTCCTCTCGATCAACGGCAAGGAGATCGGCGTCTGGACCTCGCCCGGCGATTTCGGCGATCATCGCGGCCTGCTCACCCCCACCTGGTGGAAGCTCAAGGGCTCGCAATACGGCATGCTGAAGACCTGGATGGTCGGGCCGGACGGAACCTATGTCGACGGCCAGAAGATCTCCGACGTCGTCATCGCCGACCTCGATATCGACAATCACCGTTCGATACGGCTGAAGATCGAGGTCAAGGCCGACGGCCGTCATCCGGGCGGCGTCAACATCTTCGGCCGCGGGTTCGGCAACTACGACCAGGACATAATTTTGCGCCTGAATACAGTTGCTTAGCGGAAACGCCTTCCCCTCTGTGCGCTGCAGCACATTAAGCCTGTTGACAAAAAGCCGGCTTGCCATGAGTTTATCGTCAATTCAGATGCATATCTGATTAATCGATATACAAATTGGGAGGATAGAATGGAAGCACGCGTTGCTGTCCATCGGGATTTTCGTGTCAGTACGATCGACAACCGACTGTATTCCGCGTTCATCGAGCATATGGGTCGGGCGATCTACAGCGGCATCTACGAGCCCGGGCACCCCGAAGCCGATGCCAACGGCTTCCGCAAGGACGTGCTGAAATTCGTCCAGGATCTGAAGATCCCGGCGATCCGCTATCCGGGCGGAAACTTCGTCTCCGCCTACAATTGGGAAGACGGCCTCGGCCCGAAGGACAAGCGTCCGGTCCGCCTCGATCTCGCCTGGCGCTCGAAGGAAACCAACCAGGTCGGCATTGATGATTTCGCCATCTGGGCGGAAATGGCCGGCATCGACATGATGCTCGCCGTCAACCTCGGTTCACGAGGACTGGAAGACGCCCGCAACTTCCTCGAATACGTCAATTTCCCGGGCGGCACGACCTTGAGCGATCGCCGCCGCGCCAACGGCCGCAACGATCCCTACGGCGTCAAGATGTGGTGCCTGGGCAACGAGATGGACGGCCCCTGGCAGATCGGCCACAAGGTCGCCACCGAATACGGCCGCCTCGCCAACGAGACCGCCAAGGCCTTCAAGGGCTTCGATCCGACCATTGAGGCGATCGTCTGCGGCAGTTCCAACGACGGCATGCCTACCTATCCGGAATGGGAACGTCAGGTTCTCGAGGAATGCTACGAGAACGTCGACTACATCTCGCTGCACAAATATTTCGGCAACAACAGCAAGGACACGCTGAACTACTTCGGCAAGATCGACGAAACCGGCCGATATATCCAGACGATCGCCGGCACCATCGACTACGTGAAGTCGAAGAAGCGCGCCAAGAACGACGTCCATATCTGCTTTGATGAATGGAACGTCTGGTACCACATCCGCGAGGAAGACGGTCGCCGCATCAAGCAGTGGGACTGGCCGGAAGCCCCCGCCCTGCTGGAGGAAGACTACAATTTCGAGGACGCACTCTTCGTCGCCGGCCTCCTCAACGAGTTCATCCGCCGCTCCGACCGCGTCCGCATCGCCTGCATTGCCCAGCTGGTCAACGTCATCGCCCCGATCCGCGCCGAAAAGGGCGGGCCGGCCTGGCGCCAGACGATCTACTATCCCTACCAGATGGCCTCGCTCTATGGCCGCGGCGATGCGCTGAACGTCGCCGTCAGCGGTCCGACCTATGACTGCCGCGTCGCCGACGACGTCAATTATCTCGACGTTTCCGCGGTCCACGACAAGGAAGGCGGCATGCTGACGCTGTTCATCGTCAACCGCCACCTGACGGAGAAGGCCGATCTCGACGTCTCGCTGACCGGCTTTGCCAGTCCGTCGCTCGCCGAGCACTTCGCCATGCAGGGCTACGGCCTTGAGGAAACCAACGGCCCGGACCGCCAGGATCACGTCAAGCCGACCAACGGTTCGGGCGTCGGCATGGAGGACGGCAAGCTCAAGGGTTCGCTTGCGCCTCTGTCCTACCACGTCCTGCGCCTCAAGGTCAGCTGAGGCGGGATCATGAGCATTCAGCTTCGCAATGTGAAGAAGAGCTACGGGAGCCTCGGCGTCATTCATGACGTGTCGCTGGAAATCCCGAAAGGCGATTTCGCCGTGTTCGTCGGACCGTCGGGCTGCGGAAAGTCGACGCTTCTGAGAATGATCGCCGGGCTGGAGGAAACCTCCGGCGGGTCGATCATGATCGAAGGCAAGGATGTGACCAATGTGGAACCCGCTGACCGCGGCGTCGCCATGGTGTTCCAGTCCTATGCGCTCTATCCGCATCTCTCCGTCTTCGAGAACATGGCCTTCTCATTGCGGCTGAGGCGGGCGCCGAAGGCCGAGGTGCAGGAGATGGTGCACGAGGCGGCCCGCATTCTGCAGCTCGAGGAGGAGTTGCAGAAGAAGCCGTCGCAGCTTTCCGGCGGCCAGCGCCAGCGCGTTGCCATCGGCCGGGCGATCGTCCGCCAGCCGAAGGTGTTCCTGTTCGACGAACCGCTGTCGAACCTCGATGCGGAACTGCGCGTGCAGATGCGCCTCGAGCTTGCCCGCCTGCACAAGCAGATCGGCGCCACCATGATCTATGTGACGCATGACCAGGTCGAGGCGATGACGCTCGCCGACCAGATCTTCGTGCTCAAAAAAGGCGTTCTGCAGCAATCCGGCAGGCCGCTCCAGCTCTACGACGATCCCGACAACCAGTTCGTCGGCGGCTTCATCGGTTCGCCGGCCATGAACTTTCTGTCAGCGACGGTGCGCGGACGGGATGAAACCGGCCTGAAGGTCGAACTGGATGGCACCGGCGCCGTCATGAGTGCGGCCGTCACGGGCGATCTCGCCGTCGGCACGCAGCTGACGGCCGGCATGCGTCCGGAGCACCTGAACATCGGCGACGGCGGCTTTGCCGCAAATATCGAGATGGCCGAGGACCTCGGCGGCGTCTCCTATCTCCACACCCGGCTGAAGGATGGCCGCGAAATCGTGGTCGAGCGCCGCGGTCGGCGCGATGCGAGCAGCGGCGAGACGATCCATCTCACCTGCAAACCGGAGAACCTGATGCTGTTTGCCAGAGACGGCAGCCGGCTGCGCTAGCGCGTTTTCGTTTCATTACCAGGAGCCGCCAGAGGGAGCGATTGGCGGTTTGTCACAACAAGGGAGGAAAGCATGATGAAATATCTGAAGGCACTTTTGATGACGAGCGTCATCGGCCTGACGGCGCTGCCGGCACTGGCTCAGGAAAACATCGTCTGGTGGGATTTCCTGAGCGGCGGCGACGGCGTGCGCATGAAAGCCCTGATCGACGGCTTCAACAAGGAGCATCCCGACATCCAGATCAGCGGCACGACGCTGGAATGGGGCGTCCCCTTCTATACCAAGGTCCGCACATCCGTTGCCGTCGGCGAAGGTCCGGACATCATGACCTACCACCTGTCGCGTGCAACGCTCGGCCTCGAGGAAGGCGTCTTGAGCGAGATCACCGACGAGGACCTTAAGAATGCCGGCCTCAGCCGCAGCGACTTCTTCGAAGCCCCGATCAAGGCGGCGACCTATGACGGCAAGCTCTACGCCGTGCCGTTCGATATCCACGCAATCATTCTCTACTACAATGCCGACGCACTGAAAGGTTCGCCCTATCTCGACGACAACGGCAAGCTGACCGGCATCAAGACGCTCGCCGACTTCGAAGGCGCGCTGAAGTGGCTGAAGGACAACGGCATGGAAACGCCGCTGACCTACCAGACCGGTGGCGATGGCGGCGTCTGGCGCGTCTTCTATACGCTTCTCAAGCAGCAGGGCGGCGAGTTCATCGCCGACGGTCAAGTCCTTCCGGGCGACAACGCCGCCAAGGCCGCCAAGGCGATCGAGACCATGACTCATTGGCAGCAGGAAGGCTGGGCGCCGCAGCAGGCCGAATACGAAGCCTCCGTCGCGCTGTTTTCGTCCGGCAAGTCCGCCTTCCAGCTGAACGGCGTCTGGGAAGTCCCGACCTTCAACGACCTCGAATCCAGCGGCAAGCTCGGCTTCAAGTGGGGCGCGGTCGAAATCCCGCCGCTGATGGGCGAGCCCGCGACCTGGGCGGATTCTCACGCCTTCGCCATTCCGAACGAGGGCGACAAGACGATTTCCGGCGAAAAGCGCAAGGCGGTCATGGAAGTGATCGGCTGGATGGAGAAGCATGCCATCAAGTGGGCCTCAGCCGGCCACATCCCGGCCTACAAGCCCGTCACCGAAAGCGACGAGTACAAGGGCATGGAACCGAACGCGACCTATGCGTCGCTCGCCGAACATGCCGCCTACGACCCGCAGACCCGCGTGACCGGCGTCGCCTCGCCTGCCTATGATGCTGCGATCAACATCATCTCACCGGCGATCCATGGCTACATGAGCCCCGAGGACGCTGTGACGCAGATCCAGGAGGAACTGCAGGGCCAGCTGAAATAGCGCCTAGTCGCCCCGGCGGGCTTCCCGCCGGCCGGGGCCGTCCAGACGGAGAAACATGCCATGGCCATGATTGAAAACCGGCGCAAGAAGTCGCTGATCGCGTTGTCGATGGTGGCGCCGTTCGTCATCACCTTCACGCTCTTCTTTCTTTATCCGGTCGTCGAAATGGTGCGCCTCAGCTTCACCGACGCGCCGCTGATAGGCCCCGGCAACTGGGTCGGCTTCGACAACTACGTCAAGCTGATCACCGATCGCCTGTTCATCACCTCGCTGAAGAACAACGGTTATTTCATCCTGCTGACGGTCGTTCCGACAACGATCATCGCGCTGATGATCGCGCTCGCCGTCAACCGGCTGAGCGGCGCCTTGCAGGCGCTCGTCATGACGCTCTTCTTTCTGCCCTATGTCCTGCCGGTCTCCGTGGTCACGGAAATCTGGGCGTGGATGCTGGATTTCCAGTTCGGCGTCCTGCAGCCCCTCATCTCGCTGATTTCGGGCAAGCCGGTCGCGGTCTTCAAGAACCCCTATTGGGTCATGCCGACGGTCGCCGTCGTCACGATCTGGTGGACGAACGGCTTCAACGTTCTTCTGTTCATCGCGGGTCTGCGCAACATCCCGAAGGAACTCTATGAGGCGGCCGCACTCGACGGCGCCACCAGCTGGCAGCGGTTTCGCCGCGTCACCTGGCCACTTCTGTGGCCGGTCACCGCGCTCGTCCTCACCCTGCAACTGATCCTGCAGCTGAAGATCTTCGACCAGATCTATCTCCTGAGCCAGGGCGGTCCATTCAACTCGTCCTACGTTCTGCTGCTCAAGGTCTACCGCGAAGCCTTCCAGCTCAATCACGGCGGCTATTCCTCCGCCGTCGCCACAGTCCTGTTCATCCTGATCGCCGGCGTTTCGGTGCTTCAGTTCCAGCTTCTTCGCATCAGGAGGGGTCAATGAGCCCGGCGCGCCGCACCGAAAACATCATCCTGACGCTGGCGACGCTGACGGCAGCCGCCATCTGGATCTTTCCGCTCTACTGGGCATTCATCACCTCGATCCGCTCGGAAGAGCGCGTCGTCAGCAATGCCAGCCTCCTGCCGGACGAATTCCAGCTCACTGCCTATATTGAGGCCATCTTCAATACGAAGATCATGACCTGGTACTTCAACTCGGTCGGCACGGCCGTCATCGTCACCGTGGTCGTCATCCTGTTCTCGCTGATGTGCGCCTACGCCATCTCGCAGATCCGCTTTCCCGGCCGCCGGCTGCTCTACGGCATCGTCCTTGCAAGCTTCATGGTACCGACCCAGGCTCTCGTCGTCACCCAGTTCATCCTCATGCACAAAATGGGTCTCATCAACACCTGGGGCGGCATCATCCTGCCGCAGCTGATCGTGCCGGTGGTGATCATCGTCTACAAGCAGTTCTTCGACGCCGTGCCGAAGGAAATGCGCGAGGCGGCGGTGCTCGACGGCGGTGGCGAATACACCATCCTCTTCAAGGTTTATCTGCCGCTCAACTGGGGCATCACCACCGCGCTTGCGATCATCACCTTCATCGGCGTCTGGAATGCCTTCTTCTGGCCCTTCCTGATCATCACGTCGGAAGACATGATGACGATCCCGGTCGGAATCACCCAGGTCAACGATGCTTTCGGCGTGCATTACGCCCGGCTGATGTCGGTCGCCCTGCTCGCCGCCATGCCGGTGGCGGTCGCCTATCTCATCTTCCAGAAGAAGGTGACGGAGGCGGTGATGATCTCGTCGGGGGTCAAGGGCTAGGGTTTCAATCCGGCAGCGCCGGAGCCGGGTGGGGCGGAAATTGCCGGTCGCATGGCCCGACGACACCAATAATGGTCGTTCCGGCCTTGACCGATGACATCCAGGTCATGTGCACTTACATCTTGAACAATGTAAGAAGATGACACGGCGCGGGGTCAAGATTTGCCACACCTCCCGCGGCCGGGAGCCCTGTAAACATGTTACGCAAATGCCTGATCGAGACGAGCGATCCCGCCGAGTTCCGGAAAGCGGTGGGAGCGCTGATCAGTGCCCCGAGGCTGGATCCGATAGCTGGACAGACCGAGCTGGACATCCGATTCCAGGTTTCCACCGTCCGCAACATGAAGCTGACGCAGGCCTCGACGCGGAGCGGATACGTCTTCTCCCAAGCTCTCGGCAACAGCGACTGCTTCGGGATATTCTTCGTCAAGTCGGGACGCATCCGCTTCAAGCGCAAAGGCGAAAGCGTCGACATAGGCGAAGGCGCCGCCTATCTGGCGGTCAATACGGATGACATGGTCATAAACGCCTCCGCCGGATCGAGTCTCGTCTGCGCGGAAATTCCCCAGGCACGATACGCATCGCTCGCATCGACGCATGAGATCGATCCGACAGAGAAGCTCGCGAGCCTGGAAGCGGTGGCCAGCATCGAAGCGCACGGACTTTCGATCGTCGAACAGATGGCAATGGTGCTGATTGGCGACGGATCCGAGGTGCACCCCTTGCTGAAATCTCCCTTTGCCGCCCTTCAGGTGAAGGAGGCGATCGTGGCCGCTTTCATAGAATATTGGCCGTCCAAGGCCTCGACCGGCGGAATGACGGCGTATCGCGGCACGGTGAGGCGGACCATCTCCTGGTTGCACGAGCACCTCTCGGAAGACTTCACGATTGAGGATGTCGCGCGGGTGGCAGGCGTCAGCATGCGAGGCCTCCAGCAGGCATTCAAGGATGAGATTGGAGCAAGTCCGACGAATTACGTCCAGAAGTTGCGCCTTCAGAGGGTCCGCCAGGACCTTCTTGATCCCTCATGTCCGGGGACGGTGAAGGAAATCGCCTTCAAATGGGGGTTTCGGCATCTCGGATATTTCGCGTCGCGCTATCGAACCCTCTACGGCGAATCACCATCCGAGACGCGGAAAAAGCGGGCAAGACCAACCTAAAGATATATCACAAATGCGAAAAGCGATCACGCGAACGCATAATTTCAGTATCCTAATGTAAACACAGCGGAATTTTAAGGCGACATTAAGGTTTACAACCATTAGCTATACCCGCCCCAAGCCTTTGTGTAATGGCTTCTTCCGCATGATGCGGTTCTCAACTGAACACCATTTCAAGCTTTTTTAATTTGCGCGTCGGTGATGCCCTCGCGCGAAGCGGGGAATTTCATGCGTGTAGTAATTGTCGATGACAGTGCATCTGTCGTCTCCTTCCTGCAGAACGCCATCGCCAAAATCGAAGGCACGACAATCAGCACGTTCACCAAGCCGCTCGATGCGCTGAACGAACTGAGACAGAATGAAGCCGACCTCCTGCTCGTCGACTATACGATGCCACGGATGAACGGTGTCGAATTGATCCGGAAGGTCAGGCGTCACGCGATGACCCCGGACATCCCCATCATCATGCTTACCTCCGAAACCGACGCCGGCATAAAGCTGGCCGCGATGGAGGCCGGCGCGACGGAATTCGTCAACAAGCCTATCGATACGGCGGAACTGACGATCCGGGTCCGCAACCTGATGAACCTCTGGTGCGCGCAGCGCAGCCTGGGGGAACGGGCAACGCAGCTCGAACGCGATATCGCTGCCGCCCGCCAACAGATCGCCCGGCAGGAAGAAGAACTCATCTGGCGGCTGTCGAAAGCCATGGCCTGCCGCGATGGAGAGACGGCCGAACATGTGGCTCGAGTCGCCGCGGTCGCCAGCCTGATCGGCGAGGAACTCGGTCTCGACGCCAAGCTGGTGCGCACGATCTATCTCGCCTGCCCGCTTCACGATGTCGGCAAGATCGGCATTCCCGACGCCATTCTGCTCAAGCCAGGCAGCCTGAGCGCCGAAGAGTTCGACAAGATGCGCCAGCATTCCGCCCTCGGCGCCGAAATCCTCAGCGAGAGTTCGTCGCCGGTCGTGCAGATGGCCGCCCGGATAGCCGACAGCCATCATGAGAAATGGGACGGCAGTGGCTATCCGAAGGGTCTCCGGCAGGACGAGATTCCGATCGAGGGTCGTGTGGTCGCCGTAGCCGACGTCTTCGACGCCCTCTGCAGTGAACGCCCCTACAAGAAGCCCTGGCCAGTCGACAAGGCATTCCAGGAGATCGTCCGCAGCAGCGGCAGCCACTTCGATCCCGCCTGCGTGGCGGCCTTCTGCCGGCAATGGCAGAAAATCAGCCAGCTCTACAAGGAGCCGGACCAGTCTTCGGCGGACGACGCACGGTCCTCCGCTCACCCCCACCCACTCTCAAAGACCGGGAAAGTCGCATGACGGAACATGACGAAATTCTGCGCCTCGACGGCGCGCTGACGATCAAGACTGCGGCCGATGTCAAGGAGCGGATCTCCGCCTCAATGGAAGCCGCCTCTGCCCGCGGCGTGCCTTTGCGCATCGACATCGACGAAGACGCCGAATGCGACCTGACGACGCCGCAGCTGCTGCTGTCTGCCTTCAAGACGGCGGAGAGCAAGGGCATCGACCTGGTCTTGAACGCCCCCGCCGAGGGCTCGTTTCCCACCACTTTGCAGCGCGGCGGCTTTCTGGCCGACGGCGCTGAATCGAAAGAATACTGGACAAAAGGATTTCAACAATGAGCGCAAACATTCTGACCGTCGACGATTCCGCGAGCATTCGGCTGACGACGCGCATTGCCCTCACCGGAGCCGGCTACACGGTGACGGAAGCGGTCGACGGCGCTGACGGCCTCAACAAGATGAAGGCCGGCAGCTTCGACCTGATCGTCACCGACCTCAACATGCCCAACATGGACGGCCTGACCATGATCCGCAGCTTGCGGCAGTTGCCGGCCTATATGGGCACGCCGGTCGTCTTCCTGACGACCGAATCCGATGGAGAGCTCAAGCAGCAAGCCAAATCCGCCGGCGCGACAGGCTGGCTGACCAAGCCGTTCGAGCCCGACACTCTCGTCAAGATCGTACGTAAGGTTCTCGGTCGATGAACAATCTGGATCCGATCGCAGTTTTTATGACCGAGGCCGCCGAACAGCTTGAGCTGATCGAGGCCGGTCTTCTCGATTTGACGCGCGATCTCAACGATCGTGCCCAGATCGATGCCGTCTTCCGTGGCCTGCACACCCTGAAGGGCTCGGGCTCGATGTTCGGTTTCGATCAGCTCGCCGCCTTCACGCATCACTGCGAAACGGCCTTCGATCGAGTCCGCAAGGGCGAGGCACCGGCCACGGAAGAGCTGGTCGGCGCCGTTCTCGATGCCCAGGGCCACATGCAGGCGCTGCTTGAAACACCGAACGGCGATCACGAAGAGATGAGCCGCAGGCTTCTGGAAAACCTGCAGCGCGCCGTCGACGGCGCCGGCGGCGCACCGGTTCGCAGTGCCACAACCGGCGCACCCGCCGCTGCTGTTGCGGCTGTGAGCACCGTCGCATCCGGAAAGCGCTCGTGGCTGCTGAAGTTCAGTCTGCCGGCGAATGCCATGATCAACGGCACCAATCCGCTCGGACTTCTGGATGAGCTGAGGGACCTCGGTGAATGCGAAATCGTCGCGGAAACGGACAAGATCCCGCTGCTCGACGATCTTGATCCGCGTGAGATCCACCTCTCCTGGACCGTCTCGCTGGTGACCGACAAGCCGCAGAGCGAAATCGAGGACGTCTTCATCTTTGTCATGGATGACATGACCATGGACCTGAAGGATGTCACCCCGGCGGCGACAGACGTCGCGGTCGAAGCCGGCTCCGAGGCAGTGACGGCCGAAAAGACCGGGTCCGTACCGACGCCGGCCGTCCGCGAAGCTGCCGCTTCCGGCGACAACGCAAAGGCCCAGCCGCAGGACGCGAAGGCGCAGAAACAGGCCGACAATGTCCGTGTTCCGGCTCTCCGCCTCGACGAAATGATGGATCGCGTCGGCGAACTCGTGATCGCCCAGTCGCGCTTGAGCCAGATGACCAGTTCGCTCCCCGATCTCGGCCTGCGGTCGGTCTCCGAGGAAATCGAGCGGCTGTCCGGCGAATTGCGCGACACGATGATGGTACTGCGGATGATGCCGGTGGCGAGCCTCTTCAGCCGCTTCCGCCGTCTCGTGCACGACCTCGCCCGGGAAACCGGCAAGGACATCGAGCTGGTCACCGAAGGCGAGACCACGGAAGTCGACAAGACGGTCATCGACCGGCTCGCCGATCCGCTGATCCACCTTGTCCGCAACTCCATCGACCATGGCCTGGAAAACCCGCAGGACCGCATCGCCGCCGGCAAGTCTCCGACCGGACGCGTTCAGCTGACCGCCCACCAGACGGGCAGCGAAGTGGTCATCACCATCAAGGACGATGGCCGCGGCATCGATCGGGAACGGGTCCGCGCCAAGGCAGAAGCCAACGGACTCATCCAGCCCGGCCAGCAGCTGACGGACCAGGAACTGCTTCAGCTGATCTTCCAGCCGGGCTTCTCCACCGCCGAGAAGGTCACGAACCTCTCCGGCCGCGGCGTCGGCATGGATGTGGTCAAGAAGACGATCGAGACGCTTCGCGGCGCAATCGACGTCAAGTCGGAGTTCGGCACGGGGTCGGAAATCGCCCTCAGAATTCCGCTGACGCTCGCCATCATCGACGGTCTTCTGGTGCGGGTCGGAAACGGCAATTACGTCATCCCGCTCTCGGCGGTCGAGGAATGCCTCGAACTGTCGGTGGAAGAGGACCTTCGTTCGCGCGGACGCAGCTTCATCTCGCTGCGCGATCATCTCGTGCCCTTCATCCGGCTGCGGGAACTCTTCCGCACGGGCACCGAACCGGAAAAATTCCAGAAGGTCGTCGTCATATCGACCGGCAGCGAACGCGTCGGGCTGGTCGTCGACCAGATCATCGGTGACCACCAGACGGTGATCAAGTCCATGTCGAAACTCCACAACAACGTCTCGTCCTTCTCGGGGGCGACGATCCTAGGCGACGGCAACGTGGCGCTCATTCTCGACGTCACGCATCTGGTCGCCGCGGGCCAGCACCAGGAAGCACAAGTGAGGGCAGCAGGATGACAAACACAGCCAGCAAAGCGGACCACAGCGCTCTGTGGAAGGACGAAGAGGAACTCTCCGTCCTCACCTTCAGCCTCAACGGCGAAATCTTCGCGATCGAAGCGATTATCGTCCAGGAAATCCTGGATCTGCTACCGGAAACGAGCGTACCGGGCAGCCTGCCATTCGTCGGCAGCGTCATCAACTTCCGCGGCAAGGTCATCCCGCTCGCCGACATTCGCGTCGCTTTCGGCATGGAAGCCGCGGAGGTCACGATCGACAGCCGGATCGTCGTCACGGAACTCGAACTCGACGGCGAACTCGCCCTGATCGGCATTCGGACGGACAAGGTCTACGAAGTTACCCGTCTTTCCGCCGGCGCCAGCGAACCGCCTCCCATCGTCGGGATGCGTTGGCGCCCCGACTACATTCACGCGCTCGTCAAGCGCGAGGGTGAATTCATCATCGTCCCCAATCTTCAAGCAATCTTCTCGTCGCAGAGCGGGCAACCGATCAAAGCCACGGCGTGACCACTGAACCAGAGGATACTAAAATGCGTTTTACCATCAAACTCAAGCTCTTACTGGCCTTCGGCTTCATCATCTCCATGCTCGTTGGCACCGCCGTCTACAACGTGATCAGCCTGGCCGCCGTCAATGATCACTGGTCCGAGGCCGTCCATGGTCCCGCCCAGCGCCTCAGCTACGCTCAGGACCTCAACATCGCGCAGCTGCAGCAGATCCGTCAGCAGAAGAACATGCTGAACGCAACCTCGATCTCGGAACTGAAAGGCTACATCGTCAAGAGCGACGAACAGCGCGCTGCCTTCGACAAGGATTTCGATGCGCTTCTTGCCAAGGCAACCGAACAGGGAATGGTCTACTGGACGAAACTGAAGGGTCTGACCGCAGACTTCCGTCAGGACGACGACGAGATGCGCCGCATGCTTCTCGCAGGAGACACGACCGGCGCCATGCGCGTTTCGTCGACCACGGCGCGCGAAGCAGCATCGAAGATCGACGATCTTCTCGCCGAAGTCTTTGATCTGGAACGCGAACGTCTGATCGCGGCAGACAACAACGCCGCCGAACAGTACGCCGAAATCCGCACGATCGTCATCTCCGTTGCCGCCGTTGCATCCGTCGTCGCTCTGATTGCCGCATTGTGGATCATCATGTCGATCAACAAGGGCATCGCAATGGCCGTCCGCACGGTGCAGACGGTTGCCGACGGCGACCTTACCGAACTCGCCGAGGTCAAGACCCGCGACGAGATCGGCGATCTGATCGGTCACGTCAACTCGATGATCGAGCGCCTGCGCGGCGTCGTTGCCGACGCCCTGTCTGCCTCCGACAACGTCTCGTCCGGCAGCCAGCAGCTGTCCGCCGGCTCCGAGCAGCTCTCCCAGGGCGCGACCGAACAGGCATCTTCGGCCGAGGAAGCTTCCGCCTCCATGGAAGAGATGGCCGCCAACATCAAGCAGAACGCCGACAACGCCGCCCAGACGGAAAAGATCGCCCGCCAGTCCGCCAAGGATGCGGAAGTCTCCGGCGAAGCCGTCTCCAAGGCCGTCAACGCCATGCGGACGATTGCGGAGAAGATCTCCATCGTCCAGGAAATCGCCCGTCAGACCGACCTTCTGGCACTGAACGCCGCCGTGGAAGCAGCCCGCGCCGGCGAGCATGGCCGCGGCTTCGCGGTCGTGGCCTCCGAAGTCCGCAAGCTTGCAGAACGCAGCCAGGCGGCAGCCGCCGAAATCTCCGGCCTTTCCGGCGAAACGGTGACGGTTGCCACGGAGGCCGGAGAAATGCTGGTTCGTCTGGTTCCGGACATCCGCAAGACGGCCGAGCTGGTCTCGGAAATCTCCGCCGCCTGCCGCGAGCAGGACATCGGTGCCTCGCAGATCAACGAAGCGATCCAGCAGCTCGACAAGGTCACCCAGCAGAACGCAGGCGCCTCGGAAGAAATGTCGGCGACCTCGGAAGAACTCGCCGCCCAGGCCGAGGAACTGCAGGCCTCGATCGCCTTCTTCAAGGTCGACAGCTCTGCCATGACCAAGTCCGCGACCGTGCATCCTGCTGCAAACCCGGCAAAGCGTCCTGCCCGCCCGGCCGCGGCGAAGGCTGCACCGAAGCCGCAGAACAGCGTTGCTGCCCAGCAGGCACGCGTCAAGGGCTTCGCCCTCGACATGTCGATGGGTGGACCGGACGAAGACGACGCCGATTTCCGGCAGAGCGCTTGAGCTCCGCCTTTTCCCGATAACGTACGGCGCCAACAGGCGCCGTACCAAAGCCGGTGAATGATCGCCGGTCAGAGAGAGGCCCCTCCCGAACTTCTCTCAAAGACATGTGAACCCACCCGCCAGACAACCGACTGAAAAAGTCAACATTCACCCTTATCCTTCGGGGACCGCCTCCATGCGCTTTACGATCAAGCTGAAACTCGCACTTGCCTTCACACTTCTCATCTTGCTGTCGACCGGCATGTCGGTCATGGCAATCATGAACCTGTCATCTCTCAACTCGGCGATCACTGACATCATTCAGGGGCCCGCCGCCAATCTGCGCAATTCCAGTGACCTGTCCGACGCCGTTCTCAATGCGATCCGCAACGAGAAGAACGCGATCCTGAACACCGATCCGAGGCTCGTTGACACTTTCGTCACCGAAGTGCGTGCCAACCAGCAGAAGATCGAAACGCTGGCAGACAAGATCCAGCTCGACAAGAATCCGGACATACAGTCGAAGATCAGCCAGTTCCTGACCAATCTGCCCGCCTGGCGGCAGGTGCAGGAAAAGGTCATCAAGCTGGCCATCGAAAACACCGATGAAAGCAACCGGATGGCCGGAGAACTCTCCATGAACGGGGGTCGCGCCGCTGCTGCCGAGCTGTTGAAATCGCTCAGTGAACTCAATGACTCGATTGCCGCTGACCTTGCCGCCACGGACAATTCGACCAATCAGCAGTATGCCTTCTCGCGCAACCTTCTGCTCGGCGCGCTGGGCGTCATGTTCGTCCTCTCCGTCGCCGTCGCCTTCTGGATTGCACTCGGCATCAATAACGGCCTGAAGAAGATCCAGGCCGTTGCCGAGGCGGTCGCCATCGGGGATCTGGACCAGAACATCGAGATCAAGACCAATGACGAAATCAAGGACCTGGTCAACACGATCAACGTCATGACCGGCAACCTGCGCAACACCGCGGATATCGCCGACCAGATCGCCAACGGCAACCTGACGATCGAGCCCAAGCCGCTGTCCGACAAGGACACCCTCGGCATCGCGCTTCAGTCCATGGTCGAACGTCTGCGCGGCGTCGTCGCCGACGCGCTGTCGGCCTCCGACAACGTCTCGTCCGGCAGCCAGCAACTCTCCTCCGGTTCGGAGCAGCTCTCGCAGGGTGCGACCGAGCAGGCCTCCTCCGCCGAAGAAGCCTCCGCCTCCATGGAAGAGATGGCCGCCAACATCAAGCAGAACGCCGACAACGCCGCCCAGACGGAAAAGATCGCCCGTCAGTCCGCCAGGGACGCGGAAAGCTCAGGCGAAGCCGTCAACAAGGCCGTAAACGCCATGCGGACGATCGCCCAGAAGATCTCCATCGTCCAGGAAATCGCCCGCCAGACCGACCTGCTGGCCCTGAACGCCGCAGTCGAGGCGGCCCGCGCCGGTGAACACGGCAAGGGCTTCGCGGTCGTGGCCTCCGAAGTGCGCAAGCTTGCCGAGCGCAGCCAGGCGGCAGCCGCGGAAATTTCCGGTCTTTCCGGCGAAACGGTTTCCGTCGCTACGGAAGCCGGCGAGATGCTGGCACGCCTCGTCCCGGATATCCGCAAGACAGCCGAACTCGTCTCGGAAATCTCCGCCGCCTGCCGCGAGCAGGACATCGGTGCCTCGCAGATCAACGAAGCGATCCAGCAGCTCGACAAGGTCACCCAGCAGAACGCCGGCGCCTCGGAAGAAATGTCGGCGACCTCGGAAGAGCTCGCCGCCCAGGCCGAGGAGCTGCAGGCCTCGATCGCATTCTTCAAGGTCGACACTGCGGGCACGGCGAAGCCCTCCGCCCTGCACCGTCAGGCGCCCGCGGCCAAGCCTGCCGTGCGCCCGTCAGCCGCGAAGGCGACAGCAAAGACGGCGCCGAAGCAGCAGCACGACGTCGCCGCCCAGCAGGCACGCGTCAAAGGCTTCGCCCTCGACATGTCGATGGGTGGACCGGACGCCGACGACGCCGATTTCCGGCAGACCGCCTGACGGTCGGCCCAGCAAGACAGGATGCAGCCGCAAGCGGCTGCATCCCAACAAGACCGAAAGGCACGCAAATGCATGACGCATCCACAGGCCGATCGACTTTCAAACTCTTCTTCGACGCAAAAGTGTTGCGTGGCGCGAAGACTGAAAGACCCAAGAATAAAACTGCCCTGCAATCAATTCATTCATTCGACATAGGATCGCGCCATGCTCAATAATCTTTCCATTCCCAAGAAACTGATGCTCTTCCTCGGCTTCATCATTCTCGCGTCGCTCTCCATCAACGCCGTTGTGCTGCTCAAGTCCAACGAGGTCAAGCAGACGACCTTCTGGAACGACCACACGATGAAGGTCATCAGCGCCGCCAACGAAATCGTTTCCGGCATGGTCAACCAGGAGACCGGCTTCCGTGGCTATCTCCTTTCCGGCCAGGACAAGTTCCTTGAGCCCTACAAGTCGGGCTGGGAAACCTTCAACAAGTCCTGGAACGAAGCCAAGACGCTGACGTCGGACAATCCGGCCCAGCAGCAGCGGCTTGATGAAATCAAGCAGATGGCCGAAACCTGGCACAACTCGGTCGCCGAGCGCGCGATCACGCTGATGGCCAATCCGGCCACCATGGACCAGGCCCGCCACGTCGAAATCTCCGGCGCCGGCAAGGAATCCATGGACGGCCTGCGCAAGAAGGTGGCCGAGGTCATCGAGACCGAATCCGGTCTGCTTGCAACCCGCCAGGCTGCCCAGCAGGATGCCCTGAGCCTGATGACGCAAGTCATCATCGCCGGCATGATCATCAGCGTGCTGATCTCCGTCGTCACCGGCATCGTGATGACCAGGACGATCGCCAAGCCGATCGGCAACGTCAACGAAGCACTGGCCAAGCTGGCAAAGCCGCTGGAAACCGGCCGTCACGACGAAGTTGGCCAGATGCAGGGTGCCTCGCAGGCGGTGGAAGCCGCATTCCGGGACATCTCCTCGGTCCTGCAGGCTGTTTCGGTCGGCGACCTCTCCCGCCAGCTTGAGCGTGACTACGGCGCTCTCAGCAGCGAAGTGGCCGGCAACCTCACCGACATGATCACCAATCTGCGCGGCACCGCGACGATTGCCGATCAGATCGCCAATGGCGACCTGATGGTCAGCCCGAAGCCTCTCTCCGACAAGGACACCCTCGGCATCGCCCTTCAGTCGATGGTCGAGCGCCTGCGCGGCGTCGTCGCCAACGCACTCTCCGCATCGGAGAACGTCTCGTCCGGCAGCCAGCAGGTTTCCTCCGGTTCGGAGCAGCTCTCGCAGGGCGCGACCGAGCAGGCCTCCTCCGCCGAAGAAGCTTCCGCCTCCATGGAAGAGATGGCCGCCAACATCAAGCAGAATGCCGACAACGCCGCCCAGACGGAAAAGATCGCCCGGCAGTCTGCCAAGGATGCGGAAGTCTCCGGCCAGGCGGTTGAAAAGGCCGTCGGCGCCATGCGGACGATCGCCCAGAAGATCTCCATCGTCCAGGAAATCGCCCGCCAGACCGACCTCTTGGCCCTGAACGCTGCAGTCGAAGCGGCCCGCGCCGGTGAACACGGCAAGGGCTTCGCGGTGGTCGCCTCCGAAGTGCGCAAGCTTGCCGAGCGCAGCCAGGCCGCAGCCGCCGAAATCTCCGGTCTTTCCGGCGAAACGGTCTCCGTCGCAACCGAAGCCGGCGAAATGCTGCACCGCCTTGTTCCCGACATTCGCAAGACGGCCGAACTGATCTCGGAAATCTCCGCCGCCTGCCGCGAGCAGGACATCGGCGCCTCGCAGATCAATGAAGCGATCCAGCAGCTCGACAAGGTCACCCAGCAGAACGCCGGCGCTTCCGAAGAAATGTCCGCGACCTCGGAAGAGCTCGCCGCCCAGGCCGAGGAACTGCAGGCCTCGATCGCATTCTTCAAGGTCGACAACAGCATGGTCGGCAAGGCTTCGGCGCCCTATCGCGCCGCAAGCCCGGCAAAGCCGGCAGTCCGCGCGGCTGCGCCAAAGGCCGCGCCGAAGCGCGAATACACCGTCGCCGGCCAGCAGGCCCGCGCCAAGGGTTTCGCGCTCGATATGTCGATGGGTGGCCCCGATGGTGACGATGCAGATTTCAAGGAGAGCGCATGATGGCTGACAAGGCTTCCGAAGGACAATACGTAACATTCAGCCTCGACGACGAATGCTTTGCCGTTCCGGTCGAGGTGGTTCGGGAAATCCTGGACCATGAGGATGTGTTCCGCATCCCGCATGGTCCGGACTACCTGCTGGGGCTGCGCGACGTGCGCGGCCAGGGTGTGCCGATCATCGACCTGCGTCTGCGTCTTGGCATGTCCAGGACGGAGAAGACCCTGCACACGCGCGTTCTGGTGATCGACGTACCGCTTGCCGGCCGCATGCTGACGCTCGGCCTCGTTGCCGACCGGGTGCACGAAGTCGCCTCCTTCCAGGGGGCCGCGATCGAGGGTGCGCCGGATATCGGTGTGCGCTGGCCCTCCGACTACATCGCCGGCGTCGTGCGGCGCGAGACGGATTTCGTCGTCATCGTCAACCTCGCGCGGCTGTTTACCGACAGCGACGCGAAATCCCTGACCGGCTTCGGTCAAAAACAGGTGGAAATGGCATGATTGGAAGTGCGGCAAGAGCGCACCGGCAGGCAGAGACGGAGGCGTCGCCAAGCGACGTCTCCGGCCTCAGCCATCGCAATTTCGAGATGCTGGCGCGTTACATCTACGATTACAGCGGCATCAAGATGCCCCCGTCCAAGCGCACCATGCTGGAAGGGCGCATCAGGCGGCGACTGCGGCCGACGGGCATGCAGGACCCGAACGACTACTGCAACTACCTCTTCAAGCAGGGAGGCCTTGAAAGCGAGGCCGTGCACCTGATCGACGCGGTCACGACCAACAAGACTGACTTCTTCCGCGAGCCCAAACATTTCGAGCATATGATGCAGGCCGGCCTGCCCGATCTCGTCGCCGCCGGCCACAAGCGTCTGCGGCTGTGGAGCGCGGCCTGCTCCATCGGCGCCGAGCCCTACACGCTCGCCATGGTCATGGAGGACTTCAAGTCCGACGCCAAGCTGAAGCTGGATTACACGATCCTCGCGACCGACCTGTCGACGGACGTGCTGAAGATCGCCCAGCGCGGCATCTACCCCACCGGCATGATCCAGCCGGTCTCGAAGGCGCAGCGCGCCCGCTACGTCATGGAATCGCGCGAGCAGGCGCGCAACGAGGTCCGCATCCATCCGCAGCTGCGCTCCCACGTCGGCTTCGCCCGGCTCAACCTGATGGACGACAGTTACAAGGTGGGCGATCCCATGCACATCGTCTTCTGCCGCAATGTGCTGATCTATTTCGACAAGCCGACGCAGCAAAAGGTGCTGACCAGGCTGTGCGACAACCTCATCGATGGCGGCTACCTCTATGTCGGCCACTCGGAAACCATCACCGGCTTCAAGCTGCCTGTCAAACAGGTGGCCAATACGGTGTTCAGGAAGGTCTAGGCCATGCATCTCGGCAGGAAAATCCGTGTTCTGATTGTCGACGACAGTGCCAGCGTCCGCCAGGCGCTGACCAGAGTTCTGGAGGCAGACAACGAGATCGAGATCATCGGCGTCGCGTCCGATCCCTTCATGGCCGCGAAGAAGATCCAGGAGGTCGTTCCCGACGTCATCACGCTGGACGTGGAAATGCCACGCATGGACGGCATCACCTTTCTCCGCAAGCTGATGTCGCAACATCCCATTCCCGTGGTGATGTGCTCGTCGCTGACCGAGGCGGGTTCGGAAACGCTGATGCAGGCGCTGGAAGCCGGTGCCGTCGACGTCATCCTGAAGCCGAAGATTGCGGCTGCCGATCATCTGGAAGAAAGCGGCGCCATGATCCGCGAAACGGTCAAGGGCGCCGCCGCTGCCCGGCTGGGTGCGCGACGCCGCCTCGTGCCGGCGTCGAGCAAGGTGCAGGGCAAGCTGACGGCCGACGCCGTGCTCCCTCCCCCGACAGGCAAGGCCATGGCCAAGACGACGGAAATGGTCGTCTGCGTCGGCGCGTCCACGGGTGGCACCGAGGCGTTGCGCGAATTCCTCGTCGCCCTGCCGGCCAATACGCCGGGCATCGTCATCGTCCAGCACATGCCGGAAAAATTCACCGCCGCCTTCGCCAACCGCCTGAACGGATTGTGCGAGGTCGAGGTCAAGGAAGCGGAAAACGGCGACCCGGTGCTGCGCGGCCATGTCCTGATCGCGCCCGGCGGCCGGCACATGCTCCTGGAACGCCAAGGCGCCCGCTATTGCGTCGCCGTCAAGGACGGTCCGCTCGTCTCCCGTCACCGCCCCTCGGTGGACGTCCTCTTCCGCTCGGCGGCAAGAGCGGCGGGTAGCAATGCCATGGGCATCATCATGACCGGCATGGGCGACGACGGCGCCCGCGGCATGGAGGAGATGCACAATGGCGGCGCATTCACCGTGGCACAGGACGAGGCGACCTCCGTGGTCTTCGGCATGCCGAAGGAAGCGATCGCCCGCGGCGGCGTCGACCGCGTCGTGCCGCTCGAGCAGATTGCCCGGGAACTGCTGGCGGCCGACCGCCGGCATCTGGGCTAAAGTTTCCGCTGTTACCGAGCGTTAATCACGATCACAGGTAGCCTGCGGAATTTACCAGACATTTCAGATTGTTGTCTCTTATGGAGCAGACAACGGGGACACGACAGCGACCATGAATGCTTTGGCGAGATTGACACCAGCCGCCTACGGGACGGAAACGGCGGAAACCGATGGGATCGCGAACAGGCTGGAAGAGGCCCGTGCGCAGATCGAACAGCGTTTTCTGGAGGGCGGCACGCTGCTGGTCTCCGTGCTTGAGGTCTTCACGCAACTGACCCAGGTGTTGGAAAAGGTCAGTGGCTCGCTCAAGGAAGAAGAGGCCGCGGAAGCATCGCAGGAACTGGCCCTGACGGCCAGCCTGATCGCCAAGCTGCCCGAGGCACAGACGTTCCGCGACACCAGGCTCGGGGAAATCGGCGTCGAGGGTCAGGCCCTCGGCCGGGAAATCCAGGCCATGGAGGAAACGCTTCGCTATCTGAGAACGTTTGCGACCACAGCCAAGATAACCGGCGCGCATATCCCCGACTTTGCCGGCTTCGCCGTGGAGATCATCGAGCGCATCCAGTTTGCCACCAAGGAAGTCAAGAGCCTGTCAGACCGAATCGCCACCCTGCACGGCATGATCCGGCAGGCGTCGCTGGCCAGCGGTTCGAAGATGAGCCGGCACGACGATGACATCCCCCGGATCGTTGCCGACCTCGAAAACAACGCCAAGGCCATCAAGGCGCAACGCGAAGCGTTGGGCAAGGTTGCCACCAAGATCACCGACATGGCGCACAAGGTGCAGGGCCGGCTGGCGAGCAGCCTGTCAGCACTGCAGATCGGCGACGTCACCCGCCAGCGCATCGAACATTGCCAGGCCGCCTATTCCATTGCCGAGGCCCAGATCGCGGCCAACGCGGCAACCCTTGGCGACGACGGCAGGGAGAGGCTTCTGCAGGCCGTCACGAAGCTGGTTCATGAACAGATCAACGCGCTCAGCAGCGATTTCTCACGCGAATGCAGCACGATCGTCACCAATATCCGCGCCTTTTTCAACGACGCGGCATCGCTGATGTCCCTCTATGAAACGCTGCTGCCGCGACATGGCGGTACCGAAACGACACCCTTGACCGCGGTCAAGGCGGGTCTCGAATCCGCCCGCGGCACGGTCGGCGCCATCGAAGGCTCGGCCGCCGAGGCCATGCGCCTCAGCACCTCGGCGAACGGCGTGGTGGAAGAGTTGGTCCGCAGCGTCGAAACCATTCAGCTTGTGCGCACCGACATCCAGTACATGGCGCTGAACACCAATCTGCGCTGCGGCAGGCTCGGCGAGGAAGGCCGTGCGATCAACGTGGTCACCAGCGAGCTGCGGGCATTCTCGGGCAAGCTGGACGAAGCGGCGGAACGCGCGCTGATCAACCTGCGCCGGCTGGAGCAGCTGGCCGCCGACCTGCAGCGCAACCGGAACGATGAAACCGGTAAGGACCTGTCGGTCCACATCGACATCGCTCTTGCCCACGTGACTACGGCCGCCGACACCGTCGACCTGCAAATGGGCGAGCTGCGCGATTGCGGCAACAATGTTTCGGCCCAGCTCGCCGCCGCGACCACGGGCCTCAACTTCCACCATGGCATTCAGGACATCATCGCGGCCTGCGCCGAGCGAACCGCTTCGGCCCGCAACGCCGTGACCGACCTGTCGGGACTGGAGGAGATTGTCTCCGCCATATCCGCGCAGGTTTTCAAGACCTATACGATGAAATCGGAGCGGGATGTCCACGCCCACGTGCTTGGGTTGCCGGAAACCGCTTCGGCGGCTGCGGCTCCCGTCCAGCAACAGCAGGACGACGACGATCTCTTCGAGGACGCCCTCTTCTGATCGCCGTCAGGCGACGTTGAGGATGGCATTCTCTTCCGTCTGCTTGCCGACCGTATAGGGCAGGATGCGGCGGAAGACTTCCATGCCGAGCATATGCGCATTGTGCTGCGCCTTGTCGAGGTTGCTGACGCGCTGGGCATCCATCGTGTAGAGCGTCTCGCCCGCCCCGAACACATCGCGGAAGGCCGAGCGTTCGATGATCGGCGTGTCGAGGAGATGCACCCGCTTTTCCTCGAGAAGCGTCTTGACGGCCTGCAACGCCCGCGTCGTGACCATCGGATTGATGCGCGTCAGCACGACCGAGTGCGGGATGTGAATGCCGGCCCGGACCTTCAGATATTGCAGGATCTCGATCACGTTTGCAGCACCCTGCGCGTCCATGGCCGAGCCCTGGACCGGAATGATCACATATTGTGAATGCCCGAGCGCCTGCGCCAGAAGCGGGCTGCGTGAGCCGGGCAGGTCTATGAGGACGAAGTCGTTCTTGGCCTTCGCGCCCCGGATATTGCGATCGAGATTGGCAGCCGAGACATAGGACACGACGGAAAGCCTGGACGGAACATTGGTGCCGAGCTGCTCATACCACTTCGAGATCCAGTTCTGCGGATCGCAGTCGAGGACGGCGACGGAATAGCCCATGCGCTCAAGCTCGCACGCGATGATCAGCACCGCCGTGGTCTTGCCGGCCCCGCCCTTGGTATTCGCGAAAGTGATGACCGTCATGATGTGCTCCGAAGCTGATGGCAAGCAGACATTTCCGAAGAAAATCATACAGTTTCATGGTTAACCGACTACTAACGTCGAAGCACCTCGACAAGCTTCGGTCGCCCTTTCCTCTCCTCACAGCGCAACATTGCAATGCCGCTATGCGGCACTCATGATGCCGACCGTTTGACGGCGGGACAGGACAAACTCGAACAGTCGTGACGTTTCCCTGTCGTCGCTGACGGCGGCGATCCGCGCCCACGCCGCCTGGAAAAACAGCTTGCCCGTCAGCGTCATGAATTCATGGGCATGCGAGGCCGGATCGGCGTCTGCCAGCAGAGCGGCGCGCATCGCCCGCCAGCGATCACGCAGCCCCATCACGTCGGGATGGTCCGTGAGCCGGGCGATCAACGCGTCGAAAGCCTCGGCGCCAGCACCGCCGTTCGCCCGAAGCCCGCGCGTTACCGTCGCCAGCGAATGAATGCCATTCGCGCCCTCGTAGATCGACGTGATCCGCGCGTCACGCCATGTCTGGGCCACCCGGTACTCGTTGAGGTAGCCGTATCCGCCAAGGATCTGGATGCCGAGATCGGCCGACCGGATGCCCGCCTCCGTGCAGAACACCTTGCAGACCGGCGTGAGGAAATCGACGAGTGGCCCGGCATCGCCGCGGGCCTGTTCGACCAGTGTCACATGCACCATGGCGCGGCTGCCAAGCGCGAGCGTCCGCTGCTCGTCAAGCATCCGGCGCACGTCGGCATGGTCCGACAATACCGCCGAAGCGCCGTCGTCCCGGCGGCCCTGCACGCGCTCGCCGGCATAGGCGGCGGCGATGGCGGACGCGCGGGCGGCATGGGCCACGCCCTGCAGCGCGACATCGAGCCGGGCATGGTTCATCACCGTGAACATCGCCTTCAACCCCTCGCCCTCCTTGCCGACGAGTTCTGCCGGGGTGCCGGAGAACGCCATCTGGCAGGTAGGCGACGCGTGAAGACCAAGTTTCTCCTCGATCCGCGCGATGCTGACCGTCGCCCCGGCCCGGGAACGGCTGGTGAGAAAGAGCGACAGGCCTTTGACGCCATCCTCCGGCGCACCGGTCCGGGCGAGAACCAGATGCAGAATGTCATCCGACATGTCCTGGTCGCCGCCGGAGATAAAGACCTTTTCGCCATCGAGGCGCCAGCCATCCCCGTCGCGCAGCGCGCGGGTGCGGATGCGCGACAGATCGGAACCGGCGCCGGCCTCCGTGAGGCACATGGTCGACAGCACCTCGCCCGCCGCCAGACGCGGGATCCATTCGGCCTGCTGCGCTTGACTGCCGAAGGCCAGCAATGTGGAGACGGCACCCGGAACGAGATTGCAGACCATCTGCAGCGAATGGCACGCGCCGGAAAAGATTTCCGAGACACCGGCCGCGACGAGCCCGCCCTGCCCCATACCGCCGAAATGCTCCGGCACCGTCAGCCCTTGCCAGCCCATCTCGGAGAGCTGGCGGAAAGCTGAGGCAAAGCCGTCCGGCATCTGCACCCGGCCGTTTTCAAGCCGGCCCCCCTGCCGATCACCGGTCTCGTCCAGGGGAGCGATCACGCCCTCGGCGAAGTCGGAGAAATGACGGAGAATACCCTCGGCAAGCTCCTGATCCCATTCAGGCAGCGAAGCCGCGTCCGCCACCCGCGTCAGCGAGAAGAGGATGTCATCGACGGGAGCGGCAAAGGGGATCATGGGGCAACGCCCAAGAGGCGCATGGCGTTTTCCTTCAGGATCAGCGGCCTCACCTCGTCCTTGAAGTCAGCCTTGTCGAAGGCGTCGAGCCACTTTTCCGGCGAGATCATCGGCCAGTCGGAACCGAACAGCATCTTCTTCTTCAGAATGCTGTTGGCGTAGCGCACCAGGATAGGCGGGAAATATTTCGGCGACCAGCCGGAAAGGTCGATATAGACGTTCGGCTTGTGCTGGGCGACGGCCAGCGCCTCCTCCTGCCAGGGAAAGCTCGGATGGGCGGCGATGATGTTCATGTCGGGGAAATCGACGGCGACATCATCGAGATACATCGGATTGGAGTATTTGAGCCGCATACCGTTGCCGCCGCGCATGCCCGACCCCACCCCCGTCTGGCCGGTGTGGAACAAAGCCACGCAGCGGTGTTCGGCCAGAACCTCGTAAAACGGATAGGCCATGCGGTCGTTTGGATAGAATCCCTGCATGGTCGGATGGAACTTGAAGCCCTTGATCCCATGCTCCTCGACCAGCCGCCGCGCCTCGCGCACCGCCATCTTGCCCTTCCATGGGTCGATCGAGGCAAACGGAATGAGGATATCGTCGTTCTGCCTGACGAGTTCCAGCACCTCGTCGTTGGAATAGCGGCGATAGCCGGTCTCCCGCTCGGCATCGACAGGGAAGATCACCGCGGCGATGTTCTTCTCGCGGTAATGCGCCGCCGTTTCCGGAATGGTCGGCGGATGCGTCCATGGCGCGCCGAAGTAGCCGGCCATGGTGCATTGCAGTTCGTCATAGCCGTCGTCGGCATGGCAACCGCAGGGCTCCTCGGCATGGGTGTGGATGTCGATCGCGCGGACCTTGGCAAAATCCACCATTTGATACCTCCGTCAGACGCGTATCAGCGCCGGGTCTTCGTTGTCGTAAAGGCGCTCGAGCAGACGGGCCCGGCGCGTGATGATCTTGCGCACGTTGAGCGAGCCCTTGTCGGTGAGCTCGCCATCCTTGAGCGACGGCGGTTCGGCAAGGATCATTGCCCGACTGATGCGTCGGCCGGACCCGGTCGCGGCTTTCGCCATGGCCCTCAGCCGTTCCTCGATCATCGCCTGCAGGATACTGTCGATCACGGCGCCATCCGAGCAGTTGTCGCCGTGCACCTGGTCGGGGCGCGGAAATATGAAGAGACCGATCGCGTCCCGGTCATGGCCGCAGACGACGACGTCCTGAACCAGCCCCCGCAACCCCTCCAGCGCGTCGAGCCGCAGCTTGCCGGCCTGGACCCAGGTGCCCGTCTGCAGCTTGAAATCTTCCGACACCCTTCCGTCGAAGGTCAGGCCACGGTCGGGATCGCCGGGGTCGACGAAGCGGACCGCGTCGCCGGTCTTCAGGAACCCGTCCTCATCGAAGGCCTCGGCCGTCTTGTCCGGATCGGCGTAGTAACCCGGCATGATGTTTTGGCCCTTGACCCGCAATTCGCACCGCATCTCCTCGTCCGGGATCAGCTTGATCTCGGTGCCGGGCAGCGGCACGCCGATGACGCCCGAGCGGCCGATCGGCTCGTGCACCATGACGGTCGCCGGCGCGGTCTCTGTCATGCCCCAGCTCGAGATCATCAGCGGGATACGGCCCCGCAGTTTCATCGCCATCGTTTCCAGGCTGGTCCAGACATCCTGCGGCAGCGAGGCGCCGGCATAGAAGATCATGTCCAGATCGCGGAAATAGGCCTCGCGCAGGACGGCATTCGTCTCCATCTCCCGCACCAGCATGGAAAATCCCACCGGCACGTTGAAAGAAAGCGTTCCCGGCCGCTCGATGGTGTTGCGGACGGTTTCGGCAAACAGCGCCTTGGTCGGCTTGCCGTTGTCGATCGTCAGCGTGCCGCCATGCGCCAGCATCATGTTGAGATTGTGCGACCCGCCGAACACATGGTTCCAGGGCAGCCAGTCGCAGATGCTCGGTGGGCGATCCTTGAGGAAAGGCAGCACCGAAGCCATCTGCGACTGGTTCGCGCACATCATCCTCTGTGTCGTCAGGACACCCTTCGGATCGGAGGAGGAACCGGAGGTGAAGAGGATTTTGGCGACGGTGTCCGGCCCGACGGAGGCCAGGCGTTCGTCGACATCGACCGCCGGGTCTCCCGCCAGAAGATCGGCGAACGGCGTCACCGGCCGTGGGGCGCCGTTCGTCCGGCTGGCGACGATTTCCACGCCGGCAAGTGCAGGCAAGCCAAGAGCGGCGGCATAGACGCTCGCGTCCTCGACGAAGGCGAGCATCGGCCTGACCTTCTCGACGATGTAGAGCAGCCGGGCATGGGCCTCCGGGATCAACGAATACTGTTCGGCAAGCGGCACGGTCGGCACGCCGGCGAACTGGGCGCCGTAGGACAGCAAGGCATGGTCGACCGAATTGCCGGAGAGGATGACGATCGGGGTTTCCGGCCCCAGTCCACGGGCAACGAGCGCCGAGGCGATGGCGCGGACATGCCCGAGCGCCTGGGCGTAGGTGACATCACGGAAGCCATCGCCAGCCCGCTCCGACAGGAAAACGCGATCGGGCGCGGTCCGCGCCCAATGATGCAGCCAGTCAGCCGTGCGACCGACGACCGGATCGAGCGGAAGATTGGACGTCAGCAGGAGATGCCCGTCCCGCCTCTGCATGGTCACGGAATGGCGCACGGTGCGCAGCGCTGTCATCGTCTCAGTCATCCGACTGCTCCCGCCGGCGCTTTGCACCGCTGCGCGCCGCCCGGCTCAACAGGGTCCGCAAGACATCGAGTTCCTCGACCGAGAGATCGGCAAACATTGCGACCTCATGGTTCTGAACGGCTGCTTCCGCCCGGCGCCAGAGATCAGCCCCCTCCGGCGTGATCTGCAGGGCATAGGCGCGCCTGTCCGTCTCTACCGGCATGCGCCCCACGGCGTTCAGCTCTTCCAGCTCGTCGACGACGACGACGACCCCGGAGCGCTTGATGTTGAGCACCTGCGACAGCCGCGTCTGCGAGATGCCGGGACTGGCGGCAATCACCGCCAGTGCAGAAAAGGTGCCGACCCGCAGGCCGAGCGGCGCCAGCGTCTCGCTGATGTCCTCCTGGACCGGGATGAACGCCCGTTTCATGTTGTAGCCGACGAACTGGCGCAGCAGCCGGTCGTCCGGCGCCTTGACGTCGAGATTCTGGTTGGCAACGGCATTGGTGGACACTGGCAGGCCCTCCTCAGTTCGCGACAAGATCGACCAGCCAGTAACTCAAGGCCGGGAATGTGATGATGATGGCGATGCGGGTGAACTCCGCCATGATGAAGGGCAGCGTGCCGCGGAAGATCTGCGTCATCGGGATATCCTTGGCGAGCGCCGAGATGACGAACAGGTTCATCCCGACCGGCGGCGTGATCAGACCCATTTCGACGACGATCAGCGAAATGATGCCGAACCACATCGCCATGTGCTCCGGCGTCAGCCCGAAATCGAGCGCCATGACCGTCGGAAAGAACACCGGCACCGTCAGCAGGATCATCGACAGGCTGTCCATCAGGCAGCCCATGACGAGGTAGAAGACGACCATCGCCAGCAGGATCAGCATCGGCGGGATTCCCGAACCGGCGAATAACTCGGCCACTTCCACCGGCATGCGGCTCAGCGCCAGCGCGACGTTGAAGAGATCGGCGCCGAAGACGATGGCGAAGATCATCGCCGTCGAACCGGCGGTGTCCACCAGGCTGTCGAGGATCGACCGCAGGCTGAGACCACCCTTGAGGATGCCCAGGACCAGGGTGAGCACGACACCGATCGCAGCACCCTGCGCCGGCGTGAAGAAGCCGCCATAGATGCCGCCGAGAACGATGACGAAGATCAGCGCCACGTGCCAGATGTCGCGCAGGGTGCGCAGCCTCTGGCGAAAATTCTCGCGCTCACTGGTCGGCCCTTCCGACGGATGCAGCCGGACATAGACCGAGATGGCGATCATGAAGCCGATGACCGCCATGATGCCCGGAACCGTCGCGGCCAGGAACAGCTTGACGATGTTCTGCTCCGTCAGGAGCGCATAGATAATAAGCACCACCGATGGCGGGATGAGGATGCCGAGCGTACCGCCGGCGGCAAGCGCACCGGAGGAAAGCGCACCGGAAAAGCCGTGCTTGCGCATTTCCGGCATCGCCACGCGGGTCATTGTCGAGGCGGTCGCCAGCGACGAGCCGGAGATCGAGCCGAACAGCGCGCAGCCCGCCACTGCCGCCATCGCCAGACCGCCACGTCGGTGGCCGATCCAGGAGCGCGCGGCTGCGAAGATGGACGCCGAGATGCCCGAATTTGTCGCCAGGTGCCCCATCAGGATGAAGAGCGGCACCACGGCAAAGTCGTAGGACATGAACTTGTCGACCCAGGCCGACTTTAGATAGGCGGTCAGGCCGGCAAGCGAGCTCAGCTGGATATAGCCGGCGGCGCCGACGAGACCCATGGCGAGCGCGATCGGCATGCGGATAAAGATCAGGATGAAGAGGGCAACGATCAGGACGATCGCGATGGCGAAGGGCGTCATGTTTCAATCCCGGTGCGGAAACTGCGGGGAAAGGCGGCTTCGAGGACCTGGATGGCCGCCACCAGAGCGGACATGCCGGTGCCGAGGATGGCCGGCCAGTAGACCCACCAGATCGGCGCGCGCAGCAGCATCGTCTGGTCGCCGTAGCCGCGCATGTCGATCATGCCCTGCACCAGTTCCCAGCAAAGGAACGCCCAGGCGAGCGCGAAGATCAGCGTCCAGAGAGCATCGATGGAGCGATTGGCTGGTCCCGGCAGCCAGTTGGTGAACACGTCGACCATGACGTGTCCCCTGGAAAGCTGGCAGAGCGGCAGGAAGAGCGATGCACAGGCGGCGCAGGAAATTTCCACCAGTTCGAACTCGCCGCGCACCGCGCCGAAGCCGAAGGTCGCGCCGAGCACGGACAGGGTGACCGTAATCGATGCACCGAGCACCACCAGCCCGCCGAGGCCGGCGAGCGCCGTGCACAGGACGCGGAGCGTCCTGGACAGGAGGGTATCCCCCTCCTGTCCAGCCTCTACTGGAAGGCGTTCAGACATGATCAGCTCTCGTCAAGCAGTGCGTTTGCGCGCGCCATGATGGCAGCACCGTCAAGGCCGGCCTTGTTGAGCTTTTCGGTCCATGCCGCATGGATTGGCACGGCTGCCTCTTGCCAGGTGGCGATTTCTTCGGCCGGGATTTCGACGATCTTGTTGCCCTGCTTTTCGACAACCGATCGGCCAAAGGCCTCGAAGGCATCGAACTGCTTGCCGATCCGGTGCGACAGTTCCATGCCGGATGCGGCATCGATGACGCCGCGAAGGTCGTCCGAAAGGCTTTCGTATTTCGCCTGGTTCATGACGAAGGCGAAGGTGTTGGCGTAAAGGCCACGCGCCGCAGGCGCCGGCTCGGCACTGAACGACGTCAGCTCCTGCAGCTTGAAGGCGGGTACCACTTCGAACGGCAGGCAGCAGCCGTCGATCACGCCGCTCGACAGCCCGACCACCATTTCCGTGACGGGGAAGAAGACGACTTCCGCGCCGAGCGAGGTCAGCATGTCGCCCGTCGCCTGGTTCGGCGCGCGCAGCTTCAGGCCCTTCAGGTCGGCCTTGCTGAGCACCGGCGCGTTGCGGGTGTGCAGCTTGCCGCCGGCATGGGTGTGATAGGCGAGAACCTTCATGCCGCGATATTCGTTCGGGCCGAACTCGTCCATAAGCTTGTGCATGGCGACCGATGACTTCTCCGCCGTTGTCACCATGAACGGGTTGGACATGGTTTCGGCCACCGGGAAGCGGTCCGGCGTGTAGACCGGCAGCGTCCAGGCGATGTCGCAAATGCCCTGGCGTGTCTGGTCGACAAGCTGCGGCGGCTTTCCGCCGAGCTGCATGGCCGGGAACATCTGGATCTCGATCGCCCCGTTGGAGGCCTTCGCGATCTCGGCGGCCCAGGGCTCGAAAAACTGCTTTTGCATCGGGGCAACTCCCGGCAGGAAGTGATGCAGCCGAAGCGTCACCTCGGCCGCATGCGCCCGCGTCAGGATTGCCGGCGTGGCCAATGCCGCGCCGATGGAAGCCAATACTGTACGTCTTGTGAAGCTGGTCATCGAAGTTCCTCCCACTATCTCGACCTTCAATTCACGCTTGTCGCGTCTACCGGAAATCCGGCTTTCGCTTCTCCAGGAAGGCTTTAAGGCCCTCCACGGCATCTGCGCTTGTCTGCGACACGGCGGCGGCGAGGCTCTCGGTGAAGAGACCGTCGGCGCGCGACATGTCGGATATCCGGCTGATCGCCTGGATCATCATGAAATTGGAAAGCTGGGCGTTGTCGGCGATCTTCAGCGCCAGTTCGCGCGCCATCGCCATCGCCTCGCCTTCACCCACCGCATAATGCGCGAGTCCGAGCGCCAGCCCCTCCTCGGCACCGTATTTGCGGCCCGTCAGCATCATCTCGCACATTCGGTCCGAGCCGATGATACGGCCAATCTTGACGCTGGCACCGCCACCGACGAAGATCCCGCGCCGCCCCTCCGGCAGCTGGAAAATGGTCGAAGGCTCGGCGATACGCACATGCGTCGATGCCGCAAGCTCCAGCCCGCCGCCGATGACCGCGCCGAACAGCGCGGAGACGACGGGAAGGCCGGAAAACTGCACGAGCTCCATGACCCGGTGCCAGTTGCGCGAGTGGCGCATCGTGTCTTCTGCATCGCGAGCGACATGCTCGCTAAGGTCCAGACCTGAACAGAAATGGCCGGCCGTTCCGGTCAGGATGACGACGCGCACACCCTTTGGCGGCCGGCTGAAAAAGGCATCGATCTGATCGAGCAACGCGTCGCACATGGCATTGCGCTTTTCCGGTCGGTTCATCCGGAGGATTGCCAGCGGTCCATCGATTTCGACGGTCAGCATCTGGTTCGCATCCCCGGGTTTGACATGTGCCTGTGACAAGAAACGTCTCCTACTTGATTGGCATGCGCGCGCTGGCATCGAGGCGGATGACCGAGCCGTTCAGCATCGGATTTTCGATGATCGCCTCGACGAGACGGGCGTACTCCTTCGGCTCGCCCATCCTGGACGGGAAAGGCACGGATTTCAGGATTTCCGCCCGAACGTCATCCGGCAGGCCTTCGCTCATCGATGTCTCGAACAGCCCCGGCGCGATCGCCATCACCCGGATGCCAAAGCGCGCGAGCTCGCGCGCGGCCGGCAGCGTCATCGACACCACTCCGCCCTTGGAGGCAGAATAGGCGGACTGGCCGATCTGTCCGTCCTCGAAGGCGACGGAGGCCGTATTGATGATGACCCCGCGTGCGCCGTCAGCGTCCAGAGGCTCGGCCGCAGCCATCGCCCGAGCGGCGAAGCTCATCACCGTATAGGTCCCAAGCAGGTTGACATGGAGGGTGCGCTCGAAAGCGCCGATGGAAAGACTTCCGTCGCGCGGCAGGATACGGGCGGCCGTTCCGATGCCGGCGCAGGAGACAGCAATTCGCGGGGTTCCGAGTTCATCGACGATCCGGGCAAAAGCGGCGCCGACCTCGGCTTCGCTGGAAACATCAGCGCCAATCGCCAGCCCGCCGATCTCGACGGCGACTGTGGCAGCGGCACTTTCGGACAGGTCAATACAAGCGACCCGGGCGCCAAGCCCGGCCAAGTGGCGCGCGGTCGCGGCACCCAAGCCGCTACCCGCTCCCGTCACCACGGCAACGTGTCCCTTGATCATCGACAATTCCTCCCTGTTGATATTTGTTATTCAAAAATATTGTTCTGTCAATGAACAATATGCAATCATAACAAAATCGGGAATTGCTCGCCGAATATGCCAAATGGACGTGCCGGACCGCGTTCGCCCGGCATGTCCTTGAGGGCGTAGTTCCGGCCGACTGGCCGGCAGCAGCCGGACCTGCCTAGCTAGAACGGCAGGCCGACGTAGTTTTCCGCAAGCGCCGTCGACGCCGCACGCGAATGGGTCAGATAATCGAGTTCAGCTTCCTGGATCTTCTGGTCGAAGTCGAGCGTGTCCGGGAAGCGATGCATCATTGTCGTCATCCACCAGGAGAAGCGGACCGCCTTCCAGATTCGTGCGAGCGCCCGGGACGAATAGGCGTCAATCCCGGCGTCCGACTTTTCCTTGTAGTGTTCGAGCAACCCCTGGAACAGGTAATGCACGTCGCTTGCCGCCAGGTTCAGTCCCTTGGCGCCGGTCGGCGGCACGATATGCGCCGCGTCGCCAACAAGGAACAGACGGTTGAAGCGCATCGGCTCGGCGACGAAGGAGCGCAGCGGCGCGATCGACTTTTCGAACGACGGCCCCGTCGTCACCTTTTCGGCATGGAAGGCAGGCAAGCGGCGACGCAACTCGTCCCAGAACCGGTCATCGCTCCAATCCTCGATCTTCTCGTCGAGGGCGCACTGGATGTAATAGCGGCTGCGGGTCGTCGAGCGCATGGAGCAGAGCGCGAAACCGCGCGCATGGTTGGCATAGATCAGCTCGTGGTTGACCGGCGGCACGTCGGCCAGAATGCCCAGCCAACCGAAGGGATAGACCTTTTCATAGGTGCGGATCGCGCCGTCGGGCACCGACTTGCGGCTGACACCGTGGAACCCGTCACAGCCGGCGATGAAATCGCAGTCGATGCGATGCGTGACGCCATCCGTCTCATAGGTGACGTAAGGCTTTTCGCCGGCAAAATCATGCGGCGTGACGTTGGCGGCATCGTGGATCGAAAGGCCGCCGGTCTCCTCGCGACGCTTCATCAGGTCGAGGGTCAGTTCCGTCTGGCCATAGACCATCACGCGCTTGCCGCCGGTCAGGCCGAACAGGTCTATCCGGTGATCGCGTCCGTCGAAGGCAAGCGAGAAGCCGTCATGCGGCAGGCCTTCGGCGTGCATGCGCTTGCCGGCATTCGCCTCGTCCAGAAGCCGGACCGTGCTTTCCTCCAGAACGCCCGCGCGGACGCGGCCAAGGATGTACTCCTTGCTGACACGATCGAGAATAACATTGTCGATGCCGGCATCCGTCAGCAACTGGCCGAGCAGAAGCCCGGACGGACCGGATCCGATGATGACGACTTGAGTACGCATTTTTCCTCCTGCGGCCGCGGCTCCCACCGCGGCTCCTTCCTCCCGGACCTGTGTCTGGGATCATTCGATTGCAGGAGAAACTTGCGTTTTGACAGGTCTTATCTCAATGGACTTTTCCGTCAAAAACTTGCACAAATCGAACATAGAGCATCAGGAAGCACGCATGCGCCAACCCGTTCCGACATATGATCTCTACGGCGAAGAGAGCGTCGACAGACCCGATTTCTGGATGCATTGCGAAACCATACCCGCCCGCAGCCGGCTGCATCACTGGGAAATCGGGCTGCACCGGCACGAGAATTTCTTTCAGATCCTGTACATCGCGGACGGTTCCGGCGATGCCGTGTTCGGCGAGCGCACGCGGGCGTTCGCCCCGCCGGCAATCATCACCGTGCCGCCGACGGCAAAGCACGGCTTTCGCTTTTCCAGCGATGTCGACGGCTTTGTCTTCACCATTCTCGCCTCGCATCTGCCGGCGGCTCCGGGCGGGCGAAGCAGGCTTGGAAGCTGGCTAGCAAAGCCGCACCTGACCATTCTCGGCGACAGCGACGACGGGCGCTATATCGCCGAGACCCTCAAAAGAATGGCAAACGAATGGGAGACCCGGCGCGGCCATCGCACCGCACTGCTCGACAGTCACCTGATGACGGTGCTGATGCTGACCGAGCGCCTGGACCAGCTGCGTCCCGACGAGGGTGCGAAGGACGAGACCGTCAACGAACGGCGCATGGAGGTGTTCAATGCCCTCCTGCAGCAGCACTACCTCACCCACCGGCCTGCGGCCTTCTATGCAAGCGAACTGAACATTTCCCCAACCCATCTGAACCGGGTCGTGCGCGCGGCGACCGGCAAGAGCGTGCAGGAAGTCATCGCCGGAAAATTGCTGTCGGCAGCCGGCCGCCAGTTGGTCTTCACGCGAGCGAGCGTCCAGGAAATCAGCTTCAGCCTCGGCTTTTCCGATCCCGCCTATTTCTCGCGTTTCTTCGTTCGCCACACCGGCCTGTCGCCGCGTGCTTGGCGCATCGCGGAACGGCGCAAACTCGGCGCCTGACAGCGACTACCCCAGACGATAGACCGGCTCCCGTCAGGCGAAGTCGCGACGCAGGCTCTTGCCCGTCTTCGCATCGAAGAGATGCAGCTTTTCAGGACGTGGGGCGACCACGACCTGCTGACCGGGCTTGAATTCGTGCCGCTCGGAAAACACCGCGACCAGTTCGCTTTCGCCATAGCGCAGGAAGACCATGGTTTCGTGGCCCGTCGGCTCCGTGACGATCACGGTTGCCGTAAGCCCGCTGTCGCCGAGCAACAGGTGCTCGGGCCGAACGCCGAGCAGCACCTGCTGACCGTCGGCGGCCTCGGGTTTGAAACCCAGCGGAATTTCATCCCCGGTTTCGGAGACGAACAGGCCGCGCTCGGCCTTGTAGATACCCTTCATCAGGTTCATCGACGGCGAACCGATGAAGGTCGCGACGAAGGTGTTGTTCGGCCGGTCGTAAAGTTCCAGCGGCGTGCCCATCTGCTCGACATTGCCGCCCTGCATCACCACGATCTTGTCGGCCATGGTCATGGCCTCCACCTGGTCGTGGGTCACGTAGACGGTCGTCGTCTTCAGCCGCTGGTGCAGCTCCTTGATTTCCTTGCGCATCTGCACGCGCAACTTGGCGTCGAGGTTGGACAGCGGCTCGTCGAACAGGAACACCTGCGGCGAGCGCACGATGGCGCGGCCCATGGCCACACGCTGGCGCTGGCCGCCGGAAAGCTGGCGCGGATAGCGGTCTAGATAGGGAACGAGGTCGAGCGTCTCGGCGGCGGCCTGCAGGCGCTGTTTGATGACGTCGGCGGGCATCTTCTTCAGCCGCAGCGCGAAGACCATGTTCTCCGCGACCGTCTTGTGCGGATAGAGCGCGTAGCTCTGGAACACCATGGCGATGTCGCGATCCTTCGGCGGCAGGTTGTTGACCACCTTCCCGCCGATCGAGATCGTGCCGCCGGTGATGCTTTCCAGACCGGCGACCATGCGAAGAAGGGTCGACTTGCCGCAACCCGACGGGCCGACCAGCACGACGAACTCGCCGTCATTGATATCGATGTCGATTCCGTGAAGAACGTTCAGGGCGCCATAGGCTTTCTTTGCCCCGGAAATATTGACCTCAGCCATCTCGCTCCCATCGCCTCGCGCCGGACCGTCCTCACGGAACCGGAACCCGAAGCTTCCTTTCAAAAGTCGCGAATTTTCCACGCGGAAACCGGGCAAAATGCGCCCCGAACCGCTTCCGAAAAGCCCGCGATACCCTCCTCCATGAAACGTTTCATTTCATATTGACATTTTCCAGCTCCCGTCTAATGCTCGTTGCCGAGACCGAGAGGAGCGGTTTCACGCAAGATATGAAACGTTTCATTTTCTTGCTTACCAGATAGTTCTGCCCGAGACCAGCGCAAAAATCGGACCGGCAAGTGACGCCTCCGGGCCCTGCGGGCAGCACATCAGACAAACGTGGGAGGAGACCACATGAAAGTCGAGATATACGATGCATTGATGCGCCGGCATGCAAGCCGCCGCGACATCTTGCGCGGCACGGCAAGTGCTGCGGCCCTGCTGGGCGTTTCGGGTGCGATCGGCGGCCTGCCGGGAATGGCATTCGCCGAAGACGACATCCGCGCGCAGATCCTGCAGATCCCTGGCGTCGGCAAGGGTTCGCCGACGGACGCGGACTACCAGAAGGTCGGCGAGCTCTGCCTCGGCCCGACCAAGGCAAACGTGAAGGAAGGCGAATTCGCCGGCGTTGAGCTGACTTTCATGGGCCTCAACAACCAGAACCAGCACAACTTCCTGTTCCGCGGCTTCCTGAAATCGTGGGAAGCCTATACCGGCGCCAAGATCAACTGGATCGACCTGGCGCAGGCCGACTATAACGCCCGCCTGCAGCAGTCGATTGCCACCGGCACCGTCGACTTCGACATCATCGAAATGGGCGCCCCGTTCGAAGGCGACACCGCCGGACGCGGGCTTCTGGACGAGATGCCCGACTGGGTCGGCAAGCAGATCGAATCCGACGACCTCGTGGACTATCTGAAGCCGCCGGTCGGCACCTGGGACGGCAAGACCTATCGCGTCACCATCGACGGCGACTGCCACACCTTCGCCTACCGCAAGGACTACTTCGGCGAAGGCTCCGTCAGCGGTAAGGCGGAGCCGCCGAAGACCTGGCAGGAAATCAACGAAGTCTCCAAGGCGGTTATCGGCAAGACCGACCCGCTCACCGGCCTTCCGACCTACGGCTTCCTCGACCCGCTCAAGGGCTGGGGCGGTTTCGGCTTCTACTTCCTCGAAGACCGGGCAACGCCGTATGTGAAATATCCGGGCGACGCCGCATGGCTGTTCGATCCGGACACGATGAAGCCGCTCGTCAACAATCCGGGTTGGGTCCAGGCGATCCAGGACGTGATGGACCTCATCGCAGCCAACGCCTATCCGGCGGACCAGATCAACGCCGATCCGGGCACCACCGCCTTCTCGCAGTTCCTCGCCGGCACGGGCTCCATGCTCACCTGGTGGGGTGACGTCGGCGCGGCCGCCCGCACCTCCGACACCTCGGTCGTCGGCGATGTCGTCGGCTTCGGCATCAACCGTGGCTCCGACAAGGTCTACAACCGCAAGACCGGCGCCTGGGAGGAAAAGTACAACGAAGCCCCGAACATGGCCTATCTCGGCTGGGGCATCTATGTGACCAACCGCGTCTCCGGCGACGAGAAGAAGCGCAAGGCCGCCTGGTCTGCCGCCGCCCATCTCGGCGGCAAGGACCTGTCGCTCTGGACGTCGGCCTATCCGTCCGGCTTCCAGCCCTACCGCCAATCGCACTTCAAGTACGACGAATGGGAAAAGGCCGGCTACGACCGCGCCTATATCGAGGACTTCCTCGGTTCGAACGCCGACAGCTACAACCATCCGAACGCTGCCATCGAACCGCGCATCCCCGGTATCTTCCAGTACTATTCCGTTGCGGAAGACGAACTGGCGAAGGGCTTTGCCGGACAGTACAAGTCGGCCCAGGAAACCGCGGACGCGATTGCCGCCGCCTGGGAGAAGATCACCGATCAGATCGGCCGCGAAAGCCAGCTGAAGCTGTACCGCGCGAGCCTCGGGCTCTGATCTCCTGAACCGATCACGCCGGCGGAACCTTCCGTTCCGCCGGCGTTCAAAACGGCCCGGACGAGGAATATCATGTCGACAACCGAAGGCGACCTGCTGCACACGGTCGAAACCGGCTCCATTTCCACGAGCAGGCGCTTCTGGGGCCATGCGGCCCTATGGCTGAGCGCCCTATGGCTGGTTGCATCCTTTTTTCTGCAAGCGGCCCAGGATCTTGGCTGGACGGAGTTCGGCTTCGACAACTGGCGGCCGGTGCTCTACGCCTATTTCATCTGGGCGTTCGTTCTGTGCGTGACCCGTGTGATCATCTACGGCGAATCCGGCAAGAAGGCGCTGTTCGTGCTGCCTGCAGCCCTCTTCGTCGTGTCGATGGTGGTGTTTCCGCTGCTGTTTGCGCTCTGGGTCGGATTTTCCGATTGGAACCTCGCATCGCTGACGGGCCGTCAGTTCAACGGGCTCGATAATCTCAAGCAGATGATCGCCGATCCGTTCTACGGCAATGCACTCCTGAACATGGTCTATTACTGCCTGGCGATCGCCATCGAATACGCGATCGCCTTCGGCCTCGCGCTGCTGCTGAACCAGGAGATTGTCGCCCGCAAGTTCTGGCGCGTCACCTTCCTGGTGCCGCTGATGCTGTCGCCGGTGGCGATCAGCTGGATGGTCGGCAAGTCGATGCTGGAGCCCCGCTTCGGCCCGATCGCGCGGTTTGCCCGCTGGCTCGGCTGGGAGAACCCCTCCTTCTTCGGCGATCCGCTGACGGCGCGCCTCTCCATCATGATCATGGACGCCTGGACCTTCATTCCCTTCATGATGATCATGCTGCTGGCCGGCCTTCAGGCCCTCCCGCGCGAAGTGCTGGAGGCAGCCGAAGTCGACGGCGCCACGAAATGGCAGCGCTTCTGGCAGGTCATCTTCCCGCTGATGCTGCCGGTCTCCGTCACCGCCGTGATGATCCGCATCATCTTCAAGCTGAAGCTCGCCGACATCATAATCACCGTGACTTCCGGCGGGCCCGGCGGCGCCACAGATTCCGTGACCAGCTTCATCTACCGCGAATATCGTGACCGGTCGAATGTCGGCTACGGCACATTACTCGCACTCGTCTATCTGGTGATCATCGTCATCGGCATGACCGGGCTCATGAAGATATCGGACCGGATCGTCCGCCGCATGACAGGGAGGCTCTGATGGCTTCGATCGATCTCGACAAATTCGACCGCGGCCAGCGCCTGCGCTGGTGGGGCATGCGGTTCGTCGTCTACGGTCTCCTGACGCTCTGGGCGATCATCTGCATCTTCCCGCTGTTCTGGACCGTCACGACCTCGTTCAAGACGGCCGCCGACGTCATGCGCGGCAATCTCGTGCCGTGGCTGAACTTCCACCCGAACTGGCTCGGCTGGCGCTCTCTCGGTCTTTCACCCGATACGATCTTCGCGACCTCCACGGTGCGCGAGGAGTTCATGCGCCGGCTGTGGAACAGCATCATCATTTCGGGAACGTCATCCGCGCTCGCGGTCGTCCTCGGATCGCTGGCAGCCTATGGCCTCAGCCGCTTCTCCTACAAGTTCGGCTACATGCGCAATTCGGACATTTCCTTCTTCTTCCTCTCGCAGCTGATCATGCCGCCCGTCGTGCTCGCCCTGCCCTTCCTCGTTCTCTACAAGGAGCTGGCGCTGCTCGACACCTATGCCGGCATGATCGCCATCTACACCCTGATGGTGCTGCCGATCGTCATATGGATCATGCGCGACCAGTTCGCGACGGTACCGGTGGAGCTCGAGGAAGCGGCCCTCGTCGATGGCCTGTCGATCTGGGGCGCCTTCCTGCGCATCATCGTACCGCTGGTAGCGCCGGGCATGGTCGCCGCCTTCATCCTGGCACTGATCCTGTGCTGGAACGAGTATTTTTTCGCGGCCCTGCTGACTTCGACCAATACCAACACGCTACCGGTGATGATCGCCAGCCAGACCGGCAGCCAGGGCATCAACTGGTGGTCGATGGCAGCCTTGTCGACGGCCGGGATCCTGCCTCTTGTATTCGTCGGCGTCCTGCTTGAAAAACACATCATCGCCGGCATGACTGCCGGTGCGGTGAAGTAAGAGCGGTGAATTCGAGATGGACAAGATACCCACAGTCAAGGATGTCGCCGTCGAGGCTGGCGTCTCCGTGGGTACGGTCTCGCGGGTGCTTGCCGGCGAGGCTGCCGTCAAGCCGGCGCTCCGCGACAAGGTCAACGAAGCCATTTCGACGCTCGGCTACCGGCCGAACGTCATGGCGCGGGCCCTGCGCACCAGCAAGACCGATGTCATCGGCCTGATTGTCCCCGACATCACCAATCCGTTCTTCGGCCAGATGGCGGCAAGCGCCGAGATCGCCGCCTCCGAGCACAAGCATTCGCTGATGCTCGGCAGCTCCCACAACGACCATGCCGCCGAGCGAAGCCACATGCTCGCCTTCCTCGACCGTTCGGTGCGCGGCATCATCGTGGTCGCCGCCAGCGACAGCCCGGCCTCCCGCCTGAAATCTTCCGTACCGATCATCTCGCTCGACCGCCGCTTCGGCAGTTACCCGCTGGTCTCGACCAACCACGCGCAGGCGGCGGCCCTCGTCGCCGACCATCTTTTCGAGCTCGGCCACCGTCGGATCGCCTATATCTCCGGTCCCGTGGACACCGAAGCGGGCCGCGCCCGGCGCGACGGCTTCGTCAATCGGATCAATGCGCTCGGCGACACCATCGACCTCGAGATCTTCTACGGCAAGTTCGACTATGAATCCGGCGAGGCAGTCGCGCGCAAGCTGCTGTCGCGACCGGCAGGCAAGCGCCCGACGGCGATTGCGGCAGCCAGCGACCAGCAGGCGATCGGCGCATTGCGGGCGGCCCGCGACCTCGGCATCGACATACCCCGCGAACTCTCCGTTACCGGCTTTGACGACATCCACCTCGCCAATCTCGTCGTGCCGCGACTGACCACCGTGCACCAGCCGACCGACGAACTGGCGAGGCGTGCCGTCGAACTCCTGTTCGAAGCCCATCCACACCCGGCCGACGAAGCCATGAGCGCTACACTCGTGGTGCGCGGCTCGACCGGGCCACCCGTCGCATATCGCAATTGAAACGGAATTGAAGACACGCCGGAACGGCGGCCATTAGAAGGGATGAAACAATGCTCAAAGGTATCAGGGCGGAACTCAACGGCGACATTCTGCAAGCGCTCAGCAATATGGGCCATGGCGACTACCTCGTCGTCTCCGACACCAATTTCCCGTCCGATTCCGTCGCGCACAAGACGCGACTCGGCAAGCTCCTGACCATGGAGAACATCCCCGCGCCGCAGGCGATCGACGCCATCCTGTCCGTCCTGCCGCTCGACACGCCGCTGCAGCCGTCCGTCGGCCGCATGGAAGTGATCGGCAAGCCTGACGAAATCCCGGGTGTCCAGGCGGAAGTGCAGGCCATCGTCGATCGCGTCGAAGGCAAGCCCGCGCCGATGTACCCGATCGAGCGGATGGCCTTCTACGACATTGCCCGCAAGGCCTATTGCGTCATCGCCACCGGCGAGATGCGCTTCTACGGCTGCTTCATCCTGACGAAGGGCGTCATCCCGGCCGAGGACGTCGTACGATGAGCGACAAGAAAGCGATCGTCATTCTCGGCATCTTTGCAGCCGATACCGCCTACAAGGCCAAGCGCATGCCGCAGATAGCCGAAACCCTGATCGGGTCCGGCTTCTCGCTCGGCCCCGGCGGCAAGGGTTCGAACCAGGCAATCGCCGCAGCCAAGGCGGGCGGCAAGGTCACCTTCATATCGCGCGTCGGCAACGATCCCTTCGGCGACATGGCACTCGCAGCCTATGATGCCGCAGGCGTGAAAGCCAATGTCATGCGCATGGACGGCGTGTCGACCGGGGCCGCCTTCATCTTCGTCAACGAAGACAATGGCGACAACGCCATCATAGTCGCCCCGGGCGCCGCCGGCCTGATCGGCAAGGAAGACGTCGACGCCAATCGCGCCGAGATCGAAGGCGCCGCGATCTTCATGACCCAGCTGGAGCAGCCGATCGAAGCCGCCATCCATGGTCTGACGATCGCAAAGAAGGCCGGGGTAACGACGATCTTCAATCCGGCTCCCGCCCAGGCCCTGCCGGATGACATCTACCCGCTCTGCGACTTCATCGTCCCGAACGAGGTGGAAGCGGCTGGCATCGTCGGACACGACGTCGATACCGACGAGCAGGCTGTCAAGGCGGCCGAAACGCTGCTCAAGCGGGGCGCACGCGGCGTCGTCATCACGCTCGGCGGCCGCGGTGCGCTCTACCACACGGCCGGCCACAGCGAATTCGTACCGGCCTTTTCCGTCGGCAAGGTGATCGACACGACCGGCGCCGGCGATGCATTCCTCGGCGGCTTTGCAACGGCAATCGCCGAAGGTCAGGCCGCAATCGATGCGGTGCGCTTCGGCGCCGCGACCGCGGGCATTGCCGTCACCCGCCCCGGAACGGCGCCGGCCATGCCGGAACGCGGCGAAATCGAAGCGCTGCTGGCCTCCGCATGAATGAGCAGGCGGCGACCATGGGCGGAAGCGACGACGCCCGGTTCCTGATCGGCGTCGACGTCGGCACGGGCAGCGCCCGCGCCGGCGTATTCGATCTCTCCGGAAAACTGCTCGCCGTCGCCAAACGCGATATCGCCCTGTATCGGGAGGCCGGCGGCATTGCCGAGCAATCGAGCCGCGACATCTGGTCGGCCGTGTCGGAAGCGGTCCGCGAGGCGGTCGCCGGCTGCGGAAGGCCGGAATCTGCCGCGATCGGCATCGGCTTCGACGCAACCTGTTCGCTGGTGGTGCTCGGCAAAGGCGGAGAGCCCCTGCCCGTCGGCCCCTCGGAAGACCCCGACAGGAACATCATCGTCTGGATGGATCATCGCGCGATCAACCAGGCGGAACGGATCAATACGCTCGGCCATCCCGTCCTCGACTATGTCGGCGGGCGGATATCGCCGGAAATGGAAACGCCGAAACTGCTCTGGCTGAAGGAAAACCGGCCGGAGGTCTTCGACAGCGCCTGGCAGTTCCTCGATCTTGCCGACTTCCTGACCTGGAAGGCGACCGGCGACCTTGCCCGTTCGACCTGCACCGTCACCTGCAAATGGACCTACCTCGCCCATGAAAACCGCTGGTCTGCCGACTATTTCAAGAAGATCGGCCTCGGCACCCTCGCGGAGGAGAACTTCGTCCGTATCGGCCAGACGATCGTCGAGCCCGGCTCCGCACTTGGGACGGGGTTGACGGCGGAAGCCGCACAGGATCTGGGCCTTTCGGCCGGCCTTGCCGTTGGCGCGGGGCTGATCGACGCCCATGCCGGCGGCCTTGGCACGGTCGGCATCGGCAAGGGCGCGGCGGCCAATCTCGGCTATGTCTTCGGCACGTCGTCCTGCACCATGACAACCACGGAAGCCCCGGTCTTCGTTCCCGGCGTCTGGGGGCCCTATTATTCCGCCATGGTGCCGGGCATATGGTTGAACGAAGGCGGCCAGAGCGCGGCCGGAGCCGCGATAGACCAGCTTCTGACGCTGCACCCCTGCTCTTCCGAAGCCGCAAGCCGCGCCCAATCGACCGGCCAGTCACTACCGGTATTCCTCGCCGACACGGCAGTCGAAAAATCGGGATCCGCCTCCGCAGCCGTTCAACTCGCGCGCGGCCTGCACGTCGTGCCGGAATTTCTCGGCAATCGCGCTCCCTTCGCCGACCCGTATGCCCGCGGCCTCATCGCCGGCCTCGGTATGGACCGCGACATTGACAGCCTCGTGGCACTTTATGTCGCCGGCATCTGCGGGATCGGCTACGGCCTGCGACAGATCGTCGGCGCGCAGGCCGAGGCAGGCATCTCGACCGAAAACATCGTGATCAGCGGCGGCGCCGGCCAGCATCCCCTGATCCGGCAGCTGCTCGCCGACGCCTGCGGCCTGCCGGTGATTGCGCCGGCAACAAGCGAGCCGGTGCTCCTCGGCGCAGCCATGCTCGGCGCCGTCGCATCCGGCAGCGTCGACAGTCTCCAGACGGCCATGCGACAGATGTCCGCGGCTGAAGCGACCTGCCTTCCGGCCACAAGCTTTCTCGACCTGCACGCCAGGCGCTACGACGCCTTCAGGCAGCTACAGGCCTCCGCGAGAAACATACGGGATATCTGAACGCAGCCGACCTCGATCACGAAAGCGCCGCTTGCGATCCGCAATCTTTCAGAAGCGCTCACCGGCAAAATGGGCGATCTGCGCGCCAGCCTCGTAGTAGATTTCCTTGACCGGCCGCAGCGGCTCGCTCTTCAGCTCGGTGAGCGGCAGCGGCAAATCCGCTTCGTCCAGTTTCCCGAGGACAAGCTCCGCCAGCGCGCGACCGAAGACCGTGCCGGGCGCGATGCCACGACCGTTGTAGCCGGAAAAGCCCACAACATTCTTCGCAAACCGGTGGAAGCGCGGCAGGGCATTGTCGGTCATGCCGATCATCCCGAACCATTCGCTTTCGAACTCGACTGGACCCAGTGCAGGAAAGAGCCGCTTCAGCGATCGCTTCGCCCAGGCGACATGGACGGCGCGCCCGGTATTGCGCAGGGCGCCGACACTGCCGAAGACCAGGCGACCTGCCTGATCGAGCCGGAACGAGGAAAGGATTTCCTTCGTATCCCAGGCGCCCTGCTTTTCGGGCAGGATGGTCTGCAGGAGATCGGGCGACAACGGCCGGGTCGCCAGGTTGAAATAGGGCAGATGCACCTGCTCCTGCCGTACGCTCGCCCATGGCCCCGTGCTGTAGGCATCGGTCGCAACGATCACCCACGGCGCCGCCACGCTTCCGTCCGGCGTCCTGACGGTCCAGGCCGCCCCGGACCGTTTACAGCCGGTCACCCGCGATCCGGTGTGGATGGTCGCGCCGGCGGCAACCGCCGCATGCGCCAGACCACGGACATAGGCAAGCGGCTGCAAGGTGCCCGCCCGCCTGTCCAGAAGCGCGCCGGCATAGGCGTCGGTGCCGACGAGCCTCGCCGTCTCGGCGGCATCGAGCAACGAGACCGGCGCTCCCCGCTTGCGCCATTGCCTTTCCCGCTCGGAGATTTCCTTAAGGCCCGCCTCGCCGACGGCGCAGTGCAACGTGCCGCTCCGCTCCAGTTCGCACGCGATCCCATGCCGGTCGATGATATCCATGACGACCTTCGGGCCGCCGCCGAGCATGGTGAGCAATCGCTCGCCGTGGACCTCGCCGAGTTCGCCCGGCAGGTCATCGGGCATCACCCACATGCCGGCATTGATCAGCCCGACATTGCGGCCGGCACCGCCGAAGCCGATCTCGGCCCCCTCGAGCACGATCACCCGCCGCCCAGCCGCCGCCAGATGGAGCGCGGCGGACATGCCGGTGAAGCCGCCGCCGACGATCACCACCTCGGCGAGGAAATCGCCACGAAGCACGCTGGTTTCCGGAGCAGATGGCGCGGTCTTTTCCCAGAGGCCGTGCGAGCGTGGGTCGTTCAGCATTCCCGCAATCCTTCAGCGCGAGTCGGTGATGATCGCAACGAAATCGGAGAGCGACGAACCTGTAAAGAGGCTCTGCAGGCCCGTCAGGTTACGCGCGAAACCTTTCTGTATTTCGCATCGTCCCAAAGCCGTCCGTCGATGACCTCGGCGATGATCTCGGCAGCCCTGACGACGTCATCCTCATCGAGATAGAGCGGCGTGAAGCCGAACCGCATGATGTTCGGCGCGCGGAAGTCGCCGATCACGCCGCGATCGATCAGCGCCTGTATCGCTGCATAGCCGTGCTCGAAGGCGAAGGACACCTGGGAGCCGCGCTTCGACGGATCGCGGGGCGAGACCAGCGCGAGCGCGGGGCATCTCGAACCAACCTCTTCGATGAAGCACTCCGAGAGAGCGATGGAGGCCGCCCGGATGTCGGCCATGTCGACGCCCTCCCAGGCATCAAGCGCCTGATCGAGGATGGACAGCTGCACGATCGGCGGCGTGCCGACCCTCAGCCGCTCCGTCGACATCGCCGGCCTGTAGCCGAGTTCCATGGCAAACGGCGCGTCATGGCCCATCCAGCCGGCAAGCGCCGGCTTCACGTCCTCGATGATGTCCGGCCGGGCATAGATGAAGGCCGGGGCGCCGGGGCCACCGTTCAGGTATTTGTAGGTGCAGCCGACAGCGAACTCGGCCCGGCAGCCGGCAAGATCGATTGGCACGGCGCCGGCGCTGTGGGCGAGATCCCAGATCATCACCGCGCCCGCCTCGTGCGCCCGGCGCGTCACGGCGTCCATGTCGTGCATCCGGCCGGTGCGGTAGTCGACCTGGGTCAAAAGCACCGCCGCGACCTGGTCGTCGATCGCATCGGCGACATCCTCCGGCGCGGGCGTGCGCAACTCGTAGTCCTTGCCGATCACGTCGATCAGCCCGCCCGCCATGTAGAGGTCGGTCGGGAAGTTGCCGCTGTCGGAGAGGATGATGCGCCGGTCGGGCCGCATTTTCAGCGCCGCCGCCAGCGCCTGGTAGACCTTGATCGACAGCGTGTCGCCGGTCGCAACCGAACCGGTGGGCGCGCCGATCAGCGGCGCAATGCGGGAGCCGACACGCTGCGGCAGGGAGATCCAGTCGGCGGTGTTCCACGCCTTGATGAGCTCACGGCCCCATTCCTCGGCGATGACATGGCCGGCGCGCTCGACAACGCCCTTCGGAAGCGGGCCGAGGGAGTTCCCGTCGAGATAGATCACCCCTTCGGGAAGATCGAACAGATGCTTGCGGGGAAGGTTGGAGGCCGTCATGTTCAAAGTTCTCCTCGCAATTGCCAGAGTTCGGGAAAGAGTTCGACGCTCAGCATCTTCTGCAGGTAGTTGACGCCGGACGTCCCGCCCGTCCCGCGCTTGAAGCCGATGACGCGTTCGACGGTGGTCACATGGTTGAACCGCCAGCGCCGGAAATAGTCTTCCAGATCCACCAGTTTTTCCGCCAGTTCGTAGAGCGACCAATAGCGGTCGATGTCCTGATAGACGATCCTCCAACGCGCCTGGATCTCGGGAACGGCGGCATGCGGTGTGCGCAACTGCGGCGCCGGGACGGCATCCTCCGAACCGTCGACCGTGCGGAACAGAAGCCGGACGACCTCGTCGTAGAAGCTCGGGCGGTCCAGTTCCGCCGTCAGCATGGCGTGCACCTCCGGCACATGCTCATGCGGCTTCAGCATGTTGGCGTTGCGGTTGCCGAGAATGTATTCAATCAGGCGATACTGGTGGGACTGGAAGCCTGACGATGGCCCGAGTGCTTCGCGGAAACGGGTATAGTCGGCCGGCGTCATCGTCCGCAGCACGTCCCAGGCGCTGTTGAGCTGTTCGAAGATGCGGGCCACGCGCGCCAGCATCTTGAACATGGCGGGGATGTCCTCCCGCTTCAGCGCCTCGCGCGCCGCGCCGAGTTCATGGATGATCAGCTTCATCCACAGTTCGCTCGTCTGATGCTGGATGATGAACAGCATCTCGTCATGCGCTTGGCTCAAGGGATGCTGCTGGCCGAGAATGCCGTCGAGATGAAGATAGTCGCCGTAGGACATGGCATCGGCAAAGTTCATCTTCGCGCCCTCAGCGCCGGGATTGTAAGACTGATTGCTCACATGATGCTCCTGAGATTTGAAAGCCGCGCGCTGCCGCCGGCGATGCGCAGGATGTCGGCGTCGGTCATGGCCCCGCCTCCAGCGCATGGATGAGGTGATCCAGCCGCCGGATCATGCCGTCGACGTCATCGGCATTAAGCCCGCCGAGAATCTCGTCGATCCAGGCTTCATGGGTTCGCGCCAGGGTTTCGAACTCCTGCCGGCCCTTGTCCGTCAGCTGGATGATCTGCGTCCGGCGGTCCTGCGGCGGCGTGGTGCGCAGCACCAGCCCTTCTTCAACGAGCTTGTCGACGATACCGGTGATGTTGCCGTTCGAGACCCGCAGAAGACGGGAGATGTCCTTCATCTTCAGGCCATCCGGCGCGCGGGAAAGCGCGGACATGACATCGAAGCGCGGCAGCGTCGTGGCGAACTGCGCGCGCAGCCGTCGGCGTATTTCGTCCTCGACGCGGCCGGTCGACTTGATGAGCTTCAGCCACAGGCGAAGCCGGTCCTTCGAAAGCTGCGCCTTCGCGCCCTGACTTTCCAGATCCGCCACCAGTTACATCTCCCGCGTCAAGCCGCGTCAGAAACAGGTGCGGCTCCCAGTCGATACCATGACTAGAGCGCGGACGGCAATATAATTCAATCTTAAAATGTTTATGCTGAAACTTTATTGTCCCAATGCATTCTCACAGCCCAAATCGCTCGCTGCGACAAGATCAGGCGTAATGCTGAAGACGGCAGACGGCGACATCCGCCACCACTGAAAGCGCGAGGGAAGAGGCATCGCGCGCGGGTCCGAACATGCCGATCGGCGCCTTGATCCGCGCGAGAGAATCCTCTGCCCAGCCCAGCGCACGAAGCCTCTCCAGCCGCTTGCCATGCGTGCGCGTACTGCCGAGCGCTCCCAGATAGAGCGGCTGCGAACGCAGTGCAGCGTCAAGGACATCCAGCTCGTTATCGATGTCATGATGCATCAGGACGACGGCGGTGAACGGGTCGATCAGGTCCGCCAGTTTTCCGGCAGCATCTCCTGGCTTCAGGTTGAACACGTCGAATCCAGCAGCCTCCGCCACGCGGCTGACCATGTCGGCCTCGTTGCTCTGTCCCGAGACAATCAGCCGGGTTGCGGGGCGATAAACCGTCGCAAAGGCATCCTCGTCCCAGCCGGCACGCCCGACAGGAGTGGTCGCGACGAGCGTCTGCGCTTCGGGCGAATAGAGAAGCGCGGCCGGCTGCCGTCGCTCAAGACTGGCCAGAACATGTCTGATCGGCTTGGCATCGCGCAACACGTGGATGGCGACCGTGATACCGCCGCCGCAGGGAAGGACGATATCGAAGAAGGGCGAACCTTCGCCGAACATCACCATCCGGTCGCGCCCCTCCTCCAGGGCGAGAAGCGCCTCGGAAGCGACCGCGGCTTCGACGCATCCACCCGATACATATCCGCAGAAGCGCCCGTCGGCAGCAACGACGACATGCGATCCGAGGGCCCGCGCCGCGCCGCCGCGAATGGCGACGAGCGTCGCGATCGCAGCACCACGGTCGTCACATGCATCGGCAGCAAAGCCGAGGATTTCGGCCGGATCGTCGGACGCAGTGGACCGCGCCGGCAACGGTCGACTTTTGCGAATTGGTTTATCCAGCATTGCCTGCTCCAAATGAATTGGTACGGGCCGGAGATGCCCGGCATCTGTCCTGTCAGGCGGCAACCGTGCGTGTTGCCGCTGAACGGTGCCGACGGAAGCACTTTCATGCTCCGCCGGCATCGTTGTCTTACGCGGCCGACCGGCTTTCGATCAGATCCTCGATCCGGATCGGGAAGCGGCGGACGCGAACGCCCGTCGCATGCCAGACCGCATTGGCGATCGCGCCGACCGTGCCGGTGATGCCGATTTCGCCGACGCCCTTCACCCCGAGCGGATTGACGAGCCTGTCCTCCTCCGGGATGAGGATCGCGTCGAGCGAGGGAATGTCGGCATTGACCGGCACATGGTATTCGGCGAGATCGGCATTCATGATCCGGCCGCTCCGGTGGTCGAACACGGCTTCCTCGTGAAGAGCGAAGGATGCGCCCCAGATCATGCCGCCGAAATACTGGCTGCGCACAAGCCGGGGATTGATGATCCGGCCGGCGGCGAAAGCGCCGACCAGCCGTGTCGCCCGCACCTGTCCGAGATCTGGATCGGCCTTCACTTCCGCAAAGACGGCGCCATGCGAGAACATGGCATGCGACGCCGTGACATCAGCGTCGCGCCCGGACTTGCCGGTGCCGACGACGACACGGCCGCCGGCGCGGGCAATGATCTCGGCATAGCTTTCGCTGCGGCTTTCGTCGTCACGACGATAGAGCCGCCCGCCACGCGCAATCACCCCGATATTGCCAGCGCCGAACAGTGGTGACGCGGAATCGGCGGTGGCAATCTCCGTCAGTCGGGCAATGGCATCCTCGCCGGCATTATGTAGCGCCAGGCCGGCGCTTGCCGTATGACCGGAGCCGCCGGCAATACCGCCGCTCGGCAATGTCGAGATGCCAGAATGAAACTCGACCTGGTCCATGTCGAGCCCGAGCGCTTCGGCGGCGATCTGCGCCAGTGCCGTCCAGGCGCCCTGCCCCATGTCGATGCCGGACGTCTCGACGAGAGCCGTACCGTCGGCGCGCAGTGTGGCGCGTGCATCTGCCGGGAAGTGCGGGCAGTGAAATACCGCCGTTCCCATGCCCCAGCCGACCAGGAAACCGTTTTCATCGCGCATCTGCCGCGGGTTCAGCGGTCGTTTCGACCAGCCGAAACGCTTGGCGCCTTCGGCATAACAGGCACGCAGGGCCTTGGAGGAAAACGGCCTGCCGGTTCCCGGCTCCGTCTCGGCGTAGTTGGCCAGGCGGAAGTCGAGCGGGTCCATGCCGCAGGCTTCCGCCGCCTCATCCATGGCCACTTCCAGGGCAGCCGATCCGGATGCCTCTCCCGGCGCGCGCATCGGCCCCGGCGTGCCGATATCGAGGCGGACGCCGCTATGCTCCGCCAGAAGTGCAGGGCTGGCATAGAGCGGCAGCGACGCATTCGACGACGATTCGAGAAAATCATCGAAGCTCGACGTGGCCGCCATCGTGTGATGATGCAGCGCTGTCAGCTTGCCGGCGCCGTCGAGACCGATGCGCAGGGTCTGCCAGGTCTGCCCGCGGTGTCCGACGGGACCGTACATCTGCGCCCGGGTGAGCACGAGCTTGACCGGGCGGCCAAGCATGCGGGCGGCAAGAATGCCAAGGATCTGCGGCCCGTTGAGGATCGCCTTCGACCCGAAGCCACCGCCGATGAAGGGCGACCGGATCGTGACATTCTCGGCCGGTATGCCGAAATACGCCCCGTAGGATTCGCAGCTCAGCGCCAGAGCCTGATTGGGCATGTCGAGCATGACCTTGTCGCCATCCCACTCGGCAACGACGGCATGCGGCTCCATCGCGTTGTGATACTGCGACGGGACCACATATTCGGCCTCGACGATCCGCTCCGCCGCCGCCATGCCCGCCTCGATGTCGCCATGGGCAGTGCGGCTCGGCGAGCCGATGCCGATCGCCTCGGGCGCAAAGCGCACGCCATTGTTGATGTCGGTGCGAGCCGCCTCCGCCTCGTATTGCGGATTGAGCAGGGCCGCTCCTTCGGTTGCCGCCTCCAGCGTCTCGGCAATGACCAGCGCGATCGGCTGGCCGGCGTAGCGGACGGTATCGTCCTGCAGCACTTCGGTCCGGAAACCGAAGGGCGGCATCTTTTCGTCCGGGTCGTGCGAAAGCGGCGGGCGGTTCTGCGGCGTGATCACCTCGACGACGCCGGGATGGGCCTTGGCCGCATCGACATTCAGCGAGGTCACGCGACCGCGTGCAATCGTGCTGGTGGCGGTCACCGCATAAAGCATGCCGGCCGGGTGGTTGTCGGCGGCGTATGTCGCCCGACCTGTCACCTTGAGCACGCCGTCGCGGCGGGTGAGCGGCTGCCCGATATTCGAGCCGAACCGCGGGTTCTTCGCTTTGGATGTATCAGGCGACATGGTGTGCTCCCGTATGTGAGGAGAGGACGGAACCGGGCAGCGCGGGCATTTCGGCCGGCGTTCCCTCCGATGCAAGGGTGAGGGCGCGCACCAGGATGCGGCGCGCCAGTTCGATCTTGAAGGCATTGTCACCGGAAGGCTTCGCTTCCGCGAGCGCCAGTTCTGCAGCCTTGGCGAAGGCTTCGGGCGTCGGAGCGAGGCCGGCAAGGACCGCTTCCGCCTCGCGTGCCCGCCACGGTTTTGCTGCGACGGCGCCAAGCGCAATGCGTGCCTCGGTGATGACGCCGTTCTCGACGGTCAGCATCGCTGCGGCGGAGACCACCGCAAAGGCATAGGACGTGCGCTCGCGCAGTTTCAGATACCGGGCATGACCCGAGAAGAATGACGCTTCCGCAGGCAACGTGACCGCAACGATGAGTTCTCCCGGCTCAAGCGCCGTCTGCTTCTCCGGCGTATCGCCAGGCAGGAGGTGCAGCGCCTCTAGCGGAATGGTCCGCTGTCCCTTCGGCCCTTCGATCTCCACGACCGCGTCAAGAGCGGCGAGCGGCACGCAGAAATCCGACGGATGGGTGGCGATGCACTGATCGCTCCAGCCGATGACGGCGTGCAGCCGGTTCTCGCCCTCAATGGCGTCGCAACCCGAGCCCGCCACCCGCCGGTTGCAGGCGCTCATCTTGTCCTGGAAATAGGCGCAGCGCGTCTTCTGCATCAGGTTTCCGCCAACGGTCGCGGCATTGCGCAACTGCGCCGACGCACCCGACAGCAGCGCTTCGGCAACCGCCGGGAAGCGCTTGGCGAACCTGTCGTCATAGGCGAGATCGGAATTGCGGACGAGCGCACCGATGCGCACGCTGCCGTCGTCACGCCACTCGATCCGGTCGAGACCGGGCAATCGGGTAATGTCGACGAGCCGCTGGGGCTCCGCCGCACCGACCTTCATCAGGTCCAGCATGTTCGTACCGGCCGCAAGGATGGCTGTGCCGGGCTCACCAGCCATGCGGATCGCTTCGGCGACGCTTTCGGGCTTCAGATAATCGAAGGGCTTCATGCCGCGTCCCTCCCCTTCTCGTCGACAAGGATCTTCTGGGCTTCGATGACGGCTTCGGTGATGCCCTGATAGGCACCGCACCGACAGAGGTTTCCGCTCATCAGTTCGCGGACGCGCTCGGGGTCATCGCCCGCCCTGCCCTCGTTGATGAGACCGACGGCGCTCATGATCTGGCCGGGCGTGCAGTAGCCGCACTGGAAACCGTCACAGGCGATGAAGGCTGCCTGCACCGGATGCAGGTCGTCGCCATCGGCAAGACCTTCGATCGTGGTGACTTCCGCGCCGTCGAGGCTTGCTGCAAGCGTCAGACAGGAATTGATGCGCCGACCATCGACAAGAACGGTGCAGGCGCCGCACTGGCCGCGATCACAGCCCTTCTTCGTACCAACAAGATCCAGGCGCTCGCGCAAAAGATCGAGCAGAGTGACGCGCGGGTCGTCGATCGCAATGTTGCGCGACTGACCATTGATAGTCAGACTGATGGAGAGTGACATGAAGTACTCCATTTCATAGATTGAATTTTATGGATCGGGGCCGCCCGCAGGCGACAAAAGTGGCGATTTCACACATAGGGGGCGATCGGCCGACCGCCGGCACCAGGAGAGTGTTTCCTCTCCACTGCTCCGGGTGTACAATGCAATATACGGAGGATGCCTCCGTTTAGCAAGTCAAAATCCAGCCTGTGCGAGAAGATGGAACCGAAAGCCGAAAAAGCAAGACGAAAGCCGCGTTCAGACTCCCTGCGCAATCGTGAACTCCTGCTCGCCGCAGCAACGCAGATCTTCAGCGCAGGCGGCAAACAGGCGAGCCTGGAGGCGGTGGCACGCCAAGCCGGTGTCGGCATCGGCACGCTCTATCGGCACTTCCCGACGCGCGAAGACCTGTTCGCCGCCGTTTACCGTCATGAAGTGGACCAGCTCGCAGACCTCGCCGCCGAGCTCGCAAATGACGAGAATCCGGTGGAAGCCCTGCGCAAGTGGATGCGCGCCAACATTCAGCTCGTCGCGACAAAGAAGGGCATGATCGAGGCGCTGCAGCTTGCCGCCTACGGATCTTCGGAACTGAAGGCCTACACCAGCAACCGGATGGCTGATGCGATCGGCGTATTGCTGGCACGTGCAGTGGCCGCGGGCGACGTGCGCGATGACATTCCACCGGAAGACATCCTGCGTGCGCTGGCCGGCATACTGTACTCGCTCGGCCCGACCGACTGGCAACCCAATGCGCTCCGCCTCGTCGACGTCTTCGTCGACGGCTTGCACAAGCGCTGACGGCAAGCCTCCGCCTCTAAGCCGCTTCCGGCGGGATGATGCGCCATCTTGCTGCGCGCAGCGCCACATGCGCTGGGCGTACGATCTCACACGCTCGGAAATTTTAAGCTCAAAATAATTCTGCTCACAGCCCTTTTGGAATTGACAGCCATGGGCAGAGGCAATTACTTTAATCTTAAAATAATTCCTGAAAACAGGAAAACGTCTTCGACGAAAGGGAACGGACATGCGCATCGTCTGCATTGGTGGAGGACCGGCCGGTCTCTATTTCGGTCTCCTGATGAAGAAGTTCCATCCGGAACATCATGTCCGCGTCGTCGAGCGCAACCGTCCCTATGACACCTTCGGCTGGGGCGTCGTCTTCTCGGATGCGACCATGCAGTCCATGCGCGTCTGGGATCCGGAAACCGCTGCGGAAATCGAGGACGCGTTCAACCATTGGGACGATATCGAGGTCCTGTTCAAGGGCACCCGCCAGCGCACCACCGGCCACGGCTTCGTCGGCATCGGCCGCAAGAAGCTCCTCAATATCCTGCAGGCCCGTTGCGAGGCGCTCGGCGTCGAACTCGTCTTCGAGACGGAGGTCGACAGCGATCTCGATTTCCCGGATGCCGACCTGATCATCGCGTCGGACGGACTGAACTCCCGGATTCGCCGGAAATACGAGACCGAGTTCGAGCCCGACCTCGTCGTGCGTCCGAACCGCTATATCTGGCTCGGCACCGACAAGCTCTACGACGCCTTCACCTTCGATTTCCGCAAGACCGAGCACGGCTGGTTCCAGGCGCATATCTACAAGTTCGACGACAAGACCTCGACCTTCATCGTCGAGACGACGGAGGAGGCCTATCAGGCCCACGGGCTCGACACGCTCGACCAGCAGGGCTCGATCGATTTCTGCGCCGACCTGTTCTCCGAGGTGCTGGACGGCGGCAAGCTGATGACCAATGCCCGCCATATGCGCGGCTCGGCCTGGCTGAATTTCAGCCGGCTGATCTGCGGCAAATGGAGCCTCCACAACGGCAAGTCTCATGTGGTGCTGATGGGCGACGCCGCCCATACCGCACATTTCGCCATCGGCTCGGGCACCAAGCTGGCGATCGACGACGCGATCGAACTCACCAACCAGTTCCAGAAGCTCGGCCACCAGACAGACAAGATCCCGGCCGTGCTGGCAGCCTATGAAGACATCCGCCGCGTCGATGTCGCCCGCATCCAGAATGCCGCCCGCAACGCCATGGAATGGTTCGAGGTGGTCGGACGCCGCTATGCCGACACGCTGGAGCCCGAGCAGTTCATGTATTCCATGCTGACGCGTTCGCAGCGCATCAGCCACGAGAACCTGCGTCTGCGCGACAAGGACTGGCTGGAAGGCTACGAGCGCTGGTTCGCCCGCAAGCAGGGGCTGAACGTCGAGGAGGGCAAGCGCTGCCTGCCGCCGATGTTCACGCCCTATACGGTGCGCGACGTCACACTCGCCAACCGCATCGTCGTCTCGCCCATGGCGATGTATTCCGCCGACGACGGCCTGATCAACGATTTCCATATGGTGCATCTCGGCAGCCGCGCACTCGGCGGAGCCGGCCTCGTCTTCGCGGAGATGACCTGCGTGTCTCCCGATGCCCGGATCACCCCCGGCTGCCTGGGCCTCTGGAACGACGAACAGACCGAAGCCTGGAAACGGGTGATCCGCTTCATCCACGCCAACAGTGCCGCGAAGGTCGGCATCCAGCTCGGTCATGCCGGCCGGAAAGGTGCCACGAAACGTGCCTGGGACGGCATCGACCAACCGCTGGAGGATGGCGGCTGGCCGCTGATCTCGGCCTACGCCCTGCCCTACCTGAAGAACAGCCAGGTGCCGAAGGCGATGGACCGGGCCGACATGGATCGCGTCAAGGCCGACTTCGTCGCCGCCACCAAGCGCGCGGCGGAGGCCGGCGCCGACTGGCTGGAATTCCATGCCGCGCACGGCTACCTGATATCGAGCTTCCTGTCGCCGCTGACCAACCGCCGCGACGACGAATACGGCGGCAGCCACGAGAACCGCGCGCGCTATCCGCTGGAAGTCTTCCGGGCGATCCGCGAGGCCTGGCCGAAGGAGAAGCCGATCTCCGTGCGCCTGTCCTGCAACGACTGGTTCGAGGGCGGCAACACGCCGGAGGATGCGGCGATCTTCGCCGAGATGTTCAAGGATGCCGGCGCCGACCTGATCGACTGCTCGTCGGGCCAGGTGTGGAAGGAGGAGCAGCCCGTCTATGGCCGGCTCTTCCAGACGCCGTTCTCCGACAAGATCCGCAACGAGATCCGCATTCCGACGATCGCCGTCGGCGCGATCTCGGAAGCCGACCACGCCAATTCGATCATCGCCGCCGGCCGCGCCGACCTCTGCGCCGTCGCCCGTCCGCATCTGGCCGATCCGGCTTGGACGCTGCACGAGGCCGCCAGCATCGGCATTTCCTCGGTTGCCTGGCCGAAGCAGTACCAGTCCGGCAAATATCAGTACGAGGCAAACCTCGCCCGCGCCAACGCCGCACCGGCTGCAAAGTAGGGAGCCGCCGATGACGAACGGAGTTCTCAAGGGGCGCCATGCCCTGGTCACCGGAGCCGGCAGCGGCATCGGCGCCGCCATCGCGCTGCGGCTTCTGGCAGACGGCGCATCGGTCACCCTCGCCGGCCGCCGGCGCGCGCCGCTGGAAGCGGTCGCCGGCGAGGCGAACGGCGGCAAGGTGTTCATCGCCGACGGCTTCGACGTGACGGACCCGGCCGCGATCGCCGCTGGCCTCGACGCCGCGCGCGCTGCCTTCGGCCCAGTTTCGATCCTCGTCAACTGCGCCGGCGAAGCGCCGAGCGCGCCCTTCGAGAAGACCGATGCGGCGATGTGGGCGCATGTGCTCAATGTTGACCTGACCGGCGTCTTCAATGTCACGCAAGCCACCCTTGCCGACCTGAAGGCGCATAGCGAGGGCGCGCGCATCATCAACATCGCATCGACGGCGGGGCTGACCGGCTATGCCTATGTCTCGGCCTACTGCGCCGCAAAGCACGGCGTCATCGGCCTGACGAGGGCACTGGCGCTGGAGCTTGCGAAGAAGGGTGTCACCGTCAACGCGGTCTGCCCCGGCTTCACCGACACGCCGATCATCACGCAGTCGATCGCCGCCATCGTCGAAAAGACCGGCCGCAGCGAAGAGGATGCGCTCAAGGAATTCGTCAAATCCAATCCGCAGGGAAGGCTGGTGCAGCCGCAGGAGGTCGCCGATGCCGTTGCATGGCTCGCCTCTCCCGGCGCATCGTCAGTGACCGGCCAGGCGATCGCGGTGGCCGGCGGAGAAGTCATGGCGGGCTAGCCGCCTGAGCTACAGCAACGACAAGCGGGAGTGTGGAATGGAACTGGAAAAAGGCATTACGGCAAACGGGACCGGCTTCAAGGGCGTGAAGTGGAACATCCTCGGGCAGGTGTATTTCCCGAAAGCGCTCTGTGACGACACATTTGCATTCGAGACCAACAGCGAGCCCGGACAGTTCGTGCCCGTGCACGTCCATCCGACCCAGGACGAGTTCATCCTCGTGCAGGAAGGCGAACTGGACCTGAAGCTCGACGGGGAATGGACGAAGGCCAGGGCCGGCGATCTGGTCCGCATGCCACGCGGCGTGCCCCATGGCTATTTCAACAAATCGGACAAGCCCTGCCGTGCGCTGTTCTGGGTGTCGCCCGCGCGCAAGCTGGAAGACCTGTTCCGCAAGCTCGACCAGATGACGGACGTCGACGAGATCGTCCGCGTCTCGGGCGAACACGAGGTCGATTTCCTGCCTCCGTCGGCGAACGAATAACAACACGAAAAGACGCCGGCCGCTGTCATGCTGCGGCCGGCACCCCAAGAGGAGGAGCTCAACATGACCAACGCTATGCAAGGCATGACGCGGCCGTTCCGCGACTACAAGGCCGAGCACTTTCTCTGGGATACGAGCGACGACGGTCGCGTGGCGACGCTGACGCTGAACCGGCCGGACAAAAAGAACCCGCTGACCTTCGAGAGCTATGCCGAACTGCGCGACCTCTTCCGCGACCTCGCTTATGCTTCGGATGTCCGCACCATCGTCCTGACCGGCGCCGGTGGCAATTTTTCATCCGGCGGCGACGTGTTCGAGATCATCGAACCGCTGACCAATATGGCCATGCCCGAGCTTCTGGCCTTCACCCGCATGACCGGCGACCTCGTCAAGGCGATGCGTCGGTGCCCACAGCAGATCATCGCCGCCGTCGATGGGATTTGCGCCGGCGCCGGCGCGATCCTCGCAATGGCCTCCGACCTGCGGCTGGCGACGCCTGAGGCAAAGACCGCCTTCCTCTTCACCCGCGTCGGGCTTGCCGGCGCCGACATGGGCGCCTGCGGCATGCTCCCCCGCATCATCGGCCAGGGCCGCGCCGCCGAGCTTCTCTATACCGGCCGCTTCATGACCGCCGACGAGGGCGAGCGCTGGGGCTTTTACAACGCCCTGCACCCGCAGGCCGACCTTCAGACCAAGGCGACGGGGCTGGCGCAGTCGATCGCCGACGGCCCGTGGTTTGCGCACGGCATGACCAAGACCATGCTGAACCAGGAATGGGCGATGGGGATCGAGGAACTGATCGAATCCGAAGCGCAGGCGCAGGCGATCTGCATGGCGACGCAGGATTTCCGCCGCGCCTTCGAGGCCTTCGCCGCAAAGCGCAAGCCGGCATTCGAAGGAAACTGAGGCGATGACGCAGACATCACCCGCCCCTGCGCTCGACCGCGACCATCTTGCCTGGCCGTTCTTCGACGCCGCGCATGCCGACTGGGCCGCAAAGCTCGACGCCTTCGCGGCGGGTGACGCGATGGTGCATGTCGACCACAACGATGTCGATGGCGCCTGCCGCGCGCTCGTCCGCTCGCTGGGCGACGCCGGCCTGCTCCATGCCGCCGTCGGCCTTTCGGGCGGAGAGGCAATCGACAGCCGCAAAATCTGCATCGCCCGCGAGACGCTGGCCTTTCACGACGGTCTCGCCGATTTCGCCTTCGCCATGCAGGGTCTCGGCAGTGGCGCCATCAGCCTCAGCGGCTCCGACGCGCTGAAGGACAGCGTCCTGCCGAAGGTCGCCTCGGGCGAATGGATCGCCGCCTTCGCCCTCTCCGAAAAGGATGCCGGCTCCGACGTCGCCGCCATGTCCTGCGCGGCGCGGGCCGACGGCGACGGCTATGTGCTCGACGGCGAAAAGACCTGGATTTCCAACGGCGGCATCGCGGATGTCTACACCGTCTTTGCCCGCACCGGCGAGGCGCCGGGAACGCGTGGCATTTCAGCTTTCGTGGTCTTCGCCGACGATCCGGGTTTCTCCATTGCCGAGCGCATCGACGTGATCGCCCCGCACCCGCTGGCGACGATCCGTTTTGAGAACTGCCACATCCCCGCCTCGCGCCGGCTCGGCGCGCCCGGCGAAGGCTTCAAGATCGCCATGCGCACGCTCGACATCTTCCGCGCCTCGGTCGCCGCCGCAGCCCTCGGCTTTGCGCGCCGCGCGCTTTCCGAAGCGCTGGCCTACAGCCGCGAGCGGCCGATGCTCGGGGGTACGCTTTCCGATCTCCAGCTGACGCAGGCGGCCCTCGGCGACATGGCAACCGCCGTCGATGCGGCGGCGCTGCTGACCTACCGCGCGGCATGGCGTCGTGACGTTCAGAAACTGCCGACGACGATGGAGGCGGCCATGGCCAAGATGACGGCGACGGAGAACGCCCAGGCCGTGATCGACCGCGCCGTGCAGATGTTTGGCGGCCGTGGCGTCAAGAGCGGCGAGATGGTCGAACGACTCTACAGGGAAATCCGGGCGCTGCGCATCTACGAGGGGGCGACGGAAGTCCAGAAGCTCATCGTCGCGCGCGAACTGATCAAGGCGCATGCCAGCAGCGAGACGGCGTGAGGAAAGCCATGTTCCAGACAACGCGCTACCTCAAGTTCGGCGATTGCGATCCTTCCGGCATCGCCTACTTCCCGTCCTATCTCGATCACCTCGTCGGCGTGCTGGAGGAGTTCTTTACCACTGCCGGCTTTCCCTGGCCGACGCTCATTCAAGAACGGCGGATCGGCGTGCCGACCGTAAAACTCGACCTCACCTTCTCGAAACCCGGCTTTCATGGCGACCGGCTCGACTTCGCGGTGAGGCTGAAGCGGATCGGCACGTCCTCGATGGACCTCGAACACGAAGTTTCGGCCAATAGCGCCCTTCTTTGGCGCGCGGACCATCGCATTGTCGCCATCTCGAACGACACCCACCGCGCCTGCCCGTGGCCCGACGACATACGCAGCGCCTTCATGCCCTATCTGGAGATACAAGATGCATAAGATCCTCCAACCCGAAGGATGGGCGAAGCCCGTCGGCTATTCGAATGGCATGGAGGCCCGTGGCCGCCAGGTCTTCGTCGGCGGCCAGATCGGCTGGAACGGACAGTGCAGGTTCGAAACCGACGACTTCGTCGGCCAGGTCAGGCAGACGCTGCAGAACGTCGTCGACGTCGTCGCCGCGGCCGGCGGCGAACCGCATCACATCACCACCATGACCTGGTATTTCATCGACAAGACCGAGTATCTCGCCGATCCGAAGGGGCTTGGTGAAGCCTATCGCGCCGTGATGGGCCGGCACTTCCCGGCCATGGCGGCCGTGCAGGTGGTCGCCCTTGTGGAGGATCGCGCGAAGATCGAAATCCAGGCAACCGCCGTCATTCCGGACTGACGGGGAAAAGCGATGACCGGAGAAAGCCTCCAGACAGACACGCTTTCGTTTTCCTCCGCTGTCCGGGCACGGATCGACGAAACGACGCTCGTCGTCACCATCGACAATTCGCCGGTCAACGCCGCCGGGGCGGAGGTGCGTGCCGGGCTGGCAGCCGCGATCAGCCATGCGGAAAACAACGACGGCGTGACAGCGGTCGTCATCACGGGAGCCGGCAAGACCTTCGTCGGCGGCGCGGATATCCGGGAATTCGGCAAGCTGCCGGTAGAGCCGTCTCTTCCCGCCGTCGTGGCAGCCATCGAGGCGAGCGGCAAGCCGGTCGTCGCTGCCATCAACGGCGCCGCACTTGGCGGCGGGCTGGAACTGGCGCTCGCCTGCCATGCGCGCATCGCATCCGCCTCCGCGTCCATGGGGCTTCCTGAGGTCAATCTCGGCCTCGTTCCCGGTGCGGGCGGCACGCAGCGCTTGCCCCGCCTCATCGGCATGACGGCTGCCCTCGACATGATTGCCGGCGGCAAACCGGTCAAGGCCACCAAAGCGCTCGAAACAGGACTGATTGACAAGGTTGCCAGTGCCGACCTGATCGGTGAAGCGGCCGCACTCGCAAGTGAACTGGCCGGCAAGCCGCCACGCCGCACCGGTGCGCTTTCCGTCCCCAAGGGCGACGAAGGGGCATTCGAAGCGCTGGCGGAACGGTTCCTCAAGAAGGCGCGCGGGCAGACCGCTCCCGGCGAAGCAATCAGGCTCGTCCGGCTTGCCGCCGGGACCGATCTTGAAAAGGGTCTGATGGTCGAGCGCGAGACCTTCATCCGTCTGCGGGATGGGGCGGAGTCGGCTGCGCTGCGGCACATCTTCTTTGCCGAGCGGGCCGTCGGCAAGCCGATCGACCTTTCCGGCGTCGAACCCTATCCCTTGTTGGTGATCGGCATCGCCGGCACCGGGCTGATGGGCTGCGGCATCGCTGTCGCGACCCTTGCCGCCGGGTACAGGGTGGTGGCACTCGACCAGACCGAGGAGGCCGCTGAGGCAGGTCTGCAGCGCATCCGCGGCATGATCGAACAGTCGGTCACATCCGGACGCCTGACCCGCGAAGCAGCCGACGATCAGCTGTCGCGCCTGACGGCATCGGCCGATCCGAAAGACCTCGCCGAAGCAGACCTCGTCATCGAGGCGGTTTTCGACGACTTCGAAGTGAAGACCCAGCTCTTCCGCACCCTCGACGGCATCGTCCGGCCGGACGCCATCCTTGCCACCAACACCAGCTATCTCGATCCCGACGGGATCGCGACAGCTACCGCGCATCCGGAGCGCGTCGCCGGGCTGCATTTCTTCTCGCCGGCCAACATCATGCGGCTGGTGGAGGTCGTGCGCTGCGCCAGGGCGACGCCGCGCACCATGGCCACGCTGCTCGCCTTCGCGCGCAAGCTGAAGAAAATACCCGTCGTCACCGGGGTCTGCGAGGGTTTCATCGGTAACCGCATCTTCTCCGCCTACCGGACGGCCACCGAGCGGCTGCTGGAGGAAGGCGCGCTGCCGCAGGATATCGACCGGGCGGCGGAAGGTTTCGGTTTTGCCATGGGTCCCTTTGCCGTCTTCGACATGGCGGGCCTCGAAATTGCCTGGACGCGGCGAAAACGGCAGGCGGCAAAGCGCGATCCGTCCCTGCCCTATTGCGAACTGCCGGACAGGGTTTGCGAGGCCGGCCGCTTCGGCCGCAAGACGGGCCGCGGCTGGTACCGCTACGAGGACGGTAAGCGCATGGTCGACCCGGACATCGACCGCATGATCTCGGACTACCGTGAAGAAAAGGGCTTTGCCGTCAGAAAAATCCCGGACGCCGAGATCGTCGAGAGGCTGCTCGACGCGATGGTCCGCGAAGGCCGGGCGCTGATCGACGAAGGCATCGCCTCCGGCCCGGACGACATCGACGTGGTGATGGTGCACGGCTATGGCTTTCCGGCACGGCACGGCGGACCGATGTTTGCCGCCGGCATCCGCAGGGGGTGACAGCAAGCGCCGGCGAACACGATCTTTCCACCGCGTTTTCGTGCCGGAAGGCTATGACAATTCCCGGAGCTGCTTTAGAGTTCAAATAGTTTGCCCGACGGCGCATCGCGTTCCGGACAACCGCTCATTCATACGCACGGGAACGGTTCAACCTTGAGCAAAGCAGTCGATCTGGAAGTCGTCGTCGAGGACACGCATGAAGGCAAGGACGAGCTCCGGCTGTGGTTGAAGCTGCTCGCCACGACGAAGCTGATTTCACAGGAGATCCGCCGCCGGCTGCGCAGCGAATTCGGCGCGACCCTGCCGCAGTTCGACCTTCTGGCGCAGCTCTACCGCGAGCCCGCAGGCCTGCGTCTCGGCGAGCTTTCCAAGCGCACCATGGTCACCAACGGCAACATTACCGGGCTCGTCGAACGGCTGGAAGCGGATGGGCTCGTGATCCGCGAGACGCCCGGCGGCGACCGGCGCGTGACGGTCGCCCGGCTGACGGAGACGGGACGCACGTCCTTCGCGGAAATGGCCGAGGCGCATGAAGGCTGGATCCGCGACATGATGGCGGATGTCGAACCGGCCACGATCAACAGCATGCTGTCGCATGCGGACCTGCTGCGCCAATCCGCCCGCACGCACCTCTCCGGCCCCGAAGAGGAATAGGGTCAGATACCGAGATAGCGATCCTTGATCGTGCCGTCGATGTCGCCCGGCCGGCCCGTCCAGACGGAGCGGCCGTTTTCGAGGATCACGCAGCGGTCGGCGACCGGCAGCAGTTCGGACAGCGTCTTGTCGACCAGCAGGATCGACAGCCCGTCGGACTTCAAGGCCTTGATCGCCCGCCAGATGTCGTCGCGAATGACCGGTGCCAGCCCTTCCGTCGCCTCGTCAAGAATGAGCAGCGTCGGATTCGTCATCAGCGCACGACCGATGGCGAGCATCTGCTGCTCGCCGCCCGACAGCGTTTTCGACAGCTGGTTGCGGCGCTCGGCAAGCCGGGGAAAGAGTTCGTTGACCCGCTCCAGCGTCCACCGTCCCGGCCTTGCGGCGGCCACGAGGTTTTCATGCACCGTCAGCGCGCTGAAGCAGCGCCGGCCTTCCGGCACCAGGCCGATGCCGCGGCGGGCAACGCGAAAGGCCGGCTGACGGCTCGTCGATTTTCCCGCAAAGGAAATCTCGCCGCGACGGGGCGGCGTCAGGTTGCAGATCGAGCGGATGGTCGTGCTCTTGCCCATGCCGTTGCGACCCATCAGCGCCATCACCTCGCCCTCGGCAATCGCGAGGCTGACACCGAACAGCGCCTGGCTCGCACCGTAGAAGGTCTCGATGTCCTTGACGTCCAGCAGCATCAGGCGTGTTCTCCAAGATAGGCGGCACGCACGGTCGGGTCGCGGCGGATCTCGTCGACGCTGCCGGTGGCGACAATCTTGCCATAGACCAGCACGGAAATACGGTCGGCGAGCGCGAAGACGGCGTCCATGTCGTGCTCGACCAGCAGGATCGGCGTTTCCGCGCGCAGCTTGTCGAGAAAGCCGGTCAGCGTCTTGGACCCTTCCGGTCCCATGCCGGCCATCGGTTCGTCGAGCAGGAAGGCCTTCGAACCGAGCGCCAGAGCGATGCCGATTTCCAGCTGCCGGCGCTCGCCATGTGAGAGTTCGGACGCAGGCAACCTGGCCCGTTCCGCAAGGCCAACCCGTTCGAGAATGGCCATGGCCGGGTCGGTCAGCGACGCATCACTCATCACCGGGCGGAAGAAGCGGAAGCTCGAACCCTGCCGCGCCTGGACCGCCAGCATGACGTTGCGCAGCGCCGAGAATTCCGGCGCGATCGACGAGATCTGGAAGGTACGGCCGAGCCCCTTGCGGGCGCGGGCAGCCGGACCGAGGCGGGTGATGTCCTCGCCTTCGAGCCGGATTGTGCCGCGGTCGGGCTGCAGCGTGCCGCAGATCTGGTGGATCAGCGTGGACTTTCCCGCGCCGTTCGGGCCGATCAGGGCATGGATCTCGCCGCGGCGGAGATCGAGACTGACGCCGCCGGTTGCCTGCAGCGCCCCGAAGGTCTTGAAGAGGTTGCGAATCTCGAGAACGGGCTCAGCCATGACGTGCCTTTCCGGCGAGGAGGCCGATCGCGCCGCCTCTGGCAAAGAGAACGGTGGCGAGCAGGATCAGTCCGAGGAAGAACTGCCAGCGCTCCGTGACCTCGCCGAGATAGTACTCGATCAGCACGTAGAGCGCCGCGCCGGCAACCGGGCCGAACAGCCGGCCGGTGCCACCCAGGATGATAAGCACGATGAGTTCGCCCGACATGTGCCAGGCCAGCATGGACGGGCTGACGAAGCGGTTGAGATCGGCAAACAGCGCGCCGGCGATGGCCGTCAGCATGGCGGAGATGACAAAGGCGACGAGCTTGACCGGAAACGGGGCGATGCCAACGGCGGATGCCCGGACTTCGTTCTGCCGGGAGACTTCGAGCGCACTGCCGAAGCGGGAGCGGCGCAGGACGAAGAAGACCAGAAGTCCCAGCATCAGAAGGACATAGGTGATCAGGAAGAAGCTCATCGGCTTCATGGTGTTGAGGCCCGGAAAGCCGTTGCGCACCAGGATCGACAGTCCGTCCTCGCCGCCATAGGCGGGCCAGGAAACCGCAAAATAGTAGACCATCTGCGCGAATGCGAGCGTGATCATGATGAAGTAGACGCCGCTGGTACGCAGGCTGATTGCGCCGACCGCAAGGCCCATCACGCCGGCCAGCACGGCCGCGACGATCCAGATCACCGGCATCAGCGTGGTACCGGGAATGCCAAGCAGAATCGGCTCGCCCGAGAAGGAATGGCTCGCCAGAATGCCCGCGGCGTAACCGCCGATGCCGAAGAACATGGCGTGGCCGAAGGACACCATGCCGCCGAGCCCGAGCGCGAGGTTGAGGCCGACGGCGGCGAGCCCGAGGATCGCGATCCGCGTCGCGAGCGTGATGTAGAATATCTGTCCGGTCGCCTGCGCGGCGAAGGCGGCGATGAGAAGCCCGAGTGCAATGGCGGCGTTGACGAGGGTTTCGCGTGTGATCATGTCGCCCGTTCCCGCCTATGCCGCAAACAGGCCGCGCGGCCTGAAGGCAAGAATGAAGGCCATCATGATATAGATCAGCATTGATGACAGCGCCCCGCCGACCGATCCGGCGGCCGACGGCGAAACGACAAGCAGCAGCAGTTGCGGCAGCAGGAACCGCCCCAGCGTATCGACGACGCCGACGAGCAGCGCGCCGATGAAGGCGCCCTTGATCGAACCGATGCCGCCAATGACGATGACGACGAAGGCGAGGATCAGCACCGGCTCGCCCATGCCGACCTGCACCGACTGCAACGCGCCGACCATGGCCCCGGCCAGACCGGCGAGTGCTGCGCCAAGGGCGAAGACGACGGTGTAGAGAGTCTGTATATCGATCCCGAGCGCGCCGATCATCTCGCGGTCGTTTTCGCCGGCGCGGATCTGGATGCCGAGCCGCGTGCGGCCGATCAGCATGGCGAGGCCGAGTGCGACCAGCCCGCCGACAAGAATGACCGCCAGGCGATAGACGGGATAATGCACGTCTCCCGGAAGGGCGACGGCACCCTGAAGAATCGGCGGAATGTTGAGGTAGAGCGGAAACGAGCCAAAGATCCAGCGCGTGCCTTCCGAGAAGATCAGGATGAGGGCGAAGGTCGCCAACACCTGATCGAGGTGGTCGCGCGCATAAAGCCTGCGCACGACCAGGATTTCGACGAGCGCTCCCGCCGCCGCCGCGGCAATCAGGCTGGCGGCAAGGCCAAGCCAGAAGGAGCCGGTAGCGGCAGCCACCGCGGCACAGGCGAAGGCGCCGACCATATAGAGGGAGCCATGGGCCAGGTTGATAAGGCCCATGACGCCGAAGATAAGGGTCAGTCCCGCGGCCATCAGAAACAGCATGACGCCGAACTGAAGGCCGTTGAGCAATTGCTCGATCGCCAATGCCACAGTCACGATCCGTCCTTACATCTTGCAGTCTTGCGCGTAGGCGTCGCCGTGATCGGTAAAGGCGGTGCCGACGATCTTGTTGGTGATCACGTCGCCTTCCTTGACCACTTCACGGACATAGATGTCCTGGATCGGATGCTGGTTGGTATTGAACTTGAACTTGCCGCGCGGAGAGGCAAAGTCGGCCTTCAGCAGTTCGGCGCGGAAAGCCTCGGTGTCCTTCACATCGGCCTTGGCGGCGGCCGAAAGGATGATCTGCGCGGCGTCATAGCCCTGCATGGCATAGATCGACGGCAGGCGATTGTATTCGGTCTTGAAGGCTTCGACGAAGGTCTTGTTGGCTTCGTTGTCGAGGTCTTGCGACCACTGGCCGGAGTTCTTCGTACCGATCGCCGCATCGCCGATCGCGCCGAGCACGTCCTGGCTGAAGGAGAAGCCCGGGCCCATGACCGGAATATCGACGCCGGACTGGGCATATTGCTTCATGAAGGCGATGCCCATACCGCCCGGCAGGAACATGAAGACGCCATCGGCGCCCGACGCGCGAATCTGGGCGATCTCGGCGGCATAGTCCGTCTGGCCGAGCTGGGTGTAGATTTCGTTTGCCAGTTCGCCCTTGTAGTAGCGCTTGAAGCCGGTCAGCGAGTCCTTGCCGGCCGGATAGTTCGGCGCCAGGATGAACATCTTCTTATAGTCCTGGTTGGCGTACTGCCCCATGGCTTCGTGAAGATTGTCGTTCTGGTAGGCGACGTTGAAGTAGAGCGGGTTGCAGCCCTTGCCGGCCAGCGGAGCCGGCGCCGCATTGGTCGAGATGTAGAACTTGCCCTGGGCAACCACGCCCGGCTCGACGGCCATGAGCAGGTTCGACCAGACGATGCCCGTCAGGATGTCGACGTTTTCCTGCTGGATCAGCTTGTCGGCGAGCTGGACTGCGATTTCCGGCTTCTGCGCATCGTCTTCGACGACGACGGACACGTCCGGATTGTTAGCCCGCTTGATGGCCAGCATGAAGCCGTCACGGGTGTCGACGCCGAGACCGGCGCCGCCGCCGGAAAGCGTGGTGATCATGCCGATCTTGACCGGCTCGGCGGCGGCAGAGCCGGCGACGCCGAGGCTCAAGGCCAGGGCTGCGGCGGAGATGATTGTCTTCATTGTTCCCTCTTTCTGGTTATCTCGAACGCCGGGTACATGGAACCATTCGCCCTCCCCCCGACTTGGCGAAGGCAATGTCCAACGGCGAAACGACATTCGTCAAGCCATTGAACGGTTTAGTTGACAGTCTCGGCCTTCAGCCGGAAGCGCTGGATCTTGCCGGACTCGGTCTTGGGCAGTTCCTTGATGAAGACGATCGAGCGCGGATACTTGTAGGGCGCGATCTGCGCCTTCACATGATCCTGCAGCAGTTTGACCAGCGCTTCGCCCGGAACGGCATGGGCTTCGAGCACCACATGCGCCTCGACGATGTGGCCGCGAGCGTCATCCGCCTTGCCTATGACCGCGCATTCGCGGACATATTCGTGGGAAAGAAGGGCTGCCTCCACCTCCGGGCCGGCAATGTTGTATCCGGCCGATACGATCATGTCGTCGGAGCGCGCGGCGAAGTGGAAATAGCCGTCCTCGTCCTCGATGAAGCTGTCGCCCGTCAGGTTCCAGCCGTCGCGGACGTAATCGGCCTGCCGCTCGTCGGCGAGGTAGCGGCAACCGACGGGACCGCGCACCGCGAGCTTGCCAACGGTGCCGCGCGGCACCTCGTTCATCTCGTCATCGACCACGATCGCCCGGTAGCCCGCAAGCGGCTTGCCGGTCGAGGCCGGCTTGTGGTCGTCCAGGCGGTTGGAGATGAAGATGTGCAGCATTTCCGTCGAGCCGATGCCGTCGAGGATCGGCTTACCGGTCTTCCTCACCCACTCCTCGTAGACGGGCGCAGGCAGGGTCTCGCCGGCGGACACCGCCACCCTTAGCGACGACAGATCCGCCCCCTGCTCCATGGCGCCGAGCATGGCGCGATAGGCGGTTGCCGCGGTAAAGCAGATCGTCGCCTTGTACTTCTTGATGATCTCGATGAGGTTCGGCGGCGTGGCGTTTTCGAGAAGCGCGGCACTGGCGCCGAAACGCAGCGGAAAGATCGCCAATCCGCCCAGTCCGAAGGTAAAGGCGAGCGGCGGCGAGCCGACGAAGACGTCTTCCGGCTGCACATCCAGCACTTCCCTGGCATAGGCATCGGCGATGATCAGCAGGTCGCGGTGGAAATGCATGGTCGCCTTGGGAATGCCGGTCGAACCGGAGGTAAAGCCGAGCAAAGCGACGTCGTCGCGGCCTGTCCTGACCGCCTCGAACTGCACCGGCTTGTCGAGCGCCGCACGGTCGAGTTCGGCATCGTGATTGGCGGTACCGTCGAAGCTGATGACCTGCTTCAGGAAGGCGCTTTCCTTGGCACAGGCGACCATCTCGTCCATAAGCCGGCTGTCGCAGAGCGCCAGCGAGATTTCGGCCTTGTCGACGATCTTGGCGAGTTCCTTCGCCCTCAGCATCGGCATGGTGTTGACGACCACGGCGCCCGCCTTCGTCGCCGCCAGCCAGCAGGCAACCATGGCCGGATTGTTGGCAGAGCGGATCAGCACGCGATTGCCGGGCTTCAGGCCGAAATCCTCGACCAGCGCATTGGCGAGCCGGTTGGTCCAGTCGGTGAGTTCCTTGTAGGTGCGGCGGCGGCCATTGCCGATCAGCGCGACACGGTCGCCAAAGCCGCGATCAACCATCCGGTCGCTCAGTTCGACGCCGGCATTCAGCCACTCCGGATAGTCGAAGCCCGACAGGTCGATCTCGGGCCAGTCTGCAGGCAAAGGAAGATTATCCCGCGCGAACGTGTCCGCGTGAGCCGAAGGTCCAAGCATGATGTCTTTCCCAGTTTTAGTCAGCGCGAACCGCCGGGCCTGTTCCCTGCCCTTTGACGATCCATGGCGGCGCAATTCACCCTAAATCGAAGCATTGCACTGTCTGCGCCTCCTCGCAAGAAAGAAATTTCAAGTTTATAATATTTTTTGCGGCAGCCCTGTTTCCATTGACTTCAGCCCCTTTCGCCCGGACATTCCGGGTCATGTGAAACCCTCTCCGAACGGGCGACGGCCCGACAAGAAACGCTGCGAGGAACGATGCTGCACCGAATTACCGACTGGTCCGATGCCTACGCCAATGGCGCGAACATTCCCGGAGGCGACCGCTGGCCCGGACTGTGGGTCGAGCCGGCAAAGGCCATGCGCGAAACACTGGTGGCCGCCGGTCGCGCCAAACTCGACCTCCCCTATGGCGACGGCGAGCGCAACCGCTTCGACCTGCTCCTCCCGGAAACGGCGCCGAAGGGTCTCGTCGTCTTCGTGCACGGCGGCTTCTGGGTCCGCCTCGACAAGAGCTACTGGTCGCACCTGGCCGCGGGACCGCTGGCGCATGGCTATGCGGTGGCGATGCCCTCCTACACGCTGTGCCCCGAAAACCGGGTCAGCGGCATCACTGCGGAAATCGGCAAGGCGATCGATACGGCAGCCGCCGCGGTCGACGGACCGATCCGCCTGATCGGGCATTCCGCCGGCGGTCACCTCGTCTCCCGCATGGTCTCGTCGACTTCGCCGCTCTCCGCGCCCGTCGCGTCCCGCATCGCCCATGTCGTGTCGCTGTCCGGCCTGCACGATCTGCGCTCGCTCTTGCCGACCAGTCTCAACGACGCGATCCGCCTCGATGCCGAGGAAGCGGTCCGCGAAAGCCCGGCGCTGCTGCACCCGGCCGCCAATGCCCGCATCACCTGCTGGGCAGGCGCCGGCGAGCGCTCGGAATTCCTGCGGCAGAACGCGCTTCTCGCCAATATCTGGAAAGGTCTCGGCGCGACGACCGATTGCGTCGAGGAGCCCGACCGCCATCACTTCAACATCCTCGACGGCCTCCTCGATCCTGAGCATCCGCTGACGCTCGCACTGCTTGGCTGAGACTGGCGAGAGCAATTTGGTCATGGCGACGCGGCAGCCAACTTCGCCGCCGCCGTCACCCGCCAGTTTTGGGCCGCACGTCGTCTGGCGCGAACCACCTTCATCGGCCGTGTCGCCTTGAAAGGGCGTCGGCCAACCCCTCCCTGCGCATCCAACGAATTATTTTGAGAAAACGTTTTCTCATATTGACACCTCAAGTGAGAAAAGGTTTTCTCGGGTGAAATTTGGAGGGAGGCCAGATTGGCGAATTCGGACAGGACATTGCGTCGCGCGACGATTCATGACGTGGCCAGAGCGGCCGGCGTCAGCGTGTCGACGGTCTCCAAGGCGCTGAATGATACCGGCCGAATGGCGGAGGAAACGCGCCGGCGGATCAAGAAGGTTGCCGCCGATCTGAGCTTTCGTCCGAACGCGCTTGCCCGCGGTCTCCTGTCCAGCCGTTCCCTGACGATCGGCCTTCTCACCAACGACACTTATGGTCGCTTCACCCTGCCCGTCATGGCCGGCATCTCCGAGGCGCTGGTGGATCAGGGCGTATCCGTCTTCCTCTGCGCGATCGAGGACGATCCAGCGCTCGGCAAGATCCATGTGGACGCGATGCTGGACAAGCAGGTGGACGGCATCATCGCGACCGGAAAGCGCATGGACCGGTCGCTGCCGGTCGACCTTTCGGGTCTTCCGGTGCCAGTCGTCTACGCGTTCACGAAGGGCACGCCGGACAGCGTGACCTTCACCTCGGATGACGCGCAAGGCGCCGGGCTGGCGACCGACTGGCTGAGGCAGATCGGCCGCAAACGGCTGGTGCACGTTACCGGCCCGGAGGATTTCGCCGCCGTCAGCGAGCGCTCAGCGGCCTTTCGCAGCCACGCCGGCGACGGCGCGGAAATTCTTCACGGCCAATGGTCGGAGGACTGGGGCCATAGGGCCGTCTCCGAGCTTTGGAGCCGGCACGGAGAGAAACCGGACGGCATCTTCTGCGGCAACGACCAGATTGCCCGCGGTGTCATCGATGGCTTGCGAGAGCGCGGCGTCAATGTGCCGGAGGATGTCTCGGTCGTCGGCTTCGACAACTGGGGGATCATGGCGGAGCACACGCGCCCGCCCCTGACCACCATCGACATGAACCTGAAGGAACTCGGCCGGCAGGCCGGCCTTACGGTGCTCGCACTGGGAGAGGGTGAGCCGGTGGAACTCGGCATCAGAAAACTACCATGCCGGCTGGTTGTTCGCCGGTCCTGCGGAGGAGCAGGCGCATCCTGAGAATGCAAGGGTCATCAAGAAGGCCGTGTGCCACGCGGTCTTATCAAAGGGAGGAATGGAAATGCTCAGTCGGATTATGACATCCACAGCGCTCGCGACATTGCTTTTTGCCGGCAGCGCATCGGCCGAAACGGTGCAGATGTGGGTGAGAAGCGGCATCGGCGATGCCTTCAAGGAAACCGTGAAAGCCTATAACGGCAGCCACGAGGACAAGATCGAACTGACGGAAGTGCCGTTCAGCGAACTGGTGCAGAAATATGCGATCGCCATCGCCGGCGGCCAGGCGCCCGACGCGCTGTCGCTCGATCTCATCTATACTCCGGCCTTTGCCGCCGCAGGTCAGCTCGAGGACCTGACCGACTGGGCGAAGTCCCTGCCCTACTTCAATTCCCTCTCGCCTTCCCATGTGAAGCTCGGAACATACGAGGATCACATCTACGGCCTGCCGCTGTCGGTCGAAACCTCGATCTTCGCCTGGAACAAGGACCTCTACCGCAAGGCGGGTCTCAATCCGGACAAGGCGCCGACGACCTGGGACGAAATCACCGCCAATGCCGAGAAGATCACGGCGCTCGGCAATGACACCTACGGGTTCTACTTCTCCGGCGGCGGCTGCGGCGGCTGCATGATCTTCACCTTCACCCCGCTCGTCTGGGGTGCCGGGGCCGACATCCTGTCCGAAGACGGCAAGACGGCGACGCTCGATACGCCGCAGATGCGCAAGGCCGTCGATATCTACCGCAACCTTGTGCAGAAGGGCACGGTGCCGGCGGGCGCAGCCACCGATAACGGCTCGAACTTCCTCAGCCTCGTCAACGGCAATATCGGCCAACAGACGCTCGGCGCCTTCGCTATCGGCACCATGATCACCCAGCATCCCGAACTCGATTTCGGCGTCACGCTGATCCCATCCGTCGACGGCAAGACCTCGTCCTTTGCCGGCGGCGACAACTTCGTCGTCACCAAGGGCACGAGCAAGCTCGAAAACGTCAAGGCGTTCCTCGACTATGTCTATTCGCTGGACGGCCAGAAGATCATGGCCAAATACGGCAGCCTCCCGACACGCGGCGATCTGGCGGATCAGGTTCTCGACGGCCTTGATCCGCGGCTGAAGGTGGGCGTCGATGCGATCAAGGTTGCGCAGACACCCTACACGCTGCAGTTCAACGATCTGATCAACAGCGCCAACGGTCCCTGGGCCAGCTTCACGCATGCGGCGATCTTCGGAGACAATGTCGACCAGGCATTCTCGGATGCGCAGTCGCAGATGCAGCAGATCATCGACGACGCCCAGTAAAAGCTCCCGGGCAGCCGCTGGACTTCCGGCGGCTTCGAAACCGGCCGGAAGTCCAGCGAAACGCTTCCGGCCGGCACCGGCAAATTCTTCAACAAGAGGTCATCAACACAGATGACGGTCTCCATGACGCATGACATCAAAGTCGAGCCGATCAGAAAACGCCGCCGCTCAACCCAGCGCGGCTCATGGAAAGGGCTGCTCTATATCGCGCCGGCCATGCTTCTGGTCGCCGTCTTCTTCATCATTCCGGTCTTCTTCACCGCCTGGATGAGCCTGCACAACTGGTCCCTGCTCGGAAATCCGAAATGGGTGGGCCTGCGCAACTACATCCGCATGTTTTCCGACGCCCGGTTCATGGATGCACTCGGCTTCACGGCCTATTACACGGTCATCGTGACGATCGCGATCTTCGCCGTGGCGTTTCCGCTCGCCATCTTCGTGGAACGCCAGCGCCGTTTCGTCGCCGCCTATAGAACCCTCATCTTCCTGCCCGTGGTGGTCGGCCTCGCCTCCGCCTCGCTGCTCTGGGTCTGGCTCTCCAATGTCGACAGCGGCTTCTTCTCGCCGCTCTTCGAAATGCTCGGATTGACCGAAGGTCGGCTGAACCTTCTCGCCACGTTCGACAAGGCCTTCGCCATCATCATCGTGATGGTGGTGTGGAAGATCGCCGGCTTCACCATGGTCATCCTGCTGACCGGGCTGCAGTCGATCCCGTCGGAACTGATGGAAGCGGCGAAAATCGACGGCGCGGGCTCGTGGCAGCGTTTCCGGCATCTCACGCTGCCGTTGATGCGCAAGACCCTGGCCCTCGCCCTCATCCTGTCGATCACCGGCTCGGTGCTTGCCTTCGACCAGTTCTACATCATGACGAGCGGTGGACCGCAAAACAAGATGATCTCCGTCGTCTACTACATCGTCAACCAGTCGTTCGTCTCGTTCCACCTAGGATATGGCGCGGCGCTTTCGATGGCCGTGCTGGTCATCCTCGTCGCCATCAGCGTCTTCCAGCTCTGGCTTCTGCGCGTCGGGGAGGAGCAATAATGGCATCGGCAAAGGACCTCAGGACACGCCGGAAACGTCTCGGCAACGTCGCCTTTCATTCGACGGGCATCATTGTTTCCCTCTTCTTCTTCGCGCCGTTCGCCATCGCCCTGCTCGCCTCGTTCCGGCGCGGACAGGAAGCCGGAACGCCACCGCTGCCGCCATGGCCGATGCACGGCTTCTCACTGGATGCTTATCGCGCGCTCGACACATTCGGCGCCGGCGTCTGGCAGCACACGATGAACTCGCTTCTCGTCTCGCTTGCCACCGTCATTCTCACGGTGATCGTCAGCGTGCTGGCTGGATATGGCTTCTCGCGCTACCGCTTCGCCTTCAAGAACGTGCTGTTCATCCTGCTGATCGCGACGCTGATGATCCCGTTCCAGTCGATCCTGACGCCGCTCTTCATCATCCTTGCCAAGCTCGGGCTCAGCAATTCGCTCGTCGGCCTCGTGCTCGTCTATGTGACGCTGCAGCTGCCGTTCTCGGTCTTCATGATGCGCAACGCCTTCGATGCGGTGCCCAAGGAAATCGAGGAAGCGGCCCGCATCGAAGGGGCTCGCGATATCAGGCTGCTGACGCGCGTGCTGTTGCCGCTGGTCATGCCGGGCGTTGCGACCGTGGCGATCTTCGCCTTCCTCAACGCCTGGAACGAGTTCCTGGCGGCGCTCATCCTGCTTTCCAGCAACGAGCAATATACGCTCCCCGTATTGATGACAGCCGTCAGGGTCGGCCGATTGGGGGCGATCAACTGGGGCGCCGTACAGGCGGGCGTGGTCGTCATGATCGTCCCCTGCCTCGTCGTCTTCCTTCTCCTGCAACGCTATTACCTGCGCGGCCTGATGGCCGGTGCGGTCAAGTAAAACAAGGAAACAAGCATTATGCCGAACCTGGAAAAGCAATTCCGTCCGCCTGCCGTGCCCGCCGTCCGCGTCGATGGCTTCTGGGGCAAGTGGCAGGATGCCATCTGCAACGCGACCGCCGGTATCCTTCTCGACCGCTGCGTGGAAGCCGGAATGCTCGACGCCATCGATGTCCGCAAGCCGAGCCCCGGCGTCATCATTCCAATCCAGCCCTGGGGCGGCACAACGCAGATGTTCTGGGACAGCGACCTGGCGAAATCGATCGAGACAATCGCCTATGCCCTGTATCGCCAGCCCGATGCCGGGCTTGAAGCCAGGGCCGACGAGATCATCGACATGTATGAAAGGCTGCAGGACAGCGACGGATATCTGAATGCCTGGTTCCAGCGCATCCAACCCGGCCGCCGGTGGACTAATCTGCGCGATCACCACGAACTCTATTGCGCCGGCCACCTGATCGAAGCGGCCGTAGCCTATTATCAGGCGACGGGAAAGCGCAAGCTCCTCGACATCATGTGCCGCTTTGCAGACTACATGATCACCGTTTTCGGACATGGTGAGGGCCAGATCCCGGGCTATTGCGGTCACCAGGAAATCGAACTCGCTCTCGTCAAGCTGGCGCGGGTGACCGCCGAACGCAAATACCTGGATCTGTCGAAGTACTTCATCGACGAGCGCGGACGGGAGCCGAACTTCTTCATTGAAGAGGCGATGCGCGACGGCCGCGCCCCGGCCGAATACATTCAGAAGAACAACGAATACAGCCAGTCGCACCAGCCGGTGCGCGAACAGAAGAAGGTCGTCGGCCATGCGGTCCGGGCCATGTACATGTATTCCGGCATGGCTGACCTCGCCACCGAATACGAGGACGACACGCTGACCGATGCGCTAGAAACGCTCTGGGACGACGTGACCACCAAGCAGATGTATGTCACCGGCGGCATCGGACCATCGGCAAGCAATGAAGGCTTCACCGACTATTACGACCTGCCGAACGATACCGCCTATGCGGAAACCTGCGCTTCCGTGGCGCTCGTCTTCTGGGCAAGCCGCATGCTCGGCCGGGGCCCGAACCGGCGCTTCGCCGACATCATGGAACAGGCCCTCTATAATGGTGCCTTGTCCGGCCTGTCGCTCGACGGCAAGACCTTCTTCTACGACAACCCGCTGGAAAGCACCGGCAAGCATCACCGCTGGAAATGGCACCATTGCCCGTGCTGCCCGCCGAACATCGCCCGCCTTGTCGCATCGATCGGCTCCTACATGTACGCCGTCGCCGACGAGGAGGTGGCAGTCCATCTCTACGGCCAGAACACCGCGCGGCTGACTGTGGCCGGCAAGGATGTCGAACTGCGCCAGGAAACCGCCTATCCGTGGGAGGGGGCCGTCTCGATCACGGTCGATATTGCCGAACCGCTGGCCTTTGCTATGTCTTTGAGAATTCCGGAGTGGGCTGTCGGAGCCAATCTCTCGGTCAATGGCGAGGCGATCGACATAGCTGGTTGCCTGAAGGACGGCTATGCCCGGCTGGAGCGGACATGGCAGAAAGGCGACCGGATCCTTCTCGATCTGCCGATGGCGCTCCGCCCGCAATACGCCAATCCGAAGGTGCGTCAGGATGCCGGCCGCGTCGCGCTGACGCGCGGACCGCTGGTCTATTGCGCGGAGGAAGTCGATAACGGCGCCGATCTGAACGCCTATGTCGTGTCCCCGGCCATATCAGAGGTCGGCAGCCAACGGATCGCGGAACTGGGCGACGCTGTCGCCGTCGACATCGAGGTTGCGAAGGAGGATATCGACGGCTGGGGAGCCGCGCTCTATCGCAGCCGGCCCGCGGAACGCGTTCCTGCACGATTGCGGCTCGTGCCCTATCATCTGTGGGACAACCGTGATCCCGGCGCCATGCTCGTCTGGCTGCAGGCCGGTGATCGTCAAGCGACTGGAGGCCCTGCGGCATGAGGCAGTCTGCGGGAAGTGCGGGCGTCGTGCTGACCGACGTGCGCAAGAACTTCGGGGCAGTCGAGGTGATCCACGGGATCGACCTCGATATCGCCGGTGGCGAGTTCGTCGTCTTCGTCGGCCCGTCTGGCTGTGGGAAATCCACCCTGCTCAGGATGATCGCCGGCCTTGAAGAGGTGACCGATGGCGAGATCGCCATCAAGGGCCGTGACGTCACCGATCTCGATCCGTCGGAACGGGGCATCGCCATGGTCTTCCAGTCCTACGCGCTCTATCCGCATATGACCGTGCGCGACAATCTCGCCTTCGGCCTGAAGATGGCGCATGCCGGCGCAGAGGAAATCGCCTCGCGCGTCGGCCGGGCATCCGAAATCCTGAAGATCGACCATCTGATGGATCGCCGGCCGGGCCAGCTGTCAGGCGGCCAGCGCCAGCGCGTGGCGATCGGCCGCGCGATCGTGCGCGAACCCGACGTCTTCCTGTTCGACGAGCCGCTCTCCAACCTCGACGCCGAGCTTCGAGTGTCGATGCGGGTGGAGATCGCCAAGCTGCACAAGGAGCTCGGCAATACGATGATCTACGTCACGCACGATCAGACGGAGGCGATGACACTCGCCGACAAGATCGTCATCCTGCGCGACGGCCGCATCGAACAGAGCGGATCGCCGCGCGAAGTCTACGAGAACCCCGTCAACACCTTCGTTGCCGGCTTCATCGGCTCGCCGCGGATCAATCTTCTCCAGGGAGAATGGCTGGAGGGCGGCGGGATATCGCTGGCCGGCACGACGATCGAAGCGCCGCTTGCCGGTCTACCGGGCAAACCTGGGGCAATGGTCACCGTCGGCATGCGCCCGGAGCATGTCACCGTCCTCGACGACGGGGATGAAGGGCTGGCCGCCACCGTCGACTTCAGCGAGTATCTCGGCGGAACGCGCTATCTCTACTGCAACCTCTCCGACGGTCAGCCATTTGTCGCCGAACAGCGCGAAGGCCCCGACTACAAGGGCGGCGAAAGCATCCGGCTGGTCGTCGCGCAGGAGAAGCGCCGCTATTTCGGCGAAGACGGATTGCGCCTCGATCGCCAATGAGGCGCGACCGAAGCCGGGATGTGACGCACGTGGCGGGGAGATCATTCCCACGCGCCCGCAACGCATGGGGCGGCACGCCGGATGACCTCGGTGACCTAGGGAAGCCGCGGATCGCCGAGTTCGTGGCCGCTAGCCGCGCGCCCCATCTCCGGCACCGTAGCTTTCGAGAAAGATGGCGCAGGCAGGCCCGACATTCTCGAGGATTTCGGTTTCCGTGACGCTGTTGCGTGTGGCCCATAGATATTGCTCGAACAGGCGGGCTTCGCAGAGTGCCTTGAATCGCCATGCCGCAGCCACCGGATCGTCAAGCTGCAGTTCTCCAGCTTCGACCGCCTCATTCAGAGTGGTGACGATCACACCGATCACGCTCTTCGGCCCGTTCTCGTAGAAGATGCCTCCGAGCTCGGGGAAGCGCGTGGCTTCCGCGATGACGAGCCGGTTGACCGACATGATTTCATCCGACAGCACGAAGCGCAGATAGTTCTTCCCGAGCGCCCTGAGCTTGGATTCGATGCCGTCGGACGTTTCCGGAAAGCTGATGAACTCTTCCCATCGCTGCAGGCCGGCATTGACGACGAAGGCCGCGAACAATTCCTCCTTCGATGAGAAGTAGCCGTACAGCGTCCCTTTCGAGCCGCCGACCGCGGCGGCGATCGTCGCCATGGACACCGTGCCATATCCCTGGCTGCGGAAAAGGTCGCCGGCAATGGCGATGATTTCGTTTCGCTTCTTCTGACTTCTGACTCGCATGGCGCCTTATAACCGTATCGACCTGTATTGTTAAGTTGACATATGCCAAAACCTATAATAGTACACATTAGTACGGTTATGAGGAGGAGATATGATGACTGGACCTTTCCCCAGCGCACCTGAATTCACCGGCGCGCTCTACAAGCCTGCCCGATTTGAAGGACAGGTCTATGATCTGGAGGTGGAAGGAAAGATCCCGGTCGAGATCGACGGCACCTTTTTCCAGGTGGCTCCCGATCCGCAATATCCGCCGATGCTTGGCAAAGACATATTCTTCAATGGCGACGGCGCCATCTCCGCCTTCCGTTTCCAGGGCGGGCACGTCGACTTCCAGCGTCGTTACGTCATGACCGAGCGTCTGAAGGCGCAGCGTGCAGCGCGCGCATCGCTCCACGGCACCTATCGCAACCAGTATACCAATGACCCGACCGTGCGCGATTTGAACAACAGCACGGCCAATACCAACGTGATCGTCCACGCCGGCAAGCTGCTGGCATTGAAAGAGGATAGCGCGCCTTACGCGCTCGATCCCGTAACGCTCGAAACGATCGGCCTTTGGGACTTCGATGGCCAGCTGACCAGCGCCACCTTCACGGCACATCCGAAGTTCGATCCGGCGACCGGGGACCTTCTCTGTTTCGGATACGAAGCCAAGGGCGATGCGACACCGGACATCGTCTATTACGAGATCGACGCAAGAGGCCGGAAGAAGCGCGAAACATGGATTGTCGCGCCCTACGCGGCAATGATCCACGACTTCGCCGTCACCGAAAACTACGTCATCTTTCCGCTCATGCCGCTGACCGTGGACCTTGAGCGGCTGAAGAACGGCGGAAAGCATTTTCAGTGGCAGCCGGGCCTCGACCAGCTGTTTGGCGTCCTCCGGCGCGACGGCGACGGCAGCGACGTGCGATGGTTCACGGCACCGAACGGCTTCCAGGGACATACGCTGAACGCCTTCGACGATGCCGGACGCATCTATGTCGACATGCCCGTCACCAGCGGTAACATCTTCTACTTCTTCCCCCAGGCAGACGGGACAGTGCCGCCGCCGGAGACGCTCTCGTCCAACCTGATGCGGCTGACCATCGACATGAACGCACGCGGCAACACGCTGTCGATGACGCCGCTCACCGCCTTTGCCTGCGAATTTCCGCGAAGCGACGACCGTTACATGGGCCGGCATTACCAGCACGGCTTCGTCATCGCCATGGACCCGAGTAGACCTTTTGACGAGACCCGCATCGGACCTCGGCCGTTCCAGTTCTTCAACTTGCTCGCCCACGTCAACGTGGCGACAGGCAAGACGAAGACCTGGTTTGCCGACGACCAGTCCTGTTTCCAGGAGCCGATTTTCGTACCGAAACGCGCCGACTCTCCGGAAGGCGAAGGCTACGTTATCGGCCTCTGCAACCGCCTGGCCGAACAGTCTACGGACCTTTTGGTACTAGACGCCCAGCACCTGGACGAAGGGCCGATTGCAACGATCAAGCTGCCGATGCGGCTGCGCATGTCCCTGCACGGCAACTGGGTGCCGGGAAGCGTGCTGCAAGCGAACTGACGCTGGGACGACCGTCCAGCCCTCCGGCTCGGCGGCGAAAAGACCCGCGTCGGCCGACACTGAAGCCAAACAAAAACTCCGAGTATTGCCAATACTCGGAGATAAACTCATTTTCACTTAAGTAAATTATAGCATAAATACGATTATACGTATTTCTTATACAAGAAAACCACAATTAATATTGATAAATTTCATTTTTATGGGAGTGTATCTCTAGGGGGCGAATTCTTTACATAACGAGACACAACACGGCAGCGCTCAGCGCCGTCTGCGACGTCTTGTTGATCGCCAAGAGGAGGATACACTTTGCAGCAGCGCATCGATCAATCCGCGTTATTCCCGTCGTCCTACGATGGATTTTCCGGACAATACATTGCCGGCCGGTGGGTCGCCGGCACCCAGGGCACCACGGCTCTCGACCGCAACCCTTACAATGACGCCGTGCTCGCCGAGATCTCTCAGGCGAGCCTTGCCGATCTGGACCTTGCCTTCCAGGCCGCGAAAGCGGCGCAGCGGCAGTGGGCGCAGACCTTGCCGGCCGAGCGTGCCGCCGTCTTTTTCAAGGCGGTTTCCATTCTCGACATGCGCAAGGAAGAGATCATCGGCTGGCTCGTTCGGGAATCGGGCAGCACGCGCATCAAGGCCGGCATCGAATGGGGCGCCGTGCGTGCCGGCATGCTGGAAGCCGCGACCATGCCCGCCATGGCCCAGGGCCACATCATCCCCGTCGACAAGCCTGGCAAGGAGGCACGCGTCTACAAGAAGCCCGTTGGCGTCGTCGGCGTGATCAGCCCGTGGAACTTTCCGCTCCACCTGTCAAACCGGTCGGTGGCGCCGGCGCTTGCCCTCGGCAATGCGGTCGTGCTGAAGCCATCCAACGACACTCCGGTCACGGGCGGCCTGCTCCTCGCCAAGATTTATGAAGAGGCCGGCCTGCCGGCTGGCGTGCTCAACGTTATCGTCGGCAGCTCGAGCGTGATCGGCGACGCCTTTTCACGCCATCCCGTGCCGCGCGTCCTCACCTTCACCGGTTCCACGCCGGTAGGACGGCATATTGCCCAGGTGGCAGGGGAATCGTCGCTGCTCAAGCGCATCGGCCTCGAACTCGGAGGCAACGCGCCGCTGGTGGTCCTCGATGACGCCGATCTGGAAAAGGCGGTCGGCGCCGCACTGATCGGCCGGTTCATGCATCAGGGACAGATCTGCATGAGCACCAACCGGATCATCATTGACGCCGCGATCTACGATCGCTTCGTCGAAGCATTCACCGCCGCGGCCAAGACCGTGAAATACGGTGATCCGAACGAACCGGACACTTTGGTCGGACCGCTGTGCAACGACAGCCAGTTGAAGAGCGTTGCCGCAAGCATTGCCCGCGCCCGAGAGAGCGGCTTCCGGGAATGTGTTTCCGGCACGATCGATGGCCGCGTGGTATCTCCGCACGTCTTTGCGGACGTGGCAAACGACTCTGACTTCGCGCGCAATGAAATCTTCGGACCCGTTGCGCCGCTGATCCGGGCCGCCAACGAGGCCGAGGCGCTGGCCTTTGCCAACGACACCGAGTTCGGCCTGTCCAGTGCGGTCTTCACCCGGGACGAAGCGCGAGGCCTTGCCTTTGCCCAGCAGATCGAAGCCGGCATGACCCATATCAACGACATAACCATCCACGACTATCCGCACGTGATGTTCGGAGGCGAGAAGAACTCCGGCCTCGGCCGCTTCAACGGCAAGTGGATCGTCGAGGAACTGACCACGGATCACTTTATCTCGATCCAACGATAAGGAGCCGGCATCGCTGGAGGAGAGCGATGCCGCCCCCCCCCCAACCGGGGGCATCGGGACACGCGGCCCGAGACGAATTTCTGAATACGCAATCTGGGAGATGGGCGGCGCGCCTTGCAGTCGTGCGAGGGCGTGTGCCGTAGAGGAGGACGAAATGCAAAATCGTATAGCGGGCGCCCCTCAGGGGCTGTTGCTTGTGGCCGTCGCGTGGCTTGCGCCCATAGGGTCGACCTTGTTCGCCCCGGTATTGCCGCACATGATCCAGTATTTCTCGGCGGTGCCGCATGCCTCGGTGCTGGCACCAGTCGCACTGGTCACCCCTGCCCTGTTCGTCGCATTGCTTGCGCCGCTGGCGGGGCTTCTCGCCGACCGGATCGGGCGCAAGCGCCTGCTGATGGCCGCCCTGGCGCTCTACGCATTGGCCGGCATAGCGCCATTCTGGCTGGACAGCCTGCACGCCATCATCCTGACGAGAGCGGTGGTCGGCATTGCCGAGGCGGGCGTCATGACGGCCAGCACGGCACTGATCTGCGACTACTTCACCGGAGAACGCAGGGCACACTGGCTGTCCGTGCAGTTCGGCTCGGCCTCACTCGTCGCAACCGTCTGTTTCGTCATCGCCGGCTTCCTCGGCGGATATGACTGGCGCGTGCCCTTCCTCATCTATGGCGGGACGGCGCTGTTCATTCCTCTGGTCCTCAAGCTGATCTTCGAGGCCGAGCACGTTGCGCCGCAAAGGACTGCCGAACGCCCGGCGCAGGAGGCTTCGCAGCACCTGTTCACCGTCCGCTTCGCAAGCTGCCTTGCGCTAACCCTGGTCTGCGGCCTGCTCTTCTACGTCACGCCGGTTCACATTTCCCTCGTGTTCAGCGAGCGCGGCTTCTCCGCGGCCGGCGTGCTGGGTCTGGCGAGCGCTATCGGATCGCTCGGCGTGGTCGCCGGCGCCATGCTCTTCCGCTTTCAGTCGAGGGCTCCGATCGGCGTTTTGTTGACGGGCGCCCTGGCGGCACAGGCGATCGGCTACGCCACGCTCTACACCCAGCCTTCGCTTGCCGGCGGCATCATCGGCATGTTCGTCAACAATATCGGCTGCGGGGTCTCCCTGCCGCTGGTGCTGGCACTCACCATGAGCAGGTTGCCGGACAGTCATCGTGGCCGCGCCTCGGGCATCTGGACCTCGATGTTCTTCATCGGTCAGTTCATTTGCCCGCTCACGGTCGGCGCCATCGCCAGCCTGGCCGGTGGCATGGTTGCGACCATGGCCGTGTTCGCGGTCCTGACGGCACTTGCCGCTCTCGCCTTTCTTTTGGGTTCCGCATTCGGACGCTCTTTGCGCGAACCGGTGACCCGCGGAGCGGCCATTACACCTACGCACTGATCAACATCCAAAAAGGGGGGATTTTGAATGGAAAGCCAGCGATCAATCGGCAGACTGACGTCACTGTCTGCACTCACGCTTCTGCTGCTGGGCGGCGTCTCGAATGCCGCGGAATTCTACCAGACCGTAACGCCTGGCGCGACGACCGACATCAGGGCGGCCGAACTGCCGCCCGAACCCGGCCTCTATGCCATCGGCGGCCTTTGGGGAAGCTGGCGCGACCGGCTGAACAACGGGGATGGCGATGCCATGTACCCCGACACAGAGGAGCGGACGTTCATGGGACAGCTCGGAGGTCTCTACGTCTATCCGGAAGAGGTGCTCGGCGGCCGGATGGCGTCCTCGCTAATCTTCGCCTATGGCAGGCACGACCTGACGGTGACGAACACGCTGCCGGTCGACCTCAGTGCCAAGCATACCGGCTTCTACGACGCCTACTCGGACGTGTTTTTCTGGTCGAAGAGCTGGTATGAAGGGCCGCCTCCGGGAGCACCCGGACAGCCCGCGCCCACCGAGGATTTCGTGCCGCCCATGCCGGTCGGCTTCACTCTCGGCGTCGGCCTCGGCGTCACGGTCCCGATTGGCAGCTTCGAAAACACGTCCGTCGGCTATCCGGGCTTCAACAACTGGGTGCTTTCACCGAATATTGCATTCACATACCGGACGAAGCCGATCTTCCTCGATGCCACGGAGTTCTCCGCCCGCCTCTTCTACAATCACAACTTTGAGCGTGACGATTCAACCGGCGGCTTCACCTACCGGGACGGCGACTATCTGTCTGCGGATTTCGCGGTGACCGAGCGCTACGGCCGCTTCCAGTTCGGCCTCGCCGGCAATATCAAGTGGCAGATCCAGGATGACGAAGGCACGCCGGCCACGCCCGCCTCCGACGGACAGCGGCACAAGTCCATCCGGATCGGTCCGATTCTGTCGGTCGACTTGCCCGAATACCGCTCGACGCTGACGCTCAAATACCTGACGGATGTCTACAGCCGAAACGCGTTCGAGGGCGACTACCTTCAGCTGAGCTTCATCCGCAAGATCTGGTAGTCCGCCCACCCGGTTGACACAGATGAGACCACACCGCCGGCATGGAGGAAAGCCTCCATGCCGGCGGTGACACAAGCATCATGGCGTTGAGACGCTACCCGCGCGCCCTCACAATCAGGCTTCATCTTTCGATGAACGGCAACCACGCGCGGGTTGACGACGAAGTCGCCGCGTCTCCGGATCATCTCTATCCGCTCAGGGCTCCCAGCCTGCCGATCACAGGCGCATCCGCGCCGACGACGAAGCCGCCGAATCTGCGCGCGCATCGACGCGTTGCCGCTGTCGCCGGCCCTGGCAAAAGCGTCAGTTGGCAAGCTGATCAGGGCTGAATTAATATATTCCTATATATACAATCTTGAATATATTTAGGGCAACTTTGCACACTAATAAGTAAATATAAATCTGATTTAAAAAGTCATAATATAACTAAATATAATGAGGCAATGATGCTACACTTGCCACTTAACAATTTAAATACCAAAAATGATCTCCTTGGATAGGTTGCGATATCATGATACTTCACGTTCAAGAGTTGATTGCGCGAAGATGCAATGCATTACGACCTATGCATGGATTTTATTAGGGATGACTGTAAAATCTACACCGGGTCCAAGTCTAAAGTATTCGCGTTGATTGGGGTGGGATATGAATTCTAAGTTGAAGGCCGTTCTGGGAGCAGTCTTGCTCGTAGGAACGATTCTGTCTGCAAATGGCGCAGGCGCAATGACGCTTCATGAAGCGTTGGCCCTCGCGGTGACGACCAATCCGGAAGTGGGGCAGGCACTCGAAAACCGCGAAGCGGTGGAGTTCGAGCTGCGCCAGGCGCGCGGCCTCTACCTTCCGAGCGTGGATCTGGAGGCCTCCGTGGGCGTCCGTGGTTTTGACAGCCCGAGCCGTCGCAGCATCGGACTCGACGACAATGCCCTCTATCCGTCCGGCGTCGACCTCGTGGTCACGCAGAAGCTGTTTGACGGCGGCAAGCGTCGCGCCGGGCTCGACCTTCAAGCCGCACGCGTCGACAGCGCGTCCTTCCGCGTTCTCGAACGCAGCGAGACGATCGGCCTGCAGGTCGTGCGTGAATATCTGGAATACATGCTGCAGACGCAGATCATCGCCGAATCCAAGAAGAACATCGCCTTCCATCAAGGTATCCTGAAGGATATCGGCTCGCTGATCTCAAGCGGTACGCTGACGGTCGCCGATCGCCAGCAGGCCAACGAGCGTCTTCTCGGCGCCCAGGCGCGACTGCAGGAGGCAACCGAGACGCTTGAAACGGTCAAGGCCAGCCTCAACCGCCTGCTCGGACAGCAGCTCACCAATCCGAGCATGCCGAAGCCGGTGGCGGGCGCGTTGCCGAAGAGCCTCGAGGCCGCCATCGATCTGGCGCGTCGCGGCAATCCCCGCATCAGCGTGGCCAATGCCGACATCGACGCGGCCGACGCCAACGTGCGCAGCGCACGCAGCAACTACCTGCCGGAGATTTCCGCAGAAGGCCGCCTGCGGACCGGCAACGACATCGACGGCAGCGACGGCCATACCGGCGACGCGCAGGTCCGTCTTGTCGCCCGCTGGAACCTCTATCGCGGCGGCATCGACATCGCCAACGAACAGGAGCAGATCCGTCGGGCAAGCGAGCAGCGCCTCGCACTCACCCAGACGCACCGGGAAGTGGAGGAAGCGGTCCGCGTGTCCTGGGACAGCCGGATGAAGCAGAGGGAGCTGGCCGGCATCCTCAGCCAGCAGGCCTCGTCAAATGCCCAGCTGGTCTCCAGCTACCGCGAACAGATGAGCATCGGGCAGCGTTCGCTCCTGGATGTGCTCGGAGCGCAGAACACCCGCTACAACGTCGACATTCTTTCCAAGACCGCCCAGTACGCGGCGATCTTTGCGGATTATCGTCTGCTCGCCGCCACCGGCAGCCTGCTGCGCACCATGCAGATCACGCCGCCAAACCAGGCCGAGGCCTATGCCCGCGGATCGTTCAAGGTGAGGAGCGTCGACAATCCGCAGTACAACCGGCGTCCGTCCCGCCAGGATCCAGGCATTCCGATGGATCTTCTGCTGCCTTCCGGCAATTGAGTGTGTAAGGGCGAGTGCCATTGACCGTTGCCGGGGAAGTACCTGATCTGCAAGCTTTAAATGGGGCAACGACGTTCAGGGATTCATTTCGCAGTGTCGCCGGCTTTTACAGCAAGCCGACGTCCGATGCTGTGCTTTTCTCCGGCGTTCCCTTTGACGCCGTCCAGCCGACATTCGAAGAGGTAGAGCGGCTGGCGAGCAGGCTCGGGCTCGAGGTCAGGGAAATCAAGCCGGAAGCCTTTGCCCGCCACGCCTTCGATCTGCCCCTGCTCATAATATATCGGGATGGAACTTCCGCCGCCCTTCTGGAAGAACGCCCCAACGGAACAGTTGCTTTCGAATACAGGCCGGTTCCCGGCCCCGATATGCTGTCCGATGCCACAAAGATGCTGAAGCGCACCCCATTGACAGCCTTTTCCTTCCAGCCGGTCTACAGCAATGCCTCGGAAGACGGCATTTCCGGCGTTGCCGCCGAAGTGGAAAAGCAGCATTGGCTGCGCTCCACGTTGAAACCTTTCATGCGCTCCTATGTGGAAGTCGCGCTGGCAACGCTGTTCATCAATCTCCTGGCACTCGCCACTCCGCTTTTCGCGATGAACATTTACGACCGCGTACTGCCGAACAAGGCGGCGACGACGCTCTGGGTTCTGGCGATCGGTGTGGCCGGCGCGTCGCTGTTCGATTTCACGCTGCGCACGCTCCGGGCATCGATCATCGACTTTGCCGGACGCAAGGCGGATCTCCGCCTGTCCTACATGCTCTACGAGAAGATCCTGAACACCAGTCTGAAGTCGACGGCGATGTCCACCGGCGAATATGCCAACCGGGTGTCGCAGTATGAATTCGCACGCGAGTTTTTCACGTCCAACACCATCAGCGTCGCCATCGACTGCGTCTTCGTCTTCCTCTTCATCGGCATCATCTATGTCATCACCGGCTGGGTCGCCGTCATTCCGCTGATCGCGTTCGTGCTCGTCGTCATGATCGGCTATTACGCGCAACTGCGGATGAACCGGGTGATCGCCACCTCACTGAACGAGGGCTCCCTCAAGCAGTCCCTGCTGGTCGAGACGATCGCAAGCCTGGAAACGGTCAAGCTGCTGACGGCCGAAGTGCCGCTGCTGCGCCGCTGGAGCCAGTTGTCCAGCAACGCATCGCGCACCGGGGAAAACATCAAGCGGTTGTCCGCCTGGACCGCCAACGTCACCCAGTTCATCCAGCAGGTCGCCTATGTGGCGATCATTGTCGGCGGCTTCTACGAGTTTTCGGCAGGCAACATCACCTCCGGCGCGATCGTGGCCGCCTCCATGCTATCGTCGCGCGCAGTGGCGCCCCTGAGCCAGCTGGCTCTGACGATCGCCCGCTTCCGCCAGGCGATGCTCTCATTGCGGATCGTCGACGGCATCATGTCCCAGGAGGAGGACCGGCCGGCCTCCGCGAGCTTTGTGAACCGCGACGTCACCTCGGGCGCCGTGGCCTTCCGCCAGGTCGACTTCACCTACCCCGGCACCGACAACCAGGTTCTCGCCGGCGTCAACATCGAGGTGCGGCCGGGCGAGAAGGTCGGCATCATCGGCCGCATCGGATCCGGCAAGACGACGATGGGCCGCATGGTTTCCGGACTTTATTCGGCAAGCAACGGCCGGGTGCTTATCGACGGCGTCGACATCCGCCAGTATCATCCCGCCGCCGTCCGCACCGCCATCGCCTTCGTTTCCCAGAACTCCGACCTGTTTGCCGGCACGGTGAAGGAAAACCTCTTGATGTCCGCGCCGCAGGCGACCGACGAGGAGATCATCGAGGCCGCCCGCAATGCCGGCGTCGAACGCTTCGTCTCGCGCCATCCCGCCGGTTATGACATGCCGGTCGGCGAGCGCGGCAGCCTGCTGTCCGGCGGCCAGCGGCAGTCGATCGCCATTGCCCGCATTCTCTTACGCAAGCCGAAAATCATATTCCTCGACGAGCCTTCCGGCGCCATGGACCTGGCAAGCGAGAAGGAGCTCATCGATCGTCTGTCGACCTGCTTTCCGCGCGAGACGACCATTCTCATCTCCACCCATCGCTACAGCATGCTGAACCTCGTCGACAGGCTGATCGTCCTCGATCAGGGCCGCGTCATGGCCGACGGCCCGAAGGCCAAGGTCATCGAGTTCCTCAAGGGGGCCACCGCAAACGGCGGCGCACCCGTTCCGGTTCAGGAGTGACGTGCCATGGCGGGGGCTAAGCGATTTGCGCGACGCAAGAGCAGACCGATCATCGCCAAGGAAAGGCAGGCGCCGGAAATCCGGGCGACGCTTTACCTCATCTGCGGCCTGATTGCCGCCTTCCTGGTATGGGCATCCAGCGCGCAACTGGAAGAGATCGCCCGCGGAACCGGCCGTGTCATTCCCGTTTCCAAGACGCAAATCATCCAGTCCAGCGAACCGGGCATCGTGCAGGACATTCTGGTGCAGGTCGGCCAGACCGTGAAGAAGGGCGATATGCTGCTGCGGCTGGACGACACCATGACGGCCTCCTCGCTGGGTGAGGCCGAAGCCAAGGCCCGCTCGCTCAGCGCCCAGATCGCCAGGCTCGACATAGAGCAGAGCGGCAATTTCGACACCACCTACGCCTGCCCTCAGGACGTTGCCAGCATTGCCCCCGAGGTTTGCCTGAATGAAGCAAGCCTGCTGAAGGCACGGGCTGACAATTTCTACAACCAGATGGACGTGCTGAAGGAGCGCCTGCAACAGCGCGTGAAGGAACTCTCGGAAGCCCGGGAGAACATCTCCCGACTGCAGGAAAGCCTCAAGATCTCCCAGCAGGAGGAAACCCTTCTCGGGCCCCTCGTGCAGCGCAAGCTCGCCGCCCAGACCGACCTCCTGAAGATCCGCAAGGAAATTGCCGACACGCAAGGTCAGATCAAGCAGCTCAAGGAAACGGTCGATCGCGTGCAGGCGGCCGGCAATGAGGCGAAGCTTCAGCTGAACGAACTGAAACTGCAGGCGCAGCAGGAAGCGCTGGCCACGAAGACGGAGGCGCTGTCCCAGCTTTCCGTGCTCAAGCAGACGATCAAGGGCGCCGAAAGTCGCGTGACGAACACCGACATCCGCTCGCCCGTCGACGGCATCATCAACACGTTGGACGTCAACACGGTCGGCGCCTATGTCAACGCCGGCGCGGTCGTCGCGGGCATCGTGCCGACCTCCGACAAGCTCCTGGTGGAAGCCCGCCTCTCGCCTTCGGACGTGGCCTTCGTGCGCCCCGGGCAGTCTGCGACGATCAAGATATCCGCCTATGACTTCACCATCTATGGCGGCCTGCAGGGAACGGTCCAGACCGTTTCGGCCGATAGCATCGTCGATCAGCAGAAGGGCGAAAGCTATTACCTTGTGCGCATCGGCACCGACACCGCCGCCCTGACGAAAGACGGAAAATCCTACCCCATTTCACCTGGCATGATTGCGACCGCTGACATCGTCACCGGCAAGAAAACCGTATTAGCCTATCTGTTGAAGCCCCTTATCAAGGCTCAAAGGGAAGCGATGAGGGAGCGTTGAGACCTTTGACTGTGGAAGACAATACCGACAACCTGAGATTTCGAGTGATATCCCTCGGCGGAACAAGACGCGGCGTGCGCCTTGAGGACGGCTTCTGGAATGCTCTTGCCGAGATCGCCGCGCACGAAGGCAAGCGGGCGAATGCAATCATCGGCGAGTACGCAGAGCGCTACGTCAATCTCGGCAACCTGACAGCCGCCATACGCCTCGGCATCCTCGAGGATATTCGCAAGCACCACAAGCTTAGGCCGGGCGCATCCGACCTGATCATCGGCCTGGTGGCCGCGAGCCCGACAGCATCTTTCGCCATCTCGGGCAACAAGCGGATCATAACCTATAACGCCGCGTTCCTGACATTGCTGCAGGCACGCTTGTCGCACGTCGCATCGGAATCTCTCTCGGCAAGCATGAAGTTGCAGCTCGAAACACCGCTCGAAACGCTGATGACGCAGTTGAAGGCGTCACCGCGAAGCCCGGTATCCACCACCTATGCCATCGCCATGCAGGATCGCGTGGTCAAGGGACGCGTCAACACGGTACTAGCCGACCCTTCGGGCCAGGGCGCCATCATCGGCTTTATTCTGAACTGACGGACACCAAGGGACTCCCGCCGGGATCAGCCCGGCAGGCTGCCTTCCAGAGCCACGCCCTGTGCGGCCACATTGGCGCTCCCCTTGGCAAAGCCATGGATCCACGACCGGTCGGCGCTCATCGAATAGAGCGGCACATAGTTGGAATAGCTGGTGTCCATGGCGACGTTGGTCCGCAGGTTGTCGAGGATATAGTGACCCTGGCTGGTCGAAACCGCCAGCACGGCATGGAAAATGTTCCGGTTGGTGATCTTCAGGACGACGATGGACATGCTCTTCTCCGGAACGCCCATGGCCTTCAGCGCAGTCATCTTCAATAGCGCGAGATCCTCGCAATCCCCCTTGCCGAGCTGCAGTGTTTCGGACGGCTTCGCCCAATAGTCGCGCTTGCCGTAGAGCGCCTTGTCCGACGTGTATGCGATCATGCCGTTGACCGCGCGGTTGACGGCCGAAAGCCGGTCGGCAAACGGCATGCTCTTGGCGGTCGAAACGATCCGCTCCAGCTGCTGTTCGCGGCTGGCGCAACCGGACTTCTGCCCGCAGGCATCTGACACACGCAGATCGAGATAGGGCCTCACCTTCTTCCAGCTGTCGGAAGCCGGCAGACGATTGAAGCTGATCGGAACCGACGCGAACACCGCCGTCGCCTCGGACGTCTGCGGCGCTTGCCTCTGGGGCATGGATTTGCCCAGAATATCCGTCGACAACCGACCGGCCATGTTGCTGATTACCGACGCCACCGCCGGCAATGAGCTCACCTGGAAGACAAGGCTGTTGGCAGCCATGACAAGGCTGGAAGAGGCGTTGAGAACCGGCAGCTCGATTGCCTTTGCGGGACCGGCAAGCGCCATCACCCCGGCCAGAGCGGCTGCTTGAAGAAAGATTGGTTTCTTCTTGTTCTTGACCATCGAATATTTCCCCGTTCTTGCAAATAAGAATAGCAACTAGGGAGAAATACTCGGTGAATATACTTGACTTATATTTACATAATTTATCAGCTAAAATTTTATGAGAAACCGCAACCTGAGGCGCCCGTCGTTTGAAGGGGCAAACGGCCGCCAAGCTGGCCATCCCGCCGCGAAACGGGAAACAGCAGCTCGAACCCTATAGGCGCTGGAAATTCGATCGAGCCATGGGGGCGACCGAAGCCAAAAGTGAAGAACACGTCCGACGATCGTTAACGTCGGAAATTCCGGGCGTATATATTTAGATATATACAGCAATTAACCATCGGTAAAAATAACATTAAATAGCATAACGGGATATATATACTTACTCTGAATAAGTAAAATTCGAATTGATAAGTAAAAACCGGCGTGGTTTACAAATCCCTAACGAACGGGAGAAGACCATGCTGGATCGCGTCAATACGGAAACTTCGGCTCAAAACAACACAAGCGGCACGGACAGCGCCGCCGACCATTCGAACCGCACCGTGCGAGTGGCGCAGAATGCCGAACCGACCTTTGTCGACCCCGCGACCGGAAATGCCGCGCAGCCGCCCCAGCCAGAACAGCCGTTGCTTCCCACGCCCGGCCAGCCGACCACTGTCACCGCCAATGCCGAGAACCAGGTCCAGCTGCCGGCCGGCGTTTCGATCGACAACATCGTGGTGAAGGGCAACAATCTCGTCCTCGTTCAGCCCGACGGTTCCGAGATCATCATCGAGAAGGGCTCGCAAAACATCCCGACCTTCCTCATCGGCAATGTCGAAATCACCCCCCAGACGCTGGTCGCAGCCCTGCAGGCCAACGGCATCAACGTCGCCGCCGGCCCAGACGGCACCGTGGCCGTCGCCAACAACACACAGAGCTCGGGTGGCGACAACTCGGATGTTTCCGCCGACATCGGCTCCGCCGGCCCCGTCATCGATCTGCTGGGCGCCACTGAACTGCAGTTCGGCGCCCCAACCGAAGACATCATCACCCCGCCGGCGGAACAGCAGAGCATCGAAATCAACACTCCACCGATCGCCCTCGATGACACAAACTGGGTGGAAGAGGACGGGAAGCTCGCCTCAATCGCAACCGGCAATATTCTACAGACCCTTTCACATTTTCATTCGTCAGATGAAACCGCGTACGGCGATCAGACTGACACCGATCCCGACAATGACCCGTTGACCGTGGTCGCCGTCGACGGCCAGGCAGGAAACGTCGGCACTGAAGTCGCGGGAATATACGGCAAACTGACGCTGAATCCGGACGGCACTTATTCCTATACCCTCGACAACGCCGACGCGAAGGTCCAGGCGCTCGCAGCAGGTGAAACAACCACGGACACCTTCGCCTACACTGTCAGTGATGGGCGTGGCGGGGAAAGCACATCCACACTCACAGTTACGATTTACGGCACAAACGACGTGCCGGTCGTCGACGCCACTGACGTCACAGGTGCCGTCACCGAACTCGTCACTCCCGTCGGCAACCTCACCGACAGCGGCACAATCGGCTTCTCCGATGTCGACCTGCTCGACACCCACACCATCCAGCCGACCATCGTCAGCTCCAGTGGTGCCCTCGGCACGCTCACGGCAAGCGTCACCACCCAGGCCTCCGACAGCGACGGAACCGGCGGTGTCATCACCTGGAACTATTCCGTTGCGGCATCTGCCGTCGAATACCTCGCCGCAGGACAGACCAAGGAAGAGACCTTCACCATCACGCTCGATGACGGCCATTCCGGAACCGTCGATCGCACCATAACCGTCACAATCACCGGCACAAACGACGTGCCGGTCGTCGACGCCACTGACGTCACAGGTGCCGTCACCGAACTCGTCACTCCCGTCGGCAACCTCACCGACAGCGGCACAATCGGCTTCTCCGATGTCGACCTGCTCGACACCCACACCATCCAGCCGACCATCGTCAGCTCCAGTGGTGCCCTCGGCACGCTCACGGCAAGCGTCACCACCCAGGCCTCCGACAGCGACGGAACCGGCGGTGTCATCACCTGGAACTATTCCGTTGCGGCATCTGCCGTCGAATACCTCGCCGCAGGACAGACCAAGGAAGAGACCTTCACCATCACGCTCGATGACGGCCATTCCGGAACCGTCGATCGCACCATAACCGTCACAATCACCGGCACAAACGACGTGCCGGTCGTCGACGCCACTGACGTCACAGGTGCCGTCACCGAACTCGTCACTCCCGTCGGCAACCTCACCGACAGCGGCACAATCGGCTTCTCCGATGTCGACCTGCTCGACACCCACACCATCCAGCCGACCATCGTCAGCTCCAGTGGTGCCCTCGGCACGCTCACGGCAAGCGTCACCACCCAGGCCTCCGACAGCGACGGAACCGGCGGTGTCATCACCTGGAACTATTCCGTTGCGGCATCTGCCGTCGAATACCTCGCCGCAGGACAGACCAAGGAAGAGACCTTCACCATCACGCTCGATGACGGCCATTCCGGAACCGTCGATCGCACCATAACCGTCACAATCACCGGCACAAACGACGTGCCGGTTGTGCAGAGTAGTACTGCCTGGCTCCCCAGCGATCCCGCTCAGCAGGCACCGGAATATTCCGCTGGTTATCCCCTACATGTAAACATTCCGACAGACGTAGACATTGCAGACCACCTGATTGTTACGGCAACCAATTCACCGACCGGCGTGTACTACTATGACAGTGTTTCTGGTACTTACTTTGCTGTGACCGGAACCACTGTGCTCTTTGATTCTCAAAATGGCATCAATAGATTAGACGATCTCGTCTATCGACCAACATCCGCAGTTGACGATACGCCGAAAGTCGTCCTCAACCTCGATGCCACTGACGGAAATGCAACGACCTCCTACACTGTCTCCATCAACGAAGTTGCACCAACAAATCTCCCGGGTCCCGATGGGCAGATCGGCGACGGCAACTCTCCGCTCACTTCGGGTCACGACCAAGTGGGCAGTATTATTCTCGATGCTGCGTTCGCCAGTTCCATTGCCGGCGACCCATCCTCCGGGTCAATAACATTTGAAACCGACTTTCAGCACAAGAATGGTGCGACAGTTCCCATTCAGTCAGGCGATCAAAATGGTGCCGATCTGGAAAAGCAGGTCGACGTATACATCAAGGTTGATGGCATTCTCTTCCAAGCTGTGTTTCACACTCCAACCGACGACAATACTTGGACCTTCAATGGTCAATTGATGGAAACAACCATTCAATTCACGGATATATACAATACGAACAACCTCTCCCAGACGCTCGCAAACTACCTTGCCACCAATCATCCGGCTACAGGTGACAGTTGGGAGCTCATCTACGATGACGTTGTAGGGGGGAATGAGCAAGCCCGCCTTCTCAACTACGAACTCAATTTCTACAACCCCGGAAACCCATCGATTACGGTTAATGGTGTCGATGATCAACCGAATGTTATCTACGGCTCCGAAACCGGAAATGACTCCCTTACCGGTGGAAATTTGAGTGACCTGATTGAAGGACGCGGGGGCAACGACTCGCTGCATGGCGGGCTGGGCGATGACACCTTGCTGGGCGGACTTGGCAATGACCTCCTCGACGGCGGCTATGGTGCGGATCACATGACGGGCGACATCGGTAACGACACGTTCGTCATCAGTGCGGACACTCTCGCCATCGGCATTGACGACATCATCACGGACTATCATGCGAACGAGGATACGGTGGACCTCACGTCGCTCCTGAATGGATTGGCGGGCGTCACGGACCCGCATGCCTCCGGCTATGTGCAGGTGGTGCAGTCCGGTAGCGACGCACTTGTTCAGGTGGATACCAACGGGAGCGGCGACAACTATCAGACCGTCGCAATTCTCAACGGGTTCAATTACGCTTCGAACACCGTTCATATCCTCTATGATGACGGAACCAGCACGCCACATCAGGCCAATGTCTGATGTGGCAGCGCTGTCGGTGATAAAGTCTCATTACCGCGCAACGTGCCATTGGCTGGTCGATGCGTAGTTGTGTATGTCGCGATGGAGGAAGCTGTCCACATGGCACTGAGGAGCGCCTCCAATCGCGGTCTGGTCGAGTGCGTATGAGGTTAGGATCAACATGGTGATGCGCGTGGAACTCAGGAAGCCATTTTGCGTGGCCCTGCTCCTTTCCGTTCTCGCCGGCTGCCAGACCGGCGACCTCGCCGAAGGCATCGATACACCGGCGGGGAAGACGTCGGCGCACGCCGGTGGCCCGCAGCCGAAGAGCGAGACCATCGGCACCGGCGATCCTCTCATCGGATATCTGGGCTTTCAGCCGGCGGACCAACCCGCCAGCCAGGCGGAGCGCGACAGGCGAGCCGGAGCGTCGATGGCCGTCCGCGATCTAGGTGGCGGCGAATTTTCCATGCGGGTGGAGCAAAGCGGCGACAAGCCCGATGAGGTGGAGGCGGCAACCCGCAAGCTCGGTACAGCCGGCATCAAGGTGCTGCTGACGTCCGCGCCACCGTCCTACCTGCCGGACATACGCCGGGCGCTCGCGGGACGCGATGCAGAGATCATCCTGCTTTCAGACAACGGAGCCCTGCCGCCAAAATCCGATGCGTATCTCTTCAAATCCAACGCCGTCGACGGCATCATCGAGGCCGTTTCCTTCGCCACGGCCGAAGGCGCCCAAAAGGGTGTGCTGCTCGCCCCGGCGGGCTACAGCAAGGCAGAGATCGAGCGCGCGAAGCAGGAGGTTGCCGCATTCGGCGGCTCCATCGCAGCAACCATCCCCGTGGGCGAGGCTCCGCCGAGCGGCAAGCAGGCGGAGGCGATGAAAGCATACGACCTCATCGTCTTGTTTCCCGGCATCAAGAATGCGCCACAGATCGTAAGGAGCATCCAGGAAGGGCGCGCGGCATCCGCCCGTGCGAAGCTCGTCATCGCCGAGACAACCCCGGTCGACGCGCTTCGCGCGCCGGACCTTTCCGGCGCGCTCGTCTGCCGCTTCGGCTACAACATCCAGAATCGTATCGGCGATCGCTATCTCCGCGAGACCGGCTTTCCCGTCAGCCTCGACGCAGCCTATGCGTATGACGCCGCCGCCATGTCCCTTGGCATAGCCCGCCGATATGGCCGCCAGGGCCTCGACGAGGCGCATCTGACGACGCCGTCCGGCTTCCGTGGCGCGGCCGGCGTATTCAGGTTGCACGCCGACGGGACGGTTCGCAGGAACTGCGACATGTTCCGCGTTTCCAATGGCCAGTTCGTCTTCTTTCAACCCGCCCCGACGACCTTTTGACGCGCATTCACGCGATGCATTGAGCCCGCGACACTGGCTCTCGACAGCTCTGCGGCAGGTTCTCAAGATCCGGCTCGTTACCCCCAGCCATCGGGTTGCCGCCTGCACGGCTTGCCGCGAAGCATAACGCATCGCGGTGCGAGATATTTTCCCAATTGACTAACACGTCGCGCCATGGAACGTATGTAAACAGGTTTGAACAGGTTCAATGAACAAGTTGACTGGAGAATACAGCCGCAATGAAGGTTAAGCTCGAACCCGGCGTCGCCAAGCCGCGGCAGATCGCCAGCGTGCTGGAAGAGGAAATCCGCTCCGGCAGGCTGGCCTTCGGCGATCGGCTGCAGAGCGAGAACGAGCTTGTCCGGCGGTTTTCGGTGAGCCGCAACACACTCCGCAAGGGATTGGAAGAACTGAACAGCCGTGGCCTGATCACCACCAAGGTCGGGATCGGCTCCTTTGTGACCTTCAACGGAAAGACCATCGATGATGCGGCCGGCTGGTCGAGAGCCCTTGCCGATGCCGGAGCGCAGACCGAAACGCGCGTCTTGCGAATTGAGATGCTGCGGGATGCCGATCTTGCGGAACAGCTTTCAATCGAAGACGACACCTTCATCGCCGTCGATCGCCTGCGCCGCCTGTCCGAAGGGCAGGTCCCCGTGTCGCTGGAACGCAGCCGCCTGCCGATGTCGCCGGAACTGGAGAGCGTACCGCTAAGCGGTCTCAAGTCCGGCTCGCTGCGGGAGACGTTGCGGGTTGCGGGGCTCATTCCGACGAACGGCGAAGAGTGGGCCGACATTGCCCTGTTGTCGGCGGAGGACGCAGCCCTCCTGGAATGCGCCGAAGGTGCCGCATTTCTGCGGACAAGGCGCCTGTCGCGTAGCGCGGACGGCCGCCCGATCGAATATGTCACCAGCCTTTTGAACCCCACATATTTTGCACTTCATCTGGAATTTTGAGCATGACGGTTTCCCGCGAGAAGATGGTCGACAGAGCGGTAGCGGCACTGACAGGCGGCGCAATCGGCGACGCCATGGGAATGCCGACGCAACTTCTCTCGCCCCAGCGGATCGCCGAACTCTATGGGCACGTCGAGGGCTTTGTCGCGCCGACCGACGATCACCCTGTCTCCCGAGGCCTTGCGGCCGGCGCGATCACCGACGACACGGAGCAGACCCTGCTTCTTGGCGACGTCCTTCTGCAATCGCGGGATGGCTTCGATCACAGGCTGTGGATCGACGCGCTGCTCGCCTGGGAAGAGAGCATCCGCGCCCGTGGCGGCTATGATCTCCTCGGCCCTTCGACCAAGCGCGCCATTGACGCGATCAATGCCGGCGTCCCGCCGGAACAGGCCGGCCGATACGGCGACACGAACGGAGCGGCCATGCGCATAGCACCCGCCGGCATCATGCTGCCTGCGTCGCGCCAACTGGTGCAGACCGTCGCCGAGACGTGCCGCTCGACACACAATACCTCGATCGCCATTGCCGCCGCGGCGGCCGTTGCCACCGTCGTCAGTTGCGGGCTGGACGGCGCTGTGTGGCGTGAAGCCATACCGGCCTCACTGGAAGCTGCAAAGGCTGCGGAGAGCGAAGGAGCCTGGGTTGCCGGCGGACGCATTTCTGCACGGATCGCCTGGGCTGTATCTCTGGCCGAACAGGCCCGAACCACGGCGGATATCCAAGCAATGTTCGATCTCATCGGTACGAGCGTCGCCTCGCAGGAATCCGTTCCGGCCGCCTTTGCGGTCCTGGCCCTGGCTGATGGCAATTGCTGGAAGGCGGCCGTCATCGCCGCCAATCTCGGCGGCGACACCGACACGATCGGCGCCATCGCCTGCTCTATGGCAGGCGCCTGCGGCGGTCTCTCGTCGGTCGCGGACGACATGATCACCGGCCTCAAGGAGTTCGATCCGGAGAAGGCCCGTTCACTGGCTGAGGCCCTTGTCGATCGTCGCCTGACACTGGCCGAGAGCCAGAAGGTGCGGCATGCCTGAACCCCGGCTCTTTCATATCGGCAGCGCCGTCGTCGATTACGTCTATGAAATCGATCGATTGCCCATACCCGGCGAAGACCTCCTGGCGTCAGGCTTTTCGGCCCTGCCCGGCGGCGGCTTCAACATGCTGGTCGCGGCGCACCGAAGCGGCCTCGATTGCGCCTATGCCGGCAAGATCGGGTCCGGACCCGTCGGCGCCCTGCTCGCGGCGGCATTCCAGGCGGAAGGCATCGATTGCATCCAAACCAGGGCAACCGGCGCAGACACCGGTACCTGTATCGTGCTGGTCACCGCAGACGGGGAAAGAACCTTCGTCTCCCGACAGGGGGCGGAGGCACTCATCGAGGCCGACGATCTTCGCTCCATCGCCCCAAAGGCCGGGGACTGGTTCTTCACCTCCGGATACACGCTCGCCTATCCGGAATGTCGCGATATCCTGGCAGATTTCATAGAAGGCCTGCCGGGCAATGTGACCTTCATGTTCGATCCCACCGGCGTAGTCGACCATATCCCGGAGAATATCCTGGCACGGGTCATGAAACGCGCCGACTGGCTGACCTGCAACCGTGCGGAAGCAACAGCGATCGCCGGCAAAGCCGGTCTGGAGGATCTGGCAGCAAGGCTGCTTGACCGGTCCTGTCCACATGCGAAAGGCGTGATCATACGCTGCGGCGGCGATGGCGCGCTGCTGGCCTTGAGAAACGAACAACCCGCCTTTGTCCCCGCCTTCCGGGTCGACGTGGTGGACACCAATGGCGCCGGTGATGTCCATTCCGGCGCGATGGCCGCGGCGCTTGCCCGCAATGAGCCGCCCCTGAATGCACTGCGCATTGCCAATGCCGCCGCCGCCATCTCGACAACCCGCCGCGGCGGCTCCAATGCCCCATACAGACAAGAAGTCGAAGAATTCCTGAAACGTGCCGGGGAAACCATAATCGACTGAAAAAGAAGAAGAACAGGCACATCAAATCTGAGAGGAAGCAGACATGAAATCCTATTCGATACTGGCGACCACCGCCATAATGACAGTGCTGATGCAATCCGGCGCAATGGCAGCCGACGTCCATGTTCTCAACTGGAAGGGCTACGGCACCGACGAGCCCTGGGCCGTGGAAGCCTTCGAAAAGGCCACCGGAAACAAGGTCATCAACGATTACTTCAATTCCGAACAGGAAATGCTGACCAAGCTGCGGACCAATCCCGGCCTCTACGACGTCGTGATGATCAACGCGGCCTTCAACGACCAGGCGACGTCGGAAGGGCTCATCCAGCCGATCGACACCAGCAAGATCGCCAATGCGGCGAACATCAGCGAGGAAAAGGCCAAGTCGCCCCTGCTCAACCACGACGGCCAGACCTATGGCGTGCCGTGGGTCTGGGGCCTGACCTCCATCGCCGTCAACGACAAGGCCTTCGACAAGACCCCGACCTCCATTCAGGTGATGTGGGATGAAGCCCACAAGGGACGCGTGGTCTTGCGCGACGACGCCCTCGAAGCCATTCAGTTCGGCGCCATTGCAACCGGGCAGAACATCAACGACATCAAGGACATGGATGCGGTCAAGGCCAAGCTTGCGTCCCTGATGCCCCAGATCCGCATGTTCTGGAGTGCGGAGAACGACTGGAACCAGATGGTTGCCGCCAACCAGATCGACGTCGGCACCTACTGGAGCGGTTCGGCTTCGCGCGCCAAGAAGAACTTCGGCCTTCCGGTCACATTCGTCGTTCCGGAAGAAGGCGCGGTCGGCTGGCTTGACGCCTTTTCCATCCCCAAGGGGTCGAAAAACGTCGAGGGCGCTGAAGCCTTCATCAACTACATGATCGATCCGAAATTCTACATGGAATGGGACAACAAGGTCGGCGCACCGGTTTCGGCCAACACTGCAGCCGTCGCCGAACTGCCGGAAGACGCATTCAACCGAAAGGTCATGGGCGACCCGCAGGTCGCGTCGCGCATCCAGTTCCAGGCGCCCGTCTCGGATGCCGACCGCGAGAAGTACCTGCAGATCTGGCAGGAACTGAAGGTCAATGTGAAGTAGTCACGATCAGGGAAGGAGCACGGCATGGGCGCATCACAATCCCGGCTTGGGCATCGTTCGACGGCGAAAGCCGCCGCGCCGCTGCTCCTTCCCGCCTATCTCTGGCTGATGGTGGCAATCTTCCTGCCATTGTCGGCCATGGTCTTCTTCAGCTTTGCCAGCGACATGCCTTTCATGGGCAAGCCCTGGTCGCTGACATTGTCGAACTACGCCGATTTCTTTTCGAGCGACGTTTACGCAAAGCTTCTGCTGTCATCGTTGCGCCTGGCCTTCGAGGTCACGGTATGGTGCATTATTCTCGGCTTTCCGTCGGCCTACGTACTGGCCAAGGTGTTCAAGGGCAGAACCCGGGAAGCGATTTTCCTGCTCGTCATCCTGCCCTTCTGGAGCAATGGGCTCGTCCGCATCTTCTCCTGGGCGATGGTGCTGCGCAGCGGCGGCATACTGGATACGGCGCTGAACGCCATCCTGCAGTTCAAGGTCAATATCGACCTGATGTATTCCTATCCGGCCGTCATCATCGGCCTAGTGCATTCCTATGTGCCCTATATCGTGCTCACCTGCTACCTCAGCATCCAGGCGATCGACGACAGCCTCATCGAGGCGGCGCGGTCGCTCGGCGCATCGCGTTTCCGGATTTTGAGGCGCATCATTCTGCCGCTGTCGCTGCCGGGCATCATCGCCGGAGCCGTTCTCGTCTTCGTGCCGGTGATCGGCTCGTTCATGGAGCCCCGCATCCTCGGCGGCCGGACCGGCACCTTCTACGGAACCGTCATCGAGGACCAGTTCGTCGCCGTCTTCAACTGGCCGCTCGGCGCCGCACTCTCCTTCATCCTGCTGGCACTCGTCCTCGCCATCCTGGCATTGGCCTCCCCCGTCATGAGGAAAGCCGCATGAGCAAGACCACGCGCCTCCTCAACGCCGTCGGACGTCTCTACGTCGGCCTTCTCCTGGCCTTCCTGTATCTGCCGATCGTCATCATGGGACTGATGTCGTTCAACGCCTCGCCCTTCTATCAATTACCGTTGACGTGGTCGTCGACGTGGTATCAGGCGCTGTCGCAGGACGGCCAACTGATCGGCGCCGCCCTCAACAGCCTACAGATCGCCGTCATCACCACGATTGTCGCGACGGTTATCGGCACGGCCGCATCGCTGGCGTTCTTCCGCTACGAGTTCAGGGGCAAGAAGCTGCTTCAGGCCCTGTTGCTGCCGCCGATCGCCATTCCGTGGCTGATCACCGGCACGGCGATGCTCGTCTTCTTCTACGGCATTGGAATAGGCCGCGGCCTGCACGCCATCATACTCGGCCATGTGGCGCTCGCCCTGCCCTATGTCATCATCGTGCTCAATGCCCGCCTCCAGACCTTCGCGCCGGAGCTGGAGGAGGCGGCCCGCTCGCTGGGCGCCAGCCAGTGGCAGATCACCCGCAGGGTGACCCTGCCCTATCTTGCGCCGGGCGTCGTCGCCGGCGGGCTCTTCGCCTTCGCCGTTTCCTTCGACCAGTTCGTCGTCTCCTATTTCCTGGCGACCCCGGGGCAAACGACGCTTCCAGTTGAAATCTACGCAGCGATCCGCAAGGGCTTCACGCCCGAGATCAACGCGGTGTCGACGATCATCATCGTCATGTCCATGGTCCTGATGCTGGTGACCGCCCGCTTCTACAAATTCGGAGGAAATAGCTGATGGCCAGCGTCGAGGTGAAAAACCTGTCACGAAGCTTCGGCATCTACAAGGCGCTCGACGACATCTCGGTGCGCTTCGAGGATGGCGGCTTCTACGCACTTCTCGGCCCGTCCGGCAGCGGCAAGACCACGCTGCTGCGAATGATCGCCGGCTTCGACTATCCCGACACCGGCCACATCGAGATGAATGGCGAAAGCGTCGAGCGGGTTCCCCTGGAAAAGCGCAACATCGGCATGGTGTTCCAGAACTACGCGCTGTTTCCCAATATGACGGTGTTCGACAATGTCGCCTTCGGCCTCAGCGTGCGGGGCGTCGCGCGCGAGGAAATACGAAAGAAGGTCATGAACGCCCTCGATCTGGTTCAGCTCGGAAAGCTCGAAGGTCGCAAGCCGCATCAGCTTTCCGGTGGACAGCGCCAGCGTGTGGCGCTCGCGCGCGCGATCGTCATCAATCCTCGCGTACTGCTTCTCGACGAGCCCCTCGGGGCACTGGACAAAGCCCTGCGTCTCGACATGCAGGTCGAACTAAAACGTATTCAACGGGAAATTGGCATTACCACCGTCTTCGTGACCCATGACCAGGAGGAAGCCCTGACCATGGCCGATCGCATCGGCCTTCTCAAGGATGGAAGACTGATCGAAGAAGGACGGCCTGAGGATATTTACAATCGCCCGAAGACCCTCTTTGCCGCGACCTTCCTCGGGGACGCCAATATTTTCGAGGGCGAATGGCAGGACAGTGGCGTCATGCTCACGGACGGCCGCGCAGTTCGCGTCGCCGACAGCAACGACATGCAGTCCGGGGTGATCCGCTGTGCCGTTCGACCGGAGCGGATCCGAATCGTCTCGGCTGAACAGCCGAGACTGGACAACGTGCTGGAAGGCCGTATCGAGCGCCGGCTCTTCGCCGGCAACAGCACCACGCTGTTCGTCAATCACAACGGTCGCGAAATCCGAGTGGGCCTTCCCAATACCGGATCGAACAGTCTCGGTGACGGCGAGGCCGTCACGCTGACATGGTCACGCGAAAGCACCATACCGGTTGCCGCGGCTTAGCAGCCGTCTGCGGTCAGGGCGCCAAAAACTGGTGTCGGTTCAATCCCGCATCGGTGTCGGGCAGGATGCAGGTAAACGTCGTGGCTACTAGTGATCGAGCGCAAAAATTCTCGTCTGCGCTCGCGAAAACCCGATCCCGAAACATGCAGGTACCCTTTGATTGTATCACGATAGGGTGACAACTCTCTGGCGGTAGGGAACGGAATGTGAGACTTTAGCGTTTGTCAGTTTGCCGCTTGCAACTGACATACGTTTCCGGGCGCGCCGGGAACGACGGAGCGGTTGCCAATTCGGGAAATGTCCCGGAACCGGCATCGGCGGAAGGATCAGTCCGGCATCAGCCGGCGAAAGGAAAAACATCATGAGAGATATGCCAGGACGCCCCTCCCGGCGCGGTTTCCTCAAGGGAAGCGCCGTAGGGATGGCGATAGCTTCGCTTGCCGGTACGGCCAGTGCACAAACGCCCGAGAAGGAAGCCCCACCGCCGCTTGATCAATACGAGCGGGTCTATCTCAACGACGCGGAATGGGCCTTCGTGATGGCCGCCTGCGCCCGACTCATTCCCTCGGACGGCGACGGACCCGGCGCGATCGAATGTCGGGTGCCGGTCTTCATCGACCGGCAGCTCGCAGGAGACTTCGGCAAGGCTTCGGACTGGTACATGCAAGGCCCGTTTGACCCGGCCGCCACGCCCACGCTCGGCTTCCAGAGCCCGCTGACGCCGGCGGAAATCTACCGGAAGGCAATTCCGGCGTTTCAGGACTGGTGCGACAAGACCCATGGCGGCAGTTTCGAAACCCTCGACCCAGCAAAACAAGACGCCGCACTGACCTCGCTGCAAAAGGGTGAAGTGCCGCTCGATCCCGAGCTTCGGGACTTCTTCTCCTTCCTGCTCGCCAACACAAAGGAAGGCTATTTCGCCGATCCGGGTTACGGCGGCAATCACGACATGCAGGCCTGGGTCTATATCGGCTTCCCGGGCGCGCGTGGTGCCTTCACCTCCTGGCCGGGTCGCGAGAATGCGAAATATCCGCTGGGTCCCGTCGCGATCAACGGGGAGAGGGCGTAAACCATGGCAACCAGAACGGATCCCAAAAAGGACGTCGTTATTATCGGGCTCGGCTGGACCGGCGCGATCATGGGCATGGAACTGGCCGGCGAAGGCCTTGAAATCCTCGCGCTCGAGCGCGGAGAGGACCGCAACACGGTTCCCGACTTCCAGTATCCCAACACATTCGACGAACTGAAATACGGCGTGCGTTACGGCCTGATGCAGAAACCGGCCAACTCCACGCTGACCGTGCGTCACAACACGCAGGAAACGGCACTTCCCTATCGTCAACTCGGCTCGTTCCTGCCGGGAGACGGCGTCGGCGGCGCCGGCGTTCACTGGAACGGCCAGACCTGGCGGCCGCAGGCGGTCGAATACCGGCTGCGCTCCTATGTTGAGGAGACCTTCGGCGCCGATATCATTCCGGAAGACATGCAGCTTCAGGACTGGGGCGTGACGGCCGAGGAAATGGAGCCCTTCCTCACCAAGTTCGAGAGCGTCGCCGGCATCGCCGGCAAGGCCGGCAATCTCAACGGCCAGATCCAGGAGGGTGGCAATCCATTCGAGGCGCCGCGCTCCGCCGACTATCCGATGCCGCCGCTGAAGAACACATGGGATTCGGAGCTGTTTGCCGATGCCGCCCGCAAGATGGGGTATCACCCCTTCCCGCGCCCTTCGGCCAATGCCTCGGTCCAGTATGTCAACGACTACGGCATGCAGCTCGGCCCTTGCAACTATTGTGGCTTCTGCGAACGCTTCGGCTGCAACAACTATTCGAAGTCGTCACCGCAGGTCTGCATTCTCGATGCGCTGAAACGCAAGCCGAACTTCAGCTACAAGACCAAGTGCGAGGTGCTGAAGATCGAAAAGGCCGCCGATGGCAAGACCGCGACGGGCGTGACCTATTTCGATGACAATACCGGGGAGGAGGTCTTCCAGCCGGCCGATCTCGTGCTGGTCTGCGCCTACTCGCTGCACAACGTCCATCTTCTGCTGCTCTCCGAGATCGGCCAGCCCTACAATCCGGATACCGGCGAGGGCGTGGTCGGGCGGAACTATTCCTACCAGATGACCGGCGGGACCGGCCTCTGGTTCAAGGACAAGGTGTTCAACCCGTTCGTGGGCACCGGCTCCGGCGGCATGACGATCGACGATTTCTCGATGTCGCAGATCGATTTCGGCAAGGAAGGCTTCATCGGCGGGAGCTATATCACCTGCGGCCACACCGGTGGCCGCCCGATCCAGCAGATGTCGCTTCCGCCGGGCACGCCCGGCTGGGGCGCCGGCTGGAAGGCGGCGGTGGGAGAATGGTATGGCCACAATCTCTCGATCGGCTCGCACGGCTCGAACATGGCCTATCGCGATACCTGTCTCGATCTCGACCCGACCTACAAGGACCGGCACGGCCGTCCGCTGATGCGCATGACCTTCAACTGGAAGGACAACGACATCAAGATGACCCAGTTCATGAAGGCAAGGATCGAGGAAATCGCCAAGAGCATGAACCCGGATGCCATGGCCTCCGGCTACAAGGTCGACGGCGCGCAATATGACGTGCGCCCCTACCAGTCGACCCATAATGTCGGCGGCGCGATCATGGGCATCGACCCGAAGACCTCGGCGATCAACCGGCATCTCCAGACCTGGGACTGTCATAACGTCTGGGTCATGGGCGCCTCCGCCTTCCCCCAGAACCTGCAGTACAACCCGACAGGCGCGGTCGGCGGTCTCGCCTACTGGGCGCTCGAGGCGTTGCGCAAGGACTACTTGCCCAACCCAAGACCGTTGATGTGAGGAGTGCGGATCATGAAAACCTTTATTCGCATCATCCTTGCGCTCGCCGTCATTGGCCTCGTGGCGCTGGCGGCCATCATCTTTGTGCCGCCCTTTCTCACCAAGCCGGACGGCACCGTTGCCGCCGACTGGAAGCCGGCGGCGGGCCAAGGCAAATACGCCACGCAGATGGCCGACTGTCAGGCCTGTCACACCGCCGAAGGCGGCAAACCGTTTGCCGGTGGCCGCGCGATCGAAAGCCCGATGGGCACAATCTGGTCAAGCAACATCACCCCCGATGCAAAGACCGGCATCGGCAACTGGACCTATGAGCAGTTCCATGCCGCCCTCGTCGACGGGATTGCGCCCGGCGGCGTGCACCTCTACCCGGCGATGCCCTATGAGAATTACCGGCATCTGAAGGAAGAGGATATCCGCGCAATCTGGGACTACGTCCATAACGATGTCGCGGCGGTCGACAACGCGGTGAAGGAGACGAAACTCGCCTTTCCGTTCGACCAGCGCTGGGGCATCCGCCTCTGGAACTGGCTGGCACTCGACAAGCCCGGCTTCCATCCCGACGGCAAGGCATCCGAGAGCGATGCTCTGGCAAGAGGCGCCTATCTGGTGCAGGCGCTCGGCCATTGCGCGGCCTGCCACAGCCCGCGCGATCAGTTCATGGCCGAGGACGGGAAGAGTGCCGACGATCCTGCCTTCCTGACCGGCGGCGAAATCGACGGCTGGATAGCTCCGGATCTCCGCACAGCCAAGTCGGCTCTTCAGACCTGGTCCGATCAGGACCTGAAGGACTATCTCACCACCGGCCGCAACGCCCATTCCGCGGTTACCGGTGAGATGCAGCTCGTTGTGGGTGACTCGCTTCAGTACATGAAGGACGAGGATGCCGACGCAATGGTCGCGTACCTGCGGGCGATTTCGGACGTCAAGCCAAACCCCAAGCCGGTATCTGCGGACAAACGCACCACGGATCGCCTCGATGCCGCCGACGATCCGACGACGGCCAAGCTCAAGGCGGCGAAGGACCTCAGCGATGGAGAGCTGCTCTATCTCAACAACTGCAGTGCCTGTCACATGCCGGACGGTCAGGGAGCGCCCGGCGTCTTCCCGGCACTGGCCGGAAACTCGCTGGTGATGGCGGATACGACCAAGGGGCTGACCGAGGTCATTCTCCACGGCGCAGAGATGCCCTCCACCGAAAAGCGGCCCGAGCGGTTGAAGATGCCGGCCTTCGCCGACCGGCTTTCGGATGGCGAGATCGCCACGCTTGAAACCTTCCTGCGCAGCGCATGGGGCAACTCAGCGCCGGCGGTGGCGGAAAATGCAGTAAAGGCCGTGCGTCCCTGACGGCGCACCGCTTTCAATTGCTATGAGGCCTGCCAATGGAAATTGGCAGGCCTCTCTCATTTGCAGGTGGAAAAGATGGTACACCTTGGCCACTGCGCGATGGAATAGTGCCCTTCAATGAGCCTTCGTCGCCTTTGACGCGAGCACGAAATCGTGTCTCACATCCCAGAAATCTCCAGCAAAGCCATAGCGTGCCGCGCGCTCCTCGTCGTGGGTCATGACAAACTCTGCAAGCAGGCTTTCCTTCACGCCGAAGACGGCATCCGAATTGATATAGGGATCATCCGGATCGAAGATGTGGGTCGTCAGCGTCTCGTAGCCATCGGCCTTGATGATGTAATGCAGGTGTGCGGGGCGATAGGGATGGCGGCCAAGCGCCTCCAACAGCTGTCCGACGGGGCCGTCATTCGGGATCGGGTAGTATTTCGGCTTGACGGCGCGAAACCAGTAACGGCCATCCGCGCCGGTCTTGAAGATGCCACGCAGGTTGAAGTCCGGCTGCAGGCCCTTCTGCTGGACGTCGTAGAAGCCTTCATCATTGGCCTGCCACACGTCGATAACCGCACCCTCGATCGGTTTGCCGTCGGTATCCAGGATACGCCCTTCAATGAACATGTCCTCCCCCTTCTGGTCGAGGCATATATTGGCGCCCATTTCCAGATGGGGCGCTCCCTCGACATGGAAGGGTCCGAGAACCGTTGATTCCGACGCGCCGGACGGCTTGCGATTGTTGATGGCATCCACGAGCATGGACACCCCGAGGATATCGGAAAGCAGGATGTATTCCTGGCGCCACTCGTTGCATATCTGGCCAGTCCTGGTCAGGAACATGATTGCCTCAAGCCACTCGTCCTGCGTCGGCTCCAGTTCCTTGACGGCTTCGTGCAGCTTGCGGGTGACAACTTCCATCACCTGCACAAGGCGCGGGTTCTCGGCCTTGGCATTGCGCCCTGTGACGACCTCGACGGAATTCTCTTCCGTGAAAAAACCTTTCTCGTGCGCTTCCATGTTTGCCTCCCTCTATCTGTTCAGGATTGCCGCGAGCACGCGGTGCAGTTCGGCGGCCGGATCGGCAACGGCGCCGAAGGAACGCCATGCGACATGATGGTCTGGACGGACCAGCAAGGCGCCGCTGTCGGAGATCTCGTTGATGCGTGCCCAGTCGCCCGTGAAGTCCTGCCAGGGGCGGCGCGGGCCGATGATATGGACCGCTACATCAATGCCGAACGCCTGGCTGACCGTCGCAGCAGCCTTCGCCCAATCGGCACCGCCGGGACCAGTCAGAAGGCTGAACATGCCATGTCCGCAGAGGTCGAGCGTGGAGGTTTTCCCGCCGTCGTCGGAGAACAGCCAGGCATGTGGCAAACGCGCACCGGGCCAGCTCGTCTGCTGGAAGTGCAGATCCGCGTCCTCGGTGAATGCGGGCTCCGTCTGACCATCCGTCACAACGGCATTTGACGTGTAGCGCTGGTTCATCTCCACGCCATGCGCGTCGAATTCGTAGACCTTGTAGGCGATGGCTTCGCGAATGGCCTTGCGCTGCGCTTCGGCCTCCGGTGTCGTGCCACAACGGGCATCCATGTTTTCCTGCATCTTCACCGGATCGACGGAATCGAGCAGCCCGAGAGCCTTGAAGATCGGACCAAACTCCTCGATCGACTTGTTCGCCCGAGTGACGATCTGGCGTGCGACGGGCGCACGCTCGGCGCTGTAGCTGTCCAGAAGCCCCATTCCGGCCTGTCCCTTGGCGACCAGCGCCACCTTCCAGGCTAGGTTGAATGCGTCCTGGATGGATGTGTTGGAGCCCAGACCATTGGACGGCGGATGACGATGGGCGGCGTCGCCCATGATGAAGACGCGCCCCTTCTGCATGTGGGTCGCGAACATGTTGTTCACCGTCCATGTGCTTGTCGAGGTGATCTCGATCGGAATATCGGGATCGCCGATCAGGTCGCGCGCCACCTTCTTCGCAAAGGCCTCGTCGACCTGCGGCGCGGGCTGATTGATGTCGTAGCCCCAGTTGATGAGCCATTCGTTCCAGGGCCGCACCATGCGAACAAGGCCCATCCCGATGCCGCCGACATCCGCGCCGGGCTGCAGGACCCAGTAGAGAACCGAAGGCCGATGCGCGACATATTTGCTGAGATCGGCCTTGAACACGATGTTCATGGACCCCGCCACGCCCATCTTCCCCTCGAAGGGGAGATCGGCATGTTCGGCCACCTTCGAATTGCCGCCATCCGCGCCGATCAGGAATTTCGAGCGAACCGTGAACTCTGCCCCGGTCAGCCGGTCCAGACAGGTGGTCGTCACCCCGTCGGCGTCCTGGACATGGAACAGATATTCCGTGGACATTCGCGGCTGCGTGCCGCGCGAACACGCCGTCTTCAGAAGGATCGGCTCGAAATAGGTCTGCGGAAGGTCGTTCATCAGGCTCGGAGACGACAGAAGATGCTCGGCCTTAGACTTCGGATGGGTTCCCCAGCTGTACATGCGGCCGATCTCTTCGCCGGCAATCGACGCGCAGAAGACGTTGTTCCCAAGGTATTCCTGGGCTGTCGCATAGAGATAGGCCTCCTGCTCGACCTCCAGGCCGAGATCGCGGATGACCTCCATCGTGCGCTGATTGGTGATATGCGCGCGCGGTGTGTTGGCGAGCCAGCGGTAGCGGTTGATCGCCATATTGTCGACGCCGTAGCTCGAAAGCAGCGCCGCCATTGCGCCGCCCGCCGGGCCCATGCCGACAATGAGAACGTCAGTTGAAAAGTCTGCCATTTAGTCCTCCCTAACTGGCCTGATTTTGAACGGATGCCGGTTGCGTGAGGACGAGCCTGCGCCTGACCGGAAAGAGTTGAATGCCTGTCTTTTCCGAAAAGAGCCCCCAGAGACCCGTCGGCGCAAGGATCATGGTCGCGATGCCGATGAAGCCGAGGATCAGGAGGTAGATCGATCCGAAATCCGAGAGCGTCTTCTGAAGAATGAAGAAGACGATGATGCCGACGATCGGACCCTCGATCGTACCGATGCCGCCGATGACGACGATGAAGAGCACATAGGCCGTCCAGTCGACGACGGAGAAGGCCGCGTCCGGCGAAATGCGCGCCTTCTGGACGTAGATCAGCGCGCCTGCGATGCCTGTGATGAAGGCCGTGACCAGATACACGAAAACCTTCATGCGCTGCGCATTGACACCCACGGCGCGGGCCGCCGTCTCGTTGTCGCGCACTGCGGCGAGGCCGAGGCCCTGACGCGTGCGAAGGATGCGGTAGAAGACGAGGATGGTGGCAACGGCGAGAAGAAGTGCAAACCAGTAGGTCAGCACATCGCTCGCCTCGGACGTTTTCATGCCGAAGGCGTCTTTCAGGAAACCGACGCCGAGCATCTCCTTGCGTGCTTCGGTCGGCAAGGAAGTGCCCGTGCCACCGCCAAGTGTCTTCCATTGCGCGACGATCAGTCGGACCACCTCGGCAATGACCCAGGTGCCGACGCCGAAATAGGCCCCCTGAAGACGGAAGGAAAAGAAGCCGGCCGGGATCGCAAGCAGGACCGCAAGGACGCCGGCAAGCAGCGTCGCCAGCAGCGGATCCATTCCAAGGAGGATGACGCAGCCGAACATCGAATACGCCCCGAACCCGACAAAGGCCTGCTGGCCGATGGAGAGAAGGCCGGCATAGCCCGCCAGGAGGTTCCAGCTTTGCGCCAGAACCAGCATGGTCAGGATGAAAAACAGGTCCTGAAGGACGTCGCGGGGAACCAGGAACGGCGCCGCCGCTGCGACCAGGACGAGCACGGCTGCCGCAACGCCGAAGAGCGAAGATGCGCGCGTGCCAGTCGCCATGGTCCAGCTCGGAGCTTTTGAAGTCATCGTTGCACCTCAATCGAAAGCGCGCGGGAAGAAGCCGCGCGGCTTGAAGGCCAGAACAGCGAGAAAGGCGATGTGGCCAGCCAGGATCTGCCATTCCGGATTGATGCTAGCGCCGACCGTCTGGGCAACCCCGAGGATCACGCCGCCGACGAGTGTCCCCCAAAGGGAACCAAGCCCTCCGATGATGACCGCCTCGAAAGCGTAGATCAGGCGCGACGGGCCGGCCGAGGGATCGAAATTGGCACGCGTTCCGAGATAGAGTGCGGCAACGGTCACGACGACCATGGCGATGCCCGTGGCGGTGGCGAAGATCCGCTTCGGCCTGATCCCCATCAGCCCTGCCGTCACCGGGTCATCCGACGTGGCGCGAAATGCCCGGCCGATGGGTGCGCGGTAAATCAGCTGGTTCAGCGCGACGATCACGGCAATGGCGGAGAGGAAGGTCAGAAGCGGCATGACGCCGATGTTGACGCTGCCGAGCGAGATCGTCGCCGCGTCAAGCGAGCCCATCGCAATGCGCCGGCTGTCGGCGGTGAAGCCCTCCAGCAATCCGTTCTGAATGATGATCGAAAGGCCGAACGTTACGAGCAGCGGCGGAAGGATATCCTTTCCGAGCGTCCGGTTCAGCAGAAAATACTGCAGCATCCAGCCGGCAGCGAACATCAACGGCGCCGCGACAAGGGCGGACAGGAACGGATTGAGCCCGAGGAGCGACGTCAGCGTCAGGATCACAAAGGCAGCAAACACGATGAGGTCGCCATGCGCGAGATTGACCAGCCGCATAATGCCGAACACGATGCTGAGGCCCGCCGCAAACAGCGCGTAGAGACCGCCAAGCAGGATGCCCTGAACAAGTGTGTCAATGATGTTCATGGGTCGCGGCTCCGAAATAGGCCTTGTGAATGTCCTCGCGCGACACGTCCGCCGAACGGCCCGAGAGCGTGATGCGACCCTCCATCATGCAGTATACGCGATCGGAGACCCGCAGCGCGTGGCCGATATCCTGTTCCACGATCACGATGGAAGCCCCGGTCTCCTTGATCTGCGGAAAGGCGGCGTAAATGTCCTTCACGACGACCGGCGCCAGACCGAGACTGATCTCGTCGCACAAGAGCAGCTTGGGATTCGACATCAGCGCCCGCCCGATTGCCACCATCTGCTGCTGCCCGCCGGAGAGCGCGGTCCCCGGAGACCGGCGGCGCTCCTTGAGAACCGGAAAGAGATCATAGATCCTATGCAGATCCCAGGCGCCGCTTCCCTCTGTTCCGTAGGCTCCGATCAGGAGGTTCTCTTCGACCGTGAGGGACGGAAAGAGCTTGCGCCCCTCCGGCACCATGGCGATGCCAAGTCTCACGACATCCGGCGAGGACAGCGCGCCGATCGGTCGGCCGTTGAAGAGGATCGCATCGGCTTGACTTGCAAGAACCCCCGATATCGCCCGCATGAGCGTCGTCTTGCCCGCGCCATTTGCGCCGATGACGGCGACCGTTTCTCCGGCCTCAAGATGCATGTCAACGCCGAAAAGCGCCTGAAAATCCCCGTAATGGGCGGTCAGGCCGGATGTCTGAAGCAGCGTCATCACACCTCCATCCCCAGATAGATTTCGCGAACTTCCGGCGAGTTCATCATCTCATCCGGTGTGCCGATGCCGATGATGCGGCCGAAATGCAGGACGAGAAGTCGTTCGACGACCGAGTTCAGGGCGTGCAGGACATGCTCGATCCAGATGACGGCCACGCCGCTGCGATGGATCGAACGGATGGTCTCGACCAGCAAGCTGCATTCACCTTCCGTCAGGCCACCAGCGATTTCATCGAGCAGCAGCAGCTTGGGCCGGGTTGCCAGCGCACGCGCCAGTTCCAGCCGCTTGCGCTGCAGCAACGACAGGCTGCCGGCAGGCGTGTTGGCCTCGGCAATAAGGTCGGTCTCGACCAGGATGTCCGCGCAGTCCGAAACGATGTCCGCTTCCCGCTTCTGCTGGCCGAAAGTGCCTGCGACCAGCAGGTTTTCAAAGACCGTCAGCTTCTCGAACGGCTGCGGGATCTGAAAGGTCCGCCCCATGCCTGACAGGCAGCGCTGCATGGGACTGACCCGGGTCACGTCCTTGCCGAGGAAGCGGATCGTTCCGGCATCCGAGGCCATGGTCCCGGTTATCAGGTTGAAAAGCGTCGACTTTCCCGCGCCGTTGGGCCCGATGATACCCAGCGCTTCGCCCTCCGAAACCGAAAAGGCGATCGCCTCGGCCACCGTCAGTGCGCCAAAGCTTTTCGAAATTCCATCGAGTTGCAGCAATGTCATCGATCGTTCCCGAGCAGGTTTGCGGCCGGCGGACGAGCCGCCGGCCAGTTCTTGCATATCAGCTCAACGCTTCCATCTTGCCGCCCAGCGGCACCTCCGGCACCGTGGAATTCTCGACGACGACGAGCTCGTAGCTGCCCCCGTCCTTGAGACGCCACTGTCCGCCGACAAGCGGTGTCTTGGCGATATTCTTCTGGGCAAAGGGCGGCAGCTTGTCGCTGCCCCAGGCGATGGGCCCGACCAGCGTATCGAGCTTCGTCTTGCCGATTTCGGCGGCAACGGCCTCTCCGTCCGTCGGATCTTCCACCCGCTTCATCACGTCGACGGCAAGCTCGAAAAGCGCATGCGCAAAACCGATCGGCTGAGTCCAGGGACGGCCGGTCACCTTGGTGAACTCCGCCGCGACTTCCGCCGCCGTCTGGCCCGTCAGGGACGATTTGAACGGATGGGTCGGCGTCCACCAGACTTCCGTCGACAGGTTGTGCCCGCCCTTGCCGAGCGCTTCGACCGCCTGCGGAAAGAGCATGGCCTTGCCGATCGAGGCAATCTTGGGCTTGAGGCCCTGCTGCTGCGCCTGGTTCCAGAAGGTAGTGAGGTCCGGCGGGATCATCACGCCCGTCAGGATCTCGCAATTCGCCTTCTTGAACGCGGCGATCTGCGCGGAGAAGTCGTCGGTCATGTTCTGATAGCGACCGGGGTCGGTGAGGCCGTAACCTTGCGCGTTCAGCACAGGCGGGAAGCCGACATTCGGGTCACCCCATGCATTTCCGTCGCCGTCGTTCGGGAAAAGACCGCCGACCTGCTTGTTGGTCTCGATCTGGGACCACATGCCCGTGAAGACGGCAATCACGTCTTCGAGACCCCAGAAGAAATGATAGGCGAAGTTGAAGGGCTTCCAGCTTTGCGGATCGCCGGGATTGCCCTGCTGGCCGATGAACCAGGGCTGCCATGGTGCAACCGTGGAGATGCAGGGAACCTCTTCAGCCTCGCATGTGGTCGAAACCGGATTGGTCGTCTCCGGGGTGGAGGCCACCAGCATCAGGTCGATCTCGTCGTTGACGATCAACTCCTTGGCGACTTCCGCCGCCCGGTTCGGATTGGACTGGCTGTCCTTGACCACCACGTCGAACTTGTCGCCATTGGCCTTCAGGAAGGCATCGATGACGAACTTGTCCGCTTCCCCGAAGCCGGCGAGCGGACCCGTCTGCGGACTGACATAGCCAAGCTTGATCTTGGAGCCCTTGGCCAGGGCCGGCATGGCCAGTCCGGATGTACCGACCAGAGCGCCGGCGGCGACCGTCGTCTTCATAAAATCGCGTCTCGTAAACATGCATCTTCCTCCCTGTTGCATGATTTGAGTGCATTATCTCGTCTTCAATTCTCCGGCCGGCGCCCCTCATAAGCGGCCTGCAGGAGGTCCCGGATCGAGCGACGATCGATCGGCCGGGGATTCCAGTAGGGGTTTTCCGCAGCCAGATCTGCGGCGCGGTCGAGGTTGGCTTCGTCGAAACCGATATCGCGCAACGACACGGGAGCGCCCAGCGACTTCGAGAAATCAAAGAGGCCGGCCCCCGGGCTGCCGCCCATGATGTCGCCGATCGGCGCCAGGAGCCGAGGAACCGCAACAGCATTGTAGGCGGTGGTGTAAGGCAGCATGACCGCGTGGGTTTCAGCATGCGGCGTATCAAAGCTGCCGCCCAGCGTGTGGCAGATCTTGTGATGCAGCGCCATGCCGACCGTGCCGAGGACTGTACCGGCCAGCCAGCAGGCATATTGCGCTTCCGCACGCAGATCGAGGTCGTCCGGTTTCTCGACGAGACCCGGCAGCGATGACTTGAAGGTGCGGAAAGCCTCGACGGACATCATCGTGGAAATGGGATTGCGGTCACGCGCATAGAGCCCTTCCATGGCGTGCGCGAGTGCGTTGAGTGCGCTGACAACAGTCATCGGAACCGGCAGGCCGAGCGTGAGCTTCGGATCGTAGATCACCACTTCCGGCAGGATTTTGACATCACGCAACGTGGTCTTGCGGCCCCCTTCGGTCTGGCCCAGGATCGGCGTGACCTCGGACCCGGCGTAAGTGGTCGGAATGGCGATTTGCGCGACGCCGGTTCGGTATGCGATCGCCTTTCCGAGACCGGTCGTGGAGCCGCCTCCAAAGGAAATGACACAGTCGGCCCCGGCCGCCTGCAATACGGCGACGGCATGCTCGCTGACATCGACGGGGGTATGCATCACGGCGCCGGCAAAGCAGCCGGCGGAGAGTTCGCCGAGATCGTTCGCCAGCGCTTCCGCCTCCCGCGCCTGATGCGGCGTCGACAGGACGAGCGCCCGAGACTTGCCAAGCTTGCGCACCCATTCGGCCGCTTCACTCAGACGCCCGGCGCCAAAGACAACCGTGGCACGATTGACCTCGTAGACGAAATCACGGCTCATCGCAGTGCCTCCTGGCGTTCGCGCACCATGACGAAGCTCACCTCAAGTTCCCGTCCGGCAGGCGTGCGCCGGAACGACTTGACGAGTTGCGGCCGCACGGCAAACAGGGGATCGGATACAAGGGCCGGATCTTCCGCATCGAAGATGTGGGTTGTGATGGTTTCGAAACCCTCTGCGGCGATCAGGAACTGAAGATGAGCAGGCCGCTGCGGAGGAAATCCGGCACGGGCCAGAAGTTCGCCTGCGGGACCCACCAGCGGCACCGGATAACCCGAAGGCATGACCGTCCTGTAGTGGAAGCAGCCTGTCGCCTCGGTCGTGAAACGGCCGCGCAGATTGAACTCGGGCTGGCGATCCGGCTGCTGGTTTTCGTAGAAGCCTTCGCCATTGGCCTGCCATGTCGTGACGCGCGCACCCGCAATCGGCAGGCCATCGAGGTCGACCACCTTGCCGGAAACGGAAAGCGGCTCGCCCTTGCCATCGAGGCAGATATTCGCGCCGAGCGGCCTGTCGGGCGTATCGGCCCGGTAAAACGGTCCACGCGCTGTATTGGGGATTGCCGCTGCCGGACGCCGATCGTTGATTTCCTCCACCAGCGCAGAAATGCCAAAGAGATCCGAAATCAGCACCCACTCGTCACGTCGCGTGTCGCTGTAGTCGCCAATGTCTCTGAGGAGCGAGAGGAAGGCGCGCCATTCCGCGCGTGACGGACGGATCTCGCGTACCAGCGCCTGCAAATGGAAGGCGAATGCAATCAGGGTCGCCGGTAGCTTTTCGCTTCGGCGATCGCCGAAACGTTCGGCAAAGATGTCCGGCGTGATGGACATGCCGGCGCCCGCCTTGTTGCGAGCTGTAACCATGGAATGCTCCTCCCAGAACGTCTCCCATCCGAAAGGTAGCAGAACGAAAAACACGTTTGATGATTTCTTTGTCAAATAATATAAGCATTTGGTATGAAGATCGAAGAGAAGCATCTCGTGCAGCTTGCTGCCGTCGTTAAGGCCGGCGGCGTGGTCGAAGGCGCAACCCTGCTGGGGCTGACCCAACCGGCGGTCTCCCGCACGCTGGCGATCCTCGAAAAGCGGGTCGGCGAACCGCTCTTCGTCAAGGGCCGGCGTCCACTCATGCCCACGCCCCTGGGCCGCGAACTGGCGCAACATGGCATGGCGGTCATTACGGCATCGCGCAAGGCGAGCGAGGCAATTGACAGTTTCCGCCTCGGACGTAGCGGTGTGGTGCGCATCGGGGGAACCCCCTACTTCATGGACGGCCTGATCGCCGGCATGGCCGCCGACTTCCAGACCGGCCATCCAGATGTCCGTATCGAACAGAGCTATGGGTATATCCAGGATCTGAAGTCAGGACTGACATCGGGGCAACTGGATCTGGCGATCTGCCCGATCGATCTTCTCGATGAGGGATCCGGCCTGATTGCACAGGAGATACTGCCCGGCCGCAATGTGATAGCCTGTCGGGTGACACATCCGTTGCTGATAAGCAGGAAACTGCGGCCGGCGGCGCTGCTTGACTATCCCTGGATCGCCCCGCCGCCCACCAGCCCCCTTTTGGCCGACCTGCACAGCCTGCTTCTGTCACTTGGAGCAACGGAAGCCAAGATCCGCTACTCCGGCGGCTCGCTGATGAATGTCGTCAACTACCTCAAGGGATCGGACGCCCTGACAATTCTCCCGCATTCGACGGTATTTTCGATGCGAAACGATCGATCCATCACGGCCTTGCCCGTGCAGATCCCTCATCCCGAACGCGCTTTGGTGCTCTTGCGACAGAAGGATGCGGCGCGCATGCCGGCCGTTGAAAATTTCGCAAAGCATATTGCCCACCGCTTCGAAGAGTTGAAACACCTCATCAAGAGACACGAACAGGCGGTTGTCTGGGGCGGATAGGGAGACCGGGACGGCAATGCCTTGAGTGGACAAAACGACCAGGCCCAATCGCCTGATTTTCGAGACGAGAACCACCCCGCTATCGGTCGGCACTACGCGGCGGGGGCCCGCCGTCAGCGCTTTGAGAAGGCAACGGTTTCTCACCCAACGCGGCCTTCCGCTTGCTGTCCTCTTCCTGATCTGCTTTTGTAGCGACATCCTGGAGTTCGAAACGTTCTGGAAAGAGTATTCTGTCAGGGTATCGATTGCGCCTGTGCTGAAATCCGGCACGTTATCGTTCGGGTATTTTTTAGCATTTTAATAATTCAGGTAACTGGTTTGATAGAGGCGGTGGCTAATGTGCGCCGCGTGAGAGATGTGGTTATTTCACGCTGAAGAGCGCGCCCGGCATGATGCTTGATTACAATTCCCTTCTCCTCGCCCTGGGCTTCTCGGCGATCTGCCTGATGCTGACTCTTCTCGGAACCTGGGTTTCGCGACGCGCGGATTCCTTCCTCCTGACGCTGGTCGTCGCCCTCTTTTTCATCATCGTCGGCATCTTCATCTTCAGCGACTACACACTGGAAACCGGCGTTCTCAGGGCATGTCTCGCCTATGCCAGCCTGATGGCGGGCTTCAGCACGATCTATGCCGGATCCGTGCAGTTCAGAACCGGTCGCAGCCCCTGGATGCTGTCATCCGCTCTCGCGGTCGCCACGATCGTACCCGGCCTCGCGTTGATCCTGTGGGGTCTGGACGGGGTGGGATTCATCTTGATGAACACCGCCACGGCCGCACTGCTAATCGGCACCGGGTGGCAGTACTGGCGCGCCCGCGCGGAGGCGCCCGGACCGCTGACCGGAATGGTCTTTCTCTACATTCTCAGCGGAATTTCGTTCGCACTTTGCGCTGCCGTCCTCCTCAGTCGGCGCCAGTGGGTTCTCGGCCATGCCCCGGAGAACTGGGCGGAAAATCTCAATCTAGCGATCTGCGTTGCCGGCATGTCCGGTATTGGCGCGTTGTCGCTCGCGCTCCATCAGTGGCGACTCGCGGCAAGGCACCGCCATGAGGCAAACACCGACCTGCTGACCGGCCTGCTCAACCGTCGCGCGCTATTCGAGCATGTTTCCGGCCGACCGATCGACACGAAGACTGCAGTCGTCACTTTTGACATCGACCTGTTCAAGTCGATCAACGACCAGCATGGCCATGCAGCCGGCGACATGGTGATCAGGATATTCGCCGAGGAACTGAACAATGGTGTCGAAGGCCAGGAGATCGTGGCCCGTCTGGGGGGCGAGGAGTTCGCCATTGTCCTCACCAACACGTTGCCGGCCAGGGCAGAGCGGGTCGCGGGCGATATTTTGCGCAGGTTTGCATCCCGTGAAATTCGGATCGGGGAGACGAGCGTGCGCTGCACGGCCAGCGCCGGCATCGCCTTTGGGACGCCGGAGACCGACAGCTTCGAGATCGTCCTGAACCTCGCCGATGCCGCGCTGTACCGCGCCAAGCGCGATGGCCGAAATCGTGTGCAGATAGCCGACTTTCTGCACCAGGTCGAACGGGTGGAAGCCAAGGGCAGCGCGGCGCCATAAAGGCCCGGTGCCCCCGGCACCGCTATCCGGCGAACGTGTTTAGCCGCGCAGCTCCTTGATATAAGCCCGCCAGCCGCCGAGTTCGGTGATCTCGCGAGCGCCGGAAACGGCGTGGACCTCGCACAGGAAGCCCGAGACCTGCGATCCGTCATCGAGCGTGATCTTGCCGATGCCGAGCGGCGCCGGGATATTGGCGACGAACTTGCCGAAGGCGGCGGGCGGCAGCTTCCAGACCTCGACCTCCAGACCCTTGCCAGCGAAGCCCGGTTCGCGGATCAGGCCCGGCTTTGGCGGCGTGGTGTTTGGCAGGACAAAGAGCCGGTAGTCGCCCGCCGTTCGGCAGGTCTTGACCAAAACACCGCCCGGACCGGTCAGTTCGTGGTTCAGCGGCATGCCGGTCAGATGGGCGCCGACGACCATGATGGAGATCATGCCGTCATCCGCGGGCAGGATGCGGCTCGCCTCGGAGATTGCGGCCGTCTTGTCCTTGCCCATGCCGGCGGCAAGCGTCCGGTGCATCTGATCGGCGAAGGGGGCGAGCGCATCATCGGAGAAGCCCGGACCAATCAGCGTCACGCCGGACGGCAGGTGGCCGTCCGCATCGAAGCCGGCGGGAATGGCAATGCCGGCATAGCCGAACAGATTGGCGAAGTTGGTGTAGCGGCCGAAATGACCGTTCTTCGCGATCGGATCGGCCTGCATTTCCTCCACAGTGTAGGTCGTCGGCGACGTCGGCAGCATCAGCACATCGACCTTGGACCACTCGACTTTCGCCTTCTGGCGCAACGCTTCAAGCTTGTACTTGCCCTCGAAGGTCGCAACGGCGTCATAAGCCTTGGCGCCCTCGATGATGGTGCGCACCGTCGGGTCGAAGTCATCGGCATTGGTGGCGATGAAATCCTTCACCGCAGCTAGGCGTTCGGCCACCCATGGGCCGTTGTAGAGAAGCTCGGCCGCCTCGCGGAACGGCGCATAGTCGAAGGGAACGATGGTGGCGCCCAAGGATTTCGCCCGCTCGATTGCGGCATCGTATAACGCCTCGTAGGCCTTGTTGCCGTAGAACTCGCGCTCTGCGCCGTCGAGGACGCCGATACGGAGGCCAGATGCCGGCAAGCCGACGGGGACGGCCTCAGTCGAGAACGGATCGGCGGCGTCATAGCCCTCCATCACCTTGCGCACGGCAATGCCGTCACCGACGGTCGCGGCAAAGACGGTCACCACATCGACACTGCGGCAGGCGGGAATGACGCCGGTGTTCGGCACCAGTCCCGGCGTCGGCTTGATACCGATCAGATTGTTGAAGGCGGCGGGTACACGGCCCGAACCGGCCGTATCCGTCCCGAGCGAAAAGGCGACCAGGCCGGAGGCCATGGCGATGGCGGAGCCCGAGCTGGAGCCGCCGGAAACATAGGCCTTATCGAAGACGCAACGCGGTGCGCCATAGGGCGAGCGCGTGCCGTTGAGGCCGGTCGCGAACTGGTCGAGATTGGTCTTGCCGACCACCAGCGCGCCGGCGGCCTTCAGCCGGACGATCAAGGTCGCATCCGTCTCTGGGCTGTATTCGTAGGCCGGGCAAGCCGCCGTCGTCGGCAGCCCGGCGACGTCGATATTGTCCTTCACCGCAAACGGAATGCCCCATAGCGGCAGCGAGTTCGGCTCCGGCGCGCGCGCCATCAGCTCTCGGGCGGCAGAACGAAGCATATCGTCCGGCGCACGGGTGATGAAGATCGCCGGATCGTCGGAGGCGTTGCAGCGGGCGATCACCTCTTCGACGAGATCGAGCGGCGTCATTCCGTTGGCATAGGCGTCGCGAATAGATGAAAGGTCGAGAATTTCGGGCAGCATCAGATGTCCTCAAGCACGGCCAGCACATCGCCGGCTCTTACGTTTCGCCCGGCTCCGGCGCGCAGTTCCTTCACGCGGCCGGCAGCATGGGCAGTGATCGTGATTTCCATTTTCATGGATTCGATGATGGCGAGCGTTTCGCCCGCCGCCACGGTCTGGCCTTCCTCGACGAGAACCTTCCAGACATTGCCCGGCACGGCGCTCTCGACACCGAAGCAACCCTCCGGAATATCCCCGCCGGCATGGTGACCAGGGCCCTCGTCGACGGTGAAACTGTCGAGGCCTTGCTCCTTCCAGCGCCGCCGTTCGGCTTCGAACGCCGCCTGCTGGCTTGCCTTGAAGGTGGCGATCGACGCGGCATTGGCCGCGATCCCGGCCTCGTATTCCGCGTAGGAAAACGTGCCGTCGTCTATACGGATCGGGTAGCCGCCATGCGGGAAGGCCGCTCGCGCCTCCGTCAGCTCGGCGTGGCTGAACGGGAAGAAGCGGACCTGGTCGAAGAAATCGAGAAGCCAGGGCTTGCCGTGGCCGAAGACCGGCGTCTGCCGCCAGGTGTTCCACATCTGGATGGTGCGGCCGAACAGCTGGTAGCCGCCGGGGCCTTCCATGCCGTAGATGCACATGTAGGCGCCGCCGATGCCGACCGCGTTTTCCGGCGTCCAGGTGCGGGCAGGATTGTACTTGGTCGTCACCAGCCGCTGACGCGGATCGAGCGGTGTCGCCACCGGCGCGCCGAGATAGACGTCGCCGACCCCCATGACCAGATAGCTCGCATCGAAGATCGTCTGCTTCACCGCCTCTTCGTCGGCGAGCCCGTTGATCCGGCGGATGAACTCGATATTGGATGGGCACCAGGGCGCGTTCGGACGAACCAGTTCCTGGTACTTGCGCATCGCCAGTTCGGCATCCGGATCGTTCCAGGAGAGCGGCAGCCACACCGTGCGGCTCGGAACCTTCACCGCGTTGATCGACGGCAGCGAGGCCTCGATTTCGCCAAGCAGCCCAACGAGGCGGGAGCGCGTCAACGCCGTGCCGTCATAATGAACCTGCAGCGAGCGGATGCCCGGCGTCAGGTCGACAAGGCCGGGCACTTTCTCTTGCTGAAGAGCCTGCATCAGCAGATGGGCGCGCAACCTGAGCCCGATCGAAAGCTGCATCGACCCGTATTCTATGAGCAGGTTGTCGTCGCCCTGCCGCCGGTAGACGACCGGCACCTCGCCTTCGTCGCTGCCGCCGACGATCGGCGAGCCCGCCTTTTCACCGATGCCTATGACCATCGGGCCGGCCACCGCATCGTCGGTCCGGGACACCGCATGAAAGCGGATCTTGTCGCCCGGCTTGAACTGGCCCATCTTCCACTGCTCGTCGCGGGCAATCACCGCCGGGCAGACGAATCCGCCGAGGCTCGGCCCGTCCGGGCCGAGGATGATCGGCATGTCGCCGGTAAAGTCGATCGCGCCGATGGCATAGGCATTGTCGTGCAGGTTGGAGGGATGAAGACCGGCCTCGCCGCCATCCTCGCGCGCCCATTTCGGCGCCGGCCCCATCAGCCTGACGCCCGTACGCGCGGAATTGAAATGCACCTCGTATTCGGTCGCAAACAGCGTCTCGATATCTTCCTCAAGAAAGAAGTCCGGCGCGCCGTGCGGACCGTAGACGACGCCCACCTGCCATTCCCGCGTGAGCGGCGCCGGCTTGCCGGCGGGCACGACACCGGCTTGGGAGGTGCGTGCAAGCCTGAGCACATGGCCGGCCTTCAGCGTGCCAGTGGCGTTGCCGCCGAACTGACCAAGGCCGAAGGTTGCACGCGAACCGAGGACCACCGGGGCGGCAAACCCGCCGGCAACGGCCAGATAGGCGCGCTGGCCCGGCCCGTCGATCGCACCGATTGCCAGCGTCTGGCCGGCTTTAACGCCGAAGGCCGCATCATGCGGCACCGGCTCGCCATCGAGCTTCATCGGCATCCGTGCACCGGCAAGGGCAACGGTGACGTCGGAGAAGAATTTCAGCACAGGACCGGAAACCGTCAGCTCCAGCGCAGCCGTCTCGTCATGATTGCCGACGAGACGGTTGGCGTGGCGGAAGGAATAGTCGTCCATAGGACCGGACGGCGGCACGCCGACATGCCAGAGGCCGAGACGGCCGGGCAGTTCCTGAAGGCTCGACTGCGCGCCGGGAGCGATCACCTCGATCACGTCCGGCACGAAGTCGAAATCCTTCAGCGCCGTCGTGGCGACATCGCCTTGGCCGAACAGGTCCGAGGCGGCAATCGCCTTCAGATAGTCGAGATTGGTCTCGATGCCGCAAAGGGACGTGCCGTCGAGCGCCTTTTCCAGTGCAGCGATCGCCGAAGAACGGTCTTCACCCGAAACAATCAGCTTGGCGAGCATCGGGTCGTAATAGGGCGTGACCTCCGTCCCGGTCTCGATCCATCCATCGACGCGCACGTCGGACGGAAAGACGACCTCGGTCAAAAGGCCTGCACTCGGCCGGAAATCCGCATGCGGCATCTCCGCGTAGATGCGCGCCTCTATGGCGGCACCTTGCGGCGTCAGGATCTCGTTTCCGCTCAGCACGTCCTCGCCGGCCGCCTGGCGGATCATCCATTCGACGAGATCGATCCCGAACACGGCTTCGGTGACGGGATGCTCGACCTGCAGGCGCGTATTGACCTCAAGGAAGTAGAATTCCTCGCGGGCCGGATCGTAGATGAACTCCACAGTGCCGGCGGAAGCATAGGCGACCTTTTCGCCGAGCGAGATTGCCGCCGCGTGCAGACGCCTGCGGACCGCGTCGGACAATCCCGGCGCCGGCGTCTCCTCGATCACCTTCTGGTTCCGCCGCTGCAGCGAGCAATCACGCTCGCCGAGCGCGATCACCCTGCCCTTGCCGTCGCCGAAGATCTGCACCTCGACATGGCGGGCCTTGGCGACGAAGCGTTCAAGATAGACGCGGGCATCGCCGAAGCTCGCGCGCGCCGTGCGCTGGACGCTCTCGAAGGCCGATTTCAGGGCGCCCGCATCGGCGCAGAGCTGCATGCCGATGCCGCCGCCGCCGGCGGTCGACTTCAGCATGACCGGATAACCGATCGCCTCGGCGGCTTCGAGGGCCGCATCGGCGCTGTCGAGCAAATCCGAGCCCGGCAGCAAGGGAACGCCGCTCGCCTTGGCAAGTTCGCGCGCCGTGTGCTTCAGCCCGAAGGCCGAGATGTTTTCAGGCTTCGGGCCGATGAAGGCGATACCCTCCGCCTTCAGCCGCTCGGCAAAGCCGATATTCTCCGACAGGAAGCCATAGCCGGGATGGACGGCCTCCGCCCCCGTCGCCTTGCAGACGGCGACGACGGCATCGACGTCGAGATAGCTTTCAGCCGCCGGCGCGGGACCGAGCCGGACGGCTTCGTCGGCCATCAGAACGGCTTTCGAGAAACGATCGGCATCCGAATGGACGGCAACCGAGGCGATGCCGAGTTTCTTCAGCGTACGGATGATCCTGACCGCGATTTCGCCGCGGTTGGCAATGAGCACCTTTTTGAACATGGCTCAGGCCTCATCGTCCCAGACAAGGACGCGGATCGGTGTCGGATCGAAGCCGTTGCAGGGGTTGTTGATCTGCGGGCAGTTGGAGATGACTAGCAGCACGTCCATCTCCGCCTTCATCTCCACGTAGTCGCCGGGCGCGGAAATGCCGTCGACGATCGTCATCTTGCCGTCGGGTTCGATCGGCACGTTCATGAAGAAGTTGATGTTAGGCGCCACGTCCCGCTTGCTCATCCCGTGCTTCGAGACCTCGATGACAAAGTTGTCGCGGCAGGCATGCAGGTACTTCGTGCCATGGCCGAAACGAACGGTATTGCTCTCGCAGGAGCAGGCGCCGGCGGACGTGTCGTGCCGGCCGCAACTGTCGGCGGTCATGGTGGCCATGATCCGGCCTTCGCTCGACATGATCTTCGTGCCGGTGGTGATGTAGGCTGCGCCCTGCTCGCGCATGGTCTCCTGGTTGGAATAGCGCTCGGAAAAATCAGTCGCGTTATAGAACAGCGTATCGACGGCCTGCTGGCCGTAGCTGTCCTCGATGCGCAGGATCTGCCCTTTCTTCACGAAAGTCGAAAACGGCGCTTCGGCCGGAATGTAATGGTCCTGAACCGCATTCTCGGGTGTGCGGGCGGGCGATGTTGCAACGAAATCGGTCATGGTGTCCTCCCCTCAGGCTTCCGAAAAGGCGTTGTTCTCGAAGCCGCGAACGGCTTCGGCGGTTGCCGTCCGGCAGAGGTCGTCCGCCGCCGGTTCGCTTGCGGCAATGCGGGCGACGGTCACCGCATTCGGGGCATAGGCAGGATTCGGATCAAGGGGATGCGGGCAGTTGGAAAAGACGACGGCCATGTCCATCTCCGCCCGGAGCTCGACATAGTCGGCCCCGTTCAGAAGCTCCGGCTTCCAGACGAAGCGACCTTCGCTGTCCACCCGAACCGGCGCGAAAAGCGCGAGCGCTGCCGGCAGGTCGCGCTTGTCGAGACCGAGCTTGGTCGCCGCGATGATGAAGTTGTCGCGCGTATTACGCGTCGCCTGGCTGTTGGCGGTCGCATATTTCTTCGCATTCGAGCTGGCGGTAGAACCGCCCATCAGGCAGTCATGGGCGCCGGACGTGTCCTCGACGATCGAGAACATCACCTTGCCCATGTCGGAGAAGATCACCCTGCCCTTGCCAAGCCCAGTGGTCCATTGCAGCTTCACCGTATCGGGCAGGTTCAGCCGTTCGGACGGATCGCTGGCATTCCAGGCAACCAACGAAAGCGTCGAGAAGCCGTCTTCGAGGCTGACGCGCAGGACCTCGTTCTTCTTCACCTTCGTCGACCAGTACCAGCCGCCGGGTATGACTTCGCGGTGAACGATCCTGTCGGCAGCGATTTCAGGCGCCGGCAACGGGCTTTTGCCCGGCAGCGCCTTCGGGGCGAATTCGAGCCCCTTCTTCTGATGCTCTTCATAGCGCGCGCGGTTGGCGGCGATTTCTTCCGGAGAACGTCTGATGTGCACGGTTCTTCTCCTTCATCATCAAGTTGGCCGGGCCGTCCCGGCTATTGGCCTTGCAGAACCGGGCCGTCCCGGTCAGGCCGAATGAGAGACGCCTGGCCAGCCTTGCGCGGCGGCCAGATCGCAATGTCGCGAGTAATCGTCGCGCCGTAGCGGAGCTTTTCCTCCGGCCGGTCGCGCAGACGCTCGAAGGCGACGACCCGGGTTGCCAGCGTGAAGGCCTCGCGCATGTCGTGCGTGACCATCACAACCGTCATCGGGTTTTCGTGCCAGAGCCGTTTCATCAGCTGATGGATCTCGGCACGGATCCCGGGATCGAGCGCGCCGAAGGGCTCGTCGAGCAACAGCACCTTCGGCTTCATGATCAGGGCCTGTGCCAGAGCGAGGCGCTGCTGCATGCCGCCGGAAAGCTGCGCCGGATACTTGTCTTGGGCATGCGCAAGCCCGACCTCGGCAATCAGCTCCCGCGCCTCGTCGATTGCCGCCCGGCGCGCGGCGCCAAACAGCCTGGCTGTCACGCCGGCTTTCGTCATTTCCTTGCCGATCAGCACATTGCCGAGGACGGTCAGGTGCGGAAAGACCGAATAGCGTTGGAACACGACGCCTCGGTCGGGTCCCGGTTCCTGCGGCAAGGGCTCGCCGTCCATCAGGATCGTGCCGCGCGTCTGGCGCTCCTGGCCAAGCAGCATGCGCAGGAATGTCGTCTTGCCGCAGCCCGACGGGCCGACAAGCGCGACGAAGGCGCGGGATTCTATCTCGATGGAGACGTTTTCCAGAACGATCTGGTCGCCGTATTCCTTCCAGACCTTGTCGATGACCAGCCGGCTCATGCGTTCTTCTCCAGGTCGGACCAGGGGAAGATGGCGATGCGCAGCCGGTCGAGGATCAGGTCGGTCCCGACGGCGAGCAGCGTGATCCAGACGACGTAGGGAAAGATCACATCCATCGCCAGATAGCGGCGGACGAGGAAGATACGGTAACCGAGACCGGCATCCGACGAGATGGCTTCGGCGGCGATCAGGAACAGCCAGGCAGGCCCGAGCTGCAGGCGCACGCAGGTGAAGAGCCGCGGCAGGATCTGCGGCAGCACGACGCGAAGCGCAATCTGCCAGGACGAACCGCCGAGCGTCTCGGCCTTGATGATCTGCTCGCGCGGCAGTTCCAGCGCCTTCAGCGCCAGGTCGCGGATCATGATCGGCGTCACGCCGATGACGATCAGCGTGATCTTGGACGCCTCGCCGAGGCCCATGATGATGAACAGGATCGGCAGGAGCGCAAGCGGCGGCACCATGGAAATGGTGGCGACGAACGGAGCGAGAAAGGCCCGGACATAGGGCAGCATGCCGATCAGCATGCCGACCGCCAGCGCGATGGCAGTCGCGATGCCGATGCCCGAGAAAAGCCGGGTCAGGCTCGCCGCGGTGTCGGCCCACAGCAGATAATCGCCGGTGCGCGCATCCGCCATCAGGGCCATGCGATTGATGGCGTCGGCAAAGCCCGCGAAGCTCGGCAGAAGCTTGTCGTTTGCGTTTTCCGCCAGCCGCGCCGCCGACCCTATCATGTAGGCGATCAGCAGTGCGGCGAAGGGCAGAAGCGCGAGCGCGAGCTTCAGTCCGTTCGACGGGCGCGTATTGATCCAGCGCATGGTCCTCTCCGGTGATCGAGTGGCAACGGGGACCAACCGGCTATGCGCCCGGTCCCCGTCATACCGTTCCGACTTAGAGCGCGCCCTTGGCGGCGGCGTCCATGTAGGTGGTCGCGAAGCGGAGCTTCACATTGCCCTTGTCACCGAGCACGGAGCCATCGGGCATCTCGATGCCGATGACGTCCGCGGAGGCAGCACCGCTGCCAAGCAGGCCCTTCTCGAACAGGAAGTTTCGTACGTGGTCCATGGTCTTCGGAAGGTCGGCAGACGTGGTGAAGCTGACCGCATCTTCCGGCTTGTCGAAGAGCTTGGTGGCGGCGAGCTGCGCGTCAAAACCGGCGAGGTCGGTGCCCGATGCCTTGCCCATTTCCTCGCGCGCGGCCTTGGCCTCGTCGCTGTCGCCCGTCATCGCCTTCATCGTGTCGTACCAGATGCCCGCAAGCGCCTTGCCGAAATCCGGATTGTCCTTCAGCACGTCGGTATTGGCGACCATGAGGTCGATGATTTCGCCGGGGATCTGCGAGCTGTCGAAGACCTTGTGAGCGTCGGGTTCTTCCAGAATGGTCGACACCAGCGGGTTCCAGGTGACCACGGCCGTCACGTCCGGCGTCTTGTAGGCGGCGACCATGTCGGCATCCGACGTATTGACGATCGTCACGTCCTTCTGGCTCATGCCGATGCTTTCAAGACCGCGCGCCAGGAGATATTCCGACACGGAGAATTCGACGAGGTTGACCTTCTGGCCCTTGATGTCCTCGAACTTGTCCTTGTCCTTCAGGATGACGGCATCATTGCCGTTCGAGAAATCGCCGACGATGACCGCAGTCGTGTCGACGCCGCCGGCAGCCGGGATCGACAGGCCATCCATGTTGGTGAGCGTCACGGCGTCGAACTGGCCGGCCGTATACTGGTTCATGGATTCGACGTAATCGTTGAACTGCGTGACATCTATGGTGATGCCGTACTTGTCCGCCCACTTCTTGACGATGCCATGGTCCGCCGCATAGCCCCACGGCATCCAGCCGACATAGATCGACCAGGCGACCTTGAACTCCTTCTTGGCTTCCGCATGCGCAGGCGCGAATGCTGCCACAGCGAGCGAAGCCGAAAGAGCGGTGATGGAAAGGATGTGCTTGAAAGTCTGCATTGGTATTCCCCTTTTGTCATTTTCCAAAAAGGGATCGGCAAAGACCAACGCCGCCAATCCCTTGGCTAACGAGGTCTCCCGGGCTTTTGTCCCGCCGTGCACCCGACAGGATGTCTCCCTGCCGGTGGCTGCTCTCGGACCAGTCACGCCCTCAAATGAGGCGCCGGAACCCTAGCGGCCAACTCTGAATTAGACGAAGCAAGTTCGGTGCCAAATCAGAAATTTCAATAAATTCAAAACGATGATGGTTTGGTTTTGTATAAGAAAATTGCCTGTCGTCCTCTTTTTAGGCTCACCGCTCAAGTTATGGGCACATGCGATGAACTACTGGTCGAGGAAATCCCTGACAATCGCATTGAAGATGTCGGGCTTTTCGAGGTGCACGATATGTGCGCAACCGGGGACGACGGCCAGCCGGCAGTCGGGGATCGTGCGCCAGAGCTTTTCCGGCTGGCCCCAGCCGTAAGAGCGATCGCCGTCGCCCCAGATCACCAAAGTCGGCATGGGAAAGGCCGCAAGATTGTCCGAGCCGTCCCATGTCTCCCAGGCGGAGAGGCTGGCAAGAGCGGCCTGCATGGTGGCCTTTGCCCCCTCTGCCAGACAGACCGGATAGCGCTCCGCCCGTTCGCCCATTTCGAACCATGTGGCTGCAATGCGAGCGGCGGTCGCCTGCAGCCCTTCGGCCTTCAGCCGCTGGCGCGACACGTCGATCGTTTCGAAACGGTCGGGCAGCATGCCGACCGGACCCGTGCCGTAGAGGACCAGCCGCTTGATCCGTTCGGGCGCCATCGCCGCCATCTGCTGGACAACCATGCCGCCCATGGAATGTCCAAGGAGATGGAAGGTCTCGATGCCCGCGTCGGTCAGCGTGTCGAGCACCTGCCGCGCATGGCCCTCGATCGTATCCGGCGCGACCAGGCCGGCGCTGTCTCCAAAACCAGCGAGATTGAGGGCAATGCAGCGAAAGCTGTCGGAGAAGGCCTGCAACTGGCCGTCCCAGAGGCCGGCGCCACCGAGATAGCCATGCACGAAGACAAGCGGCGGTCCGCTCTCTCCCGATTGTTTCAGGGTGAGCATGGTCATGCGCTCTATTCGGCCGCCGACAGGTCGAAATTTTCGCCCGGGAAATATTTGCGCAGCCGGATATCCGCGGTGCGGGCATGGCCCTCCATTCCCTCCAGCCGCGAAATGCGGGCCGTCGCAAGCGCCACCGGCCTGGAACCGGCTTGCGTCGCGCGTTGCCAGGTCACCACCTTCATGAACTTGTGCACCGACAGGCCGCCCGTGTATCGCGCGGCGCCGGAGGTCGGCAGAACGTGATTGGGGCCGGCCGACTTGTCCCCATAGGCGACCGTCGTTTCCTCGCCGAGGAACAGCGACCCGTAGCACTTGAGCCGCGCAAGCCACCAGTCCAGATCGTCCGCCTGCACGCTCAGATGCTCCGGCGCATAGTCGTCGGCAGTCGCGGCCACTTCCTCGCGATCCGCGCAGACGATCACCTCGGCATAATCACGCCAGGCGGCGATCGCGCTGGCGCGGTTCGGTTCCGGCAGCGTTTCGATGAAATCGGGTACGATCCTGATGACTGTCTCTGCCAGCTCCATACTGTCGGTCACCAGCCAGACCGGAGAATTGTAGCCGTGTTCCGCCTGTCCAACGAGGTCGGCGGCAACGATCTGAGGGTCTGCGGTAGCATCTGCCACGATCAGACTGTCGGTCGGCCCGGCCAGCATGTCGATGCCGACGCGGCCGAAGAGCAGCCGCTTGGCCTCGGCAACGAACTGATTGCCTGGTCCGACGAGAATATCGGACTTCGGCTGGCCGAACAGGCCGAATGCCATCGCGGCCACGCCCTGCACGCCGCCCATGGCGAGGATGCTATCGGCGCCGCACAGGTCGGCGGTGTAGAGAATGGCCGGGTGAATGCCATCCGCGCGCGGCGGGGAGCAGACGGTAATGTGGCCGCAGCCGGCGACTTTCGCGGTCGTCACCGTCATGATGGCCGAGGCGACATGGCTATACCGACCGCCCGGCACATAACAGCCCGCCGCCTGGCATGGAATGACCCGCTGCCCGGCCACAAGGCCCGGCACGATCTCGATCTCCGTTTCCGTCAGTGTCGCCTTCTGCGCCTCGGCGAACTTGCGGATATTGTCGTGGGCGAAGCGAATGTCGTCCTTGACCTTCTGCGGCAGGCTGGCGGCTGCCGCTTCGATCGCGGCGCGACCGACCACAATCTCTCCGTCGTAACGATCGAACTTCGCCGCATAGGCTCTCGCCGCGGCGTCGCCGCCCTTCTCGATCTCCTCAAGGATCGTCCGTACCGTTTCGGTAACGGAGGCTGAATCGCTCTCGGCGGTTTTCTCCGCCTTTTTCAGATAGACACGCGGCATTGGGCATTCCCTCGAGACTGGGCCGGGACGATAGGAGTTGTGAGTATCGGTAAGCCGATCAGGCCTTGCCCTTCCACGGCACCAGCTTGTGCTCGATGAAGCGCATCAGCATGTCGAACGCGTAGGCGATGGCGGCAATGATGATGATGCCCATGATGACCGTCGGCGTCTGCAGGAACTGCGAGGCAGACAGCACCATGTAGCCGATCCCCTTGGTCGCGGCGACCATTTCGGCAGCGACCAGCGTCGTCCAGCCAAAGCCGATGCCGATGCGCATCGCGGTCAGGATTTCCGGCATGGCAGCGGGCAGGATCACATAGCGCATGACCTTCCAGCGGCTGGCGCCGAAGGAATAGGCCGCATGGATCTGCTCGATCGCCGCCGACTTGACGCCAGAGCGAGCACCGAGCGCCACCGGCGCAAAGACCGACAGGAATATCAGCAGAACCTTGGAGGTTTCGCCAATCCCGAACCAGATGATCATCAGCGGCAGATAGGCCAGCGGCGGGATCGGCCGGTAGAACTCGATCGGAGGGTCGAATATGCCGCGGATGAGCGGGCTCATGCCCATCGCCAGGCCCAGCGGAATACCGATGGCGCAGGCGAGAATGAAGGCGCTGAAGACCCGACCGGTGGAAACCCCGATGTGGACGAGAAGCGACGTCCCGGTGAAGCCTGACTCGATCGTCGAGAGAAACTTGGAGACGATGGCGCCGGGCGATGGCACGAAGAGCGGCTTGACCCACCCCATGGCCGTGACCAGCCACCAGACGGCGATGAGGATCAGTATCGTCGCAATGCTCAAAAGCAGCGTGTCGCCCTGGCCGGGAACACCGTAGGTTTCCCCGGGTCTCGTCGCCTTCGCCTTTGAAAGGCGTCCGATAAGGCTGACGGTCGTGGGGCGGGATTTGGTTTCTGCGGCTGCGCTTTCCGCGCTCTGTTCGATGGCGTCGCTCATGCTGTATTCTCCTCGTCGGCGAAGATGATGCCGAGCACCTCTTCGCGAAGCTTGATGAAGTCGGCTGAGGCCTTGATGTCGCGTGCCTTCGCACCCTCGATGAAACGGCGCGAGAAAGGCAGGTCGAAACGATGCGTGATGCGCCCCGGTCGCGGCGACATCACGATCAGCTTGGTGCCCATGAACAGGGCTTCTTCCACGCTGTGGGTAATGAAGAAGACCGTCTTGCGGGTGCTTTCCCAGATTTTCAGGATCAGTTCCTGCGCCTTTTCGCGTGTCAGCGCATCGAGCGCGCCAAGCGGCTCGTCCATCAAAAGCACGCGCGGGTCGCAGGTCAGCGCCCGGGCAATGCCGATCCGCTGCTGCATGCCGCCCGAAAGGGCGTAAATCGGCGACTCCTCGAAGCCGTTGAGCCCGAGGAGCGCGATGAAATCGTCGGCGATCTTGTCACGCTCGGCCTTTGGCCGGTCCTGCAGTTTCAGGCCGAAGGCGACGTTTTCACGCACATTCAGCCAGGGCATCAGCGCGTGCTTCTGGAAGACCACGGACCGGTCGGCCCCCGGCCCTTCCACCCTGCGGCCGTCGAGAAGAATTTCGCCGCTGGTGGGTGACAGGAAGCCGGCGATCAGACTGAGAAGGGTCGACTTGCCGCAACCCGAAGCCCCGAGCGCAACGACGAAATCGCCTTCGTCCAGCGTGAGGTCAATCTTTCTGAGCGCTTCCACCGGCGCGCGGCCGCCTGCGAAGGGGTAGATGACGGAGGCATTCTTGATTTCCAGCACCATGGGTCATGCTCCTGTTGTTCCCCGGACCTTGGCAAAAGCCTCGGTCCGGGGATGCGGGACTGCGGTGGGGCTACTTCGCAGCGTCCGCATAGGTGGAATTGACGAACGGCGTATAGTCGTCGGCAACCGCATCGATGCGGCCGGCGGACTTCAGGAAGTCTGCGGTTCCCTTGAGCGTCTTGGCAGCACCGCCAAGCCATGTGTCGGACACCTGATCGGCCATCGGCAGGAAGGTGAAGCCCTTCAGGATTTCCGGAACCTGCGCCGGATCGGCACCGGTGGCGGATGCAAGGGTCTTGACCTCTTCGCTGTCGACGGTCCACTTGGCCGGATCCGCCAGATAGGACTTGTTGACGCGATCGACTTCCTTCAGGAACGCGACGATCTTGTCCTTGTTCTCCTCGCCGAACTTGGTGTTGACCACCCAGGCGTCGAAGGTCGGGTAGCCCCATTCCGCGGTCTTGTCGGCGCCGAGCAAAAGCGTTCCCGTCTTCAGGATTTCGGATTGCACCGGCTGCCAGATCCATGCGGCGTCGATGGCGTTCTGCTGCCATGCGGCGGCGATCTGGTCCGGCGGCATGTTCATGATGGTCACTTCGCTTTCGGCGATCCCTTCATGCTTCAACGCACCGATCAGCGAAAAATGCGCGGTCGAGCCGACCGGCACGGCGATGCGCTTGCCCTTGAGGTCGGCGAGCGTCTTGATGCCGGACGAACTGCTGACGATCAGCGATTCCGCGCTGCCGATCACGTCGGAAAAGGCGATCAGCTGAATGTCGACGCCCTGACTGGTGGCAATCGCCAATGGCGAGGAACCGAGTTCCGAAAGCACGACGTCGCCGGAGGCCATTGCCGCGATGACGTCGGTGCCGGACGCGAACTTGCGCCATTCGACGTCCCAGCCGGTGGCCTTCTGGATGGCATCGGAGCTCGCCAGGAGCTGCATCGGCGTCGGATTGCCGAAGTGGCCGATGATGATCGTTTCCGCCATTGCGGAGCTGGAAATCAGCACGGTCATGACGCCCGCGACTGCACCACTCAATAAAGTCCTAAACATTCCACTCTCCAGATTTTTTGGTTTGATGCGGGCTTTTGGTTGGGACTGCGGCCAGTCCCCGCTGTTTTTCTCTGGCCGCAGGTATGGATCGGATCACCCCTCCTCGCCTGTGGAGAAGGCCACGCAGGCCTCCGCCAGAACGTCCAGGGTATCCAGTGTAAAAGCGTCCGGCGGCGCGGCCGCCGAAACCAGCGACAGCTCCGAACACGAGATCAGAAGACTGTCCGCCCCCTGATCCAGGAGGCTTTCCGACAGGCGCAGCATGGAAGCGTTCGCCTCCTGAAGGCTGCCGCCCTTCTTGATGTGCCGGATGAGAGACAGAAGAGGCGCGTCATCCTTGAGGTAGAAGGGCTGGCAACCCGTGCCGGCAAACGCGCGGTCGAAAACGCCGGTGATCCGCACGGCCGGCGACGCCAGCATGCCGATCTTTGCGCCGACCCCCATCCGCGAAGCCATCCGCGTAGCGGAAAGCTGCACCATGTCGAGGAACGGGATCGTCACCGCGGCACAAATCCGGTCCGCATAGTGGTGCGCCGTATTGCACGGCATGGCGAGCGCTTCCGCGCCGAAAGCCTCGAGCCTCGATGCCATCCCGGCGATCACCGGCCCCGGATCTTCGCCCTTGCCTTCGATGAGGGCTGCAATGCGCGAGGGAATTTGCGGATTGTTGTCGACGAACATCGGCACATGATCGGCATCGTCCTCGGCCGGGGTGGCAGCGATGATCCGGTTCATCAGCAGCGCCGTCGCCTCGGGGCCCATGCCGCCGATAATGCCGATCCGCCGCCTGAACCTTGCCCCTGCCATCAAGCGGCTCCCTTGAGCGACAGCGAGCGCCCGCAATGGACGATGATGTCGGCGATATGGGCGCAGTCGTCGAGGCTGAAGGTCAGCGGTATACGCATGTCGAACACGCCGGACAGAACCTCATCCGTCTGCGGCAAATGCTGGTCGTCGAGAAATCGCCAGCTGTGGTGGTTGCTGGTGAAAGCGACGGGATTGGCGTCGCCGAACCATTTCAGCTCGACACCCAGCGCCTTCGCGTCGCTGACGAACCGTCGCGCATCCGCCTCCGATATGCCTTCGATCAGAAACTGGATCGAACTGCCGACCGGACTTTCCGCTGCGGGACGCTCCGGAAGATGAAACAGGCCGGAACCCTGCAGGATCGTTTCGATCGTGTGATAGCGCTCGTTCCAGCGCGCGATATTGGCCTCCAGCCCCGCAAGCTGCGGTCTGAGGATCGCCGCCCGCAGATTGTCCATCCGGCCCGAGCAGTTGGGCGTTTCAAGCCGCACCTGTTCGAAGTAGCGCATCTCCGGGGCGGCACCATGACGCTCATAGAGCATGTAGGAGCCGGACAGGATGATGGCTCTCGCCATGAACTCCGGATCGTCGGAGGTCAGAAGACCGCCCTCGCCCGAATTCATATGCTTGTAGGTCTGCGTGCTGAAGCAGGCGGCGAGACCGAAATTGCCGCTCTTCCTGCCGCCCCATTGCGCGCCCATGGTGTGCGCGCAGTCCTCGATGACCGAGATGCCGAACTTGTCGGCAATGGCAACAATCCGGTCCATGTCGACGATGTGGCCGCGCATGTGCGAGAGAAGCAGAAAACGGGCGCCGGAAGACACGGCCTTGCGCTCCAGATCTTCCAGATCGATGACAAGGTCGCGCGTGCATTCAACGAGAAGCGGCTTTCCGCCCGCATTGACGATGGCGCCCGGCACCGGCGAAAGCGTGAAGGCATTGGTCAGCACCGGCTCGTCCGGCCGCAAGCCGGCTGCGAGAAGCGCAACATGCATCGCATAGCCGCCGGAAGCGCATGCCAGGCAATATGGTACGCCCTGCCATGCCGCAAACTCCGCTTCCAGCAGCGCCACTTCCGAGGTCTCGCCCGCAACCGTATTGTAGCGGTGCAGCCGCCCGGTCTTCATGACGCGTACGGCGGCGGCAATCGCAGCATCGTCGAGCTGCTCCTGCTGCGTAAAAGCCCCTGTAAACGGCTGTGGCGCCATGGAAATTTTATCCTATTCGGCTGCGATCGGCGCAGCGTGATCGAAGGAAAATGCACCGGTGTAGCCGAACAGCGCTGCCGATCCGCCCGTGTGCAGGAACACGACCCGCTCACCCTTCTTGAAGACGCCCTTGCCGATCAAGTCGATCAGCCCCGCGGCACCCTTGCCGGAATAGACCGGATCGAGAAGGATGCCTTCGAGTTGGGCGAACATCTCGATCGCCTTGATGGTTTCGGCGGTCGGAATGCCATAGCCCTGGCCGACATAATCCGTATTTGCGACGACATCCTCGCGCTCCACAACGCCAGGGCACCCGAGCTTTTCCGCCGTAGCGCATGCGAGCTTGTAGACATTTTCCTCCTGCTTCGGCTTCGGCGCACGCACGCCGATCCCCATCAGCGGGATCTTCGCATTGATGGCCTTCAGACCGGCGACAAGGCCGGCCTGCGTGCCGGCGCTGCCCGTCGCATGGACCAGATGATCGATCACCAGCCCGCGCTCATTGGCCTGATATACCAGTTCGAAGGCGCAGTTGACGTAACCGAGCGCGCCGGTGGCATTGGAGCCGCCGCCGGGGATCGTGTAGACGGTTTTGCCACTGGCGCGGAAGGTGTCGGCCACCGCCTCCATTTCGGCGTTCATGTCGAGACCGCCCGTACGCTTCTCCGCCGTCGCGCCGTGGAGATAGTCGAGGAAGACATTGCCGTTGGCATTGTAGTTCGGATCGTTCGAACCGGTCCGGTCCTCAAGCAGGATGTGGCACTGCATACCGAGCTTGGCCGCCGCCGCCGCGGTCTGGCGCGCATGGTTGGACTGGGTCGCGCCCTGCGTCATGACCATGTCGGCGCCCTGGGCCTGAGCTTCCGCCATCAGGAATTCCAACTTGCGGGTCTTGTTGCCACCGGTCGAAAGACCCGTGCAGTCGTCACGTTTGATCCAGATTTCCGGCCCGCCGAGTTCGGCCGAAAGACGCGTCAGCGGCTCCAGCGGGGTCGGCAGATGCGCCAGGTGGACACGAGGGAAACGAGACAGATGCATGGGAACCAACCTTCATGAATATTGCATAATTCATAAGAAACCCAATTAATGCCCTTGATCAAATGCCGTTTTTTGCGCCTATTATGCAAAGAATGCATGTTAGGGAAATTCCATGCGGCTGGAATGGCTGGAAGATATCGTCGCCGTCATCGAGACCGGCTCGTTCAACGCGGCCGCCACACGCCGCAACGTTACCCAGCCGGCCTTCTCACGGCGGATCCGTGCGATCGAGGAGTATATCGGTGCGGAACTGTTCGACCGCGACCGCAAACCGGTCGGCCTGAAGTCGGCGATCTCGGCACAGCAGGAAGACATCAAGCGGCTTGTCACGCAGACGAAGGAACTGGTCTACGAGCTGCGCCGCCACGGTCGCGAAACCAACAACCGCATCATCATCGCCAGCCAGCATGCCATCACTGCCACGCGCGCACCCGCGATCGTCGAGACGCTTTCCAAGCGCATCGACGTGAGTGTCCGGCTGCGCTCGGCCAACCGCGACGAGTGCCTGGCCCTGCTCATGACGAAGCAGGCGGACCTTCTGCTCAACTACGAATCCGCCGCGGAAGCGGACAGCCGCGCGGAAGACTATTTCGAGCGGGCCCAGATCGACACGGAGCGCTTCATTCCGGTCTTCGCGACCAGCAGCCTCAACCTGCTCAATGACTGCTACGCCCGCGGCGAACTCCCGATCGTGGCCTATCCGAGCGATGCCTTCCTCGGCTGGATATTCAACGAAGAACTCCTGCCGCAAATCAGCAGCGGCGAATTCGTCCGGCGCAAGGTGGAGACGGCCCTGACGCTCGCCGCGCTGCAGTTTGCCGTCAACGCCGTCGGCATCGCCTGGGTGCCCGAAAGCATTGCGCGCGACAGCATCAAGGCCGGATTGCTTTTCGATCTGAGCGACGTCCTTCCGTCAACCGTGCTGACGGTGTCGGCCCTGAGGCTTGCCGGCAAGCACACGGACATCGAGGAATTCCTCTGGGAGGAAATCCTGAACCATTGCCCCAGCTAGCCCAACCCGGTTAATTCGACACACCGTCTGGGCCCAGCCCTGCCGCGCAACCCGAACCGATGAGCTTCAAAATCTCAAAGTCAGCACCGACACATCCGGACATCGTCTGGACCCGTCTCTTCTCAGGGATCGACCGGAACGGCGTCGAGCTGAATGTCCAGATCCGACGCGCGCTGGTCTACGCCATCCAGACCGGCACGCTGACGGCAGGGGCACGGCTGCCTTCGAGCAGAAGACTGGCGGCGTTGCTCAACGTCGCGCGCAACACGGTGACCGGCGCCTACCAGACCCTGGTGGACGAAGGCTTTCTGGTCGCGACAGAAAGGCAGGGCATATATGTCGCGCCTTCGGTTCAGGAACGCGCATCAGACCGGCACCGGGATGAGGCGGGCTCCTTGCGCTGGCAGGCGGGCTTCGCGATCCGCCCCTCGCTCCAGCGGCAGATCGACAAGCCGCGCGACTGGCTCGCCTTCCCCTACCCCTTTGTGTTCGGACAGTTCGACCCATCCCTATTCCCCACCAACAACTGGCGCGAAGCGGTCCGGGTGACCTCGAGCGTCAAGGAAATCTACGGCTGGGCAGGCGATCAGGTGGACGATGACGACCCGGACCTCGTCGAGCAGTTGCGGGTTCAGGTCCTGCCGTCACGCGGCATCTTTGCCGATCCCGGCGAGATCATCGTCACGCTCGGCTCCCAGCAGGCACTGTCGATGCTGGTGCAGCTGATGGTCGGACGCGACACGATTGCCGGCGTCGAGGACCCCGGTTATGCCGACCTGCGCAACATGGTAGACCTCGCCTCCAGCGGCCGGCAGAACCTCAACATGGATGGCGACGGCGTCATTGTCGACGACACCTTCGGCCGTTGCGACATCGCCTTCCTGACGGTCAGCCATCATTGCCCGACCACATCCGCAATGCCGCTTTCACGACGCCAGGCGCTTCTCGAACGCGCCGAGGCGGACGATGTCCTGATTGTCGAAGACGACTATGAAGGCGGGCTTTCCACCGACCCGCTGCAGGACGTCCCGTCCCTGAAAAGCCTCGATCGGACGGGTCGCGTGGTCTACGTGGGCAGCTTCTCCAAGGCGCTCGCGCCGGGCCTGCGCATCGGCTACATCGTCGCGCCCCCCTCCGTCGTCCAGGAGCTGCGCGTTCTTCGCCGGCTTCTGCTGCGCCATCCGCCGATCAACAATCAGCGCATCCTCGCAACCTTCCTTGCCCTCGGCCATTATCGACAGCACATGGACCGCATGAGCACCGTTCTGAAGAAGCGCGCCCAGCACATGACGGCGATGCTTGGCGAATGCCTGTCCGACTGCAACTGGCAGCGCAGTCCGGGCGCCAAGAATTTCTGGGTCGAGGCTCCGCCAGGGGTGGACTGCGCGGTGCTAGCCGGAGTTGCGCGTGAGAAAGGCGTTCTGATCGAGCCGGGCGCGGCCTTCTTCGCCGATCCAGCAGCCGGCCGGCGCTTCTTTCGGCTGGGCTTCACCGCGATTGCCGAAAAGCGCATCGGCCCGGGACTTGCGCTGCTCTCCGAGGCCATCTCCGACTGCCGGTCCTGACCCGCCAGCCAGACTCGGCTTTTGAGGGAGCCAGAACGCCGAATGCCGCCCGCAAGGCGACGCCACGTGCTATAGATGCCGTATCAACGAAACGCCAAGGAGCGCAAGATGGGCATCGCTGCCAACCCCAACGATCTGAGCCATGTCATTGAAGCCGACCGCGCGCATGTGTGGCACCATCTCGTCCAGCACAAGCCTTTCGAAACCGTCGACCCGCGCGTGTTCGTCGAGGGCAAGGGCATGCGCCTGTGGGACGCGACCGGTCGCGAGTTCCTCGACGCCGTGTCGGGCGGCGTGTGGACCGTCAATGTCGGCTACGGTCGCACGTCGATTGCCGACGCCGTTCGCGATCAGCTGGTCAAGCTGAACTATTTCGCCGGTGCAGCGGGCTCGGTGCCCAGTGCGCTGTTCGCCGAGAAGCTGATGACCAAGATGCCCGGCATGACCCGGGTCTACTATTCGAACTCCGGCTCGGAGGCCAATGAGAAGGTCTTCAAGATGGTCCGGCAGATTTCCCATCGTCACCACGGCGGCAAGAAGTACAAGATTCTCTACCGCGACCGCGACTATCATGGCACCACGCTTGGGTGCCTGGCTGCCGGCGGACAGGAAGAGCGCAAGGCACAGTACGGACCTCTACCCGAGGGCTTCGTCGAAGTGCCGCACTGCCTCGAATACCGCAGCCAGTGGGGCGACGTCGACAACTACGGCGAACGGGCAGCCAATGCCATCGAAGAGGTCATCCTGCGCGAAGGCCCCGACACGATCGGCCTCCTCTGCCTGGAACCGGTGACGGCGGGCGGTGGCGTGATCGTGCCGCCGAAGGGCTACTGGGAGAGAGTCCAGGAGATCTGCCGGAAATACGATATCCTGCTGCACATCGACGAAGTCGTCTGCGGCGTCGGACGCACCGGCAAATGGTTCGGTTACCAGCACTTCGGAATCGAGCCCGATTTCGTCACGATGGCCAAGGGCGTGGCTTCCGGCTACGCAGCCATTTCCTGCACCGTGACGACGGAAAAGATCTTCGACATGTTCAAGGACGATCCGACCGACACGCTGTCGCATTTCCGCGATATCTCGACCTTCGGCGGATGCGTCTCCGGCCCGGCAGCGGCGCTTGAGAACATGCGCATCATCGAGGAGGAAAACCTGCTCGAGAACACGACGAACATGGGCAACCGTGTGCTGGACAATCTTCGCGCGCTGCAGGAAAAGCACTCCGTGATCGGCGATGTGCGTGGGCTCGGATTGTTCTGCGGCGCGGAACTGGTTGCCGACCGCAAGACCAAGGAACCGCTGGAGGAGAAGAAGGTCCAGGCCGTGGTTGCCGATTGCTTGGCGCAAGGGGTGCTCATCGGCGCGACCAACCGATCCGTACCCGGAATGAACAATACCTTGTGCCTGAGCCCGGCCCTGATCGTCACCGCCGCCGATGTCGACGCCATCACCGGTGCCATCGACAACGCCCTGACAAAGGTTCTCGGATAGGCCCCGCTGCAATCCGCAGACACGTGAAAGGGAGCAGGCTCTGCCTGCTCCCTATTTTCGTGCGACCTGGAAAGGCGCCCAGGACTGGCTGACCGGCATGATTTCAACGGAGTTGATGTTCACATGTGCCGGCAGTGACGCCACCCAGTAGATCGTCTCAGCGATATCCTCCGGCTGCAGCGGATCGGCACCGGAATAAAGCCGGTCATAGGCCGCCTTGTCGCCACCCGTGCGCACAAGCGTGAATTCGCTTTCCGACAGTCCCGGCTCGATGGAGGTCACCCGCACACCTTTGCCCGAGAGGTCGGAGCGCAGGCCGAGCGAGAACTGCTGCACAAAAGCTTTCGTCCCGCCATAGACATTGCCGCCCGGATACGGCCAGTTCGAGGCGACCGACGCCAGATTGACGATTAGACCCTTGCGGTCGATCAGCGTGTCGATCAGGAGACGGCTGATGGTCACGAGGCCGGTGATATTGGTATCGATCATCACCTTCCAGTCACCGAGATCGCATTGATCGATCGGCCCGGTACCAAGCGCAAGTCCGGCATTGTTGATGAGCGCGTCGATCTCCTTGAAGGCCTCCGGAATGTCGGCCAGGGCTGCACGCGTGGCCGCCTCGTCGCGGATATCGAAGACCAGCGGGCACACCCACTCCGGTCCTCCGAGGGCATCCACCAGGGTCTCCAGCCGATCCTTGCGGCGGCCGGTGACGATGATCTTCCAGCCCTCCCGCGCAAATCGCCGGGCAATGGCGTCGCCAAATCCGGAGGTGGCCCCTGTAATCAGTGCGGTTTTCGTCATGTTGCAAACCTTCCGTCGTTCAAATTTGTCAGTAAGGGCGACCACCGCCTGGATTGACGGCGTCGTCAGTGGATTGGTCCAAAGCCCAGGTGAAGCATCTGGAGCGCCTTGAAGGCACCGGCAAGCGCGATGAGCACAAGGCCGCCGGCGCCGACCCTGACCCATGCCTTCTGGCTCAGTCGCGGACCGATGAAATGTCCGAGATAATATCCGGCAATCGTCACGGGCAGATAGGCCAGCGCCTGCAACGGTAATTGCGGATCGATTTGCCCGAGGAACAGCCGGCTCAAAATACTGAAGAGATCGACCGCCCCGAAGAAGACGGCAAGCGTTCCGCGCGTCGTCTCGCGCCGCGTGCCGCCGGCGAGAAGCCAGACGGCGATCAGCGGGCCGCCGACGGCGAACGTCGCCAGCAACAAACCGACCACGAGACTGGTGACGGCCCCGACAGCCTTTCCCGACAGCCAGCGGGGCGGCTCATGGACCATGGCGACGAGGGCGGCAACGAACACGACCACCGCAATCAGCAGCCGCGTGGTCCCCTCGTCCAGATAGCCTGCGAGCAATCCCCCGGACACGGCGCCGAAGAAGCCGAAAAAGAGCAGGAACAGCGCCACCGGCCAGTCGACAGCACCATGCTTGCGATCGACCAGAATGAGGATGGTCAGGACCAGGTCGTTGATGAGGATCAGCGGTACGAGCAGGTTTGGCGATACGGCGCCGAAAACCCCGATGGCCATGATCAGGGCATAGCCGAAACCGGTAATGCCCCGGTAGCAGGCCGCGCCGAATGACACCATGCTGTTTGGAAGAAACTCCATCCACCGTCCTGTTCCAGCCGCGCACGCTGTCCGAAATTTCAACCGCATTGCACTTCTAGGATGGACGGCCTCTATCGTACAGGACCAGCCATCCGGCTTCATGGGACCAGACTGCGTGGCGGAACAGCCAGGTGTCTGAGAAGAACGCGGCGGATTTCACTGGCGCTCGGCCTGTATGGCGGGGCCATTCCGGCCGTGCTTCTGCGCATTCCCGGAACGCCCGCCGCTGTTGCCACCACCTTTGACGGCTATCCGATGGCGCAAAAGGGCGAAGGCGGCTTTGCGCTGCAGGTCGCCGTGGTGTCCTCCTCGATCGGCGGCATCGCCAGCGGCATCGCACTCATGGTGCTCGCACCGCCGCTGCCGAAGGTTACCTTGCTGTTCGGACCGTCGGAAGTCTTCTGGGTCGCCGTCTTCGGCCTGGCCAGCATCATCTTCCTGCTTGGTGGCCTTCAGCGGGGGCTAGCGACTTTCGTGTGGGACAGTGGCCGACCAGCCCGGCCTATAAGCGGCATGTGGCGCGGCGACCGCCCTCAATGCGTCCTCGACCGAGACGGCGGCAACGGTCGAGGCAATCTCGTCGTTGCGAGGAGCTATGCGGTTAAACGTCCAGCCTGATCGGCGGCCACTTGATGGCCGCCGATCAAGAGTTCGAAGTTTGTGGCCATTTTGCCTATTCCGCGACGAACCGGTTTTCGATCGCCCCGAGACCTGCCACTTCGACACGAACGACGTCGTTCGGTTTCATGAACGTCTCTGTCGCAATGCCGACGTTCGATGGCGTCCCGGTCACGATGATGTCGCCCGGTTCCAATGTCATTACCGTCGACAGATAAGCTATCTGGTCCCAGATGTCGTAAATCATGTCGCCGGTCGACGACCGCTGCCGCTCTTCCCCGTTGAGCGAGAGCGTCAGCGTCAGTGCGTGCGGATCGGCAATCTCGTCATCGGTCGTGATCCACGGACCGATCGGCCCATGGGTGTCGAAGCTCTTGCCAAGCGTATAGGTGGGAGAACGAAACTGCCAGTCGCGCGCGGTTACATCGTTGGCGACGAAATATCCGGCAACGACGGAGCGGGCATTGTCCCGGCTGACATGCCGGCATCGCCGCCCGATGACGAATCCCAGTTCCGCCTCGTAGTCCACCTTGTCCGAAACCGCCGGAATCACGATGTCGCCATGCGGGTCGTTGATGCAGGAGACCTGCTTATTGAACCACAGCTGCGATTTCGGCGTCGGAATACCGGCTGCTGCAGCCTCCTCGGCATGCGCCTTGTAGTTCATGCCGATCGCCAGGAACTTGCTGGGATCAGCGATCGGCGCCAGCAGACGTATCTCGGACAGCGCAAAGCTCGGCGTCCCCGTCTTTTCAATGGCCGGGCGAAGTTCGGGCAACCGCTCGATCAGCTGTCGCATGGAACCGCCAAGCTCGGGCGCCACCGCGCTGAGGTCGATGATCCGATCGCCCTCCACCCGGCCGAGCCGTGCCTCTCCTTCAACTTCAAATCTGGCAAGTTTCATGTCTTTCTCCTGTTTACTCGGCGGGTTCGACCGGCCGGATGCTGTTGACCGAGACGCCGATGCCCGGCCCCGAGAAGGCAACCATCTCGGTCTTGACGATTTCGAGGCAGGGAAGGTCGGCGATCGCGTTGACGATATGGAAAGTCGTCGGCAGCTGCTCGAACGTGGCGCGATGCCAGTTGAAGCTGCCCTTCGCCTTCCAACGCTTGAAATCATAGCCTTCGAAACTGATCGCGTCCGGCCGTCCCTCACCCGGCCGCGGCGCCGGTGTGGTGACATAGGCAACATCCGCGCCCGCGCCGTGCCGCGGATTGGTGCGGGGCACGTATTTGTAGTACATGGCAGCCCCGCCGCCGGACCCGGGCAGGCTGGGCGGAGCGTCTTCTTCAACCATGTCTGTGAGCGCGATGTCGAAAAACCTGAAGCCGAACCAGGACGTCTCGCAGGACGCAGTCCCCTTATGGCGATCCCAGGCGATTTCGGGCATGTCGCAGAAGAGTTTGGGGAAGCCCATCTCGTCCCTGCCCGTGAGGATCGCTTCGGGCTGGCCCTCCCATATCACCGGGCAGAAGGAACCTTCGAGCGTCTCGGTCTTGCCCTTGTAGATTACCGGAAAGTCGAGCGACAATATGCCGTAGCCGCGCCCAGCAAGCCAATAGAGGTTCTTGAACCAGGCGCAGGATACGCTGAGCAGCGGCTCTCCGCGCAGGCTCATGCCGGGCGGCAGAAGCGCCTTCAGCCTGTCGGGATCGGTGCGATAGGTAATCGCCATCCACTCGGCATTCATGGTACCGGTTTCTTCCAGCGACCACATCCCGCCACCCGGCTTTTGACGCGGACCTATCGCAGGGCCGAAAACGACAGGCATCCGGTAGCGATGTTCGGGGTTCGGTTTGAAGCCCATGGTGTATCTCCTTTGGAAGGCTAAAGCGGTGTAGAAAATCGAATGGTCACGTGGCGCCGGGCCGGCGCTCCACAATCGCCACCGTGTGGCCGCAGTCGAGCGACTGCAGGGCCGGCACCTTTCCGGCAGGTTCACAGCCAAAAATCATGGCGTTGCATTCCGTCATGATTTGGCTTCCGTCACCGCACGCGGGGTCGGTATCCATTCAGCATGGTCCGCCATCAGAAGTCCGGGTCAAACGGAATTCCCGGGCGCAGAAAGCCGGGCGTTGGCGGTGTGCCCCACAGGTTGAGCCAACGGCCGGCCAAGCCTTCCGAAATGTCCCAGGTGCGCGGCTCATAGGTCGCATCATTGTCGATGCGGTCGAGCTCGATCGAGTTCTCGACCAGGCAGCCATGCGGGTCGGCGTAGTAGGTGAAGATGTTGCCGCCGGCGCCATGACGGCCCGGCCCCCAGACCAAGGCCCGGTCCTTGAGCGTCAGATTGTCGGCAATGGCGGCCAGATCCTCCAGCGAATGGAGGTCGAATGCATAGTGATGCAGGCCAGGCTCGCCGGGTCCCATGGCGATCGTATGGTGATAGCCGTCCTCGGCGCGATACCAGCGCAGCCCGTCATCGCCGGTCTGGTCCGAGAGTTTCATGCCCAGCACCTTTTCACAGAACTCGCCGAAGGCCAGCGTATCCGGCGCAAAGGAATTGATATGCTCGATGCGGCGGGGACGAGCGCCAGGCGTCGAGTAATTGTAGCGGCGCGGCTGGTTGCGGGCGATCGGGGTGTGAACTTCGAAGATCGTGCCGCCAGGAGCCACCAGGCGCACGGCGCGGTCGTAATGCTTGCCGAGCGGCTTGTCGTCGAGCACCGTCAGTCCATCGGACAATGCGCGCCGCTTCACTTCCTCGACCGCCTCCGGCCCGACAGCCTCCAGGCCGCAGGCAACTGCCTTGCCGTCACCCTTGACGTATGTCACTTCGTGATGCCGGTCGTTGCTTGAAAGATAGACCGAATCCCCATCCTGTTCGGTAATGCGCAGACCCACGACCTCGCACAGATCCTCCGCGGCTCCGAGCGGGTCGGGTGAAGAGATGACAACATGTCCCATTTGCCGAATTAAATAAGTCATTCCCGTTCCTTCTCTTGAGTAGGTGCTTCCTCCGGAAAGCCGCGCAGCCTTTTTCAAAGGTCGCAGGCACCCTTGCCGCACAGGTGCCTGTGCGGAGGGAAAACGCTCGCCAGAGATATTTTCGGATCCTGCGGACGAGGCCCGCAGGGAACCGGACGGTCTGTTATCTAACCGTCCGGAATTGGTTCAGTCCTTGGCCCGAAGGCCACATCCGTTTAATGGACCGGATGCGATGACATGACCTTCCGCACCGAGGGGCGCTCGCCGATCCGCTCGAGATAGGCCCCGATCCGCGGCCAGGCGGAGAGGTCGAGATCGACCCTCTTGGCCCATCCGAGGACGACGAAGGCATAGGCGTCGGCAATCGTGAACGTATCGCCGGCAAGGTACGGGCTCTCGGCCAGACGGGCGTCGAGCACGCTGAAGACGCGCGGCAGGAACATCGATCGCGTCTGTTCGCGATACTCGACCGGCGTATTCGGCCGGTTCAGCGGCGAAAAGGTCTTGTGCAATTCGGTGGCGATGTAGTTCGTCCATTCCAGCACACGGTACCGCTCGAAGCTGCCCGGCGGCGGCAGCAGGCCGGAATCGGGCACCTGGTCGGCGATGTATTGCATGATCACCGCCCCCTCGGTGAGAATCCGTCCGTCATCGAGCACCAGTGCGGGAACCTGGCCTTTGGGGTTGACCGCCAGATAACTCGTGCCGTCCGCGAGGTTCTTCGTGCGGATATCGACCGTTTCAAGAGCGACGGGGATGCCCCCCTCCTCCAGGACGATACGCGATGCCGTCGAGCAGGCGCCGGGGACCTCATAAAGTTTCATATTTTCATACTCCAATCTTTGTATTGTGCATTTCAATCAATGCTTTGGCGGTGCAATCTTGTTGACGCTGCTCCAGTGTTCGGAAAGCTTGTCCCCGCGCACGCGGAAGGCATCGAAGATGTAATAGTCGTAGCTCTCACCGCTGCCGTCGGGCTCCGGTTGGGGGAGATAGGCGGCAAGAACCACCATGTCGCCCTCGGCAATCATGAAGGTCGGAGGGATGCGCATCTCCTCCGGTTCCGGCACTGGTCCGTTCGGGAAGACCGCCCGGACGAAATCCTCGAGGCCAGAGAGGCCGCTTGGAATGTGACTGCAGTGCTGGCGATAGTCTTCGGTCACGAAATCCTTGATCGCGTCTGCATTCTGGCCGTCGAAAACACGGCGATAAAAATCTCGAACCAGACGCTTGTTGCGCTCGAGCTGTTCCTTGTTGTCCTGTTCCATGTCTTTTCCTTCTGAAGTGCAGCGCCGGGCTTAAGGCCGGCGCAATGGGGACAGCCCGAGGCCGCCGCTGATATCGAAAGCCAGGGTTGCGTAGAAAACGAAGCCGTCTTTCTGCCGTGAGCTGGAGTAGTCCGCGAGGACTGACGTGTTGGGATTGACGATGTAGGCCGCACCGATATCCAGAATGCCCCGCTGGAACACACCAAGGCTGCCGTGCACATCGAACATGAACGTGTCCTGCGGCTGCTTTTCATCAACACCGGAGATGAAGAGCCTCGCATTGCGTTCATATTCGGCGCGCTTTTCGCTGAGCCGGATGTAATGAACGGACGCGCCGATCGTCGCTACCGGGTTGGCATCCCAGAAACCGGAATACTCGATGCCCGCATAGGCTTCCCATGGATAGGCCTGGCCGCTGCCGAACGTATGGAATACCCCGCCGTAAAGCGCGAGATTTTCCGGAATCGGGCCTTCGCCCGGCTCGCTCCAGACAACCTTACGGAACTGACCGTAAAGGCCTACCGTGTTTTTGTGATCGACGATCTTGGTGGAAGGTCCGAATGTCGGATTGCCCCAGCCAGAATTGTAGAGTGCATCCTCATACGAAGTGGAGCGGTAATAGCCGCCGACCTCGTATTTGAGGGGATTGGCATTCTCGAAGAACGATTCCTCATGGCTCACATTGGCAATCGCTATGACGCCGTCTGCACTGCCCTGCCCCCAGTCCCAACCGTTTCCGCTCTGCCAGTTATCGGGGTTGTCCTCCACCATGCCCAGGCCGAATGTCGTATTCGGGTTGATGTCGTAAGCCATCCGCGCGCCCCAGACCGAGAGAGCTTCGCCTGGCATGTTGAGCGTGATCGCCAGCGTGGAGTTCACGCAGCCAATACCACCGCAAAAGCCGCGTTTCATGAAGTCCTGCCCCAGGCCGAGGCGCCCCCCCTCGACTTCAAGCCGGTCATCGAGAAAGTCGGCCTCGACCGTGAGCCTCGACAGGTCCGTATCGGAATCGACAATCGGGACCGGGAAGAACGAGTTCGAAAGGTCGAACAGGTAGCTGTCGACATTGTAGGATGGGTGGTTGATCGTCTCCACCAACTTGACCCTGAGATCGGGTGTGATGTTGCCGGTCGCACCCAGGACGAACATGCCGTAATTTGCCGAGGAACCTTCGGTAAAGCCGAAATTAGGCGCATTCTGGTAGATGTTCACGTAATCAAGATTGATGTCGATGCCGTGGTCGTGAAGCCAGGCACCTGTCTCCGCCAGCGGCCCTACATAAACCGGTTCCGGCTCGATCCCGATCGGGCCAACCCGTGGCACATTGATTTTCACGCCCCCGTCCTGCCCGGATGTTTCCTGTGCGGAAACGGACGTCGCGAGCAATAACAAAGCCGGCACAGCATGCATGAAGCTGATGCGCATAATAATCCTCCCACTCCCAAAAAATCCCTCAGCGGCCGATGGCGTCGGCGAGCCGTGTCCTCTTGTCGCCGGCATGCCTTGGAGGCGATGCGACGAGAATGGCGAAGGCTGCAATCCCGCAAAGGCAGATGATGATCTCGAACATCAGCCCGTACGATCCGGTCTGGTCGAAGATCGCGCCGGCACCGGCCGCGCCTGCGGCGGCGCAGAGGGTTGACGCAGGCATCATCGATCCAAACATCGCCGAGAAGGATTCCCTGCCGAAGTAGTTGCCCAGCAGCGTCATCAGGCAGACCTGCGAAGCGCCGTAGCCAATGCCCGCCGGCACCGCATACATCCAGATCCCGTCGAACCCATGCGGCTGGATCAGCAGAAAGAAGCCGATGGTGACGAGAACCATACCGGCGGCCGCGATGACCGCAGGCGAAATCCGGTCGCCCAGGAAGCCAGCTGTCATGTTGCCAACGAAGGATGCGACGATGGTGATCGCCATGGCCATGGCCGTTTCACTCGATGAGTAGCCAAGGTCCTGAAGGTGAACGACGCCGTGAGCCATCAGGAACACCCATGCGACGCCGGCCACGCTCATATAGGCCAGAATGAGCCAGTACGCCCTGGTTTTGACCGCCTCCTTCAGGGTCCAGTGAACCCGGCTCTTGAAGACGGTGGACTCGCTTTGCGTCTCCGCGACCGTCGGGTTGTCCAGGACAAGCCGTTCGACATGACGCTCGTTGAGCACCAGCCGCGTGGTCAGGAGCGCCACGGTTGCGAGCCCGGCAATCACCCACCAGCCGAAGCGCCAGTTGTTGTCCGTCACGGCAAGCAGACGGTCGAGCGCCGGCGGCGACAGAAAGCCGCCGAACTCGATTGCCGAAAGCACGACCGATACGGCCAGGGCGCGGCGGACATGGAACCATCTTGCAATGGCGGCCTGAGCGGGCAGCATGCCTGCAACGCAGACGCCGGTGCCGACAATGACCCCGAAGCCCATGACATATTGCCAGCCAGTGCTGACGACTGTCGCCATGACGACGGAGCCGATGACCAGAATGAAGCAGCCGAACGTGACAGTCCGCTGGTATCCAAACTTCTGCATCAACATCGCCACGATCGGGCCTTGGAAGCCCATCATCATGACGAACATGCCGAAGCCCAGACCAAAGACAGATCTGTCGATATGGAGATCGGCGATCATCCGGGCATTGATGACGGAAATGCCAGCGCTTGGCACCGCCACCACGAGGAGCACAACCAGCCAAAGCGCGCCGAGAACCCTCCAGGCGTCATAGCTGAACTCAAAACCTCGTGCATTCGCCGGCTCTCTGACGGCGTGCACCCTCACTCCCTGTTCCAAAGTCTCTCCTCCCGTTGAGTTGTCTGTGCGGCCTCCTACCGCACAGACTTCGGATTATTTCGCTGGCGCTGGCTGTGACCGGTCGGGCAATCCGCCGGCGAACATCGGAAACGGCGCGATTCCCATCAGCTGGCGCCCAAAGATTTCGGCCGTCGGATCGAGACGGACTGCCCCATGGAGCAATGCCACGCGGACGTCGCGCGCAAACCGCTGGACCGGGTTGTTGTCGCTGACCGTTGCCGAGCCGATGCTGAGCTGCAACATCCCGAGCACCCCATCCAGTGAATTGGTGGCATAGACTGCCTCCATCATCATGGACTGCTCCTGCTCGTGCGAAATCTCGATGCCTTCGATGGCATGGCGATCCAGCGTGTCGGCGGCGCGATAGGCGACGGCTTCCGCCGCCTTGATCATGGCGTAGGCTTTCGCCGCACAGACCTGCGTCGAAGCCATTTCGGCAACCCGCGGGTAAGGCAGGTTGAACGGCTGCTGCTTCTTTGCCATCTCGACGTAGCAATCCAACGCGCCTCGGGCCATGCCCAGCACGATCGCCATATGCGTCAGATTGGTCAGCAGCATCAGGCCGCGCGCATCGAACTTGCTGGCGAGACCGCTGTAACGGCGCCGCGTCTCGTCCATGCGCATCGGAAAGTCGCGCATGTCCATGAAGCGGCGATCGGGCACGAACTGCTCTTCCTTGACGGTGAGACTGTTCGACGAGGTCGCCTTCATCCCCATCACATGCCAATTGTCGATGATGTCGACCTGCTCGGCATCGAGGATCGTCATAGCGCGGCTCATCTCGCCGGGCGCCCGTTCGTAGTCGACGCCGACCGCAATCCACTTGGCGTGCTTGCAGCCGCTTCCGAAATGCCACGAACCGCTGACCATCCAGCCGCCTTCGACCCGTCGCGCCGAACCGACCTTGGTCGCAAAGATCGAGGCACCGGCCGCGAGCGGACCGACCCAGTCCCGCCCGCCGTCGAAAATCTCCTTCACGGCCTCGTCCGGGAAGGTCAGGATATTGCGCAGGCCACCGGCCACGAAGATCATCCAGCCGGCTGCCCCGTCACCACGCCCCACCTCGCTGACGATCTCAACGACGTCGCGAGCACCGAGCGCATGGCCGTCGAATTCCGTCGGCAAGGTGAGCCGGAAAGCGCCGATGTCATTCAGCGCCTTGAGGCTTTCGTCGGCAAGAGCGCCGCGCTTTTCGCCTTCCAGCGCATTCTTGCGCAGCAATGGCACCAGTTGCGAAGCCTGTTCCCGGATGCTCCGTCCGACTTCGGTCGAATAGGGCGATTCAAGCCCCTTCGGCCCCATCGGCTGTTCAAAGGGTTTCATGGTCATATTCACGATATTGTCCTTATCTTTTCATGGATGCCGGTCGCGGCTTCAGGTAGTCAGGAGGCGGCGAGCGGCTGGCACGAATGGAAGCCGCGGCGGAACCAGGCGACCGGCGCGCCGGGTTCCTGATCGACAGAGGCCGAAATGACCCGGCCGGTGAGAAGCTGGTGGTCGCCGGCGGCATGCGTGCTGTCGAGCACGCACTCTATGGACGTGTGGAAATCCGCGAGAAGCGGCACTCCCTTTTCGGAAAGTGTCCAGGCCACTCCATCGAACTTGTTGCCTGCACTTGAGGCGAAACGAAGCGCGACGTCCCGATTGGGTTCGGAAACGAAATGGACGGCAAAATGCCGATGATTGAGAATGGCGGCCAAGGTCTTGGAACTGTCTGCCAGACCCAGAGCCACCAGGGGTGGGGAAAAGGACAGGGAACTGAACGAACTGACCGTAGCGCCGGTGGGTTCACCGGCAGGCCCGACACTGGTGACGATGACCACACCGGACGGCAGTTGCCCGAAAGCGGCCTTCAGCGTCTCCAGGCTTGGAAATGCATCCGAGCTTCGGACAGCTGGCAGATCGCCGACCATCGCATGACACATTGACCTCATAACCTCCTCCTCATTTAATTTAGTGGTATCTTAGTGCTAAAATGATTTTTGTCAACACAGGCTGTTTCGAAGTTGCGTCTTAGGATCTATAGGCAAAACGGCAATTTGCGCATGGTGCCTGGCTTTGCTAGGCTCCAACGAGCTTCGGAGATTTGGCTGCAAGATGTTTGATACCAAGGACCGCCCTGTTTCTCAGACACAGAAGATCTTCGACGGACTTGTCCGGCAATGGGAGAATGATTTTCCTGGTGAGGACAGTTCCCCGATCGCGATCGCCATGAGAATTCGCCACCTCTACCAACTGGACCAGGAATCCCTGCAGTCAATTCTTGCGCCCTTCGGTATTGGCGTCGGAGAAATCGATGTTCTTACTCATCTCGCCCAATGCCCGCAGGGGCAGTCCCTACGACCGAGCGACCTTGCAAGCCTTTGCATGGTGACGACCGGCGCGATCACCGGCAGGCTGACACGGCTGGAGGAACGGTCCTGCCTCAAGCGGGTACCCCATCCCTCCGACAAGCGGACCATATATATCGAGATCACGGACGCAGGACTGGAGCTGCTCAACAAGACGCGCAAAGCGGTTGCTAGATCGTCCCACCTTCTGGAGGGCATCAGAGGCCTTGAAGAGTCGGAAAGATCCAACCTCATAGAGACATTGACAAAGCTTATTCGCATCATGCCGGGCTGACGGGCATGTGGCAAAGTTGCCCAACGGCCGCGGTCAGGCATTATGAACTTGATGGTCCTGCTCAAATCACAGCCGGATAAGACTTCGGGGGCAGGTCAAGCCCAAAAAGCAAAAGCTCACCATGGCTTATGCCGAGGGCTTTGACGCGAACTTCCCGAGTGGGAGAATTTGCAGGTTTTGAATAGCCCCGAGTTTCGTAGACACCCTCGGGTTAGATTTTCTGCTGCTTCTCGAACTCGACGGGCGACGGCATCCAAAAGTGCATCGATGGTCCGCTCGGCTTTTGCGCGCAAGACCGCCTTCAGTGATGTTGCCCGGTGCCACGGTTGGAACGAGAAACAGCGCAAGATAGGCCAGAAACGCGATCCCGTTCATCGCGCAGTCGAGGGCCAAGGGTGCGGTCATGTTCGAAAGTCTGAGTGCTCCGATGAATGTCGCTTTCCAGTATCCGTGGGGGATCTGGGAACGGCACCGCTCTCCGCAAATAGCCTGACCTCGAAGCCGAGACGTGCCGGATCGAGATCGAGCTGCCCGTCGAACCAGTCCCGGCCGCGCTTCAGAAGGTCGGAGCGTTCCTGCTCCAATGCAGGTGCGGTCCCCTCTTGAATGTCCAGACGCGCTTTCGCAGCCAGACATCAATACCGCAGCAGCCAAGGGAGACACCCATTCTTCGGCCAGTCGCAGGACCATCTCGTCGAGCGTGATGTTTTTTGCCTCTTCGATCATGCCGACAGCGCGCCGACATGCCATCGCGTGAAGCGGTCAAGACGCGGCTCCGAAAATCATCGCTGAAAGCTCGGGGCATATTCCATCCGACCAAACCATCATTCGGAGCCAGGGAATCCGAATTCCGGTAGCGAAGAAATCCTCAAGCCGATTCTGCGTTCAATGGATGTGCTCTAAACTGCATGCAACAACCACAGCGTCACTTGAGGAAACAGAACGAGGATCAGGATGCGAACGCAATCCGCCAGGAAGTACGGTGTAATTCCCCGATAGATCGTGAAAAGAGGAATGTCCGATCGCATGGAACTCAAGAGCATAACATTGATACCGATGGGCGGTGTCAGCATGCCGACACCGACAAGAGCAACGTTCAATATGCCCCACCACACCGGATCGTAGCCCATCGCAACGATAATCGGCAACACGAACGGCAGCGTCACAACGATGGCGGCCACCTCGTCAAAGATGGACCCAAGGAAGAGATAGACCACCACCAGCACGAAGATAACTCCAAGCGGGGGCAGGTTCAGATTGTTGATACCGACCACAATGTCGGTCGTCACACCCGATATGCTGATGAAGTAGGAGAATATCATTGCCCCAAACACCATGATGTAGATCATCACGGTGGACACACTGGCATCCGACAGCACGACCAGAAACGTCTTGCGGTTGAGACGGCCGCGAAAGATCGCAAACAGGAATGCCAGAACCACGCCGATTGCGGCTGCTTCGTTGACCGTGAAGACCCCCGAGTAAATGCCACCCAGCACGATAATCGCCAGCGTTATGGCGCCCCACGACTTGCCTATGGCTCTGATCCGATCCTTGTAGGGGAGGCGCTCTGTTCCAGGCATGGCAGCCGGGTTGCGCTTGGCGACAAACCAGATTGCAATCATATAGAGCGTCACGGAAAGAATGGCCGGAATGACGGCCGCCGTGAAGAGCGAAAGAACGGACTGTTCCGTCAGCACGGCGTACAGGATCATGATGCTCGAAGGCGGCACGATGATACCAAGGGTTCCGCCGGCGGCAACCGCGCCGGCCGCACTGCCGGGGGAATAACCGCGCTGGAGCATCTCCGGCAGGGCCACCCGCCCGAATGTCGCGGTGGTGGCAACGCCCGAGCCGCAAACGGCACCAAAACCGGCACTGGCGACAATGGTCGTGGCGGCAAGGCCACCGGGGCGATGCCCCACAAGCGCTTCCGCCGTCTCGAATATGTCCTTGGCCAGGCCGCCTGCAGTGGCGAGACCGCCCATGAGCATGAACAGGGGTATGACGGCCAGATCGAGACTAGCCATTGTCGAAGCGGGTTCCGAAGCGAGAAGCGACAGCGCGGGGTCCCAGCCGGCAATCGAGGCAAAGCCGACAATACCGACGACGGCCATGGAAACACCGATCGGCACATGGAGCGCGACCAGCGTGAACATGGCGACGAAGCCGATCAGAGCAATGACAGAAGGCTCCATTTTTACAAACCACTTTCCGAGTTTGCGTCATGCGATTTGGCTGGCTTCGTTTCGATCCCTTGCGGATCGACCCGTCCCCCGGTCAACATAACAATGATATCATTGATTAAATTCAGGAATTGCACGACAGCGGCCAAGAACAGGAACGTCGTTGCCGCGACCCACCAGGGCCAAACCGGCCAAGCCAGTACCCAGGTCTGGCGCCCGGTCGTGTAGATTTCTTCCGTATATGGCACAAAGTAACAGGCCATCAGCAACATGAAGATGAAGACCACAAGGCTGGAGAAAACCCTGAGCAGACGCTCAAGCCACGGCCCGCCCACGGAGCCGAGAACCTCGACCGTGATATTGCTGCGGTCGTAAAGGCTCGCGGGTATGCATGATGCGATCACGACCGCCATGACGACCGAACTGACGTCGTTGACCCCATGTATCGGAGTGGAAAACAATGACCGGGAGATCACATCCACTGCAGTCATGATCGCAAGGACCAGGAGCCCCCCAAAGCCCAGCAGAGCCAGCCATCGCGTTGCATGGCGCGCAATATTATCTATGAACGGCAAATGTTTTACTCCACTCTGCAAAGGTGAGATCCGGATTCAGCCGACATCAGATTGATGAATATGAAAGGTGAGCATGGGCAACGGCCAAATGATGCTGTCGTTTGGCCGTTGCCAAATTCGGATGGACTACTTGCTCGCCTTGGCGATTGCTTCGCTGTAAGCATCGAAGATTTGCTGGCCATTTGGAGTTTTTTTGATCCAGCCGTCGACGACGGTTTGCAGGCGCGCGTCCCACTTGGCCTTTTCTTCGGGCGCAAGGTTCACCATCTGCTGGGAAGGATCTCCCAGAGCCTTGGCGCGGAGCTTATCGTTGTTCGCATCGAACTGCTCACCCCAGAGCCGGGAAAAAGCCTCCCCCGAATTGCTGTCGATCGCTGCCTTCTGTTCGTCCGAAAGGGATTCGTATTTCGCCTTGTTCATCACGACCATGATTGGCGAGGTTCCCATGTTGACATCGACGTGAAACTTCGCGGACTCAATGACGCCGAAAATCGTCGCCGCGACCCATTCGTTCACCGAACCGCCGACAAGCCCGCGTGACAAAGCCTCGCTGAGGTTGGAACTTGTGATCCCGCCAACAGGTGTCGCCCCGAGAGCCTCGATCGAGGCCAGCAACTGCGGACCCGCTCCGCGAAGCCGCACGCCCTTGAGCTCATCCAGATTTCCGATCTTGGAGGTGGTGTGAAGAATGGTCGGTGCGGTCGAGAACATGCCCAGTATCATCACACCGTCCATGCCCACGCCCTTGAACATTCCCTGCTTCACCATCCTGGCACCGGCGAGCGAACCGATCGTCGCAGAGGGAATTACGCCAGGCAATTCCATCACTGTTGTTTCGGGGAAAGCGCCCGGCGTGTAGCCGGCAACAACATAGCCGATGTCGGCGATGCCGTGAGAGACCATGTCGAGGTGCGACGCGGGATCCCGGCCCAAAGCCCCGGACGGAAACACTTCCACATCAAGCGTGCCGTTGGACGCGTCCGTGACATTTTTTGCCCAGACCGCAATAATGTCCTTGTACAGGAAAGAAGGCGCTGGAAGACTGGTCACCAGTCTCAGTTTTTCTGCCGCATAAGCGCTGGCAGATACAAATAGAAGCGTGGAACAGGCGACGCTGACCACCGATACTATTTTCGTAAAAGCTCTAAAGTTTGACAATCTTTCCTCCCAAAGAAAGTTATACTACGTCTAATTCCATTCTCTTTCACAGGAAATCGAATCCTAAAGAGAGAAGAAGCCCAGCTGTTCAGAGATGGCGATCCCGGAGAACTCCTCAGCTGCCATGAGCGGCCGCACTCCAAAAACATGCCGTCCCCTCCACTCATTCTGCCGCCGCTTTCGAGGCAACGTCGCCTTTTGAGCAACGCCTGCTCGCTCCTCCAAACTCGCCTTCAATTCCCTTATGGCATGCCAAACTAATTGATCGATGGCAAAACGCAAAGAGATTTATTGATTTTTTGCAAAATGGCATGCTATTTGGCATACACATACGATTTACACCAAGCTGGCTAGCTCTTAACGCGGCCGGTCAGCTCCCCACAAAAGGTCGGTTTGGTGTAGAAGGTGAAGTCTGAAGCGCTGGAGAGTGATAGGTGGCACATTCGAACGGAGAGTCGCAGAGCAAACTCCAGATGCGGGCTGGAACGCTCACCAACACCGAAATCGTGGCGCAGAAGCTCCGCGAAATGATACTGGGTGGAGAACTGCCGGCAGGCAAACGCGTGCAAGAGCGGGACATTGCCGAGACGTTCGGCGTTTCTCGTACGCCGGTTCGCGTCGCTCTGGGCATGCTGGAGGCCGACGGCCTTGTTGAAGGGCACCCGAACAGAGGCTTCACCGTCTGCGAATTTACGGTTGACGATATCCTGTCCGCATATGACGTACGCAGCGCCCTCGAAGGTCTCGCCATCCGCACTGCAATGGAGGAGGGGCATCTGAACGGGAGGGCCCTGGAAGTCTTCGAAGAGTGCATTGCCGAGTGCGATGACCTGTTGTCAGGTGCGGGAACGTCGGCCGAGAAGCTGTCGCGATGGACACGTGCGAATGAGAAGTTCCACCTCAACATCATCCAGGCAGCCAATCGCTCCACGCTCAACAAGGTCTATGCGAACCTCAGCCGTATGCCTCTCGTTTCACCGTCTACCTTTCTTTTCACGTTGAAGAAGGATGAGGACGGATTGGCCCGCATGGAAGAGGCGCACGGAGAGCACAAAGCGATCTTCGGAGCGGTTCGAAGAGGACAATCGTCGCGCGCGGAAAACCTCGTCGTGGAACATGGCCACACGGTCAGGGAACGCCTGCGGGAGATATTCGAGTGCGATCTCCAGGTGCGCGAAATGTTACCGCCGGCGGCCAATGTCCGTACTCTCAGGCGGTGAACCGGGCATCTTCGCCCGCGTCTGAGGGCACCGGGAACACGGCACACCTTACCGAACAACCAACCAGGACCGGGCCAGATTCAAAACGAACGGAATGTCCGAAAGGATGCCCGTCGATCTCGTCGCCCTCGCGATATTTACACCGCCATAGGAGGAACACATGAGCGAAACCGTCATATATGCCTATCCGGGCGCCTGCTCACGGGTGACGTTGTCAGCACTCGAAGAGGCCGGCGTTCCGTATGTCGACCAGTGGGTCGACATACGCGGAAACCAGCAATACAGCCCCGAATATATTGCCCAGAACCGGAAGGCGAAGGTCCCTACGCTCTCGGTTGACGGCAAGATACTGACCGAAAATCCGGCCATTCTGTCTTACCTGCACCAGATTTACCCCGACGCCGGCTTACTACCCCGTAGCGGCGATCCGTATGATGATGCCCGGGGGCTGAGCGACCTTGTCTGGTGCAGCAGCATGCTGCATCCCATGGTACGCCAAATCAGGAATCCCCAGAAATGGACGAAGGGCGACGTCGACGGGATTGCGGAGGACGGACTGGAGAAGCTGAACAAGGAAGCCAAGTTCGCCGAAGAAACGCTGTCGATTTCCACATGGTGGTACGGCGAGCATTGGTCGATTGTTGATGTCTACGTGTACTGGGTGTTCAGCACAGCGGCAAAGGGTGCATTTAACCTGGAAGATTATCCCTCTCTGACAGCCCATGCCGAGCGGGTTCGCGCACGCCCTTCATTCCAGCGGGCGCTGGCGCGAGAGCAGGCGGCGGTTGCGAAACACAAGCTGAATATGGACGCATCAAAACTCTGACGCATCCAGGCGCTGGATCCCGTTGATGCGGACCAGCGCCATGCCCCCCAATTTCGCTTCAGAAAAGCACGCTCAGGCCCGCGGTACGGGAAATCAATCGTTCGCCTGTTCGATTTCGATGTCCAGCTTTTCGACCTGACTGGCGATGCTGCCGGCGGTTTGAACGAGCAGATCACGATAGTTTGCCACGGCCGTTTCGAAGCTCAGCGCCGACTTGATCCAGACCATCGTCAAGCATGCAATTACGCGCTTCTTGAAAACGACCGGAGCCGAAATGCTCATGGTTTCGCGTCGAAAGCCCTCACGACGAAATCCGACGCCCAACTCCCTGCATTGGCCCAGTATCCTTTCCAATGGACCATCCATGGTCACGAAAGGCGGTTCTACGCCGAGCTCAACGCTCAGGGCGGCCAGGACGTGTTCCCGCTCATCATCGGGAGAAAAGGCCAGATAGGCTCGCCCGCTTGATGAATTGAGAATGGGCAGACCCAAACCGACCATCCCATGATCGAGAGAATACGGACTGAGATTATGTGTGGATTCCCGGATCTCCATGACCGAATTGCGGAATGTAACCAGATCAAGTGGCCAGAGAACCTGACGACCCAGCCGCACCATTTCGGGAACAGCCGTTTGAATGACCCAATCTTCATCGCGAAAGCCGGAACTGAGCGACTTCGCATGAACGGCAACGCGCCAGCTGTCACTGGTCTGGTCTCTTACGATCAAACGCATCTGCTCCAGAGTTTCCAGCAGCCGGTAGACGGAGGACCGGGGGATCTTCGCAATGGCCGCGATCTGTGCAGCCTTCAGACCGTTCTTCTGGTTTATGATCTGTAGTATTTCGATACCGCGCTGCAGCGATCGCACGTAATTGTCTTGCGTCATGTTAGCTACAGACCCGCGCGTTCCGGAGAAAGTCCGCCTTCAGGCAAAATATCGCATGCGGCATGGCAACGGTAAAGTTTGGGCGCATCGATACATCTATCATGACCGTATTGCGGGGACAGCGCGATGGCATGCCGCCGAAGGCGGCCTCCGGGCAACCGGTCGGCAAAAGACGCGCCTGAACCCGACAAGGCCCGTGATCGCCTCGATCTGCGGCGGACGCCCGCAGCACCATCACACCACTCATGGTCCATCCGCACTCTGCCGGCCCGCAACCGTGCTCCACAATTGCGTTGATGATTGGGGAAGCTGGTCACCACGCCAGCAGACATGGCCATCCGGCCGCACGAGCACCAGCGGTTTCTCATAAAGCACACCGATTTGCTCTTCTTCAATCAGATGCATTTCGGCAGGTATGCCCATGCGTTCGGCCTCGGCAAGGAACGCATCGGTTCCTGCTGTTTTGCCGAAAGCCAGAAGGACATACCCCCTGCCGAACAGATCCAGCGTTGAACGGCCAGCATGCATCCAGGCATGCGGCGCCCGGCCGCCGGGATATGTTGACGGGCGATAAAGCATGTGATCGTCCGGCGGCTCCAGACTGTGATCCGGAATGCAGATCGGCGATTGACGATATCGATGTCCCAGTTGAATTCCGGCCGTTGTAAACTCCCGGTAACGCAGGGCGAACAGGAGGTCCCTCATCCGCTGGCGCGCTTCCTCTCCCTTCTTGTCATCGTCTTCCAAGTGCGGCTCCGGAACGATCATGCCGTCGAACACCCGGTTATTTGCCGCTTCGTTGGTATTGCGTGTTGCGATCGGTCTGCGTTCGATTTCGTAGCTGTCGAGCAAAGCCTCTCCACCCCAACCCTGCAATCGCGCGGCAAGTTTCCAACCGAGATCTACCGCATCACCGATACCAGTATTGGCGCCGAATCCACCCTTTGGCCAACGGAGATGATTTGAATCGCCAAGCAGAAACGCACGGTTGTCCCTATAGCGCTCGGCGACGACGCGGTGACCTGTCCACGGCTGGGCCTGCATCACCTCGAACGCGAGTCCCTGGCCGATGGCCGCTGCGACCACTTCTTTCGGGTCAAAATCCCGTTTTTCTTCCGTGTACATGGAGAAACGCCATTCATCACGGCCGTCGACTGCCGTGAGATAGGCACGATTGTCATGGCAAACCGTATGTACTTGTGCCATGTCCTGCCCGAACAGGCTCTTGAGCTTATCTCCGAGGCCGGGGCAGCGGAAGTATACCGCAAAATTGAACCCCTCGCCGAAGTTTCCAATGTAATTGATGCCCAGTTGTTTGCGAACGGTGCTGCGCGCGCCGTCGCATGCCCCGAGATATCGGCTGCGTATCCGAAACGTTTCTCCGGTCTTCAGGCGTTCAACCGTGGACGTCACATATTCGGAATCCTGTTCGAACGAAATCAGCCTGTGACCGTATCGCAGATCGCCGCCGTTCTCCTCCGCGGCCTGCCGCAATGCAGAATCGAACCCTTTTTTGGGATAGAACAATCCGCCTTCCGGCGAATACGGATCCTTCACGGGCGCTTGTGCATTGGACACGCCCGGAAACAGTGCCAACGGCCAGCCGTCTACGGTGGTGCAGAATCCCATGTTCCGCGGATAGTCGGGCGATATCGCGTCACCGAAGCGCACCCGCTCGGCGATGCCCCAGCGGCGCAGATGTTCCATCGTGCGCGAAAAGATATTTTCGCCTGCCGGGAAGAAGATCTTGCCCTCCCCCTCGTCGACAAGGACATAGTCGATATCGTGATAGCCAAGCTCGTTTGCAAATGACAACCCTACCGGGCCTGCTCCGACGATCAGCACGTCGGTCTCAATAACTTCTGTCATGTTCCTACCCATCGTCATGTGGCATGCATGTCGTCGCTTCACGTATGCCGGTTTTGGTCAGCATATCGCAGCGACCCGATTTTCCCGGACGATCAGGACGCGCCTTCAAGTCCGGTCGTCCCGGTTTCCCTCCCGTTGTCTTCAGATATCAAAGCGCCCTTGACGGAGGCCAACTCCAACTCCGATCTGCTGACCAAGACCGCGTCCCGATCGGCATAGATCCAGTCGCCGCGATTGATGGTGACGCCACCGAAACGCAGTTGTTCTCCAAGCTTGCCCGAGGTCGCATGCCATCCCCGCCTTGCGGTCGTGCCAAGCGCCTTCACGCCAAACTCCATGGCATCGATTGCCAAGCTGTCGCGAACCGCCCCATTGATGACAACACCAGCCCAGCCGTTAAGTCTGGCGATGTCCGCAAGACGATCCCCCATCAAGCCGGTCGTCAGTGACCCCTCGCCGTCCACGACAAGGACACGTCCGTTGCCGGCAGTAGAAACCGCAGCGAGAACCGGCGAGTGATCCTCGAACGTCGAAACCGTCTCCGCCGGCCCGAAGAAAGACCTCCATTTTCCAAGGCTTCTGAACTGCAGAAAACAGACGTCCACCTCGGCATGGAAGGTATCGTAAATATCGGCGCAAGAGATCGGCGATATGAAGCTTGATGCGTGAAGGTCACGCCCGGTCGGCTCTGTCATCAAATCAGCCCCTCTTCGTAATGGCGGCTGGATGCTTTGACGATCGGTCGTCTGCTGCAACGAAACAACGCAACATCGTCGCGGTCGATTGCCCCGCGACATGCCGATGTCTGCGCCAGACATTTCCCTTTGGAATCTTCCAACTTCTGCTCCTCCTGCTTGCCGGATTGCGATGCTTGCCCCCTCAATCCCGATCCTCATCAAAAATGCGCGGATCGGGAGATTGCTTTTTTGCAATTCTATTTCGTTGCAGTATTCTCTTTTTTAGATAATATTGCAACGTGAAAACTTGGAGGAGAATGCAAATGTCCGATACCGTCGCCCAAGCTGGCGCCTACCTTCACCACGTTGCCTTCGAAAGCGCCAACCCGGAGAGGCTTGCGGCATTTTACGGCAGCGCCATGCAGATGGAGGTGGAACAGATCTCCGATACGGAATGGCGGTGCGAAGGACCGGCCCGCCGCATGATCGTCTTGAAGGGGGAAGACCGGAAGCTCGGTTTTTCCGGACTTGCGGTGCGAGACGCCGACGGTCTGGAAATGATCCGCGAGCGAGCGCGGTCGCAGGGCGTTGAAATGTTCGAAAGCCCGTCGCCCTATTTCAGGGACGGCGCGTTCGCCGTGCGCGATTACGACGGCAATGTCGTTGTGTTCGGACTATCGAAAGCCGCTTATGTGAAAGCAATGGGCTGGCCCCGGGCAAACAGCGGAAAACCTATCTGGGGCCCAGTTCAGCACATGACCTATCGAACACAGAATATCACCGGATTCTATGAATTCTATCACGAGAAACTCGGGTTCCGTATGGTTGACCGCGTGGTGCGCGAGGACGGATCGATCGCTACGATTTTCGTGACGTCCAATCACGAGCACCACACCATTGCCGCGTTTGATGGCGACCGCACTGGCATGGATCACCATTCCTATGAAGCCGGGGAATGGAATTATCTTCGCGACTGGTGCGAGCATTTCGCCAGCAAGAATATTCAGTTGATATGGGGCCCAGGTCGGCATGGACCTGGCCATAATCTCTTTGCTTTTGTCGCCGATCCGGACGGCAACTGGATCGAAATTTCGGCTGAGCTTGAAGTCATTCACGACCGCCCGTGCGAAGACTGGCCGCACGAGGCGCGGTCCCTCAACACATGGGGCAAGGCCATTCTGCGATCATAGGACGCTTACGTCTGCTTCAGGGGTGCGGGTGCTCGACACTGCGTGCCCCTGAAGTCTTATCCGGCTTCAGGCGCCTTATGCCATGCCGCCAGAAACGACCTTATGCTTTCGACCTTCTGCGCAAGCAGAGCAATCACTCCGCCAAGTTCTTCCTCGGTGACATCATCAGTTCTCACCACGAGACTGAGCGAAGCCTCGAGCCCGAGCTGCCGGTCGAAAAGCGGAACGGCAATGCCCATTGCACCCGGATCGACCTCGCCATGCGATATCCAGTATCCCTGCTTTCTCGTTGTAAAAACATCCTCCAGAAATCGGCTCAATGATTGCCCCGTCAATTCGGTTTCACGCTGGAGGAAGCGCTTCAGACGGCGTGATTCGATCACGGAGAGGATGGCGCGCGATGTCGCGCTTTTCGTCAAAGGCATGGGCAGCCCTCTTTCGAAGCTGCTGGTCAACTGCATGCCTGCGCTATGCGCATCGGCGACGCACATGACCTTGTTTCCATAAAGCCGTGCCAGAATCGCCGTGCACTCAAACCCTGCCTTCTCGACAAGGTCTGCGAGAAACACATCACCCGCGCGCAACAGGGGATCAGTTCGCCTCAAACGGCGTTCGAACTCCAGGAACGCCGGACCCAGTCGATATTGGGCGTCGAGGGTGGCCTCAAGAAAGCCAAGCGCCACGAGTTCCCGGACCCATTTGTATAAAGTGCTGCTGGCGATATCGAGCTGGCTCGCCAAATCGGCCACGGTCCAGGCCGGCTTGTCTTCCGTAAACTGATCGAGCATCCTTGTGTAGCGTGATCCGCCCTTGGTGGCCATTCTCGAACTGCTCTCCGGGTGCATAAGCGCAAGGCTTTGCCAATGCCATGTTTCGCGTTTTCAAGTCCGCGGTCACCCCCTATTAGTCGAAAATCAGCCGTGATGCCAAGGCAAGTGACCCATCCAGATGCCAGTTCGGCAGCGTACTGAAATTGAGCGGAGAACGTTCCGCGACGCATCGCAGCTGGACAAGCCTACCTTTCGCTACCCGAAGGCCGCTTGCTGGCCATTCAATCGTGGCGGACTTCAAGGATTATCTTGCCGATATGGCTGTTGTTTTCCATCATGCGATGGGCATCGGCCGCTTTGGTGAAGTCGAACTTGCCGTCGATCTGAGGCCGCACCTCGCGTCCGAAGAGCGGCCAGACATCCTTGCGGATCATATTGGCGACGGCAATCTTGCGCGCCATCGGCAGCGGGCGCAGCAGCGAACCGGTGATGCGAATGCGCTTGGCCATGATCTCCCGCAACGGAACGCCGAGATCGGCTCCGCCACCGCCGGACAGATGCGCCATCATACCATCCGGGGCCATCATCTTCAGATCCTGGGCCAGGTGTGCGCCGGCCGAAACATCCAGAAGTGCCGATATGCCCTTGTTGCCGGTGGCCGCCAGAACCTTGTCCGCAAGCTCTGGGTCATCGTAACGAAAGGCGGCCCTGGCACCGAAATTCAGAGCTGCCGACACTTTCTTGTCGCTGCCGCAGGTTACCAGAACATTATACCCTAGGGCCGACATTGCCTGCAGTGCGATGTGACCAACACCACTTGTGCCGCCGTGAAACAACGCAAACTGATCTTTCTCAAGCGCCATCAGATTGAAGAAGTTCCACCATGTCGTGAACACGGCTTCCGGAATGCCAGCGGCCTCGGCATCGGACAGTGAAACGGGGGCCGGCATCACCAGGCCGGCATTTGCGACGACATACTGGCCATATCCGCCGCCCTGGACAAGCGCCATGACACGCTCGCCTTTGGCGACGCCGCCCACGCCTTCGCCTACGGCAACGATGGTACCGCAAACCTCGAGCCCGGGAACGGCCTGGCCATCGCTGTGCTTTCCCGCCGCACGCTGATGCACGTCGTGCCGGTTCACGCCTGCCGCCGAAACCCGGATCAGCACCTCGCCGGGGCCGGGACTTTGAACGGGCACCCGCTCGGCGACGAGGACTTCGGGACCACCGGCTCCTTTGATGATGACTGCTGTCTGGTATTCAGGATGCAGCATTCAGCACGGTCTTTCTCGCAACGATTTCGTCTCCAGACGTGGAATTCCGGCCAATTGACTTGCGAAGCGCGGCAATCAGGGCCTCCGCATCGCCGCCTTGGGAACAGCGCCACGCCACATGACCGTCGGGACGAATGAGAACTGCCCCCTCATCCGAGACGCCATACAGTTCTTTCCAGGCGTCCAGGTCGATTTCAACATCGAGGTCGCTTCCAAGCAGATAGGCATTGACCTTGGGCAGTGTCTTGCCGTCCACGTCTTCGAGCGCCGCCTTCCAGGCTTGCCCCTTCGGGCCCGCGAGAAGTGTGAAGGAGCCGAGATCGAAAAGGTCGATGATCGAAATGTCCCGGCCGTCGAAATGTGCCGGAATATGCGGAGCGCGGTGACCCGGACGCGCCGTTGGCGTGTAGGTCTCAACCTCGACTGGCGGCGCGGGCGTTCCATCTCCAGTGACGAGGCTGGACTCATAGCGAAAACCGAAAGTCTGGCCCGGATAGTCGAAATGCGCGCGCTGCTCCGGAATGCCCTCGGCAAGCTTCGCCCGGTTTGCCGCACCCGCGGGTCCCTCAAGTTTGGACAGGAGCTTGCTGTCATTGAACAGCATTCCCGACAGGCCCTTCTTTTCCATGGCCCGGGCATTGCGCGCGCTCTGCTCGACATTGAATTTGGCGACCGGTCGGCGCTCCGTGTCATAGGTCTCCAGCAAACTTTCAGGCGCCAACCCCTTGAGCACGAGAGCCAGCTTCCATGCCAGGTTATGAACATCGGCAACGCCGGTGTTCACCCCTTGTCCGCCGGTCGGCGGCAGCGGGTGCGCGGCATCGCCGGCGAAGAAGACCCGCCCCGACGACATGGCGTCGACAATACGGGCCTGCATTCGCCACGGCATGATATTCTTGATCTCGATTTCGATATCGTCTGTGCCGATGACCGCATGGAGGATGTCCAAGCAGCGCTCTCCGGAAAAGTCATGCCGCGTCTCGTTATCCGCATAGCCGAAATTGTAGGTCCAGCGATGGCGACCATCCAGAGAAATGAGCACGCCTGACGTCTTGGAATTGTATATCCAATTGAGCAGGTAAGGCCGGTCTTTCACATATTCCCAAAGATCGGCGTGGAAATAGATCCCGATTTGCTGCCCCATCGATTCGCCGCTTATGCCGACACCGACGGCATCGCGCGCTTCACTGCGCGTACCGTCGGCGGCAATCACGTATTTTGCCTGGGTGCTGCCGGAACTGCCGCCGGCGTCCTCCCATCTCAGCGTGGCGGCTTCATCCTGCTGTTCGATGCCGATGACATTGCAGCCGAAGTTCAGCGATACGCATTCGAAGCCTTCCGCATGCTTACGGATCACCGGCTCCAGCCTGTCCTGCGGGCAGGAGCGCTTCAGCATGGGACTCTGAGAGCGCTCGACGCGGGCCCATTCAGGGTCGCTACGCGTCTTGATCGCGCCGATCTCATCGCCAAGAAGGCTGGTGACGAACCCGATACCGGCGTGTCGTTCAAGTGGAAGTGCCTCTGCGTCGACACCATCGGCCATACCCATCATTCGGAAAATTTCCATGGTCCGGGTGTTCACCACGTGACCCTTTGGATGAAAGGCCGTTGTCTGGTTGCGCTCGAACAAAACACAATTGATGCCAAGTCGGCCCAGCAGGCTTGCTGCAGTCAGGCCGACGGGGCCGCCACCTATCACGGCGACTTCTGTGCGCGTCGGTATCATCGTTGTCCTCCCAGCTTCCTGGCGATTGTTCTGGTTATTCGTCGGCAATGACGTTTCGGAGCGTTCCGATACCGGAAATCTCGACCTCGACCTGATCGCCGGCTTTCATGAACACCTTTGGGTCTCTGAAGAATCCGACCCCGCTCGGTGTCCCCGTTGCGATAATGTCGCCCGGCAACAGCTCCGTGATCGTGGAAAGATAGGCGAGCAGATCCGGCACCTTGAATGCCAGGTCGCCAACCGAGGTCTGCTGCATGACTTCACCGTTGAGCCGCGTGACCAGAGTTTGCTTGTCGACGTCACCCAACTCGTCGGCCGTGACGATCCACGGTCCCATGGAGCCCGACCGGTCAAAGTTCTTGCCCCCCCAGAATTGGGTCGTATGCCGTTGATAGTCGCGGATGGATCCATCGTTGAAGCAGGTGTATCCGGCCACGTGATCGAAGGCCTTGTCCTTCTCAATGGCGCGTCCGGCCTTGCCGATGACAACCGCAAGCTCGCCCTCGTAGTCAAACATGCCCGAAGCCTTTGGCCGGATCATGGGCTGGTCATGTCCGACCAGTGTCGAAGGATAGCGGGTAAAAATCGATGGATACTCAGGCTTGTCCCGGTCGGTCTCCTTGATGTGGCCCAGATAATTGAGCCCGATGCAAATGATCTTGTCCGGGTTCGGAATAGTCGGGACCAGCTTGACACTGCCGATCGCCAGTCTTTCACCATCGGCAGAAGTCAGCGCCTGAAGATCATTTGCCCCGATTAGCGCCTTCAGATCGGGATGTTTTCCACGCAGCGTGGCACCCGCGTCTCTGATCGTGTCGCCTTCGATCACCCCGTAAGATGCAGTGCCGTCCGGTAAAATGAATGATGCAACTCGCAATGTCGTCTCCTCTTCGTTTTTTACTGATCTGAAATAAGCTTCCTATTCGGCACGCACGACGCTATCGAGCCATGCACAATTCGGTTTCGGATCGGGAGCGCGGAAACCATCACGGGCGGTCTTGTGCCGCATCTCGCGCATCCGAATTCTGACCGCATCGTCTTCGGGAAGATAAACGCGCTCATGCCCCCAGGTTGAAGGCCCTTCATGCGTTTCGAACGGCTTCCAGGTTTCGGGATCCACCACCTGAGCACCCCAGCCATATTCCACGAAGAACTTGGACGGCGTGTTGGTGTAGAAGCTCATCATATGGTCGTTTGAGTGACGGCCGAGCGTGTAGGCGATCCCCTCGTCACGCTGCTGGGCTATGTCGTAGCCTTGGCCCACATCGTCGAGCGACAGCAGTTCGACCATGAAATGATGGATGCCCTTGCGGCCGGAACCGACCATCGCAAAACTGTGATGGCGTCCATTCACGTGGAAAAAGTAGAGTGGGTAGGGCGTCAGTCCGTAATCGGTCACCTTGAACCCGAGTATGTCCCTGTAGAAATGCAGTATGCCCTCGACGTTAGCCACATGCAGTACGGCATGACCCATTCCGAGAGACCCTGTCTTGAAACCGCTGATCGGCCGTCCCGACAGGAAGGGATCGCTGGCAATCTCGGGTCCGCAGAATGCTTCCAGACGGTTGCCGTCCGGATCATGGAAGGAAATCAGCCGGGCAACGTGACGCTGGTCCGCCAGCGACGCTCCATGCAAGGTCACAGGGAACCCCGCATTCTCGAGCCTAGCCGCCAGAGCTTCAAGATCTTCGGATGAGGCGACTTCCCAACCCATGAAGGCGAGGTCCTCCTCGCCTTCGCCGGTCACGATCAGGCGCTGCTTGCGATCATCCATCCTGAACATCCGCATGGGACCGCCCTGATCCACCTTCTGCATGCCAAGCAGATCCGTCGCGAAGCCCTCCCAATCGCCGAGCTTCTTGGAATTGATCCCCATATAGCCAAGTGAAATAATCGACATGCGTCCACTCCTCCCACCCGGCATTTACTGCAGCACTGCGGTAGCAAGCCGTGCATTTCAGGCAGAAGCCGGGACCTATTTCCTTCTCACATGAGGCACAGTACGGACGCCATCCGATTGAAATCCAGTTGAAATTCAAACTTGTCCGACTGCCGGACAATGAATAGCCCAGAGTTTCGTAGACACCCTCGAGTGCTCGTTCATCGACGCTTTTGCCGCCTGGTCGGATATCGATTGAGGTCGGCAACTCACGGCATTTATTCCAGCAGACATTTCAAAGTCTGGAGGAGCCATGCACAAGCAGCCGGGAAGGAGGGCCGCCGTGTCCGGGTCATCTCTTGCACGGGGACTGCGGCCGGAAATTCTGGCGCTCCTGGCAGCAATGGCGAACGGCACGATCGGGCCGTTCAGCCGCATTGCCTTTGAGGCAGGCGCCGGCCACGCCGAGATCGCCTTCTTCAAGTGTTTCGGCGCCTTCGTTATCGCCGCATCGATCTGTCTTCCGTTTGCCAGGTACCGCCGGGGCCTGATCGAGCTCCGCCACAAGGCGCTTCCTCTCTGCGTGTTCTCGGCAACCGGGATTGCCGGCGTCTATTTTCTGGAGACCTGGGCCTATCGTTCGGTCTCGATGGTCGCGCATAACCTTGGCCAATGGCACGGTTCTGGTGCTCGTGTCGATGGCGATGGGACTTGGCGTGAGCCTGTGCTCGACAGCCATCATCCATGTCGAACCTGTGTCCGCAATTGATCGGCTTTTGGGTGCACTGTCGGCAAACTGACGTGCTGCCATCGCTCAGATTGCCGCCCTTCTGGACAGAATTTCCGGCGATCCTGCCAAGCTTCGAGTTCAGCACGAAAATCCTGAAAACTGGACTGGCCCCGGCCTGCTCTAGTTACCAGCCATCCGGGGTATGGCCTCAGGTCAGCACCCGCCGCCACACGCATCTCGACAGCATCAGTTCCGAGGCATTCGAAACCGCCGCAGCGTGTGGCTCTGAAATGTCTGCCAAACCGGTTACAGTCCAATCTGCGTTGCCAATCTTTACGATTGCCGTCTCTATGAGCTGTAAGTTCCACTGATTGTGGCGCCCAATTGCGAACGATCAACGATTTGGGCGAGAGTGCAGCTAGCCTGCCGGAATTCAATCAATCAGCATCAGGAGACCCGAGGTGTCAAATCAGGACGATTCTAATGTTCCTTACCACGCTTTGACCCTCGAATACGCCCTCGAAAAATTGCGGGTGTCGCCTACTGAAGGATTGGGCGAAGGCGAGGTTGAGCATCGGCGCAAGCAGTTTGGGAAGAATACGATCGAAGCCAAGCGAACGGCACGCGTCCTTACACTGATCATTCACCAGCTTCGCAGCCCTGTTGTTCTTCTGCTTTTGGGTGCCGCCGCGCTAGCAGCCTATTTCGAAGAATTTGAAGAGGCGATCGCTGTCGTAATTGTGCTGGTGCTCAACACGCTGATCGGATTTTTCACCGAGTTAAAAGCAGCCCGCTCGATAGAAGCATTGAGATCCATGGAGTCAAGGACTGCGCGTGTGCGCCGAGATGGCCACGACAGGACGATCCCGGCGGAACAATTGGTGCCGGGAGATATCGTTCTTCTCGATGCGGGTGATGCCGTACCTGCAGACTTGCGGCTAATTGAATGCGCAGGCCTGCAAGTCGACGAATCCACCCTTACGGGCGAGTCCGTCGCCATTGCCAAGTCCCTTTCGCCGGTACCGACCGAGGCAAGGCTTGGCGACCGGCATTCCATGCTGTTCAAGGGTTCTGCTCTCACCCGCGGTTCAGCGACTGGAGTTGTGACCGGCATCGGTCTTGCAACCGAGATCGGCCAGGTCTCCAAACTCGTCGCAGAGGCCGGACCCAGCCGTTCGCCGATTGAAAGGAAACTTGCGAATCTTTCATCGCAGCTCGTCTGGGTGACGCTGGCGCTCTCGCTCCTCATCGCGGGGGTCGGAATTTTGAACGGGAAGGATATCATTCTGATGGCGCAGGCCGCGATCGCACTTGCCGTTGCAGCGATCCCCGAAGGCCTGCCCATTGTCGCGACGCTCACCCTTGCGCGCGGGATGTGGCGGATGGCTCGGAAAAACGCACTTGTCGAGTATCTTCCTGCCGTCGAAACACTTGGCGCAACGACTGTTATCTTGACTGACAAGACTGGCACGCTCACTGAAAACCGGATGTCAGTTCGCCGCATCTGGCTACCAGGCGGCGAGGTTGAGACAACCAGAAGTCCTGCGGCGGTGCAGGCCAACGACGACAGCCAGCTTGCGGCCCTGTTTCAGGTTGCCGTGCTGTGCAATGACGCCGCGCTCGACGAGTTACGATCAGAAGGTGCCGGAGATCCGATGGAGGTGGCACTGCTGCGTGCCGGGCTCGAAAGAGGCTACTCGCGCAGGAAGCTGCTGGAGCGTTATCCGGCCGTGAGAAAAGTGGCCTTTGACAATGTTGGTAAGATGATGGCCACGATCCATGATCACGGGCTCGACTATCTTTATGCTATCAAGGGTGCTCCGGAAGCGGTGCTGCGAACCAGCAAATTCATGTCGTTCGATGGGCAACCGCAGCCGCTCTGCGCCGATGATCGAGAGCTTTGGCTCAACCGCATCGACGAACTTGCACATCGGGGATTGCGGGTGCTTGCCTTGGCTGCAAAGACTGAAAGAAGGGATTGTGTCGATCCCTACGAGGGCCTCACCTTCCTTGGATTGATCGGACTTGAGGACCCGGCCCGTCTAGATGTTGCGCAATCCATTGCTGCCTGCCACCGAGCTGGCATTAAAGTCGTCATGGTCACCGGTGACCATGCCGCCACCGCGCGCAGCATCGGCAAGAGCGTCGGCCTGCTTTCCGATGACGACAGTGTTGCTGAGGGTGTCGAGGTAGCGCAGCTTTCCGCAAACGGAAGTGACGAACTCTCGCGTATTGGAATATTCGCACGCGTGAGTCCCAAGGAGAAGCTTGATCTCGTCAAAGCGTATCAGGCTGCAGGGGAGATCGTCGCAATGGTGGGCGATGGGGTAAACGATGCACCAGCGCTCCGTCAGGCGGATATCGGCGTTGCGATGGGCATGCGTGGCACGGATGTCGCCCGTGAGGCTGCCGCAATGATACTGATTGACGACGCGTTTTCGACAATCGTCGCCGCTATACGCGAAGGACGGATCATTTTTGCCAATATCAGGTGTTTTACTGCCTATCTTCTGGCGTGTAACCTGACAGAAATTCTTGTCATCGGCGTTGCGGTCCTCTCCTCGCTGCCATTGCCGGTATTGCCGTTGCAAATCCTTTATCTGAACCTGATTACGGACGTGTTCCCCGCCTTTGCGCTGGCACTTGGCGAAGGTGACGGCAATGTGCTTGAGGGGCCTCCGAGAAGGCCGCAGGAACCTATACTCGGTCAGCCGCAGTGGATCGAAACTGTTTTGCATAGCATACTGATGGGTGCAGCGGTTTTTGCGGCAATGGGTGCCTCCGTGTATCGGGGCGACAATAGCGATGCGACAGTCACAATCACATTTCTAACGCTCGCATTCTCGCAGCTCTGGCATGTATTCAACATGCGCTCTAGCGACGCGCAGCTGATCAACAATGGGATCACGCACAACCCCTGGATTTGGGCAGCACTCTCACTCTGCTTGTTTCTACTGATCGTTCCGGTCTATGTGCCAGTTCTCGCGAGCGTGCTGGGCGTCATTGTCCCGACACCGGAAATGTGGGCCATCATCCTCGTCTTCAGTGCACTTCCCATGTTGCTGTGGCAGAGCCTTGCAGTGTTTCGTCTGCCGGTCCGCAAACAGCGGTAGTGAAAATCAGGATTCTGCATCAGGGGGTAGACCACCCCCAAAAATCTACCATGCAGAGACACCAATAACATGATATTTTCACTCAAGTAAAATCATCCTATGACGGAGAGACGCTGCCAGCCTTCGCTCTCGCGACACAAACACAGCCCGAACCGGCAAGCCACGTGGAATTGGAGAAGAGATGCTTGACCATCACAGTTGCAGCGGCCATGGGCAATTTCCTCCTGGTCATATTCCCGGCGCATATGGTCAAGTCCCTGGATACAGACCGGCATGAACCTGATCGAACCGCATCGTTTCACCCCCTATGAGCCGGGGCACACGACCTCGGTGACACTGCCCGGACTTCGCGACACCCATGTCGAGGTGCTGCGGATCAATCCGGAACTCGTGCTGGCACACAGCCATTTCTCCCCATCCATCCGGCATGACGACGACATCCGCCGCCCGGAGGATCAACTGATTCTCGCTTTCAACCTTTCGGGCCGGATGCTGCTGATCGATCCGCAGGCCGCAGCGCATGAGATCACCGGCGGACAGGGCTGGATCATCCGCTCCGGCGGCAGAAGATTACGGCGGATCGTCGAGCAGGGCGACGGTTGCTCGAACCTCGTCATCGCCCTGGCCATCTCCCGGATTTCGCCGGCGCTTGTGAGCGTTCTGGAACACTCACTGCCGCAAGCTGCTCCGTTTCGGCGCCTGCGCCTGCCAGTGCCCGGCAAGACCACGCTCGAGACGCTGCTCGACGGGCGCACCGATCCGGCAGCGGTGCTGCGCAAGGAAGGGCAGTGCCTGGCCCTGATTGGCCATGCGCTGGAAGAACTCTCGGCCACGCCAAACCTCGGCAATGCAATGGGTGACAATACCCTGTTCGTTGCGCGTGTGACGGCATTTCTGTCCGAGCGCCTGGACCAGACGATTACGATGGCAGAGGTCGCGCGCGAAGCGGGCCTGAGCCATGTAACGCTCAATCAGGTCTTCCGGTCGGAAACCGGCATGACGGTCTTCGAACATCTGCGAAACCTGCGGCTGCAAGCGGCCGAACGCCTGATCCGCCTCACGGACCGCAGCTTCACTGAGATCGCGGCAGAATGCGGCTTTTCCGATGCAAGCCATCTGTCGAACGCCTTTCGCAAACGCTATGGCGTCACTGCCAGTGATTGGCGACGTGTGGGCGCGAGAAAATCCTGACCGCTTTCGTCATATTCAAGAGTAATTTCGTCAACTTCAAGATTCGCACGATCAGCCATGGCACGAACCTCCACGAAAAGGAGGCCGTGCATGTCCCAATATCACTTGTCCCGATTGTTTTTGAGCAGCAGCGCGTTCTTGAGTCTGCCCACCCTACTGGCTGGAGGTCTTGTGGCGAATACGGCGCTCGCAGAAGAAGACACGGTCTATCTCGATGAGATCACCGTTTTCGCCGATGGCAGGCAGGAACTCGCGCACAAGGTCGCGGTGACGGCAACGGCGCTCAGCCATGACGAACTGAAGCAGCCGGTCTCACCCGATCTCAGCGCCATGGCGACCCGTTCCGCCAACACTGTCTTCCAGCGCGCCAATTCCCAGGAGCGTCTGGTGGTTCGCGGTATGACGTCCTTTGACAACGCGCTCGCCGATCCGGTCGGCTATCTGGTGAACGGCGTGGCGCTGCCGATGGGCACGATCCAGTTGCCGCACTTCTTTGGCGCGGAGAATGTGACGCTGTTGAAGGGGCCGCAGGGCACGACCTTCGGGCGCAACTCGGAAGCCGGGCTTGTGACCTTCGAAACGATCAAACCTGGCAGCAGCGAGGGCGGCGAAATCAATCTCGGCTTCTCGGGCTCCGATGCGGGGGCGTCTCCGATTGGCGGCAATGGCTCGGTTCTCTGGTCGGGTCGCGCTGCGGATGGCCCCGCGCTGGTCTTCGGGGTGGAACATGCCCGCGATCCAGGCGTGATCTCGAACCCCGTCACGGGGGCCGATGACGGCGGTAAAAACCAGCGCACCACCGGCTTCGCCGGAGTGGAATGGGATTCGCTGGATGGAAGCTATCTGCGACTGACCACGCTGGTCGAGGACCAGAAATTCAACAAGGAACAGTTCCGCTATGTCTCCGGCCCGCTTGCAACCGACCGCTATGAAAGCGTCTATTCCGACCCTTCATGGGAGCAACGCCGCACATCCGTCACCGCGCTGGAATTTGGCACCAGCTTTGAAGGGTTCGATCTGACCGCGATTACCGGCCTCACCACGTTCGACCGCGATTTCGTGCTGGATTTCGACGGCTCTCCTCTACTGCTCGGCGTCACCGAGATGGATCTCAGCGATCGCACGATATCCCAGGAGGTCCGCCTGACCTCGACCAGCGAGGGACCTGTGAAGTGGGTGGTGGGCCTGAACGCCTTCAGTCAAGATACGGATGCCGATTTCAATCTCGGCTCCATGTCGACCGACCGCCATACCGAGATCGACCAGATTGGCGCGGCGGCTTACGGCTTCGCCGAATACGCGCTTGCCGACCGTCTCCGCGTCGGAGCCGGGCTGCGGGTCGACCACATCTCGTCCGATGCCTGGCAGAGCTTCACGTCACCCTTGGCGAAGCTGCGCTATGAGGGCAGCGACAGTTCGACCACGGTTCTGCCCAAGCTGACGTTGGCCTATGACCTCTCTGACTCGACCCTGCTCCATGCAAGCTATGCCCGCGGCTATATGCCGGCGGGTTACAATTACGGCTTCGCCAACAGTGCCGACAGTCTGACCTATGCCGCGGAGTACAGCTGGAGCGCCGAGATCGGAGTGAAGCAGGAGTTCGCCAATGGCGCTACGCTGAACCTTGCCGCGTTCCACACCACCGTGAAGGACAAGCAGATCACCGAAACCATCCCCGGTGCCGCGCAATACATTTCAAACGCCGGCGAGACTGAAAGCTATGGCATCGAGGCGGAACTCACGGCCCCCTTGGGCGCGGGCTGGGAGATTGCCGTCAATGCAGGCTGGCAGCGAGCCCGGGCGACCTCCTTCCGCACGACCTCCATGGATCTGACCACTGGAACACTGGTTCCTGTCGACTGGTCCGGCAATGCCCTGCCCATGGCGCCGGAGACCACCTGGGGCCTGGCAGTCACACATCGGGGAGAGGTCTGGCGCGCGCAGGTCAGCTTGAACGGATCGGGCAGCTATTGGTTCGATCCGGGCAACACCGTGAAACAGGATGGCCTTGTCACGGTCGATGCCGAAATCTCGCGCAAGCTGGGCAGAGGTGAACTGACGCTTTGGGCGAAGAATCTTTTCGACGAGGAATACTACAGCACCGCCGCCTCCACGATCCGCGGCGTGGTGGTCGAGGATGGCAGCCCGCGCACCTTTGGCATGAACTGGAAAATGACATGGTGAACTCTGGATGTCAGGCCGGCATCGGCCTTTTGCTGCAAACACTGGAAGGCCCGATCCGCTACGCGCTTCTGGACTGGGCGCTGGAGAGCAAAGTGTTCGACGTTTGCCAAAGCCCCCTGGCGCCGCATCAGCTGGCAAAGCGCATGGATCTGCCCGAAGGGCCACTTACCCTTGCTTTGCGCGCCATGGTCGCGGCCGGGTTCATGGAGGTCAGCGACGCGGGTTATCGCACTGCGCCGGGGATTCTGCCTTTCGTGGCAACGGACAGCCCGCGCAGCATGGTCGAGACACTGCGCATGATGGCGAAGACGCGGCATGCCGGCATCGATCAATTCAGCGCCCTGATGGCGGGGGCAACCTTCGCCTCCGGAACGAAGCTGTTCGACGATGCGCATTGGGATGCCCATTACCGCTCCCTGGCGGAATTTCACCGGGCGATCGCCGCAGATGCGATGGGCCCCTGCCTGACCGGCCTTCCCGAATGGCCGAGTGCCCGGACCCTGCTTGAGATCGGGCCGGGGTCATCTGCGCTCGCCGTGGGCCTGCTCAAGCAGCGTCCGGACCTGCGGATCACCTTGTTCGATCTGGCCCCGGTGGCGGAGCGGATCAGGGCGGAGACCCCTGACCTGCCGATCACTGTGTTGCCCGGAAACTACAATCAGTCCCTGCCCGACGGGCCTTTCGACATCGTCTGGTGTTCGATGACGCTTTACTTCCACGACAGTGGCGTGCCCGCACTGATCTCCAGGCTGGCCGAGCGACTGGCACCGGGTGGCGTACTGGTCAGCTTTCACGAGGCGCTCACGGATCATCGCACGGCACCGCCTGAGCATGTTTTAGGGCGGCTGATGCCGGCACTGCGACAGGGTGATGTGTCCTTCACCGATGGCGAAATCGCCGATGCCATGGCCGGGGCCGGCCTCGTCCGCCCGACTTCACAGCTCCTTTCCATACCCTTCGGCCGCTTCCGTCTGGATGCCGCCCGCAAAGAGGCCTGACATGCGCCGCCTGCTCCTCATCCTCATCTCCATGCTGCCGCTGCCAGCGCAGGCCGAAGACATCCTGCTCTCCGGCCCGCCGACATGGGAAAGCGCGCCGCTGATCGCGCTGACCGAGAGCCAGCCTGTCGAGGGGGTTACCTTTACCTTCCGCCCCTGGGCGAGTCCCGAGGAGCTACGCAAGCGGGTGATGGCGGAAACGCCTTTGATGGCAGTCGCCCCTTCACCAACGGCGGCGATCTTCGACGCGAACGGCCTGGATCTGCGCGTGGTCTCGGCCACGATCACAAAGGGCAGCATCTCGATCATCGGACTGGGCGGCAAGGTCATGGATCTGCGCGATCTGGCGGGCGTGAGCCTCGCACTGCCCTTCAAGGGCTATCTTCCCGACCTGATGATGCGCCGCATTGCCGAACCCGGTCCGGCCAGCTGGCAACCGTATTACACCGGCAGTCTGGTCGCCGGCATGCAGCTCCTGCTGGCCGGCAAGGTCGAGAACGCCATGCTGCCAGAGCCCTTAGCAACGCTGGCACTGGCTCAGGACGAGACCCTGAGCCGACGCGCGGACCTCTGCGCGCTGTGGCGGGACGCGACGGCACTGGCCGATTGCCCGCCGGCCGGAGTGATCGTGGTCAACCCTGCCTTCCGAGACAGGCCGAACGTGCTTTCTGCCTATCACGAGGCTTTTTCCGACCTTTCCGCCAATCCGTCCAGCGCCGCCAAACTGCTGGCAAAGCATTTCCCGGAGATGGGTGGGGCCAGTGAGGGCTTTGCCCGCATCCAACCGGCGGACCTGCCGATGCCAGAAAAGGCGGATGTGCTGGCCGACTTCTATTCCGCGATCATGGAACTGGAGCCCGCCGCCATCGGAGGAAGACTGCCGGGGCAGGACTTTTACGGCAAATGACACAGCGTCTGGCTTTCTTGACCGGCCTTGCGACCTTGTTATTGCTCTGGTCACTTGCCGCGAACAACAGCCTGCCCGCAATCCTGCCAGGCCCACTGACGGTCGCAACGGCCCTTGTTCAGATCATCACTGATCCAGCCTTCTGGACCGGCACCCTCGTTCCCAGCATTGGCCGAGCCGTCGCGGGGCTGGTATTGGCCTTCACCTTCGGTGCGTCACTCGGCCTGGTGGGCTGGCGTTGGCCGGTTGTCTCGGCACTGCTCGGGCCCCTGCGATTGGTATTGATGGGCCTGCCCGCGCCGATCCTTGCCATCCTTTGCATACTTTGGTTCGACGGTGGCACCACGACCACCGTCCTGACTGTTGCGGCGCTGCTCCTGCCGGTCTTCCAAATCGCCATTGCCGAGGGCATGAACGCGATGGATCCGCAACTGCGCGAGATGGCGCATCTGTTTCGCGTACCTCTGATGCGTCGCCTGCACCGGATCGCGCTGCCGGCGCTATGGACCGCTCTTGCTCCGGCCCTGCGCGTCGCGGTGGCCAATTCGATCCGCGTCACATTGCTCACGGAGCTTCTGTCAGGCACGGAGGGCCTCGGCGCCGCGGTCCAACGCGCGCAAAGCTGGCTGCAAACCGACCGGCTGTTCGCGCTGGTGATTGTGATCCTTGCCCTGATCGGTCTTTCCGAGGCAGCCCTCGCGGCGCTGACCCCTACGAGAAACCGGTCATGACCCTTTTCTCCGCCGAAGCCGCAGGCCTTCATTATCCCGGCCGTCCTGCCCCGGTCTTTCAAGACCTGTCGCTGACAATCCGCAGGGGCGAAAACCTGCGCCTGACCGGCCCGAGCGGTGCGGGTAAGACCAGCCTGCTGCGCATGATCGCTGGGCTGGAGCGCCCGACATCGGGTCACATCACCGCCCTGCCCCGCAGGATCGGCATGGCCTTTGCCGAGCCGCGCCTGCTGCCACGGCTGTCGGTCATGGACAATCTCATGTTTGTCGCCCCGCAATCGCCCACGGATGCTGCGGCGAAGCTTGAAGCACTCAAGATGGAAGGATTACAGAACGTCCCTTGCAGCGCGCTCTCGAAAGGTCAGGCGCAACGTGTGGCGCTGATCCGCGCCCTACTGGTCCGCCCCGACATCCTGCTACTCGACGAGGCCTTCGGCGGGCTTGACATGTCGACCTGGCATCGCGCCTGCGATCTGATCCGGGCGCAGCGCGCCCTGGACGGCTTCTCCCTGGTCGAGATCAGCCACGACCCGGCACGGCTAGTCGCCCGAGATGCTGCAAGATTTTCGCTGCCCTGAAGGATGGACCGCCTACGCCCGCAAGAAAGACTGTGAGGTGCTACCCAACTTGCCCCCGGCGGGACGACATGGATGCGTCAACTGCCGACTTGGCACGACGCTCTCCGGAAACCCAAGTGGATGAGCGCTATCCGTGATCCCCGATTTCTTCGTGAATGGCGACGATGATTTCGGCGCGCCGCTGCGCTGAGCGGCCGGCATGTGCTGCGAATGTCAACGCCAGCAACCGCACTGTACTCAAAATCGTCGTGTGCGAAGGACCGAGCGCGAAGCTCGCCACGTGGCAAGGCAGGACGACGCTTGAATAACGCTGCGCTTCCAGCATGGACGTCCGGTCGGTGATGGTGATGACATTGAGGCGGCTTGTCGCTGCGTGGCTGAGGATGGGTTTCAGGATCGGTTGTTGCGGCGGCAGCGTGATGAGGATCAGCACGTCCTTCGGACCCGTCATCGCAAGGTCTTCCGCCCATGACCCCTGATTTATGCCGAGGATCATCACATCGTGCCGGAGCCTGGAGAAGAGAAGCCGCGCATAACGCGCCACGCCTTCCTCCGTTCCAAGGCCCAAGATCCAGACCTTTGGTGCTGCGCTGATCAGTTCGGCTGCCTCGCGCACCTTGTCCGAGCGCATTTCCTCGAAGGTCTTCGTGAGGTTTTTCAGCTCGAGTTCCAGATGCGCGCCAATCGTGCGGCCAAGTGCTACCTGCTCCGAATTGGTGACGGAATAGCCATAGGGCTCCGTGCGGTTGCGCTCCTCACGCGCCTGCAGTTTCACCTCATTGAAGTCTGCATAGCCTAGATGCTGAAAGAAGCGCGCTGCGGTCGCCTTCGACACGCCGGCCATTTCGGCGATCTCGGTCGCCGAATGGGTGAGGATATCATCCTGCCGATCGAGGATAAGCTGCGCAAGCTTCTGCTCGCCGGCGGTCAGCTGGGCGTAGCGTTCCTGAATGCGCAAGACGAGACGTGAGGCCAAGGTTCTCTCCGGGTTTCCGTCGCTCTGAATAAAAAGATTATCACCCCTCTTGCAATAATGAAACTGATGTTTCACAGTTATGAAACAATGAAACGGAGGCCACCATGGCGCAACCGCGCGTTTTTCGGCAGAAAGTCTGGGAAAGCTTGAAGGCGGTTGCCCGTCCCGACACGCGGTTTCATCTGAGTTTCAGCGAGTTCATTCCCGACTTCGATGGCGTTGAGCAGGCGGTTGACAGGCTGGCTGGGCTGGACGTGTGGAAACGAAGCAAGCTCGCTTTTGTCACGCCGGACAATTCGATGACTGAAGTGCGGCGACGACTGATTGCCGAAGGCAAGGCCTTCGTGATGTCGACCTACAACATGCAGCGCGGCTTCCTCTATATGGAACCCGGCAAGGTAAAGCCGGAGCAAGCAATTTTTGCCGCCTGGCTCGACGGCATGGAGCATTTCGCGCGGCCGGTCAATCTGGCGGAATTGACGCATATCGGCCGCTTCGATTTTCTGGCGACCGGCGCATCTGCCGTCACGAGGGACGGCATCCGTTTCGGCAAGGGGCACACCTATTTCGATCTCGAATGGGGCATGTTCACCGATCTCGGCCTTGTGGATGAGGCGACGCCGGTTGGCACTGTCGTGCACGACGTGCAGGTGATCGACGAGCAGATGAATGTCAGCGATACCGATATCCAGGCTGATTACATCGCTACGCCTTCAAGACTTTCGACCATCGAGCGCAGTGGCCGCAGGCCGCGCGGCATTAAATTGGAACGGCTGACGCGCGAGGAAATCCTGGCCACGCCGCCGCTGAAGGAACTCGCGCATATGCGCGGCGTCGTTTGACTTTAATAACAATAACTTCACTTCAGAGCAGGAGCAGTTTGACAATGCGTATGACACTCAACCGCAGGCATTTCATGGGACTGATGGGCGCCGCCGCCGCAACGCCGCTGGTTGCGCGCCGGGCTGCCGCCGCGACGCCCTTCAACTTTCAGGCGTCGTGGATCAACGATGCGGAATTCTCCGGCTATTTCGTTGCCGCCGACAAGGGCTACTACAAGGAGGCCGGACTTGATCTGAATTACATGTCCGGTGGTCCGGATGTCATTCCCGAAAGTGCGATCATCGCCGGCAAGGCCGATCTGACGCTCACCACGCCGGATACGACGATCAAGGCGATCGTGGAGCAGGCAGCACCCTTCAAGATTATCGGCGCGCAATATCAGAAGAACCCGATCGGCATCGTTTCGCTCGCCAAGAACCCGATCCGGGAGCCGAAGGACCTGATCGGGAAGACGCTGGCCGTCCCGCCTGTCAACGTCGTGTCCGTCGAGGCCATGCTGAAGATATCCGGCATCGACCGCTCCAAGGTCAATATCGTCCCTTACGCTTACGATCCAACCCCGCTCATCAAGGGTGAGATCGATGCGTCGCTGGACTTCACGACCAACGTCCCCTTCACCATCAAACAGGCGGGCGAGGAGGCTACCTCCTTCCTCCTCTACGATTTCGGCTTCACAATCTTCAACGACACTGTCGTTGTCACCGAAGAGACCCTGAAGACCAAGCGCAAGGAAATCGTCGCCTTTCTCAAAGCCAGCCGCAAGGGCTGGGACGAGAACCTGAAGGATCCAACTGTCTATCCGAAGCAGTTCGCCGACACCTGGTATAAGGGCACCGGCCGTTCCGTTGAAAACGAGGTCTACTTCAACACAGCGCAGAAGCCGTTGATCGAGAGCTCCATGGGCATATTCTCGATGAGCGAAGAGTCGATCGCCGCCAACATCGAAGCGCTGGCCGCCGTTGGCATAAAGGCCAAGCGTACGCATTTCGACACCACCGTTCTCGAAGAAGTATGATGACGACGGGCGTCGGCATCACACTGAAGGAAGTCTCGCGCGCCTTTGCCGCGCGCGAGACCGTCGTACAGGCGCTCGACCGTGTTTCGCTGGACTGCCCGGCCGGCTCGTTCACGGCGCTGATCGGACCGTCGGGCTGCGGCAAATCCACCATGCTGCGCCTGGCGCTCGGCCTTGATGCTCCGTCAAGCGGTACGATCTCGATTTCGGGGCAGTCGCCACAGGCCGCGGCCAAGGCCGGACTGACCGGTGTCGCCTTTCAGGATGCCGCGCTCATGCCCTGGCGCAGCGTTGAGGACAATATTGCCTTGCCGCTCGATGTGCTTGGCCGCAAGCGGTACGATTATGTCGGCAAGATTGCAGGATTGATCGACCTTGTGGGCCTCAAGGGTTTTGAAAGGGCGCTGCCGGGCGAGCTTTCCGGCGGGATGCGCCAGCGTGTGGCAATTGCCCGCGCGCTCGTCACCGAACCGCAGGTTCTGTTTCTGGATGAGCCTTTCGGCGCGCTCGACCAGATCCTGCGCCGGCAGATGAATGTCGAACTGCAGCGAATCTGGATGGAAAGCCGGGCCACCACACTTCTCGTAACGCACGGCATCGATGAGGCGGTGTTTCTTGCCGACCGTGTTGTCGTCATGCAGAGCCGGCCGGGCCGGATCGGCAGAATTGTCGATATTCATCTGCCACGCCCACGCCTGCCGGATATCTTCACGACGGAGGCGTTTCACGCCCTTGAGGATGAGATCACGGAGGCGTTGGATGGCCATTGACGCCGCCGCTGGCCGGAGGGGGAAGCGTCTGGCCGGCCTTCTCAACCTCCTCATCCTGCTGTCCGTCTGGGAGATCCTGGGCCGGCTCAAGCTGGTTGCGGGTGGCGCGCTGCCAGCCCCGAGCGCCGTGCTCATCCGATTCTGGCAGGATCGCGGCGACTATCCGTTGCATCTCCTGGCGACTTTCGAAGGCGCAGCACTCGGATTCCTGATCGGCAATTTCGTGGCGGTTGCCGCCGGCATTCTCTTCGCCGCTTCGCCTGTTGCGGCTCGGCTCGGACGTGGACTGAATGTTGCGATCTTCGCGCTTCCGCCGATTGCCATCTCGCCGATCCTGGTACTCACGTTTTCCGGCATGACGCCGCGCGTCGTGCTGGCCGCGCTCGGCTGTTATTTTGTCACCATGAGCGCCACGGTGACGGGAATCACCCAGACGGATCGGCGCATGCTGGATGTCGTGCGCGCCTATGGCGGCGGGCGTTTGGCGCTGCTTCGTCTTGTGGAAATCCGGTCCGCCTTACCGGCAATCCTGGCGGGACTGCGGGTGGCCGCACCTGCTGCAGTTCTCGGCTCGGTTCTGGCCGAGTTCGGCGGCGGCGGACGCTACGGGCTCGGCGTTTATCTCATCGGCTCGCTTGGACGGGCTGAACCTGCACGGCTTTGGGGCATCGGCCTTGCTGCCACCGGCATGGCGCTGGTCGCATATGCGATCTTCGCCCTGATCGAAGCGCGGATCACCCATGCGACGCGCGCCGTCACCGTTGCCGCGACGCCGCCAGGCGCGCCGCTCGCCATCGGCTGGTTTTCGGGAGCGGCGTTCGCCTTCGCTTCGGCAATGCTTCCTCTGGTCGTATGGTGGGGCCTCCTGAAGCTTCTCGGCACTCCGTCGATGATCGCCAAGACGCCGCTCGGCGTGATCGACTACCTCTTCCTCGCTCCATCTGCCGAGACTGCGCAACTCCGGCTCCTGTCCGCGCTGACACAGACGCTGCCACTAACGCTTCTCGGCATGGCCGCAGGCCTTGCCTTTGCATTCGCGCTGGCGCTCGCCTCCGTCGTGCGGCCCGGTATCGTGCGTTCCTTCATGCCGGTGGCGCTGGTCACGCAGACCATGCCGCTCGTTGCGCTGACGCCACTCCTCGTTCTCCTACTTGGGCGCGGGCCTTCCGTCATCCTGTGGATCACGGTTTCGGTGACGTTCTTTCCGGCATTTGTGACGCTGGCGCAGGGGCTGGCCATGGTGTCGCGCGGCGCGCTCGACGTGGTAAGGGCCTATGGCGCGAACCCGCTCACGCAATTGCGCCTCGTGTCTGTCCCGGCATCGCTGCCCTATCTCTTTGCCGCCATGCGGCTCGCCGTGCCGCGCGCGCTTTTGGGCGTCATGATTGCGGAGTGGCTGGCGACGGGAACCGGGCTCGGCAATCTGCTGAACCAGTCCCGCGGCTATCTCGACTACGGGATGATCTGGACCGTCGCCGTCGTCTCGGTCCTCATCTCCGTCCTTTTCTATCAGATCGTCATCATCATCGAACGGCGCGTGCTGCAAAGGCGCGGCATGCAGCCGGCGAACTAAAATCCATCAGAGGAGCAATCATGTCTACAGCCGCTGAAATCGCCGATCATAAATCCTCAGTGCGCGAGCGCGTCTGGAGCGAATTGCGCAAGGTCGCCGTCGCCGACAGCCGATTTCATTTCGATTTCGGCGAATTCATCGCCGACTTCGAGGGCGGCGAGGAGGCGGTGCAGCGACTGACCGACAACGCTTATTACCGCAACGCAAGGCTCATCTTCATTACGCCCGACAATTGCCTCGACCGGCTGCGCCTGCAGGCGCTGAAGGACGGTAAGGTCGTGCTGATGACCACTTATTCCATCAAACGCGGTTTCTGGCTGCTCGATCCGGCGCAGATCGCGCCGGATCTCTATCTCTACGCTTCAACGCTCGACGGCATGGAGCGGGTCGGGCAACACCTGACGCTGGCCGGAATACAGACCACCCTGCCGAAGGTTGATTACATGGTGACAGGCACAGGTGCGATCAACCATGAGGGCGTGCGCTTCGGCAAGGGCCACGGTTTCTTCGATTCCGAATGGGGCATGCTCTATCAGATCGGTCGGATTTCCGTCGAAACTCCTTGCGCCGCCGTGGTGCACGACTGCCAGGTCCTCACGGAAAAGCTAACGCCCGATGAGTACGACACGGTCGTTGACGTGATCTTCACGCCGACACGAACGATCGAGGTCGAAAATCCACACAAGCCCACCTGCGGTATCATCTGGAACCGGCTGGACCAGCACATGTTCGATACGATCCCGCCCCTGCAGGAACTGAAGGCCATGGGCCTGTGAACCTGGCGTGGGATTAACCTGAGACTCGAGTTTCCTCTGGGGTTCGCAGAGTCCAGAGGATCAATGCAGTGAGCCCTGAGCAAAAAGGCGGGCTTCGTGTCCGGACCGTGTGAGAGCTTTTCCCTGCATTGGGCGAACCGGGTCCAGAACCGCCATAGGCCCTACGATGGCTTTGTTCTTCTTGCGGGGGCTGTGATGAGGAGTTCAATTCCGGACGCGTTGACAATAAAAAACCCGCCTTTAGGGCGGGTGTTTAATTGGTTGCGGGGGCCTGATTACACCGAGACTTGAAAATTCAGCCCGTTTTGCTGAAACAACAGTAGTCTGGCGAAAGGTAGACACAAACTGAATAAATTGGATCAATGCCATGGCCTCCACCAACGTCAGCAAAGCGCCCCAAGTCGGCCGTAAGCGCGGTCGCTTGCCGTTTCTGAAAGCGGTCATTTTTCGCAGTGAAGGCTCGTCTCCTTTGCGCCAATAGGAGACATTGTGCCTACGGGCCAAGGGTGTGGGGATCAAGCCTCGCACGCGCTATGTTCGCGCGAACCTACGCGCGCAACCTACCGGCTCCTGTAGTCCCGGGGAGCCACTCCGAAATGGCCCCTGAAAGTTCTGCTGAAATGCGATAGATCGTTGAATCCCCAACGAAAGGCTATCTCACCGATCGAACCGACAGCCTCGGCGCGGAGATCCTCGGCACATCGCTCCAAACGACGCCTGAGCAGCAGGCGGCTGAAAGTCTCACCGCTTTCCTCAAGGAGAAGGTGCACGTACCGGACGGATATTTTGAAGTGTTGAGCTGCCTTGGCGGGCGTCAGTTCAGGGTCCGCGGCGTTTGCACCGATGAACCGGGCAAGAGATCGCGAAAGTTGCGCTCTCAGCGCCCCGCGAGCACGGTCTTCTGCGCCTACGGAAACTCCAGCAGCCATGGCGACCAGTTCGACAATGTGGTTCGCTATTGGGGTCGCAGCGGCTTCGATTTGTTCCACGTTCCGCGCTATGGACTTCAAATAATCCCCGGCGACGGACGCGATCGGATTCGCGTTCGTAATCCTTATGGCCGTCTGCTTGTCGGGTTGCCTCAACAGAGGTTTGAGCAGAGCTCTCGGGATACGGAAGGAGTACTGAGTCCAATCATCACTGCAGTAGTCATTGAGATAAGGTTGGGTTGAATCCACCAGCGAAAAATCGCCTGGTTCCAGCAGCGCTTCTCTGCCGCCCTGCAACATCCGACACTGCCCCTTCACCTGGAAATTCAGAAAGTAGACTTCTCGCGGCATGCGGCTGATTTCCAGACGTCGGCGATGGATTTTCTGCCTGCTCGAAGAGATTGTGGTCACGTTGATCGAATCGAGAAGGTGTGCCCGAACCTCTCCACGGAAGGGTCGTTCACCCTCAAGAGTGGGGTTCAGTGCAATATAGGCTTCGCAGAGAACTTCCTTCCAATAGGGGAAGCGGTCCCGCTCGGGCAATTCGCTTGCATTCCAGGATGCCATACTGTCGCCTCCGAAGTTCCCGTTTCGGAAAGAGATAGGCAATTTGCATGCCAATCGGCTGGCGAAGCGTCCTCTGTCGCATTCCACTGGCCGCTCGGGGATGCGGACTTCGATGTCCTGGCACGGGGATTGCATTATCCTGAGCAAGAACTCTGGAGACCTTCATGGCCATAGACTTCACGCTGTCCGCCAACCAGAAGCGCCTGCAATCCATTGCGCGGGAGTTTGCGAACGATATCCTAGCACCGCGGATTAAGAAGGCCGACGAAGAACCGGACCCGCAACGGGCCTTTCAGGAGGTCAAGGGCGCCTACATAGAATCATACAAGCTTGGCTTTGCAACCGGCTTTATTCCCAAGCAGTACGGAGGAGGCGGAATCAGCAACCTCGACCTTCAGGTGGTCGCTGAAGAAATCTGCGCCGTAGACCCAGGTTTTGCCACGATCCTGCTCGTCAACGGTCTTGCCCTGATGCCGCTTGTGTGGTTCGGCTCCGAGGAGCAGAAGCAGAGATGGCTTGTGCCTGCGACGAGTGACCCTCGCGGCGAGTATCTTGCCGCATGGACTGTCAGCGAAGCTGCGGGATCGCCTGGAGGCACAGCAAATTTTGACAACCCAGCCCCCTGGCCCGCAGGAATATCCCTGACAGCCAAGCATGACCGGGCGAACGGCGAGTATGTTCTCAATGGGCATAAATACTGGCCATGTAACGCGGGCGGTTGGGACCTCGCCGGAGCGAATGTGAACGTCTGCGTCGTCCGAACGGCATCGGAGCTTGGCGGAAATGAAGGGCTGTCGGCAATCATCATTCCCAGGGGCACGGCCGGAGTTGAGTATGAGGAACCCATCTCGAAGCTGGGCCACCGCATCTGCCAGAACAACTCGATCGTGTTTAGAGACTGCCGGGTTCCGGAAGAAAACGCCTTCGCAATCGGACAGGGCGACCTGGCAATTTCGCGGGCGTTCACATGGTCTGGCCCTGTTGCGGCGATCGCAGCCGTCGGAGTTGCCCGCTCTGCCTACGAATATGTACTCGAATGGTCCAAAAATTACACGGGAGGAGGGCCGACGCCAATCATAAACCACCAGGCCGTGGGCTATTCGCTCGCAGACATCGCCATGAAGATCGAAGCGTGCCGCGCTTTCGCCTGGAAGGCTGCGCATTATCTGGACAACAATGAAAGCCATGGGCATGCCATCTGTGCTATGGCGAAGGTGTTCTGCGGAGAGACGCTGTTCGACGCGGTTTTCCGTGCAATGAAAGTGATGGGCGTCAATGCGCTGGATCGCCGACATCCGGTCGAGCGCTATCTCCGCGAAGCGGCAGTCTTCCCTTTGTACGACGCGGGAAACATGGGGATGCAAATGCGGAAAATCTGGACCGTGATGCGCCATGATGACTTCGCTCCACGAGCCTTCATGGACCTTGCCGCCACTCCCTTCGATAAGACGCTGATCTAACGAGAGTTGGCTAGGCGTAAGGAATGAAGCGGAACCGACAGACTTGTCCGTCGTCCCGCTGCATGCACTCTTCCTGCTCCACATCCGCCCCCATCAGTCCACTGATAAAGCCGATGTCAAATCGACAGACTTCTGGATGATCCTTCGCCAGATCATGATAGACGCAGTTCTTGCATGCGATGCGAGCAAGGCTTCCGGCATCACCCTCGATTGCCTGCGCGACAAACCCTGTCTCGTTCATGATACGAACGATCTCTAAAATGCGCTCGCTCCTAGTTTTTCCAGTGATGCGCGGCAGGGCCGCAGCGGACATGTCGACGCCGAGATTGAACATGAATTCCCCGAGATCGGCCTCGCCGATGCGCGACCTGAGGGTTTGCAGAAGCACCCGGGAAAACCATGAATACTGCTTGGGAAATACGTCGATCCCGTCGTCAGTAAGGACGAAGGTCTGCTCCGGACGCCCGGCCGTCTTGCGCGCGGTTCCGCGCGCCACGTAACCGTCCCGCTCAAGCCCGGAAAGATGCTGTTTGACCGCCGTCCGACTGATATCGAGCCGCTGTGCCAAATCGTCGATCGAAAGACCGTTTTTGACATCAAGAAGCTGTGCGAGCAGTCGTCGCTGGGTCCCTCCTCCGCTGAGCATCATTCAATCCCCTTCGACACACCGGCTTTTTATAAAGGCGCACCAGCCATTTAACAACATCTGCCCCGAGAGGCATTTCGATCAGAATTTAAGCACAACTGCCTACTTTTTCAACATAAAAATGTTTTGACATTTTTTTATGCCAAAAGTACCGTAAGCCCGCATCCGCGTCCGGCATGACGAAGGGCGCATCAGAGGCCGACCATACCGGACGGCCGTTCATAAGGGGAACTTCAATGGCAATTGACTTCACAATGTCACCTGAACAGCGAAGAATTCAGGCGACGGCACGCGAGTTTGCGGAAAACATTCTTGCGCCGGTCGTTCCGGAAGCTGATCGCGAACCCGATCCGCTGGTGGCGCATGCCATGACCAAGGGAGCTTATATCGAGGCTTACAAGGCTGGCATCGCCATGGCGATGCTGCCGAAGGAATACGGCGGCGGCGGAATGTCGTGCTTGGACTTTACCATTGCCGCCGAGGAAATCTGCGCAATCGATCCCGGTTTCGCATGCACTGTCCTTTGCAACGGCCTCGGCCTGATGCCGGTATCCTGGTACGGCACGGAGGAGCAAAAAAAACGCTTCATCGGAGCGGCAACTTCGGATCCGACGGGTGAATTCCTCGGCGGCTGGACTGCGGGCGAGCCGCCGGGCGGCACGGGCGGCACCGCCAACTTCGACAATCCGTTCCCGAGGCCTGCGGGTATCGGACTGACGGCGGTCCGCGATGGCGATCACTTCGTCCTGAATGGTCAAAAGAAGTGGTCGTCGGCAGGCGGGTGGGATGCCAAGGGCGTCAATGCCCAGACCGTGATCGTCCGCACCGACCCGGATGCTGGCGGCACCAAGGGTCTTTCCGCAATCGTCGTGGAGCGCGGCACGCCCGGCATAAGCTATCAGTTTGTCAACAAGGAGGGTCACCGTACCGCATCCAATGCGTTGATCACCTTCAATAACGCGCGCGTACCCGTCGAGAACCTCCTGCCGGGTGCGGAAGGCAATGGCGACTTCGTCATCAACCGGAACTTCGCCTGGTCCGGCCCGGTCGCAGGCATCGCCGCCGTCGGGATGGCCCGCTCCGCCTACGAACTTGCTCTGAAGTTTTGCAAGAGCAATACAGCAGGTTCGCTGACGCCGATCATCCGCTTCCAGAATGTGGGTTACATTCTGGGAGACTGCGCAGCGAAAATCGAGTCGGCCCGTTACTTCTGCTGGCGCACGTCGGACTATCTCGACAAGCACGAGCAGCATGCCGAACTTGTTGGCGCCATGTGCAAGATCAATACGACCGAGGCCATGTTCGACGTTATCTACAAATGCATGCAGGTCGTCGGCGTCAACAGCCTAAGCACTGAATACGCCTTCGGGCGCTATCTCCGTGAAGCCTCGGTCTTGCCGATCTATGATGGGGGCAACATGGGAATGCAGCGGCGTCGCGTTCATGGCGTTATCGCTGACGAAGGGTTCAATCCCCGTGCGATCATGGAGGACGAGACCGTCGTGTTCGAAAAATCCATGGAAAGCATCGGCACCGTCGCCGACTGGGACAAGAGATACTCCAATGCAGCTGCGGTTGCCGCGGAATAACGTCCCGGAACGAACGCGAAGACCCGGACAGCCTGCCTGCCCGGGTCGTTCGGATTGCCCCGTTCGGCGTTGCCGGTGCCGAACGCCCATGGACCAACCGAGGACAGGAGACCATACGGATGCCCCCTCCACAGGAGACACGTGTCGTTCGATACTCTGAAGCCGCAATGCCATCCCGATACGGCCTCTTCAGAGCGGTTGCCTATCGTGATGTTTTCTCAGGCATTGAACATCTCGCAATGGTCTGCGGACAGCCCGAGCGGCAGGAGTCACCAATCGTCCGCGTGCACTCCGAATGCCTGACAGGAGAGGCCTTGGGATCCCTTCGATGCGACTGTGGCGAACAACTGGACGGTGCTCTGAGGATCATCGGAGAAGCCGGATCTGGATGTATGGTCTATCTGCGTGGCCACGAAGGAAGAGGTATCGGGCTGGCAAACAAAATCGCCGCATATGCCCTGCAGGACTCAGGCCTCGATACATTGGATGCCAACGAGCAACTCGGCTTTGCGGCCGATGCTCGCGAATTTGAAGCGGCTGCGGCCATCCTTCGTGATCTCGGACTGACGAAAGTTGAGCTTCTGACGAACAATCCCGCGAAGGTTTCGAAGCTGGTGGCGGCCGGAATCGTGGTTTCCCGCCGGCGAGGACTGATTGGCGCGATCAACGCGTCGAACTCGGTCTATCTCGCCGCCAAGAGAGACCGTTTCGGCCATTTTCTTGAGGCTCTGGGCTGAACGCCTCCGAAATGACGTTTGCAAATTCCTGTTCGTCTTGAGGACCACGCATGCGCGCGGCCCACACATACAGCGACACACGTTTCCACGTCGTTTCGAATGCCGGTGGCTCCGATCTTGGCCTCGAAATTTCCGCTGCCGGTAACCTCGGGAAGGCCAATCCACACCAAGCGGGTATCGTCTCCTCCAAGACGGCACCTGGAAATCCCCTTCTGCCGGTCATTCCCGAGAAACCGCCCGCCAGAAGCCGATTTTTTGCACGCTCAGAACAGACAGTGTTCTCTTTAAGGCAAGACGATTGCCGCAGTGCAGCATAACTTTTGGGTTCTAGGCCAACGATAACCAAAGGGAACAGCAAGATGCGCAAACGTATGATTTTCAACTGCTTCACCATGAACGTGCCCTCACATATCTATCACGGCACATGGCGGCATCCGAGGAACCAGCTCGCGAAATTCAATGACTTTGACACGTGGGCAAATCTTGTCAAAAAACTCGAAGAGGGAAAGTTCGATGCGATCTTTTTCGCCGACATCCTTGGTATCGATCCGGCCTATGATGGCAAGTGGGACGCCTATTTCGAACAGGGGCTCCACATGCCCTGCAACGACACCTTCACGCTTTGCGCCGCCCTCGCTGGAGTAACAAAGAACCTCGGCCTGGTGTTCACGAGCTCGATCCTATCCGAACACCCCTTCGCCTTCGCGAAGAAGGCCTCCACGCTCGACCACATCAGCCACGGACGAATTGGCTGGAACATCGTGACAAGCGTGACCGATAATGCAGCTCGCAATTTCGGACATGACAAGATCGTTCCACACGACCAGCGCTACGACTGGGCGGATGAATATATGGACGTCGTCTACAAGCTCTTCGAAGGATCATGGGAAGCCGGCGCGATGGTCGCCGACCGTGAGAGAGGCGTGTTCAGTGAGCACACGAAGGTGCATCATATCAATCACGTCGGCGAGCGATACAAGGTCCAGGGACCGCATCTGGTGGCTCCATCGCCCCAACGCACGCCCATGCTTTACCAAGCCGGCGCCTCCAAACGCGGCAGCCAATTTGCTGCGCAGCACGCTGAGGGCACCTTCATTCTCTATCCCAATGTGAACGGCGCTCGTATTGGCATCGCCGGCACAAAAAAGGTTGCCGAACAGGTTGGACGGGGACCCGAGGACCTGAAATTCATCCAGGGCTTGTCATTCGTGGTCGGCAGCACCATGGAAGAGGCTGCCCGGAAAGCTGCGGAAATCGACGAGTGGGTCCTTTACGAAGGGCTCGCCGCCCATGTGAGCCGCGATATGGGCGTCGATCTGTCTAATCTTGATCCCGACAAGCCAGTTGACGAGTCCGGTCTCGATGGCCTTCAGGGCTATGCGCGTATGATAGAAATGGGAAAGTCGAACGGCGAGAAGGCGACGGTGAAGGAAGTCGCCAACGCGCTCTCCTATAACTGCCGCATCGTGGGCACGCCGGAAACCATTGCTGATGAGCTCGAGCGATGGCAGGACGCGGGCGTGGATGGCATCAACATGATCTGCCAGCTTCATCCCGAGACCTATCTCGATTTCATCGACCATGTGACTCCGGTGCTTCAGGCGCGCGGTTTGGCTCAACGGGACTATGCCGAAGGCCCGCTTCGCCAGAAGATGTTTGGACGGGGCCCGCTGCTTCCCGACAATCATCCGGGTGCCGCATACCGAAACGCGTTCTCCAATGCTGCACCGGTTGCCGCCGAATAACCATCCCTACGATCAGGATCCGGCTTGCCGGATCCTTCCTTCAATCCAAATGGGCAACTAATATGTTGATTGACATGAAAATTGGTGCCGCAAACGCGGACCGTTTCAAGGACGCGATGGCGATGATGGCAGCAGCCGTCAAAGTCGTCACAACCGACGGCAAGGCCGGGCGTGGTGGTCTCACGGTGACCGCGGCCTGCTCCGTATGCCAAGAACCGCCCCGACTTCTCGTTTGTGTTAATACGACGGCCTCCGCGCACCCGATCGTTCTGGAAAACGGCCGACTTAGTTTGAACATTCTGTCCGAGGGTCAGGAGGCCGTGGCCGCCGCCTTCGGTGGCCAGGTCTCGCCGGAGAAGCGGTTCGAGATAGGTCAGTGGACCGTCGACGAACTGGGCCAGCCGGTCCTGGAAGGGGCGTGCGCACGCTTCAGCTGCTCCGTTCATGAAACAATACGATCAGGAACTCACACAATTTTCGTTTGCGACGTCCACATCGCCAGCGGTGAAAGAGGGAGTATGCCACTGATTTATTTCAACCGAAGCATCATCACGCTGCCTCAGGTTGCATAGCCAGGAGAACGAAAATGGAGACCATAAATACCAGTACATATCGCATAGCGTTCATCAAAGCTTCGTGGCATGCCGAAACAGTTGAGCAGGCTCTCCTGGGATTCAAATCTAAAATGACCAGTCACACTATCGACTTTGTGGACGTACCAGGCGCATTTGAGTTGCCGCTGGCCGCGAGAAAGATGGCGAAGACAGGCCGATACGATGCGATTGTATGTGCAGCCCTTGTGGTCGATGGAGGAATTTATCGACACGAATTCGTTGCGGCTACGGTCGTCGAAGGCCTGATGAAGGTTGGCCTTGAGATGGATGTCCCTGTCCTCTCTGTCTCGTTGACACCTCACCATTTCCATGACGCGGGTCCTCACCGGGAGTTCTTCCTCGATCACTTTGTGAAAAAGGGGGAGGAGGCGGCCTCTGCTGTCCTAGGCGTTCTTAAAGCCCATGCCAGGATCGAGGCTCTTGCAGCCGACACCGGCACGACCGAATGTGGCCCGAACGGCTCTGATCCCGAAAACCGGATCGCTTCTGAGTGGAGTCTTCCGCGTTAGTGCTCTGGGACCAAACCTTGGACCGCCGGAAGCTGGAGTTTTCCGGCTCTGATCACGATGGCTGGCTGGTTGCGCCACCAAGATTATGCAGGGCGATCGGGACGTTATAACCGATCTCCGAGTGAGGACGTTCCTCGTTGTAGTATCGACGCCAAATCTCCAACTTTTCGCGGGAAACCGCAAGTGTCAGGAACCAGTGGGTGTTCAGGCATTCTGGCCAGCTTTCCGCGATCCTGACGTTTGCCTCAGGCAAGAAGAGACCTGGCTTCTCCACGAGAGGGCAATCCTGGAAGAACTTATGGGCCAGGCTGGGGCAACTGAAGGCCAGCAACGCAAAAAGCCCCTTGATGGGGCTTTGTTGGTATCGAAGGGATCGGTGGTTGCGGGGGCCTGATCACACCGAGACTTAAATATTTCAGGTTTTGAAGGGATCAGAACGTTCGGCGACGTTGAATAGCCCCGAGTTTCGTAGACACCCTCAGGTTAGATTTTCTGCTGCTTCTCGAACTCGACGGGCGACGGCATCCCAAAGCGCATCGACGGTCCGCTCGGCTTTTGCGCGCAAGACCGCCTTCAGTGAAGTTGCCCGGTGCCACGGTTGGAACGAGAAACGGCGCAAGATAGGCCAGAAACGCGATCCCATTCATTGCGCGTCGAGGGCCATGGGTGCGGTCATGTTAGAAAGTCTGAGTGCTCCGGTGAATGTCGCTTTCCAGTCTCCGTGGGGGATCTGGGAACGGCACCGCTCTCCGCAAATAGCCTGACCTCGAAGCCGAGACGTGCCGGATCGAGATCGAGCTGCCCGTCGAACCAGTCCCGGCCGCGCTTCAGAAGGTCGGAGCGTTCCTGCTCCAATGCAGGTGCGGTCCCCTCTTGAATGTCCAGACGCGCTTTCGCAGCCAGACATCAATACCGCAGCAGCCAAGGGAGACACCCATTCTTCGGCCAGTCGCAGGACCATCTCGTCGAGCGTGATGTTTTTTGCCTCTTCGATCATGCCGACAGCGCGCCGACATGCCATCGCGTGAAGCAGTCAAGACGCGGCTCCGAAGATCATCGCTGAAAGCTCGGGTCATATTCCATCCGACCAAACCATCATTCGGAGCAAGGGAATCCGAATTCCGGTAGCGAAGGAATCCTCAAGCCGATTCTGCGTTCAATGGATGTGCTCTAAACTGCATGCAACAACCACAGCGTCACTTGAGGAAACAGAACGAGGATCAGGATGCGAACGCAATCCGCCAGGAAGTACGGCGTAATTCCCCGATAGATCGTGAAGAGAGGAATGTCCGATCGCATGGAGCTCAAGAGCATAACATTGATGCCGATGGGCGGTGTCAGCATGCCGACACCGACAAGAGCGACGTTCAATATGCCCCACCACACCGGATCGTAGCCCATCGCAACGATAATCGGCAAAACGAACGGCAGCGTCACAACGATGGCGGCCACCTCGTCAAAGATGGATCCAAGGAAGAGATAGACCACCACCAGCATGAAGATAACTCCAAGCGGGGGCAGGTTCAGATTGTTGATACCGACCACAATGTCGGTCGTCACACCCGATATGCTGATGAAGTAGGAGAATATCATTGCCCCAAACACCATGATGTAGATCATCACGGTGGACACACTGGCATCCGACAGCACGACCAGAAACGTCTTGCGGTTGAGACGGCCGCGAAAGATCGCAAACAGGAATGCCAGAACCACGCCGATTGCGGCTGCTTCGTTGACCGTGAAGATCCCCGAGTAAATGCCACCCAGCACGATAATCGCCAGTGTTATGGCGCCCCACGACTTGCCTATGGCTCTGACCCGATCCTTGTAGGGGAGACGCTCTGTTCCAGGCATGGCAGCCGGGTTGCGCTTGGCGACAAACCAGATTGCAATCATATAGAGCGTCACGGAAAGAATGGCCGGGATGACGGCTGCCGTGAAGAGCGAAAGAACGGACTGTTCCGTCAGCACGGCGTACAGGATCATGATGCTCGAAGGCGGCACGATGATCCCGAGGGTTCCCTTCTCAATTACCAGCCATTTGTCTCAAGGGCACTGATGGCGGACACACTTTACATAAGAGATATATCAATATATTTCTCACAAAAGCTGACTTGGACCTTGGAATATGTGCCGTAGAGAGGACGTCGAACGACCATGAATAACTCCATTTCCTTCGGAACCTATCGGGGTGCGGATGTCTATGAGGTGAAATTGCGCAGTGATGCCGGCGCTGAGTTGAAAGTTGTAACTTTCGGAGCGGTCATCAGGGACCTGAGGATTCCGACGCCGGACGGCCCCCGACCAGTGATTCTTGGCTTCAATACGCTCGAAGCCTATATCGAAAACAAACACTGGCACCTTGGGGCGGTTCCAGGACGGGTGGCCAACCGGATTGCCGGGGGGCGCTTCTCGCTTGACGGGCAATCCTATTCATTGCCACGTAATCAGGAGGGTCAGCACACGCTCCACAGTGGCGATGATGGCCTGGGCGCAAGTAATTGGACTGTTGTGGATATTGATGATCGCTCGGTGACGATGGCAATTATCTCTGGCCACGGCGAGCATGGCTTTCCAGGTCGGCTGACGACTAACGTCACATATCGCCTTCTTGAGCCGGCGACACTGCAGATCATCTACTCTGCGACGACGGACAAGGCAACGCCGATCAATCTCACCAATCACGCCTATTTCAATCTCGATGGTGAAGGTGATGTTCTTCTACAGCGGCTCTGGCTCAACGCAGATTTCTACACCCCAACTGATTCGGATCTGATACCGACCGGGGAGATACTCTCCGTCGAGGGAACGCCATGGGACTTTCGCGCAGAACGGCCCTTCTTGTTCCAGACAGATAGCGGGCCGTTTCACTACGATGGCAATGTTGTACTGCGTGGCTCAGGCGGACTTGAGAAGGCAGCTCGCGCCATCGCCTCTCGTGGGGATGTGACAATGGAAGTTTGGACCAACCAGCCCGGTCTTCAGGTATTCGACGCGGCAACATTAAACGTCTCGGCATCCGGGCTGAACGGTGAGCGCCTGTCTCCCCGCTCGGGCTTCTGCCTCGAGCCGCAGGTCTTCCCGGATGCGGTTAACAAATGCCATTTCCCCAACTGCGTGCTTCGCCCGGGTGAAGTCTACGCGCATCACACCGAATACCGCTTTGGCCGATAGGTTGAGGTCGGGTTATTCTCATCTGGTGATTTCCTGCACTCGATTTGGCTTTGCAATAAAGCTCTGAGCGCAAGGTGGGGCGTCCTGATAATGACACCCCTGCCCCTGATCATCTGATGTCCGCAATCGTGACCCGGGAAGCCAGTGTAACCATTTCCGGATTGAGGTGACTGATAAGATCAACCTCACTGAATAGTCGGTCGACATGATTTCGGAAGGCATCAGCGGCGGCATCTTCATCATTGTTTTTGATAAATTGGTAAATTGCGTGGTGTTCTGCAAGGCTCTGATAGCAATGTTCGGCCTGCGTGAGGGCATATCGTCTCACTCTGTCCAATTGTCCAGTGACGCTGTGAAGCGTTCTCCAGCCATTGGGGAAGCCCGAACATTCACAGATCAACTGATGAAAGCTGTTGTCGAGCCGGAAGAACTCGTCCATGTCTTTCTCATCGGCCGCCACTTTTTGCTGAAATAGAGCAATTTCGAATGGGCCTGCCATCGCGGCTCGAAAGTGGCGAGCGGCCAACTTGACTAAACGTCTCTCGAGAGTATCGCGGGTAATCTGGCCGTCAAGCACTTCGTTTACAATGATATGGTTCACAAACGTGCCGCCACTTGGCCGAACGATGACCAGGCTCTCCGCGGCAAGCCGGATGATCGCCTCACGTAGGGGAGTCCGCGAAATGCCGAGCGCTTCACAAATTTCCTTCTCGATAATAGCCTCACCTGGCAACAATTTCATTGTAATGATCGCGCCGCGCAGCAGTTCGTAGACCTGTACCGTTTTGGGTAGATGATCGTCGATTTGGCCCTTGGAAAAACCTAGCCTGAGAAATTCGCTGTTCATATTGCCGGGGTCTCGCTTAGTCAGGGCGGCGCGCATTCTTCTATTTTCCTTAATCGATAAAACCAAAAGTCGAAAGCCACTCGTCACAAATTGCTCTACCCCCTGCCGGGATGCCTGATGGGCATGTTCCCTAGCCAAAATTGACTGTTGAGCCAGCAGACAAGTGAGCGTTTGTGCGTTGCAAAATCGCTCAAGAGAGAGCGTTGACACTATAGATATACCGATATATTGGTATTCGCAACAAAGAAGTTGCGCCCCCCTCTGCAGAGGGAGCCAAACGCGGGACACGAAAAATACTAACCAAGTCAAGGAGGCTCTTAATGAGCACAAAAATCGTTCTCATCGGCGCTGGCAGTGCCATGTTCGGATTGGGAGCTGTCGGTGACATTCTGCGTTCAAAAACGCTGGAAGGCTGCACGATTGTTCTCAACGACATCAATCGCGAAGCGCTTGCCTTTGTGAAAGGGGTTGCCAGCAAGTACGTTCAGGACAAGGGCCTTCAATACAAGGTCGAGGCAACGACCTCGCTTGACGATGCGCTCAAGGGCGCAGACTTCTGCATGATTTCCATCGAGGTTGGTGATCGCCACACCCTCTGGGAAGAGGACTGGAAGGTCCCGATGCAGTACGGCTTCCGCCAGGTTTATGGCGAGAATGGTGGACCGGGCGGCCTGTTCCATGCGCTGCGCATCATTCCGCCGATCCTGAACATCTGCGAACGCATCTCCACCATCTGCCCCAACGCCTACGTTTTCAACCTCAGCAATCCGATGGTCCGCATCTCACATGCAGTTCACACCAAGTTCCCAGCCCTGAAATATGTCGGCATCTGCCACGAGGTGGCTTCGCTGATCGAGCATCTCCCGCTGATGCTGGATACGCCGGTCGAAAATCTGGACATCAAGGCTGGTGGGTTCAACCATTTCAGCATTCTGGTCGAGGCGACTTACAAGGACAGCGGCAAGGACGCCTATCCCGACATTCGTGCCAAAGCTCCCGCCTATTTTGCCACGGCACCGGCAGTGTTCGGCTATATCGGGGAACGCGGCTTGTTCCAGGAGATTTTGAGAAGGTTCGGCCACCTTCCGATCACCACTGACAGCCATTTTGGCGAGTATATCGCGTGGGCCGCCAGTGCTGTCGATCATCGCGGAATCCTGGAGTTCTATTCGAGCTACAAGGCGGCCATGCGTTCAAACCACGAAGAGGCGCTACGTCGCATCGCCGATGGCACGCCGGAAGAAGAATATTGGCGCGTCGTGCCGATCATTGAAGGCATTCTCAACGATAGTCATCACTACGAACTGGCCGTCAACGTTCCAAACGATGGATTCATCGACTATCTGCCGTCCAACCAGATTGTCGAGGTGCCGGCCATCGTCGACAAGAACGGGATCCACGGGATCAAGTTCGATCAATACCCGAAGGCTTTTGGGGCTTTGCTGATGACACAGGTTGCAGTCAACGACATGACGACAGAGGCCGTACTCAATTCCTCCAAGGAAGCGGCATTGCAAGCGATGCTGGTTGACCCGATCTGCCACGACGCCCGCGCAGCCGAAAATCTGCTCGACACCATGCTTTCCCTTCAGTCGGCCCATCTCGGCTATCTGAAGTGAGGCAAATCTAATCCCTGGCGGGGCCAACGTGCCTATCCGCCAGCGAGAAAAAGGCGACGACGTGAGCCTACCTGACGCGTCGTCGCAACTTGAAGCATCCAAATGCGGCAAAGTTCCGCATTTGGCAAAAAACCAGAGAGGAACTTGTGACCATGTTTAATTCCAAATCAATAACCGGGCTGCTTGCAGCCATTCTAATTGCCGGAACCGCCAACTGCGCACTTGCTGCCGAGAAAGCCGACGTCATCCATTGGTGGACATCGGGAAGTGAGGCCGCGGCCGTCAAGGTGCTCGCCAACGCATTCGACAAAGCTGGTGGCCAGTGGGTTGATAGTGCGGTTGCTGGTGGCAATGGTGACAGCGCCAAATCGATCGGCATCAATCGCATCGTTGGTGGCAACCCACCAGCTGCCATGCAGATCATTCCGGGCAAGGAACTCGATGAGTTTGTTGAAAACGGCTATGTACGGGACATCTCCGCGCTTGCTACTGCTGGAAACTGGAAGGCGGTCATCCCTTCGCTTTTCTGGGATTCGATCACGCGCAACGGCAAGGTTTACGGCGTTCCAATCGATCTACATGGCCAGACCTGGTCATGGTGGTCGATCCCCGCTCTCAAAAAGGCGGGCGCCGAAGTTCCAAAGTCATGGGACGAATTCTTCCCAACCCTCGACAAGCTGAAGGCTGCCGGCATCATCCCGATTGCAGTTTCGCGCGACGCCTGGACGATTGACTCGATGTGGCGCTTCCTGATGATTTCCAAGGGTGGCACTGAACTCTTCAAGAAGGTTTACGTTGACCGCGACGTTGCAGCCATCAAAAGCCCTGCCTTCAGGGATGTGGTCGAGACGCTATTCAAAATGCGTAACTACAGCGACCCCGGCGCAGCGGCGCGCAACTGGAACGATTCCACCGCACTCGTCATCAACAACAAAGCTGGTGTTCAGTTCATGGGTGACTGGGCCAAGGGCGAATTCGTCAACGCGCACAAAACGCCGATGGTCGACTTTGCCTGCACGCCGACAATTGGCGCGAACAAAGGCTATGTGTTCGGCGGCGACATGTTCATCATGACCGCAACCAAGGATCCGGAATTGCTCAAGGCCCAAGACCTCCTGGTCAATACCATGATGAACAAGACGGTTCAGGTTGACTTCAATCTTGTGAAGGGCTCTGTCCCTGTTCGCAACGACGTTGACATGTCCAAAGTCGACCCCTGCGGCCAGATCGGCTTCAAGCTGATGGCTGATCCCGCCAACCAGGTTGGTGATCGAGACTTCTACCTCACCCCCGACGCCATCGGCGCCATTCAGGACGTGCTCGGTGCGGCTTGGGCGAATAGGGGTGAATCGGTCGATGACTTCGTAAACAATTTTGCGGATGCGATTGCTACGAACTGATCGCCGATTGAAAGCTGAGCGGACGGATACGATGTGATCTCGTCCGTTCTGCCCGGGGACAAGCAGGAGAAAGCCGCCATGGCTCGAGTACAGAAGCAAAATTGGGGTGCGATGCTGACGATCATCCCCTTCTGGGTTTTGGTGCTTGGCACCTATGTCGGCACCATCATCTGGACGATCTTCATCTCGCTGACCAGTTCCAAGATGCTGCCGAACACAAATTTCGTCGGCCTTGAGCAATATACGAGGTTGTTTTCCACCCAGCGCTGGAGCATCGCTGTCCACAACATCGTGACCTTCGGTGTTTTGATGATGGTGTTTTGCCTTGTCATTGGCTTTGTTCTGGCAGCCCTACTGGACAGCAAGGTGCGCGGCGAAGCCGCAATCCGCACGATCATTCTTTATCCGCAGGCAATCTCGTTCATCGTAACCGGGCTCGTCTGGCAGTGGATGCTCAACCCCACAGTCGGCATTGAAAAGGCCGTGCGTGATTTCGGTTGGTCCAGCTTCACGTTCGACTGGCTGGTGACACCCGACAGGGCAATCTATGCCTTGGTCGTCGCCGGCGTTTGGCAAGGATGCGGACTTGTTATGGCGCTAATGCTTGCCGGGCTGCGCGGCATTGACCAGGATATCTGGAAAGCGGCGCGCGTGGATGGCATTCCGACCTGGCGTGCCTATATCTCGATTGCCCTACCGATGATGCGCCCTACAATCGTGACCGCCGTGGTGTTGATGTCGCTATCAATCATCAAGGCCTACGATCTTGTTGTTGCGCTGACTGGCGGCGGACCGGGACTGTCGACCGACGTTCCCGCGAAATTCATCATGGATTTCTTCTTTACCCGTTCGAATATCGGCCTGGCGACGGCGGCTTGCACCATCTTGCTTGTCTTCGTCCTCGTGTTCTTCACGCCATGGTTCTACTTCGAGTACATCCGCGAAAAGAAGGAGAGCCGCTAATGATTTCGGCTACTAAAACGAAAAAGCACCCTCGCGGTCCAAAGCCTAACCATCTCACGCCCAGTCGTATCGGCATCTATGCCTTCATGGTCGTCAGCTGTCTGTTCTTCCTGCTGCCACTCTACATCATGGTGGTGACGAGCTTCAAATCGCTGGACGAGATCCGGATGAGCCAGATCTTTGCTCTTCCGCATGACCTTACCATCCAGCCTTGGATATGGCGAGGCCATCGCGAAGGCCTTGCCTCATGCGGATCAAGTCGCCGATCGCTGGCATCTTATGGAAAACTCGAGCCGGGCATTTCTGGACGCTGTCGGTAAGTCGATGCGCCAAATCAGGCAGGCGGTCGGCAGCAGTGTGGTTGATCCGAAGCTTCTAACCTATGCCGAAAGGCTGCAATATGAAGGCTATCTTCGTCGGCAGGAGACGAATGAAGCTATCCTGACACTGGCCAAGAAAGGAATATCAATTCGACAGATTGTCCGGCAAACCGATCGCAGCCGGAAGCTGGTTCGCGATGTTCTCCGTGGTCAACGCCTCGATGTGTTCCGAACAAAACCGAGCTCGTTGGATAGCTGGTTGCCTTGGCTCAACAGCCGGTGGGACGAAGGCGCTCGAAACGAGTTGACACTTTGGCGCGAGATGAAAGCAAAAGGCTTTCCAGGGCAGAGTGGTGTCGTCTCGCAATGGGCACAACGCCGACGTTTGGCTGAGAAGGCCGGTCAGAGCGGGATTGCGCGAACGCCATCCACTCGGGTTATCGCTCGCTTGATGACTGCCGCGCGCGACGACCTGGCAAAATCTGAAGCGATCTTGGTCGCAGCGATCGAAGTAAACGTTCCGGAACTGGTTGCTGCTCGCAAGGCCGTTGGCGACTTTCAAACGATGATCCGTTCAAAGTCGGCAGCCAAACTCGTTGAATGGCTTGAGACAGCAAGGGACAGCCGGGTTGGCTCCTTTGCCGGCGGCGTTGAAAAGGACATCGTCGCAGTCCGAAACGCAATCGTCTCCCCTTGGTCAAACGGGCAAACTGAAGGCCAAATCACGCGTCTGAAACTCATAAAGCGCCAGATGTACGGACGTGCAAAACTCGACCTTCTGCCGGCACGGCTGATTGGAGCGTCATAAGGCTTCTACTTCAGCAAAAGTGCGTCAGAGCCAATTCTCAATGGAAATATAAGGCTACGCCGGTTCAGCTCTCAGTGAAATCAACAAGCAGAGAGGGTGATGAGGCTTCACTGCGTTCGAATGCGCCTGCAACAATGCGCTGAACTTCCGCCTGTCAGGCGCGCGCGGCAAGTGTTTCAAGCGCCCTTTGGCGGTCGAGCATTCCAACCTTTCGACCGGCTTGATCGACGACCGGGAGCGGACCACTTGCTGTAACGAGACTGGGGGCGATTTCGGCGATGGTGGAACCAGCGCTCACTGCAGCTCCGACCTCTCCGCCTTCTACCGGCACCATCAGGGACGACACCTTGACGACACGCGCCGGCGGAATTTTCGCAACAAAGCGCCGAACATAATCGGTGGCAGGATGCGTGACAAGTTGCTCGGGCGTGCCGATCTGAACGATGCGCCCGCCCTCCATTATCGCGATACGATCAGCCAATCGAATGGCTTCGTCCAGATCGTGTGTCACAAAAACGACCGTACGAGTCTGTGTTTGCTGCAGCCGCAGCACTTCCGCCTGAAGGTCCGCACGGATCAAGGGATCAAGTGCAGAAAACGGCTCGTCAAGGAACCAGAATTCGGGATTGGTGGTGAGCGAACGAGCAATCCCTACCCGTTGCTGTTGGCCGCCTGATAATTCGGCGGGAAATCTTGCCTCTCGTCCCTTGAGGCCAACAGTCTCGATCAGTTCCAATGCGCGAGCCTCCGCCTCTGCCCGTGGCGTACCTTGGACTTCCAGAGGAAAGGCGATATTACCGAGGACAGTCCGATTGGGCAGAAGGGCGAAGTGCTGGAACACCATGCCCATCCGCCCGCGTCGGATGTCGACGAGAGCCTTGTCATCAAGCTTGAGAATATCTTCCCCATAATAAAGAACTTCGCCTTCAGTTGGCTCTATGAGCCGGGTGAGGCAACGAAGCAGAGTGGATTTTCCGGAACCGGAAAGTCCCATGATGACAAAGACTTCCCCCTGGCCAATTTGAAAGGTGGCGTCCTGAACCGCACCCACGAGCTTAGCCTCCGCCATCGCCTCGCCGGATCGCGCCGAAGTCGGCAGCTTTCGGAAAGCGTCCGAACTGGTTCCGAACACTTTCCATATTCCTCTCGCCTCAAGCGCTACGGACCTTTCGGTATCAATCGCGCCGGCGGACATTTCCAGGATATCAGCCATGGTGATTCCTTTCGGTTCTGGCAGCACGTGCGGCACTGCATTTCAACAAAGCGTCAGCCACCAGGGCGATGCAGGCCACGCAAAGACCTGCAACTATGCCCGGCCCGGTCAGACCCCGAGCGAGTGACGTATAGACTTCCTGCCCAAGCTCTCTTGTCCCGACGAGAGCAGCGATGACCAACATTGAAAGCGCCATCATGACCGTCTGATTGACGCCAAGGATGAGGGTGGGCAGCGCTGAAGGCAGACGCGCAAAGCGGAACGTTTGCCAGCGCGTGCAACCCGACATGATGGCCGCTTCAATCCGCTCGGATGGCACATGGACCATCCCCGCCATGCCGTAACGTACGGCTGGCGCGATGGAGTAGAACATAATTGCGACGAGCGCAGAAAAGTCCCCATTGCGAAACAGCATGACCGCTGGGAGAAGGTAAACGAGTGTCGGAAGGGTCTGCAGTGTATCGAGAACCAGTTGAACCGAACCGTGCAACTTTGGCCGGCCAGCAGCCCAAATTCCGAAGGGAATACCAACCGCCAGCGCCAACAGAACCGAAAGCGTCGTGAGATAGACAGAGGACATCGCCGCGTTCCAATATCCGGTAATGGCAATGAACAGCATCAATCCAACAACAATCAGGGCAGTTCTCAAGCCACCGAGAACGAAGGCAGCAGTGCCGAGACCAATCAGGATCAGGCTCCAGGGCGTGGCGACCAGCAGGTCGCGGAACGGGTTCATCACGTAAAGCAGCATGAACGTCCGCAATGCATCCAGAGGGGTGAAGAAGTTCTGGTTGATGAAGCTGACCATGCCGTTCCAGAAGGGGGCGGTTGTCAGTGTCAGTGCGTCGGGCCAGACCGCCAATGCCGGCAACGCGACACTCAATGCCGTGGGGGCCAGAAGAAATACCAGGGCGATCATCGTTTCACGACGTCCCCAAAGCCCGAACCGGCCGGTGGATTGGTTGTGGGCGGCCGCCTGCGTCAGACGATCGAGGATCACGGCGAGAGCAACGATTCCCATCCCGGCTTCGAAGCCGGCGCCGAAATCAAGCCTGCGCAGGGCCCGAAGCACATCATAGCCCAATCCACCGGCACCGATCATGGAGGCGATAATCACCATGTTCAACGTCATCATCACCACTTGGTTGAGACCGATGGCAAGCTTGGGAACCGCAACCGGCAATTCGACCTTCCAAAGCGTCTGGGCCCGATTGCAACCGGTCATCCTGGCCAATTCCAGGGTTTCGGGAGGTACCGATCGCAGCGCCAGGGCGGTAGCATGAACCATCGGCGGAAGAGCGTAGATTACGGTTGCGAAAAGGGCTGCACTCGGACCGTACCCGAACAGGAGCAGGGTCGGCAGAAGGTACGAAAAGATTGGCACGGTCTGCATCACATTCATGATCGCGCGCAGAGCGCCTTCAGCACCAGGAGACCGATACGCCCAGATGCCCAAGGCAAGACCAAGGGCCAGCGCCACAACCACGCAAAGCAGTACGGAGGCGAGCGTGATCATCGCTGAGGTCCAGAGGCCGAAAATGACGAGATAGGTGCCGGCTAGGAGCGTCAGAAATGCGAGCTTCTTGCCGGCGATGCGCATGGCAAGCAAGGATGTCGCAAGGACAACCCCAACCCAGCTGAGAGGCGGCAGGACCTGGACCTTGTTGAAGCCGGCCCCTTTCACCCAACCATCGACGAGCAAGACCTTCATCCAGTCGATCGGCAGTTCGGCGATGCCTGCGATTGCACGGGTTATGTCCGCGACCTTGATGCCACCGATACCGGCTTCACGTGCAAACCAGTTCAGTCCGCTGCCAACCCATGAGGATAGAGGCACGACGGCCCAATCGGGAAAATGCGCGAGCGATCCGTAAAAGGAAATCGCAATGGCGACAGCAAGGATGATCAGCATCCCGACCGGACGATAGCCAGGCCGAACCGTTGCACTGCCGTATCTTGTAACCATGTCTGTCATGACGCGCTTCCATCATGCGAGGCCGGGCGAACCCGGCCTCGCTCACACCATCAGTTCGCAGCGCATGCGGCCCAGCCGCGCCAGGTGGCCTCATTCTTCGTGGCCCACTCCATAGCAACATCGTTGACGGAGCGGCCTTTCACATCAATGTCGTAGACGAGCTGCCCAAGCTCCTTGCCGTCGATGGTGAACTTGCGGGTTATATCATAGGCGCACGGCCAGATTTTTTCGCCGTCGGCCCATGCCATCTTCTTGATCCAGCCCTCGGGCTTGCCGCAGTCATAAAGGGCATTCGGGTTCACACCCCATGCCGGATCGTTGTAGCAGGCGGCCTCGTACTTCGGAAACTCGATGAACTTACCATCGAAGACGGTCGGCGCCCAATGCGGCTCGTAAATCCACAACAGGATTGGCGCCTTGCGCTCATAGGCAGACTTGAGTTCCGCAAACATCGCCGCATCCGTCCCGGCGTGGACTACCTCGAAGGGAAGATCCAGTGCTTTGACACGCTCTTCGTCGTGCCCACCCCAGCTTACCGGGCCACTGAGATATCTGCCCTTGGGCGCGGTTTCCGGGGTCGCGAAAGCGTCTGCGCAGTTTTTCAAAGCCTTCCAGCCGGGCAAGCCAGGGCACTTCTCCTCCATATACGAAGGATACCACCAGTCTTCTTTGGCATGAGGACCAAGCTCACCCATATCGAGAACCTTGCCGGTCGCGACAGAGGCATTGAACGGTTCATCCTGGGTGGTCTGCCAGGTTTCAAGCGCAATTGTGAGGTCACCCGATTCAAAGCCCGGATACCGGGCGCTGTCGTCGGCCACCACGGTCTCGACATTATAGCCGTACGTCCCAAGAATGATTTTGAGAATTTCCGTATCGACCACCATGGAAGTCCAGTCCGCGATCATCAGCTTGATGGGCTGACTGGATTCCGGTTCGAAGGCCATTGAAGGCGACGCCATTCCAAGCGTCAGCGCCAGCATGGCGGAAGAGATCAGTCGTTTCATGGCAGTTCCCCTTTTTTTGAAGTTGGTATGCTGATTAACCCTTGGCGTACCAGCCGTTGTCGACGTAGAGCGCCTGACCGTTGACGAAGCTCGCATCGTCAGACGCGAGCCACAGCGCTGCCGCGGCCACTTCCTCCGGCTCACAAAGGCGGCCCTGGACACCTGTGAGGTCTGCCTCGTTCCAGTTCTGTCCCAAGCCGTCCAGCTCATCGATCTCTCGCAAGCCGTGAGCGGTCTTGACGAAGCCGGGGCATACAGCATTGGTGCGAATGCCTCGGTCGCGATATTCGATCGCGATCGAACGTGCGAGCTGCAGAACGGCTCCTTTCGTCATGCAGTAGAGACTTTCCAGCGAGAAACCTTTTTCGCCACCGATGGAAGATGTGATGACAATTGAACCGCCGCCGTTTTCAAGCATGTGAGAGACGACCTCCCGACATACGACGAAAGACGAGCGGACATTGATGTTCATCAGGCGATCGTAATCTTCGTCAGTGCTCTCATGCATCGGCTTGACGATGATCGTTCCGGCGTGACTGAACAGGGTATCGATCACTCCCCATTCCTTCACAACCGCGTCGAGCGAGGCGCGCACAGCGGCAGTATCGGTCACGTCGGTCTTCAGGAACAAGGCGGTGCCGCCGGCGTCCCTGATGTTCATTTCGGCATCGCGTCCCGCCTCAGCCTGAATGTCGAAGATTGCGACCCTTGCGCCCGCAGCGGCAAACATGCGGGCCGCCGCCCGCCCGATCCCGTTTGCGCCGCCGGTGATTACCGCAGTCCGACCGTCCAATTTTCCAGCGACCCCTGCCTTAGCCGACACACTTGACCTGACGTTCATCACTTCCCCGCATTCAATGGATCATTGGTATGATCTTAATACCAATGAATACGGATGCAGTTGTCAAGTCAACATTTTGGGCAATGGCAAAATTTAGGCAGCGCTTTTGGTAATTCGCCTAACGGCATCCCAGAGCAAGGCATGGAGTCCGGCAATAGCCACTTCCGATGCATCGACATCTTCTTCCGTGACAGCCCGAAGCAATTCCTCGAACGACATCAAGGTCATAGTAGAGGCTTCAGCAGCAGCGGACTGCTCGAAGGGCAGAAACAATTCGGCAAGACCATCTTCGATTGCCCGCGACAGCAACGGATTTTGTGCTGCGTCACCGAGCGCCAGAAAAAAGAGTGCTTCGGCTTGCTTGCGCTCGGGCGCCGTCCCCGCTGACTGCCGCATGTCGATCGCCTGGCGCATACGCTTGAGATCACCGGCACGACGCCTGACAGCCGCGAGCTTCGCAGCAGCCGCTTGATTTACGACAAGAAATTCGACGACGCGCATGGTTGCGCCGGGCGCCCTGGCCATGCGGCGACGCGCAAGCTGGCTCAACCGGTCTTCGTCGGTAACGAATGCGCCGCCTTGAGCACCTCGCTTGACCTTAATGTAATGATTTGTCTCCAGTACGCGCAACGCTTCTCTCAGTGTAACGCGACTTATGCCGAACCTGTCGGAAAGTTGGCGCTCGGCCGGCAACCTCTCTGCCGGCAACAGCAAGCCAGAATGAATCTGGCGCTGCAGGAGATCGACGGCAAGCCCATGAGCCGCCTGAGGTTCAACTGGCCTCAATCCCCAAAGCACGATTCATACCGCCGTAAAGGTGTTATCAACGAACAATTCTGCGCCATTCACGAAACTCGATGCATCCGATGCCAAAAACAAAGCAACTTCTGCGACCTCTTCGGGTTCGCAAATACGCCCTTGCATGGCATTTACATCATTTTCCGATGCAAACACACCATAACTACGCAATTGCTCGATCTCGTGTTCTCCATGCTGCGTGCGAACGAAACTCGGGCAGATCAGATTCGCGCGAATCCCCTGATCACGATATTCAACCGCCAGCGCCCGAGCCAGCTGATGCATCGCGGATTTCGACGCACAATAGAGCGCCTCGAGATGCGTTGCCGCGCGCACACCCGTCGTCGACGTGAAGACCAGAACGCCCTTGCCGCGTTCAAGCATCTCAGGCAGCACAAGTCGACACATCAGAAACGCCGATTTGGCATTGTTGTTCATCAGCTCGTCCCATTCCTCGAGCGTACACTCCAGGAAGGGCTTCACGATGATGATGCCGGCGTGATTGAACAGTATGTCGACTTGGCCAAAGGCTTCACGCGCCGCCCGATATGCCGCTTCCGCGCCGTCTGGCATCGATACGTCGGCATGTACGAACGCAACCTCAAGGCCGTCGCCTTTCAGTGATGCGACGAGTGCTTCTGCAGCGTCGGCATCACGGTCAGCTATCATGACGCGCGCGCCTTCTCTGGCGAACAAGGCCGCGCTGGCAGCCCCCGCGCCTTTTGCGCCGCCGGTTATCAAGACAGATTTTTTATCAAGTCGCCTCATGGTCTGAAAGATAGACCAATAGAGGGTGGCGTGCCAGACAAATCTGGCTCGATCGCCTCAGGCAAATACCGAAAAATTTACCTGCTCCCCTTTATCTCCGCGATAATAAGTTAGCTCTGTTCGGGTTTTTGATCCTTCATGGACCGTGTTGCAAACTCATAAGGGGTCAAGCCATCAAGGCTCGTATGCGAACGATTGAGGTTGTATGCCCGGATCGCCTCGATCCTGACTGCGATGAAAGCAGCCTCGATCCTGGAGGAACGGTTCCGCCTTTTGAAGCGCCATGAGTACCTGGAGAAGCTGCATGCGGGCGAGCTTGAAGGGGAGCAGGCACAAAAAAAGCTCCTCGACGCATATGCGGAGGAGCTTTCTGTGAAGCGACTTGAATGGGCAAATATTCAAGTCTCGTTGGTTGCGGGGGGGCCTGATTACACCGAGACCAGAACATTCAGCCAATCTTCTGGGGACTGGCTAACCTGCAATCACCAGACCCAAACGAAAAACCGGGGTTGGTGCTACGACTTTCATTGACAACGGGACACCTTCACGGTGGTCATCGAAGTTGCCATCGTCCTGGCCGAAAGGCAGACAGAGCAGCGATTGCTGCCTCTGTGCCGGCGAAATTACGAGTTCGACAATCGACTCGGTACCATCGCACGCCTCCGCTTGTGTCAGAACGCCAAAGGTCATTTGGAGTTTTGGCCCCGTAAACCGTACTCGCGAACCTTCTCGTCGAAAACGAGAATTGGAAACGTTTGAGGTGCTGCCGTTTTCCAGAGAGTGCGGTTCGAGCTTGGCCGCTCCGCTAAGCGACAGCCTGTCTCCAATGCTGCCGGACCCAATCCTGGAGCCGCATCTGAACCCGCAGCCTTGAAGCTCGCCCCAAGGGTGTTTTTCGAGTGACATTGCAATTCTTGGTACAGGGTCCCATATGCTAGTCAGTGGCAGCCATTGAACGGGCACTGCCATTTTCTGGGCGGCACTCACCCTGGCCCCAATCAAGGAGGACGGTATGTCTTCCGACCTTAATCAGCCAATCAGCAGCTACGACATCAGCATCATCAGGACCGTGCTTCGGCGCTCCGGGTTCCGCCATGAGGAACCATTGTGCGAGCTGGACCGCGGTGCAGCGCGCCATGCTCTGAAACTTTACCAAAGAGGTCACCGGAGCTCCGGCGATCTGATTGGCGCCGTCACCCTGTGGGCCGATGAGGCCGTCAGCGCGCGGCGCAAGGCCGGCGTTCAGGCCACGAGCCTGTGACCCTCGCCTTCCCCAACTCGACCCGGACCTACGACGAGACGCGCGGCCTCATTCGCTTCATCGGGCATGACGGTCTGAACCAGGTGCTGTTTCTCTTGCCTGTCGCCGTGTTTGATCGCCCGGGGGCGCCCGAACGCCCGAAGGAACGCGACTATCTCATGGCATTCGATCGGGCGCGCGAGCGCATCCTGAAGACGGCTCGTGCAGCCTTCCAGTCCCGCCGACGAGACACAATAGAACTCGATCTCAGTGCCTTCGGGTCGTCCCTCCAGTCGCAGACATGATGACGGCGATCAGGCGTTCGGTGAAATTCGAAGAAGGGGCGGTCATGGCTGATCGCCTGCGGACCGGGGTGGCCCTGTGCGATCCACAATCAGGCATCTGGAAGCAGGTTGATCTCGGCGAAGCCGAAGCTCTGTTGCGATGGGAGGATGAAGGCGGCAGCCCACGTCGCGGCGATGCTGCCGCCTGACGTTCGCAAATCGATCGCCACGCATAACTCAGCCTACGACTTTAGACGAGAGTTCGACACCATGTTCTGAAGGGAACGCAGATGACAAAGCCAACCCGTATCGCCTTCATCGGCAATTCTCTTCCTCGCCAATGTGGCATCGCGACGTTCACCGGCGATCTCTCCCACGCCATGGCTGATGCGTCGCAATCCGTCCGCGCGAGCATCGTCGCCGTGACGGATGCCAAGCAATCCTACGCCTATCCGGAAGACGTGATCTTCGAGATACGGGAGGATGAAGTCGAAGATTACGTGACCGCCGCGCGGGTCTTGAACGAAGGGCGGTTCGATGTGGTGTCGCTACAGCACGAATTCGGCATCTTCGGAGGTCCCGATGGCGACTTCATTCTCATGCTTTTGAAGAACCTGCGAGTTCCGGTCGTCACCACCTGCCACACCATCCTTGCCGAGCCGAGCCGAGCCCGTCTCAACTCAACGTGCTGCAGAAGATCGCGGCGCACTCCAGTCGTGTCGTCGTCATGGCAGAGAAGGGCCGTATCCGATATCGGGTCGAGGCCGACGCATTGGCCTCAGAAATCATTGGCCACTACATGACAGGCGTACCTCAAGGTTGCTGGCACGATCGCCTGGATCTGAATGACTGCTCGATCGCTCAGACTATCCCCGCAAGCTCTCTCTATCATCTCTGGACGGCAGTCGCGGATCAGGTCGAAAATGGCGAACGTGCGCGCTCGCAATCAGCAGTGATAGCTTCGTGAGCATGTTGGAGAGCTGGTGCTTCAGAATTGCAGAGAAAGGATGGAGCGGCAGCCAGTCGAGCGCCTATCGAGCGGAATGTCCCCATCCTTCAAAGAAGGCACACCACATCCCCGACCTTCAGCACGCCGGTGGCGCCAGGCGCGCAGTAGACGCCCATGTTGCGCGCGCCAAACTTCATCACATTGCGCAGAATCTCGGGGTCATTTTCCAGCCCCTCCTGTGCGAGGATGGTGAAGCCGCAGCGTTTGGTCGGGGCGATCACCGTTCCATCCACGAATCCAAGGCGGATGGGCCTGTCGATCCAGCCAAGTTCGGCAAAGCCGGTGATGTCGCTCTCTGCGTCCATGAAGATGTTGGGTCGAAAGCGGCGCCGGTCGGGGTTGCCTGCCGGGTGGAGGGATTTCAGGTGTTCGACGGATGCGCTGGTCAGGAGATGCAGCGGCGAAACATCGTAGCGATCGACGGCAAAGGAGGTTGCTTCTCCGGCAGCGGCCGAACGCTCGTAGGGCCTTAACTCGACAGCGAATTCGAAGAACACGGTCAAGGCTGCGGTAAGGTTAGGCGCCTCGATGCCAAGCCATTCGTGACCGGGAACCTGAACCTCGATCCCTCCCGTTTGCGCGGTGCGCGATTTCACGAACACCGCCTTTTGCCAGCGCTTGTCGCGTTCGGGGTGAGCGACGATACCGGTCTCGGCATCGACAAGAGCGTAGCGCCTGTCGCCTTCCATCCCGGCCGGCGATACGGAGACCTGGTCCAGCCGCTCACCAGTCACGGAACTCACCGGATAGCGCCAAAGCTCCTTGATTCTACCCACGCGCCGCATCTAGTGCATCACCCCGATCGCCGACGGCATTGTCCCAAAGACGGGCTTGAAGGTTCTGGTGAAACCAGAGGCGCTTTCGATCATCGGCATCCTGGAGTTGGCCAGCAACGATCTTTCCCTTTCCATGTTGACGCGCGAATTCGCCTGAGCAGGACAGCATCCACGTATCCGTCGCGCGCTATAGGTAACGTCGATGCAATTGAAGGTTTTTCTCATCTACCAATCCTAGTGCGCCGCGACGACCGGTCTGCGATCGCGATCAAGAAGGCTGCGCGTCAAACGGTCGAGCAGAAGCGCGACAGCGACGATGGCGAGGCCGGCGCGCAGGCCAAGCCCCATTTCCATGCGTGTCAGGCCTCGCGTCACCTCGGCACCCAACCCACCTGCGCCGACGAGACCGGCAAGCACGACCATCGCAAGGGACAGCAGGATACACTGGTTGAGGCCAACGAGCAGCGTCTGCTTCGCCAAAGGGATTTCGATCTTCCAGAGGACAGAACGGGCATCCGCGCCGATTGCGCTGCCGAGTTCGCGAAACTCAATCGGAACCTGGTTGAAGGCCAATGTCGTCAGCCGCAGCATCGGAGGGATGCCATAGACGATCGTGGCAATGATGGCCGGCACGCGACCGAGGCTGAAGATCATCACGGCCGGGATCAGGTAGACCCATGGCGGCACGGTCTGCATCACATCGAGGATGGGGCGGATGATCGCTTCGAGCGTCTTGTAACGGGAGCACATGACCCCGAGAGGAAAGGCGATCAGCACGGAAATCAGCACCGCAACCGTCACAAGCGCGATAGTCTGCATCGATGCCGTCCAGAGGCCAACAAGCAGGCAGAAGCCGAGGCAAAGACCTGCGAGGATCGCCGCCCGGAAATTGACGGCGAAATAGGCACCGACAACCACTACCCCGATCAGCAGATAGGAGGGCGGAAAGAGAAGTGCTGCCTCGATCCCGGAGAGTACCGACTCGACGATATAGCCGATGGCCGCAAAAAGCGGGTGGAGATTGGTATTCAACCAGTCTATGGCAGGCGCCAGAAACGCACCCGGCGAAAACTGAAGAAACGAAGCATTCATGACTGCCTCCCCGAGCGGAAACGTGCCGCACTTTGGGTGATCCGGTCGAGCACCATCGTCAGTACGACGATCGCGATCGCGCCATTGATGGATGTGGCGATATCAAGTGTTCGAATGGCGCCGTAGATGGTTTCGCCAAGCCCACCCGAACCAACGATCCCGGCAATGACGACCATGCCGAACGCCATCATCAGGCTCTGGTTGACGCCGGCCATTATACTGGGGAGAGCGAAGGGCAGCCTGATCTTGAAGAACATCTGCATCGGCGTAATGCCGCTCGCCTCGCCGAGTTCGATAAAGGGCTTTGGCGTCATGCGGATGCCGAGCGAGGTCAAACGGATCACCGGCGGCATCGCGACGATGACAGTGGCGATCAGGGCGGTAGCTGGACCGTAGCCGAGCAGCGCGATCGCCGGCAGGAGATAGATATAAGGCGGCAGGGTCTGGATCAGATCGAGGCCCGGCTCCATGAAGCGGTCGAGCGCCGTGAAGAAGCCAGCAGCAATGCCGATCGGGATGCCGATTGCCAGCGCAAGTACCGTTGCCGTCAGCACGAGCGCAAGCGTGCTCATGGTTTCGGTCCACAACCCCATCGAGAAACACAGGGCTAACGCGATGCCGGTTGCAAGGGCAAACCATTTGTTGACGAACTGCCAACCGATCAGGGCAAAGATGATGGCGATCACGTAGAACGGCGGCAGCTGCAGCAGCCAGAGAATGCTGTCGTATAGGCCTTCGAGAACCCAGCGGACATAGTCAAACAGCGTCTCGCCGTTGTCGCTCACCCATTCGAGGGCAGCATCTGTCCATTCGTCGAAGGCGTCTGTGAAGCTCGAAATGTCCATGTCACTCAGCTCCCTCTTGAAGATCAAGCCGCGGCGCGATCATTGCCGGTTGTCCCCTTGACTCCCATCAGGAGACTGCGGGGCGTAACGACGCCGACGACCTCGTCGTTATCGACGACCGCGATCCCGTCGCGATCCGATTGCATGGTCAAGTTGATGAGCTCATCGATATCGGCGTCCGGCGTCGTGCGCACTAGCGAGGAAATGTCGGAGTTCGGCGCGTGGCGCTGGAATTCGCTGACGCTGTGCATCACCGAATGCGCCTTGATCAGGTGCAGCCTGGAGATGCTGGCCACAAACTCGGCGATATAGTCGTCGGCCGGATTGAGGACAATCTCTTCGGCACTACCCGTCTGGATGATCACGCCATCCTTCATGATGGCGATGCGGTCGCCGATACGGATCGCCTCGTCGAGATCGTGAGTGATGAAGACGGCCGATTTGCCGAGTGATTTGGTGAGCTGACGGAATTCGTCCTGAAGCTGACGGCGGATCAACGGATCGAGCGCGCTGAACGGCTCGTCCATCAGGATGATCTCCGGGTCGGAGGCCAACGCCCGGGCAAGGCCGACACGCTGCTGCATGCCACCGGACAGTTCCTTCGGATAGCGTTCGACCCAATCGGCAAGCCCGACGGTTTCTAGCGCGGCTCGCGCGGTCTTGTTACGCTCGTCCTTCGCAATACCCTGAACCTCCAGTCCAAAGGCGGCATTCTCCAGCACAGTGCGGTGAGGAAGCAATGCAACGCTCTGGAACACCATGCCAATATTCTTGGCGCGCATCTGCCGCAACTCGTAGGGGGACAGTGATGCAACGTCCTTGCCCTTGACCAGCACCTTGCCGGCGCTCGGCGTGATCAGCTTGTTCAGGAGGCGGATGAGCGTCGACTTGCCGCTTCCCGACAGGCCCATAATGCAAAAAATCTCGCCGCGCCTGACCTGTAGGCTGGCATTCGATACGCCAACCACGCAGTTGAATTCCTGCAGGACTTCCTTCTTACCGAGACCTCGATCGTTGATCGACTTCATCGCGGTGGCGGACTTGTCGCCAAAGACTTTCCAGAGCGACTGGCAGTCAATCAGAACTTCATTGGCATCGGTATTTGTGGCTTTCATAGCGATCCCCTTGAGCCAATTGGCGCTGGCTTCTTTCTTTGGGTTTTAAAGTGGCCGCCCGGATTCCGGACGGCCGCCGTTCGGTCAGTTCTTTTTGATGTTTTCCCAACGCTTGATGAGATCGGCATGGGCGCCGACCCAATCCTGGATGGCCTGGTCCATGGTCTTGCCTTCGTTGACGGCACCGTTAATTGCGGTGATATCGGCAAGCGGAACATAGACGCTGGCCATAACTTCGCGGGCATGCGGGTTCTCTTCGGAGAAGCCCTTGTGTCCGATCCAGTAATAGCTCTGCGGCGGCGGGAAGACGCCCTTCGGATCCTTGAGGTACTTGATCGGATACTTCTGAACCATCCACGACGGTTCCCATATTGTCACGGCAGTCCATTCCTGGCGGTCATAGGCGGACTTCAATGCCGCCGTCATCGCCGCGGTGCTGCCCTCGACGAGCTGCAGCTTCAAGCCATAATCCTTGACGGCCTTCGAAGCGTCGCGCATCAGGCCGGACCCCGGCTCGATACCGATGATCTTGCCGCCGAACTTGTCGGCATTTTCGTTAAGTTGCTCGAGCGAGTCGATCGGCACGTATTTCGGAACAGCAATGCCCTGGTAGAGGCCGTGCGAGACCGGCGAAATCTTTTCGAGGCGGTTTTTGTTCTTGTCCCAATAGTCCTGGGCCACATAGTCGGTCTGCGATGCGAGAACCTGGATGTCACCCTTCGAAAGGGCCGCGTATGCAATGCCCCATTCAGAGAATTGGGTGACCTTCACGGTATAGCCAGCGTCCTCAAGCACCTTTTTGGTGATGCCCGTGATCGGCGTCAGGTCCTCCCAGGACAGTGTGCCCATGTTGATCGTCTTTTCTTCAGCACGGGCGGGGAGCATGCTCATTCGAGGAAATCCATGAGCGGCAGCATTGCCATCATGATCGCCCGACCCTTGTCGAAGTTCTTCTCGACGACACACGCTTCATAGAGCGCCACATGTTCGCGCGGCAGGAAGTTGGACCCGGCACAAACCCAGCTCCTTGCACCCCATGCGAAGAACTCAAGCGCCTGATCATCCCAGCCGCAGGACAGCGCGATATGGGGATACTTGCGGGCGAGCAGGTGAAGGTTCCCCATATCGCCGGAGCTTTCCTTGATCGCGACGACATTCTTCGACTTGCCGACACGCGAGAAATACTCCTCACCCATCATGACGCCCATTCGGGCCGGGTAGTTGTAGAGCATGATCGGCAGTTTGGCGGCGCGGTCGACCGTCAGCGCGTGAACAGCATTCTCCCGTTCCGTTGGCAGAGCATAGGGCGGCGTGGAGACGAGGATTGCGTCAGCCCCGATTTCCTTGGCGGCCTTGGCATATTCGACTGAATCCTCGGTGCGCGTCGCGCCGGTTCCGATGATCAGCGGCAGCCGCGTGCCGATAACTTGCTTGGCATAGGCACCGAGATCGAAGCGCTCCTGGCTCGTCTGGGCATAATATTCGCCAGTCGAACCGCCAACGATAATGCCGTGGACGCCCGCCTCGATCAGCGATTCCAAGACGGCGGCGAATGCCCTCCGGTCGATCTGGCCGCTCTCATCGAGCGGCGTGACGGCCGGGGTATAAATCCCCTCAAACTTCACGACGATTTCTCCAGTGAGTGCTTTGCCGGACCACCAACAAGGGCGTCGGCCTTCAGACCTTGCGGCGCAATGAATATTTCCATGTTTTCGCGCGAGAGTTCCCAATGCTCGAAAACGAGATCAACGACGGCATCCTCATCGTGAGCGCTCAGGGCCTCGATGAAGTTGTCATGGTGCTCTACTGCGGTCTGCAGCCGGCGCTTCATGTCGTCGTTGCGTGGACGGAAGAAGGTGTGCCCGATGCGGGCGTGATCGATCAGCAGGCGCCCGAGGCTCGGCTGCAGATAGGCATTCGCCGACATCTCGCCGAAGATTTCGTGGAAGCGGTTGTTCTCGAGCACCATGCCGAGCGCGTCCATGTTGCTGCTCGCCGTGCGAAAGCGCTCCTGCGTCTGCTTGAGGTCGGCAAGCTGGGTCGGCTTGAAATTCTGAACTGCGAGGCGGCCGATCGCTGCATAGATCATCGGCGCAACAAGGAAGAAGTTGCGAAGCGTTGCATGGTTCATCGGAATGACACGCGCGCCGCGGTTCTCCCGGATATCGATATATCCCTCGCCGGCGAGCCGGCGGAATATGTCGCGCACAGGGGTACGCGAGAGGCCATAGCGTTCGCTCAGCCCCACCTCATCAAGATCCGTGTCCGGATCGAGTTCCATTGTCAGGATTTGACGCTTGAGATCGTCATAGAGGTCGCTCTTCGTCGTTTTGGCCATGCTTACCGGGCTCCTCGTTACCTCGATGGATCAAACCATACACCTGAAAGGCAAGGAGTCAACAGATTGTGTACTTTGTGTACACAATAATAGTTCACGAAGAATACGGTACGAATTCGCAAACTTGATTGCCGGGACAAGGAGTGAAAAACTCCCTGTTGAATGGCAAGGATGGGAGTAAACAGGCGCACGAGCCGTCGCAGCAGGCGGAAGTCAGCCGAGGCCGAGCCCGGCGTCGACTTTGGACTTTGAGAAGCCCTGCCTCATTGATGAATGGGTTCAGTGACTTAGCGCGACTGCCAGCCAGTCCGCCGCATGCTCAACGGCAGATGTACGGTATGGCCTGGATGGAACGACGACGTGGTAGGCGCCAACCGAGTGCGATCCCTTGTCTCGCGCGCGCTGCCGCGGTTGCCTCGGTATAATGACTGAAATGGAGCTGAGGCACTATCTCCAGGCCGCAGCCCGCATCCTGTCGCCATTGCGACCATGTCATCCACGACTTGTCCTGGGCGTCCGTATCGATGAATTCGTCCGCACTCGACATCTCGCCGCTCTCCCGGCGGCGGAAATACTCGGGAGAGCAGACAGGAACGATCGAGTCCTCCTGACGTGCCCCCAATAAATTAGGCCATTTGGAACTGGAATTTTCCACTTATGATCCCTGATGGGAAGAAGAGGAGAATTCGATGAAGGCCTCGAAGTTTTCGGAAGCGCAGATCGCATTCGTGTTGAAGCAGGCAGAGGATGGCACGCCGATCGGCGAAGTGTGCCGCAAGGCAGGAATTTCGGATGCGACGTTCTACAACTGGCGTAAAAAATACGCCGGCCTGATGCCCTCGGAGATGAAGCGTCTTCGCCAGCTCGAAGAAGAGAATGTCTAGCTGAAGCGGATCGTGGCGGACCTGTCATTGGACAAGGCCATGCTCCAGGACGTCCTGTCAAAAAAGCTCTGAGGCCTGCCCGCAAGCGCAAGCTTGTCGACACAATCAAGGCGGACTGGAAGGTTTCGATCCGGCGCGCATGTTCCGTTTTGAAGATCGACCGGTCGCTGTATGTCTACAAGTCCAGGCGCGGCGAGCAGGCCGAGTTGAAGCTGAAGATCAGGGACATCTGCCAAACGCGAGTGCGCTACGGTTACCGTCGCGTTCATGTCCTGCTCAAACGGGACGGATGGCCCGTCAATCCAAAGCGAATCTATCGCCTTTACAAGGAGATGGACCTCCAGTTCCGCAACAAGGTTCCCAGGCGGCGGGTCAAGGCGAAGCTGCGGGCTGGGGCCGTGTCACAGTAAGTTCAACAAGGCGAAACTTCAGAATGAGTTGGAGGCGTGGGAATGCCTAAAGCGTGACCGACAGGAGAAAGACAAGCTGATTGCGAACCAGCTTTCAGATCGTCAGTACCTTCAAATGTCCATTCAGGCTCACAGAAAGAAGCGGGCACTCGAATTACAGGCCATTCAGTTCGAAATCGCGCAGTACATTCGGTTGGGCCGAGACGAAATCCCCGAGATTGAGCAATTCAACGAGATTGCCAACAGTCAGAACAATCTACGACATGACTACTTGCCCGATCACGGGCCTGATTTAGAAATCGAGTGATTTGAACTCCAACGAGTTTTAGAGGTGCTAAATAACTTGGCCACCAGTAGAAGTGGTGACATATTCAAATAATGGATTATCGACACATTTGTACTGCGGGCACCGTGGCGCATCACGATTTACTTGTTGCCCATGAAGCACTTGAAGCTGGGCCGGAGAGCATGAATATGCGGCTCGTGCTGATCCGCCACCTAATTTTGGAGATCGCAAACATCGCAGACATCGCCTCGATATCCGGTGCGCTTTATAAAGAAAATCCCGACTTAGGTAAGGCTTATCAGGAGATACGCAAAGGGTTGGAATTCTTCAAATATCTGCGCAATGTCTATGTTGGTCATTTCGTTCCCGATCTGACGAACAAGACTTTCGAATGGATACCGTTAACCAATGCACTCCTTGGTGGCGAAAAACAAAATGAGCGGTTCGGCGTTAGCTGGTTTGCACTCGAAACGGCTATCAATACATATGCCGATCCAGACACGGGTCACAAAGTTTTTGATTCAGATACTGACCTGAATTACCCGCCGGACCATACGCGGTTTCTAAATTTTCTGGGCGACACAGTCCTCGGTTCTATGAACTACGTCACACAACTCGTCTCGATCGCGCGCGCGCATGTCGATGTTGCAGACGTGCACGCTGATATGCTGCAACTGGCATTTGCCGCCGGTCAGACGGATTTTTCTGTTTTAAGGAAGGGCAAACGGTAATCGGCATTGCCGGTCCTTAAAGCCACCTCAAGCTATCCACGTCCATATAACTGTACACGAAGCGGTCCATGTCCACTTTAATGGACGCTCATTTGACAAACACGGTCATATTCGCCATAATGTTCAATGAAATGAACATGAGGTGGTCTCGTGTTCATTTAAACGGATACGAAAAAGCCGAGTTATGAAGCGCAAAAGAAGCTACTCACGTGTGACGCGTCATGCTTTGTCGATCCTCGGCAAGCTGATCCGTATTGGGCGGACGGAACGGGGCATGACAGCACAGGAGTTGGCCGACCGCGCCGGAATTAGCCGCACCACGCTCTACAATATCGAAAAAGGTGCCCCCGGCCCTGAGATCGGAATTGTTTTTGAAGTCGCTGCTCTTGTCGGTGTCCATTTGTTTGAGCCCGACAGCCGATTGCTCTCGATGCACGATGCACGGCTAAAGGAAAAGTTGACATTGATCCCGCAAAGCGTCCGTTCTGTGAAACAGGAGGTCGATGATGACTTCTGATTTCAAAGAACCGAACGAAGCCTTTGTATGGATCTGGTTGCCCGATGAAACGGAACCCGTAGTCGCTGGTCGCCTCACAAAAGATCGAGACCGACTGTTCTTCACCTATGGTGCGAGCTACCGCAATCGCAAGAATGCCATCCCGATCTACGAGCCAGAATTACCGCTCCGCGCGGGGCTGATTGAGCCGTCAAACGGGCTTTCAATGGCTAGCTGCATTCGCGATGGCTCGCCCGATGCCTGGGGGCGGCGTGTGATCATAAACAGGCTCACCGGCAAGAAGCCAGATTCCGATGACATCCCAAATATCAGTGAACTTACATTCCTGCTGCAATCCGGCTCGGACCGTATCGGCGCGCTTGATTTTCAAGCATCTGCAACGGAATACGTCCCGCGCTTGGCTGCGGAAGCTTCGTTGGCTGAATTGCTGGCCGCAGCGGAGCGTATCGAAAAAGGCCTCCCACTGACACCAGCTCTGGAACAAGCTTTAAACCACGGCACCTCCATCGGCGGTGCCCGCCCCAAAGCCATGATTGAAGATGGCGAAAAGAGATTCATTGCCAAGTTCTCAGCGAGCAACGACCTCTACAGCGTCGTGAAAGCCGAATTCATCGCCATGCGGCTGGCGGAGCAATCTGGACTGAACGTCGCACCTGTGTCCCTAACCCGTGCTGCACACAAAGACGTGCTGCTTATTGAGCGTTTCGACCGCACCAAATCGGACAACGGCTGGACACGCCGCGCCATGGTATCGGCACTGACCATGCTCGGCCTTGATGAAATGATGGCGCGCTACGCCTCATACGAGGAACTGGCCGAGATTATTCGCCACCGTTTTGCCGCCCCCAAAGACACGCTGAAAGAACTGTATGGCAGGATTTGCTTCAATATCCTTTGCGGCAACACGGACGATCATGCTCGCAACCATGCCGCATTCTGGGATGGTGAGATGCTGAGCCTGACGCCTGCCTATGACATTTGCCCGCAAGGGCGCACCGGCAATGAGGCGTCACAAGCCATGCTGGTCAAAGGAGATGCCCGCTTTAGCACGCTGGCGACTTGCCTTGCAGCAGCACCCGACTATCACCTGAACGAAAGCCAAGCAGCCTCGATCATTGAAAAACAAATAGCGACCATCGCGAAACGCTGGTCTGATACCTGCGCCGAGGCCGATTTGAGCCCAACTGACCGGACGCTTTTTGCCGGCCGGCAATTCCTGAACGCCTACTGCCTGAACGGGCTAGACGACAGCCTCAAAGGGCTCAAGGACGTTTTCGCGCAGGCACGCGCCGAAATCATGGCGTAAACACCCCCTGACAATCATTCCCAATACTTGAAAGCCAAAGCTCGCTGCACACGACACGCGTCTTCACGACTGTGTTCGTTGCAGTTTCCTCCTGACTTCAAATAGTCACCACCCGAACCATCAAGGCCTTTGCTGAGCCAATGATGCTGGGGACGGGCCGAAAGGCCCTGAATGGTTCGGGGCCTCCTTGAAAACAGGAGGAAACAATGAAACTCATCACCCGCTTCGAAGCTGCATCACGTAACACAGGCGAGCTTAACGCCCTATATCGTGAAGCTTTCAACACTATCGCGTCCGCGAAACGCGGATCGGTTGAGCGTCGCAACGCCCTGGCTTCACTCCAAAATATCGAGGCTGAACTCGCGCTTCGCCCGACCTTTGGCTAGCCACCACGCGGCAGGTCTTCCCCGACCTGCCGTTTCCATTGCCGCCTTCAGCGGGGATATCTTTATCCAATGGGGCTTGCATTAGGGCAACCAGGCCGGATTGTCGTAAATCTCTTCGTAGCTTTCGGCCTCGATCATCTGAATACCCAATGCCTTGAAAAAGGGAGTCCGGTCCCTGTTCCCGCTTGATTTATTCGTCACGTACCAAGCCTGCTGTTTCCATTCGGGGCGGATTTTGTGAAGCCTCGCCCGTTCCAAAAAAAGCCATCTGAGGAATGTTTCGTCTTTTCCAAACCCGAACCCGAGAATAAGAAGCGGCGAGAAAAACAGCGGGTCTAGCCAAGTGTTTGCGCCAGGCCAGTTCGAGAGGCTTTCCTTGGCATTCATGCGAATGCCCTTTTTGCCGTAGACCCAGCTTCGCGCCCGCTGTACCGATCCCATGTAATGCGTGAGACCAAGGCGAATACTGCGCGCATATTTTTTCATTCCATGGGCGTGCCAAATCGCAAAGCTGGTCCTTGGCGTGGCGATTTCCGATTCCGCAAAATATGAAGTCCAGGGGTAGTAATCAGTGAAACCTTTCCTGGCTTTTGGTGCGTGATATTTTGCCCCGACCGCTTGGGAAAGGTTCTCGTCAAAATTGACGGTTATGACCGGAGTGGAACGGTTTCGCGCCCAGCCGACGATCTTCGAATGGTGGCTTTTGGGCTGCCAGCTATCCATCAGCGCGCAGAATTTTCGTTGCAGATCGCTTCGATCATCACGGGGTCTGGTAAGATCAAGGATGTCGAAAAACTCCGTATTCGACATCTCTTTGAGCTGGTTCTGGTTGAAGGTGAGGTTTTGATCTCGGGCTATTTGCTGCAACAGGCTTTCCCAAGAGGATGAACCATTGGTGGTTTGATAGCGGTTTATCCCGTTGCCGATAAGCAGCGCGGGAGACGAGCATTTCCTTAAAATGTCTTCAAGAGTATTCAAGGCAGCCCCCGCGATCAAAATGCGATAATCATTTCAATAACTTTACCTCTCACAGCAAATGAATGGCAACCTATTGGTTTGAAATTCCTCCTGCACAAGAATTCCTAGCAATGCCCGCAATGCTCGCCTAGGGTGAGGCTATGAGTGAAGACCCCAAGAAAGCCATTTCCGAGAAGATCGAAGACACGATTGAAGGTGTCTTGCGCTTTACGGTGCGAATGCTCCGCACGACATGGACGATATTCCGGCATCCACGCAAATGTGCAGGAATCCTTCTTGCCGCTGATAAGAGCAAGCGGGATTATGCGCTGCCACTCACCTATCTTGTCATTGGCGGGTTTGTGTTCAGCCTGACCATCTCCGCCTATCCGTTCGGGCTGCTCAATTCCCTTGATCTGATTTGGTTTTACGACGAGATATCGAGCAATCTTTACGAGCGATGGAATGAAGCGCTTTCGATATCGGGGCTTTTGACCGCGACATTTCCGGTGTTCCTCTCGGTCACGTTTATCACCTCCCTTGCGTCTCACGGATTCGCCGCAGGCGATGAGAGAAGGCAGTTTAAGACCCTTTGCTATTACGCCTTCGGGTATCAGGCGCTGCTCTTTTTCTTCGTCTTCTTCCTGTTCATTGCCTTCGATATCGTCGGCACGGCGATATGGGGACCGTATCAGCCGCCCGATATCGACCCGCAGCTATTCGAAAACCTTACGGACGCACTGCTGGTCGTTCTGTTTGTCTTTTTCCTCTCACCACTTCTAATGCCCGCGATCATGCTGACGAGTTGGCAGTTTGGGAATTTTCGGACATCAAAGACAGTGAAGAACGGGGCGGTATTGGCGTTCATGCCGCTCTTTGCCCTTTTGGGTCTGCTTGTCATCAGCTATTCGGCCAGTTTACCGGCGGTCTACAAGAACAAGGTGGCCGAAGCCAAAAACGCCGAAACCTCCCAAGAATAAGTAGCCTCGTTCAACCTTGACGCGGATTCCGCGAAAGTGGACGATCAGGCTGATTGCAAATCAGTAGTTTCAAGGGGAACGGAATGGCCGGGTTTAAAGCAAGACTTCTCAAGCCTATCGCTGCGGCTGCGATATTGGTCACGGCGTCAAACGCCTATGCCGCAAGCCCGAGCGAGGACGATTTCCTCTCCTGCCTCTCCTTGGTCGCAAAAGCGCAAAGCATCATGAGCGAAGTCGAGGAATACAGCACATATGCCGCGCGGCTTTGGGGTTATCCGTCGAGTACATTCTTCCATCGAACTGGGCGCAACACTGGCCGCTACCGGATGGTAGCCTCGTAACAGGCGATGAAAAGTTCCAGGCCCTATATTCCTCGGAAGAGGCAAACACACGAATCGGATCAGTTGTCAGAAGGAACCGTCTGATGAACACTTTCGGGAACTTGACGATCCTGACCCAGCCACTCAACAGCAGCGTTCAAAACGGTCCCTATTCCTCAAAACGCGATGCGCTCTTGGAGCACTCTCTTCTCGTGCTCAACAAGGAAGTGACAAAGCAGGAGGCGTGGGGCGAGGATCAAATCGAAGAGCGCGGGAAGCAGCTTTTTGAAGTCGCAAAAGCGATCTGGGCGTATCCATTGATTTCCACTTCAAACATCGGGTCATCTGCGTAAAGTACGACTAAGTCGTTAGGGAGAGACTTACTTAATACTTGTAACGGAGATCACGAAGTTTGCTATGATTTCTGCAAAGGAATCAGTGATGAACAAATTTCCTACGCCATCGGAACTCATGAGGGCTAAACGCCCGCATTTGTACTCTGACAGTGAGCAGCGAGACGCCTATCGGCTTAGCGAGTCAGAGTTCAACCATCATCTCGATACGATCGCAGATCGAAATCAGCATAAAGACTTTGAGAACTTCTGCCGTAAACTTGCCGAACGCGAGCTTTGCCCTAATCTTCGCCCGCAAACAGGACCAGAGGGCGGCGGAGATGGAAAAGTCGATACCGAAACCTATCCGGTTGATGAGCAAGTTTCCGAGCGCTGGTATGTAGCTGACGGCAAGAGCGGCGCTGAAAAGTGGGGATTTGCATTTAGCGCTAAGAAAGCGTGGCGTGAAAAAGTCCGCTCTGATGTCAAGGGCATCGTGGAAACCAAACGGCACTACGACCGCATTGTTTTCATCACAAGCCGTCCCGCCCGCCAACGTGACCGATTGCGCATCGAAGAAGAATTGCAAAACGAATATGGAGTGAAGGTTACGATCCTGGACCGTGAATGGATTGTTGACCGCGTATTTTCAAATGGCCACAAAGACCTTGCCTTCGAGCAATTGAAGGCCGGTGAGTACGAGCCGGACAAGCTCAAACTTGGGCCGAATGATTTTAGGCGCCAAGAGGCGCTGAACGACTTGGAAGAGCGCCTCAAGAAGCTAGGTACAGATGCTTCGGACCAGGCGCAGGCCGTCTCGGACACATTTGAAGCTGCGCGGCTATCCCGAGAACTTGAAAAGCCACGCTTTGAAACAGACGGTCGATTTCAGCGAGCGACAAATTACGCCAAAAAATACGGAACAAGTTACCAGGTCTTGCGGGCAGTTTATGAACACGCCTGGACCGCTTTTTGGTGGTTCGATGACGTAAACGCAATGCTTGAGCGCTATGAAGAGATCGAAGCAACAGCATTCGCGACCGGACATGCCTCGCACATAAGCAAGGTCTGCAATATCCATCAGCTCATTGTGGGGCGCGTCGTTCAGGGTCTGAATTCAGCGGACGAAATGTCGTTGTCGGGCAGATCGGATCGTCTGAAAGATAAACTCGCGGAACTGACCCAGGACAAATCCCGACCGAACAATGCCCTCTACGCAGAGACGTTGCTAATTTTCCACCAGATGAATGAGAAGTTTCTGGCAAGAGATGTCGACGACTTTGATGACGTTTGGTGCGCCCTGTCTGGGATCATAGATAGAGCCAAGGGGCTAGGTGAATTTCCCGCCGATCTACTTGATACAATGCTCGATGCATTATCGGAGAATATGCCGGACAGCCCCGCATTCGACGAACTCGTTGAAAAGATTGCTGAATTTATGGCCGACCGAAACAAAGAAGTCACCGCCGCAAATATCTATCTCGCGCAGGGTGAGCGTAAGCTGGACGCTGAAAAGCCTGTGGACGCCATAAAGTGGCTTGGCCGTGCCGTGGTCAACTTCTCGAAAGATGAGTGCCGAGAAGAGCAATCGAAGGCTCTGTATTATCTTTCGGTGGGCTACCGTGGTGCGGGCCTCATTTGGGCCGCCCGGGCCACGGCGTTGGCGTCCCTTATCCAGAACCTGGCTTTGTCAGAGTTGGAAAGCGAACTCCGCGTTGAAACCATCCCAACGCTGAATTTGTTCGCAACTTTGTCGTTACAGCTTGGGCATGTGAGCGATTTCTTAAGCGCGCTTCAATTCGTTCACGCCATTAGCGGCGTCGCTCCACTGGATAGCGATAGTCAGCAGCGTCTGAATGACAAGCTCGTAGAATTTGACCGATTGCTTTCTTGTTTGATTGTCGTCCTGCCGAACGAGGAGATTGCGCGACTAGAAGAGCTGCCGGACATTCTCGAAAATCTGATGTTGATGACAGCACGTCTCACTCTGCTTTATCGTCTCGGGCATATTGATGTGTTGCGAAACGATGGTTCTCTTCCGGAAGGCACGCCGGACCAAGAAATCCACGAAATGATGAAAATGATGGCTGCTCAGCCGGCAAGCAATAGTCTTCCCAAAAGGCTTGTTTTGCTCGATGAGACATTTGCTTCCATTCACACGAAAATCCTCGGCGTTGATATAAAAATTAAAGCAGATAATACCCTCGAAGGATTTTTGCAGGCGGAGACTTATGCAGCCGCGCTGGAAGGCTTTGCGGCGACATTGTTGAATGCGAGCGCGTTTCCGCACACTGAGAAGTTTACAATACGCATCGAGCAAAGCGACAGCGTACAGGACGCATCGGTCTCTGTTGACGATAGTAATGTGATGTCGATTTGGTTGCCCGCCGAATGGAGCCTAACCGACGTAACAAAAGTAGCGGAATACAATCAGCATCTTATCGCGTCTTGCATTCACGCCCTGATGAACATCGCTGTGCTGCCGGACGCACTTCAAACGGTTCAAGAATTGGTCGAAACGGAACGGGTATTCGAACGCGCCACGTTATTTTGTTACGCAGGCGTCTCCAGAAACAGAGCTTTGGGGTCGCATGCGGGGCGGCTTTCGGATTGGAACCATTGGATTGCACGGAAATATCCGCTGAGCAACGCGGCACCGCAACAACCCGTTGCCGCCGAACTTCGTGCCAACGCTGATGCGGTCGATGACATTAACTCGCCGGACGATCTTTTCGCTGATCTGAGAAGCCACGATGACCTTGTGGTTCGTTCCGTCATCAATACGAAGCTTTGGGACGAAGCCGGCTGGCAGGGAATGCTGTACGGCGTATCCGCACCAGGACAGCCGCCATTTCTTGGCCTCATGTTCGGCAATGGGCCCAAGGCAGAAGCCATATTCAAAGAATGGAATGATCGTTTTGACCGGCATGATCGTGAGGACGAAATCCGAATTTCTGTCCTCAAAGGCGTCGATCGAGAAAACCCATATCATTACCGTGGACACATTACCCAAGACTGGGACACATTGCCCGAAGTCCGCGGAAAGAGGTTTGTAAATGTATCGCGTATGACGACGATGACGGCGGACAACCACCGAAATCTTGATATGTTTATCGGACACAGGAATGTATGCGATTGCTTTTTCCTCGTTCCCGCCATCATCGGGGCTTCCGGTACGCCTGAGCTTCGTATGGAATTAGCGATATTGAAACACAAGTTTCATGTGCGGGACGCCTGGCAAGTCGGAGCACACGATATTGACATGGCGGCAGTGAGAACAGACGACGATGTTATCGTGCCGGGCGATGAAGCTGACCCGCCGGTGAAATCGTTGAAAGAATGGCGAAGCGGTGCTGCCCGTAAACGGCAATAAGACGGAGATACCGATACCGTCTTTGCACTTCTAGTGGTTGTGCATGGTTCAGCGTCGATGCGACCATGTTAGTTGCCCATGGCAGGATCAAGCGTTTCTGATTTGGTTCGCGTTGAAATCGACAAACGCTTTACACTCGACCACATTTGGGAGTTGCCGATGAAATTAGACACAATCGCATTTGCCATGCTGATCGCGACAGTCAATCTGACCCCGTTGGCATCGTCAGCAGAAGACTTCAATTACGTCAGCGATAATCACATTTGGTCGATAAGCTGCAATGCGTCCGGTTATGTTCTACGGTCGCAATATCCCTTCACGCGTTTTCATGAAGCCGGAGCGGTTCTACTGTCAACCGGGACAAGGAAACGCCATATTTGGGTCGATCCTGCGATGCCTCACACACTGTGCTGGGTAAGGGCAAATGGTGCTGGGCCAATGGCGGGTTCATGGCTGAATTCAACGATGCCAAGATGGGTTTTCCACGGCAGGAGTTGATTTGCCCGGACAGCAATGACGACTTCCTTGGCTGCCGGTGTTGACCGCATAACGCGCATCCAATCTGCGGAAGGTTGGTCAGAGTTCCAAGGGGCACGAAGGCTCATTGGTCGATGGGATGGCTCCAAGGCAAGGGCAGCACGAAAGCTCCCTTCCTGGTCGCCGATTGCACAAGGGCGCGAAATGTCCCCTTTGCTCTCGATGAAATCGTCTCCATGACATGGCCTCAATGGAATTGTCAGGGGTCTTGGGGGCAGGAACGCCCTCCAAGTCGATGGGTGCAGGGAGAGCGAAGTCTCCCGCGAGTGGTTCAATCCGACGATACGGGTTGGATGCCTGTGAAAGAGCCAAGGCCGGGAGGTTGCACAGGAGGCGCGCCAGCGGGCCTCTTTGCCAAGTTGTTTTGTAATACAAAACACAGCTTGCATACTACTTAAACAGATATTTATTTAATCTCCCAGAACGCGACAACAGTTCCTCAAGTTTTTTCTTTGAACGCGAGTTTCCTGCCGCTACTCCTTTCTTATACCATGCGATAGCTTCATCTTCATTTGGCAAAACGCCAATTCCCAGCACATAACACTCGCCTCGTCGATGTCGTGAGGCAACTGGTCCAGAAGGTGGTGATCACCGCGACACCCGGCCACCAGCCAGCCAAGCTTGAGGTCCACGGCCGCATCGCTTCGATCCTGGCTGCGATGGAAGCAGCGTCGATCATGGAGGAACGGTTCCGCCTTTTGAAGCGTCACGAGTATCTGGAGAAGCTGGATGCGGGCGAACTTGAGGATGAGGAGGCACAAAAAAAGCTCTTCGACGCATATGCGGAGGAGCTTTCTGTGAAGCGACTTGAATGGGCAAATATTCAAGTCTCGTTGGTTGCGGGGGCAGGATTTGAACCTGCGGCCTTCAGGTTATGAGCCTGACGAGCTACCGGGCTGCTCCACCCCGCGTTATTGATGAGCCGACTGTGGATCTTTGCCACATGAACCGGGATTGGCATGCCCGGTTGTTTCGTTTGTCCGTCCTCGGCCCTTTGGGCCTGCGGTTGGACGGGGCTGCTCCACCCCTCGTTATTTCTGGGACCTGTGCGGTCTGCCTCAAAAGCAAAAGGCCGCTTTGGATGCGGCCTCGTCTTGGGCATGAGGCCCTTGGGTTTGTGAATGAGAAGATTTGTTTTGCCTTTTGCAGACCTGGCAGCGACCTACTCTCCCGCGTCTTGAGACGAAGTACCATTGGCGCTGGGGCGTTTCACGGCCGTGTTCGGAATGGGAACGGGTGCGGCCGCCCCGCCATAACCACCAGGTCGGCAAAGGGCAAAACATGAGAAGCTGGATTTTTGATCGCGTTTGGGCCTGTCCGTCTGGCACTTGCCGAAGCGAAGCTTCGCAAGGCCGAACGGCCGTCGCGCCTTGTGGCGCGGCCCGTCCGGAGCGTAGCGGCGAAAGCCGCGACAGCGTCAGGACAAGATGATCATCTTTTGTCGATGATCATTGATCAATGAGAACGATCAAGCCGATCGAGCTATTAGTACCGGTAAGCTTCATGCATTGCTGCACGTCCACACCCGGCCTATCAACGTGGTCGTCTTCCACGGCTCTGATAGGGAACACTCGTTTTCAGGTGGGTTTCCCGCTTAGATGCCTTCAGCGGTTATCCCTTCCATATATAGCTACCCTGCTATGCCGCTGGCGCGACAACAGGTCCACCAGAGATATGTCCATCCCGGTCCTCTCGTACTAGGGACAGATCCTGTCAATATTCCTACACCCACGGCAGATAGGGACCGAACTGTCTCACGACGTTCTGAACCCAGCTCACGTACCGCTTTAATTGGCGAACAGCCAAACCCTTGGGACCTGCTCCAGCCCCAGGATGCGATGAGCCGACATCGAGGTGCCAAACAACCCCGTCGATATGGACTCTTGGGGGTCATCAGCCTGTTATCCCCGGCGTACCTTTTATCCGTTGAGCGATGGCCCTTCCACGCGGGACCACCGGATCACTATGACCGACTTTCGTCTCTGCTCGACTTGTCAGTCTCGCAGTCAGGCGGGCTTATGCCATTGCACTCGACGACCGATTTCCGACCGGTCTGAGCCCACCATCGCGCGCCTCCGTTACTCTTTAGGAGGCGACCGCCCCAGTCAAACTACCCACCATACACTGTCCCGGATCCGGATGACGGACCGCGGTTAGACATCCACGAAGATAAGGGTGGTATTTCAAGGATGGCTCCACAAGAACTGGCGTCCCTGCTTCAAAGCCTACCACCTATCCTACACATGCCTTGGCGAATGCCAGTGTAAAGCTATAGTAAAGGTGCACGGGGTCTTTCCGTCTGACCGCAGGAACCCCGCATCTTCACGGGGAATTCAATTTCACTGAGTCTGCGTTGGAGACAGCGGGGAAGTCGTTACGCCATTCGTGCAGGTCGGAACTTACCCGACAAGGAATTTCGCTACCTTAGGACCGTTATAGTTACGGCCGCC
>NZ_CM128608.1:0-377500 GCF_052908375.1 Rhizobium sp. PAMB 3174 | reverse complement strand
CCTTTCCCGCCATCGTCGGCATCATGGAAAGATGCCCGATCAACCATCCGCCACAAACTCCGGTGGACAGGCGTTGGTCCTGACCTGCGGGCGCCCCAGGGGCCTCAATTTCGCCCGGAATAACCCGCATCCCCAGAAAAGGTGATTCACCATCCGCGGTAACGGATTATTAACAGGCGGTTTCAGATTTGACTCAACCGCCGAAAACAGGCACATCCTGCTTAGAACTTGGGATGAGACGCTCGATTGGGGACAGGTATTGATTGGCACGACTGCTGAGAGCGCCATTGCGCGCTCGCTCGGCGATGAAGCGCCTATTCTCGCTGACGGCCGCAAGGCTCCCGACCGTCGCGATGTTTCATTGCGCTGGCTCGCGGGAACATTCCTGACCGGTATTACCTCCAGCGTGCTGATGGGCGTCGCCCTGTTTGCCGCGCTCGACGGCCGGCAGCAGCTCGCCATCCCCGCAGAAGCCTACGCCATGACCGAAAATGCCGGCAACGGCGCCTCCGCAGACAATGTCGTGCGCGGCAAGCGGCTGCTCGAAACCAAGCTCGCGCCCAAGCAGGCCGACCGCACGATCATGGAAGTCGCGACCGTCACCAATGACGGAAAGAAGGAAGTGGTTCGCCGCGTACCCTTCGCGCATGTGACCATGGCGCTGGCGACGGACCACTCGGATCAGGACAATTACCCGCCCTTCGATCCGCTGAACATCTTCGCCGCCAATATAAAGCAGGCGCCGGCCACCTTGCGCACCGGCCTGATCTACGCATCCGACGTCGACTCCGATGTCAGCCTCAAGACCGAAGACTTTCCCCTCAAGGCATCCCCCTACCCCTTTGCCGGCATGATGTCGCTGTCCGAGATCGAGGAAAACGTCCGTTCCAACGGCTCCGTCCTCTCCGATGGCCAGACACAGCTCGCATCCCTCTCCTATGTCGATCCGCGGCGCTTCGCCAATGACGATCTCGATCTCAGCCTATCTGCTGGCCTGTCGGCCAAGATCGTCGACCAGAACCTTTCGGTCGCCATGCCGGACACCGTCACGCCCGATACGCCGGAATATGCCGACGACGTGCTGCCGATCCGCCAGGACATGACGATCGAAAAGGCCCTGAACGACGGCGGCTACTCCGAGAAGGACGCCGAGGCGATCATCCCCAAGCTCGCCGAGACCATAGGCTCGAAAGACCTGAAGGAAGGCGATGTGCTGCGCATCGGCGTCCTGCAGAAGGGAGAGGATGCCACCGTCATCCGCGCCAGCGTCTACCGCGACCAGGAGCACTTCGGCACGGTCGCGATCAACGACAAGGGCCGTTTCGTCACTGCATCCGAGCCTGCCCATCTCGATGCGGTCGACACTGCCTTCAACGACGACGCGCCGCCGCCGCCGAAGAGCCGGCATGACCTTCCGAGGGTCTACGACGCGATCTACCAGGCGTCCCTCGCCTACGGCATGAACCCGTCCATGACGGCGCAGATCATCCGGCTGCTCGGCAGCAATGTCGATTTCCAGGCGAAGGTGAAGCCGAAGGACACGCTGGAAGCCTTCTTCTCGGTCTCGGACGAAAAGGGCAAGGCGACCGAAGACTCGGAGCTTCTGTTCGTCCACGCCAAGTTCGGCGATCTCGACAAGCGCTTCTACCGGTTCCAGGATCCGGACGACAATTCCGTCGATTACTACGACGAGAACGGCAAGAGCGTGCGCCAGTTCCTGTTGCGCAAGCCGGTTCCGAACGGCCGCTTCACCTCGGGCTTCGGCATGCGCCGCCATCCGATCCTGAAATATGCCCGCATGCATCCCGGTGTCGACTGGGCGGCCCCGATCGGCTCGCCCATCCTGGCCGCCGGCGACGGCGTCGTCATCAAGGCCGGCGAATGGACCAGCGGCTACGGCAAGCAGACGCTGATCCAGCACGCCAACGGCTATGTCAGCTCGTACAATCACCAGAGCGCAGTCGCCAAGGGCCTCGCGCGCGGCCAGCATGTCAAGCAGGGTCAGGTGATCGGCTTCATCGGCACGACCGGCCTGTCCACCGGCCCCCACCTGCACTTCGAACTGATCGTCAACGGCACTAAGGTCGACGCGATGAAGATCCGCCTGCCGAGCGGCAACTCGCTTGATGGCGAGGCGCTCGCCAAGTTCGAGACAGAGCGCAAGCGCATCGATGCCCTGCTCGGCGTCAAGGACGACGACAAGGAAGTCGCTTCAATCAATTAAGAATGGCTGGCAAGCGCTGCGACCTGCAACCCTCAGTTTTCCAGTGCGCCCGGCTTTCTCTGCCGCGCGGAGGGCGCTGACGCCGAGATCTTCATCAGGTCGCCGCCGGCGGCGGTGAACCGTCTTGAGACCCTGGTGACAACCAACCCCGCCTGCGGCGCGATGACCTCCAGAATGCCGCCCGCCATGCCGGGAGCGGTGATCAGCGAAGCCAGAACGTCACCGGCGACCACCGTGTCGCCCGGCTCGCGGTGAAACAGGATCGTACCGGCCTGCGGCGCCCGTATCATCTCGATGTGATCGAGCGGGGTCACCGGTCCGCTGAACGCCGGCAGGTTTGGAACAGGCCCCGTGACAACGTCCCGCATCTTCAGAAATGCCATCAGGCCATCCGCATCCTTGCGGGCGAGACCGGCATCCACGTCGCGCCAGCCGCGCAGTTCCACGGTGGTCACCAGACGCCCGCGGAAGCGATCGCCTTCCGCCCGGCCACCGTCACGCTTCCAGGCATAGCCGATCGCCTCGTCGAACGCCGAGCTCTCGCCATCGGCAATCAGCACCGCATCCATGGCGAGCGCGGTGGCCAGGTCGGCTGCTTCCGGCCAGACTTCCTTTTCGAGATAGGCATATTGCAGGGATTCATCGTCGCAATGCAGATCGAGAACGATATCGGCATCAAACGCCATGCGCATCAGCCGGCGCTTGATCTGCTCGACGACCGGCCGACGCTCGATGTCAACGAGCAGACCGTCGCGATCGTCGAAGGCGATCAGCGGGAATTCGCGGTTGAAATTGACCCGGGAACCGAGATCGAAACGTCCCTGCATCTCGCCGGCAAACCATTGCGCCGTACCATAGGGATTGGCCTGCGGCACGATGGTGATGTCGCCGGCGATCTCGCCCCCCTCCTCGGCAAGGCGCAGCTGCTGGCAAAGGAAATGCAATGCCGCCGTGCCCGGCAGCTCACCGGCATGCAATGCCGCCTGCATGTAGACCTTCGGCGCATCGCTGTTGGAGCCTGAAAACCGCAGAACCGGAATGCGATAGCTGACGCCCGGCGTGTCGCCGGCGATAACGATGTCTGAAACGTTCACGGGAACCACCTGTCAAAATTGATTAGGGCTTCCTAGCAGGCGGGAACGACCCGCGACAGAAAAAATTGGCGGCCCGATGGACCGCCAATTCCGATTTCAGGTTTGCCCTGACCTTGCTTAGGCCGCCTGCGCGACCGACTTGCGGGTCGAGAACAGCAACCGGTCGGATGCCGCCGTGACCTTGACGTCGGAGCCGTCGGAAATCTCGCCACCGAGGATCTTCTCGGCCAGCGGATCCTGCACGAACTTCTGGATGACCCGCTTCAGGGGACGGGCACCGTAGACCGGGTCGTACCCCTTGTTGGCGAGCCATTCGCGGGCATCGTCGTCCAGCGCGATCGTGATCTTCCGCTCGGCCAAGAGCGACACCAGATGCTTCATCTGGATATCGACGATGGCGCCCATCTCCCTGCGATGCAGGCGATGGAACAGGATGACGTCGTCGATCCGGTTCAGGAACTCCGGCCTGAAGGCGCTCTTGACCACGTTCATCACCTGCTCGCGGGCGACTTCGCTGTCATCGTTCTCGCCAAGCTGGGTCAGGAATTCCGCGCCCAGGTTGGAGGTCATGATGATGATCGTGTTCTTGAAGTCCACGGTCCGGCCCTGGCCATCGGTCAGGCGGCCGTCGTCAAGAACCTGCAGCAGGATGTTGAACACATCCGGGTGCGCCTTTTCGATCTCGTCGAACAGCACGACCTGGTATGGCCGCCGACGAACCGCTTCCGTCAGCGCGCCGCCTTCCTCATATCCGACATAGCCGGGAGGGGCGCCGATCAGACGGGCAACCGAATGCTTCTCCATGTATTCGGACATGTCCATCCGAACCATGGCGGTTTCGTCATCGAACAGGAACCGGGCCAACGACTTGGTCAGCTCCGTCTTGCCGACACCGGTCGGGCCGAGGAAGATGAACGAGCCGATCGGCCGGTTCGGATCCTGAAGGCCCGCGCGGGCACGGCGAACAGCCTTCGATACGGCCTGCACGGCATCGCCCTGGCCAACGACGGATTTCGCCAGTTCGTCTTCCATCCGCAGAAGCTTTTCGCGCTCGCCTTCCAGCATCTTGTCGACCGGAATGCCGGTCCAGCGGGAAACGACATGCGCGATATTATCCGGCGTCACCACTTCCTGCACCATGCTGCCGGTTTCGGCCCCGTCGTTCTCTTCGGCGGTCGCAAGCTCCTTCTCAAGGCGCGGGATGATGCCATAGGCAAGCTCCCCTGCCCGCTGGAATTCACCGGCGCGCTGGGCATTGGCCAGTTCGTTGCGGGCATCGTCGAGCTGCTTCTTCAGCTCCGCCGCATGGCCGAGCTTCTGCTTCTCCGACTGCCAGCGGGCGGTCAGGGCATCGGACTCTTCCTCGATTGACGCCAGTTCCTCTTCCAGACGCTTCAGCCGGTCGGCGGAAGCCTGGTCGGTTTCCTTCTTCAAGGCTTCCCGCTCGATCTTCAGCTGGATGATCCGGCGGTCAAGCTCGTCGAGTTCTTCCGGCTTGGAGTCCACCTGCATGCGCAGCCTGGATGCGGCTTCGTCCATCAGGTCGATAGCCTTGTCCGGCAGGAAGCGATCGGTGATGTAGCGGTTGGAAAGCGTCGCGGCGGCAACGAGGGCCGAATCCGAGATGCGGACCTTGTGGTGCTGCTCGTACTTTTCCTTCAGGCCGCGCAGGATCGAGATCGTGTCCTCGACTGTCGGCTCGTCAACCATCACCGGCTGGAAACGACGGGCAAGCGCCGCGTCCTTCTCGACATGCTTGCGGTACTCGTCAAGCGTGGTCGCACCGACGCAGTGGAGTTCGCCGCGCGCAAGCGCCGGCTTCAAGAGGTTCGACGCGTCCATTGCGCCGTCCGCCTTGCCCGCACCGACAAGCGTGTGCATCTCGTCGATGAACAGAATGATCTGGCCGGCTTCCGACTGCACCTCGTTGAGGACGGCCTTCAGCCGCTCCTCGAACTCGCCGCGGTATTTCGCACCGGCGATCAGCGAGCCCATGTCGAGCGCCATCAGTTTCTTGTCCTTCAAGGACTCCGGCACATCGCCATTGATGATGCGCAACGCCAAGCCTTCGGCGATCGCCGTCTTGCCGACGCCGGGCTCACCGATCAGCACAGGGTTGTTCTTCGTCCGGCGCGACAGCACCTGGATCGTGCGACGGATTTCGTCGTCACGACCGATGACGGGATCGAGCTTGCCTTCGCGGGCTTCTGCCGTCAGGTCGCGCGCGAACTTCTTCAGCGCGTCGAAGCCCTGTTCAGCATTGGCCGTGTCGGCGGTGCGACCCTTGCGGATGTCGTTGATGACCTGGTTGAGCGCCGTCGGCGTGACGCCCGCCTTCTTCAGGGTGGCGGCAGTCGAGGCCGTCGTCTCGATCGCCAGCGCCTGCAACAGCCGCTCAACGGTCACGAAACTGTCGCCGGCCTTCTTGGCGGCGTCTTCCGCAGTCGAGAACACCTTGGCGAGCGGCTGGGCAAGGTAGATCTGGCCGTTGCCGCCGGTAACCTTCGGCAGTTTGGCAAGAGCGGCATCGTTGGCGATGCGGGCTTCCTTGGCATTGCCACCGGCACGTTCGATCAGCGACGAAGCCATGCCCTGGTCGTCGTCGAGCAGCACCTTCAGGATATGTTCGGGCGTGAACTGCTGATGACCTTCAGCAAGGGCATAGGTTTGAGCGGATTGCAGGAAGCCCCGGACCCGCTCCGAGTATTTTTCCATATTCATGTCTTACCTCCACAGGGTCCCCTCGCCCGTTGCGGCACAAGGAGATTGGGTTGGATTGGGCTCCCTTGATAGGCAAGCCCGCCATCGGCACCGGCCACTACAACCGCCGCCTTTCGAATATCCATATGGGAGAGATGTTTGCCCTTTTAAAGAGAGTTTCAAACGAAAAAACTCCGGCGCGAACCGGAGTTTTGACGTTTGCCAATTCTGCCTGAAGAACGGCCGAACTCAGTCGGAACCCGCCTCGGCCATGGCCGGGGTCGGCTCGCCGCCTTCGCCGGACGAACCGGCGTCTTCGCCCTCGCCCTGAGCGCCGGCAGCCTTGCGCGGCGTGCGGCGCGAACGGTTGGCACCACCACGACGGCGGGTCTGGCCACGCTCGGCCTTGCCTTCGCCAGCGGATGCTGCCGCTTCGTCTTCCTCCGCGGCGACTTCGGCCGGAACACCTTCGATCACCGGCTGCGGACCGCTGCCGTCGACGACGGGCTGTTGCGCCTGGTTGTTGCCGGAAGACTGCCTGCCGGACTGTTCGGAGGACGAACCGTTGCCGCCGTTGTCGACACGATCGTCGTCATCGCCGTCTTCGTCGTTCGAATCGAAATTGCGGTCTTCGCGTTGGAACCGCTCCTGCATCTGCGCCTGAGCGGCTGCGATGATGCGGTTGTAGTGTTCCGCATGCTGCAGGTAGTTCTCGGCAATCACGCGGTCGCCGGAGCTCTGCGCGTCACGCGCAAGAGCCGCGTACTTCTCTGCGATATGCTGGGCGGTACCGCGGATTTTAACATCAGGACCGGAACTGTCGTAAGTCCGGGTGAGCGGGTTGGCGCCCTTCCTGTTGAAGTTGTTATTATTGTTGTTGTTATTGCTGCCGCCGTTGTTGTTACGCCCACGACCACGCTTGTTTTGCTGCCCTGGCCTCATCTATCGATCACCTGAACTCTCATGCTGTGCTGTCAATATGGCTTTGCCGATCGTGCCGAAAACTGGCCACGTCAGGCAAGCCGCAGGCAAACCACATCTAGGTGTCTGCCGCTGGTGAAAATCAAATTACCTGATTCACGTACCGGGACTTGTTCAGCCTTGCATCTCTCGAAAGAGAAGAACCCCCAGGCTAATCCGCACCTAAACGAATCTCATTCGTCTTTCAGCTCCCCGGTGCGTAGGGGCAAACTAGCCCGCTTCATTCCAAATTCCAAGCTTTTTCTTCACTTAGGGTAAAATGTGGGGATGGTGTCCCGCCACCCATCCATTATCCGCGTTCAAACACCAGCGCACGATCATTGCCGCCGTAGTCTGCGACAGCCTGCAGGCGGCGAAAGCCGGAGGCAGCAAACAGTTGGGAAACGCTGTCCCTCTGGTCGAAGCCGATTTCAACGGCAACGGTTCCGCCCTCTCTGAGGAATGCGCCAGCGCCGGAAGCCAGCATTCTGTATGCCTCCAGCCCGTCTTCGCCGCCATCGAGCGCCGCCATCGGGTCGTGCTCGCGCACTTCCGGGTCCAGCGTGGCGACGACATCGGAGCGGATGTAGGGAGGGTTGGAGACGATGATGTCGAAGGTCCCTTCGACCGCGCCGAACCAGTCGCTGACGGTTCCCGTGAAGCGATCCTCGAGACCGTTCCTGGCGGCATTGCGTATTGCCGTCTCGACAGCATCGGACGAAATGTCGCAGCCGACACCGGTTGCGCACTTGCATTCATTGAGAAGCGCCAGGCAGATTGCGCCCGTCCCCGTGCCAAGGTCGAGGATTCGCGCCTCGCCATTGTCCGCCATTGTCCGCTGCAGATAAGGCAGGACGGCATCGACCAGGATTTCGGTGTCAGGCCGAGGCTCCAGCGTTGCCGGAGACAGCGACAGCGTCAGGCCGTAGAACTCGCGGAAGCCCAGAATGCGATGGACTGGTTCGCGAGCGATCCGACGCGAGACCGCCGCCATCACCGTTTCGCGTTCTTCCGCCGACACTGCCCGGTCGCCTCGCGTCAGCATATCCGTCGCCGATAGGTCAAGCAGCCCCGAGACCAGTGTCCTGGCATCCGTTGCCGCCGCTTCGATGCCGCCGTCGAGCAATTCCTGCCGCACCTCGGACAAAAGCGCCGAAAGGGTCTCGACCTTCGTCACCCCTGGGCTCCGAGCTGGGCGAGCTGACCCGCCTGGTAGTCGGAGATCAGCGCATCGACGACTTCGTCGATATCGCCTTCCATGACCCGGTCGAGCTTGTAGAGCGTCAGGTTGATGCGATGATCGGTGAGCCGGCCTTGCGGGAAATTGTAGGTCCGGATGCGTTCCGAGCGATCGCCCGAGCCGACCTGGCTCCTGCGATCGGCCGAGCGCTCGCTTTCGGCCCGTTGGCGTTCGATGTCATACAGACGCGCTTTCAGCACCTGCATCGCCTTGGCGCGGTTCTGGTGCTGGGACTTTTCCGAACTGGTGACGATGATGCCGGTCGGCAGGTGCGTGATGCGCACCGCGGAGTCGGTCGTGTTGACGTGCTGACCGCCGGCACCGGACGAGCGCATCGTGTCGATGCGGATGTCTTCGGGCCGGACCTCGATGTCGATGTCCTCGGCTTCCGGCAACACGGCCACGGTCGCCGCCGAGGTATGGATGCGTCCGCTCGCTTCCGTCTCCGGCACCCGCTGCACGCGGTGAACGCCGGACTCGAACTTGAGCTTGGAAAACACGCCGCGGCCGGAAATGGTCGCGATGATTTCCTTGTAGCCGCCGGCTTCGCCTTCGCTCGCCGACAGGATTTCCACCTTCCAGCCATGGGCGGCGGCAAAGCGCTCGTACATGCGGAAGAGATCGCCGGCAAACAGCGCCGCCTCGGAACCACCGGTGCCGGCGCGAATTTCCAGGATGGCGCTTTTCTCGTCGGCGGCGTCCTTCGGCAGGAGAAGGATCTGCATCTCCTTTTCCAGCGCCTCGATCTGTTCCTCAAGCTCGGGGATTTCCAATTCGGCAAGTTCGCGCATTTCGCGATCGGTCGCCTTGTCCGCCAGCAATGCCTTCAGGTCGGCGAGCTCGGCAACGCCCTTCTCGTATTCGCGGATCTTTTTGACGACCGGCTCGAGTTCGGAATATTCCGACGCCAGCTTGACGTAGACGTCTGGCGCCGGGCCCGCCGACATGCGCGCCTCGATCTCGCCGAACCGTCGCTCCAGCTCACGCATCTTTTCTACAGGAAGCTTCGCCACCCTTCTCTCCGGTCTTCTTGTTGTCGTTACCCGCCAGATGGGCCTGTTAAATGGGAATGTTGTGCGCCTCGGCAAAGCGCTTCAGCAAGTCGCGGATCGGAACGCGCGACGCGTCGTCGTCGATCGCCGCCGTCATGATCTCTGCAAGCATCCCGACGTCGAGGCCGAGCAGCATTGCCTTCACCGGGCCGATCGCGGCCGGCCCCATGGAAATGGAGCGGAAGCCGATTCCGAGCAAGGCCATCGCACTCAACGGCTTGCCGGCCATCTCGCCGCACAGCGTCACCGGCGTCTTGTTGCGCTTGCCCGCCTCAACGATGGATCGCAGGATCCGCAGGAACGGCCGGCCGAGAATGTCGAAACGGTCGGCGACCCGGGCATTGCCGCGATCGACCGCCATCGAGAACTGGAAGAGATCGTTGGAGCCGACGGAGACGAAATCGACTTCCGCCATCAGTTCGTCGAGCTGCCACAACAGCGCCGGCACCTCGATCATCGCGCCGAACTGCAGCTTCTTGGGCAGCGGATGGCTGAACTTCGACAGGTGCTGCACCTCGCGCTGCAGAAGTTCGCGCGCCTGACGGATTTCGGCGACTTCCGTCACCATCGGCAGCATGACCTTCAGCTCACCGCCGCTTGCGGCCCGCAAGAGCGCGCGCAACTGCATGCGCAACAGGCCCGGCCGGTCGAGCGCCAGCCGGATGGCGCGCCAGCCGAGCGCCGGATTTTCTTCCTCGTGCGGCCGGAAATAGGGAACGACCTTGTCGCCGCCAATGTCGAGCGTGCGGAATGTAACCGGTCGCTTGCCCGCCTGGTTGAGCACGGAGCGATAGAACTCCTCCTGCTCTTCCGTCTTCGGCATGGTCGAGGCGATCATGAACTGCAGTTCGGTGCGGAACAGACCGATACCGTCCGCGCCGGAATCCACGAGCTGCGGCAGATCCACCAGAAGGCCGGCATTCATCTGCAGGTTGATCCGCTCGCCGTCCTTGGTGACCGGGTCGACAGACCGCAGCGCGCGGAACTGCTCCTGGCGCTTGGCCCTCAGCCGCACCTTTTCCTGATAGGCCACCTGCAGTTCCGGAACCGGCCTCAGGTGCACCTTGCCGTCATCGCCGTCGATGATGACGGGATCGCCGTTTTCGGCGAGAGCCACGACACCGGCAGCCTGGCCGACGACCGGAATGCCCATGGCGCGCGCGACGATCACCACATGGCTTGTCACCGCACCATCTTCGAGCACGAGGCCGCGCAGGTTCTCACGCGGATAGTCTAGCAGCTCGGCGGCGCCCATCGCGCGGGCGAATATGATCGCATCGCCGTTTGCCACCTTGCCGGCGACACTTGTGGTGTAGCCGGTCAGCTGGCGCAGCAGGCGGTTTGCGAGGTCGTCGAAATCATGCATGCGCTCGCGCAGGTATGGGTCCGTCAGGCGCATCATCCGCGCCCGCGTGTCACTCTGCACCTTCTCGACAGCCGCTTCCGCCGTCAGGCCGTTGCGGATTGCCTCCTCGAGCTTGCGCACCCAGCCCTGGTCATGGGCAAACATCCGGTAGGTTTCCAGAACCTCGCGGTGTTCGCCTTCCATCGACACGTCACGCCTCGACAGCATGTCGTCGATCGAAATCCGCAGCGATCCGAGGGAATCGGCGAGCCGGCGGATTTCCTGGTCCGTGTCTTCGTTCAGGAGATTGGTGACGACGATGCGCGGCTCGTGCAGGACGACATAGCCGAGCCCGATGCCCTCGTTGTAGCTGTCGCCGTCAATTGCCACATGCCGGGTAAGGTCGAGCTCGATGCCGGGCCGGGTGATCTTTTTGAGCTCGCCCGTCGCGATCATCTCGGCGAGGATCATCGCCGTCGTCTCGAGCGCCTCGACCTCGTCTTCGCGGTAGTTGCGCTGCGCCTTGTTCTGCACGACGAGAACGCCAAGCGTTCGCCCGGTTCTCAGAATCGGCACGCCGAGGAAGGAGTGATAGATTTCTTCGCCCGTTTCCGGCAGGTAGCGGTAGGCGGGATGCGACTGCGCGTCCGAGAGGTTCAGCGGCTGGGCGCTCGCGGCAATCGTACCGACGAGACCCTGACCCATCTTCAGCTGGGCCAGGTGGACGGCGTCGGGATTGAGACCTTCGGTGGCGTAGAGTTCGAGGACGCCGTCGGCGCGCAGCACATAGACCGAGCAAACCTCCGCAACCACGTTGCGGGCGATTTGCCGGACGATCTGGTCAAGGCGTTCCTGCGGTTCGAGCGGCTCCGCCATCAGTTCGCGCAGCCGCTTCAGCAGAACACGCGGACCTGTCGACAGATCTCTCATCGCATAAGCGCTCCCGAATGCCTAGAAACATGCCCGGGACAATCTCAAGTCGTAAACGATTCTCGAAAGGCACCCGGCCGATATCAACTCTTATCGAGACCGTAGCAGGAATGCAAAGTCCTGACAGCCAGTTCGGCATAGGCTTCGTCGATCAACACAGAAATCTTGATCTCGGAGGTGGTGATCGCCTTGATGTTGATGCCCTTGCCGGCCAACGCCTGGAAGGCGGAAGCCGCGACGCCGGCATGGCTGCGCATGCCAATCCCGATAACCGACACCTTGACCAGCCCGCGCTCGCTCTGGATCACGTCGTAGCCGATCGCGTCCTTCTGCTTGCCGAGCACTACCATCGCCTTGTCCAGATCGCCGGACGGCACGGTGAAGGTGATGTCGGTGCGCGAACCATCTTCGGAGATGTTCTGCACGATCATGTCCACATTGATGTGGTTTTCGGCCAGAGGCCCGAAGATCGCGGCGGACACGCCCGGCCGGTCGGCAACACGGCGCAGCGAGATCTGGGCTTCATCCTTGGCATAGGCAATGCCGGTTACGACTTCCTGTTCCACGATTTCATCCTCGTCACAAATCAGCGTTCCGGGCGGGTTCAACAGATCACCCATGCCCGGCGCATCGGGATCATCAAAGCTGGAGCGCACGAAGGTGCGGACCTTGTGCACCATGGCAAGCTCGACGGAGCGGACCTGCAGCACCTTGGCGCCGAGCGAGGCCATTTCGAGCATTTCCTCGAAGGCGATCTTCTTCAGCCGGCGGGCCTTGGGCTCGACGCGCGGATCGGTCGTGTAGACGCCATCGACGTCGGTGTAGATGTCGCAGCGGTCGGCCTTGATGCCGGCGGCGATCGCCACGGCGCTGGTGTCGGAGCCACCACGGCCGAGCGTCGCGATCCGGTTGTCCGGACCGATGCCCTGGAAGCCGGCGACGACGGCCACCTGGCTTTCCTCTTCCATGCGCCGGATCAGTTCAGTGCCGTCGATGTCCTCGATGCGGGCCGCACCGTGTGTGCTGTCGGTCTTGATCGGGATCTGCCAGCCCTGCCACGAGCGCGCATTGACGCCGAGCGACTGCAGGGCGATCGCGAGGAGACCAGAGGTGACCTGCTCGCCGGAAGCGACGATCGCATCATATTCGCGCGCATCGTAAAACGGCGAGTTGGCGCCCGTCACCTTCGGCATGTTCTGGACCCAGCCGACAAGCTCGTTCGTCTTGCCGGCCATTGCCGAAACCACGACAGCCACCTGGTGACCGGCATCGACTTCCCGTTTGACGTGGCGCGCGACGTTGTGAATGCGGTCCAGATCTGCGACGGAAGTTCCGCCGAATTTCATCACAATACGAGCCATGGCCAATTCCGGTAGTGTTCAGATGACGTCTTGCGGCGCCGGACATACGAAAACGCTCCACCGGCGACGGGGAGCGAAGTTGCGGTCTCTTAGCGAAATCCGGCCGAGGGCGCAATGGGTGAATGGAGCCGCCTGCCCGCGACGTCCCGGCACTTGACTTCGTCGGCCATTCACCCGATTTCAACATCATCACAAGGGAGTAACTGCCATGAACGCCGCCGAAGTCCGCACCACCGTCGATCAGAGCGAAATCGATCGTTTCTCGGCCATGGCGGCGGAATGGTGGAATCCGACCGGCAAGTTCAAACCGCTGCACAAGTTCAACCCGGTCCGTCTGGCCTATATTCGCGATACCGCTGCGGCGCATTTTGGGCTTGAGGCGAACGCTGCCTCTCCGCTTAATGGGTTGAGAGTTCTCGACGTCGGCTGCGGCGGCGGCCTCTTGTCCGAGCCGGTCGCCCGCATGGGGGCATCCGTCACCGGCATCGACCCTTCGGAGAAGAACATCGGCATCGCCTCCACCCATGCCGCGGCAACGGGCACCGACGTCGACTACCGGGCACTGACCGCCGAAGATCTCGCCGCCGCCGGCGAGACGTTCGACATCGTCCTCAACATGGAAGTCGTTGAACACGTCGCCGACGTCGAACTGTTCATGACCACCTGCGCCAGCCTTGTTCGTCCCGGCGGCCTGATGTTCGTCGCCACCATCAACCGCACGATGAAGGCTGCGGCACTCGCCATCATCGGCGCAGAGTATGTTCTGCGCTGGCTACCCCGCGGCACGCATCAGTATGAGAAGCTGGTGCGCCCGGACGAACTCGAAAAGCCCCTGAATGCCGCCGGCATGGACATCTTCCAGCGCACAGGCGTGTTCTTCAGCCCGCTGTCGAACAGCTGGAACCTGTCGAAGGACATGGACGTCAACTACATGGTGGTCGCGAAGAGACCGGCCTGAGGTTCAGACTTTCAGCTTGCCGACTGCGGTCAGCATGTCGCGTTGGCGTTCGATGTTCCGAGCGGACATCTCGCGCACCCGGTCCCGCTTCAAAACGGCGTCCTGTCCACCGCAGTCGTATGGCTTCTTGAAATGGAACGCATACGGGCTCGGCCCGTGGTCGTGAAGATGTTCGAAACGCTCGACGCCCTCCGCCCATGTCGGCAAACGATCTTTGGGCACCCACCACAAAACCAAAGCGGGCCAGGCTTTTTCCACCTGCCAGATGCGGGCATGCTTCAACGCATCGGCGTGAACACCCGAATAGGTGAATGCCATCAGCGCTTCCAGACTTTCCCAAACCGAAAGCGAGGACGGCGCAGTCTCAAACCCGCTGCCCTTTATGAACCGAGGAAAGACTTGAGGGCCCCAGCAAGCGGGACCGGTCTCGCCTTCATATCCTGAGCGACCGACAAACCCTTCCGCGGCCTCAGCAGCAGCAAAATTGAACGGTTCGCGTAGGCGAAAGCCTTCAACCACATCCGACTCATAACTGGCTCGAAAGAGACCGAAGTTATAGATCGCAAGCCGCATCGACCTAGTTCGCGTCGTCCGGCAGCACGGGCAGCGGTGCGACCTCGATGCCTTCCTCCAGCAGCGACCGCACCTCTTCGGCCTTCGCCTGGCCGATGATGCCGCGCGCCTCGGTCTCGCCGTAGTGGATCTTGCGGGCCTCCTCGGGGAACCGGGTTCCGACGTCCTCGGACTTCGACTTGATCTCGGCGATGGCTTCCTTCAGTTTTGCGTAAGCGGCCTGCTGCACGGCATTCGTTGCCAGCGCCTGCCTGTCTTCCTTCTTCCTGGCCGTCGAGACGGAAGGCGCCATCAGCGATTTCGAGACGGCGACAGAGCCGCAAGTGGGACAGGACACAAGGCCGAGCTCCACCTGCCGGTCGAAATCACCGCTGCTGGAAAACCAGCCCTCGAACGGATGTGCTTCGTCACAGATCAGGGAATAGTGGATCAAGCTGCAGCCTCGCCTTTCGAACCCTTGCCAGCGGTTTGCATCGAAAAGTCTCGCCCGTTCTTGAGGTTCGGTATTTTCGCGCGCGCCGCCTTTACATCGGCGAGATCGATTTCGGCAAGTACGATTCCCTCACCCGTGCCGCCGGCGGACGCCAGCACCTTGCCCCACGGATCGATGATCATCGAGTGCCCGAACGTTTCGCGTCCGTCCTCGTGAAGACCGGCCTGTGCGGCGGCGATCAGGAACGCGCCGTTCTCGATGGCGCGGGCGCGCAACAGAATTTCCCAATGCGCCTCGCCCGTCTGGCGGGTGAAGGCAGCCGGGACGGTGAGAATATCCGCGCCGGCCATCGCTTCCGAGCGGAACAGGTGCGGAAAGCGAACATCGTAGCAGATCGCAAAACCCATGTTGCCGAAGGGAAGCGAAGCAACGAGCCCCGTCTCGCCCGGACGATAGACCGCGCTCTCGCGCCAGCTCTCGCCATTGTCGAGATCGACGTCGAACATGTGAATCTTGTCGTAGCGGCACACCAGTTCACCATCGGGCGCGAACAGGAACCCGCGATTGGCGATCTTGCCGTCATCGAGGGCGATGGCAGTGGAGCCGACATGGACGTGGATGCCGAGTTCTGACGCCAGCGACCGCGCCGTCCTGACGATCAGATCATTGGCTTCGTCCTTCAGGACAGCCATCAGCGCCGGCCTGCTCTTCTGCACGGCGCCGGTCATTTCGGGCGTCTGCACGTAGACGGCGCCATGGGCGGCCGCCTCTCGCACGAGCCGCGCCATGTCGCTTGCGTTCTTTTCCGGATCGACACCGGAGCACATCTGGATTGCAGCCACCTTCACAGTCATCGGATCAGCCCTTCCCTGCTTCAGGCGGCCAGTATGGCGTCGAGCTTGCCGGCGGCATCGAGCGCATGCAGGTCGTCGCAGCCGCCGACATGCTCGTCGTTGATGAAGATTTGCGGGAACGTCGCACGGCCGTTCGCCTTCTGGATCATTTCCTTGCGCAGATCCGGAGAGAAGGTCGCATCATGCTCGACATAGGCGACGCCCTTCTTTTCGAGAAGGGACTTTGCCCGCGAGCAAAAGCCGCAGAGCTGCCGGGTATAGATCGTAACCGAGGCCATCATGTACTCCAATGGGGTGGCAGGGAGACCACCTGAAAAGAATTCCGTCTGATTGTCATATAGGCCCGTCCAGCGCCCTTGCAAAGGTGAGGACCGTCACGTCGATGGCCCCGGCCTTCTTCAGGACGCGCGTGGCTGAAGCGACTGTCGCCCCGGTCGTATAGACATCGTCGACAAGCACGACGCGCAGACCGGCGACATCCAGTTCGTGCCCGGGCGCCATCGCGAAAGCGCCGCGGACATTGTCCTCGCGCGCCTTGAGCCCGAGGCCGACCTGCTGCGCGGTCTTCTTCTTGCGGATGAGACTTGCCGGAAGGAGTGTCTTTCCGGCCCCGGCGGCGATATGCCGGGCGAGTTCCGCCGATTGGTTGAACTTGCGCGACATCAATCGCTGGCGGTGCAGCGGCACGGGCAAAATCGCATCCGCTTGGGCCAGTGCGTCGCCACCTGCCCTTTGCATCCACGCCGCCATCATGCGGCTGAGATCGATGCGATCGCGGTATTTCAGATTGCCGACAAGCTCGCGCGCACTACCTTCGTAAAGGGCCGCGGACCGCAACCGGTTGAACACGGGCGGGTTGGCGATCGCTTCCGCGGAGAGAATGCCAGGGCCAGGATCATAGGAAAACGGCGTACCCATCACCTCGCAATAGGGCCGGTCGATGAAGCGGATGCTGGCCCAGCAGCCGGCGCAAAGCGCGCCGTGATCGCCGCTGCCCGCACCGCAAACCGCGCAGCATGGCGGGAAGGCCAGATCGGCGACGAACCGGCGCACCGGCAATGTCATGCCGGACAGTGATGACAAGCCGCGAAGAATGGACGCTCCAAGCATGAGCTTGACAATAGCGCAAGCCAGGGCCCAAAGCGAAGCACCAACTTCAAGAGACGGCAGGTTGAACCATGGACCCAATCTTCGACCAGGCGCTGATCGCGCGCAATCGCGAACGGGCGAAAAACCTCTCCGAGGGACCGGCGACCTTTCTGCTCGATATCGCGGCGGAAGAACTGGCGGGCCGGCTGGGGGCGGTCGAGCGGCAATTCGAGGAGGCTGTGGAACTGCACGGGGGAAGTGGCGTCACCGCGCAAATGCTTGTCGAAACCGGAAAGGTCGGCAAAATGCGGCGCGTCGAGACGTCGACCATGTTTGCCGCTCCCGGTGAAGAGATCCTCGTCGCCCCTCTCGAGGCAGTGCCGCTGGAACCGCAATCCGTCAACCTGATCGCCTCCCCTCTCTGCCTGCATGTGACGAACGACACGCCTGGCGTGTTCATCCAGATCCGCCGCGCGCTGAAGCCGGATGGCCTGTTCCTCGCCGCCGTTCCGGGTTCCGGAACGTTGCAGGAACTGCGCGAGGCGTTTCTGGCGGCCGAATCCGAGAAGACCGGCGGCGCCAGCCCCAGGGTCATTCCCTTTGCCGACGTGCGGGATCTGGGTGCTCTATTGCAGCGGGCCGGCTTCGCTCTTCCGGTCGCCGACACAGAAAACTACACAGTGCGCTACGACACCATGTTCGGGCTGATGCGGGACTTGAGGGCAATGGGAATGAGCAATCCGCTTGTCGGCAGAAGCCGCAAGCCTCTCCGGCAGGAGACGCTGGTCCGGGCCGCTGAAATCTATGCTGAACGGTTCTCGGATCCGGATGGCCGCATCCGGGCGACCTTCTCGATCGTCTATCTGGCAGGCTGGGCGCCACACGAAAACCAGCAGAAGCCGTTGAAACCGGGCTCCGCCAAGGTACGCCTGGCCGACGCGCTGAAGACGCAGGAGATCAAGATCTAGAGGTGAAGCAAAGGGACATCAGCCCGGGGTGGTAATGGCATTCAACAATGTCGAGAAAACATTGGCCAGGCCATCTGAGAAGAGCTCCAGACCACCGATGAGGCCAGCGGAAATGAGCGTGGCGAGGAGGCCGTACTCAACGACGGTGGCGCCGCGACGATCCTTGAGAAGAGCAATCAGAAACTCCACAGTCGCGACCCTTTTTAAGCACTCATTGGTTAGAAGAAAACACCCCGCCTGTCAGCAACCGTCCGATGCATCGCCGTCCCCCAGGACGCAAACAGATCCCGGCGAGTCCAGCAGAACGCTGCGGCGCAGCGTGTAGGTGCGGCCGTTGTTATCGGACTTCTTGATAGAGCCGGTCGTGATATTGTCGTACGGATCCTGGATGCTCGCGTAGAACGGCCCTGTCGACTTCGACAGCATGGGCGTCAGGATGAGCGAGAGCGCCACGACGGCAATCCCGAACAGCAGGGCGAAATTCAGAGCGCCGGTACGATAGGTCTTGGCGGAGAACTGCTTCTCATCCCTGATCGTTCTCCAGAGTTCGTCATCTGTCACTTTCGGCACCCTTGTCCTGCCAACGCATAACTTGCGTCCAATATCGCAACGGGTGATAAAAGTTCTGTTAACGACGCTTCGAAAGAGAAAATAAAATGTGATCCGGGGCCCTGCCGTCACGCGGTGTCACTGGCCGGTGCCCGTCGCCACTCCCGCGTCCAACAATTCAGCCGTCGTCGGAAACCACATGTCGGCCGCACCCTTGGCAAACATCTGCGACAGGAAGGCGGGTGCAACACCCGCCTCGCCATAGAGGCCGCGATCCTTTTCCTGTTCCTTTGCGGGATCATTGCCCAGGACGACGTATTGCGCGTCAACGCGGTATTGATGAAATCCGAGCCGTCCGCCGGGCCCGATGATCCGCTGCGCTCCGCCGATGAAGATGATCGTACAGGCGGACGTGCAGTCCCCGTCCACCCGCGTGTCGATGCCGCGTTCGCGGATCAGCTTCGCAAGACCTCTGGCCTCGAAGATATTTCCGCCTTCACTGGCGAGCGTGACGGTCTTGATTCCAGGATGGCCTTCAAGGAGTTCCCGCATACGCCGGGTCGCATTCAACTCGATCGACCCGACCAGAGATACCACGCCGGCCTCGTCGTCCACGATCATCTGATATCGGCTCATGCGTTCGCGCTCCATCCGCGCGGCAAAGCTCTCGCCCTTGGGGATGTAGATGGTCGTTTGCCAGGCCTCGAAGGCATAGGAGATCGTCAGCCAGAAAGCGATGATGACACCGAGCTGCGCACCCCAATGCGCGGCGATGGAGCCGTTGCTTCGGATATGAGCTTCGCCGGCCCGGAAGACACCGACCACCTGCCAGACCAGCACCACGCCATGGAACAGGAACATCAGCAGGAACACTGCGATGCGCCCGTCGAAATAGTCGTCGCCCTTCGCGGGACGCAGCAGCCATTGGGCGAGAAAGATGAGGGCGCGAAGCAGCACGAGGTTGACGGCAAAGGACCACCAAAGCCCCTGCTCGCCGCGCCAGTGGGACCGGATGTAGGCTGCAATCGAGGACGGCACCGACGTCCGCTCGGAAAGATGCTGCGTGTCCATGCGGAGAGATTAGCGCGGCGACGGGATTTTGTCTGCATCAGCCACCAGGCATGCAGCCTACGTTTCGACGCCCCGACGCTTCAGACTGTCGACCAGCGCCTCCACACGGGCGGTCGCCTCACCGAGGTCCGTTCCTTCCTTTTCGATCCAGCTGCTGTACTTCTTGAACAACCGCGCGAAGGTGACCAGATCCTCGTCATCCCAGTCCCGCACGGCCTGGGAAAACATGATCGCCTTGTAATCGAAAATGGCATCCAGATAGGCCTGCCCGGTCTCCGTCAGTTCCAGGCAGATCCGGCGGGCGTCTCCCTGCGAGGCGACCCGGCGCAACAGGCCCCTCTCGACAACCTCGGCGACCAGCCGGCTTGCTCGCGACGGGTCGATCGCCAGCCGTTCGGCAATGGTACCCACCGTCACTTCTCCGGAATCCGGCATGCACGCAGCGGATCCGACCGTATGGACGACCTCAAGTTGGGGGACATCGATGTCGAGTGAAAGATGTTCGATCGCCTTGCGGGCCACCTGCCGGCGGATCATCGACCGGCGGATAACGGAAAGCGTGTCATCGATCATCACGGCTGCGCCTGCGGCGTCTTCCGACAGGCCGTTCTGCCTGTACCGGCCCACACGCAGATCACGCCTGCACAAGTCTTTCTGATCTGCCGCCAATGACCGTCCAATCTCCTTGTTTCCCGCCTGTTCCACTCTCATTATGACACCCGTCGGACATCGGTCAAGAATATGCATCACGCATATGCAGGCAAAATGTAAATATATGCTATTTACATATAAATGCTGTAGACATATAAATTGCACGTTCTTCAAATAAGGTTCCCCGATGAATACTCAAGCCCTTTCCTCCCGGCGGCGCCACGTCATCTACATCGCGGCTCTGGCCTCGATGTTCATGGCCGTCCTGGACATGCAAATCGTTGCGACAGCGCTTCCGACAATCGCCGACGACCTCGGCAATCTTGACCTTTTCGGCTGGGTCGGAGCCTCCTACCTGCTCGCCACGGCAGCCGTCACGCCGTTCTATGGCAAGCTCGGCGACCTCTTCGGCCGCAAGACCATTTCCATCGCCGCCATCACCATCTTCACGATCGGGTCGCTCGCCTGCGGCCTTGCCTGGTCGATGGAGAGCCTCATCGCTGCCCGCGTTCTGCAGGGCCTTGGCGGCGGCGGCCTCATGACCACCGCCTTCGCCATCATCGCCGACCTCTTCGAACCGCGTGAGCGGGCGAAATACCAGGGCTATTCGACGATCGTCTTCACGCTCGCAAGCCTCACCGGGCCCGCCTCCGGAGGCCTGATCGCCCAGTCGATCGGCTGGGAATACGTCTTCCTGATCAACCTTCCGATCGGCATTCTCGTGGCCGCGGTCCTCGCATTCGCCATGCCGGCCAACCTCAGCACGAAGCGGCCGGCAATCGACTATCTCGGCGGCCTGCTGCTCGCCGTCAGCGTGACCGCCATCGTTTACTGGACGGAAGAAGCGGTCTCGGGCTCCATGTCGACCGCGCTCTATGTCGGCTTGCCCATCGTCGCGCTGCTCGCGCTTTTCGGTTTCATCGCCGCCGAAACCAAGGCAGAAGAGCCGATGCTGCCGCTCTCGCTGTTCACCAACAGGACGATCGCGCTCTCGCTCGCGATTTCCGTCGTCGTCGGCGTCTGCACGCTGGGCCTGCTCAATTATTTCGCCCTGTTCCTGCAGACGGTGACCGGCCTGCCGCCGGCCTATGCGGGGCTCCTGTTCATCGCACCTTCGACCGGCTCGCTGATCGCCTCAGTGACATCCGGCATCATCGTGTCGAGAACCGGGCGCTACAAGATCTTCCCGGTCATCGCGATGGCGTTGGGAACCGTCACCCTTATCCTGTTCAGCCAGGTGAGCGCCGCGACGCCCATATGGCTGATCGCACCGCTGATGTTCTTCTTCGCCTCCGGCATCGGCCTGCAGATGCAGACACTGATGACAGCCATCCAGAACGCCGCCCCCCATCATCAGGTCGGAGCCGCGACCGGTGCGATCAACCTCGCACGGATGATCGGTGCCTCCTTTGGCCTGGCGGTCAATGGCGGCCTCTTGAATGCCGGGCTCGGATACTTCCAGGGTCGCCTGCCGCAGGACGTCGTCGCCAGCCTTCCCGCGCCCGTCAAGGAGATGACCCCGGAGGCCATGCAGGCGCTTCCGCATGACGTCTATGTCATGGTCGTCGATGTCTTCACCGATGCGTTTGGCTGGGTCTACAATTTCGGCGCCATCCTGTTCGCGCTGAGCTTTGTGCTGGCTCTTCTGCTGAAGGACGTCCGCCTGCCGGTTCATGAGAAGGCGGATCCGCTCGACGACACCGAACCGAAGAACGCCACGCTTGCGCCGGCACTCGGCGAATAGGCGAGACGTTCCTGCGGGCGGGACTCGACCTCCCCCGCCCGCAGGTTTAAGCTTCGAAGGCCAAGGTCAGGATGGCCTTCCCCCGGAGAAGTTCGCGATGGACGACGCCGACCAGAATGACGACCGCCTGACACCCGAAGAGGCCCGTCAGGATCACCGGGAAATGCTGTGGTTTCTGGGCCTGAACGCGGCCTTCGGCATGGTCCTCGGCATACTCGTTGCGGCGGCTCTGATCGCCACGGATGTCGGCGGCCTCGGCACGCACATTTTCCGCTCGCAGACGCCTTACCTTGCCGCTTTCATGATTTCGGCACCGCTCGCATTGACGTTCGGAAGCGCGGTTACGGGATCGGCCATCATGATGATGCCGTACCGGAAGAAGTTCGAACGCAGAACGAAGCTTCCACCCCGAAATGACCGACGTTAAAGCAGATCCAGGAGGAAGGGGATGAGCGGCTCGTCTGCCGGCGGCATCGGATAGTCGCGCAGGGCCTGCGGCTTCACCCATTTGAGCGCCTGCCCCTCGCGGCCATGGGCGACGCCCTCGTAGCGGCGGCAGACATAGAGCGGCATCAGCAGGTGGAAATCGTCGTAGGTGTGGCTGGCAAAGGTCAGCGGCGCAAGGCATGCGACTTTCGTGGTCACGCCGATTTCCTCATCCAGCTCGCGGATCAGGGTTTCCTCCGGCGTCTCGCCCGGCTCGACCTTGCCGCCGGGAAACTCCCACAGTCCTGCAAGCGCCTTGCCCTCGGGGCGCTGGGTCAGAAGAATGCGGCCGTCGGCGTCGATGAGTGCGCAGGCGGCGACGAGCAGGATCTTGCGAGGCGTGGCAGACATGCGCGATCAGTCCTTCACCCAATAGCGGTAACGATAGGCTTCCTTGAACCCGAAGCCGCGATAGAGCGCCTTGGCGGGGTCGTTGGCAGCTTCCACTTGCAGCCAGGCCTGCCGCGCGCCGCGCAGCTTCGCCCAGAGGAGGGCCGAGGACAGGATTTCCGTCGCCAGCCCCTGGCGCCGCAGGTGCTTGACAACCGCGACCTGCTGGATGCCGGCAAGATCATTGTCGTGGATGCAGAGCGCAACCGCCCGGGGGCCCTCGACCTCGTCCTCGATGAAGAACAGGCCGGCTTCCGGCTCGATCGCACTGAACAGCCGGCCCAGAGCGTCGCGCGACGCTCCCTTGTCCGGTTCCACGGCAAGGCAGGCCTCCACAAAGCGCTCGATGTCATGGCTCGGCAGGTGGTCCTGGCCGTTACCGAGATCCATACCCGCGATGTTCGCGGTCTGGACGGAGGTCTCGCCTTCCGGCTTGAAGCCCTGTTGCTCCAGAAGAGCGACCAGCTGGGGCGGGCAGAGCGGCGTTTCCTTGATGGCAAACCGGCGGCCGGCCTTGGTGAACATGTCACGGGCCTGCGAGAGACGACCGGCAATATCCCGTATGTCGCGCGGGTCCAGCGGGACGAGCGAGTTGGCGCGCCGGCTCGGATGCCCTGCTGTCATGCGCAACTGCCAGCTTCCGTCATAGCGGATGTCGGCAGCCGGCCAGGCCCGAAAACCGACCGCTTCGAGACGGCGGACAAGCGGCAGGTTTGGATTGACGTCAGAGGCCACGGCAGGGGTATTCCACATCGAAAGAGATCAACTCCGGTAGTCGCCGTTGATGGCGACATATTCCTTGGTGAGATCGCAGGTCCACACGGTCGCCGAACCCGAGCCGATACCCAGATCGGCGCGGACCTTGATACGCTGCTGCTTCATGACCGCCGAGGCCGCTTCCTCGGAATAGTCGGCATCGCGTTCGCCATCGACCGCGACGCGAACGTCGCCGAACCAGATGGCGAGACGGTCGCGATCGGCAGCCTCGCCGGCCTTGCCGACAGCCATGACGACGCGGCCCCAGTTGGCATCCTCGCCGGCAACAGCCGTCTTGACGAGCGGGGAATTGGCAATCGAAAGCGCAATCCGTTTCGCGGCAGCATCGCTCTCGGCGCCGGTGACATTGACTTCGAGCAGCTTGGTTGCGCCCTCGCCGTCACAGACCACCTGCAGGGCAAGGTCCTTCAGGAGATCGTTCAGCGCCGCACGGAACTCGCCGAGCGCGGGATCGGATGCATCCGTAATCTTCGTCTGGCCATCAGCGGCGGCCGCACCGGTCGCAAACAGCATCAGAGTGTCGGAGGTCGAGGTATCACTGTCGACCGTGACGGAATTGAATGTCGGGCCGACGCCGTCGGAGAGCAGAGCCTGCAATGCCGACGCTTCGATGTCGGCGTCGGTCGCAACGAAGGACAGCATCGTCGCCATGTCCGGCGCAATCATGCCAGCGCCCTTGGCGATGCCGTTGATCGTCACCGTGAAACCACCGATCTTCGCCGTCCGGGTCGCGACTTTCGGAAACGTATCCGTGGTCATGATCGCCTTGGCCGCCTCCTGCCAGAAGTCGCCCGTGGCCGTACCTGCCATGTCGGAGAGCACGCCGGCGAACTTCTCTGCCTTCAGTGGTTCGCCGATCACACCCGTCGAGGCGAGGAAGATCTCGCTCTCGCTGCAGCCGACGGCCTCGGAAGCGGACTTCGCGGTCAGGGCTGTCGCCTCGCGGCCCTTCTTGCCGGTAAACGCATTGGCATTGCCGGAATTGACCACCACGGCCCGAGCCACGCCGTGCGGCAAATTGGCACGGCAGAAGTCGACCGGGGCCGACGGGCACTTGGAACGCGTGAAGACGCCGGCAACGGCGGCAGGCTCATCGAACAGCATCAACAGGACATCGGTTCGGCCCTTGTACTTGATACCTGCGGCGGCAGTCGCCATGCGCACACCGCGAAGCGCGGGCATTTCAGGAAAGGATTTCGGAGCGAGCGGCGAAACGGTTCCGGACATGGCCAAAGGATCCTGGGAAAGAGCGGGTTGATGCAAATCGGGGCAAGCCCCGCCGGTTCCCTGAGACCCGGCGGGCAGTGTCAGTCTTTTACTTCGTCGGCTCGGTAGCCTCGGGCGCCTTGTTGGCGTCCTCGTAGCCCTTGCGCAGGGTCTCGTCGAGAATGTCGACCTTGGTCTTGTCCTTGGCTTCCTGCAGCAGCGCGACGTACTTGTCACGCATCACCAGCTGGCGAACCTGGTCCTTGACCTGATCGAGCGGCGGCGGAGCGACGTCGCGCTTTTCCTCGACCTTGATGACGTGATAGCCGAACTGCGTCTTCACCGGCGTCTTCGTGTAGGTGCCGACCGGCAGCGAGAATGCCACCTCTTCGAATTCCGGCACCATGCGGCCCTTGGTGAACCAGCCGAGATCTCCGCCTTCGCTCTTTGCCGGATCGTTGGACTTTTCCTTCGCCAGCGTGACGAAATCGGCGCCCTTGTCGAGCTCGGCAATCACGGCCTTCGCCTCGTCCTCGGTCTTCAGCAGGATATGGCGCGCATGCACCTCCTCCTGCTTTGGCATTGCCGCGATTTCCTTATCGTAGCGCGCCTTGACCTCATCATCGGTGACGGCGTCGACGACATGCTTCTGGAAATAGGTGTTGTGAAGCTCGCGATCCTTCAGATAGCGCATGCGCATCTTGAAGTCGGCGTCGTTTTCCAGACCTTCGGCCATGGCACTCCCGGCGAGGAGCTTGAGGTCGATCGCGCCGGAAAGGGCTGCGACTTCCTTTTGCTCGGGCGGCAGCTTGGCGAGCTGCGGATCCAGGTTGGCGACGGCGAGATCGAGTTCCGACTGGTAGATCTCCAGATCGCCGACCTTGGCGACGACCTTGTCCTTGGCATCTTCGGCAAAAGCCGCGGCGTGGGACAACATGAATGCAGCGATTGCGGCCGCTGCGAATTTCCGAGTGCTGAGCATGAACAGGCCTTTCCCTATTGTCCCGGACTTCGAGGAGCACATATGCGAAACCGGGCGAAAATCGTCATGAACAGTCAAATGTGGCCTTTATCGGCCCGCCTGTCCCGTTGACATCATTTGCCCCCCCTCTTATCTGTCACGCAACCTCGCGTCCAGAAGAGTTCCGGGCGATTTACACCGATTTGCCGCAATTTTCGGCGAACGAAATACAGTCAAGGAAAGGGCCATTCGATGGTCAGCTTCGGCGGATTAGCCCGCAAAATCTTCGGATCAGCCAATGATCGCCGCATTCGCGCCTACCAGCCGAAGGTGGCTGCGATCACTGCGCTGGAAAGCGAAATGCAGTCCCTCTCCGACGAGCAGCTCAAGGCCAAGACGGCCGAGTTCAAGGAGCAACTCGCAGCCGGAAAAACGCTCGACGACATCCTCGTTCCGGCCTTCGCAGTCGTCCGCGAGGCGTCGAAGCGGGTTCTTGGCCTGCGGCCTTTTGACGTACAGCTGATCGGCGGCATGATCCTGCACGAAAACTCGATCGCCGAAATGAAGACCGGCGAAGGCAAGACGCTGGTGGCCACGCTTCCGGTGTATCTCAATGCACTCGCCGGCAAGGGCGTCCATGTCGTCACCGTCAACGACTATCTCGCCAGCCGCGACTCCGCCACCATGGGCCGCCTTTACGGCTTCCTCGGCATGACCACAGGCGTCATCGTCCACGGTCTCGATGACGAGCAGCGCAGCCAGGCCTATGCCTGCGACATCACCTACGCCACCAACAACGAGCTCGGCTTCGACTATCTGCGCGACAACATGAAGTTCGACCGCGCCCAGATGGTCCAGCGCGGCCACAACTATGCGATCGTCGACGAAGTCGACTCGATCCTGGTCGACGAAGCGCGCACGCCGCTCATCATCTCCGGCCCGCTGGACGACCGCTCCGATCTCTACAACACCATCGACAAGTTCATTCCGGAACTGGTCCCAAGCGACTACGAGATCGACGAAAAGCAACGTTCCGCCAACTTCTCCGAAGACGGCATGGAGAAGCTTGAAAACCTGCTGCGCGATGCCGGCATGCTGAAGGGCGAAACCCTTTACGACATAGAGAATGTCGCCATCGTCCACCACCTGAACAACGCGCTGAAGGCGCACAAGCTGTTCCAGCGCGACAAGGACTACATCGTCCGCAACGACGAGATCGTCATCATCGACGAGTTCACCGGCCGCATGATGCCGGGCCGCCGTTATTCGGAAGGCCAGCATCAGGCGCTCGAAGCCAAGGAACACGTTCAGATCCAGCCGGAAAACCAGACGCTGGCCTCGGTGACCTTCCAGAACTACTTCCGCATGTACGACAAGCTGGCCGGCATGACCGGTACGGCATCGACGGAAGCGGAAGAATTCGGCGACATCTACGGGCTTGAAGTCGTGGAAGTCCCCACCAACCTGCCGATCGCCCGTATCGACGAGGACGACGAAGTCTACCGGACGGCAGAAGAAAAATACCAGGCCATCATCACCGAGATCAAGGCCGCCAACGCCAAGGGCCAGCCGGTCCTCGTCGGCACGACCTCGATCGAGAAATCCGAACTGCTGGCCACGCTCCTGAAGAAGTCCGGCTTCTCCGACTTCAGCGTCCTGAACGCCCGCTACCACGAGCAGGAAGCCTACATCGTCTCGCAGGCCGGCGTTCCCGGCGCCGTCACGATCGCCACCAACATGGCCGGCCGCGGTACCGACATCCAGCTCGGCGGCAATCTCGAGATGCGCCTTGAGCGCGACCTCGCGGACATGGAGCCAGGCCCTGAACGCGACGCCAAGGCGGCCGCGATCAAGGAAGAGGTCAAGCAGCTCAAGCAGCAGGCGCTGGCCGCCGGCGGTCTCTACATCATCGCCACCGAACGTCACGAAAGCCGCCGCATCGACAACCAGCTGCGCGGCCGCGCCGGTCGTCAGGGCGACCCGGGACGCTCGAAGTTCTATCTCTCGCTTCAGGACGACCTGATGCGCATCTTCGGTTCCGAGCGCATGGACAGCATGCTCCAGAAGCTCGGCCTGAAGGACGGTGAGGCGATCGTCCATCCGTGGATCAACAAGGCGCTCGAGCGCGCGCAGAAGAAGGTCGAGGCACGCAACTTCGATATTCGTAAGAACCTGCTGAAATATGACGACGTGCTCAACGACCAGCGCAAGGTGGTCTTCGAGCAGCGCGTCGAGCTGATGGACGCGGACGACATCTCCGAAACCGTCACCGACATGCGCCAGGAAGTCATCGAAGCGATGATCAGCCGTCACATTCCGGAGCGGGCTTATGCCGAGCAATGGGATGTGAAGGGCCTGAAGGCCGAAATCGAGAACGTCCTCAACCTCGACCTGCCGGTCGAGGAGTGGGTCAAGGAAGACGGGATCGCGGAAGACGACATTCTCGCCCGCGTGACCGAGGCTGCCGACAAGGCCGCCGCCGACCGCGCCGAGCGTTTCGGCCCCGAGGTCATGACCTATGTCGAGCGCTCCGTCGTGCTGCAGACGCTGGACCATTTGTGGCGCGAGCACATCGTCAACCTCGATCACCTGCGCTCCGTCATCGGTTTCCGCGGCTACGCCCAGCGCGATCCGCTGCAGGAATACAAGCAGGAAGCGTTCGAACTCTTCACCGCGCTGCTCACCAACCTGCGCCAGGCCGTCATCACGCAGCTGATGCGTGTCGAGATCGTCCGCCAGGCCGCCGAAGCACCGGCCCCCGAACTGCCGACCATGGAAGCACATCATCTGGACGCCACGTCTGGCGAAGATGAATTTACGCAGCCCGCGCTGGCGTCTGCAGAAACGACGGCTCTCTATGTCGCCCCCGAAAACCGCGATCCGAACGATCCGGCAACTTGGGGCAAGGTCGGCCGCAACGAAGCTTGCCCCTGCGGATCCGGCAAGAAATACAAGCACTGCCACGGTGCCTTCGAGCAGGCCTGAGGCAGCATTTCCGATGGAATGAGACTAACGGCGGCGTCTTCAGGACGCCGCCGTTAGTCGTTTGAGATTTCCTCAATCATCGCCATCAGTGTTTCCAGCCGATCTGCCTCTGCCGGCAGCTTGTCCGTCCTAAGCCGTGATATGCGGGGGAAGCGCATCGCGACCCCCGACTTGTGCCGCTTCGACCGCGCAATACCTTCGAACGCAACCTCCACGACGAAGCCGAAGTCCGGCTCCGCGCGAACCGCCCGCACCGGGCCGAAGCGATCGACCGTATTGTTGCGGACGAACCGATCGAGCACTTCGAGTTCGGCATCGGTGAAGCCGAAATAAGCCTTGCCGACCGGAACCAGTTCGCCGACGCCCGGATCATCCGTCCAGACGCCGAAGGTGAAGTCGGAATAGTAGCTCGAGCGCTTGCCGTGGCCGCGCTGGGCATACATCAGCACCGCGTCCACATTGTACGGATCGCGCTTCCATTTGAACCACGGTCCCTTTGCCCGTCCGGCCGCGTAGGAACTGTCGAACCGCTTCAGCATGACGCCCTCGATCACCGGATCCGGCGGGTCGGAGCGCAGGCGATCCAGCTCTCCCCATGTCGAGAAATCGACCAGCGGCGATAGGTCGAAACGCTCCGGCTGCGCCCGCTCGATCAGATCGGCAAGTCGTGATCGCCGTTCGGCAAACGCCGTCTCTCTTATGTCCGTCTCACCGGAAAACAGCAGATCATAGGCGCGAATGAAGGCCGGATATTCCGTTGTCATCCGGGCGCTTACCGTCTTGCGGTTCAGGCGCTGCTGCAGGTCGGAAAAGGTTCGCGTCGGCCGGTTGGTTCTGGCCGTGCCGCCGATCAGGAGCTCTCCATCGATCACGCCTTCGAAGTCAACGGCCTCGAGGATATCGGGAAAGGCATCGGAGATGTCGTCGCCACTGCGCGAATAGAGTTTTCGGCGGCTGCCTGCGCTTGAGAGCTGAACGCGAATACCATCCCATTTCCATTCGGCGGCGTAGTCTTCCGGATCGAGCTTTTCCAGATCGCCTTCGCCAACGGGATTGGCGAGCATAACCGAGTGGAAGATCGCCGGCGTCGCCAGCTCCGGCTTCGGCGCCTCCCCCTCCAACCATGCGAAGAGGTCGACATACGGCGGATACAGCCCGTGCCAGAGGGTTTCGATCTCGCTCACCTCCACCGCCCCGAATGTCGCCAAGGCCTGCTTGGCGAGCCGCGCGGAAACGCCGATGCGCAACCCGCCGGTGGTGAGCTTGATGAAGGCATAGCGCCCCGATGGGTCGAGTCTGTCCAGAAGCCCCCTGACATGCGCCCGCACCTCAGTCCGCCCGAGACTGTTCATCTCCTCGACGACCGAAGAGAGTGACGGAGCCTTCTGATCGGGGTTTAACGCCTCACCACCGCTCTCCCAGGCGAGCGAAATGGTCTCGGCCAAATCCCCGACATAGTCGTAGGAATAGCGGAATAACTCTTCATCCATCCGTTCGAGGATCAGTTCCTTGAGGAGGGCCGGCTTGACGGCGTGAATGTCGAGCGTACCGGTGAGTGCGGCGAGCGCGTAGCCGCGATCAGGATCCGGAGTCGAACGGAAATAGTCGACCAGAAGCGCAAGCTTGGCATTGCGCTGCGGCGTCAGCAAAAGCCGGTCGAGAAGGGCGGAAAAGGCCTTCATCAGTCGCCCTCGTCCTCGTAGCCGACGAGATGCAGCGGCCGAGCGCGAATGCCCTGCAACGCACACCAACGCACCAGCGCCTCCTCCCGTCCGTGGGTTACCCAGACTTCGCCGGGCTTCAGCTCGGCAATGGTCGCGGTCAACTCTGGCCAGTCGCAATGATCGGAGATCACCAGAGGCAATTCGACGCCGCGCTGCTTGGCGCGTTGACGCACCATCATCCAGCCGGACGCGAACGCGCCGATGGGATCGGAAAACCGCCGCGCCCAGCGGTCGGAAAACGACGCCGGCGGTCCGACGACGATTGCGCCGCGAAACGCCTGCTTGTCCGTCCCCTCCACGGTCGCCGGCCGCAGTTCGCCGAGATCAATTCCCTCGCCGGCATAATAGTCGCAGAGCTTCTGCAGCGCGCCGTGGATATAGATCGGCGGCTCGTAGCCGGCCTCGCGTATGAGCGCGATCACCCGCTGCGCCTTGCCGAGCGCATAGGCCCCGACGAGATGCGTGCTATCCGGGAAGGTGTGCAACGATTTCAGAAGCTTGCCGATTTCTTCCACCGGATCAGGATGGTGAAAGACCGGCAGCGCAAACGTCGCCTCGGTCACGAACACGTCGCAGGCCACCGGCTCGAATGGCCGGCAGGTTGGATCGTGGGAGCGCTTGTAGTCGCCGGAAACGACGATCCGCGTTCCGCCACGCTCGACCGCGATCTGCGCCGACCCCAGCACATGTCCGGCGGGATGGAACGAGACGGCCACGCCGCCGATTTCGATCGTCTCGCCAAGTTCCGCCGACTGCTCGCTCCCGGCAAAGCCATCACCATAGCGGATCCGCATGATATCGAGCGTCTGGCGGGTCGCCAGGACGGACTGGTGACCGGCGCGCGCATGATCAGAATGACCATGGGTGATCAGCGCCCGCGCGACCGGTCGCACCGGATCGATATAGAAGTCGCCGTCGGGGCAGTAGAGACCGGCCGGTTGCGGATGAAGAAGTGCCTCTGGTTTCATCAGAACAAGATAGGTTTCAAGCCGCCGAAAACCAACAGTCAGCACGGCACCGCGAGACGCTTGAGGCTCCGTCCTCACCCTTTCTTAACCCTGTTGGCGATACAACAATACAAGTTCCTCTGCATTTGATCACAGGTATTGCGTTTTGATCATGGCGGTCATTGAAACAGCCGAAAAAGTGCTGCCTCCCCGTTTGCGTGCACGTATTGCACCGCACACGGCGAAGCTTGCCGCCATGCTGACCGGAACAGATGAACTCGCACACGCCCAGCGCATGGCGTTGATCGCTTTCGTAATCCGCGTCGTCAGCGCCGGCATCGCCTTCATATCCCAGATCATTCTCGCCCGCATGATGGGCGAGTTCGAATACGGCGTTTTCGTCTACGTCTGGGTTCTGGTGATCACCTTCGGCGATTTCTCCTGTCTTGGTTTCAACACGGCGATCATCCGTTTCCTGCCGGAATACGAGGCGGCGGGAGACAATGCGAAAGTGCGCGGCGTGGCCTTTACGGCCCGCGTCTTTGCACTGGTGGCTTCAAGCCTCTTGCTCGGCGCCGGACTGGCCTTCCTGCATGTCTTCGGAAACTCGCTGCCGCCCTACTACCTTGCTCCCGTGTTCCTCGGACTGTTCGCGCTGCCCATGATCGCGCTCGGCGATGTGCTGGACGGCACGGCGCGCGCCAACCGCTGGCCCGTCAATGCGCTGAGCCCGACCTTCGTCATCCGCCCGACGCTGATCATTCTTTTCATGGCCGTTGCCGTGAAGCTCGGCCAGCCGAGCACGGCGGTCACGGCCATGGTCGCCGCCCTAGCGGCCGCTTATGTGACGACCGTCGGGCAATTCGTCGTGGTCACCATCCGTCTCGGCAGGCGCTTCCTCAAAGGCGACCACAGCATCCATTTCGGCCAATGGATCAAGGTCGCCCTGCCGATCTTTTTCATCGAAGGCTTTTCCTTCCTGCTGACCAATTCCGACGTCGTCATCGTCGGCATCTACCTGCCGCCCAACGAGGTTGCGGTCTACTTCGCCGCCGCGAAGACCATGGCGCTGGTTCAGTTCGTCTTCTTCTCGGTCAAGGCTGCTGCCGGCCCGCGCTTCTCGACACTGTTTGCCCGCAACGATCTCGCCGGCCTTGCACGCTTCGCCAATGAGACCGCGCGCTGGACCTTCTGGCCGTCGCTCGCCATCGGCATTTTCGTGCTGATGGTCGGAAAGCTGATCCTCTCGCTCTTCGGGCAGGTCTTCACGGCAGGCTACATGCTGATGGTGATCCTGTTCTTCGGCCCGCTTTTCAAATCCATGATCGGCCCGGCAGAATCCCTTCTGACCATGTCCGGTCGCCAGAGGGCTTGCGTCGTGGTCTATATCGGCGCACTGGTCGTCAATATCGCTCTCAATATGACACTGATTCCGCTTTGGGGATTGACTGGCGCCGCAGTCGCCACCACCGGCGCCATTCTTGTCGAAACTGTCTTGCTCCATTTAGCCGTGCGCCACGCGCTCGGCATCAGTCTATTCGTCTTCGCCGATCCGTTGGCCGACAAGCCCAAACCGGAGGCCCCATAATGCCTACGACCCAGAACCCTACGAACCAGCCTCCCGTCGATCTCGTCTATCCGGCCACGGCTAGAAAGGCCGACGTGGAACCGCTTCCTGCAGCCGACATCAGCCTCGCCGTCGGCCGCCCGGGTCGCGAGCTGTGCCTCTACCCCGCTTCCGTCGGCTACGACCTGCAGAGCGAACTCGACTTCCTGTCGAACCGGTCGGCAGAACCGAATATCTTCTTCTCCGCCCGCTTCCTCGTCCCGGCCATGCCACGGCTGGAGGACAAGGTCATTCGCCTCGCCGTCATGCGCGACAACGACGAGCGCCGCAGCCGTCTGCGCTTCCTGATGCCCTATTCGATCGAGAAGCCCGGATTTTCCCTTGGGCCCTCGATCATGCGCGCCTGGGCCAATCACTTCGGCCCGCTGGGCACGCCGCTGGTCGATGCCGAAGATGCCGCCGAGAATGTCGACAACGTGCTGGAGGCATTCTCCTCGCCGATCGCCGGCCTGCCGAGCGTGCTGGTCCTGCCCGATCTGCGGCTGAACGGCCCGATCGCAAGCCTGTTCAAGGCGATCGCGATCGGCCGGAACCTGCCCGTGCTGGCAACGGAAAAGTCGCTGCGCCCGATGCTGCAGAGCTACGAGGATGGCCAGACCTATCTGCAGGGCTCCGTCAGCGCAGCACACCTGCGCGAGATGCGCCGGCAGTGGCGCAAGCTGGAGGAGATGGGCGACCTCACCTACAATGTCGCCCGTCAGCGGCAGGACGTGCGGTTGCGCATGGAAGAATTCCTGGCTCTGGAGGCCGGTGGCTGGAAGGGCCGGAAGCGCACGGCCATGGCCAACGACCGCTTTGGCGCCGCCTTCTTCCGCGAGGCGATCACCAATCTCGCCGAGATCGACGCCGTCCGTATTCACACGCTCGACCTCGATGGCAAGGCGATCGCCTCGATGATCGTCTTCATCATGTCCGGCGAGGCCTACACCTGGAAGACGGCCTATGACGAGAGCCTCGCACGCTTCTCACCGGGCAAGCTCCTCGTCATGCGGCTGACCGAGTGGCATCTCGACGACGCCAACATCGAGCGCACCGATTCCTGCGCGGTGCCGGACCATCCGATCATGAGCCGGATGTGGCTGGAGCGCGAGGAGATGGGAACGCTGCTGATCGGCCTCAGGCCGAACGCCGACCGCGATCTGCGCCAGGCCGCCAATCAGCTGCACATGTATGCGAGCACCCGCAATGTGGCCCGGATGATCCGCAACAAGCTGCTGTCGATGGCACGACGCGGCCGCGGCTCCGAATAGCAGGCAACTGCGCGGCGGCTATTCCGCCGCCTCGCCTTCCACCATCGCCTGATCGCGCAGCAGCCGGCGGATGATCTTGCCGGTGGTCGTCATCGGCAGGTCGTCGACGAAAGTCACTTCGCGCGGATATTCATGCATGGACAGCCGCTGCTTCACCCAGTCGCTGAGCTCAGCGGCAAGCGCTTCATCCGGCACGAAGCCATCCCTCAACACCACATAAGCCTTCACGATTTCCGTGCGCACCGCGTCCGGCTTGCCGACGACGGCAGACAGACGCACGGCCGGGTGCCCGCTCAGGCAGTCCTCGATCTCGCTTGGCCCGATGCGGTAGCCGGACGAGGTGATGACATCGTCGTTGCGCCCGAAGAATTCGATGTAGCCGTCGCGATCCATTCGCCCCTGATCGCCGGTCAGCATCCAGTCGCCGATGAATTTCTCCCGCGTCGCCTTCGCGTCATTCCAGTAGCCGAGGAACATCACCGGATCGGGCCGCTTCACCGCAATCTGCCCGGTCGTGCCGGCCGGCAGCTCGCGCCCGTCGTCGTCAATTATCGCAACCTCATGACCCGGCACCGGCCGGCCGATAGGCCCGGCCCGCGTCACCCCGAGTTCCGCCGCCGAGGAAATCACGAAATTGCATTCGGTCTGGCCGTAGAATTCGTTGACCGTGATGCCGAGCACGCGCTTTGCCCACTCATAGGTCTCGCGCCCGAGGCTCTCGCCGGCCGAGCCGATCGTGCGCAACTGAAGATCGTAGGTTTGGAGCGGCGCCTCCACGGATTTCAAGAGCCGGAGCGCGGTCGGCGGAATGAACGCATTGCGCACCTTCATCTCAGCCATGATGCGATAGGCGGTGTCCGGATCGAACTTCTGCGCCGGCGAAGAGACGACGGGAACGCCGAGCATCAGGCACGGCATCAGCGCATTGAGCAGGCCGCCCGCCCAGGCCCAGTCCGACGGCGTCCACATCCGGTCGCCCGGCTGCGGCAGAAAATGGTGGGCGAACTGGATGCCGGGAATGTGCCCGGCCAGAACCCGGTGCCCGTGCAGCGCACCCTTCGGCGCGCCGGTCGTGCCGGAGGTGAAAATCATCAGCGCCGGATCGTCCGGCCCCGTTTCAGGGCCCTCGAAGTCGGCCGGCTGCGAAGCAATCAGCGCGCCGAAGCCATGCGCGCCCTCACCAGCCGTATCGCCTGTCAGGATGATGTCCTTAAGCTCGGGCAGCCGATCGCGGATCGCCTTCAGCCGCGAATGGCCGAAATGGTTGGTAACCACGACCGATGCGCCGGCAAAGGCCAGCCGGTATTCCAGCGCTTCGGCGCCGAAGAGCAGCGCCAGCGGCAACGCGATGGCGCCGAGCTTGTAGATCGCCGCATGGGCGACCACCGTCTCGAAGCTCTGCGGCAGGAGCAGCGCGACCCGGTCGCCCGGCACAACGCCGAGACCGCGCAAGGCATTGGCAAAGCGGTTGGACTGCTCGGAGAGTTCACCGTAGGTCATCGACAGATGATGGCCGTCCGCCGAAAAATGCTGGAGACAGACCCGGTCCGGCTCCCGGACGGCCCAGGCGTCGCTGATCGCCCGCCCCATATTGAAGTCCGCCGGGATATCCCAGACGAAATCACGGATCAGGTCATCATAGCTGTTGCGGGGCGGCAGTTTCATCGGCAGCGTTCCAGAATGCTGCACCGCAATAGCATTTCGCCGCAACGATGAACAAGAAAAAAGCGGGACCGGGAAAGGGTGGCGTGCTCTAACGGGCAAACTTCGAACCCGTAGGGTTCGCAAGGCCAGGTGGCCGTCGCCGGTCGTCCGGCGCCCGCTCTGGAGCGAAGCAGCCAAAAGCTGCGGCAGCGTGAAGAGAAAACTGTGGTGCCCCATGCCGGGGTCGAACCAGCACTCCTTGCGGAACTCGATTTTGAGTCGAGCGCGTCTACCAATTCCGCCAATGGGGCATCCGGCTTCGTGGTCGAAGCGGAAGTCAGCGGGACTATACGAACGCCGAGGGCCGGGTCAACCGTGATTTTTGCAAATTTACCGCTCACGAAAAGTTTTTGAGAAAAGCGTAAGGCTGCGGAAAAGGCTGATTTACAGGCATCACGCCTCCCCCTAAAAGGTCATCGATATTTCAAGAAGGACGGCCATGCTGAGACGCCTCTACGACTGGACCATGTCGCTGTCTGCGACGAAGCATGCGGAAAAGGCACTTTTCGGCGTCTCCTTCGTCGAAAGCTCCGTCTTTCCCATACCGCCGGATGTCCTGCTGATCCCGCTGACGATTGCCAGGCCGCAGCGCTGGATAAGGCTGGCCGTCATCTGCACGCTCGGTTCGGTGCTGGGCGCCTTCTTGGGCTATGCGATCGGCATGTTCCTGTTCGAAAGCATCGGCAAGCCGATCCTCGCCTTCTACGGCAAGGAGAACTCCTTTGAGCAGATCGCCGAGTGGTACAACACCTGGGGCGGCTGGGGCGTGCTGTTTGCCGCCGTCACACCGTTCCCCTACAAGGTGCTGACGATCTTCTCCGGCGCCACGGGTCTCAATTTCGTGGTCTTCACCGTCGTCAGCATCATCGGCCGGGCCGCACGCTTCTTCCTCGTCGCCTGGCTGCTCAGCCGCTTCGGTGAGCCGATCCGGCTGTTCATCGAGAAGTATCTCGGCATCCTCTTCACGGTTTTCGTCGTACTGTTGTTCGGCGGTTTCTATCTGGTAAAATTTGTATTCTGAACGGACGATCGAAACGATGATAGCCGACAAGCTGACCCTGAAATCCTCCGCTGCCCTGCTGACCGCCGGAATGGTCGCCGTCATCGGTTCGGCGCTCGCCTTCGAGCATATCGGCGGCTACATTCCCTGCCATCTCTGCCTGATCCAGCGCCAGCCATACTATCTCGGCATACCGCTCGGCGTGCTGGCCGTTCTCTCCGCCGTGTTCAAGTTGCCGGCATCGGTGACGCGCGGTCTTCTGCTGCTGCTTGCGATCATGATGATCGTCGGCGCCGGCCTCGGCGTCTATCATTCCGGCGTCGAATGGGGTTTCTGGGAAGGACCGGCAAGCTGCTCGGCGGGTGGAGCAAGCGTCACCGGCAGCGCCTCGGACCTCTTGACCCAGATCGGCTCGGAACATGGCCCGTCCTGCACGGTCGCAGCACTTCGCATCTTCGGACTGTCGATGGCGAACATGAACGTCATCACCAGCCTGGTGCTCGCCGCCATCGCGTTCATCGGATTCCGCAAGACCGCCTGACGAGCACTGGCGAAACCAGGCTTACGGCTGCAGTTCGGAATCCCAGTAGAGATAGTCCATCCAGCTTTCATGCAGGTAGTTCGGCGGAAACAGCCGGCCGTTGTTGTGCAGGTCGGCGACCGAGGGCCTGTAGGGCTTCTGGATCGGGATCATGCCCGCCTGCTTCGGCATCTTGTTGCCCTTCCTGAGATTGCAGGGAGAACATGCCGCCACGACGTTTTCCCACGTCGTCTCGCCGCCATGCGAGCGGGGGATGACGTGGTCGAAGGTCAGGTCTTCGTGCGTCCCGCAATACTGGCACTGGAAGCGGTCGCGCAGGAAGACGTTGAAGCGGGTAAACGCGGGGTTGCGGGACGGCTGGACGTAGGTCTTGAGGCAGACCACACTCGGCAATCTCATCGAGAAGCTCGGCGAGGAAACGGAGTGTTCGTACTCGGCGACGATGTTCACGCGGTCTAGGAACACAGCCTTGATCGCGTCCTGCCAGGACCATAGCGACAAGGGATAATAACTCAGTGGCCTGTAGTCGGCATTCAGCACTAGAGCCGGCAAAGCCTGTGGTGACACTGCAATCGTCAAGTGAGCACTCCTGATCGATTCGGCATTCGCAAGAACGATATTAGGCGTGTTATTACAGCTATGTGAAGCCTAAATAACAATCGGCCAATGCTTTCCGCAGAACCTCCCGAATACTGTTGCCGATCGGGGTCACGTAACGGGAAGCGCCTCCCTCTGCCGGCGCCGCGCATAGTCGGCCCAGAGCAGCCGGGCGGCGACCGAGCGCCATGGCGCCCATGCCGCCGCGACCGACCTCGTCGCCTTCTCGTCCGGCCGCTCGCCGTTGAAGAACAGGTCTCCCGCGGCCGCCCGCAAGGCAACGTCGCCGACCGGAAAGATGTCCGGATGGCCGCCGCAGAACATCAGGTAGATCTCCGCCGTCCAGGGCCCGATGCCCTTGACCGAAGTCAGCCGCGCCATGGCCTCGCCGGCCGCCATTTGCGGCACCGCATCGAGATCGAGGTCCCCTTCCGCCACCGCTGCGGCAATCCGCCTCAGGGTCGTTTCCTTGGCCCGCGACAGGCCGAAGCCCGCAACGACCGTCGGATCGGCGGCAAGGTAGGCCTCGGCGGAAACCTCTCCGAGCGCCAGGACCATCCGGCCCCAGATGGCGTTGGCACTCGCCCGTGACACCATCTGCGAGACGACGATGTGGGCGATGCCGGCATAGCCCGACGGCTGCAGCCTGAGCGGCACCATGCCACCGCAGGCACCGATCACCGGCTCGAGACGCGGATCGGCCTGCAGGAGGGCGTTGAGTCCTTGCCGGATATCCTCGTCCGAGCGAATGATGTGCATGCGCGGTGCTTTTCCCTTGGTGCGGCCGAAACAGTCGTGGCAGAAGAAATCATGCAGACCGACGACCGGCAACCCGTTTTCCGCTTCGCGCCGAGCCCCAACGGCGCGCTTCATCTCGGACACGCGCTGTCCGCCCTGATCAACCGCGACATGGCGCAAGCGGCCGGCGGCAGGCTGCTGCTCAGGATCGAGGACATCGACCTTGCCCGCTGCACGCCGGCTCTCGAAGCCGCGATGCTCGACGATCTCGCCTGGTTCGGCTTTCCCTACGAAAAACCGCCGCGCCGGCAATCCGAACATTTCGACGAGTACCGGCAGGCACTTCAGTCCCTGATAGACCGTGGCCTCGCCTATCCGGCGTTCATGACCCGCGGCGAGGTCAAGGCGGAAGTCGCGAAGGCGGAAAGTGAGGGCGTGGCCTGGCCCCGCGATCCGGACGGCGCGCCGCTTTACCCGGACACCGACAGAAAACGACCAATAGAGGAAAGAGCCCGGCTTCTCGCCTCCTGTATGAAGCACGCTTGGCGGCTCGACATGGAAAAGGCCCTCGCCTCGATCGACGCTCCATTGACCTGGCTTGAGACCGGCGACGGCGCCCGCGGAGTCATGACGGCAGAACCGGCCGCTTGGGGCGACGTCGTGCTTTCACGCTCGGATGCCCCATCCAGCTACCACCTCTCGGTCGTCCTCGACGATGCGCTGCAGGGGGTCACCCATGTTGTGCGGGGGCTCGATCTCTTTCACGCCACGTCCGTTCACCGGCTGTTGCAGCATCTGCTCGCGCTGCCGCAACCGGTCTATCATCACCATCGGCTGATCACGGATGACGACGGCAGGAAGCTGTCGAAGAGCCAGGGCGACACCGCCTTGTCGGCGCTCCGCGCCGCAGGTCAGTCACCCGCCGGCATCCGACGCCTCGTCGGCCTTTAGGGCGGCGCGCTCCTTGTATCCCCGCCCGCCATATTTGCTCAAAACCTCGAATTTCATAAGGGCAGCGTTGAACTCGGCGCCGATGATAAAGATGACGCTGACGATGTTGAGGAAGATCAGAACCACCATCACCGAGGCGAGGCCCGCATAGGTCGCGGTATAATTGGCGAAGGTCGAGAGATAGAGCGCGAAAAGCAGGCCGCCGCCGGCCCACAGCAGCATCGTCAGAAGGATGCCGGGAATGATGTCGACGATCTTCCTGCGGCCGGCCGGAAGCCAGTAATGCACGCAGATCAGCCCGAGCAGCAGGACGACGAGCGTCGTGTAGATGCGCCAGTTCGAAACCGCCGTCAGCGGACCGGAAAGCCAGGGAAACTGGGTCTCGGCAAATTGCAGCGCGATCGGCACCGCCAGCAGCAGCGTACTGGCGATTGCCAGCACGATGACGGCCAGCAGGATGTAGCCGAGACTGAGGAGACGGGTCGTGTACCAGTGGCGGTTCTCGCTGACGCGGTAGGCGCGGTTCAGCGACACCCGCAGCGCCTCGACGCCGTTCGACGAGAAATAGGCGGCCGCCAGCACCGAAACGGTCAAGAGCCCGCTGCGCTGCTCGGTCAGCACCTCCGTCACCTGCTTGGAGATCGGCTCCGCGATCGCCGCCGGCCAGGTGTCGAATATGAGATGCACGGCCGTCTCGGAAAAGCGATTGGCGCCGAGGAAGCTCGCCAGCGTCGTGCCGAAAATCAGAAAGGGGAAGACCGCGAGCAGCGTCGACAGCGCGACGTGACTTGCCATTGCGAAACCGTCATCGTCAATGAAGTGGAAGACCGCATCCACCGTGACCCGATATAACACCTTGATTTTCGAAATCATTCGCCCGCTGTCGATGCCTCCGGTGATTGTATCGTCTTCCTGAATATGGGAAAGCTTTGGCACTTGTACAGGAATCGATGAATGAATACCGCCCATAGCGTGTCCTCTCCAGTCATCATTGTCACCGGCTGCTCTTCCGGCATCGGTGCGTTTTGCGCGCGGGCACTGAAAGCCGACGGATGGCGGGTTTTTGCCACCGTGCGGCGCGAGGAAGACCGTTCAGGCCTCGAGGTGGACGGCATCGAGACCGCAATCATGGATTACACCGATCACGCTTCGATTGCCGCCCTCGTAGAGAGGGTTACGCAGGAAACCGGCGGCCGGATCGATGCCCTCTTCAACAATGGCGCCTACGGACAGGTCGGCGCGGTCGAAGATCTGCCGAGCGATGCATTGCGCCGGCAGCTGGAGACGAACGTGATCGGCTGGCACGAGTTGACGCGCCGCGTCATTCCATTCATGCGCCGCCAGGGCCACGGCCGCATCGTCCAGTGCTCGTCCATTCTCGGCATCGTCCCCTATCGCTGGCGCGGTGCCTACAACGCCTCGAAATTCGCGCTGGAAGGGCTCAGCATCACGCTTGCCATGGAACTCGCCGGCAGCGGCATCCACGTCAGCCTGATCGAGCCGGGCCCGATCGCCTCACGCTTCGTCGATAATGCTCTCGTCAAGCTGCGCGAAACGATCGACATGGAAAATTCCGTGCACCGCGACGAATATCGCCGCCAGCTCGCCCGTCTTTCGGGTGAAGGGCCGCCGAACCGGCACAAGCTTGGCCCGGAGGCCGTCTACGCCGTGCTCCGCCATGCCTTGACCGCCCGCACGCCCCGCCCACATTATCCGGTGACGACTCCTGCCAAACAGGGGATCATCCTGAAGAAGATTCTGCCGGCAGCACTATTCTACAAGATCATTCGGCGCTTCGGCTGACCGGCACGGGAGGAAACGCATGTCAAACTTCACCTACATCCTGGCCCTTGCCGTCATGGCGCTGGTGGTCCTGGTCCTCATCCGCGGCCTCTACAACATGTTGAAGGGCAACAATCCGAGTCTCTCGAACCGGCTGATGCAGATGCGCATCCTGCTGCAGGCCATCGCCATCGCCCTGATCATGCTGACGCTGTGGCTGACGGGCGGCGGACGCAGCTGACGACAAGGGAAAGCCCCGGAACTGGAAATACGGAAATAGCATGGTCAAGCTCAACAAGATCTACACGAAGACCGGCGACGACGGCACGACGGGACTGGTCTCCGGTCCGCGGAGACTGAAGCACGACCTGCGGGTGGAAGCCTACGGGACGGTCGACGAGACGAATTCGGCGATCGGCATGGCGCGCCTGCACACAGGCGACATTGCGGAATTGGACGCAATGCTGATGCGCATCCAGAATGATCTCTTCGATCTCGGCGCCGATCTTTCGACGCCCGAGACCAACGAGCCGCCGGCCTTCGAGCCGCTGCGCGTGATCGACGCCCAAGTGGATCGGCTGGAGGCGGAGATCGATGAGCTCAATGCCTCGCTCGATCCGCTGCAGTCCTTCGTTCTACCCGGCGGATCGCCGGCTGCCGCCAATCTGCACCTTGCCCGCACCATCGCCCGCCGCGCGGAACGGCACATGGTTGCGCTGGCCAAATGCGAGGGCGAAATTGTCGGCGCGCCGGCGCTGAAATACATCAACCGGCTGTCGGATTTCCTGTTCGTCGCGGCGCGCTATGCCAATGACGGCGGCAAGGCCGACATTCTCTGGGTTCCGGGCAAGAACAGATAGATCGTCTGGCCCTTGCGGCCATAGGGAGGCAGGCGCATGTTCATACCGCTCTACGATGCGAATGCCCTCAAGCATATCCAGGCGCAATATGTGACGATCTCCCTGATCGTCAGCAATGTTGCCGTCTGGCTCGTCAGCGGCTTCCTGTCGACGGAAGCCTTCCAGAACGAACTCCTGATCGGCCTTGGTTATATCCCCGCCGTCGCCTTCGGCTATGGGATCCTCGATCCGAGCCTGGCGATCGCGCCGGACTACGCCACCTACGTCACCTATGCCTTCCTGCATGGCAATTTCTGGCATCTGGCGTCCAACATGGTCTTTCTCTGGGTGTTCGGAGACAATGTCGAAGACGCGCTCGGCCATGTGCGCTTCCTGATCTTCTATCTGCTGTGCGCCGCCGCCGGCGCCTTCGTCCATGGCCTGACCGCCCCACATTCCGAGGGGCCGCTCGTCGGCGCTTCCGGCGCGATCGCCGGCGTGGTCGCCGCCTACATGATCCTGCACCCCAAGGTCCGTGTCTGGATCCTTGTGTTCATGCGCATTCCCATTCCCCTGCCGGCCCTCGTCCCGCTCGCGCTCTGGATCGGCTACCAGTTCCTGATGCTGCTGATCGACAACGAAAGCAACGTCTCCTGGGGCGCGCATGCGGGCGGCATCCTCGCCGGCGCCGGACTCGTCGTCATCATGCGCCGACCGGGCGTTCCGCTGTTCGACCGGACCATGCAGACGCCGAAAGCCGTCACCCATATCGAGGCGGCTGAGAGCAGTGCGCGGATCGCGGCAGAAGCCCCGCGGCCGAAGACAATTCGTTGGGGCCGCCAATGAACATTATTGACGTGTACGTAAGCGTAATATATGCACGCTACCCATAGGATAATTCGCAGAAACGCGTTGAAATTGGGGAAAAAACGCTTATCCATGTCGCCAATCGACAATTGGGCGTACGCGCAATAGCGCATTTTCTCCCCACCGAAAGTGAAGGAAGGAATTCGATGAAGATCCTGGTCCCAGTCAAGCGCGTTGTTGACTACAACGTGAAGATCCGTGTCAAGCCGGACGGTACGGGCGTCGAGCTCGCCAACGTCAAGATGTCGATGAATCCGTTCGACGAAATTTCCGTCGAAGAGGCGCTGCGTCTCAAGGAAGCCGGCAAGGCTGAAGAAGTCGTCGTCGTATCGATCGGCCCGGCCAAGGCCGAGGAAACGCTGCGCACCGGCCTCGCCATGGGCGCCGACCGTGCCATCCTGATCGAGACCGACGAAGCCGTCGAGCCGCTCGCCGTCGCCAAGCTCCTGAAGGGCGTCGTCGAGGCGGAAAACCCCGGCCTCGTCATCGTCGGCAAGCAGGCGATCGACGACGACTCGAACCAGACCGGCCAGATGCTGGCGGCCCTCCTCGGCTGGGCGCAGGGCACGTTTGCCTCCAAGGTCGAACTCGGCGACGGTTCCGCCAAGGTCACCCGCGAAGTCGACGGAGGTCTGCAGACCATCGAGATCAAGCTTCCCGCCATCGTCACGACGGACCTGCGCCTCAACGAACCACGCTACGCTTCGCTGCCGAACATCATGAAGGCAAAGAAGAAGCCGCTCGACAAGAAGACGCCCGCCGATTTCGGCATTGACGTCGCTCCGCGGCTGACGGTCCTGAAGACCGAAGAGCCCGGAGGCCGCAAGGCTGGTGTCAAGGTCGGCTCCGTGGCCGAACTCGTTGACAAGCTCAAGAACGAAGCCGGCGTGCTTTAAGGGACGGAAAGGGAGTTTAGTAATATGGTCATTCTTCTTCTGGCAGATCATCACGACGGCGCCGTTTCCGACCAGACCGCCAAGGCTTTGACCGCAGCCACGCAGATCGGCGGCGACGTCCATGTGCTCGTCGCGGGCGCAAATGTTGCAGCCGCAGCGGCAGAAGCCGCCAAGCTTTCGGGCGTCTCCAAGGTCCTGACAGCGGACGCCGGCGACTATGCCAACAACCTCGCCGAGCCGCTCGCAGCCCTGATCGTCTCGCTTTCCGGTTCTTATGACGTCATCATGGCGGCCGCCACGTCGGTCGGCAAGAACGTCATGCCGCGCGTCGCAGCGCTCCTCGACGTCATGCAGATTTCGGAAATCACCGACGTCGTCTCCGCCGACACGTTCAAGCGCCCGATCTATGCCGGCAACGCCATCCAGACCGTCCAGTCGAAGGACGCAAAGAAGGTGATCACGGTCCGCGCCGCCTCCTTCCAGGCAGCGGCAGCCGGCGGCTCCGCCTCCGTCGAAGCAGCACCCGCTTCGGCCAACCCCGGCCTGTCGAGCTTCGTCTCGGACGCACTGTCGGCCTCCGACCGTCCGGAACTGACGTCCGCCAAGATCATCATCTCGGGCGGCCGCGCACTCGGCTCCTCGGAAAAGTTCAAGGAAGTCATCCTGCCGGTCGCCGACAAGCTCGGTGCCGCCGTTGGCGCCTCGCGCGCTGCCGTCGATGCCGGCTATGCACCGAACGACTGGCAGGTCGGCCAGACCGGCAAGGTGGTCGCACCCGAGCTCTACATCGCCTGCGGCATCTCCGGCGCGATCCAGCATCTGGCCGGCATGAAGGACTCGAAGGTCATCGTCGCGATCAACAAGGACGAGGAAGCGCCGATCTTCCAGGTCGCCGACTACGGCCTCGTCGCTGACCTCTTCGAAGCCCTGCCGGAACTCGAAAAGGCACTTTGACCTTTCTTTCGCACTTGCGAAAGGACTGGAAAAATCCGAAGGTCCGGACTATCAATCTGCCGGGCGGTTTTTTAAGACCGCCCGGCTTTTTCATACAACGAGCCTGAAATGGCGCAAGGGAGAGAGGCAATGGACATGCAGATCAAGACCGTCGGCGTAGTCGGTGCGGGCCAGATGGGCTGCGGTATCGCTCAGGTCGCCGCGGCTGCCGGCTACAAGGTCCATGTGTACGATCTGAACCAGGACCGCATCGAAGCCGGCCTTGCCACCATCAACGGCAACCTCGCCCGCCTCGTCTCGAGCGCCAAGCTCGACGAGACCGAGCGCAAGGCGACGCTCGAGCGCATCACCGGCTCCTCCGACATCCAGGACATGGCCCAGGTCGATCTGGCCATCGAGGCGGCAACCGAAGACGAAACCGTCAAGCGCAAGATCTACGCCCAGATCTGCCCCGTGCTGAAGCCGGAGGCCATCCTGGCGACCAACACCTCCTCGCTGTCGATTACCCGGCTGGCGTCGGCGACCGATCGCCCGGAACGCTTCATGGGCATCCATTTCATGAACCCGGTGCCGGTCATGAAGCTCGTCGAACTGGTGCGCGGCATCGCCACCGACGATACCACCTTCCGCGCCGCCAAGAGCTTCGTGGACACGCTCGACAAGACCACAACCGTTGCCGAGGACTTCCCCGCCTTCATCGTCAACCGCATCCTGCTGCCGATGATCAACGAGGCGATCTACACGCTCTACGAGGGCGTCGGCAGCGTCGAGGCGATCGACACGGCCATGAAGCTTGGCGCCAATCATCCGATGGGTCCGCTGCAGCTTGCCGATTTCATCGGCCTCGACACCTGCCTGTCGATCATGCAGGTGCTGCATGACGGGCTCGCCGACAGCAAGTATCGTCCCTGCCCGCTGCTGGTGAAGTATGTCGAAGCCGGCTGGCTCGGCCGCAAGTCCGGTCGCGGCTTCTACGATTATCGCGGCGAAAAGCCGGTTCCGACCCGCTAGGGCTCACGACCGCAAGCGGCGAAAGCCCAGCGACAACCGCGTTCAGCGACCGTTAACGTCCCTGCGATACCCTCCGGCATGCATCGGGGGAACGTATGCGTTACAGCTATCGACTGAGGTTCTGGATGACATTCGTCCTGCTGTGCACCACGATGTGCGCAGCCGCATGGATTGCCAAGGTGAAGCTGGTCGAAAGCGCGAACCGCAGAACCCTCAGCAATATTGCCGAAACCACCGTCAGCCGCGCTACGCTCTCCGTAGACTATGCCATCGCCTCAATGGGCCGCTTGCTGGATGTCGACGGCAGCTCATGTTCGGAAAAGAGCCGCAAGCTCGTGCGGAGGGTCATCTTCGAAACGAGCAACCTGAAGGAAGTTCGTATCCGCGAAGGTCAGCTCACCTGCTGGGGGCTGAACGGCGCAACCGACGGGCTGGACACAGCGATCAAATTGGCGCCCAAGGTGCCCGCCGCCAATCACTTCTTCAGTCTTTTCCTCCTCAACGCCTCCGCCTGGCAAGGCCTCGGCATCCGCTGGCAACTCAGCGAAACACACGACATCATCGAGATCATCAACCCGGGAACGCTCTACGACATCCTCCCGCCCGACCTGCGGTCGCGGGCAAACATCCGCCTGCTTCTTTCCGACGGGACCGTCTTCGCGCGCTATATCTCCAGTGGCGACTTCGAATGGCGGACAACGAACGCGGAAGTCTACACGGCAACCTCGGGCCGTTTCCCGATAAGGGCGGAAATCGAGGTCGACCGGCAGTTCCTGCTTGGCTGGCAGCAGCAGATTCACCCGGCCGCCCTGATCGGTGTGGGACTGGTGATCTCCATTCTCTCCTTCTTCGTCACCCGCGGCATCGTGCGCGGCAAGGGAATGGCAGACGATATCGACGCCGCCATCCGCTCCGGTCAGATCCGGCCCTACTATCAGCCGATTGTCAGCATCTCGACCGGGGAAGTCATGGGTTTTGAAGCTCTCGCGCGCTGGATTCGCAGCGATGGCACCCTCATCCCGCCCGACAAGTTCATCCCCTTCGCCGAAGAGACCGGCCAGATCGAGACGATCACCCACAGCCTTCTGAAGACCGCAGGCGAGGATATTGGCGAGCACCTGCGTGCTGACCCGCGCCTGAAGATGAGCTTCAACGTGACGCCCACACAGTTCCTGAAGGCCGGATTCGCCTCCAACCTGCTCGAGCAATTCCACCGCAACGGTCTGCCACCGGCCTCGATGGTCGTGGAAATAACAGAACGCCAGTCGCTCGGAGACAAGGAGGCCGCGCGCCGGGTTGCCGAGGAGCTCTCTGCCTTTGGCGTCAGGATCGCGATCGACGACGTTGGCACCGGGCACAACGGCCTGAGCTCCATTCACGGCCTCGGCGCACAGTATCTGAAGATCGACAAATACTTCGTAGACAGTCTGACGGTGAACAAGAAGTCCCTGGTGCTCATCGAGATGATGGCGTCGATTGCCAGGGAATTCGGCATGACGGTCGTCGCCGAAGGCATCGAAACGGCCGAGCAGGCCACTATTCTCGCCCGCCTGGGCATTACCGAGGGTCAGGGCTATCATTTCCACCGGCCGGTACCGGCCGCGCAACTCAAGTCCCTTCTGACACGCGCCCCCGAACAGGGCCCGCCGGCAAAGAAGACCAGGGGCCTTCGCAAGGCAGCGGCCTGATCCTCGCCGATTCCGGACTCAGGTCAGCGGGATCATGACGGCCTTCCGATAGGCCGGACGCTCCTTGAGCCGATCGTACCAGGCTTCCAGCGCGGGCATTGACGGGCGTTCGATATCCATTTCAAACCAACCATAGGCGATCACGCCAAGCGGAATGTCACCCAGACCGCAGACGTCTCCCGAGAGATAGGGCTGCTTCTCCAGCGCAGCATTGGCGATTGCCAGCCCCTTGGCCACGGTTGCTATGCCGCGCTCGACGGCGGCCATGTCGCGCTTGCCGGGTTCGGTGCGCACCATGTTCCAGAAGACGTCACGAAAGCCGCCGCCGAGGGTCGCCGGCGTCCAGTCCATCCATTTTTCTGCGCTAGCCTTGCCGGCGAGGTCCGTCGGCCCGAAACCGTCGGCCCCATATTTCGCAGAGAGATAGCGCACGATGGTGTTCGATTCCCAAAGGATGAGACCGTCGTCCTCGATCACCGGAACAAGCCCGTTTGGGTTCATGGCGCGGTAGGCCGGGTCGTTCACGACACCGAAGGCACCACCGGCATCGATCCGTTCATAGGAAAGGCCGAGTTCTTCGGCGATCCAGAGAACTTTCTTGACGTTGGTCGAATTGGTGCGACCCCAAATTTTCAACATAAGACGTTCTCCGTGATCTCTGTTTTCTTGCCCGAAATCAGCTTCCGATTGCCGCGCCGATCAAAGCCTTCGCATCCGGGCTATCCCAGACGGCCGGCCCGTTCATGGCGCCGAGCAGGCAGCCGTCCTCGCCAATCAACATGGTTGCGGGAAGTCCGAAGGCAAGCCCTTCCTTCTTCATCGTGTTGAAGACACCCATCGTGCTGTCGTGGTAGAGCGCCAGCGACCGGATGTTGTAATCCTTGTAGAAGCCTTTGGGCTTCGTGTCGTCGCCCGTGTCGATGTTGACGGCGACGACCTGGAACTTGTCGTTGCCGAGTTCGCGCTCAAGCGCGTCCAGCGCCGGCATTTCCTCACGGCAGGGCACGCACCATGTCGCCCACATGTTGAGCAGCACCGTCTTGCCTTTGAAGCTTTCCAGCGTGTGCGGCTTGCCGTCGGCATCCTTGAAGGAAAGCGCCGGAAGCACACGCGGCTCGCTGACGGCGTTCATCGCCGCGACCTCGCCGACAGTGAACTTGGTAAGCTTGCCGATCTTGTCCTGGTCGACCTTGCAATTGTCCGAAAGCCCTGCCACCTCGGCCATGCTCTTGCCAGAGGCGGCGTGCTTCACGTATACCGCAGCCGCGCCAGCCACCATCCCCGCGACGGCGGCAATGGCAATCAGTTTGACGGAAGGCAGGCGGAAGCTTTTCTTTTCTGTCATTTCGTACTCCAGACCACTCTCCAAGGCAGGCACTTCATGGCGGACTCGACGGACAGCAAATCCTCCAACCAGATGTGGGGCGGGCGTTTCGCTTCCGGACCGGATGCGATCATGGAGGAAATCAACGCCTCCATCGGTTTCGACAAGAAACTCTTCGCCCAGGACATTTCCGGCTCGATTGCGCACGCCACCATGCTTGCCTCCAAAGGCATCATCACGGAAACCGATCGCGATCAGATCGTCGCCGGTTTGAACACGATCCGCGGCGAGATTGAAAGCGGCAATTTCGAGTTCTCACGCAAACTTGAAGACATTCACATGAACGTCGAAGCGCGGCTTGCAACGCTGATCGGCCCCGCCGCCGGTAGGCTGCACACCGCCCGCTCGCGCAACGACCAGGTCGCCGTCGACTTCCGCCTCTGGGTCAAGGAAGAGCTCGGCCGCATGGAAAAGGCGCTGACCGGCCTGATCGCCGCCTTCCTGGACCGTGCCGAAGAACATGCCGACACCGTCATGCCCGGCTTCACCCACCTGCAGACGGCCCAGCCGGTGACCTTCGGCCACCACTGCATGGCCTATGTGGAAATGTTTGCCCGCGACCGCTCGCGCGTCCGCCACGCCATCGATCACCTCGACGAAAACCCGCTCGGTGCGGCAGCCCTTGCCGGCACCGGCTTTGCCATCGACCGGCACATGACCGCCAAGGCGCTCGGCTTCCGCGAACCGACCCGCAACTCGATCGACACCGTGTCCGATCGTGACTTCGCGCTCGAATTCCTCGCGGTCGCCGCCATCTGCGCCACGCATCTCTCCCGCCTCGCGGAAGAAATCGTCATCTGGTCGACGCCGCAGTTCGGCTTCGTACGCCTGTCGGACGCCTTTTCGACCGGCTCCTCGATCATGCCGCAGAAGAAGAACCCGGATGCCGCCGAACTGGTGCGCGCCAAGACCGGCCGCATCAACGGCTCGCTGATCGCGCTCCTGACGGTGATGAAGGGCCTGCCGCTCGCCTATTCCAAGGACATGCAGGAGGACAAGGAACAGGTCTTCGACGCCGCCGAGAGCATCGAGCTGGCGCTCGCCGCCATGACCGGCATGGTCCGCGACGTCACCATCAACAAGGACCGCATGAAGGCCGCTGCCGGCTCGGGCTATTCGACTGCCACCGATCTCGCCGACTGGCTGGTCCGCGAAGCCGGCCTGCCGTTCCGCGAAGCCCATCACGTGACGGGTCGCGCGGTCGCCATGGCCGAAGGCAAGGGTTGCGATCTCGCCGCCCTCAGCCTTGCCGACCTGCAGTCGATCAACCCGGCGATCACCGACAAGGTTTTCGACGTGCTGACCGTCGAGGCTTCCGTCGCCAGCCGCACCAGCTTCGGCGGCACGGCGCCATCGGAAGTCCGCAAGCAGATCGCCTATTGGCGCTCGCGGAACTGATCAGTACGCTTGATCTGTCCGATCACGAGAATCGGGGTGCACAAGCGTCCCGATTTTCGCTATGACGGCTTCACGATAAACTTCCGGCAAGAACCCAAATGCAAAAAGCGATCCGAAGCATCACCCTTTCCGCCGCCGTACTGGCGCTTGCAGGCCTGGCCCTTTCAGGATGCGGCCGCAAGGGCGATCTCGATCCGCCAAGCACGCCGATCGAAAAACAGAACACGAAGGCCGTCGACACCAGCAAGGTTGAGGTGCAGGACAAGCCGTTCATTCTCGACCCCCTTCTCTGACAGGTAGACGTCCGTGAACCATTTCGAATACCGCGACGGCATTCTCTATGCCGAGGATGTGCCCGTGCCGGAAATCGCCAAGGCCGTTGGTACGCCGTTCTATTGCTATTCCACCGCAACGCTTGAGCGCCACTACAAGGTCTTCTCCGGCGCCTTCGCCGACGTCGATTCGATGGTCTGCTACGCCATGAAGGCCAACTCCAACCAGGCCGTCCTCAAGACGCTCGGCCGACTTGGTGCCGGCATCGACGTGGTGTCGGAAGGCGAACTGCGCAGGGCGCTCGCCGCCGGCATTCCGGCAAACCGCATCATGTTTTCGGGCGTCGGCAAGAAGCCGTCGGAAATGGACCTCGCGCTCGAAGCCGGCATCTACTGCTTCAACGTCGAATCCGAGCCGGAGCTGGAAATCCTCAACCAGCGCGCCCTTGCCGCCGGCAAGCAGGCTCACGTTTCCTTCCGCATCAATCCGGATGTGGACGCCAAGACCCATGCCAAGATTTCGACCGGCAAGAAGGGCGACAAGTTCGGCATTTCCTACGAGCGCGCCCGCAGCGTCTACGCGCACGCCGCAACCCTCAAGGGCATCAAGGTCACCGGCATCGACATGCACATCGGCAGCCAGATCACCGATCTGCAGCCGTTTGCCGACGCGTTCCGCCTGCTGCGCGAACTCGTCGACACGCTGCGCACCGACGGCCACACGATCGAGCATGTCGACATCGGCGGCGGCCTCGGCATTCCCTACCGCGACGACAACAACCCGCCGCCCCTTCCCGACAGCTTCGCCGAAATCGTCAAGGGCCAGCTCAAGGATCTAGGCTGCAAGATCGTCGCCGAACCCGGCCGCCTGATCGTCGGCAATGCCGGCATCATGGTCACCGAGGTGATCTATGTGAAGGACACCGAAGACAAGACCTTCGTGATCGTCGACGGCGCGATGAACGACCTCATCCGCCCGACGCTCTACGAGGCCTATCACGAGATCAAGCCGGTCAGGATTTCCGCCGCCAACTCTCCCTGGATCAAGGCTGATGTCGTCGGCCCGGTCTGCGAGAGCGGCGACTTCCTGGCGAAAGACCGGGAGATGGCCATGCCGAAGCCGGGCGACCTGCTCTGGGTCGGGTCAGCCGGCGCTTATGGCGCGGTGCAGGCGGGCACGTACAATACCCGTCCGCTGATCCCGGAAGTCCTGGTGAAGGGCGGCGATTTCCATGTCATCCGTCCGCGCCCGACCTATGACGAACTGATCGGTCTCGACTCCGTTCCGGCCTGGCTCGACTGATACACGGCCGGTTCAAAATTCGTTGATACCGGGCAAAAAAGGCAGGGCCGGCACAAAGCGCCCTCGCCTTCGCCACAAACAATGTTATCCTGACGCCATGAATTCGGCATCGTGCCGCCTTAACCGCCTTGGATGAAACAAGGCAGGGAGCCCGACTGGATGACGGAGCCTGGGCAAGGCCAGAGCAGCAGCAAATCTCAGAAGCAGACGCGAGCGTTGGCGTTCCGGCGGATCACCGCGGCCAGCGTGATGCTGGCCGAAAGGCTGATGCCCATTCTGCTTGCGCCGCTCGCCGTCGCCGCGCTTTTCCTGTGCTTCGCCTGGTTCGGTCTTTACCGCCTGATGCCGGATCCGCTGCGCCTCACGCTGATTTTCCTGTTCGTCTTCGCCTTCCTCGCCTCGCTCCTGCCCGCGCTCAGGCTGCGCTGGCCGAAGAACCGCGAGGCGGACCGCTTCCTCGAAGAGCGCAACAATCTCGCCCACCAGCCGGTCGCCATCCAGGACGAGGAGCCGGCCTTCGACAGCCCGATCGCCGCCGCCCTCTGGCACGAGCATCAGCGACGCATGGCGGCCCGCATCGCCTCCCTCGACGCGGGCCTGCCTCGGCCGGACATCGCCCGCTTCGACCGCTGGGCGCTGCGCGCCGTCCCGGTCCTGCTGGTCACGGTCGCCTTTGCCTATTCGTTCTCCAATGGCGCCGGCACTCTCGTCGACGCCTTCCGCAACCAATCTGTCGCAGCAAGCGATCCGGACATGCGCATCGACGCCTGGATCGCGCCGCCCGCCTATACCGGCAAGGCGCCCGTCTACCTGACCAGCCGTCTCGACCAGTCCGGCGAGCCGGTTTCCGTGCCGGAGGAATCGGTCCTGACGATCCGCATGACCGGCGGCAAGGGCGACAAGACCGCCCTCTTCAAGCCGCAGGGTGTCGGCGGCGCAGAAGAAGTGCCGCTTCTGGCGGCAGAAAAGACGGACGACGCAGCACCCGAGCCGAGCCAGGCATCCGCGGACACGCCGGAAACGCATCAGATGACGCTTCAGCAGAGCGGCATTCTCAGCGTCAATGGCCGCAACTGGGCTCTCTCGGTGGTCCCGGACCGGCCGCCGGAAATCGCCTTCGACGGCTTGCCGCGGCGCGCCGTCAACGGCGCTCTGGAAATTCCGTTCAAGGCCAGCGATGATTACGGCCTGCAAGAGGCCCATGCGGACATTGAGCCAGCCTACGACGCCGACAAGGACGCTGTGCCGCTCTTTCCCCTGCCGGAATACAAGCTCAACTTGCCGCGCCGGAATACCAAGGATGCCAAGGGCCTGACGAGCCGCAATCTGACGGAGCATCCGCTCTCGGGCAAGCGGGTCAAGATCACGCTCGTCGCGACCGACGCCAAGGGCCAGACGGGCCGCAGCCAGCCGCATTACATGACCCTGCCGGATCGCGGCTTCAGCAAGCCGCTGGCGGCCAGCGTCGCCGAAGAGCGTCAGATCTTCTCCCTCGATGTCCGCGCGCTCCCGCAAGCCATCGCGATGAACGAGGCCCTGCAGGTCCGCCCGGAACTGACCATTCCCAACCTCACCGATTTCCTGCTCATCCGTTCGGCCTTCATGCGGATGAAGATGACGCGGGATCAGGAAGGCCTGAAGGATACCGCTTCCTATCTGTGGGAAATCGCCAACGGCATTGAGGACGGCGACCTGTCCCAGGCCGAGCGCAAGCTTCGCGATGCGCAGCAGGCGCTTGCAAACGCACTGGAGCGCGACGCCGGCGACGAGGAGATCAAGAAGCTCATGGATGAGCTTCGCAAAGCGATGGACGAGTACATGAAGGAACTCGCCAAGCGCCTCGATAACAATCCGAACGCTTCGCCGCAGCAGCAACAGCAGCAGGCACAGAATATCCTGCGCCAGCAGGACCTGGAAAACATGATGGACCAGATCGAAAATCTGGCCCGCTCTGGCAACAAGGATGCCGCCCAGCAGCTGCTGTCCGAACTCCAGCGAATGATGAACAACCTGCAGGCCGGCCGCCAGCAGCCGAACGGCGGCCAGCAGCAGGACAACCCGATGCGCCAGCAGATGGACAAGCTTGGCGAGCTGATGCAGCAGCAGCAGAAGCTCATGGAGCAGACCTTCCAGATGAACCAGGCTCTGAAGGACCGCATGCAGCGCGGCGATCCGGACCAGCAGGAAGGCGACGACCAGCAAGGCCAGCAGGACCAGGGCCAGCAACAGCAGCAGGGCCAGGATCAGTCCGGCGACGATCAGCAGCAGCAACAGCAGCAGGATGGCGACCAGCAGGCCCAGAACGGCGAGAACGGCCAGCAGTCAACCGACGGCATGACCAAGCAGCAGCTGGAGGATGCGCTGAAGAGCCTCAAGGCCCAGCAGCAGGCGCTGGCCGATTCGCTGGCGGAACTGCAGGGCGAACTGAAGAAGCTCGGCATAAAGCCCGGCGAAGGATTTGACGACGCCAACCGCGAAATGAACGGTGCCGCCGGCGCGCTCGGCAAGGGTCGCGGCGATCAGGCAGTCGACGGACAGGGCCGTGCACTGGAAGCGCTTCGCCGCGGCGTCCGCGACATGATGAGCCAGATGATGCAGGCCATGCAGGGGAATGGCCAGGGACAGACCGGCCAGTCGCAAGGCCGTGACGGGCGCGATCCGCTCGGCCGCCCTCTCGGAAATCGCGGTCCGGATTTCGGCGAACGCGTGAAGGTGCCGGACGAGATCGATATCCAGCGCGCCCGCGAAATCCTCGATGCGATCCGCGAGAAGCTCTCGAACAATCCGGCCATGCAGATCGAGAAGGATTATCTGGAGCGTCTGCTGGATATCAAGTAAGCGGCACTGACGGGTCCGTCAGGCCAAGGGCTTCTCATACATGTGGCTGAGCGCTTTGAAGGAGCCTTCGACGCCTTCCGGCAACCAGAGCGGCTCTTCCACCGTCTGCCGAAGGCTCCAGCCCTGACGCTGATAGAACCGTTCCGCCCGCGTGTTTCCTGCAAGACAGTATACCTTGGCGATCTTGCATCCGGCAGACGCCAATTCATCCTCGCCATAGGCAAGCAATGCCTGCGCGGCTCCGGACCCGCGCGCCCGCTGGTCCACATAGAGCCGGCAGATCTCGTCGTTGCGCGTGGAAACGAAGCCGAGCACGGTTCCGCCAGCCACGGCGACAGAGAAGAATTCTTCGCCGAGCGCCTCGGCCAACCACTGCGAGAAATGATCGGGTGTTCGAAAAGCCAGGATGCCCGGCGGAACGAGATCGGCATAGGCCTCTTGCCAGGCCCGATGCCAGACAGAAATCAGCGGGGCGTAGTCACCATGATGGACGGGTCTGATGGTTCCTTGCACGCCGCCCGCCTCAGGCTCAGGCCGCCAGCGCCAGCGCGACGGCCTTGCGGATGTCGGGAAGCGCGAACGGCTTCGGCACCACATCGACGATCTTGCGCGCAAGGTCGTCTGCCCGCTCGCGCTGCTCGGCATAGCCGGTCATCAGCAGGATCTTCAGCTGGGGAAAGTGCGACGAGGCTTCATGCGCCAGCGCAATGCCGTCCATGACGGGCATGCGGATGTCGGAAAGCAGCAGATCGAACGAGCCGGCCATCAGCTTTTCCAGGCCTTCCGCGCCGTCCGCGGCCTCTTCCGTCTCATGTCCGTCAAGACGCAGGGCACGAGCCACGAAGGTGCGCAGGGTGTCTTCGTCTTCGGTGATCAAAATCCTTGCCATGTCCCGCATCGCTCCATCTTTGTTACTGTCCCGTGAAGGCAACTCATCAAAGTTTCCTTTGCGATCGGTAAATGCAGCTTGCCATCAAGCGGGCATAGTTAACAAGGTCTGTCCGCCGGACGGCCGGAAATCACTCCGCGTCGCCGGTCACGACGCCGACGAAAGGCAGCTCGCGGAAGGCATAGGCGACGTCCATGCCATAGCCGACGACGAAATAGTCGGGACATTCGAAGCCGACGTGATCGGGCTCCAGTTTTTCCGAACGCTTGACGCTCTTGTCGAGAAGGACGGCAATGCTGACATGTCGCGCGCCGCGCTCGTAGAGAAGTTCCTTGGCAAACAGCAGCGTGCGGCCGGATTCGAGAATGTCGTCGATCAGCAGAACGTCCCGGTCCTTCACATCGCTGTCAATGTCCTTGACGATCCGGACCCCCTTGGAGACGGTGCCGGTGCCGTAGCTCGAGAGGGTGATGAACTCCACTTCCGGCGCAAGACCGGCATCGTGCAGCGCCCGGATGAGATCGGCAGCGAAGATGAAAGACCCCTTCAGGACGGCGATGACCAGAAGGTCGCGCGTCGGGCCGGATGCGATCTGGGCGGCAAGGGTACGGTTGCGCTCGGCGATCTGCTCGGCGGTGAAAAGGGGTTCGATATTCTTTCCGCGTACGACGGGCATGCGGCATTCTCCTCGGTGGCGACACTAAAGCCGATACCATGAGAGATGCGCGGAAGCACCCTATTGCATGAAGGAAACCCTGACATCCGGCTGTTTTCCACCGGGATAGCTCAGTCGCGCGGCAAAGCCGCGGCTCATTCCGCCCGAAAGCGAGTCGGTCGGCGGGTCGAGGATCAGGCTTGCCGTCAGCTCGCCATCGGCGAGAATATCGGCGCGCAGGCGCGGCACCGGCTGGTCGCTTTCGAGCCGGTTCTCGATGATGCCGTTGACGAGCAGCACATGCATGCCGTTAGCCATCTGCGGCGTCACCGTGACATGGGTGATGTCGAGCGGCGAGACGGATGCCGGCACGGACGCCCCGCCGGCGAGCGCCGAAAAGCCGCCGCAAAGCGCGAAGACCGCCACGAACGAGGTCGCCACAAGCCCGGAAAACTGGCGCTTCGGCAATCGCGCCAGCATACGCTCCGCAAAGGACATGGCGGAAAGGGCGAGATCCCGGCCGGAAACCGTTCTCGCCTTGCGGAATTTCGGGCGGGAAAACGAGGGACGCTCGTGAGAAGCCGGCTTGCGGTTGTCGTTAATGACGACGAATTCGGCATCGACGACATCGGCATGGCCGGATGACTGATAGCGTGGACGCCGGGATGCCACCGGCCGCTCGGGCGGCAGCAGGTCGATCGTTTCGGCTCTTGCTTGCCGTGAACCGTATGGAGCCATCGCCGCCTAACCTTTCCCTCCGCCAAGCGCATCCACGGTCTGGACAAAGCTCGGCATTGAAACACATAGGAACGGGTCGTAAACGTAAATGGTTAACGCTTCGCAAAGACGGCCCCCAAAACAACGGTTTTCGGCCGTTTCTTTACCGCCTGTTAACCACGTTGGTTAAGAAGTGTCATGTTGGCTCCAATTCAAATCCGAAGCCAGAGACTGGAAATGCTCCCTTGATCCATTTTGAAAATGTCGGCTTGCGATACGGAATGGGTCCGGAAATCCTCAGGGACCTGACCTTCGACATTCCAAAGCGCTCCTTCCAGTTCCTGACCGGGCCTTCCGGTGCCGGCAAGACGACATTGCTGCGCCTGCTTTTCCTGTCGCTCCAGCCGACCCGCGGCCTCATCCGCATGTTCGACCGGGACATCGCCACCATTCCGAGGAGCGAACTGCCGATGCTGCGCCGGCGCATCGGCATCGTCTTCCAGGATTTCCGCCTGCTGGAGCACCTGACGACTTATGAGAACGTGGCGCTGCCGCTTCGCGTCCGCGGCAAGGACGAGGCGAGCTACCGCACCGACGTCGTCGAACTGCTGAAATGGGTCGGGCTCGGCGATCGCATCAATGTCCTGCCGCCCGTGCTGTCCGGCGGCGAGAAACAGCGCGCGGCGATCGCCCGCGCCTTGATCGACCGCCCGGAGATCCTGCTCGCCGACGAACCGACCGGCAACGTCGACCCTCCCATGGCCAAGCGCCTCTTGAGCCTCTTCCTGGAACTCAACCGCCTCGGCACAGCGGTGGTCATCGCCACTCACGATTTCGCGCTGATGGACAGTATCGACGCGCGGCGTATGATCCTGACGGAGGGGCGGCTGGAAATCTATGAGTGAGGCCATGAACGACAGGACGGGACGACAGCCACAGCCGCCCCAGACGAAAAAGCCGCGCAAACCGCCGCTTCGCCTGCGCGCCGCGGGTCCGATCGTGCCCTCGTCCAACATTCAGGGCAACGCGCTGATGGTGGTTATCGCCATCATGGCGTTTCTCGCCTGCATCACGCTCGGCGGCGTGTCGATGGTCCGGGCCACCGCCCATTCCTGGCAGAGCCAGATTTCGCGGGAAATCACCATCCAGATCAAGCCTGACGACCGGCTGGACATGAACCAGTCGCTGGAGAAGGCGAAGAACATCGCGCTCTCCTATGTCGGCACCAAGTCCGGAACCATCATGGACGAGGCGGCAACGGCGCGCCTGCTCGAACCCTGGCTCGGCACCGGTCTCGATATCAACGAGCTTCCCGTCCCGCGCCTCGTCATCGTCACCATCGACGAGAACAATCCACCCGATTTCAGCGCCATGCGGGCGCAGCTGAAGGCGGAAATTCCCCAGGCGACCCTGGACGACCACCGCACCTGGGTCGATCGCCTCGTCTCGATGGCCCGCACCACGGTCGCCATCGGTGTCGGTCTCCTGGGCCTGGTCTTCTCCGCAATGGTGTTGACCGTGGTCTTTGCAACGCGCGGCGCGTTGGCCGGCAACCATCACATCGTCGAGGTACTGCATTTCGTCGGTGCCGAGGGCTCCTTCATCGCCAACGAGTTCCAGAAGCATTTTCTGAAGATCAGCCTCAAGGGCTCGGCGGCGGGAAGCCTTCTCGCCGCGGCCTCCTTTGCGGTCGCCGGCTTCTGGCAGAGCCGCTCGCTCGCCACCCCGCAATCCGATCAGGCAACCGCCCTTTTCGGCACCTTCTCCGTAGACTATCTCGGCTACGCCGGTATTTTTGCCACGATGATCGTCATTGCTTTCCTGACGACGCTGACGGCCAGGATCACCGTGATTCGCACGATCTACGAGATCGACCGGATCCGGTCGGACCCCGCCCGCTCCGATGGCACTGCGGGTTGAGGAAAGCCGGAGAGAATGGCCTTGGCGGTTTTGGTCTGTTTCGCACCGGATTCGATAATTAAGAAGACTTCATGGTCACCGAGGAAACATTGCACGGCGCCCCAATGACCGAATCGCGCCGAAAAGCCGAGCCCCGTGCCCGCCGAAGCCTCTTTCGGCGCGTCGCACGTCGGGTGGGCATTGTCAGCGTTCTTCTGGCCGGCGTCGTCTTCGTCGATTTCCTGCGCTTTGCCGACACCGTCTCCTCCTACGCGCCACCCTCCTCCCCCAAGGCCGACGCGATCGTCGTGCTGACCGGCGGCTACCAGCGCATCGATCAGGCTGTCGCCCTGCTCGCCGAACACGCCGGCGCCCGTCTTCTTATCTCCGGCGTGCATCCGAGCACGACCGGCGCCCAGATCCGCAAGATGACCGACGCGCCGAAAGACCTGTTCAATTGCTGTGTCGATATCGGTTACGCCGCGCTCGACACGATCGGCAATGCCAACGAGACGATGGCGTGGATCGAGAAGAATGGCTATCGCTCGGTCCTGGTCGTGACCAACAACTACCACATGCCTCGCAGCCTTCTGGAGCTTCGCCAGGTCGAACCCCGCATCGAGTTCCTGCCCTACCCCGTCGTCAATGCCGATCTCAAGCAGCGCAACTGGTTTGCCGACCCGAACGCCATGCGCACCATGATCGCCGAATACGTCAAGCTGCTGGCGGCCAGGCTTCGCGGCCTGACCGGGATCGGCATCGGTTCCGGCCTGAGGACCGGCATGGACGGATAGCCCTCGACGGCCGAACGTCTTTCACTCCACGCCCATTTCGTGTAGGCAGCGGAAAACGACTTTCACATCAGGCCCTCCGATGATCTTCTTCCGCTCGATGCTGTTCAACATCCTGTTCTACGCGAACATCATCATCCGGATGATCGTGCTGTCGCCCATCTATTTCTTCTTGCCCCGCAAGACCGCCTTCCGGATTCCGAAGAATTGGGCGATGTCCAACCACCGCCTGATGAAGGCGATCGTCGGCACCACCTACAGCGTCGAGGGCCTTGAGAACCTGCCGGACGGTCCGTACATCGCGTCACCGAAGCACCAGTCGTTCTGGGACGTCTACGCGCTGCTGCCGTTCATCAACGATCCGCTTTTCATCTTGAAGCGCGAACTGATGTGGATCCCGCTCTTCGGCTGGTACGCCATGAAGCAGCGGATGATCCCCATCGATCGCGGTGCACGCGGCAAGGTCATGGTCGACCTGATGAAGCGCACGAAGGCGGAGATGAAGACCGGTCGCCAATTGGTCATATACCCCGAGGGAACACGCCGCCCGCCGGGTGCCGAGCCGCAGTATCGCGCCGGCATCGCCCGCCTCTACCGCGACCTCGAAATGCCCGTCGTGCCGATCGTCTGCCATGCGGGCCTGTTCTGGCCGCGCCGCAGCCTCAACCGCTATCCAGGCCACATCACCATCCGCATCCTGCCGCCGATCGCGCCCGGCCTGCCCCAGGACGTCTTTTTCAAGATGCTTGTCGAAACCATGGAAAAGGCGAGCGACCAACTGCTGCTCGAAACCGTCGAGAGGAATCCGGACCTGCCGCTGCCGCCGACGGCCGTCGCGAGGATCGCGGAATTGCGGGCGCAGAACGCCGCTGATCAGCTTCCGGCCTGAGCGAGCCGGCCCATCTCTGCGATCACCCTCTCCAGCCGATGGTCGCGAATGCCGATACCCCTGAGATGCTCGACGGTGTTGCGGACATAGGCCTCGTTCGGCCCGGACCGGCCTGTCGCCGAAAGGACGGTGCCGGCGGCATGCAGCGGGTCCAGCGCACCGGCATACTGTTCGTGCCGGCGATCGATGACATAGGTGAGAGCCCTCACCTTTCGCCCGTTGTCCAGCCGGATCGGAACGCTGCGTTCGAGATAGACGCTGGTCACCAGCTCACGCTCCCGCAGATAGTCGATGACGCTGTCGCGGTCGTGCGGTTCAACCTTGAACGCAATGCCCCGGCACGAGCCACCCTGGTCGAGACCGAGCACGAGACCCGGACGCTCGGGCGTGCCGCGATGCACATAGGAGCGGACGCAAAGGGCGCGACGGTAGCCGGCGAGAAGCGCCTGACGGCTTTCGCTGAACACAAAGCCCGGGTTCCACATCAGCGAACCGTAGCCAAACACCCAAAAATCGTCCATATCCCGCGTCAAGTCTCTCAATAAGCCGATTCAAGAACGTGGAGAACCCAATGGCGGCACCTGCTCCCGGCAATAGATCGACAGTGTCAGGAAGGGTCTATTGGCTGGCCGCAGCGGTCCTCGTCGCAATAGTCCTCTATACGGGTGGATGGTATGTCGCGGCAAGCCAGCTGAAGACCAGGGTCGCCGAGTTTCTGGCCGGATCCGGCGCCGCCGACGGCATCGGCGGCCAGTGCAGCGCTCTGGATGTCCGGGGCTATCCGTTCCGCATCGGCCTGTTCTGCGACAAGCTGGCGATCGACGACAGCCGTCAGGGCCTGTCGGCAACCTTCGGCGCCCTGCGCTCGGCCGCGCAGATCTATCAGCCAGGCCATGTCGTCTTCGAACTGGACGGACCGGCCGAGCTCCGCACGACGTACGGCCTTTTCACGCATCTCGAATGGTCCAGCCTGCAATCGAGCTTCCGCGCCGGCCTTGGCGGGGTGAGCAAGGTCGACCTGATTGCCAAGGACATCACCGGAAGCGTTTCGAGTTCTCTCGCAAAGGTATCCGCCGATGTGAAATCCGGTCACGGTGAAGCGCATCTGAGAGCCAACGGCGCAGACCTCGACGTCGCGCTGCTGGCCGAAGATGTCAACGCCACGCTGGCCGATCCTGCGCAGAAGGTCCTGCCTCCGTTTTCGACCAGCATCGACCTGACGCTCACCGGCAAGGCCGGTCTTCTCGCCGGCAAGGAACGACTGGATACGGTCCTTCGCAATTCCGAAGGCCAGTTGCGCGGCCTCGCGGTCGATCTCGGCGAGGGCCGCATCGTAACCGCGTCCGGCCCTTTCAGCGTCGATGAGAACGGCTTCATCTCCGGCCGCATTCGCGTCGAGATCGAACGCATACAGGCCTGGCGCGACCTGCTGGTCAGCGAGTTTCCGGAAGCTGCGGGCCAGATCCGCAACGTCGCCGATATTCTGAAGAGCATCGCCGGCAAGCATGACAACGGCACCATAAGCCTCGACATCGAGGACGGTGCCGTCTTCGTCAGCTTCATCCCGATCGGCTATCTGCCGCCGCTGTAATCCGGCGGTTTCGCGATTACTTCTTCTCGTCGCGCAGATGGCGGCCGAAGTCCGGCGTATCGACGTCCTGGCCGGCCTCGATGATCAGGCGGCGGATCGCCCGCGTGCGGGTGAAGAGTTCGAACAGCTTGTCGCCTTCGCCCCAGCGGATCGCCCGCTGCAGATAGGCAAGATCTTCCGAAAAGCGCGCCAGCATTTCAAGGATCGCATCCTTGTTGTGCAGGCAGACGTCGCGCCACATGGTCGGATCGGACGCGGCAAGACGGGTGAAGTCACGGAAGCCCGAAGCAGAATACTTGATGACTTCCGATTCGGTCACCGTTTCCAGGTCATCGGCGGTGCCGACGATATTGTAGGCGATGATCTGCGGCAGGTGCGAGACGATCGCAAGCACCTTGTCGTGATGCAGCGGGTCCATCTCGTCGATCTTGGAGCCAAGCGCCATCCAGAAATCCCTGAGCGCCTGCAGCGCCGCCGGATCCGTGCCTTCGAGCGGCGTCAGGATGCACCAGCGACCGGAGAAGAGACCCGAGAAACCGGCATCCGGGCCTGAGCGTTCTGTACCGGCAATCGGATGGCCCGGAATGAAATGGACGTTGTCCGGCATGTGCGGCTGCATCTGCGCGATCACGGATGCCTTGGTCGAGCCGACATCGGTGACGATCGCGCCCGGCTTGAGACTACCGGCAATTTCTGCCGCAACTGCGGCCGATGCACCGACGGGAACGGAGACGACGACGAGGTCCGCGTCCTTGACCGCCTCAGCGGCGGACGCGACGTAGCGGTCCCCAAGCTCCAGTTCCTCGGCGCGTTTCAGCGTATCCGTGCTGCGCGAGGAAATGACGACTTCCTTTGCAAGACCATACTTCTTGATGTCGCGCGCTATGGACGAACCGATAAGGCCGATACCGATCAGCGCGATCCGGTCGAAGAGAACATTGCTCATTTCTGCTCACCCATGAATTCCGTCAGTGCGGCGATCACGCCGCGATTGGCCTCTTCCGAGCCGATCGTCATCCGCAGCGAATTGGCAAAGCCATATCCCTTGACCGCTCTCAGGATATAGCCGCGGCTGGTCAGGAAGGCGTCGGCCGCATCCGCGCGCTTGCCGTCCACGTCCGGGAAATGGATGAGGACGAAATTGGCGACCGACGGCGTGATCTTGAGACCCAGTTTTTCCAAAGCCTCCGTAACCGTCGAAATCCAGGCAAGGTTGTGCTCGACCGCCTTGCCGACGAAGCCCTGGTCGCGGATGGCGGCCGACGCAGCGGCGATCGCCGGAGCGTTGAGGTTGAACGGACCACGCACGCGGTTCATCGCGTCGATGACGGCGAGCGGACCGTAAAGCCAGCCGACCCGCAGCGCGGCCAGACCATAGACCTTGGAGAAGGTCCGGGTCATCACCACGTTGCGGTTGGACGAGACCAGTTCGATCCCCGCCTCGTAGTCGTTGCGGCGGACATATTCGGCATAGGCCGCATCGAGAACCAGCAGCACATGCGGTGGCAAGCTCTGATGCAGCCGGCGGATTTCGCTGACCGGCACATAGCTCCCGGTCGGATTGCCAGGATTGGCGATGAAGACCATCTTCGTCTTCGCCGTCACGGCGGCGAGGATCGCGTCGACATCGACGGCGCAATCCCTTTCCTTGACCACGACCGGCGTCGCACCCGCGCCCATGATCTGGATCTTGTAGACGAGGAAGCCGTGCTCGGTGATGATGCCCTCGTCGCCGGGGCCGAGATAGACATGGCAGAGCAGGCCGAGAAGTTCGTCCGAGCCGTTGCCGCAGATGAGGTTGGCGGTGTTCAGCCCGTGGACGGACGCGATCGCCTGACGCAGTTCCGTCGCCTGCCCGTCGGGATAGAGCTCGAGATGCCCAGCCGCGCCGCGGAACGCCTCGATCGCCTTGGGGCTCGGCCCGAGCGGCGTCTCGTTGGAGGAAAGCTTGTAGACCTTGGCGACGCCCGGAGCGGATTCCTTGCCAGGAACATAGGCGGCGATGTCAAGGATGCCGGGACGCGGAACAGGCTCTTGCATTTCGGTACTCATGTGATCGACCTTGCGGAATTGGGCCGGCCGCAGCCTGCCCGAAAGGAAATCACCGATTAAAGCGGATTGTACCTTTTGTCGAGGCGGAGTGCGGCGCGATCAGCCGAGTTTTCGAGGGTCGGCGGCGTCCCTGGTGGTCGGCACGCCGTGTGGGGCGAGCACCGGCACGAAGACCCGCCGTGACGCCCGTGCGCTGACTGGCAGGCCCTGGTAGAGCCGCTTCTGCGCCTCGACGACGATGACGCCGGAAAAGAGCGGCCAGAGCTTGCGCCCGAAGCGCTCAAGCAGTGTCCTGAGCTTGAGGATGGTGCGGAACCTCGAGGGCGGGAAGAACAGTGCGTCGGTCGCCGAGATCGGGGTGAAATTCGTTTCCCTCAGCAGCGTTGACAGCTGCCCGCGCGAATAGGGCCGGCCCGAGCCGAACGGCGTGTGCTCCATCTGCGCCCACACGCCGCGACGGTTCGGCACGACGATGACGAGGCGTCCGCCCGGTGCCAGGATACGCCAGATTTCCTTCAGCGACTCGCGCGGATTTTCGGTGAATTCCAGCGCATGGACCATCAGCACGCGGTCGATCGAGGCGTCCGGCAGCGGCAATTCCTCGTCGAAGATCAGCGCCGTGGAGGAATATTCGCCGAGCGGCCAGTTCACCGCCCCCTGCCCGGCCGGCATGAAGGCAAATGTGCGCTCGGTATCGGCGCGGAACCGGTCTAGATAGGGCGTGGCATAACCGAGGCCGACGAGACGTTCCTCGGGCAGCCTTGCCCATATCGAAGACAAGGCCATCGCAATCGAATGCTCGGCCAGATGACCGAGCTCGGAATTGTAGAACTGCCTGAGGTCGACGATGTCGGTATGCATGCTGTAAACCTAACTGCGTTTCGGTGGACTTCAAGACGGAACAGTCTACATTCTCCAATCATTGATAGAATGATCCCGGTTGCATGGAGTGTTGTAGATGGCCTTATTCGAGATCGTTGTCTTTCCCTGCCGCAGCGACAATTTCGGCGTGCTGTTGCACGACCCCGAAACGAAGCAGACGGCGGCCATCGATGCGCCGGAAGAAGGGCCGATCCTAGAGGCGTTGAAACGCCGCGGCTGGACGCTGACCCACATTCTCACCACCCACCATCACCACGACCACGTCGAGGCCAATCTGGCGCTGAAGGAAAAGTTCGATTGCGAGATCACCGGACCGATCAATGAAGCCGTCGCCATACCGGGCCTGGACCAGGCCTTCGGCGACGATGACCGCTTCGAGTTTGCCGGCCACCCCGTCCATGTGATCGAGACACCCGGCCACACTGCCGGCCACATCTGCTATTATTTCCCGGACGACGCGCTTCTCTTTGCCGCCGACACCCTGTTCGCGCTCGGATGCGGCCGCCTGTTCGAGCGGCCGGCCGCCGACATGTGGCAATCGCTGCAGAAGCTCGCCAAACTTCCGGACAACACGAAGGTCTATTTCGGCCACGAATACACCCTCTCCAATGCCCGCTTTGCGGTCACTGTCGATCCCGGTAACGACGCGCTCGCAAAGCGGGCAGCCGAAATCGAAGCCTTGCGGGCAGAGGGCAAGTTCACCATTCCGACGACGATCGCGGTGGAGAAGGCGACGAACCCGTTCCTGAGACCGTCCGATGCCGGCATTCGCGCCCATCTGGGCATGGAGGCAGCAAGCGACGCCGATGTTTTTGCAGAGATCCGCAAACGCAAGGACAACTTCCGATGACTGCCGAAGAGATCATTCAGAAACTATCCCTGCAGCCGCATCCGGAAGGCGGCTGGTACGCAGAAACCTTCCGCGACACCGCCGGCGCACCGCGCGGAAATTCGACCGCCATCTACTACATGCTGCAGAAGGGCGAGAGATCGCACTGGCACCGCGTTCGCGATGCCGTCGAGATCTGGCACTATTACGCCGGCGCGCCGCTTGCCCTGCACCGCTCGTCGGATGGACTGATCAGCGACACCGTCAAGCTCGGCATCAATCTCGCCGCCGGCGAACACCCGCAGGCGATCGTCCATTCGGGCTGGTGGCAATCGGCGGAAACGCTCGGTGACTACACGCTTGTCGGCTGCACCGTTGCACCCGGATTCGAGTTCTCGAGCTTCGAAATGGCGCCGGCGAACTGGAACCCGCTGGACCGCTGAGTCGCCCTACTTGGCCCTCGCGGCCCGCCGGCCGATCATTTCCTGTGCCGCCAGCATCGCGCCACCGGTAATCAGCAGGCAGGCAAGACCGATGCGCCAGTCCAGCACCGCGAAACCGGCCAGCACGAGAACCAGCGTCGAGACGAGCGGCGCCGCATAGCTCGACGCGCCGAGAATCTGGATATCGCCGTTCTTCACGCCGTAGTCCCAGGTGTAGAAGGCAGCACCGACCGGAAACAGTCCGAGCCCCAGCACAGCCAGCCATTCACCGACCGTTTGCGGCCACACCGTCTGCTCGAGCGCGAGGTGGCTCAGGAAGGAAAGAATCGCCGTCGCCAGGCAGAAGCCCGCGACGACATCCGTCGGAACCTTGCCGAATCGCCGCGACAGCAGCGAATAGGCCGACCAGGTGAAGGCGCACAGGAATGCCGCGCCATATCCAAGGGCATAAGCGCCATCGAATGCCACCCCATGACGGCCGACGATCAGGACGGTGCCGCCAAGGCCCATCAAGGCGCCGGCGACATGAAACCACCTGAGCCGCTCGCCCGGCAGCATCGCCGAACCGACGACGATCAGCAGCGGCCAGAGATAGGCGATCAGCCCGGCCTCGACCGGCGGCGCATTCCGGAGCGCCGTGAAATAAAGAAAATGGTAGCCGAACAATCCACCGATGCCGAGCACCCAGACGGGCAGCGGCTGGCGCAGCAGGCTGCGCCTTTCCGGGCGAAGGATGAGAGAAAACAAGCCGGGCAGGCTGCCGATCGCAAATGTCATCGCCGCCAGCTGGAACGGCGGCACTTTGCCCGAGGCGGCTGTGAACAGCGCCAGGAATGACCACATTATGACGGCCGTGAAGCCGATCAGCGTCGCGCGGGTCTTCATCTTCAGGATTTCCGGCAAAAGGAGTTATGGACGAATTGCGGGCGAACCATAACCGGCACCACCATGACTGGCAATATGGCCGCTCTACCCTTCGAAGCGCACCGCCCGGATTACCAGCGTGCCAGCCCGGGTCGGGATATCCACATAGACCGGCGCATAGGCGCCGCCGGACGCGGTCCTGGCGAACCAGATCTCCATGTCCCGGCTGCCGGCGAGATAGCGCATGTCCTTGTCGCTTTTCTTGTAGCCGGCCTGCGGCTTGAAATCGACGGAGCAGACTGCCGCATCTCCCTTGTAGCCGGCAGCGGAGAATTTGCGCATGGAGCGGAAGGACATCTTGAGCTCCATGCGCGTTTCCCCGTCGAACAGGGAAATCTGCTTCGGGCAGGCCCCTTCGCCTGGCGGCAGAATCAGGCCGGAGATCGGATCGGCAACTCCGCGCAGATGTGCCGGTTCGACGTCGACCCAGTCCTTCGGCCGCCGTTTAGATGGCACGATTTCGGACGACGTCACGTTGCCGTTGTCGAAGGCGACCGTAAACTTGCGGTGCTTCTTGCCCTTCTTGTAGGCGAGCGCGTATCGCGACGGGGAGAGCCGTCCGTCGCGCACCGCGCCGCTGACATCCGCTGTCGCATCGAAGTCGGTAAAGAGATCGGCGATACCACGCGCCTTGATGCGGCCGCTGATGGTGAAGGCGCCATTGTCGATCCGCGAGACGAAGGACGCGCCCGCCACGGTGAAGCCGGCCAGTGTCACCTTGTATTCGGTGGTGCCGCCACCGGCCTCCGCAGAGGCTTGCGGATTGAGGGCGGGAAGGACGCACAAGGCGCCAACAAGAGCTAAGCGACGCAACATATCGAAGGTACCTTTTCGCCCGCCCGGCGGATCGTCGGCCTTTGCGGCTCGTTGGTTGTGCTATGATATCGCGCTAGATGTGAATTGAAGCAAGTTTTTGTCTGAATCGGCTAAAACATCGAGCTTTGTCTTGACGCGGGCGGCTCCTCTGACTATAGAACCGCAACTTTCCAATCATGACCAGTTGGATTGCGCACTGGGCTTTGCCTGGCTGACGATCCAACGCGAAGAAAAAGAAATAAAGGTGTATCATGTCCCGCAGTTGCGAATTGACCGGCAAGGGCGTCCAGTCGGGTAACAATGTCAGCCACGCAAACAACAAGACCAAGCGCAAGTTCCTGCCGAACCTGTGCAGCGTCACGCTGATCTCCGATGCTCTCGGCCAGCGTTATCGCCTGCGCGTATCGGCTGCGGCCCTGCGTTCGGTTGAGCATCGCGGCGGTCTCGATGCTTTCCTTCTGAAGGCCGACGAGAACGAACTTTCGATGCGCGCCCGCCTGCTGCGTCGCCAGATCGTGAAGAAGACGGCTGAAGCCGCCTGATCAGGCCACTGTGCTTAAAGCTTGAAAAGGCTTGACCGGCATCCGGTCAGGCCTTTTGCTTGTGCATAATCGACACTCCAACTGGTGGCATACCCCAGGATAAAAAAATGCAGATGCTCAGACACACAATCCCCTATGTTGCCCTGATGACGCTCGTCGTCGTCGCCTCGAACTTCCTTGTGCAGTTCCCGGTACCCGGCACGATCTTCGGCATCAATCTCGCCGACATCCTCACCTACGGCGCCTTCATCTATCCGGTCTCGTTCCTGATCACCGACCTGACCAACCGGCAGTTCGGTCCGGCGGCGGCACGTCGCGTGGTCGCAGCCGGCTTCGCGGTGGCGGTCATCCTCTCCATCGTCGCATCGACCCATCGAATCGCAATCGCCTCAGGCTCGGCCTATCTCGTCGGACAGCTGCTCGACATCACCCTGTTCAACCGGCTTCGCCGCTCAAGCTGGTGGAAGGCACCGCTGGTGTCGACGCTTCTCGGCTCCGCCCTGGATACGGTCATCTTCTTCTCGCTGGCATTTGCGGCGGCCTTCGTCTTCCTCGGTCCGAACGACGATTTCGCGCTCGGCACAGCGCCGATCCTCGGCGTCGTCGCCTACGATATCCCGCGCTGGATGTCCTGGGCGATCGGCGACTTCACCGTGAAGCTTTTGATCGGCTTCGTCATGCTGCTGCCCTATGGCGCCGTCATGAGCCTCGTCAAGCCGATGCCGGCGGCAGAACCGACAGCCTGAGATCCCTACCGAAAGGCGCGCGTGCGGAAGGCTCTTCGCGCGCGTCCCCTCATTCGATCAGCTTGAATTCCAGCATCAGGCTGCGCTGCAGGATGGAATGATTGTCGTCTGAGACGAGGATGACATGCGTGCTGCCATCCTCCGCCTGCAAGGCATCGATCCCCTCCATGTTGTCGATCTGGTAGGACAGTCCTGCCTGCAGCAAGACGTCGCCATCGACGAAAGCGCCCGGACGGATGTCATCCGTCCTGATCCGGCGGATGCGCATGTCGAGACCGTCGGAGAAATTGAACCGGCGTTCGAGGATGAGCAAATCTCCGCCCGGCAGGAAGGTGCCGTCCGTCACGTCGAAATCGTCGGTGCGCCGAACGGTGAAGATACCCTTCCTGGGTCCGCTGAGGACCGCCCCGAACAGGTTGCCGGCCGCATCGACGCTCTTCTCGGCAATCACCATCAGCGAACCGCCAAGCGGCCCGGCATCCGGAGAGCGCACCAGCGTCTCGAACCCGCCATTGTTTCGCAATTCGCCGCGAGGAATGAGGAAATCGAGCGTGCGCAGCGGCTTTGAGGCCTCGAATCCCGGATCGGGATAGACGTCAATGCGATGGCGCTGCTCGAAGCTGGCTGCAATCTCACCGCCCTCCATCAGTGTCAGCCCTTCGGCATCCACCCGCCACTTTTGCGATTGCGGCGCGCCGGACGAATCGAGAATCGACGTGATCGCCACGTCGCCGAGCCCTTTCAGCTTGCCGCTGTCATCTCTTTCGATCTCGCCGGTTATCCAGTGTCCCGTATCGAGCACACCAACGAAATGCCGCCCGTCCGGACGGAAGCGGATGGACGACCAGGCACCGAAGAGGCTGTCGGGCGAACTCATCACCACGCCACCGACGAATTCGAAAGCGCCGAACCGGGAGGCATCGGAGCCGGGCTCGAAGGCCGTGATCTGCCGCGCGGTCACCGTGCTTCCGCCGCTGGCGGGGCCACTCAGGCCGATTGTCACCGCGAAGGCGGCACAGGCAATAACGGCCCGGCGATGGGGAAAGCGCATTTTGATCGGGATCCTCGTAAGTCTGAGCCGCTGTTTACAACGCTGCGGCCGATCGCGAAACCCACGATCGCGCCTGCTGTACCGCGCTGCTCCAGCCACACGCAAGTATCAACGGAGAAACTCGCGCACTGGTAGAAATTTCCGCGCCACGAGGGCGACATGGTTCACTCTTATGCCGTTAGCAACCCCTACACGAACGTCGGCAGCGTTGCCTCCGCCGGCAACAGCAACGTGAAGTCGGCCGACACGGCAAGCTTCGATGACATCATCGCCAACGGCGCGCAGCAGGAACTGACGCGGGAGGAGAGACTTGCCGCACAGGAGGCCGACAAGGCAGGGGAATCCGACGCGCGCCACGCGGCACTCGCCGAAGAGTTCAGTGACATGGCCAAGAGAACGGCTGCGGAGCAGATCCGGGCACAGTATCTCGAAGAACGCGGTATGACGGAAGAATCGCTAGCCGCTGCCCCGCCTGAAGTCCGCGAGCAGATCGAGAAGGAAATCGCCGAGGAGATCAAGAAGCGGCTCGGGATTTCAGAGGACGCGGCTCCCGGCACGCTTGGCGCCGACAATCAAAATGAGGACCCCGCCGCCGAGCTGACGGCCAGCTCGGCACTAGATCTGCTGCTTCAGTAGGGCGACGTGGGTTGATCAGCCGGCGCGGCGCCGGCTGCTGCCCCGCTTGCGCGTCATCTGCTCGTCCTCGAAGAGTGCCGCCAGCTGTTCGGTCATTGCGCCGGCCAGTTCGTCCGCATCGATGATCGTCACCGCGCGACGGTAGTAGCGCGTCACGTCATGGCCGATGCCGATCGCCAGCAGTTCGACCGGCGACTTGGTCTCGATCTGCTCGATGACTGCCCTGAGGTGCCGTTCCAGATAATTGCCCGGATTGACCGACAGCGTCGAATCGTCGACCGGCGCACCGTCGGAGATCATCATCAGGATGCGGCGCTGCTCGGGACGTCCGAGCAAGCGGTTATGCGCCCAGATAAGCGCCTCGCCGTCGATGTTTTCCTTCAGCAGCCCTTCCCGCATCATCAGGCCGAGATTGCGGCGGGCACGCCGCCACGGCGCATCGGCGGACTTGTAGACGATATGGCGCAGGTCGTTGAGGCGGCCCGGCGACTGCGGCTTGCCGTTGGCCAGCCACTTCTCGCGCGACTGACCGCCCTTCCAGGCCTTGGTGGTGAAGCCGAGGATTTCCACCTTCACGCCGCAACGCTCCAGCGTGCGCGCCAGAATGTCGGCGCAAGAGGCGGCAACGGTGATCGGACGACCGCGCATCGAGCCGGAATTGTCGATGACCAGGCTCACGACCGTGTCGCGGAAATTGGTGTCACGCTCCATCTTGAAGGAGAGCGGCTGCATCGGGTCGATGACGACGCGCATCAGCCGCGCCGTGTCGAGATAGCCTTCCTCGAGGTCGAAATCCCAGGAGCGGTTCTGCTGCGCCATCAGGCGACGTTGCAGGCGGTTTGCCAACCGCCCGACCGCGCCCTGCAGATGCGCCAGCTGCTTGTCGAGGAAGGCGCGCAGTCGATCGAGCTCGGCCTCGTCGCACAGTTCCTCTGCCAAAATTTCTTCGTCGAACTCGGGCGTGAAGACGCGGTAGTCGACCTTCTCGTTGACGTCGTCCAGCGGACCGTTGGGGCGGCGCGTCTCGCCGGGCGTCTCGGAATCGTCGTCGCCTTCGTCGGACATTTCCTCGTCGGAAATCTCGGCGCCGTCCATCTCGCCGTCTTCCATCTGCTCCTGGGACGACTCGTTTTCTTCGGCGGGCGCGGATTCGGAGCCGGCCTCCTCCTCCATCTGCTCTTCACCCTGCTCTTCGCTGCGGGGCTGATCCTCGTCCGTCGTCTCGCTCTCGTCGTCCTCTTCCGTCTCCGGATCGGCATATTCCTCGGCGACATTCATGGACGACAGCATGTCGCGCACGACGCGCGCGAAGGCCTGCTGGTCCTCGATCGTGCCGGAAAGATTGTCGAGTTCGCTGCCGGCCTTGTCCTCGATGAACGGCCGCCACAGGTCCAGCACCTTGCCTGCCGAACCGGGAGCCTTCTCGCCGGTCAGCTTCTCGCGCACCAGCATGGCGACGGCTTCGCCGAGCGGAGCATCGTCCTGGCGTTCGATGCCCTGGAAATTCGCCTTGGCATACTTCTCGGAATGCATCGACTTCAGGTTTTCGGCAACGCCGGCCATCCGGCGGGCGCCGATCGATTCCACCCGTGCCTGCTCGACCGCGTCGAAGATCGCCCGCGCATCGTCGCCCTGCGGCGACATGGAGGCGTGGATCTTGGCATCGTGGCAGGCGAGACGCAGCGCCATCGAATCGCCAAGACCGCGGATAACCGCCAGTTCGTGCGCCGTCGGCTTCTTGGAGAGCTCCGGCAGGCGTACCCGCTCGCCGGCTAGCCCCGGACGCTCGTTGGAGAAGCTGACTTCGATGTTCGGATCGCCGGCGACCGCGCGCACGCAACCGGTCACGGCCCGCCGCATGGGTTCCGTATCCACGGCCTTGCCGGCCGTACTCCGTAAGTTGTCTCCGGGGCCTGCCATTATCGGGCCTTTCTCAGGCGCTGAGCACGATGTTTGCGGCGCTTTCCTTCAGCTCGACGCCGAAGGCACGCTGGTAGTGTTCCGCCACCAGGGTGCGCTCCAGCTCGTCGCACTTGTTGAGGAAGGTCACGCGGAATGCAAAGGCCAGGTCACCGAAGATTTCGGCATTCTCGGCCCAGGTGATGACCGTACGCGGGCTCATGACGGTCGACAGGTCGCCGTTCATGAAGGACGCACGGGTGAGATCGGCGACGCGCACCATCTTCGAAACCGTTTCGCGGCCGCTGCCGGTCGCCAGGCTCTTGACCTTGGCGCAGACGATGTCGACTTCGTTGTCATGCGGCAGATAGTTCAGCGTGGTCACAATCGACCAGCGGTCCATCTGTGCCTGGTTGATCTGCTGCGTGCCGTGATAGAGGCCGGTCGTGTCACCAAGGCCGACCGTGTTGGCGGTGGCGAACAGGCGGAACGACGGGTGCGGGCGAATGACGCGGCTCTGGTCGAGCAGCGTCAGGCGACCGGATGATTCCAGCACGCGCTGGATGACGAACATCACGTCCGGGCGGCCGGCGTCGTATTCGTCAAAGACGAGCGCGACATTGTGCTGGTAGGCCCAGGGCAGGATGCCGTCGACGAATTCGGTGATCTGCATCCCGTCGCGAACGACGATCGCGTCCTTGCCGACGAGATCGATACGGCTGACATGGCTGTCGAGGTTGACGCGCACGCACGGCCAGTTGAGGCGGGCGGCGACCTGCTCGATGTGGGTCGATTTACCGGTTCCGTGGAAACCGGACACCATCACGCGGCGGTTGTGGGCAAAGCCGGCGAGAATGGCAAGCGTCGTCTCGCGGTCGAAGAGGTAATCCGGATCGAGGTCCGGGACATAGGCGTCACCCTTCGTGTAGGCCGGAACGCGCAGGTTGGTGTCAATGCCGAAAACCTCCCTGACCGAAACGGTTGTATCGGGCAGGTTTGCATAATCATATTCAGTCTTGCTCATCGTAACTCCATGCCGGGCGGGAGACACTCGGCTTCGACATCTCAAACTTCATGGTGCCAAGTTTTTTTTCGTATCGTGTTCGCTTAGCAGAAGCCAGCCTGTTTTAACAATTGGTATGCTTGCACAACGGCACGAAATCTTTCCTCCGAGCCACGGTCGCCACCATTCGCATCGGGATGGTGTTTCTTCACCAGCGCCTTGTAAGCCCGCTTGATGTCGGGCGCCTGCGCATTGGCCGACAGTTCGAGCGTATCGAACGCCTTGGCCTCGAGCGTTTTCAACTTACGCTGGCGCGGCTCGAACCGGGTTTCCTTTCCACTCTGGTGCACGAAGCCGAACGGATCGCGGACCCGCGCGAACGATGCGGCACTGCCCGAGCGGGCAGTGGAATGCAACGGACTGGCGCGCGCGGCGCTGTTGACGCCCACGGTCCAGGTGGGACGATGGCCGGTGATCGCTTCCTTCTGGTATCGCGCAATCTCCCCGTCCGATAGGCCGGAGAAGTAATTATAGCCCTTGTTGTATTCCTTCACGTGTTCGAAACAGAACAGGAAGAACTTGCCTTCGGCGTTACGTCCGACCGGCGCCCGGTGGGTACCTTTCTGCTCACAGCCGTCCCACTGGCAGGTCGGCGCCGATTGGTCCGGTTCCGGCGTTCGCTTGCGTCGCGTGCGGACCTTGTCGAAATATTTTGAATCGAGCCTCATGACATCCATTATGGTGCGCCGCAGGGACCGCGGCAAGAATTGACAAAACGCTTTGTTGCTGGCTTTGTGCCTGCCCTTTTTCCACCGGCCGCCGGCCGGAGCTCAAACACCGGACACATTACCGATGACGACCAGAAAAGACCGTATCGAGAAAACCCTGACCCAAACCTTCGCGCCTGAGCGGCTGGTCGTGATCGACGAAAGTCACCAGCATGCCGGCCATCACGGCATGGACGGCGCCGAGGGAACACATATCCGCGTGAGGATCGTTGCGGAAACCTTCAATGGCATGACGCGTATTTTGCGCCACCGTGCCGTGACCGATGCGCTGCGCGGCGAGATCGAAGACGGACTGCATGCGCTGGCGATCGAGCCGGCGGCACCGGGCGAACCGACCCGCTGGTGACTGCCAGGCCCCTTACTTAACCACCACCTCATCGACCGGACGGATGCGAAGCTGCACGATCCGGTTCTTCTCCCGCTTCATGACGGTAAAGCGCTTGCCGTAGAAGGTGAAGGCCTGCCGTTCTTCCGGAATGGTCTTCGATTCGTGAATGACGAGGCCGGCGATCGTCGTCGCCTCTTCGTCCGGAAGATCCCAGTCGAGCGCGCGATTGAGGTCGCGGATCGGAACCCAGCCGTCGACGACGATGGAGCCGTCCGCCTCCTGACGCACACCGGAGATTTCGAGATCGTGCTCGTCGGCGATGTCGCCGACAATTTCCTCGAGAATGTCCTCCAGCGTGACGATGCCCTGCACCTCGCCATACTCGTCGACGACGACGGCGAAATGCACCTTGCGGCGCAGGAAGGCGTTCAGCTGGTCCTTGAGGTTGGTGCTGTCCGGCACGAACCAGGGCTTCTGGGCGATCTTGACGATATCGACCTTGGACGAATCCGCCTCGGCTTCCGCAAGCGCCCTCAAAAGGTCCTTGGCGTGCACGACGCCGATGATGTTTTCCGCCGAGCCACGCCACAGCGGCATGCGGGTATAGGGACTGGTCAGCACGGTCCTGACCGCCACGTCCGGCGGATCGTCGGCATTGACGCCGCGCACCGCGGTGCGGTGGATCATGACGTCGGAAACTTCCAGCTCGCCGAGGTCGAGAACGCCGCCCAGGCGATCGCGGTCAGCCTTGACCACCGAGCCTTCCTTGTGGAGCAGGTCGACGGCGCCGCGCAGCTCCTCATGCGCCGACAACATCGAATGGTCGGCGGAAAGGGTGAGGCCGAACAGCCCGAGGATGAAGCGGACAATCATGTTGACGCCCGCCGACAGCGGGCCGATCACCGCCACCAGGATGCGCACCGGCGTGGAAACCGCGAGCGCGAAGCGGTCCGGGCTGGAGATCGCCCAGCTCTTCGGCAGCACTTCCGAGAAGATGACGAGAAGCGTCGTCATGACGACCGTAGCGATCGCGACGCCCGAGGCCCCGAACAGCGCCAGGAACAGGCTGGTCGTCAGCGACGAGGCGAGAATGTTGACAAGGTTGTTGCCGATCAGAAGCGCACCGATCAGCCGGTCACGGCGCTCGATGAGGGAGTTCACCACGCCCGCCTTCACGTCACCGCTGTTTTCCAGCGAGTGCATGCGGGCGCGCGACACCGCCGTCAGTGCCGTCTCGGAGCCGGAGAAAAAGGCGGATGCGACGATCAGCACCAGGATGGCCGCAATCGTCATCCAGTGTTCCGCAAGTGCCGCGATGATCCCTTCGAATGTCATGCCGGGTGTTTTTCCTTCAGGAAGCTTAAGACCTCTGAGGCGGGAACGTCATCGGCGACAAACGACTGGCCGATGCCGCGCGTCAGGATGAAGGTCAGCTTGCCGGCCTTCACCTTCTTGTCCTGCGCGATCGCATCCATCAGCGTATCGGCCGGCGGCAAAGCGCCGGGAATGTCGCCTATGACGGTCGGAAGTCCCACCTCTTTCAGATGCGCCTTAACTTGGGATGCGGCGTCCGGGCTTGCAAGGTTCATCCGTGCGGAGAATTCATGCGCGAGCACCATACCGATGGCGACGCCTTCGCCATGCACCAGCCGCCGGCTGTCATATTGTGTCGCCGCCTCCAGTGCATGGCCGAAGGTGTGGCCGAGATTGAGGAGCGCGCGCTGGCCGTTCTCGCGCTCGTCGGCGGCCACCACATCCGCCTTCGCCTGGCAGCTGATGGCGATCGCCTCGGCACGCGCAGTACCTCCGGCAAAGACCTCGCGCCAGTTCTTCTCCAGCCAGCCGAAAAACTCCGGCTTGTCGATGAGACCGTATTTCGCGACTTCGGCATAGCCGGCGCGGAATTCGCGTTCGCTCAGCGTGTCGAGCACGCTGGTGTCGGCGAGCACCAGATCCGGCTGGTAGAAGACGCCGACGAGGTTCTTGCCGTGCCGGGTATTGATGCCGGTCTTGCCGCCGACGGAGGAGTCTACCTGCGCCAGCAGCGAGGTTGGGATCTGCGCGAACCGCACGCCGCGCCGGATGATCCCAGCAGCAAAGCCGGTGAGATCGCCGATCACCCCGCCGCCAAGCGCGATGACCACGTCATTGCGCTCGATGCGCGCATCGAGCAGCGCGTCCGTGACCGTCACCAGATGCTCGAAGCTCTTGGTCTTCTCGCCAGCCGGCATGACGATCGGAAAGACCTGGAAGCCCTCGGCCTTCAGGCCGGCGCTCACCATGTCCAGATAGAGCGGAGCGACATGCTCGTCGGAGACGATTGCCGCGCGCCGGCCCTTGATGCGTTCCGCAAGCCGCTTGCCGGCATCGGCCAGCAGACCGCCGCCGATCAGGATGTCGTAGGACCGGTCGTCGAGCGGCACGCGGACGGATTTCAGCTCACTCATCGGCACAGTTTTCCTTGTTCAGGCGGGCGACCGCCTTCAGCACTTCGCGCATCATGACGTCCTTGCGCACGTTTCGGGACACGACGGTGACATCCGCCTGCGCATAGATCGGATAGCGGCTGTCCATCAGCTTCTCGAGCGTCTGCTTCGGGTTCTCGGTTTTCAGAAGCGGCCTGTGGCTGCGCTTGCTGACCCGCTCCCAAAGCGTATCCAGGTCCGCCTTCAGCCAGACCGAGAGGCCGCCATTGCGGATCTCCTGGCGCGTTCTCTCGTTGATGAACGCGCCGCCGCCGGTGGAGACCACCCGGGGGCCGTCCTGCAGGATGCGTCCCATGACCCGCGTTTCCAGCGCGCGGAACTCATCCTCGCCATAGGCGGCGAAGAGCTCCGAAATCGACATGCGCGAAACCGTCTCGATTTCATGGTCCGTGTCGATGAAGGGAATGCCCAGTTCGGCGGCGACCATGCGACCGATCGCGGACTTCCCCGCCCCCATCAGGCCGACCAGAATGAGGTTTCGTCCGTCAATGGCTTTCAGGGCCTTGTCACGCAGGGTCTCGGCGACGGGTGTTTGAAGCTCTGTCATCACGCTTTTCTGGCAAAATTTCATCACGGTATCGACAAATGTAAAGCAAGCGTCAAGCCATTCTGCGTCAAAAGACGGGGACTGGACCACACCTGCCTTGCGATCGGCTGCCGGCTTATCCATAAGGTGATGAACCTAGAGGACGTCTGAATGCCTACCCTCACCCGGCTGATCTTCATCATTGCGGTTATCGTGGGGTCGATCTACGCCGCGATGTTCGCCCTGACCGTCCTGGTCGAGCCGGCCCCGAGGCAGATTTCCGTCGACGTCCCGCCAGACCTCCTGAAGCCGCAAAGCCAGAAGGTCAAGCCATGAGGGATCTCGGCCGCGCCCATATGGAATCCTTCCTGGAAATGATGAGCGCCGAACGCGGCGCGGCGGTCAACACGCTCTCTTCGTATCAACGCGACCTCGACAGCCTGCACGCCTTCCTCACCGGTCACGGCGCACGCATTGTCGAGGCGACGACGGAAGACCTGTCGGCCTATCTGGCATCGCTCTCGGCCGCCGGTTTCCAGCCGAGCACCCAGGCGCGTCACCTGTCCTGCCTGCGCCAGTTCTACAAGTTTCTCTATGCCGAAGGGCTGCGCGACGACGACCCGACCGGCATTCTCGATGCGCCGAAGAAGAACCGCTCCCTGCCGAAGATCCTCAGCGTCGACGAGGTGACCCGCCTGATCGACCAGGCAACGGAAGAGGCTGAAGCCGAGGGACCCGGCCAGTTGCAGCGACTGCGACTGCTCGCCCTCCTGGAACTGCTCTATGCGACCGGCATGCGCGTGACCGAACTCGTCTCGCTGCCAGCCAAGGTGCTGGACCATGAGGGCCGGTTCCTGATGATCCGCGGCAAGGGCAACAAGGAGCGCGTCGTTCCGCTATCGCAGGCAGCGATCAGGACCCTGCGCGCCTACGCTGCCGCCCGCAAGCGGGAAGCCGCCGAGGCCGGCCGCGAGGATGCATCCGAATGGCTGTTTCCGTCATCGGGAAAGGCCGGCTATCTGCCGCGCCAGGTTTTCGCCCGCGACCTGAAGGACCTTGCCATCCGGGCCGGCCTTCCGCCGTCGGCCCTCTCGCCCCACGTCCTTCGCCATGCCTTTGCCAGCCATCTTCTGCAGAACGGCGCGGACTTGCGCGTCGTGCAGGAATTGCTCGGACATTCGGACATTTCCACCACGCAGATATACACTCACGTGCTGGAGGAAAGGCTGCGCGACCTTGTGGAAACACATCACCCCCTTGCCAAACGGGTGAAAAATCTAGATTAGGACCGTCAGAAAGCTCGGCCCATACCGGCCGAACGGCACGGACATTGAGAAACCGGACCCGACTGATGCACAATTATCTCGATTTCGAAAAGCCGATTTCCGATCTGGAAGGCAAGATTTTCGAACTGAAGAAGCTGGCAGAAGAAGACGAAAGCATCGACACGAGCGACGAGATCGGTCGCCTCGAGGTTCGCGTGCAGGAGGCGATGTCCGAGATCTACACCAATCTCACCGCCTGGCAGAAGACGCAGGTCGCGCGCCACCCGCAGCGTCCGCATTTCGTCGACTACGCCGCAGCGCTCTTCGAAGACTTCACGCCGCTCGCCGGTGACCGCAAGTTTGCGGAAGACGCCGCCATCCAGGCCGGCCTTGGACGCTTCCGCGGCCAGCCGGTCGCCATTCTCGGCCAGGAGAAGGGCAGCGATACCAAGTCGCGCTTGAAGCACAATTTCGGAAGCCCCCGTCCGGAAGGCTACCGCAAGGCGATCCGCATCATGGAACTGGCCGACCGCTTCGGCCTGCCGCTGATCACCATGATCGACACGGCCGGCGCCTATCCGGGTGTCGGCGCCGAAGAACGCGGCCAGGCGGAAGCCATCGCCCGTTCGACGGAAATGTGCCTGAACGTCAAGGTTCCGATCGTTTCCGTCGTTCTCGGCGAAGGCGGCTCGGGCGGTGCGATCGCGATCGCCACCGGCAACCGCGTCTACATGCTGCAGCACGCGATCTACTCGGTCATCTCGCCGGAAGGCGCGGCTTCGATCCTGTGGCGCGATTCGACCCGTGCCCGCGAAGCTGCGACCAACATGAAGATCACGGCGGATGACCTGAAGTCGCTCGGCATCATCGACGGCATCATTCCCGAGCCGATCGGTGGCGCCCATCGTCATTCCGAGACGGTCATCAAATCCGCCGGCGATACGATTGCCAACGCGCTGAAGGAGCTTTCGGCCCTTTCGCCCGAGCAGGTGCGCGCCGACCGGCGCCAGAAATACCTGGCCATCGGCCGCAATCTCTAAGCTGTCATGCGTACATGAATTATGGCAATAATAGCCGCCATAATTCATGATATCGACACAATCTTACCGTCAATCGTGCCGTCAGGCAGCGATATTGGTAAGGTTTTGTGAAGCATACCCCGGATAATATCCGGGGGACAAAACCGGCAGCAACAGAGACCTGCCGAAACACATTCTGTGAGCGACCGATTATGGCCAACAGGCAATTCATTGCCGTAATGCTGATGGCAGCCCTTCTTGCCGGCTGCACCAATTCCACGGATGTCCTTGACGTCTCCAACGTCAAGGACAAGGTCGACCATCCCCTGCCGAAGGAAATCCTCAACCGCATGGCGGCGAAGGATATGCCGAAGAATTCGCCGATCATGATCCGCATCTTCAAGGAAGAAGGCGTGCTGGAGATCTGGAAGGCGAAGACCAACAATCGCTTCGACAAGATCGCGGAATATTCCATCTGCGCCTGGTCCGGCCGTCTCGGCCCCAAGGTGAAGGAAGGGGACCGCCAGGCGCCGGAAGGCTTCTATCCGCTGACGCGCGCCAATCTGAACCCCTATTCGAAGTACTTCCTGGCGATCAACACGGGTTTCCCGAACACCTATGACCGCGCGAACGCCCGCACCGGAACCAATTTGATGATTCACGGCGCCTGCTCGTCGTCGGGCTGCTACTCGATGACGGACGCGCAGATCCTCGAAATCTTCGGTTTCGCACGCGACGCCTTTGCCGGCGGACAGACGACGATCCAGCTTCAGGCCTTTCCCTTCCGCATGACGCCGGACAACATGGCGCGTCACCGGATGAGCCCGTATATCGGCTTCTGGAACATGCTGAAGGTCGGCTACGACCAGTTCGAAGTGACCAAGCGCCCGCCGGAGGTCAATGTCTGCGAGAAGAAATACGTCTTCAACCAGCAGCCGGCCGAAGGATCCTCGTTCAGCTCGACGGGCGCCTGCCCGCCGATGAGCACGCCGCCGGCGCTTTCCGCGGCCCTGGCCGACTACAACAAGACCTATGACGTGGCCTACGCCAAGGCCATGCGCAAGTATGACGGCCTCGTCTGGTACGATCCGACCGAAGCCGAGCGCAAGGCTCTGGTGGCGGAACAACGCAAGGGCCGCGATCTCGCCTACGCGCCCACGGGCTCGGCCTTGAAGGCTGGCAAACTGATGAAGGTCGAGGACCTGGAAGCCAAGCAGGAAGCGCAGGAACAGGCCGACGAGGCAACAGCAGCTCTGAAGGCAACGACCTCCGTTCCGGTTCCCCAGCTTCCGCCGCCGCAAGCACAGGCGGCAGCGCCCGAGGCACAGACGCCCGCACCCGCCCCGTCCGACGTCGCGGATGCGGACGGCAAGAAGCCATTGTGGAAACGCTGGTTCACGAAGTGAGCGGCGACACGCCCGAAACCATCTACGATCTCAGGGGGCTGAAATGTCCCCTGCCCGTCTTGAAAACGCGTCGTCGCTTAAGCGAGATGGCGTCCGGCGACGAACTGACGATCGAAACCACCGATCCGCTTGCCGTCATCGACATTCCGCATTTCTGTCACGAGGACGGCCACGAGCTGATCGGCTCGCAAAAGGCGGATGGCGGCCATCGCTTCCGCATCCGCAAGGGCTGATTCCCGTCAGAACTTCATGCCGGGCACCGCCAGCGGATTGTTTTCCAGCCCCTGACGATCGGCCCGGTCAATCTGCGGCCGTCCGGTGAAGGCGTCGAAAAGCTCCCGCACGAAGGCTTCCTCGAGCCCGTCCGTGATCAGCACCATGCGGGTTTTCCGCTCGGCCCCGTCCGGCCATGCCTTCATCCGCACCGGCGTGTGGAAGATCTCCTGCACGCCGTGCAGCACCAGCGGACGGTCCGGATTATCCTTGAGCAGGACGACGGCTTTCATCCGCAGGAGCTTTGGCCCATGAGCCGAACGCAGGAGGTCCACGAACATTTCCAGCGCCATCGGATCGATGGCCTCGTCATGCACGATCGAGAAGGAACGGATCGTGCTGCCATGGCGCGTGATGTCATGATGATGGTGGTGGTGTCCGTGGTGGTCATGATGATGGCCATGGTCATCGTCGTGGTGATGCTCATGATCGTGGTCATGATCCGTCTCCGCCTGCAGCCACTGCACGACGTCCGGAATCTTCGTCTCCGGATCGTAGAGCCCGTTTGCGAGAATGGCCGCTCGGCCCGCATTCTCGCTGTCCCCGTCGATCATGGGCGCCCGCGGATTGATGGAGCGCAGGCGCGCCTTGAGGGCGGAGATCTGCTCAGCGCCCGCCAGCGACATCTTGGAGAGCACCAGCTGGTCGGCCACCGCCGCCTGCCTCAGCGCCTCGGAATGCCGGTCCAGCGTCGCCAGGCCGTTGACCGCATCGACGAGCGTGACCACGCCGTCGAGCACGAAATTCTGGGCGATCACCGGATTGCCGATGACGGCCTGCATCACCGGCGCCGGATCGGCAAGCCCGGTCGTCTCGATCACCACCCGCTTCAATGCCTTGATACGGCCGGTCTGAACCTGCTCGACCAGCATGGCGAGCGTGTCGACCAGCTCGCCGCGGATCGTGCAGCACAGGCAGCCATTGGCAAGCTCGATGACGGAATCGTCCGACACCTCGACGAGCATGTGATCGATGCCGACCTCGCCGAACTCGTTGATGATGACCGCCGTGTCCTTCATCGCCGGATCCTGCAGGATTCGGTTGAGCAGGGTTGATTTGCCGGCACCGAGAAAGCCGGTGACGATGGAGACCGGTATGGTCAGGGGCATGATGCTGTTCCGTCAGTTCTGGAGGGCCGGGCGCGGGATCGGCACCGGGACGTTTGCGATCTTCGGTGCCGGATCCCCGCCGGGCAGCAGCCCGGCAAAGACGTAGGTCGGCTGGTGATCCAGCGGCTTCATATAGGGCGATACCGACTTGCTGTCGCTGTCGCCGTCACTGGTCTCCGATGCATTGCGCCGCGCTTTCGGATCGCACATCTTTTGGGAAATATCGGCAACGGGATTGGTGGCGGCCTGATCCGGCGCCAGCGACATCAGCGGCACCCCGGCGCCAGACGGCGCGCTCAGGCCGGCCGTCAGCATGTCGGCCGAGCGTTCGGCCCGGGCCGCGAGACTGTCGGTGCCGAGGACGACGGAAATCACGGACCGGCCGTCACGGGTCGCCGACGACACCTGATTGTAGCCCGAGGCGCAGATGTAGCCCGTCTTCATGCCGTCGGCGCCCTTGTAGCGACCAATCAGGGCATTGAAATTGCCATAGGTGCGTTTGCCGGTGTTGATGCCCTCGATCTTGAAATAGCCGGCATACTGCGGAAAGTTCCGTTTCAGGGCGAGCGCCAGCAGGGCAAGATCGCGCGCCGTCGTGTACTGGCCGACGCCCGGCAGGCCGTTGGCATTGATGAAATGGGTCGACGTCATGCCAAGCCGAGCCGCTTCGGCATTCATCCGATCGACGAATGCCGGCTCGCTGCCACCGACGGTCTCTGCCACCGCCACGGCAATGTCGTTGGCCGACTTCACCAGCATGATCTTCAGCGCGCTATCGAGCGTCAGCCTCTGGCCGGGCTTGAAATACATCTTGCTCGGCGGCTGCGAGGCCGAATGCTGGCTCATCACCACCTCACTGTTGAGGGTCAACTCGCCGGCCTTCAGCGCGTCGAAGGTGACATAGGCCGTCATCAACTTCGTCAGCGATGCCGGATACCATTTCTGGAACGCGTCCTCATGCTCGATCACGCGACCGGTATAGGCGTCGACGAGGATCGACGGATTGGCCCATGCGGTTCCTGCCGACAGAGCCATGACGGCGGCGAAGACGCTGCCGATGAAATACCGGATTGCCGATTGCATACGATTGTCTGAGGACACGGTTCCTCCCGGAATATTTAGCTTGATAGCGCGATTTTTTCCATTGCGAGGCGGTTCAAACGGCCTGGCACGAGGCCCATATGAATGGCAAAGACGGCCCCAAAGGTCAATTGCCGGGGCGCCCGCCGCCTGATAACAAAAACGTTTACTCATGAATTTGCCGGAGTCCAGACAATGCCGATACTCAACAGGGTTGCCGATCTTCAACGCGACGTCACCGAGTGGCGCCGCCACCTCCACACGCAGCCGGAACTGATGTTTGACGTCGACGATACCGCAGCCTTCGTCGCCGAAAAGCTGACCGCCTTCGGCGTCGACGAAGTGGTTCAGGGCATCGGCAGGACCGGTGTCGTCGGCCTCATCCGCGGCAGGGGCACCTCGGGACGCACGATCGGCCTGCGCGCCGACATGGACGCGCTGCCGCTCGACGAAGTCTCCGGCAAGCCCTGGTCCTCGAAGGTTCAGGGCAAGATGCACGCCTGCGGCCACGACGGACACACGGCCATGCTGCTCGGTGCGGCGAAATACCTCGCCGAGACACGCAACTTCAACGGCAATGTCGCCGTCATCTTCCAGCCGGCGGAAGAAGGCGGCGGCGGCGGCGACCTGATGGTCCGGGACGGCATGATGGAGCGCTTCGGCATCGAGGAAGTCTACGGCATGCACAACATGCCGGGCCTGCCCGTCGGCCAGTTCGCCATCTGCAAGGGGCCGATCATGGCGGCGACCGACCAGTTCACCATCACCGTGAAGGGCCTAGGCGGCCACGCCGCCGAGCCGCACAAGGCGATCGACCCGATCACCATCGGCGCGCAGGTCGTCTCCGGCCTGCAGCAGATCGCATCGCGCAACACCGATCCGCTGAGCTCGATCGTCGTTTCCGTCACCCGCTTCAACGCCGGCTTTGCCTTCAACGTCATTCCGAACGAAGCTATCCTGAACGGAACGGTCCGCACCCTGTCGGAGGAAAACCGGTCACTGGCCGAAGCCAAGATCAAGGCGATCGCCGAAGGCATCGCCGCAGCCCATGGCGGCAGCGCCGAGGTCGACTACCAGCGCAATTACCCGGTGACCGTCAACCACGACGCCGAAACCGACCACGCCGCGAATGTCGCGAGCGAAGTGGCGGGCGAGGCAAACGTCGAGAGAAACTACGCGCCCTCCATGGCCGGCGAGGATTTCTCCTTCATGCTGAACGCCCGCCCCGGCGCCTTCATCATGATCGGCAACGGCCAGACGCCGAACCTGCACAACCCCGCCTACGACTTCAACGACGAGGCGATCCCCTTCGGAATCTCCTACTGGGTTCGCCTGACCGAGCAGCGCCTGACCGACTAAGCACGCACGTCAAAATCATCCTATTGCCAGGTCCGATTAGTCCGTTTTCGGACTTGGCTTGTGGCCTTCGCTTTTGTATGGATGAACGCAAGTGGTCCCGTAGCTCAGCAGGATAGAGCGACAGATTCCTAATCTGTAGGTCACGCGTTCGAATCGCGTCGGGATCACCATTGTCCAGACCATTTATGGCCCTTTCAGCGAGTGCGCCGACGGAATCGACCCACCCTAAACACCATTCCCTACACACATGACTCCGTCCGCCTTTTTGACTTTTTGACAGCACGACGACTTCCGAACGAGAATAATTTGCTGACGCCGGCTCGCTCACGCATTGCCGTCATCCTAAAGGCCGTAGTGCCTTCTTATGGGGCCAGAACGATACGCCGGAGAGTTCCCCCGTGAAACTCCACGCTGGCAAGTGGGCCATATCCGGAGCAGTCTTTCTCATATCCCCGCAGTTGACTGATCGCTTCCTCCTTGCAGCGCTTCCCCGCCAGATCATGCCGTCGCCACATGGCGATCGCCCTCAGCCGCTTTGGAGAGCCGACCTTTTTGGTCCATCATTCGCAGGAACTTGGCCTTCGCTCCGTGATCTTACGGTGGCGGCGTTGCGCAAACCGATGGACACCATTGATCTGCTTCAACACCAGCTACCAATGACCGACGCACATTCACTCGCTATAGCCTTCATCATTCCGGCGTGTTCGAGGGGAGAAGGGGACGTAGCACATGACACGCATGTCTGCCATCACTCCGCAGTCACGCTAGCCTCGATGGGCTGTCGACGGCCTCTCAGACGCCTGCGGACGTCGCGTAATGGCCGCTCGACGTATTGGTATGAGGCAGCGCTCACCGCGATCGAGAGCGCCGACACGATCAGGGCATTGACGACCGGTGGGAAAATGCCGTTAAGGGCCAAAGCAAACGGATAGTGCCACAGATAGATAGAATAGGAGAGAAGCCCCATATAGACGAACGGACGTGACGAAAGGATACGTGTGGTCGCCGTTTCCGCACCCGCGGCGAGCGCAAGGATGAGGAGAGTTGCGCTGACTTCAACAACGGGACCCAGCAGCCCGAGAGCTAAGGCCGATTGAGGAGGAAACAACATGATCGCGACGAGGAGGAAGCTACCAGCACGTCGAACCAGCTTCGCCGCCAATGCCGGTTTGGGCCTCCAATCTAACATCGCAGCGAGAGAACCCATAACAAGACCGCTCATATGTGTGTCGAAGCGATAGTTCGTCCATTCCCAACTGCCCCAGATCGCAGCATCGATCGCGCGCCAGCCGATAGACGCCGCCAGCAAGCCGATCAAGACAGCAAGCGCTTTCTGACGGCTAAGCTTTGCGAGGACAAGGATGACGAATGGCCAGATGAGGTAAAACTGCTCCTCCACGGACAGAGACCAAGTGTGGCCCAATTGCTGGGGAAAATTCCAGATCGCCATCGAGTAATCCGTGACATAGAAGGCGGCCAGAAGCGCCATAATCTCAGGGTGAGATTGCGGAGCAAGGAAACCGACTATCAGAACGAAGGCCGAAAGCATTAGGAACAGAGGTGGAAACAAGCGAATCGCGCGGTTCACATAGAAGCGACGAATGCCGATCGCTCCGGTCTTGTTGAATTCTGTGACGAGCAGGCCAGTAATCAGGTAGCCGCTCAACACGAAGAAAATGTCGACGCCGATCGCGCCGCCGACGGCCAAGGGCACACGGCAATGCAACGCAAGAACCGCCATGGCCGCCATGGCTCTTACGCCGTCGAATGCAGGTATCCGCTCCATATTTCCCCGCTTAGGTCGTTAACCTATGCACAGTTTCACTTAAAGATTGAATTTTCGCAAACCGGGAGATTACGGCACCTCAGACACATAAGTCCGGAAGGCACCAGTAACGGAGATGGCTAACAACCACCTTCCAGTAAAGGCAATTTCGTCAGGGGATGATAGGAGTTAGCCGGGAGCTGGCAGGATATGCCAATACGTCGAATTATGCCGCAACGCCGTCGCGACCTGCACGATATACTTATCGTTGCCGAGGATAGGATTGACATACCAATAGAGTGTGAGCCTTCTCCGCCCATATCCCAGAAGCCCCCCCAATAGGACGGCATCGACCCGCCCTCGGCACCATTCCTTCCACGCATCACCCCATCCGCCTTTTTGGCTTGCGCAGTTTGCGATGGTCGCTCTAGAGTGAGACCGCTCGTACACAAATATCCCGTCCGGCGCCCCGTCGGCCCGGCCTCTCCCGCACCCCTTCCACTGTGAAAGTCATGACATGGAACTGGTATTCGACGGTCACAACGACGTGCTTTTGCGGCTTTGGAAGACGCGAAAGGATGGCGGCGACCCGATAGCGGAGTTCATCGACGGCACGGACAAGGGACACATCGATGCGCCCCGTGCCCGCAAGGGCGGGCTCGCAGGCGGGCTCTGCGCGATCTACATTCCGTCGGAAGGACCGATGCAGTTCGCCCCGGATGCCAACGGCCATTACGCCACGCCGCTTGCCGTGCCTCTGGAGCGCAGCCCGTCGCTGGAAATCGCTTTGGAGTTTGCGGCAATCGCCTTCCAGCTTGACCGCGCCGGCGGCTGGAAGCTCTGCCGTTCCACCGGAGACATCCGCAAAGCGATGGACGCCGGCGTCTTCGCCGCCGTCCTGCACATGGAAGGCTGCGAGGCGATCGGCCCGGATCTCGCCGCCCTTGAGACCTTATATGCGGCGGGCCTTCGCTCGCTCGGTCCGGTATGGAGCCGCAACAACGTCTTCGGCCACGGCGTACCGTTTTCCTATCCCGCCGACCCTGATTGCGGACCGGGCCTGACCGAGGCCGGTTTCGATCTCATCAAGACCTGCAACCGGCTGGGCATTGCCATCGACCTTGCCCACATCACCGAAGCTGGTTTCTGGGACGTGGCGAAAACCACCGACCAGCCGCTGATCGTCAGCCATTCCAACGTGCATGCCATCACGCCGGTCGCCCGAAACCTGACGGACAGGCAGATGGACGCCGTCAAGGAGAGCGGCGGCCTGGTCGGGCTCAATTACGCCGTCGCCATGCTTCGCCCCGATGCCGCCGCCGATGGCGACACGCCGATCTCGGACATGACGCGCCATATCGAGCACATGCTGGAGCGCATGGGCATCGATTGCGTGGCGCTCGGATCGGACTTCGACGGTGCGCTGGTGCCCGATGCCATTCACGACGCGGCGGGAAACCAGGTTCTGATTTTGGCTCTTGAAAAGTTGGGCCTTAACGGGGAAGAATTGGCAAAAATCGGCAGGGACAACTGGTTGAGGGTGCTGAAATCCGCATGGAAGGAAGCCTGAAAACCGACACACGGCAAGAATTCAAAAATCAAAAAAGGGGAAATCGCAATGACGATCATGTCCACGTTCAACAAGCACTTCCGCATGCTTTCCGCCGGCGCGGCCTTAGGCCTTCTCGTCGCCGCCACGCCGCAGGCCTTCGCCGAGACACCGAAAGACACGCTCGTGATCGGCTGGGCGATCGACGACGTCATCACGCTCGACCCCGCCGAAGCCTTTGAAATCACCATGGGCGAAATCAACGGCAACGCCTACAACACGCTGATCAGCCTCAACACGGAAAATACCTCGGAAGTCAAACCCTCGATCGCCGAGAGCTGGACCGTCTCCGACGACGGCAAGACCTTCACCTTCAAGCTGAAGCCCGGCCTGAAATTCGCCTCCGGCAACCCGATCACCGCCGAAGACGTCGCCTGGTCCTTCGAACGCGCCGTCAAGCTCAACAAGAACCCCGCCTTCATTCTGCAGCAGTTCGGTCTGACCGGCGATAACGTGACGGAGATGGCCAAGGCTGTCGACGAAACGACCTTCACCTTCACCACCGACAAGGCCTATGCGCCGAGCTTCGTGCTGAACTGCCTGACCGCGACTGTCGCTTCCGTCGTCGACAAGAAGGTCGTGATGGAGCATGTCGCCAGCGTCACGCCGTCGGACGAATACAAGTTCGACAATGATTACGGCAATGAATGGATGAAGACCCATTATGCCGGCTCCGGCCCCTTCACCATCCGCGACTGGCGCGCCAACGAAGTGATCGTGCTCGACCGCAACGAAAACTACTTCGGCGACAAGCCGGCGATGGCGCACGTGATCTACCGTCACATGCCGGAAAGCGCCGGCGAGCGACTGGCGCTGGAAAACGGCGACATCGATGTCGCCCGCAAGCTGCAGCCGCAGGACCTCGACGCGATCGCCTCGAACCCGGACATCAAGACGGTCTCGGCGCCGAAGGGCACGGTCTACTACTTCAGCCTCAACCAGAAGAACGAGATCCTCGCGAAGCCCGAAGTGCGCGAGGCGATGAAGTACCTCGTCGACTATGAAGCGCTGGAATCGACGCTGATCAAGTATATCGGCACCACGCACCAGACCTTCCTGCCGAGCGGCATGTTCGGTGCGCTGGACGAAAACCCCTACAAGTTCGACCCAGCAAAGGCCAAGGAACTGATCGCCAAGGCCGGCTATCCGGACGGCTTCTCCGTGACGATGGACGTGCGCAACAACCCGCCGGTCAGCTCTGTTGGCGAAGCGCTGCAGCAGACCTTTGCCGAAGGCGGCGTCAAGCTGGAGATCATCCCCGGCGACGGCAAGCAGACGCTGACCAAATACCGCGCCCGCAACCACGACATCTATATCGGCCAGTGGGGCACCGACTATTGGGACCCGAATTCGAACGCCGACACCTTCACCTCGAACCTCGACAACTCCGACGAGTCCAAGACCAAGACACTGTCCTGGCGCAACGCCTGGGACCGCCCTGACCTGACGAAGGAAGCCCAGGAAGCGCTTGTGGAGAAGGACACCGCGAAGCGTGCGGACATGTACAAGGACCTGCAGAAGAAGGTGCTTGAGGAAGGTCCGTTCGTGATCATGTGGCAGGAAACGGAAGTCGCGGCTTACCGGTCGAACCTCGGCGGCTACAAGCTCGGCCCGACCTTCGACACCAACTATCTCGACACGGTCACCAAGCAGTAATCCCTGCGAAAGGGACAATGCCATTGACCTCCATCGATCAAACCAGTGAAGCGCGGCGGGCGACCGCCCGCGCTTCCAGCTACATCATGCCCGTCATCCGCTTTCTGGTGACCCTCGTCACCACCTATCTCGGCCTGCTGGCGGTCACCTTCTTCATCGGTCGCGTCATACCGGTGGATCCGGTTCTGGCGATCCTCGGCGACCGCGCACCGGCCTCTGCAATCGCCCGCGTGCGCGCCGAGCTCGGCCTCGACCTGCCGCTTTACCAGCAGTTCATGATCTACGTGCAGAAGGCCCTGACAGGCGATTTCGGCACATCCGTGCTCACCACCCATCCGGTGATGGAAGACATCAAGCGCGTTTTCCCGGCGACAATAGAACTCGCCACGCTCGGCACCCTGATCGGGACCATTACCGGCATTCCGCTCGGCGTGCTGGCCGCCGTCAAGCGCGGCAGCCTTGCCGACCAGATCGTCCGCGTCGTCGGCCTGATCGGCTATTCCGTGCCGGTCTTCTGGCTGGGCCTGATTGCGCTGGTGCTGTTCTACGCCAAGCTTCGCTGGGTCTCCTATCCCGGCCGCATCGACATCGTCTATGAATATACCTTCACGCCGCAGACCGGTTTCTACATCATCGACGCCATCCTTCAGCGAAACTGGGAGGTTCTCGCCGACGTGATGCGTCACATCATCCTGCCGGCGGGCCTGCTCGGCTATTTCTCGCTCGCCTATATCAGCCGCATGACGCGTTCCTTCATGCTCAATGAACTGAGCCAGGAATATATCGTCGCCGCTCGCGCCAAGGGCATCTCGGAAAGCCGCATCATCTGGTTCCACGCGTTGCGCAACGCCGCCGTGCCGCTCGTCACCGTGATCGCGCTCTCCTATGCCGGCCTGCTGGAAGGCTCCGTGCTGACGGAAACGATCTTCTCCTGGCCGGGCCTCGGGCAATACATCACCAGTTCGCTGCAGAACGCCGACATGAACGCCGTGCTCGGCGGCACCATCGTCGTCGGCTCGGTGTTCATCGCCATCAATCTCTTCACCGACATTCTCTACCGCACGCTTGATCCGAGGACGAGAAGCCGATGACCGTCACCGCCTCGACACCAAAACTCAGCCGACGGGATTGGCTGCTCTCCGACAGGCCGCAGACGCGCCTGCAGGCAAGGCTCGGCCGCGCCTATGTCATCTGGCGGCAGTTCTCCGCCAACAGGCTCGCCGTCGTCGGCATGTGGATCCTGATCGGCCTCCTGTTCGTCGCCGCCTTCGCCGATCTTCTAGCGCCCTATTCGCCTGTGGTCGGCGACCTGAAGAACGCCCGGCTGCTGGCGCCGAACGCAGACCACTGGCTCGGCACCGACGGCCAGGGCCGGGATATTCTCTCGCGCCTCATCTACGGCTCGCGACTGACGCTGCTCGTCGTGTCGCTTGCAGCCATCATTGCCGCCCCCATCGGCCTCATCATCGGCACCATGGCGGGCTATGCCGGCGGCTGGATCGATGCCGTCCTGATGCGGATCACCGACATCTTCCTCGCCTTTCCGAAACTCGTCCTTGCTCTGGCGCTGGTCGCGGCACTCGGCCCCGGCATCGAGAACGCCATCCTCGCGATCGCGGTCACCTCATGGCCGCCCTATGCCCGAATCGCCCGCGCCGAAACGCTGACCTTCCGCAACTCGGACTTCATCTCGGCGGTCAAGCTGATGGGTGCGTCGCCCACCCGCATCGTCATCCGCCATGTCATGCCGCTCTGCATGTCCTCGCTGATCGTGCGTGTCACGCTTGATATGGCCGGCATCATCCTGACGGCCGCCGGCCTTGGCTTTCTCGGCCTCGGCGCGCAACCGCCGCTGCCGGAATGGGGCGCGATGATTGCCGACGGTCGCCGCTTCATTCTCGACCAGTGGTGGGTCGCCGCCGCCCCAGGCGTGGCCATCCTCATCGTCAGCCTCGGCTTCAACCTTCTCGGCGACGGCCTGCGCGATGCGCTCGATCCGAAGGAGGCCGGCCAGTGAGCAACCTCCTCGAAGTCGACGATCTGCGCGTCACCTTCCCCACCCGCACCGGCGAAGTGAATGCCGTGCGGGGCGTATCCTTCACGCTCGGGCGGGAACGGCTCGGCATCGTCGGCGAATCGGGTTCCGGCAAGTCGCAGACCGGCCGCGCCATCATGGGCCTGACGCCGCCGCATGCGAAGATCACCGCCAACCGGCTGAATTTCGACGGTATCGACCTTCTCGAAGCGCCGCCCGCCTTGCGCCGGAGCCTCCGGGGAAAGCGGATTTCGATGATTCTGCAGGATCCGAAATACTCGCTGAACCCGGTCATGCCGATCGGCAAGCAGATCATCGAGACCCTGCTGGCGCACGAGAAAATCAGCAAGGCCGAGGCCCGCCGACGCTCTCTCGACATGCTGGAAGCGGTGCAGATCCGCGATCCCGAGCGCGTCTTCAAGCTGCATCCGCACGAGGTCTCCGGCGGCATGGGCCAGCGCATCATGATCGCCATGATGCTGGTCACCGGCCCGGAACTGCTGATTGCCGACGAACCCACCTCGGCGCTCGACGTCACCGTCCAGCTCGACGTGCTCGCCATCCTGGACAAGCTGGTCGCCGAACGCGGCATGGGGCTGATCTTCATCTCCCACGACCTGCGGCTCGTCACCACTTTCTGCGACCGCGTCCTCGTCATGTATGCCGGCAAGGTGGTCGAGGAGCTGTCGTCCTCCGCGCTCGGAGAGGCAAAGCACCCCTACACGCAGGGTCTCCTGAACTGCCTCCCGCAGATCGGCAACGACCGCCATCCCCTGCCCGTCCTCCAGCGCCAGGTGGAGTGGAGCCAATGACCGACGCCATCACCATCAGCGACATGACCGTCAGTTTCTCCGGCCATCGCGCCCTCGATAAGGTCAGCCTGTCGGTCCGCGAGGGCGAATCCTTCGGCATTGTCGGCGAATCCGGCTCCGGGAAATCGACGCTGCTTCGCGCCGTCTCCGGGCTCAGCCATTTCGACCGCGGCGGCCTCACCGTCAACGGACGTCGATACGGCCCGAAGCGCCGCGACAAGGAATTCTACCGCACGGTTCAAATGGTGTTTCAGGACCCTTATGGCTCCCTGCATCCGCGCCAGACGGTCGACCGGTTGCTGCTTGAACCGCTCGTCGTCCACGGCTTTGGCGACGCCGAAACGCGCATCCGCCGCGCGCTCGACGAAGTCGGGCTCGGCTCCGGCTTCCGCTTCCGCTATTCGCACCAGCTCTCCGGCGGCCAGCGCCAGCGCATCGCCATTGCCCGCGCGCTGATTGTCGAACCGAAGATCCTGCTGCTCGACGAGCCGACGTCCGCGCTGGATGCCTCCATCCAGGCGGAAATCCTCAACCTGCTCGAACAGGCGCGCGCCGACCGTAACCTCACCTTCGTCATGGTCAGCCACGACCTCGCCGTCATCAATCACATGTGCGGACGACTGGCCGTCATGCGCGGCGGCGAAGTTGTCGAGATGCTGGATGCCTCAGCTCTTGAAAGCCGTAAGTTTCAGGCCGACTATACAAGGCAGTTGATGATCGCCAGCGAGGGCTTCAAGCGCGATCCCGTATCACCCGCCTCCGCGTAAACAACCAGCGCATAAGCCAGGACATTTCATGGGTAGGCACCGCCTGATCGTCGGCCGCGACGAATACGACGAAATCTTTGCCGTCGGAGATGTGCACGGCCATCTCGACCTGCTTCTCGGCGCCGAGGAGCGCATGCGCAAGAGCAGCAAGGCTCACGGCCGGAAGCTGATCATCATGCTCGGCGACTATATCGACCGTGGTCCGCACTCATACGGCGTTATCGAGCACCTCATGAACGCGCCGCCGGAAGGTTTTGACCGCATCTGCCTTACCGGCAACCACGAAGCCATCATGCTGGCGTTTCTGGCCGGCATCGAGGGTAATGGCGCCTGGCTCCAATGGGGCGGAACGGAGACCGTCGCCTCCTACGGCGTCGATCCCTACAGATATCTGGACATGGACGGCACCGGACATGCCTTGCGGACGGTCCTGAATGACGTCCTGCCGCAGAGCCATCTCGATTTCATGCGATCCCTGCCGATCTGCGTCTCGTCGGCGCCCTACCTCTTCACCCATGCCGGCATCGTTCCCGGCAAGCCGCTCGCCGAACAGGCCGACGAAGACCTCTTCTGGATCAGGGAACCGTTCCTGACGCTTGGGCCGCAATTGCCGGGACTGACGGTGGTTCACGGCCATACGCCGGCACCGGAGCCGACATTCGCCGAGGGCCGCATCGGCATCGACACCGGCGCCTACAAGACCGGCAGGCTGACCGTCCTGAAAGTCGATCGGGACGGAGCCGTGGTGCTATGATCGCAGGTTCTCCTGCCCCCACCCGCGAGGAGCTCAGCGCCAGGACCATGCGATCCGGCGCCGACCTCATGGAGGAAGGCCGGAAGCTCGCCTCTGTCTGGCGGTTGAAACAAAGCCGGTTCATGCGGGAGACCGGCTTCCCGTCCGAAGCGGCCCACAAGCGTCACGCCATCAGCAACGGCGTCATCACCCAGCACGCCCATATCGGCTTTCGCAGCATCGAGCGCACACTTGTGGCCATGCGCGAGGTTCGGGATGCCTGCGCGGCGGGCGGTGTCACGGTCGACCGCTTCGGCATCACCCTGGACTGGTCGATGGGCTATCCCGTCGACCGACGGGCGAATGCCGGCCGCGGCACCGGCATCGTCCTCAGCGGACCGGAAGACTTCGCCCGCATCACTGATGCGACCGGTGCCGCCTGCCATTTCGGCGACTTCATGCTCGGACTCCCCGGCGCTCTGGACAATGTCAAGGCCGCCATCGCCGCCGGCGCAACCGCCCTCGGCAATCTCGGACAGTACTTCACTTTCCGCCTGCCATACTGGGACGACGACGTGGCGACGACCGAAGCAACCGTGACGGCGCTCGGATTGATCGCGGCTCAGGACGCCGAAATTCTCGTGCATTCCAATCTCGACGACGGTTTCGCCGGCCTGTTTCTCGACATGTGCTGCAGCCTCGGCATGGTGATCGTGGAAAAGCACATCGTCGAAACGCTGATCGGAAGCCGGCTCTCCCATTGCTATGGCCACCACTTCTCCGATCCGCTGTCACGCATGGCCTTCCACTGCGGCCTGACCCGCCTGAGCGACAGCGTCGGCACCATGATCTTCGGCAATACGGTCAGCTACCAGTCGAGCGACGCCGCCAACTTTGCCAGCCTGTCCAACTATCTCATGGCGGACATCCTGTCGTTGCGCCGATGGCCGAGCGGCCATGCGATCAACCCGGTGCCAGTCTCAGAGAACCGGCGCATTCCGGATACGGATGAAATCATCGCCGCACAGGAATTCGCGGGACGCCTGAAAGAGCACGCACATTTCTATGAGGCTGTCGTCGACTGGCAGACGGTGGAAGCGCTTTCCGACAGGCTCGTCGACGGCGCACGTCAGTTTGCCAAAAACCTGCTGGCCGGGCTTGAAAGCCTGGGGATCGACACGACGGACCCGGCAGCGCTGATGCTGGCAATCCGCCGTCTCGGCCCGAGGCGGATCGAAGCCCTGTTCGGCCCTGGCGCACAGCGCTTGGGACGTGACCGAAGATCAGTATTGGTTCTGGCGGAATGGGCGCGTGAGCTGGATGACAAGGCCGGATACTGGGTCGCCGCGAACCAGGTCGGCAACGAAGGCTTCGAGAGGCTGAAGGTTTGCGTGGGAACTTCGGATGTCCATGAGCACGGGAAATACCTGGTGGAACAGGCGCTTGCCGGCCTCGGCGTGCAGATTGCCGACGGCGGCGTCGCGGTCGATCCGGAAATGCTCGTCGAAAGGGCCGTCTTGGAAGGCGCGGACCTGATTGCGATCAGCACCTACAACGGCCTGGCTCTGCGCTACACCAAAAGTGTCCTGGATGCGGTGAAGGCGCGCGGGCTTTCCATCCCGGTCATGGTTGGCGGCCGGTTGAATGAAATTCCCGCGGATTCGAATTCGGGGCTTCCGGTGGAGGTCGCCGACGACATCAACCGGATCGGTGCCACGGCCTGCGCGAGCCTCGACGACATGCTTCCGCTCCTGCGTTCGACGATGCTCGGCCGATCGGCGCGAATGCCGGATGCGACAAGCTGATTTCGGTTCGCCTCTTGCTGGCGCTACTCAGGAATTGTAGAGCAGCGCAAACGGAAAAAGAACGGCGCGCAATGACACGAAAATCCGTCACGATCCTCGGCTCCACCGGCTCCATCGGCGTCAGCACGCTAGATGTCATCGGCCAGCTTGGCGGGCGCGAGCGTTTCGACGTGATGGCGTTGACGGGCAACGGCAACATCGCCCTGCTGGCCGGGCAGGCTAGAAGCACCGGCGCAAGGCTGGCGGTCACGGCCGACGAGACGCGCTATCACGAGCTGAAGGACGCGCTGGCCGGCACCGGCGTCACCGTGGCAGCCGGTGCCAGCGGCCTGGCCGAGGCGGCGGCGATGAAAGCGGAATGGGTGATGGCCGCGATCGTCGGCACGGCGGGGCTTGCCCCGACGCTCACCGCCGCCGAGCGCGGGGCGGACATTGCGCTCGCCAACAAGGAATGCCTCGTCTCCGCCGGTCCGCTATTCGTCGACGCGGTCAGGCGCGGCGGCGGCAAGCTGATCCCGGTGGACAGCGAGCACAGCGCGATCTTCCAGACGCTGGAGGAACATCAGCGCCATGCCCTGGAGCGGATTATCCTGACGGCGTCCGGCGGACCCTTCCGCACATGGTCACGCGACGAGATGGCCAATGTCACGGTGGAAACCGCCCGCGCCCACCCCAACTGGTCGATGGGCCTGAAGATTTCCATCGGCAGCGCCTCGATGTTCAACAAGGCGCTGGAAATGATCGAGGCGCAGCATCTCTTCGCCGCCACGCCGGAGCAGATCGAGGTCGTCGTCCACCCGCAGTCGATCGTCCACTCGATGGTCGGATATACCGACGGCTCCGTGCTCGCCCAGCTCGGCGTTCCGGATATGCGCACCGCCATCGGCTATGCGCTGACCTATCCGGCCCGCTCGCCGCTCAACGTGGACCGGCTGAACTTCGCCAAGATCGGCCGCCTGGATTTCGAGGCTCCGGACGAGGAGCGCTTCCCCGCCCTGCGTCTGGCACGTCTCGCTATGCAGCGCGGCGGACTGCAGGGCTGTGTCATGAACGCGGCCGAAGAAACGGCATTCGAGGCCTTCGTCGACGGCCGTATCCGCTTCCTGCAGATGGCGGACATCGCCGAGGCCGCAATGGAGCGCCTGTCATCGATTTCGCCGGCCGCATCGATCGAGGACGTCTTTGCCGCCGACGCCGAGGCGCGGCGGACGGCTGCCGAGATCATCGCCGGCCTGTGACGAAAGGTCAGGCGGCGTAAAGCGCCTTCACCAGATCGTTCGGAAACGCCCCGGTGCAGCCTTCCAGCGCCGTGTTGGTATAGGCGACAAGACTGATGCCGTTTGACGGGTCGAGAAGCCAGCTGTTGCCGTACACGCCGCCCCATTTCACCGTTCCGGCCGGCACGCAGCTTTCCGCCGCTTCAGGGTTCACCGTGACAGAACCGAAATAGCCGAACTTCACGCCGGGACTGTGAAGATGCTTGCCGATCTGGTTCGAAAGCCCCCTCGCCGTCATCTCGGAGGAAAGGATCGGATCCCCACCTTTCTGAAGGGCATCCAGGAACCGCATGAAATCCCCGGCGGTGCCGGCCATGCCGGCGCCACCGGACTGAAACGCGGTCGGATTGAAGATCCGTGACGGGGAGAAGTTGAACGACGCCCCCTCCGCATTCGAAAGCCATTGCGGATCGGTCATCGGCATCGGGCGCGGACGCTGGTCGGCATAGGCCGTCGCAAGACGCTCCATGTCGACGACTCGGAACCGCGTGTCAGGCATGCCAAGCGGTCCGCAGACATGCTCGACGACGGCCTCTTCAAGCGTGCTCCCCGACACAGTCGCGATCGCCGCGCCGAGAATATCGGTCGCGTAGGAATACATCCAGCCGGTCCCCGGCGCGAAGCCGAGCGGGCGGCGGTTGACGCGCGAGAAATTCGTCTCGAAGTCGAGATCGGTATCGAGCAGACCCTGGTTGATCCGGTCATCCAAGGGCAGCTCCTCAAGCGACGAATCATAGGCAAGGCCCGATGTATGGGTCAGCAGGTGATGGATGGTGATCTCCGGTTCGGTGCCATCGGTAAGCTTCGGATGGAACCAGGGAAGGTAAGCCGAGACGCGCGCATCAAGCGCCAGCTTACCCTTTTCGACCAATGCGAGCGCGGTGGCCGCCACCAGCGGCTTCGTCACCGAGGCCATCCGGAAGATCGTGTCCGTCGTCGTGGCCTTGCCGCTCTCCCGGTCGGCATAGCCGGCGGTTCGCTCATAGACCGGGCTTCCATTCTGGTGCACCAGCACCACGGCTCCGACGATCGTCTCGCCGGAAATAGCGGCATCGATGACGCGGTTGAGGCGGCTTTCAAGCGACATGAAAAGGTCCTTCGTCATACAAAACAAAAAAGTGCGGGCCATTTAGAAATGACCCGCACCGAAATTCAAGCATAGTTATGTCAGATCAGGCGACGGCGCGTGCCAGCGCACACTGCGACCAGAGATCGTGCAATGCGCCGACCAGATGGTTCAGGTCCTCGTCGGAATGCAGCGGTGTCGGCGTGAAGCGCAGGCGCTCGGTCTTGCGCGGCACAGTCGGATAATTGATCGGCTGGACATAGATGCCGTAGTTGTCGAGCAGGATATCGGAGATCCACTTGCACTTGGCGGCATCGCCGACCATGACCGGCACGATATGGCTCGGATTGGGCATGTGCGGGATACCGCGGGCGTCGAGCAGCGACCGCATCCGGCGGACGCGCTCCTGATGGGCACGGCGCTCGTCCTGCGAAACCTTCAGATGCTGGATCGAGGCAATGGCACCGGCGGCCAGTGCCGGCGGCAGCGCCGTGGTGAAGATGAAGCCGGACGAGAACGAGCGGACGAAATCGCAAAGCGCGGTCGAGCCGGTGATATAGCCGCCCATGACGCCGAACGCCTTGCCGAGCGTGCCTTCGATGACCGTCAGGCGATCCATAAGGCCTTCGCGTTCGGCGACGCCGCCGCCACGCGGACCATACATGCCGACGGCATGCACTTCATCAAGATAGGTCATCGCGCCATACTTGTCGGCGATGTCGCAGATTTCCTTGATCGGCGCGATATCGCCGTCCATCGAATAGACTGATTCGAAAGCGATCATCTTCGGCGCCTTCGGATCGGCGGCCGCGAGCTTCGCTTCCAGATCCTTGACGTCGTTGTGCTTCCAGATCACCCGCTCGCAACGCGAATGGCGAATGCCTTCGATCATCGAGGCGTGGTTCAGTGCATCCGAGAACACGATCATTCCCGGGATCTTGGAACAGAGGGTTCCGAGAGCCGCCCAGTTGGACACATAGCCGGACGTGAAGATCAGCGCTGATTCCTTGCCGTGCAGATCGGCAAGCTCGCGCTCCAGCAGCACGTGATAGTGATTGGTTCCAGAGATATTCCGGGTGCCGCCAGCACCCGCGCCACAGTGATCGATGGCCGTTTTCATGGCTTCGATCACCTTGGGATTCTGCCCCATGCCGAGATAATCGTTGGAACACCAGACGGTAACCTGCTGCTCACCCTTGTCCGTGAAGCGGGTGGCGCGCGGAAACTGCCCGCTGTTGCGCTTCAGGTCGGCGAACACGCGATAGCGTCCTTCTTCGTGAAGGCCGGCGAGTTCGCTCTGAAAGTAGTTCTCGAAATCCATCATTATCTCCAGACAGGTGGAACCGTTTTCTTTTGAATCATTCCAATCGTCAACCTTTTTTCGTGCCACCCACGGCGCACTGCGTCGATTGGGCCCACCGGCTGAAACGGGGCTGCCGGACCTTTCAATATCCGGGCGATTCACCTGCGGCCTTGATGCAAATCAAAAACAGAGTCGCTTGGAAAAATGAATGCGAGATGAACGGGCGGTTTTGTTGGCGTTCATCGAAACGTCCCTATAAGATGCGCAAGTGTAAGCGAGGATCGTCAATCTGACCCGGAGTGTTTCATGTACGGCAAGGCATTCACGACCATAATCGCGGCAAGCATCGCCATTGGCGGCTTCCTTGCCATGCCTGCGGCATCGTTTGCCGAGGGCACAGTCATCACCTCGGGCGGCCAGGTTACAAGAAACAGGACCGAATACGACGGCGACACGAGCTCCAGCCAGCTCGGCGGCAAAACGACCGACGAATCACGTGGACGGATGCGTTGCGAAATCAGTCTCGCGAAGGAAAAGGCTAAACGGTACGGCTATCGTTTTCCGGAAGTGGCATCCGTCTCGAAGCGGGCAATCGTGATCGGCGGACGTCTGAACAATCGCTGGCGCCAGATCGCGTTTGCCAACCATTATGGCTGCCCGGTGCTGGACCGATGACAAAAGCGCGCCGGGCCAATGCTGGCGGGATTAATTTTATTTAATGAGCCGGGGAACAAACGTTCGTTCTTTTTATTTATGTGGTGAGCCTTCAACTTGCATGCGTATTGAAATACTCTGAGCCCGCCACATCAATGATCGCGACAATCTTGGACAACGGGACAGGCGATCAGCTCGAAGTTTAGGTCAAGACCGGCATACAAAGTTGCGTAATACCCGATTTCGCCGTGGGGCGTTGGCGGGAAACAGGGACCCGGGAGCAGAAGCCGCCTTCCGGTCCAGCGGATCAAGCGGCTGACAAAATTTGGAGAGAGTAGATGAAAAAGGCAATTGTTCTGATTCTTGTCGGCTTGTCCGTCGCAAGCTGCACCCAGACCGAAAAGGGAGCCGGCATCGGCGCTGCTTCCGGCGCTGTCATCGGTGGTCTGGCGACCGGTAACGTCCGCGGCGCAGCCGTCGGCGCTGCAATCGGTGGCGTCGCTGGCGCTGTCATCGGTTCGGCGAACGAACCCGGCAAGTGCTACTACCGCGACCGTTACGGCCGCCGTTATGTCGACGATTGCCCGGCTGGCTACCGTTAATCAATCCAGGCAAGGCGCACCCAACCGGTGCGCCTTCGCATTTTTGGGGCAGCGTTGACCGCGGCTTCCCAATGATTCTCGCATTCGGAACGTGCTCCGATCGACGCGGCAAGTGTGTCTGCCGTCTGACGCTTCCGGAAATTTGTGGTCGAAACCGCAGCTCTGAAGGCAGTTGACTGTTGCCTGGATCGTATCGGTCTGAGACAATGTCTGTACCAATGTTGAAGAGACCGAGCGGACATAGAATGAGTTTTGCGTTGTCACGCCACCGGCCGATGGTCGTCGCGACGACGGCGCTTTTGATATTTTCGGCCCTGCCCCCTGCTGCCTCAGCCTTTGAACTCTTCGGCATCCATCTTTGGGGTTCCAAGGATAAATCGGTCGATGTCGTCGATCCGGTCAAGTATGACGTCGAACTCACGCTGACATCCTCCAACAAGGACCTGAAAGAGACGCTCGAGGAAAGCTCGCTTCTCGTTCAGGACAAGGATACTCCGGTTTCCGGCGATCTCGGCCTCATTGTCAAGGCGCGCGACGATCGCGACCGCCTGGTCGCGGCTCTTTATGAAAACGCCCGCTATGGCGGCGTCGTCACCGTCACCATCAACGGCCGCGACATCGACCAGATCGGACCGACGGAATCCTTCGATCGAACGTCAACTCCGAAAGTCGTCATCTCCGTGGACCCCGGCCCCGTATTCAAGATCGGCAAGGTTGCCTTTGAAGGCGATGCGCAGAGGCTCGATCCTGCCAACTACGATCTGGTGCCGGGCGGTGATGCGAGCTCGCTGGTCATCCTCAAGGCTGCGGAGAAGGTTGTCCAGGACCTGAAGGCCGAAGGCCGCCCCCTGGCGCGACTGACGCAGCGGGCCGTGGTCGCCGACCATGACACGGATCTCGTCGATATCACCATCGGAGCAGAGAGCGGTCCCATCGCACCGCTTGGACCTGTCAGCGTCAACGGGCAGAAGACAGTGGATCCCGATTTCATCCGCCGCTATTCCCGCCTGAACGAAGGCAAGCCCTATTCTCCGGAGCAACTCAAGGCCGCCAGCGAACGGCTTCGAAAGCTTTCCGTCTTTTCGAGCGTCACCGTCAAGGAAGACGACACCCTCAATGGCGCCGGCCAGATTCCGGTCAAGATCGAGGTCTCGGAGGGCAAGCATCGCTATTTCGGCTTCGGCGCCGAATACTCGACCACGGACGGGTTCGGCCTTACCGGCTACTGGGGGCACCGCAATCTGTTCGGCGAGGCCGAAGCCCTCAAGATCGAAGGGTCGGTCTCGCGCCTCGGCGAAACGACCGACTTCAAGCAGCTCGACTATTCTACCGGGATCACCTTCACGAAGCCGGGCGCATTCGTGCCCCAGGCAACCTTCTCCGCCGGCCTGGTGGCCAAGACGGAGCACACCGAGTCCTACGACACGGCCAAGGTAACGGGAACGACCTCGATCGCCTACGAGCTAACCGACAAGGACACGCTCACCGGCGGTCTGGAGCTGTCCTACGAAGACACCGACGACGCCTACGGCAACAATCAATACGTGACCTTTGCGACGCCATTCGAATATGTTCGCGATGCCCGCGACAACGAGCTGAATCCGACCGAGGGATATCGATTCTCCGCTTCCGCGGAGCCGGGTTACGAGTTCCTGAGCGCGTCGCCATACCTGTCGCTCGAAGGGTCGATCTCCAGCTACAAGGCGTTCGGCGCCGATGACAATGTCGTCTTCGCCGCCAAGCTTTCCGCCGGCTCGCTTCTGACCTCGAACCTTGAGAATGTACCAGCTACCAAACGGTTCTACGCAGGCGGCGGCGGCTCGGTTCGCGGCTATGCCTATCAGGAAATATCGCCGTACAATTCGAACGGCGATGCGCTTGGCGGCCGCTCCTATGCGCTCGGCTCCTTCGAAGCCCGCATCCGTGTCACGGACACTATTGGCGTTGTTCCGTTCCTCGATGCCGGAACCGTCTCGAGCGAACTCTATCCGGACTTCTCGGACATTCGCACCGGAGCCGGCATCGGGCTGAGATATGCCACGCCATTCGGCCCGATACGCCTCGATTTCGCCGTGCCGCTCAACCCCTATCCTGACGGCACGAAGTACGGCATCTATGCCGGCATCGGTCAAACCTTCTGATAAGCGGACGAACGCCCTTCTATAGACGTTTTAGGCCTGTATTTACTTGAGGATGAGCAGTTTGATTCGCGCCCTTGGCCAGATCACGAAATATGCCGGTATCGGCCTGGTTGTGCTTTTGGCGCTGGCCGTTGCCGTCATTCTGGCGGCCGGTTTCGTCCCTTCCCTGACCCAGTATGCGGCGGACAAGGTTGCCGCGATGGTGTCGACACCGGAACGTCAGATCGCCATTTCCGATCCATCCGGGCTCTTGAGCGGCCATCTGCGCGTCAAGAACGTCACCATTTCCGATGAAGACGGCACATTTGCGACCATAGACAATATCGCCGTCAACTGGTCCCCGCTCGAGCTCCTCGGCGGAAAATTCCATGCACGCACCGTCGCCGCCGACCGGATTGAAGTCACCAGGCAACCGAAGGCGTCGACGGAGAGCAACACCACCGAGACAGACTCAGGCGGCTTCTCCCTTCCGATCGCGATCGACGTCGACCGTTTGACGGTTCCCGAAATCGCGCTCTCGGAGAATATCACCGGACGCCCTTTCGACCTGACACTCGACGGATCGGCGGCCGCCGACAGCAACAGCATTGCCCTGAACTTGGCCATCAACCGCCGGGATGTGCCGGACGCGAAGGCGCTCGCCGATATCCTGTTCGCACCGGATGAGAACCGGCTGACGCTGAAGGCGTCGGTCTCCGAGCCGAAGGGCGGCCTTCTCGTCAAGGCACTGAACATCGCAGGCGAGCCGGCAATCGATCTGTCGCTCGACGGCAGCGGACCGCTGTCCGACTGGTCGGGAACGCTGAGCGGCTCGGCCAACGGACAGCAACTGGTGACAATCAAGGGAACGCATCACCAGACCGTCGCCGGCATGCACGACGTCAGCCTCACCGGCGGAGGCGAGATTTCCGCCCTGCTTCCGGAGACCTTCCGCACGTTCTTTGCGGGGGAGACGGACATCGATGTCGCCGGTTCCTTCAATGAGAACGGAAAGATAACCGTCGACAAGTCCGATATCGCGAATGCCAGTTTCCGCCTGTCCGCATCCGGGGCGCTCGATCCGGCAGGGCAGAACGATCTCCAGGCCAGCATTTCCGGCGTCTCGGGCCCGATCGACTTCAGATGGCCGCTGGCCGAGGGCGAATTGCGCGCGCTGATCACCGGCGCCCGGCTTTCGGTCACCGGCCCGGCGACGGCATCCGGCATCAAGGTGTCGGCGGCCCTGCAATCCGTGGCAATGCCCGGCATCTCGGCCGGAGACATCGCCGTCACTGCGGCAAGCTCGTCCTTCGACGTCGCCGGAAGGACCGGTCAGCTGGCGACGACGCTGTCGGTGGGCAGCACCGCCTTTGCCAATCAAAACCTGCAGCGCCTCGTTCGTGCGCCGCTGAAACTGACGGCACCCCTGAAGATCTCCGACGACCGGATCGGCTTCGACGGGACGGAACTGGAAAGCGCATCGATCGGCGGCACCGTCAATGGCGGCTATCAAATTTCCGAACGACGCGTGACCGGCAACCTTCAACTCTTCGCTCTCCCTGCCACCTTGCCGGACGCGCTGGCTGCCAAGGTTTCCGACACGATCCAGATCCGCACCGATTTCGACGCGACCCTGCCCGGCTCGGTGGCGCTCTCCGATCTGATCGTCAAGTCCGACGTGCTGGATCTCAGCGGCAACGCCACGCTCGCCGACAACAAGCTGACGGCGGATGTTGCCGGCAGCATTCCCGAACTGTCGAAGTTCGTCGCCAACACTGCCGGTTCCGTCAGCTTCAAGAGCTCGCTCGCGGGACCGCTAACAGCCCTGGAGTTCGATGCTTCCGCCGAAGCCGAGAACGTCTCCATGGCCGGCAAGACGCTTGAAAGCCTCAGCGTTTCCGCCAAGGGCACGGCCGATCCGGACGCACCGCAGGCGGCGCTGACGGCCAGCGGAAACCTGGACGGACAGAGGATCGACGCCAAGGCCAATGTCGTTTCCAAGGACGGCAAGATCAACCTTCCGGAACTGACGGCCGATGTCGGCCCCAATCACCTGGAAGGCGCCATTGAACTGTCGGCGGACTTTACGCCGGACGGCAAGATCACGTTCGATTTCCCCGACGTCTCGCTGCTCGCGGCCTTCGCCGGCCAGCAGGCGGCAGGTGACCTATCGGGAACGGTCGACATCGCCAGCCAATCGGGAACGACAAAGCTCTCCGTTGCAGCGAACGGTCAGAAACTGCAGGCCGGCACGGCAAGCGTCGCCGAACCGAAGGTCGATTTGACCGCGACGATCGGGGAGCAGCTTGCAGCCAACGGCACCGTGAAGGCGAGCTCGGTGGCGTCAGGGAGCAATCAGGTCAAGAACCTCTCCCTCGACTTCGACCAGCAGGGCGCTGCCACAGATTTCAAGTTGCTCGGTACCTACGACAACGCGCCGCTCAAGGCCGACGGACGGCTGACGACGTCGGACGGCACGACGGTATCGCTCAACGATTTCCAGGCGAAGCCACGCGGCATCCCGCTCTCGCTTGCCAAGCCGGTGGACATCACCGTCGAAAACGGCGCCGCGCGCTTCAAGGATCTGACCGTCAAGACGGGCTCCGGATCGGTTTCCGCCAGCGGATCGGTCGGCTCCAGTCTCGATGTACAGGCCAACATCACCAACCTGCCGGCGGACCTCGCCAACAGCTTCGTCCCGACGCTCGGAGCGGAGGGGACCATCTCGGGCAAGCTGACTGCCAAGGGCGCCCTGTCCGCGCCGGTGGTGGATTTCCAGTTGAACTGGGGCAATGCGGCCGTCGCCGCCAGCCGCTCGCAGGGCATACCCGCCTTCGGCCTAAAGGCGAACGGCACCTTCGCCAACAACAAGCTGGACCTGCAGACGGACCTCTCCGGGCCTGGTGGACTGAACATCGGCGGCAACGGCAACGTGAACATCAGCGGCGACAGGCCGCTGTCCTACAAGCTGACCGGCGCGGTACCGTTCTCCCTGCTCGCCGCCAAACTGGCCGAACAGGGCTTCGTGCTGAACGGCAATGCTTCGGTCGACCTGACCGTTTCGGGAGGCGCATCCTCGCCGCAGGTCTCCGGCACGCTGAGTGCAAAGGGCGCACAGCTCATCGATGTCCGCCGCAATCTGGTCCTCAACGACCTGACGGCCAATGTCTCGCTGTCCGGCGAAAAGGCGACGATTTCCGCGCTGTCCGGCAAGCTGGCGACGGGTGGATCGCTGTCGGCAACCGGCGAGGTGGGCATTTCATCCGGCAGCGGCTTCCCGGCCGACATCCGCATGACGATCGACAATGCCGTCTACGTCAACGGAACGCTGGTGACATCCACCGTTGACGGCAAGCTGAGCCTCACCGGACCGCTCGTGGGGTCTCCGACGCTGTCGGGCGAAGTCCGCCTTCAGAAGACGGCCATCACCGTGCCGCAGAAATTGCCGGCTTCGCTGTCGGAGATAAACGTCAACCATCGCAACGCTCCGGCAGACGTCCGGGCCCAGGCCTCTGAAATTGGCCAGCAGGGACAGGTCGGCACCAGCTCCTCTTCCTCGGGCATAAACCTCGACCTGGCGATTTCCGCCCCGAGGGAAATCTTCGTGCGTGGACGCGGTATCGACGCGGAGCTTGGCGGCAACCTGACCGTCAAGGGCTCGACCTCCTCACCGGTCGTCTCCGGCGGCTTCACCATGCAGCGCGGGCGCCTGACGATCCTCAACAAGCGGCTCGATTTCTCGTCGGGCACCATCACCTTCGGTGGCGGGCTGATCCCGTTGCTCAACATGGTGGCGACGTCTTCGGTCAACTCCAACACGATCACCGTGGATGTCAGCGGATTCGCCAACGATCCGGATTTCACGTTCTCGTCCAGCCCAGCCCTGCCTCAGGACGAAGTCCTGGCCCAGCTCATCTTCGGGTCGTCGATGTCGAAGCTTTCGGCGCTGCAGATCGCCCAGCTGGCAAGCGCGGTCAACCAGCTGGCCGGCGGCCGTTCAACCTCGCTGTTCGACAGCCTGCGGTCCGGGCTCGGGGTCGATGATCTCGACATTTCGACGAGCAATGACGGACAGGCCGAGGTATCTGCCGGCAAATACCTCAACAACCGCACCTATCTTCAGCTGGAGCAAAGCGGCAGCTCCGGCGGCAAGGCGATCATCAATCTGGATGTCGGCAAGGGCGTCAAGCTGCGCGGCGAGGCCGGCAGCGACGGATCGGCCGGCGGCGGCATCTTCTACGAAAAAGAGTACTGATCGCGGCGCGCCTGCCAAATTGGCAGTTCCCGTTCGACAAACTGCTCGATTGACGTTCCGAAATGACAGTTTTCTGTCTTTTTGGTGAAACCAATCCCGTCGATAATGGGCGGCACGCAAATCAAAGAGGTCAGCATGTCGAAGATGAAGCAGCCCGTCACCCTGATTGGAATTCCGCTGGAGGAAGGCTCCGGCAGACGAGGTTGCGCCATGGGTCCCGCCGCACTCAGGATCGCCGGAATAGAAGAGACCCTGGCGGAGCTTGGCTATGAGGTCATCGACGCCGGCGATCTCGAGCCGTCGCCCGTGAACGATCTTCAAGAGGTGGCCGGTACGAAGAACTATGCCCAAGTCGCCGGCTTCACTCGCGCGATCGAGGCTGCGACCTATGACGCGGCCAGAAGCGGCACCCTGCCCATTTTGCTCGGTGGCGACCATAGCCTTGCCATGGGCAGCGTATCCGGCATGGCGCGCCACGCCGCCGAGACAGGCCGCCCGCTCTTCGTGCTATGGCTCGACGCTCATGCCGATTTCAATTCGCCCGCGACATCGCCCTCCGGCAACATTCACGGCATGCCGGTAGCATACTACTGCGGCGAGGCCGACCTTGGCGATATCCTGCCTCCCGGCCGTCCGCTGGTCGATCCGACACGGGTCTATCAGGTCGGCATTCGTTCGGTCGACGAACGCGAGCGTGAGGAAATCGCCGACCACGGCGTCAACGTCTTCGACATGCGCTCGATCGACGAGCACGGGGTTGGCAGCATCATGAAACAGATCATCGCGGCGGTGGAGGCGGAGAACGGTCTCCTGCATGTCAGCCTCGACGTCGATTTCCTTGATCCGGACGTCGCACCCGGCGTCGGCACCACGGTGCCCGGCGGCGCGACCTTCCGCGAGGCGCATCTGATCATGGAATTGCTGTGCGACAGCGGGCTCACTGCCTCCCTCGATCTCGTCGAGCTCAACCCGTTTCTCGACGATCGCGGCAAGAGTGCCCGCATCCTCGTGGAACTGACCGCGAGCCTGTTCGGACGGAGGATCTTCGATCGGCCAACCCGTGCCGCGTGACTTGCCAAAGGCTCTACAAACCCTGCAGATTAAGATCTCGATCCGACGGCGTTAGCATTTCTTTGGCGCGATGGTTATCAGCCCCTTACAGAAATGAATGGATACTTAACGGCGGGCACCCTCAAATCTTGTAGTCAAACCTTACCGCAGCATTAATATTCGCCGTGTAGAACCGTCTGTAAGAGAAAATTAGGAAGTTCCCCACCCGGCCCCAGAAACTGTGGCTGGGCGCCTGTGTTGGTGATCTATTAATTTTTACCATTTAGAACTGTTCCTCATCGAGACACCCCCTCGCACTGCGGCTGTCTCGACCTTGCATCGTCAACGGTCAGACACGCTTCACGGGCTTCCTCATGGATGAACCGCGACGGAGGAGAAGGAACAGACATGAGTTTTATGGGTTCGGACGAGAAAGCCGTCCTGAAAGCGATCGGCAAATCTCAAGCCATCATCGAATTCTCCACGGACGGAACCGTCCTTTGGGCCAATGATAATTTTCTGAAGGCTCTCGGCTATACGCTGGAGGAGATCAAGGGCAAGCATCACCGCATGTTCTGCGATCCCGCCTATACGGCATCCGCGGATTACGAGACCTTCTGGACGAACCTGCGCGCCGGTCGATTTGACGATGGCGAATACAAGCGGCTTGCCAAGGGCGGCAAGGACGTCTGGATTCAGGCGTCCTACAATCCTGTCTTCTCCGGCGGCAAGGTCTACAAGATCACCAAGATCGCCAGTGACGTCACTGCTGCGAAGCTGAAGGCGGCCGAAAATTCCGGCAAGATCGACGCGATTTCCCGCGCCCAGGCAGTGATCGAGTTTACGCCAAAGGGCGAAATTATCGACGCGAACGACAACTTCCTGAATACTGTCGGCTATTCGCGCCAGGAAATCGTCGGAAAGCACCACAGCATGTTTTGCGACCGCGACTACGTCCGTTCGCCCGACTATGACACCTTCTGGCAAAGGCTGGCGGCTGGACAATATGTCGCCGACGAGTTCAAGCGCATCGGCAAGGGCGGTAAGGAGGTCTGGATCCAGGCATCCTACAATCCGATTTTCGATATGAACGGCAACGTCTTCAAGGTCGTGAAGTTCGCAACCGATGTCACGGACCGCGTGAACGCAGTCGAAAGCCTGGCATCCGCACTCGGCGCTCTCGCCAAGGGCGACCTGTCGAATACCTTGACGACCCCCTTCCCGACGGCCCTCGAACGGATACGCGAAGACTTCAACACCTCCCTCTCGCATCTGCGCGACGCCATGCGCACAGTCGCCGGAAACGCCGACACGATCGCCGCCAGCGCCGAGGAAATCCGTTCGGCTTCCGACGATCTGGCCCGACGCACGGAGCAGCAGGCGGCCGCGATCGAGGAAACGGCAGCCGCCCTCGAGGAAATCACCCAGACGGTCACCGACAGCGCCACTCGCGCCCGCGAGGCAGGTGAACTGGTGGCCAACACCAAGTCGCATGCCGAGAAATCCGGGGAAGTCGTGCGCAAGGCCGTCACGGCCATGGGCGAGATCGAAGCGTCCTCCAAGGAGATCGGCAATATCATCGGGGTCATCGACGACATCGCCTTCCAGACCAACCTTCTGGCGCTGAACGCGGGCGTCGAAGCGGCACGCGCCGGGGACGCCGGCAAGGGTTTCGCCGTCGTCGCCCAGGAAGTGCGCGAGCTTGCACAACGCTCGGCCAATGCCGCCAGGGAGATCAAGACGCTGATCTCGAACTCGTCGTCGCAGGTCACCAACGGCGTAAAGCTGGTCGACGAGACAGGCAAGGCGCTGACGGAAATCGTCGGTCAGGTCAACGCAATCAACACCAATGTCGCGGCGATCGTTGAAGGTGCACGCGAGCAATCGACCGGCCTCAGGGAGATCAACAAGGCCGTCAACCAGATGGACCAGAACACCCAACAGAATGCCGCGATGGTGGAAGAAAGCACCGCGGCAAGCCATGGCCTGTCGCGAGAAGCCCAAATTCTGCGCGATCTGCTGGCAGGATTTAGATTTGGGCAAGATTCTTCCGGTAGGGTGCAATTGGCGCGGTCCGATGCCCAACCGGTAGCATCGCCTGCACGTAAACTGATGGCACAGATTGCCCGCACCAACGGGAATGCGGCACTGGCATCCAACAACTGGGAAGAGTTCTAATGGCGACGGCAATCAACCCAAGCAATTTCGGCACGGAAAATCTGGAAATCATCGCCTTCCGGCTGCATGACCAGGAATTCTGCGTGAAGACCACGACCATCCGCGAAATCCGCGGCTGGGCACCGTCCACACCGATCCCGCATTCTCCGCCGGAAGTCATCGGCGTGATGAACCTGCGCGGCTCGGTGATCCCGATCATCGACCTCGCCAAGAAGCTCGGCATGCCCTCGACGGTCGCCAACGAGCGCAGCGCCATCGTCGTCGCCGAAGTCCACAACATGGTCATCGGCATGCTGGTCGACCGCGTGTCGGACATCCTGACGATCCCGTCGATCCAGATCCAGCCGGTTCCGGAAATCTCGGCCTCCTTCGATAAGTCCTTCTCCGAAGGCATCATCGCCAGCGAAGAAGGCATGATCTGCTTCCTGAACCTCGCCAAGATGTTCAAGGAAAGCGAAGCCGAAGAGATGGTCGCCTGATCGATCCGTCATCGAATGACAAAAGGCCGTCCGCGAAACCCGCGGGCGGCCTTTTTTGTATTCAGTCCTGCGGATCAGGCAGCCGGGCGGTTGATCTTGCCTGAAGCGTCGATCACCAGCGGATCGAAACCGGCATCGCCCTTCTCGATCAGCTCGAAGAACTGACGCCGCATGCGCGGCTCCCAGAACTTGTTGATGTGATTGGCGACGCCGTCGGCGGCCTCGCTTGCCGGCTGCGACTTGAAGAACGTCGCGATCTGGTTCGCCATGCGGACGAGCTTGTTATCATGCGACATGGGCGGTCGCTCCTTCCCTGATGCGTTCCGGATGGCTGAAGACTTCGAATTCTTCGCCCCGGACAAGCGCGATAATGGTCATGCCGGCCTTTTCCGCCGTCCGGATGGCAAGCGCCGTCGGAGCGGAAATGGCAATGATGAACGGGCTGCCGGCAGCGGCGGCTTTCTGGATCAGTTCCACCGAGACACGGCTGGTCATGACGACCGCACCCCGGCGGGGATCGACGCCGGCGCGTGCCAGCGCGCCGACGAGCTTGTCTAGGGCATTGTGGCGGCCGACATCCTCCCGCATGGCGAGGAGCCCCTCGTCGGGCACGTAGAAGGCCGCTCCGTGCATCGCCCGCGTCAGCGCATGTAAAGGCTGCCGTCCGTCGAGCAGGCGGACGGCCTCGACGATCTCCTGGCTGGAAAGCGACAGCGACGAGCCGGCGACCGTTCGCGGCTCCGGCAGGGCCTCGTCGATCGATTCCACGCCGCAAAGGCCGCAGCCGACCGGCCCGGCCTTCGCCCTGCGGCGACCGCGGAATTCCTCTGTCAGATCGCCGGCAAGCGTCATCTGCAGATCGATCCCCTCGCCTGCCGGCACCGCCTCGAGCGAGGCGATATCCGCCGGCGAAGCGATGATGCCTTCGTTCAGGAGAAAGCCGACGGCAAAGTCTTCCAGGTCGTCAGGCGTCGCCATCATCACCGCATGCGAAGACCCGCCGATGGAAAATGCGATCGGCATCTCCTCCGGCACCGTGCGCGTACCAGAGAGCATCACGCCGCCACGGCGCAAGGTTTCCGGCACGGACTGGGTGGTCTTGGCGCCCATCGCTACTCCGCCGGTTCCATCTTCTCAACGATCCGGCGGGACTGGCGCGCCTGTTCCTCATAGTCACGCTGCCATTCGGTCGGACCGTTGGAGGGCGACACCTGGACCGCCGTCACCTTGTATTCCGGACAATTGGTCGCCCAGTCGGAAAAGTCGGTGGTGATGACGTTTGCCTGCGTGTCCGGATGATGGAAGGTCGTGTAGACCACGCCCGGCGCCACGCGATCGGTGATCAGTGCCCTGAGCGACGTCTCGCCGGAGCGGCTGGCAAGCCGGATCCAGTCACCGTCGCGGATACCGCGGTTCTCGGCATCGTGCGGATGGATTTCCAGACGGTCCTCCGCGTGCCAGGCGACATTGCCGGTACGCCGTGTCTGGGCGCCGACATTGTACTGGCTGAGAATGCGGCCGGTGGTGAGCAGCAGCGGGAAGCGCGGACCGGTCTTCTCGTCCGTCGCAACGTATTCCGTGCGGATGAACTTGCCCCGGCCGCGCACGAAGCCGTCGACATGCATGACCGGCGAGCCTTCCGGGAACTTTTCGTTGCACGGCCACTGGACCGAGCCCTTCTTATCCAGGAGTTCGTAGGTGACGTTGGTGAAGCTCGGCGTGGTCGCGGCGATCTCCGCCATGATCTCGGAGGGATGCGCATAGTTCCAGCCAAGCCCCATGGCCTGCGCCATCTTCTGCGTGACTTCCCAGTCGGCATAGCCGTTCTTCGGGCTCATCACCTTGCGCACGCGGTTGATGCGCCGCTCCGCATTGGTGAACGTCCCGTCCTTCTCGAGGAAGGTCGAGCCCGGCAGGAAGACATGCGCGTAGTTGGCGGTCTCGTTCAGGAACAGGTCGTGCACGACGACGCATTCCATCGCAGCGAGACCGGCGGCGACATGCTTGGTGTCCGGGTCGGACTGCAGGATGTCCTCGCCCTGGATATAGATGCCCTTGAACGTGCCTTCGACGGCAGCGTCCAGCATGTTCGGGATGCGCAGGCCCGGCTCATTGTTGAGCGTCACGCCCCAGAGCTTTTCGAAGATCTCGCGCGTGGCATCACCGGAGATGTGGCGATAGCCCGGCAGTTCGTGCGGGAAGGAGCCCATGTCGCACGAGCCCTGAACGTTGTTCTGACCACGCAGCGGGTTCACGCCGACGCCCGGACGGCCGATATTGCCGGTCGCCATGGCAAGGTTGGCAATCGAAATGACCGTGGTCGAACCCTGGCTGTGTTCCGTCACGCCGAGGCCGTAATAGATCGCACCATTGCCACCGGTGGCATAAAGCCGCGCCGCACCGCGAATGAGATCGGCCGGAACGCCCGACAGCTTTTCAACCTCTTCCGGGCTGTGTCGCGGTTCGGCGACGAAGGCGGCCCAATCCTGGAACTCGTCCCAGTCGCAACGCTCGCGGATGAAGGCCTCGTCGAACAGGCCTTCGGTGACGATGACATGCGCCAGCGCCGTGACGACGGCCACGTTGGTGCCGGGCTTCAGAGGCAGGTGATAGCTCGCCTCGACATGCGGCGTGCGCACGAGGTCGATGCGGCGCGGATCGATGACGATCAGCTTGGCGCCCTGACGCAGCCGCTTCTTCAGCCGCGAGCCGAACACCGGATGACCGTCGGTCGGATTGGCGCCGATAACGAGCACAACGTCGGAATGCTCGACGCTGTCGAAATCCTGCGTGCCGGCGGAGGTGCCGAAGGTCTGGCCGAGACCGTAGCCGGTCGGGGAATGGCAGACGCGGGCACAGGTGTCGACATTGTTGTTGCCGAAGCCGGCGCGCACCAGCTTCTGCACGAGGTAGGTCTCTTCATTGGTGCAGCGCGACGAGGTGATGCCGCCGACGGACTCCCGCCCGTACTGATACTGCAGCCGCTTGAACTCGGACGCGATGTGGGAGAACGCCTCCTCCCAGCTGACTTCGCGCCAGGGGTCGGTCACCTTCTCGCGCACCATCGGATTGAGGATGCGGTCGCGATGCGTCGCGTAGCCATAGGCAAAGCGGCCCTTGACGCAGGAATGGCCGCGGTTCGCCTTGCCGTCCTTCCACGGCACCATGCGCACCAGTTCCTCGCCGCGCATCTCCGCCTTGAAGGAACAGCCGACGCCGCAATAGGCGCAGGTGGTGACGGCCGAATGCTCCGGCTGGCCGATCTCGATCACGGATTTTTCGGTGAGCGTCGCGGTCGGACAGGCCTGTACGCAGGCGCCGCAGGACACGCATTCCGACGACAGGAAATCCTCGTGCATGCCGGGCGAGACGCGGCTCTCGAAGCCCCGGCCCTCGATCGTCAGCGCGAACGTGCCCTGCACTTCCTCGCAGGCGCGCACGCAGCGCGAACAGACGATACATTTCGAAGGATCATACGTGAAATACGGATTGCTTTCGTCCTTGGCCATCCAGCGGGCATTGACCTCGCCCACGCCGCCGCGCGCCTTAACGTGGTTGTCGCCCTCATAGCCATAGCGCACGTCGCGCAGGCCGACCGCGCCGGCCATGTCCTGCAGTTCGCAATCGCCATTGGCCGCACAGGTCAGACAGTCGAGCGGGTGGTCGGAGATGTAGAGCTCCATCACACCCTTGCGCAGCTGCTTCAGCCGGTCCGTCTGGGTGTGGACGACCATGCCTTCGGCGACCGGGGTGGTGCAGGATGAGGGCGTACCGTTGCGCCCGTCGATCTCGACGAGACAGAGCCGGCAGGACCCGAACGCATCGACCATGTCGGTCGCACAGAGCTTGGGGATCTGCGTGCCGGCTTCCATGGCCGCCCGCATCACCGACGTGCCTTCCGGAACGGTGATGGCGTTTCCGTCGATCGTCACCGTGACCGTCTTTTCCGACTTCGATGCCGGGGTGCCATAGTCGATTTCTTCAATAAGGGACATGGTTTTACTCCGCAGCTTCGAGGGCTGGCTTCGGCGCGAAATCTTCCGGGAAATGCGTCATCGCGCTCATCACCGGATAGGGCGTGAAGCCGCCGAGGGCGCATAGCGACCCGAACTTCATCGTGTTGCAGAGATCGGCAAGCAGAGCCTTGTTCTTTTCCGGCTCCAGCCCTTGCGCGATCTTGTCAGCCGTTTCGACGCCGCGCGTCGAACCGATGCGACAGGGCGTGCACTTGCCACAGCTTTCGACTGCGCAGAACTCCATGGCGAACCGTGCCTGCTTCAGCATGTCGGCAGTCTCGTCGAAGACGGTGACACCGGCATGGCCGATCAAACCGTCCCTGGCCGCGAAGGCTTCGTAATCGAAGGGCGTGTCGAACAGGGTGCGCGGGAAATACGCACCCAGAGGGCCGCCGACCTGCACTGCCTTGACCGACCTGCCCGTGGCCGTGCCGCCGCCGATCTCGTCGACGATCTGGCCGAGCGTCAGGCCGAAGGCCGTCTCGTAGAGACCGCCATGCTTGACGTTGCCGGCAATCTGGATCGGGATCGTGCCGCGCGACCGGCCCATGCCGTAATCCCGGTAGAAGGCAGCACCGCGGTCCATGATGACCGGCACGGAGGCAAGCGAGATGACGTTGTTGACGACCGTTGGCTTGCCGAGGAAGCCCTCGAGCGCCGGCAGCGGCGGCTTGGCGCGCACGATGCCGCGCTTGCCTTCCAGCGAGTTCAGCAGCGACGTTTCCTCGCCGCAGACATAGGCACCGGCGCCGACGCGCACATCCATGTCGAAGGCGTAGGAGGAGCCCAGCACCGACGGACCGAGAATGCCGACCTTGCGGGCGATCTCGATCGCCGCGCGCATGGTCTCGATCGCATGCGGATATTCCGAGCGCGTGTAGATATAGCCCCGCGTGGCGCCCGTCGCGATACCGGCGATCGTCATGCCTTCGATCAGGACAAAGGGATCGCCTTCCATGATCATGCGGTCGGCGAATGTGCCGCTGTCGCCTTCGTCGGCGTTGCAGACGATGTATTTCTGGTCGGCCTTGGCGCCGAGCACCGTCTTCCACTTGATGCCGGTCGGGAAGCCTGCACCGCCGCGGCCGCGCAGGCCGCTGTCGGTGACTTCCTGGACGATCGCTTCCGGTGTCATGGAGATCGCCCGTTCGAGCCCCTTCAGGCCCTTGTAGTGGCGATAGTCCTCGATCGACAGCGGATCGGTCACGCCGCAGCGCGAGAATGTCAGGCGCGTCTGGTTCTTCAGGAACGGAATTTCGGCGGTTACCCCCTGCGACAGCGGATGGTCGGCACCGGACAGGAACCCCGCATCGAACAAGCCGGCGACGTCCTTCACCTTCACCGGACCATAGGCAACGCGACAGTGATCGGTGCGCACCTCGACCAGCGGTTCCAGCCAGTGCATCCCGCGCGAACCGTTGCGCACGATCTTCACGTCCAGTCCGCGGGCTTCGATCTCGCTAGCAATCGCGGCAGCCACCTTGTCGGCACCAAGCGCCAGCGCCGCCGCATCGCGCGGAACGAAAACGGTAATGCTCATCGGCGGGCCTCCCGAACGAGTTCTCCGAGGCAATCCGCATCCAGCCGTCCGTGAACCTCGCTGTCGAGCATGGCCGCCGGCGAGCACGAACAGAGCCCGAGACAGTAGACCGGCTCCAGCGTGATGGAGCCGTCAGCCGTGGTTTCATGAAAGTCGATACCGAGAAGGCGCCTGGCCTCAGCCGCGAGATCGTCCGATCCCATCGACTGGCAGGCTTCGGCCCGACAGAGCTTCAGAACGTGGCGGCCCCGGGGATGCGTCTTGAAGTCGTGGTAGAAGGACGCCACCCCGTGCACTTCGGCGCGCGACAGGTTCAGGACCTCGGCGATTGCCGGCAGCGCCTCGGGCGGCACGTAGCCGAACTCTTCCTGCACAGCATGCAGGATCGGCAGCAGCGGACCCTCGAGCGATTTCAACTCACGGGCAATCGAAGCCGCCCGTTCGGCCGCGCCATCGGCAGCCACATGCACATTCATGATCGACCTCCCGGAAGGGTTTCCCCTCCCATTCCAAGCATCCGCGGGATTTCTTGGAGAGCCCGCGTGTCGTGCAGCTTCTCCTCAAAACCTGCACGCAGCATTAGCGGAACTGTGACACCGATGATCAGGCCGATCAATAATGCGGTTTCGTTGGACGATAGAAAAAATCTATCAATCAGCCTTCTCGGAGAACAGCCGGGCCTCGTGCAGGAGGGCCGAAACAAGCGGCGTGAACGGCTCGCGATGCGTCGCCACGACACCAACGACGTGGACGGCCTCCGGTTCGGTGATCGGGATGATCTTGAGATTGGCGCCGAAGGACCGTGCCGTATGGCCGGGCATGATGCTCGCCCAGCGCCCCGTCGTCACATGAGAGAACAGCACGATCATGGAATTGGATTCCAGCATCGCCTCCGGCGTGACGCCGGCGTCCTCGAAGTGGCTGTTGATGATGCGCCGGTTCTGCATATCCGGCGACAGGAGACAGAGCTTCAACCCGCTGACCTCGCGCCAGGTAACACTTGTCCGGTCGGCGAAGGGCCCCTCCTCTGCGACGACGAGATGGAAGCGCTCGTCATAAAGCGGAACCGCCGTGACGCGGCCCAGCGGCTCGTCCTGGAGGTAAGTGATACCGGCGTCGATCTCCAGGTTTTCAAGCTGGGAGAGCACCTGCAGGGAGTTGGCGGACATCACGGAGAAGGTCACATCCGGGTGCCGCTCCTGAAACGGGCCGGTAATCTTGTGCACCATGGACAGGGCCGTCGGAATGACCGCAAGCCGCAGATGGCCCGACAGGCCGGTGCGGGCCGCTCGCATTTCCTCGCGCATCGTCCGTGTATCGCCGACGATGCGCCGCGCCCATTCCAGCACCCGCTGCCCTTCCGGCGTGAGCCCCTGGTAGCGCGAACCGCGCACGACCAGACTGACGCCGAGTTGCTCCTCCAGTTGCCGGATGGCGGCCGACAGCGTCGGCTGGGTGATGCCGCATTCCTCCGCCGCCCGGCCGAAATGCCTCGCCTTGGCGAGCGCGATGAAAAACTCGAGCTTGTCGATCATAGAAATTTCCTCTTGATCGAAGGCGTAACCTCTCCCCCCGCACTCGACAAGGCCAAAAACCCGCCCGCAGCATTGGCAGACGCAGCCGCATTTGTCACAGTGCCCTCCAACGATAGAACAAGCTGGAGGAAGTCACCGATGTCATTCACCGCCATGGTCGTCGACAAGGCCGAAGACGGCACGATCAGCCAGTCCATCCAGACGCTTGACGAAAGCCGCCTCCCCGATGGCGACGTGACCGTCGCGGTCGAATATTCGGCGGTCAACTACAAGGACGGCCTCTGCCTGACGGGCAAGGGCGGACTGGTCCGGCAGTTTCCGCATATTCCGGGCGTGGACTTTGCCGGGACGGTCGAGACTTCCAGTGATCCGCGCTACAAGCCGGGCGACAAGGTGGTTCTGACCGGCTGGCGCGTCGGCGAGGTCTGGTGGGGTGGCTATGCCACCAAGGCACGGCTGAAGGCAGATTGGCTGGTGCCGCTGCCCCCGGCCCTGACGACCCGTCATGCAGCAGCCATCGGGACCGCAGGTCTGACCGCGACACTCGCCATCATGGCTCTGGAGGCCCACGGCCTGACGCCGGAAAGCGGCGAGGTGCTGGTGACCGGTGCGGCCGGCGGGGTTGGCTCCATGGCGGTCGCCCTACTCGCCAGGCGCGGTTACCAGGTCGCCGCCGTCACCGGAAGACCGGAGACTGCCGACTACCTCACTTCGCTCGGCGCATCCACGATCGTCGACCGGCAGGAACTTGCGGAGACCACACCGAAACCGCTGGAGTCGGAGCGCTGGGCCGGTGCGATCGACAATGTCGGCGGCGACATCCTCGGACGTGTTCTGAAGCAGGTGAAGCGCAACGGCTCGGTTGCCGCCATCGGCCTTGCCGCCGGCGCGGCGGTTCCGTCCTTCACCGTCACGCCTTTCCTGCTCCGCGGCGTCAACCTTCTCGGGATCGACTCCGTCATGCAGCCCTATGAGAGCCGCGTCAAAGCCTGGGCGCGCATCGCCGAGGACCTGCCGTCAGAGATGACGGAAGCCATTATTTCGGATCACACTTTGAAGGAATTGCCGGCGCTCGCTGCGGATATCCTGAAGGGGCGGGTGCGCGGACGAGCCGTCATCGATGTCAACAAGTCGTAGGCGGAGGGAAAATCAGGCTTCCACGGCCTGCGGCTTGCAGAACATGTTGTAGAGCGCGCCGATGACGTTGGTGATTTCCGGCTTGGCGATGCTGTAGAAGATCTGCCGGCCTTCGCGACGCGTCTGGACAAGCTGCTCAAGGCGCAATCGCGCCAGCTGCTGCGACACCACCGCCTGCTGCAGGCCGAGGCCGGCCTCGAGTTCGCTCACGGTGCGTTCGCCATCGACCAGCATGCAGAGGATGAGAAGCCGGGTCTCATGCGAAATCGCCTTCAGAAAATCACTTGCGTTGCGTGCGTGCGATGCGAGTTCGTCCAGCTCATGCTTGGAGGGGCCCGCCTGGATCTCAGCGACGTCGGTCATGTGCTTCTTCGATTTTGCCTGAATTGCCGGTCAAGGCGCTATTTCAATCATACTTGATTAACGCAGACAAGTCTTAGCAGACCTGGCCGCAAATGACAAAGCGGCCCCGAAGGACCGCTTTCTCGATAAAGATCAAATGGGACGATTTCAGGCCGGAATGATGGTGCCGTTGAGATGCGTCAGCTCATCGAGGAACTGCTCGATGGCCGAGCGGTGCTCGTGGCTTTCAGCGCGTTCCAGCTCCTTGCGGGCCGCTTCGATACGCTTCTCGATGTCTTCCCGGTTGAGGTCGGTCATCGCGACGGCGGATTCCGCCAGCAGCGTGCAGCCTTCCTGAACGATGTCGGCAAAGCCACCGAACACCACGTAATCGGTCACAGTGCCCGATGCCGCGGTGACCTTGACGACGCCCGGCTTGATCGTGGTCATGACCGGTGCGTGATTGGCCATAACCGTCATCTCGCCTTCGGTCGCCGGGATGACGACGGCGCTCACCTCTTCCGAGACGAGCAGCTTTTCGGGCGAAACCAGTTCAAACTTGAAATTGGCGGCCATGACGGATCACTTCTTCTGTTTCTTGGCAATGGCGGACGGCGCGGCGAACCGCGCCGTTTCCAACATTATCAGGCAGCTTCGGCTGCGAGCTTCTTGGCCTTCTCGACGGCTTCTTCGATCGAGCCGACCATGTAGAAGGCAGCTTCCGGCAGGTGGTCGTATTCGCCGGCGACGAGGCCCTTGAAGCCCTTGATGGTGTCTTCGAGCGAGACGAGCTTGCCCGGAGAACCGGTAAAGACTTCGGCGACGTGGAACGGCTGCGACAGGAAGCGCTCGATCTTACGGGCGCGGGCAACCGTCAGCTTGTCTTCTTCAGACAGTTCGTCCATGCCGAGGATGGCGATGATGTCCTGGAGCGACTTGTAGCGCTGCAGGGTCGACTGAACCTTACGAGCCACCTCGTAGTGCTCTTCGCCGACGATCATCGGGTCCAGCATGCGCGAGGTCGAGTCGAGCGGGTCCACGGCCGGGTAGATGCCCTTTTCGGCGATCGAACGGTTCAGCGTGGTCGTCGCGTCCAGGTGGGCGAACGAGGTCGCCGGTGCCGGGTCGGTCAAGTCGTCGGCCGGAACGTAGATGGCCTGGACCGAGGTGATTGAGCCCTTGGTGGTCGAGGTGATGCGTTCCTGCAGAGCGCCCATGTCGGTCGCCAGCGTCGGCTGGTAACCCACGGCCGAAGGAATACGGCCGAGCAGAGCCGACACTTCCGAGCCTGCCTGCGTGAAGCGGAAGATATTGTCGACGAAGAACAGAACGTCCTGGCCCTGGTCGCGGAAGTGCTCGGCAACCGTCAGACCGGAAAGAGCGACGCGAGCGCGGGCGCCCGGCGGTTCGTTCATCTGGCCATAGACGAGTGCGCACTTCGAACCGGCTGCGGAACCATTATGTTCCTTCGGGTCGACGTTCACTTTGGATTCGATCATTTCGTGGTAAAGGTCGTTGCCTTCGCGGGTACGCTCGCCCACGCCGGCGAATACCGAGTAACCGCCGTGCGCCTTTGCCACGTTGTTGATCAGTTCCATGATGAGAACCGTCTTGCCCACGCCGGCGCCGCCGAACAGGCCGATCTTGCCGCCCTTGGCGTAAGGTGCGAGCAGGTCGACGACCTTGATGCCGGTAACTAGAATTTCGGATTCGGTGGACTGTTCCGTGTAGGACGGAGCAGGCTGGTGGATCGCGCGGGTCGTTGCCGCACCGATCGGGCCAAGCTCATCAACCGGCTCGCCGATGACGTTCATGATGCGACCGAGCGTTTCGTCACCGACCGGAACGGAGATCGGCGCGCCTGCGTCGAACACTTCCTGGCCACGGACGAGACCTTCGGTGGAGTCCATGGCAATGGTGCGCACGGCATTTTCACCGAGATGCTGGGCGACTTCGAGAACCAGGCGGTTGTCGCCGATCTTGGTTTCGAGCGCGTTCAGGATGGACGGCAGTTCACCATCGAATGTTACGTCCACAACAGCGCCGATGACCTGGGTCACCTTGCCGACAGAACCGGATGCGGCCATAGTTGTTTCCTCTTTTTCTAGCTTCAGAGCGCCTCGGCGCCCGAAATAATTTCAATCAATTCCTTGGTGATCTGAGCCTGGCGCTGACGGTTGTAGGACATCGTCAACTTGTTGATCATATCACCGGCATTGCGTGTCGCATTGTCCATGGCGCTCATCTTGGCGCCCATTTCACCAGCGACATTCTCGAGAAGCGCGCGGAAGACCTGAACCGAGATGTTGCGCGGGATCAGGTCGGACAGGATCGATGCCGCATCGGGTTCGTATTCATAAACCGCCGAAGAAGCTTCCGATGCGTCCGCCGTCACGGGCCCGGCACTGGCCGGGATCAGCTGCAGCGCCGTCGGCACCTGCAGGATAACCGACTTGAACTCGGAGTAGAACAGCGTGCAGACGTCGAACTCGCCCTTGTCGAACATGGCGATGATCTTCTTCGCAATCGCATCCGCGTTCTCGAAGCCGACCTTCTTGACGTCGCGCAGTTCCGTGCGCTCGACGATCTTGTCCGAGAACTCGCGACGAAGCGACTCATAGCCCTTCTTGCCGACCGTGTAGATCTTCACCGTCTTGCCGGCGGCGATCAACTTGCGGGCATGCTCGCGAGCAGCCTTGGAGATCTGCGCGTTGAAACCGCCGCAAAGACCACGCTCGGCCGTGCAGACGACGAGCAGGTGCACGTCGTCCTTGCCGGTACCCGTCATCAGACGCGGCACGCTGTCGTCAGCCCCGACAGCCTGGGCAATGTTCGCAAGAACCTTGCCCATGCGCTGCGAGTAAGGCCGGGCAGCCTCGGCCGCCTCCTGCGCACGCCGAAGCTTCGCCGCGGCGACCATCTGCATCGCCTTGGTGATCTTCTGCGTCGCCTTGACGGAGGCGATCCGGTTTTTCAGATCCTTTAGTGAAGGCATCCGTTATCCGTCCTTGGTTAGATCCCTTGGGCCCTTACGAGAAGGACTTGGCGAAGGTGTCCAGAGCGGCTTTCAGCTTGCTCTTGGTATCGTCGCTGATCGCCTTTTCGGTGCGGATCGTGTCGAGGACCGCGGAACCTTCCGAACGCATGTAGGACAGAAGACCCTGCTCGAAGCGACCGACATCGGTGACAGGCAGCTTGTCGAGATAGCCGTTGACGCCGGCGAAGATCACCGCGACCTGCTCTTCCGTCTTCAGCGGCGAGAACTGCGGCTGCTTCAGGAGCTCGGTCAGACGTGCACCGCGGTTCAAGAGGCGCTGCGTGGCGGCGTCGAGGTCCGAGCCGAACTGCGCGAACGCGGCCATTTCACGGTACTGGGCGAGCTCGCCCTTGATCGAACCGGCAACCTGCTTCATCGCCTTGATCTGCGCGGCGGAACCGACGCGGGAAACCGACAGACCGACGTTAACGGCCGGACGGATGCCCTGGAAGAACAGGTTGGTTTCGAGGAAGATCTGGCCGTCGGTGATCGAGATCACGTTGGTCGGGATATAGGCCGAAACGTCGTTTGCCTGCGTTTCGATGACCGGGAGAGCGGTCAGCGAGCCGGCGCCGTTGGCGTCGCTGAGCTTTGCAGCGCGCTCCAGCAGACGGGAGTGGAGGTAGAAGACGTCGCCCGGATAGGCTTCGCGGCCCGGCGGGCGGCGCAGCAGCAGGGACATCTGACGGTAGGCAACGGCCTGCTTGGAAAGGTCGTCGTAACCGATCAGGGCGTGCTGACCGTTGTCACGGAAGTATTCGCCCATGGCGCAGCCTGCGAACGGAGCGAGGAACTGCATCGGAGCCGGATCAGACGCGGTCGCCGCGATGACGATCGAGTACTTCAGGGCGCCGCGTTCTTCGAGGACCTTAACGAACTGGGCAACGGTCGAACGCTTCTGGCCGACGGCGACGTAGACGCAGTAAAGCTTGTCGGCTTCCGGACCGTTGTCGTGGATCGGCTTCTGGTTGAGGATCGTGTCGAGGATGATCGCGGTCTTGCCGGTCTGGCGGTCGCCGATGACGAGCTCGCGCTGGCCGCGGCCGACCGGGATCAGGGCGTCGATGGCCTTCAGGCCCGTCGACATCGGCTCATGAACCGACTTGCGCGGAATGATGCCCGGAGCCTTGACGTCGACGCGTGCGCGACGGGTGGCGTTGATCGGGCCCTTGCCGTCGATCGGATTGCCGAGCGCGTCGACGACGCGGCCGAGCAGTTCCGGACCAACCGGAACGTCCACGATGGCGCCGGTCCGCTTGACGGTGTCGCCTTCCTTGATGTCACGGTCCGAACCGAACACGACGACGCCGACGTTGTCAGCTTCGAGGTTCAGCGCCATGCCGCGAATTCCGCCCGGGAACTCGACCATTTCGCCGGCCTGGACGTTGTCGAGGCCGTAGACGCGGGCAATACCGTCACCGACGGAGAGCACCTGGCCAACTTCGGAAACTTCAGCTTCCTTGCCGAAATTTTTGATTTGATCTTTGAGAATTGCGGAAATTTCCGCGGCGCGGATATCCATCAGCCAACCTCTTTCAGTGAAAGCTTAAGAGTGGAAAGTTTGGTGCGAAGGGAGGTATCGATCTGGCGGGACCCCACCTTGACGATCAGGCCGCCAAGCAGGGAGGGATCGACCGTCAGGTTGACGGCGACGTCCTTGCCGGTAACGCCCTTCAGCGCCTCCTTCAATTCGATGACCTGCGCGTCGGAAAGCGCATGCGCCGAGGTCACGTCGGCGGAAACTTCACCGCGATTGCGGGCAGCGATCAGGCGAAACGCCCGGATCATGCCCGGCAGTGCGAACAGACGGCGGTTCTTGGCGACCACCTTCAGGAAATTGGCGACGAGTCCCGTGACGCCCGCCTTCTCGCAGATTGCGGACATGGCAGCGAACTGGTCGTCGGCAGAAAAAACAGGGCTTTCGACGAGGCGCTTGAAATCGGCGCTTTCGTCAATCATCGCCTGGAAGCCGTCGAGGTCGGCCTGAACGGCATCGACCGAACCGCTCTCTGAAGCCAGATCAAACAGCGATGCGGCGTATCTTTCCGCAACACCGGAAACGAGCTGGGATGTATCTGCCACGGGCACAAATTCCCTGATTTTATTCCAAGGCGGGCCTCATCAATACTGACGAAGTCTAAGCCATTGAAATTGTTTCTCTTTTTATCGGGAATGGCGAAAATTGTCCCCTCGCACTCCCGCTTTTCGGGGTCCGTCTAGCATAGGATGTTGGGACTCGCAACACGCCCGACAAGGGGAAAATGCGTTTACAGGCGCTTTCCTGCGACAAAACGACTTTGCGGTTCAGGAAATGACAAGCGTCAAGGGAGTTTATCCCCGTGGAGCCCCCCTCGCTAGACTACTGAAAAAGGCCGAAAACATAGCTGAGCGGCAGTCCGCCCAGCACCAGTTGCAAGAGCAGCGGAAGCAGTGTTTTCAAACCGAAGGCGCGGTCGACCAGGAGCGACAGGATTCGGCCGAACAGGGCCGCCGCGAATGCCGCGCCGAGCGCCAGATAGATCCAGTCCTGTGCGAGCATGATGGCCGCGACGCCGAAGCCGAGATAGAAGCCACCGATCGTCGAGCGGGCTTCCGCGAGGCCGGCCGCAGCGGTCGGCTGCAGCGAGAGAAGGCGAAGACCAAGACCCGGCGCAAGCAGCACAAGGAGACCAAGAAGAGCGGTCACCGTCGCTGCCGCAAAGGCAAGCTGCTCACCGAACTGTTCCGGAAAATAAAACTCCATCGAAAACTCCCCGCATGCGCCGAATCGCCGTTGCTCTTCTTATCGCATGCCATCCGCGGCGACGAAAAGACGGGGCTTTTCAGAGAAAGCTTTGCGGATCGATATCGACCTGGACCTGGATGGAACCGCGTTCCTTCGGACCCTTGGCCAGCATCTCCTTCAGGAAAGCCTGCATGTCCGAATTGCGCCGCCCGTGGACCAGCAGCCGGAAGCGGTGACGGCCGCGCACCAGCGCCAATGCCGCCTCCGCCGGGCCGAGCACGGCGACGCCCGAGACATGCGGGGCTGCGGCGCGAAGGGCGCGGGCATGGTTTTCGGCATCCGCCCGGTTTTCTGCCGAAACGATGATCGATGCCAGCCGGCCGAAGGGCGGCAGCAGCGCCTTCTCTCGCTCGTTAATTTCGCGGTCGTAGAAGGCTTCGGCATTGCCGGAGACGATCGCCTGCATCACCGGGTGCTGCGGCTGATAGGTCTGGATGAGCCCGTGGCTTTTCAGGCCCGATCGCCCGGCGCGGCCCGTCACCTGCGAGAGCAGCTGGAAGGTTCTTTCCGCCGCCCGAGGATCGCCGTTCGATAGGCCGAGATCGGCGTCAACGATACCGACCAGCGTCATCAGAGGGAAATTGTGACCCTTGGCGACCAGCTGCGTTCCGATGACGATGTCGACCTCGCCCTTCTCGATCGCCTCAAGCTCCAGCCGCAGCCGCTTCACCCCGCCGGTCATGTCGGACGATAGGACGATGATGCGCGCCTCCGGGAAGTGCTTCTCCACCTCCTCGGCGATCCGCTCGACGCCCGGTCCGCAGGCGACCAGATGGTCAAGCGTGCCGCATTCCGGACAGGCGTCTGGCGTCTTCTCGAAATAGCCGCACTGGTGGCACTGGATCTGTCCCTTGAACCGGTGCTCGACCAGCCAGCTGGAGCAGTTCGGGCACTGGAACCGATGGCCGCAGACCCGGCAGAGTGTCAGCGGCGCATAGCCGCGACGATTGAGGAACAACAGCGCCTGTTCCTCTTTCTCCAGCGTCTTCTTGATGCCCCGCAGCATCACCGGCGACAGAAAGCCGCCCCGCTCCGGCGCATGCCGGCGCATGTCGATCAGGTGCAGGTCCGGCATCGCCGCATCCCCGAAGCGGGTCGGCAGATGCACCGGCTCGTAGCGCCCGGAGAGAGCGTTCACCTGGCTTTCGACCGAGGGCGTGGCCGAAACGAGCACGATCGGAAAATCGTCAATGCGCCCGCGCACCACGGCCATGTCGCGGGCATTGTAGAAGACCCGGTCCTCCTGCTTGTAGGCAGGGTCATGCTCTTCGTCGACGATGATCAGGCCGAGGTTCTCGAACGGCAGGAACAGCGCCGAACGGGCGCCGGCCGCCACCTTCACCTCGCCGGTCGTCACCTGCCGCCAGACCTTCTCACGGGTGCGCGGCGCGAGGTCGGAATGCCATTCGGCGGGCTTGGAGCCAAACCGGTCCTGGAAACGCTCGAGGAAGCTGGAGGTGAGCGCAATTTCCGGCAGCAGGATCAACACCTGCCGGCCCTGCCTCAGCGTTTCGGCGATCGCCTCGAAATAGACTTCTGTCTTGCCCGACCCCGTCACCCCGTCGATCAGCGACACGGAAAAGCCGCCCTTGCGGACTTGGCTGCAAATCTCTTCGGCCGCGTCCTTCTGCGGCCCTTCGAGCCGCGGCGCGGTATAGTCCGGATCGGGTGCAGCTACCACCGGCGGCGGCGGCAGGAAGACGGTTTCGAACAGCCCTTGAGAGATCAGACCATCAACGACGCTGGCCGATACCCCCGCCGCCCGCGCAAGACCGGTCCGGGTCCAGGAAAGCCCGTCGCCAGCAAGCTCCAGCACCCGCTCCCGCGCCGCCGTCTTGCGCTCCGGCTCTCCGCCCAGATAGCGCAGCCCCTCCACCATCGGCTCGGGTTCGAAGGCCGCTGGCGCACGAAGCGCCATCCGCGCCACCAGTCCCGGCGGCGACAGGGTGTAGGCGGCGAGCCAGTCGAGGAACCGGCGCATGCCATCCGTCAGCGGTGGGCAGTCGAAGGCATGCGTGATCGGCCGGATCTTCTTCGGGTCGACGCCCTTCTCCGATCCGCTATCGTCCCAGACCACGCCGATCACCTGCCGCGGCCCCAGCGGCACCTGCACGATGGAACCCGGCTCGACATGCATGCCGGCCGGCACCTTGTAGGAATAGGGCACGGGTGCGGGCATCGGCACCAGCACGGGCACGATGCGCTCCGCCGCGCCGTCGTTAAACAGCGCGCCAAACAGGTTTTCGGACTGTGAAGGCGAATCCTTTGACATCGCCGCAGACATTGCCCCGACCGCGACCGAAAGAAAACCGCCCTGCCCGCCTATTAGCAAATCTCTAACCGTAAAGAGGCAGGATGGGTTGATATGTTTTCCTTGTTTTTCGGGGGTTGAGTTGGACGGTCTTCTGATCATTGCAGATCCCTTCATGGCGGCGATCCGCAAGGCGTGGCTGGAAAGCCTCGAGCAGGAGCGACGTCTCTCCCCGAAGACGATCGAGGCCTATGAGCGCGACACCCGCCAGTTCCTGCAATTCCTGACGAAGCATCTCGGCGGCCCCGTCCGCATCAAGGACATCACGGCATTGCGCCCGGCGGACCTGCGCGCCTTCCTCGCCCATCGCCGGCGCGAACACGATGTCGGCGCCCGCTCGCTCGGGCGAAACCTCGCCGGCCTGCGCTCCTTCCTGCGCTATCTGGAAAAGAAGGGGCTGGTGAATGCGGCCGGGGCCGGTGCGATCCGCTCGCCGAAGCAGCCGAAATCGCTGCCGAAGCCGCTTTCCGGCAGCCAGGCGCTCAACGTCGTCAGCCAGGACGCGCAGATGAACGCCGAACCGTGGATCGCCACCCGCGACGCCGCCGTCCTAGCACTGCTGTACGGCTGCGGCCTGCGTATATCCGAGGCGCTCGGCCTGACGCCGTCGGCCATTCCATCCGGCGCGCGCAGCCTGCGCATCACCGGCAAGGGCGGCAAGACCCGGCTGGTGCCGCTGCTTGCCGCCGTCCACGAGGCCGTCGAAAGCTATATGAAGCTCTGCCCCTATCATCTCGATCCGCAAAAGCCGCTGTTTCGCGGTGCGCGCGGCGGGCCGCTGCAGCCGGCGATTATCCAGCGCGAGATGCAGAAACTCCGCAGCGCGCTCGGCCTGCCGGACACCGCGACGCCGCATGCGCTGCGCCACTCCTTCGCCACACATCTTCTGGCCGGCGGCGGCGACCTGCGCACCATCCAGGAACTGCTCGGCCACGCCAGCCTGTCGACCACGCAGGTCTATACCGGCATCGACACGGCACGGCTGCTTGACGTTTACGACCGCGCCCATCCCCGCGCCTGAGCCGCCCCGCCGTTAACCAACCGCGTTAAGCCTTTGTGAGCCGCCGGCGGATAAGCTTCGCCGACGATATCGACGAAGCACGGAAAAGCGAAATGCAGGACAAGACCATCTCCGCCCGCCGCGGACCTGTCGACCTCATGGCCGGATCGACACTCTTCCTGATTGCCGCTTTCCACGTTCTGATGGCAATCAGCCTGGTCTTCGTGCTCGCCAGCATTTCGCCGGCCCATGCCGCTGGCGACAACTGCACCGGGCGCGACCTCGTCCCGCTTCTGCGCCAGAACGATCCGGCGGCCTACGCCAAGATGGAAGCGGCTGCCAACGCCACACCGAACCGCAAGGGTATCTTCTACCGGATCGAAAAGGACGGCGTCGCGCCATCCTATCTGCTTGGCACCATGCATGTGACCGATCCGCGCGTGCTTGCCATGCCAAAGGCGGCGCAGACGCCCGTCAAGCAGGCAAACACGATTATCATCGAGACCGACGAAGTCCTCGACGAGAAGAAATCCACTGCGACGCTTCTCAGCCGGCCTGACCTGACGATGTTTACCGATGGCTCGACCATCACGTCTCTGCTGAACGACAAGGAAATAGCGGAACTGGATGCCGGCTTGAAGGAGCGGGGCATCCCGCTTGCCAGCGTCAAGCTGATGAAGCCCTGGCTGATCGCAAGCTTCGTCGCCCTCCCCGCCTGCGAAATGGCGCGCAAGGCTGGCGGCGCCTCCTTCCTCGACAAGAAGATCGCCGAGGACGCCGTCTCCCGCGGCCAGACGGTCGCCGGGCTGGAAACCATGGTCGAACAGTTGCAGGCCATGGCCGACCTGCCGGCGGAATTCCACATCAAGTCGCTGATCGCCACGCTGAACATGGGCGACAAGCTGCAGGACGTAATGGAGACGATGACCGACCTCTACCTCGCAGGCGATATCGGCATGATCATGCCGATGCTCGAAGCCGTCTCGCCCGAACCTGACGCATCGGAGGCGGACAGCTACGCCTCCTTCGAAAAGCGGATCGTGACCGACCGCAACGCTGTAATGGCCGAGCGTGCGGCGCCTTATCTGGAAAAGGGCGGCGCATTCATGGCCGTCGGCGCTCTGCACCTGCCGGGCAAGGACGGCCTAGTCGAACTCTTCCGCCGGCAGGGCTACACGCTGACCGCGCTCGACTGAACCGTCGGCCCCCAACCTCAGCGGCTGTCAGGCTTTGACGCCGCTGGTCATGCGCTTCAGCACATCCGTCTTCCAGTAGAAGTGATGGATCAGCGCGGCACCCACATGCGCCACGATCAGCACCCAGAGGATCAGCTTCAGCGGCCCGCCATGCAGGAAGCCGGCCGTCTCGTTGCCGAAATAGTAGGCGCCGATGCCGGCAAGCGGCATGATGAAGAACAGGATGTCGAAGGTGCCGTGCGCCAGTGTGGAAAGCAGCTTCGCCACGGGCGGCTCGTCGGCGGGCGCCGCCGGAGCGCCCTGCACCAGGCGGAAGGCAAGCCGGATCAACGCCAGGGCAAGCACCGCAATGCCCACATAGGCATGGATGTTGGCCGATCCCACCACGTCAGCGTCGGCGGTGCCACCGTCGCGCACAGCGCGGCTCCACTTTTCCATCCCGTCGGAGAAAATCAGGTTGAAGAAAATCAACAGTGCCATCAGCCAATGGATGGACCGCTGCGCGACACTATACGAAACTTGAGTATTGGACGCCATTTTTTCTTGCTCCGACAATAACTTAGTTGAAGTCAGCACAATAAAAGCCGCAGCCTGAAATACAAGCTGCGGCTTGGAATATGACGAAGATTTAATTCTTGGCTTTTGTCAGCCGATCACATGTGGATCGGCTTGAAGAACGTCGCCAGCGCGGCTTCCTTGACGGCTTCCGACATGGTCGGATGCGCATGGCAGGTCCGGCCGAGATCTTCCGACGAACCGCCGAACTCCATCAGCACGGCCGCCTCATGGATCATCTCGCCGGCACCGTAGCCGACGATATGGGCGCCGAGCACGCGGTCGGTTTCCTTGTCGGCCAGGATCTTGACGAAGCCGTCCGTCGCCAGCATGGCGCGCGCGCGGCCGTTGGCGGTGAACGGGAACTTGCCGACCTTGTAGGCCACTCCCGCGGCCTTCAGCTCTTCCTCGGTCTTGCCGACGGAAGCCACTTCCGGCTGGGTGTAGACGACGCTCGGGATGACGTCGTAATTCACATGGCCCGCCTGGCCGGCCAGGATCTCGGCCAGCGCCACACCTTCGTCTTCGGCCTTGTGCGCCAACATCGGCCCCTTGACCACGTCGCCGATCGCGTAAATGCCCGTGACCGAGGTCTGATAATGGTTGTTGATTTCGACGCGGCCGGCCTTGTCGAGCACCACGCCGGCCTTGTCGAGACCGAGACCTTCGGTGAACGGCTTGCGGCCGGTGGCGATCAGCACGACATCGGCTTCAAGCGTCACGGCATCGCCGCCCTTGACGGGCTCATAGGTGACCTTCGCGCCCTTGCCGGACTTTTCGACACCCGTCACCTTGGCCGACAGCTGGAATTCGAAGCCCTGCTTCGCCAGCATGCGCTGGAACTGCTTGGAGACCTCGCCATCCATCGGGCCGAGGATCTTGTCCAGGTATTCGACGACCGTGACCTGTGCGCCAAGGCGCGACCAGACGGAGCCGAGTTCCAGACCGATGACACCGCCGCCGACGACAATCATCTTCTGCGGCACCTTCTCGAGCGCGATCGCGCCGGTCGAGGACACGATCACCTTCTCGTCGATGTCGACGGAGAGACCCGGAATGCCTGCAACATCCGAACCGGTGGCGATGACGATGTTCTTGGCTTCCAGTTCCTTCACGTCGCCGCTGTCGCTGGTCACCGAAACCTTGCCCTCGCCGAGAACCTTGCCAGTGCCGAGGAAGGTGTCGATCTTGTTCTTCTTGAACAGGAACTGCACGCCGTCGACGTTGGCCTTAACGGTGTTGTCCTTGTGGGTCAGCATCTTGGCGAGGTTGAGCTTCGGCTTGGAGACTTCCACGCCGAGTTCTTCGATGCCGTGAGCGGTGTGGGCATAGACCTCGGAGGCATGCAGCAGCGCCTTCGACGGGATGCAGCCGATGTTGAGGCAGGTACCGCCGAACGTGGCGCGCTTCTCGATCACCGCGACCTTCAGGCCAAGCTGTGCGGCCTTGATTGCGCAGACATAACCGCCGGGGCCGGTTCCGATCACGACGACATCATAAGACATTGAACTTCCTTCCTTGGCTGGCGGACTATCTGCCGCCGGTCACATTAAGCACGGCACCCGTGACGTAGGATGCCTCGTTGGACAAAAGAAACACGATCGTGCTCGCCACTTCCTCCGGCTCGCCGGCCCGCTTCATGGGAACGGCATGCGCCAGATCGTGCGCACGATTGGGATTGCCGGCATCCGCCTGGATGTCGGTATGGATAAGGCCGGGACGCACCGCATTGACGCGGATGCCCTCGTCGGCGACTTCCTTGGCGAGACCGAGCGTAAACACGTCGATCGCCCCCTTGGAGGCGGCATAGTCGACGAATTCGCCGGGCGAGCCGAGCATGGCTGCCGCCGAAGACAGGTTGACGATCACGCCGCCCTCCCCGCCGTGACGGGTCGACATGCGCTTGACCGCTTCCGCCGCCACGCGCATCGGCCCGAGAACATTGACCTTGAACATGCGCTCGATGCGCTCGCGGCTCATCTCGTCGACGCGGACCGGCATGCCGATGATGCCGGCATTGTTGACCAGCCCGTCGAGACGGCCGAAGGCGTTGTCAACGACGTCGTAGATTGCAGCGATGTCCTCCTCCTCGGAGGCATCGCCCTGCACGGCGAGCGCTTCACCGCCCATCGCCTTGATCCGGTCGACGACCGATTGCGCAGCCTCGGCGTTGCGCACGAAATTGACGGCAACCCGCCAGCCCTGCTTGGCCGCGAGGATGCAAACGGCAGCGCCGATGCCCCGGCTGCCGCCGGTCACGAGAAGAACGGGTTCGTCAGCCATTCGCGCAACCTTTCAGCTTGAACACATCCCAAGGGGCGACGGATGCCTTGTCCGCTCCCCAGGCGGAGGAGAAGCGCAGCGCGAGGCCGAAGCCCGGCAGCAGCAACTGGCCGGCCGCATCCGCGCCTTCCGGCGGCAGAAGGTCAACATTGCCGCTGTCGTCAACCGCGTAGATGACGCCTTCCCAGACGGTGCAGGCCCGAATGTCGGCGCCTGTCACGTCGCCATCCGGGCAGTTGTAGAACACCACGCCCTCGGTCCGCGAGACCTCGTCGGTGATCATCACATTGCCGTCGAGCACCACCTCGGTCTTCGGAACGGAAATGTCGAACAGGTGACTGGTTGCCGCGGCATCGGACTTGACGGGCTTGAAGGTCAGCTCGAAGCCGGCTTCCGGCTCCGCGTAGACGGCAAATTCCTGTCGGCACTCTTCCGCGCCCGCCAGGCCCGGAAGGCCAAGCAGGGCACCAAAGACGACCGCCATGTGCCGCTGCGGTTCCATCGCGTCAGCCCGCCTTCTCCGTCGCGAGCTTCAGCCCGAAGGCGATAAAGACCGCGCCGCTTGCCCGGTTGATCCACTTGCTGGCGCGCTCAAAAGACGCCCGCATCTTCGGCATGGTCAGGAAGAACGACACGCCGACAAACCAGGCGATCAGGCAGCTCGCCATGACGAGGCCGTAGCCGAACTTGACCATCGCCGGCGTCTCGTGACTGACGACGGTGGAGAAGATCGACAGGAAGAAGAAAACCGGCTTCGGGTTCAGTGCATTGGCAAGAAAGCCGAGAGAATAGGCCTTGGCAGCCGTTTGTGGCGCGGCTGGAGCCTTCGATGATGCCGGATCGGCGTCAAGGCGTGTTGTGCCAGCCCTCAAGGACTGGATACCGATATAGACGAGATAGGCGACACCAAGCCACTTGATGACGTTGAAGATCAGGATCGACTGCGAGATGATCAGGCCGAGACCGAGGATCGTGTAGGTCACATGGAACATCAGCGACGTACCGACGCCGAAGCTCGTCAACACGGCAGCGCGGCGACCATGGACAACGGCCTGCCGCATAACCATCGCCGTATCCGCGCCGGGGGAAACGATGGCGAAGGAGAAGATCGCCATCAGCGACGCAAGTTCGATCAGGTACTGATGCATTCCGAAATCCTCTCTTGCGATCAGCGCGTTGCCAGCGCCAGTTTGACGCCGAGTGCACCGAAGGCCATGGCCGACGTGCGGCGGATCCAGCTCATTGCCCGCTCGCTGGCGAGAATGTAGGTGCGGACCCGTGCCGCAAAGACACCGTAACCGACAAACACGATGAATGTCATCAGCATGAAGACGCCGCCGAGCTCGAGCATCGTCAGAAGCGTATTGGGACTATCCGCCGGAATGAACTGCGGCAGGAAGGCCAGGAAGAAGATCGAAAGCTTCGGATTGAGGATGTTGATCAGGAATCCGGTGCGGGCGATGCGCGCAAGGCCATAGGGCGTGGCAGAGGCTTCGAAACGGACCGGCCCTTTGTCGCGCAAAGTCATCCAGGCCAGGTAGATCAGGTAGGCGGCACCGGCAAACTTGAAACCCTGAAACACCAGCGCGCTGGTGTGAAGGATCGCGGCAAGGCCGAGAGACGAGGCAAGAATGTGCGGCACGATCCCGAGCGTACATCCGAAAGCGGCTGCCAGCGACTGGGTGCGGCCCTGACCGAGACCGGTCGACACAGTGTAGAGAACGCCCGTACCCGGAGCCAGAACGACGATCAGCGCTGTCAGCAGAAATTCCGGAGTCATGGCGCCACCCTGCGTTGGAAACGAAGTCCGGACCGGCCATCTCTGGCCGGTCCGGGCAAATGTCTTAGAGGTCGAGAACCAGGCGTTCCGGATCTTCCAGGCTTTCCTTGACGCGCACCAGGAAGGTCACGGCTTCCTTACCGTCGACGATGCGGTGATCGTAGGAGAGCGCCAGATACATCATCGGACGGATGACGACCTGACCGCCGATGGCCATCGGACGTTCCTGGATCTTGTGCATGCCGAGAATGCCGGACTGCGGGGCATTGAGGATCGGCGAGGACATCAGCGAACCGTAGACGCCACCGTTGGAGATAGTGAACGTGCCGCCCTGCATGTCGGCCATCGACAGCTGACCGTCACGGGCAGCCTTGCCGAGACGACCGATTTCCTTCTCGACTTCGGCAATCGACATCTGGTCGGCATCGCGCACGACCGGAACGACGAGGCCCTTGTCGGTGCCGACGGCAACGCCGATGTGGCAGAAGTTCTTGTAGATGATGTCGGTGCCGTCGATTTCGGCGTTGACCGCCGGCAGTTCCTTCAGCGCATGCGTCACGGCCTTGGTGAAGAAGCCCATGAAGCCGAGCTTCACGCCGTGCTTCTTCTCAAAGATGTCCTTGTACTTGTTGCGCATGGACATCACGGCGCTCATGTCCACCTCGTTGTAGGTGGTCAGCATCGCAGCCGTGTTCTGCGCATCCTTGAGGCGCTTGGCGATCGTCTGGCGCAGGCGGGTCATCTTGACCCGTTCTTCACGCGGGGCATCGTCGACGGACGACGGCGCGCGGGCGGCCTTCGGCGCTTCGGCGGAAACCGACGGGCCCTTGGCGATTGCGGCGATCACGTCGCCCTTCAGCACCTGGCCACGCTTGCCGGAACCTTCGACCTGATCGGCGGAAACGCCCTTCTCGGCCATCATCTTGGCGGCAGCCGGTGCCGGCGGCATGTCGCCTGCGGGAGCGGCGGCCGGAGCCGGAGCAGCGGCGGGCGCAGGTGCGGCGGCAGCCGGCTTTTCAGCCGGAGCAGCAGCGGCGGCGCCGGCACCTTCCGAGATGTTGCCGAGCAGCGCGTTGAGCTCGACCGTTTCGCCCTCGGCAGCGACGATCTCGGACAGGACGCCCGAAGCCGGGGCCGGAACTTCGATCGAAACCTTGTCGGTTTCCAGTTCGAGCAGCGGCTCGTCGGCGGTGACGGTGTCACCGACCTTCTTGAGCCAGGTGCCGACGGTTGCTTCCGAGACGGACTCGCCGAGGGTGGGAACGCGGATTTCAGTGGCCATGATTTAAATTTCCGTTGGTCAGAATTTCGTTTGGCGCAGGGGAGCATCAGCCCCCGAGCGCGTCCTCCAGGAAAGCTTCCAGCTGCGCCAGGTGCTTCGACATCAGGCCCGTTGCCGTCGAGGCCGAGGCCGGGCGGCCCGTATAGCGCACGCGCTGATACTTGGCGTCGATGTGGGCGAGCACCCATTCCAGATACGGGTCGATGAACGCCCAGGCGCCCATATTCTTCGGCTCTTCCTGGCACCAGACCATTTCCGCGTTGCGGAAGCGCGACAGCTCGTTGATGAGCGCCTTGGCCGGGAACGGATAGAGCTGTTCGACGCGCAGCAGGTAGATGTCGTCGATACCGCGCTTCTCGCGCTCTTCGAGCAGGTCGTAGTAGACCTTGCCTGTGCAGAGCACGACGCGACGGATCTTGTTGTCCTTCTGCAGCTTGATCGGGCCGTTCTTGATGACTTCCGCATCGTCCCACAGCAGGCGGTGGAACGAGGATTCGCCGGCCAGCTCCGACAGCGACGAGACCGCACGCTTGTGGCGCAGCAGCGACTTCGGCGTCATCAGGATCAGCGGCTTGCGGAAATCGCGCTTCACCTGCCGGCGCAGGATATGGAAGTAGTTGGCCGGCGTGGTGCAGTTGGCGACCTGCATGTTGTCTTCGGCGCACATCTGCAGCCAGCGCTCGAGGCGGGCCGAGGAGTGTTCCGGACCCTGACCTTCATAGCCGTGCGGCAGAAGGCAGACGAGGCCGGACATGCGCAACCACTTGCGTTCGCCCGACGAGATGAACTGGTCGAAGATGACCTGCGCACCGTTGGCGAAGTCGCCGAACTGCGCTTCCCAAAGGGTGAGCGCATTCGGACGGGCCAGCGAATAGCCGTATTCGAAACCGAGAACGGCTTCTTCCGAGAGCATCGAGTTGATGACCTCGTAGCGGCCCTGCCCGCCGCCGACATGGGCGAGCGGAATGTAGCGTTCCTCGGTCTGCTGATCGTAGAGCACGGTATGGCGCTGCGAGAACGTGCCGCGCTCGACGTCCTGACCGGACAGACGGACGGCGGTGCCTTCCTGGCAGAGCGAACCGAATGCGAGTGCCTCGCCCATGGCCCAGTCGATGCCTTCACCGGTCTGGATCATCTCGGCGCGATTGTCCATGAAGCGCTTGATGGTGCGGTGGACGTTGAAGCCTTCCGGCACTTCGGACAGCTTCTTGCCGATTTCCTTCAGCGTCTTCATCGGCACGGCGGTCTTGCCGCGGCGCTGCTCGTCCGCATTGTCGGCAGCCCGAAGGCCCGACCATGCGCCGTCCAGCCAGTCGGCCTTGTTCGGCTTGTAGGATTGGCCGGCCTCGAACTCCTGTTCCAGACGGGCGCGCCAGTCGGCCTTCATCTTTTCCAGTTCACCTTCGCTCAGCAGGCCTTCGCGCACCAGGCGCTCGCCATAGAGCTGGACGACCGTCTTGTGCGAGCGGATGACCTTGTACATCTTCGGCTGGGTGAAGGACGGCTCGTCGCCTTCATTGTGGCCGAAGCGGCGGTAGCAGAACATGTCGATGACGACCGGCTTGTGGAACTTCATCCGGAACTCGGTCGCGATCTTGGCAGCGTAGACGACGGCTTCCGGGTCGTCGCCGTTGACGTGGAATATCGGCGCTTCGATCATCTTGGCCACGTCGGACGGATAGGGCGAGGACCGCGAGAAATGCGGGTTCGTCGTAAAGCCGATCTGGTTGTTGATGATGAAGTGGACCGTGCCGGCGACGCGATGGCCGCGCAGACCGGAAAGGCCGAGGATTTCGGCAACCACGCCCTGGCCGGCGAATGCGGCGTCACCATGCAGCAGGAGCGGCATGACCTTGGCGCGCTCCTTCAGCGGGATGACATCGTTGTCCCAGTTCTTCGCCTTCAGGTCCTGCTTGGCGCGGGCCTTGCCCATGACGACCGGATTGACGATTTCCAGGTGCGACGGGTTTGCCGTCAGTGAAAGGTGCACGTTGTTGCCGTCGAACTCGCGGTCGGATGACGCGCCGAGGTGATACTTCACGTCGCCGGAACCTTCGACATCGTCCGGAGCATAGGAGCCGCCCTTGAACTCGTGGAAGATCGCCCGGTGCGGCTTGGCCATCACCTGCGACAGCACGTTGAGGCGGCCGCGGTGGGCCATGCCGAGAACGATTTCCTCGAGACCCATCTGGCCGCCGCGCTTGATGATCTGCTCGAGCGCCGGGATCAGCGCTTCACCACCATCGAGGCCGAAGCGCTTGGTGCCCTTGTACTTGACGTCGATGAACTGTTCGAAGCCTTCGGCCTCGATCAGCTTCTGAAGGATAGCCTTCTTGCCGTTCGGCGTGAATTCGACGCCCTTGTCCGGGCCCTCGATGCGTTCCTGGATCCAGGACTTCATTTCCGGATCGGAGATGTGCATGAACTCGACGCCGAGCGTCGAACAATAGGTGCGCTTCAGGATCGCCAGCATCTCGCGGATGGTGGCGTATTCCAGGCCGAGCACCTTGTCGATGAAGATCGGACGGTCGTAGTCCGCTTCGGTGAAACCGTAGGATTCCGGCGCCAGTTCCTTGAAATCCTCGACAGCAGCGGCAATGCCGAGCGGATCGAGCTTGGCATGCAGGTGGCCGCGCATGCGGTAGGCGCGGATCATCATGATGGCGCGAACGGAATCGCGCGTTGCCTGCAGCACGTCGGTGCCGCCAGCCGGCTTGCCTGCGGCTTCCGCCTTGGCCTTGAGCTTTCCTTCAACGGCCTTCTCGACCGTGGCCCAGTCGCCGTCGAGCGCATTGACCAGGTCGCCGTTGGCGGCGATCGGCCAGTTCTTGCGCTTCCAGGACGCGCCCTGGGCGGCCTTCTTCACATCGTCCGGATTGTCTTCCAGAGCCTTGAAAAACGCCTGCCATTCCGGAGACACCGATGCCGGGTCATCCTCGTAGCGCGCGTAGAGCTGCTCGATATAGGCAGCGTTCTGGCCATCCAGGAAGGATGTGATTTGAAACTGTTCGTTGGCTTCTTGTCTTGCCATGGGTATTTGCAGACCCGCGGGCCTGCCTCCTTGTCAGGGCTTTTCTCGTCACCCAGGTTTCTCGTCGGCATTTCAAACGGCCCGACTTGCCGCCGCCGGGATAAACCGGAACCATGAGGGGAAAATGTGGCCCTCCCCTCATGGAATTTCAAATGTCAGCCCTTGAGGACTTCGACCAGCGTCTTACCGAGGCGAGCCGGCGACGGCGAGACGCGGATGCCGGCCGATTCCATGGCCGCGATCTTGTCTTCCGCACCGCCCTTGCCGCCGGAAATGACGGCGCCGGCATGGCCCATCGTACGGCCGGGAGGAGCCGTGCGGCCGGCGATGAAGCCAACCATCGGCTTCTTGCGGCCGCGCTTGGCTTCGTCCTTGAGGAACTGTGCCGCATCTTCTTCCGCGGAGCCGCCGATTTCGCCGATCATGATGATCGACTTCGTCTCGTCGTCGGCCAGGAACATTTCCAGCATGTCGATGAATTCGGTGCCCTTGACCGGGTCGCCGCCGATGCCGACAGCCGTCGTCTGGCCGAGGCCTTCGTTCGAGGTCTGGAACACGGCTTCATAGGTCAGCGTGCCGGAGCGCGACAGGACGCCAACCGAGCCCTTCTTGAAGATGGAACCCGGCATGATGCCGATCTTGCATTCTTCCGGCGTCAGGACGCCCGGGCAGTTCGGCCCGATCAGGCGCGACTTGGACTTGTCGAGCTTCGCCTTGACGTTGACCATGTCTTCGACCGGGATGCCCTCAGTGATGCAGACGATCAGCGGGATTTCGGCTTCGATCGCTTCGATGATCGCCGCACCGGCGCCTGCCGGCGGAACGTAGATCACGGAGGCGTTCGCGCCAGTGGCTTCCTTGCCTTCGGCGACGGAGGCGAAGATCGGCAGGGTTTCACCCTTTGCGCCGGTCCAGTTGCTGCCGCCCTTGGAGGGGTGGATACCGCCGACCATCTTAGTACCGTAATAGGCAAGCGCCTGCTCGGTGTGGAAGGTACCGGTCTTGCCGGTGAGGCCCTGCACGAGGACCTTGGTGTCTTTGTTTACGAGAATGGACATCTAACTCAGGCCCCCTTCACAGCGGCGACGATCTTCTGGGCGGCATCGTCCAGATCGTCAGCGGAGATCACATTGAGGCCGCTTTCGTTGATGATTTTCTTGCCGAGTTCGACATTGGTGCCTTCGAGGCGGACGACGAGCGGCACCTTGAGGCCAACTTCCTTGACCGCGGCGAGAACGCCTTCGGCAATGACATCGCACTTCATGATGCCGCCGAAGATGTTGACGAGGATGCCCTTCACCGCCGGATCGGCCGTGATGATCTTGAATGCTGCGGTGACCTTCTCCTTGGAAGCGCCGCCGCCGACATCGAGGAAGTTCGCCGGCTCGGCGCCGTAGAGCTTGATGATGTCCATGGTCGCCATGGCGAGACCGGCGCCGTTGACCATGCAGCCGATGTTGCCGTCGAGGGCGACATAGGCGAGGTCATACTTCGAGGCCTCGATTTCCTTCTCGTCTTCTTCCGTGATGTCACGCAGTTCGACGACTTCCGGATGACGGAACAGCGCATTGCCGTCGAACGACACCTTGGCGTCGAGGACGCGCATGCGGCCGTTGGTCATGACGATCAGCGGGTTGACCTCGAGCAGGCTCATGTCCTTTTCGACGAAGGCCTTGTAGAGGATCGGGAAGAGCTTCAGCGCATCTTCGCGGGCAGCGCCTTCGAGCTTCAGCGCGTCGGCGAGCGCATTTGCGTTGTCCGCGGTCACGCCGGCTTCCGGATCGATCGCCACGGTGACGATCTTCTCGGGGGTTTCTTCCGCAACGGTTTCGATGTCCATGCCGCCTTCGGTCGAAACGACAAAGGCAACCTGACCGACGGAACGGTCGACGAGGATCGAGAGGTAAAGCTCACGGTCGATGTCGGCGCCGTCTTCGATGTAGAGACGGTTGACCTGCTTGCCGGCTGCGCCGGTCTGCTTGGTCACGAGCGTGTTGCCGAGCATTTCCTTGACGTTGGTGACAACGTCTTCGATCGACTTGGCGAGACGAACGCCGCCCTTGGCGTCGGGGGCGAGTTCCTTGAACTTGCCCTTGCCGCGGCCGCCGGCGTGGATCTGGCTCTTGACCACGTAAAGCGGTCCCGGCAGCTTCTTGGCTGCGGCTTCGGCTTCGTCAGCCGAGAAAATGGCCACACCTTCCGCGACCGGCGCGCCGTAGCTCTTCAGAAGAGCCTTGGCCTGATATTCGTGAATATTCATTCGTATATCCCTGCTTTGATAAGGTTCAGGTGATTACTTGAGTGCCGGAGCGATGTTGATGCAGGCCTCGCAGAGACCGGCAACCGCGCCGACGGACTTGTCGAAAGCTTCCTTTTCGGAAGAGTTCAGATCGATTTCGATGACGCGCTCGACGCCGCCGGCGCCAATCACGGTCGGAACGCCGACATACATATCCTTCACGCCGTACTGGCCGGCGAGATAGGCGGCGCAGGGCAGGACACGCTTCTTGTCCTTGAGGTAGGATTCAGCCATCACGATCGCGGAAGCCGCCGGGGCGTAATAGGCCGAGCCGGTCTTCAGGAGACCGACGATCTCGGCGCCGCCGTCACGGGTGCGCTGGATGATTTCTTCGAGGCGTTCCTTCGTGCACCAGCCCATCTTCACGAGGTCGGTCAGCGGAATGCCGGCAACCGTGGAGTAACGGGCGAGCGGCACCATCGAGTCGCCATGGCCGCCGAGAACGAAGGCGGTGACATCTTCAACGGAAACGTCGAATTCCTGTGCGAGGAACAGGCGGAAGCGCGAGCTATCCAGAACGCCGGCCATGCCGACGACCATGTTCTTCGGCAGGCCGGAGAACTTCTGCAGCGCCCAGACCATGGCGTCGAGAGGGTTGGTGATGCAGATGACGAAGGCGTTCGGGGCATACTTCTTGATGCCGGCGCCAACCTGCTCCATGACCTTGAGGTTGATGCCGAGAAGATCGTCGCGGCTCATGCCCGGCTTGCGCGGCACGCCGGCGGTGACGATGCAGACATCCGCACCTTCGATGGCCGAGTAATCGCTGGCGCCCGTCAGCTTGGCGTCGAAGCCGTCGACCGGCGAGGACTGGGCGATGTCGAGACCCTTGCCCTGCGGAATGCCGTCGGCAATGTCGAACAGGACGACGTCGCCCAGTTCTTTCATGCTGGCCAGATGCGCCAGCGTACCACCAATCATACCGGAACCAATAAGTGCGATTTTCTTGCGGGCCATGAAGTGCTCCCTTTGCGCTTTAAGAACGGACCGACACCTGGATGTGCCTCCATTATCGGGCTTTCGCATAGCCCTAAAGCGTAAATATGGCAACCGATTAATTTTGGCTGAGGAATTTCAATCGTTTAGATACTAAAATTCTTACGTAAACGTAAGATAATTTTGCACCATTTCAGCATCAGCCGGCATGGGCTTCCCGGCTGGCTTCCAGATATTCCTGGCTCCGCATCTCAAACAGGCGCGAGATCGTGCGATCGAACTCAAAGCCTTCCGTACCGCGCCTTTCGGTCAGAAGTTCCTCCGGCCACGTGGCCGCCGACGCGATCAGGCGCACCTTGCGATCATAAAGAGCGTCGACAAGGATAATCAATCTCTTGATCTCGTTGCGACGATCTGCCCCCATTTGCGGAATGTGATCGACAAAGACGGTGCTGTATTTCTCGGTAATCGCCAGATAGTCGGATGCCCCCAGCGGCTTGCTGCAGAGATCGGCAAAGCTGAACCGCGCCATCCGCCCCCCGGCCTGCGGCACCGCGATCGAACGCCCCTTAAGCTCGATCGTTTCCGCCGAAGGCTTGCGTCCCTCGGCATAGGCATTCCAGGTCGCGTTCATCGCCGCATCCGTGCGGTCGTCAAGCGGCGTCATGTAGACGGGCAGGCTGTTCAGCTTCTCCATGCGGTAGTCGTTGGGAGAATCCAGCGACACGATGCCCACATACTCTTTCAGCAGTGTGACAAAGGGCAGGAACAGGCCGCGATTAAGGCCATCCTTGTAAAGATTGTCCGGCTCGACGTTGGACGTCGCCACCAGCACGCAGCCGCGCGAGAAGAGTTCCGTGAACAAACGGCCAAGTATCATCGCATCGGCGATATCGGTGACCGTGAACTCGTCGAAGCAGAGAAGCTCCGCCTCGGCGAAAAGGTCAGCGGCGACCGGCGGCACCGGATCGGCCTGACTCGTCTCGCCGTTCTTCAGCTTCTGTCGATGCGCATGGATGCGGGTGTGAACGTCACCCATGAATTCGTGGAAATGCGCGCGCCGTTTGCGTTTCACCGGCGCCATCTCGAAGAACATGTCCATCAGCATGGTCTTGCCGCGCCCGACGCTGCCATGAACGTAGAGGCCCTTGACCGCCTCTTTCTTCTTGCCCTTGCGGGCGGCAAACAGCCAGCCGAGCGCGCTGGTCTTCGCGGCGTGCCGGTGTTCCTTGAGGTCGGTCAGGATGCGGTCGAGGCGAGCGGCCACCGCCATCTGTGCCGGATCCGGCTTCAATTCGCCGGATCCGGCCAAGGCCTTCAGCTTTTCGCTGACGCTGATGTTGTAGTCTGGCGCAGGCTGCATGGATCGCCCGTATGCCGCCGCAGGACGCGGCGGATCCTGTTAGCGGCTGAGGCTGAAGGGCTGACCGGCAGCCGTGGTGCCGTCGAAGCGGGTGTCGGCCGTCTTGTAGAGCGTGCCGATTACGTTGCCGTCGCGATCCTTGACCGAAATCTGCTTGCCGCTGACTTCCCAGGACGCCATCGTGGTGAGCGGGCCGAGGCAGCCGCGCGTACCGCCGCGCAGGCCGGAGCCGAGATTGGTGAGCGTCAGGAACATGTCGCAGGTCACGCCGGAATTGGAAACCTTCCAGCTGCCGACCATGGATTCCTTCGTGACATCCAGCGCATTGGCAGCCATGGCGGGGTTGCCGGCCGGCGGCATGCCGTTCTGCATCGTCTGGTCGCCCGGCACCTGCGTTCCGTTCGGCGGCGGCAACTGGCCGGACTGGACGGACGGCACCGGCTGGGCCTGAAGCGGCGGCAAGGTCGACGACGGCTGCTGGTCGTAATAGGACGTACGCTGGCATCCCGAGAGTGCCAGAGCGATCATTACGCCGGCCGCCGCAAATCTGAACTGCATCGCCAAACTCCTTGCTTGCCCTTGACGGGCTTGTCTTCCCTAGAGGTTGCCCGAATTATCGTGAAAGATGGGGATGAATCAAGGCAAGCACCGGCGAATTCACGGCAAAGGGACAAAGGGCCCGCCTTTTTTGCCGTTTGGCCGCAAAGCAGCCGTAAGCGTCCCCGGATATGATCGTCTCAGGCTGGACGGGCACGGGCAATTGCCGAATCGCCCGTGAACCTCGATGCAAAAAAGAGGGCCGCGATTTGCACGCGGCCCGTCTTCAAACGATCTGCAAAGCGCGACGTCAGACGCGGCGCTCGACCATCATCTTCTTGATCTCGGCGATCGCCTTGGCCGGGTTCAGACCCTTGGGGCAGGCTTGCGCGCAGTTCATGATCGTGTGGCAGCGATAGAGGCGGAACGGATCTTCCAGATCGTCGAGGCGTTCGCCGGTCGCTTCGTCACGGCTGTCGATCAGCCAACGATAGGCCTGCAGGAGGACGGCCGGACCGAGGTAGCGGTCGCCGTTCCACCAGTAACTCGGACAGGACGTCGAGCAGCAGGCGCAGAGAATGCACTCGTAAAGCCCGTCGAGCTTCAGGCGATCCTCGTGGCTCTGCTTCCACTCCTTGGCCGGCGGCGGCGAAACCGTCTTCAGCCACGGTTCGATCGAGCGGTGCTGGGCGTAGAAGTTGTTGAGGTCCGGCACCAGATCCTTGACCACCGGCATGTGCGGCAGCGGGTAGATCTTCACTGCACCCTTGATATCGTCCATGCCCTTGGTGCAGGCGAGCGTGTTCGTGCCGTCGATGTTCATCGCGCACGATCCGCAGATGCCTTCGCGACAGGAACGGCGCAGCGTCAGCGTCGGGTCGATGTTGTTCTTGATGTAGAGCAGACCGTCGAGCACCATCGGTCCGCAATTGTCGAGATCGATGTAATAGGTGTCGATCGACGGGTTCTTGCCGTCGTCCGGATTCCAGCGGTAGACGCGATATTCGCGAACGTTCGTCGCGCCTTCCGGCTTCGGCCAGGTCTTGCCTTCGCCGACCTGCGAATTCTTGGGGAGAGCGAGTTCAACCATGGTTCAGATCTCCTCAATCAATAAACGCGAGCCTTGGGCTCGATCTTGTGCGGATCGATGCCGTCGGCCAGAAGTTCGGTGTGAACCGGGCGATAGTCGAGCTTGACGTCGCCGGCTTCGTTGACCCAGGCCAGCGTGTGCTTGCGCCAATTGACGTCGTCGCGGCCGCCGAACGGTCCGTCGACATAGTCCTCGCGGGCATGCGAGCCGCGGCTTTCCTTGCGGGCTTCCGCGCCGTAAACCGTTGTGATCGCATTCGCCATCAGGTTATGCAGCTCCAGCGTTTCGACCAGATCGGAGTTCCAGATCAGCGAACGGTCGGTGACCTTGATATCCTGAAGGTCGCCCTTCCAGATTTCCGAAATGCGGCGGCAACCCGATTCCAGTGCTTCCTGCGTACGGAACACGGCGGCGTCTTCCTGCATGGCGCGCTGCATCTTGTCGCGAACGACGGCCGTCGGCGCCACGCCGGAGGCGTGACGCAGGCTGTCGAACCGGTCCATGATCTTGTCGCAGGCCGCCGTGTTGAGGGCGGGGATCGGCGCTGCCCGGTCGATGATCTGACCGGCGCGGATCGCTGCCGCACGGCCGAAGACCACGAGGTCGATCAGCGAGTTGGAACCGAGGCGGTTTGCGCCGTGAACGGAGGCGCAACCTGCTTCGCCAACGGCCATCAGGCCGGGAGCGATGCGTTCCGGATTGGAGCCGTCGGCGTTCAACACTTCGCCCCAGTAATTGGTCGGGATGCCGCCCATGTTGTAATGCACGGTCGGCAGGACCGGGATCGGCTCGCGGGTCACGTCGACGCCGGCGAAGATCTTCGCGCTTTCCGAAATGCCCGGCAGGCGTTCGTGCAGAACGGCGGGATCCAGGTGGTCGAGATGCAGGAAGATGTGATCCTTGTTCTTGCCGACGCCGCGGCCTTCCCGGATTTCCATCGTCATGCAGCGCGAAACGACGTCGCGGGATGCAAGATCCTTGGCCGACGGCGCATAGCGCTCCATGAAGCGCTCGCCTTCGGAGTTGACGAGGTAACCGCCCTCGCCGCGTGCGCCTTCGGTGATGAGACAGCCGGCGCCGTAGATGCCGGTCGGGTGGAACTGGACGAATTCCATGTCCTGAAGCGGCAGGCCGGCGCGGGCGATCATGCCGCCCCCGTCACCCGTGCAGGTGTGGGCCGAGGTTGCCGAGAAGTAGGCGCGGCCGTAGCCGCCGGTCGCCAGAACGACCATCTTGGCGGAGAAGCGGTGGATCGTGCCGTCGTCGAGGTTCCAGGCAACGACGCCCGTGCAGCGGCCGTCGTCGGACATGATCAGGTCGAGCGCAAAGTACTCGATGAAGAACTCCGCATTGTTCCTGAGCGACTGGCCGTAAAGCGTATGCAGGATGGCGTGGCCGGTACGGTCGGCAGCGGCGCAGGTGCGCTGCACCGGCGGGCCTTCGCCGTAGTTCTGCATGTGTCCGCCGAACGGACGCTGGTAGATCTTGCCTTCCTCGTTGCGCGAGAACGGCACGCCGTAATGCTCGAGCTCGTAGACGGCCTTCGGCGCTTCCATGGCGAGATACTGCATGGCGTCGACGTCGCCGAGCCAGTCGGACCCCTTGACGGTGTCGTAGAGGTGCCACTGCCAGCAGTCCGGCGTCATGTTCTGCAGCGAGGCGGCAATGCCGCCCTGGGCGGCAACAGTGTGCGAGCGGGTCGGGAAGACCTTGGTGATGCAGGCCGTCTTGAAGCCCTGCTCGGCCATGCCGAGCGTGGCGCGCAGGCCGGCGCCGCCGGCGCCGACGACGATCACGTCATAGGCGTGATCGACATAAGTGTAAGCCTTGCTATTCCGGGCGGGTGAACTGTTTTCAGCCATAACGCGGTTATCCTACGAATGCGATCTTCAGAATGGCGAAGAGACAGAGCGCGCCAATCAGAACCGCAAAGAATGTGTTGAGCATCAGAAGGGCGAGCTTCATCTTTTCGCCATGCACGTAGTCTTCGATGATCACCTGCATCCCGAGCTTCATGTGGATGATGCCGGAAATGATGACCAGCGCCATGACCACCGCGACGACCGGGTTGGCGAGAGCGCTCACCACCGTGGCGTAGTCCGCGCCGTTATAGGCGATCAGGAAGAAGATGAAGAACAGGAGCAGGGGCACGTTGGCGACGGCCGTCAGCCGCTGGCGCCAGAAATGTTCCGTACCGTCTTTCGCGGATCCGAGCCCGCGCACCTTGCCGAGTGGCGTACGCATGTCCATGAGCTTACTCCCTTACCGCGCGATGTAGCCGACGATCCAGATGAGGATGGTCAGACAGATGGAGGCAACGATCGTCGCCTTGGCGAGTTTCGTGGAAAAATGCTTTTCGAAGCCGTAGCCGAGGTCCCACATGAAATGGCGGAGGCCGCCGAGCATGTGATGCACCAGCGCCCAGGTGTAGCCGAAGAGGATCAGGCGGCCGATGAAGGAGCCGTAGATTGCATTGACCCAATCGAAATAGGCTTGGCCGGACGCCGCAGCGATCAGCCACCATGCGACGAGTATCGTGCCGAAATAGAGCGCGCCACCGGTGATGCGGTGAACGATCGACATGATCATGGTCGGGATTGGCTTGTAAATCTGCAGATGCGGCGACAGCGGCCGGTTGTTTGTCACATTCGCCATCGTGTCCTCATAAGGCGTTGGACGTGGCTTTAAGCACGTCTTTCCATCAAACGCACAACAATTGTGCATCGAATGTGCGTTGCACCAATTCCCTCGTTTAATAGCCGATTTACGTCGCGGCAAGTGCTGAGGACGACCAATTCGGCATTTAATCGATTATTTAAATCTGGGCGGCAGGGCCGCTGCGGCAAGGGACCGGCGAAAGCGCCGCCATAGGGCCGGCCATTGCCTTTCAACGGCTTCGCGATTAATCTTTCATTAACTTTTGTACTGAGTCAGAAAGAGGCCGCCATGATAGCGCGCATCGCCAAGTCACTCTCCCTCGCAACATTGATCCTTGCCGCCTGCGGGCTTGCCATGACGGCAACCGCCGGAGATTTCTCCCGTCACCGTCATTACGGCGACCGCGGCTGGGATCGCGATCATGGCCGCCACGACCGTGACAGGTATGACCGCGGCGACATAGGCTTCGACAACCCGCCCTTCATCGGCCCGAATGTTCCAATCCACATCAAGGGCAACGGCACCTATGCCGGCAGCATTTCGGTCGTCAGCTATCGCGGCAATGGCACCTACGCCTATCTTTCGCGCAGCGGACCGGGCGTCCAGACGATCGCGCCGCCACCGACGGCCAAGATCATCCATGTCTCACCGGACGTGGCTGCCGCCAATTGCTCCATGGAAGCAGGCGTCTGCGTCATCCGCCCCTAGTCGCCGAACCGCCAGACGACCGCGCGCTTGACCTCGCTGTCTTCCAGCGCACGGGTGACCGGCACTTCATAGACCTCAAGCGGCGTCAACCTATCCCGGGGGCAGTAAGCCCGTCCCGGGTCACCGGCAATGACGGTGATGCCCGATGCGGACAGTCGTTCGAACCAGGGAATGATGGCCGCGGCGAAGGCCTGATCGTAGAAGACGTCTCCCGCCAGCAGAAGGTCCGCTTCGATATCCTGCCCGATGATATCGGCTTTCGTGAACTCGAGCGTCACGCCGTTTGCCTCGGCATTCAGCGCCACCGCCGTCTCCACCCACGGATCGATATCGACCGCCAGCACGCTTGCGGCTCCCGCCATGCATGCCGCGATCGCCACCAGACCTGAGCCGGTGGCAAAGTCGACCACGCGCTTGCCTCTGACGGTCTCGGGGTGGTCGAGAACATAGCGGGCGAGCCCCTGCCCGCCGGCCCAGGCGAAGGCCCAGAACGGCGGCGGCAGGCCGATCTCCTGCAGCTCCTCCTCCGTCTTCAGCCACAGGTCATGCGCTTCATCCGCCAGATGCAGCCGGATTTCCGGCACATGCGGCGGCGCCATGACCGCGGTATTGTCCAGAATGAAGGCGCGCGGATCGGTACGCATTCAGCGCGGCGGATTGTCCAGCCCGCCCATGCGGCAGACTTCCAGATATTCGTCTTCCGTCACCGGCTGCACCGACAGGCGCATGGAGGTCACGAGCGACATTTCGCCAAGCTTCGGATTGGCCTTCACGTCCTTCAGGCTGACCGGCTTCGGGACGTCCTGCACGGCACGGATATCGACGCATTCCCAGCGTGGATCGTCTGTCGTCGAATCGGGATGGGCCAGCGCGCAGACCTCGGCGATGCCGACAACTTCGAGCCCCTCATTGGAGTGGTAGAAGAAGCCCTTGTCCCCGATCTTCATGGCCCGCATGTTGTTGCGCGCCTGGTAGTTGCGCACGCCGTCCCACTGCTCGCCCTTGTCGCCCTTGGCCTTCAGCATCTCCCAGGAGAACTTGAAGGGTTCGGATTTGAACAGCCAGTATGCCATGACGCCTCACGCCTCCGGATTGTTGAAGACCCAGTTATAGGGCTTGATCTCGACGCTTTCGAACAGGCCCGCCTTCGCATAGGGGTCGGCGGCAGAGATCTCGGCGGCGGCGGCCTTGTCGGCAGCCTCAACGATCACCAGGCTGCCGCACGGCTTGCCGTCCTCGCCGAGGAACGGGCCGGCGATCTTCAGCACACCCTTTTCATTCAACCCGTTGAGCCAGGCCAGGTGTTCCGGCCGGGTGTCCATGCGGACATTCAGGTGTCCGGGCTTGTCGGTGCAGAGAAAGGCAAACAGCATGTCTTGTCCTCGAAGTTTATTCGGTGGTGATGGGCCGCGTCATCAATTGCTCGATGGCGGCGGGAATATCGAGACGGCCGTCGATGATGGCCGCGACGGCTTCGGTGATCGGCATGTCTACGGAAAGCTCGCGCGACAGCCGGGAAGCCACCGATGCAGCGAACGCCCCTTCGACGAGCGTTCCATGGCCAGCATCCGCCATGTCGCCACGCCCGAGCGCAATACCGTAACGCAGGTTGCGCGACTGGTGCGACGTCGCCGTCAGCACCAGATCGCCGAGGCCGGAGAGACCGCGCACCGTGCCGGCCTCGCCGCCCTTGGCGGCGACCAGTCGCGACATTTCCGCAAGTCCGCGCGAGATCAGCGCCGCGCGAGCAGAATCACCAAGCCCGGCGCCTTCCACGATGCCGCAGGCGATCGCCAGCACGTTCTTCAATGCGCCGCCAAGCTGGACGCCGACCCGGTCGGACGCCGGATAGAGGCGGAAGGTCCGGCTCGAAAGGGCGACCGCGATCCGCTCCGCAGTCTCCATGCGAGCGGCGGCCAGCGCCATCGCCGTCGGCAACCCCTTGGCGATATCCGCGGCAAAACCCGGACCGGACAGAACGGCGATCTCCTGATCCGGCAGTTCCTCTTCCAGTACATCGGTCAGCAGATCGCCCGTATGCCGGTCGATGCCCTTGGCGCAGGTGACGACCGTTGCGGCGTGGGAAATGTTGAACCTGTAGAAGCGCGCGGCCTCGCGCTGCGCCTGCGACGGCATCGCGAACAGCACGATCTTTGCGTCGTGAATGACGTCTGGATCGGAGGAAAGCTCCAGATTATCCGGCAGGCGAATGCCCGGCAGGGACTTTTCATGGATGCGGCAAGATGCCAGCGAACGCATCAGCGATGCGTCGCGACCGACGAGGGTGACCTTCGCCCTGCCCTTCTGGGCAGCAACGGCGGCAAGCGCGGTGCCGAATGCGCCGGCGCCGATGACGGCAATCGTTTCGCTCATGCTTTCGCTCCCCGTTTGCCATGGCCGATCAGCGTCTCGGCATCCGCGTCCAGCGGCCAGCGCGACCGCGGCTGGACATCGAGCTGATCCGGCCCGAAGCCTGCCGCCATCCGCTCCAGTCCCGCCCAGGCGATCATTGCCGCGTTGTCGGTGCACAGCCGGTGCGGCGGCGCGATGAAACGGAAACCGTGTTCGCCGCAAAGCGCAAGCAGCGTCTCCCGCAGAGCTTTGTTTGCCGCAACGCCACCGGCAACCACGAGCGCCGGCGTCTCCGAAAGCCCGTGCATGGCTTCCTTGAAGCGTATGAGACCACGGCCGATGCGATCCTTCAGCGTGCGGGAAACCGCCTGCTGGAACGAGGCGCAGATATCGGCGATATCCTGGTCGGAGAGCGGCGCGATTTCGGTGGCGGCCTGGCGCACGGCTGTCTTCAATCCGGAGAACGAGAAATCGAGCCGCGCTTCACCCACCAGCGGCCGCGGCAGGGAGACGCGCTTCGGATCGCCGGTTTCGGCCGCCTTCTCGACGGCCGGCCCGCCCGGATAGGGCAATCCCAGAAGCTTCGCCGTCTTGTCGAACGCTTCGCCCAACGCATCGTCGATGGTCGTGCCCCAGCGCTCGTAGGCGCCGACGCCGCGCACCAGCACAAGCTGCGTGTGGCCACCGGAAACGAGCAGCATCAGATAGGGAAACGACAGGCCGTCGGTCAGCCGCGCCGTCAGCGCGTGTCCTTCCAGGTGATTGACCGCGTAAAGTGGCTTGCGTGCCGCCATGGCGATCGCCTTGCCGGTCATGAGCCCGACGATGAGCCCGCCGATCAGTCCGGGCCCTGAAGTCGCGGCAACGGCGTCTATGCCCTTGAGCGTGACGCCCGCCTGCCGCAGCGCCTCCTCGACCAGCGTGTCCATCGCCTCGACATGGGCGCGGGCAGCGATTTCCGGAACGACGCCGCCATAGGCCGAGTGCTCTTCCAGCTGGCTCAGCACGACGTCCGACAGGATCTCGCCCCTGCCGTCGGGATGGCGCAGAACCACCGCGGCAGCGGTCTCGTCACAGCTCGATTCGATCCCGAGAATGCACAAGGGGTCCGTCATTTGATCCGTTCGTTGATTGCGGTTTCATGCAAACATGGTTACGAAGCCTTCCGGTAACAACGGATCAGTGCGGATGCAAACAAAACCTTTCCGGATCGGCACGCGCGGCAGCCCGCTGGCGCTCGCACAGGCTCACGAGACCCGCGACCGGCTGATGGCTGCCCATGGCCTGACCGAAGACATGTTCGAGATCGTCGTGCTGTCGACCCAGGGCGACCGGGTGCAGGACCGGGCACTCGCCGAGATCGGAGGCAAGGGCCTTTTCACCTACGAACTCGAAGAGCAGCTTGCCGACGGCCGGCTCGATTTTGCCGTTCACTCGTCGAAGGACATGCCGACGGTTCTGCCGAGCGGCCTCTACATCTCCGCCTACCTGCCCCGCGAGGACATCCGCGACGCCTTCATCGGCCGCACCGCGCCGACGCTCATGGAACTGCCGCATGGGGCAACCGTCGGCTCATCGTCACTGCGCCGCCAGGCGCTGATCCGCCGGCTGCGTCCGGATATCTCCGTCGTCATCTTCCGCGGCGCGGTCGAGACCCGCCTGCGCAAGCTCGCCGAAGGCCAGGTCGACGCGACCCTGCTCGCCTATGCCGGCCTGAAGCGGCTCGGCAAGACGGACGTGCCGACGGCCCTGCTCGACCCGAAGGATTTCCCGCCGGCGCCGGCGCAGGGTGCGATCTGCATCGAAAGCCGTATCGGCGACGAGCGCACCGACGAGCTGCTGTCCGCCATCAATGACGGCCCGACATTCGACGCCGTGACGCTCGAGCGCGCCTTTCTAGCGACGCTCGATGGCTCCTGCCGCACGCCAATCGCCGGCTACACCGAATTCGACGGCGACCGGCTGAAGTTCTCCGGCACGATCCTGTCCCCGGACGGCACAAAGGTTCACGAGGTCACGATCGACGGCCAACGTGGCGATGCGCTGGCGCTGGGCGCCAGGGCGGGCGAAATCATCCGCGCCAAGGCCGGACCCGGTTTCTTCGAAGGCTGGAGCTGAGCCGATGCGGGTGGTCGTCACCCGTCCGGCCACCTCCGCCGAAGGCTCGGCGGCACGGCTTCGCGCCCTTGGCCACGAGCCCGTGTTTCTGCCGCTGACCCTGGCCGTCCACGAAGCCATCGACTGGAACGATATCCTTTGCGCCGAACCGGCGGCATTGGCCTCAACCAGCGCGGAAGCGATCCGTGCACTATCCGCCGCCGCGCCAATCCCCGAAAGCCTCCTTTCGATCCCGCTTTTCAGCGTCGGCCCGGCAACGTCGGCCGCGGCCAGGCAAGCCGGCTTCACCAAAATCATCGAGTCGCAGGGCAGCGGTCGTGAGCTCGCCATCCGGATCGAGCAAGAATGCCCGCCGACCTCGATCGATAATCCGCTCGTCTATCTTGCCGGAACGCCGAGGGCATCCGGGCTCGAGGCCGGGTTGGCCGAACACGGGATCGCCTTTCGCACCGTAGACGTCTACCGCATGGAAGACATCGCCTACGATCCGGCGACCGTTCGCCGCGCGCTCTTCGATCCGCCAGCCGATGTGGTTCTTCTCTACTCGCGTGCCAATGCCGAGCGCCTTCTCGCGCTGCCGCTTGATCCGGATGATCGCGAAGGGCTGCAATCGCTGCGGTTTGCCTGTCTCAGCCCCAATATCGCCGAAGCGCTGCCCGACACTCTGCGGGAAAGGGTCGCAATCGCGACAAACCCCGATGAAGACACGCTTTTTCGCCTCCTGGAGAAGCAAAAGTGATCAAGGGCCTTTTCATGGCCCGAGTCACTGACTAGTTTCTTTGCACTGCAAGAATGAAGAGGTAGTCATGGATCCGGAAAAGCCGGCACGCCGTTCCCGTCCCAAGAAGGACCCGGTAACGATCGATCTCGAAGCGGAGAAGGCGACGGAAGAGACGGCGTCTGCCGAAACATCCGAGCCGAAAGCCGACAGCGTGCCGGATGAGCCGCAGTCCGGAGCGCCGGAAGCATTTGCGGATGAGAAGCCGAGCGAAGCCAAGGCGGATGACCCGGTACCGGAGGCAACCTACACGGACGAGGCCGCCCGCGAGGCGATAGAAGAGCCGCCGACCGAAGGCCCCAAGCCGACGGAACCGGTGCATGCGGCGCCGAGCCGCGGCGGCGCTGGACTGCTTGCAGCCGGCATCGTCGGCGGCGTCGTCGCGTTGGCGCTCGCCGGCTCCATGCAATATGCCGGCTACCTGCCCTCCGCCTCCAAGCCGGCCGCATCGAGCGAACCGTCCTTCGACGCGAGCGGGCTGGAAACCGAGATCGCCAGCCTGAAGAGCCAGATTGCCGACCTGAAGGCCGCTCCGGCCGGCGGTACCGCCGATCCACAGCTTGAAACGCGCATTGCCGCTCTCGAGCAGGCCCAGCAGAACGCCGGCAGCGCGCAGCCATTCGACAGCTCCGCCCTCGAAAGCCAGATCGCCGGTCTCAACGATACGGTCGCGGCGTTGAAATCGGAACTCGCCAGGACGACCGAGGCCCAGACCGAAACGACGCAGGAAATTACCGACCGTCTGGCGACCGCGGAAAAGAAGATCGACGAACCCCGCAAGGATGTCAGCATGGCGCGCGCCGTCGCGGCCGCGACCCTGAAGACCGCAATCGACCGCGGCGGTCCGTTCCAGGCGGAACTTGCGACGCTCGAGGGCGTTGCTCCGGATAGCCAGCCCGTCAAGGACCTCGCGCCCTATGCCGCTATCGGCGTTCCGTCGCGCTCGGATCTCGCCCGGCAGTTCTCGCCGGTCGCCGACCGGATCATCGAGGCGGTCAATCAGCCGGCCGGCGACGAGAGCCTGACCGACCGGCTGCTGTCGAGCGCCAAGTCGCTGATCAAGGTCCGCCCCGTCGGCATGGTCGAAGGCGACAGCGTCGAGGCGATCGTCGCGCGGATGGAGGAAAAGCTGAAGAACGGCGACCTGAAGGGTGCGGCGATCGAATGGGAAAGCCTTCCGGACGCCGGCAAGCAGGCCTCAAGCGATTTCAAGGATACGCTCGACAAGCGCATCAAGGTCGAAGAACTCGCCGAAAGCATCATGACAAGTGCTGTAGCGGGCACAAACTAGGACAAGGGATCGCATGATACGTCTTTTGATATTCGCCCTTCTCGTCCTCGCGCTCGGTTACGGTTTCTCGTGGCTGGCCGACAGGCCCGGCGACATCTCCCTCGTCTGGGAGGGGCAGCTCTACGAGATGCAGTTGCAGGTCGCGGCCGTCCTGCTCGTGGTGGCCGTCGCGGCTGTCATGCTCGTCTGGTGGCTGCTGCGTTCGATCTGGACCTCGCCGCACCGCGTCACCCGCTTTTTCCGTGCTCGCAAGCGTGACCGCGGCTATCAGGCGCTGTCGACCGGCATGATTGCCGCCGGTGCCGGCAATGCGCTGCTGGCCCGCAAGATGAGCGCTCGCGCCCGCGGCCTGCTCAGGGTCGACCAGGAACCTCTGATCCAGCTCCTCGACGCCCAGGCGGCGATGATCGAGGGCAAGCATGACGAGGCCCGGCGCAAGTTCGAACAGATGGCCGAAGACCCGGAAACGGCGGAACTCGGCCTGCGCGGGCTTTATCTCGAGGCAAAGCGTCTCGGCGCCGACGAAGCGGCCCGCCAGTATGCGGAACGCGCCGTGGAAAAGGCACCCTATCTCCCCTGGGCCGCGCAAGCCGCCCTGGAGACACGCTGTCAGCTCGGCAACTGGGACAATGCGCTGACCATGGTCGACCAGCAGAAGGTCGCCAAGATCCTGACCAAGGAAGAAGCCAGGCGCAAACGCGCCGCCTTGCTGACCGCCCGCGCCAACGACCGGCTGGAAGGTGACCCGAAGGGTGCCCGCGAGGACGCCATGGAGGCGCTGAGGCTTGAGCCGGAATTCGTGCCGGCGGCGATTGCGGCCGGCAAGGCCTATCTGCGCGAAGACAACCTGCGCAAGGCGGCAAGCGTTCTGGAACAGGCCTGGAAGCTCAATCCCCATCCCCAGATCGCCGACGTCTACATCAATGCGCGGGGCGGCACGTCCGCCGTCGACCGACTGAAGCGCGCCGAAAAGCTGGAAAGCCTGAAGCCGAACAACCTCGAAGGCCTGATCGTCACCGCCCATGCGGCGCTCGACGCCAAGGAGTTCTCGCTAGCACGCCAGAAAGCCGAGGCGGCGATGCGGATGGAGGCCCGCGAGGGCATCTGCCTGCTGCTGGCCGACATCGAGGACGCCGAGACCGGCGATCAGGGTCGTGTGCGCTACTGGATGAATGCGGCGCTACGCGCGCCGCGCGACCCGGCCTGGATCGCCGACGGCTTCGTTTCGGAGAAATGGCTGCCGGTTTCGCCGGTGACCGGCAAGCTCGACGCGTTCGAGTGGAAGGCACCGTTTACGCAGATGCCGGGAGCAATCGAGAATTCCAGTTCCCTGCCGCCGCTGCCGCCGCTGGAAAACAAGGCCCCTGCCCCAGCACCGGAACCAGTAGCCGAGGCACGTGTCGAGACCACAGCCACCATCATCGAGGCGGACCTTGCAAAGCCCGTTGCAAAGCCGCCAGAGGAACCGGTGGAGGCGAAGAAGGCAGAGCCTGTTGCCGAGGTCCGCAAGGTCGAACCCGTCAAGCCGAAGCCGGTCACCGAGACCGTCGCGGCAAAGCCGACAAAAAACAGGGAAGAGGAGCAATCCAGGGGGATCGAGGATCCGTTCTTCGGGCGTCCGCCGGACGATCCGGGCGTGAAGGATCCAAGCAAGGAGACGGAACCAAAAACCCGCCTGCGCCTTTTTTAAGGGTCGCCACCCCAAGGTCAGGCCAAACTGGATAGCCCCATGCTGGAAAGAATTCAGACTTTCTTCCAAAGTCTCAACATTGCCCGCCCGTCGTCCGAATTCTCCCCGGACGATCCGAAGATCGCCATCGTCGCCCTCTGCCTCCAGGTCATGGAGGCGGATGGCAGAGTGGAGGCTTCCGAGAAGGCCAAGCTGCGCTCGGTTCTCAAGTCGCATTTCGATCTCGACGACGGCCGGATAGACGATCTGGTGAAAGCCGCCCGCAACGTCGAAAGCGAGGCGGTGGACTATTACCGCTTCACCTCGTCGATCAAGTGGGCCCTCGATGAGGAGCAGCGCATCGAGCTGATCGGCATCCTCTGGGATATCGCCTATGCGGACGGCGAACGCAGCGAGCTCGAAGACAACGCCATCTGGCGGATCGCCGAACTGCTGGGCATTTCCGGCCGTGATCGGATCATCATGCGCCAGCAGGCGCAGGCGCGCACGCTGGCCGACACACCGACATCTGAGGGCTCGTCCGAAGGTTGATCTTCCTCGATACGCTTCGACGCTGACAAGCTCATCAATCGACGTGCTTGGGCGCTTCCAGCGTATCGATGCTGCGGAGCTTGGGGAACCAGAGGGACCAGAGCCCGGCGACCGCCAGCGTTCCGGCGCCACCGATGACAACGGCGGCAACGGCGCCGAAGACCGAAGCCATGGTGCCGGCACGGAATTCCCCGAGCTCGTTGGAAGCCCCCACAAACACCATGTTGACCGCGCTCACCCGGCCGCGCACCTCGTCGGGCGTCCACAACAGGATGAGCGTTTCGCGCACATAGACCGAGATCATGTCGCCCGCGCCCATGAACAGGAGCGCCACGATGGATATCCAGGCGGTCTGCGAGATCCCGAAGACGATTGTTGCCGCGCCGAAGACGGCGACGCCGAGGAACAGGAACACACCCGCATGCTTGGTGATCGGCACGCTTGCGAGAAACAGCGCCATGCCGATGGCGCCGAAAGCAGGCGCGGCCCTGAGGAGGCCGAGACCAAGCGGCCCGAGAACGAGGATGTCGCGCGCATAGATGGGCATCAGCGCCACCGCGCCGCCGAGCAACACGGCAAACAGGTCCAGCGAGATCGCGCCGAGAACAACCTTTTCCGACAGGATGAACCGGAACCCGGCCAGCACCGTTTCCAGCCCGACAGCCTTCGCCGGCCCCCGCGAGGCGGGCTTGGGAATGAGGAGCGCCAGAACGGCGGCGGCTATGAAGAGCAGGACCGCGACCGAATAGGGCACGGAGGCGCCGAGACCATAGAGCAGACCGCCGGTCACCGGACCGACGATCGTCGCGGTCTGCCAGGCGGAAGAATTCCAGGCGACAGCGTTGCCGAGATCTTCCTTCGGCACGAGGTTGGGCGCCAGCGACTGGACGGCAGGCCCCATGAAGGCTCGGGCAATGCCGAGAACCAGCAGGATCGCGAAGATGACAAAAGGTGGAAAGAGGCCGGCCAGCGTCAACGCCAGGATAGCCGCCGTACAAGCGCCCAGCACGCCGATGCAGGCCGCCATGATCGCCCTGCGGTTATAGCGGTCGGCGACGGTTCCGGTCACCAGCATGAGCACCGGCGACGGCAGGAACTGCACCAGCCCGATCAGGCCGAGATAGAGAGCGCTGCCGGTCTCGTCATACATCTGCCAGCCGACCGAGACGCTGGTGATCTGCACCGCGAAGGTCAGCAGGAAGCGCGACAGGAAGAAGCGGAGGTAGGAGGAGTGGCGGAAAGCCGCGAAACGTCCGGACTGGGTCTGTGAATGCATGAGGCTTTCCGATGGCGCCGGCCGGGCGGGCATGGGGTTGGCTCCTTCCCGCGCCGATAAGGGAGCCATACGATCATGTGGCTAATATGCCTTTCGGAGGCGACGTCAAGCCTGCCCTGCAACCGCACGGTACGCATGTTAAGCATGTTTCCCTTCGACCGGCCCGGAATCCCTTGAGTGTTTGGCCGTCAATGTCTACATGTCGATCACAATCAGGAAACTGGAGACAGACATGATCGCCGTCATTGCCACGTTGAACTTCATTATCAACATTCTGTGGTTCATCATCATCGCATCGGCCATCTTCTCCTGGCTCTACGCGTTCAACGTGATCAATTCGCGCAACGAGTTCGTCAACATGATCGGCCGCTCGCTCTACCAGATCACCGAGCCGATGTACCGGCCGATCCGCCGCATACTGCCGAACATGGGCGGGCTCGACCTGTCGCCGATCGTCGTGCTGATCATCCTTTACTTCATCCAGGTCCTGCTCAACACCACGATCGCCAACGCCGTTCTCTGACGGCCGGAGGATCGCGGTGTCCGGAGCGCTCCGGCTTTTCGAAGACCACGTGACGCTTTCCGTGCGGCTGACGCCCAATGCCGGCCGCGACAGCATTGAAGGCGTCGAGACGGATGCGGCCGGCGAGACCTATCTCAAGGCCCGCGTCACCTCGGTTCCGGAAAAGGGCAAGGCCAACAAGGCCCTGATCGCCCTTCTCGCCAAGGCACTGTCCATCCCGAAATCATCCATCGCCCTTCAGGGCGGCGAAACCGCGCGTAAAAAAATCCTCCGGATCGACGGCGACCCGGAGGATTTGAAGCGCAAGATTGCCGCCTTCGAGGACGGCTGACGCCCGACGCCTACTTGGCGTTCTTGGCGCGCTCGATTGATTCGAGGATCAGCTGCTTGGCGACATCGACGCCCTGCCAGTCGCCGATCTTGACCCACTTGCCGGGCTCGAGATCCTTGTAGTGCGAGAAGAAGTGCTCGATCTGCTGCAGGGTGATTTCCGGCAGGTCGGTGTAGTTGTGGACGTTCTCGTAGCGACGGGTCAGCTTGCTGACCGGCACGGCGAGGATCTTCTCGTCCTTGCCGCCGTCGTCTTCCATCATCATCACGCCGATCGGGCGGACGTTGATGACGCAGCCCGGCACCAGCGGACGCGTGTTGCAGATCAGGACGTCGAGCGGGTCGCCGTCTTCGCAGAGCGTGTGCGGCACGAAGCCGTAATTGCCCGGATAGGTCATCGGCGTATAGAGGAAGCGGTCGACGACGAGCGTGCCGGCTTCCTTGTCCATTTCGTACTTGATCGGATGGCCGCCGACCGGGACCTCGACGATCACGTTGACATCTTCCGGCGGGTTCTTGCCGATGGCAATCGCATCAATGCGCATTCACGTCTCCAATGAGCTGGGTTCGAAACTGTTGCCGTCTCGATAATGGCAAACATGCCGCAACGCAACACGCGAAGCGCATGGCGGCAAGACATCGGGACGTTTCGATGCGCGAATGCTTCACTTTGACAGGTAGATGGGGAATGATGCCGGCACGAGCGGCAGGGAGGAAGACATGGCCAGCATAGCGACACTGCGGATGGCGGCAGCCCTCCTCGCTGCGGGCGCCGGCACCGCCGTCGCCAATTCGAGCGCCTACACCGACTTCGACGTCAAACAATGCGAGACGATCTCCGAGGACCCCGACGGCGGCGTGCTGAAATGCGAGGGTTACAAGGACTATCCGGTCTACTTCAAGGAAGGTGATCTGCGCCAGTCCATGCTCTACGGCCCAGCCGCCGCCGACATGCTCGCCGAAGCCTTCGAAAGCTTCGGCGCCTTCAACCACGTCGGCACGAAGATCGAGTGGCGGCTGGACGGCGCCGGCAAGCCGTTCGCGGCCATCCACCGCTGGTTCATCGACAATGTGGACGAAACCGGCGCGACCACACCGAAGACGGCGGGACAAGTTCTTGTCATATCGCACGTCGCCAACGATCCGGCGGATGGCGTATCCTGTGCGGTCGGCTATGTCGATGCGCTAGCCAACAAGGATGCCAACGAGATCGCCCGCAAGGTGGCCGACGACGAGGCCCTCGACTTTGCCTGCGGCTATCAGGAACCCGCCTGGCATGGAGACCGTGGCGACAAGGCAAGCGAGCCGATGCGCCACCTGCCCGAGCGTCTCAAGGTCGAATGAATATCAGTTCCAGATGAAGCCGAGTTTCTTCAGCTTCTTGTCGCCGAAATCCTCGGTGCCCTCGACGAGATCGAGACCGCCCTTGGAGCGCAGGAAGCGTTCGCCCTGCTCGCTGTCTTCCAGGCACCAGACGACCATGCCCTCGCAGCCGAGCGACTTCAGGAGCCGCCGCGATTCGCCGAACAGAAGCGTGCCGAGGCCGATGCCCTGATATTCGGGACGGAGATAAAGTTCGTAGATCTCGCCTTCCTGCGGCAGGCCGCGGGCGCGATTGAGGCCGAGCGTCGCATAACCGGCGATCATGCCCGCCACGTCTGCGACCAGAAGCGTCGCCGGACCGCGTGTCGCCTTTCGCCACCAGGTTTCACCCCGGCGTTCGATCATGTTCGTCAGCGGCTTGTGCGGAATGATGCCTGAGTAGGTATGTCGCCAGGCCGCCCGGTGGGCTTCGGAGATCGCCCGCGCGTCCTGCGGATCCGCATGTCTGACATCAATCGATAACGTCTTCATAACGTCGCCCCGGCTTAAAACAAAATACACGCGCCCGGGGTTGGTGACTTATTCCGACCCGCCGTCATGGGCGTATTCGGACGTTAACGCTTTTTTAACGTCACCGGCAAGGTCCACCGTGACGAACACACAGGATTAGCCTGATGCCAGAAACACAAAATCCCCGGCAAGACCTGCCGGGGATTTGTTGTCTTCTATCAACCGGTTTATCAGGCGGCGCCCTGGTTGCGCGTCTTTTCGAAGCGCTTGCGGTCGTTCGAGTCGAGGTAGAGCTTGCGAAGACGGATCGACTTCGGCGTCACTTCCATCAGCTCGTCGTCCTGGATCCAGGAAAGAGCGCGGTCGAGCGTCATGCGGATCGGCGGGGTGAGCTTGACCGCTTCGTCCTTACCGGCGGCGCGGATGTTGGTCAGCTGCTTGCCCTTGAGCACGTTGACTTCCAGATCGTTGTCGCGAGAGTGGATGCCGATGATCATGCCGGCATAGACCTTCTCGCCCGGCTCGATGATCATCGGACCGCGGTCTTCCAGGTTGAACATGGCATAGGCGACTGCCTCGCCCGAGCCGTTCGACAGCAGCACGCCGTTGACGCGACCGGCAATCTGGCCCTTGAAGGGCTGGTAGTCGTGGAACAGGCGGTTCATGATCGCGGTGCCGCGCGTGTCGGTCAGAAGCTCCGACTGGTAACCGATCAGGCCGCGGGTCGGCGCGAAGAACACGAGGCGGACGCGGTTGCCGCCCGACGGGCGCAGCTCGGCCATTTCGGCCTTGCGCTCGGACATCTTCTGGACGACGACGCCGGAATGCTCTTCATCGACGTCGATGACGACTTCCTCGATCGGCTCGAGCAGCTGGCCGTTCTCGTCCTTGTGCATGACGACGCGCGGACGCGACACGGCAAGCTCGAAGCCTTCGCGGCGCATGGTTTCGATCAGCACGGCGAGCTGCAATTCGCCACGGCCGGACACGAAGAACGAGTCCTTGCCTTCGGCTTCCTCGATCTTCAGCGCGACATTGCCTTCGGCTTCCTTCAAGAGACGGTCGCGGATGACGCGGCTCGTCACCTTGTCGCCTTCGGTGCCGGCGAGCGGCGAGTCGTTGACGAGGAAGGACATGGTAACCGTCGGCGGGTCGATCGGCTGGGCAGCCAGCGGCTCGCTGACAGACGGATCGCAGAAGGTGTCGGCGACGGTACCCTTGGAGAGACCGGCGATCGCGACGATATCGCCCGCATGGGCTTCTTCGATCGCGGTGCGCTCGATTCCGCGGAACGCGAGGATCTTCGAGATACGGCCGGTTTCGATCGTCTTGCCGTCCTGTCCGAGAACCTTGACGGCCTGGTTCGGCTTGATCGAGCCGGAATGGATGCGGCCGGTGATGATGCGTCCGAGGAAGGGGTTGGCTTCCAGGATCGTGCCGATCATGCGGAAGGCGCCGTCTTCGTCGCCGACGCTCGGCTCCGGAACGTGCTTCAGAACGAGGTCGAGAAGCGGCGCGAGGCCTTCTTCCTTCGGACCTTCCGGATTGTAGTTCATCCAGCCGTCACGGCCGGAACCGTAGAGGATCGGGAAGTCGAGCTGCTCGTCGGTGGCGTCGAGGTTGGCGAAGAGGTCGAAGACTTCGTTGATGACTTCCTCGTGGCGGCCGTCCGGACGGTCGATCTTGTTGATCGCGACGATCGGCTTCAGACCAACCTTGAGAGCCTTGCCGACCACGAACTTGGTCTGCGGCATCGGGCCTTCGGAGGAGTCGACAAGAACGATCGCGCCGTCCACCATCGAGAGAATGCGTTCGACTTCGCCGCCGAAGTCGGCGTGGCCGGGGGTGTCGACGATGTTGACGCGCACGCCCTTCCACTCGACCGAGGTCGCCTTGGCGAGAATGGTGATGCCACGCTCTTTTTCCAGATCGTTGGAGTCCATCACGCGTTCTGCAACACGCTGGTTTTCGCGGAACGAGCCCGACTGCTTCAGAAGCTCGTCAACGAGCGTGGTCTTCCCATGGTCAACGTGGGCGATAATCGCAATGTTGCGAATCTGCATTGTTCAAATCTCTTGATGGCTGAGGCGCGATACGGGCATTGGGAGGACGCGCCAGTTACATTTGGCGCGCTCATACATTGTTTTTCGCGATTGCGAAAGGGGGATAAGGCCGGCAACCGCAATGGCTCCGGCCTTATCGTCCCGGCTGAATGCCGTTTTGACCTTGTCAGGCGTTGCGAACCGGATCGAGCGTGATCTTCCAGAGTTCGTTGTCGTCACGGTCCATCAGGCGGACTGTGAGCTGTTCCGTCTGCCCATCGACATCGACGAGGCCGAAGAACTGGAAGCCGGCCGACGGCGGCAGGTTGGACTGGCCTTCCGGCGGCGCCTTCACGAACTTCACTTCCGGACCGAAGGTCATGTCGAGCTCGTTCGGGCCGTAGGTGCCGGCATGCAGCGGACCCGAGACGAATTCCCAGAAGGGTTCGAAATCCTGGAACTGCGCCTTGCTGGGGTCGTAATAATGCGCGGCCGTGTAATGCACGTCGGCGGTCACCCAGATGGTGTTGGAAATGCCGGCCGTCTTCATGAAACGCAGCAGGTCGGCGATTTCCAGTTCGCGGCCCTTCGGCAAGCCGTTGTCGGCATTGGCAACCGCCTCGTCGCCCTTGCGCTCCGAATAGTTGTCCCAGACGATCAGGCTGAGCGGCATGTCGGCGGCAATCACCTTCCAGGTGGCCTTGGAGCCGGCCAGCTCGCGCTTCAGCCAGGCAACCTGTTCGGCGCCGAGAATGCGCGATTCCGGCGTCATCTCGGTCTCGAAGCCGTCATGGTTCGGGCCACGATAGGAGCGCATGTCGAGGAAGAAGACATCGACCAGCGGACCGTAGGCGATCTTGCGGTAGACACGGCCGGGCTCGGCCGGGATGTAGCGGATCGGCGTCATTTCGTGGAAGGCGCGGGCCGCGCGGGCCGACAGCACATGGATCGATTTTTCCTTGTAGCGATCGTCATGCGACAGGTCCTTCGAGTCGGACCAGTTGTTCAGCACCTCATGGTCGTCCCACTGGAAGAAGGTCGGACAGACAGCGTTCAGCGCGCGCACATGCTCGTCCATCATGTTGTACTTCCACTGGCCGCGATACTCGTCCAGCGTCTGGGCGACATTGCGCTTCTCGTCGATCAGCACCTTGTTGATCCACTTCGTGCCGTCCGGAAGGTCGACCTCGTCCCGCATGCTGCCATCGGCATAGATCGTGTCGCCGGAGTGAACGAGGAAGTCCGGCTGATGCTTGGCGATCGTGGCATAGGTCTTCATGCCGGTCTCGTCGATGCCCCAGCCCTGGCCGGCGGTATCGCCCGACCAGGCGAAACGTACGGAGCGCTTCGACGACGGCGCGGTGCGGAAACGTCCGACGACCGGCTCGGACACGATGTTGATGTCCTGCAGGTCGGCGGCGACAAAGCGGTAGAAGATGTCCTGATCGGACGGCAGGCCCTCGATCAGGCGCTTGACGGCGTAATCGCTTTCCGGAAGGGCGTTGAGCGGAGCCAGGCGAACGGCATCCGAGAAGCTTTCGGTGGTCGCGTATTCCATCATGATGCGCGACGGACGATCGACGCGGCTCCAGACCATGCCGGACGACATGTCGACATCGCCAGACTGTACGCCATGGGTGAAGACGGGACGATCTGCGGCGCGCAGGTAAGCGGGCAGCGCCAGACCGGAAGCGGCAACCAGTCCGGTGGCAGCGGACGAGCGAAGGAAACTACGGCGCGACAGCGCCATCAGGGCCTTTGACATCAAACCTCTCCTTTGATGGGAAACGGGACGAACTCCCGCGCCGGAAAAGGACCACGGCCATGTGTCAGTCAGATCAAGGATCCACGACAGTTTGATGGATGTTTGATGACGGTAAAGACGACGCTCAGCCGCCGGCGCCCTGGTACCGCCTGAGGCAGAAGCGCCAGAACCATGCTGCCACCAGCACGGCGGCGGGGCCGGCGAGCAGACTGGCCAGCCCGCCATAATCCCCCAGGAAAGGGACCGGCTTTCCGAGAAGGGACGCGACCGGCACATAGGCCATGAAGCCGAGCGGCACGATGGTCAGCATCAGGACCTGCACCGGCCAGGCGAAGATCGTCAGCGGATAGCGCGCCATTTCCCAGAAGTCGAAATAGAGGCCGAAAAGATAGCGCGAGCGTGTCAGGATCAACGCCACGGCGGCGACCATCGTCAGGATCGCCCCCGAAAGTAGCGCCGCGCTGATCAGGCTGAGGACAAGCTGCAGGCCGGCGATGATCGACCAGTCGATGCCGGCATTCGGCGCGGCCCAGGCGATCAGGCCGATGCCGAGCGTGACATGGCCGCCATATTCGATGTTGAAACCCGAAAAGGCGAGAAACGCCCAAGGGTTGATCGGCTGGACGAGAAGGACGTCGAAGGTGCCGTTGCGCACCCGCTCCTCCATGTTGCGCAGCTGCACGAAGGTGAACATCGCGCCGAGCGAATAGCCCAGCACGTGAAAGCCAAGGAGAAACGCAAGCTCCGGCCATGTCCAGCCGCCGATCATCTCGAACCGGTTGGCGATCACCCAGATCGAACCGTAGACGCTGGCATAGCCGAAGGCCTGGGCGAACCAGGCGATGACAAGATTGGCGCGATATTCGAGCCGCGTGCGCAATTGCAGCCGGATCAGATACCAGTAGAGGGAGAGGCTCGCGATCATCATCAGCCTCCCTGGATGACCAGGCGCAGGCAGGCGCGACGCCAGGTAAAGGCAATAAGCCCGGCCAGAAAGAGCGCCCATCCGGCACCGAACGCCAGATATAGGAAGGCGGTCGCGACATCCATCTGCCCGAGATAGACCGCCATCGGATAGAAGGTCACCCAGGCGAACGGCAGATGCTGTACCACCCCTTGCGCCCAGTCGGGAAAGAACCACAGCGGCACCAGCCCGCCGGAGAAGAAGGCGAGCATGCCCCGCAGGAACCAGTCGAGCGCCAGCACATCCATCACCCAGAACACCAGAAGCCCGACGAAGGTTGCAAGCCCGAACAGGATGGTGAGTGACAGCAGGACGAAGGGCACAAACATCAGCGCGTGAGCAAGGCTCGCCGGCGGCTGGAAGCCATAGAGCAGGCTCGCGCCGGCGAGAACCGGCACACCGACGGCCAGCATGTCGAAACCGCGCACGCCGAATTGCCGGGCAAACAGCGAGACGGGATAGCTATAGGGCCGCATCAACTGGCTGACGACGTCGCCGCTGCGGATGTCAGCACCGATTTCGCGCACCATCTGGCTTGCGTCCCAGGCGGACAGCAGCGTGGTGCCGATGATCGCATAGGTGACCATCTGGAGGAGCCCGATTCCGTCCATCGACTGCTCGTGGCCGTAGACGGAGGTCCAGATCGACACGCGGGAGAACACCACCACGGCACCGCCGATGATGCGCATGAAGGTCTGCGAGCGGAAGCTTGCCTGTGTGCGAAACGCCGATAGAGCATAGGCGAAGAACATCGGCCTACCCCGCCATTCGCGACTGGTAATAGGTGCGGATCACGTCCTCGATATCCGGCTCCTCCAGCCGCACGTCGACAAGTGCCCGGCCATCCCCCAGCGAGGCGATGATCTCGACCAGCGACCGGCGGTCATGGTCGAGCGTGAAGACCCTGAGAACGCCCTCCCCTTCGACAAGTTCGGCACCCGGCACGGCAACCGGGCCCGGATCGTCGGCAAATTCCAGCGTCAGCTTCCGCCGCGCGCCGAAGGTCTCGTTCAGGCGGGCAAGCGGCCCGTCGAACAGCAGCCGACCTTCATCGACCATGATCAGCCGCGGGCAGATCTCCTCGATGTCTTTGAGATCATGCGTCGTCAGGATGATCGTCGTGCCGCGCTCGCGGTTGATCTCGGCCAGGAACTTGCGCACGACGTCCTTGGCGACGACGTCGAGGCCGATCGTCGGCTCGTCGAGAAACAGGATCTTCGGCGAATGCATGAGCGCCATGGCGATTTCGGCGCGCATGCGCTGGCCGAGGCTCAGTTGGCGGACGGGACGGTCGATGTAGGGCGTGATCTGTAGCATCGCGACCAGTTCGTCACGGGTCCGCTCATAATTTGCCTCATCAACCCTGTAGATGCGCCGGTGGAGGTCGAAACTGTCGGCAAGCGGCAGGTCCCACCAAAGCTGGCTGCGCTGGCCGAAGACGACGCCAATCTCGCGGGCATTGGCGATCCGCTCCTCGTGAGGCGTGCGCCCGAGCACCCGCACCTCGCCCGCCGTCGGCACCAGGATGCCGGTCAGCATCTTGATCATGGTCGACTTGCCGGCGCCGTTGGGGCCGAGATAGCCGACCGCCTCGCCCATGCCGATTTCGAACGAAATATCCTCGACCGCCCTGACTTCCTTCGTCTCCGGCGCAAGATAGTAGCGCAGCGATCCGGCCAGGCCCGGCTGGCGGATGCGCTGGCGGAAGATCTTTGCCGCGCGGTCGGCACGAATGATGGGAGACATGGCGGGACCTGGAGAATCGGATGCGGGGCACGTTGCGCGCGCACTCTAGCCCCGGCACCCTGCATCCGGGAACCCTGAATTCTGCAGGTCAATCGCGAAAGCGCGCGACCGATCCGTCCCGGTAAAGGAGGTTGTAGGTCTCGAACGGAATGAGCTGCCCGTTTTCGGTGACGAAGTGGATGCAGGACCGCTTGACGTTGCCGACGTCGAAATCGTGCCGGTCCATGAAATTGACGATCACCACGCGGAAGATGTTCTCGTAGGACAATCCCTCCGGCACCGGCACCTGCGGCAGGCAACAGAGGAGATCGCCGAGGCGACCGGCAACGTTCGGTTCGATGGTGGAGAGCGAGAACAGATCGAAGATCTTCTGCTTGAGTGAGGGATAGCGTTCGAAATTGACCGCGTTCGGCACCGCCTCGACCAGCTCGTCCTTCGGGATCATCGAGGTCACCGGAATGACCGTCTTGCCGTTCCTGAGACCATAGCCGATCGAGATCGCCGTCGGATTGCACGGCAGCGGGATCATGTCGGCCTCGCCGAAGATACCGCTGTCCTCGATGATACGCCGGCGAATGTCGGAGAGCAGCACGCGGTTCTTCTTGAGATCGTAATCCTCGTTGCGCCCGGCATCCTGCACCGGCTGGAAGGTGACGCCGCGCACGCAGGAAAAGCCGAGCGCATGATCGATGATCGCCGCCATCTCGTGGTCGTTGACGCCCTTTTTCACCGTCGCCACCAAGGTCGTCGAAATGCCCCTCGCCTCCAGTGCCTCCAGCGCCTTGCGACGGACCTTGGAAAGATCGGCGCCGCGCAGGTTACGGATCGCGTCCGGCTCGAGCGAGTCGAACTGCAGATAGATTTCCAGCCCCTTCTTCCGCTCGGCAAGCGCATCGGCGAAGGCAGGATCGGTCGCGATCCTGAGGCCGTTGGTGTTGATCATCAGGTGCCGGATCGGCCGCGCCTTCGCCATGTCGATGATGGTGAGGATGTCCGGATGAATGGTCGGCTCGCCGCCGGAGAGCTGCAACAGGTCCGGCTCGCCTTCACTCCGAACCAGGGCATCCATCATCCGCCCGATGGTCTCGAGCGGCTTGTGGCCGGTCAGCGCCTGCGAAGAACCGGCGAAACAGACAGGGCAGGTCAGGTTGCAAGCCTCGTTGACCTCGATGATCGCCAGGCAGGAATGCTGCTCGTGATCGGGACAGAGCCCGCAGTCATAGGGACAGCCGAAGTCGGTGCGGGTCTGCACCTCCAGCGGCCGGTCGCCGGGCTTCAGGAAGGAAAGCTCGGCCCGGTAGTAATCCGCATCGGACGAGATCCGCACCTTCTGGACCCCGTGTTCGCGACAGCGCTTCTCGTAGAAGACGTCGTCCCCCTCGATCAGGATCTTCGCCGGAACCAGCTTCATGCAGGTACCGCACATGGATCGCGTTTCGCCATAGAAGAGATACGGCTTGGATTTGCGCGGCGAATGGGCGTGATGGTTCATGCAGCCTTCCGGTGGCAACAGAGGCAAAAGGATCGCAGATCAGCGCCGGACCGGCAGGACTGACTGCACATTGAAGGCCATGAGGCCTACGATCGCAAGCAACACAGCGGAAAACGGTTCAAAATGGAAGTTGGGCGTCGCGCAGATACCCGGCAGCAGCAGGCAAAGACCACCGAGAATAGTGAGAAGGCGCACAGTCATCTGTTTCCCCACCTGATGAAAGAGCCGCAAGTCCCCGACATTACCAGACGGAGGACACAGGCGGATAGTCACTTACTCAAACCATCATAAATCATCTTCACGCCACCGAGGCCGATCAGGATGCCGACGCCCCAGATCGGCAGGACGCCCATGTCGATGCTGTTACCGATGAAGATCATGTTGCTGAATGCGAGACTGCAAAGCCCGGGAAGAAGCAGGATGCAGCCACCGACGACCAGCAAGATGCGCGCAATCATCGCGTTCCCCGCCAGTGCAGGAACGGCGGAACAACCGAGACGCCGATCGCGAAGGCCGTAACCAGAATGGTGATGATGATGTCATCCGGCGCGTCGATGCCCATCTCGTCGTAAAGCATCAGCACAGAAAACAGAATGACCACCGCCGAGATGATCGCAAGCGCAAGACTGGCCTGCGGTGCCCGGCGCCAGGATGCATAGCGCAGCAGGAGGCCGATCAAGACCGTGGAAAGCAGGATGGACGGCGCGGCCACGATGACGAACACGCCGGTAAAATTATCGGGGCCGCGAAAACGGAAGCCGCCAGAAATCCATTCGAACAGCGCCGCCACGTAAAACAGCCCGCCACAGGCGCCCGGCAACAGGAAGAGCACACCGAGCAGGACACGCAACGTGACACCGGCATTGCCGCGCTTTTCTTCCGGCACTCCATTCGGATCGAACATTCAGGTTCCCCCTTGACCCGACGCCCGCGCCTTCATCCGGCACCTTCCGGCTGAACCGCGCTCCGGCTCCCCTGCAGCATGACCAGCGCATAGCCGACCATGAGGAGGGACAATAGCTGAAAGACACTGAGCCCTGCAATCACCGCTCCGTAGGGCTTCCAGAATTCCAGAACGAAACGCTCGAGGCCGTAAAAACCGACGGCGAGATAGAAGCCATTTGCCCGCCAGTAGGCCGAGCCGCGCAGCATCATGCCGATATAGACGATCGCGAACGACGCCATGGCGAGGCTTTCATAGAGCGCCACCGGATGCCTCAGAATACCGTCGCCGAAGTCCCAGCCCCAGTCTGCGCCGGTCAGAATGCCGTAGGTGAAATCCTCCATGCCCGACATAAGGCAGCCGATCCGCCCGACGGCAATGCCGAGCGCCACCGGCAGGGCGTAGATCGCCCCGGTCCGCTCTAAGATGCCGGAGGCGCGCTTGTAGAGCTCCACCGAGACGATGGCACCAAACAGAGCGCCTTCCACCGAGCGGCCGAAACCGGGCTGGCCCGAAAGCCAGAGATTGAGCGATCCGAAGACCCACGCACTCACACCGGCCCCGAAAACGACCGCTGCAATGTATCCGCCCCGCAGGGGCCGGCTCACCGGATTTTTCGGAAACCACGTCCGCCGCAAAGCGTAGAGGGCGGCGAAGGACGTCAGCCAGGCGAGAGCGTCGAAGATCGTATGGAGAAGCACGTCGACGCCCTCCCCGAAGTCGTCAGGCCGCGAGGCCCTTCTTCTTCAACATCGCGTCCGGGCTTGGCAGCTTCCCGCGGAAGGCCTTGTAGGTGTCTTCCGGATCGACCGCACCGCCGATCGAATAGACATTGTCCTTGAGCTTCCTGGCCGTTGCCGGGTCGAAGACGTTGCCGGTCTCCTCGAAGGCCGAGAAAGCGTCGGCATCCAGCACTTCCGACCACATGTAGGAATAGTAACCGGCCGAATAGCCGTCGCCGGCGAAGACGTGCTGGAAGTGCGGCGAGGCGTGCCGCATGACGATCGACTGCGGCAGGCCGATTTCCTTCAGGTATTCCGTCTGGAAGGCCATCGGATCGTCGACCTTGCCTGCCGTGTGGAAGGCCATGTCGACCAGCGCCGACGACGTGAACTCGACCGTCGCGAAACCGGCATTGAAGGTGCGGGCGGCGAGAACCTTGTCGAGAAGCGCCTGCGGCATCGGTTCGCCGGTCTGGTAGTGCACGGCATAGGTCTTCAGGATTTCCGGAACCGTCAGCCAGTGCTCGTAAAGCTGCGAGGGCAGCTCGACGAAATCGCGGGAAACGCCCGTGCCGGACACGGACGGATAGGTCACGTCCGACAGCATTCCGTGCAGCGCGTGGCCGAACTCGTGGAACAGCGTGCGGGCATCGTCGAGCGACAGCAGCGCCGGCTTGCCGGCAGCGGGCTTGGCGAAGTTGCAGACATTGTAGATGATCGGCAGTTCGCCATGCGCACCGTTCTTCAGCGTCAGCCGGTGCTGCGACTGGAACGAACTCATCCAGGCGCCGGAACGCTTCGAGGAGCGGGCGAAATAATCGCCGAGGAACATCGCCTTCAGCGCGCCGCTTGCCGCATCGCGGATCTCGAAGACGCGGACGTCCGGATGATAGGCGGTCACACCCTTGATCTCGACGGCCTTGATGCCAAACAGCCGGCCGGCGACATCGAAACAGGCCTCGATGATCTTTTCCAGCTGCAGATAGGGCTTCAGTTCGGCTTCGGAGAAACTGAACTTCTGCGCCCGGATCTTCTCGGCGTAATGGCGCCAGTCCCAGGGCATGACGTCGTGGTTCTTGCCCTCGTCGGCGATCAGCGCGGCGATATCGGCCTCTTCGTCCTTGGCGCGAGCCACGGCCTTCGCCCAAACCTGCCTGAGCAGGCCGAACACAGCCTCCGGCGTCTTGGCCATCGTGTTGTCGAGCTTCAGTTCCGCATAATTGCCGTAGCCGAGCAGCTCGGCCTTCTTGGACCGCAGGGCGAGCGTGTCGCGGATGATGCCGATATTGTCCGTAGCCCCGCCGTTCGCGCCCCGGGCGATCCACGCCTTGAACGCCTGCTCGCGCAGGTCGCGACGCTCGGAAAAGGTCAGGAACGGCTCGATGATCGACCGCGACAGGGTGACGGCGAACTTGCCCTCCTCGCCACGTTCGGTCGCGGCGGACGCCATGACATCCTTCAGGAAGTCCGGAATGCCGGCAAGCTCGTCTTCGCTGCCGAGGAACAGGACCCAACCCTTCTCGTCGGCGAGCACGTTCTGACCGAAGCTGGCGCCCAGACCCGCCAGCGTTTCATTGATGCCAGCCAGTTCCTCCTGCCTTTCCTTCGGCAGTTTCGCGCCGGACTTCACGAAGCCCTTCCAGTGGCGCTCCAGCACCCGGGTCTGCTCCAGCGTCAGGCCGAGCGTATCCTTCGTATTCCAGAGCGTATCGATGCGGGCAAACAGCGTGGCGTTCATGCCGATCTTCGAGTAATGCCGGGAAAGCTTGGGCGCGATCTTGCGCTCCAGTTCCTGGACCACCGGATTGGTGTTCGCGCCGGCCCGGTTCCAGAACAGCGACGACACCCGTGACAGTTCGTCCCCGGCAATCTCCAGGGCGTCGACAGTGTTGGCAAAGCTCGCCGGCTCCGGATTGTCGGCAATCGCATTGATCTCGGCATCATGCAGGGCAAGCGCCGCGTCGAAAGCGGCCTCGAAGTCCTTGTCGTCGATTGCCTCGAAGCGAGGGAGCCCGTTCAGGCCGCTCCAGTCGATGAATTCGGGGCTGACGACGGGTTCTGCCTGCATGTGAAATTCCCTCCGGAATTTGAGTTCTGGCGATAGGATCTATGCCGTTTCAGATATGGTTGCCTCATGCATATGGGAAGCCCGCAGCGGAAACAATCGGGGACGGCGACGCGAAAAGCGGAATTCGGCGTCACAATTTGAAGCAGCGGCGGAAATTAAACGGCACAGCGGCCGAGAAGTGTGGCAAGGTTATGAAAGCGTTCTGTCTCGCCCGCGATCGGCCGCAATCGATCAACCGGCGAACAGCCATTGCAAAACTCACGAAAAAATAATAATAAGTGAGACTTACAAAATGAGGAATGCAAAATGCCCATGAAGGCTGATCCCAATTCCGTTGGGTTCCTGATCAACGATGTCGCCCGCATCATCCGGTCGGCGTTTGAAAAGCGCATCAACGAAGCCGGATTGGGGATAACACCAGGCGAAGCGCGAGCTCTGTTGCACGCATCCACCTGTGGCGGATTCCGCCAGACGGCGATTGCGGAAAGGATGGGCATCGAGCCGATGACGCTGTGCGCCTATCTCGACCGCCTTGAAAAGCTGGACCTCATCAGCCGCACCCCCGATGAAACGGACCGCCGCGCGAAACTGATCTACGCGACAGACGATGCAGCGGCGATGGTCAGCAAGGTCCGGTATCTCGCAAAGGATGTGGTCGACAAGCTGCAGCAGGGCGTGGATGCGGAATCCCGGGAACTCGTTCGCCAGGCGCTGATCAAGATGCGCGACAACCAGTCGCTGGTCTTCGGTGACGAGCCGGCAGCACAGGAAGAAAAAGAAAAGGCGTAATGAGTCTGTCCGTTCCCGGCCGCATGAGCGAAAGCCGGACCAGCATGATCGGGGCGCTGCTGATCACCATCGGCCCCATGTCCATGTCGCTCTACACCCCGGCCATGCCGGTTCTGGTGGATGCGTTTCACACCTCGCCCGCCGCCGTCAAACTGACCCTCTCGCTCTACTTCGCCGGCTTTGCGCTGACGCAGCTTCTGTGCGGACCTGCCTCCGATGCGCTCGGCCGCCGCCGTTCGGCGATCCTTTTCCTGTCCATCTATTTCATCGGCAGCGTCATGTCGGCGCTGGCGCCGACGGTTGGCATGCTGCTGGCGGGCCGGCTCGTCCAGGGCATTGGCGCCTCGATCGGCCTGACGACATCTCGCGCCATCGTGCGTGACCAGTTCACCGGCGCGCAATCGTCGCGCATCATGAACATGATCAACATCATGCTGGCGATCGGGCCGGCGATGGCGCCGACCATCGGCGGTGTTCTCCTGGAAATTTCCGGCTGGCAGGCGATCTTCTATATCATGGTCGGCTTCGGCCTGACGGCCGTCGGCGTCGTCTACTTCCTGATGCAGGAGACGACTGTCCCGGACATCACGAGGCTGAAGCCGGGGCCCCTGCTGAGGACATACCGGCGCATCTTCACCGACACGCAGTTCGTCTCGGCCGCGCTGACGCTCTCCTTCGCCGTCGGCGCACTCTACACGCTGGCGACCATCCTGCCCTTCGTTCTCGTCAAGGATGTCGGCCTGACGGAATTCCAGTTCGGCATCGGCATGCTGATGCAGACGGGTATGTATTTCTTCGGCTCGGTCCTCTTCCGCCTGCTGCTGCGCAAATGGAGCGCCGAACAGCTGGTCATCCCGGGTCTACTGTTCGTGTTCGCCGGCGGGCTGGCGGCGTTCCTGTCCGCCCGCTTCCTGCCGCCGTCCTATCTCTCCATCATGATGCCCGTCGGCCTCTACGCTTTCGGCATTTCCTTCGTCATGCCGCACATGACGACCGCCGCTCTTGTGCCATTCCATCAGACGGCGGGTTCGGCGTCGGCGGTGATGGGCTTCCTGCAGATGGGAACAGGCTTTGCCTGCGGGCTGGCGGCGGCGATCATCGGCGTGCCCTTGCTCGCCTTCATGACCGTGGTGCCGGGAATGAGCGTGATCTGCCTGGCGAGCTACCTCGTGTATCTGCGCGCCGTGCGCAAAAGCAGCCTTGTCGCGCCGTTGCAGAACGGCAAACAGCCTGCGGAATGAAAAACGGGGGCCGAAGCCCCCGTCATCCATCAAAACATTTGAATGCCGGACTTACCGGTCGCGCTTGGCGAGGGTGCGCAGGCGCAGCGCGTTGAGCTTGATGAAGCCGGCGGCATCCTTCTGGTCGTAGGCGCCCTGGTCGTCCTCGAAGGTGACCAACTTGTCGGAATAGAGCGACTTCTCGCTCTCGCGGCCGGTAACCATGACATTGCCCTTGTAGAGCTTCAGCGTCACTTCGCCTTCGACATGCTCCTGGCTGCGGTCGATCGCGGCCTGCAGCATTTCGCGCTCCGGCGAGAACCAGAAGCCGTAATAGATCAGTTCGGCATAGCGCGGCATCAGCTCGTCCTTGAGATGAGCGGCGCCACGGTCGAGCGTGATCGATTCCATGGCCCGGTGGGCGGCCAGCAGGATGGTACCGCCGGGGGTCTCGTAGACACCGCGCGACTTCATGCCGACAAAGCGGTTCTCGACGAGGTCGAGACGGCCGATGCCGTTGTCGCGGCCATAGTCGTTCAGCGCCTTGAGCAGGGTAGCGGGCGACATGGCGACGCCGTTGATGGACACCGCATCGCCCTTCTTGAAGCCGATCTTGATGACCGTCGCCTTGTCGGGAGCGGCTTCCGGCGAAATGGTGCGCATGTGCACGTATTCGGGGGCTTCCTGAGAGGGATCTTCCAGAACCTTGCCCTCGGACGAGGAGTGCAGCAGGTTGGCGTCGACGGAGAACGGAGCCTCGCCCTTCTTGTCCTTGGCAACGGGGATCTGGTGCTTCTCGGCGAAGTCGAGCAGATCGGTGCGGCTCTTGAACGACCAGTCGCGCCACGGTGCGATGATCTTGATGTCGGGATTCAGCGCGTAGGCCGAAAGCTCGAAGCGAACCTGGTCGTTACCCTTGCCGGTCGCGCCATGGGCGATGGCGTCGGCGCCGGTCTTCTTGGCGATCTCGATCAGGTGCTTGGAGATCAGCGGGCGGGCAATCGACGTGCCAAGCAGGTAGACGCCTTCGTAGACGGCATTGGCGCGGAACATCGGGAAGACGAAGTCACGAACGAACTCCTCGCGGACGTCCTCGATGAAGATCTCCTTGATACCGAGCATTTCGGCCTTCTTGCGCGCCGGCTCGAGTTCTTCGCCCTGGCCGAGGTCGGCGGTGAAGGTCACGACTTCTGCACCGAGTTCGGTCTGAAGCCATTTCAGGATGATCGAGGTGTCGAGACCGCCGGAATAGGCGAGGACGACTTTCTTCACGTCTTTATGCGATGCCATGTGACTGATCCACTTCGAACGCGGGCGGGACCGCCCTTCTGTTGAATTTGGCGCACTTTTAGCGAGTTTATCGGCAGGCGCAAGGGTCGTCGGCAGCTTATCCGGCAACGGTCCCGAGGCATATGCCGGACCGGGACTTTCTGCCGCCGGTCATTTTCTATAAGCTCGCCGGGACGAGAGAAATGCATGGGGAGCCGATGTCCGGCAGAATGAGCGGGAGGAAGTTGCGTCGCCGGTTCCGGGCCATCCGGTTCGGCCTGCTCGTCGGCATTGTCATTCTGTCGCTGGGCGCCATCACCGTCGCATCCGACTACTGGCGTGACAGGGCCATGGTGACGATCCGCCAGCAGGCGATGGAGACGCTGTCGATACAGACGGAAGTGCTGGCCGGCATGTTCGAGAAATACCGGGTCCTCCCGCCACTGCTTGCGCGGCAGAACGATATCGCCTCGCTCTTCCGCGCCGGCGGTCATCCGGCAATGGCGGCCTTCAAGGCCGAGGAAGCCGCCGGCCTCTCCGGCGCCCGCGACGTCGCCTTCTTCTGGCCGGACGGACGGATGCTGGCTTCGGCACGCCACATCTTCGATCACAGCGACGCCGGCCTGAACCAGCTTTTCGGTGCCGCGCTGCAGGGCCGCTTGGGCCGCACCGTCATTTCGCCGGACAACAACACCCGCGCCTACGCCTTCGCCGCCGCTGTCCGCCGCGGCGGAGAGACGCTCGGCCTCGTGACCGTCTACGTCGATTTCGAGCGCATCGAGGCCACGTGGTCCCTGCTGACCAGTCCGATCTACATCAGCGACCGCAACGGCACGATCCTGATCGCCAACCGTCCGGAATGGCGCCTGAAATCGGTCGAGGCGGTTTCGAATGAAACGTCCGGCACCATGATCTACCGGCTGGGGCGTGAGGCGGTGTCGCATCTGGACATGGTGCGCGACCTGCCGCTGCTCGACTGGCGCCTGCACGTGCTCGGCGACATGCGCCCGGTCGAAGCCGCCGGCCTGTGGGGCGCGGCACTTGCCGCCATGGCCTGCCTGGTCTGCGCCATGATGATCTTCTTCTGGATCATGCGGCGGGAGCGCACGATCCTGCAGTTGCGCCGCGATCGGGCCACGGCACTGAGGCTGGAACGCACCGTCCGCGACCGCACCAGGGCGCTCAGCGTCACGAACCGCGAGCTTTCCCGCGAGATCGACGAAAGGCGCGCGACCGAGGACAAGCTGAAGAAGACGCAAGCCGAACTCGTCCAGACCGGCAAGCTCGCCGTCATCGGCCAGATGTCGGCCGCACTCAGCCACGAATTGAACCAGCCGCTTGCCGCGCTGAAGACCTATGCCGACAACACACACCGCATGATTGCCGCCGGCAAGCTCGAACAGGCGACCACCAATCTCGGCCGCATCGGCGCCATGGTCGACCGCATGGCGGAGCTCTCCTCGACGCTGCTCTCCTTCTCCCGCAAGCCCGGCACCACCATCAGCGCCGTCAATCTCGGCTCGGTGGTCGACGAGGCGCTGATCCTCGTCAAGCCGAGGGCGCGCAAGGCCGGCGTGATGCTGACGGTCGACCCGAAGCTGCGGGACTACACCGTCATGGGGGGCCGGGTCCGGCTCTCACAGGTCATCGTCAACCTCATTTCCAATTCGATCGATGCCCTGTCCGGCCAGAAGGACAGCCGCATCACCGTCACGGCGGGAAGCCAGGACGGCTTCGCCACCGTTATCGTCGCCGACAACGGACCCGGCATTCCGGAGGAGCTTCGCGCCTCCGTCTTCGATCCGTTCTTCACCACCAAGCAGGCCGGCGAAGGCGTCGGCATGGGGCTTTCCATCGCCTACAATATCGTCCATGACTTCGGCGGCCGCATCGAGTTGCAGGAATCGGCAAACGGCGGTTGCGCCTTTGCCGTCCATCTCGTTGCCGCCGACCAACAGCAAAAAGCAGCCGAATAAAGCATGACGGAATCGGTAACGCCCACAGTCCACCTCGTCGACGACGATGACGACCTGCGCGATGCGCTCGCCCAGGGCCTTGAGCTCGAGGGACTGCCGGTCGCCGTCCATGACACGGCGGAATCGCTTCTGTCGGCGATCGCCCACGACGCCTATTGCGTGATCGTCAGCGATATCCGCATGCCGGACGTCGACGGTCTCGAACTCTTGAAGGCGGCGCTTGCCATCGATCCGACCATGCCGGTCATCCTGATCACCGGACACGGCGACGTGCAGATGGCCGTCGATGCAATGCGCGCCGGCGCCTATGACTTCATCGAGAAGCCCTTCCAGGTCTCGCGCCTCTACACCGTCATCGAGCGGGCCCTCGAAAAGCGCCGCCTGGTTCTCGAAAACCGCACGCTGCGCTCGGAGCTGAACGAACGCGACGAACTGTCCGAGCGGCTGGTCGGCCGCACGCCCGGCATCAAGCGGCTGCGCGAGCAGATCGTCATGCTGGCCGATACCGATGTCGACGTGCTGATCCTCGGCGAGACCGGTGCCGGCAAGGAGGTGGTGGCCCGCGCCCTGCACGACTTCTCGACCCGCAGCAAGGGCCATTTCGTCGCCATCAACTGCGCCGCCCTGCCTTCGGACATCATCGAGGCGGAACTGTTCGGCCATGAGGCCGGCGCTTTCACTGGCGCCCAGAAGCAGCGCATCGGCAAGCTGGAACATGCCCATGGCGGCACGATCTTTCTCGACGAGATCGAATCCATGCCGCTCGACCTGCAGGCCAAGTTGCTGCGCGCCATCGAGACGCGAACCATAGAGCGGCTGGGATCGAACAAGCCGATCCCGCTCGATATTCGCTTCGTCGCGGCAACCAAGTCCGATCTTGGCCAGGCAAGCAACCAGGGCAACTTCCGCGCCGACCTCTATTTCCGCCTGAACGTCGTCACCTTGTCCATCCCGCCGCTGCGCAACCGGCGCGAGGACATCCCGCTGCTCTTCTTTCATCTGGCCCGGCAGGCTCGCGCCCGCTTCCGCCGCGAAATCCCGCACCTCGACGCCGGGCTCGAACTGCAGCTGATGACCTATGAATGGCCGGGCAATGTGCGTGAACTGCGCAACTATGCCGACCGTTTCGTTCTCGGCATGTGGAATGGCTTCTACAGCGAGAGCGAAGAGCCGCAAACAGCCTCGAATGCATCGGAGGGATCGCTTGCCGATCTCCTCGACCGCTACGAGCGCTCTGTCATCGAAGCCGAACTTGCCCGCAACAACGGCGCCATGAAACCGACCTACGAAGCGCTGCAGATTTCCCGCAAGGGTCTCTACGATAAGATGAAGCGGCTCGGCATCAGCGGAACCGAGGGAAGCGGCGAAAGCCTCAATGGGTAGAACGCGACACAACGCGCCGTAGCGGGCGTGTAGCCAGCTACCCACACCGGATACATCTTCGGCGGACGCCAGACGAGTCCGCATATCAAGTACCTAATTTTATTGAATAATATATTCACCGATCTGGTTGGCACGCGGATTGCTACACTATTAGCGCCGCGAACATTGGGAGGATGTTTCGGCCGCCGTGTCCGCGAAAGCGGACCCTTGGCCCTGTTTCCTCCCAACGTCTTCCCGGCATCCGGCAACAAGCCGGATCATTCCGATTTCATGGGCCGTGGGGGCCCAAAGTGGAGGACTTACAGAATGAAGAAACTGCTTCTCGCAGGCGTTTGCCTTTTCACGCTGGCAGCCGGCGCCAACACCGCACTCGCCGATGATTGCGATTCTGGAGAGATCGTCATCAAATTCGCCCATGACGTGGCGGAAAGCCATCCGAAGGGCGTCGCGGCCAAGATGCTGGCGGAGCGCGTGAACAAGGAAATGAACGGCAAGGCCTGCATGGAGGTCTTCCCGAACTCGACGCTGTTCGACGACGACAAGGTCAAGGAAGCCATGCTGCTCGGCGACGTCCAGCTCGCCGCGCCGTCGCTCTCCAAGTTCGAGGCCTACACCAAGAAGTATCGCCTGTTCGACCTTCCCTTCCTGTTCGACGACCTGGCCTCCGTCAACCGCTTCTACCACTCCGACGCGGCCAATCAGCTCCTGCACGCGGTCGACGACGTCGGCTTCACCGGCCTGCACTTCTGGGCTTCGGGCATCAAGCAGTTCTCTGCCAAGAAGCCGCTGCTCGTTCCGACAGACGCAAATGGCCTGAAGTTCCGCATCCAGCCGTCCGACGTCGCCCAGGCGATGATCGAAGCCTTGGGCGCATCCGCCCAGAAGCTTGCCTTCAAGGAAGTCTACGGTGCCCTGCAGACCGGCGTCGTCGACGGTCAGGAGAACTCCTGGTGCAACATCTACACCCAGAAGTTCTACGAAGTGCAGGACGGCGTGACCGAGACCAACCACGGCCTCCTCGGCTATCTGGTGGTCACGTCCAAGGACTGGCTCGACGGTCTTGAGCCGGACGTTCGCGACCAGTTCATGAAGATCCTCGACGAGGTCACCGACGAGTTCAACAATTCCATCGCCGGCAAGGAAAAGACCTGCAAGGAAGACATGATCAAGGCCGGCGCCACCGTTCGCGAACTTTCGCCTGAACAGCGCAAGGAATGGGTCGCCACGATGAAGCCCGTCTGGGATCAGTTCGAAGGCGATGTCGGCAAGGACATGATCGAAGCCGCGGTCGCTTCGAACAACAAGTAATCCGCACCGCTGACGTGTCGATTACAGCCCGGCCGCTCTTGTTGCGGCCGGGCTTTTCAAAAACTGCACTGGAGGGGATCCAATGTCATTCCTGCCGTACGGGCCATGGGTGCTTCTTGTCGTCCTGGTCGTCGTCTACTTCATTCTCGACCGCCGTTATCCCGAGGGACTGGCACGGTTCGAGGAAAACACGCTCGCCCTGCTGCTGGCCGTCATCACGCTCGTCGCCTTTACCCAGGTGATCGCGCGTTACGGCTTCAATTCCGGCTGGAGCGGCGCGCTTGAATTCCAGCGCATCCTGTTTGCCTGGCTGATCCTCTTCGGCATGAGCTACGGCGTGCGCACCGGCACCCATCTCGGGGTCGACGCCTTCGTGCGCATGTTCCCCGCTCCGCTGTTCAGGGCGGTCGCCATCTTCGGCGCCCTCGCCTGCATTCTCTATACCGCAATCCTGCTGGGCTCCGCCTGGATGCAGGTGCTCGGCACCAACACCAAGGGCGGCGCCGTCCTTTACTGGTCGACCATCTACCGCACCGGTGCCGGCCTCGACGAGATGAAATGGCCGCAGATCATGGTCGACGCTCTCGGCATCAAGGAGCGCCTGCCGCGCTGGTCAGCCTATCTGATCATGCCCGTCGGTCTCGCCCTGTTCGGCCTGCGCTCCGCCCAGGCCCTCGTGCAGATCGCACGCGGCGAGCGGGAACTGATGATCGCCGGCCACGAGGCGGAAGACCTCGTCGCCGAGCACAAAGACGTATTGAAGGACTGACGTCATGGAACCTCTGATCCTGTTTATCCTCGTCCTGACGTTTCTGTTCCTCGGCGTCCCAGTCGCCATTTCTCTCGGCCTCTCCTCGATCCTCATCACCGCCTTCTTCTCGCGGGATTCGATGTCGTCGGTCACCGTGCAGATGATGGACGCCTCGCAGAACTACACGCTTCTGGCGATCCCCTTCTTCGTCCTCGCCTCCGCCTTCATGTCGACAGGCGGGGTGGCGAAACGCATCATCCACTTCGCCATTGCCAGCGTCGGGCATTTGCGCGGCGGCCTGGCCATCGCCTCGGTTCTGGCCTGCATGCTGTTTGCCGCGCTGTCCGGTTCGTCGCCGGCAACCGTGGTCGCAATCGGCACCATCGCCATCGCCGGCATGCGCCAGGTCGGCTATTCGAAGGAGTTCGCCGCCGGCATCATCGCCAATGCCGGCACGCTCGGCATCCTCATCCCGCCGTCGATCGTCATGGTGGTCTATGCCGCCGCGACCAACGTCTCGGTCGGGCGCCTGTTCCTCGCCGGCGTCGTGCCGGGCATCGTCGCCGGCCTCATGCTGATGGGCGCGATCTACATCATCGCCCGCCGCAAGGGATTGCCGGCAGGGGAATGGCGCGGCTTCGGCGAAATCCTGCAGGGCGGCAAGGAAGCCGGCTTCGGCCTGTTCCTGATCGTCATCATCATCGGCGGCATCTATGGCGGTGTCTTCACGCCGACCGAAGCCGCCGCCGTCGCAGCCGTCTATTCCTTCCTCGTCGCCATCTTCATCTATCGCGACATGGGGCCGATGAAGGACATCGTCTGGATCCGGGAAACCGACAGCCGCAAGGCGGTGCTCGGCTTCAAGGCTCTGGTCTACGCCGTCTCCTTCCTGTTCGTCTTCATGGTGCTGTCCTACTTCGCAACGGCCGACTGGCCGAACATCACTGCGATGGACCGCCTTTGGGTCGGCGGGATCATCTCGCTCGTAATCCTGGTCGCCTACACCATCTGGCGCGACCCGGGCAGCAATCCGGCGCATATCCCGAGCTACCTCGCCGCCAGCCTGCCGATCTGGAGCCGCAACCTCGGCGCCATGGCCAGGCAGGCCGTTCCGGCGATCTTCCACCAGGAAACCCGCAAGGTGCTGATCGACGCATCGCGCACGACCGTGATGCTGATGTTCATCATCGTCAACGCGCTGCTGTTCGCCCATGTGCTGACGGCAGAACGCATTCCGGATACGCTGACACAGCTGATGCTGTCCTACGGCTTCAACTGGTTCACCTTCCTGATCGCGATCAACCTGCTGCTGCTGCTTGGCGGCCAGTTCATGGAACCCTCCGGCCTGCTCCTGATCGTGGCACCGGTGGTCTTCCCGATCGCCATGCAGCTCGGCGTCGATCCGATCCATCTCGGCATCATCATGGTGGTGAACATGGAAATCGGCATGATCACGCCGCCGATTGGGCTCAACCTGTTCGTCACGTCCGGCATCACCGGCATGAGCCTCGTCCAGGTTGTCAAGGCGGCCATGCCCTTCGTCGGCGTGCTGCTGCTCTTCCTGGTTCTGGTCACCTATGTCCCGGCGCTTTCCACCTGGCTTCCCTACAGTCTGATGGGGCCTGAGATCGTCAACCAGTAGCCGTCAGCAGTGACAAAAACGGGCGGCGGAGCCATCCGCCGCCCGTTTTCCATTTGGACAATTTATTCTTGATTCCAGCCATTCGGGGGTGCATTGTCCGCATGTGCGCGCGGGAAACAGGCTTTCCCATGGGGAAATCCGGTGAAACGGGCAGTTGCGCAGGGGGAACGACTTGATCAAGGGCGATGAAATCCTGCCTGTGCACGCACGGGATCAACACGGGCGATTTTCCGCCCGGATACACAAGAACACTTCTGGACATCAAAAAGGGTGAACCTATGAAACGGATGTTTGCGGTCCTCGCAGCAACGACAATGCTGGCATTGCCGGCCAAGGCCGAAGATATCAAGCTCGGCGTCCTGATGGGCTTTACCGGCCCGCTGGAATCGCTTGCCCCGGACATTGCCGCCGGCGCGGAACTCGCCATGAAAGAAGTCTCCGACAGCGGCGCGCTGCTGAACGGCTCGAAGGTAACTCCGGTCCGCGGCGATTCCACCTGCGTCGACGCTGGTGCGGCAACGGCTGCAGCCGAGCGGCTCGTCACCTCCGACAAGGTCAACGCCATCGTCGGCGCCATGTGCTCCGGCGCCACGACCGCCGTTCTCCAGAACGTCGCGCTCGCCAACGGCGTCGTGATGATCTCGCCGTCTGCGACCTCGCCGGCTCTGTCTTCCGTCGAGGACAACGGCCTCTTCTTCCGCACCGCGCCGTCCGACGCCCGCCAGGGCGAAATCCTCGCCGACATTCTCTCCGATCACGGCGTGAAGTCCGCGGCGCTGACCTACACCAACAACGACTACGGCAAGGGCCTTGCCGACGCCATCAAATCCAGCTTCGAAGCCAAGGGCGGCAAGATCACCATCTCCGCGCCGCATGACGACGGCAAGGGCGACTATTCGGCCGAAGTCGGCGCGCTGGCTTCTGCCGGCGGCGACGTGCTGATTGTGGTCGGCTATCTCGACCAGGGCGGCAAGGGCATCATCCAGGGCGCACTCGACGCCGGTGCCTTCGAAACCTTCGTACTGCCCGACGGCATGATCGGCGACAGCCTTCCGGCCGCGATCGGCCCGGCTCTCGACGGTTCCTACGGCGAGCGTCCCGGCACGGATTCAAACGGCGCCGAGCTCTACGCCAAGGCGATCGAAGGTGCCGGCGGCAAGGTCGGCCCGTATGGCGCAGAAGCCTATGATGCCGCTGCCCTGATCATGCTCGCCATGCAGGCCGCCGGTTCGCCCGACAGCGCCAAGCTGAAGGAAAAGGTCATGGATGTCGCCAACGCACCGGGCGAGAAGATTCTTCCCGGCGAACTCGCCAAGGGCCTCAAAATCCTTGCTGACGGCGGGGACATCGACTATGTCGGCGCGTCCGACGTCGAGCTGATCGGCGGCGGCGAAAGCGCCGGCAAGTTCCGCGAGATCAAGATCGAAGGCGGAAAGATCGTTACCGTCGGCTATCGCTGATTTTCTGATTGAGGGGACCGCCCGGACCTTCCGGGCGGTTTCCGTTGAAGGACTTTTGTTTGCATGATCGTCGTTGAACAGATCGAAAAGCGTTTCGGCGGATTGCTCGCCGTCAACAAGGTCTCACTCACCATCAAGACGGGATCCATCACCGGCCTGATCGGCCCGAACGGTGCCGGCAAGACCACGCTGTTCAACGTGATCGCCGGACTGCACAAGCCGACTTCCGGACGCGTGCTTCTCGATGGTGAGGACATCACCGGCCTCGAGCCGCATGAACTCTTCGGCAAGGGACTGCTGAGAACCTTCCAGATCGCCCATGAATTTTCTTCGCTGAGCGTTCGCGAGAACCTGATGATGGTTCCGCCCGGACGGCCCGGCGAGAAGCTGATGAATGTCTGGTTCCGGCCCGGCGCCGTCAGGGCCGCCGACCGCGAAGTCCGCGAAAAGGCGGACGAGGTCATCGACTTCCTGAAGCTGAGCCACGTCGCCGACGAGCGCGCCGGCAATCTCTCCGGCGGCCAGAAGAAGCTTCTCGAGCTCGGCCGCACCATGATGGTCGATCCGAAGATCGTCTTCCTCGACGAGGTCGGCGCCGGCGTCAACCGCACGCTGCTCTACGAGATCGGCGACGCGATCCTCAGGCTCAACCGCGAACGCGGCTATACCTTCTGCATGATCGAACACGACATGGACTTCATCTCGCGTCTCTGCGATCCGGTGATCGTGATGGCCGAAGGCGCGGTATTGGCAACCGGTTCGCCGGACGAAATCAAATCCAACGAAGAAGTCATCGAGGCCTACCTTGGCACAGGCCTGAAGAACAAACCAAAAGAAAGAATATGAGCTTTTTGATCGGGGAAAGCATGACCGGCGGTTACGGCGGTGCAGACATCCTGCACAACTGTACCATCGGCGTGGAAAAGGGCGAAATCGCCGTCATCGTCGGGCCGAACGGCGCCGGCAAGTCGACCGCCATGAAGGCGGTCTTCGGCATGCTGAAGCTTCGGACCGGCAAGGTCATGTTCGACGGCGAGGACGTGACCAATCTCGCGCCGCAGGCGCGCGTCGCCAAGGGCATGAGCTTCGTGCCGCAGGTCCGCAACATCTTCACCTCCATGACGGTCGAGGAAAACCTGGAGATGGGCGGCTTCATTCGTGAAGACGAGATTTCCACCACGATGGAGCAGATCTACGACCTCTTCCCGATCCTGAAGGAAAAGCGTCGCCAGCTCGCTGGCGAACTCTCCGGCGGACAGCGCCAGCAGGTCGCCGTCGGCCGCGCGCTGATGACCAACCCGAAAGTCCTGATGCTCGACGAGCCGACGGCGGGCGTGTCACCCATTGTCATGGACGAACTCTTCGACCGCATCATCGAGATCGCCAAGACCGGCATCGCCATCCTGATGGTCGAGCAGAACGCCAAGCAGGCACTCGAAATCGCCGACAAGGGCTACGTCCTGGTCCAGGGCGAAAACCGCTTCACGGACACCGGGCCGGCGCTGATCGCCGACGACGAAGTCCGCAAGACATTCCTCGGGGGCTGATCATGGAAAACCTTCTGAACGCCCTCGTCGTCCTGACCAACTACATCATCGTACCGGCGACCGCCTATGGTTGCCAGCTGGCGCTCGGCGCGCTCGGCGCGACGCTGGTCTTTGCCATCCTGCGCTTCTCGAACTTCGCCCACGGCGAACTCATGTCCTTCGGCGCCATGCTCACCGTGCTCGTTACCTGGGCGCTGCAGTCGGCCGGCGTCAGCATCGCACCGCTGGCGACCGCCCTCCTCGCCTTGCCGATCGGCATCATCGGCGCCGCCGCGATGACGCTCGCGACAGACCGTCTGGTCTACCGTTATTATCGCCGCCAGCGCTCGCACAACGTCATCTTCATGATCGTCTCCATCGGCGTGATGTTCCTCATGGCCGGCCTGATCCGCTTCATTATTGGACCGGACGACCAGAATTTTGCCGACGGCGCACGCTTCCTCATCACCGCCGGCGAATTCAAGGCCTGGACCGGGCTGCAGGAAGGCCTGGCGATCCGTGCCTCTCAGGTCATTACTCTGGTGACCGCGATCATCTGCGTGATCCTGCTCTTCTGGTTCCTGGAACGCACCCGCACCGGCAAGTCGATGCGCGCCTTCTCCGACAACGAGGACCTGGCGCTGCTCTCCGGCATCAATCCGGAACGCGTCGTGACCTTCGCCTGGGTGATCGCCGCAGCACTCGCGACCATCGCCGGCACGCTGTACGGCCTCGACAAGAGCTACAAGCCCTTCGTCTTCCAGCAGTTACTGCTGCCGATCTTCGCCGCCGCCATCGTCGGCGGCTTTGGCAATCCGCTCGGCGCCATTGCCGGCGGCTTCATCGTCGCCTTTTCGGAAGTCGCCGTCACCTACTCCTACAAGAAGGTGCTGACCTATCTCGTTCCGGAAAGCTGGGCGCCCGACGGGCTCGTCCAACTGCTGTCGACGGAATACAAGTTCGCCGTTTCCTTCATCATTCTCGTGCTGGTGCTGCTGATTAAGCCATCCGGCATCTTCGGCGGGAGGTCGTCATGAGTTCCGCACTGCGCAACGTCGCGCTCTTCGCGCTCATGTTCCTGCTTCTGGCGGGTGATGCCTACCTGCACAGCTGGAATTCGGCGCTCTACATCCTCAACCTCTGCCTCATCTCGGCGATCATGTCGCTGGGCGTCAACATCCAGTGGGGCTATGCCGGCCTCATCAACTTCGGCGTCATGGGCTTTGCCGCGCTTGGAGGCGTCGCTGCGGTCTTCGTCGCCTCCAGCCCGGTCATGGAAGCCTGGACGGCCGGCGGCACCGGCATTCTGTTTGCCGGCGTCGCGCTGCTCGCGACCATTGCCGCGACGGTCTATGTCCGCAAGGCGATCGGCCGCGAGAACCGCCGCTTCCGCGCCTTCGCGACCGCAGTCGTGATTGCCATCGGCTATTTCGGCTCGCGTTATTTCTACGATCCCGCCGTCAGCGCCATCGAAGCCGTCAACCCGTCGGCCACGGGCTATCTCGGCGGTCTCGGCATGCCGATCCTGTTTTCCTGGATCGGCGGTGCGCTGCTGGCCGCCGGCGCGGCCTGGGTCATCGGCAAGGTGGCCCTCGGTCTGCGCGAGGACTATCTCGCGATCGCCACGCTCGGCATTTCCGAAATCCTCGTGACCATCATGCGCAACGAGGACTGGCTGACCCGCGGCGTGAAAAACGTTGTCGGTCTTCCCCGTCCGGTCCCCTATGAAGTGGATTTGCGCGGCGCGCAGTGGTTTATCGATCTCGCCGACAAGGTGAACATGCCGATCGCCGACTTCGCCTCGATCTTCGTCAAGCTCTGCTATGGCGGCCTGTTCCTTGCCGTGATCGCCGTCCTGCTCCTGCTTGCGGAAACCGCTCTCAAATCGCCGTGGGGCCGCACCATGCGCGCCGTACGCGACAACGAGGTTGCCGCCGAAGCCATGGGCAAGGACGTCAAGCGCATTCACCTGAAGGTCTTCATCCTCGGCTCCGCCGTCATCGGTCTTGCCGGCGCGATGCTGACGACGATGGACGGCCAGTTCACGCCCGGCTCATACCAGCCGCTGCGCTTCACTTTCCTCATCTGGGTGATGGTGATTGCCGGCGGGTCCGGTAACAACTGGGGCTCCGTCCTTGGCGGCTTCCTCATCCTGTTCTTCTGGATGGAAGCCGAACCCTTCGGCGTCTGGCTGCTGGAGCACCTGACCGCGAACCTCGGCCCGGACAGCTCCATCCGCCAGCATCTGACGGACAATGCCCAGCAGATGCGCCTGGTGATGATGGGCCTGCTTCTGCTGCTTGTCATGCGCTTCCGGCCGAACGGACTGATCCCCGAACGCCGATAGGCGAAGAGGTAGCCGGCTCCTGCCGGCTGCTTTCCTTGTTCAGATTGTCAGTCGGCTGCCCGAAGCCGGACATCGACGTCCGGCAGTTCGGCGGAGGCCGCGCGATCGAGGAACCACCGCACATTGTCGTGCACCTTCAACGCGGAAGCCGGGCAATCAGCGTCCGGCTCCGAAAACAGCGCGCGCGCCACGGCGTCCGCCTTGGCGGCGCCGGTTGCCAGAACGGCGATCTCGCGGGCATCGAGAATGGTGGCGATCCCCATGGTCAGCGCGCGCTCGGGCACGCTGCGGTCGGAGAAGAAACCGGCATTGGCCTCCAGCGTTTCCTCTTCGAGCACCACAAGCCGCGTCCTGGAGGAAAAGGCCGAACCGGGCTCGTTGAAACCGATATGCCCGTTGCGCCCGATGCCGAGAAGCTGCAGATCGACACCGCCCGCCTCCGCAATCAGCCGCTCGTAGCGCTCACCCTCATGCTCGGGATCATCCGTCATGCCATCCGGCAGGTGCGTCCTCGCCTTGTCGATATCGACATGGTCGAACAGCAGGTGATCCATGGTGGCCCTGTAGGATCCCGAATGGCGCGGCGAAAGCCCCTCATACTCGTCGAGATTGAAGCTCGTCACGCCGGCAAAGCTCACCCGGCCGGCCTTGTGCGCTTCGATCAGCGCCGCATAGACCGGCTCCATCGTCGCGCCGGTCGCGAGACCGAGCACGATGGACGGCTTTTCATTGATACGGGCGATGATCAGATCGGCCAACGCCTGCGCAGCATCCCTGCTGTTTTCGAAAACTGTGTACATGGGCCTCTGTGGCTCGGGGTCGTTTGAGTTCGCAGATTGACGGCGGAGGATCACGCCAACGCCGGCCGCTCCCGTCAAATAACCGTTCGAATACAATATTAGTTCGTCAAGATGACGAATATATGAGGCGGCAAAATCTTTCGCAATAGGCGGCGAAGCCGTTTGCAACAATTATCCGCGTGGCGGAGCGGGAAGATTGATGTCGGTCGGCAGGGAATGGGGCGAGAACAGCAGGTTGTGTGTCTGCTGCAGGGCGATCGCCATTGCCCCCATGAGGATCGCCCGCTCGCCGAGCCGGCTGGCCTCGATCAACGGCTTGCGCGCCGTGACCTTTTTCAGGCTCTCGCGGATCAGCGGAAGCAGGATTGGCTGGCGCCCGATCGGCCCGCCGACGACGATCTTTCCGGGATCGGCGAAGGCCGACACCGCGACGATGGTGAGTGCAGCGAGATCGGCGACCTGGCCGACGATCGAGACCGCGGCCTTCTGTCCGGCGCGCGCCTGCTCGAAGAGATTGGCGACGGTCGCGAAGGGAGAGCCACCCTCCCGCACATAGGCCTCCAGGATCGCCTTGGTGCCGAGCGCGCTTTCCAGCGTCCCACGCTTCAGGCTTTCGGGCGCGGTCGGATCCGCACCGAATGGCAGGAAGCCGATTTCGCCGGCAGCACCGCTGGACCCGCGCATCAGCTTGCCATTGACCAGCAGGCCGAGGCCGACACCGGCGCCAAGCGAGACGAAGGCAAACGTCCCGCCGCGATCGGCCTCGCCGAGCCAGGCCTCGCCGAGCGCGCCGGCATTGATGTCGTTCTCGACGGCAACGTCACAGCCGAGCCGCTCGGACAGCGCTCCGGCGATGTCGAAGCCACTCATGTCTTCGAGGTTTGGCGCAAGCGCCAGCCGGCCACTGTCCGGATCGATGACGCCCGGCATGGCAACGGCCGCAAACAACAGCTTCTCCGGCGCCAGCTCCGCCTTGCGGATCAGGCCTTGCAGCATGAGGTGCAGTTGTGACAACGGCTCTTCCGGCGGGCGGGGCGTCGCCTGCTCGGCGACCTCCACGAGGACCCGTCCCGAAAGGTCGGCCAGCACGGCACGAAGCGACGACACGCCGAAATCGATGCCGGCAACGTAGCCCGCATCCGGATCGATCTCATAGGTGACGGCCCGGCGCCCGACGTGACCGCCGGTCTTGCCGCGCACCCTCACCCAGCCGCCCTCTTCGAGCGCCCGGATAACCTCGGACATGGTCTGCTTGGACAACCCGGTGATCTTGGCGAGGTCGGCGCGCGAGGTCGGCCCCTGGTGCAACAGCACATCGATGACGGCGCGAACGGAAAACTGGCGGAGGACAGGTGGCTGGCTGTCACTGATCCTCATCGTCTGCCCGCTCCCTCAGCCACTTGAACACTCCGCGCGATTGTCCTGACTGAATCTTTTATGGAGGGAAATCCCGCGACGCAAGCCCGCCGCTCAGCCGATGGCGGCATCCACGGCCTCGCCGAGCCGCATGACGATGGCCTCGACATTCTCTTCCGTCACGATGAAGGGTGGCGCCAGCAGAACATGGTCGCCGAACACGCCGTCGATGGTACCGCCCATGGGGTAGACCATCAGCCCGCGCGCCATCGCTTCGCGCTTGATGCGGGCGTGCAATTTGAGCGCCGGATCGAAGGGCGCCTTGGTATCGCGATCGGCCACGAGCTCGATGGCCTGGAAAAGTCCGCGGCCGCGGATGTCGCCGACATGCGGGTTCTGCCCGAAGCGCTCCTGCAGCGAAGCCCGCAAACGCTCTCCCATATCGACGACGTTGCCCAGCAACCCGTCCCGCTGGATCACCTGCTGCACGGCGAGCGCCGCAGCCGCCGCCATCGGATGCCCCATATAGGTGTGACCATGCTGGAAGAAGCCGGAGCCATTGGCGAATGCGTCGAAGATTTTGCCGCTGAGCAGGACCGCGCCGATCGGCTGGTATCCGCCGCCGAGCCCCTTGGCGATGGTCATCAGGTCGGGTGAAACACCCTCCTGCTCGCAGGCATGCAGCGTTCCGGTCCGCCCCATGCCGCACATCACCTCGTCGAGAATCAGGAGCACGCCGTAACGGTCGCAGATCTCGCGGACACGCCGGAAATAGCCGGGCGCCGCCGGCACCGCGCCGGCCGTCGCGCCAACCACCGTCTCGGCGACGAAGGCGATCACAGAACCTTCGCCAAGCTCGAGGATCTTGTCCTCCAGTTCCTGCGCCGCGCGCAGGCCGTATGCCTCCTCGCTTTCTCCCTCGATCTGATGACGATAGGCATAACAAGGAGCAATATGATGCGTCTCGATCAGGAGCGGACTGAACTGTGCCCGGCGCCACGCATTGCCGCCAGCAGCGAGCGCGCCGAGTGTGTTGCCGTGATAGCTTTGTTGCCGTGCGATCACATGCCGGCGCTGCGGCTCGCCCGTCTCGACGAAATACTGCCGCGCCATCTTCAGCGCCGCCTCCACCGCCTCCGACCCGCCGCTGACGAGATAGACGCGATCGAGCCCCTTGGGCGCATGTGCGACGAGATGATCGGCAAGCGCCTCCGCCGGCTCGGAGGTAAAAAAGCCTGTATGTGCATAGGCGAGCCGGTCGAGCTGCTCATGCAGCGCGGCCACCACGTCCGGATGGCCGTGACCGAGACAGGACACCGCAGCACCCCCGGAGGCGTCGATATAGGCCTTTCCATCACGATCGAAGATTTCCACGCCCCTGCTGCCGGTGGCGACCGGCATGACGGCATTGGCGGCGCGATGCAGAAGATGGGTCACGGCAGATTTTCCCGGTTGCACGACAGGAGAATGTGTCTACGACTGTGCGGGCATCGACCGGATTTTGGCAAGATCGGAAATGACAGACAGCGAACGAAACCTGGCCACTATCGCCGTCGCACCGAATGGCGGGCGCAAGACGAAGGCGGATCATCCCGCCGTCCCGCTGACCGCCGCGGAGCTCGCACGGACGGCCGCCGAATGCCTTGAGGCCGGCGCGGCAATGATCCATGTGCATGTCCGCACGCCGGACGGCACACATCTGCTGGATGCCGGCGCCTATCTGCGGGCAACAGCGGCCATAAAGGCGGAAACCGGCGATCGCATGGTCGTCCAGATCACCTCCGAAGCGCTCGGCCAGTATGCGCCCGAGGCGCAGCGCGCCGTCGTGCGGGAGGTCAGGCCGCAATCCGCGTCGCTGGCGCTGCGCGAACTGGTGCCTGACGAGAGCGAGGAGAAGGCCTTCGCAGAGCTGCTGTCCTGGATGAAGGCAGAGCATGTCGTTCCGCAGATCATCCTCTACACGCCCGAGGAAGCCGCCCGGCTTTCGGACATGATGCGCCGCGGTCTCATCCCCGCCGAAGACATTCCGGTCCTCTACGTGCTCGGCCGCTATACGGAAAAGCAGATGTCCGAACCCGCGGATCTTCTGCCCTTCCTCGCACCCGGCCTGCCGTCCTTCGGTCACTGGAGCGTCTGCGCCTTCGGTCCGCGCGAAACGGGCTGCGTGACGACGGCGGCCCTTCTCGGCGGACACATGCGCGTCGGATTTGAAAACAACCTCTGGCTTCCGGGCGGCGGCGTTGCCGGATCGAACGCCGAGATCGTCGCGGCAACCGCAGCCGCAACGGCCGCGGCAGGGCTCAAGCTCGGCGACGCTTCTGCCTGGCGCCCCCTGGGCTGGTAGCAGGCAACAAAAAAGCGCCTACCGGCGCTTCTTCATACAAAATCTGTTTTGGCCTCCGCCGGCCACGCAAAATCGGGCAAACCCCTCCCGCGCCGGGCTGAATGCCCGGCCGATGGACGATCATTGCGCCTCAATGCTTGAGCGCGTCTTCCGCTTCGCGAAGCGCTTCCTCGTGATACCAGCTGCCGCCGAACGCCGCATCACATACGGCTGGCGACGGCTGCATCGCTGCCGTCTCTGTCACGGCTCCGAATTCCTTGTATCCGCCGGCCGGCTTGCGGCCGTTACGGGGAAATTCGATAATCTTCGCCGTCTCTCTATATGTACCTGTAGCCATCGTATCGCCTTTCTGATTGATCCAGCGCACTAGTTTTGGAGCCACACGCAAACAGATTGCACAATTTTTGTTCCAATTGCAAAAAAAATAATCACAAACTGCGATCTCTCTGAGCGAAAGTCAGCCAGGTATCGATCAGTCGCGGCAATCAGGAACATTTTTCGCACGGAATGACTATCCGCCAGCTTGCTGGATCAGGGCTGACGGAGATGAAACGCGCCAACCCTGCCATAAGATCCCGCTCATACACGCCAAAATGTCGCAGCAGCCTCGAATCACACCCGCAGGCGCGCCGGGGAATTCGAATTGGCACGCATTATGCTTCTATTTCTGTACCCACCGGCTGCGCCCGCGCGTCAGCTGGAGGCCCGTCACATTTCGGGGTTTGCTGAAACGCAACGAGAACCTAAAGAGAGATTCGCAATGACAAAGTATAAGCTCGAGTACATCTGGCTCGACGGGTACAAGCCGGTACCGAACCTTCGCGGCAAGACGCAGATCAAGGAATTCGACACGTTCCCCTCTCTCGGCGAACTGCCGCTCTGGGGCTTCGACGGCTCGTCGACGGAACAGGCCGAAGGCCGCAGCTCGGATTGCGTGCTGAAGCCGGTCGCCGTTTACCCCGACCCGGCCCGCACCAATGGTGTACTCGTGATGTGCGAAGTCATGATGCCTGATGGCGTCACCCCGCATCCGACCAACACCCGCGCTTCGATCCTCGACGATGAAGACGCATGGTTCGGTTTCGAACAGGAATACTTCTTCTACGAAAACGGTCGCCCGCTCGGCTTCCCGGAAGCCGGCTACCCGGCTCCGCAGGGTCCGTACTACACCGGCGTCGGCTATAAGAACGTTGGTTCGATCGCTCGCGAAATCGTTGAAGAGCACCTCGACCTGTGCCTCGCAGCCGGCATCAACCACGAAGGCATCAACGCCGAAGTGGCCAAGGGTCAGTGGGAATTCCAGGTTTTCGGCAAGGGCTCCAAGAAGGCCGCCGACCAGATCTGGATGGCTCGCTACCTCCTGCTCCGTCTGTGCGAAAAGTACGGCATCGACATCGAATGGCATTGCAAGCCGCTCGGTGACACCGACTGGAACGGCTCGGGCATGCACTGCAACTTCTCGACCAAGTACATGCGCGAAGTTGGCGGCAAGGAATACTTCGAAGCCCTCATGGCGCAGTTCGAAAAGAACCTTGAAGACCACATCGCCGTTTACGGTCCGGACAACCACATGCGCCTGACCGGCAAGCACGAAACGGCTCCGTGGAACAAGTTCTCCTACGGCGTTGCCGACCGTGGCGCCTCGATCCGCGTTCCGCACTCCTTCGTCAACAACGGCTACAAGGGCTACCTTGAAGACCGCCGTCCGAACTCCCAGGGCGACCCCTATGCGATCGCTTCCCAGGTTCTGAAGACGATCTCGGAAGTTCCGGTATCGGCATCTGCTGCCGCCTGATCGGCACAGACACCCGGCATAAAAGAACGGCGTCGGCAATTTTGCCGGCGCCGTTTTCGTTTGCAGGATTGCCGATCGTCTATTGCAGTCGCGACCAGCTGACCGACTTGCAGAGCAGCTTGCCGAGGACGCATCCCCGCGTCGTCATGCTGCTGGAGCCGGCATTGATGGTGATGTTGTAGGTCAGCCCCCGCTTAGGGTCCGATGCGCGGCCCTCGTAGCGGCCGTCGGCAACCGGCTCAACATCCATGACCAGGCGGTCGCCGACCGCCTCGCCGCTCGTCCCCGGCTTAATCCAGACATTGACCGCACAGAGATCGCCGCCACATTTCTCGATCTTCACACGCGCCTTGCCGTCGCCCCGGGCCCAAAGCCCGTTGATCGCTCCTTCTCCGGCCTCCACGGCCACGGCGGGAAATGCAAGCAGCAATGCTGCGGTCGATATCATGCGCATGAAGGCCTCCTTCATCTGACAGCTATCCGGTCATACGCAGAAAAACGTCTTTCGGATCATTTGCCGCGCCACGCGATGAAATCCGGCCAGCTTGTTCCTGCGTATTGGAAAGTGTCCGTTTTAGAGGAGTGCCACACCCATGACGTCCGCCCTGCTGTTTCTGATTGCGGTTGGCCTTTGCGCTGCCATGACGTTTGCCTGGGCCATCCAACGGCGAACCGGTAACAGCGGCTGGGTCGACACCATCTGGTCGGCATCCGTCGGCATCGCAACGCTCGCAGCTCTGGCTTTTGCGGCAACCGGGGATACCGGCCGCAAGTGGACGGCCGCCGTGCTCGTGCTTCTCTGGGCGGCACGGCTTGCCACGCACATCGGCGGACGCAGCGCCGGTGCGAGCGAAGACCCTCGCTACGAAGCCCTGATCAAGGAATGGGGCGACAAGGCATCATCCCGCCTCTTCCTGTTCCTGCAGGCGCAGGCCGCAGCCGCCTTCATCCTCGTTCTGTCGGCCCTTGCGGCAGCGACGGGCGACGCCGCGTTCCCCTCCATCACCGACGGCTTGGCGGCTGCCGTCGCCCTGGTGGCGCTCGCCGGCGAGGCGATCTCGGACCGGCAGCTTGCACAGTTCCGCAAGGACAATGCCGGCCGCAAGGCGATCTGTGATGTCGGACTTTGGCGCTGGTCGCGACATCCCAACTATTTCTTCGAATGGCTGTTCTGGTGCGCCTGGCCGGTCATGGCGCTCGGCAGTCATGCGGCCATCGGCCTGCCGCTGCTGCTTTCCCTTCTCGCTCCAATACTCATGTACTGGCTGCTCGTCCATGTCTCCGGCATCCCGCCGCTCGAAGCCCATATGCTCGCCTCGCGCGGCGAGCGCTTCCGCATCTATCAGTCGAAGGTCAACGCCTTCTTTCCCGGCCCCCGCCGCTCGTCAGCCTCCGAGGAGATCGCAAGATGACGATCATTGCCAATGCCATCAATGCCGTTGAACGCATCCCTGTCCCCGACTGGCTGACCGCGGCCGGCGTCGACTTCCTGGTCGGCCGCACCAAGCGCCGGCTGTCGCGCACCGAGGCGATCAGCGAGCAAGACTTCGCCGAGGAAATGAAGCGCTTTCCGATCGCCGTTCACACCGAAGAGGCAAACGAGCAGCACTACGAACTGCCCGCCGCCTTCTTCGCGGAAGCGCTCGGCGCGCGCAAGAAATACTCCTGCTGCCTCTATCCGACAGAGGAAACCACGCTCGATGAGGCAGAGATCGCCGCGCTCGACGAGACCATGGCGCATGCAGACCTCCATGACGGCCAGCACATTCTCGAACTCGGCTGCGGCTGGGGTTCGCTCTCGCTCTACATGGCTGAGCGGATGCCGAACGCCCGCATCACCTCTGTCTCGAACTCCGCGTCGCAGCGCGCCTTCATCGAGGACGAAGCACGACGGCTCGGCCTCTCGAACCTCACCGTAAAGACCGCCAACATGACCGAGTTCGAGGCGACCGACCGTTTCGACCGCATCGTCTCGGTCGAGATGTTCGAGCACATGTCCAACTGGCAGGCGCTGCTGGAGAAGACACGCGACTGGCTGAAGCCGGACGGCAAGCTCTTCATTCACGTCTTCACCCACAAGGATCGGTCCTACCGTTTCGACCACACCGACAAGGCCGACTGGATCGCGCAATACTTCTTCACCGGCGGCATCATGCCGGCCCACGACCTGATCAAGCGCTTTCCCGATCTCTATTCCGTTGAGAAGGAGTGGCGCTGGTCCGGGCGCAATTACGAGAAGACGGCGCTGCACTGGCTTGAAAATTATGACCGCAATGACGACGCCGTCCGTGCGATCCTCGAAGAGACATACGGCAAGGACGCCGATCTGTGGCACCGCCGCTGGCGCCTGTTCTTCCTGGCGACCGCCGGCCTGTTCGGCCACGATGGCGGCACCACCTGGGGCGTCTCCCACTACCTGCTGACGCCGGCATGAGCGGCGCACCGAAGGCCGGGCTGGACGGCCTCAGCGCCGCCAGCCGCTCGGTCGCGGTCGTCATCGCCCTCAACAAGCCGGTCTATCCGCTCTACGTCTGGTGGCTGGCGGAAGACGCCTTCAAGGCGTCGCTGGTCACCGCCGCGTCCCTGCCGCTCTACGCGGCCGTCATCTATCTTTATCGGAAGAATCCGTTCGTCGCGCGAATAGGAATGGTTCTGGCCGGTACGCTCGACACATTGGCGATCACCAAGTTCTTCGGCGAGGCGAGCGGTGCCTGGCTGTTCCTTGCCCCCTGCCTGCTGCTGGCATTCCTGTCCTTCTACGAGACCGAGAAGTGGACGGCCCGCGTCCTGATCGGCGCAGTCTTCGCTCTGTTCGCCGTGTTCTTCGGCCGCTACGGCGCACCGGTCTTTTCGCTGTCGGCCAGCGACATAGACACGCTCTACACGCTGAACGTCTTCGGCGCGTTTTCGCTGCTCGCCTTCATCGGCCTTCGCTTCCCCATGCGGCAAGCGAAGGCCTGACCGTCAGGCCTTCTCCAGCTTGAACTGCAGCACATTGATACTGCCGGCCTGGAAACCGGCGGCGCAATAGTGGAGATAATAGCGCCACATCCGCTTGAAGCGTTCGTCGAAACCCATCGGCCGGATGCGCTCCCACTGGGCGATGAAGTCCTGCTCCCAGGTCAACAGCGTGCGGGCATAATGCTTGCCGAAGCCAAGCCAGTCCTTCACCGCAAGCCCGGCATTTCCGGCGGCATTGCGGAATGTTGCGAACGACGGCAGCATGCCACCGGGGAAGATATAGGTCTGGATGTAATCGGCATTGCGCCGGTAGTCGTCGAAGCGCTCGTCGTCGATGGTGATCGTCTGGATCATCGCCTTGCCGCCCGGCTTGAGGCGGTCGCGGACAGCCGAGAAATAGACCGGCCAGTTCTCCTCGCCGACGGCCTCGAACATCTCGATCGAAACAATCTTGTCGAACTCGCCGCCACAGTCGCGGTAGTCCTCGATGCGGATATCGCTTTTCTCGCCAAGCCCGGCGCGGTCGAGCCGGTCCGTGGCAAAGGCCGCCTGTTCCTTGGAAAGCGTCAGTCCCGTCACCCGACAGCCGGTCTGGCGGATCGCATATTCGGCAAAGCCGCCCCAGCCGCAGCCGATCTCGAGCACATGGTCGTCAGGGCCGATTTCCAGCTCGCGCACGATACGGGCATATTTCGCCGTCTGCGCTTCGGAGAGCGTCAAATGCGGCTCCTCGAAGAGCGCCGACGAATAGGTCATCGTCTCGTCCAGCCACAGCCGGTAGAAATCATTCCCGAGGTCATAATGATAGGCGATGTTGCGCCGGCTGCCGCGTTTCGAGTTCCGCCGCAGGCGATGGCGCAGCAGCGCGACTTTGCCCCAGATGGCCGACGCGGCGATCACCGATCGCAGCGCCTTCTCGTTCAGCAGCGCGAAATTGAGAAGCGCGCTGATATCCGGACTGTCCCAGTCGCCGTCGATGTAGGATTTCGCGAAGCCGAGATCGCCGGATGTCATCAGGCGAATGATCGGCCGCGGATTTTTCAAATAGAGGGTCGCGTCCGGTCCCGGCTCCGCACCCGCCACCGTGTGGCTTCGCCCGCCCGGGAACTGCAGCGTGATGCTGCCCACCTGGATCCGGTCCACCATCCTGCACATGATTTTCTGCCATAGAGAGAGCCTGCCCGCCGGAACCGATCCGGCTGCCGCTCCGCGATCATGCGTAGCTTTGCTCATGCAAATCACCCCGCTCCTTGGTGTCCACCAGCGAGCTTGCCACGGCCTCATCCGCCGGCTTGTGCCGGAACACGCGGATGCCTTTCGACCACAGCCGCAGCGCCTCCCAGTGGATCGCGGCGGTAATCTTCACGGTCATTAACGGATAGGTCAAGAGTGCTTTCATGAGCGCACCATCCGAAAGTGCGTTGCGCCTGCCTTCGAAGGCCGCATAGAGCAGCTTGCCCTCTGCATCGGTCTCCACGATACGGACCGCAACGCCGCTCTCAGGCGGTTCGATGGTAAAGTGATAGCGGCAATCCATCGGCATGAACGGAGAGACATAGAGCGCCTTGTCGCAGCTCTGCCGTACGGCTCCCGCCTGTCCTTCGGCCGGAATGACATAGGTATGCCGTTCATTGAACGTGTTGCAGACCTCATAGAGGATCGCCGCCAGCGCGCCGTCCTTGCGGTAGCAGAAGAACACCGTCAGCGGATTGAAGACATAGCCGAAAATGCGCGGATAGCAGAGCACCCGCACCCGCAGCCCGTCGTCCTCGATACCGAGCGAGCGCACATGGGCAACCGCCCAATCCTTGAGGCTCACTCCCGATTCCAGAGAACCGTGATCCTTGTCCCAGAAACTGAAGAGGGCGCGACGATTATGCCCGAAGAGACGAAGGGACCGGTCGAGCTGATCGAGCTCGTCGAGATCCAGAAGCAGCGAGAACACTCGGTATTTCAGGCTGTGCTTCTTCGGACGCGAGCGCGTATGCACCACATGCCCGGCGTAGAGCGAGGAAACCCCGGTCATTGCGCCGCCATCATCGGCTCTGGCAGGTAGATGCGGCTCGACTCCCCTTTGACCTGCCAAGGGCGCTTGACGCCGCCGATCGCTTCCGCCACCGCCAGACCGGACTGCAGCCCGTCCTCATGGAAGCCGCTGCCGAAATGCGCGCCGCAGAACCATACTCCGCCCGAGCCCTGGATATCCCACAGCGCCTTTTGCGCCGCCAGCGCGGCATTGTCGAACAGCGGATGGGTATAATCGAAGGCGGCGTGAATGTTGTCTTCGCTGATCTCGCTGTTCGGATTGAGCGTCACGAACAGATCGGTGCGGGTCTTCAGATTCTGAAGCTTGTTCATCCAGTAGCTCACGCAAAGCTGCGCGTCAGGGCCGTCGTCGCGATTACCGATATAATTCCAGCTCGACCACACCCGCCGGCGCTTCGGCATCAGGCGGATATCGCTGTGCAGCACGGCGCGGTTATGGGTGTATTTGAATGCGCCCAGCAGAGCCTGTTCCTGCGGCGCGGCATCGTCAAGCATCGCAAGCGCCTGATCGGCGTGGGTGGCGATCACCACATGGTCGAACAGTTCGGCCTCGGAGCCTTGCGAGACCACCTCGACGCCGGCCCGGACGCGGCGCACCTGGTGGATCGGCCAGCGCAACTGGACGGTGCCGTTGAAGTCGGCAAGAATGCGCTTCACATATTCCTTCGATCCACCCTTAACGGTGCGCCAGACCGGGCGGTTGGAGAGCGACAGCAGCCCGTGGCTTTCGAAGAAGCGAATGAAGGCAACCAGCGGATAGGAGCGCATCTCCCGTGCCGTGGTCGACCAGATCGCCGCGCCCATCGGCAGGATGTGATTGTCGACGAAGCTCTTGGAATAGCCTTCCGCATCCAGGAACTCGCCGAGCGTCATCTCCGCCGCCATCGCCTGCTTCGCATACAGAGGCGCCCGCTTGTAGAAGCGCAGTATATCGCTGATCATCTGCCAGAAGCGGAAGCGGATGATATTGGACTTCTGGCCGAGCATCGCCGCGAAACTGGTACCGGAATATTCGAACGCGCCACTGTCGAGCGAGGCGGAGAACGACATGTCGGACGCTTCGTTCGGCACGTTCAGCGTCGAAAAGAGTTCGACAAGGTTCGGATAGTTCCAGTCATTATAGACGATGAATCCGGTATCGACCGGAACGATCCCGTCGTCACAGGCGACGTCCACCGTATTGGAATGTCCACCGATCCGGCCGTCGGCCTCGAACAGCGTCACTTCGGCGCTCTTGCTCAAAAGCCACGCGGCGCTCAACCCGGAAATGCCGGAACCGATGACGGCCACCCGGCAAGGGCGTGAAAAATCTCTTTCATGGATGGACTTGAGCATTGCATGGTTCCTTTGGCGTCTGACACTCACTACGCGGTCGCCCGGCAAATGGATTGAAAAGAAGAGAAAATTCTTCGATGGTGTGATCCGCCGAACCTTGGGCGCCGTAACCGCTGACATGCAGACAGTCGTTTCCGCCAGGGCCATCGATAACCGGAAAATGCCGCTCCTCTTGCTGGAAAGAGGAAAGGCGTTGCACGAACGAAAGCCGCGACGCATCCAAATGAATGAACCCCTGGGAGAAACGGACGGGCAAGATTTGAAAGCCTGTCTAGCCGCAGTCGGACGAGATCGGAACGTGGACGCGTTTGAGGTCCTCTTTCGGCACTTCGGCCCGAAGATACGCGCCTACATGATGAAGCGCGGCGGCAACAGGCAGCTGGCAGAAGAGTTGATGCAAGAAACCATGATGATGATCTGGAAGAAGGCCGAACAGTTCGATCCGGCCCGCGGATCGGTGTCGAGCTGGATCTTCACGATCGCACGCAATGTGCGCATCGATACGTTCCGCAAGACCAACCGGCCCGAATTCGACCCCAACGACCCGGCTTTCGTGCCGGATGACATTCCAGCCGCCGACGCCATCGTCGAGGCCGGAGATGAGGCCGACCGCCTGCACGAGGCAATGAAGAAGCTGCCGACCGAGCAGGTGGAGCTTCTCCGCCTCTCCTTCTTCGAGGAGGCGTCCCACAGCGTGATCGCCGAACGCCTGAACCTGCCGCTCGGCACCGTCAAATCCCGTATCCGCCTCGCCTTCGCACGGCTGCGCGACCTGCTGGGAGAAGGACGATGACATCCATCAATCACCACATCAGCGATGAACTTCTCGTCGAATACGCCAACGGCTCGCTCGAAGAGGGCTGGAGCATCGCCGTCGCCACGCACCTGGCGCTCTGCCCTGCCTGTCGCAAACGCCTGCAGGCTATCGAAGCGACCGCCGGCGCACTGCTCGAGGGCATCGAGGCGGAACCTTCGGAAACGGACGACAAATCCTGGGCGGCGCTTCGCGAAAAGCTCGCCGCTGCTCCGAAAGTGACGGAAGCGGCTTCGCCCCGCAAAGCGGCCGCGCCATCGCCGCGCCGCGTCCCGGAACCGCTTAATTCCTATCTCGGCGGCGATCTCGACACGCTGAAATGGCGAGCGCTCGGGCTCGGCGCCTATCACTATCCTATCCCGACGAAGGACAAGCAGATTTCGGTCAGGCTGCTTCGCATTCCGGCAGGCAAGCCGGTGCCCGAGCACACCCATGGCGGCCGCGAACTGACGCTCGTCTTGAAGGGCGCTTTCCGCGACGGCGACGACCGCTTCGGTCCCGGCGACTTCGAGGAAACCGACGAAAGCGTCAACCATCAGCCGATCGCCGAGAAGGGCGAAGACTGTATCTGCCTGGCCGTCACCGACGCGCCGCTGAAATTCAGCAGCCGGATCGTCCGCCTCATCCAGCCGCTTCTCGGCATCTGAGCAGGTCCCGGAGAAGGAGCAAACCATGCGTATCTATGCAACGGCATTTGCCGCCACGGCCTTCGTGTTCCTTCTGCTCGATTCCATCTGGCTCGGCGTCGTGGCGATCGGCTTCTATCGCGAAACGATCGGCCATCTGCTCGCCGCGGAGCCCGACTTCCTGGCCGCGGCCTGCTTCTACGTGCTCTATCTCCTCGGCGTGCTCTATTTTGCAGTCGCGCCGGCAGTGACGCGCGGAAACCTGACCAGCGCCACGCTGTCCGGTGCGTTCCTCGGCCTCGTCGCCTACGGTACCTACGATCTGACAAACATGGCCACGATGAAGGACTGGCCTCTGTCGGTCACCCTCGTCGACCTTGCCTGGGGCGCATTCGTCACCGGTTCGGCCTCGGCCGCCGGTTACCTCGCCGGACGACGGCTCTCGGTCTAACGATCAGGCATGCGCCTGAAGGCTAGGCCGGATCGGCCGGCGGCTTTGCCTGCCGCAACCGCTTGCGGGTACCACTCGGGCTCTCCCTGAAATGCGCGCGGTAGCTGCGCGAAAAAGCCGAGACGGAGTTGAAGCCGCAGGCGACCGCGATCTCGGTAAAGGCCTGCCGCGTCTCCACTGCCTTGCGCCGCGCCGCATTCAGCCGCAGCGCCAGATAATGTACATGTGGCAGAACGCCGATATGCTCCTTGAAGAGGGATTGCAGATGCCGGGCGCTGACGCCGACCCGGCGCGCGATCCGGCTGACGGGCAGCGGCTGTTCGATCTGTTCTTCCATGATCCTGATGGCTGAAACGACGCGCTCGTCGGTAATCCGCTGGCTCGGCGCCAGCGGCAGCGACGGTGCGGCCGCCGCCGTGCCGCCGGGCTCGTAGATGAACAGCCGTGAGACCTCCAGCGCCAGCGAATAGCCGTGCCGCCGCCGAATAAGCTCCAGCATCAGGTCGAGTGTCGGAAGCGCACCACCGGCCGTCACCCTCTTGCCGTCAACGACATACCGGCCCCTCACCGCGTTGATCTGCGGATAGGCGGAGGCAAATTCCTCGAAATCCTCCCAGTGCACCGTCGCCGAAAATCCGTCGAGCAGGCTCGCTTCCGCCATCAGCCAGGTGCCGGATTCGATACCGGCGACATAGGGCCTCGTTCGCGCGCTGCGCGAGAGCATCATCTTGACCTGCGCCGTCGCATGCCGCTGCCAGTAATAGGCGGACAGTACGAAGAGCGGAGCGGTCTCCTCCTTCGGCGGAAAGGTGCCATCGACCGGCACGGGAATGCCGCTTGTGGTCACGACCGGCCTGCCATCCGGCGAGAGGATACGCCAGCGATAGAGTTCCCGGCCGGAAATACGGTTCGCCCCGCGCATCGGCTCGATGACGGAGGCCAGCAGGATCAGGTTGATGTCCGGCAGAACCAGAAGATCGATGGTCGTGGTTTCAGCCATTTGACGTTCAGGCATCCATTCTGCACTCGGAATTTCCGATAATGTACAATTTGCATCCGATAATGCAAAGCATAGCCTGGCATTATGCCGCCTAATCCCTGCAACGACAGGGAGCTACAAAACATGCCGCTTGCCATGAACCGTGAGGTCTTCATCACCTGTGCCGTCACCGGCTCAGGCGACACCACCGCGAAATCCGCCCATGTGCCGGTCACTCCGGCCGAAATCGCCGCCTCCGCCATCGACGCCGCCAAGGCTGGCGCCGCCGTGGTCCACTGCCACGTCCGCGAACCCGAGACCGGCAAGCCGAGCCGCCGCAACGACCTCTACCGCGAGGTGACGGAGCGCATCCGTGACGCCGAGATCGATGTCGTTCTCAACCTCACGGCCGGCATGGGCGGTGACGTCGTGTTCGGCGGCGTCGAAACGCCCCTGCCGCTCAATCCCGCCGGCACCGACATCGTCGGCGCGACGGAACGCGTCAGCCATGTCGCCGAATGCCGCCCGGAAATTTGCACGCTCGACTGCGGCACCATGAATTTCAGCCTCGGCGACTATGTCATGACCAATACGCCCGGCACACTGCGCGCCATGGCGAAGATGATGACCGATCTCGGCGTTCGTCCCGAAATCGAGGCCTTCGACACCGGCCACCTCTGGTTTGCCAAGCAGCTGGTCGAGGAAGGCCTGATCGAGGATCCCGTCCTCATCCAGCTGTGCATGGGCATTCCGTGGGGTGCGCCGGACGACCTCAACACCTTCATGGCGATGGTCAACAACGTACCGTCGACCTGGACCTTCTCCGCCTTCTCCATCGGCCGCAATGCGCTCGCCTATCCGGCGGCCTCCGTTCTCGCCGGCGGCAATGTCCGCGTCGGCCTTGAGGACAATCTCTACATCGGCAAGGGGCAGCTTGCGACCAACGCCCAGCTCGTCGAAAAAGCGGTCACCGTGATCGAAGGCATGGGCGCGAAAATCATCGGGCCGGACGCGGTCCGTGCGAAACTGAAACTCCAGAAGAGGGCACCGGTGAAGTGATGACCAAGATCAGCAAGGCCGCCTGTGTCGGCGGTGGCGTTATCGGTGGCGGCTGGATCGCCCGTTTCCTGCTCTCCGGCATCGACGTGGCGGTCTACGACCCGCATCCGGAAGCCCAGCGCATCGTCGGCGAAGTCATCGCCAATGCCGAGCGCGCCTATGGCATGCTCACGTCAGCGCCGCTACCGCCGCGCGGCACGCTGACCTTCGTCAAGACACTGGAAGAGGCTGTTGCCGACGCGGACTTCATCCAGGAAAGCGTGCCCGAACAGCTGGAACTGAAACGCCGTGTCCTGACCGCAATCGACGCCGCCGCCAAGCCGGACGCGCTGATCGGTTCCTCGACGTCTGGACTGCTGCCGACTGAACTCCAGGCGCACATGAAGCATCCCGAACGCTTCTTCGTCTCGCACCCCTACAATCCTGTCTACCTGCTGCCGCTTTCCGAACTTGTCGGCGGCGAAAAGACCGCGCCGGATACCATCACCCGCGCCTCCGCTGTTCTGGAATCGATCGGCATGAAGGGCGTCCACATCGCCCGCGAGATCGAGGCCTTCGTCGGCGACCGCCTGCTCGAAGCGCTGTGGCGCGAGGCCTTGTGGCTGATCAAGGACGACATCTGCACGGTCGAGACGCTGGACGACGTCATCCGCTATTCCTTCGGCCTGCGCTGGGCGCAGATGGGTCTGTTCCAGACCTACCGCATCGCCGGCGGCGAGGCAGGCATGCGCCACTTCCTCGCGCAATTCGGCCCCTGCCTGCAATGGCCGTGGACGAAGCTCACCGACGTCGTCGACCTCGACGACGCGCTGGTGGAAAAGATCGGCGCACAGTCCGACGAACAGGCCGATGGCCTGTCGATCCGCGAACTCGAGCGCATCCGCGACGAGAATCTCGTCGGCATTCTCCATGCACTGAAAGGCTCGCGCGGCGGCGAAGGCTGGGGCGCCGGCAAGCTCCTGAAGGAATTCGAGACATCACTGTGGAGCAAGGCGCCGGAGGTCGATATCGCGGCATCCGCCGGCCAGCCGCTGCGTCTCGTCGAGACCAAGGTCAATCCGTCCTGGGCCGACTATAACGGCCACATGACCGAGCACCGCTATCTGCAGGTCTTCGGCGACACTTCCGACGCGCTGCTGCGCCTGATCGGTGTGGATCTCGCCTATGTCGAGGCCGGACATTCCTATTACACCGTGGAAACCCATATCCGCCACCTCGGCGAGGCCAAGGTCGGCCAGGCAATCTATTCGACCTGCCAGATCCTTGCCGTCGATGCCAAGCGCCTGCATGTCTTCCATCGCATTCACGACGGGGCAAGCGATGCGCTGCTGGCTACCGCCGAGCAGATGCTGCTGCATGTCGACAGCGTTGCCGGCAAGGCCGCCAATGCGCCGGACTGGGTTCTCGACAGGCTGAACGCCATTGCCGCCGATCATGCCGGACTGCCATGGCCGGACGGTGCCGGGCGGCAAGTCGGGCAGAAGAAGGCCAGGGAGGCGGCTGAATAATGAACGCAAGGGTCAGGATGGAACGATGCTGACACCCACCGCGCGCGGCATGCCCGCGGCGGAAAACCAAACACGGAACATCCGCCGGCGCCGGCAGTCTATCCGGCCCGGCGCTGCCGTATCCACGTCTGCCGAAATGCGCGTCGCCCTTGGTGATCAGATCGCGATGACTGGCCCCACCGCGGCAGGATATGTCGCACAAGCGACCTCATTAGGATCACAACCTGCTAAGAATTCAGTCATAACAAGAAGTGATCGAAGGAAGCCTCATCCGGGTTTCCTTCTCGAATATGCGGGGACACGGCCATGAGCCGAGCGATGGCAGACTGTGCAGGAATGCTCAGGTTAGACCCTGTCAATTCGGGGCTCATCCCGCTGATTCTCCACGCCTTGGGCGCATCTTCATCCCCTAACGTCAGGTTTTCCACAGCAATGGTGGACGCCGGCCGGATGGCCGCAACCGTCGTGCCTGGAAATGCCCGGATTGCCTGTCGCTCAAGAGGTTGGAAGCTGTCACACAAGTCGAACAGGCTGCATTCAGGGAAGGAGCACTGACCGTCGAAGGATCGACGGATGGAGGAAAGGGGTTCAAGCACGGCCGCAAAGCCTTATAGTCCCGCCGGAATTCAGCGGAATATATCAAAACAATCAAAAACTTCCGCCTGCAACGAATAAAAGTAACCAGAGAAGGAACAAGGGAATGAGTGACTACACCAAATTTCTCGCAGGCCGCGTGACGTCCGGCGGCATGAACCGCCGCGAATTCATGGGACGTGCCATGGCAGCCGGCCTGACGCTCACCGCAGCCAGCAGCCTTTACGCATCCTCCGCCTCGGCGCAGGAGCCAAAGCGTGGCGGCCATCTGAAGCTTGGCCTCGAAGGCGGTTCGGCAACCGACAGCCTCGACCCGGCCAAGGCGCTGTCGCAGGTGCTCTTCTGCGTCAACCGCAACTGGGGCGACCTCTTGGTCGAATCCCACCCGACGACCGGTGAACCTGTCGCCGCACTCGCCGAATCCTGGGAGCCGTCCGCAGACGCCTCGCAGTGGACCTTCAAGATCCGCAAGGGTGTGCAGTTCCACAACGGCAAGGAAATGACGATCGACGACGTCGTCAAGACGCTCCAGCGCCACACCGACGAGAAGTCCGAATCCGGCGCACTCGGCGTCATGAAGTCCATCACCAAGATCGAAGCCAATGGCGACGACCTGGTGCTGACCCTGACCGAAGGCAACGCCGACCTGCCGCTGCTTCTCTCCGACTATCACCTGATCATCCAGCCGGGCGGTGGATTTGACGAGCCGACGGCCGCCATCGGCACCGGCCCCTACAAGCTGACCGGCTGGGAAGCCGGCGTGCGCGCCACCTTCGAGCGCAACGAAAACGACTGGCGCTCCGATCGCGGTTACGTCGACAGCATCGAAGTCATCACCATGAACGATGCGACGGCGCGTATCGCGGCGCTTTCGTCGGGCCAGGTCCACTTCATCAACCGCGTCGACCCGAAGACGGTCAGCCTCCTGAAGCGTGCACCGACGGTGGAGATCCTCAACACTTCCGGCCGTGGCCACTACGTCTTCATCATGCACTGCGATACGGCGCCGTTCGACAACAACGACCTGCGCCTTGCTCTGAAATACGCCATGGACCGCGAGACCATGGTCGACAAGATCCTCGGCGGTTACGGCAAGGTCGGCAACGACTTCCCGATCAACGAGACCTACGCACTCTTCCCGGAAGGGATCGAGCAGCGCGCCTACGATCCCGACAAGGCCGCCTTCCACTACAAGAAGTCCGGCCATGACGGCAGCGTTCTGCTGCGCACCTCCGAAGTCGCATTCCCGGGTGCCGTCGATGCGGCGGTTCTCTATCAGGAAAGCGCCAAGAAGGCCGGCATCAACATCGAAGTCAAGCGCGAGCCCGGCGACGGCTACTGGTCGAACGTCTGGAACGTGCAGCCATTCTGCACCTCCTACTGGGGTGGTCGTCCGACCCAGGACCAGATGTACTCGACCGCTTATCTGTCGACGGCCGACTGGAACGACACCCGCTTCAAGCGCGAAGACTTCGACAAGAAGCTGCTCGAAGCCCGTTCGGAACTCGACAAGGACAAGCGCAAGGAGCTCTATCGCGAAATGGCGATGATGGTCCGCGACGAAGGCGGCCTCATTCTGCCGATGTTCAACGACTTCGTGAACGCCTCCACCAAGCAGGTAAAGGGCTACGTCCACGACATCGGCAACGACATGTCGAACGGCTATGTCGCGACCCGCGTCTGGCTGGAAAGCTAGTCTCTGAAAGCATGCCGGCGGGCGGGTTCACCCGTCTGCCGGCCCATGCATGATCCATGGGACCGAAAGTCCCGTGGCGGTGCCCCAACCGTTTCAGAGGAGAGCTTAACATGGCCACTTCCGTCGATGACGGCGAACCGGCCCTACTTGGATTTGCGAAGCGCTTTCCGCTTCTCGTCCTGATCGCTCAGCGCCTTGGCCTGAGCGTGGTGCTGCTGTTTGCCGTTTCAGTCCTTATCTTCGCCGGCGTCGAAGCCCTGCCGGGCGATTTCGCCACCACCTATCTCGGTCAGTCCGCGACCCCGCAGGCCGTCGCCAACATCCGCCAGGATCTTGGCCTCGACCAGCCGGTCGTCACCCGCTACGTCGAATGGCTCGGCGGCGCCATCCATGGCGATTTTGGCAACTCCTGGGCCTCCAGGCAATCCGTCAGCGAGCAGATCGGCAAGCGGCTGGGCAACTCCTTGTTCCTGGCCTTCTTTGCCGCAATCATCTCGGTGCCGCTCGCCGTCGGTCTCGGCATGCTGGCCGTCCATTTCCGAAACCGCTTTCCCGACCGCCTGATCAACGTCATATCGCTCGCGGCGATTTCGCTGCCGGAGTTTTTCGTCGGTTACCTGCTGATCCTGTTCTTCGCCGTCAAGTTCGGCGTCGCCACCTTTCCGGCAACAGTCTATGACGACATGGCCCTCCTGGACCGGCTGAAGGCCATTGCGCTGCCGACCGCCACGCTGGTGCTCGTCGTCCTCGCCCACATGATGCGCATGACGCGGGCGGCAATCCTCTCCGTTATGTCGTCCGCCTACATGGAGACGGCAGAGCTGAAGGGACTGTCCGCCTTCCGCGCCATCGTCAAGCATGCCGCGCCAAACGCGATCGCCCCGATCGTCAACGTCGTGGCTCTCAACCTCGCCTATCTCGTCGTCGGCGTCGTCGTCGTCGAAGTGGTCTTCGTCTATCCCGGCATGGGCCAGTACATGGTCGACGCCGTGACGGTTCGCGATATGCCCGTCGTGCAGGCCTGCGGCCTCATCTTCGCCGCCTTCTACATCCTGCTCAACATGCTGGCCGACATCATCGCGATAGCCGCCAACCCGAGACTGAGGCACCCGCGATGAGAGCAAAAGACATCCCCATCAGCGCCTGGATCGGCATTTTCGGCATCCTCCTGGCCTTCTTCCTGGCGATCTTCGCCCCGATCATCGCACCCTACGGCGAACGCGATGTCGTCGCCGGCATTTGGGAACCGATGAGCGGGCAATACTGGCTCGGCACCGACAACCTCGGGCGCGACCTGCTGTCCCGCATGATCTACGGCGCCCGCACCACGCTGTTCGTCGCACTGGCGGCCAGTATCCTCTCCTTCTCCATCGGCATTTTCCTGAGCTTCACCGCCGCCGTCTCCCGCGGCGTCATCGACCAGGTGCTGTCGCGCTTCAACGACCTGATGATGTCGATCCCGACCCTCATCTTCGCGCTGGTCGTGCTGGCTGTGCTGCCGCAGAACATCTGGATCCTGATCACCGTCATGGCGGTGCTCGACAGTACCCGCGTGTTCCGCCTCGGCCGCGCGGTCGCGCTCGACGTCGCGGTGATGGAGTTCGTGGAAGCGGCAAGACTGCGCGGCGAAGGCAACATGTGGATCATCTTCCGGGAGATCCTGCCCAACACGCTGTCGCCGCTACTGGCCGAATTCGGCCTGCGCTTCGCCTTCTCGATCCTGTTCCTCTCCACCCTCTCCTTCCTCGGTCTCGGCATTCAGCCGCCGGCCGCAGACTGGGGCGGCATGGTCAAGGACAACAAGGACGGCATCATCTTCGGCATCCCTGCCGCCCTCATCCCGGGCGGGGCGATCTCCGCGCTCGCCGTCTGCGTCAACCTTGTGGTCGACTGGCTTCTCAAACGCACCTCGAGCCTGAAAGGAGGACGCGGCGATGCCTAGTCTTCTCTCCGTAAGGAACCTGAAAATCGGCGCGACCATCTATCCGCCGGGCGAAGACCCGCAGGACATCGAAATCGTCCACGGCGTCTCCTTCGATCTCGAAAAGGGCAAGGTGCTCGGTCTGATCGGCGAATCCGGTGCCGGCAAGTCGACCATCGGCCTCGCCGCACTCGCCTACGGGCGTGGCGGTGTCAGGATCATCGGCGGCGAGGTCCTGCTCGACGGCGAAAACATTCTCGCCTTCTCCAAGAGCAAGATCCGCTCGGTGCGCGGTGCGCGCGTCTGTTACGTCGCGCAATCGGCGGCCGCTGCTTTCAACCCGGCCCACAAGCTTGGGGACCAGGTCATCGAGGCTTCAGTCCGCCATGGACTGATGTCTTCCGAGGAGGCAAGGAAGCGGGCGCTTTACCTGTTCCGTGTTCTGGGTCTTCCGGATCCGGACAACTTCGGCGACCGCTATCCGCATCAGGTCTCCGGTGGCCAGCTGCAGCGCGCCATGACGGCGATGGCGCTCTGCCCCAATCCGGAGCTGATCATCTTCGACGAGCCGACCACCGCTCTCGACGTCACCACCCAGATCGACGTGCTGGCGGCGATCAAGCATGCCATCGAGGAAACGCACACGGCGGCGCTCTACATCACCCACGATCTCGCCGTCGTCGCGCAGATCTCTGACGACATCATGGTGCTGCGTCACGGCAACATGGTCGAGTACGGCACTGCCCAGCAGATCATCGAGGAACCGCGAGAGGAGTATACGCGCGCGCTCGTCAACGTCCGCGAGATGGGCAAGCCCGAGGCGGAGGATCAGTCCGACGCCGTGCTCAGGGTCGAGAATGTTTCGGCGAGCTACGGCAACGGCTTCAAGGTGCTGCACGATGTCAGCCTGCATGTCCCGCGCGGGCAGACGCTGGCGATCGTCGGCGAATCCGGCTCCGGAAAATCGACGCTCGCCCGCGTCATCACCGGCCTTCTGCCTGCGTCCGAAGGCACGATCACCTTTGATGGCGAGGTCCTGCCGCCGGCCCTCAAGCAGCGCACGCGCGACCAGCTGCGCCGCATCCAGCTAATCTACCAGATGGCCGACACGGCGATGAACCCGCGCCAGACGGTGGGCGACATCATCGGTCGTCCCCTGACCTTCTACGAAGGGCTGAGCGGAGCCAAGCGCCGGGCGCGGGTCAACGAGCTTCTCGAGGCCATCGAAATGGGCAAGGGCTTCTTCGAACGCTATCCGGCCGAACTGTCCGGCGGCCAGAAGCAGCGCGTGGCGATTGCCCGGGCGTTGGCAGCCAAGCCGGAACTCATCCTCTGCGACGAGCCGACCTCCGCCCTGGATCCGCTGGTTGCCGAAGGCATCCTGAAGCTCCTGATGAAGCTGCAGAAGGAAACCAACGTCTCCTACGTCTTCATCACCCACGACATCGCCATCGTCCGCGCCATCGCCGACAGCATCGCCGTCATGCTGCGCGGCAAGCTGCAACGCTTCGGGCCAAAGTCGAAGGTGCTCTCGCCGCCTTTCGACGACTACACCGACCTGCTGCTGAAATCCGTTCCCGAAATGGAAATCGGCTGGCTCGAGAAGGTCCTGGCAACCCGACGCATGGAAAGCGCCGGGAACTGAAGATCGGTCGAAGAAGTGCCGTCCCCCAGGGGGCGGCGCTTTTCTTTCTGTGGATGGGAGGATGACATGCAGCTTCGCGATGTGCCGGACTGGGCTTACCTGCTGCAGGAATTCGACTCTCTCTATCGCCAGAGTTCGTCCGGCGGCAGCAAGGCGATCCGCAGCCATCGCAAGCGGGTGCGCGAAGCACTCTCCGCCGTCATCGATAGCAATCCCGAACTGATCGACCGGCAACCGGAACAGAAGCCGGTGACCGCCCATCTTGGGCGTGCCTTCGAGATCGCCGCCCGCGCCGGCGTGTCGCGCCTCAGCCGTACGCTCGAGCGCGTTTCCCATCTGCTGACCTGGGAATATGGCTATCAGTCGGTGCCGAAGGCGCTCGCCCAGAAATACGCCTATTGCGAAATCCTGGGACCGCTCGGCCCGATCCGCTCCGAGCGCCTCATCCTCGGCTTCGTGCTGTTTGCGCCGAACACGGTCTATCCGCGCCACAGCCATCACGAAATCGAGGAAAGTTACATTTCGGTCGCCGGCGCCTGGTCGGAAAACGAGATGGCTGTCTATGCGCCGGGCTCCATGGTACTCAACATGCCCGGCCACGAGCATCGGATCACCACAGGCGAACACGACCCCTGCCTGCTGGCCTATGCCTGGATCGGCCCCGACGAGCGTCTCGCCCAGCCCGGCATGAAATTCTCCAAGGTTCGGAAGCGCCTGGAACAGGGCATCTGACCGTCCGGAACGGGATGGCGTACCGCGAAATGACAGCCATCAAAAATCTGTCATACGCGCATGGAATAAGCTGTGAGATGCCGAAGCAGATCCCTGACAGACGGAGCGCCACCTTGAACACCTCCTTTACCGCCGGTCCCGGCGCCGATTGGCTCGAAGCCGAGCTCGCCGATACGCTCGACGAGGACTATGAGCTCGAATTGTCCGAACCGGCACTGTCGGAGGAAATCAGCCGCATCTACAAGAAGAGCCATCCGCCATCGATCCCGCGGATGGACTATTTCCGCGCGCTGCTGACGCTGCAGTCCGAGCTCATCAAGCTGCAGGACTGGGTGTCCTACCACAAGGAAAAGGTGGTCGTGATCTTCGAGGGTCGCGATTCCGCCGGCAAGGGCGGCGTCATCAAGCGCATCACCCAGCGGCTCAATCCGCGTGTCGTCCGCGTCGTGGCGCTCCCCGCTCCGTCCGACCGCGAAAAGACGCAATGGTATTTCCAGCGCTACGTGCCGCACCTTCCGGCCGGCGGCGAAATCGTGCTCTTCGACCGCTCCTGGTACAACCGCTCCGGCGTCGAGCGGGTGATGGGGTTTGCCTCGGAAGACCAAGTCGAGCAGTTCTTCGACGACGTGCCTGAATTCGAGCGCATGCTGGTGCGCTCCGGCATCCGCCTCGTCAAATACTGGTTCTCGATCACCGACGAGGAACAGCAGATGCGCTTCCTGATGCGCATCCACGATCCGCTGAAGCAGTGGAAGCTCTCGCCGATGGACCTGCAGTCGCGCGTGCGCTGGGAAGGTTACACCAAGGCCAAGGAAGAGACCTTCGCCCGGACCAACATTCCGGAGGCACCGTGGTATATCGTCGAAGGCAACGACAAGAAGCGCGCACGGCTCAACTGCATCGACCACCTCCTGTCGATGATCCCCTATGAGGACGTCCCTCACGAGGAAGTCTGCCTGCCCGAACGGGTCTTCAACCCGGACTACGAGCGCAAGGTACTACCGCCGGAGCTCTACGTGCCGTCGAAATATTGAGGCGGCCATTGACGGCGAATGAACGGCAATCCACATTATGACCACAGTGGTCATAATGTGGATTTTGCCATGAAGGAAATTCAGCTGAAGGATGCCAAGGCGCGGCTCTCGGCGGTCGTCGACGACGCGGTCAACGGCGATGGCGCCATCATCACCCGTCATGGCAAACGAGATGCCGTACTGATCTCCTTCGAGGAGTTTCAGCGTCTGACGAGACAGGTGCCCAGCTTCGGCTGGTTGCTGGCACATGCACCGGTGGAAGATGAAGACCTGCCCGTACGCAAAAGCGCCCGAAGGGCCGACGAAGATGCCGTCTGATGTATCTGCTCGATACGAACGTCATCTCGGTGCTTTCACCGTCAACGCATGAGGCGTCTTCCGAGGCCGACGCCGTGAAACGCTGGCTGTCGACAACGGAGGCAGAGCTCTATCTCTCGGTCATCACCATCGCGGAAATCCAAGCCGGCCAATCAAAGGCAGAGCGCATCGGCGCCACACAAAAGACTAGGGCCATTTCAGCGTGGCTGGAGGCGATCGTGGGTCTCTATGGCGACCGGATACTGCCGCTGGACATTACCGCGGCCAAGACCACCGGACGCTTGCTCGACAGAGCCATTGGAGAGGGTGGCGATCCCGGCTTCGAAGATGCCGCCATTGCCGCGATCGCCCGTGAAAACAGGCTGACCGTTCTGACCCGCAATGTGCGCCACTTCCGGCATTTCGATGTCGCATTTGCCAATCCCTTCGAAAGCCTGCCACCCTTATGATCCGATTCGATTTCATTCCCTTTTTTCTGAAGGCTCCCCCATGACGTCCCGCCCCTTTTCCGTCATCGAAAACCAATGGATCACGCTCGCCGACGGCACGCGGCTTGCGGCCCGCGTCTGGATGCCTGAGGGCGCCGAGGCGGATCCGGTCCCGGCCGTCTTCGAGTTCCTGCCCTACAGAAAACGCGACGGAACGAGCCCGCGTGACGAATCGACCTATCCGGTCTTCGCCGCAGCCGGCATCGCCGGTGTGCGCGTCGATATCCGTGGCTCCGGCGAATCCGACGGCGTCATCGACGGCGAATATACCGAGCTGGAACTCGCCAACGCCTGCGAGCTGATCGCCTGGATCGCCGCCCAGCCTTGGAGCAACGGTTCCGTCGGCATGATGGGCATCTCCTGGGGCGGCTTCAACTGCCTGCAGGTCGCAGCCCTGCGCCCGCCGGCGCTGAAGGCCGTGATCTCCATCGCCTCGACCGTCGACCGCTACAACGACGACATCCACTACAAGAACGGCTGCCATCTCGCCGCACAACTCGGCTGGGCTGCCACGATGCTCGCCTACCAGTCGCGCTCGCCGGACCCGGCGATCGTCGGCGACCGCTGGCGCGAAATGTGGCTGGAACGGCTGGAAAAGGAGCCCTATTTCCTGGAGGAGTGGCTCTCCCACCAGCGCCGTGACGCATTCTGGAAGCACGGCTCGATCTGCGAAGATTTCAATGACGTCGAAATTCCCGCACTGGTGATTGCCGGCTGGGCCGACGGCTACCGCAACACGCCGCTGCGCGCCATCGAAGGCCTCGGAGAGAAGGCCAAGGCGCTCCTCGGCCCGTGGATCCACAAATATCCGCATTTCGCCTGGCCGAAGCCGCGCCAGGATTTCCACGGCGAGGCGATCCGCTGGTGGAACCGCTGGCTGCGCGACGAGCAGAACGGCGCAGAAGACCTGCCGCAGGTCCGCGCCTACATCATGGAAGAGATCCGCCCTGCCCCGCGTCGCGATTTCGATCCGGGCTTCTGGATTGCCAAGGACAGCTGGACAGCGCCGGAAAGCCTGGATCTTTCCGTGTCGTCGACCGGAAAGCTGGCACTCGGTGCTCCGGACGCCTCCTCAGGTACTGGCGACATCTACCATCGCTCGCCGCTCGACACCGGGACCTCCTCGGGCGAATATTTCACGCTGAAGCCGGACGCGGAAATGGCCGTCGACCAGCGCGGCGACGATGCCGGCTCGCTGGTCTTCGAAACCGCGCCGCTCGAAGCGGATATCGATATTCTCGGCCGCCCCGTCGTGACCGTCGAGGTGGCCTGCGAAGACGACTGGGCGAACCTTTGCGCCCGCCTCGTCGACGTCCATCCCGACGGCACCGCCTACCGCGTCGCCTTCGGTGTGCTTAATCTCGCACACCGGAATTCCTACGAATTCCCGGAAACGATGCCGAAGGGCGAGAAGGTCAGGATCACGCTGACGCTCGATGCCTGCGGCTATTCCTTCAAGAAGGGCCACAGACTGCGGCTGGCGCTTTCGACCGCCTACTGGCCGATGATCCTGCCGGCTCCGTCGGACCCGGGCCTTACGTTCGACACGGGGACGCTGAACCTTGCCCTGCCCCTTCTCGGGCAACATGAAAAGATATCCGTCAAGGAACCGGAAAATCCGGATCCACTACCCAAATACATCGAGCACAAGCCGGGCGAGACGAAACGCAAGGTCGTTCACGACCTGCAGGCGGGCGTCACGCGCTACAAGATCTATGAGGACACCGGTCTAAACGAGCATCCCGGCACGGGCCTGTCGACGCAGCAGATCCGCGACGAAACCTGGTCTGTCGCGCTCGACGACCCGCTTTCGGTGACCGGCGAAACGGAATGGACCTGCGACATGGCCCGCCCCGACTGGTTCGTCCGCACCGTCTGCCGCACGAAGCTCGCCTGCACGAAAACCGACTGGCTGCTGAGCGCAAGTGTCGTGGCCTATGAGGGTGAGACACAGTTGTTCGAAAAGACCTTCGAAAAGGTCATCCCGCGCGACTTCATGTGAGCATCCGAGATGGTGAGATGGTGGAGCCGTAGAGGCCTTGTGATCGAGGCGTATTCTGATAGAGAGGAATTCCGGCTCCAGCCCTGAAGGGAATCACCATGCCGGACTTCTCCACCATCATCGTTTTCGCCACTGCGGCCCTGGTCCTTACGGCAACGCCCGGACCTGACATTCTACTCATCACCTCCCGCACCATCAGCCAAGGACGGGCTGCAGGCTTTCTGACCTATGGCGGTATTGCGCTCGGCACCTATTGCCATGTCCTTGCCGCGGCATTCGGGCTTTCCGGGCTCTTCCTGACGGTCCCCGTCGCCTATGAGCTCCTGCGTTGGGTTGGATGCGCCTATCTGCTCTATCTCGCTTACAAGACGATCAGCTCGAAGGCATCTGGGCTTTCCCCGACATCAACGCTGAAGCGGATCTCCAATAGGCGCATTTTTCTGGAGGGGCTCGGGACCAACCTTCTGAACCCAAAGATGGCGCTGTTTGTCCTTGCGCTGTTCCCGCAATTTCTCAGTCCCGAAAGCGGCTCGGTGATCGGTCAGATGATCATCCTCGCAACAGTGCTGAACAGCATAGGCTTGCTGGTCAACGGCTCGGTCATTCTTCTCGGCAACCACATCCGAGCCCGGCTTTCCGGCCTCCTTCGCTATCCGAAACTTCCTCAGTATTTCCTTGCGACTATCTTCGCCGGACTGGCCTTCCGTCTTGCCTGGGGAACAAGAGACTAGCTCCTGATCAGCGCCTTGATCCCCTCGCACAGCGCCACAAACCCGGCGCGTGCGCCGGGGCTCATGTGGCGGGCTCTGAGCCAGGCATGCACCATCTGTGGCTCGTCGCGGTATGTGACGGGCACGCCTGCCGCTTCCAGCCGCCCGGCATAAAGCCGCGCATCGTCGCGCAGCGGGTCGAAATGGGCCGAGGTGATGTAGGCCGGGGGCAGGCCGGCAAGAGTGTCGGCCTTCAGCGGAAAGGCGACCGGATCGTCCTCCGGCGCGCCGAGAATCTCGCGATAGTAGGCGACGTCGGCGGTGGTCAACCCGGGCGCATTGGCCATCTCCGCATAGGACCCGGAGATAAGATCTCCTCCGAGACCCGGATAGATCAGCACCTGCCCGATGAGACCTTGATCGATGCCGTGCTGTCGGGCCTGAATAGCGGCTCCCGCCGCCAGGTTACCGCCAGCGCTGTCGCCGATCACGATCACCTTGTCGCCGCGGTCCAGGATAAGCCGCAGCACGGAATAACAGTCGTCTGCCGGCGCGGGATAGCGGTGTTCCGGCGCCAGACGATAATCGACAGCAGTGAGCTCGGCGCCGACGGCATCGGCGATCTCGGCACAGATGGCGTCATGGCTTTCAAGTGAACCGACGACGAAGCCGCCGCCGTGAAAATAGCAGAGCTGGACATCGGTAGTGACACGTTCCGGCCGGTAGCGGCGAACCGGCACCCCTGCAACCACACCATCCTGCTTCTCCAAGCCGGCCGGCAGGGGTGGCGAGAAGGCGGCGCAGAGTGCGTCATACCATTGCCGCTGCTGCGCGATCGGCGCATCGACCGCGTCGGGTGGATAAAAGGCCTCGCACTGCCTCTGAAAGGCGAGAATTTCCTCTTCCCGCGGCATGACCTGCGTACCGTCCAACATTGCTCATCCTCCGGAGACCCCGGAGCGACTATCGCAGCAACCGCCTGCCATCCGCAATGCCCTTGATGCGCACTGCAGATCTTCCAATCCGTGATGATTAATGAGCCTTCACCGGATATTCGTTGGCGTCGAAGACGTGGTGATGCACCCTGCCGGTGAACATCTCGAGAAGCCCCTTGGTCACCTCCCGGCTTTCGAAGCGGACCGGGCTTTGCAGGGCCGCATTGCAGGTGTCCATGTCCGGATAGCGGATGGCGAGCGCCATGGCATAAATTGGCGCGCCCTCGTCACGCTCCGTACCGTCCAGCACCCGTACCTCTGTCGCCCCGGGGAACTGCGTCCAGAGCGGCACCAGCCGGTCTTTGACATAGGCGCGGAATGCCTCTTCCTTGCCGGCATGGATTTCGCCCTCGAACAGGGCATAGCGAATGATCATGGAAAGCACCTTGAAGGGAGGGTCCTGCAAAAAGGGCACGCCTTTCGACGTGCCCTTTCCGGGAGGTGGGCTGATTACATCTTGCCCCAGATTTTCTTGTATTCGTCGCGGTAACCGTTGTCGGGGTCGAAGGTGTTCTTCGGCCCGCCGTCGAATTCGACGTTGGCAGAGGTCACGACATGCAGCGGCGAGACATAGCCGGACCACTGTTCACCCGCGAAGGCGCGGTTCAGTTCGTCGACCAGCTGCCAGCCCTGCAGGTTCAGCGGCTCCGCGACGGTAACCTGCTGATACTGCTTGGCACGGATGCGCTGATAGGCGCTTTCCGAACCATCGCCGGCAGCGACATTGACCGGATGGCCGTCACCGGGAATGCCGGCAGCGGCGAGCGACGGGCCCATGAAGTCGAAATAGAGGTCGTTGATCGCCAGCGAATGCGTCCACTGGTCGCCGTATTTCTGCAGGAGCGACGTGGTCAGCTGCGGCATGCGCTGCGAGGTCTCGGCGATCGGCGTGTCGACATATTCGAGCACGGTGCCGCCGAGATCCTCGATTTCCTTCTTCATCCGGTCGGCCTTGGCGATCGCGATCTGATAGGTCGAGTCGGTGAAAATGATGACGCCCGGCTTGCCCTTGGCATCGACATAGGCCCAGTCGGCGGCGGCTTTGGAAACCTCCATCGCGTCCGTTGTGACGTTGGCGAAGACGCCGACATCCGCAACCGGACCGACGGCAGGCGCCGCGTGCCAGGAGACCATCGGAATGTTGGCGGCCTTGGCCTGTTCCATCGCCGGACCCTGCTCGACGGCATCGAAGCCGTTGATGATGATGCCGTCCGGCTTCAGCGCCATGGCCTGGCCGAAGGCCGCCGTGCGGCCGGAAATCGAACCCGCGCCGTCCAGTACGGTCACCTTCCAGCCGGCAGCATCGGCCGCTTCCTGAACGCCGTTGACGACGCCGAGAATGCCGCCGTTCTTCATGTCGCCGGCCAGCACGACGATGCTCTTGCCTTCAGCGGCCTTCGGACCGGTCGTCGGACCGTCCCACTTGTCCACCTTGGATGCATACTTGTCGACGACGGCCTGCGCATCAGCCATTGCGTCGGCGAAAGCCGGGCCGGAGATCATCATTGCCACGACCGCGACGGTCGCCTTCATCATTGTCCTGCGTTTCATGCTCATTCCTCCCTTTGAGTATGCCGGCAAGTCCTCTGGACCCTGCCTTATTGTCGTGGTGCGGCCTTCTTCGCCGCCCCGCGTTTGCGCTGTGCGTAACCCGCGATGCCGATGGCCACCAGCAGTGTCACGCCATTGAAGAGCGGCTCGACGAAGAACGAACCGCCGAATTGCTGAATGCCGGAAATGCCGACCGCCAGAATGACGACGCCGACGATCGTGCCCCAGACATTGACGCGGCCTGGTTTGATGGTGGTCGAGCCGAGGAAGGCGCCGACCAGCGCCGGCAACAGATATTCGAGCCCGACACTCGCCTGGCCGATCCTGAGCTTGGATGCGAGCAGCACGCCCGTCAGCGCCGACAGGAAGCCGGACGAAATGAAGGCGCCCATGACGAACTTGCGCACCGGAATGCCGTTGAGTGCCGCAGCCTTGGGATTGGCGCCGATTGCATAGAGGTATCGGCCGATCGGCAAATATTCGAGCGCGATCCACATGACGACGGCGACGATCATGACGTAGAAGCCGGTGATCGGCAGGCCGAACAGCATGGTGCCGTTGAGCGCGTAGAAACCGTCGGGCAGAACGCCGACCACCTGCCGACCACCGGTGTGCCAGAGCGCCAGTGCATAAAGCACCGTGCCGGTGCCCAGCGTGGCAATGAAGGAATCGATCTTGGCGACCTCCACCAGCAGGCCGTTCAACAGGCCCGTAAACGCGCCGAGCGCCAGCACGATCACCACGGCTACCGGCCAGGGCAGGCCGAACATGGTCTGCAGGCTGATGGCCAGAACGTGCCAGAGCACGATGCCGTAGCCGATGGTCAGATCGATGCGACCGGCCGCCATCGGGATCATCGCCGCCAGCGACAGGAGCGCGATGATCGCCTTGTCGGAGATGATCGAGCGCAGGTTCAGGAGCGTCGGAAAAGTGCGCGGCAGCATGATCGAGAAGAGAATGATCAGCGCGACGGTCAGGATGACAAGGCCGTAGACCGGCAACAGGCGGGCGATACGCTGGCCGGCCGTCAGCCCCTTCATGTCCGCCTTGGTCGGCTCGAGCGCCGTGGATTCGATCGACTGCATGCTGTTCTCCCGTTCAAGCCGCTTCGGAGGCGGAGGCCGCGGTTATCAACGCGGGCGTCGTCAACGCCTCTCCGGCAAGTTCACTGACGATATGACCGCGCGAAAACACCAGCGCGCGGTGGCAGATATGGGCGATTTCCTCGAAGTCGGTGGACACCACGACCACCGCGAGCCCGGCTTCAAGCGCACGGGCGATCAGCCGGTAAATGTCCGCCTTTGCGCCGACATCGACGCCGGCGGTCGGGTCTTCCGCGATCAGGAGCTTGCGGCCCGTCGCCAGCCAGCGCCCGACCACCACCTTCTGCTGGTTGCCGCCCGAAAGTGCCTCGACCGGCAGGTCCGGATCGTTCGGCCTCAGACCGACGGACTGGCCGATGAACTCCGCATGTGCCGCTTCGCTGCGCGGCGTGAGGAAGGAAAACAGGCTGCGCTTGCCGGCAGCCGGATTGAGAAAAGTATTCTCGCGCACCGAAAGCGACAGCGCGACGGATTCTTCCGTCCGGTCGCGTGCGATCAGCCCGATGCCGCAGCGCATGGCCGCAAGCGGGCTCGACAGATCGGGGGTCTCGCCGTTCAGAAGAATCCTGCCGTCGAAGTCCTCAGCCCCGAACAGCGCGCGGCCAATGAGCTCCTGCCCGGCGCCGCGAAGGCCGACGAGACCGAGCAACTCTCCCTTGCGAATATCGAAGGAGATCGGAGCCGTTCCGGCGCACTGCAGATTTCTGACTTCGACGATGGCCTTGCCGGGATTCGCCGCGGCCTTGACGAAGAGTTCGTCCGTCGAGCGGCCGACGATCATCTGCACCAGCTCGGCCGGCGTCGTATCGGCGACCTCTTTCTGGCCGACGAGCTTGCCGTCGCGCAGCACCGCCACACGATCGGCGATACGGAAGATTTCATCCAGGCGGTGCGAGACATAGATCATCCCGACGCCCCGCTCCTTCAGCGGTCGGATCGCCGCAAACAGCCGCTCGACCTCGTCGGCCGGAAGACTTGCCGTCGGCTCGTCGAGAACGAGGACGTCCGCTTCGACCGCCAGGGCTCTGGCGATGGCGACCAGCGACTTCTCCGTCCGCGTCAGGCTGGAGACCCGGGTCGAGGGATCGAAATCGCAACCGACCAGCTTCAATGCCTCCGCCGCGCGTTTCTCCGTCCCCGACCAGTCGATCAGCCCGGTACGCATGGAAAAGCCCTGCGCCAGTCCGACGTTCTCACCGACAGTCATCCATTCGATGAGGCCGAGATCCTGGTGGATGAAGGCGACCGGCTGGCGTTCATTGGGTTTGGGGGGACGATGGGCGTAGGCTTCGCCGCGGAAACGGATTTCACCGCCATCAGGCTTGTGGATGCCGGCCAGCGTCTTGATGAGCGTGGATTTTCCCGCCCCGTTTTCGCCGAGGAGAGCAAGAATTTCGCCTGCCTTCAGATCGATCGAAACATCCGAAAGCGCACGGGTTCCCCCGAACTCCTTCGTGATCGACCGAAATTCCAGAAGCCGGCTCTCTCCCACTAGACGCTCCTCCCAAAGCCTCGTGATGAAGTTATGTTATCGATAACAATCGCGCGCCGTCAAGTGCAAAAGCGGAAAGGCTTCGCGATTTAGGAATGCCTGGTCGTAGGCCTCAGCCGAGGTCGCCGTCGAGCAGCCGCATCATCTCCGCCGAGTCCTTCGGACCCAGTCCCGCAGCGCAGAGCAGGCGGTGGATTTCGACGACCGGACCGGTCATCGGCAGCGGTGTCTTCGTCTTCAGGGCAAACGCCTGAAGGCTGTCGAGATCCTTCAGCATGTTGTCGATCCGCCCCGTCGGCGTGAAGTTTCGCGCGGCGAACTTGCCCATGAATTCCTGCATGATGGCGCTGTCGGCGCGCCCGCCCTTGAGTGCAGCGGGAATTTTCGCAGCATCGACACCGCCCGCCTCGGCAAGCTTCACCGCCTCGGCGACCGCCTGGAAGGCCACCGCGCAGAACAGCTGGTTGATGAGCTTGACCGTCTGCCCCGCCCCATTCGGCCCCATCAGCGTATAGTTGGCGGCAAGATGCTGCATCACCTGGCGGGCACGCTCGAAGTCGGCTTCGTCGCCGCCCGCCATGATCGTAAGCCGCCCGCCAAGTGCCCCCGGCGCACCGCCAGACAACGGGCAATCGACCCACTTCATCCCGGTCTCGGACGCGAGCTTGCGGGCCATATCCGCCGTGTCCTTCGGATCGATCGAGGACATGTCGATCAGCAGCTTGTCTGCCGCAGCAGCCTTGGCAACACCCGTTTCACCGAACACGACGGCACGCACGATATCGGCATGGTTGAGGCTGAGGATCACGAAATCGCAAGCGCCGACAGCGTCAGCGACGGACTCGGCCGCATGCGCGCCCTTCCCTACAAGGGCCGCGACCTTCTCGGCATCGAGATCAAAGATCGTGACCGCTTGGCCGGTCTCGAGAAGACGGGTGGCGATCGCCGATCCCATGATGCCGGCTCCGATCACCGCGATCCTCAACACGTCATTGCCTGCCATGGTCCGGCCTCCCGCCATCATTCAGTTTTCAATCAGCGCCGCGACACGGGCCACGGCTGTCTCCAGCGGTTCGGCACAATCGACCGGAATCGCATGTTCATCGGCGCCCGGTACCTCCAGCGTCGCCAGCTGGCTGTCGAGCAGCGAGGCGGGCATGAAATGGCCGGGACGATGCGTCATGCGTTCGAGAAGCAGTTCCCGCGACCCGTGCAGATGGACGAAGATGAGATCGTCGCCCGCCTTGCGCCGCAGGACGTCGCGGTAAATCCGCTTGAGCGAGGAGCATGACGCAATCCCGCCGCCATCCGCTCGCATCGCCGCCAGCGTCTCTCCGACCTTCTCCAGCCAGGGCCAGCGGTCGTCGTCGGTCAGCGGAATGCCCTTCGACATCTTTTCGACGTTCGCCGCCGGATGCAGGGCGTCGCCTTCGACGAACGGTAAGCCGAGCCTCTCGGCCAGTGCTGCGCCCATGGAGGACTTGCCGCAGCCGCTCACCCCCATCACCACGATCACCGTCATGTCTTCTCCTCAAAGGCAGGCGGTAATACCGCCATCGACATGCAGCGTCTCGCCGTTGATGAAGGAGGAAGCCTTCGACGAGAGAAACACGGCGGCGCCGATCAGTTCCTCGACATCGCCCCAGCGCCCGGCCGGCGTTCGCTTTTCCAGCCAGGAGGTGAATTCCGGATTGTCGATCAGGGCCTGGTTGAGCGGCGTCTTGAAATAGCCGGGCGCGATCGCGTTGATCTGCAGCCCGTATTTCGCCCAGTCGGTGCACATGCCCTTGGTCAGGTTTTTGACCGCGCCCTTGGTCGCAGTATAGGGCGCGATCGACGGGCGGGCGAGTTCGCTCTGCACCGAGGCGATATTGATGATCTTGCCGCGTCTGCGGGCGATCATGTGGCGCGCCACGGCCTGCCCGACGAGGAAGACGCTGGTGACATTCGTCTTGAACAGGAGTTCGAATTTATCCGCCGGATAATCCTCGAGCTGGGTTCGAAACTGCATGCCGGCATTGTTGATGAGAATATCGATCGCGCCGATCTCCGCTTCGATCTTGGCGATTCCCGCATCCACCTCGGCCTTGTCGGTGACATCGAAAATGGCGGCATGGCTCGTATAGCCCTTGGCCGCAAGATCCTTGCGCGCCTCTTCCACCTTGTCGGCGTTACGGCCGTTGATGATGACCTCGGCCCCGTGCGCCGCAAGACCATGGGCAAGCGCAAGACCGATGCCCTGGCTGGAGCCGGTGATCAGCGCGCGGCAGCCAGAAAGATCGAACAATGGAAACATGACTTTCCTCCCAAAACTCTTGTTTGCGTATCAAGCGGCCAGGTTGGCAGACCCGACCCGGCCGCTCAACACGGCATTGCGTTCTCGATATATGTTATCGATAACATTTTCAATCTGAAACTCGATCCGTCGAACGGATCACCGCATTTTCAGACTTCGATCGGATCCGCGCCGATGGCGGCAAGTGCTGCCTGCGCCACGGCGACATCCTCTTCGCCCTTGCCCGAACCGACGCCGATGGCGCCGGCGAGAAGGCCCGAAAAACGGATCGGCAAGCCGCCCTTCAGATGCGTGACACGGCCCTGCGAGGCGATGCCCGCCGCCGTGCCGAATTCCGGCGGCATGTTGCCGGTGGCGGCGTTGATCGAGGCGGCCGTGATGGCCTTTGCGGATGCCGTGTGCATCGAGGTGAACTTGGCGCCGTCCATGCGGAACTTTGCCAGCGTCTCGCCGCTCTGGTCGACGATCACGATGTCCTGAGGGACACCCATCTCCTCGGCCTTGGCGATGGCTGCGGTCAAGGCGGCCATGACGCCCTTGTGGGTCAGCGCGGTGGCGGGGCGAGTATAGGACATGAAAAAACCTTTCGATGGAACGCGTTGGAAAATGGAGTGGAAACGGATCAGGCGCTTTCGCGCAGGATCACCTTGTACGGGGTGAGGATCAGTTCGTCGCCGCTGACCGCTTCGCCGGCGATCGCCTGAAGCAGCCTCTGCGCGGCGAGCCGACCGATATCGTAGCAGCCGACATTGACCGTCGAAATCCGGGGGTGGCAGAAAGCCGAAATTTCGTAATCGCCGAAACCAGCGATGGCGATGTCGCCCGGCACCTTCATGCCGCGCCGCTGACATTCCATCAGCGCGCCGAAGGCCGAAAGGTCGGAAACGCAAAGGACCACCTCCGTGTCCGGCCAGCGCTCCAGCATGGAGACGACGGCCTGCGCGCCCTGCTCGATGGAAATTGGCGGTACGCCAAAGGAAATCAGTCGTCCTGGCTCCAGCCCGAGTTCCTCGACCGCTTTCAGGAAGCCCGCGCGGCGCAGACTGCCGCGCGTATCGCGGGCCGACGTTCCGCCGATATAGCCGAATTTCCGGTACCCCTTAGCGGCCAGCGCCCTCACGAGATCGGCCATCACCTCGCTGTTGGAGAAGCCGACGACGTGGCCGATGGGCTCTTCGGGAATTTCCCAGGTCTCGACCACCGGTATCCCGGAATTCTGCAGCATCCGCCGGGCCTGAGGCGTATGCGATCCGCCGGTGAGGATGATGCCCTCCGGCCGCCGCTGCAGCATCGACTGGATCAGCTTCTCCTCCTTCTCGGTCGAATAATCCGTGTAGCCGAGCAGAAGCTGGAGCCCCGATTGTTCAAGCGCGTCGGTAATGCCCCGCGCGGTATCGGAGAAGTTGGAATTGTTGATAGAAGGCACAAGCGCGGCGACGAAGCCCGTCCGTCGCGAGGAGAGAGACCCGGCCGCCTGGTCGAGCACGTAGCCAAGCTGATCGACGGCCTTGAGGATGCGCTTGCGGGTCTCTTCGGAAACCCGGCCGTCCTTCTTGAGCGCCCGCGACACGGTCATGGTCGATACACCGGCATAATCCGCCACATCGGCCATCGTCGGTTTGCCGCCGATGCTGGAAGGCAACGGTCCGCCCTTGCTCATCCCCTTCTTCGCCAAACCTATCCTCCCGCCATTCTCTGTCAGCGGATCATAAAGTTATCGCTATCACCCAGCAATAACCCGGAGGCGTTTTTCCATAGCTGCCGTCAAATGAGAGATAGGACATGTGAATCAATGGAATAACGACCGACGTAGCGACGGGATCAATCTCCATAGCTCACATTCGGCCTTGAAAATGATATCGATAACAGCAATAGAAACGGACTGGATCAGGCGATCGCGAATGCTATGATCCGCGCCAATTCGGGAGGAAGACTGATGTTTGGAGAGTTGGAAGGAACGGGTTTCGAGGTCATCGATCCGCGGTTCGAGGCCTGCTTTGTCGGCCATGCCAAGGTCGAGCGGCTGTGGACGGGCGGCCGCTGGCTGGAAGGCCCCGCCTGGTTTGCACCGGGCCGCTATCTGCTTTTCTCCGACATTCCCAACAACCGGATGATGCGCTACGACGAGGCTGGCGGCACGACCGCCGTCTTCCGTCAGCCCTCCAACAATTGCAACGGCAACACCGTCGACAATCAGGGCCGGTTGGTCACCTGCGAGCATCTCGCCCGCCGCGTCACCCGCACGGAAGTCGATGGCAGCATTACCATGATCGCCGACAATTTCGAGGGAAAGCGCTTCAATTCCCCGAACGACGTCGTGGTCAAGTCCGACGACACGATCTGGTTTACCGACCCCTCCTACGGCATCATGCACGATTATGAGGGCGATTACGGCAAGGAGGAGATCGGCGGCTGCCACGTCTACCGCCATGATCCGTCCACGGGCAAGACCGTCCGCGTCGCCGATGATTTCGTCAAGCCGAACGGCCTCGCCTTCTCGCCTGACGAAAGCCTGCTCTATATCGTCGACACCGGCGGCACGCACCAGCCGGGCGGCCCGCATCACATCCGCAAGTTCGCGGTCAACGCCGACAACAGCCTGCAGGATCTCGGCCTGTTTGCCGATTGCACCGCCGGCTTCTTCGACGGCTTCCGCCTCGACCGCACCGGCCGCATCTGGACCAGCGCCGGCGACGGCGTGCATTGCTACGATCCCGACGGCACGCTGATCGGCAAGATCCTGATCCCCGAGATCGTCTCCAACGTCACCTTCGGCGGGCCTAAGCGCAACCGGCTGTTCATCACAGCCACCACCTCGCTCTATGCGGTCTATCTGACGGCCAACGGCTGCAAGCTCGGCTGACCCCAAACACGGATTGTCGAAGCGCATGCCCTCGACAATCCGCTGCAATCCGATATGTTATCGATAACAATAACACTGGAGCCGGGAGGCACCCTTGTCGAAAATCGAGATACTGCAGGTCGGTCCCTATCCGTCATGGGACGAGGAACGGCTGAACGAGAATTTTGTCATGCATCGCTATTTCGAAGCGGACGACAAGCAAGCCTTCCTTGCTGGCAACGCCGCCGGCATCCGCGGCATTGCCACACGCGGCGAGCTTGGCGCCAGCCGGGCGATGATCGAAGCCCTGCCCAATCTCGAGATCATCAGCGTCTACGGCGTCGGCTATGACGCGGTCGATCTGACGGCCGCCCGCGAGCGCGGCATCCGCGTCACCAACACGCCGGATGTTCTGACGAAGGATGTCGCCGATCTCGGCATTGCAATGATGTTGGCGCTCTCGCGCGGAATGATCGGCGCCGAGCGCTGGGTCAGGAGCGGCGACTGGGCGGCAAAAGGCCTCTACCCGCTGCAACGACGCGTTCACGGAAAGCGGGCCGGCATCCTCGGTCTCGGCCGCATCGGCTTCGAGGTCGCCAGGCGTCTCACCGGCTTCGACATGGAAATCGCCTATTGCAACCGCAGCCCGAAGGCCGTGGCCGGCGACTGGAAATTCATTGCCGACCCGGTCGAACTGGCCAAGCAGTCCGACTTTCTCTTCGTGGCGCTCGCCGCCACGCCGGACACGCGCCACATTGTCAACCGGCAGGTGATCGATGCGCTCGGTCCCGAAGGCATGCTGATCAATATTTCCCGCGCGGCGAACATTGACGAGGACGCGCTGATCGAGGCCCTGCAGGACGGCAGGCTCGGCTCGGCGGCGCTCGACGTCTTCGAAGGCGAACCGAAGCTCGATCCGCGCTTTCTGACCCTCGACAACGTGCTCCTGCAGCCGCACCATGCCTCCGGAACCTACGAGACCCGCAAGGCGATGGGCAAGCTCGTCTTCGACAACCTCGACGCCCATTTTGCCGGTCGCGACCTGCCGACACCCGTTCTCTGAAAGACAGCACCATGAAAGCCATCGTCATCCACGCCGCCCGCGATCTCCGCATTGAAGAACGCACCGAGGTCCTGCCGGGCCAAGGCGAAGTGCAGATCCGCCTTGCCACCGGCGGCGTCTGCGGCTCCGACCTGCATTACTATAACCACGGCGGCTTCGGCGCGGTGCGCCTGAAAGAGCCGATGATCCTCGGCCACGAAGTTTCCGGCCATATCGCCGCTCTCGGCGAAGGTGTCTCGGGTCTCGCTGTCGGCGATCTTGTGGCGGTCTCCCCGTCGCGGCCATGCGGCACCTGCGAATACTGCCAGAAGGGCCTGCATAATCATTGCCTCAACATGCGCTTCTACGGCTCGGCCATGCCCTTCCCGCACATCCAGGGCGCCTTCCGGGAAGTGCTGGTGGCCGATGCCAGCCAATGCGTAAAGGCCGAGGGCCTGTCTGCCGGCGAAGCGGCGATGGCGGAACCGCTCTCCGTCACCCTGCACGCCACCCGCCGCGCCGGTGAGATGCTCGGCAAGCGCGTCCTCGTCACCGGCTGCGGCCCGATCGGCACGCTGGCGATCCTCGCCGCCCGACGCGCCGGCGCCGCCGAGATCGTCGCGACCGACCTCACCGCGCAGACGCTGAGATTTGCCGAGACGGTCGGCGCGGATCGAACCATAAACCTCTCCGAAGATCCGGACGGACTGAAACCCTACACCGCCGCCAAGGGCTATTTCGATGTCCTATACGAATGCTCCGGCGCGGCGCCGGCACTTGCCGGCGGTATTGCCGCGATGCGGCCGCGCGGCGTCATCCTGCAGCTTGGCCTCGGTGGCGACATGAGCGTGCCGATGATGGCCATCACCTCAAAGGAACTGGACCTGCGCGGCTCCTTCCGCTTCCACGAGGAATTTGCAACCGCCGTCCGGCTGATGCAGGCGGGACTGATCGACGTCAAACCGCTGATCACCCACACCATGCCGCTTGCCGAAGCCGAACAGGCCTTCATCGCCGCCTCGGACCGGACAAAGGCCATGAAAGCGCAGATCGCCTTCGGCTGACCTCTCCAACGAGAAGGTCGAAGACTTAGTTCGCCCACCGAACTTATTCGCAAAGCTGTAACTTTACTGTCATCCCACTGTCACCCGGCGGGATTAGCAGGGGCCATTCCGGTCCCTGACAATCCATGGAGAGTGACATGAAGAGACGTGAATTTCTGGCCGCTTCCGCAGCCGTTGCCGGCGCCGGCCTGATGCCGCGCTTTGCCTTCGCCGACGAGCACACGATCGAACTCTACAGCGGTTCCGATTCCAACATCATCGATCTCTGGAACAACGTCGTGCGTCCGGCCTTCGAGCAGGCCAACCCCGGTCTGAAGCTCAAGGTCGTCGACGCCCAGGACAATAACGGCCTGCGCGCCATCGCCGATCGCGCGCTTGCCGCGCTGAAGACCAGCACCGATCCGAAGGCCGACATGTTCGAGCACTTCGACCCCCGCCTGCCGACCGACGGCATCAAGGAAGGCCTCTGGGTGAAGTTCTCGACCGAAAACACCCCGGACTACGCCAAGGTCAACCCGATGGCGATCGACAGCGACTACTCGCTGCCCTATCGCGGTTCGCAGGTGCTGCTGGCCTACGACAAGACCAAGCTCGATCCGAAGGACGCGCCTAAGACCTGGGATGCGCTCGTTGCCTGGATCAAGGCCAATCCCGGCCAGTTCATCTACAACCGTCCCGACAAGGGCGGCTCCGGCGGCAATTTCGTCCGCCGCGCCATCCACGAGGCCAATGGCCGCGATCCGTCGAAGTTCACCGTGTCGAACTACACCGAGGACTTCGCCGGCAAGGCCCTGCCGCCGGCCTGGGACATCCTCAACGACATCGCCCCTTCGCTCTTTGACAAGGGTGGCTATACGGCCGGCAACAGCCAGTCGCTGCAGCTGCTCGCCCAGGGCGTTGTCACCATGACGCCGGTGTGGTCCGACCAGGTTCTCCAGGCGATCGCCCAGGGTGTCCTGCCGGAAGAATCGACCGGTCTCGTGCAGCTGACAGACCTCGCCCTCTGCGGTGGTTTCTCGCGCATGACGGTCTTCACCAACGGCGCCAACAAGGACGCCGCGATGACGCTGGCCAACTTCATGCTGTCGCCTGACATGCAGGAAGCCGTCATCACCAAGATCGGTGGTTTCCCGGGCGTTTCCTGGGACAACATCTCCGACGACCTGCGCCAGAAGTATGCCGACGTCATCCCGCAGACGATCCCGACCTTCCCGGCGGGCGACTGGGAAACCGCCGTCAATGACGGCTGGTACCGCAACGTGGCTCCGAACCTGAGCCGCAGCTGATGGCCGTCACCGGCATCGCTACCGCGCCGGTCAGCAATCTGGGACTGACGAGAAGGGGGCTCACCGGCCTCCTTCTCGTCGCCGTTCCCGTGCTGCTGCTGTTCTGGCTGATCATCTTTCCGATCTTTTCCGCGATCTACGACACGCTCTTCCTCGCCGACCGGACCGGAACACGTCATTTCTCCGTCGAGACCTATCGCTTCTTCTTCTCCGACGGCTACAGCCTCAACAATCTCTATCTGACGCTCTGGACGACGATCGTCTGCGGCGTGCTGCTGATCGTCACCGCGTTACCGATCGCGCTTTACCTGCGCTTTTCGACGAGCCGGCTTGCCGCCTACGTACAGGGGCTGGCGATATTCCCGATGTTCGTGCCGTCGATCATCCTCTCCTATGCGCTGATCCGCACCATCGGCCCGAACGGCGCCGTCGACATCATCCTCAACGGCATCGGCCTGCCGAAGCTGCCCTCCCCCTATCTCTCGCCCTGGGGACCGGTGATCGGCCTCGTCTGGGACAACCTGCCGCTGACCGTGCTGATGCTTGTCGCCGGCCTGGGTTCGATTTCCAACAGCGCGATCGAGGCCGCCCGCGATGTCGGCGCCTCGCCATGGCGGGTACTGGCCCACATCATCCTGCCGCGCATGGGCAATTCACTGCTGGTCGCCGCCTCCTTCGCCGTGCTCGGCATCTTTTCCGCCTTCACCCTGCCTTATCTGCTCGGGCCGGCGTCTCCGGAAATGATGGGACCGTTCATGCAGCGCACCTTCAACGACCTGAACGACCCGCTGAACGCCACGACGCAGGCCGTCGTCACCTTCGGCTTCTGCCTGTTCTTCGGCATCTTCTACGTCTACTCGATCGCCAGAAACCGGGAGAAGAGCTGATGGCTGTCCTCACCTCCTCCCCCCGACGCATCGACTGGACGGGCTGGACGCTCGCCATCCTGCTGACGCTCTTCATCGCCCTGCCGCTTCTCGTGGTCGGCACCTGGGCCTTCACCGAGGTGTGGCGCTATCCCTCCCTGCTGCCGCAGCAGTTCGGACTGCGCTTCTGGCACCAGATGCTGGCCCGCCAGGATGTCTGGGACGCGCTCTTCATGAGCCTGCGCCTGACATTCACCGTGACGATCCTCTCAGCAATCATCTGCCTGCCGGCGGCCTATGCCTTCGCCCGGCTGAAATTCCCCGGCCGCAACGTCTTCTTCCTGTCCTTCCTCGCCTCTCACGCCTTCCCGAAATTCGGTCTTCTGGTGGCGATCGCGGCGATCTTCCTGAAGCTCGGGCTGATCAGCACCTTCTGGGGCGTCGCCCTCATCCAGCTCGTCGGCACGCTGATGCTGATGATCTGGATCCCGGTCGCCGCCTTCCAGTCGGTCGACCGCCGGATGGAGGAGGCGGCCCGAGACGCCGGCGCCGGCCCTCTGCGTGTCTTCTGGTCGATCACCCTGCCGCAGGCATTCCCGACGATTGCCGCCGCCCTGCTCCTGACCTTCGTCGCCACCTTCTATGAGACCGAAGGCGCATGGCTGATCGGCACACCGGACATCCGCACCATGCCGGTCCTGATGATCACCTTCATCAACAACCAGATCGTCGTCCAGTACGGCGCCGTCCTCTCGGTGATGCTGTGGGTTCCCTCCTTCATCGCCCTCATGTTCGCCCGCCGCGTCGTCGGCGCCGGCGCCTTCGCCAAGGGGTTTGGCGCATGAGACGGACAGGACTTCACTACAGAAAGGCATTCCCATGGCTCGCTTGAGCATGAAGCAGGTATCGAAAAGCTTCGGCACCGCCCATGCCGTCCGCGACTTCTCGCTCGAGGTCGAAGACGGCGAACTCGTCTGCCTGCTCGGGCCGTCCGGCTCCGGCAAGTCGACGCTGCTTCGGATGATCGGCGGCTTCGAGCAGCCGACCGGCGGCGCGGTGGAGATCGATGGCGAGAACGTCACGCGCCTGCCGCCGGAACGCCGCCCGACCGGCATGGTCTTCCAGAGCCACGCTCTCTGGAGCCACATGAATGTGTTCTCCAACATCGCCTTCGGCCTGAAGCTCAAGGGTCTTCCGAAAACCGATATTCGCGACCGCGTCGAGGAAGCCCTGACGCTGGTGGGCCTCGGTGGCTACGGCAAGCGCATGACCTGGCAGCTCTCCGGCGGCCAGCAGCAGCGTGTGGCACTCGCCCGCTCGCTGGTTCTGGAACCGAAGATCCTGCTGCTCGACGAACCCTTCGCCAGTCTCGACCAGCATCTGCGCGAACGCCTGCGCGAGGAAGTTCGCGACATCCAGCAACGGCTCGGCATCACCACCTTGTTCGTTACTCACGGACAGGACGAGGCGCTGGCGCTGGCCGACCGCATCGTCGTCATGCGCGACGGTGTCAGCGAACAGGCCGCCGCCCCCGACGCCATCTATCGTCGACCGGAAACCGAATTCGTCGCCGGCTTCATCGGCTCGATGAACTTCATCAAGGGCCAGGTCCGCTCGGGCTATTTCGACCATCCGCTCTTCCCGGTCGCCGTGCACGCACCGGACGGTCCCGCGACACTCGCCGTCCGCCCGGAGGCGATCCGTCTCGACCCCGCGCGCAATGGTACGGCGGCATCGATCCATCGCGCGACCGATTTCGGCACCCACCTGATCGCCGACGTCGATCTGACCGACGGCACGCGGCTGAAGGCGATGACCGCGCCCGGCCGGCAGATGACGCAGGGCATGTTCGTCACGCCGACGATCAGCGCCTATAGCCTGTTTAGGGACAACCGGATAATCTTCCGCTCCGACACGCCCGCCGAAACCCAAGCTCCGGAATTTCTCGCCCATGCCTGACGGTATCTTTCTTGAAAGAGACGGCCACAAGACGTGGCTGAAATGGCATCGCGGCCACAAGCAGGCCGGCGACATTTCCTTCACCTGGGAGCGGATCGCCGAGGGCATGCGCCTTGGCGCCAGCCTCGAGATCGACCTGCTCTGCCAAGCCGGCGGCGGTTTTGTCGTCCTGCACGACAAGACGCTCGACCGCGCTACGACCGGAACCGGGCCTGTCGCGACCGCCACGCCCGAGCATCTGGCCACGCTGAAGTTGCGCGACGCAGCGGGCAATCCGACAGATCACCCGGTCATGCTGTTCGACACGCTCTGCCAGCGTCTCGCCGGCCAACAATGCGGCGACGGCGCACTCCTGCAGCTCGACATGAAGGAAGGTGCTGCAGCGCTTGGCGATCGACAGGTTGCCGCCTTCGCCGCAGCGGTCGAGCCGGTGAAGCACCTTGTCATTCTCTCGGGCGGCGATGCCGAGGCTGTCTCACGCCTCTCGGCCGCCGTTCCGGGCATGCGGATCGGCTATGACCCCTGCCACTTCGGCGTCGCGGAAGAGACCGCACGAACCGGGGAATTCGAACGCTTCGTCGAAACGGCTCTCGCCGATTCCCCGAATGCGGAAATGATCTATCTGGAATACGAACTGGTGCTGACCGCCGAGCGCGCCGGCTTCGATCTGGTCGCCGCGTTCCATGCAGCCGGCCGCCGCATCGACGCCTACACGATCACCGGCGCCACGGCGGAAAACCATCCGGCGGTAGCACGGCTTCTCTCCGCCAGGGTCGACCAGATCACCACCGACGATCCGGTCGGCCTCGAAATGCTGATGACCGGCTGATCAGCCGGCAAAGCCCTGAACCAGCCAGCCGTGCAGCGCCGGCGTCGCGGCGAGCACATCGCCGTTCACCCCGACGGAACCGCCGGTGAAACCGGTGACGACACCGCCAGCTTCGCGCACGAGAAGGGCAGCCGCGCCGTAATCATGCAGCGACAGCCCATCCTCGAAAAATCCGTCGAGGCGTCCGGCGGCGACGTAGGCCGTCGACAATGCCGCAGATCCGAGGCGGCGCACGCCGGCGGTATTGTCCATCAGTCGCCTCAGAGCGGAATGATACTGGTCCACACCGACGGACTTCACCTGTCCCGGCACCGGCAGCCCGGCCCCGACGATCACGTTTTCGACGGCGCTCTCCTCGCCGCAGACCAGCCGTTCGCCGTTGAGATAGGCGCCTCCGCCCTTCTCCGCGCTGAAAAGCTCGTCGAGCATCGGATCGTAGACGGCACCGGCGATCAACTCGCCGCCTTCCTCGATCAGCACCGTCATGCCGAAATGGGGAAGGCCCCAGGCGAAATTCGTCGTGCCGTCGATCGGGTCGATATGGATGACCGGTGCGCCGTCACAGCCCGTCCGATCACTCATCTGCTCTTCGCCGTGAATGGTGTAGTCCGGAAAGGCTTCGGCGAGCCGCCCGGCAATCTCCGCCTCGACGGCGCGGTCGATCTCGGTCTGGTAATCGCGCGGCCCCTTGGAAACCATCTGGCTGGAATACCGCCGCTTCAGCGAACCCCGCGCCAGGACGCCGGCCTGAAGCACGGTTTCGGCAAGGGTCGCGAGACGGGAGGAAGCCTCCGGCGAGAGGCGGGCGAGAACGGAGCTGTCTGTCATGGGAAGACCTGCCAAGAGGGCTGGAGAAATGGAACAAGCAGGACCTCTATGCCGGTCCGGCGTGATCCTTTTATGAAGAAGGGCGGCGCGAATGACACCGCGCCGCCCTTCGGGGGCCTTACTTCGATGCGCCGGCCGTGAGGCCTTCGATGAACTTGCGCTGGAAGATCAGATAGACGACGACGATCGGCAGGATGACGAGCACCGCTCCGGCCGTCAGCACCGGCGTGTTGACCGTGTAGCGGCCCTGGAAGAACAGCATGCCGAGCGGCATCGTGCGGTAGACGTCATCGTTGACGAGGATCAACGGGATCAGGAACTCGTTCCAGGTCCAGATGAACAGGAACAGGCCGAGCGTCGAGACGGCGGGCTTCAGGAGCGGGATGACCACGCGGCGCAGAATCAGCGTCCGTGAGGCCCCATCCAGCATCGCCGCCTCGAGAATGTCCTTCGGCAACTGCTCCATGGCGCTCGCCATGAAGATCGTCGCGAACGGCACCGACATCGCGATCTGCGGCAGGATCATTGCCCAGTAGGAGTTGATCAGCCCCAGATAGCGCATCTCGTAATAGAGCGGGATGATGAAGGCTTCCGTCGGCACCATCATGCCGATCGTCAGCAGGACGAAGGTGAATTTCTTGAACGGAAACGACAGGAAGGCGAAGGCAAAACCCGTCAGAACGCCGAGCACGATGCTGACGGCCACCACCGGAATGACGACGATGATCGAGTTCCAGAAATAGATCCCGAAATGCCCGTCGACCCAGGCGCTGACATAGTTCTCGAAATGCGGATAGGCCGGCAGCACGAAGGCCCCCTTGAACAGGTCCTCCTTGCTCTTGATCGAGGTCAGCAGCAGCAGTCCAAACGGAAACACCGTCATCAGCGAGAACATCCACATGATGACGCGGAACGAAAACGTCTTGGCGGTGCTGTTTGGTGAGTAACCCGCCATCAGCGTGCCCTCCCGTCGGCAGGCCGCACGAAGCGGTGGACGATGTAGTTGACGACGAAGATCAGGATCGCGCCGATGATGGCGACCGACGCCGCATAGCCGAAGCGGTTCAGGTGGAAACCAAGTTCATACATATAGATGTTCGGAACCAGCGTCGCATTGGCGGGTCCCCCTCGGGTCATGGTGAAGATGAGGTCGAAGCTCTTGATCGACGCGATGATCGTCAGAAGCAGGACGACGCGGATTTCCGGCAAGAGCAGCGGCAGGGTGATGCGGTAGAAGATGTACCAAGGCTTGGCGCCATCGACGCGGGCCGCTTCGAACAGCGACGGGTCGATGCGCTGCAGGCCGGTCAGGAAGATCACCATGCAGAAGCCGAAATAATACCAGGCAGCCACCATGCCGACGGCCGGCAGCGCGAAGGTGAAATCACCGAGCCAGGGCAGCGCGATCGAGCCGAGCCCCAGCAGTTTCAGGCCCTGGTTGATCGGTCCGAAAGCCGGATTGTAGAGCCAGTGCCAGATGATGCCGAGCACGGCGGACGGCATGATATAGGGCATGAAGAGCAGCGTCCTGATCGCCAGCTGCTCCTTGGCGCGAATGGAGCTTACGATCGCGGCAAGCACGATGCCGATCGCGAGCGGCACGACGCAGTAGAAGATCATCAGCACGGCGTTGTTGCGCAGCGCGACGAAGAAGCGGCTGTCGCTGAAAAGCTCGACATAGTTGCCGAGGCCGACGAAATCGGGCGCGCTGATGCCGTTCCATTTCGTCAGGCTGAGATAGATCGCCGCCAGGATCGGCAAGAGCACGAAGGCGGCATAGACGATCAGTCCCGGCAGGACGAAGATAAGGTTCTTGCGCACGGGAGCGTCAAGGACGGAGGCTTTCATTCTAATTCCTCGTAAGGGCGGCCGCACGAATGCGGCCGCGAGAATTTTCGACCTGTCGAAGCTTACTTCTTGCTCGCCAGGTAGGCCTGATAATCCTTGTCGAGAGCCTCGACGAACTGCTCCGGCGTCTCGGTGTCGGCGAGCAGCAGCGGGGTGTTGTCGTCATAGGTCTTCAGCATGGTCGGGCTTGCCCAGTCCGGATAATGACCGATCGCGTCCGCAGCGTTCAGCGTCTTCCACATGGAGATGCCTTCGCTGAGCAGCGGCGACATGTCGATGCTCGTGCCTTCCGGCAGCGCGGTCGACGGGAAGTAGCCACCCTTCGCCCATTCAACGGCGGCTTCAGGCGAAACCATGTAGTCGATATAGGCACCGGCCAAGTCCTGCTCTTCCTTGGTCTTGGCAATGCTGGTAATTGCCCAGGCAAGATCGACGCCGCCGACGGTCAGCGGATGCTCGACGCCTTCCGGAGCCGGGATCGGCATGAAGTGGATGTCCGGATTGGCCTTCATGTCACCGAAGTACCACGTACCCGATACGAGGAAGGCCGACTGGCCGGCAATGAAGAGCTGTACGGCGTCGTCACCGGAAATGCCCTGGTAGCCATCTGTGAAGTAGCCGTCCTTGGCCCAATGCTGGACGAGCTTGGCGGCTTCGACGTTGCCGGGTGTGTTGAAGCTACCGCCTCGGCCGTAGATCAGGTCATCGAGTTCCTTGCGGTTCTTCGAGTCGATCTGTGCCTGACTGATGGCGGCGATCAGGTGCAGGGCGAGGTGCTGCTTGGCAGTGCCCATGGTGATCGGCGTCGTGCCCTTGGCCTTCAGCTTGTCGAGAGCGGCTTCGAAATCCGCAAAGTTCTTCAGCGGCAGCTCGACGCCGGCGTCCTTCAGAAGCTTCTCGTTGTAGAACAGGCCGACCATTTCGCCGAGGCCGGAAATGCCGTAGGTCTTGCCTTCGCCGAACTGTCCGGTGTCGGACCAGCGGTCACGGGCCAGAAGGCTGTCCGACTGGCGCTTGTCCCAGCCGTATTTGGAAATGTAGTCGTCGACCGGCTGCAGAAGGCCTTCCTTGACCATCGCGCCCATGTCGCCGGCACCCTGGTTGACCTTGGTCACCATCGGGCCGTCGCCGGCCGAAACGGCGAGCTTCAGCGTCAGCGCCAGATCGTCGAAGGTGCGCTGCGTGCGGATGACCTTGACGTCCGGATGAGCCGCCTCGAAATTCTTGTTGAGCGTTTCCATGACGACGCTCTGGCCCTCATAGGTGTAGTCGTCCCACACCGGCAGGTCGGCTGCAACGGCAGCGTGCGAAACCGAGAGGATCATGACCGCGGCAGCCGTCGTGGACACCGTGGACATGCGTGAATGAAGCTTCATGCGCATGAGGAGTTTGTCAAACATTTCCTAGCCCTTCTGGATTTGAACCCTTGTTTGTCATTGCCGTTTCACCCTGCGCAAACCTCCTGTTTACGCATGGCGTTTTCCGCCCGGATACGTGTCCGGCGAACTTTGCCCACCTTTTGCAGCGGGATAAATTTTGCGATTTCAGCCCCTGTTATTGCGACCTGCTTTGATCTAGCTTCCCGCCAATCAGCCCGCCGCTCCGCTTCGCCTGAAGGGCGAGAGTGCCGTCCGCCAGTCACAAGAGGATGACAGACATGACCGACAAGACCGAAGCGCTTTCCATCCGCCGCGCGACGGAAGCAGACATGGACGCGCTTTACGAGATCTGCCTGAAAACCGCCGACAGCGGATCGGACGCGAGCACGCTCTACAGCAATCCGAAACTGCCGGGTTACATATGGGCAGCGCCCTACGGCAAGTTCGAACCGGACTTCACCTTCCTGCTGGAGGACGGCGAAAAGGCGATCGGCTATGTCATCGGCACGCCCGACACGACCGCGTTCGGTGCGCGTCTGGAGGCTGAGTGGTGGCCGGAGGTCAGAAAGAAAATCGCCGGCATGGTCCCGTCCGCGCCGATGGACGCCGGCGCGCTGGAGCGCATCGCCAATCCCGAGCGGCCGTTTGCCGATCTGCGGGCGGCCTACCCCGCCCATCTGCACATCAACATCCTGCCTGGCGCCCAATCGTCCGGCTGGGGCCGGCGGCTGATCGAAACCCAGCTGGAAGCGCTGAAGGCACATGGCGCCGCCGGCGTTCACCTCGGCGTCAGCCCGACCAACGAAAAGGCAAAGGGCTTTTACCGCCATCTCGGCTTCGAGGACATCAGCCGCGATGGACACGTCATCTTCGGCATGAAGTTCCGCAGTTGAGGAGGCGAACCGGGAAACGAAACCGGGTCGGTCAAGCAGTCGCGGCGCCGTCGCGGAGAACGCATCATGCCTCAGGCAGATCAATCCTCGTTCGGCGCGCGCTTGGCTCATGAAGAGACGGCTTCCTGGCGGCAAACCCGCCTCTTGAGGCGGGATGCCACGATCGCCGGGCGGGCGATGAGCCTGCTCCAATGCGATGCCGTATCCACAATCACCATCAGCATATGCTGCCCTTTCTCTCCAAGGATGAGTGAGCGTACAAACTCGGATCATTATTTGTCAAGGAGGTAGACAAATGAATCGAAATTTGCCAATTGATGGACCACGGCATTGCCGAAAACCGCCGATTGGCGCAGAGAATATTGCAACTCTGGCGCACTGCGGCGGCAAGTTGGACTGCGTCCCTGACTAACTGGAGTGCCTATGGTGCCAAATGCCGCTGAACGGCCCGTCGCCCGCAAGATTTCCATCAATGCGGTGATGCGCACCATCCTTGAGCACGGCCCGCAATCCAGGACAAGCATTGCCAAACTCACCGGCCTTTCGAAGCAGACCATATCCGATGTGGTGCGCGATCTCGAAGACGATGGGTGGCTGACCCCCGTCGGCCATATCGAGGCAAAGGCCGGCCGCAATGCACTGAGCTACGAGATCAACCACCGCGCCGCATTCGCCGTCGGCATGGACATCGGCGGCACGAAGATCGCAGCCGCCATCACGGATCTCTCCGGCAACATTCTAGCCGAAACCGTTGTTCCCACCGACAAGCGTGGGGGCGAACACCTCGTCGCCCAGCTGGGAAACGTGGTCACCGACCTCATGGCAGAGGCGAACGCTCCGCGCTCGAAGCTCAGCATCGCGGTTCTCGGCACGCCCGGTTTCCAGCAGCCGGGAACCGGCCACATCGAGATAGCCCCCAATATCCCAGGCCTCGACGCCATCGACCTGCGCGGCCTCCTGTCCGCGCGCCTGGGCATTCCGGTCGAGATCGAAAACGACGTCAATCTTGCGGCGTGTGGCGAGCAGTGGCGCGGCCACGGCATGCAGGTCGACAACTTCGCCTTCGTCGCCTTCGGCACCGGCATAGGCATGGGCCTGATCGCCAATGGCAAGCTGGTGCGCGGGGCGCGCGGAGGAGCCGGAGAAATCGCCTATCTGCCCATCGGGGCGGACCCCTATGATTCACGCGGCTTCCTTCTTGGAACACTGGAAACCTCGATCGGCAGCGTCGCCATAACCGAGCGTTACCAGGGTTTTGGCGGCAAGGAAGGACACACCGTCCGTGACATCTTCTCGGCGCAGCAAGACGGCGAACAGGCCGCTATCGCCACATTGGAAGAAACCGCGCGCATCGCCGCGTCGGCACTTGCCGCCATCGGCGCTATCCTGGATCCGCAACTGATCGTGCTTGGCGGCAGCATCGGGTCACGCCAGGAGCTGTTGGACGCAATACGTCGCCATCTTCCGCGCTGCACGCCATTGCCGCTGCGCCTGGAGCTCAGCCAGTTCGGCAGCCGCGCGGCGTTGATGGGGGCCGTCGGCGTCGCCACCAATCGCATGCACGAAACACTCTTCGGAGTGGAAATCCAGCTTCCGGGCTGACATTCTGCTATCATCGCAAATCAGCAGGACGGATACACGCCCAAGCGGTGCACCCGGCCCTGAGACTGCGTATCCCCGGCTTGGCGCGGAAAACTATCAACATTCGTACCATAATTTTGATTTCCTCGTATATTTTGCTATTTGCCATATACTGGGATTGCCATAAATGATGGATACGAGGCGCGCTGGCCGGAAGCCACCGCCTGACGTGGTCTTGAGCGCGTGGCACAGAGAGGAAATGGACCCATGAAGACTTCCATTGCAACCGTCTCGATCAGCGGCACGCTAGGCGAAAAGCTCGATGCGATCGCCGCCGCCGGTTTCGACGGTGTCGAAATCTTCGAGAACGACTTCCTGACCTTCGATGCATCGCCGCGCGATATTGGCAACATGGTCCGGGATGCCGGACTGGAGATCACCCTCTTCCAGCCGTTCCGTGATTTCGAGGGCATGCCGGAACCACAGCGGACCCGTGCATTCGACCGCGCCGAACGCAAGTTCGACATCATGCAGGAGCTCGGCACCGACCTCATGCTGGTCTGCTCCAACATTTCCCCGATCTCGCTGGGCGGCATCGATCGCGCGGCCGACGATTTTCGCGAACTCGGCGGGCGCGCCGCAAAGCGCGGATTGCGGGTCGGTTATGAGGCACTTGCCTGGGGCCGGCACATCAATGATCACCGCGACGCCTGGGAAATCGTCCGCCGGGCCGACCATCCGAACATCGGCCTTATCCTCGATTCCTTCCACACGCTGTCGCGCAAGATCGACGTCAATTCGATCCGCTCCATCCCCGGCGACCGTATTTTCATCGTCCAGCTCGCCGATGCACCGCTGATCGACATGGATCTGCTCTACTGGAGCCGCCATTTTCGCAACATGCCGGGCGAAGGCGACCTGCCGGTCGTCGATTTCATGCGGGCCGTCGCGGCGACAGGCTACAGCGGCCCCCTGTCCCTGGAAATCTTCAACGATCAATTCCGCGGCGGCGCTCCCAAACTGGTCTCCAATGACGGCCACCGGTCCCTGATCCATCTGATGGACCGGGTGCAGCGACAGGAGCCGGGCATTGCCATCTCGTCGAAAGCAATGCCCGACAGGGCGGCGGTCAGCGGGGTCGAGTTTATCGAATTCGCAACCAGCCAGCGGGAAGCGCAGACGCTTTCGAAGCTGCTGCGGATGATGGGCTTCCGCGCCTTCGCCCGCCACAAGTCGAAGGCCGTCACCCTGTATCGTCAGGGTGCCATCAATCTCGTCGTCAACACCGAGCACGAGGGATTCGCGCATTCCACCTTCGCCGTCCACGGCACATCGGCTTACGCCATGGGCCTCAAGGTCGGCGACGCAGCTGCCGCGCTGGAGCGCGCCGAGGCGCTCGATGCCGTTCCCTTCGAGCAGGCCGTCGGGCCGGGTGAACTGAACATCCCCGCCATCCGCGGCACGGGTGAAGGGCTGATCTATTTCATCGACGACAAGAGTGAACTCGGCCAGGTCTGGGACATCGAGTTCGAACCGATGGAGGACGAAAACCCGCCGGTCGACGCCTCCCTCACCCGGATCGATCATGTGGCGCAGACGATGCGCTCGGACGAGCTGCCCTCGGCACTGCTGTTCTACACCTCGATCTTCAACCTCTCCAAGACGCCGCAGGTCGACATCACCGATCCGAGCGGCCTTGTGCGCAGCCAGGTCGTCGAGAGCCGCGACGGCAGCCTGCGCATTACGCTCAACGGCGCGGAGAACCGCAAGACGCTTGCGGGGCACTTCATGGCCGAAAGCTTCGGCTCGGCCATCCAGCATCTGGCATTTGCGACCGATGACATTTTCGCAACCGCCAAGGCGCTTGCAGCCAACGGCCTGCAGCCGCTGCAGATCCCGCGCAACTACTACGACGACGTGGAGGCCCGCTTCGGTCTGGAGCCCGCGCTTGCCGACCGCCTGCGCGCCCACAACATCCTCTATGACCAGGATGCCGGCGGTGAGTATTTCCAGCTCTACAGCCAGGTCTTTGGAGAGGGCTTCTTCTTCGAGATCGTCGAGCGGCGTGGCAACTACCACGGCTACGGCGGGCCGAACGCACCATTCCGCATCGCCGCCCAGAAACGCCACATGAAGCCTGAAGGCATGCCCGCCCGCTGAGACCGCAGAAGGGCTTGGCAGGTCAGCGCGGCAGGACGATCGAATTCGCCACTTCCATCAACTGGGGGGCGATTTCCTTGTGGACACGATCGAGCGACCATTTGAGGCTGGAGACCGAGCACTGCACGGTGCCTCCGACCTCACCCCCCTTGGTAAACACGGGCGCGGCGATGCCGATCTCGTTGATGATGTTCTGGTTGACCGCAATGCCGTAGCCGAGCGCTGCGGCCTCCTCGACCTCCCTGGCGATCTGCGACCTGTCGGTCACGGTCTTCGAAGTGATCTGATCGATCGGCCAGGTCTCAAGCGCTTCCTTGCGCCGGGCCTCGTCGAAATGCGCTAGCATGATGCGTCCCGAAGAGGAGCTCAGCGCCTGCACGCGCCGTCCCACCACCATCGCGGCGAAGCTGGTCAGTTGCGTTGGAATCCGAACCACATAGATGATATCCGAACCCATCGGTCGCGCCGCATTGACCCGCTCGCCCAGGCTCCGGCTGAGTTCGATCAGTTTCGGCATGGCCAGCTGCACGAACGGATCGGACGACAGATAGCTCGCCGCAAGTTCGAGAAACTTCAACGAGGGCCGGAAACGACGGCTGTCGGGGTCCTTCTCCAGATAGCCGATCTTGTGCAGCGTGTTGGCCAGCCGCTGGGCCGCGCTCTTGTCGAGCTTGGTCAGTTCCGCGAGCTCCGTTAGGCCGAGTTCGGCATGATGCAGCCCGAAGGCCGCCATGATCCGCATGCCCTTTTCAAGCGACCCGACAAACAGCGTGTCCTGCTTCTTCTTCTCCCCCTCCAGCACTTTGCTCATTCCTTGTGCGCGCCCCCAATTTAAGCAACCCGTCTTGACAATCAGCGATCGCAAAATACACTGAATGAATATACAGTTCAATGTATCATATAATAATACAAAGAAGAGTCAACAGAGGGGCGGCGCAAGCCGTTGAAAATCAGATGAAGCCATTTCTATCCGTAAGTGCATTCACTCTGGCCGCTTTGCTTTCCTGCAGCCAGGCATATGCAAACAAGGCGGACGACACCCTGCATGTCGCCTTCAGCAAGGAACTTGAGTCGCTCGACTTCTACTATCAGTCGGCTCGCGAAGGCACGATCCTCAACCGTCAGGTCTGGGATGGTCTGGTCTTTCGCGATCCCGCGACCGGCAAATATGTCGGCGACCTCGCCACATCCTGGAAGTGGATCGACGACACCACGCTGGAATTCAAGCTGCGCGAAGGCGTGAAGTTCCATAACGGCGAAGACTTCGATGCCGATGACGTCGTCTATACGGTGGCAACTGTCACCAATCCGGACAGCCACGTGGTCACGCCAAGCTATGTGAACTGGATGAAGAACGTCGAGAAGATCGACAAGTACACGATCCGCATCCACACCAACGGACCGTTCCCGGCCGCTCTCGAATACCTTTCCGGCCTCGTGCCGATCTACCCGGACAAGTACTACGCTGAAGTCGGCGCGAAGGGCATGGGCCTGAAGCCCGTCGGCACCGGCCCCTACATGGTCGAGAGCGTCGAGCCGGGCAAGCACTACGTGCTGAAGAAATTCGACGGCTATGTCGGCGCGAAGCAAAAGGCGAAAATCGGCACCATTGACATCCGCACCATTCCCGACATCAACACCCAGCTCGCCGAACTCTTCTCCGGCGGTCTCGATCTCATCTGGGGCGTGCCCGCCGACCAGGCCGAGCAGATGGAAAGCATGGACCAGCTGACCGTCAGCAATGAAAGCACCATGCGCATCGGCTATATCGTGATGGATGCGGCCGCCCGCGGCGGCGACAGCCCGTTCACGAAGAAGGAAGTCCGCCAGGCCGTCGGCTACGCGATCGACCGCAAGGCGATCGTCGAAAACCTCCTGAAGGGCAGCTCGGAAGTCATCAATTCCGCGTGCTACCCGACCCAGTTCGGCTGCACCCAGGATGTGCCGAGCTACGACTACGATCCGGCGAAGGCCAAGGAGCTGCTGGCAAAGGCAGGCTATCCGGACGGCTTCACGACAAGCTTCTACGCCTACCGTGACCGCCCCTATGCCGAAGCGATGATGTCCTACCTGAACGCCGTCGGCATCAAGGCCGACCTGAAGTTCCTGCAGTACTCCGCTCTCCGCGAAATGCAGAAGAAGGGCGATGCCGGCTTCGGCTTCCTGACCTGGGGCTCGAACTCCATCAGCGACGTCTCCGCCATCACAAGCTTGTTCTTCGAAAAGGGCGACCAGGACTTCGCGCGTGACGATCAGGTCGCCGAATGGCTGAAGGCCGGCGACACGACGGTCGATGAAGAGAAGCGGAAGGAAGACTACGCCAAGGCGCTGACGAAGATCGCGGATGAAGCCTACTGGATCCCGTTGTTCTCCTACAACACGAACTATGTCTTCACCAAGGACATCGACTTCAAGCCGACCCCGGACGAAATCGTCCGCTTCTTCGACATGGGCTGGAAATAGCGGTCTGTGCGCCTGACCGTCTCCGGACGGTCGGGTCGTTCCTCTCTCCCGGCGTAAACCTCCCATCCTCCCTGCGCCGGGAGAGGTGACGCCGCCACGGCACCGATGCCGCGGCCGCCCAAAGGAGACGTCGCATGCTTGCATTCGCTTTGAAACGGCTCGGGCTCGCCATCCTGGTGACGCTCACCGTCTCGGTCATCAGTTTCTCGCTTCTGCACCTCTCGGGTGATCCGGCGGCAGCCCTTGCCGGCGAGAACGCCAGTTCCGCCGACCTCGAGGCCATCCGCCAGCTCTACGGCTTCGACCGTCCGCTGACGACGCAATACACCGAATGGCTGTGGAACGCCCTGCATGGCGACTTCGGCCAGAGCTACTATTTCAAGCTGCCCGTGGCAGATCTGATCGCCGACCGGCTGTCCGTCACCATGCTCTTGGGCCTCTGTGGCATCACCTTCGCGCTTGTCGTGGCGGTCCCCCTCGGCGTGGCGGCCGCTGTCCGGCCGAACTCCATCATCGACCGGCTCGCTCTCTTCCTGTCGGTTGCCGGCCAGGCCTTGCCGAGCTTCTGGTTCGGGCTTGTGCTCGTCGTGATCTTCTCGATCAAGCTCAGGCTTCTGCCGCCGTCCGGCTCGGAGACCTGGAAGCATTTCATCATGCCGACCGTCGTGCTTGGCTACTACGCCATGCCGGCCATCATGCGCCTGACCCGCGCCGGCATGCTGGAGGTGCTGAACGCCGATTACATCCGCACCGCGCGGGCGAAGGGCGCGGGCACGATGCGCGTTCTCTTCAAGCATGCGCTGCGCAACGCCATCATTCCGGTCGTGTCGCTCTCTGCCGTCCAGATGGGCTTCATGCTCGGCGGCTCGGTGGTGGTGGAGGCGATCTTCGCCCTCCACGGCGCAGGCTACCTCGCCTGGGAGTCGATCTCCCGGCACGACCTGCCGACCGTGCAGGCGCTGATCCTGATCTTCTCCTGTTTCTACATCCTCTTCACATTCCTCTCGGATCTGACCAATGCCTGGCTCGATCCGCGCATAAGGGTGGGCTGACATGAGCCAATCGACCGCTCCCACTGCCGAAGCCATCGTCGGCATGACACCGGCCGCCATCTTGCGGCGACGCATCTTCGGCCATCTCGGCCTGATGATCGGCCTCACGATCCTCGCCATTGTCGTTGCCGCCGCCGTCTTTGCGCCGGTGCTGACATCGCACGATCCCTATGCGCAGGATCTCTTTGCCCGCATGAAGCCGCCATTCTGGATGGCGGGCACCAATCCCGATCATATTCTCGGCACCGACCAGCTCGGACGCGATTATCTCGCCCGGCTGCTGTACGGCGCCCGGATTTCGCTGCTGATCGGCCTTGTCACCGCCCTGATCTCCGGCACGATCGGCACGCTTCTCGGCGTCGCCGCCGGCTATTTCGGCGGCAAGGTCGACCTCTTCGTCACGTTCCTGATCAACGTCCGTCTCGCCATGCCGGTCGTCCTGGTGGCGCTTGCCATCGTCGCCCTGTTCGGCGGCTCGCTGCAGGTCGTGATCATGGTCCTCGGCCTGCTGCTCTGGGATCGCTTCGCGGTCGTCATGCGCTCCTCCGTCATGCAGATCCGCGATCTCGAATACGTCAACGCGGCGCGCGCCATCGGCTGTTCGACGACCCGCATCGTTCTCTCCGAGATCATGCCGAATATCGCCAACAACCTGATCGTCGTCATGACGCTGGAAATGGCGCACGCCATCCTGCTCGAAGCAGCCCTTTCCTTCCTGGGTCTCGGCGTACAGCCGCCGACCCCCTCCTGGGGCCTGATGATCTCGGAAGGCAAGCAGATGATGCTGTTCCAGCCCTGGCTGATCACCATTCCCGGCATTGCGCTGTTCCTGCTCGTGCTGGCGATCAACCTGATGGGCGACGGACTGCGCGACGTCACGGCGCCGGAGTCGAAATGATGACTGAAACGAACGACACCATCCTCACGGTGGAAGGCCTGACGGTCGACATACCGATCGGCGTCCACACGATCAAAGCGGTGCGCGGCATCGACTTCGAACTGAAGCGCGGCGAGACGCTCTGTATCGTCGGCGAATCCGGTTCCGGCAAGTCGCTGACCTCTCTGGCGATCATGGGCCTGCTCGGCAAGAACATGAAGGTCGGAGCCGAAAAACTGGAATTCGCCGGCAAGGATCTGAGGTCCGTTTCCAAGGCGGAGATGCAGAAGCTGCGCGGCGACCGCATGGCGATGATCTTCCAGGAACCGATGACCTCGCTGAACCCGGCCTACACGATCGGCGACCAGCTGAGCGAAGCCTTGCGCCTTCACCGTCCAATCTCGAAGGCAGAGGCGATGCAGCGCGCCGCCGAGCTCTTGGGCAAGGTCGGCATCACCGCCGCCGAAAGCCGGCTGAAGCAGTATCCGCATCAGTTGTCCGGTGGCCTGCGGCAGCGCGTGATGATCGCCATGGCACTGATGTGCGAGCCGGAACTGATCATCGCCGACGAGCCGACGACAGCGCTCGACGTCACGATCCAGGCGCAGATCCTGCGCCTGCTGGCCGACCTGAAGCGTGAGCTCAACATGGCGCTGATCCTCGTCACCCACGATCTCGGCGTCGTCGCCCGCATCGCCGACAAGGTGGCGGTCATGTATGCCGGCGAGATCGTCGAGGCGGGCACCGCCACGGAGATCTTCGACCAGCCGGCCCATCCCTATACCCGCGGCCTGCTGCGCTGCATCCCCGTCCCCGGCAAGACGAAGCCCGGCGAACCGCTCGGCTCCATCCCCGGCATCGTGCCGTCGCTGATCGGCGGCATCGAGGGATGCGCCTTCCGTGACCGCTGCGAGCTGGCGGAAGCGGCCTGTTCCAGGCCCGTCGCGCCGCGCGGCGCGGGCGGGCAGCACTGGTACCGCTGCATTCAGGACATTGCTGCCATGGAGGTCGCCTCGTGACTGTCTCCGACACCTCGACACCCGTCCTCGAACTGACCGGTATCACCAAGACCTATCAGGTCAAGCAGGGCATGTTTTCGAAACCCCGGCCCCTGCAGGCGCTGGGTGGCGTCTCGCTCAGGATCCGCAAGAAGGACGTCCTCGGCCTCGTCGGCGAATCCGGCTGCGGGAAATCGACGCTTGCCAAGGTCCTGCTCGGTCTCGAACAGCCGACCACGGGCCAGGTTCTGGTCGACGGCCAGGTGATCGGACCGGGCGACCGGCAACTGCTCGCGCGCCGCATCCAGCCGATCTTCCAGGACCCCTACTCCTCCCTCAATCCGCGAAAGTCGATCGAGGACATCGTCTCCTTGCCGCTAGTCGTCCACAAGATCGGCGACAGCGCCTCGCGGCAGAAGGCGGTTGCGAAGATGCTCGACCTCGTCGGACTTCCGCAGCGCGCCCGCAAGGGCTATCCCGGCCAGCTCTCCGGCGGTCAGCGCCAGCGCGTGGCGATCGCCCGGGCCCTGATCATCAATCCGGAAATCGTCATCTGCGACGAGCCGACCTCGGCGCTCGACGTCTCGATCCAGTCGCAGATCCTCAACCTTCTCGCCGAACTGCGCGAGGAACTGGGGCTGACCTATCTCTTCATCAGCCACAACCTCGCCGTCGTCGAGCATCTGGCGACCCGCGTCGCCGTCATGTATCTCGGCAAGATCGTCGAGGAAGCGCCCGCGGCGGAACTCTTCCAGGGACCCAAGCATCCCTACACCCGCGCCCTCCTGGACTCGGTTCTAACCCCCGATCCCTCCCTCTCCGTGCCCGACATCCAGCTCGGCGCCACCTTCCCCAACCCGATCTCTCCCCCCTCCGGCTGTCATTTCCATCCGCGCTGCGCCGTGGCAAAAGACATCTGCAAGACGCAGGCGCCGCCGCATGTGGTTGCCGGTGCCTCGCACGTCGACTGTCATCTCTTCCGCACCAGCGACGACCGAAAATCCATCCTTCCTGCCTGAACGGTGATCCATGAGCAATTTTTCGACGACCCAGACCGTCACCAAGCGCGTGACCCCGACCCGCGGCGGCATCGTCGCGGCCCAGCATCGCAAGGCAGCCGAAGTGGGCGCCGCGATCCTCGAGGCCGGTGGTGATGCCATCGACGCCGCCGTTGCCACCTCCTTTGCCATCGGCGTTGTCGAACCGTGGATGAGCGGACCGGCGGGCGGCGGTACGATGATGATCTGGCGCGAGGCCGAGCAAAAGGCCTACACGCTTTTCTTCGGCATGCGCTCGCCCAAGGCGCTTGACCCGAAGGACTATCCGCTTGATGGTTCCGGCCGCTCCTCCGACCTCTTCCCCTGGCCGACCGTCAAGGACGACCGCAATGTCCAGGGCGCAACAGCCATCGCCGTTCCCGGCACGGTCGCCGGCATGGAGCTCGCTCACCAGACCTTTGGCACGCTTTCGTGGAAGGAGCTTCTCGCTCCCGCCGTCGGCCTCGCGAAAGAGGGCATGCTGGTCGACTGGTTCGCGTCGCTGATGATCTCCTCCTCCACCCGCGAACTCGCAAAGGACGCAGATTCCGCCAGCCTGTTTCTCGAAGACGGCCAGTGGCCGAAGATTGCCGGCTGGACGGCACTGTCCGATACGCGGCTCGACCAGTCGCGGCTTGCCGCAACGCTGGAAAGACTGGCGGAAGCCGGCGCGCGCGATTTCTATGAAGGCGAGATCGCCCGCGCCATGGTCGCCGACATTCAGGCGAAAGGCGGCTGCCTCGGACTGGACGACCTGAAGGCATACAAGGCGGACCTGCGGGACACGATTGCCGTTCCCTATCGCGGCGGCACCGTCCATGCATCTAAGGGACTGACGGCCGGCCCCAACCTTGCCGATTGCCTGATGATGATGCAGGAGAGCTTCGAGCCCGGCACCGACCCCGACGGCAAGAGCTACGCCGCCATGGCCGCAGCGCTTGGCGCCGCCTACGAAAAGCGGCTGAAGGGCATGGGCGATCTCGACGCGCCGCACGCACCCTCCTGCACCACGCATTTCTCGGTCGTCGACCGGCACGGCAACATGGTCGCCGTCACCCAGACGCTCCTCTCGATCTTCGGCTCCAAGGTCGTCTCGCCCTCGACCGGCCTTCTGATGAACAACGGCATCATGTGGTTCGACCCGGAGCCGGGCAAGCCGAACTCGCTCGGCCCCGACAAGGGCTGCCTGATGAATGTCTGCCCGGCCATCGGCGAGAAGGACGGCAAGCGTTTCGCAATCGGCGCATCCGGCGGCCGCAAGATCCTGCCGGCCGTCCTGAACCTCACATCCTTCATAACCGACTTCGGCATGGATCTCGGCGAGGCCTTTCACCAGCCGCGCATCGACAATACCGGCGGCGGCACCATCGTCGCCGACGAGGACCTGTCGCCGGAGATCATCGCGGCGCTCGAGGCCGTCCTGCCGACCGCAACAGCCAAGCGGACGGTGTTCCCCTACGCCTTCGCCTGCCCTGCCGGCGTTGCCCGCGAGAACGGCCTGAACACCGGCTGCACCGAGATCATGTCGCCCTGGGGCGATGCGATCGCCGAAAAGGAAAAGACGCACTGACATGACGGATCGCAATACCGCCCTCGACGCCATCACCCGCTATGCGGATACCGGCGAATTTACCGACGAACTCGCCGGCCTCGTCGCCATCGGTTCCGAAAGCCAGGACCCCGCCGGGCGCGCCGAGCTTGCCCGCTATCTCGACGACGCGATGATCCCGATGCTGGAAAAGATGGGCTTTGCCTGCCGCATCCTCGCAAATCCGCTCGACGCCGACATTCCGTTTCTCTTCGCAGAACGTATCGAGAGCCCGGACTTCGAGACGATTCTCGTCTATGGCCATGGCGACGTCATCCGCGCGCAAACCGATCAGTGGCGCGATGGGCTGGCACCGTTCCGCCTGGTGATCGAAGGCGACCGCGCCTATGGCCGCGGCACCGCCGACAACAAGGGCCAGCACCTCATCAACTTCGCCGCGCTCAGGACGATCATCGCCACGCGCGGCGCGCTCGGCTTCAACTGCAAGATCATCCTGGAAATGGGCGAGGAATGCGGCTCGCCGGGCCTCGACGAACTCTTCGCCGCCAACCGCGATCTCCTGAAGGCAGACGTCCTGATCGCCTCCGACGGTCCGCGCCTGCATCCCGAGCGGCCGACGCTGTTCATGGGCTCGCGCGGCGCGGTCAACTTCGACCTTCGCGTGAGCCTGCGCGATGGCGCGCATCACTCCGGCAACTGGGGCGGCCTCCTGAAGGACCCCGCCACCATCCTCGCCCACGCGATTGCCGCGATCGTCGACCGCCGGGGACAAATCAAGGTGCCGGAATGGCGCCCCACCAGCCTGACGCCCGCGGTCCGCAAGGCGCTGGAGGATTGCCCCGTCGGCGGTTTCGACGGGCCGTCGATCGACACCGACTGGGGCGAGGAAAGCCTGACGCCGTCCGAGCGCGTGTTCGGCTGGAACTCCTTCGCCGTGCTCGCCCAGAAGAGCGGCGTGCCGGAGGCACCGGTCAATGCGATTTCCGGCTCCGCAAACGCCCATTGCCAGCTGCGCTATGTGGTCGGCACCGACCCGGATGACATTTTGCCGGCGCTGCGCCGTCACCTGGACCGTGAAGGTTTTGACGACGTCGAGATCATCCCGGCCGAACGCGGCTTCTTCCACGCCACGCGCCTCGACCCGGACCATCCGTGGGTGAAGCGGGTTGCCGCCTCGGTCGGCGAGACGACAGGCAAGCGGCCGGCGATCCTGCCGAACCTTGCCGGCTCCATCCCCAATGAGTGCTTCTCCGAGACCCTCGGCCTGCCGACAGTCTGGCTGCCGCATTCCTATCCCGGCTGCTCGCAGCATGCGCCGAACGAACATATCCTGTTGTCGTCGAGCCGCGAGGCGCTGATGATGATGACCGGCCTGTTCTGGGATATCGGCACCCAAAATCAGCCACAGTAGGAAGGACGCGACGCATGACCACCGATCCCGCAGACCTCGGCGCCATCGAGGCGCGCCAGCTGATCTCACGGCGCCAGCTATCACCGGTCGAACTGACGGACGCCTGCATCGCCCGGACGGAGGCAATCAATCCGGCGATCAATGCCGTCGTTGCCGCCGATTTCGAGCGCATGCGCGCCGAGGCCCGCAAGGCCGAAGAGGCCGTCATGGCCGGAGAACCGCTCGGCCCCGTGCACGGCCTGCCCTTCGGCGTGAAGGACATGATCGACGTCACCGGCCTGCCGACGACGCTCGGCTCGGAAATCTACCGCGACAACATCGCCACCAAGGATGACGCCATCGTTGCCGCCATGCGCCGCGCCGGCGCGGTCGTGCTCGGCAAGACCAACAATCCGGAATTTTCCGCCGGCGGCAACACGGTCAACACCGTCTACGGCCCGACCGGCAATCCGCATGACCCGACGAAGAGCGCCGCCGGTTCCTCCGGCGGTTCCGCGGCGGCGCTGGCGACCGGCATGGCGCCGCTCTGCACTGGCTCGGACACCGGCGGCAGCCTGCGCAATCCGGCCGCCTTCTGCGGCGTCGTCGGCTTCCGTCCGTCGCCCGGCGTCGTTCCCGGCGACACGCGCGGCATGGCGCTGATGCATCTGCCGACCTCCGGCCCGATGGCCCGCACGGTGGCCGACGCGGCCCTGATGCTCTCCGTCATCGCAAGGCCGGACCGCCTCGATCCCTTCACCGCCGTCGTCGACGACAAGACACCATGGAACCCGGCGGACTTCGCCCGCCTGCCGCGCCGCGATCTCTCGTCGCTGAAATTCGCCTTCACCGAGGACTACGGCTTCGCCATGACGGAGAAGGTCGTGCGCCGTGCCTTCTTGAGCCGCATCAACTGGCTCGCCCCCACCCTCGGCCGGGCGGAAGCGACCACGCCAGACTGCACCGACGCCGATCGCATCTTCGCCGTGCTGCGGGCGCTGATGTTCCTCGGCACCCATCAGGCCGGCGTGGCAAAGACGCCGGAGCGCTACGGCCCGAACATCATCGCCAATGTCGAGGAGGGCCTCTCCTATTCCGCGCTCGACGTCGCCGACGCGATGAACCGCCAGGGCGCCTTTTACCGCAGCTGGCAAAACTTCTTCGACAGCCACGACTACCTGCTGTCGCCGGCCGTCACCATCAGCCCGCGCGACTGGCACGAACTCTATCCGAAGGAAATCGATGGCGTCGCCACCGAGAGCTACTACCAGTGGCTGGCGATGGCCTATGCCTCGACGATTGCGGGCCACCCCTCGATCACCATTCCGGTCGGCCGCGACGAACTGGGCATGCCCTTCGGCCTGCAGATCGTCGGCCGCCGCAACGACGACCTCGGCGTGCTCTCGGTCGCAGCCGAGCTCGAAGCCGTCTTCGCCGGCAGCAGCGAGTTCGCCCGCCCGCTCCCCGACATCGAGGCCTTGAAGAAGGCCCGGCCGATCCTCGCCGACGGGATCGCCGCGATCACCTGAGCCCGGAAATCAATATCCTTGCGACCAGACGCCGGAGCTCCTTGAACAGGGGCACCGGCGTTTCTATTTTCCCGCCATTCCACGCGGCAGTCAGGCGCCATTTTCAGATGATGTTATCTTCCGATAATTTTCATTAATATGGAAGATATTTATCTATTTGACGAAATATAAGAATTGTTACGATAATTTATTGACTGAATAAGAGAGCACATTTCATCCGATTTTCTCTATGTTGGCGCCATATTCAGCCCAGTTCAGCAAGGAGCCAACTGATGTCCCTCTTGGAAAAATTCGAACGTTACCCGCTCACTTTCGGCCCGACACCGATCGAACATCTGCCGCGCCTGTCTGAAGCGCTCGGCGGCAAGGTCGAGATCTACGCCAAGCGTGACGACTGCAATTCCGGCCTCGCCATGGGCGGCAACAAGCTGCGCAAGCTCGAATACATCGTGCCGGACGCGATCGCCTCGGGCGCCGACACGCTCGTCTCGATCGGCGGCGTGCAGTCCAACCACACCCGCATGGTCGCCGCCACCGCCGCCAAGATCGGCATGAAATGCGTCGTCATCCAAGAAAAGTGGGTGCCGCATTATGACGCCGTCTACGACCGCGTCGGCAACATCCTGATGACCCGCCTGATGGGCGCCGACAGCCGCCTCGTCGACGACGGCTTCGACATCGGCATCCGCAAGAGCTGGGAAGACGCGATCCAGTCGGTGAAGGACGCCGGCGGCACGCCCTACCCGATCCCGGCCGGCGCCTCGGTGCACAAATACGGCGCGCTCGGCTACATCGGCTTCGCCGAGGAAGTCGCAAAACAGGAAGAAGAGCTCGGCTTCAAGTTCGACTATATCGTCGTCTGCGTCGTCACCGGCTCCACCCAGGGCGGCATGATCGTCGGCTTCGCGGCCCAGGACCGCGCCGACCGCGTCATCGGCATCGATGCCTCCGGCACGCTCGATCAGACCCGCGCCCAGGTGCGCCAGATCGTCGACAACACCGCCGAACTCGTCGGCCTCGGCCGCGCTGTCCGCGAAGACGAAATCGTCATCAACCCGGACTACTCCTACCCCGCCTACGGCGTGCCGTCGGAGGAAACCAACGAAGCGATCCGGCTTGCCGCCCGCACCGAAGCGATGATCACCGATCCGGTCTACGAAGGCAAATCCATGCAGGGCCTGATCGACCTGACGAAGAAGGGCTTCTTCCCGGAAGGCTCCAAGGTCCTCTACGCCCACCTCGGCGGCGCCCCGGCGCTCAACGGCTACAGCTATTATTACAAGGAAGGCTGAGGGGCACCCCTCACCCGACTTCCCACAAAATGATAACGCATTGCGTCATATGACGTGATGCGTTATGCTTCCTCATGATCCAGAGTTTCGCCGATCCGGAAACCGAATGCATCTGGTCGGGTCGGCGAAGCCGGAAGCTTCCGCCGGATATTCAGCCGGTTGCCCTGCGCAAGCTGCGCCTGCTCAACCAGGCCCGCACGCTGCAGGATTTGCGCGTCCCGCCCGGCAACAGGCTTGAAGCGCTGAAAGGCGACCGGACCGGTCAGCACAGCATCCGGATCAACAGCCAGTGGCGCATCTGCTTCATCTGGCAGGAAGGAGGACCGAGCCATGTCACAATCGTCGACTATCACGACTGATCTCTTGCCGAACCCGCATCCCGGCGAAATCCTGCTCGAAGAGTTTCTCAAACCCATGGGCGTCAGCCAGAACGCGCTCGCCCGCGCCGTCCACGTCCCGCCGCGCCGCATCAACGAAATCGTGCTGGGCAAGCGTGCCATGACCGCCGACACCGACCTGCGCCTCGCCCGCTATTTCGGCATGTCCGAAGGCTTCTTCCTCGGCCTGCAGGCCGACTACGACCTCATGCAACGCCGCCGCCAGATCGAAGATGATTTGTCGAGGATCGAGCCGAGGGCGGCTTAGGTTGGCGGAGTTGCCAGCGCCTGCGTGATGGCGTGTGAGATCAGAAGAAACACCCCAGATTGGCGAAAAATCACAAACCTCGCTCACCTTGGCAATGGGTGAAAGGTTTAGCGGGTGAGAAGGAAGCAAGGGGATTGTTTGCTGAGAAGTGATAATCAACCTGAAGGGATGGGTGGGACTGCGAATGCCCCCCCAAAATCAACGATCAAAATTCAGCGATTTCATTTCTTGCTGTGATAATTCTGATCTTTTTGATACGCCCATCTACCGCATCAACAGACGTGTAGCGCAATGCGACCGCCGAGCGTAGATCATCGCCAAGACGGCGTTTTCTCGTATATGAACTGATACTAGACAAAAGCGTATCGACGGTTCTTCTGTCCACATCCTTCGCTAATTCAAACGGTATTGAACGCCCCTCTTCTAAGTCAAACGCCCTACCAGTTCCCTGATTGGCGTTGAAGCTGCCGATACTAAAGAGCTTAACGCGCACGCCATCATTGATGACATTTTCCCAAACATATTTTTTGGTCCGCGGGTTAAGCGCCGCCAAAGGCTGATCAACCGGCGCACCTGATTGGTAAATGTTGATATTCATGACCCCGTGATTGATCACGTTATGGCCAAGGCGAATTGACGGCTCAACAGCTTCGGTCAATGCCGCGACGTCTCCGCCCCGAGCTGCCTCGAGCTGCACAACAGAATTCGGCACGTCCCCATCTTCCGCACCGCCTGTGACACGCCGATAAACCGTCTTCAGCAAATCCGTGAGCAAATTGCCTGCGACCGCCATGCCAAGCACCGGCCCGCCGTACACTGCAGCCCCGTAGGCAATTTCATAGATCGTTTCAAAACTGCCGGGACGTTGAGCAATCAAATTAAAGGTCAATGGCGCACGCCCGAACTCCTTGCGCCTAACACGTCCTTCAACCAAGTAGTTAAAAACAATGAGCAGTGAGCGCGTCAACCCTTCAAGCGATTTAGTACCCTCATATGCCGGAATTTTATGCTCTTCGGCCAACCCACCTTCGAACTTCACTTCTATAAGCATGCATCCCCCTTCAACATTGATCAATTCAGCGATTACTACATCACTTTACAGTTGTATATTACAAACATCTCGATTCATGAGGAGAAGAAATGGCCTATCGAGCTAATGTGATTTCAGTAATGATCGCGTCCCCAGGCGACGTTTTGGAAGAGCGAAACCAAGTAAGAGACATTATACACGAATGGAACGATCTCAATTCCGCGAGAACCCAATCGGTCCTGATGCCCGTTGGCTGGGAAACACATTCCGCGCCCTCGCTTAGCGGACGTCCTCAAGAGATAATCAACGAACGCGTTCTGGACAAATGCGACCTTCTTGTGGGGGTATTTTGGACACGCCTAGGAACACCTACGGGTGAGGCGCAAAGTGGGACAGTAGAAGAGATACAGCGCCATCTAGATGCTGGGAAACCTGTAATGGTCTATTTCTCCACTGCGCCTGTAGCGCCACAGTCGCTAGATCAAGATCAATTCAATGCGCTTCAAGTGTTTCGAAAATGGTGCGAGGGTAAGGGGCTAATAGAAACCTACGACAATATCGCTGACTTTCGAGACAAATTTCGCCGACAGCTCCAAATTGAAGTTAGGGACAATTCCTATCTTGCCTCCATGGAGACAGGCACCAAACCAGAGGAGATTGAACGACGTATAGTCATTGATGCTGACCAGTCTCATCCATTTCTATCGGAGGAAGCGAAAACACTGTTGATTGAAGCATCCAATGACAAGAGCGGCGTCATAATGAGCGTTCGTCATATGGGTGGACAAGCAATCCAAACCAACGGCAGAAATTTCGTTGACTCTAGCGACCGAAGGTCGGTCGCGCGCTGGGAAGCGGCAATCAATGAACTACTTGAGCAGGGATTTATTACCCCACGAGGGAACAAAGGGGAGATCTTTGAAATCACCGACAAAGGCTACAAGTATTCGGACGATCTCGTCACTCGCACCTGACACCCAGAACGACACACCGGCCCACGCGCACGGACTTCTGTTGCAGCGTTAATATAGATATGTAGAGACTGGCTCAACCCCCGCACCACGGCTTCGGGGAATTCTACGCCTGAAATCGGTTCACGGGATCGATGTCTCCCGCCTTTGGCGGGACCGGCTGAAATGGTAGCGGAGGAGGGATTCGAACCCCCGACACAAGGATTATGATTCCTCTGCTCTAACCTACTGAGCTACTCCGCCGGGTCTTGGGCCGTTAAAAAGGCGCCTCGCAGGTCGAAGCGCCGGGCCGTCAGGATTGGGGGCTTATAGGGCGGGCCGGGCTTGGCTGTCAAGCGCGAAAAGGGCAAAAAATCGCCTCTCCCAAGACCGGGAGGAAGAGCCCGCAAATGCGGGCTTTTCCGATAGTTGATTGCCTGCCCGTCCGATCCGGTTCAGGCTGCCACGGGGCCGGCGAGAAGGGCTTTCAGCGCCGCTTCGGCATCCTCGGAGCGTTCCGACCGGTCGATGAAGCCGCCGCCATAGACACGCTCGTCGGCGCCGATGCCGGAATAGAGGACGCAGGCCTGGCCGGGGGCGATGCCGGCTTCGCCGATCTCGAGATCGACATAGACGCCGCTGTCGTCCGCATGCAGCACGGCGCGCGCCGGCGCGCGGGTGGAGCGCAGCTTGGCGTAGCAGGCAAAGCCATCCCTGGCTGCCTCTTCGAGCGCGCCGTCGCCGAGCCAGTTGACGTCGCGCAGATAGACCCGGCGCGTGTCGAGCGCTTCCTTCGGCCCGACGATGACGCGGCGGCCGCGGGCATCGAGATAGACGACGTAGAGCGGCTCGCCGGTGGCCACACCAAGGCCCTTTCGCTGGCCGATCGTGTAATGCAGGATACCGTCATGGCTGCCGAGCACACGACCATCGATATGGACGATATCGCCGCCAAGCGCCGCATCGGGCTTCAGCTTGGTGATGATGTCGGAATACTTGCCCTGCGGCACGAAACAGATGTCCTGGCTGTCGGCCTTCTGGGCGACGACGAGGCCCATCTCCTGCGCCAGTTCGCGGGTTTCGGCCTTGGAGAGGTGGCCGAGCGGAAAGCGCAGGTAGTCGATCTGTTCCTGCGTCGTTGCGAACAGGAAGTAGCTCTGGTCGCGGTCGCTGTCGACCGGGCGGTAGAGCGCGCGGCGGCCCGCATCATCGGCCGCCGGATTGGGCCGCGAGCGGATATAGTGGCCGGTCGCCAGCGCATCGGCGCCGAGTTCCTTGGCGGTTGCCAGCAGGTCGGCGAACTTGACCGTCTGGTTGCAGGATACGCACGGGATCGGCGTTTCGCCGGCCACGTAGCTTTCCATGAACGGGTTGATCACCGTGTCGCGGAAGCGTGCCTCGTAGTCGAGCACGTAATGGGGAATGCCGAGCGTTTCGCAGACGCGGCGGGCATCGTCGATGTCCTGACCGGCGCAACAGGAGCCCGCCCGGTGCACGGCGGCGCCATGGTCGTAGAGCTGCAGGGTGATGCCGAGGACGTCATAGCCCTCGCGCTTCAAAATGCCGGCAACGACGGAGGAATCCACGCCGCCGGACATGGCGACGACGACCCGGGTGTCTTCCGGCTTCTTGTCGATATCAAGTGTGTTCATCGGTTCCGATCCGCCAGTCCAGGTCAAGGTTGGATGTGAATCTGCATCATTTCGTCTTCACCGCCCTTCCCGGCATTTTCATGGCCCGGACGGCGGCGGCAGACATTGGCGGCTGATATAGAAGCGAATGCCCTGCCGCGCAAGGGCGGCGGGATTTTGCACCCCCCGCTCCGTCATTCCTCCAGCATGTCGATATCAAGCGCCGCCAGCCGTTCAGGATCGGCGACGGCGCTGATTTCGGCGATACGGCCATCCTTGAAGGCGATCTCGAGGACCAAGAGCAGCGATTTGCCGGGCGGAACGATGGCAAGGCCGAGGCGGCCGTCGAGAAGGGCCGGATGGGCGGCCTGCGCCCGGCCGAGGAAGGCCCTGGCGACCGCGGTCGCGCCGAGCGTCTCCGCCTTGTTGCCAAGCCGAACGGCCGCCTCATCGACCTTGAAGACGACATCGGGATCGAGCAGGTCGAACAGCGCCTCGAAATCGCCACCGCGCGAGGCAGCGAGGAAGGCATCGACGATCCGGCGACGGGCCGCAAAGGCGCTTTCGGGCGCCTCCGCCCCCTGCACCCGGCGGCGGGCGCGGCTGGCAAGCTGGCGCGTCGCCTCCGGCGTCCGGTCGACGATCGTGGCAATTTCCTCGAAGGAGACATCGAACATGTCGTGCAGCACGAAGGCGAGGCGTTCGGCCGGGTTCAGGGTTTCAAGGACGACGAGCAGCGCGAGGCCGACGGAATCGGCCATCAGCGTTTCGCCCTCCGGCCCTAGGTCCGCTGCCGGCTTCTCGTCCATGGCGAGCCCCGGCGCTTCGATGGGATCCTCGCGGCGGGATTTGCGCGCACGCAGCATGTCGAGGCAGATACGGGCGACCACCGTCGTGAGGTACCCGCCGGGATTGTCGATGCCGTCGGTCTCCGCGCGGGTAAGCCGCAGCCAGGCCTCCTGCAGGGCATCGTCCGCTTCGCTTGCCGAGCCCAGCATGCGGTAGGCGACTGTCCGCAAGCGGCCGCGATTGGCCTCGAATTCGGCCGCCAGAATTTTTTTCGTCTCCATCTGTCACACTCCTTGGGTTTCGTCCGTCAAGGCCATGACGAACGAAGTCTGGCCGATGTGACCGGTGAAAACGGAAAATGTCGGGATGCCTCCGTTCGAAGCGAAACCAAACCCGATGGAGACTTACCATGCAAGCCAGAATGCAGAACCCCGCCTTTGTGCTTCCGAACGCCATGCAGGCCCTTTTCGCCCTCGCCAAGGCTGCCGACCAGGAAGGCCTTCCGCATGTGACCCGCGAACTGGTGCACCTGCGCGCCAGCCAGATCAACGGCTGCAGCGTCTGCGTGCAGATGCATTCGGAAGACCTGCGGAAGGCCGATCAGTCCGACGACCGCCTGTTCTCGGTCGCCGCCTGGCGCGACACACCCTATTTCACCGAGGCCGAGCGCGCCGCTCTGGCGCTCGCCGAAGCGCTGACCCGGCTTGCCGACAAGGCCGACCCGGTGTCGGACGAGATCTGGGAGGATGCCCGCCGGCATTACGATGAAAAGGCACTCGCCGCCCTCATCACCACGATCGGCACCATCAACGTCTGGAACCGCTTCAACGCCGCCGTCAAACAGGTGGCGGGCTCGATCAAGCGTTAGCGCATGCCTTTCCGCCGCGCGGGCCATGCTCGCGCGGTTTTCTTGCATTGAGGACGAAGCGCTCGAAAGTGCCGCATCGAATTTATGTAAAGGTGGCCCTTTCGAGCGCCCCGTTCGGCGGTTTTTGTCCGCGGATCCCTCTGCGGCCATGCCTCGCGGCAGGGCCTTGCGTGCCTCCAAGGCACATCATTTCAGCGCATGGTCCCGAAGACATGTCGGTCTTCGACAGCATGCACAACCCGCCAGCACGCAACGGCTTGCGTCCTGTATGGTCCGGCATCGCATCCGGAACGTCTCATTGGCGACGGGCTGAACCCGTCCAGACGTCACGGCCGCGGACCGCACGGGCCGAGGTGGACCGTTCGCAGACCCTTCGATGATGCAGCCTGCGTTCGCCGCAACCTCAAAGCGCCGGTTCCGATCACCAGGCACGCACTCCCGGCCTATCCATTCGGAACGCGATGAGCATAGCACGGGCGCCGGAAGCGTGAATTCACGGGGATAAGCCGGCGACCGGCGGACTTCAGGCGTCCTTCCCGACGACCGGCTCCGGAGTGGAAAGCGTGATCGGCCCGCCAATCAGCTCCTCGACGAAGAGACCGAGAAGCTGGGTGCGATTGCCGACGCCCGCCTTGCGGTAGACGGCCGCCGTCTGCGCCTTGATCGTGCCTTCGCTCGTGCCGCGCAAGCGCGCCATTTCCGCCGTGCTCATCCCCTTGATGGTAAAGAGCGCCACCTCCGTCTCGGAGGGCGACAGCTGCCATTCGGCAAAGCGCTGCAGCATCAGCGCATGCATGGCGCCCGACGCCGCCTGAAGCTGCGTCTCGACATGAAGGTTCCGTCGCAGCAGGAAGAAGATGACGTAGACGCCGACGCCGATGCTGACCACGGCCGAGAGCGCCTCGGCGAGCTCGAACATCTCGACGACCTCCCACGGAATGTTGTCGTAGCCGCGAATGTCGTAGGCGATGAATTCGAGGATCAGGACGAACGACAGCAGGATCTGCGCCGAGACAAGCGCCAGCAGCAGGCGAAAGCGCTGCGCCCCGGCGATCGGCCGGTGCAATGGCCGCTTTCCGAAAGGGAAGAACCGCATCATGGAATAAGCCCCCCGACGTCGAAAACCACTCCCGGAAGGCGGATTTCCGGGAGTGGCCGATAGCGGCAAGTGTCCATCAACCTTTGCCGCTGTCAAACGAAATGACGTCAGTCGTCATCGCCGCCGTGGTCGTCGCCGCCACTGTCGTGATCCGAGCCGCTATCGTGGTCCGACCCGCTGTCATGGCCGGAATCGCCGCCATGATCGTCGTTGCTGTCGTGATCCGAACCGTCATCACCGTTATCGTCGTTGCCATCGTCATGGCTGTCGTCGCTGCCGCTGCTCGCCGACCGGCCGGAAGAGCCGGAGCGGCCGGCATGACGGTCCTCGCTGTCGGACTTGTCCCGCAGCACCTTGTCGAGGAAGGGATTGTAGACGACCTCGCGTTCGACCCCGCCGCTCTTCGCCTCGATCTTGTAGTTGCCGAGAATGGTCCGCTTGACCTCGGTCACTTTGAATCCCTGCGACGCAAGACCGGCCAGCAGGTCGTCGACGGTTCCCGCCAGCGCCGAGCCGCACATCATGCCGAGCATGGCAAGGGACATCAGATTTCGTTTCATCCGCATCGGTTTTCCTCCCGGGTGTTCCAGGCCGCCGAATCGGGCAGCCGACGGGGAAAGCATCCGCAAGGACCGGCAGCCGGCATATTGGCCGGCGGCTTACGGGAGCCGAATAAACTTCGGTTTATGAAGAAAGTCCAAAGGCGCTGCGCCGGAGGGCATTGATCGTCCTTCCGGATTTTCGCCTCTGGACAGGCGGCGCGATAACCGTGCAGAACGTGCATGACACGACAGAAAAGAGGAGAGACGCGATGAGCGAGAAGGTGGCACTGGTGACGGCGGGCGGCAGCGGCATGGGGGCTGCGGCGGCAAGACGGCTGGCGGCGGACGGCTACACGGTCGGCATCCTCTCCTCGTCCGGCAAGGGCGAGGCGCTGGCAAAGGAACTCGGCGGCTTCGGGGTCACCGGCTCCAATCTTTCCAACGACGACATCAGCCGGCTGGTCAACGAGGCGATCGCCCGCCACGGCCGGGTCGACGTTCTGGTCAACAGCGCCGGGCATGGGCCGAAGGGACCGGTGCTGGAGATTTCCGACGAGGACTGGCACAAGGGCATGGACTACTACCTGCTGAATGTCATCCGCCCGACCCGGCTGGTGACCCCGCTCATGCAGGCCCAAGGCGGCGGCGCAATCATCAACATCTCCACCGCCTGGGCCTTCGAGCCGGATGCCATGTTTCCGACCTCCGGCGTCTTCCGCGCCGGCCTTGCCGCCTTCACCAAACTGTTCGCCGACAAGTATGCGCCAGACAACATTCGCATGAACAACGTACTGCCCGGCTTCATCGACAGCTTGCCGGAAAAGGAGGAGCGCCGGGACAAGATCCCGATGGGGCGCTATGGCACGTCGGAGGAAATCGCCGCGACGATCGCCTTCCTGGCGTCCGATGGCGGCGGCTATATCACCGGCCAGAACATTCGCGTGGATGGCGGGATCATGCGGAGCGTTTGAGCCACGAGTCGGGCAACGGCAAGCCTTTGCACGCAAAGTTTACCGACCGGATTGCCCAACCCCGGAAAATCACCTATATCAGCCACATCGAACATTGCTAGCGAACTTCCACGCACCGCTCCGGCGGTTGAAGATTTCCTCTCAAAATCGACCCATCGCCCGCAGGGTATCGCAGGCAACCAACAACGATTCGAATGAAAGGAAATCGTTATGAACACCGGTACGGTAAAGTGGTTCAACACGACCAAGGGCTACGGCTTCATTCAGCCTGACAACGGCGGCGCCGACGTATTCGTCCACATCTCCGCAGTTGAGCGCTCCGGCCTCGGCCAGCTCGCAGACGGCCAGAAGGTCCGTTACGAGCTCGTCACCGACAAGCGCTCGGGCAAGACCTCTGCCGGCAACCTGCAGGCCGCCTAATTGGCGCCAGCGTCCGGTTTCGGATGCAAAGGTTGACGACCCTGAATACTGAAACGGCGCCCTTTCGGGCGCCGTTTTTGTTTCCGCTGACCACCGGCTCTGTTTGAGCCGGTATTGGCGATCCATCCGTCAGAATTCTTCCCAGTTGCCGCCACCAGCACCCGCTGCGGCCACCCTGGCCGGACGCTGAGCCATGGCCGCCGGGGACTGCGGGCGGGACATGGCCCTGGCGGTCTGGCGCAGCGAGGAGGCCTGGACCGTTGCCATCCCGTCCAGCTGGAAACGGCTGACAAGGTCCTTGAGCCGCACGGCTTCCTGCGCAAGGGAGTTGGACGCGGCATTTGACTGCTCGACCATCGCGGCATTCTGCTGCGTCGTCTGGTCCATGGCGTTGACCGCCTGGTTGACCTCCTGGAGGCCGGTCGACTGTTCCTTGGCGGACACCGCGATCGACTCCATGTGCTCGTTGATCGAAACGATGAAGCCGCAGATCGTGTTCAGCGCCGTACCGGCATCGCGCACCAGACGCACGCCGCTTTCCACCTCGACGGAGGAATTGCGGATCAGGTCCTTGATCTCCTTGGCCGCCTGGGCGGAGCGCTGCGCTAGCTCACGCACCTCCTGGGCGACGACGGCAAATCCCTTGCCGGCGTCACCGGCCCGGGCTGCCTCGACGCCCGCATTGAGCGCCAGCAGGTTCGTCTGGAAGGCGATTTCGTCGATGACACCGATGATGTTGGAGATCTGCTCGGAGCTTCCCTCTATCTTGCGCATCGCTTCCTCGGCGTGGGAGACGACACCGGCGGACTGCGTCGCAGAGGTATTGGCTTCGGCAGCGATCGTCCGCGCCTCTTCGGTGCGCCGTGTGGAATTCTGGACGTTGGAGGTGATCTCCTCGACAGCCGCCGCAGTCTCTTCCAGCGAGGCCGCCTGCTGTTCGGTACGCCGCGACAGGTCGTTGGCGCCGGAGGCAATCTCCTGCGTGCCGACCTCGATCGCCTGGATGCTCTCCATGACGGATGTCAGCGTCGTGCCAAGCTGGCGGACGGACTGGTTGAAATCGTGCCGCAGCGGCTCGAAATCGGGGGAGAAAGGTTCGTTCAGCTGGAAGGCGAGGTCTCCGGCGGCGAGACGCTTCAACCCCGCGGCCAAACCGGACGTCGCTGCCCTAAGCCGCTCGGCCGCCTCTTCCTCGGCGCGCTGCTGCACGGCAACCCGTTCGGATTCGGCACGCATCCGGTTCTCTTCTGCCTCCGCCTCCAGCCGCTTGTTTGCGATCGCAGCTTCGCGGAACACGCCCAGGGCATGGGACATCTCGCCGATCTCGTCCTGGCGCCCGGCGCCCGGAATTTCGATATCCGTATGGCCCTCGGTCAGGCGCCGCATGGCGGACGACATGCGCGTCAGCGGTGCCGCGATCACACGGGAGCCGAAGATGGCGGCGCCAAGACCGATGGCGAACGCGATCGCCAGCGCGATGTACGTGCCGACCTGGGCGGTGGAGGCAAGGTCTGATGCCGTCGCACCTTCGTTCTTGGTGTCTACTGCCATGTCGTCGACAGCACCCTGCAGTGCCTCGCCTGTGGCCTGGTAGGCGCTCAGCGCATCGCCGAAGAACAGCGCCCTTGCAGCCGCCTCATCGCCGGACTGGAAAAGCTTGTTGACCTCCTGCCATTTCGCCTCGGTCAAATCCCATTTGGCCCTGACGTCGGCGAAAAATGCCTTGTCGGCGTCGTCGACGAGACGCTTCTGGTATTCCTCGAAATCCTTGGCGATGCGGGACGTTGCCTCCGCCAGAACGGTCGTGAAGTGTGATCGCTGGTCTGTTGGCGCGTTGATAACGCTGCTCTGTGCGATCCGGACATCGCCCAGATCCGCATTCATCTGACCCAGGAGAATAAAGGACGGAACACGGGTTTCTGAAATCAGATCGACGCTTTGGCTGATGCTGTCGAAGGAGCGTGCGGCGAAAAGGCCTTGCCCCAGAGCCACGACGATCATCAGCCCCGACATCAGCGTCAGCATCTTGGCAATCGTAAATTTCATAATAATAAACGCCTCCGTTATTTCATGTGTCAGAACTACACACACATGATTAACGAAGGCATAAATTGGCAAACATCAAGTCTGCGAAAGCCTTGGAAAGACAAAGAAACAAATATTGCGCGAATTCACGCCGCACCACAGGTATTGATTGCAAGATTAGGCTGACGGAATGAACTTACCGCCAGCCGAGCTCCGGCGCGACATACTTCAGCAATGCCTCAATTACGTGTGCGTTATATGCGACGCCGAGCTGGTTCGGGACAGTCAAAAGCAGCGTGTCCGCTTCCGCCACGGCCTCATCCTCCTTGAGCTGCCGAACGAGCTGCTCCGGTTCCGCAGCATAGGACCGGCCAAAGATGGCGCGGGTGTTCGCGTCGATATAGCCGATCGAGTCCTGATCCTTGCTATGCCCGAAATAGGCCCGGTCCATGTCCGAGACGATAGCGAAGATAGAGCGGCTGACCGAGACGCGCGGGGTCCGCGTGTGGCCGGCCTCTTTCCAGGCCTCGCGGTAGGCGCGGATCTGCTTGGCCTGCTGAATGTGGAAAGCCTCGCCCGTCTCGTCGTCCTTGAGCGTCGATGACTGCAGGTTCATGCCGAGCTTCGCCGCCCATTGTGCGGTGGCGTTGGATCCGGCGCCCCACCAGATGCGGTCGCGCAGACCTTCCGAATGCGGCTCGAGCCGCAGCAGACCCGGCGGGTTCGGAAACATCGGCCGCGGATTGGGCTCGGCAAAACCTTCACCCTTCAGCACGTCCAGAAAAACTTCCGCATGCCCACGCCCCATGTCGGCGTCGGACGACCCCTCCGCCGGCGCGTAACCGAAATAGCGATAGCCTTCGATCACCTGCTCGGGAGAGCCGCGGCTGATGCCGAGCTGCAGCCGACCACCGGAAATCAGGTCGGCGGCGCCGGCATCCTCGGCCATGTAGAGCGGGTTCTCGTAGCGCATGTCGATGACGCCCGTACCGATCTCGATGCGGCTGGTCTTCGCCCCGACGGCTGCCAGCAGCGGAAACGGCGACGCAAGCTGGCGTGCGAAATGATGGACGCGAAAATACGCACCGTCGGCGCCGAGCTCTTCCGCCGCAACCGCCAGATCGATCGACTGAAGAAGGGCATCGCCAGCCGAGCGCGTTCCGGACTGAGGCGAAGGTGACCAGTGGCCGAAGGAAAGAAAGCCGATCTTTTTCATGGGGCAGAGTTCCGCGTGTAAATTTGACGTGTGCCCTTCTTGCATGAATTTGCGTAGCGATACAGGCGTAAGGCTGTGAACGCTGCGTCTTCGCCTGCGGCGCCACGCACATTTCCGTGGCCTCGTGGAACGGGAAAACCCGGCACAGTTGCCTGCACCGGGTTCGCGCTTTGCCTTGGGAGGCTCTTGTTGATCAGTCGACGTTGAAGACGAGCTGCTTGACCTGGCGGATCGCCTGGTTGGCGCGAAGCTTGTCCAGGACCGCTTCGTCGACTTCACCGTCCACATAGAGCAGAGCGATCGCATCGCCGCCCTGCGTGTCGCGGCCAAGCTGGAAGTTGGCGATGTTGACGCCAGCCGAGCCGAGCGTGGTGCCGATGAAGCCGATCATGCCCGGCACGTCGGTATTGGTCAGGTAGATCATATGCGGACCGACATCCGCATCCATGTTGATGCCCTTGATCTGGATGAAGCGCGGCTTGCCGTCGGAGAAGACGGTGCCGGCGATCGAGCGCGTCTGGTTGTCGGTCTTGACGGTGAGCTTGATGTAGCCGTCATAAACGCCGGACTTGTCGCGCTTGACCTCGGAAAGGATGATGCCCTTTTCCTTGATCATGATCGGCGCCGAAACCATGTTGACGTCGGCAACCTGGCTACGGATGAGGCCGGCCAGAAGCGCGCTGGTCAGTGCCTTGGTGTTCATGGACGCCGTGGAGCCGTCGTAGAGGATCTCGATTTCCTTGATGGCGCTCTCGGTCACCTGACCGACGAAGGCGCCCAGCACATCCGCCAGCCGGATGAACGGCTTCAGGATCGGCGCTTCCTCGGCGGTGATCGACGGCATGTTGATGGCGTTGGAAACCGCACCCTTCATCAAATAGTCGGACATCTGCTCGGCGACCTGCAGGGCAACGTTCTCCTGCGCTTCCGTGGTCGAAGCGCCGAGATGCGGCGTGCACACGACGTTCGGCAGGCCGAAGAGCGGGCTTTCCGTGGCAGGCTCGACCTCGAAGACGTCGAAGGCGGCACCGGCGACATGGCCGGACTTGATCGCTTCGGCGAGCGCCGCTTCGTCGACGAGACCGCCGCGGGCGCAGTTGATGATGCGCACGCCGGGCTTGGTCTTGGCAAGCGCGTCCTTGCCGAGGATGCCGCGGGTCTTGTCGGTCATCGGCACGTGCAGGGTGATGAAGTCGGCACGGGCGAGCAATTCGTCGAGTTCGACCTTTTCCACGCCCATCTCCTGCGCGCGCTCCTTCGACAGGAAGGGATCGAAGGCAATCACATTCATCTTCAGGCCGATAGCGCGGGCGCAGACGATGGAACCGATATTGCCGGCGCCGATGACGCCGAGCGTCTTGCCGGTGATTTCGACGCCCATGAACTTCGACTTCTCCCACTTGCCGGCCTGGGTCGAGGCATCGGCGGCGGGAAGCTGGCGGGCAACCGCAAACATCAGCGCGATGGCGTGTTCGGCGGTCGTGATGGAATTGCCGAATGGCGTGTTCATGACGATGATGCCGCGGCGCGAGGCAGCCGGAATATCGACATTGTCGACGCCGATGCCGGCGCGGCCGATGACCTTCAGGTTCGCGGCAGCCTCGATCAGCTTCTCGGTGGCCTTCGTGGCCGACCGGATGGCCAGGCCGTCATACTGCGGGATCAGTTCGAGGAGCTTCTCCTTGTCCTTGCCGAGCTTCGGCATGAAATCGACTTCGACGCCGCGGTCACGGAAAATCTGGACGGCGGTTTCCGACAGTTCGTCGGATACGAGTACGCGAGGTGCCATTGCAGGCCTCCTTGGATGATAGTCGGAAAATGGGAAAGGAGAGGTGCCGCTCTTGGCGACACCTCGAAATCGGTCAGGCGGCAGCCTTGGCGAGCGACGCCTTCTGCTTTTCGAAGGCCCAGGCAAACCACGGCATCAGGGCCGCCATGTCGGCGGTCTCGATGGTGGCACCAGCCCAGATGCGCAGCCCGGACGGAGCATCGCGGTAAGCGCCGATGTCGACGGCGACGCCTTCCTTTTCGAGCGTGGAGACCATGCCCTTGGCAAAGGCGGCCTGCGCGTCAGCATCGAGCGCCGCCACGTCTGCATCTGCGATTTTCAGGCAGACGGAGGTGTTGGAGCGGGTCTCCGGCTTGACGGCCAGGTTGGCGATCCAGGCATTGGCATCGACGAAATCGTGGATGACCTTGGCATTGGCGTCGGCACGGGCGATCAGGGCCTTGAGGCCACCGAGCGACTTTGCCCACTTCAGCGCATCGAGATAGTCCTCGACGCAAAGCATGGACGGCGTGTTGATGGTTTCGCCGACGAAGATGCCTTCGATCAGCTTGCCGCCCTTGGTCATGCGGAAGATCTTCGGCAGAGGCCAGGCGGGAACGTAGCTCTCAAGCCGTTCGACGGCGCGCGGGCTGAGGATCAGCATGCCGTGGCCGCCCTCACCGCCGAGAACCTTCTGCCAGGAGAAGGTGACGACGTCGAGCTTGGCGAAATCGAGATCCTGGGCAAACGCGGCCGAGGTCGCGTCGCAGATCGTCAGACCCTTGCGGTCGGCCGGAATGAAATCGGCATTGGGAACGCGGACGCCGGACGTCGTGCCGTTCCAGGTGAAGACGACATCCCGATTGAAATCGACTTCGGCGAGGTTCGGCAGCAGGCCGTAATCGGCCTCGAACTTGCGGACGTCCTTGAGCTTCAGCTGCTTGACGACGTCGGTGACCCAGCCGGAGCCGAAGCTTTCCCAGGCGAGCATGTCGACGCCACGCTCACCGAGCAGCGACCAGAGCGCCATTTCGACGGCGCCGGTGTCGGATGCGGGCACGATACCGATGCGGTAATCGGCGGGCACGTTCAGAATTTCGCGGGTAAGATCAATGGCCTCTTTCAGCTTTGCCTTGCCGACCTTCGCGCGGTGCGAACGGCCAAGAGGGGCATCAGAAAGTGCGTCGAGCGACCAACCGGGGCGCTTCGAGCAGGGGCCAGAAGAGAAATGGGTATTGTTCGGACGGGTGTCCGGCTTAGCGAGCTCAGTCATTTGGCTATCCTTCCAGATAGAAAGCTCCTCGTTGGGGAGGAGTGTCCCGCCGCCGGAAATATTGGAAGGTCGGAGTCGAGTCAAGAGGCCGGTGGCGCAGCCAGAAAACAATTTGTCGCATCAGCCCCACGATGCCGCGGACAGGCCGCCGTTACGCCCTGCCCTGATTGGTCGACTGGCAAACGAAAAGCCGCCCGGCGGAACCGGGCGGCTTGCAATGCATGTATCGAGGTCGACGATCTTACTTGTAGACCGGCGGCTGGGCCGGGATCTCGACCGGCGGCACGTAGGCAACTTCGTTGTTGCAGGCATTGAAGGTGTAGCGCAGACCGGCGCGGACTTCGTGCTGGTCGATCGACTTGTGGTAGCCCGGGCCGCCGTTGCTGGCGTAGCCGAACATGTTGCCGCCGTTGACGTGCTTGTAGCGGTAACCGATGTCGGCCTTGAGATTGCAGGTCAGGTCGACCGCGGCACCGGCCATGAGCGCGTAGGAGAAGCGCCAGCCGCCGCGACCATTGTGAGTGACGGTGTCGTCGCAGCCACTTCCATCATCGGCGCAAGCCGTGTTCTTGAGATCGCCCCACTTCACATAGGTACCACCGATACCAGCACCGACATAAGGCGTAACGGAGTAATAGGTGCCGAGGTCAACATAGGCGTTGGCCATCAGGCTGTAGGCGGTGAGCGACGAGATATCGGTCGAAGTACAAGCCGTGGCGCAGGCGCCGCTCGAAGCTCCACTGCCGGTCGTCGAACCGCGGAACTTGCTCTTGAACAGGTAGTCGAACGTCAGGTCCGTACGGAACATGTCGTTGACCTGATAGCCAACGCCAACGCCGGCGGTGAAGTTGTCGTGCAGGTCATGCTTGTCGAAGCTCGCATAGTCGGAGCTGTCGCCGCCCTGGAAGAACTTCACGCCGCGCAGTTCGTTGAAGGAGTAGCCGACGTCGCCGCGCAGGTACCAGCCGCTGGCGGCGGCAACCGTGACTTCCGGGGCTGCTGCCGGCTGATAGACCGGCGCCTGTTCGGGTACGTAGAGGTCCGCAGCGGCCACCGGCGCGCTCAATGCTGAAACAGCCATCAGGCTGGCAAGTACGATCTTCATGGCGTTTACTCCAAATCCATAACGCATTGGCCAGCCCACACGCCTGCCAATCTCCTGTACTGTGGTTAAGAGTGGAGCAAAAAGGTTAAATCGTTACTAACCACGTTGATTCACCAGTTCTATTAACAAAGAACTGATCCCGCCTGTTGATTTCCTTGGAAAATAACAACGCACCAAGACAAAAGGCCGGCGAAGCGCCAGCCTTTCAACTACAGGATGTATGCAAAAAGCGCTTACGCCGCGCTGCTGCGGACGTCGGCTATGACGCCGGCGAGGTCGTTGACGATCCGCTCGATCTTGGCGCGGTCGTCACCTTCCGCCATGACGCGGATCAGTGGCTCGGTGCCCGACGGACGGATGACCAGCCGACCATTCTTCGCCAGTTCGCTTTCCGCATCGGCAATCGCCTGAAGGACGTTCTTGTCTTCCAGCGGCTTCATTCCGGGTGCGGTGCGGACATTCTTCAGAAGCTGCGGCACGGCGTCGAAGCGATGGCAGACCTCGCTGACCGGCTTGCCGGTGCGCTTGACGCAGGCGAGAATCTGCAGCGCTGCAACCAGTCCGTCGCCGGTCGTGCCGTGATCGGACAGAACGATGTGACCGGACTGCTCGCCGCCGACATTGAAGCCATGCTGGCGCATGTGCTCGACCACGTAGCGGTCGCCGACCTTGGTGCGGGCGAGGTTGAGCTTCTTCGATTTCAGGAACCGCTCCAGGCCGAGGTTCGACATGACGGTGGCGACGATGCCGCCGCCCTTGAGCATCTGATCCGCCGCCCAGGTTTCGGCAATCGCCGCCATCAGCTGGTCACCATCCACGATCTGGCCGTTCTCGTCGACGATGATCACCCGGTCGGCGTCGCCGTCGAGCGCGATGCCGATGTCGGCGCGCACCTCATGAACCTTCTTCTGCAGCGTTTCCGGATGCGTCGAACCGCAGGCGAGATTGATGTTGACGCCGTTCGGCTCGTTGCCGATCGACACGACGTCGGCGCCCAGTTCCCAGAGCGCCTGCGGGGCGACCTTGTAAGCGGCGCCGTTGGCGCAATCGATTGCGACGCGAAGACCGGTCAGCGTCACCTCACGCGGCAGCGTACGCTTGACGAACTCCACGTAGCGGTCCTGCACCCCATCGACACGCTTGGCGCGGCCGATATGATCGCTGTCGGAAAGCTGGCCACTCAAATCCTTGTCGAGCAGGTCCTCGATCCGTGCCTCGATCTCGTCGGACAGCTTGTAACCGTCCGGGCCGAAAAGCTTGATACCGTTGTCCTGGTAGGGATTGTGCGATGCGGAGATCATGACGCCGATGTCGGCGCGCAAAGACCGGGTCAACATGGCGACGGCCGGCGTCGGGATCGGACCCAGAATGAAGGCATCCAGACCGGCAGCCGTGAAGCCCGCCACCAGCGCATTCTCCAGCATGTAGCCGGACAGGCGCGTATCCTTGCCGATGACGACGCGGTGACGATGATTGCCGTTGCGGAAAATCGTTCCGACGGCGATGCCGACCCGCATGGCCACCTCCGGCGTCATCGGAAACACGTTCGACTGACCGCGGATACCATCCGTTCCAAAATAACGACGTGCCATGAATGCTCCTAGTATTGCAAATGATCTGCGGCTCAGCAGTAACTCTGCGAGCGAAGCGCTGTAATGCCATAAAACCCGGCAACGGACACATAAATTAGCATCAAAATTGATTATATCCCGTTACCAAAAAGTGAGGCCGCGCCCACCTTGCGGCGGACGCGGCCTCGTCATTTTCAAAAAGTGCGGTCGGGTCAGTGCGGCTGCGGCTCGAGGCCGCTATCGGGCTCCTCGCCCTTGGCCTCGGGTGTTTCGCCCTTCTTGGCGCCCGTCTGCGGGACGGCGGAACCACGGCTCGGCGGCGTGTCGTCACCGAGGTCGCGAGCCGGCTTCTCACCGCGCAGGAGCGCCTTGATCTCTTCGCCCGTCAGCGTCTCGTATTCGAGCAGGCCTTCGGCAAGCGCGACGAAGCCGTCATGCTCGTCGGAGATGATGCGGTGCGCTTCCTTGTAGGCCTCGTCGACCAGACGACGGATTTCGTCGTCGATCTTCTGGGCCGTCGCCTCGGACACGTTCTGCGATTGCGAGACGGAATGACCGAGGAACACTTCCTGCTGGTTTTCGCCGTAGGCAACCGTGCCGAGCGCGTCGGAAAAGCCCCACTGGGTGACCATGGCGCGGGCAAGCTTGGTTGCCTGCTCGATATCCGAGGCCGCACCCGAGGTGATGTTCTCCTTGCCGAAGGTCAGTTCCTCGGCGACGCGTCCACCCATCATGATGGCGAGACGCGAAACCATCCACTTGTAGCTCATCGAATAGCGGTCGCCTTCGGGAAGCTGCATGACCATGCCGAGCGCACGGCCTCGCGGAATGATCGTCGCCTTGTGCAGCGGATCCGCGATCGGCACCTTCAGCGCAACGATGGCATGTCCGGCTTCGTGATAGGCGGTCAGCTTCTTCTCGGCCTCGGTCATGGCGGACGAGCGGCGTTCCGCACCCATCATGATCTTGTCCTTGGCATCCTCGAACTCGGCCATGGTGACGACGCGCTTGTTGCGCCGCGCCGCCATCAGCGCCGCCTCGTTGACGAGGTTCATGAGATCGGCACCGGAAAAGCCGGGCGTACCGCGGGCCAGGACGCGAAGGTCGACATTCGGCGCCAGCGGCACGTTGCGTACGTGGACCTTGAGAATGCGCTCGCGGCCAACGATGTCCGGGTTCGGCACGACAACCTGGCGGTCGAAGCGGCCCGGACGCAGAAGCGCCGGATCGAGCACGTCGGGACGGTTGGTCGCGGCGATCAGGATGATGCCTTCATTGGCCTCGAAGCCGTCCATTTCGACCAGAAGCTGGTTCAGCGTCTGCTCGCGCTCGTCATTGCCGCCGCCGAGACCGGCGCCACGGTGACGGCCGACAGCGTCGATTTCGTCGATGAAGATGATGCATGGCGCATTCTTCTTCGCCTGCTCGAACATGTCGCGCACGCGGGACGCGCCGACACCCACGAACATTTCGACGAAGTCCGAACCGGAAATGGTGAAGAAGGGCACGTTCGCCTCGCCTGCAACGGAGCGGGCCAGAAGCGTTTTACCCGTACCCGGAGGTCCGACGAGCAGCACGCCGCGCGGAATGCGTCCGCCGAGGCGCTGGAACTTCTGCGGATCGCGCAGGAATTCGACGATTTCCTCGAGGTCCTGCTTGGCTTCGTCAACACCGGCGACATCGTCAAAGGTGACGCGGCCATGCGCTTCGGTCAGAAGCTTTGCCTTGGACTTGCCGAAGCCCATCGCACCGCGCGAGCCACCCTGCATCTGCCGCATGAAGAACAGCCAGACGCCGAAGATCAGCAACATCGGCAGGAATGTGCCGAGCAGGCTGAGGAAGCCGGACGAGCCATCGGAAGGCGCACGGGCGTTGATGGTGACGTTCTTGTCCTCGAGCTTCGTCATCAGGTTATCGTCGATAACCGGAGCGTAGCTCTGGAACGTCGTTCCGCTCTCATTGTAGGTGCCGAGCACCTGCTGGCCAGTAATGGTCACGTCGCGGACCCGGCCGGAGTCGACATCACGCAGGAACTGCGAATACGGAATTTCGCGCGAACTGGTCTGCGCCGGTGCCGACTGGAACATGGTGAACAATGCGATCAGCAAGAGCGCAATGATCACCCAGAGAGCGACGTTTCTTACGTTAGGGTTCATAGAACTCCCCGAATTGCAACGGCCCGCATTGGCGGAACCTCAAGACTTGGCCTTAACATAGGAGTGCGCTACGCCGTTGCCAAGGCAAACGCAATCCCAAGCTCGTATTTTCCGGCACTTACCCTTTCACCGGCGATCCAGCATAAGGCCCTCGCCCGAAATGGATGGCTAAAGTATTTGCCAAAATGCAATCGAATCCTGGCAAAAAGCGGTCGAAAGGCGAAAGAATGCTTTCGATCGAGAATGACGCATCCGCCGGGCCTACCACCTCCGGCAGCACGATGGACGCCTCCTGCGCGATCTGCCTTGGCAGCTTGGCGAAAGCGGCCGGCACTCCATGCTCCTTGCCGGCGGCCTTTACCGAAACCTCCCTGCAGCCGAGATTGGTCACACGGAAACGCCCGTCCCAGACCCTCGACGCGCCGACCGGAACGCAAATCTGCGGCAAGTCGCGCCGCTCTCGCAGCATGTAGAGCCCGTCGCGCCGAAAATCGAACAGGACCCGGCCGGCACTCCATCTCCCCCGCCCTTCGGCGCGATAAGTGTCGACAATGGCATCGAGACTGGTCGACGACGGCACGAAAGCCCGTCCGCCGAGGATGGCCGCCAGAACGCCGACAAGATAGCGAAGCGGTTCCCGGTCGGATGAACGCGCCTCCCAGGGAAGGAATGCCACGACATTTGCAAGCACCGTCAAATACTGCTCCGCGACGCCGGCGGCGGCCACTGAGACCTGTAACCTTGCAGCAGCATCGCAATTATCGGTCACGGCCGGCGGACGCTCAGCAAGGCTTCTGCGCACCCGCACCCGTTCGTATCCGTCATCCTCGTTGGAGGGATCGTCGCTCCAGCCGATCGACATGGCTTCGAGCATCGCGCGAATATCGGCACGCCTGCAGGCAAGGAACGGCCGGAAGACCCACAGGCGCCGGTCGAACAGCATGGCATCGGCGATGCCGGCAAGTCCGGCGTTCGAGGCCGCGGGATTGCGTGCCGCGCGCATCGCTATGGTTTCGGCCTGATCATCCGCCGTGTGGCCGGTCACCACCAGATCCGCGCCCGCCTCGTCCGCCATGTCCGCCAGGAGTTCGTAGCGCGCTTCGCGCGCCGCTTCTGAGAGTGCCGATGCGGGCTTTTCCGCCTTCCAGGCGCGCAGCAGATGGGGAATGCCGAGACGCGCGCAAAGTGCTGCGACGGCCCGCGCCTCGTCAGCAGCTTCGGGACGCAGGCGATGATCGACAGTTGCAGCGGAGAGCTTGATACCGAGCCCCGGCCGCTCCCGCAAAGCCTGATGAAAGGCGACGAGGAGGCCGGTGGAATCGCTGCCACCGGAGACGGCCACCATGACGGAGGCACCCGGCGGCACGCGTGTCAAAAAATCGGAAGCGGCGGCAGTCGGCGGCGTTGCGTCGGTCAACAGCGATGGCCTCGTCAGCAGCTCAGGCGCTTTTCCTCGCTGGCAAGCTTCTGCATGACGGCGCGCGATGCCTTGGGATAGCGTTTGCTCACTTCGTGATACGTCGCGCAGGCGGTATCGACATTGTTGAGTGCAGCAAGCGACATACCAAGTTTCAGGAGCATTTCGGGAGCCTTCGGCGAGGTGCCATAGGTCTGGTGCGCGGCGAGGAAGGTCTTGGCCGCGTCGTTATACTTGCCCTGCGAAAACTGCGCTTCGCCGAGCCAGAAGCTGGCATCAGCCGCCTTAGGCCCTTCCGGATAGGTCTCAAGGAAGGTCTTGAACTCGGACTCAGCGGAGGTGTAGTCGCCGCTCAGCATATGCTCGTAGGCAACCTGGTAGGCATCCTTCTCGCCAAGCGAAGCGGTCGCCTGGGGATCAGTCGCAGGCGGTGCGGGGGCATCGTTGCCTGCCTCGTTGACCGGCTTGCCATCCTGAAGGAGGCCAGGGTTCATGCTGTCGCCGACGGGATTGCCATTGGCGTCGAACTCGATCGAGCCGAGGGTCGTTTCGCCCGGAGCCGTGTTCGGCTGGCCGGTGCTTGCGGCAGGCGGGTTGCCGGCGGGATCCACCGGCTGCTCGATGACATTAGCGATCTCGTCCTGCTTCCTGGCAGCATCGCCGGCGGCCGGCGGCACATCCGAAGGCTCAAGGCTGGTCTTCTTCTTGCCGCCGCCTTCAAGCTCCTGGAACCGGAACTCGTTGTCTTCCTGAGTCTTGCGCATCTGCTCCTGCATCTGCAGCAACTGGAAGCTCATGTCCTCGATCTTGCCGGTCAGCGTCCGCACCTGGTCTTCAAGCTGCTGGAGACGGATTTCGGCGTCCGAGCTTTGCACCCGCGTGACGTTCGGCGTGGCGGTACTTTCGTGATGGAAAAGCTTGCCGAGCGAAAACGGCTGAGCCGCGGCGCTGCCCTGGAAGGCGGTCAATGCGGCGAGGCTGACGGCCCCCGCCACGATAAATTTCTTCATTTTGATCGTCCTGTAATCCTCTGAGAGCCCGGTAACGAAACGGCACATCGCCTGCTTCGTTCCACGCGGAGAGTTTTCCAATTGGCGTCAAAAAGCAACCGGAGTGCGGCCAAACTATGGAGAAAAAAGAAAGGCGGCCCGAAGCCGCCTCTCAAAATCCGCTTTGGACCGGCAATGACGCCGATCAGTTGCTGGGGCCGCCGTTGAGTACGGTAACGGCGCGGCGGTTCTGCGACCAGCAGGAGATGTCGTCGCAGACGGCGACCGGACGTTCCTTGCCGTAGGAGATGGTGTGCATGCGGTTGCGCTGAACACCGCGGGAAGCGAGGTATTCCATCACCGCGGTCGCACGGCGGGCGCCGAGCGCAAGGTTGTATTCGCGCGTTCCGCGTTCGTCGGCATGGCCTTCGATGGTGATCGCATACTGCGAATAACGCTGCAGCCACTGGGCCTGACGGTCGAGCGTCTGGCGGCCATCGGCGCGGATTTCGGTCGAATCCGTGTCGAAGAACACGCGGTCGCCGACGGATACGGTGAACTCCTGCTGCGAGCCCGGAGCACCGGCTGCGCCATTCGCGCCGCCAAGACCGAGGTCCGATGCATTGTTCGGCAGGTTCTTCTTGGAAGCACAACCGGCGAGAGCGAGAGCCATGGCAAGTGCGATGACTGCGGGGTTGCCGGCAAGACGCTGCATGCGGCTCGGGGCGACGGTGTAGGTGCGGCTCATGGCCGGTCTCCTTGGCGTTTGAATTAGAGTTGCCAAACTCTAACAATCTTCAGTTAAAGGCCGATAAAGGGATATGGTTAACAGAATACTTCCAACCCGCCTCATGCCCTGAGTTTCAAGGGATTGAGGCAGAAAAGTGACGGACCCGAAATGGGCCCGTCCTGTCCCCTATTCAAGCAGCGGCGACCAAGCCGGGTCGGATGCATAGTTCGGTGTCTTGATCTCCTGCTCGTTGTAGCCGGTCAGGTCGATCGAGTAGAGCTGCGGGCCCGCAGCACCGGCATTCTGGCGGAAGAACATGATGACGCGGCCGTTCGGCGCCCAGGTCGGACCTTCATTGTGGAAGCCGGTCGTCAGGATGCGTTCGCCGGAGCCGTCCGGCTTCATCACGCCGATCGAGAACTTGCCGCCGGACTGCTTGGTGAAGGCGATCAGGTCGCCGCGCGGCGACCAGACAGGCGTGGAATAGGAACCCTCGCCAAAGGAAATGCGGTGCTGGTTGGAGCCGTCGGCATTCATTGCGTAAAGCTGCTGGCGGCCGCCGCGATCGCTTTCGAAGACGATCTGCTGGCCGTCCGGCGAATAGGACGGCGACGTGTCGATTGCCGAAGTGCTGGTCAGGCGCGTCGTCGTGCGCGAGCTCAGGTCCATCGTGTAGATGTTGGCATTGCCGCCCTGCTGCAGGCTCATGATGACACGGCGGCCATCCGGCGAGAAACGCGGCGCAAACGTCATGCCGGGGAAATTGCCGACCACTTCACGCTGTCCCGTCTCGAGCTGGAGAAGGTAGACGCGCGGCTGGTCTCCGGCAAACGACATGTAGGTGATTTCCTGGCGGTTCGGCGAGAAACGCGGCGTCAGCACGATCGAGCTTGCATCCGTCAGCATGCGGACGTTGAAGCCGTCCTGGTCCATGATGGCGAGCTGGCGCTTGCGGTCGATCTTCGGACCGCTTTCCGACACGAAGACGATACGGGTATCGAAGTAGCCCTTTTCACCGGTGATGCGCTCATAGATCGCGTCCGCGATGATATGGGCGACGCGGCGCCAGTTTTCCGGCTGGGTGAAGAACTGCTGGCCGGTCATCTGCTGGCCGGCAAACGTGTCCCACAAGCGGAATTCGGCGCGCAGACGCCCGTCGGCTTCGCGCGTGATCCGTCCCGACACCATGGCCTGGGCGTTGATCACCTTCCAGTCGTCGAAGCGCGGGGCGACGTCCGGATTGGAGATCTTCTCGATGAAGGCCGACTTGTTGATCGGTGCGAACAGTCCGGAACGCTGCAGGTCGGCAGCGATGACGCCGGAAATCTGCGCGCCGAGTTCGTTGTTCGAAACGAAATCCGTCACCGCGATCGGCAGCGGCTCGACATTGCCCTTGTTGATGTTGATTTCAACCAGGGCAAAAGCCGGCGTGGCGATACCCGAAACCAGGGCGAGCATAACGCAGGCGAGGAAACGGGACAGGGAGCTTTTGAACATTTTCGTGCGGGCCTTCTTGTGGAAAGGTTACAACATACTCGACGGATCGAAGTTCACGATGACTTCAGACCAGGCGTCGTACTTGTCGCGGGGCAGGTTCTTGAAAGGCGAAGATTTGAGGATGGCGCGGCGCGCGCCGCTGGCAAGCACCCGGCGGGCATTGTCGCTGCCGCCGCTGGCGTCGACCACAGGCTCGCCGACGACATTGCCGTCTTCATCCAGGTTCATGTGGACGCGGATGGTGACGCCTTCGGCGCCTTCCAGGCCGGGAATGATCGACCAGTTGTTCTGGATCTGGCCACGCAGCGCGTCCATTTCGCTCTGCGAGAGGGTCGATCCGGCCGTCGTCTTCTTGCCGCCGAGCGCCGCCTGATCGGTCGAGCGCTTGGCGCCGCCGCCAGCCGGGTCCTGCTTGTTGAGGAGAGCAGCCACCTCATCAGCGTTGAAATCGCTCTGCTTGGTCGACTTGGCCTTTGCCTTCTCCTGGGTCTTCTCGGCGACCTTGGCGTCGGGCTTCTTTTCGGCAGGCTTCTTCGCGGTCTCGGTCGGCTTCTTTTCCGGTTCTGCCGGCTTTTCAGGCTTCGGCGGCTGCGGGCGCGAGGCCGGCAGCGGCACGCTGTCGGGCAGCACGGCGAGGTCGGATTCCTGCGGCGTGGTCTCTGCAGGCTGCGGGGTCGGCTGCGGCTCAGGCTTCGCGACCGGCTCCGGCTTGGGCTCCGGGATGGAAGCCACTTCCTTCGGTGCCGCGACCGTGTCTTCCTTGATGATGTCCTTGATGTCGTTCTGCTCGTTGTCCTTGGTCGGCAGAACCTTGTCGACCTTCTCCGGCGCGGCGGCGGAATCCTTGTTCTGCGGGCGCTTGTCAGGTGTCGGAATGGATTTCAGATCGACGGAATTGTCGCCGATGTTCTGGGCGTTTTCTACCGGGTCCGGACGGCTGGTCGGGGTCGGCGCGGCACGCTGTGCCTTCGGCGCCTTCTCGTCACCCTGCTGGATCTGGGTGATCGATTCGACCGGGATGATGTCGACGGGCAAAGCTTCGACGTCCGCCACTTCGAATGACTTCGGCGCGCTCAACGTAAACAGCGCCGCAGCCAGAAGAAGGCAGTGCAATACCGCAGATGTGACGAGACTGCCCTTCATGTAACCCTGTTACTTGTCCTGTTCCTGAAGCGTGACGAGGCCGATATTCTTGAACCCCGCCGACGAAATGCGCGCCATGACCTTCATGACCGTGCCGTATGCCGCAGCGGTGTCGCCGCGCATGTAGATGCGTTCGTCATAGCCGGTGGTGGCGATCGCCTCGAGCTTCGGCACGACCTCGTCGATCGAGATCGGTGTTTCCTGAAGGAAGATTTCACCCTTGGCGTCAACCGAAATGGTGATCGGCTGCGTATCGGAGTTGAGCGCCTTCGCCTGCGTTTCCGGCAGGTCGATCGGCACGCCGACGGTCATCAGCGGCGCGGCGACCATGAAGATGATCAAAAGCACGAGCATGACGTCGACGAGCGGCGTGACGTTGATTTCGCTGACCGGCGCGTGACCACGCCCGCCGCGGCGGCGTCTTCCGCCCTTCCCGCCCTTGGCGCCTACGGACATTCCCATATCGTTACTCTCCCGGTTCCCTTATTCGGCCGGCTGGCGGGGCTGCAGCTTCTCGTCGATCTGCCGAGACAGGATAGACGAGAATTCATCCGAGAAGCCTTCCATGCGCGCCGTCAGCTTGTTGGCGTCGGCGGAGAACTTGTTGTAGGCGATGACGGCGGGGATAGCGGCGACGAGACCGATCGCCGTCGCCAGCAGCGCTTCGGCGATACCGGGCGCAACAACCGCGAGGTTGGTCGACTTCGAGCCCGCAATGGCCTGGAACGAGGTCATGATACCGACAACGGTGCCGAACAGGCCGATAAAGGGTGCGGCCGAGCCGATGGTCGCGAGAAAGCCGAGACGGCCTTCCAGATGCTCCGCCTCGCGGGCGAGCGTCACGTCCATGGCGCGGTCGATACGCATCTGCAGTCCGATCGGCGAACGGGCGCCGCGTTCGAACGACTTCTTCCATTCGCGCATCGCGGCGACGAATATCGCGGCAAGGCCGGTATTGTTGCGTTCCGCGAGCGTCCGGTAAAGTTCTTCAAGCGACTGGCCGGACCAGAAGACCTGCTCGAACTTGTCGTACTGACGCCGGGCCTTGCCGAAGGTGACATACTTGTCCATGACGATCGCCCAGGTCCAAACCGAAGCGCCGACAAGACCAAGCATGACGAGCTTGACCACGATGCCTGCCTGCAAAAACAGATGCAGCAGGCTAACTTCGCCACCTGATGCTGCTGCCAGACCGACCTGTTCCATATATTCAACCCCTTGAATCCAAACGCCCGGCGGGACACCGGGCGGCTCAAAAAGAAATCCTGCGAGAATGACTGACTATGCCGCCGCCTAAGAGCCTTCGCTGCTCATAGCCCTTTTTGCCAGTAATTTTGGTCAAACGAAGGCGCAAATCGCTAGAATCCTAACGTTTCTACTTAGACACAATTATGGTTAACAAAGCGTGGACGCGCAAATTTTGCAGCCCAGCGAGGCCGACGGATTAAACCGTAACGTTCATTTGTGTCGCAAGTTCGTTCGGCAGCCGCCGCGGCCGGCCTTTCGCGTTGATGACCGCAATGATGACCTTCGCGGCAATCAGGACCGTCTCGCCGCGCCTGACCTCCTGGGCAAGCACCATCTTCGCGCCACCGGCCTTCTCCGTGCGGGTGACGACCGTCAGGATGTCGTCCATGACCGCCGGCCCCTTGAAATCGATCTCCATGCGATGGACGACGAAGGCGAGCCCCTCCTCATCTGCCGTCATCAACGCCGACTGCTCGACGCCGAGACAACGCAGGTAATCGGTCCGGCCACGCTCCATGAAATGCAGATAGCGCGCGTGATAGACACGCCCGGAAAAATCCGTGTCCTCATAGTAGACGCGCTGGGTCAGATGATGCACGCCATCGATGATGGCGCCGGAAATGGGAACGTGGTGGTCGGTCATACGGTCGTCCGTGGCGAAGAGCGCAGGCCTTGTCAAGTCGGGTCGTGGCGGATCACGTGCAAGGAGCTCTCCGGCAAGCGATCAATGTGCCCAGCCAGGAAATCGGGCACGACATTGGCCTCCGTCATCGCATTCTTCTTTGCCGCAACCCATCGAAACTCCACATCGACCCCATCATGAATACGATGAACCACCTCCGAAGGATGAAACGGAAACGGTACGGTCAATGCGATCAGGTAGATCAGCGAAAGCTCATGCGCCGACTTGCCGCGCCAATCAAAGAAGCTTTCGACCGAAAACAGCAGGCGGGAAATGCTGATGTCGCGATCGAGCTCCTCCTGCATTTCGCGTATCAGCGTCTGTTCCGACGTCTCGCCGATTTCAGCCCGCCCGCCCGGCAATGCCCAGAAATCGTCTCCCACGGCGCGCTGAACCAGAATGTGGTCGTCCTGGATCAGAAGCCCTGCGACACGGAAGGAAAAGAGGCGCGTATCCTCAGCGATCCGGATCATCCGCCGCTCGGGCGGCACTCCGTCACTCATCTTCCGAAAACAGCCGGAACTGGCTGGCCTCCAGATCCTTCGGCGGATTGAGGCCGAGGTGGCGCCAGGCGTTTGCCGTCAGCACACGGCCGCGCGGGGTGCGCTGGATGAAGCCCTGCTGGATCATGTAGGGCTCGATGATGTCCTCGATCGCATCGCGCGGCTCGGAAAGCCCGGCGGCGATCGTCTCGATGCCGACCGGGCCGCCGCCAAAGTTCCGGGCGATCATGGAAAGATAGCGACGGTCGAGCTGGTCGAGGCCGAGATTGTCGACATGCAGGCGATTGAGCGCCTCGTCGGCCACCTTGGCGTTGACGGCCTCGGCGCGGGCGACCTCGGCGCGGGCGACCTCGGCGAAATCGCGCACCCGGCGCAACAGACGGCCGGCGATGCGCGGCGTGCCGCGGGCGCGACGCGCAACTTCACGCGCACCGTCATCCGTCATCGGCAGGCCCATCAACCGGGCGCCGCGCCGGACGATCAGTTCCAGCTCCTCGACGGTATAGAAATTGAGCCGCACCGGAATGCCGAAGCGATCCCTCAGCGGCGTCGTCAGAAGGCCAAGACGGGTGGTGGCGGCGACCAGCGTGAACTTCGACAGGTCGATCTTGACCGACCGCGCCGCCGGCCCTTCGCCGATGATGAGGTCGAGCTGGAAATCCTCCATCGCCGGATAGAGAATTTCTTCGACCGCCGGATTGAGCCGGTGAATTTCGTCGATGAAGAGAACGTCCCGCTCTTCGAGATTGGTCAAAAGCGCGGCGAGGTCGCCGGCCTTGGCGATGACCGGACCGGACGTCGATCGAAAATTGACGCCAAGTTCCTTCGCCATGATCTGGGCGAGTGTCGTCTTGCCGAGGCCCGGCGGGCCAACGAACAGCACGTGGTCCAGCGCCTCGCCCCGGTTCTTCGCCGCCTCGATGAAGATCTTCAGGTTGGCGCGGGCTTCCGCCTGGCCGGTGAATTCATCGAGCGACTGCGGACGCAGCGTGGCATCGATGTCCTCGCCGCGCTTGTCCGGGGAAATCAGTCGGGCGCTGTCGTTCATGTCAAAAGTTCCATTCCGGGGACATTCTTCGCAGCCTTGCGGTCGAAAGTCACTGTCGAACTGCATCCGGCCTTTTCCGCCAGATGCGCGATGATGTGATCGGAAAAATCGGCCGTTATGGTCCGCTTTTCATCGAATAATAAATCGAGGAAATCCTCGTCTTCGAAGACGAGGCCATCCGCGTCCAGCAAGTTCCGGAAGGCCGTCGCTATCTCGGCTTTGCCGTACCCCTTGGTTCCCAAATTCCAGATTACCTCAGCCGTCACGAGAAGAGAAACATAGGCAGGCGACGTTTCATTGCGCTCGGCAAAAAAAGCCTCAGCGGCTGCGAACTGTCCTGCATCATCCGCCAGAACGAACCTAAGAAGAATGTTTGTGTCTATTCCAATCATCAACAATTCTCTTGTCGTCTTCCGCCAGATAGTCGCCGACGGCTTTATCCGCTGCCTCCACGGACACAGCACCTTGCCCCGGCCGGTGCAGCATTCCCGCGAGATCGGAAAGCTTCTTGTTCTTCACCTTGAAATAGACCTTATCGCCGTCGACGAAATAGCGAATCCTGTCTCCAGGTTTCAGATTCAACTTCTGCCTGATTTCCGCGGGAATTGTCGTCTGCCCCTTCGACGTCAGCGTGCTCTCAGAAATACCCATGACACATCTCCTTACAAATCGAAGATAGTAAGGAAAATATAATTCCGCAAGGATTCACCGCGCCAGCTCCTTTAGCCCGAGGCGGATCAGCTTGGCGCTGTCGGCACCCTCGCCGGCCGTCTTCATTGCGGCGGCAACCGCGTTGGCGGCCTGGTCGCGCGAGTAGCCGAGATTGGTCAATGCCGACACGGCATCGGAAACCGGCGCGGCGGCAACGCCCTCGCCAAGCTCCTGCTTGAAACCGATATTGGCAGCGTCACCGGCAAAGGCGGGCGCCTTGTTCTTCAGCTCAGTCACGATGCGTGTCGCAACCTTCGGTCCGACGCCCGGCGCCCTGGACACGGCGGTGCGATCCTGCAGCGCGATGGCATTGGCGAGCTCGGATGGCGTCAGCGTCGAAAGAATGGCAAGCGCCACACGGGCGCCGACCCCCTGAACGCTTTGCAGGATGAGGAACCACTCGCGCTCCAGCGCGGTCATGAAACCGAACAGCTTGAACTGGTCCTCGCGCACATAGGTCTCGATGTAGATGACCACGGCCTCCCCGACATTCAGCTTGGCCAGCGTCCGCGACGAACAGTGGACCTCGTAGCAGACGCCGTGCACATCGACGAGCACAGTGTCCTCGCCGATCTCGTCAACCGTGCCTTTGAGCTTGCCGATCATCTTCTTGCGCCTTCATGGATGGGTTTCGGGGGTGATGAGCCCGACATTGGGGAAATAGGCACGGTATCCCTTCGGATCCCGTGTGAGGATGGAATATCCGCGGATGGCAGCATGCGCTCCGATCAGGAAGTCCGGCAGCACGCGTTCACGGCCTCCGCCCGCCAACCGATATTGACGAAAAGCGCGACCGGCGGCGAAAGCCGCAAACCAGGGCAGGCTCTCGCGCCGGAACTGCTCCTCCGGCAGAAGCGCATCGACCTCATCGACGGAATTGTAGCGAACCGAAAACTCCGCATAGATCACGGGATTGATGATCAGCGCCACGTCGCGCGCCAGCCCGAAAAGCCTCGCCCGCGACCACGCCAGCCAATCCGGATCGCGGACCGCAACATCCACCAGCACGTTCGTATCGACGAGAACGGCCATCAGTCCCGATCCCGCGTCAGTGCCATCAACGCATCGGCGTCGAGTGCCGGGTCACCGGTACCTTCGAGGCGATCGAGCACCTCTGTGAGTCGGTCAAGGCGCGCACGATCAGCCGAACGGATCGCGGCTCCTTTGGGCTCGATCACAAGCTTGCCGTTCTCCAGAGAAAAGACCACTTCGCTGTTGGGCTCGATGCCGGCGATCTCCCTCAAGTCGCGGGGAATGGTCACTTGGCCCTTGGACGTCACGCGCATATTCAGCGTTCCTGCATCACTTACTGTAAGAATAAGTAAGGAATATTCCTACAAAAGGAACAAGTCAAGAACAAATCAGCCCGTGAGTGCGATCCTCGCCATGCGCGAGGCGCCACGGTTGTGGGCGTGGCAAATGGCAATGGCCAACGCGTCGGCGGCGTCGTCGCCCTTGAATATCGCCTTGGGCATCAGCACCTTGATCATCATGTGGATCTGCTGCTTTTCGCCGTGACCGACGCCGATGACGGCCTTTTTCACCGCATTCGGCGCATATTCGGCGACCTGCAGCCCCGCCCGCGCCGGCACCAGCATGGCGATGCCGCGCGCCTGACCGAGTTTCAGCGTCGCCACCGCATCCTTGTTGACGAAGGTCTGCTCGACGGCAGCCTCGTCGGGCTGATAGCTGTGAACGATCTCGGCCAGCCCGTCATGCAGCTGGCAGAGGCGCGAGGCGAGATCCATGGTGCCGTCCGACGTCACCGTCCCGGATGCCACGAAGCGCAGCGAGTTGCCGAGTGTCTCGACAACGCCCCAGCCGGTGCGCCTCAAACCCGGATCGATGCCGATGATGCGAATCGCTTTTTCCATGTCCTCACCTTATCTTTCAGCACCCATAGCTGCCAGCAAAATGTGAACAAAACAAAAACATGGGTGCGCCGGTGCAGGTGGGCGGCGGCAGATACTGGCAATAAAGGAACCGGCACCTACATAGAAAATCAGCGTATTCCACTCAGGATTTTCAAAAAGATGATTCCCTTTTCCATTCTCGACCTCGCCCCCGTCGGCGAAGGCAGCAGCGTCAGTGAGGCGCTGGCCAGCACCAGGCGCATGGCGGAGCGCGCCGAGGCACTCGGCTACCATCGCTTCTGGCTTGCCGAGCACCATGGCATGCGTGGCGTTTCAAGTGCTGCGACCGCCGTCGTCATCGCCCATGTCGGCAATGCCACGAAGACGATCCGCATCGGCTCCGGCGGCATCATGCTGCCCAATCATTCGCCGCTGGTGATCGCCGAACAGTTCGGCACGCTGGAAGCCCTCTTCCCCGGCCGCGTCGATCTCGGTCTCGGGCGCGCACCCGGCACCGACATGCGCACCGCCCGGGCGCTCCGCCGCGACCTCGAAACCACCTCGCAGAACTTTCCGAACGATATCCAGGAATTGCAGATCCTGCTTGGCGACAAGCTCGACAACCAGACGGTGATCGCCGTGCCGGGCATGGGCTCGCATGTGCCACTGTGGCTGCTCGGCTCCAGCATCTATTCAGCCCACCTCGCCGCCGCCCTCGGCCTGCCCTATGCCTTCGCCTCGCATTTCGCGCCCGACATGCTGCTGGATGCCATCGAACTCTACCGCGCCCGCTTCCAACCGTCAGCGCAGCTGGACAAGCCGTATGTTATGGCCGGCCTAATGGGTGTCGGCGCAGAAACGGATGAAGAGGCGGAATACCTCTTCACGTCCTCGAAGCGCCAGTTCGTCAATCTGCGCCGCGGCACGCCCGGCGCCTTTCCGCCGCCGGTCGAGGATATGACGCCCTACTGGAACGAGATGGAAAAGGCCGGCGTCGAACACACGCTCAGATATGCGGCGGTCGGCTCCGTCGAGACCGTGCGCGAGACGCTCGCCCGCTTCATCGATCAGACGAAAGCGGATGAACTGATCGTCTCCATGCCGATCCACAACCCGGAGAAGCGTCTCCGCTCGCTCGAAGTCTTCGCCGAGGCACGTCAGGAAATGGTAAAAGCCGCCTGAGGCGAGCGCATATACGGCAAGGCTCGCACAACCTGACGATGAAACGGTGCCGCATGGCACCCTCATCGTCAGGCTCCCCCGATGCCGTCACCATTGCAGTCTATCTATGCCCATTACGCCGCGCAGGATTTTCGCGCCGCGCTCGATGTTTATGACAATCTCGAAGCAGAACCGGACCCAGCCGACGAACGATTGATGGCGACGGTCGCGCAATGCCACTTCAAGACCGGCGACAAGCATCAGGCCGCCCGGTTTTTCCTGCGCGCCGCCCGGGCCGGCTCACCGCCGAAATTGCAGTTCGCCTCGCTTGCCTTTGAACTCTCGCGCATGCAGGAGGATAACTGGACGGCGCTCAAGGCCGCCGAAGTCATTCTGCAGATCGTACCGGACCACGCCACAGCCGCCCAGTTCCGGCGGCACCAAATGCTCGGCTTCCTGGAACTCGATGAACTGAAGGTCGCCAACGATGCGGCTCTTGCCGGCATACAGGCCGGGAACAAACTGGCTCTGTCCTGTGAACTGCCGCATAACCACATCATGTGGATGGGCGACGAACGGCTGAACGCAAAGATCGCCGACAGCCGCTTTCCAGTCTACTCGGAGCACGATCGTCACCAACGCCGCAACATGCCTCACATGTTCGGCGACAGGATCAGGATCGGCTATCTGTCCGGCGATGTTTCCAGCGCCCATGCGACGATGATCCTGATGCGCGGCGTTCTCGAACGGCACGACCGCGAGAAATTCGACATCACGATCTATTGCAATACGCCGGAGGAGCTTATCGGCCGCGACGACGGTTTGCGAAAGCATATCGGCACGATCGTCGACATCAGGGCAATGTCGGATGCAGAAGCGACCGCCCGCATGCGGGCAGACGGAATCGATATCCTTGTCGACCTCAAGGGGCATACACGCGACGCCCGCATCGGCGTCGTCAATGCCGGACCGGCACCCATCCAGGTGGCCTGGCTTGGCTTTCCCGGCAGTGCGGTGGGCATCGACTGCGACTATGTGATTGGCGACCGCATCGTCACGCCCGACGAAAGCCGTCCCTTCTATCACGAGAAACTCTGCCGCCTGCCGGACTGTTACCAACCGAACGACGACCACCATCGGCCGCTGCCGCCGCCTGCCCTGCGCGACGGTCTCGGCCTTCCCGAAGACAAGTTCGTTTTTGCCTCATTCAACAATATCCGGAAGATTTCCCCCGAAGTGGCCTCCGCCTGGGCGCGCATCCTGACCGCCGCCGGCGACAGCGTGCTCTGGATGATGTGCAACGACGAACATGCGCAGGCGCATTTCCTGATCTGGATGAAGCGGCGAGGCATTGAAGAGAACCGGATCATCTTCGCCAAGTCGATCGGGTGCGAGGCCCATGCTGCCCGCCTTCATGCAGCCGACCTCTGCCTCGACACCTTCCCCTGTAACGGCCACACCACCACCTCCGACTGCCTCTGGTCCGGCCTGCCGGTACTGACCGTCAGAGGCAGCAATTTCGCCTCGCGCGTATCGGAAAGCCTGCTGCGCACCGTCGGCCTGCCCGAACTCGTGGCCGCGACGGTCGACGACTACGTCGCCAAAGCCGTATCCCTTTCACGCAACCGTGGCGAACTGGATGGACTGCGGACGCGGCTCATCGGCAACCGCGCGACGACACCTCTGTTCGACACCGAACGCTTCACCCGGCATCTGGAGCGCGCCTATGAAATGATGGCGGAAAGGGCGAAAGCCGGCCTGCAGCCGGACCATTTCGACGTGCCGACGCTGGACGCGGAGGCAGCTGCCGAACGCTCTTTGACGACGGCCTGAAAACAAAAAACCCGGCCGCTAAAGCTGCCGGGTCTTTGAAATGTAGACGATACCGAAATCTCAGGCCGAAAGCTTGGCCATCACTTCGTCGGAAATCTCGAAGTTGGAATAGACGTTCTGCACATCGTCGTCGTCTTCGAGATTGTCGATGAGCTTCATCAGCGACTGGGCCTTTTCCTCGTCCACCGGAATGGTGTTCTGCGGCTTCCAGACGGCCTTGACGGATTCCGCTTCGCCGACAACGCTTTCCAGCGCCTTGGACACTTCGCCGATATCCTCGAAAGCGCAGTAGATCGTGTGGCCGTCTTCGCTGGATTCAACGTCGTCGGCGCCGGCTTCGATCGCCGCTTCCATCACGGTATCCTCGTCGCCAACCTCAAGCTTGTAGACGATCTCGCCAACACGGTCGAAGGAGAAGGACACGGAGCCGGTTTCGCCAAGCGCACCGCCGGCCTTGGTGAAGGTCGAGCGGACGTTGGAGGCCGTGCGGTTGCGGTTGTCGGTCAGCGCCTCGACGATGACGGCGACGCCGCCCGGGCCGTAGCCCTCGTAGCGGACTTCATCATAGTTCTCGCCATCGGCGCCGGATGCCTTCTTGATGGCGCGCTCGATGTTGTCCTTCGGCATGGACTGGGCCTTGGCGTTCTGGATCGCCAGGCGAAGACGCGCGTTCATCGCCGGATCGGGCATGCCGGTCTTGGCCGCAACCGTGATTTCACGTGCGAGCTTGGAGAACAGCTTCGATCGCACGGCGTCCTGACGGCCCTTGCGGTGCATGATGTTTTTGAACTGTGAATGGCCAGCCATGGCACCCCTGCATTGTCTCTTTGTATTGGAATGCGGGCCTTATATGCGCGCTGGCACCGCCATTCAAGACCCCGGCCGCAATTCCGCAACGCACCATGAAGCGCCGGAGGCAGCGGAACATTTCGCCGACGCCTCCGTTTTCCAACCAGAGCAACACAAACGGAAATGGAGCCCATCATGGTCAGCCTCAGCGCCACCCGCGAACATCCGAAATCGCAGCTTTGGGATGAAATCAACCGCATTCATGCCGGCATGCTCGGCATCCACGGCTCGCCCCACTCGATGCAGCCGATGGCCCCGCAGGTCGACGAGAAAGGCGAAACCATCTGGTTCTTCGCCAAGATGGGCACGGACATCGTCAGCGATATCCAGCCGAATGCGACAGCGACCTTTTGCGTCGTCGGCAAGGATCACGACTACCATGCCTGCCTGAGTGGACCTGTGGCCATCCGTCGCGATCCGCAGATCATTGAGCGCTACTGGAGCTCCATGGTGGAAGCCTGGTATGAAGGCGGAAAGGACGATCCGGAGCTGACGCTGATCGAGTTCCGTCCGCAAAGCGCGGAAATCTGGGCGTCTACCGGCAATGTCGTCAAGCTGGGCTGGGAAATCGCCAAGGCGAACCTCAATGACGAGGAAACGCCCGACGTCGGCCTGCGCCAGCACGTGGACTTCGCCGCCTGACGAACGCTTCGGCGCTACATGCCGCGAAGCACGAGGATCATCGGCTTTTTCGGCAGAGTTCGCATCGACACACGAATGCTGTTGCTGTTCGATGCCATCTTGTCGAAGCCCGGGCCGAACATCGTCAGAAAGCTGGCGACAGGCGGTCCGGTGCGATGCATCGGCAAGATCAACGACGACCTGAGCCGGGTGATCACCCGGCTCATGCTGTCTTTGCCCATGGTCAAACCGCCATCGACGGGTACCATCACCACGTCCAGCCGGCCGATCTGGCTGTAGTGGCTGTCCGTCAGCTCGTAATGCAGATGGCCGAGATGGCCGATGCACAGACCCGCTACCTCGAAGATGAAGATCGAGTTGCCGTTCGGCTCGGCTCCGCCGCCATAAAAGCTGCGAATGTCGGTCGGCACGTTGCGGATATACGCGTCGCCCGCAACCATGCTGATATCGGCAGCCTCACCCGGCGTATCTGACCAGCCATGCAGGACATGCGGGATCGCCGGGTCCGGCAGCAGCGTGTAATGGCTCGAATGCGCCTTGTTCATGGTGACCACGTCCGGCACCAGCGGCGAACGGAGCGAACCGCTCCAGTCGGTCGCGATCCGCGTCCCGTCCGGTGTCTCGATAAGGAACGTCGAATGTCCGAGGAAGGTGATCGTCACGTCCTCTTTCAATGCGGTTTTCAACACCGGCAGAGATGAGGAATCGAACCGCGCATACTGCACATCGGGCAGTGCGCCGGCGATCATCTGGCACTGGCTGACGGGCGGGCGGTCCTGTGCCTCCGCCTCCCCCGCCAAGGCGACGAAGAACAGAAGCATGCCGACGATGAATGACGGACGTCTCAGCATTCCCGGCTACCAGCGATGTTGAGCACTCATCGCATGATGCGGGAATGCGCGCCGTCCGTCCAGTCGGCTCACGCATTCGTGACTAGGAGGCTATCAACTCCAGAACGCCGGCAGCGTTTCTTCCAATCGCGCTCCAAGGCGAAGCGGCGCGATCTTTTCGGCGAGGCCCGTGCGGTCGGAGATCTCGACGCCGACGCCGCAGATGGTCGCCGGGCCGGAGGCGGCCTCGAAACGACCCTTCGGCATCTTCGAGATGAAACGGTTGAGCGGTTCTTCCTTGTCCATGCCGAGCGAGGAATCATAGTCGCCGCACATGCCGGCATCCGACATGTAGGCCGTGCCGCCGTTCAGGATCTGGTGGTCGGCGGTCGGGACATGCGTATGGGTGCCGACGACGAACGAGGCGCGGCCGTCGACGAAATGTCCGAAGCATTGCTTCTCGCTGGTCGCTTCCGCATGAAAGTCGAAGACAATGGCATCGGCCTGTTCGCCGAGCGGGCAGGCGGCGAGGATCGCCTCCGCGGAATGGAACGGATCGTCGAGTTCCGGATGCATGAACACCCGGCCCATGATGTTGGCGACGAGCACGCGCGCGCCGTTTCGGGCATAGAACAGCCCGGAGCCGCGGCCCGGCGTTCCCGCGGGATAGTTGGCGGGACGCAGGAACTGATCGTGCTGGCCGGCGAATGTCACGGCTTCGCGCTGGTCCCAGACATGGTTGCCGGTCGTCACCACGTCCGCGCCGGCATTGATGGTCTCGAGAAAGATGTCCTCGGTGATGCCGAAGCCGCCGGCGGCATTCTCACCATTGACGATCACGAAATCGAGCTTCAGATCGCTCACCAGGCCGGGAAGCCTGTCCCATACCGCCTTGCGGCCGGTCTTGCCGACCATGTCACCGAGAAAAAGAAGACGCATTCCCTATCCAATCAACCGAAACTGCGGAAGCCGCTCTCCGTCAAAACGCCGTCAAGGCGGACGTCATGCGGCTCAAAAGGCACCTTTGCCACTTCCTGCAGGTCGAAGGCAATGCCGAAAAGCTTCGGTTTCCGGCCTTTTTGGTGGAGTTTGTCAATCGCCCGGTCATAATAGCCCCCGCCATAGCCGACCCGGTGGCCTTCGCGATCGAAGGCTGCGAGCGGCACCAGCATGATATCGGGATCGACGACCGCCGCGTGCTCACCCGGACCCATCGTCCCGAAACCCGTCTCGACCAGCGGCACGCCAGGCCGGAATTCGCGGAACTCGATCGTCTCCTTGTCCATGACCACCGGCAGGCAGAGTTTCGCGCCGCGATCCGCAAGATCGGCCATCAGCGGACGGATGTCGGCTTCCGAGCGGATCGGGAAGAAGCCCGAAACCACGACGCCCTTTGCGACATCGATGCATGCGATCCCGTGTCGCGCCATGGCGGCTGCCTTCGTCTGCCGTTCATCTGGCGTTAGCGCCGCACGCGCCGCGAGCCGCTCCTTACGCAGGATGGACTTCAACTCGCTGTGCGAAAAGTCGGCAGATCCTTGTGACATTCAGGCTTCCCATGGGCAAAAAACGGCAGCAGGTCAGGCGACCATGCTGCCGTTCTTCATGGAGCGGAATGACGGCGGAACGCAAGACCCAACCCGCCGCCTGTCTCTGGATCAGGGCAGGATGCTGGTGCTGGACCAGGCCGGACCGTTGCGGTCCTCGTCCTTCAGGCTGGAGGAGCCGAAGCTGTAGCGCAGACCGCCAAAGAAGGTGTGGCTGTGGTCGTCACTGAGGTCCGCGAGCGAGGAGGTCGGGTGATAGTTGTCGAAGCGATAGCCGGCAAACAGCGTCAGAGGCATGCTGTCCATGCGGTAGTTGATCGCCGTCTTGATCGTCTCGATGTCCATGTCCGACTGGATGCCGTCGATATGGTGATACATGCCTTCGAGATCGAACCGCAGATTGTCGGTCAGGAAATAGCGCGCGCCGATGCCACCGAAATAGTGGTCGGCGTCACCGATTTCGTAGTCCTGACTGCCGTAGCCGGCAAGTCCGTAGAAGGTCGTGTTGCCCATGTAGGCTGCAGCCTCGAGACCGCCGGAAACTTCCTTGGTGTAGTTGCCGACGCCGGCAATGCCGAGATCGCTGAAAACGCCGGTGGCGATGCGGTCGTACTTGACGAACCCGCCGATGGCATAGGATTCGGCCGGCCGGTAATAGAGATGGGCGGCCGCGCTGTAGGGCGTGTAATAGTGATCTTCGATGTGGCTGCGCTGAACGCCGCCGTCAACCTGCAGGTTGACCCCGTTGCCCGCGTCGTAGTTGAGCGCACCACGCAGCGACCAGGCCTTCTCGTCGATGTCGAATTCCTTGGAGCGGCCGATCGCGCCACTGCTCTCCACATAGCCGCTGAAGCCGGAAGAACCCGAAGAGGAGGACTGGAGATCAGCGGCAAGAAGCCCGCCCGGCAGAGGCAGAACAGTGATGGAGGCAAGAAGAACAACTTTGTGGAAACGCATGACACCCTCGCGTGCGGTATGCGTAAATCTGTAACAACTCGTGGTTAATCGTTCCTTACGCGGCCCCGAGATTTGTGCCGAAAGAGGAGCTTGCCTTCCGCCGGCATCTTTGTGAGGCTTGACCAAAGACCCAAGCGGGAAGGACACGCAATGAAAGTCGGAATCGTCGGCGCCGGCATGGTTGGCAGTTCTGCGGCCTATGCGCTGGCACTCCTGGGCCTTGCCAACGACGTGGTGCTGGTCGACCTCAACGCAGACCTTGCGCGCGCCCAGGCCGAAGACATCTCGCATGCCGTGCCTTTCGTTTCCGCCTGCCGCGTGACCAGCGGGGACTATGCGGCACTGAACGGCGCGGACATCGTCATCATCGCCGCCGGTGTCAGCCAGCGGCCGGGCGAAACGCGGATCGCACTCCTCAGCCGCAATGCCGAGGTTTTCCGCAGCGTCATTGCCGAGACCTCGCGCGCCGCCCCGAACGCCATCCTTCTGATCGCTTCGAACCCCGTCGACATCATGACCGAGATATCCGCCCGCCTCTCCGGCCTGCCCCGCAGCCGGGTGATCGGCTCCGGCACCATTCTCGACACGGCCCGCTTCCGCAGCCTGCTCGCAAGGCAGCTCGGCGTCTCGCCCCAGTCGGTGCACGCCTATGTGCTCGGCGAGCATGGCGACAGCGAGGTGCTGGCCTGGTCGAGCGCAAGGGTCGGATCGGTGCCTGTCGAAACGCTGGCCCAACAACTCGGGCGGCCGCTCGATGCGGCAGCAAGAGCAGCTATCGACAGCGGCGTGCGCAATGCCGCCTACACGATCATCAACGGCAAGGGCGCGACCTATTACGGTATCGGCGCCGGGCTGGCGCGCATTGTGCGGGCAATATCGAAGGACGAGCGCGACCTGCTGTCGGTCTCGGCCTCGACGCCGGACATGCTCGGCGTCAAGGACGTCGCACTGTCGATCCCGCGCATCGTCGGAGCCGACGGCATCATCGACGACGTCATGCCGGATCTCGATGAGGCCGAACGCAATGCCCTGCGCGACGGCGCGACGCTGCTCAAGACCCTGGCGGACGCCATACCGGTCTGAAGACATTTCATCGAAGTAAGGAGAAAGGTGCGATCCACGACAACCGATGGAAACGTCGATCCTGGGCGCCTACTGAAGTAGGTGGGCGCCGTATAGCCAAGCCCACGGGCCTGGTTAGGGACAGCTCCCTTAGGATCGGGTATGGCCCCGAGGATTCATTTGTTCCTGTCGGGAAGCGCAGACCGCACACGCAGATATAGTGGAGTTCGCAGTGTTCCGCCAGTGGCGGCACTCACGATATTACGGCTTTGCAAGACGGGCAGCGCAAGCCGGATGTCCGCGTAGAAGCGCATCGGCGAGATGCCGGTTGCGCACCGTAAGGTGGCGTTGCAGTTCGTGCCGGAAAGAACACTGATATACCCCATTATTTAAGGACGGATGTTAAACGGAATTTTAACAATATTGGGAGCCGCACCTTGGCCCTTTACCGATAATTAGCGATGGATCGCCATAGAATTTCTCCAGCCAATGCGTGGAGAGTTCCGTGAAGTCAGCACCGTTTTCTGCCGTTCTATCAGCGATTTCACGCCGGCTTCGCAAGCCTTCCGTCCTCATTGGCGAATTTATCCATGCCCGTGACGGCAATTTTTCCATTCTCTTCATCCTGACCTTCGTGCCGCTGGCAATCGCCGTCGGCACCGGCATCGATTTCTCCCGGGCATTGAACGCCCGTACGGAAATGCAGGCCGACCTTGATGCCGCGATCCTCTCGGCGACGAAGGATATCGGCAAGGACACCAGCGCAAACCTCAAGTCCAAAGCCGAGAAGACCATGAAGGCCATGGCGCTTCAGCGTGGCAGCTATACGCTGAACGAACTGGACATTACCGTCGATACGACCAGCAAGTCGATCAGCGGCACCGCCAGCAGCAATGTACCGACAACCCTCATGCGCCTTGCCGGCATCGACGAAGTGCCGGTACGGATCGCTTCCGCGGCAGCGGGCGGCAAGGATATTTATTACGAGCTGCACCTCGTCCTCGACAAATCCGCCTCCATGCTGCTGGCCGCCACGACCTACGACCAGAGCATCATGCAGAAGCTCAGCCTGAACTGCGTCTTCGCCTGCCACGACACCGCCTACGGAGAGAAATACCAGGGCGTCTACTACAGTTCCTATTACGACTATGCCCGGGCGAAGAAGGTGGTCCTCCGGGCTGACGTCCAGGCAGACGCGGTCACCACGCTGATGGACACAATCGACAGCGCCGATCCGTCGCACAACCGCATCAAGGTGGCGCTCTATACGCTCGGAACGAACTCCAGCGCGTCGCAGGTGCTAAAAAGCAATTACAAGGTTTCAAACGGCATCCGGCAGGTGATCGCCCCGACATACAGCACCAAGGACATCCGCACCCAGATGGTCAGCAACACCGAACTGACCTCCGCGACATCCTACATCACCACTGATTTCAGGGCGCTGACAACGCTCAACAACTACATATCCAAGGCAGGCGACGGATCGTCTCCCTCCACCCCACTGAAGATCGTCGTGATGATCACGGATGGGGCGCAATCGTCTGCGGACTGGGTGTTTTCCGGCCAGCCCTATATCACGCCGATCAACAGCACCTGGTGTGATACGATGAAAAAGCAGGGAGCAACCTTCTCCGTGCTCTACACGACCTATCTGCCCTGGACCAACCGATCCGAATACAACAACACCATCGGCAACACGATGGCGAGTTCCAACTACAAGTCGATATGGGGCGGCACGATGCCTTCGACCAAGGTGACCCGTCACGACTACCTCACCACGGCGCTGACAGCCTGTGCGAGCAGCGCCGACTATTTCATGTCGGCCGCCTCTCCGGATGAAATCAAGGCCGGGCTGACCGAGCTTGTCGGCAAGACGCTGGGATCCCTGCGGCTGACGCAATAGGCCAAAGGGTGCAGTGATCTACCTCAACAGCGCCAGGACGGTATCCCTGTCATAGGGTTTGCTGATCATCGGAATACCGGCAAACTCTTCCGGAAAGGCTGCCGTGTCGCCGTAGCCGGAGGCAAACGCGAAGGGGATGCCCTTCGCCTTCAGCATCCGGGCCACTTCGAAACTGGTTTCCGTTCCCAGATTGACGTCGAGAAGGGCAAAATCGATCGGCACCGTCCGCTGGCTGAGCTCTTCGACCGCAAGCCCGACACTGGAGACGACCACGGTGTCGCGGCTTCCGAGCGTGCGGAAGATATCCTCCGCCTCCATGGCGATGATGAGGTTGTCCTCGACGATCAGAACGGACTGGGGCACGGCGACGGCGGTAACCGCGCCGCCCCTGCCGCTCTCGGCGGGATCCTCGGCGACCGGTGTCTCACCGGCGACGATGTGCTGCGCGGGCAACAGGAATGAGGCCGTAACCCCTTCGAGATTGTAGGAAATGCTAGCCTTTCCGCCGAGTTCAAACGGGATCGTCCGCTCAATGATCGCCGAGCCGAAGCCACGACGTTCCGGAGCCTTCACCGGCGGGCCGCCGATCTCCCGCCACAGGATGTCGAGATCACCCAGCTCGTTGTGCGACAGCGTGATCGTCACGCGTCCGCGCTGGTCCGACAGCGCGCCATGCTTGGCGGAATTGGTGATCATCTCGTGGATGACCAGCGCCACGGACGAGAAGGCCTGGGGCGAGAGAAGCAGTTCGGGGCCCTCGATGGAGATCCGTCCGCGCTTGTCGAGCAGGTAACTCTCCGCCTCGACCCGAACCAGCTGCGAGAAGGGAGCCGGCGACCAGTTCTGGCGGGTGATCTGATCATGGGCGCGGGCCAGCGCCTGCACCCGGCTGTCGAGCTTCTTGACGAAGTCGGCCGTCGTATCCTCGCCGGCGCTTGACTGGGAAATCAGGCCGCGCACCAGACCGAGAATATTGCGGACGCGGTGATTGAGTTCGGCAATCAGCAGCTCCTGTTTCTCGTTCGCGAGCTTCCGCTCGCGCCCCGCCTCGTCGGTGAGCCGCAGGACCACTTCCAGAAGCATCACCCGCAACTGCGACGCCGCACGGATCTCGGCAGAGGTCCATGGCGCACTTTGCCCGTGAACCGATGTCTGCCATGCGGCAAAGCTCTTGCGCGGCGAAATGCGCGCGCCATCCGCACCGATTTCCGCCGGCTTGTCCGGATTGCCCGCCCAGACGACCTGCTGCACAAGTTCTCCACGGAAGAAGAGGATATAGTCGTGCGGTGACCTGGAGATCGGCACCGACAAGATGCCCGCGGCAACTCCCGCAATGGCGCGCGCCTCCGGCATCAGCGACGAGAGCTCGTGCGTTGCAAGAACTTCGTTGTCCTTCCGCGTGTTCAGGAAGGTCTGAAGCCTGAACACGTCTTCGCGATCCGGCGCCGCGCCGCCGGTCAGAGCCACGCCTTCCTGGATTACCGCATAGCCGTCTGCCTTCAGGAGCTGGGCGAAGGATTCCGCCGAAAGCTTGAGCAGCTCCGGTGCCGAAACGCCCGTGGACATGGTCTTGGAAATCTGCGCCGTCAGTTCCGTCACCCGCGCATCGTTGACACGCTCTTCCGCCGTCAGCCGCGTCTGGATGATCAGCGACAGCATCTGGCCGAACAGCAGGACTGCACTTCTCTGGCGCATGGTCGGCGTATGCGGCCGCTCGTGGTGGCAGGCGATCAGTCCCCATAGCTCGCCGTTGACGATCACCGAGATCGACATGGAGGCACCGACGCCCATGTTTTTCAGGTATTCGATATGGATCGGCGAAACGGACCTCAGCCGGCTTCCCGACAGGTCGATCGGCCCGGAACCCGCGGCAATCGGCGCCGCCAGGATCGGCGCGCCCGCATCGCTGACGTCTGCGATCAACCGGATCGGGTTTTCGACATAGAGCGCCCTTGCCTGCCGGGGGATGTCGGTCGCCGGATAGCGCAGGTTGAGAAACGTTCCCATGTCGTAGCGGCGCGCTTCGGCCATGACTTCGCCGCTGCCGTCGTCGAGGAACTTGTAGAGCATGACACGGTCGAACCCGGTCATCATCTTGACGAAGCGGACGGCCTGCGAGCAGGCGGCATGCAGGCTCGGCACCTCGGCAAGCTGGTCGATCGCATTGCGGACGTTGGCCACGTCGAGAGCGACGCCTTCCAGCGCACCCGCCTTCTCGAATTCGAGGATCACGCGGCCTTCACCGATATGCAACGAGACGTCAAAGCGGTCCTCGACACCTTCGAGCGCCACGTTATAGACCACTTCCACACCTTTCTTCGGACGCAGGAACTGCAGCCGGTTGCGGATCGCGTGGATCGTTTCCGCCGACAGAAGCTGCGTGGCGGGCTGCTCCATCAGCGACTGCGCATCCATCGGCAGGAAGTCGCGCACATTCTCCGAGACATGCGAGATCGTCCAGTCGGGCAGCAGCGCGACCAGAAAGCCGAAGGACTGGACCCTGCCAAGCAGGTGAATGGGTTCGGCGTCACAATTCGCCAGATCGATGTGCTCAGACATGCACACTCTCCTCTAGGCCAGCTTCGACACGCGCGGCCGACAGGTACGATCCGAACACCAGGCTGGCGGCAGATACCGCCTGGCCCGCAGCTGCGTCGGATTGGTCCCGTGCCGAAAGCCACGCCATGAACGACTTCCACAGCCCCCTTCCCTCGCCATGACGAAGGAACGATTGCGGCAGGAGAGATCCGCCTGCCTTGTCCTGCTGCGCGCGGATATGGGCCGCTCCGAGACGCGATCCTTCGAGCACGTAGCAAACACCCTCGACCGACAGGTCGCGGTTCAGGTACGGCAAGGCTTCTTCCCTTGGCGCATCCAGCCCCATCTCCTGCAGATCAGATTTCAACGCCGCCAGGCGCCCGCGCTCCTGGTGAAACGGCAATGTACGGAAAACGTCCTGACCGGAGAGCCAGTACTCCAGCGCCGGCAGCAGACGCGCATGCATCATGAGGAAGCGTCCATACCCCTCACGGCTCGCCAGATCTGCGCGAGAAACGACAGAGTCCAGACACCCATGGAGACCCGCGGTCTCGGCTCTCAAAGCTTCGATGAGGAGCATCCAGAAAAGTCTCCAGTTCAAAATTATGCAACGGTTTGCGATGGTTAAACTGCAAAACGGGATTTGGCGAGAGCAATTGCTTCACGCAGCTGGTCGGGGCGGGAGGGCTTCAGCACCACCTGTGAACCCGCATAGCGCGAGGCCAGCAAGTCCGCTCTCGTATTGGCCGTATGAAAGATCAGCGGCACTTCGTTTTCGTAAAGACGATCGGCCAGCGGAAAGACCTCGCCGTCCTGTAGATTGACGTCCAGAACGGCAATCTGCGGCGCGCAATTCTTGAGCGCTTCGATGGCAGATTGCACGGACGGGAACGGTCCGGCGACCCGGCATCCAAGCGACGAAAGGGTGCTTTCCAGCTCCCACGCCACGATCGGCTCGTCTTCGGTGACGATCACCTCGAGGACTTCACTCTCTGCATGCTGGACCGCAAGACCCATAAACTACATCCTTGCATCTCAATTGACTAAATTCGGTTAGCGGCAAAACGGTCGGAGCGAGGAATTTGTTCCCACCCGACCGGCGCATGTTTTCGTCGAACACCGTCGGCTGCGTCCGGCGACGGGAATCGCAGGCATGCGCAGGGTTCGGCTCGAAAGCCGACCATCGAACCTTATGATGGAGGTGACTGCTCAGTTCACGTTGCCCTGCGGGCGGCTGGTGAGCCTTGAGGTCAAGCCGTTGATCTGGCTTGTGATTTCGACGATGGTTTCGGCGAGCGCTGCCTCGCTGCGGGCCGTTTCGGCAAGTGCCGTTTCACGCACGCTTTTCAGGCTCAGGCTTTCGGCTTCGAGCTTCTCGAGCCTGCGAGACACTTCGGACAGCTCGTCCATCACCATGATGCCAGCCATGACGGTCAGCCGCAGGTCGCCGATCTCGCCGAACTGGTCGCGCAGGTGGCCGACATAGCGGTCGAACTTGCCGGCGAGACCCGTCAGGTGCTCTTCCTGGCCTTCTTCGCAGGCCATGCGATAGGCCTTTCCGTCGATGGTCACTGTAACCTGCGCCATGTTCTGTTCCTTGCTTCCTGCTTAGCGGTCCAGCACCGCACGGATCGTTTCCATCGCCGTCACCAGACGCCGGGAGACCTCCCGGTTGACCTCTTCGAGCCGATTGGCGCGAAACTGGGATTCGTCGAGTTCCTGAGCAAGCCGCGAGCGGTCCTCGTGAACCCGGCGAACCTCTCCATCGACGTCGCGCTGGTCGCGCTCCTTCTCGAAGCGCGCGTCCAGCGCACTTTCAAGCCCGCTAAGCGCCTGCCTCAGGCCAGCCAGCGCCGCGTTCACCGTCTTGTCTCCCGACATGCCTCGTATTCCCGTTGCCGCCCATCGAATCGACCGGAAACCGGCCTTTCTGAAGGCAGGACAGTATTCTTCCGGCTGTTCATCCGTCAACAAACCTGACAGGCAAGCCCGGTGCGGAACTTGTGGACGAACACGCATCAGCGGCGAATTTTAGCCGAAAGCCGCCTGGTCTTCTTTCCGGAAACCGAAAATTATTCGGCCGGAAAAGGGCGTGAGGGCCTGTTTTATTGACTCGTCCGCACCACCTGCTATGTGTCAGCCGCGTTTGTACGGCCCTGTGGAAGGGCCAGCACTTTCTTGACACCCGGAACAAGCGGACAAGCTATGATCTCTCGCGAAAAACACAACCGGATGGCCAATGCGATCCGTTTCCTCAGCATGGATGCCGTCGAAAAGGCCAACTCCGGTCACCCCGGACTGCCGATGGGCATGGCCGATGTCGCAACGGTTCTGTTCACGCAGTTCCTGACCTTTGATCCGAAGACTCCGCTCTGGCCGAACCGCGACCGCTTCGTCCTGTCCGCCGGCCATGGCTCGATGCTGCTCTACTCGCTCCTCTATCTGACCGGATACGAGGACATGACCATTGAAGACATCAAGAACTTCCGCCAGCTTGGCGCCAAGACCGCAGGCCATCCCGAATACGGCCATGCCTCGGGCATCGAGACGACCACCGGCCCGCTCGGCCAGGGTATCGGCAACTCGGTCGGCATGGCGATCGCCGAGCGCAAGCTGCGCGACGAATTCGGCTCCAACCTGATGGAGCACTTTACCTATGTCATCGCCGGCGACGGCTGCCTTATGGAAGGCATCAGCCAGGAAGCAATCTCGCTTGCCGGTCATCTCAAGCTCAACAAGCTGATCGTCTTCTGGGACGACAACGGCATTTCCATCGACGGCGCGGTCAGCCTTGCCGACTCGACCGACCAGCACGCCCGCTTCCGCGCCTCTGGCTGGAACACGCTGGCCGTCGACGGTCACGATCCGGAAGCCATTGCCGCCGCAATCGTCAAGGCGCAGCAGTCCGACAAGCCGACGATGATCGCCTGCAAGACGGTCATTGGCTTTGGCTCGCCCAACAAGGCCGGCACGCACAAGGTTCACGGCTCGCCGCTCGGCGCGGACGAAATCGCCGCAACCCGCAAGGCCCTGAACTGGGAAGAAGAAGCCTTCGTCGTTCCCGCCGACGTGCTGGACGCATGGCGTCTTGCCGGCCTGCGCTCGACCAAGGCACGCATGGAATGGGAAGCCCGTCTCGAAAACGAAGCCGCCGAAAAGAAGGCGGAATTCACCCGCCGCTTTGCCGGCGACCTGCCGGGCGGCTTTGACAGCGCCATCATCGACTACAAGAAGAAGCTGGCCGAGACCAAGCCGACGCTTGCCACCCGCAAGTCTTCGGAAGATGCGCTTGAAGTCATCAACGGCGTTGTTGCCGAAACGCTCGGCGGCTCGGCCGACCTGACCGGTTCGAACAACACCAAGACCAGCCAGACCGCCTCGATCAAGCCGGACGATTTCTCGGGCCGCTACCTGCACTACGGTATTCGCGAGCACGGCATGGCTGCCGCCATGAACGGCATGGCGCTGCACGGCGGCCTGATCCCGTATTCCGGTGGCTTCCTGATCTTCTCCGACTATTGCCGTCCGTCGATCCGCCTCGCCGCTCTCATGGGCATCCGCGCCATCCACGTGCTGACGCATGATTCCATCGGCCTTGGCGAAGACGGCCCGACCCACCAGCCGGTCGAGCACATGGCCGCCCTGCGGGCGATCCCGAACCTCCTGATGTTCCGCCCGGCGGACGCCATGGAAACCGCCGAATGCTGGCAGCTGGCGCTGCAGCACCGCGACCGCCCGTCCGGCATCGCGCTGACCCGCCAGAACCTGCCGGCGGTGCGCACCAAGTTCTGCGAGAAGAACCTCTGCGGCAACGGTGCCTACGATCTCGTGCCGGCCGAAGGTGCCCAGGTGACGATCTTCGCCACCGGCTCCGAAGTCGAGATCGCGCTGAAGGGCCGCGAGGCGCTGGAAGCCAAGGGCATTTCCACCCGCGTCGTCTCCGTGCCCTGCGTGGAACTGTTCCTCGAGCAGTCGGAAGATTACCAGAAGTCGATCATCGGCAACTCGCCGGTCAAGGTCGCGGTCGAAGCCGGCATCCGCCAGGGCTGGGACCACTTCATCGGTTCCGACGGCATCTTCGTCGGCATGCATTCCTTCGGCGCCTCCGGCCCCTACAAGGAACTCTACAAGCACTTCGGCATCACGCCGGAAGCGATCGTATCGGCTGTCGAGGAAAAGCTCGCCTGATACCGGACCATATCCCCTCCGGCCTCGCGCCGGAGGGTTTCTCCCCGCGACACAAGCGCGGTGGAATCCCACCCGAAATACTCTATAACGAGCACTGAAATCCGCGTCGCAAGACCAACGGGACCAACCTGAAATTTCCAAGGAATGGGAGTTCGAGCAATGACTGTAAAAGTTGCCATCAATGGTTTCGGCCGTATCGGCCGCAACGTCCTCCGGGCGATCTACGAGTCCGGCCGCAAGGACATCGACGTCGTGGCCGTCAACGACCTGGGCCCGGTCGAAACGAACGCTCACCTGATGCGCTATGATTCGGTTCATGGCCGCTTCCCGCATGAAGTCTCCGTCGATGGCGACGTGATCTCCGTCGGCTCCGAGAGCTTCAAGGTCTTCGCAGAGCGCGATCCGTCCAAGCTGCCCTGGGGCGACCTCGGCATCGACATCGTGATGGAATGCACCGGCATCTTCACCTCGAAGGAAAAGGCCTCCGCCCACCTCGCCGCCGGCGCCAAGCGCGTTCTCGTTTCGGCTCCGTCCGACGGCGCCGACAAGACGATCGTCTACGGCGTCAACCACTCGGCCCTGACCAAGGACGACCTCGTCGTCTCCAACGCCTCGTGCACGACCAACTGCCTGGCGCCGCTCGTCGACGTTCTGCATTCGGAATTCGGCATCGTCCGCGGCATGATGACGACGATCCACTCCTACACCGGCGACCAGCCGACGCTCGACACGATGCACAAGGATCTCTACCGCGCCCGTGCGGCCGCGATGAGCCAGATCCCGACCTCGACCGGCGCCGCCAAGGCCATCGGCCTCGTCATCCCTTCGCTGAAGGGTAAGCTCGACGGCATCTCCGTCCGCGTACCGACCCCGAACGTCTCGCTCGTCGACTTCAAGTTCATTCCGTCGAAGGAAGTGACCGCCGAGCAGATCAACAACGCGCTGATCGCAGCCGCCGATGGCCGCCTGAAGGGCATCCTGGCCTACACCCGTCATCCGAACGTCTCGATCGACTTCAACCACGATCCGCATTCCTCGACGGTTGCCCTCGACCAGACCAAGGTCATGGACGGCTCGATGGTTTCGGTCCTGTCCTGGTACGACAACGAGTGGGGCTTCTCCAACCGTATGTCCGACACGGCTGTTGCAATGGCAAAGCTCATCTGACGCTCCGCCACATTCAAGATTTGAGAAAGCGCGCCCTCTCCGGCGCGCTTTTTTGTTGCACTGCGAGAATGAACCTTGGTGGACGCCGCCGGATCGGTCATTGTGACACGAGACACCGCTATGCAAAGGCCCGCCATGCCCCAGACGACAGACACCGCCTCTCCTTCGCTCACCGGCTTCGATTTCTCCGCGCTCTCCGCCCGCGAACGCTACAAGCTGATGATCGGCACCATCATCCCGCGACCGATCGCGCTCGTGACCAGCGTCGACGAAGACGGCCGCGTCAACGCCGCACCGTTCTCCTTCTTCAACTGCCTGTCGGCCGATCCGCCAATCATCGCCCTCGGCGTCGAGCTCAATCCCGACATGTCCTTCAAGGACACCAGCCACAATATCCGCATGACCGAGGTGTTCACCGTCAACATCGTGTCGCACGCGATCGCCGAGGCCATGCATGTCTGCGCGGCGAAGTATCCGCGCGGTGTCGATGAACTGAAGGAGGCGGGCCTGACCGCCATGCCGGGCCTCAGGGTCGCATCGCCCTATATCCGTGAAGCGCCGGCCGCGCTTGAGTGCCGCCGGCACATGACGCTCGAACTCGGCAAGTCGCGGCAGATCATTCTCGGCGAGATTGTCTATGCCCATTACCAGGACGGCATCGTCGACGAACGGCTGCATGTCGACCCCGCCGGGATCGACGCGATCGCCCGTCTCGGCGGCGATACCTGCGCAACCATTCGCGACCGTTTCGACATGCGGACGCCGGTTCTCTGAACGCGCCGCTCGTCGGCGAAAAAATCCAAAATTTTCAGCCGGCTATCTCAAAATCTCCGCATTGCGCGCCTATGTTGCAAAAGCAGGGTTCCGAGATCGACAGGGGGCATATTTGGAGTCATTTTACATAGCCATTTTCATCAGCATGGTGCTCGTGCTGTTTGCAATTTTTTCAAGCCTTATTGCCTTCCGGTTTGGTGCTCCCCTTCTTCTGCTTTTTCTTCTGATCGGTATCGTGACCGGCGTTGACGGGTTCGGCATCGAGTTCAGCAACTACAATCTTGCCTATTTCATCGGATCGATCGCGCTGGCGGTGATCCTATTTGATTCGGGTTTCGGCACCTCGTTGCAATCCTTCAGGCAGGCGGCCGCGCCGGCCCTTGTCCTGTCGATCGTCGGCGTGCTGATCACGTCGGCAATCTTCGGGCTGGCGGCAATGGTGCTGCTCGGCTTCTCCTTCCCCGAAGGCCTGCTTCTGGGAGCGATCGTCGGTTCGACCGATGCCGCCGCCGTGTTCTTCCTGCTGCGCATCGGCGGCATTCACATTCGTGACAATGTCCGCTCGACCCTGGAAGTGGAATCCGGCACCAACGACCCCTTCGCGATCTTCCTGACGCTGACGCTTGTCAACATCATCGCCGCCGGCCAGTCCTTTCAGGATCTGGACCTGACCCTGCTCACCGGTTTCCTTCAGCAGATGGGCTACGGGCTTGCCTTCGGCTTCGTCGGCGGGGTGGCGATCGTCGCCCTGATCAAGCGCTTCCAGCACGATCAGGGGCTGTTGCCCATCCTGGTGCTGGCCATGGCGCTCCTGGTCTTCTCGATCACCGGCGCGCTGGACGGCAGCGGCTTCCTCGCCGTCTATGTCGCCGGCCTCTATGCCGGCAACGCGAAAATCCAGTCGGCGCTTTCCATACGCCGCTTTCAGGCCGGCATGACCTGGCTTGCGCAGATCATCATGTTCCTGGTGCTCGGCCTGCTGGCAACGCCGTCGCAGTTCAGCGACATCCTGCTGCCGGCGCTGGCGCTCGGCCTGTTCCTGATCTTCGTCGCCCGCCCGGTCGCCGTCTGGCTCTGTATCCGGCCGTTCCGCTACACCCGCCGCGAGACGGGTTTCGTCGCCTGGGTGGGGTTGCGCGGGGCCGTCTCGATCCTGCTTGCCATCCTGCCGGTCACCGGCGGACTGGAAAACGGCGAGATCTATTTCAACGCCGCCTTCGTCATCGTGCTCGTCTCGCTGGTCGTGCAGGGCTGGACCATCAAGCCGACCGCGAAGCGACTGGGCCTCATCGTGCCGCCGCGTACCGGCGCGGTCGAGAAACTCGAAGTCGACCTGCCGGGTGCCGTCAACCACGAGCTGATCGCCTATCGCGTCGCCCGCGAAAGCCCGGTCCTGAAGGGCGAGCGCATTCCGCGCTGGGCGCGACCGTCGCTCGTCCTGCGCAATGGCCGATCGATGCGCTACCAGTATGCCGGTCGCCTGCAGGAGAATGATCTCCTCTATCTCTTCGTCGATCCGGGCTTCTCCCGCCTGCTCGACCGCCTCTTCGCCGGCGCGGTCCCCGTGGCCAGCGACGACAACGAGTTCTTCGGCTCTTTCGCCATCTCGCCGTCGCGCCCGGCCCGGGAACTTGACGCGGCCTACGGTCCGGGCCTGCTCAGCGAGGCGGAAAGCGAGATGACGATTGCCGAGCTCATCAACAAGCGGGCTGGCGGCCAGGCGGACTATGCCGATCGCATCCGCCTCGGCCAGATCATCCTGATCGTCCGCGAGATCGACGACAATGGTCGTATCGCCAGCGTCGGGGTCTCGCTCGAGCCCGTCGACCCGTCCAACAAGCTGCCGCCGCTCGCCGGTGTGCAGGTCGGCTGGGAGCGCCTGCAGGCGCTCATCGAGAAGATGCGACGTACATAAATCCGGAGCCGCCGCTTGCGTCTCCGGCCCGGCGTAGTATGGTCCGGGCCGACAGTTGGGAGCGGTTCCGGCCGCTCCAAAAAGACTTCCCCAGAAGGACAAAAGTGGAGCACCCATGCCGACTTTCAAAACCCTCGACGATCTTCCGGACGTAACCGGAAAGCGCATTCTTCTGCGCGTCGATCTCAACGTGCCGGTCACCGATGGCAGGGTGTCTGACTTGACCCGCATCGAACGCGTTCGCCCGACCATCCTGGAACTCTCCGACAAGTGCGCCAAGGTCATCCTGCTCGCCCATTTCGGCCGCCCGAAGGGCAAGCCCGTCGACGACATGTCCCTGTCGCTGATCATCCCGGCCATCGAAGAGGTTCTTGATCGCCATGTCGCCTTCTCCTCCGATTGCATCGGCGAGGAAGCCGCGGAAGCCGTCGAGATGATGAACAACGGTGATATCCTGCTAATGGAAAACACCCGTTTCCATGGCGGCGAGGAGAAGAACGACAAGGATTTCACTGCGGCGCTGGCCGCAAACGGCGACATCTTCGTCAACGACGCCTTTTCCGCCGCCCACCGCGCGCACGCCTCGACCGAAGGCCTCGCCCACCATCTGCCCTCCTATGCCGGCCGCACCATGCAGGCCGAACTGGAAGCGCTGGAGAAGGGCCTCGGCAATCCGACCCGTCCGGTAGTCGCCATCGTCGGCGGCGCCAAGGTCTCGACCAAGATCGATCTCTTGCAGAACCTCGTGAAGAGGGTCGACGCGCTGGTGATTGGCGGCGGCATGGCCAACACCTTCATCGCCGCCAAGGGCATCAATGTCGGCAAGTCGCTCTGCGAGCATGATCTGGCCGACACCGCCCGCGCGATCATGGCCGAGGCGGAAAAATCCGGCTGCGAGATCGTCTTGCCGGTCGACGGCGTGGTCGCCCGCGAGTTCAAGGCCGGAGCGGACAACGAGATCGTGGCGATCGACGCCATCCCCGCCGATGCGATGATGCTCGACGTCGGCCCCAGGTCGGTCGACGCGGTCAACGCCTGGATCTCCAAGGCCCATACGCTGGTCTGGAACGGTCCGCTCGGCGCATTCGAGATAGAGCCCTTCGACGCGGCGACGGTTTCCGCCGCCAAGCACGCCGCAGAGTGCACGACCGGCGGAGAACTGGTCTCGGTTGCCGGCGGTGGCGATACGGTCTCCGCCCTGAACCATGCCGGCGTTGCCGACGACTTCACATATGTCTCGACCGCAGGCGGCGCCTTCCTGGAATGGATGGAAGGCAAGGAGCTTCCGGGGGTCGAGATTCTCACCAAGCAATAGACTTGGCGTTTTCGCTTTATACGCGCAGGAAGGAGCGGGATTTCCCGCTCCTTTTTGTTAAATTGGTGTGAATTATCCAAACATTTCAAACGATTAAAATAAATTCAATCGTTTCAATAAAATCAGGCTGCATTTTAATTGCCATAAACTTCTGCTAACGGAGGCTGAGATTTGCCTAGGGAGTAGTTGCATGAGCGAGCGCCTCGAAGATATTGCTGTGAAAATGGTGACCGGAGGCAAAGGCCTGCTGGCAGCCGACGAATCCACCTCCACGATCAAGAAGCGGTTTGACACGATCGGTCTGGAATCGACCGCCGACAGCCGCCGCGATTACCGCGAGATGCTGTTCCGCGCCGACGAGGCGATGAACGACTACATCTCCGGCGTGATCCTCTATGAGGAAACACTTTTCCAGAAGGCGGCCGACGGCACGCCGCTCGTCGACCTCATCAAGGCCTCGGGCTCCATTCCGGGCATCAAGGTCGACACCGGCGCCAAGCCGATGGCGCTTGCCCCCGGCGAAACCATCACCGAGGGCCTCGACGGCCTCGCCGACCGGCTTGCCCGGTACCATGAGGCCGGCGCCCGCTTCGCCAAGTGGCGCGGCGTCATCGCCATTTCCGATACCCTGCCGACCTACGGCTCGCTGAAGGCCAATGCCCATGCGCTGGCCCGCTATGCCGCGCTCTGCCAGGAAGCCGGCATCGTGCCGATCGTCGAGCCGGAATGCCTGATGGACGGCAAGCCGGGCGACCACGACATTGCCCGCTGCGAGGAAGTCACCGAATTCGTGCTGCGCACCGTCTTCAACGAATTGGCCGAGATGAAGGTCGATCTCGAAGGCATGGTGCTGAAGCCGAACATGGTCATCGACGGCAAGAACGCCCGCAAGGCTTCGGTCGCCGAAGTCGCCGAACGCACCGTACGCGTGTTGAAGGCGACCGTTCCCGCCGCGGTGCCCGGCATCGCATTCCTGTCCGGCGGTCAGTCGACGGAAGAGGCGACCGCCCATCTCTCGGCCATGAATGCAACCTACGACATGCCCTGGGCCTTGACCTTCTCCTACGGACGTGCTCTGCAGGAGGACGCTTTGAAGGCGTGGGGCGGCAAGTCCGAAAACGTCGCTGCCGGCCAGCGGGCGTTTACGCACCGCGCACGCATGAACAGCCTGGCTGCCAAGGGCAGCTGGAAAAAGGATCTTGAGAAGGCAGCATAAAAAACGCGCCGTTCAAGGGAGGTTGGAGCCGCTGCGCCTTCGGGCTGCAGCGGCTTCTTTCATTTTGGCGATGCCCCGGGGATATCCGCCACTCAGCCGCCGGGTCGGATGAGCGCCGTCAGCATGGTCAGGACGAAAGCGCCGACCGCGATCTTCCAGAAATCGCCCCGCCTCGTCAGCCCCGGCAGGCCGATCGGCTTGATGATCTGCACGGCCATGGCGAGCACAAGCAGCAATGCAATGAGTTTTGCCATGACCTTTCCTCTTTTTCCGGTATGCTTTGGCGCAGGAATGATTCCGCCCCTCGCGATCGAGGCTCCGCCCCGATCTATCGCAGATGAATGGAACCGCGCAATGGCACCGGGCATTTGCTTTTTCATTCAATATCCGCTCACATAAGATCATGCGCCGCAACATTTTTCCTGTTTTCGCGCTCCTGCTTGGAGCCCTGTTCCTCTTCATCGGCAATGGCCTTCACGGCCTGCTGCTCCCCGTTCGCGGGGCGTCCGAAGGCTACAGCACGACGGTCCTCGGCCTTCTTGGTACGGCCTGGGCCGGCGGCTTTGTCACTGGATGCTTCGTCGCGCCGGCGCTCGTCAGGCGCATCGGCCATGTACGCGCCTTTTCCGGCTGCATATCGCTGATCGCCATCGTTGCGCTGCTGACCGGCCTCGTCGTCAACGACGTCGCCTGGGTGGGGCTTAGGGCGTTGACCGGCTTCGCATCCGCCGGCACCTCGATGATCGTCGAAAGCTGGCTCAACGAGCGCGCCACCAATGAGAGCCGCGGCACGATCTTCTCGCTCTATTTCGTCATCAACCTTTCCGGCGTCGTGGCCGGCCAGATGGTGGTATCCTTCGGCGATGTCCACACGCCGGTCCTGTTCATGGTCTGCGGCATTCTCTACTGCGTCGCAATGCTGCCGACGACGCTCTCGAATGCCGCCTCTCCGCAACCGCTGAAGAACGTCAAGCTCGACCTCAAGAGTCTCTTCTCCCATTCCCCCGTCGCCTTTGTCGGCATTCTGCTGATCGGCATCGCCAATGGCGCCTTCGGCACGCTTGGCGCCGTCTTCGGCGCACGCGCCGGACTGCCGCAGGCCTCCATCGGCCTGATGATGAGCGCCGCCATCTTTGCGGGCGCCCTCCTGCAACTGCCGGCCGGCCGCATCTCCGACAGGATGGACCGCCGCTATGTGCTGGCGGCGCTCGCAGGCATCGCGGCCCTCGCGGGCCTCATTCTCGTCGTCCTGCAGCCGACGAACGTCGTATTCCTGATCGTCATCGTCGCCATTTACGGCGGTACGGCCAACACGCTCTATCCGATCGCCGTGGCGCACGCCAACGACCACGCAGGCCCCGACGAATTCGTGAAAGTCTCCGGCGGTCTCTTGCTGCTCTTTGGCATCGGCACGATCATCGGCCCGACGGTCGGCGGCCCCGTGATGTCGGCGCTTGGCCCCTACGCCTTGTTCCTGATCACCGCGATCGCTCACATCGCCACGGTCGGCTATGCGATCCTGAGAACGCGCATGCGGGCCGCCGTGCCCATCGCGGACCGCGAGACCTTCACGACCGTGTCCAACACGCCAAACGCCCTCTCCACGCCGCAGAGCGCCGAATTGGACCCGCGCGCCGGCGGCGAAGGCAGGAGTGATGGGCTACAGGCAGCCGAATAGGGATAAACGTCCATGAACCCGTTTGACGAAGACAAGCCCAAGAAGAAGACCGAACACGAAATCGGTTCGGATATTTCGAGCCTTTCCGCCGACGAATTGACGGCAAGGATAGCTTTGCTGGAAGCCGAGATAGCCCGCCTCGCAGTCGAGCGCGACGCCAAGTCCAAGGGACGCGCGGCCGCCGAAAGCTTCTTCAAACGCTAGATTCCACAAGTATTGACGGATGAAAAAACGCAGTAATTTTAAGAAGATATTAATTCCCGGCACAGCCGCGACAGGCATTTAACGGAAAATTAAGCTTTATAAGTCATTACTGACACCATCCAGTTCACTGGATTCGGACATTGCCCTTTGGGTATGATCGTCTGATTTCTCCCTGTTTTACCTTGAGAGCCGCTTCCGAGTGGCTCTTTTTTTTGCCATCTTGGTGCCATAAGGCAAATGGCCTGCGGAACAACGCCGACAAACGGGAGTTTAGTTAAAATTCTAAACAAATTCGGCACCTTGGCTTTGGCAATCAGCAGTATCTTCACATTGGTTTCTGCAAAGGTGTGGGAATTAACCCTTTCTTAATAATCGGCTTGCGCATTTGGGGTAATGATTGCATCCTGTAAACCGATAAAACGGGTGCCGCCCAGTAAAGAAGGCGGCCAGTCCGACACCCAAGAATGTGATGCGTTGAACAGGGAAATATCGATGTCAGACCGCGGTTTGAACACAATCAGTTTTGCCGGCCACGCGGCGTCTTCCAGTCAGTTTCAGACACTCTACTCCGAGGGCATGTCCCTGGTGGAAGAGACTGCAAGCTACCTGGACGGTCCGGGCCGTGCCGCATCCAAGGTTCTGCCGCGCCTTGCATCCGTTCTCTACGCCGCCGAATCCATGCGCCTGACCACCCGCCTCATGCAGATGGCCTCTTGGCTGTTGCTGCAACGCGCCGTCAACAACGGCGAAATGACCCGCGAACAGGTCATCGCCGAAAAGAGCAAGGTGCGCCTCGACAGCTTCAACGTCGACCGTTCGGCCCCGGGCTGGAACGATCTGCCGGAATCCTTCCGCGACCTCGTCGAACGTTCGCTGCGCCTGCAGAAGCGCGTGTCTCTGCTCGACCGCGAAATCTATCGCCCGGCCGAAGCCGCGCCGCAGGCAAGCGGTGAAAATTCGGTCCAGGCCCAGCTCGACCTTTTGAAGACGGCCTTCGGCGGCCAGTGAGGCGGAACGTCCAGGGCCGGCCCTGCTAGGAACATCACATCCGAACAACCTCCGGTGAGCCTCTCGCCGGAGGTTTTCTTTTTCCGATCCTGCCAGACAAACGACATGCGAATCTCCTAAGGTCCCGGCTGACGACAAGAAGCTGCGGAGAGAAATTGCCCATGACCTATCTGGAGTTCGAGAACGACTCGGCGCCCGCAACGCTTGCCTTCGTCGACAGGATGAACGATGCGGCGGACGCAGCGTTGCGCACCCCCGGTTTCGAACGCGACCGGGACCTCATCCGCGCGCTGATCGAACGCGACGACAAGCTGATCATCCCGGCAAGGCGCGGCGACTACCTCTACCAGTTTCGCAGGCTGAAGACCCACGCCCTCGGCGTCCTGCAGCGGGTCCCGAAGGAAACAGCGCCACTTCCCGATGCCGACTGGGAGACCGTCTTCGACCTCGACGCCTTCTGCGAGACGGAGGGCAAGACATGGGTCTGGCGCGGCGCCACCGCCTGCATCGATGACCCTGACCTGATCCTCCTGGCACTTTCCGACGGCGGCTCGGACCTGATGCGCTATGTCGAATTCGACTGCCGCGACAAGGCGGTCGTTGCCGGCGGCTTCGATACGCCGGCCTGCCGCGCGCATGCCTCCTGGCTCAACCGCGACGAAATCTTCTATTTCGGCTCCATCGACCGGAATTCGGCAACCCGATCGAGCTGGCCCCGGGTTGGCAGGATCCTGCAGCGGGGAATGGTTCCGGCCGATGCGCCAGTGATCTTCGAGGCTGGCGAAGACGACGTCACCGCCTTCGCCTTTCGCCTGGGACATTCGCTGGCTGCACTGCCGGCGTCCGCCGGACACATCGATGTCTTTGCCATCCGCCATGACATCGGCTCGACCAGCTACTGGCTGCAGAAGAACGGCGGCGAGCGCATGGCATTGGATGTCCCGCGCCTCAGCGATGTGGGCTTCAGCCACAATTACTATCTCTGGCGCGCCAAGTCGGACGAGGCGGTCGCCGAGGGCAGCCTGGTGCTCGCGCCGCTCCCCGTGCATTTCGATGCCTGCCCGCCTCGGCTGGACCGGCCCCGCATCGTGTTTGCGCCCGGCGAGCGCCAGACGGTCACCCAGTTCATGCTGCTGAAGGAATGGTGCGTCTTCACCGTATCCGACAATCTTCAGCCGAAGATCTTCCTGCTCGATCTCAGCGACCCGACGGGCGAACCGCAGGAACTTGCCATGCCCGCCAATGCCGAGACCATCGGGCTGAAGACGCTCGACGACGACCTGCACCACGGCGACGACACGCTTCTGATCTGGACGCAGGGTTTCCTCCAGCCGCCGACCCTCTTCCGCCTTGATCTCGCCGACCGCTCACAACCGCCGACGCTGGTGAAGACGGCGCAGGCGCCCGAACTGTTCGACGCCACCGGCATGCGCTCCGAACTGCTGATGGCGACCTCGTCGGACGGCACCGAAATTCCCTACCGGCTCGTCCTGCCTGCGAACGCGGCCGCCACCTCCCTGCCCGTGCTGCTTTACGGCTATGGCGGTTTCGAAAGCGGTCTGCAGCCTTACTATTCCGGCGTCACCGGCCTCTGGCTCTCGCAGGGCAACGCCTATGTCCAGGCCTATATCCGCGGCGGCGACGAATACGGGCCGGCCTGGCACCTGGCCGCCAAGCGCGAGAAGCGGCCGACGGCCTATGAAGATTTCGTGGCGATTGCGCGCGACCTTGTGAAACGCGGTTATGCGCGCCCGGATACGATCGCCTGCCAGGGCGGTTCCAACGGCGGCCTGCTGACCGGCGTCATGCTGACCCGCTACCCGGAGGATTTCGGCGCGGTCTGGTGCCAGGTGCCGGTGCTCGACATGCTGCGCTTTCACACCTTCCCGGCCGGCCGCGCCTGGATCGACGAATATGGCGATCCCGACAAGCCCGAGGACGCGACCTTCCTCAAGGCCTATTCGCCGCTCCACAATATCCTGAGCGCGGAAGAGCGGCGCTACCCGCCGGTCTACGTCGAAAGCTCCAGCAACGACGACCGCGTCCACCCCTCGCACGCCAGGCGCTTCGCCGCCCTCCTCAAGGATGCCGGACAATCCGTCCTGTTCCGCGAGTTCGGCTCCGGCGGCCACGGCGGCGACGGCCGAGCCGACGACATCGCCGCCCGCCTGGCCACCGGCTACAGTTTTCTTAGGGAGACGATCGTCAGGAACGCGCGAATGAGATAGCTCCTTCGTAAGGACTTCGCACCGCCACAACCGATTGGCTATTGCTCAGCAGTTGCGCCACCAAGGTCGATATCGTCAAGGATTCCTTTATCGATAAGGAAGGCATCCCCTTCGGCTGTCAGATGCATGTTGTCGAAGAAAACCGGAATGCTGTTCTCGTCGAGAACATAGCAAAGATCGGCTCTAGGGCAGACCTTTGCGAGGATATCGGCATATTCGACGCCAACTGTCGCGGAAACGTGCTTGAGATCGACATTTGTCCTGACGACCTTCGGATCAAGTGTGGCGGCGGCGAACGCCTCGATACCCTCAAACTTGCCGAGTGAAGCTACCAAGTCCATACCGCTGCCAGGTTGTGACTTTGGCCCCACAAGGATAATGCGCTCAGCTCCCGCCTCCCTTAGGGCGTGCACATTGTCCTTGATGAAGGGAGGAGACCAATCACGCCAAGCGAATACTAAGACAATGATATCAGCTTCCTTGATCCGGCTATCGGCAAGAATCCGCTGATTGCGCTTGTTGCATCGTTCCCTTTCATCCGGCTCATGATCGTAGAATGAGTTGCTGACAAGAATTTGGCAGGCGGCAGCACTTGGAAACGACCGTAAATCAATCGCCTCACCGTATCGGCGGTCCAGCATGTTGATCATGTCGCCAGCCTGGCTGTCACCTATGATAAGAACCTTCACCCGTGCGTCATCTGCGAATGCCGTCTGCCTTTGCTTGAGAAGAGACCATGTATGGCTTCCCCCCTGCACCGCTATTCGCGGATCCATCGCCAGAGCGAGGTCGGACGGATACCGCCATCGCCAGACAGCATCTCCGACCAACAAACAGAAGACGAGACCAAACGTCGAGATTGCCATTCCGACGCCAAAAGCCTTGCCCTTGAGGGAACCAAAACTCGCCGACCGGAAAGGGGTCTCGATCCAGCGATAGCTCGCAAAACCCAGAGCCAGCGAAATAACGAACAGCCAATTGGTCCCGAGTCCGGCATCAAGATAATTCTCGAAGACGATCAGAGGCCAATGGACGAGATAGATGGAGTAGCTCGCGCGACCTATCAGCGCCATGACCCGGTTGCCGAGAACCACAGAACTGGCCGCGCTACCTGCAGACATGATGACAGCGGCCGCGGCCGCGCAGGGAAACAGCGCGTAATATCCCGGAAAGGGCATCGTCTCTCGATACAGGATCGCGCAGATCAAAATTCCTGCTAATCCGGCAACAAGCGCGCCAAGAGATACTCTTTTCGAAAGGGTGCCGGCGTTCCCGACCCAATTCAACGCCGCGCCGACACCGAACTCAAAAATTCGTGCCGGCGTCAGGAAGAATGCCCCGGCCGGATCAACAGCAAGCCAAACCTGCGACAGCGATATCGCCAGGATCAAGAACAGGCCCATAGCGAGATATCGTGCGCCCGCCCGCCGGATCCTGACAGCAAGAAGCATCAGCAATGGCCAGAAGAGGTAAAACTGCATTTCCACGCCAAGCGACCATGTATGTAGCAATGGTTTGAAAATGGCGTCTGAATCGAAATATCCCGACTGCATCCAGAACAGGAAATTGGACAAGCCGAACAGGCTCAACAGTGCCGACCAGAGAGTCGGCTCTATATTCGACGGCAGAAAAAAGAAAATGCCGGCGACGGCAGAAACGGTAATCACAAACGCAAGCGCCGGAAGCAGCCGGCGTATACGCCTAGCGAAGAACCGACGAAACGAGAATTCGCCTCGCTCCATTTCCCCCAGCAACTGCTGCGTTATCAGATAGCCGCTGATGACGAAGAAAACGTCGACGCCAATGAAGCCGCCCCGAAAGATCTTGTTGCCGAGGTGAAACAAGAGAACGAGCAGGACGGCGACAGCGCGCAGGCCGTCAATGTCCGGATTGTATTTCGTCTTCGAAAGCATAGGGTTCCGTCGCACATAGCTTGGCGGATTTCAAACACAAAAAAGCCCGGCGCGAGGGCCGGGCTTTCTAAGCTGTTCGAGCGCGAAGTCTTAGAGGCCGAGGCCGGAGAAGCGCTGCTTGAACTTGGAAACGCGGCCGCCGCGGTCCATGAGCTGCTGGTTGCCGCCGGTCCAGGCCGGGTGCGACTTGGAGTCGATTTCAAGGTTCATGACGGCGCCTTCCGTACCCCAGGTGGACCGGGTTTCGTATTCGGTGCCATCGGTCATGACCACCTTGATCATGTGATAGTCGGGATGGATGTCTGCCTTCATAACAATCTTCCTGTGACGCGCTTCGGGTCCAATTGTCGCAAGTTTTTGGCAAGCCATTGCGGTCTATGGACCAATTGAATAAATGAAGCCGCAGTCGTTTCTGGCTACGGCTTTCCAATTCGATGCCGTGCCTATACATGAACGTTGCCAGGATAACAAGGCCCACATGGCAGGAACTTGGTTCCGCCCGGGCAAGGGGGAAAAGTGGCGCAACAACAGTCGGACAGCACCGCCTCAAGACGCAATTTGCGCCCGCTCGCACAGCTGTTGCCCTATCTCAAGCGCTACAAGAAGAAGATCGCCTATGCCCTCTTCTTCCTGGCGTTGGCAGCCGCGATGACGCTTGCCTTGCCGCTGGCCGTGCGCCGGATGATCGACCACGGCTTCAGCGAGGCCGACCACGCCTTCATCAACAACTACTTCGGCATGCTGGTGCTGATGGGGCTTCTTTTGGCGCTCGCGAGCGCCATGCGCTACTACCATGTCATCTCGCTCGGCGAGCGGCTGGTCTCCGATGTGCGCAGCGACGTCTTTTCCCGCGTGACCGCGCTTTCGCCGGAATTCTTCGACGTGAACCAGTCCGGCGAGATCGTCTCGCGCCTCTCCGCCGATACCACGCAGATCAAGTCCGCCGTCGGCGCCACAGCCTCGCTCGCCTTGCGCAACACCATTCTCTGTCTCGGCGCGATCGGCATGATGGTCTATACCAGCCCGAAACTGTCGAGCCTCGTGCTGGCCGCCATCCCGATCATCGTCTTTCCGCTCGTCGCCTTCGGGCGCTCCGTGCGGCGGCGGTCCCGCGCCGCGCAGGATACGCTGGCCGATGCCACCGCCTATGCCGGCGAAACGATTGCCGCCAGCCGCACCGTGCAGGCCTTCAACGGCCAGGAGGTCGCCAATGCCCGTTTTTCCGGCGCCGTGGAGCAGGCCTATGAGGCGGCGCGCGACGCCATCAAGTCGCGCGCGCTGCTGACCGGTGTCGCCATCACCCTGATCTTCGCCAGCATCATCGGCGTCCTCTGGTTCGGCGCACAGAGCGTCATGGCCGGAACGCTGTCACCCGGCACGCTCGGACAGTTTCTGCTCTATTCCGTCATCGCCGCCGGCTCGCTCGGATCGCTATCCGAGGTCTGGGGAGAACTGGCGCAGGCCGCCGGCGCCGCCGAACGCATCGGCGAACTCCTGCGCGAAGAGCCGGCGATCCGCGCGCCGGCGAAGCCGCTGTCACTGCCCGAGCCGGCGAGAGGCGAAATCGAATTCCGCAACGTCTCCTTCTCCTATCCCACCTCGGTCAGCAAGGTGACGCTGAACGGGCTCAGCTTCAAGGTCTCCTCCGGCGAGCGCGTGGCGATCGTCGGCTCCTCGGGCGCCGGCAAGAGCACGGTCTTCTCGCTGCTTCTGCGCTTTTACGATCCGCAATCCGGCGTCGTCACGCTGGATGGAGTCGACGCCAAGGCGGTGACGCCGGAAGACCTGCGCGCCCGCATCGCCATCGTGCCGCAGGACGTGACGATGTTTGCCTCTTCCGTCCACGACAACATCGCCTTCGGCTCGCCGGGCGCCAGTCGCGAAGCCGTCCGCGCGGCAGCCGTTGCGGCCCAGGCCGACGAATTCATCGCGCGACTGGAGAACGGCTACGACACCATGGTGGGCGAACGCGGCATCACGCTGTCCGGCGGACAACGCCAGCGCATCGCCATCGCGCGGGCGATCCTCAAGGACGCCCCGGTGCTGCTGCTAGACGAAGCGACCTCGGCGCTGGACGCGGAGAGCGAAACACTGGTGCAGAAGGCGCTGGACGGGCTCATGGAAGACCGCACGACGGTCGTCATCGCCCACAGGCTGGCGACCGTGCTGAAGGCCGACCGCATTCTCGTCATGGATCAGGGAAAGATCGTCGAGGAAGGCACGCATCAGAGCCTTGTGAAGAAGGGCGGCATCTACGCTCGTCTGGCACGCCTGCAGTTCAATCACGAAATCGAGGCCGACGTTTCCATGCCGGCTGCGGCGCCCGCTGCAATCTGACCTCTCAGGCGAGCACCGCCCGACCGGCGGCGCGACCGGAGAAAAGGCAACCACCGAGGAAGGTCCCTTCGAGGGCATTGTAGCCGTGCATGCCGCCACCGCCGAAGCCGGCGACTTCGCCTGCAGCGAAGAGCCCGGAAACCGGATGGCCGGCGGCATCAAGCACACGCCCCGAAAGATCGGTTTCCAGCCCGCCCAACGTCTTGCGCGTCAGGATGTGGAGGCGCACGGCGATCAGCGGACCGGCATCCGGATCGAGGAGCCTGTGCGGTCTCGCGGTCCGCATGAGCTTGTCGCCGAGATAGTTGCGCGCGCCACGGATCGCCGTCACCTGCGCATCCTTGGAAAAGGCATTGTCGATCTCGCGGTCGCGCGCCTCGATCTGGCTGCGGATATGGGAAGCATCGAGGCGTGAATCGCCGGCGATCGCGTTCATCGCCTCGACCAGATCGTCAAGCGTCTCCCGGACGGCGAAGTCCTCGCCCTTGTCCATGAAGGACTGCACCGGTCCCGGCGGTTCCTTGCCGAGCCGCTTGAGGAGAAGGCGAATATTCTTGCCGGTCAGATCCGGGTTCTGTTCGGAACCGGACAGTGCGAATTCCTTCTTGATGATCGCCTTTGTCAGGATGAACCAGCTGTGGCCATGGCCGCGCGAGCAGATCGCCTTCAAGGTCGAAAGCGTGTCGAAGCCGGGCATGGCGGGCGCGCCGTACCGGTTGCCATCGGCGTCGCACCAGAAGGATGACGGGCCCGGGAGGATGCGGATACCATGGTTCGGCCAGATCGGATCCCAGTTGCGAATGCCTTCCGTGTAGTGCCACATGCGGTCGCCATTGATCACCCGGCCGCCGGCGGCCTCGCTGATCGCCAGCATGCGGCCGTCGACATGCTGCGGCACGCCGGAAACCATGGTCGACGGCGGCGCTCCGAGCCGGTCGACAGGCCATGCCTTGCGCACCAGATCGTGGTTGCCGCCTATGCCGCCGGAGGCAACGACGACCGCGTGAGCGCGTATCTCGAATGCGCCGGTCGTCTCGCGAGAACTGCGCTCGCCCCTCGCCACCGGATCGGTTGCCAGCACCCTGCCCCGCGCGCCGCAAACGACCCCGCCCTCGACAATCAGCTCATCGACGGCATGGCGGAAGCGAAAGGTGACGAAGCCCTTCTTCTCGGCCCTGCGGACACGCCGGATGAATGGCTGCAATACGGCCGGTCCCGTACCCCAGGTCACATGGAAACGCGGAACGGAATTGCCGTGGCCGGTGGCAAGCGAGCCCCCGCGCTCAGCCCAGCCGACAACGGGAAACCAGCGCATGCCCATCTGTCGGAGCCAGCTGCGTTTCTCGCCGGCGGCAAACTGCAGATAGGCTTCGGCCCACTGCCGCGGCCAGTAATCTTCCGGACGATCGAAAGCCGCCGAGCCGAACCAGTCCTGGCGGGCAAGATCGAGGCTGTCGCGGATGCGCATGAAACGCTGTTCGGGACTGTCGATGAAGAAGAGACCGCCCAGCGACCAGAATGCCTGGCCACCGAGATTCTGCTCGCCCTCCTGATCAATGAGGCAGACCCTAAGCCCGCGATCGGCCGCTTCCGCGGCGGCGACGAGACCGGCAAGTCCGGCGCCGACAATCAGGACGTCGAAATCCATGCACGGTCCTCCCAAACCTGCTTCGCCAACGAAGTTGCCGGCTGCGAGTCGGTCAGCGTTCCGTCAGCTTGAACTCGATACGGCGGTTCTGCGACCGCGCCTCCGGGCTCTCGCCTTCGGCAATCGGCTGGTATTCGCCGAAGCCCGCCGCAACAAGGCGATTGGCCGGCACGCCCTGCGTGATCAGGAACTTCACGACCGACGTCGCGCGGCCGGAGGACAGTTCCCAGTTGTCGGCATACTTGCCGGAGCCTGACAGCGGCACGTCGTCGGTGTGGCCATCGACGCGCAGCACCCAGTTGATCTCGTTCGGGATCTCCTTGGCGATATCGACGACGGCGCTTGCGAGTTTCGCAAGCTCTTCCTTGCCTTGCGGATTGAGATCGGCGCTGCCCGACGCAAAGAGCACTTCAGACTGGAAGACGAAGCGGTCGCCGACGATGCGGATGTTCTTGCGGTCGGACAGGATTTCCCTCAGCCGCCCGAAGAAGTCGGAACGGTAGCGGTTGAGTTCCTGCACGCGCTGGGCAAGGGCGACGTTGAGCCTGCGGCCGAGATCGGCGATCTTCGTCTGGCTTTCCTGGTCCTTCGCCTCCGAGGCATCCAGCGCCTGCTCGATGGCGGCGATCTGCCTGCGAAGGGCGGCGATCTGCTGGTTCAGGATATCGATCTGGCTGAGTGCCCTGGCACTCACCTGCTTCTCGGAATCGAGCGCTTCGTTGAGATCGCTGATACGACCCTGCGCAGCCTCGGCGCTGCCGGACCCGGAATCAAGCAGGCTCTGCAGCCGCGACCGTTCGCTTTCCGACGTCGTCAGCGACGCCTGCAGGTTGGCGAGCTGGTCTTCGAGATCCTGCTTGTTGCCTTTTTCCAGTGCCAGAAGCTGGGTGAGTTCGTTGATCTGGCTGTTCAGCCGGTTCAACACCTCGTCCTTGCCGCTGATTTCCCGCGACAGGATGAACTGACCGATGACGAAGACGGTCAGCAGGAACATGATGGCGAGCAGAAGCGTCGACAGCGCGTCGACGAAGCCCGGCCAGTAATCGACCGTATGAGCCTGCCGACGGTTGCGGGAAAGACCCATCCGCTATTCCCCGCTGACGATGTCGGTGAGGCGGTCGAGCGAGCGGCGCATAGCCTTGGATTCCTCCTGCTGCGCCTCGATCCAGTCGCGCAGCATCTGCTGTTCGGACCGCATGTTCTTGACCAGGCCCTGGATACCTTCGGCGAGGTTGGCCATCGCCTGGACCGTGCGCTGGCTAGATCCGCCGCCTTCGGCGATCTTCTGCAGCTGTTCGACGAGCAGCTTCATGTCTTCCGACGATCCGCTGTCGGCGGACGTCGTGGTGACCGCTTCGGCAACCGCGGCGATTTCCGAGCCGACATCGGTGACCGACGACAGCCAGTTTTCCAGCTCCATGTAGAAGCGGTTCTGGGCGCGGCCGGCCTGCAGGTCGAGGAACCCAAGGATCAGCGAGCCGGAAAGGCCGAGCAGAGAGGACGAAAACGCCGTGCCCATGCCCGAAAGTGGTGCGGCAAGGCTTTCCTTCAGCGTGCCGAGCACATCGGCGCTGTCGCCTGAGCCCGGATCGAGCGACTGGATGACGTTGTTGATCGAGCCGATGGTGCTGATCAGGCCCCAGAAGGTGCCGAGCAGGCCGAGGAAGACCAGGAGGCCGATGAGATAGCGGGAAATCTCGCGTGATTCATCGAGGCGCGTGGCAATCGAATCGAGGATCGAGCGCAGCGCGGTCGTCGACAGGGCAATCGTCTGCCAGCTGCCGATCAGCGAGCGCATCGGCGCGAGCAGCTTCGGCTCGCGTCCCACCTTGTCGGCACTGCCGACGGCGCGGAACGAGTTGAACCAGCGGACCTCCGGCCCCAGCCGCAGCACATGGCTGAAGACGAGCAGGATACCGATCCACAAAACGAAGACGATGAGGCCGTTCAGGCCGGGGTTGGCCATGAAGGCGGTCTGGGCCTGGCGGTAAAGAATGGCGACGATGAAGCCGACAATGATGAGAAACAGCACCATCGTCCAGAAATAGGGCATCGGGCTGGAGAGCTTCTGCCCGTACTCCTCAGCCTCCAGATCCGACTTACCAAAGCCAGACAGTCCGAATCTCGCCATATTTCATTCGCCTCCACAACCAGTGCGCCGGAGGCTATTAGAAAATCGTGGAAAATTGAAGGGAAAAGCCGCGCAAAACTTCGTCGCGCGGCCGACGAATTGGCCGATTTGCCGAGCCCGGCTCACGCTTTTGCGATCGGGCGCTTCAAAACTTCGCCGAGTGCGCGATGGATATGCTCGTTGCCGGCGAGCACGCCGCCCGTTTCCAGGCTCTTCGTGCCTCCGTCCATGTCTGTCGCATAGCCGCCGGCTTCACGAATCAACAAGAGGCCGGCCGCGAGGTCCCACGCCTGCAGCCCGGTTTCCCAGAAACCGTCGAGGCGACCGGCGGCCACATAGGCAAGATCGATGGACACCGCGCCCATGCGGCGGATGCCGGCGACTTCGCCCATGACATTGCGCAGCTCCACGAGGAACTGGCCATGATGGCCGCGGCCGAGATGCGGCACGCCGCAGCCGATGACGGCATCGGACAGCTCGCGACGCGCGGCAACGCGCATGCGGCGGTCGTTGACGAAGGCGCCGCCGCCCTTTTCAGCCGTGTAGAGCTCATCCGTCGCCGGATTGAAGACGACGGCGACAACGATCTCGCCATTGCGCTCGAGCGCGATCGAGATGCCGAAGCAGGGGATGCCGTGAAGGAAGTTCGTGGTGCCGTCGAGCGGATCGACGATCCAGCGATGCGCGCCGTCGGTGCCGATGATCTCTTCGCTTTCCTCGCCGAGGAAGCCGTAGGTCGGGCGTGCCTTCAGGAGTTCGTCGCGGATGATCTTCTCGGCCTTGCGGTCTGCCTGAGACACATAATCGCCGGGGCCCTTGAGCGACACCTGCAGGTTCTGCACCTCGCCGAAATCGCGCGCCAGCGACTTGCCAGCCTTGAAGGCGGCCTGAACCATGACATTGAGGAGAGCGGAGCGGGCCATGAGGCTTCTTATCCTTGAGAACTGATCGTGCAGCTTCGGCTCCACGAGCCCGGAAAGCTGTCTTCGTCGATGCGGATTGAATGATCGGCGGGTTCAAGACCACAAAACGGCCCGGAATTCAAGCCTTGGCGGCGATGAGGCTCAGAAATCGAGCGGCGCGTTGTCTATCACTTCCTTCATGACGAAGAAGGTCCGCGTCTGGCGCACGCCCGGCAGTGCGATCAGTTGCTCTCCGTGGACGCGGTTGAAATCCGCCATATCCTGCGCGCGGATCTTCAGGAAATAGTCGAAATCGCCGGCCACGAGATGGCAGTCGAGCACGAATTTCAGCGAGCGCGCGGCCTTTTCGAATTCGGCAAAGCTGTCCGGCGTCGATCGGTCAAGCACGACGCCGACCATGACGAGGGCGCCACGATTGACCTTCTGCGGCGAGACCATCGCCCTGACCGTCTGGATATAGCCCTCATCGAACAGGCGCTGCGTGCGACGATGGCAGGTTGCCGGGCTGACACCGACGAGATCGGCGAGATCGGCATTCGTCAGGCGGCCGTTTTCCTGAAGCAGCTTCAGGATTTTGACGTCGATCCGGTCGAGCTCTGACAGCATGGCGATGACTTCCGTGATTTGCCGAATGCCCGGAATATACGATCGCCTTCCGGCTTTCCAGTTCGTTCTGCCCGAAAGCGCGTCGCCGGAGATGGCGTGTGAAACGATATCCAGATCAGACGGGCCGGAACTTGTTTGCGGCGTCGATCGCCTGCTTCTGCTGCTCGTCGGTCAGGCCGAGGTAGAAATCCTCGAGCCCGGGATCGGCAAGCCCGGCGCGGCGCGACAGGACATACCACTTGGCAGCCTCGATCGGATCAGGCCGCGTTCCGAGCGCGTTGATGTAGAGATAGGCGAGCTTGTTCTGGGCCGCGACATTGCCGCGGAGCGCCGCGATCCTCAGCCACTGAAACCCCTTGTCAAAGTCGCGCGGCCCGCCGACGCCGTTGACTAGCCAGACGCCCATGTCGAGCTGCGCGGTGTCGTAGCCGGCCCGCGCCGCGCGCAAGAGCCACTCCCGCGCCTTCGCCCGCTTTTCCTCCGGAACATCCGGCAGCGACATGTAGACCTGCGAAACGGCATATTGCGCATCCGCGATGCCCTGCTCGGCCGATTTCTCGTAATAGGGCAAAGCCTGTTCGAGCCCGCGCTCGCCCGGATTGTCGGCAACAAGCATCTGGGCGTAATTGAACTGCGCCGACGCGTTGCCCGCCTCCGCCGCCTTCTTCATCATCTCGTCGGCCTTTGCCTTGTCGCGCTGAACGTCCTGGCCCTCTATTAGGAGGAGCGCGTAGCGGAACATGGCCGGAGGATCGCCGTTTTCGGCCGCCTGCTTGAACCAGAAGGCCGCAGCCTTGGCATCGCGGGGCACGCCGAGGCCGCGCGACAGGAGAACGCCGACCAGGGTCTGGGCGACCGCGTCGCCCAGCTGTGCGCGCGGCAGCGCCTTCTGCAGGGCGGTGACATAGAGGCCGCGCTGGTAAGCGCCATAGGCCTCGTCGACAACACCGGTAAACGGCTTTTCAGCGGGAAGGTCGGGCAGGCCTTCGGCCATGCGGTGAAGGATCGTCGCCCGATCCGCCGCACCGACCCGCCCGGATCGGGCGTCTGGAACAAGCGTTCCACCGTCGCCCACCGGCGGCTCGATACCCATTCTCTGCAACAGGTCATTCTCGCCGCCCGAAGCCGCCCCGGGCCTTGCGCCCTTGTGTAGCGGCTGCGCGAACCCACCGTCGTCTTCGAGCAACAATCCGCCCAGACTATCGTCGGCCGCCAGCGCACCCGAACCGGGAAGGGCGCCGAGCACGGCAAGAAACAAGCAAGAACGGGCAAATCTGAGCATCATGCCAACGTTCAATCGCCAAACCGTGGCGCTTTTTCGTCAAGCAGCGCGTTTGCCTCGGCGACCGCGCGCGCGGCGGCGGCCAAATCCCCGAAAATAGCCGTCCGCAGTGCCACGAACTCCGCTCCGGTTTCGGCGACGGACACGATGGACTCGATCGAAGTACCGCCCATGACGATGCAGGGAATCTCGACCATCGAGGCCCACCATTCGCCGAGCGCCACGTTCTTCGGATGCGCTTCCGGCCGGATATCGCCGTCGAGCTTTCCGAAAAAGACGTAGTCCGGATTGCACTCGCCGATTTCCAGGGCATGGTGACGGTCCGGGATGTTGCCGCTGCCGACGATCATCTTCGGCGAATGCTTTTCGATCGCATCCGCCAGCGCCTGCGAATCGGCCTCGATGTGCAGGCCGTCGGCACGGGCGCGGCCGGCAACGCGGCTGTCACCGGCAATCAATGCGGCAACGCCGGCTTCCTGGATGAGCGGAACGAGCTTTTCGGCATAGTCCTGAAAGTCGCGGTCGGTCATGCCGTATTGCGGCATGATGACCGACGCCACGTCGCCGCCGCGCAGCGCGTCGGCGACGGCTTTCACCGCGATCGACGTTTCCGCTATGTCCGGAACCACGAGAACAAGTCTGCAACGATTGTCGGCGCCGGCCATATGTTACCCTCTGCAATCTCACGGCATTCATGTCAGTGAAGCCGAGGAGGAACCGCATTTGAACAGATCGCCCCTCGTCTTATCCATGCAAATCCGATAGACCTCTCTCACCAATTGATCAACCGGAATACGGCCCGCCGTGACTCTTCCAGACATAACTTTCTTCCTCGCGGCCGTTCCCGCCGTGACCGTCGTCGGCCTGTCGAAAGGCGGGATGGGGGGCGCCATGGGGCTGATGGGCGTGCCCCTGCTCGCGCTCGTCATGCCGCCGGTTCAGGCCGCCGCCATCTTCCTGCCGATCCTGATTGTCATGGATCTGGTCGCGCTCTGGGCCTGGCGCGGCCACAACCACCGCGAAACCCTTCTCATCTGCCTGCCGGGAGCCGTCATCGGCATTGCACTTGGGTGGGCGACCTCGGCCTATGTCTCGCCGAACATCATGCGGCTCGTCATCGGCGCGATCACCATCGTCTTCGCACTGAAGTTCTTCTATGACACCTATGGGCCGAAACGGCATGTCGAGGTCAAGCCCAAGGGGCAGCGTCCGGCGCTCGCCACCCTGTGGATGACGCTGTCGGGATATGGCAGCTTCGTCGCGCATGCGGGCGGCCCGCCCTTCCAGATCTACGTCCTGCCGTTGAAGCTCGACCCGAAGACCTATACCGGCACCAGCGTGCGCTACTTCGCAATCGTCAACGCAATCAAGGTCCTTCCCTATTTCGCGCTCGGCGAACTGGATACGCAAAACCTGTCGCTGTCCGTTCTTCTTCTGCCGGTGGCCTTCGTCTCCACCATGATCGGCGCCTGGGCGGTGCGGCACATGAAACCGCAGTTCTTCTACCCGTTCATGTATGTCATGGTGCTGATCGCGGCGACCAAACTGTTCTACGACGGACTGCAATGGTAGCGCCCGGGACGAGGTGCAGGCTTTTCTCGCTGCAGCGCACAAATATTCTTGCCCGCCCATGGGCTTTCCCGTAAGTTCGACCCCATGTCCAACACCGATCCTTTCAGTGCGATTGCGGATCCGAACCGGCGTTACCTGCTGGAGGAGCTCAGGCGCGCACCAAGGACGGTGAACGAGCTGGCCGAGGGCCTGCCGATCAGCCGGCCGGCCGTCTCCCAGCACTTGAAGGCCCTGCTCGAAAGCGGCCTTGTTTCCGTGAAATCCGAAGGAACCCGGCGCATCTACGCCGTCAACAGCCAGGGCTTCATGAAGCTCAATCTCTGGCTGGACCAGTTCTGGGCGTGAACTACGGCAACAGCGGACGCCCAGAACCGGCTTTTTGAAGGGCCGGACTATCTATCCGGCAAATCCACCCCTAACTGGCCTCATCGAGGCCGGCCTCCTGGGCCGGGTGGCGGGCTTCCCGGTCGAAATGCCGGAAAGCCGAGTAAACACACATACAGAATTCGACTTAGTGCCGCGTGGAGCTCTTGATGCGCTCCATCTCGTCCTTGATGCGCAACTTGCGGCGCTTGATCTCGGCAATTTCGCGGTCGTCACTGGATACGGACATAAGCGCTTGGTGCAGTTCCTGCTCGAGAGCGTCGTGCTTTTGTTCAAGCGATGCAAGATGAGCCTGTATGGTCATTTTTACTGTCCTTCCTTCCCTAACCTATCCCGGCCACACTTGACCGTGGCTTCAGGTTTTAACAGGAGAAATGTGCCACAAGATCCCCCCCTTGTCGAAGGCGATTTCGTGGATTCTTGAAGGCAATTTGACAGCTGCATGAATTTTCTCCCGCTTCCAACAACCATCCCTAACGGAAGGTTACCGACCGTTCGTCAAGGCTGCCAAGGCCTCCCGCGACCTCGCCTTCCGCAAAATGCGGAACAGCTGTTTCAGATAACTTCCCGAATGCACGTTTTAGTGATAGGAGCTTGCCGCAAATGCTGGGGAACCGGCTTGCAGGGCATTGTGACGTGAGAGGCGGGGACAGGAATGGCGGATCAGGAACAGGCGGAAATTCGGCTGGCGGTCGCAAGGTTGCGCCAGGAGCATGAAGACTACGATGCCGCCATCAACGCCATGATTCAGGTCGGCTGCGAAGCCCTTCGCATCCAGCGCATGAAGAAGAAGAAGCTTGTCATCAAGGACAAGATCAGCAAGCTGGAAGATCAGATCATCCCCGACATCATTGCCTGAACAGCTTGAAAGAGGACGACATATGACCAGTGCGGAACGACCGCCGATCGCCATCATCATGGGAAGCCAGTCCGACTGGGAAACCATGAAGAATGCGGCCGACACGCTGGAGGCGCTCGGCATCGAATACGACGCCCGGATCATATCCGCCCACCGCACGCCCGACCGGCTTGTCACCTTCGCAAAGGGTGCCCGCGACGAAGGCTTCAAGGTCATCATCGCCGGTGCCGGCGGCGCCGCCCATCTGCCGGGCATGGCCGCCGCCATGACCCCGCTTCCGGTCTTCGGCGTACCGGTGCAGTCGAAGGCACTCTCCGGACAGGACAGCCTGCTCTCCATCGTCCAGATGCCGGCCGGAATTCCCGTCGGAACGCTGGCGATCGGCAAGGCCGGCGCCGTCAACGCAGCACTTCTCGCCGCCGCCGTGCTGGCGCTGACCGACGAGGATGTCGCGATCGCGCTTGACCAATGGCGCACGCGCCAGAGCGAGGCTGTTGCCGAATACCCCATGGACGACGTGTAATGAAAGACAGAACGATCGGGATCATCGGCGGCGGGCAGCTTGGCCGCATGCTGGCGATGGCCGCTGCGCGGCTGAACTATCGCACCATCATCCTCGAACCGCAGCCCGACTGTCCGGCCGCCCAGCTGGCCAACGGCCAGATCACCGCGGCCTATGACGATCCGGCGGCCCTTGCCGAACTAGCGAGCCTTTGCAACGTCGTCACCTACGAATTCGAGAACGTGCCGGTCTCCGCGGCCGAGACGCTTGCCGTAAGCGTGCCCGTCTATCCGCCGCCGAAGGCGCTGGAAGTGGCGCAGGACCGGCTGACTGAGAAGCGCTTCCTGAACGGCTGCGGGATCGAAACCGCCCGCTTCCATGCCGTCGACAGCCAGGCCGAGCTGGAAGCGGCCCTCGTCGATTTCGGCGGCAAGGGCGTACTGAAGACCCGCCGCCTCGGCTATGACGGCAAGGGACAGCGTGTCTTCAAGGGACCTCAGGACAGCCCCGCCGGCGCCTTCGAAGCTCTCGGCTCCGTGCCGCTCATCCTCGAAAGCTTCGTCCCGTTCGAGCGCGAAGTCTCGATCATCGCGGCTCGCGCAACGGATGGAGCGGTTCGCGCCTACGATCCCGCGGAAAACGTCCATCGCGACGGCATCCTGCATACGTCGACGCTGCCCGCAAGGATCGGCGCGCAGACGCAGGCCGTCGCCTTGAAGGCTGCGGAAAGCCTGCTCTCCGCGCTCGACTATGTCGGCGTCATCGGCATGGAATTCTTCGTCCTTGCGGACGGCACGCTGATCGCCAACGAGATCGCGCCGCGGGTGCACAATTCCGGACACTGGACGGAAGCCGCCTGCATCGTCTCGCAGTTCGAACAACACATCCGCGCCGTCGCCGGCCTGCCGCTCGGCGATCCGGCGCGCCACTCCGACTGCGTGATGCAGAACCTGATCGGCGACGAGATCGACGATCTCGGCGATTGGCTGAAGACGAGCGACACCCTTGTCCACCTCTACGGCAAGACCGAGGCCCGCCCCGGCCGGAAAATGGGTCACGTGACCCGGCTGACCGGTGCAAACGGGCATGAAAAGGCTTGAAGGCCGGTTGACAGGCCCAGGCCTACAGGGTATTTGCCTGTCAACTTTTCGAGGGGCGCGCCAAAGGCTTTTCCGACCGGCGCGCTTTTGATTGTTTAGAGACCGGGAGCGCCGAGAGGCATCCCCACTGAGAAACGCGGATTAAGAAAATGAAGATCAAGAATTCGCTCAAAGCGCTGAAGGCCCGTCACCGCGAAAACCGTCTGGTTCGTCGCAAGGGTCGCATCTACATCATCAACAAGCAGAACCCGCGCTTCAAGGCCCGTCAGGGCTGATTGCCGCGCCGCCGGCATGACCGGCGGCTGGCCGCGAGATCGGCAGGCTTGCGCGACAGGACTTTTGCCGCGCGGCATGATGACAGGCAGATTTCATTTGATATTGGGCGCTTTGCGGATACCATGACCGCCATGCGCCCTTTGTCATTTTGCCTGATAGCAATACTGGCTTGCCCCTTGGCGGCAACACCGGCCTTTTGCGTCGACGACACAGCCCGAATCGAAGAGCCGGACACCAGCGCGCTGACGCAGGCCGAGCAACTCGATTCGCTATTCCTGAAATTGAAGCGTGAGCGCGATGCGGGCAAGGCGGAGGACATCTCCCGTCAGATCCGTCGCCTGCTGACAGATTCCGGCAGCCCCACGGTCAACCTGCTGATGGATCAGTCCACCAAGGCCATCACCGAAGGCAGCCCCGACGCAACCCTCGACCTTCTCGACCAGGTCACGCTGCTGAAGCCCGATTTTGCCGAGGGCTGGAACCGCCGGGCCACCGTTCACTACACGATGGGCGACTACCGCAAGGCCATGGCCGACATCCAGAAGACGCTGGAACTGGAACCCCGTCATTTCGGCGCGATCGCCGGCATGGCCGAGATCATGACCCAGATCGGCGATGACGAGCTGGCATTGAAGGCATGGCAACGATACCTCGAGATCTTTCCGGCGAGCAAGGAAGCCCGCAAGAATATGGAAGACATCTCGGAAAAGCTCGCCGGCCAGCGTACCTGATCCCATAGCCCCAAGCGCGGTCCCCTCCCCTTGCCTTCCATCCTTGCCTTCATCCTGCTTGCCGTCCTGCTGACGCTCCTTCTTCTCCTGGTCTTCTCCTGGATCGTGGCGCGCAGGATCTCGCGACGCTTTCCGCCGCAGGGCAATCTTGTCGATGTCGGCGGATACCGCCTGCATGCCGTCCATGTGCAGCGACCCGACACCGCCGACCTGCCGCCGCTCGTCTTCATCCACGGCGCCAGCGGCAATTGCCTGGATCAGATGACGCCCTTCCTGGCACCGCTTTCCGCCCGCGCCGAAATGCTGTTCGTCGACCGGCCCGGCCATGGCCATTCCGAACGCGGCGGGTCGGAGAACGATACGCCGGATGGACAGGCGCGCGCCATCGCCACCCTCATGGAGCGCTACGGCATCGAGCGGGCAATCATATGCGGCCACTCCTTTGGCGGCGCGATCGCCGCGAGTTTTGCGCTGGTAGCACCAAAGAAGACGGCCGGACTTCTGTTTCTGTCACCCGCCACGCACCCATGGCCGGGCGGCGTCGACTGGTACTACACGCTGACGGCGCTGCCGGTTCTGGGTTGGCTCTTTTCGCGGACACTTGCGGTGCCCGCCGGCCTGATGCGGATGCACGGCGCGATTCGCGCGGTTTTTCATCCCAATCCGCAGCCATCTGATTATCATGAGCGCACCGCGCCAGCGCTCGTTCTGCGCCCGGCAACCTTTCGCAACAATGCCAGGGATGTCGCCGGACTGCTGGACTATGTCACAGGCGCAGCGCCGTCCTATCCGACCATCTCCGCTCCGACGATCGTCATTACGGGCGACAGCGACGATATCGTGCTCGCCGACATCCATTCCGTAGGATTGGTCCGTGACATTGCGAATGCGGAACTCGTCACCATCCGCGATCTCGGCCACAAGCCGGATTACATCGCCACCGACATCGCGATTGCCGCGATCGAGAAGATCGCCGGCCACCAGCGCGATCTTCAGGACATGGCCCGGACCTTTACAGCCCCACTGGCGACAAAATAGCAAAAGCCCCGCACAATGGCGGGGCTTTCGAATTCACGTAGACCGGCGATTGAGACGGCTCAGACGCCGCTCTGCCCGTCCGAACCGATATAGGCGATACGCAGCATGTTCGTCGCACCAGGCGTGCCGAGCGGAACGCCGGCGGAAATGATGACGCGGTCGCCGGGCTTGCCGAAGCCTTCGGCGGCAACGATGCGGCAGGCGCGATTGACCATGTCGTCGAGGTCGGAAGCGTCCTGCGTGACGACGCAATGCGTGCCCCAGCAGATCGACAGGCGGCGCGCCGTCTGAATGATCGGCGACAGCGCGATGATCGGCACTTCCGGACGCTCGCGCGAGGCGCGCAGGCCGGTGGTGCCCGACGCGGTGTAGCAGACGATGGCGGCAAGGTTCAGCGTTTCGGCGATCTGGCGGGCTGCGAGCGAAATCGCGTCGGCGCCGGTAGCCTGCGGCTGCGGCCGCTGCGCATAGATGATACCATGGAAGTGGGGGTCAAGCTCGACCTTGCTGGCGATCTTCGCCATGGTCTCGACGGCTTCGACCGGATAGGCGCCCGAAGCGGACTCGGCCGACAGCATGACGGCGTCCGCACCTTCGAAGACGGCGGTCGCGACGTCGGAGACTTCGGCGCGCGTCGGCACCGGAGCGGAAATCATCGATTCCAGCATCTGGGTGGCGACGACGACGGGCTTGCCCGCGCGGCGACAGGCGCGGATCAGCTGCTTCTGCAGGCCGGGAACCGTCTCAAGCGGCATTTCCACGCCGAGGTCGCCACGGGCGACCATCAGCGCGTCAGAAAGCTCGATGATCTCGTCGATCCGCTCGATGGCCTGCGGCTTCTCGATCTTCGACATCAGGCCAACCTGGCCGCGTGCGATCTTGCGCACTTCGGCAATGTCTTCGGGGCGCTGGATGAACGACAGGGCGACCCAGTCGACCTCGCCGGTGGCCAGCACCGCGTCGAGATCCGCACGGTCCTTGGAGGTCAGCGCGCCAACGCCGAGCATCGTGTCGGGCAGGCTCACGCCCTTGCGGTCGGAAATCGTGGTACCGGAAACGACCGTGCAGACGATGGAGGTGCCATCGCAAATTTCGGCGCGCAGGTGCAGCTTGCCGTCGTCGATCAGCAGGCGCTGGCCCGGCTTCACCGATTCGAGGATTTCCGGATGCGGCAGGAAGACGCGGTTCTCGTCGCCGGGAACGTCCTTGTTGTCGAGCGTGAAGGTCTGGCCGATCTTCAGTTCAACCTTGGTGTCGGCGAACTTGCCGACGCGCAGCTTCGGTCCCTGAATGTCGGCGAGAATGCCGATCGGACGGCCGCTGCGCTTCTCGACGCTGCGGATGCGGCCGATGAGCGTGCGCATCACGTCGTGGCTGGCATGGCTCATGTTGATGCGGAAGACATCTGCACCCGCCTGGTGCAGCTTTTCGATCATGTCCTCTTCGCTCGAGGCCGGCCCCAAAGTGGCGAGAATTTTTACCTTGCGATTACGCTTCATCAGTTTTGACTTTCTTGCGTCCCGGGAGTGTCAGACAATTGGACCATCCAGCTACCCTGACGGCCCGTATCATATTCTTTGAAGCCCATCTTCTGATAGCCACGGGCATAGCAGTCGTTGACTCCGAGGATTTTGAACTCATCCTCGGCAACGCACATATTGATGTCGCCGGCCCAGCGCCCACCGCGCGCCGCATCCTCGGCATAAAGATAGTAATAGCGGGATTGGAGGTCTCCCTCGATCAGGGTCGCACAGGCGGCTGCCGGCACCTGCCACCATCCCTCGCTCACCCATCCCTTGTCGGTGCGGTAGCCGATGGCGACGCCAACCAGGTTCCCCGTGCCATTGCAGACGCGGAAGTCGGCATGGGCGGCCGGGGCCGAAAAATAGAAAATCGGAGCGAGAAGCGCGAGCACTACACGCAGGCCATAGCGTGACAGCCCCCGCCCGTATTTTGAATAGCGCTGTGGCACGATGATCAGGGAAACTCCGTGGCTAAGCATTTGGGTCTTCATGCGACGGCCATTGTAGAAAGTCAACGCCAGTTTAATCGATATAAATGGTCCGGGACATGCGCAAGGCGGTATCCCGGACGTTGGAATGCGGCGCTTGCACGCCCTCCGAGCTCATGTAAATAAAGGCGCCTTATCATTTCAGGATGTGCCCCATGCGTGAATTCTCACCATTCGAATTGCTAGATGGCGACTATGACAAAGGTATGGTCCTCGTTGCCGATCACGCCATGAATGGCCTGCCGGAGCAGTATGGTTCTCTTGGACTTCCCGACAGCGCCTTCCAGCGACACATCGCCTTCGACATCGGCGTGGAAGGGCTCACACGGCGGCTGTCGGCCATGCTTGGCGTTCCGGCCATCATGGGGTGTTTTTCCCGGCTGCTGATCGATCCAAACCGTGGCGAGGACGATCCGACCCTGATCATGAAGATATCCGACGGCGCGATCATCCCGGCCAACCACCCGATCACCGAGGAAGAATGGAACTACCGGGTCGAGACATTCCACCGGCCGTACCATACGGCGGTCAGTGCGCTGATTTCGCGCACCGCAAAGGCCTGCGGCAAGGCGCCGCTGGTGCTTTCGCTCCATTCCTATACGCCGTTCTGGAAGCAGACGCCTCGCCCCTGGCATGCGGCCGTCCTGTGGGACAATGACCCGCGCGCACCGAAAATGCTGATCGACCTCCTGTCGCAAGCCAGCGACATCCTGGTCGGCGACAACGAGCCCTATGACGGTGCGCTGAAGGGTGATTGCATGTACCGTCACTGCATGTCGCAGGGCATCCCGCACGCGCTTCTCGAGGTGCGCCAGGACCTGATCGGCGATCAGGCGGGGATCGATGCCTGGGCGGAGCGGCTGGCGCCGCTGTTTGAAACGATGAATGCCGAGCCATCCCTGCACGCGGTCGAACTGCACCCGTCACGCACGGGCCCCTACCCGCAGGGCTGACCGGAAACCAAGGAGAGCGACACGATGACCAAACCGACGCCGCAACAGGAAATCGAACTGCAGGCCGCCGCCTTCCGCCGTCTGCTCAATCACCTGCGCGAACGCACCGACGTCCAGAACATCGACCTCATGAATCTCGCCGGCTTCTGCCGCAATTGCTTGTCGAACTGGTATCGCGAGGCCGCCGAGGTCGAAGGCCTCGACGTATCCAAGGACGAATCGCGCGAAATCGTCTACGGCATGCCCTACGAGGACTGGAAAGCCCTCCACCAGAAGGAGGCAAGCGCCGCGGATCTGCAGTCGTTCGAGCGCAACAGACCGAAGGAATAGCAGCCTCGGCCGGAAATCTGCTTGACCTTGCCGCCCGTTCGCGGCAGGTGACGCTACCAAACCGAATTCACATCAAACAGGAGTAAGACATGTCTGATGCTCACGGGCTTGCCCGCGACCAGCTCCGCGCCTTTGTCGAACGCATCGAGCGGCTGGAAGAAGAAAAGAAGACGATCGCCGACGACATCAAGGACGTCTATGGCGAAGCCAAGTCCATGGGCTACGACACCAAGGTGCTGCGCAAGGTCATCTCGATCCGCAAGCAGGACAAGGACGAGCGCCTGGAACAGGAAGCGATCCTCGACACCTACCTGCATGCGCTCGGCATGATCGAAGCGCCGCCGGAAGAATGATCCGGTTTAAGATCCGAAGACAAAAAAGCCGCCCTTGAGGCGGCTTTTTTCATGTCCTTGAGCAGGATCGAATGCTTCAGAGCATTTCGTCTGCAGATCCGCTGAAGCGTCCGGCATCGATCGGCTGCGTCTGTGTCGAGAAACCGGTACCCCGTGCCGCGGCCGGGCTGCGGCGCATGGCGTCGCCGGCGAAGCGGGGCGCCTTGATGACACCGGCACCATCCGGAGCAATCGCATTGGCAACCGCCCACTCGGACAGCATCTTCTTGGTCAACTCGACGCGAACCTTGTCGTCACCGACACGGGCAACGATCGCCTCGGCCGTGTCAGGGCGCGCACCCTTGACGGGCAGTCCCTTGGCAAGGCTGTCGTCGGCCGCTTCAGGAACATCGAAGGCATCGCCGAGACCGTTGTTCTGCTTGATCACCTGCTTGACCGGGTCGGGCGCGGCATAGGCAGTCATGATCGGCGCCTGCTCGAAGCCGCTCTTCAGCACGGCAGCCGTCAGGATCTGATCTGCATGCTGGACATGTCCGGCCTGCTGCTTCTTGCCCCAGGAGGCGACCTCGTCTGCGGAAAGGCCGGCGCTGCGCAATTCGGCAGGCGTAAGCGAGGCAACCTGATAGGCGGGGCGTTCCTGCGGCGCCGGAGCATCACCGCCAAAGCGATTCCACTGTCCGTCGTCGGCGCTTGCCGTCATGTTGCCCTGATCGGCACCGCCGGGCAGGCCACGGGCCGCCAGCAATGTCGGGACCGGAATGTCATCGTAGTCCGCCAGATCGGCATATTCCTCGCCGGCATCCGCCGGGCTCTCCGGCATGGCTGCAGCAAGCGCGTCTTCGGCTGCGTTATGCGCCGGCGGCACGAGTGCGGCTGCCACTGCGATATTGGCGGGCGCATCCTTGAGCGAAGGTCTCAACAGCGGCACGGGCGGCTCTATGCCGTCGACACCTGGAAGTTCAACCGAAGCGACCTGAATGGGAGCCTGCTCGGCAACCTGCGGGGCAGGCCGTGCCGGGGCCGGGGCTACGGCGGGCGCATCACCCACATCCTCGCCCTCGTCCTCGTCGCCGCCTCCGAACAAGGCCGCGAGCAATGTCTTGCCTCTCGACTTTCCGCCGCCCTTGTCGGCAATCACGACACTGTTCGAACTCAGTCGCTTCTTGTAGTCCGCCATCGCGAGTTCATACCCCGGCAAAGGTTTGCCGTCGGCGGGAATGTGCAGGGTGCGTCCATTCGGGAAAAGTCGGACCAGTTCCTGGCGCGTCATGCGCGGCCAAGCGCGGACGTTGCCGACATCCATGTGCACGAAAGGCGAACCCGAGCGCGGATAGTAACCGACACCGCCGGCCTGCAGCTTCATGCCAAGTTCACGAATCTTGGAAAGCGGAACGCCGGGAATGAAGAAGTCCACGGCCGTGCCGAGCATATGCTGGCTTTCCTTGGCGACACCGCTGGACCGCGACCGCAGCATGGCATTGGTCGCCGGCGAGCGGTATCCGGAAACGACGTTGATGTAGCCGTTGGAACCGCTCTCGCGATAGACCTGCCAGAGCACGTCGAAAAGACGCGGGTTCATCTTGGTCGATTCGTTACGGCGCCAGTCACGCAGAATATAGTTCAACTGCTTCAATCCCTTGGGATCGTAGCGACCATTCCGCTTGTAGACGATGTTGGCTTTCTCGCCGGTGTGGATGAAGTAGATCTTCAGCGAGCGTGTTTCCGCGGCGGCATGATTGGCCGACGCGAAGAAGACTGGCGCCGCTGCAAACACGAGCATGAGCCAGCACAGGACCTGCAGCATGGCCTGCCGCAGCGAAAAGCTACGTGCTGGCACTTGCCGAGAGTCCGGCCGCCCGTGCATTGCGGGCAGCTTGTAACCTGTCACAACCTGCAACTCGATCCCCGTCCGAGAGACAATTTCAATGCCGTCTCACATGAAGCTGAAATACGGTAACACAATGGCAATTTTGCCACGGATTACCACTTCTTCCTGACATAGTGAATAATCCACTAACAAGATTTAGGGAGATATACACCATGTGGCTTGCTCGACGGTTAACGGGGAAGCCCTAATGAATTCTTATGCCGCATCTTTTTTGGGGTCGTCGGGATCGATGCCGTAGTCCCTCAACTTGCGATAAAGCGTCGAGCGGCCGATGCCGAGCTTGCGCGCCACGCGACTCATCTGGCCGCGATAGAACTTCAGCGCGAAGCGAATCAGCTCCTCCTCGACCTCGGCGAGCTTCTTGACGTCACCGAGCGGATCGGTGCTGACGATCACGTTGTCCGGAAAATCGTCTGCCGCGTCCGTTTTCGCCGGTTGAAGATTGTCTTCGGCCGGCGCCGCGGCGGCGGGGCTGGCAAAGTCCGGATAGACCGGCGGCGCGCTGTAGCGCAATTGAGGCTTGAAGCCGCCGGGCGGCACAGAGACGCCTTCGTCACTGAGCGCGCCGGGAATTTCAGCCGCGACCTGCGGGAAGTCATGCTCGGTCAGCTGGCCATCCTTGGCGAGCACGACGGCGCGGAAGATCGCATTCTCCAGCTGCCGGATATTGCCGGGCCAGTCATAGGCCGTCAGCAGCGCAAGCGCACTGGAGGTGACGTCTGGAACCGTATCGAGCTTCTGCTCCTCGGCGAAGCGCTGCACGAAGACGCGGACGAGATGCGGAATATCCTCGCGACGACGACGCAGCGCCGGGATATGGATCGGAAAGACGTTGAGACGGTAATAGAGGTCTTCGCGGAAACGGCCGGCCTTGACCTCCTCGATCAGGTCCTTGTTGGTCGCCGAGATCAGCCTGACATCGACGCGGCGCGGCTTGGCGGAGCCGATGGTTTCCACCTCGCCCTGCTGGACGGCGCGCAGGAGCTTGACCTGGACCTCGAGCGGCAGGTCGCCGATCTCGTCGAGGAACAGCGTGCCGCCATCGGCTTCGACGAACTTGCCGCTGTGGCGCTCGGTCGCGCCGGTGAACGCGCCCTTCTCATGGCCGAACAGGATGCTTTCGACGAGGTTGTGCGGGATTGCACCACAGTTGACGGTGATGAACGGACGGTTGGCGCGCGGGCCGGAAGACTGGATGGCGCGGGCGACAAGTTCCTTGCCGACGCCGGATTCGCCCTCGAGGACGACCGGAATGTTCGACTGGGCCGACCGTTCCGCCAGTTCCACCACGCGCAGCATGTCGGGGCTGGCGGAGACGATGTCCTCGAACGAGATATGTCCGGTACGCGGCCGGCGGCCGGCGCGCGCGAAGGCTTCCCGCTGGTCGAGCTTCAGGGCGTTGGAGATTGCGGATGCGATCCGCTCCGGCGAGACCGGCTTGACGACGAAATCGAAGGCCCCGGCGCGCATGGCCTGCACGACGGTCTCGATGCCACCCTGCCCGGTCTGGACGATGACGGGGATTTCGGTTCCCCGCTGGCGCAGCGCATCGAGGAATTCCAGCCCGGTCATTTCCGGCATCATCAGGTCGAGCACGATGACGTTGACCTGGTATTCGCCGCGGCGCAGGAATTCCAGCGCCTCGCGGCCGTTCTCGGCCATGTGGGCCACATACCCGTGACGTTCGATCGCGTTTTTCAGCAGGCGGCGCTGGATCGGATCATCTTCGGCAACGAGAACATGGGCGGACATATTGTTATCTCTCCTGCAAATCGGCTGCGAACCTGAAACAGGCTCAGGGCTGGCGATCGCACTCTTCCATGAACGATTGAACATCCCGTTTTGAGAAATGGTCGCATTTTAGCGATTGCCGTTTCCGTATGAGACCATGTCTTCTTCCGGCCTTGCCCCGCCCGCCTGGCTTGACTACTTCTTGGGCTGACGAGGACGGCAGCGCGCCGTCGGCATGAACATGAAGGACTTGAAGACGATGAAGAACATTCCGGCCGCCGATCCCCTTTTCCTTGTCCGCGCGGCGGACGAAGCACGGGCAAGCGGGGCCGGACTCGGCGATCTGCCGGTCTGGAACCTGACCGATCTCTACCCTTCCGCCGACTCCGACGAATTCAAGTCTGCGCTCAAGGAGGCCGCCTACAAGGCCGAGGCTTTCGAGGCGCGCTGGAAGGGCCGGCTGGCCGAGGCCGCGGCGAAGACGGGAGATGAAGGTATCGGCCAGGCGCTCAAGGAGTATGAGGTGCTCGACGACCTGCTCGGACGGATCGCTTCCTTCGCCGGCCTCACCTATTTCGGCGATACGTCCAAGCCTGAAAACGGCAAGCTCTACGGCGACGCCCAGGCCAAATTGACCGATGTTTCCGCCCGTTTACTGTTCTTCACGCTGGAAATGAACCGCATCGACGACGCCGTGATCGACGCCTGCCTGGAAAGCGATCCGGCCGCCGCCCACTACAAGTCCTGGATCGTCGATCTGCGCAAGGACAAGCCCTATCAGCTCGATGACAAGCTGGAGCAACTATTCCTCGAAAAGTCGATGACCAGCGCCGCCGCCTTCAACCGCCTGTTCGACGAGACGATGGCCGAACTGCGCTTCGATATCGATGGCGAAAAGCTGCCCCTGGAACCGGTTCTCAACATGCTGCAGGAGCCCGATGGCGAGGTCCGCAAGAAGGCGGCGATGGCGCTCGCCGAAACCTTCAAGGAGAACCGCCGGCTCTTCGTCCAGATCACCAATACACTCGCCAAGGACAAGGAAATTTCCGACCGCTGGCGCGGCTTCGAGGACATCGCCGACAGCCGGCATCTGGCAAACCGGGTCGAGCGCGAGGTCGTCGATGCGCTTGCCGCCGCCGTCCGTGACGCCTATCCGCGCCTGTCCCATCGCTACTACAAGATGAAGGCGAAGTGGCTCGGAATGGAGCAGATGAACTTCTGGGACCGCAACGCGCCCCTACCCGAAACCCCGAACGCGGTGATCCCGTGGACGCAGGCAAAAGACACCGTGCTTTCCGCCTACGGCGCCTTCTCCCCCGACATGGCGGGTATAGCGAAGCGCTTCTTCGACGAACAGTGGATTGACGCCCCGGCACGGCCCGGCAAGGCGCCCGGTGCCTTCGCCCACCCGACGGTTCCCTCCGTCCACCCCTATGTGCTCGTCAATTACATGGGCAAGCCGCGCGACGTGATGACGCTCGCCCACGAACTCGGCCATGGCGTCCATCAGGTGCTGGCCGGCGCGCAGGGCGCGCTGATGTGCCAGACGCCGCTGACGCTCGCCGAGACGGCCTCCGTCTTCGGCGAGATGCTGACCTTCCGCGCCCTTCTCGCCAAGACGAGCGACAAGCGCGAACGCAAGGCCATGCTCGCCCAGAAGGTCGAGGACATGATCAACACGGTCGTCCGCCAGATCGCCTTCTATGAATTCGAGCGCAAGGTGCACACCGCCCGCAAGGAAGGCGAACTGACGGCGGAGCAGATCGGCGACCTCTGGCTCTCCGTCCAGGGCGACAGCCTCGGCCCGTCGATCTCGATCACGGACGAATACCGGGATTACTGGATGTACATCCCGCACTTCATCCATTCGCCCTTCTACGTCTACGCCTACGCCTTCGGCGATTGCCTGGTGAACTCGCTCTACGCGGTCTACCAGAACGCCGAGACCGGCTTCCAGGAGAAGTATTTCGCGATGCTGAAGGCCGGCGGCACCAAGCATCACAGCGAACTCCTGAAGCCATTCGGCCTCGACGCCTCCGATCCGGCCTTCTGGTCGAAGGGGCTGTCGATGATCGAAGGCCTGATCGACGAACTGGAAGCGCTTGACGGATAGGCCGCCTTGCTGACCTGATACCGCATGCGTGAAGCCTTCGCCCTCTTCCGGGACGACACCACCCGGCAAAGCCTCGTCTTTGCCGGGCCGGAGGAGATCGTCTGCGTTCGGCGCAAGTCCGACATCCTGCCGGCACTCAAGCGGCTGGAAAAGGCAAGGCAGGACGGCAAGTGGCTCGCCGGCTTCATGTCCTACGAGGCGGGCTACGTCTTCGAAGACAAGCTCGCGCCGCTGATCGAGGACAATCGCGAGACGCCACTCCTGAACTTCGGCATCTTCGATGCGCCGCAACCCGACGACCATCCACTCGCCGAAGCGAGGCTACGCATCGAAAACGAACCCTTCATCACCGAGCCGAAGGCTGCCTGGGATTTCGAAGCCTACCGCCGGCGCTTCGACAAGTTGCATGACCACCTGCGCAAGGGAGATTGCTATCAGGGCAACCTGACAATGCCGGTCGAGGCGCGCTGGAACGGAGACCCGCTCGCCGCCTTCCATTCCCTGATCGAGCGCCAGCCGGTGAGATACGGGGCGCTGATCGATCTCGGCGGCCCGATCATCCTGTCGCGGTCGCCCGAGCTCTTCTTCCGCACGGATGACCAGGGCTGGATCGAGACCCATCCGATGAAGGGAACCGCCCGAAGAGGGGGAACCCCAAAGGAAGACGAAGAGATCATCGCGGCGATGAAGGCCGACGAGAAATCTCAGGCCGAAAACCGCATGATCGTTGACCTGCTGCGCAACGACATCTCGCGCATTACCGAAGTCGGCACTCTGGACGTTCCGAAGCTTTTCGAGGTCGAGACCTATCCGACGCTTCACCAGATGGTCAGCCACGTGCAGGCGAAACTCATTCCGGAGACGACGCTGACAGACATTTTCGCCGCCCTCTTCCCCTGCGGTTCGGTGACGGGTGCACCGAAGATGTGGGCGATGAAGATCCTGCATGACCTGGAGGCCAGCCCGCGCGACGTCTATTGCGGGGCGATCGGTTTCGTCTCGCCAACCGGTGCCATGCGGTTTTCCGTGGCGATCAGGACGCTGACGCTGTTTGATGACGGGCGAGCGGTCTTCAATGTCGGCGGCGGCATCGTCTTCGATTCCAATGCCGAGGCCGAATACGAGGAATGCCTGCTGAAGGCGCGCTTCGCAGTGGGGGATCAATGGATTTCTCGCTGATCGAAACCCTGCGCTGGGAACCGGAGGTCGGCTTCATCCGACTTCCCCTGCACCTCGAACGGCTGAAAGCCTCCGCCGCGGCACTTGGCTTCACAGGCAGCGAAAGGGCCGAACCGGCATTGCTTGCCGCCGTATCGGGAGACGACACCCTTCGCGTCCGCCTTGAGCTTTTCCCGGACGGCAGGATCGACGTGGCGACCGCACCCCATGCAGGATTACCCGCAGATACGGCCTGGACCGTGAAGATCGCGAAGACGCGGCTTCGCTCGGACAATCCCCTGTTGCGCCACAAGACATCGAAACGCGACGTCTACGTTGCGGCCCGCTCGGAATATTCCCGGGAGGAGGCGGACGAGGTTCTGCTCCTCAACGAAAAAGGCGAACTCTGCGAGGGCACGATCACCAGTCTATTTGTCGAGCACACGCCGGGCAACTTCCTGACGCCGCCCCTTTCCTCCGGCCTGCTCGCCGGCGTGCTCAGAGGCGAGCTTCTTCGCTCTGGCGAGGCGCGCGAACACAGGCTGACGCCGGACGATCTTGCAGCCGGCAATATCTATCTCGGAAATTCGCTCCGCGGCCTTGTTCGCGCGCAATTTTTCCAGGACGACAGCCTCTCCTAAGAAGCAAGCGACCAGCCCCACCAAAACCCCAAAGAGGTACCATCATGATCATCGTTTCGCTCACCTATGTCATGCCAATCGAAGCTGTGGAGGCGCATCTGGAGGCGCACATGACGTGGCTCAAGGAGGGCTATGAGAGCGGCGTTCTGATCGCGTCCGGCCGCAAGGTGCCGCGCACAGGCGGCGTACTACTGGCAAAGGGTGATCTCGACGACGTCAAGGCATTCTGCGCGCGGGACCCGTTCGCGGTGCACGGGGTTGCCACATACGACTTTACGCAAGCAGCCATCTCCATGACCGCTCCCGGTCTGGAAGGCCTGAAGGACTGAGGCAGCCAGAAGACTGGGCGAAGAGATATCGCCTCGCTGATCTCGACAGCAGCAACGGTGGCAGCATAGTCTGAGCTGAGTTCAACTGGACGTCTTCGCATGGCCACCACGATACACGCGCCCATCTACACACCCGACGCCGGCCTGCCGACGCCCTTCAGCATCGGCCTCAAGCCCATCGATTACACACGCTGGATCGAACCCGACGCGGATATCGGCTTCTATCTCGACGAAAAGGCCCGCGTCTGTCGCGAAGGCCTGGACGAGGTGTTCCGGATGGAAAGCGGCACGGAAGAAGCGCAGGAAGAGGTCCTTGCGCGTCTTACCGATCATCTGGCGAGCGAGCATGCCGACCTTTACCGTCGCGAGGGCTCAACCTTCGAGATGGGCGGACATCGCGTCGACATCGCCGACACTAGCCGGCCCGCCCTGCTGCGCGCCGGATCCCTCGTCCAGGACGATCTGGTCCTGATGCGGCGCAAGGAAACGGGCTGGCACATCGTCGCCGCCTATGTCGCTTTCCCCTCGTCCTGGTCACTGTCCGAAAAATTCGGCCAACCGATGGAGGGCGTTCATTCCGGCGTACCAGGCTTCCAGAATGGCACCCGCAACGCCCAGCTGGTCAATCGGATCTTCGACAATCTTCTTTCCGAAAAGCCGGTGGAACGGATGAACTGGTCGATCAAGGGCGACGGCGCCCTGCCGCAGCCCGTCTCCAAACACACAGCCGGTGATCCCGCGGTGGCGGGAGCGGAGGCGATGAAGAACTTCGTCCGCGCCGAACGCCAGACGCTGAGCCGGCTGCCGGTCTCCGGCGACATTCTCTTCACCATCCGGGTCTTCGTCGATCCGCTGGCGGCAATCGCCGCAAGGCCCGACGCGGCCCAACAGCTTTCCAGCATGGCCAGGCTGCTCGAAGGCCTGAACGACGACCAGCTCGCCTACAAGGGCTTGCGTACGCTCCGCGACCCCCTGGTGGCGTTTCTGCGCGGTTTGGCCGTCGAAAAAGCCGGCGCGGTGGAACAGGCATGATAGAACCGTCTTTATTATGTCAGAAGACTGTGATTAGAGCGGAATGAACAAGGGCACTGTCGCCCAGGAGAGAAGCATTATGACTGACCAGACCTACCCGGTTTACGCTGAAATCACCGGCCCGATCGTGATGATCGGTTTCGGCTCCATCGGTCGCGGCACACTGCCGCTGATCTGGAGGCACTTCAGCTTCGACATGAACCGGTTCGTGGTCATCGACCCGCTGCCCGACGACACTGGCATCCTCGCCAAGTTCGGCGTGCGCCACATCCAGGAGCATGTGACGAAGGAGAACTACAAGGATCTCCTGAAGCCGCTGCTGACGGAAGGCGAAGGCCAGGGCTTCTGCGTCAACCTGTCGGTCGACACCTCCTCGCTCGACATCATGAAGCTCTGCCGCAAGCTCGACGTCCTTTACATCGACACGGTCGTCGAACCGTGGCTCGGCTTCTACTTCGACAAGGACATGAAGAACGCCGACCGCACGAACTACGCGCTGCGTGAAACCGTGCGCAAGGAAAAAGAAAAGCGCCCCGGCGGCACCACGGCGGTTTCCTGCTGCGGCGCCAATCCGGGCATGGTCTCCTGGTTCGTCAAGCAGGCGATCGTCAATCTCGCCAACGATACCGGCCTCGAATTCGAGGAACCCAAACACGAGGACCGCGAAGGCTGGGCGAAGCTGATGAAGAAGCTCGGCGTCAAGGGCGTGCACATCGCCGAACGCGACACGCAGCGCTCCGTCAACCCGAAGCCGCTCAACGTCTTCTGGAACACCTGGTCGGTCGAAGGCTTCATCTCCGAAGGCCTGCAGCCGTCGGAACTCGGCTGGGGCACGCACGAGAAGTGGATGCCGAAGAACGCCAAGAAGCACAAGAAGGGCAACAAGGCGGCGATCTACCTTGAGCAGCCGGGCGCCAATACCCGCGTTCGCACCTGGTGCCCGACGCCCGGCCCGCAATACGGCTTCCTCGTCACCCACAACGAGTCGATCTCGATTGCCGACTACTTCACGGTCCGCGACAAGGACGGCGACGTTTCCTTCCGCCCGACCTGCCACTACGCCTACCATCCGGCCAACGACGCCGTGCTGTCGCTGCACGAAATGTTCGGCAATGGCGGCAATGCCCAGCCGGTGCTGCACGTTCTCGACGAAAACGAACTGGTCGACGGCGTCGATGAACTCGGCGTGCTGCTCTACGGCCACGAGAAGAACGCCTACTGGTTCGGCTCGCGCCTGTCGCTGGAAGAGACCCGCCGCATCGCGCCCTACCAGAACGCGACCGGCCTGCAGGTGACGTCAGCCGTGCTTGCCGGCATGGTCTGGGCCCTGGAGAACCCGAAGGCCGGTATCGTCGAGGCCGACGAGATGGACTACAAGCGCTGCCTGGAAGTGCAGATGCCCTATCTCGGCCCGGTCGAGGGGCATTATACCGACTGGACTCCGCTCGAAGGCCGTCCCGGTCTCTTTCCCGAATCAATCGACGAAAGCGACCCCTGGCAGTTCCAGAACATCCTGGTTCGCTAAGCAGAACCACCGCATTCAAGGGCCTCAAGTCTCCGCTTGAGGCCTTTTTGCAACGCTATCAATTGCTTGCCTCCGGATAACCACGGGTTGCCTGCCCGGGGACCCTTGCTTTCGCCCGTTCATCACGGCAAGGTCAGGACAAAGGCCCGAAAAGGGCGGGACTCTGTTTCTGGAGAGACTTCATGAAATTCAAGATTGCCGGCACGGCCATTCTCTGCGCAACCGCGCTCACCGCCTGCCAGACCGGCGGCAGCTACTATCGTCCGTTGCCGCCTCAGCCGCGGGTTCAGACGATCGAGGGCACCTGGGCGGATTCCAACGGGCTGATCTCGACGTTCCAGGGCGGCTCCTTCGCCACCCGGACGACGGACACCAACCAGCTCCTGGCATCGGGCACCTACGCGCAGATCAACGACAAGCTCATCGAGATCAACCTGACCTCGATGGTGCGCAACACGACCTCCAAGGTCAATTGCGCGCTGGTGACGCCCAGCCAGTTGAACTGCACCTCGGAATCCGGCGGCCAGTTCTCGCTGACACGGCGCAGCTGACGTCCTGCCGTATACCGACCCGTCATCGTCCTGAAAAACTCCCGCCCGGCGGGAGTTTTTTTATGGCCGAACCGCAGGTCGCCGCGCTCCCGGGACCACGATAAGCAAACCTGTGAAGTCATATTTTTTGACCAAAAGGAAAAAACCGGCTTGCTCATCATCCGAAGCGATGAATAATCGTCATAAAGGCTTGCAGGTAAGCAGCCTATAAGGGCTTCGGCCGGACAAAGAGGAGAGCCACATGTTTTCGCGATTGAAACTGGGACTGTTCAGCGCCTCGCTGATCGCCCTGTCGAGCGGCAGCGCATTTGCCGATTTCGAGCTCGATATCCTGCACATCAACGACTTTCACTCCCGCATAGAATCGATCAACAAATACGATTCCACCTGCTCGGCCGAAGATGAGACCGAAGGCAAGTGCTTCGGCGGCGCGGCCCGCCTGCTGACCGCGATCAACCAGACGCGCGACACGCTGAAGGGTGAAGGCAAGAACGTCATCCTCCTCAATGCCGGCGACAATTTCCAGGGTTCGCTGTTCTTCACGACCTATCATGGTGCCGCCGAGGCCGAATTCCTCAACCTGATGAAGTTCGACGCGATGACCGTCGGCAACCACGAGTTCGACGAAAGCGAAGACTCGCTGAAGACCTTCCTCGACAAGATCCAGTTCCCGGTCGTCACCGCCAATGTGAAGGCGAATGCCAACTCCACCATCAAGGACCGCATCGTTCCCTCGCTGGTGCTGACCGTCGGCGGCGAGAAGGTCGGCATCGTCGGCGCCGTCACCAACGACACGCCGGAACTCTCTTCACCGGGTCCGAACATCGGCATCACCGTCGATCAGGACGCCATCAGCGCCGAAGTCGAGAAGCTGAAGGCCGAAGGCGTCAACAAGATCATCGCACTGACCCATGTCGGCTATCCGCGCGATCTCGCCGTCATCGCCAAGATCCCCGACGTCGACGTGGTCGTCGGCGGCCATTCGCACACCCTGCTGTCGAACACGGACGAGAAGGCCGAAGGCCCCTACCCGACCTGGGTCGACAATCCGGGCGGCTACAAGGTGCCGGTCGTTCAGGCTGCCTCCTACAGCAAGTATCTCGGCAATCTCGACGTCGTTTTCGATGACAACGGCGTGGTGAAATCCGCCCAGGGCGACCCGATCCTCATCGATGCGAGCTTCAAGCCGGATGAAGCCGTGCTTGCCCGCATCAAGGAACTCGCCGCTCCGATCGAGGAACTGCGCCAGAAGGTCATCGGCAGCAGCACCGCGCCGATCGAAGGGTCGAGCAAGGTCTGCCGCGTCCGGGAATGCGCCATGGGCGATCTCGTGGCCGACGCCATGGTCGACCGCGTCAAGGATCAGGGCATGACGATCGCCATCCAGAACGGCGGCGGCCTCAGAGCCTCGATCGACGGCGGCGACGTCACCATGGGCGAAGTGCTGACGGTCCTGCCGTTCCAGAACACGCTCGCCACCATGCAGCTGAAGGGCGCCGACGTTGTGACCGCGCTTGAAAACGGCCTCAGCCAGATCGAGGACGGCGCCGGCCGCTTCCCGCAGGTCTCCGGCCTAAAGTACAGTTTCGACCGGTCGAAGCCGGCCGGCAGCCGCGTCGTCTCCGTGGAGGTCAAGGAAGGGGATGCCTACGTGCCGCTCGATCCCGAGAAGCTCTACGGCGTCACCACCAACAACTACATGCGGTCCGGCGGCGACGGCTACAAGATCTTCGCAACCGCCGCCCAGAATGCCTACGACTACGGTCCGGGCCTGGAAACGGTGGTCGCGGACTACGTTGCCGCTCATAGCCCGTATCAGCCGATCGACAGCACTGACCGTATCACCGACGTGACCCCGGCCGATTATGTCGCGCCGACGGCCGCACCGGCAACGGCAACCGCCGCCGAAGTGGTCAAGGACCAGAAGAAGGCCGCGACAGAAGCTGCTCCGGCCAAGACGGAAGCCGCGGCACCGACCGAAACACCCGCCAAGACCGAGGCACCGGTGAAGGCCGAGACCGCCACTCCGACGGAATCGCCGGCAAAGCCCGAGGCGACCACGACGTCGGAAATGCCGGCCAAGACCGACATGTCGATGAGCTATGTCGTCAAGAAGGGTGATTCCCTCTGGACGATCGCCAAGGAGCAGCTCGGTGACGGCGGCAAGTGGCCGGCGATCGCCAGGGAAAACAAGCTGCGCCATCCGGACGTCATTTCGATCGGCAAGGAGCTGACGCTTCCGAAAATGTGATCGGAACGTCGGAACCGACCGTAATAAGGACAGACAAATGTCCGGCCCGGGCTTTGCCGGGCCGGATTTTCTTTCTAGATAGCCTACACATGACTCCGTCAAAGGACTGATATCGAAATGCTCACCGCTTCCTCCGCGCTCCCGTCCGATCACCCGCCCGTCAAATTCGGCAAGGTCGGTGTCCTGCTCGTCAATCTGGGAACGCCGGACGGCACCGATTTCAAGTCCATGCGCCGTTATCTGGAAGAGTTCCTGACCGACCGACGTGTCATCGAGTGGTCGCGCCTGTTCTGGTACCCGATCCTCTACGGCATCGTTCTCAATCGTCGTCCGGGAAAGGTCGGCAAGGCCTATGAGTCGATCTGGAACAAGGATCGCAACGAAAGCTATCTGCGGACCTACACGCGCAGCCAGGGCGAGAAGATGGCGACTGCGCTCGCCGATCTGCCGAACGTGACGGTAGACTGGGCCATGCGCTACGGCCAGCCGTCGATCGCATCGAAGATAGACGCGCTGCAGCAGGCCGGCTGCGAGAAGATTCTGCTATTCCCGCTCTATCCGCAATATGCCGCATCGACGACGGCAACCGTCAATGACAAGGCCTTCGAGAAACTGCAGCAGATGCGCTGGCAGCCGGCGCTGCGCACCGTGCCGGCCTATCACGACGACCCGGTCTACATCGAGGCGCTGGCCAATTCCGTCACCAGCCACCTCGCTACACTGGACTGGGAACCGGAGAAGATCATCACCTCGTTCCACGGCATTCCGCAGTCCTACTTCAAGAAGGGCGACCCCTATCACTGCCACTGCATGAAGACCGCCCGCCTGCTGCGCGAGAAGCTTGGCATGGGTGACCGGCTGATGATCACCTTCCAGTCCCGCTTCGGGCCGGAAGAGTGGCTGCAGCCCTACACCGACAAGACCGTCGAAAAGCTCGCACAGGAAGGCGTGAAGCGGATCGCGGTGATGAACCCCGGCTTCGTGTCCGACTGCCTGGAGACGCTCGAGGAAATCGCCGAGGCCGCTGGCCACAGCTTCCTTGAACACGGCGGCGAGAAGTTCACGCACATTCCCTGCCTGAACGATGGCGAGGACGGCATGCGCGTCCTCGAACATGTCGTCCGGCGGGAACTGCAGGGCTGGGTCTGACCGCCTTGCCTCTCAGGCGAGCGCCACCCGCTCGCCGCGTGCGATCGTCCGCAGCCGGTCGCTGATCCCGAAGGTCGTAAATGCCTCGACCAGCACGTCAGCGGTTTCCGTGAAGTGCTCCCATCCTTCGTTGTGGACCGGAATGATCAGCGCATCCTTGAAGGCATGCGCCGTGTCGAGCACGTCATTGACCGACATCGTCAGATCGAACGGGCCACGCGCCTGGGCGGCACCGGTGAATGCGATGATGTGGCCGGGCGAGAAGCGGCGGGCAACCTCGGCCACGCCCTCATAATAGACTGTGTCTCCGGTTACATAGACCGGTTCCATGCCCTCGGCCTCGATCATGAAGCCGATGACGTCGCCGGCGATCGGCTCTATGCCCGCCGGTCCGTGGCGGCACGGTGTCGCGGTCACACGGACGGTACTGCCATCGGGCGCCGTCAACTCGACATGGCCCCACACCGCGAGCCCCCTGGCGGCACCGCCCAACCGCCCGGCGCCGACCTCCGTGGTCAGCACCAGAGGCACGCTATCGAGGAGACGGCGCCCTGAATCGTCGAGATTGTCCTTGTGCTGGTCGTGGCTGAGCAGCACGGCATCGATCGGACCGAGCGAGCCCGGGTCGATGACCGGGTCCGAGGTTTTCCGGAGCGTGACGGCACCATGATATTCGCATCCGGCGTGGTCGAAGGTGGGATCAGTCAGAAACCGAAAGCCCCTGAACTCGATCAGGACCGTTGGTCCATTGATCAGCGTGACGCTGAAGCTCTCATGTGGCATGTTTACCTCCTTTGACAAGATACTGCCAGCACTCTACAACAACGCAAAGGCCGCACAATTGGCCAATTCGCCATTATTGGAGGCATTCATGCCAAGCCCGACCGGGATCTGCATTCTGTTTCATGAGCATGCCGCGGTGAGCTATGCGCTGCTCTGCCAGTCGGTGTTTAAACTGGCAAAGCGAATTTCCGGCGAGATGTTATTCGACGTCCGTTTGGTCGGTGCCAACAGACACCACAAATGGGAGAACGGACAGATCAACCTGCAGCCCATGACGGACATGACACCGGGCTCCTATCTCGTGATCCCGCCTATCGAGGACTTTTCTGAGGAGACCGCGCTTCGCGACAAGGACATCGCCATGATCCAGGCCGCCCATGACGCAGGCACCGTCATCGCGTCCGCCTGCCTCGGCGCCTTCCTGACGGCTGAGGCGGGCCTTCTCAAGGACCGGGAAGCGACCACCCACTGGTCACGCATCGATTATGCGGCAAGACGCTTCCCGGCGGTTCGCTGGAACGGCCGGGAAATGCTGATCGACCACGGCGACGTCGTCACCGCCGGCGGACTGCTCTCCGCCGTCGATCTATGTCTCCACATCGTCCGCAAGACCTGTGGCCGCGAATTTTCCCTGCGGCTCGGCCGGCATCTTCTGGCGGACACAATCCGGCAGAAGCAATCGCTCTATGCTGTGCATCTCACCGCGCCTCCGAAGGATGCTGGCAGGTTCGCCGCGCTGGAAGCAGAGATCGAGCGCCGGCACCCCGACAGCCCCTCCGTCGCGGAGATGGCAGACTTTTGCGGCATGAGCCTGCGCAGCTTCCATCGGCATTTCGAGGCGAACTATGGCGTCACGCCGGTCAAGTATCTGCAACTGCGGAAGATCGAAAAGGCGAAAAGTCTGCTTGCCGAAAGCCACATGCCGCTCGAGGTAATTGCCGGGCAGACAGGGTTTTCGGACATGGCCTTCTTCCGCTCGGTCTTCGCCCGGGAAACCGGCCTCACGCCAGGTCAGTTTCGGCGAAAGGCTGGCGCCGCTTGAGCTGTCTCTGGCTGGCCGGACGGCAAGAATAGACGACGAATCCGGCATGCCGCGATCCTTGAGGATCGCCGCAACCGATTATGCTCCCTGCCGATTTCATCTTGTGTTCGCGAACAATCCATACCATTTGAACTCTAGTTGAATTCTTATACCTGGGGTTCAGGGGAGGTTGTCATGAGTTTTACCGGTTTCGACATCGTCGTCATCGCGCTTGTCGTGCTCGTCATTCTGGTCGTCTTCGCGGGCGTCAAGACCGTGCCGCAGGGCAACAAGTACACGATCGAGCGGTTCGGCCGCTACACGCGCACGCTCGATCCCGGCCTGCATCTGATCGTCCCGTTCATTGACCGCATCGGCGCGCGCCTGAACGTCATGGAGCAGGTGCTCGACGTTCCCACGCAGGAAGTCATCACAAGGGATAACGCCAGCGTCTCCGCCGACGCCGTCGCCTTCTACCAGATATTGAACGCCGCCCAGGCTGCGTACCAGGTCGCCAATCTCGAGCTCGCCATCCTCAACCTGACGATGACGAACATCCGTTCGGTCATGGGCTCGATGGATCTCGACGAACTCCTGTCGAACCGCGAGACGATCAACGACCGCCTGCTGCGCGTCGTCGACGAAGCGGCGAGCCCGTGGGGCATCAAGATCACCCGCGTCGAGATCAAGGACATCCAGCCGCCGACCGACCTCGTCAATGCGATGGGCCGGCAGATGAAGGCCGAGCGCGAAAAGCGCGCCCAGGTTCTGGAAGCCGAAGGTTCCCGTAACGCGCAGATCCTCCGGGCGGAAGGCGCCAAGCAGTCGGCGATCCTGCAGGCGGAAGGCCAGCGGGAAGCGGCATACCGCGAGGCCGAGGCTCGCGAGCGCCTGGCCGAAGCGGAAGCCAAGGCCACCCGCATGGTCTCCGAGGCGATTGCCGCCGGCGACGTGCAGGCGATCAACTACTTCGTCGCCCAGAAATACACCGAAGCCATGCAGGCGATCGGCTCGGCCAGTAATTCCAAGATCGTGCTGATGCCGATGGAAGCCTCTTCGCTGATCGGCACGCTCGGCGGTATCGGTGCGATCGCCAGGGAAGTGTTCGGCGACGCGCCGGCCTCCTCGGGAGCGACGCCGCAGCCCCGCCCGGCCCGCACCGCGCCGCCGGTCAATCCCTTCAACATGCCGCCGCGGGAGGAATAAGCCATGATCGTCGGTCTCGCGGTCTCATTCGGCCCGTGGAGCTGGTGGATTCTCGGCCTCATCCTGCTTGCCGCGGAACTCGCCCTGCCAGGGTTCTTCCTGATCTGGATCGGCGCCGCGGCCATCGTTACCGGTGTTCTGTCGCTTGGTCTGTGGGACAATCCGATCTGGATGTGGCAGATCCAGCTTCTGGTCTTCGCCGCCCTGTCCATGGTCGCCATTATCCTTGGCCGGCGCCTGTTTTCGCGCACCAACCGGCCGACTGACGAACCCTTCCTGAACCAGCGCGGCGAAAGCCTTGTCGGGCGCACGGCCACGCTCGCCGAGCCGATCGCCAACGGTCGTGGGCGCATCAGGCTGGATGATACCTACTGGTCGGTCATGGGTCCGGACCTGCCGTCGGGAACGACGGTGAAGGTCATTTCCAGCCACGGTCGCGACCTCAAGGTCGAACCGGCATCCTGATCAGGCGACCCCGATCCGGAAGAGATCGTGGAAGTGAATGATGCCTTCGGGCCGTCCATCGTCGTCGATGACGATGAGGGCGGAAATGCCGAGCTGATTGAGAAGGGCCGTGGCGTTGGCAACCAGCGTCGCGGCCTTCACCGTCTTCGGGGTCCGGGTCATGATGTCGTCGACCATCAGCTCCGACAGATTGCGGTGCAGGTTGCGGGCCATGTCGCCCTCGGTCATGATGCCGCAGAGCTTGCCGTCCTCGCCGACCACGCCGACGCAACCGAAACGCTTCTTCGAGAGCGTAGAGACCGCTTCCGGCAAGGGCGTGCCCGCCGCCACCAGCGGTACGCGGTCGCCGGTGTGCATGATGTCCCCGACATGGGTGAGACTCGCGCCCAGCTTGCCACCCGGATGGAAGGTCTTGAAATCGAGCGCGCTGAAGCCACGCGCTTCCAGCAGCGCAATCGACAAAGCGTCGCCGATTGCTAGCTGCAGCAGTGCCGATGTCGTCGGCGCCAGCCCGTGCGGGCAGGCCTCCTGCGCCTTCGGCAGGCAGATCACGATATCAGAGGCCCGCGCCAGCGCCGAATTCGCGCCGGAGGTGATGGCGATCAGCGGAATGGAGAAACGCCGGGAATAGGCGACGATGCCCTGCAGCTCCGCCGTCTCGCCGCTCCAGGAGAGCGCAATGATCACGTCGCTCGGCGTGATCATGCCGAGATCGCCGTGATTGGCCTCGACCGGATGGACGAAAAAGGACGGCGTGCCGGTGGAGGCGAGCGTGGCGGCGATCTTGGTGCCGATATGGCCGCTCTTGCCGATGCCGGTGATGATCACCCTGCCAGGCAATTCGCCGATCAGCCGCACCGCCGACAGGAAGCTTTCCGCCAGGTCGCTTTCCAGCACGTCGATCAGCGCCGTCAGGCCATCGCGCTCGGTGGTGAGGGTCCGAATGGCGGACGCGAGCGCGTCGGCCTCTTCAATTTTCAAAGCCGTCTTGATCATGGCGACGAGCGTTAGCGCTTTCTGTGTCGGCTGTCCAACATCTATTTCATGCCGCAGTGAACGCCCAACACTAAACCGAACATTAACCATATGGTTTTACGGTTTGCTAAGTCATTTTCGCGTTCGGGAAGCAATCAGACAGTTATGGCGAAGCATCGCAGCAAACCTGCCGGTCCGGTGGGACCCGGTTCCGCACAGCGTTTCGCTGTGGCGGCACTCTGCGTGCTGGCGGCTGTCGGCTCGGTTGCCAATGCTCAGACGGTGGACGACGACGGCAGCGACACCACCAGCGATGTTCAGACGGCGCCGTCCGGCTCTCCCGTCGGCGATCCGGCCGCAATCGCCGCGACAACGATCATGGAACCGGGAAGCACCGTTCCGACGTCCGCACCGGCGCTGCCACCCGTCGATGATGCCGCCAACGACGAGAAGCTTCAGGAAACGCTTCTTCTGCAAGAGCTGCGTCGGCAAAACCAGCGCGAACGCACAGTCGACGACGTGAAGACCGCCAGCACGCCGAAGACCGACGACGACGGCATTGCCATCGGTACGATGCGGTTGCGGACATCGCTGAGCCAGTCCTATGGCTATGAGCAGCAAAAAACCAACACGGACAACCGGAAGCGCAATTATCTCGAGACCGAACTGAAAGGCACACTGACCTCCGACTGGTCGCTGCATCAGCTGACGATCACCGGTGACGGCGTCTGGCAGAAAAACCTGAACGGTGAGCTGGAGGAAGACCCGACTGCATCGCTGGATGCAGAACTGCGCCTCGATCTCTCAAATGACACGACCGTCACCCTGAAAGCGGGATACGACTTCCAGCGGGAAGACGCGAACGACCCGAACGCCATCACAGGTGCGACGGCGCAATCCGGTGTTCATACATTCTCCACCGGAATTGAGGCCAGCCACGACATCGGCATCCTGCGCGGCACGGCCGGTCTGGACCTGTCGCGAAGCATCTACACGGCGGCCAAGCTTGCCGACGGCACGTCCCTCTCGCAGAGCGACCGCAATGCCGACACCGTGACCGGCACCGCCAGGCTCGGATACGAACTGTCGCCGGCGCTGATACCGTTCCTTGAGGCATCTGCCGGCCGGACATTCTACGACAAGACCGAGGATTCTGAAGGCTACAAGCGCTCCTACAACACCTATAGCGCCGTCGCCGGCGTGGAGTTCGACGGCGGAGAGAAATTGAGCGGCGAACTTGCCGCGGGCTACGAGTTCAGCGATTTCGACGACGACCGGCTGGACACGATCAGCGGGCTGAAGGTGGAAGGAAAGCTGCTCTGGTCACCGATGCGCGGCACGACGCTTGCGACAACGCTGACCACGAAGGTCGAACCGTCGTCGAGCGGGGCGGTCAGCGGCTCGACGCTCTACACCATGAACAACACTCTGAGCCGGGAGATCCGCGACGATCTCGTCGCCAGACTGACCGGCAACACGACGTTCCGGGCCTATCCATCCGACAGTACGGGCACCAATCAGTTCATCTGGTCCGTCGGCGGAGGCCTGACTTGGTCGCTCAGCCGTTATCTCGAACTCGGTGGCGATGTCACCTACCAGTACACCGACAACCAGACCGGCTCGGACGTCGAAGACCTGACCGCCAAAATCGGCCTGACGCTGAAACGCTGAACGAAAAGGCCGCGCAGATCTCTCCGCGCGGCCCGCTTGTCAGGATATGCGTCGAACCTTACAGCTTCGCCGCCATCGCCTTGAACTTTTCCGCGACCGACGGACGGATATCGTCCCGCTGCAGGGCGAACGCAACGTTCGCCAGGATGAAGCCGTCCTTGGCGCCGCAATCATACGTCTCGCCCTTGAAGTGGTAGGCCGAGAAATCCTGCTCCTTGGCAAGCTTCAGCATTGCGTCGGTCAGCTGGATTTCATTGCCGGCGCCCGGCTCCTGCCGCTCGAGAATCTGGAAGATCTCCGGCTGCAGGATATAGCGGCCATTGATGAACAGGTTCGAGGGGGCCTCGCCGCGCGGCGGCTTTTCCACCATCTCGGTGATCCGGAAGCCTTCTCCGACCGGCTCGCCGATCCCGACGATACCGTATTTGTAGGTCAGCTCCGGATCGCATTCCTCGACGGAAATGATGTTGCCGCCGGCCTGGTCGTAGAGATCGACCATGCCCTTCAGGCACGGCGTCTCGTGCTTCATCACCATGTCGGGAAGAAGCAGCGCGAAGGGCTCGTTGCCGACGATGTCACGGGCGCACCAGACCGCATGGCCGAGGCCGAGCGGCTCCTGCTGGCGAGTAAAGCTCGTGGTGCCCGCCATCGGGCGAAGGTCGGAGAGAAGCGACAGCTCGGTGCGCTTGCCGCGATCCCGCAGCAGCTGCTCCAGCTCGAACTGGATATCGAAGTAATCCTCGATCACCGCCTTGTTGCGGCCCGTCACGAAAACGAAATGCTCGATGCCCGCCTCGACCGCCTCGTCGACGACATACTGGATGACCGGCTTGTCGACGACGGTCAGCATTTCCTTCGGCACGGTCTTGGTCGCCGGCAGGAAGCGGGTGCCGAGACCGGCAACAGGCAGAATGGCTTTGCGAACTTTCTTGATGGTCACGCGGTCCTCCTCGTTGAAATCGGGCGTGATAGAGGGATATGGCACTGCTGAACAATGAATAAAGGTTTTTCCGGGGCGTTTTACAAAGCCGGGCCCGCAAAAGATAGCCCGCATGCAGTCAACGGCAACATTATGGTGATGACTTCCTAGCATTCGTGGTAAACATTTTGTTGACCATGTTTCGGTATGTTTTCGTGTCAGGTCAAACAATGGCCGCAAACCACCCCCGATTTTTAAATCAGACCGGCGGGAGACCCGAATGAGCCTCGTGAATACAATTCTGAAAAAAGCCGCAGTTGCGCTGATCGTCGGCGCCACCACGCTGAGTTTTGCCGGCGCAGCCCGTGCAGACGCAAAATTCCAGCGCTGGATCAACGGATTTTATGAAACAGCCGCCAAGAACGGCATTTCAAAGAAGACCTACCAGCGCGCCTTTGCCGGCGTGACCGACCCGGATCCGGTCGTCCTTCAAAAGGCGAACTACCAGCCCGAATTCACCTCGCAAGTATGGGATTACGTCGATTCGCACGTCAATCCCTACACCGTGCGCATCGGCCGCGAGATGGCGGTCAAATATGCCTCGACACTGACCAAGCTCGAAAAGCGCTTCGGCATCGAGCGCCAGGTCCTCCTGGCCATCTGGTCGATGGAGAGCAGCTATGGGGCTGTCCTCGAGAACTCCGAACGGCTTCACTATGTCCCGCGGGCGCTGGCAACGCTTGCCTATGCGGATCCGAAGCGGTCGAAATACGCCAAGACCCAGCTGATCGCAGCGCTGAAGATCCTGCAGAACGGCGACGTCTCCGCCAAGGGACTGACAGGTTCCTGGGCCGGTGCCATGGGTCACACCCAGTTCATTCCAACGAGCTACCTGCTCTATGCGGTCGACGAGGACGGCAACGGCCATCGCGACATCTGGAATTCCATTCCCGATGCGCTCGCCACGTCTGCCAACCTGCTCTCCAAGAACGGCTGGGAAAGCCACCGCACCTGGGGATACGAGGTCGCCGTTCCGCGCAGCGCGTCGAAATACGAAGGCCAGACCAAGACGCTCTCCCAATGGGCAGCCCTCGGCCTCAGCCGTCCGAACGGCAAGGGCTTCGGCTTCGCCGACGACCGCGCCGTGCTGAAGATGCCGGCCGGATCCAACGGACCGGGCTTCCTGATGGTGCGCAACTTCTTTGTCATCAAGAAATACAATGCCGCCGACAAGTATGCCCTGGCAGTCGGCCTGCTCGCCGACGAGATCGCAGGCTATGGCGGCATGCAGCAGCGCTGGCCGCGCCCGGCGGGAACGCTGGACGTGAAGCAGAAATTCGAGCTGCAGACCCGGATGAAGGAACTCGGCTATTATGACGGCGAAGTCGACGGCAACATCGGCTCCGGTTCACGCGCCGCAATCGCCGCCATCCAGAACCGGCTCGGGCTGACGGCCGACGGCGAGCCGAGCGAACGGCTTTTGAACGCCCTGCGCCGCTAGGCCCCGGTCAACGAAGAACACGGAAAGACCGGCCGCACTGGCCGGTTTTTTTTGGCCTCGAGGAAACTCCGGGAGAATGAGGCTGGCAGGCCCCCCGCTTCTTTTGTTATGACTGGGCTGGCGGATGCGCCTGCATCCGATCGGGAGGGATCGATTGACTGACGGCCAGGCACGAACGGGACGGGCGAAGCACCCGGGCAGAAGCATCTCCTTCCGCCTCGGCATCATCCTTCTGTGCGCTGCGCCGCTGGGTCTCGTATCCTCGGCCGAAACATTCGCCGCCGAAAAGGTCGGCAAGCGGCGCACCATCCTGCAACTGCTGTTCGGCAAACGGCAAAAGCCTGAGCCGCCGCCGGTAGAAGTTCCCCAACCTCGCCGCAAGTCGGTACGCCGCAGCGTCGTCAAGATTGAGACGAAGCCCTCCGTCAGTGCCGATGCCAAGAAGGCAGGCGACGCGTTGGCGGTGGAGAACACCGGCCCGGTATTCAAGGTCCTGGTGGCCGGCGATTTCATGGCGAGCGGCCTGGCAAAGGGCCTCGAAGACGCCTTCGCCGACGTTCCGAATGTCGATATCGAATCGCGCACCAGTGCGGCCTCCGGCCTTGTCCGCAACGACTACTACGACTGGCAGGCGAAACTGCCGTCCTTTATCGAACAGGTCGAACCTTCGATCGTGGTGATCATGGTCGGCTCCAACGATCGCCAGGCCCTTCGCGGCGTTGCCGGCAATCCGCAGCCGCTGAGTGAGGATTGGCAGAAGGAATATATCCAGCGCGTGCAGGCGCTGGTGCGTACGGCAACGAGCAAGAGCCTCCCCGTCATGTGGATGGGCCTGCCGTCTTTCCCCAACGCCTCCATGTCGGCGGACATGATCAAGCTCAATGAAATCTACCGCCGCGAGGTCGGCAAGATGGGCGGCGAGTTCGTCGACATCTGGGACGGCTACGTCGACGATGCCGGCAAGTTCGTCATGAGCGGTCCCGACGTCAACGGCCAGCAAGTGCGCCTGCGTGGTCCGAAAGGCATCAACATGACCGATGCCGGCTTTCGAAAGCTCGCCTTTTACGCCGAAAAGCCGATCCGCCGTCTGCTGGGCGGCACCTCGATCGGAAATTCCGTGCTGCTCGGTGGGTCGAGCCTCCCGGATCTCATGAGCCTGCCACCGTCGCAGCTGGCGGCTATCACGCGCGTGCCGCCGATCGGCCTGTTCGATCCGGAACTGGACGGCGGCAAGACGCTGCTCGGTGCAGCGCCCTATCCCGGTTCCAGCGGACTGACGGCCCGCGACCTTCTTCTGGAAAGCACGGACACCACGTCCGCGCCGCCGGGCCGGGTCGACTATTACGACCTTCCCCGGCAGCAGTAAAACGGCAACCCGCCGTCAGCGCGGCAGGACGGAACTGCCCATCAGCGCTTCGTCGATGGCGCGCGCTGCCTGACGGCCTTCGCGGATCGCCCAGACGACCAGCGACTGGCCGCGGCGAACGTCGCCGGCAACCCAGAGGCGATCGACCGACGTGCGGTAGTCCCGGTCGTTGGCGACCACGTTGGTCGAACCGCGACGGTCGGTATTGAGCTGCAGCTTTCCGTCGAGTTCCTTCACCACGCTGTCCGAGAAGGGACCGCGGAAGCCGATGGCGATGAATGCCAGGTCGGCCTTGATGACGAATTCCGTACCGGCGATCGGCTTGCGCTTCTCGTCGACCTTGCAGCACTTCACGCCGGTCAGCACGCCGTCTTCGCCGACGAATTCGAGCGTTGCGACCTGGAACTCGCGGTTGGCACCTTCGGCCTGAGAGGAGGAGGTCCGCATCTTGGTTGCCCAGTAGGGCCAGACGGCGAGCTTGTCTTCCTTCTCCGGCGGCATCGGGCGGATGTCGAGCTGGGTGACCTTGACCGCGCCCTGGCGGAAGGCGGTGCCCACGCAGTCGGACGCGGTGTCCCCGCCACCGACGACGACGACATGCTTGCCGCCGGCCAGAATCGGTTCGGACGGCCAGCCGACGCTATCGATGTTCTCACGGCCGACGCGGCGGTTCTGCTGGACGAGGTAGGGCATCGCGTCATAGGCGCCATGCAGATCGACGCCGGGAATGCCGGCTTCGCGCGGGGTTTCCGAACCGCCGCAGTAAAGCACCGCATCGTGATCGGCGAGCAGCTTCTCGACGGTCACGTCGACACCGACATTGACGCCGCAATGGAAGGTGACGCCCTCGCCCTTGATCTGCTCGACGCGGCGATCGATGAAATTCTTCTCCATCTTGAAGTCCGGAATGCCGTAGCGCAGCAGGCCGCCGGGCTTGGATTCGCGTTCGAACACATGCACGTCGTGGCCGGCGCGGCCGAGCTGCTGGGCAGCCGCCATGCCGGACGGGCCGGAGCCGATGATCGCGACCTTCTTGCCGGTCTTCACCGTTGCCGGCTGCGGCACGATGTAGCCGAGCTCATAGGCCTTGTCGGCGATCGCCTGCTCGACGGTCTTGATGGCAACCGGCGTGTCTTCCAGGTTCAGCGTGCAGGCTTCCTCGCAGGGAGCGGGACAGACGCGGCCGGTGAACTCCGGGAAGTTGTTGGTCGAGTGGAGGTTGCGGATCGCTTCCTTCCAGTTGCCGTTATAGATCAGGTCGTTCCAGTCCGGGATCTGGTTGTGGACCGGGCAGCCGGTCGGGCCGTGGCAATAGGGAATGCCGCAGTCCATGCAGCGCGCCGCCTGCTTCTGCACTTCCTGATCCGACATCGGGATGGTGAATTCGCGGAAATGCCGGATGCGGTCGGAGGCGGGCTGATACTTCGCCACCTGCCGGTCGATTTCCATAAAGCCAGTAACCTTGCCCATCGTGATAATCCGTTCCGTAAATCTTAAACGTTGCCTCTACGCTTTTTCAGCGCATGGGAAGCGGCGCCCGAACGGTTCCTCCGTCCGGCGCCGCCCGTATTCGTTACTCGGCAGCGATGCCCATCCGCATGCGTTCCATTTCTTCCAGCGCACGGCGGTACTCGACCGGCATGACCTTGCGGAACTTCGGACGATACTCGACCCAGTGATCCAGGATCTTCTTGGCCTGACCCGAACCGGTGTAGTGCAGGTGGTTCGAGATCAGCTGGTAGAGCCGCTCCTCGTCGTGACGCGTCATGTCGCCGGAGACGTCGACGCGTCCCTTGTGCATGAGATCGCCACCGTGGTGGTGCAGCTTTTCCAGCATGTCGTCTTCTTCCGGAACCGGCTCCAGCTCGACCATCGCCATGTTGCAGCGGGCCGAGAAATCACCGGCTTCGTCGAGAACATAGGCCACGCCGCCGGACATGCCGGCCGCGAAGTTGCGCCCCGTTTCGCCGATGACGACGACGACGCCGCCCGTCATGTATTCGCAGCCGTGATCGCCCACGCCTTCGACGACGGCGACGGCGCCGGAGTTACGCACCGCGAAACGCTCGCCGGCGACGCCACGGAAGTAGCATTCGCCCTCGATCGCGCCGTAGAGCACGGTGTTGCCAACGATGATCGACTGTTCCGGAACGATCCTCGTGTTTTCCGGCGGACGGACGATGATGCGGCCACCCGACAGGCCCTTGCCGACATAGTCGTTGCCGTCACCGATCAGGTCGAAGGTGATGCCGCGAGCCAGGAACGCGCCGAACGACTGGCCGGCCGTGCCGCGCAGCGTCACGTTGATCGTGTCGTCCTTCAGGCCCTTGTGGTTCCAGCGCTTGGCCAGCTCGCCCGACAGCATCGCGCCGGCCGACCGGTCGACGTTGCGGATCGGCATTTCGAAGGCGACCGGTTCCTTGCGTTCCAGCGCCGGCATGGCCTTCTCGATCAGCTTGCGGTCGAGAATGTCATCGATCGGATGATGCTGGCGCGAGGTCCAGTGGGTCGCCTCCTTCGGCGCATCGACCTTGTGGAAGATGCGGGAGAAATCGAGCCCCTGGGTCTTCCAGTAGTCGAGCATGGTTTCCTTTTCGAGGAGACCGGATTCGCCGATGATGTCGTTGAGCTTCGTGTAGCCCATCGACGCCAGGATCTCACGTACTTCCTCGGCAATGAAGAAGAAGTAGTTGACGACGTGCTCCGGCGCGCCCTTGAACCGCTTGCGCAGGACAGGATCCTGGGTCGCGACGCCGACCGGGCAGGTGTTCAGGTGGCACTTGCGCATCATGATGCAGCCGGCAGCGATCAGCGGCGCGGTCGAGAAGCCGAATTCGTCGGCGCCGAGAAGCGCGCCGATGATGACATCGCGACCGGTCTTCAGACCACCGTCGACCTGCAGGGCGATGCGCGAGCGCAGGCCGTTCAGCACCAGCGTCTGCTGGGTTTCGGCAAGGCCGATTTCCCACGGGCTGCCGGCATGCTTGAGCGAGGTCAGCGGCGAAGCGCCGGTACCGCCGTCATAGCCGGAGATGGTGATGTGGTCGGCGCGCGCCTTGGCCACGCCGGCGGCAACCGTGCCGACGCCGACTTCCGAGACGAGCTTGACCGAGACGTCGGCCTCGGGGTTGACGTTCTTCAGGTCGTAGATCAGCTGCGCCAGATCCTCGATCGAATAGATGTCGTGGTGCGGCGGCGGCGAGATCAGGCCGACGCCCGGCGTCGAGTGACGGGTCTTGGCGATCGTCGCATCCACCTTGTGGCCGGGCAGCTGACCGCCTTCGCCGGGCTTGGCGCCCTGCGCGACCTTGATCTGCAGCATGTCGGCGTTGACCAGGTATTCGGTCGTCACCCCGAAGCGGCCCGAGGCGATCTGCTTGATCGCGGAGCGTTCCGGGTTCTTCGAGCCGTCGAACAGCGGCATGTAGCGGTCGGCTTCCTCGCCGCCCTCACCGGTATTCGACTTGCCGCCGATCCGGTTCATGGCGATGGCGAGCGTGGTGTGCGCCTCGCGCGAAATCGAGCCGAAGGACATGGCCCCCGTCGAGAAGCGCTTGACGATTTCCGTCGCCGGCTCGACCTCGTCGATCGACACAGGCGTACGGCCGAGCGCCGCGGCGTCCTTGATCTTGAACAGGCCGCGAATGGCGTTCATGCGCAGCGCCTCGCCGTTCACCATGTCGGCGAACGCCTTGTAGCGATCCTGGGCATTGCCGCGCACGGCGTGCTGCAGTTCGGCGACCGCATCCGGCGACCATGCGTGGCTTTCGCCGCGCATGCGGAAGGCATATTCGCCGCCGACGTCGAGCGTGCCGGCGAGAACCGGGTCACGACCGAAGGCCGCGGAGTGGCGATCGGCGGTTTCGCGGGCGATTTCCTCAAGGCCGATGCCTTCGATGGTCGTCGCGGTGCCGAAGAAGTACTGGTCCACCAGCGCCTTGGAAAGGCCGACGGCGTCGAAGATCTGCGCGCCGCAATAGGACTGGTAGGTCGAGATGCCCATCTTGGACATGACCTTCAGGATGCCCTTGCCGATCGCCTTGATGTAGCGATAGACGACTTCGCTGGCATCGACTTCCTTCGGGAACTCGCCGCGCGCATGCATGTCGAGCAGCGTGTCGAAGGCGAGATACGGGTTGATCGCCTCGGCGCCGTAACCGGCGAGACAGCAGAAATGATGTACTTCGCGCGGTTCGCCGGTTTCGACCACGAGACCGACCGAAGTGCGAAGCCCCTTGCGGATCAGGTGGTGATGCACGGCGGCGGTGGCCAGCAGCGCCGGGATGGCGATGCGGTCCGGGCCGATCTGACGGTCGGAGAGCACGATGATGTTGTAGCCGCCGCGAACGGCCGCTTCGGCGCGCTCGCAGAGGCGCTCCAGCATTTCCGGCATGCCTTCGGCGCCACGCTCGGCATCATAGGTGAAGTCCAGCGTCTTGGTGTCGAAACGGTCCTCGGTGTGACCGATCGAGCGGATCTTCTCGAGGTCGCCGTTCGTCAGGATCGGCTGGCGCACTTCGAGACGCTTCGCCTTGGCCGCACCCTCGTGGTCGAGAATGTTCGGACGCGGACCGATGAAGGAAACGAGGCTCATCACCAGCTCCTCGCGGATCGGGTCGATCGGCGGGTTGGTGACCTGGGCGAAGTTCTGCTTGAAATAGGTGTAGAGCAGCTTCGACTTCGACGACATGGCCGAGATCGGCGTGTCGGTGCCCATCGAGCCGATCGCTTCCTGGCCGGTGGTGGCCATCGGCGACATCAGGATCTTGGTGTCTTCGGATGTATAGCCGAAGGCCTGCTGGCGATCGAGCAGCGACACGTCGCGGCGCAGCGCGCGCGGCTCCACCGGCTTCAGATCCTCGAGGATCAGCTGCGTCTGGCTCAGCCACTTCTGGTAGGGATGCCTGGAGGCAAGCTCCGTCTTCATTTCCTCGTCGGAAACGATGCGGCCCTTTTCCATGTCGATCAGCAGCATCTTGCCCGGCTGCAGGCGCCACTTCTGGATGATGTCCTCTTCCTTGACCGGCAGCACGCCGGCTTCCGACGCCATGATGACGCGGTCGTCGCTGGTGACGATATAGCGGGCCGGACGCAGGCCGTTACGGTCGAGCGTCGCGCCGATCTGGCGGCCATCGGTGAAGGCGACGGCGGCAGGCCCGTCCCACGGCTCCATCAGGGCGGCATGGTATTCGTAGAATGCCTTGCGCTCTTCGCCCATCAGCTGGTTGCCGGCCCAGGCTTCCGGGATCAGCATCATCACCGCATGGGCCATGGAGTAGCCGCCGCGCACGAGGAACTCGAGCGCGTTGTCGAAGCAGGCGGTATCCGACTGGCCTTCATAGGAGATCGGCCAGAGCTTGGAGATGTCGTCGCCGAAGAGCGGCGAGGACACGGACGCCTGGCGGGCGGCCATCCAGTTGACGTTGCCGCGCAGCGTGTTGATTTCGCCGTTATGGGCGACCATGCGATAGGGGTGCGCCAGCTTCCAGGACGGGAAGGTGTTGGTCGAGAAACGCTGGTGGACGAGGGCGACGGCGCTTTCGAAGCGCGGATCGTTCAGGTCCTTGTAGTAGGCGCCGACCTGGTAGGCCAGGAACATGCCCTTGTAGACGACCGTCGAGGTCGACAGGGACACGAAGTAGAAGCCGAGGTCGCGGCCCGCCTCTTCCGCATAGATACGGTTGGAGATGACCTTGCGCAGGATGAACAGCTTGCGCTCGAATTCGATGTTGGCGGTGCAATCCTCGCCGGCGCCGATGAAGACCTGCACGTGGCGCGGCTCGGTCGCGGCAATGTCAGGCGCCTTGGAGAGCGACGCGTTGTCAACCGGCACGTCGCGGAAGCCGAGCAGGACCTGGCCTTCCTCGGCAACGACTTCGGTGATGATGTCCTTGAAGTGTGCCGCAAGCTCTTCGTCCTGCGGCATGAAACAGTAGCCGACCGCATATTCGCCCGCCTTCGGCAGGGCCACGCCCTGCGCCGCCATTTCCTCACGGAAGAAACGGTCGGGGATCTGCACGAGAATGCCCGCGCCATCGCCCATCAGCGGATCGGCACCAACAGCGCCGCGATGCGTCAGGTTTTCCAGCATGAACAGGCCGTCCTTGACGACCTGATGCGACTTCTGGCCCTTCATATGGGCGACGAAACCGACGCCGCAGGCGTCATGCTCGTTGATCGGATCGTAGAGACCCTGCTTCGGCGGAAGACCGCGCGCCGCTTCACGCATAACGGTCCGGATGGCTGTCGAACCGGCCGCCTGGCGTGCCATGGCCGCTGATGGCGTCATCTTCGTCATCGTCATTCCTCCTGCCGGCCCGCAAATCCGGGCGTTCTGTTGGGTGCTGGTCACCGGAAAACCGGGTCTACAGGCTCTTTGCAATATTCATTTGAAGCCAGCTGCAGCCATCCTCTGTCGGGACGGTATCCAATGAGCCTGCGGCCGCTCTCTTAAACAATGGCCCTGAAGGCGTGCCGTTGTCGGCGCCGATCAATCGTCAGGACTATAGCGTTTTCGGCCGGTATGGTCAGGCCCCTTGGCGATATTTTTGCCGCAAGGCTGAAATTAGGACAACAAAGCTGACCTAATTTCGATAAATCTATGACAGAAAGCCGGGCTTTTCGCAAGAGCCTCGAAATAAATTCTGCAGGCTCTGGCGGTCGAAGCTTTCTCGAATGCTGACATTTCTGAAACAAGCTTCCGTCAACGCCATCTTCTGCGCAATGGCAAATCTGCATCGAAAATGACGGCAGCTGTGCCGGGATTGAAACCGTGGTCACATGGCGTATACCGAAGGCTCAAGACCGTGACGCTTCCCTGACATATCCGCAAGCCGACGATCCACCATCAGAGAGACCCACCTTCATGTTCTTTGCCTCCGACAACTGGGCCGGCGCCCATCCCGCCATCAGCGAACGCCTGTTCAAGGAATCCGGCCGCTTCGCAGCCGCTTACGGCACGAGCGACCTCGACCGTCACGTCGAAAAGACGTTCAACGAAATCTTCGAGAAGGAGGTCGCCGTCTTCTTCGTCGGCACCGGGACGGCCGCCAACTCGCTCGCGCTCGCCAGCATAGAGAAGGCCGGCGGCGTTACCTTCTGCCATTCCGACGCCCACGTGGTGGCAGACGAATGCGGCGCACCGGAATTCTTCGCCAATGCATCGCGCCTGTTCACCGTCCCCGGCCCCGAAGGCAAGATCGACCCGGCACGCCTGCAAGCCGCCATCCGCCGCTTTCCGCAGGACGCCGTACATCAGGGTCGCGCCCAGGCCGTCACCATCACCCAGGCGACTGAGGCCGGCACCATTTACAGTCTGCAGGAAATAGAGACGATTTCCGCCATCGCCGCCGAACACGGACTGCCGCTTCATATGGACGGAGCCCGTTTCGCCAATGCGCTCGTCGCGCTCGGAGCCACCCCGGCCGAAATGACCTGGAAGCGCGGCGTCGACGTGCTGTCCTTCGGCGCCACCAAGAATGGTTGCTGGTGTGCGGAGGCGCTGGTCTTCTTCAAGCCCGACATGGCGCGCGACCTGCCCTTCATTCGCAAGCGCGGCGCACAGCTCTTCTCCAAGACCCGCTTCATCGCAGCCCAGTTCGACGCCTACCTCAAGGACGACCTGTGGCTGGAGCTTGCAGGTCACGCCAATGCCATGGCGGATCAGCTGCGCGACGGACTGGACAAGAGCCCCCATGGACACCAGGCATGGCCGACGCAATCGAACGAGGTCTTCGCCGTCATCGACGAGAGCGTTGCGAAAAAGGCCGAGCAAGCCGGCGCGAAGTTCTATGACTGGCCGGTCCCCGTCGACGAGCCCTACATGCTGAAGGACAACCAGCGACTGATCCGCCTCGTCACCAGCTTTGCGACCAGCGAGGAGGATGTCGGCCATTTTGTCGACCTGATCGCCTGACAGGCGACTCCATATCGCGATCCAGAATGCCGGCCGGATATCCGCGCCGGCTTTTCTTTTGGCATCGGTATCTGGCGCCATTGCTATGCCTGCCTGATCACCGCCCCATCACGCACCCGTCAGAAATGCGCAAAAAAGTCTCACGCCAGAGTGACGTTGAATAACGCGCCATTGATTTCCAATTGATCGCGGCATTTGGGAGTGTCTCCTCACCGGAACGAACGAACCGGTCCGCAACGAGAAGATGCGGATTTCAATTTCCAGAGGAGAATACAATGACCACCAAGACCGCCTTCAATGCATCCGCTCTCGCCGGCGCCGTTGCTCTCGCAGTCACCGGCCTTGCCGCCCTGTCCGCCACCGGCGCACAGGCCGCCGAGAAGGAAAAGTGCTTCGGCGTCGCCATGGCCGGCCAGAACGACTGCGCCGCCGGTCCGGGCACGACCTGCGCCGGCACCTCCAAGGTCGACTACCAGGGCAACTCCTGGAAATACGTCGAAGCCGGCAGCTGCACGACCATGATGCTGCCCGGCGACCGCATGGGTTCGCTGACTGCGCTCGAGCGCGACGTTCCCAAGGCTTGATCGGCTAGGACGGCGCATCGGGCCAACCGGCCCGATGCGCCCTAGAATACCAACCCGGGAGAGCCGTCATGACTGCAACAAAACTCCAGTCCGAGTTCACTGCGACCGGCTTTCCGGCCTTCACCATGCCGCGCCGCGCCGGTGCCGGCTTCAAGACCACCCACGCCGATCAGATCCTCGCCGACGACTACCGGATCGGCTTTCTGGAAGTGCATGCGGAAAATTACATGGGCGCCGGCGGCCACCCGCACCGCATCCTGACCACGATGCGCGGGCAGTTCCCCCTTTCCATCCATGGCGTCGGCCTGTCGATCGGCTCCCCGCAGGGCCTCGATCCGGACCACCTCGCCCGACTGAAGGCCGTCGTTGAGCGCTACCAGCCCGCACTCGTCTCAGAGCATCTCGCCTGGTCAACGCACGACACGACCTTCTTCAACGACCTTTTGCCCGTCCCCTATAACCGTGACACCCTGAACCGTGTCGTCGAACACATCGACCAGGTCCAGGATGCGCTCGGCCGCAAGATGCTGCTCGAAAATCCGTCGACCTATGTGGCCTTCAACCAGTCGACGATGAGCGAGACGGATTTCATCCGCGAGATCGCGGCGCGCACCGGCTGCGGCCTGCTGCTGGACATCAACAACGTCTACGTGTCGGCAACCAATCACGATTTCAAACCGCTCCGATACCTCTCCGACTTCCCGCTGGATCTCGTCGAGGAAATTCACCTCGCCGGACACGCCGAAGACACCGACGACGAAGGCGACAGGCTGCTGATCGACGCCCACGACCGCCCGGTCGATGAAGCCGTCTGGTCTCTTTATGACATCGTCATCGGCCAGACCGGGCCGCTGCCGACGCTCATCGAATGGGACAATGACGTGCCCGAATGGGACGTGTTGAAACGGGAAGCGCTGCTGGCGGAGGCCATTCTGGACGGCCACGCCGGCAATTACCTCATGGGAGCCCGGCATGGCTGAGACCGCCACGACAAGGCTCGCCGCGGCCTTTTCCGGCGCGCTGTTCGATCCCGACCGGCCTTTGCCCGACGGCGTCGTCGGCCCGGCCGGCAAGCAGGCGACGAAGCGCTTTTCGGTCTACCGCAACAACGTCTCCGTCAGCCTTGTAAACGCGCTGGCCGACATTTTCCCGACCGTCCAGCGGCTGGTCGGCGAAGACTATTTTCGCGCCATGGCCCGGATCTATGTCCAGGAGCATCCGCCGCAGTCACGTTTGATCTTCGAGTATGGCGGAAACTTCGCCGATTTCGTCGCAGACTTCGAGCCGGCAAGGCATCTGACCTTCCTGCCGGATGTCGCCCGGCTGGAACGTCTTTGGCTGGATGCGTTTCACGCGGCCGATGCCTCGCCGCTTGATCCGGCGGCCCTCTCCGCCTTTCCGCCCGAACAAATCGCGGACCTGCGCTTCACCGTTCATCCGGCGACGCGGATTTTCCGCGCGTCGCACGCCGCCGTTTCCATTGTCTCGCGCGATCGCTCCGGGCAGACGCTTGCCGATCTCGACCCGACAAAGGCCGAGGACGGACTGATCACCAGACCCGGCTTCGACGTCGAGCTGCGTCACCTTCCAAAAGGTGCGGCAAGCTTCCTCGAAGCGCTGGCCGCGGGGCGGACGCTTGGCGATGCGGCCACGGTGGCGATGACAGAAAATCCGGAACTCGATCTGTCCGGCACGATCGCCGGCACGCTGGAGGCCGGCGTCTTTACAAAATGCACTACCGGCTGAGAGCCGGACGGACCTGGGGGGCCATGAAATGACAATCCTGCAAACGCTGACAAGGCTCTATGCCGATATCTTTTCCTCCATCGAGCGAGCATTGGACGGCTGGTTCCTGGGACTTGCCGCCCGGCTGGTCTTCCTGGCCGTCCTCTACCTCTATTTCCTGAACTCGGCGCTGACCAAGGTCGGTGACGGACTGCTCGGGCTCGTGCGCCTGTCCGCCGGCGCCTACTACCAGATCGTCCCGCAGGCGGTGGATGCCGCCGGCGGCGATGTGGACGCCATCGGCTTCCTACCCTGGGGCCTGATCGTCCATCTCGGCACTTATGCCGAATTCGTCCTGCCGGCCCTGATCGTTGCAGGGCTGTTCACCCGCGCCGCGGCACTGGGTATGATCGGCTTCATCGCCGTGCAGACCCTCGTCGACATTACCCTGCACATGGTCGATGCCGAAACGATCGGCGCGCTCTTCGACCGCTTTCCCGACAGCGTGATTGCCGACCAGCGGCTGCTCTGGGTCTTCCCGCTTGCCTATCTCGCCATCAAGGGAGCCGGCCTGGTGTCGCTCGACGCCCTGCTCTGGCATCGCTGCCGGCCGGTTGCAGCTATTGCCGCGTAGCAAGCCGGGCACGGTCCCACCAACGAAAAACGGCACCCCGATCGGGGTGCCGTTCCATGTTCAAGGCATTGTCAGGCTCGCGCGTCAGGCGGCGTTGGCCTGTGCCTCGATGGCCTTCTGCTGGTTCGCAGCGCTCGCGTCGATCGCGATCCGGCGCGGCTTCATGGCCTCCGGAATGTTGCGCAGAAGGTCGATGTGCAGGAGCCCGTTCTTGAGCGAAGCGGACTGGACCTCCACATGGTCGGCAAGCTGGAAGCGGCGCTCGAAAGCACGCTTGGCGATGCCGCGGTAGAGGTACTCGTTTCCGTCTTCGAGCTCCTGGGCCTTTTCACCCTTCACGATCAGCACCTGGGCATGGGATTCGATCGAAAGCTCGGTTTCGTCGAAGCCGGCGACGGCCATCGTGATGCGGTAATTGTTCTCGCCGGTCCGCTCGATGTTGTAGGGCGGATAGGCGGGAGCCTGTTCGGGCTGGCCGACGCCGTCGAGCAGGTTGAACAGACGGTCGAAGCCGACGGTGGAACGATAGAGGGGGGAGAAATCAAATTGACGCATGGTGTCCTCCTTCATGAAGCGACGATGTGCGGTTGCTTTTATCTTCGGCGTCCCGTTCTGGCGAAACCGAAGCACTTTGCGGACCCATTGACTTTGAGCGGCGCCCGCAGAAACGAGATGGGAATTGCCGATTTCGAATTCAAGAGCCGCGCGCGAGCCGCAAACCTGAACCTCGGGTGAACGGCCGGTTCCACCCAAATTCAGCTTGAACTTAATATGAAGGAGACCGTCGGACCGAATGCGTCCGGCGGCTGGGGCAAAACGTCCCGCCCGCCTCAGCCTATCTTGGCCGGCTCGTCGCGCGTAACTGGACGGGCCGGTCTTTTTTCTTTGACGAGCGCCGGGGCTTGCGCCTACTCATGGGTGCTCCGTTCAATTCCCGACGCACCGGATCAGACTGATGATGGAAGCCAATCTGCGCCTGAGCGCCGACAATCCGCCGCCGCGCAACTACACGGCGGGTTTCTTCACCGGACGCGATGGTGTGGCACTGCGCTATGCGATCTTCCGCACCGAGCGCAGCCTCGCCCGCGGCACCATCATCATTGTCCAGGGCCGCAACGAAAGCATCGAAAAATACTTCGAAACCATCCGGGACCTGAACCAGCACGGCTTCTGGGTGGCGACCTTCGACCTTCGCGGCCAGGGAGGCTCCGAGCGCCTTCTGCCCGATCCGCGCAAGGGGCACGTCGGGCGCTTCGCCGACTATGAGGAAGACCTGGAAACCTTTCTGCAGAAGGTGGTGCTGCCCGATACCCGCCTGCCCTTCTATCTCATCGCCCATTCGACCGGCGGACTGATCACGCTGTCGGCCGCGCCGAGGCTTGCCAACCGCATCGAGCGCATCGTCGTCGCCTCGCCCTTCGTTGCGCTTCGCCGCAACGGCATGTCGCAGGGCACCATCGGCCGGATCGCCGGCGCATTTTCCATGCTTGGCCTTGGCGACTGCAGGCTGACCGCCGATGCTGGTGAACCGCCGTTCGACGGTAACGTGCTGACGTCGGATCCGGCGCGGTTTGCACGCAGCCGGCAGATCACGAAACTTTATCCTGAGCTGGCGGTCGGGCCGCCGACGGCGCGCTGGATCTACGAGGCGACGAAGACGATGAAAAAGGTGCACGGCCACCAGCACCTCGCCTCCATCATGATCCCCACTCTGGTGCTGGCCGGCAGCAACGACCGGCTGATCCCGATCGAGGCGCACGAAAAGCTGGCGGAATACTTCCGCGCCGGCCACCTGATCACCATTCCCGGCGCCCGCCACGAAATCTTCCAGGAGCGCGACATTTTTCGCGCCCAGGCGATGGAAGCGATCAAGGCCTTCATACCGGGAGCGGATGCCGAAGAGCGGGAAGCCGGCGACGCCGAGGCCGCCGCCGAGGCCTGATCAGCCGGCGAGAAGCGCCATCGCCTCCGCATGGACCGCGGCGCTGCCGGCGGCGATGATGCGACCACCGTTTTCCGGCCTGCCGCCTTCCCACGTCGTCATGACGCCACCGGCCTGCTCGATCAGCGGGATGAGCGCGCCGACGTCATAGGGCTTGAGACTGTTTTCGACCACCAGGTCGACGTAGCCTGCAGCCAGCAGCGCATAGGCATAGCAATCGGTGCCGTAGCGGAACAGCCGAACCTTCTCCTCGACCGCCCGGTATCGCGGCATGTCCTCGCCTGCAAAAAGATGCGGCGAGGTGGTGAACAGGATAGCGTCCGACAGCGAGCCGCAATCGCGCGTCCTGATCTGGCGCGTGCCGTCCGGACCGGCATACCAGGACGCGTTGCCGTCGGCGAAATAGCGCTCCCGTGTAAACGGCTGGTCGACCATGCCCATGACGGCGCGTCCGTTCTGCTGCAGCCCGATCAGCGTCCCCATACCGGCACGCCGGAAATGAACGCCCGCGTGCCGTCGATGGGATCGATGACCCAGACGAGTTCGCGGTCCAGGCCGATATTGCCGTGCTCCTCGCCGAGGATGCCGTGCTCGGGATAATGCTGCTCGATCAGCGCGCGGATCGCCGTCTCCGCGCCGCGATCGCCTTCCGTCACCGGGTCGAAGCTGCCGACCTCCTTGTTGACGACGGCGGCGCCGCTTCTGAAGCGCGGCAGGGTTTCCTTGCTGGCGGCATCCGCGAGGAGATCAAAGAAGGCGCGATTGGGAAGCATGAGACATCCATCTGCAGGCGGGAACGATGCTCCTGCTCTACCCGAAAACGGGTGTGATGCAAATGCCGCAGTTTGCGCGCATTTTCACGGCAAAATGACGAAATGCACATTTTTTGATCGCCGCGCATTCGCTAGGCACTTGACTTTTGTGCGCCGCAAAAATAACGTTTCCATACAGTCTTCCGACTGTAAATACCCTCCTTGGGTGTTTCCTCCCTAGACTTAACCGCGCCTAAGGCGCGGTTCTTTTTTGCCCGAGACGGCGTATTTCCGACAATTCTAAAGTAAAGAAGTCGCTTTATTCTGCGGCAAGCGCAGTATCGGCGGCGAAGTCGTCGACGAACTCGGAAAGCCTTTCCATGAAGGCACCGATGGCTGCTGCCACGGCATGGAATTCCGGCCTTTTCTGCAGCGTTACTTCGTCGATATAGAGCGCCCTATTGATCTCGATCTGCAGTGCATGCAGGCCGCGCGCCGGACGTCCGTAATGTTCGGTGATGAACCCGCCTGCATAAGGCTTGTTGCGGATCGCGCTGAAGCCCATTTCCTCGAGGATCTGGATCGCCGCGCGGGAAAGGTCCGCCGCCGCGCTCGTGCCGTAGCGGTCGCCGATGATGAAATCTGGCCGGATCGGCGACCGGCAACGCGGACATTGCCGGGCATCGAATGGCAGTCGACCAGAATGCCGAAGCCGAAATGCACATGTGTCCGGGCGATCAGCCGGCGCAGGCAGGCGTGATAGGGCTTGTAGACCCGCTCCACCCGTTCCAGCGCCTCTTCCACCGGCAGCCGGTGGGCGTAGATTTCCATGTTTTCCGCCACCAGCTTCGGCACGGTGCCGAGACCGCCGGCAACCCGCAGCGAAT